>CBDCTS010000012.1:0-29538 GCA_965222345.1 Terriglobia bacterium | reverse complement strand
CGGTCCGCGACTTGTTTGCACTGGAAATGGACGGCGGTTCGCTTCTCCCAACCGACGATAACCGGTACGGTTTCGACAACATCAGCGATGCCCTTACGATTTCGCCGAGCTTAATGGAAAGGTACTTGTCGGCGGCCGAGAAGATCGCGCGTCTGGCTGTCGGCGATACATCGATTCCTGCGGCACTCGAGACATACGAAATTTCCGACAATTTCATGCAGCAGGACCATGTGAGCGAAGACCTTCCATTTGGGTCGCGCGGCGGAATTGCAATTCGCCACTATTTCCCGCTTGATGGGGAATATCTGATCAAATTTGATCTTAGAAAGGTCGGAGGAGGATTATATGCAGGACAACTGATCGGGTTTCAACACCCCAATAAACTTGACATCCGACTCGACGGGGCGAGGGTTGGTCATTTCACTATTGGAGGAGAGAACCGGACGGACGAAGGCTTAGAGGTTCGCATTCCAGTGAAAGCGGGGATGCGGGTGGTTGGGGTTTCTTTCGAGAAGGAATCGATGCTGCCGGAAGGTGCTTCTCGCAACTCGAGGGTGACTTCCGGATTGAGCGCAGTAACGATTGGGGGCCCATACGAGTCACAAGGGGCAGCAGGCACAGCGAGCCGCCAGAAGATTTTCCTGTGCCGTCCAACCACTGCCATTGAAGAAGAGCCCTGCGCGCTGGAGATACTTTCTTTTTTGGCTCGTCGCGCATATCGCCGTCCCGTATCAGACGGCGATGTCCAACCTTTGCTGGAATTGTATAGAGCCGGTCTGAGCCGGGGTGGGTTTGAAGCAGGAATCCAGATGGCCGTTCAGGGCATACTGGTCAGCCCCGCATTTCTGTTTCAGACCGAACGTGATCCAGAACACTTCGATTCAGGACCTGCCTATCCGATCAGCGATATTAAACTGGCTTCCAGGTTGTCATTCTTCCTTTGGAGCAGCATCCCGGATGACGAATTGCTTGACCTCGCCGAACAAGGTGCGCTGAGTAACCCCGTGGTTCTGGAGCGTCAAGTGCACCGAATGCTGGCAGATCCCCGCTCCAAGGCTCTGGTCAGAAATTTTGGCGAGCAATGGCTTCAAACGCGCAGTGTGCCGTCTAAATCGGTGGATCGAGGGACGTTTCGCGATTTCGATGAAAACCTTCGCGAAGCCTTACAGTGGGAGACGGAACTCTTCTTCGAAAGCATTGTGGGCGAAGATCGTAGCGTAGTGGATTTATTGGGTGCGGATTATACATTTCTGAACGAGCGGTTGGCCCAGCATTATGGCATTTCCGGCATTTACGGCAGCCAGTTTCGGCGAGTAAATCTAGGCGATGAGGCACGCAAAGGCCTCCTTGGGCAGGGTAGCATTCTGATGGTTACGTCATACAACACTAGAACCTCACCAGTCCTTCGCGGGAAATGGGTCCTGGAGAATATTCTGGGCACACCGCCGCCTCCGCCCCCTCCCAATGTTCCTTCTCTTAAAGATAACCAAGATACCCGGGCGATGACTATGCGGGAGAGAATGGCACAGCATAGTACAAATCCTGTCTGTGCCAGTTGCCACAAGATGATGGACCCCCTTGGATTTGCACTCGAAAACTTTGATGCTATCGGCAGGTGGAGAACTAAAATTGGCGATAAAATTATCGATGTATCAGGGGAATTGCCAGATGGTACAAAGTTCCAGGGTCCGGTTGAGTTGCGAGAGATTCTCCTGAACCGCCAGGAAGAATTTGTTGATACATTTACTGAGAGACTGCTTACTTACGCCCTGGGCCGAGGAGTTGAATATTTTGACCGTCCGGCCATCCGCAAGATCTTGCGGGAAGCCGCTCCTGATTACCGTTGGTCGGCATTGACTTTGGGCATAGTGAAAAGTATTCCTTTTCGGATGAGGAGACCACAGACACCATGATGATTTTCAAGAAAGCGATTCCTCGTCGTGCTTTTTTGCGCGGCTTCGGGGCCACTGTAGCACTTCCATTCTTGGACGGCATGATTCCCTCATTCGCGAAACCCATGGAAACGCCAACATCCCCGACTCGGTTGGCATTTGTCTACGTTCCGAATGGGGCGATCATGGAGAGCTGGACACCGATGTCTGAAGGTGCCGAATTCGAGTTTACTCCCATTTTGGAACCCCTTGCCCCTTTTCGGGATCAGCTCCTTGTTTTGAGCGGACTCGATTCCAATCAAGGTTTAGGTATCGAAGGTGAAACGGGCGGAGAGCATCCGCGCGCAAGCGCTGCATATCTGACAGGAGTTCATACTGTCCAGAGCAGCGTGAGAACAGAAAGAGAGGAGATCCGCGCTGGGGTTTCGGTGGATCAAGTTGCCGCGAGGGCGATGGAGAAAGTTACCCAGCTGGGTTCACTGGAACTCGCAATTGAACCCTCTGGTCTCGTCTGTGATGGTGGTTGCGCCTACACGAACACCGTCTGCTGGCGCAATGCCACAACACCGCTGCCGATGGAAAACCAGCCGCGAGCCGTATTCGAACGGCTCTTTGGGAGCAGCGATAGCACGGACCCAGCCGAGCGGCGGGCACGGATGAAAAGGAATCGCAGCATTCTCGATTTCATGAGCAGTGAAACGGCGCGGCTGATGGGAGATCTTACTGCAAGTGACCGTATCCAGGTCAACCAGTATCTCGACGCCGTGCGTGATGTGGAAAGGCGGATTCAGTTGGCTGAAAAGCAATCAAACCAGGATCTGCCAACCGTGGAACGCCCTGCCGGCATCCCGCCGACCTTCTCCGAACATATTAAGTTGATGTTTGATTTGAAGGTGTTGGCCTTTCAGACGGACATGACTCGCGTTGGTACGCTGCAGGTAGGGCACGAGATGAGCACCCAGGCATATCCGGAGATCAGCATTAATGATCCGCATCATCCATTCACACACCACCAGGGTGATCCGGCGAAGATTGAAAAAGCGCGTGAAGTCAACATCTTTCACACGCAGATGTTGCAGCATTTCCTTGAGAGGATGCGTTCCACGCCGGATGGTGAAGGATCTCTCTTGGATCATTCAATGATTGTTTACGGTAGCGGCCTTGGGGATGGGAACCTACATATCCCCAAAGACCTCCCTATCCTACTGGCTGGTGGCGGTTCAGGCAAGATAAAAGGAGGAAGGCACATCCGATACAAGGAAGTGCCTCTATGCAATCTTTTCGTGAGTCTTCTCGAAAAGTTGGACGTACACGTTGAAAAATTTGGTGACAGCAACGGGAAGTTGTACATTTAGCTGATAGATGACCGCCGGTGCATCCTAAAATGAACCGGTGACGGACGTGCCTTTAATGCAGCGCTATCATCTGGGTCAACATGGCTAGGTCCTTGAGCTATGCCAGGTGCTTGCGGCTGCTTTTCCCCGAGCAAATCCATACGTATATCGATAAGGCGATTTATAGAAAAGCCGCTCTTTCTTCCCGATGACCCTCTACTGTGTCTGCTCTTGTAGGGGTTCTTCCACATCCACGATTAAATGATCCAGCACCTGTACGTCCGACTCTGCCAAAGGCGTTGCTCCCAGGCTGACCAGTAAATCTGATGTACCCTTTCTGTACTTGCGTGGTCTAGCGTCGAGACTATCACCTAGGCCTGCCGTAATGATCTGCTCGGCGATACTGACCGGGGTCTGGCCGAAATTGTCCAGCACGTCCATCTTTGCGCCATTTTCCACAAGGAACTGAATGATTCTGTCCGCTCCAACGTATGCTGCGCCATGCAACGGAGTGAAGCCATATTCATTGGCTTGGTTCACGTCCGCCCCAAGTTGCACCATCAGTTTCACGGTTTCCAGATGCTGCATCTCCTCTTCCGCTAGGTACTCTTTCCAGTTCCCCAAAACACGGCCCACCCCCGTGGCCATCATCAGCGGCGTCGTCCCCGCCATGTAATTCACCCTCCGGCCGCTGCCTCCTTCCAGAAATACGTTTTCCGAAGTCACCAGCTTCCAGTCCGCTCCGTGCTCCGCCAGAAGTCGCATAGCAAAGACGTTTGCCACCTCAGCGGCCAGCCACATCGGCGTTGCGCCGATCGGAATCGTACCGCCCTTCGTGCCATCCAAAATAACTCTGGAAGGTGATCGCAGAAATGGCACGGCAATGATTGGGATGGATTCGCTTTGGGCGGCCTGCTTCATGATTCGAGCGTCTGGATCGGCGCCACGAGCAAGGAGCGCCTTTACCATTTCACCCATATTCGGTCGTTCCGCGGCGTAGTGAAGACTGGTGTATCCCCGAAAGTCGACCGCATTCGCGTCTGCGCCCTGTTCCAGCAGTAAGGCCCCAAGCGCTTGAAAATTGCTTGAGAGAGCCAGCAACAGAGGACTTGTCCGGAATTAGTTTTTTGGCCCTCCGACTCGTGAGTATAAACCCGTTGGCCTTCAACTGAGCACTTCCAGCCCAATATTTTCTCCGAGATACTGCCAGCGGCTTCCAGCCGCTCTTTCCGAGTCCCCAAAAACCCATCGCCTCGGCTTCCAGAACCAGCTTTTTCAGACACCCCTCCATTCCCGGGGGATATCGGAATCATTTTATTGGGTGCCGCAGGCTAGGCTATCCCGACGGAAGCGACAGCCCATTTATCCGCCCCAGCATGCTGGCAAACAGCCGCCGAGTCAGATGGCTCTCTGCCAGCAATAGCCAATAGTAGCGGGCATGCTTAATCAGGCGTCCTCCGGTTTTCACCAACCGCTGCTGCAAGCTCGTCAAGGACCAGTTCCCGATTCTCTGTGGCAGCACCAGTCGCCGCCACAGATTTCCCAGATTATAGGCAATGATGGTCAGCCACAGCCGTACCTCGTTGGACCGGAACCGATGGCAACTGAGCCGCGTCATCTTCACCGCCTGCTTGCCTTCCTTAATCCACTGCTCTGCTGTCCCTCGATTATTATAGAACCGCACCACCGCTCGACTCGGAAGCGTCAGGTTCGTCACAATGAACCCCACTCGCGGGAACAACTCCCCCGGATGATGTTCTACCTTGGCTACCACCCGTCGGGCCGTCTTCCAACTCTCGGCTTGGTACAGAAACCCCTTGTACTCCACCAACGGCTTCTGGCCCGGCCTTCCTACCGGACGTTTCAGCAACTCCTCGATGTCCCGCTGGAGGTTCTCGTTGGAAGGGATGCGGATGGCATACTTCACACCCCGCTTCTCCAACGCCTCGTAAATCTCCGGCTTCGCAAAGGCCGCGTCGGCACGAAATACCACCTCCTTGCCCCGCTTCTGCTGCCGCTCGATCTCCGGCAGGAGAAGTTCTTCCCATTCCTCGGCGCTGTGGACGTTGCCCGGTCGCAATTTGGCAGCCAGACAGTCGCCGTCTCGATTGAATAACAGCAGGGGGTGATAGCAGGTGGACTCGAAGTGCCCGTTGTAGGCGCTATTCTCCTGCTCCCCGTAGACCGGAATCTCGGTCGAATCCATGTCCAGCACAGTTCGGTAGTGCGAATGGATTGCTTCTGCTCTGCCGATCAGTTCCCGGTTCACCCGTGCCAGCCCTGCGAAGTTCCCTTCCTCAGCCAGCATCTCCGTCTCGAAGGTCTGCAACCGAGAAGTCAGAGCCGCCCCTCGATCCCAAATCTTCTCCGAACCGATCAGCCGCAACGCCGGGTCCTGAGATAGCCGCTCGGCATCGTTCACATCCTCGTATCCAGCCAGACGGCTGTAGACCGACTGTCGAAGTAGGTCCGCAAAAGACAACCGCGCATTGTTTGCCCGAGAGTCGGTCAAGTGCTGTTCGACGAGTTCATCGAATCCCAATCGCTCGTCCAGCTCTCGCACCAGAATCAGCCCACCGTTGGATGTCACTCGCGATCCTTGAAAGGCAACCCGCAAAAACCGGTTGAATGACAGTTGAAATGCCTGTTTTTGGCTCTCACCCATTAGGTATACACCTCCGGAATGCAATGTTGATGCTGGAACCCGCATCAATATTGATGTTGGAGGTTAGTCGAGGGTTGCTTCTACGATTTCAAACGGGAAATGCGGGCTTGTTTCGGAAGACGCTTGATTTACATCTGCTCCCGCGGCCAACAGGATGCGAGTCGACTCGAGGTCGTTCTTCTGGACGGCAAACAGCAATGGAGTGAAGCCCCTGTAAGACGCGGCATTCACATCCGCTCCTTGCTCGATCAAGACTTTTACAGCTTCAGACTTTCTTACGGCCACAGCCCGCATGAGAGCGGTCTGACCTCCGCTCGGCTCTTCCGCGTTTACGTCCGCTCCGTGTGCCAGCAGCGACTTTGCCGCGTCCACGCTTGTTTCCACCGCCGCCATCAATGGCGATTCGCCCGAATGGAGACTGACATTTGGATCTGCATCGGCCCCCAACAGCTTCTCGACCATATCAGCGCTTCCTCTGTCACAAGCAAGCCAGAGAGAAGTGGCACCATACTCGTTGGCGGCATTTACATCTGCACCAGCCTGAATTAGAAGTTCGGCTGTTTCAATTTCATCCCAGTAGGCTGCCCACATCAGAGCTGTCGAGCCATCCGCTTGACGGGAATTTACTTCGGTGCCTTGTTCTAGCAAGGAACGCGCAGAATCGTTGTCTTGGTGCTTAACCGCCTCTACAAGGCGAATGTCGCTGCCCTCGGCGGCAAGACTTACGATCAAGAGTAGCGGGAGGAACCACAAGCACCCCGGATCCTTGATGCCCATCCTTTCACCTCCTCACATAGCGCCCAACCACCCAGATAGAACATACTCTTGGTCGAAGTTTAGGTCAACTCTATTTATCGGCTACCACGCAAAGGGGCATTGTCAAGTTAAGTTGATCGATCATGTTTTCGGTACCCTTAACTACCTGTAAATCGTTGATTTCTGGTGACAACTTCTGCAGATATTATCCCAATAAGGGCAAGATTCTACTTAACTTGACTAGACCACCGCGAGGGATGAACTGCTACTACCACTGAATTTAAAGGGGCTTGGGACCGATTCCCGGATAGGTAACGATAAGTCGCCTACCGTTTAGTAATCAGAGGCTGAGTCTCAAGTTGGAAATTTTAGGTGCCCAGGCCGAGGTTTTGTAGCAGGTGATGATAGACATACTACATTACCATCTGAAATCGTGGAACCGGGTTCCAAGCTGTGCTAAAGACCCCCGGCGCCGGGGGCCTGTAATCCATTTCTTCCCCCAGAACCGATTTCGCAGCCCTAGGCTGTGATGTAAACTCTCTCTCTAGGATTGGTACAAAAAATCGGTCTGGTCACTATTGCGAGCGGCATAGAGTTTCCCATTTGCTACCACGCTTTCCGATCTCCGTTATCTTTCAGTCATCCAGCGAATAGACCTTGGGGGAAAAGTTGGAATCAACTTGTCAACGAACTATCTCGCCGCTTCGGCATTGCCACCAAGAGATTTCTCCAATGCGCGAAGATCGCCTGCAACAATCTGGTAGGGGTTTGCGTAATGTAAGGTATTTCCCGATTTATGGAACTTAATGCCCGCATCGGTGAACTTTAGGCCGGAAGCCGTCGAGATCGAAACGACGAGGTCATTCTCTTTGATTATCCCTTGCTCTCGCGCCTGGATGATGCAGTTCAACGCAACCGCACTCTGGGGGCAAATATTGGTGCCTGCGTGCATGAATCGCGCCCACGTCTCAAGAATGGCGCCTTCCTCGACGCTATAGAATTTAATATTGAAGTTGTTGCAAAGCTTCTTCACCCTCAAGAAACTTACTGGATCGTTGATGTTCATCGCACTTGCGACCGTATCTTTAAAACCTCCGGGGGCGTAATTGACAAATCCGCTATCCGCCCAACGGACAAGCGTATCTGCAACCGCCGTTTGGGCCCCGATAATCCCTGGCAGGACATCAATCAGGCCAAATTCCTTGGCGCGCATCAAACTGTTCAGCAGAGCAGCGAGATTGCCACTGTTTCCGATTGGGATTGCAATCCAATCGGGCGCTTTCCATGACAAATCCTGTAGGATCTCAAGTGGAATGGTTTCTTGCCCCACAACGCGCATATCGTTTTTGCTGTTCACTAATACGTATTCCGGATGCACCTTGGTAAATTCCTGGATGAGCTGCATACACCCATCGAACCCTTTCGGGTGCCGAATTACCTTCACGTTCGCACCGTGTGCCATTGCCTGAAAAAGTTGTGAATCGGAAATCTTCTCGTGCGGCAGGAGTACTAGGCAAGAAAGTTTGTCTCGCACATATGCGGCATAGCTTGCCGCAGAAGCGGAAGTATCGCCAGTAGAAGCGCAAGAAATCCCCTTAATGCGCAATGCCGGGTATTCCTCTTGGAGCCGCAAGGCGTCGGAGATAGCAACAGGCATGCCTCGATCCTTAAAGCTTTCGGAAGGAGATTGCCCTTCCATTTTGATATATAAACGTTTGAGACCGATTTCTTTACTTAGCCATGTGGGAACTTCAAACAAATCGGTCTGCCCCTCATTCAGCGACAACACGTATCGCTTCGAAAACTCCGGGAGGATAAAATTCCTCCAGAGCCAGACGCCGGAATTGTTCGGGTATATTTTCCGCGATGCCCCGAAGCGAAGGTCATCGAAATATGCCCGTGCGTGCGCTCCATTGCCGACTTTCGACTTTACAAAGTGTTCGTCGCGCACTACCAACAGTAAGCCGCCGCATGCGGGACACACGTACAAGAATCTATCAGGGTCAAATCTCTTTTCGCACTCGATGCACTGGTGCCAGTAGCGAAAATCCATGACTTCCTAATTTAACAAGAAACAGGTTGATTTATCTGGAATTAAATCTGTTGTCCTGCTGGCGGTTGATAATGTATCCCCGGGTTCGGCTAGCCCCCTGCGATCCACCAACACCAGCGTGCCTTCCAGGTCGCTCGAACGGGTGTATACTCCAACCACCGGAGGGCCAAGAAGTCAATTCCGGTTAAGATTTAGCGGAATCATACCCGCGGCCTGGGAGGAAAAAGAGTGATCGTGGGACTTTTTCCCCTTCCAAGGTCTTCCTGAAACGGGCAGCAGGAGTGCAACAGTGATTCTGGACATAAGCATTGTCCTTGCCTATTTCGTGGTCATCATGACAATCGGTGTACGGGCTCGGGTGCGCAAGGAAGTCCAGCCTGAAGAATACTTCTTGAGTGCACGTACTTTGAAATGGCCGTCTATTGCCATGTCGACCATCGCCACCAACATCCAGGCCAACCACTTCATCGGCATGGCCGGATCGGCGTACCTCTTCGGGCTGGCACAAGCAAACCTGGAGATCAACGCCATTTTCGGGATCCTGGTTGCAGCCTTTTTTTTTGTGCCGCTGTACTTGCGAATGAAGGTCATGACCATCACCCAGTTCTTTGAGGCCAAACTGGGTCCCCAAGTCGCCCTTGCTTATTCGGTTCTGATGATCGTTCTGTACTCACTCCTTTACCTCGGCACTGCGCTGTTTTGGGCAGCCTACGCCATCGACGGGATTTTCAGTGAACAGGTGGCCATTCTGAACTCGAATCCGGCAGTGAGGCTTGCCATTCTCATCATTGCAACCGGGATCTTCTCCGCCATTTATACCTATTTGGGTGGACTGAGAGCTGTTGTGCGCACCGACATTGTCCAGC
The DNA here is from genome assembly GCA_965222345.1 of Terriglobia bacterium. Taxonomy (GTDB): domain Bacteria; phylum Acidobacteriota; class Terriglobia; order 2-12-FULL-54-10; family 2-12-FULL-54-10; genus JADFGZ01. Next base: position 19,972 of record CBDCTS010000012.1, on the reverse strand, counting down.
TGATCCTTCTCGTTGGGGGAGGACTGATCACCCTCGGGGTGGCCATCCACCATCTCGGAGGTTGGACCAGTCTTTGGACCAGCACAGGCAATCTCATGCATTTGCACCTCCCCCGGGATCACGAGACGCTGCCTTGGGTGGGCCTTTTTGGTATGTTCCTGTTGAACCTCAACTACTGGGGTGCGAATCAAGTTATTCTGCAGCGTGCGCTGGCAGCCAAGAATCTGCGACACGCCCAGATCGGGCTTTTGGTGGGTGGTGTCCTGAAATACTTGATGGTGCTCATCATCATCGTGCCCGGAATTGCACTGGCGGGGATTCTCCGTGAAAACCCTCTGGAAGATCCCGACCTCGCCTACGTGACGCTGGTGAATTTGCTCCTCCCTGAGGGGGTACGGGGCCTCATTTTGTGCGGGCTATTCGCCTCGCTGATGAGTACGCTCGATTCGATCTACAACTCAGTCTCGACCCTCTGGGCTGTGGATATCTACAAGCGATACATCAAGCCAGATGCAACCGGGCATGAGGTAGTGCGTGCAGGAAAACGAGCCATAATCGTAACGCTCATCACAGGAGTGCTGTTTGGCTTCGTGGTGGTTTACATCAAGTATGGTAATCCCCAATTTCCCCTGACCCACTGGTTCAATGAGCTTTCCTACTACGTCAAGAACGGCTTCGTTCTCCTGGTCATGGCTGCCGTTTTCCTTCTGAACCCGTCGAAGCGGCTCGTGCTAGCAACTTTCCTGTCGAGCGTAGCAGTGACTTTTCTTTTCAATGAGCTCTTTGCGGAAATGAACTACTTTGTCCGTTCGGGCTGGGTAATCGTACTCACATTCGCCATGGTGGGCATTCCAACCGTCCTACGGAACGGGTGGCGAATCCCGTTGAACGAGCTGCTCTCGCTTTCAAGCGGGAGCACAATCAGATTCGGTTGGGCTCTACTGGGGTCGCTGATCTTGTGCCATGTCGTCTTCCACTGAGTTGACCAGACTGAAGTCTTGTACCAAGTGTTGTGAGAGAGTTTACAAGGAGCGAGAAGCTCTAGCCGGAATTTCCTTTTTGGCCATCGTAGCATGGTTAGGACAGCCGACCCGGAGCTGCCATGCATCGGTTTGCTGTCCCAGCTACGAAGGGCCGTAACAGCATAGTTGAGGCTGAGGTGATCGGCCCGTGGTTTTTTGAACCATAGCAAGAGTTAGTTTTGCGGCAAAATCTTGGGATTTTAGAGGAGATTTGCCGTGAGGCAGAAGCGCTTTTCCGGGGAACAGATCGTGGGAATTTTGAAACAGGCAGAAGTAGGGGTACCCATCGGGGGGTTGGTGCGGTAGGTGGGGATTTCCGAGCAGACATTCTAGCGGTGGAAGAAGCGGTACGCGAAGCTGGAGAACGGTGCAAGCCGACCTTCATTGCTGGCAAGAACTTGGTTGAGCATCAGGAGCAGCTCCAGGGCTGGGCTGGAAAGTGGCACTCGGTGAAGACAGAGCGGTCTGCCGGCTCGATGCAGCACTTCAGGACCGACTTGTCCAACTCGGAATTCCAACCGAGACGGAGTGGATCAAAGGAGGAACGGGGAGCGAGCTGCGGGAGCAGGTGGAGGCCATCAAGCGCTGGTATTGCAACGACTGAATCGCGCTCGACAACAAGCTGCGCAGCCAGTAGAGCATGGCCGTGACAGCAACTACCGTCAAGAAACCGTCAGGAAACTCGCCCATCAAGCGGGCTAGCCGTAGGCGTTGCGAGCGAAAGCAGACACCCCAAAACCGTGTAATAGCAACGAAAGGAAGGAGTTGGGAGAAAACCGTGGAAGGCGCCTGGCTTCCCACCGAGCAGGAAAAGGTCGCTTTCTTCGATTTGCTGGGCATCGACCACAGGCGGATTCCCCACCGGGTCTATCAGGGAGCCGTGGGGAAACAAACCCACTACTTTGCCCTGAGACTGCCCATCGCGGTCGATACCAAAACCGCCACCTTCGCCTATGTTGATCCGGGCAAATATACCGACACCGAACTGCGCTCCTGGGGCGCGGCGCATGGGTGGCTTTGGAGAGCTTTACGGGGAAAAGGCATAGGGGTCCACGTCGTCGTAATCGGAGCAGACTATAAAGCCACAATGCGGGCCGAGGCGGCGCTACATACTTGGAGTAACCGAGCGTGGAAACCGGGCGAATAGAAAGCGGAAGGGCCGCACCGGGATGACCCGGACGTGAAGGCGGAAATCCAGTACATTGAAGCCGCGCTGACCAATGCGGACACAAGGATCATAGCGAAGTACGGAGGGGTCGAAGCAATCTCAGACAGGCTAATAGAACTGAAAGACCTTCCCCAGTCGGTGGGCGCAACCGGAGTCTCGATTGACAGCTACGAGACGTGGGTTTCTGACCGCTTGAGGGTGCTGGAATCGGACCTATGAACCGTAAAGTGGAGCCTCAAAAGCCGAGACCAAGCGCGAGGGTTTTTGTTACCCACAGCGCACGATAGCCGTGCCGATCCAGCTTGGAACAAATGTAAAGGGGGGGTGTTCCAAGATTGTGCGTTGTTTTGTTACATTGCTCATTTTCCTATGTCGTTGTGCTGCCGTTGCTTGTCTGCTACTACCCAGCCAGCACCGGACCAGCGGAAAATGGCAGGACGGGAGCGCGCCCCCCCCTTTTTTGCCGCTAGTGCGGCACGCAGGGTGGTGGTTTGTTCCAGGCTTTGTTCCAAAGCCTAAACCCCCTTTTGGGGGTCGCTCCCGTCCAAAATTATCCCTGCGGGAAGGCCGTCGCGGGCCGACTTGCAGTATCCCGTGACGGCAGAGGCAGAACGGCGACTCTCGGCGTGGGCACGGCCCGTACGAAGGATGGTCACACCGCTGTGCCGGGTCGATTGTCGCGCCCCCCCTCGCGCCAAAAGTTTAATCCGGTGCTTTGCCACGAACTAGCGTGTTTTCTGACTCGTTTTATCGCTTCTCAACGACGCGGGTAATTCGGGAGTTGTTGAATTCCGCTAGCCAGATGGCACCGGTTGGATCCACGGTCATTTTCCTCACCTGGGAATCCCGCCCAGGCAATGCATACTCGGTGAATTGGCTCGTGGCCGGGTCAAAGCGGCCCAGCTTATTCGCACCGAACTCGGAAAACCACACGATTCCCCGAGGATCAACAGCAAGTTCGTACGGCGCGGAGTTCGCCGTCGGAATATCCCACTCAGTGATTATTCCTGTGTCATGGTCCAACCGTCCCAGTTTGCTAGTGTTGTACTCCACGAACCATACATTATCGTCTCGGTCCACGGCAGGACGTCGAGGCCCGGAATGAGGGGTCGGGGTCGAGTACTCCTTGATCACTTCTGTAGTGGGATCAAGCATTCCGATCTTGTGACCTCCCATATAACAAAACCAAATATGGTTGTGGGAATCCACCGCAATCCCGTAAGGCCGCGCATGCTTGGTCTCGATGGGATATTGCTTGAACGTTTCCGTTTGTGGGTTGAAGCTAATAATCGCTGCTCTATCTTCTGATTGGTTATTGGTCATATAAACCTTGCCATCTCGCCCAATCACAATGGTGTGCGATCCAGCGTAACCCTCTGGGTGCGGATACAGCTTCCATTGCCCGGTTTGGGGATCCATTTTCGCTAAAGTCCTACCTGCACCCCACCAGATGATCCCCTGCTTGTCTTCAACTACAGGCCGTGGAAGCCCTATCCCATCAGGGATGGGAAATTCTCTGAACTGACCGGTTTGGGGGTCTAGGTGGCCGATCTTTCTTTCAGCGCGTTCGGCAAACCAAAGCTCTCCATTTTGAGCGGCAAAGACATTGTGTGGCTGGGAATCGCGGGTGGGAATATCAAACTGGGTGAAGATGACATTGGAGTTAGTATGTGCAGTACGGTAGGTCACGGGTTTGACGCCAGGCATCCCCGGTTTTGCTTCCGGCCCGAAATGCTTCGTTAAGTAAGCCACAATCTGCAGGTTTTCCTCACCCGTAACGTTCATGGCCTCCTCATCGGACACATCCCCAATCCGCCGCGTCAAACGGTTGGTGTTTGAACCAAATCCCCCCCTCATCATCACCATCACTTTCTTCCAGCCGAGGGAATCCAGACGGTACCGATAGATCGGCTCTGGCCCGTGACAGTTCACGCAACGATTCACAAACAACTCTTTCGCGCCGTCCCCGTCATCCGGCAGGAAGGAAATCCATTCCGAGGGAGTTAGAATAGGCTTGGAATCATTATCCAAAGCGATGTTATGGACACTCTCCATTCCGGGCAGAATATCTATCTCGGTGCGCCAACCCTCGGTATGTCCTGGCAAACTTGCCGAGATTTGGCTTGGGCCGGGATACAAATCACTGGCAAGGTAATTCCCATTTTCTAAATACACCGCAACGGTAATGTTCTTATTCAGGTTGCGGATCTTGATCATGGCGCCATTGACCATCTTTCCTTCCCCATCGCGGACCGTTCCGCGGAGACTACCCATCTTCTCCTCTTGCGCAGCCCAGGCCTCTGCGCTAGGTACGGCCCACATCAAAAGAACAAAAATCACTGTGATTACTTGTCCCATGGTCTTCTCCTTCCGTATTTGTTTAGCGTGTTTCGGTCTGCTCTTTTATTATCAATCACTTAGGAGTGCACAGGTTACCCCGGTCGGCTCTCCATTGATATTCCAAAACTTTAGTGGAGCTTCCAACCGCTTCCCACACCGAGCAAAGGAATACTATCACACATACTAAAAAACAGATTTAATCTGTAATGAGCGGTGATGTCTAGCTGCTTATCTGAACTTAGCCGGCGCCACCTCCGTAAGTGGTGTGCCGGAATACCACTGGACATGGGTATCCTCTTGCCTGCAACGGCACCCCCCCGGGGAGTTGCGGCCGGAAAGTGCCGCCAAGCGCAGCAGATACAAGCAAGCTACTCGGACCCATAAATCTGTTTTTTCTGAAGGAAAGCGGGGTGAGTTACAGAAATACAAGGCCTCACACGCCGGACTACCTTCCCCGGACCGACCGCCGATATTTCTCCACTAGAACCGGGCTCAAATTTGCGTGAAAAGACGCAGATGGCAAAATTGAAGGATACCTCCGGGACGTTTGAAGCCCCTGTTTTCAGCACATTTCCCTGCATGGATGACGGCGTGCCCTTGAAGGTTGACAGAACATGACCATTTATTAGACCGGCTCCAGAACACCCTGACAACGGGTGGACACAAACCCTCACTCCTGGATTTGCAACCAGGTTCTGAGCTGAACAGCACTGGAATTCCTAAACGAATTTCTGATTCAGGACCCTAGCGAGGTGCTTCCGATAAGGAGCCGACTAGCCAACCCCAAGCGATCTCTCAGTTTAGAAGATCCGACTTTAACTCGCGGAGCACCTGCACCGCCGACTTCTCCAACGGGATGGCACCAAGTTTGACAAGCAGATCCGAAGTAAACGGGCGGAACCGGCGGGCTCTCACATCAAGGTTATCCCCAAGGCCCGTCGTAATCACGTGCCTCGCGATACTCAACGGAGTCTGCCCATGTTTGTCCATCAACTCCGGATTGGCGCCCTTTTCCATCAAGAACTGAATAATGGAGTCTGCTCCTATGAACGCCGCGCCGTGCAATGCGGTCAAGCCGTACTCATTGGCCGCATTGATATCGACACCCAATTCGATTGCTACCTTGACAGCTTCCAGGGCTAGCTTTTCTTCCTCTTCAGGAAGATCGTTCCAATTGGGCCCGATTTCGTCCACCCCAGCCGACGCCATGAGCGGTGTGGTCCCTGCCATGTAATTGACTCTACGTCCGCTTCCTCCCAGGAAATACACCGTCTCCGTCGTCCCCAGATTCGGATCGCCGCCTCCGGCTGCCAGGACCCGCATGGCAGTTGGATTGCGAGATAGCGCTGCCAGGTAAAACGGCGTCGCGCCAACAGGGGTTGTTCCCCCTCTGGTACCCGCTTTCACAACTCGCGTGGTGGACCGCAAATACGGCTGATCAATAGGCGGAGTCAATTCATGCTTGGCATCCCTGACAATTCGAGCGTTTGGATTCGCTCCATGTGCCAGGAGTGCCTTCAACAATTCCACACTGTTCCTCCCGCCCGACGCCGCGTAGTGCAAAGCAGTATACCCGCTGTAGTCCACTGCGTTCAGGTCCGCACCCTTCTCTATTAAAAATATTGCTATCTTTGCGTGACGACTGGCGGTCGCCACCAACAAGGGGCTCTCCTTGTCCGGCGAAGTCTCATTCACATCCGCTCCCGCGGCCAGCAATAGACGGGCAGATTCCACATTGCCCTGCTGAGCAGCAAACAGCAAGGGCGTAAAACCACCTGTCGAACGTGCACGGACATCCGCTCCTTGCCCGATCAGCACTTTAACAACCTCCGGGTGCTTTTTCGCCACCGCCCACATCAGCGCACTCTGCCCTCCATGAGCTTCCTTCACGTTCACATCCGCTCCCGCTGCCAGCAACAGTTTCACGATCTCCACGCTTCCAATACTGCCCGCAGCCGCCATGAGCGGCGTTTCTCCTAACCGCAGGGCGGCGTTCGGATTCGCCCCGGCCTGCAATAGCTTCTTGACCATGGCAGCGTTCCCGTTGGAGCTGGCCAGCCAGAGAGGAGTAGCCCCATAGTCATTCGCCGCATTCACGTTGGCCCCAGCACGAATCAACAGTTCCGCCGTTTCCAGATCATCCCAATGAACCGCCCAGTGCAGCGCCGTGGCGCCATCCGACTGGGCCGCATTCACATCGACATTCTTCTGCCCCAGCAAGGAGCGCGTGGCTTCCTTGTCGCCTTTCTTGACTGCCTCCGCCAACCCAAGATCGCTGGCCGCGGAAAGATTGCCGCCCCCCAGCAAAAACACCAGCCACAAACTAAAGAGCGCCTTCAGCCTCATACCCGTACTCCTCTCTCCTTTCCGGCATTCAACTGTCTGCTTACACTGAGAGCAGGTTGATCTTTCCACTGCTGTCTCCGAATTTCTCCACCTGGAGCCCTACCATCTCCATTAGACGCAGGTAGAGATTTGCCAGCGGCGTCCCCTCTGGATACTTGAGGTGACGACCACCCTTAATCTTACCCGCTCCCCCACCCGCTACTACAATGGGCAGGTCGATAGGTAAATGCATGTTGCCGTCGCCCAAACCGGCGCCGTAGAGGATTATGGAATGGTCTAGCAGAGAGCCATCGCCGTCAGGTGTAGAACGCAGCTTCTCCAGGAAATACGCGAACATCTGGGTATGATAGACGTTGACCTGGGTCGCTTTTTCAATCTTCATGGGATCGCCCTGGTGGTGCGTCAGTGGGTGGTACGGATCAGGTACGCCGATCTCGGGATAAGCCATGTTGCTCATTTCGCGGCCTATCATGCAACGTGCTGACACGGGTGAGATCGGTCTGGTATGCCAGTACCAGCAGATCAAACAGCAACTGGATATGCTCGTCAAATCGGGACGGAATGCCAGCCGGCCTCTCCAACGTCGGCAGTTCCCTTGAGGATTGTTCCTCGGCCTTTTGGATGCGCCGCTCGACGTCGCGAATGGCGTCGAGATACTGGCGGAGCTTGTCGCGGTCCCTCGGACCCAGCCCCGTCACGAGCCGATCCACATCCTGGGTCATAAAATCGAGGAGGCTGCGTTTCTCCCGGATGCGAGCCAGTCGCTCTTCCTGGCTGGTGCTGTCCGTGTCTCCGAACAGGCGTTCAAATACGGCGCGGGGGTGAATTGCGATCGGATTCGGTGTCGTAGCATTTCGCCAGCTCAGCGTGCTGTTATACTCGCAGCTGTCGGCGTCGCAGGAGCTTACCACATTGCCGGATTCTACGCCCAACTCAAGCGACGCTAACTGGGTGTACTTGCCGAATTCATCCGCAATGATCTGATCCACCGAAACTCCCACGTGGGGTTCGAAACGCCCCGTCACGCTCCTCACCACAGGGTGAACACAGGTCAGGAACCCGGCGCTGGCTCGCGGATGCTCTCCCCCGGATTCGCCTGCTACACCCAGAGCTTCCTTCGAATCGAGCCCGCCCAATACAAGAAACTGATCCCGAAAGGGAGCCAGCGGTTCCAGAATCCGACTCAACTCGAATGTGTCACCTTCACCCTTCGGCTTCCACGCGTTCTGGATCGTCCCGTTCGGAAAATAGACAAAGCCCATGCGCACCACCGGGTCATCTTTCACACCTGCAAACGCCGGAACCATTGCGTCTAGCAGCGGCAACGACGCCACCGCACCGACGCCGCGCAGAAACGCGCGGCGGGGTATGGCCTTCTTGAAAATCATCATGGCTCTTGTGACCTCCTTTTCTGAAATGGTGTACTCTTGACTATCCCCAGAACAATGGACGACCACCTGTAGTCGCTGGCAACGGTATCCCGCATGATCTTGCGGACAGCCGGTTTATCATAAGACTCAATTGCTCGGCCTAACGCGTAGGCGAGAAGTTTTTCGGTGAAGGTTTCGACAAATTGTTCGCGATGGCTCAGTAATATTTCCCGGAGTTCAGCCGGGCCTTCGAACTTGGTGCCGTCGGGGAGTTCCCCTGACACATCAAGAGGGGTGTTCGCCGTATTTGTGGTTCGCCACCCGCCGATCGCGTCAAAATTTTCGAGTGCGAAGCCCAGCGGATCCATCAGTTTGTGGCAACTCGCGCAGACGGGATTCGCGCTGTGCAGCCCTATCCGCTGGCGCATCGAAAGCTTCTGGACATCCTCGTCGTCTTTCAGGGACGGAACGTTGGGCGGCGGCGGTGGAGGTGGTGTGCCCAGTATGTTTTCCAACACCCACTTGCCACGCAGAGTCGGGGAGGTCCGTGTGGCATACGACGTCACCGTCAGAATACCGCCCTTGCCCAGCAATCCCCACCGATTCTCATCGCTCAACGTCACACGCCGGGTGTGGTTGCCGTAAACGCCTGGAATGCCATACAACCGGGCCAGGCGTTCGTTGAGAAATGTGTAGTTTGCATTCAACAGGTCCGGCACACTGCGATCTTCGCGCATAATGCTTGCGAAGAAAAGCTCTATCTCCTTCTCCAATGCCTCCCGCAGATTTAAGTTGAATTCGGGAAACGCCGCCTCATCTGGGGGCGACATCAAGCGCAAATTGCGAACCTGCAGCCACTGTTCGGCGAAATTGCCTATCAGAGCCTCCGAGCGGGGATCGCGGAGCATTCGCCGGACCTGCCGTTCCAGTGCCGCAGGCTCTTGGAGCGATCCCCTCTCGGCCAACTCTAAAAGCTCATCGTCGGGTATGCTGCTCCACAAAAAGAACGACAAACGCGAGGCCAGTTCGACATCGCTGATCCGATAGGCCGTACCCATCGCCATGCCCGCCGGATCGCGTTCGAAGCGGAACAGAAACTCCGCGCTGACCAATAACCCTTGAAGCGCCTTCCCAATCCCTGCTTCGAAGCCTCCCTGGTTCCGGCCCGTCTTATAAAGGCGGAGCAGAGGTTGGACATCTTCATCCGTGATGGGCCGACGATAAGCGCGACGCGCAAGCGTGGAAAGAATCTTCTGAGCGCATGCTTCCTCATCATGATCATTGCTGGTTGGTTGGCACACAAATATTTTGCGGCGGCTCGGTGTGTCCCCCGGCCCTTTTGCGTTGTAGGGTCCGCTGATGTTGACCCCACCCACGCCGCCCCCAGCGACAACTCCCCCTCCGCCGCGCTGTCCCCCTCTGGGGCCAAGCGCACCCTCAGGCATCACCGTGTCTTTCAGGAAAGTGACCCCCACCAGCCGTATACCCGCATTCGCTGGGAAGCGAACTTCTAAGCCCTCATCTGACTTGTTCCCGCCGCCCACTGTGAATCGCTTCAGGCTTACGCCATCCAGGCGAACTTCGATCTCTGTCGGCTTGGAGAACCCAAGGATCTGCCCAGAATTCAGCCCATCTTGCTCTCTGTTCAGGCTGACTTGGGCAACATACTCTCCGTCGAGCGGGAAGTGATGGCGAATCGTGATCCCGCCGCGCGACCCGAACGGCAGACCTTCGCTCACACGGTCGTTTTGCTTGAAGTTCTTGGGAAGCGCGTAGGTCTCAATGACCGGACGGATGGTAGGATCGCCGATAGCGAGGCGACTGATCTTTCTTGCCGCTGACAGATATCTTTCCATCAGCAGCGGCGATACCGTGAGACCTCCCCCCATGTTGTCGAAACCGTGGCGTGAGGAAGCGTCAGGAGGCAAAATCGTTTCAGGATCAATTTCTAACCCCAGCAGGTCCCGGATCGAGTTGGTGTATTCGGCGCGGTTGAGGCGATGGAGGACTGGCCTGCCAGGATTGGGATTGGCGGCTGCTGCACGGTCTAGCTCCGTCTCCAAGTACGAGGAGAAGGACTCGTAGGTGGCTTGATCTGGCCGCGGCATACCGGCAGGGGGCATCGCCCCTGTCCGAAGTTTGAGCAATACCTTTTCCCACACCGGCGCATCTTCGCTGACATTCTCGACGTCTGTCTTGTCAAGCAGCAGTTCTGCCGTACGTAGTTGTTCGTTGTGGCAGGTGACACAGTAGCGATTGAGAAGCGCACGTTGCGGTGAGGGGGGGGCGTACTGGGGCTCGATAGCTCCTGGCTAGCTGCTTGAAGATAACTGGCCCCGACCAATGTAATTCCAATCCAGCCCAGAATCATCCTTCTTAGCATTTGCCAACCTCCCACTGTTTCTCTCTCACCATCCGATCACCAGCGAAATCATAGCATGACGTATAAGCATGTCCAAGAAGAGAAAGATTTCCTTTTGCATTCCCCGAACCAGAACTCATAAGGCACATTTCATCAATGGGATACCGCCCAATGAGGTTGGCCGGCCCTTGGTTATTTGATCCAACGGGAAGGTGAGTTTTGCGGCAGAATCTGGAAGCTGGAGGAGGGGATTTTGCCGTGAAGAAGAAGCGATTTTCGGTAGAGCAAATTGTCGGAGTGCTGAAGCAGGCCGAGGTCGGGGTACCGATCGGGGAGTTGGTGCGGCAGGTGGGGATTTCCGAGCAGACATTCTACCGCTGGAAGAAGCGGTACGCGAAGCTGGAGATTGACCAGGTCCGGCAGCTGAAGCAGTTGCAGGAGGAAAACCAGCGGCTGCAGCGGCTGGTGGCGGAGCTGACGCTGGACAAGACCATGCTGCAGGACGTGCTGGCAAAAAAATTCTAAAGCCTCCGCGACGCCGTCAGGTGGTGGGATACCTGCGTGGAGGCTACAAGGTGAGCGAGCGGCGCGCCTGTGTCGTGATTCGGTTGAACCGAGGGACATACCGATATCACAGCCACCAGGATCCACGCACGGAGCTGCGGATGAGGATGCGGGAGATCGCCGCGGTGCGGGTGCGCTACGGATGTCGCAAGATACTGGTGCTGCTGCAGCGGGAAGGCTGGCCGGTGGGCCAGTCGCTGGTGATGCGATTGTATCGGGAAGAAGGGCTGACGCTGCGGCGGACGGTGCCGAGGAAGCGCAGAGTGGCCGTGGAGCGGCGGGAAAGGATCAAGCCGGCCGGGCCGAACCAGGTCTGGAGTCTTGAGATGTATCAAGAGTTCCCAAGAGGTTCAGAATTGTCCAATTAGATTCATTTATTAATATCATATAGTTACAGTTATATATTTTCTGGCAGTCCAACAAGTTGGACGAGAATCCAGCTTGTTCCAGAATAATATTGTATGTATACTTGTGGTCTGTAGTCTTGCGTTTTCGAGTCATACGGGAGTTTCTTCCCATGCGCACCAAACCTCACGGACCGCACCAGACCAACCGGCTCAGCGCCCAGTTTGTTCGTGGCGCCCCTCCGGGTCTCCACTGCGACGGAAATGGCTTGAACCTTCGCGTTGATCCCAACGGTGCCCGGCGCTGGCTACAGCGCTTGGTCATTCATGGCAAACCCCGAACGCTCGGCCTGGGCGGCTATCCCCTGGTTTCGCTCGCCGAGGCCCGAGAGAAAGCCTTCGCGAACCGCAAGCTGGCGCGCGCTGGCGGCGACCCCTTGGCCGAGAAACGGCAATCGCAAGGCCGTCCCACGTTCGAGGAAGCTGCCGCTGAGACCATCGCCATTCATCGCTCCGGATGGAGGAGCACCACACATGAGGTACAGTGGAGGTACCTGCTGCAAACCCATGCTTTCCCCCACATCGGCTCCTGTCGCATTGATGACATCACCAGTGCGGACGTTCTGGCTATCTTGAATCCGATCTGGCATACAAAGCCCGAAACCGCGCGCCGGGTGAGGCAACATATCGGCGCGATCATGAAGTGGGCCATTGCGCAAGGCTACCGGCCGGATAATCCCGCAGGCGAGGTTCTGGGTCAAGTGCTGGGACGACAACCCGAAATCCGGCATCATCGCGCCCTGCCCTACGAGGAGGTCGCCGCCGCAATCCGGACCGTTCGGGAGTCAGAGGCGTCGGAGGTGTCAAAGCTGGCCTTCGAATTCCTGGTGTTGACCGCAGCACGTTCCGGCGAGGTTCGTCTGGCCCGATGGAATGAGATGAACCTTGTCGAACACCTCTGGACGATTCCGGCTGAGCGCATGAAGATGGCCCGCGAGCACCGGGTCCCGTTATCGAGACGCGCGCTGGAAATCCTGGATCGAACCCGAGTCAGGACCAGCGGTACCGGTCTGGTGTTTCCGAACCCCTGGGGACAACCGTTTGCGGCTTCGACACTATCCCACCTGCTCAAGAAGCTGGGCATCGGAGCCGTACCCCATGGATTTCGCTCCAGCTTTGACGGCTGGGCGACTGAGCGAAGCAATGCTTCTCGGGAAGTCATTGATCTAGCGCTGGCTCACGTGGAGAGGAACAAGACGCGGGCCGCCTACGCCCGCTCGGACCTCTTTGAACGGCGGCGGATTTTGATGCATGACTGGGCAGCCTACCTCGACAGCGAGAAGACAAATAGACCGGCAGGTAGCAATGATCGCCCATCTTCATGATCGAGAAAAGTCGTTAGAGCCTTTCGGCTGGAAGGGCCGCGAGGCGGAGTGGATTGCCCTGGTCTGTCTCCATAGCGGCGTGTTCACGAGGGCTCAATTCTGTTACTTCTTCGATGCCCTGTCGGATCGAAAGCGAGCGTTTCGTTTTGTGCGCGACCTGGTGGATCGCGGGCTTGCCGTAGAGGACGCTCTGCCTAACAAGCGCGGTAGAGCAAAGGCCTGCCGCATATCCAGCAAAGAGATTTACCGGGCGCTAGGAATTGAGAACGTCCGGCACCGCCGGGATGCGGATGATTCCTTAATGCTCCGGCGGCTTCTCTCGCTCGACTACGTTCTGGAGAACCCGGAGCTTCCCTGGCTTCCCACCGAACAAGAAAAGGTCGCTTTCTTCGATTTACTTGGCATCGACCGCAGGCGCTTGCCCAGCCGTCTCTATCATGGAGCCAACGGGAATCAAACCCGTTACTTTGCCCTGAAACTGCCCATCGCGGCTGATGCCAAAACCGCCACCTTCGCCTACGTCGATCCGGGCAGATATACCGACACCGAACTGCGTTCCTGGGGCGCGGCGCATGAGTGGCTTTGGAGGGCTCTGCGGTTGCACGGCATCGAGGTCTGCGCCGTGGTAATCGGAGCAGACTACACAGCCACAATGCGGGCCGAGGCGGCACTAAAAACTTGGAGCAGCCGTGCGGGTGAGCAGAGCAGTCAACGGGAATATGGACCGAGCCGAAACGACCCGGACGTGCAGGCGGAAATCAAGTACATCGAGAACGCAGTTTTGACCGTGGACATGGAAGTGTTAGCGAAGTACGGCGGAGTATCGGGAATCGCAAAGCGGATGCGTTATTTGAAAGACCTTCCCAAGTCGAGCGGCCCCGGAGCCACCATCGACGACTACGAGACGTGGGTTTCGAGCCGCTTGAGGGCGCAGGAAACAGTCTAATGAACCGCACTAATAGAACCTCAGATTTCAGGCGTTCCGGGGTCAAGGCCGGGGTCCGGGCCTTGCCGGACCATCGTGCCACAAATATAAGGGGGGGTATGGGGCATAAATCGGCGGCGGGGTGTTCCACCGCCATTTTCCTTACTTTGTTGTACCACCGCCGCTTACCTGCTACTACCCGGCCAGACCGTGCCGATACAGGGGAAAAGGGAAAGACGGAAGCGACCCCCCCCTTTTTGCCGCTAGTGCGGCAAACAGAGCGGGGGTTTGGGGCATGGGGTGTTACAGGGTTTGGGGCACACCCTGCCCCCCCTTATGGGGGTCGCTTCCGTCCAAATTATCCCTGCGGGAAGGCTCGGATAAAGGCCCATGCGCAACAACGGATACGCGCCGGAGAGAGCCCGGATGAAATGGTGTCATCCGGTTGGTTCTGGTTGCTTTTCCAAGGAAGTTAGACTAGTTTTATATCTAGTCATTCTTTTGGCGGAGGTAACGCTGCATGAGCAAGACATGGCAGGTGCAAGATGCCAAGGCGCGTTTCAGCGAGTTGCTTGAGACGAGTTTGGCCGAAGGCCCCCAGATCGTGACCAAACGGGGCGTGGAGACGGCCGTGCTGTTGCCCATCGACGAGTGGCGACGATTGGAGAAGCGGGCCAGGCCGGATCTCAAGCAACTACTGCTCGCTCCAGAGGCTCGCACGGATGCGCTGACGCCGCCACGGCCGCAGCATCGCCACCGCGTGTCTCCGAGCTTCGATTAAACCCGTGTACCTGCTCGACACCAATGTCGTATCGGAACTGCGTCGTCCTCATCCGCATCCAACCGTCGTCCGGTGGATTGAAGAAGTGGCCGCCGATGAACTGTTCCTGTCCGCGGTGACGGTCGGGGAGATCCAAGCAGGCATCGAACTCACCCGCAAGCAGGATGTCGCCAAGGCGGAGGAACTGGAAACATGGCTCAGCGCGGTGCTGGCCTCCTATAACGTCCTCCCCATGAACGCAACCACATTCCGGGAATGGGCGAGGCTCAAGCATCACCGTTCAGACACTCTACTGGAGGACGCCATGATCGCCGCGACGGCCGTGGTGCATCGGCTGACGATCGTGACCCGGAACGTGCGCGATTTTGACCAGCTCGGGGTAGATCTCCTGAATCCATTCGAACACGAATCCGACGTGCGGCGGTAGGCTGGAGGAACCACAACCTATGGCGAGTGGACAAACGAAGAAGAGACGCACTCACTCGGAAACGAGGCCGCAGAGCACGGGCGCCACGACCGGCTATGAGGCCGAGCTCTGGCAGATGGCCGACACCCTGCGCGGTTCGATGGACGCGGCCGAATACAAGCATGTCGTTCTCGGCCTGATTTTCCTGAAGTACATCTCTGATGCCTTCGAGGAGAGGCACGCCCGTCTCGAAGGCGAGAAGAAACAAGGCGCCGACCCGGAGGACCCGGACGAGTACCGCGCCGAGAACATCTTCTGGGTGCCGCCCGAGGCGCGCTGGACACATCTCAAAGCACAGGCAAAGCAACCCACCATCGGCCAGCTCATTGACGACGCCATGACCGGGATTGAGCGCGACAACCCGGCGCTCAACAACGTGCTGCCCAAGGACTACGCCCGCCCGGCGCTGGACAAGCAGCGGCTTGGCCAGCTCATCGATCTGATCAGCAACATCAAGGTCGGCGACGAGGAGGCCCGCTCCAAGGACGTGCTCGGCCGCGTCTACGAGTATTTCTTGTCGCAGTTCGCCAGCGCAGAGGGTAAGAAGGGCGGCGAGTTCTACACCCCGCGCTGCGTGGTCAAGCTGCTGGTCGAGATGCTGCAGCCCTATCGGGGACGGGTCTACGATCCCTGCTGCGGATCGTCCGGCATGTTCGTGCAATCTCTCGAGTTCATCCGCGCGCACGCCACCGGCAACGGCAACGGTGGAAAAGCACCCAAGAGCGCCAAGGCCGACATCTCGATCTACGGGCAGGAGTCCAACTACACAACCTGGAGGCTGGCGAAGATGAACCTCGCCATCCGTGGCATCGAGGGGCAGATCGCCCAGGGCGACACGTTCCACAACGACCGCCATCCCGACCTGAAGGCCGACTACATCCTGGCCAATCCGCCATTCAACGTCTCCGACTGGGGCGGCGAGCGGCTCACCGACGACAAGCGCTGGCAGTACGGCACTCCGCCCAAGGGCAACGCCAACTTCGCCTGGGTGCAGCATATGGTGCACCACTTGGCTCCGGGCGGCACGGTCGGATTCGTGCTCGCCAACGGCTCGATGTCGTCGGGCCAGTCGGGCGAGGGCCAGATTAGAAAAAATCTCATCGAGGCAGACCAGGTGGACTGCATGGTGGCGTTGCCGGGCCAGCTCTTTTACTCCACCCAGATACCGGCCTGCCTGTGGTTCCTCGCCCGTGACCGGCGCAACGGCAAGCTCCGCGACCGGCGCGGCGAAGTGCTGTTCATCGACACCCGCAAGCTGGGCCGCATGGTGGACCGCACCCACCGCGAGTTGACGGATGAAGACATCGCCCGCATCGCCCAGACCTACCATGCCTGGCGTGGTGAGAAAGGCGCGGGCGAGTACACCGACGTGCCAGGCTTCTGCAAGGCCGCGCCACTGGAGGAGGTACGCAAGCACGGCCACGTGCTCACGCCCGGCCGCTACGTCGGTGCGGAAGCACAAGAGGACGATGGCGAGCCCTTCGCGGACAAGATGAAGCGGCTGGTTGCCGAACTGCGCCAGCAACAGGCCGAGGCCGCGAAGCTGGACGCCGCCATCGAGAAAAACCTTAAGAGCCTGGGGTTTGGGAGCAGTCCGTGACCTGCCGTGATAAGGACAGTACTCCATCCGGATCAACCGGCAATGGCGTATCTGCTTCACTTGGAGCGACGGTCCGGGGCCAACTGACGTCGAGATTGTGGACTATCACTAAAAGCAAGAAGGAAGGGAGCCATGTTGAAGCGTGTCGTTCATCCCGGAGAGATTCTGAAAGACGAGCTTGCGGAACTGGGCGTGACTCCAACGACATTCGCGCGCCAGATCAATGTGCCGCCGAACCGGGTCAGCCAGATTATCGCCGGCAAGCGTTCCGTGACCGGCGACACCGCCCTGCGGTTCGGGCACTGGTTCGGAGTCGATCCTCAGTTCTGGCTGAACCTCCAGACGCAATTCGATCTCGTCGTCGCCGACCAGCGAGTTGGAGCCTCCGTGCGTGAATTGCTAGTCGCGCCGCAAGCGACGTAACTACCGCCTGCTGTCCCTGTTGGTCTCTGCAAAGTATCCCTGAGGGCAGGCGGGGAGCCGTCCGATAGGAGGAGTTTAGGTATGGCGGGTGAGTGGCCGATTGTGTCGCTTCGGGAGGCGGGTGTTTCGCTGATCGACTGCGAGCACCGTACTCCACCGCCTGCAAAACATGGATATCCCTACGTCGCAATCCCACAGGTCAAGGACGGCCGAATCAATCTAAACGATGTTCGCTACATCACACGTGAACACTTTGATGAATGGACGCGGAAAGCTGACCCGGAACCTTTCGATATCGTTCTCTCTCGACGGTGCAATCCTGGAGAGACCGGATTTGTGGCGGAAGGTCTCAAATTTGCGCTGGGTCAGAATCTGGTTTTGCTCCGATCTGATGGGACAAAGATCTTTAAACCATTTCTACGCTGGCTCGTGCGTGGTCCTCAATGGTGGGATCAAGTTAGTCCGGAATTAGTTTTTTGGCCCTCCGACTCGTGAGTATAAACCCGTTGGCCTTCAACTGAGCACTTCCAGCCCAATATTTTCTCCGAGATACTGCCAGCGGCTTCCAGCCGCTCTTTCCGAGTCCCCAAAAACCCATCGCCTCGGCTTCCAGAACCAGCTTTTTCAGACACCCCTCCATTCCCGGGGGATATCGGAATCATTTTATTGGGTGCCGCAGGCTAGGCTATCCCGACGGAAGCGACAGCCCATTTATCCGCCCCAGCATGCTGGCAAACAGCCGCCGAGTCAGATGGCTCTCTGCCAGCAATAGCCAATAGTAGCGGGCATGCTTAATCAGGCGTCCTCCGGTTTTCACCAACCGCTGCTGCAAGCTCGTCAAGGACCAGTTCCCGATTCTCTGTGGCAGCACCAGTCGCCGCCACAGATTTCCCAGATTATAGGCAATGATGGTCAGCCACAGCCGTACCTCGTTGGACCGGAACCGATGGCAACTGAGCCGCGTCATCTTCACCGCCTGCTTGCCTTCCTTAATCCACTGCTCTGCTGTCCCTCGCTTATTATAGAACCGCACCACCGCTCGACTCGGAAGCGTCAGGTTCGTCACAATGAACCCCACTCGCGGGAACAACTCCCCCGGATGATGTTCTACCTTGGCTACCACCCGTCGGGCCGTCTTCCAACTCTCGGCTTGGTACAGAAACCCCTTGTACTCCACCAACGGCTTCTGGCCCGGCCTTCCTACCGGACGTTTCAGCAACTCCTCGATGTCCCGCTGGAGGTTCTCGTTGGAAGGGATGCGGATGGCATACTTCACACCCCGCTTCTCCAACGCCTCGTAAATCTCCGGCTTCGCAAAGGCCGCGTCGGCACGAAATACCACCTCCTTGCCCCGCTTCTGCTGCCGCTCGATCTCCGGCAGGAGAAGTTCTTCCCATTCCTCGGCGCTGTGGACGTTGCCCGGTCGCAATTTGGCAGCCAGACAGTCGCCGTCTCGATTGAATAACAGCAGGGGGTGATAGCAGGTGGACTCGAAGTGCCCGTTGTAGGCGCTATTCTCCTGCTCCCCGTAGACCGGAATCTCGGTCGAATCCATGTCCAGCACAGTTCGGTAGTGCGAATGGATTGCTTCTGCTCTGCCGATCAGTTCCCGGTTCACCCGTGCCAGCCCTGCGAAGTTCCCTTCCTCAGCCAGCATCTCCGTCTCGAAGGTCTGCAACCGAGAAGTCAGAGCCGCCCCTCGATCCCAAATCTTCTCCGAACCGATCAGCCGCAACGCCGGGTCCTGAGATAGCCGCTCGGCATCGTTCACATCCTCGTATCCAGCCAGACGGCTGTAGACCGACTGTCGAAGTAGGTCCGCAAAAGACAACCGCGCATTGTTTGCCCGAGAGTCGGTCAAGTGCTGTTCGACGAGTTCATCGAATCCCAATCGCTCGTCCAGCTCTCGCACCAGAATCAGCCCACCGTTGGATGTCACTCGCGATCCTTGAAAGGCAACCCGCAAAAACCGGTTGAATGACAGTTGAAATGCCTGTTTTTGGCTCTCACCCATTAGGTATACACCTCCGGAATGCAATGTTGATGCTGGAACCCGCATCAATATTGATGTTGGAGGTTAGTCGAGGGTTGCTTCTACGATTTCAAACGGGAAATGCGGGTTAGTATGTATATCAACGTTGGAGCGGTCTTCGACAGTTTGAAATGCGTGGACATTCCAGGTTTCCGTCTGCCGCTCCCGGCTCTCCCCGAACAACGCGCCATCGCCCACATCCTGGGGACGCTGGACGACAAGATCGAGCTGAACCGGCGCATGAACCAGACGCTGGAGGCGATGGCGCGGGCGCTGTTCAAGTCCTGGTTCGTCGATTTCGATCCCGTCCGGGCTAAGATGGAAGGCCGCGACCCCGGCCTGCCCCAACATCTCGCCGACCTCTTTCCCGACCGGCTGGTGGACTCCGAGCTTGGCCAAATTCCCGAGGGGTGGGAAACTGCAACTCTCGGCGACCATGTCGACAATTTCGATTCGAAGCGCGTTCCTGTTTCGGGAGCCGAGCGAGCAAAACGACAAGGGCCATTCCCTTATCATGGCGCAGCTGGGGTAATGGATCATATCGACAATTATCTGTTCGACGGGATTTACCTTCTAATCGGAGAGGACGGTTCAGTCATCCACGAAAGCGGATTGGCGATTACACAGTACGTTTGGGGAAAGTTTTGGGTCAATAACCACGCTCATGTCCTTCAAGGCAAGGGGCCAGTCAGCACAGAGCAGGTTTATCTGTATTTCCACTTCGAGCCGGTTGCACCGTATGTCACCGGCGCTGTTCAGCCGAAACTATCCCAGGGTAGAATGAACAACATGCCATTCTTGTTCCCTGGTGCTGCTATCTGCAAGGGTTTCTTGAAAGTGATTT
>CBDCTS010000011.1:0-32102 GCA_965222345.1 Terriglobia bacterium | reverse complement strand
CCCATCTCATAGGGATAGTCCGTGCCCAAAACGATCTGGCTGGCGCCGACTTCGGCGATCAAGTGCCGCAGCCCTTCGGGGGTATAGACCAGCGAGTCAAAATAGAGTTGCTTGAGATACTCGCTGGGGTGTTTCTTTGTAGGTTTGCAATTTGCTGGAGCGAAGTCCACGCAGTGGTCCGAACGGCCAATGTAGGAGGGCAGGAAGCCGCCCCCGTGGGCCGAGCAGATTTTCAGGCCTGGAAAGCGGTCGAGCGTCCCCTCGAAGATCAAATGGGATAGCGCCACGGTTGTCGCCAGAGGATTCCCGATGACGTTGCCCAGGTTGCCGTTTCCTTGAAATCGCCGTTGGCCTTCCGGGAATCCCGCCGGGTGTATGAAAACCAGACATTCCAGCTCCTCCGCCTTGGCCCAAAAGGGGTCAAACTTGGGCGCGGCCAACTCGTCATCGTTGACGTGGGCGGTAATCACCGGAATTAGTTTTTTGGCCCTCCGACTCGTGAGTATAAACCCGTTGGCCTTCAACTGAGCACTTCCAGCCCAATATTTTCTCCGAGATACTGCCAGCGGCTTCCAGCCGCTCTTTCCGAGTCCCCAAAAACCCATCGCCTCGGCTTCCAGAACCAGCTTTTTCAGACACCCCTCCATTCCCGGGGGATATCGGAATCATTTTATTGGGTGCCGCAGGCTAGGCTATCCCGACGGAAGCGACAGCCCATTTATCCGCCCCAGCATGCTGGCAAACAGCCGCCGAGTCAGATGGCTCTCTGCCAGCAATAGCCAATAGTAGCGGGCATGCTTAATCAGGCGTCCTCCGGTTTTCACCAACCGCTGCTGCAAGCTCGTCAAGGACCAGTTCCCGATTCTCTGTGGCAGCACCAGTCGCCGCCACAGATTTCCCAGATTATAGGCAATGATGGTCAGCCACAGCCGTACCTCGTTGGACCGGAACCGATGGCAACTGAGCCGCGTCATCTTCACCGCCTGCTTGCCTTCCTTAATCCACTGCTCTGCTGTCCCTCGCTTATTATAGAACCGCACCACCGCTCGACTCGGAAGCGTCAGGTTCGTCACAATGAACCCCACTCGCGGGAACAACTCCCCCGGATGATGTTCTACCTTGGCTACCACCCGTCGGGCCGTCTTCCAACTCTCGGCTTGGTACAGAAACCCCTTGTACTCCACCAACGGCTTCTGGCCCGGCCTTCCTACCGGACGTTTCAGCAACTCCTCGATGTCCCGCTGGAGGTTCTCGTTGGAAGGGATGCGGATGGCATACTTCACACCCCGCTTCTCCAACGCCTCGTAAATCTCCGGCTTCGCAAAGGCCGCGTCGGCACGAAATACCACCTCCTTGCCCCGCTTCTGCTGCCGCTCGATCTCCGGCAGGAGAAGTTCTTCCCATTCCTCGGCGCTGTGGACGTTGCCCGGTCGCAATTTGGCAGCCAGACAGTCGCCGTCTCGATTGAATAACAGCAGGGGGTGATAGCAGGTGGACTCGAAGTGCCCGTTGTAGGCGCTATTCTCCTGCTCCCCGTAGACCGGAATCTCGGTCGAATCCATGTCCAGCACAGTTCGGTAGTGCGAATGGATTGCTTCTGCTCTGCCGATCAGTTCCCGGTTCACCCGTGCCAGCCCTGCGAAGTTCCCTTCCTCAGCCAGCATCTCCGTCTCGAAGGTCTGCAACCGAGAAGTCAGAGCCGCCCCTCGATCCCAAATCTTCTCCGAACCGATCAGCCGCAACGCCGGGTCCTGAGATAGCCGCTCGGCATCGTTCACATCCTCGTATCCAGCCAGACGGCTGTAGACCGACTGTCGAAGTAGGTCCGCAAAAGACAACCGCGCATTGTTTGCCCGAGAGTCGGTCAAGTGCTGTTCGACGAGTTCATCGAATCCCAATCGCTCGTCCAGCTCTCGCACCAGAATCAGCCCACCGTTGGATGTCACTCGCGATCCTTGAAAGGCAACCCGCAAAAACCGGTTGAATGACAGTTGAAATGCCTGTTTTTGGCTCTCACCCATTAGGTATACACCTCCGGAATGCAATGTTGATGCTGGAACCCGCATCAATATTGATGTTGGAGGTTAGTCGAGGGTTGCTTCTACGATTTCAAACGGGAAATGCGGGAATCATACAGCCCCGCATGCCCAGCTCCTTGACGGCGTGTTCCAACTGTTCCGCGGCCAGGTCGGGATGTGGCATGGCAACCCCAGCCATGCCCACAAAGCGGTCTGGATGGGTGGCGCACAGTTCTGCGATTTTTTCATTTTGAATCTGGTGAATTTGGCGGGACAAGTCCCGGTCCGCCCAGTAGTGAAGGTAAGTCGAGCCGAGACTGACAGCCTGAATGTCAATTCCCTGTTCGTCCATTTTCCTCAAACGGTCCTCCACATTGGCCAGGTTTAAGCTCTGCCCTCGTGGAGTGTCGGGAAACGTGCTCAGTCGCCGCCCCACATCGCTATCCTTGATCAAATCCCAGACATCGTGGATGTAACAGTGGCAGTGAAGGTCCACGGTCACTATCCGGCGACCGTTGATCACGACTTCTCGGCGTCCGCCCGTGCCGCCGGTCTGCATAGAGCAGCCTGCAGATGCGCCCATGCCACAGCTTACGAAGAATATTCCCGCCGATGTCATTGCCAAATCCTTTAAAAATTCCCTGCGAGTGTGCATTTTTGCTTTCCTTTTCGCTTTAAGAAATGAACGAATTCTCTCCTGACCTCTTTCGTATTTTGTCACTCATCACTGCCCTACTGTCCGCTCCCTCACGGTCTGCCCTGGACTTTTCCGAAGAGGTCGCAGCTCGATTGGCCGTCGAGTCTTTATCCGAGCCGCGCAAGCAAGCGAACACCAAACGTTGCCAGTCCTAACATATCTCTATTCACCAGGCCGAAATCCAGCAGTTCCGTGCCAGCCTTGGTCAGCATCATGATGATGTTGCCGGGCTTCAGGTCCCGGTGCGTAACACCCTGCCGATGCGCGTTTGTCCAGCGCATCAGCGGTCCCGATGGCGTAACGCAACACCTGAACAGAAAAAATGGGGTCCGGATGACGCCCGGTCCCCATAATGGTGCTAGCAACTTGCTTTTTCGGCAACATCCATCCCGCCTCAGTTTTCAGACGGAACCTGAAAACCTTACGGCGCTAAATCGCCTTCGGTTCACTTTTGCTCGCTGCCTTATTCCCTTCCCCGCCTACTGAGGTCGTATCGAAACTCCATCTGAGGACCAACAGCCGGAACCCCCAACTCTTGAGCCCATTCTTCGCGCAAGATAGTGGTTTCGCCGCCAAGGACCGTCATCAACGGATACACGGTGGGAATCTCTTCCTGTGGAACTGTGAAGTAATCCTTGTTGAAGACGATAAAATCGGCGAGTTTGCCTGCCTCAAGCGTTCCCAGGTCGTCCTCCTTGATCACAAAGAAAGAGGGCCACACCGTCGCCATCTTCATCAAGGTGTTGCGGTCGATGGCTTGTTCGGGTGCAACGACGATTCCGTTTGTAGTTGTGCGAGTGATCAGAGGGTAGTACTGAGCAAATGCTGTGGGACCGTCTCCGCCTTCCACTCCGAACTCTCCCTCTGCAACGGGCATCAGCCCCCCATCCAACATGCCGCGGATGGGTGAAATCCAACCGGCATACTGCTTTCCGTAAACATCGAGCCACGGCGCGCTGCGGTTCACAATGCGGCCGCCGCAACTGATAATCATCCCCAGCCGAGCCATTCGAGGAATTTGCGCCGGACGAGGATAAAATCCGCAGTGATCGGCCGTGAGCCGCCGGGAGCGCATGTAATCCAGCGTAATGGCAGGTTCTTCCTCCATAACCCGCTCCATGATGTCCATCACATAATCCATGGTCTTGTCCCCGTAATCGTGGTTGACCACAAAGCGAAGGCGATGGACCATGGCGGCATGGATCGCTTCCTCATACTCGTTGCCCGGTTCCAGAATGCAAAGTTCCTGTGCCTTCACATCGGGAGGGGCCTCCATCGTCGTGCAGATGGCAGGCGGTCCGCTGTCGAGGCCTCCCAGCGTAACGCCGATATTCCAGAAGTAGTCGTCGCCCATTCCGGACATGTCGCTTTTCCGGACAAAGCAGCCCGCAATATCCGGCTCAACCTGCTGGCAAAACCGGTCGGCATAGGCAAACCGCACCGGGATACGTCCTTCTTTCTGCAACAGCCGGTAGGCGTCATGGACCCGCAAGCCGACGATGTGCGAACTGAAGGTGGTGAATCCCAGAGCTGCCTGGTGTTTCAGGGCGTCCTCAATGATATCGGCCGCCTGGTCGAGATGGTCCCCAAAGTAACGATCCACATACAGAGAACGATTGATGGTCGTGTCATGAGGTAATGCAACGGCCTCGTTTTCCGGGGTTGGGTCCACTTCGTAAAGGTTCATAAAGGCGTCCCGTGCGTTGGTGTTCAGCAAGAACTTCGGATGCGATATCACAAACACGGGCTGATCCGGAGCCAGTTGGTCCAATTGCTCGCGGGTCATGGCCTCATCGTTCAGATACTGGACACCGATGCCCATGCCGGATTCCCCGTTTTCTCCGCTGGAAGGAAGGTTGATCCAGGCCCACTGCCCTGGAAGAGGATTCGCCATCTGTTCCTTGATGACCAGCTCGATTCCGCGCGTGATCTCGTTATAATCGGCCCCGCCCACCGAGAACCGCCTGGCAACCTCCACCACCGCATCCGGATTATTCACGACCCAGCGGCCCAGCGCTCGGGTGTGGACGTGCGTGTGCGGATTAATCATTCCTGGAACCACCGTGCGGCCCCCCAAATCAATTTGCCGTGTCTGAGGACCGGCCAGGCGCAACACTTCGCTGTTGCTTCCCACGGCCAGAATCCGTTTGTTCCGAACCGCCATCGCCTGGACCGTCCTCCCCAGCGAATCGTTCAGCGTGGCGTCGCTCATGGTCACAATCTTGCCGTTATGAACGATGAGCTCCGGATACTGGATCAGTTCTGCAGGGATGTTCTGAGCTTGCAGCGAGGTCGCCACCAGCAAAATTGCAAATAGTGCGGCAACCATCCGCTTAGACATGCTTCGCATGTTGAATCTCCTTTTTTCCCTGTTGTGTCATTAATATTAGATTCTTTACAACCCGTCGAGAATATAGAGAAACCTTAACCCTTGTGGCGCCAAGGTGTCAATTGAACTTTTAACCGCTGTCGTTAGCACATGATATGTCCGGTCTAATTAACATGTGAAATGTCCGCTTTGAGCGGCGTAGGGTAGGGCTTTTTGCCAGGAGGTGGCATGAAGTTCTACTCGGAAGCTGCGATGGAGCGGGCGATGAAGATACAAGAAGTAATTTTGCGAGCGATAGGGAAGCGGATCAACTGGTGGCAGGCAGCCGAGATCATCGGGATCAGCGACCGGCAGATGAGGCGGTGGCGCAGCCGGTACGAGCAGTACGGCTACGACGGGCTGTTTGACCGGCGGCGGGGAAAGCCGAGTCCGCGGCGGGTACCCCTGGGGACGGTGGAGAAGGTGTTGGGGCTGTATCAGGAGAAGTACTTTGACTTCAACGTGCGGCACTTTCACGAAAAGCTGCGGGAAGAGCACGGCCTCCGGCTGAGCTACACCTGGGTGAAGCTGGCATTGCAAGGGGCGGGGCTAGTGAACAGGAGGCGGAAGCGGGGCCTGCACCGCCAGAGGCGGCCCCGGCGGCCGTTGCCGGGAATGCTGCTGCATCTGGATGGGAGCCAGCATCGGTGGTTTGTCGATGATCGCTGGTATGACCTGCTGGTGGTCCTGGATGATGCCAGCAGCGAGATTTACTATGCGCAACTGGTAGAGCAGGAATCGACGCGGACGGTGCTGGCTGCCCTGCGGGAGGTGGTCGAGCAGCAGGGGATCTTTTGCGCCCTTTATAGCGACCGGGCCAGTCATTTCTTCCTGACCCGGAAGGCGGGCGAGCCGGTGGATCGGCAACGGCTGACCCAGGTGGGCCGCGCCCTGCGGGAGCTGGGCATTCAGATGATTCCGGCCTATTCGCCGCAGGCGCGGGGACGCAGCGAGCGGAACTTCGGGACCTGGCAAGGGCGGCTGCCGCAGGAACTGCGCCTGCGGGGAATCATCACGCTAGAGGCAGCGAATCGGTTCCTGCGGGAGGGCTATATCGGGGAGTTCAACCGGCGCTTTGCCGTGCCGGCCACCCAACCAGGCAGCGCCTTTTTGCCGTCAGCCAGGCGGGAGTTAGAGCGAATCTTCTCGATCCAGCACCAGCGGATAGTGAATCGGGACAATACGGTCAGTCTGGAGAACCGCCTCCTCCAGATCGAGAAAACTCCTTGGCGCGGGACTCTGGCGGGCTGCCGGGTGACCGTCTATGAACACCTGGATGGGACGTTAAGCATTGGCTATGGGCCGCACACGGTGGGCCGCTACTCCTCCGAGAGGGTGGCGATCCGGTGCGGCGGTCGGCGGCGGAGCCCTGTGGCTTCCCGACAACACCATTTGGCGCTCACCTCCGTCGCCCTACGGGCTCCTTCGGTCAGCGCCAAATCACTTTCGGTAGAATCATGAAAGCGGACATTTCACTTGCTACATATACCGGACATTTTAACTTGCTAACAACATTGAACTTTTAACCGCATTTCCGTTCGCAAAGCGAGAATGTCCGCTTGGTGCAAGGCTCGGGCTAGAAATAACCTTCTGTCCTGGCAGCCGGGAGCGGCGGCCCAGGGGCAGGCTCTAATCACTAAAAGCCGGATAGCGCCCGGCGGAACTCTCGCCAGAAAGCCGGGCTAGCCGGCTTGCGCTTTCTTGCCTCTGCGGCATACAATCATCGTGAGTTGAACGCGACGCGTCGGGAGAGGTGTCCGAGTGGCTTAAGGAGCACGCTTGGAAAGCGTGTGTAGGGGAAACTCTACCGTGGGTTCGAATCCCACCCTCTCCGCCATTTATATGTATTAAGTGATTTATTATGAACAATATGATTATGAGTTAAATAGTTATAATCCCCCAAACAGCCCTCCTTAGGTTGAGCCGGATAAACCCCAGAAAATGCCGTGACGATTCCGTGAAGGATTATCCTTCCTACTCGACTCCGTAGAGAAAACCCTAAGGCAACACTCCGTGTGGGGAGACTGGTGCACTTTTGTGCCAGTCCCACAGTCCGATAGGATCACTTGCCAGAACGGCGCCAGACCCACCACTTGACAACACACCTATAGCCCACTCCAAGACGATGCTGGGAAAGATTCCTTCCGTTTCCATCGGTGGCGTGGATGGAACTGTCAACAGCACCCCTCTCAGGGTCTTGGAACATACTCCCTCACATCCCTCAACTCTCTCTTAACTCCGACTCCCCGTCCGTGCCACTTTCGCTGACGACCTACACTTAGGGAATAAGGGCTAAAGGACCTTCTTAAGAACGTGATGAACGGGGAGAAGAGTGTGAGAACAAGCCTCTTTAGCAGGAGGATCGGTGGTCACCGTTGCTCAGGGTAGAATCAAAACCGGAACCGGGCGCCTGCCTCAATTTGGTCGGTATCGATCGGCTCCCCTCGACTTGAGCGAAAGCGATAGCCAAGGCGGAACTCCACGAGCTGTGAGGCTCGAGCCGAGAGGCCTACCATGATCTGATAGGCAAACCGGGAATCGTCGTATGTGACCGTAGTCTCGAGGGAGTCGGGGCCGATGAATATTCCACTGCCGGGCGGGGGAACGTTCTCGATGCCGGGGATGATGATATTGGGGATTCCGACGAGGAGGTCGTTTTCAATGGTAAAGGTGGAGGTGAAGCTTCCATCATGAAAGAAGGCTCCCAGACCGAAACCGACATAGGGACTCACTCGCCATTTGGGATAGCGATAGTAGACATTGCCCATGAGGGATTGGGTCTTCATTGCTCCATCGCTTTCTATGGTGATCGCGGGGAAGGGGATCAAGGGGAGGGGGAAGTCTTCAAAACCACCTATGCGACCAATGCTGCCGCCCAAATCGATATTCCGGGAAAGATTTACGCTGGGACCGCCGACATTGGCTTTCTGGTATCCCCATTCAATCTCGGTCGAGAAGCCCTCTTTGAAGGCGTAGCCGAAGGCCGCTGTAAAACCGGCTCCAGCTTCAAAATCGATCCCCTCAGCGCGAGCGTCCGGTTGGTCCTTGGGGTCGTATGGAAAAACGGCTGATCCAGCAAAACCGAGATAGAATTGACCGTCTTCGTCAGTCTGCTGTGCACTCAGAGGGCTATACCAAAACAAGACGACGAATAGGGTGAGAAAATATCGACGGATGTTCATGGTTGCAATCTTCAAATCTGTCTCCCTTACGACTTATTCCCAGTGCATTCAGCACCCTTGAGACAGTTTCATGGGGGACAATACAACAATAGCACGCATTAGGGCCCTCCCGTTATTTTGAAGCGGGTCTATTCTTTAACCCGCATTTCCCGTTTGAAATCGTAGAAGCAACCCTCGACTAACCTCCAACATCAATATTGATGCGGGTTCCAGCATCAACATTGCATTCCGGAGGTGTATACCTAATGGGTGAGAGCCAAAAACAGGCATTTCAACTGTCATTCAACCGGTTTTTGCGGGTTGCCTTTCAAGGATCGCGAGTGACATCCAACGGTGGGCTGATTCTGGTGCGAGAGCTGGACGAGCGATTGGGATTCGATGAACTCGTCGAACAGCACTTGACCGACTCTCGGGCAAACAATGCGCGGTTGTCTTTTGCGGACCTACTTCGACAGTCGGTCTACAGCCGTCTGGCTGGATACGAGGATGTGAACGATGCCGAGCGGCTATCTCAGGACCCGGCGTTGCGGCTGATCGGTTCGGAGAAGATTTGGGATCGAGGGGCGGCTCTGACTTCTCGGTTGCAGACCTTCGAGACGGAGATGCTGGCTGAGGAAGGGAACTTCGCAGGGCTGGCACGGGTGAACCGGGAACTGATCGGCAGAGCAGAAGCAATCCATTCGCACTACCGAACTGTGCTGGACATGGATTCGACCGAGATTCCGGTCTACGGGGAGCAGGAGAATAGCGCCTACAACGGGCACTTCGAGTCCACCTGCTATCACCCCCTGCTGTTATTCAATCGAGACGGCGACTGTCTGGCTGCCAAATTGCGACCGGGCAACGTCCACAGCGCCGAGGAATGGGAAGAACTTCTCCTGCCGGAGATCGAGCGGCAGCAGAAGCGGGGCAAGGAGGTGGTATTTCGTGCCGACGCGGCCTTTGCGAAGCCGGAGATTTACGAGGCGTTGGAGAAGCGGGGTGTGAAGTATGCCATCCGCATCCCTTCCAACGAGAACCTCCAGCGGGACATCGAGGAGTTGCTGAAACGTCCGGTAGGAAGGCCGGGCCAGAAGCCGTTGGTGGAGTACAAGGGGTTTCTGTACCAAGCCGAGAGTTGGAAGACGGCCCGACGGGTGGTAGCCAAGGTAGAACATCATCCGGGGGAGTTGTTCCCGCGAGTGGGGTTCATTGTGACGAACCTGACGCTTCCGAGTCGAGCGGTGGTGCGGTTCTATAATAAGCGAGGGACAGCAGAGCAGTGGATTAAGGAAGGCAAGCAGGCGGTGAAGATGACGCGGCTCAGTTGCCATCGGTTCCGGTCCAACGAGGTACGGCTGTGGCTGACCATCATTGCCTATAATCTGGGAAATCTGTGGCGGCGACTGGTGCTGCCACAGAGAATCGGGAACTGGTCCTTGACGAGCTTGCAGCAGCGGTTGGTGAAAACCGGAGGACGCCTGATTAAGCATGCCCGCTACTATTGGCTATTGCTGGCAGAGAGCCATCTGACTCGGCGGCTGTTTGCCAGCATGCTGGGGCGGATAAATGGGCTGTCGCTTCCGTCGGGATAGCCTAGCCTGCGGCACCCAATAAAATGATTCCGATATCCCCCGGGAATGGAGGGGTGTCTGAAAAAGCTGGTTCTGGAAGCCGAGGCGATGGGTTTTTGGGGACTCGGAAAGAGCGGCTGGAAGCCGCTGGCAGTATCTCGGAGAAAATATTGGGCTGGAAGTGCTCAGTTGAAGGCCAACGGGTTTATACTCACGAGTCGGAGGGCCAAAAAACTAATTCCGGTTTAAACAGGTCACCGCGTCTCCGATCTTCGCCTTTTCGATGGCATTCCCCCCCTGCCGGTCGCGGCGTCAGCTTTCATCCAGACGCAGATAGAATGCTGCTGGAGTGTGCAGCATCTGCTTGAGGCAATCTATGTAATACCCATCAGAAAGCAACTGAGGGCCCTCCGCGGCGAAGCTGGAAGTAAATTCCTCCGCGAATCTGAAAAGGCGTTCCAATCACTTCCACCGGGGTGCGGCGAACGAGGATCTTCGAGTCAGTCACATTCTCCAGAGACAAAAACAAGCGGGCCGACTCTCCCAGGCTATGGGAGAGATGAGCATCCATCTGAAAATATCGGTCGAGCACCAGATTGTTCAAATCGTCATCGAACTGGTCACCGACGAAACGGCCCGTTACGGCAAGGCGAACGGCGCGGGGAAGCGAAAACCCTGCATTGAAGGTAAACCGGTGTTGCGGGACCTGGGGCAGTTGCTTGCCCACAATCGCGGATCCTTCGGTGAACTCCGCCACGCGCGTCCGGTCCCACAGGTAGTGGCCTTCGACGTTTACCTCCGGTATGGGCTGCCAAGTCGCGTTAGCCTGCAACCCGTGAATTGTGGCCTTGCCGAGATTCTGCCGCTGCCGGGTAATCAGAGATGGAGTCACACTCAGCGTGACGTTGGAAACCGGCTGCGTCAGGAGGTTGGCAAAGCCTGCCAGCCCCAGACTCAAAGTTTCCGAGACTTGGAATCGCACGCCTGCTTCGCCGCCCGTGTTGCGCTCGGGCTCCAGCTCCGTGTTGGGATTGGTTGTCACGTTACCGACCCGAAATGATCGGTAGAGTTCGTTCAGAGAGGGTGCACGAAACGAGCGGTACACGGAACCGTACAGGCCGAACCAAGAGTTAAGCTGGTAGGTCAATCCCGCGCGGGGACTGAAAACCGCCTCGGTCCTTCCCTCCACCGGCGGAGCCCGCCGGGGGGCGTCAGGGGCGAGAGTCCCGCGAAATCCGTCAAAGTTCTTCCGCAAATCCACACGGCCTCCCAGCACCAGCGCAGCGCGTGAGGAAATGGCGTAATTCTCTTCCGCGAAGAATCCCACGGTCGCCTGCTTTCCTCCTCCCAGACGGATCAAGCCAACCCGTGGTCCGAAAAAGACAGTGTCAGCGCTCTGGCCGCTGACCACCCAAAAGTCCGTGCCCGTCACAATCCGGTGCCGCCCGCGGGTTGCGTACCACAACAACGAACCTCCGCCATCAGCCGACGGCACGTGTTGTTGTACCACCCGCCGTTCCGAATTGCGGTCCCCGGCAACCGCCGAAAAATCACTGGCGAAGATGTTCCGACGAAAGAAGGTTCTGGCCTCCAGGCGGTCGCGCGGCGAAACGCTTCCTTGAAGGCTGGTGGAGAAGTCGTAGGAAAAAGTGTCGTTCTGCTGCACCGGCGTTCCGTTGTCTCTATTCTCGTTGAGAAGTCCACCTTCCAGGGTCCATATCCAAGAGCTTTCCGCCGGAGCACGCTCCACATAGAAGCGTGCCGCCTGGTGCCGGGAAGCGGCGGCGATATCGACCGCCCCGCGCTGGGACTCGACGACGATGGGGTATCCGTCAAAATCAAAAAACGAACCCGCCACCGAGAAGCCCCACGGTCCGATCCGGTGCGAACCGTAAATATCCCCTTTCAGCGACTCCCGGCTCCCTGCTTGCCCTTGGAATTCGAAGGTTGCAGGCTCCGGAATCCGCTTGAAAAGTTGCAGAACCCCTCCCAGCGCATAATTTCCATAAAGCGTGGAGCCACCGCCGTTGGCCAGCTCCGCCTGCTGGAGGCTTAGGAAAGGTATCCGATCCCAGTAAACCCATCCCCCGAAGGCATCGTTCACCGGCACACCATCCACTAACGCCAGGGAGCGGCTCACCCCACTGGGGCCGATACCCCGCAGCGAGAAACCCTGCGTGGTAGGGTGCGTCACCAGACTGCTCGCGCGGCGAAACAGTGCGAACTCCGGAAACGCGCGCAGGCGGTCGTCGAGCGCCTGGTAGGGCATCTCCCGAAGATCATCATCGGTCAGTATCTTCACATCGGAGATGGAAGCGCCCAGGGGCACGGGAAGCCGGCCTGCCGTCACGGTGACCGTCTCGTTCAGCGTCTCCAAAAAGACGGCCAGCTCCACCACCTCATCCGGCGCGCTGGACACAGCGACATCTTGCACTGCGGGGAGATATGGAGCTAAGACCACCTCCAACTGGTAGCTACCTGCAGGCAGATTCTCAAAGACAAACTCTCCTTCGCCGTCGCTTGAGACAACCTGCACCTGCCGCTGCTGCTGAAGCAACCTGACCTCAGCGCCGGCCAGCAAGCCTCGCGGTCCTGCCACTTTTCCATGAATCGACGCCGCAATTCCAGAGACCGGGTGCAAAAGTAAAATTTGAATCAGAATGACGGCAAGCCACTGAAAGAGCCTTGCCGTTCCAGCCAAACAAGGTCGCCGGGGGTTCGGCGGTGCGATTCTATGCAAGGCAGTTTTCCTCCTCCGGAATTGTGTAGATTGAACGGGTCACTAATCGCTTCCGTAGAATCATAAGTCAGCACGCCGTCCCTGTCCATTTCCGATCGCAAGATGGAGTGGCACAAGTCCTGCGCCACGGCCTGCCTAAAGAGCCTGAAGAAGATGTTATAATTGCACAAGAGCCGCCGGAAACAGGTCCTGCTTTTCCGGAAGCGGCTGTTGTGGGGACAGCAGATGAAACTTTATTTCGATCACAATGCCACTACGCCAGTGGCGCCGGAAGTCCTGGAGGCCATGCTGCCGTTTCTTCGCCAAGAATACGGCAACGCCTCCAGCATTCATCGCTATGGCCAGCGGGCGAGGGCCGCCGTGGAACGCGCCCGGGCTCAGGTGGCAGCGCTGATCGACTGCGAACCGGCAGAGATTGTCTTCACCAGTGGCGGCACCGAATCGGATAACCTGGCGGTGCAAGGCGCAGTGCGGGCTAGCACGCTTCCCAGCAAGCACGTCATTACCTCGGCCATCGAGCATCCTGCCGTCCTGAACACCTGTCACGCATTGGAGAAGGAAAGAGTGGCGGTCACTTATTTGCCGGTGGATTCCCAGGGGCTCGTTGACCCGGAGCAGGTGCGGCAATCTTTGCGGCCGGAAACGGTATTGATCACGATCATGCACGCCAACAATGAAATCGGCACCGTCGAGCCTTTGGCGAAAATCGCTTCGATTGCCCGGCAGGCGGGCGTGCTGTTGCACACCGACGCGGTTCAAAGCACGGGCAAGATTTCCTTCAGCGTGAAGCGCCTGCGAGCAGACCTGCTCTCGCTCAGCGCGCACAAGTTTTACGGACCGAAAGGAATCGGGGCTTTGTTCATCCGCAAGGGCGTCACTTTAGGGCCTTTGTTTTTTGGGGGGCACCGCGGAGGGGAGCCGCGTCCCGGCACGGAAAACGTCGCCTCCATCGTGGGACTCGGGGCTGCGGCCCGGCTGGCCGGGAGCGACCTGGAAACCGAATCCCGGCGACTGAGTGCGCTACGCGATCGCTTGGAACAGGGCATCTTGGAGCGGGTGCCTGAAGCCGGAGTCAACGGGTTGGAAAGGAGAATGCAAGGCGGCGAGTTCTTGCGGGCGTCGAACACCACTAATCTGTATTTTGAATATATCGAGGGAGAATCGCTGGTGATTGCCCTGGACCTGAAAGGAGTAGCCTGCTCAACCGGCGCGGCCTGTTCATCGGGAGCCGTCGAGCCCTCGCACGTGCTCACCGCGATTGGAGTGCCCGCCGTGCGCGCCCGCAGCAGCCTGCGCCTCAGCCTCGGGAGGCAAAACACGGAGGAGGAAGTGGATCACCTGCTGGAGACAATTCCTGCGGTGGTGGCACGCCTGCGCGCGCTTTCCCCCCAAATCCCTTCTGAGAAGACTGCCTCGGCTGAGAAACCAGTCGCGGCCCACAAGGGTTGAAACACAAGCTTATGTCCTCTTCCATGCCTGCCGAAGCTACTCGCCTGCTGACCGGCAATGAGGTCCGGCCAACCGCCTCGTCCGGGAAAAAGAACCCAACGATTGTGGTCGGAATGAGCGGGGGCGTGGACAGCTCCACCGCCGCAGCGGTTCTGCTCTCCCGCGATTATCCGGTGATCGGATTGACCATGCAGCTATGGGACCAGCGGCGTCTGGCCGGGGCCGACCCTTCTCTTCCCCAATCGAGCGAAGGCCGCTGCTGCTCTTCGAACGACGTATATGACGCCCGCCGCGTAGCCGAACAGTTGGACATCCCCTTTTATGTCGTAAACTTTCAAAGGCAGTTCGAGCAGACCGTGGTGCAGCCTTTCGTCTCCGAGTACCTGGAGGGCCGCACTCCAATCCCCTGCACGCTCTGCAACAACCACGTCAAGTTCGACCAGTTGCTGGTCACTGCCCGGCAGATCGGCGCAGAAATGGTGGCCACGGGACACTATGCCCGCGCCGAGTTCGACGCGGACCGGGGACGTTATCTGCTGCGAAGAGCGGTGGACAAGACCAAGGATCAGTCCTATTTTCTTTTTGGACTCTCGCAGGAGCAGTTGAGCCGGGCGCTTTTTCCCCTGGGCTCCCTGCGCAAGCAGCAAGTCAGGCAGTTGGCGTCCGAGCATCGTCTGGCGGTTGCGGAAAAGCCGGAAAGCCACGAGATTTGCTTCGTGCCGGGCGGCGACTACAAGCGGTTCCTGGAAGCCTACCAGCGCGAGCAAGGGACTCCGATTCGGGATAGGGACGGGGAAATCATCTCGTCGGACGGTAAGGTGCTGGGCCGCCACAGCGGTCTGCAGCAGTTTACCGTGGGACAGCGCAAGGGACTGGGCCTGGCCACGGGCAGTCCACTGTATGTAATCTCCCTCGATCCCGCCAACCGGAAGTTGGTTGTCGGAGAGGACCGGGAACTCCATACACAGACCTGCGTAGTGCGTGATACCAACTGGATCGCCGTGGAGCAACCCGAGACCGGACAGCGAGTGGAGGCGAAAATACGCCACCAGCACACCCCGGCCCCGGCCACGCTGTACCCGGAAGGAGACGCCGTGCGGGTGCAGTTCGACGCCCCGCAGCGAGCCGTCACGCCCGGACAGGCAGCCGTGTTTTATCAGGATGATCTGGTGATCGGCGGCGGATGGATCGAGCGGGGGGAAACCTGATCCGAGCCGCGCACGTTAGCAAGCGGTCCAACCGATACCGCCATCAGAGCTGGCAGCCATCACGGCGACTGAAGTCATCCCCCGACAATATGGCTAGGCTTGATGCGACCCGAAGCAGTGTCTTTAGGAATACAACTCGGTATGAAAATGCCGTGTATGAAAGCGCCACTTTTTTCATTGGAACTCTTGAATGATTTGAAACCGACTCGCCGGTTCTTTCGGAATGTGCGGAAGAATTACCTGGACTGGCCGCCGACAGACGATTATACTGAGAGGCAACGGTTGAGGATCACAGTCCAGCAAAGCAAGGCGTGGCAGAAAGTACAAATTACGAAACAAAGCCAACAAGTATTTTGTTTTCAACAAAACTTGACCGCGAGGTACTCCAAATTGTTCCACTTAAAGCAGGGATCGGAGCCGTTTTCCGTAGGAATTCGCGGGATTTCCGCAGTTATTGGAATACTGCTCCAGCCACGCGGACTGACCTGCCCCCGGTTGTTGGTCCACTTTTTATGTTAGTCCATAAGCCGTTGCAGCCGGGTGGAGCGGAGCGGAACCCGGCCGTAACGGCAGGATCGCTTCCGGGGCTGGCGGCCGGTAGCCTAACGCGCTGTGCGGGCGAACTTTGTTATACTCCCGCCGCCATCCCTCAATCAACACCTTCGCTTCCTGCAAGGTGTAGAAGATCTCCCCATTGAGAAACTCGTCTCGAAACTTCCCGTTCAACGATTCTACATACCCGTTTTCCCATGGGCTCCCCGGCTCGATGAACAAGGTCTTTACCCCTACCCGCTCCAGCCAGTTCCGAACCAACCGTGCTGTGAACTCGGACCCGTTATCCGAGCGAATGTAATCGGGAACTCCTCGCTCCACAAACAAGGCTGCCAGCCGTTCCAAGACACTCATCGAATCAGCTCGCCGTTCTACGTCGATTGCCAAACATTCTCGCGTGTACTCATCCACCACCGTCAACATCTTCAGGGGACGACCATCCTGGGTTCGATCTGCCACAAAATCGTACGCCCAGACATGATCCCGCCAGCACGGTCTTAACCGAAGACACGACCCATCGTTCAACCACAGGCGGCTTTTCCGGGGTTGTTTCTTCGGCACTTTCAGTCCCTCCTGCCTCCAGATTCTCTCCACCCGCTTATGGTTCACCCTCCACCCCTCCCGTCGCAACAGCGCCGTGATTCGCCGGTAGCCGTATCGACCGTACTCGCCGGCTAACTGCAGCGTCCGGGTCACCAGTCGCGGTTCATCCTGTGGTGTCAAGGTTCGATGCCGCTGGGTGGATCGGTACTGCCTCAGCACTCGACACGCCCGCCGCTCCGACACTCCCAAGGTCTGACAGACACGCTCCACTGCCTGCCTCCGTCGGCACGGGCTTAGAAGTTTCCCGAGGATGCCTCCTTCAGAATCGCAAGGTCCAACGCCTGATCCGCTACCAACTTCTTCAGTCGGCCATTCTCCCGTTCCAGTTCCTTCAAACGCCTCACCTGATCAACCCGCAAGCTCCCATACTCCTTCCGCCATCGATAATATGTCTGCTCCGTGATTCCCAACTTCCGACAGACCACTCCCGTTGTCTGGCCCTTAGCCAGTTCCACTTCTGCCTCTCGTAGATGTCGGATGATCTGTTCGACCGTATACCGCTTCTTAGCCATCCTTCCCCCTTTTTCAAGTCCAGTTGAAACCCTTTACTCTAACTTATCAACTGGACCGTTTTTGGGGGGGCAGGTCAGGACCGGATAAAACCCTGTAGAAGGTCAGCTAAGATCAGGCTGGGTCCACTTACCCAGAAGGTATGTCCCAAAAGTCTCGTTAAGCTCAAATCCGGTGACCACCAACCCTTCGGCAAACGCTTCCTGGAGTTGGTGGCGCAGCTCCGGCTGGACCGCCGCCGCCGAGCTACCCTCTTCTCCGCCGCTCTCGGCAACTTCAATCGGCACGGCAATCCTGCGTTGCGTCGGGCTGTGGGGTCTAGCTTCACCTTCCACCCGCGCGGCTACCTGCGGAGACCGGAGCCACCACTCGGCCACTAGCCGGTCTGTCGGAAGACCTCTGTGCAAGGGGCTTGAGCTGACGCCGTAATGATTGGTCAGGTAGCGCCGGGCGACGGCCCCTAGCCGTTCCATGTTGAGGTGGGCGTTATAGAGCTCCAAAGGGTCAAAGGTCCATTCAATCAAGCCGATTCCACTTCTTAAAGCCTCCCGACGCTGCTCAAGCTTCAGGCGGCGTCCGAGACCCTGCCTGCGGAATCCGGGCAGCACCGCCAGCATATGGGAGTGCAGGTAGACCAACGAACCTTTCAGCGCGGGCAGCGCCAGACAAAACCCAACCATTCGCCCGGAGGGGTCAAACGCGCCTAAAACCTGGCCCTCCACCTTGCTCACGACCACGAAGAGCCGCAGCGGCACCAACTCCCTGTCCTCGAACCCCCAGACGAACTGCTGCACGGTCTCGCATTGACGAAAATCCTCATGCGATTCGCAGCGCCGGACTATCAATTCAACGCTGAGTTCGGTTTCACTTTTTTTCGATGTTCCTGGCAAGGGGCTCTTCCGATTCCTTGGCGCGTTCCCAGAGCGCATCCATCTGCTCCAGCGTCGCCTCCCGGGGAGAAGCGCCGCCTTTCTTCAATTCGGCCTCCATCCATTGGAACCGGCGGCGGAACTTTCGGTTCGTCCTCCGAAGGGCGCTTTCCGGATCGACCTTCAGGAAGCGGGCTAAGTTTACCGCAGTAAACAGCAGGTCACCGGCCTCTTCTTCTATTTTTGCTCTGGCACGCGCATCGGAAGAAGTCGTATCTTCGGAACCCTGCTTTTGCCCTTGCGTCCTCTCTACCGCAACCGCTTGGAGTTCGCCCATCTCCTCCCGCAGCTTGTCCAGCAGGTCCTCCAGCCGCTTCCATTCGAAGCCGACATGCGCCGCGCGGGAACTGAGTTGATACGCCTCCATCAAGGAAGGGATGCTCGAAGAAACCCCATCGAGCTGCGACTTCTGCGGGCGGTAAGTTTGTCCCTGCTCCGCCGCCCTCTGCCGTTTTTCCTCTGCCTTCAATACCTCCCATTTCCGAAGCACGTCGGTGGCGCTATCCGCCTGAGCCTCCCCGAAGACATGCGGGTGGCGGCGGACCATCTTGGTATGGATGCGCTCAATCACGTCTTCGATGGTGAAGTGACGGTCTTCGGACGCCATCTGTGCGAAAAAGACAATCTGCAACAAAAGGTCTCCCAACTCTCCGGCCAGCTCGTCCCAGTTGCGGTCGTCGATGGCGTCCACAACCTCGTAGGTCTCCTCGAGCAGGAACGGCTTGATCGTATCGTAGGTTTGTTCGCGGTCCCAAGGGCAGCCGCCCGGTCCGCGGAGCCGCGACATGAGTTCTACTAATGTTGGGAATTGAGTATTGGACATCGTAGTGATCGAAAACCTGATCAAATACCTCCTGTTTTTTTTCTGCATACTTTCCGTCTGCTGCCGTCAGGCACAGGCCCGCGCGGAAGCAGCAGCTATGAAGGTCTCCAAAGACCGGTTGAATCCCTCTTCTTGCTCCACCATCGGGTAGTGACCGCTGGGAGTCAGGATTTCCAGGCGCCCCCCGGCAATTCCCTTCACCAAAAACTCCGTAAACTTTCGCGGAGCCATGCGGTCGTCGCTCCCGCCGACCACAAGAGTGGGGGTTCGGATCTCCGGCAGGCGGGCCATCACGTCAAAATTGGTATTGGCCTGAAAATCAGCATAGGTCGCCTGCGCGCTGGCCTGCCCGGTCTTTTCTCTTAGCCATTGCACCACTGCCGGGGAGATGGACGGGTGAACCATTTGCTCGATGGCGATGATGTACGTGGCGGAGGGAACTTGATTTCCATGGGTCTCGGCGGTATGCCGTGCCTTCTCCAGAAATTCCGGGCGCATCTTCATCCGTGCTCCGGTGGCCACCAGCACCAAGCCCTGAACCCGGTCCGGATGATCGAGCGCCATCATCAGAGCCACCGCTCCTCCCATGGAGTGCCCGGCAATCACGGCGCGGGACATGCCCTCGTGGTCCATGATCCTGCAGACTTCCGCTGCATTCTTCTCATGGCGGTCCAATCCCGCTTCGCTGGATCGCGCCCTGCGTCCGGGCAGATCGACGGCCAGCACGCGGTGCCGCTTGGAAAAATATTCCCGCTGGCGCTCCCAAACGGC
Source organism: Terriglobia bacterium (assembly GCA_965222345.1). GTDB lineage: Bacteria > Acidobacteriota > Terriglobia > 2-12-FULL-54-10 > 2-12-FULL-54-10 > JADFGZ01. Next base: position 12,699 of record CBDCTS010000011.1, on the reverse strand, counting down.
AGCGCAGTCGCCGGCTCCGTGAATCAGGACCAATTCGGCCACGCCGCAATCCTTTGCGATCCTACTTTTTTGTTTTCTGGTCAGCGGAAAAGTTTTCTTCCGCCTCCATTTTGCTTGCGATCTGCGCACGCAGGTCTTTCTTCGACACCTTGCCCACCCCGGTCATCGGGAACGACTCGACAATCTCCAGCCGCTCCGGCAACTTGAACTTGGCGATCCTTTTATTCAGCAAAAAGGCGGCCAGTTCTTCCAGCGTCAGCGTACGGCCGGACCTGGGAATGACAAACGCGCAGGTTCGTTCTCCCAGGATGGGATCGGGCATGGCCACAACGGCGGCGTTCAGGACGCTGTCATGGGAAAGGACCATGTTTTCCACCTCTTCGGCGCTGATCTTCTCCCCACCGCGATTGATCATGTCTTTGCTGCGGCCTTCGACCACAAGATTTCCGCTCGGATGCAGGCGGACCATATCCCCGGTTGAGTAAAACCCATCGGACGTGAAGGCCACCCGGTTATGCTCCTCGGCCTTATAATACCCCCGGATCGTGTACGGTCCTCGGGTGAGCAATTCACCTACCTGCCCGGCTGGAACATCTTTTCCTTTTTCATCCAACACTTTGATCTCGTCGGCGGGAGAAATCGGCCTTCCTTGCGTCTGCTGAATCACATCCTTCGAATCATCGGGCCGCGTCAGGTTGACCAGGCCTTCCGCCATGCCAAAGGCATGGCCGGGAGTCGCGAAATCCCACGTCGCCCATGTTCGGTCCACCAACTCCGGCAACATTTTCTGTCCGCCCACACAGACAAATCGCAACGAACTGAGATCGTATTTCGTCCTGCCGGGTGAATTCAGCAACGTGATCAGCACGGCAGGACTGAGGGGCAGAAAAGTTGCCTTGAATTGTTGAATGGCTTGGAAAATTTTCTCCGGGTCCGTGGAAGGGCACATCGCCACGCTGCCGCCCACAGACACAGCTCCCACCATCCCCGGAGCTATCAGAGGAAAGTTGTGCGCCGCCGGAATCACAACCAGCAGGACCATCTCTTGATCGCAGTGCAGCACCTGGGCGCATTGCCGGGCATTGTAAATGTAGTCGGCGTGGGTCCTGGGAATCAATTTGGGAATCCCAGTCGTTCCCCCGGAAAGCAGAAACAAGGCTACTTCAAAAGGGTCGGGACGGTACGGGTCCAGGAAATCGGGAGGAACAGCGGTTTCAACCGGATCGGCCATCCACGGACCGGCATACGAAACGCCCTTCTCGCTTCCCTCCCCCACGGCGATCACATGCTTCAAGCCGGGAACTTCCTGCTGAATTTCTCTGGCCATCGCAAGGTAATTGAACCCCCGAAACTCCGGCGCCACAAAATATCCTGTAGCCTCGGTGAGCTGCGCAAAATAGATCAGCTCCGTATGACGGTGGGGCGGAAGACACATGACGGGAATCACCCCAATCTTGTGCAGGGCAAAAAAGACGGCTACGAACTCCCAGATATTGGGAAGCTGCAGCAGAACAATGTCGCCAGGACGCAGACCCAGCTTGAGCAGGTGAACAGCCAGCCTGCCGGACAGCCGGCTGATCTCCGCGTAGCTCACGTTTCGGGTGCGATCGGCCACTAAGGTCTGATCGGGGAAAGCGCGGGCCGAATCATCCAAAAGATCGCCTAGAGTCTTTTTTTGCCAGTATCCTTCGCGCACGTACCGCCGGACAAATTCCTCCGGCCAGGGAGTACAACCGTCGAGCATTTCTCTGGCTCCTTTCCGCAATTCCCGGCAGGCCGAAACCGGGAGGATATTCTGTTCTGGGGCGCCAAGCATGTCAATATACAAGACGCCAAGGCAAGGCTTCGGCAACCGGACGGGGGAACTCCCCCGGCGGCGCAGGAACGCCGTGCTATAATTAAATCGATCATTCATTTTTCTCAGGCCGTCGTCCGGAAAGGGGTTCCACAGGTGGCGAGAAGCGTCAACAAAGCAATTTTGATGGGTCGTCTCGGCAAAGACCCCGAGTTGAATTATATTCCCTCCGGCCAGTCGGTAGCCAAATTCACAATGGCGACTAACCGCTCTTATAAGGACAAGAGCGGGGAATGGAAAGAAGAAACCGAGTGGCACAATATCGTGGCCTGGGGGAAATTGGGCGAGTCTTGCGCGCAGTATCTCGCCAAGGGTCGTCAAGCGTATGTAGAAGGTCGAATCCGGACACGCAGCTGGGAAGACCGCGAAGGCAATAAGCGCACCACCACTGAAATTGTAGCCAACGAGGTGGTGTTCCTGGATTCCCGAGGAGAAGCCGCTCCGGAAGCCGCGAGCCGCGCCGCCGGGGCTTCCCCATCCGGCTCTTTCTCCGATGACAGCTCCAGAGAGAGCCGCCCGCCGGGAATCACCGACGACGATATTCCTTTCTAGAACTGTCCCGGCATAGCGAGCCTCCACGTTCCGGAAGACTGTGCAGGAGATATTCTTGCCGAGCGGCTCCTGCTTTCCGTCCACCTTGCGGAAACAGGATTGACGGGAAATATCGCTTGATGGCCGGGCCGGCAACCACAGCTACCCAGGAGGTTAGCCGGATGCAGGTGCGAAAAGCTTGCGCGCCGCAATTTTACGCGGGCGATTGTGCCCGTTTAACCGAGCAGTTTCTGAAGGGATTTTCTGTCCCGGAATATCCCTCTAAAACGGTGGCCGGAATAGTTCCCCATGCCGGATGGCAATACTCCGGTGCTGTGGCGGCCAAAGTTTTTAAGAGCATTCAGCAGAAGAAAAATCCGGCGACGTTCGTCATTCTGGGCGCTGTCCACAGGTGGCCGGGAGCGAATTCCGTTTATGCCCGCGGGGCCTGGGCCACGCCATTGGGAAAAATCGAGATCGACGAAGACCTTGCTACCAAGATTCTGGAAGGGACATCCGGGTGGACCGTGGAGGAGGCCAACGCCCACGACGGAGAACATTCCATCGAAGTCCAGTTGCCCTTCCTCAAGTATATGTTTCCGCAAGCGAAGCTGGTCCCTATATTGGTCAATCCGGATTCCCATGCGATTCTCTTGGGCAGACGGGTGGGTGAAATTCTGAAAAATTCCGATCGTTCGGCGATGGTGATCGGCTCCAGCGATTTAACCCATTATGGCAATCCCTATGCTTTCACCCCGGCTGGGTATGGACCGAAAGCGCACCATTGGATGAGGGAGAGCGACGGCCGGATTCTCCGCCTCACCGAGCGGATGAAGGCAGCTGAACTTCTTCGCGAGGCCATCGGAAGCCACAGCGCCTGCGGCCCGGGCGCTATGGCAGCAACCATAGCCGCGGCAGAGGTCCTGGGGGCGGAGCGGGGCTACCTGGTGGAATACACCACAAGTCATGATGTCGAGGGGAAGGCCGAATTCCGTACTGCGGTAGGGTATGCAGGCTTGCTTTTTTGAGCGTTTACCGGAAATCGCATCGCATCGCGCTCCTCGGAACAGATCGCCGCTGCAGAACCTCACTGCTGCCTGCCGCTGATTATGGTTTAATAGGAAGGGGCATGCAGGTTTCCATGAAATGTCCGATTTGCAAGCGAACAACGGTCTCGACAGACGAAGATTCTCCTTTTTGCAGCGAACGATGTCGTCTGATCGACCTGGGGAACTGGGCCAGCGAGAGCTATAAAGTGCCGGCAGTGCTCCCCGACCTGGAAGAGGCGCCCCCCAAGCCGGAGGAGGGGAAAGCATCAACGTTATAGGAAATCTCGGTGCGGCCGGGATCGCCAACCCGGCACAAACCCGCAACGGGGACGGCGGGGCCAAAGGCAATTGAACATGGAATCTGGAAATCTCGGCAAGACGGTTTTATAATGAGCCGCTAACTTCTCTGGTTCAACTCTCCGAATTGCCAGAGTCCGGGACCGGCCATCCACTGCAAACGGGAAGAAAGATCCCACGAAGTGAGAAGCCCAGAAGGTTCTACCCGATGCTTCCGGTCATAGGGGCGGAGAGCAATTCGTTTTTGTACCCCTCTTTCCGGCGAGTTTTGGATGACCCGGTATTTTTCTCAACTGTTCCAACGGCGGCCTATGAACGGCAAACCGCACATTGAACAAATCTTCCCGCTAACTGCCATCGCGGGAGGAGAAATGCAAATCCGAGGCCACGGCTTTTGTTGCGACGGGCAGCAGCGTCCGGAGGTAACCTTTGCCGGCGTGGAGGCCAATCTGCTCGTCAGCTCCGACCGCTATCTTGTGGCCTGCGTCCCAGAAGGGGCAACTTCCGGGAATGTTACGGTCGGCACCCCGAAGAAGGAACGGAGCAACCCATACCCAGTCGAGATCGGCGTCGCGATTACAGACAATCTCCACCAGGTGGCCAACCCAGCGCTCGACATGGAAGGCAACATCTACGCGACGTTCAGCGGGGGGCGGGGACAAAAGGTTTCCGTTTGCATCTATAAAATCGACACGAATTACAATGTAAAGCCATTCCTCTCCGATTTGATGAACCCAACCGGACTGGCTTTTGACCGCAACAATTTTCTGTACATCTCGAGCCGTTTCGACGGCAACATATACCGGGCAGACCCCAAGGGGAATATGACCATCTATGCGGAGGGGATGGGAATTGCCACCGGCATCGCCTTCGACACAGAAGGATTTCTCTACGTCGGCGACCGGAGCGGCACGATTTTCAAAATTTCGCCCGACCGCCAAATCTTTGTTTTCGCCACGCTCGAACCCAGTATCGCCGCTTACCACCTGGCATTCGGGGATGAAGGCTTCCTTTACGTCACCGGCCCCACCACTTCCAGCTACGACTGCATCTACCGAATCTCCAAGTCCGGCGAGGTCGAAACATTCTTCCGAGGTTTGGGACGGCCGCAAGGCATGGCCTTTGATCGCGAGGGCTGCATGTACGTGGCGGCTTCGCAAGGCGGCCGAAAGGGAATCTTCCGAATCAGCCCGCAAGGCCAAGCCGATCTGGCTATCTCTGGAGCGGGGTTGCTGGGTCTGGCGTTTACACGCGGGGCTGTCGCGATCCTGGCAAGCAACCGGTCAATGTACCACCTGAATTGGAGCGTCCCAGGAAAGTTTCTGCCGGAATAAGGCAAGTTGCCTCGCCGGCTGTTGAGGTAAACGGGAATCAGGAAGAGGGAAGGACGGCGCCGAAAGAGCGGCGGCGGTTCTTTGTTAGTCCTATTTCCTTCCTCTTGCGATTTCTCTTGGCCCTATTCTTGTCCGGAGACTCTATCCGGACCTGCTTCCTTTTCCTGTCGCAATGAATGCAGAGATTATTGCCATTGGTTCTGAACTGCTCACGCCGCATCGGTCTGACACGAACTCCCTTTTCCTGACCGAGCAACTGAACCGGATTGGTGTTGACGTTGTTTTCAAGACCGTGGTAGGGGATGATCGGACTCGCCTGACCGCCACGGTTTCCCAGGCGGTGGCTCGCTCGGAGATTGTGGTCACTACTGGCGGATTGGGTCCCACAGGAGATGACTTGACCCGCGAATGCGTCGCAGCCGCCCTCGGGCGGACTCTGCGAAAAGATGCGGCTCTGGCAGGACCCATTGAAGCCCGTTTCCGCTCACGCGGCCTGCGGATGCCAGAAATTAACCTCCGGCAGACAATGGTCATCGAAGGAGCTACCGTTCTGCCAAACCGCAATGGCACAGCCCCCGGATTGTGGGTAGAAGAACAGAAAAAAATTTTAATCTTACTTCCCGGCCCACCCCGCGAGCTTTGTCCACTGTTTGAGAAAAGTTGTCTGCCCCGGCTGAAAGAACGGATTCCCCCGGCAGCCATATGCACCCGCGAACTCCGGCTAACCGGGCTGACCGAGTCTGCCATCGAAGAAAAGATCGCTCCAATCTATTCCCGGTACAAAAATCCGGTCACCACCATTCTGGCTACCCTGGGAGAAATCCAGATTCACCTGAAGAGTTTTGGGAAATACGAAACGGAAGCACAAGCCTCGCTGGATGAGCTTTCCCCGCAGCTTGAAAAAGTTCTCGGTAAGCATGTTTTTTCAACCCGCAGCGAGAGCTTGGAAGAGGTGACCGGGAATTGCCTGCTCCGCCGCAAGGCGACCGTCGCAGTGGCGGAGAGTTGCACCGGGGGGTTGCTGGCCCAGCGGCTAACCAGCGTTTCCGGCAGCTCTGCCTATTTTCTGGGCGGTGTAGTCTGCTACAGCAACGCCGTGAAAGTGGACTGGCTGGGTGTCCCTCCAGAGGTCCTCGAAACTCACGGAGCGGTCAGCCCGGCCGTAGCACAAGCCCTTGCGGAAGGGATCCGGCGGCGTGCCGAATCCACCTTTGGAGTGGGGATCACAGGAATCGCCGGCCCCACCGGCGGGACTTCCGAGAAGCCGGTCGGCTTGGTTTACATCGCTCTGGCAGACGCTAGCAGAACCCAGGTGCTCAAAAGGCGCTATCCCGGAGAACGAAAGACGATCCGCCGGCAGGCAACCCAGTCGGCTCTGGATATGCTGCGCCGGTCCTTGCTGAAAGAAGAGCAGGGATTGTAAAATTTCGCCCGCTCCTGTTTGCTTCCGGGACATGATTGCACATGCGCGCTTTCGTGGCTGTTGATATACCTGGGGAAATCCGCCGGAAAATTGCTGCCCTGATCCAGGCTCTGAAGCCAACTGCCCCGCAGGTCCGCTGGGCGCGCGCCGAGGGATTGCACATCACTCTAAAATTCCTTGGCGAGATTTCAGAACAAACGATGGAGGAGATAAAAACTCACCTGGCATCGGTGCAATCGGCGACGCCCCTTCAAATACAGATTCAAGGGGCTGGTTATTTCCCGAATGAGCGTTCTCCGCGGGTGCTCTGGCTCGGAGTGGAAGCGGGAACGGCATTGCCGGAGTTGGCTGACCAAGTGGAGAAGTGCCTCGCCCCTCTGGGGCTGCCCAAAGAAGACCGGCCTTTTTTCGCCCACCTGACTTTGGGAAGACTCCGGAGGCCCGGCAAGCTGCGTATTCTCCAGGAGGAGCTGCGCCGACGGAAGCCGTTGGCGCTGGGATCGTTCCGTGCGGACGAATTTTTCCTATATGAAAGCAAGCCGTCGCCGCAAGGGTCTACCTATCGACAGATGGCCCGCTTCCAGATCGCTCATAGCGGTTCCTGAGTTTGCAAACCGCTCCTGTACCGAAGATGATCGAGGATATGAAAAACATCGCTATCATCGGAGCCGGAGGTTGGGGAACAGCTTTGGCGATTGCTCTGGCCCAGAAGGCCGGGACGATCCGTCTCTGGGTATTTGAGCCTGAACTGTGCGAATGTCTCCGCAGGACCCGGATCAATGACCTCTATCTTCCCGGCTTCCGGATACCCGATAATGTAGAGCCAACCGGGAACCTCGCCAGCGCTCTCTCGGGGGCCGAGATGGTTCTCTCTGCCCCACCCTCGCATCACTTACGCGGTATATACCAGCAAATGCTCCCCTGGCTGGAGCCGCACCAGGTATTTCTCAGCGCCACGAAGGGCTTGGAAAATAACACGCTGCTGCGGATGAGCCAGGTCATCGAAGAGTGCCTGCAAGCAAAGTTCCGCCCGAAGCTGGCCGTATTTTCCGGCCCTACGTTTTCCAAAGAGGTCGCGCAAGGCCAGCCCGCCGCTCTGGTGGTCGCTTCCAGCGAGGAGCCTTTGGCGCAGCGCATTCAGAAACAATTCTCGACCGCCACGTTTCGCCTGTACACCAACACGGACGTGGTGGGCGTCGAGCTGGGAGGCGCAGTCAAAAATGTGATCGCCATCGCCGCCGGAGTTTGTGCCGGACTCGGCATGGGCTCCAACGCCATTGCCGCGTTGATTACCCGAGGACTCTCCGAGATCACCCGGCTGGCCTGCGCCTGCGGCGCCCGCCGAGAAACGATGTCCGGGCTGGCAGGACTGGGCGATCTGGTGTTAACCTCAACCGGCGGCTTGAGCCGGAACCGCATGGTCGGGATCGAATTGGGCAAGGGGCGGAGTTTGCGGGAAATTCTGAAGCCGATGCGGATGGTAGCCGAGGGAATCAATACGACAGCCGCTGCCATTCTACTGGCCCGACAAAAAGGTGTGGAGATGCCCATCACCGAGCAGATGCACGCTCTGCTCTATCATAACCGCTCGCCGCAAGATGCCGTCCGGGAGTTGATGGAAAGAAGCTTGAAGACTGAATAAAGATCCGGCCAATTCTATTCGCTCAGTTGGAAGCTGAGCCTGGCGTGAAGTTCCCTGTTCAGGTAGACCTCAACCCGCCACTGTCCCAAGGGCATTCCCGGCTCCAACGGGAGCAAGCTAACCGAGGTAAAGCCGCGACTGCCTGTTTCGCGAATCACCACGGCCGGGGAACTGACTTGCAGGGCTCCTTCCGGAGCATACCACCGCAGCGAAAAAACATGGTCCCCTCGCAGCCCCCTCCAGCGGCTGTAGAGGAGAACCTGCTGATCCCGACCGAGAAAAAATACTTTTCTGGGATTTATTGGAAGTCCTTCGGCGACTTGCTCGCAAAACAAGGCCTCCCGCAGAACAGGCCTGGCAAATTGTCGCGGGCTATCAGAAGAATCCTCTGTCAAGAAGTGGAACAGAGGGATGAGAAGAACCAGAAGAGGAAAGACAAACCGAAGCAGGGAGGTAATTTTCGGCCGGGGAGCGGCCGGCAGGGGCGCAGCGGGAGATGGGGGTGTGCTCTCGGAGTATGGCTCCGCTTCGTACTCCAGGTCTTCGAACTCGCTGACCGATTCCAGTTCGATCGGGTCCGCGCCGGCGCGAGTGTCCGGCGAGAGATGGGGCTCCGCTTCTTTTTCCGGCAGCGGAGTCAGACCACTTTCGCCACGCTCCGGATACCCACCGGGAACCAGCGCCCCGCAGTAAGAACAGGTGTGGCGTCCTTTCCGGACTTTTTTATCGCAAGTCAGACACCGCATATTGACTCAGGAACCTTTCCCGACTGCGCAACGCCTTTCCGTCAGCAGGCATCACCGCCGTTGTACCGCGTTCCGCAAGAAAACCCTCACTCGGCGGCAGCCGCCCTGCTGTGTTCCAATTCCCAATCCAGTAGGACCTTTAACCGCTCGAAAGGCTGGCTCCCGACCAGGCGCCGGCCGTTGATGAATAACGTGGGCGTGGATCGAACCCCCAAGGCTCTGCCTTCCTGAAACGAGCGGTTCACTTCCTGCTCCATGCCGGGAGCATCCATTGTTTCCCGCAGTGTATCCACATCGAGGCCTTTCCGTCCGGCAAACTCCAGCACCTTGGCCGGGAGATTTTCGACTGTGATGTCCTCCTGATTCTCGAAGACCCAATCGTGGTATTCCCAAAACAAAGCCGGCTGGAGCTTATAAATCGCTCTTCCCGCCACAGCCGCCCGAACCGCCCAGGGATGAATCCCGGACAAGGGAAAATCTTTGAAAACCACGCGCACTGTCTCGCCGTAGGATTCAGGCAGTTGCTTGCGAAGCACCTCCGACATCTGTTTGCAGTACTGGCATTGAAAATCGCTGTACTCCACTACGGTCACGGGAGCCTGTGCCGGCCCCTGGGAAGGCTGGCCTTGCAGATTGATTCTGTGGCGAGTGGTCAGATAGGGGTCTTGGCTGAGATCGTGCAGTTGTCCCCGGAAAATATGACGGCCATCGGAAGACAGATAAACCACTTCCCGATGCGTGCTGCCGCTGTTGGTGGCTTCGACCGCAACTTGCCTCAAAGAAGGGATGGGAGAGATCTCTGGAGAGCCGACGCTCACCTCTACCAGATTCCTGGGCCATCCATAGAGGTGCCGCAGATAGTCTTCCACTGCTTGCTGTTCGGAGGTTTTTTCCTGTTGCTGAGCCGGTGCGTCTGTGGAAACTTCGCCTCCGGTGGAGACTGAGGGGGTCTCACGGGATTGGGCGGGCGGCATAGCACCAGCCGACAGAGACCATCCTACTACCCACAGAACCGCGAAAAAAATCCCTATGCTTCTTACGCAGGAAAAATTCATTGGCTTTGGTCCGCCTTTTCGCGATTTTTGCAGGCCTCTGTTGCCTGCACCGCAGAAGTTCCCAACCTCTATGCTACAATTTTTCGGGGTAAAAAGCTGCGGGAATTGGACCAAGCGTGAGCATCCTACATCGGCAGATACTCAAGGAGGTAATTTCTCATAGCCTGCTGGGTCTTCTCCTGTTCACCTTTCTCTTGTTCCTGCGCGACACCAGCAGGTTGTTGGAGCTACTGCTCCGCGACCCCTCCTCGGCCGGCAATATCGTTTATCTAGCCCTGCTGGCCTTCCCGGCAGTCCTGACCTTTACCATCCCCATGGCCGTGCTGGTGGGAGTCCTGCTGGGGCTCAGCCGCATGGCGAGCGATGGCGAAGTGACAGCCCTGCGCGCTGCCGGAATCAGCGTCCGGACATTCTTCCTTCCAGTCGGCATCCTGGCGGTGGCAGGCTGCGTCCTGGCAGTGTACATGTCGGCTTATCTGGCGCCTCACGCCAGCCGCACCCGGGTGGAGATTGAAAGGCGGATCGGGTTGCGCCAAATCTCCGCAGAGTTACAACCGCGCGTCTTCGAGGAACGATTTCCCAACCTGGTTGTGTACGTGCAAGACGTGATAAGCGGAACTTCCCCCCTTTGGAAGGGAATTTTTCTGGCCGACCTTTCTTCTCCTGCAGGGCCGAAGGTGACCCTGGCACGGGAGGGAATTCCCATTAGCGACCTCGCTCAAAACCACCTGCAATTTCACCTGAAGCAAGGAAGCATTCACGAAGCAGCCGAGCAGCCGGATGAATACACCATCGCCATTTTTTCGGAGACGGATATTCCCGTCAGCCTGCCGCTTCCGCCCCCCCCTTCCGTGAAGCCGAACACCCAGAGCACCGCCGCAGAACTGTACGGTGTTTCCCCGTCCAGCGCGGAATGGCTGGAGGCGCGCGTGGAGTTCCACCGGCGGTTTGCCCTTCCCTTGGCGACCCTCCTGATGGCTCTGGTGGGGATACCCCTCGGCCTCGCTTCGCACAAGGGAGGGAAGTCCATGGGTATTGTCTTGACGGTTCTGATGGTCCTGCTTTACTACACCCTGTTCATTGGCGGGATCAGCCTGGCACAGCAAGGCTGGCTGTCACCCTGGGCCGGCGTTTGGGTCGCGAACCTTGCTATCTTCCTTCTGGGAGTGTTTATGCTGACGCGAGTGGACCGCGTCTCGCCGCTTATTGGCTGGCTGGATTTTGCGGGACAACTGCCGGAAACTTTCCGGGGATGGTTTTCCCGGCTGGGCCGCCGGAAGCACAGGAAGACCGGGCCCTCCCAACCTTCGGCTTCCTGGAACCCAAGAGCCGCGACGATCCTGGACCGGTACGTCGTCCGGCTATTTCTCTTCTATCTGGCGGTCACACTAGCCGCATTTCTGCTGGTCACCGAAGTGGTCATTCTGTTCATCGATCTGCTGGATGACGTGATCCGCAACGACATTCCCGTCGCCATGGTGCTCGATTACTTCCTCCATTTCACGCCGCAACTGATCTATCTGACGACCCCTCTCAGTGTATTAGTGGCGATCCTGGTGTGCTTCGGAATTCTCCACCAGAACAATGAAATCACGGCGGTCAAAGCCTCCGGCGTCAGCCTGTTCCGGTTTACGATGCCGGTCTTTGTGGTGGCAGCGATGCTCAGCGCGGGCTTGTTCTTTTTTGAGTATTTTTACGTGCACACCGCCAACCGCCACCAGGATGCCGTGCTCAACCGCATCAAGGGCCGGCCCGCGCAGACCTACCACAGGCCGGATCGGAGGTGGATATTCGGCCAGGAGTCCCGAATCTTCTACTACAATTTCTTTGAGCCCACACAGAAGGTGCTAGGGGGTGTGACGGTCTTTGATCTTGATCCGGAGACATTCCAGATTACCCGCCGCGTGGCCGCCGCCCGGGCGCACTGGGAACCTTCTCTGTCGGGATGGATTTTTGAGAACGGATGGGTTCGTGAACTGCGCTACGGCACAGTTGTCAGCTTCGAGCAGTTCGAAGTGAGGATGTTTCCGGAACTGACCGAAGAGCCTTCCTATTTTCTGAAAGAGATCACGCCATCCTCGCAGATGAACTTCCTGGAGTTGCGCAGTTACATCCAGGACCTGCAGCAAAGCGGATTCGACGTGGTCCCGCTCTCGGTCCAACTGCACAAGAAGTTCTCCTTTCCGTTCTTCACCTTCATCATGGCGCTGATTGGCATGCCGTTTGCCTTTTCGGGAGGCAAGAAAGGAGCGTTGCGGGGCATCGCCCTGAGCTTTGGCATCGCCATCGTTTACTGGACGGTCAGCGGCTTGTTTGAAGCACTGGGCGCTCTCAACGAGTTGCCTGCAGTAGCCGCCGCCTGGATTCCGAATCTGCTCTTCGGTTTGGGAGGGCTCTATCTGTTCTTGAAAATGGAGACCTGAGAGGAACGCCCGGACTTGCCGTGGCTTCCAGTTGCTTTACAACGTTAGACGTACAACGCAACACGTTGTATAATGTTAAGGTGATCCAGAGCTTTAGCTCAAAGGAGACGGAGAAGCTTTTTCAGTACCACCACAGCAGACGATTCCGTTCCTTCGAGCGGATTGCTTTGCGAAAGTTGCTCCAACTTCACGCGGCTACAGAGTTGCGTATTTTGGCTTCACCGCCAGGAAATCAATTGGAGGCCTTACGACTCGGTCGGAAAGGCCAACACTCAATTCGCATTAACGACCAGTGGCGAATCTGTTTTGTCTGGCGTGATGGGCACACCTACGGAGTGGAAATC
>CBDCTS010000010.1:0-31218 GCA_965222345.1 Terriglobia bacterium | reverse complement strand
AAGCAGCCAGCCTACCCTTTGGGGCCACGCCTTGCGTGATCCCCGGCAGGGGCTGGCGAGGGGGCTTGGCCCCCTTCGACCCCTATCTGGGAGGCGAGGGAAAGGAGCATCATGGGCGCGGCGCGCGAAGTCTGGGTGAAGATCCGAGCCAGCGAGGCGGAGCGGGCCGAGTGGCATGCCAAGGCCCACTCCGTTGGGTTATCGCTCTCGAATCTGGTGCGCCGATCGGTTGGGCGGGTGCGCACCTGGACGGTAGCGCACACCGAGCTGGAGCGAGAGCGCACCCGGGAGCTGGCGCGGATCGGTTCGAACCTGAACCAGATCGCCCGCTGGGCCAATATCCACAAGGAGAACGCCGAGGTGGTGGAAGTGGTCGCGCATCTGGTCGCCATTGAGCGGGCGCTCGACACTTTGACCGTCGAGGGGGAACCGCGATGATGATCAAGTTTCTCGCTCGCGGAACCGGGTCGGCGGCGGCGGCGGACTACCTCACCCGCGATAACAACCTCGCCCCCGAACAGGATCAAGATCAGGACCGGGACCCGGAGAAGAACCCGGAAGAAGTCAAAGTGCTGCGGGGCCATCCGCACCAGGTGGCCGGGGTGGCCGACGCGCTTCAGTTCGAGCACAAGTACACGTCGGGCGTCATCGCCTGGGCACCGGAGGATAACCCGAGTGATGCACAAATTGGCCGAGTGGTGGACGAGTTCGAGAAAACCGCCTGGGCGGGCCTGGAACCGGACCGCTACGCCTGGGCAGCGGTCCAGCACCGCGAAGCGGGCGGGGGTGTCCACGTGCATGTCCTGGCGGCGCGGGTGGATCTTGAGACTGGCAAGAGCCTGAATATCGCGGCCCCAGGCTGGCAAAAGACGTTTGATGCATTGCGAGATTGGCAGAACCACGAGAACGGCTGGAGCCGCCCGGACGATCCGGAGCGGGCGCGTGACGTGCAACCCGGCCATCGGGCCTACATTGAGGCCACCCAGCTTCGGGCGGGGTTGGTGGCGGAGAAAGACCCCCGGAGGGTGATTACCGACTATTTGAGCCAAGGCATCGAAACGGGGGCCGTTTCGGATCGCGCCACGATGGTCTCGGCCTTGCAGCGGGCGGGCCTGGAGGTGCCGCGCCAGGGGGAGCACTACCTCACGGCGGCCGACCCCGAGAGCGGCGGCAAGTGGCGGTTGAAAGGAGCGATCTATGAACGGGACTTCCAGCGGGAGCGACTTACAAGCTCGGCTCCAAAAGAGGGCCGAGCAGGACCGGCAAGAGATCGAAGCACTGACTCAGAGCGAGCTGAAGAAGCTCGCAAAAAACTTGAGGCAGAGCGTGAACGACGAGATGTATATCATCGTGCGAGATATCAAGGATCACACCCGGTGGATGAACGCAGTGCTGTGGCGGGCATGGCTGCGGAGCGTAGTGATCGGAGTGTGTCTCTTTCTCGGCATCTTGGCCGGGAGCTGGGGCCTGACGCGGTGGTATGCCAACCAGATCCAGAGCCTCATCGAGACGCGGGCGGGGGCTCGATTTCGAGATCCAAGAGGCGCAGCAGACCCTCGAGCGGATCGAGCAGACCACGTGGGGAGTGAAACTCGTCGAAGTCAACGGGCAGCGCTTCGCGATCCTGCCGGAGAGCACCCCGGAAAATCCGCTCGGGATCATGGACGGACAGCCTGCCGTCAGGCTATCGAGCGAGTGAAGGAGCTTTATGACCGAGTTAGAACAGCAGTTGACGAACGCCTTGACCGCGCTCTCAAAGCAGTACGAGGCGGAGATGGAGCATCAGTCCGAGTGGGTCGGAGAATTGCAGGAGCAGGTGCAGCGGCTCGAAGAATCGGTCAAGGACTTGAAGCCGCAGCTCGGGCGGACCGAAAAGCTAGCCGAGGATTTGAAGCAGCAGGTCAAACGTTTGGCGAAGGACTACAGAGACATCGCCGAAGTGTTACGCGGGGTGTGAACGCGATCTGGAAGCAGCGGCAGGAGGCGCGGGAACGGCAGCGCGGCCCGGAGCGAGACTATGGACCGAGTCGCTAGTTCTTTTTCAAGGGCGTTACGGTTTGGGGGGTCGACGGGATTCGGGGAGCTGCGGGTGGTATAGAAGGAGGAAGATGCTTAACCCTGAAACGGTTCTTTTCATCAGTGTGCTTTCCTTGGTCACGGCAGCCCTGTCGCTTGGCTGGAATATTTACAGAGACATAGTACTCAAGCCTCGCGTAAGGGTCACTGCCATCATAGGTCCGATACTGACACCAGGAGTTAAAAAGGTAGGCCCTACGTATATTGGCATTTCAGCCATAAATCATGGTCCGGGCACCACCACCCTCTCCCTTATTAGTCTAAAGAAAACCTCTCTTTTTAAGTGGCTTGCCCGGAAGCAGGAATTCGCAATTATTCTTCCCGACTATGAGAATCCAGCGAGTGGAAATCTTCCCTATGAGCTTGGAGTTGGCGAACGGATTTTTTTACCTTTTCTCTATGATTCGGAATGTTTTCTAAAAATGAACATGTCTCACATTGGCATATTAGACACGTTTGGACGCACTCATTGGATGAAGACCAGTCAAGTAAAAAAGATGAATGTTCGTTGGCGCGAAGAGTTTTAAGGTCAGCAAAACGCATCAACCGGATCAAAGGGTATTCGGGGACTGATCGGGCGGCCCCGGTGGCGAATTGATGGCCCCTGAATAATGCACGATAAGTCACTTTATCGTGCTGTGAACGCGCAACCCCTGTGGTTCTTGTGTCTCAGGAGCGTGGGAGAATAAAGCCATGGACCGTAAACGAGATGGGTTGGTTCCCACTAGGGAAATCTTCGTCGGCCTGGGCGGCACCACTGCACCCACGGCCCAACATGAAGAACCGCTTTTATGACGATTGAAACTAGATTTGATATTCCCCTGATTGCTGCCCTTGCCCTTAAGGAGAAGCAAATCCAGCAGAACTACCGACCTATCATCGCCGTTCATAAGTGGTTTGCCCGGCGTCCGGGCACTCTGTTCCGGGGGCTTATGCTCGCCGAGTTCAGCGATAAGCCCTTGGCCGACACCTTTTTCAGCGCCAATGACTTCCCCGGCCTTCAAGTTGCCGACCCTTTCATGGGCGGCGGCACTCCTCTGATCGAGGCCAACCGCATCGGATGCGACGTGCAAAGCTTTGACATCAACCCCATGTCCGCCTGGATCGTCCGCGAGGAAATCGAGCACCTCAACCTGGACGCCTACGAGCAAGCCGCCGAGACGCTTGTCAGCGCCCTCCGCACCGAGGTTGACGGCTATTACCGCACGTCATGCCCGCTCTACGGAGATCCTAACGTGCCCGTAAAATCCTTCCTTTGGGTCAAGGTGCTCGACTGTGAAGCCTGCGGCGAACAGTTCGACCTGTTCCCCGGCTATCTCGTGGCCAAGGACCGGCGACACCCTAAGAACGTCCTTGTTTGCCCTTTCTGCGGCGACCTCAACGAAGTTGAGGACCGCAAACATCCGGGCGACTGCACCACTTGCGCCGCTTCGCTTAGCCAGGCCGGTCCTGCCCGTCGGGGATGTTGTGCTTGTTCATATTGCGGCCACGTCAATGCCTATCCGAGAGCAGGCTCGGGCGGACCTCCGGAACACCGCATGTTCGCCATCGAGTACTACAACCCCCTCCGGAAGGCCAATCACAAGGGCCGTTTTTTCAAAAAGCCCGCCGCCGAAGACCTCGCGAGGGCAGAGGCCGCTGCCAAGCGCTGGCGGAAGCTCACCGCCAGCTTTGTGCCTCCGCAAGAGATTCTGTCCGGCGACGAGACCAACCGTCTCCACCGTTGGGGCTACACCCACTACCGCGACATGTTCAATCCCCGCCAGCTCCTTAGCCTTGAGCTGAGTTGCCACCTCATCGCCAAGGTCAAGGACGAGCGCGTGCGCCACGCCCTCGCCACCAATCTTTCCGACCTACTGCGCTATCAGAACATGCTTTGCCGCTATGACACCATGGCGCTCAAGTCCCTGGACATTTTCTCAGTCCACGGCTTTCCCGTCGGCCTGGTCCAGTGCGAATCCAACTTTCTCGGCATCACGAACGGTAACGGCACGAATGTCGGCTCCGGCGGCTGGTCCAACATTATCGCCAAGTACGCCAAGGCCAAGCGCTACTGTAACGCGCCCTTCGAAGTGCGCCGGAAGGGCTCCCGCAACGTCCGGGTGCCTATAGAAGGCGAATGGATCGGCGAGAAACTCAATGGCGTCCGCCGTCGCAACATCGCCATTCATTGCACAAGCGCCACGGAGGTCAACCTTCCACCCAACAGCCTCGACGCCGTGTTCACCGATCCACCTTATTTCGGGAATGTCCAATACGGCGAGCTTATGGATTTCTGCTATGTCTGGCTTCGCCGCCTCGTCGGCGATGAGGCCGAGGGCTTCGACCGGGACTCCACCCGCTCTCCGGATGAATTAACCGGCAACGTGACCCAGAGCCGTGGGTTAGACCACTTCACTGAGGGCCTTGCTGCTGTCTATTCACGCATGGCACGCGCCCTCAAACCGGGCGCGCCCCTCGCCTTCACCTATCATCACAACAAGCTCGAAGCCTATTCTGCCGTTGGCGTTGCCATCCTCGACGCCGGGTTTACCTGTTCTGCGTCCCTCCCCTGCCCCGCCGAAATGGGCGGCTCAATCCATATCCACGGCACTGCTTCGTCGATTGTCGATACTGTGTTTGTGTGCCGCTCTGGTGGCACCACACCGCGCCGCTGGCTATTTGAGACACCCGCACAGCTCGCGGCAATTGTCGCCGCCGAACTTGCCCAGCTTAAAGAGGCCGGTATGACCCCAACCCAAGGGGATACCCGCTGTATCGCTTTGGGCCACCTGACCCGCATGACGGTCTGGAATCTACGTCAGGACTGGAATGCCGACCGACCCACGAAAGAAAAGCTCGCGGCCTTCACGCAAGCTGTTTCCGCCTTCGGTGACCCTGACCACATCATGGATCTTTTGTTAGCCGCACCACCGAAGGCGGCAGCGTCGGGCCGCCCGTATCAGGCGGTTACGCCCGATCACGAGGTGCGCGATGCCGTTTTCTTTTGAAGTCAGTTTCGATCAGGTCCAAGGCGACCTCGACACCTACGTTGATGAAGTCTTCGCCTGTCTGGAATCGGAATTTCTGGTCATGCCCAAGGGGCCCGGCTTCGTCGAATACCCCACCTTCGAATCCGGCTACGAAGCCTTGAAACGGGCCACGGCAGACTTTCAGGATGTTATCCCTGCGACCGTCACGCCGGTCGTGTTCGAGACCCCGATTTCCCTGATTGTCCTGCGCTGCATGCTCGGCTTTACGCCGCCGGAATGGGCTTACTACGCCACACAGGAAACAGGCACCGAAATCACTCAGGGCGCTGGCCGCACTCTTGACCGGAAAGTCCGCATGGAGCCGGAGACGCCTTTGAAACGCAATGGCGGCCTTACCGAGCGGCGCATTCATGCCCTTATCGCCGCCGCTTGCGGAATCCTGAAAAACGGCGCGCCAAAAGTTTCTCCCAAAAAGCTCCATCGCCTCGACAAGGCCGACACTGCCGCCGGGCTCGCCAGCGTTCAGTCACTGGCCGACCTGGGCGTGCCCTACGCCATGCTGCTCTATGAGCGCTTCTTGGGCCGCCCCTTCGCCGGGCACCGTGATTCGATTAGTGAGCTTGTCGGCAATATCGTCGAGAATGCCATCGAGGACGTTCTGTCTCGCACCGGGATCAGTTTCCGCAAAACCAAGCGTGCCGAGCGCCTGCCCGGCTTCGACCAGGCCCCGGACTTTATCATCCCGAACGAGTTCAACCCGCAGATCGTCATCGAAGCCAAACTGACCGAGGACGACGGCACAGCCCGCGACAAGGTGACGCGCGTCCAGCACCTTAGTGCGCTTGCCATGGAGGGGCAACCGCCTAATCAGCCGAAATTCGAGGTTGTTGCCTGCATCGCCGGGCGTGGCTTCGGCGTCCGCCGAGAGGACATGAAAAAGCTACTCATCGCCACACGAGGAAAGGTCTTCACCCTCCAGAACATGCAGCAACTCATCGATCACACCCGCCTGCAACAGTTCCAGAGCAGGTAGGGCGAGGTAAAGGCAATGCCATGAAACTCACCAATTTTCAGATCAAGAACTATAAGGTCATCCACGACACCGAAGACCGTTGACGCGCTGGACGATCCGCGCAGCATCGGGAAAGCCTTGAAGGGTTCCAAAGCTGGGCGAGTTTTGGAAGTACAGGGTAGGCGATTCCCGCGTTATCGCCCGCATCGAGGGCGACGCCTTTATGTGTGCTCGTGGTGAGGGTCGGTAGCCGCGACAAGGTGTACCGTTGAAAGGGCCACATGGAACTGGACCCTTGGTGTCCCTGTCTTGTCTGAGGAACATGGGAGAATGAAAACCATGCAGCGTCAATGCGGCGAGCTGGTTCCCATCGGTGAAGTTGTCTCCGGCCTGGATGACGAGCTGGTGCCGGCGATCCGCGACGACTCGCCCCAGGCGCGGCACCACTTCACCGTTGCCGATCAGGTGAACCAGTTGGTGACGGCCAGCGAAACGGACCCGGATCGCGGTTTCATGGCGCGGCTGCTGGCGCTGTGCTCGTTGCCCCGCACCAACCCTGGCAACCGCAAAGAATACAAGCGCGTCAACGGACCCTTCACGCTCTACATGATCGCCGGTGGTGGCAACAAGCTCCCCTTCGGCAACTTCCCCCGCCTGATCCTGGCCTGGGTGTGCACCGAAGCGGTGCGGACCCAAAGCCGGGTGATCGTCTTGGGGCCGTCGCTGGCGAAGTTCATGAAGACCCTGGGGGTCTACAGCAGCGGCGGAGGCCGGGAGCAAATCAAACTCCGTAATCAGATGCGGCGATTGTTCGGCTGTACCGTTCAACTGAAGTATCAGGATGAGTATGGGGAACAGTTCGTGAACTCGCCTATCGCGGCGCGGGGTAAGTATTGGTGGAATCCCGACAACAACTCGGCAATGCCGGGGTGGAACAGCACCATCGTAATCGGTGAAGACCTGTTTAACGAAATCATCCGCCACCCGGTGCCGCTCAACTTGAACACCCTCACGGCGCTCAAACGGTGCGCCCTGGGATTGGATCTCTACCTATGGCTGGTCTACCGCACCTTCACGCTTCGTGCTCCGCTGCGGCTCTCCTGGCGGCAGGTGTACCGTCAGTTCGCGGCGGATGCGACCAACGCAGAAGATAAGAACATCGTCCAAATGTTCCGGCGCAAGGTTCTCCGGGAATTGAAGAAGATCAAACTCGCCTGGTCCGGCCTGAACTACTCGACCGAGCCTGGCGTGTTGATCCTCCTGCCCTCGACACCCGCGATCCCTCCGGCATCCGAACCGTTGCGCCTCGCTGAATAGTCCTTTCCCGGCCCGTCAGCGGCCCGTTAGCGGCCTTCCCGCACCGGGTTGGACTCTCAGTATCCCTCAACGCTCCCGAATTGTCATAGGTCGTAAATCGCCTATTTCCACAGGGTTGTGTGATTCGGAGCAGTTATCCACGTGCAAACCGGACACCCATAAATCCCGGAAACACGTGCAAACCGGACACCCCCCCCCCCGAAAACACGTGCAAACTGGACACCCATACATATAGAAGACAAATAGAAGATTACAAGTAGTAGGAGCGGCTGGCCCTGTGGAAACAAAAAATCCGGGGATTAAAGAATCCAAAGCCCGGATCGAAGACGGCCTCCAACCCCCCCCTTTCCCCTCATTAAACAGCCATCCCTTCGGATCGAGGACCGATCCGGCACAATGAAGCGCGAGGGGAAGGGGTTTGCACAAAGGAGCGGTTGCGCAACCATTCGGACCCGGACGAGCCTTCAAGAGTTTAGGCGTTGCGAAACGGTATTGCAGAGATAATTTGATTAGCGATATCTTTGTGCAACGCTGAAAGTGTGCGCTTGGCATCAGCGCACCAGGCAGCAATATGAGACTGTAGAACAAGCGGCAACAGCAGACGCCGCCTCACGGGCCCCGTTGAGTGGCGGTTGTTGCGCTTCGGTGAACTACTGTAGTTCCACCCACGTCATGGTCTCGATATCGATCTGGTACTGCACTATTCCGCGGCACGTCAGCAGTATCGGGTCGACGGGAACGACGGCGAACGCGTTGTGGTAAATGTGCAGTTCGAGCTCCAGGTCCGGCGCCGTGACCACTACTAGGGCACCAATGGCGCTTATCGACGTGTTCGCATCGTTAGTCATCTTGCGTTTCTTCCCTAACCTAGCGCCTGTAATGTAGGGGCTGATGGAAGTATCCCGCGGGATGGCCATGTCCATAACCATCTGACCGTACATAGCCGTCATGATTTGGTGCGGGCTAAGGTGTCCGGCGATTTGACCGTTGTCGCAGAGAACCAGAATCCCGGGATGACGGCCCTTAGTCTTCGCCTTTATCTGAGGCGAAGAGTCATTGATTTTCTTTCGGACACGGGCACCCGGCTCCCCACCGAGAACCTTTCCGTAGCCACGTTCCTCCAGCAACCGATACGATTCCTGTTCTTCCCTGTTCCTCGTGAATTCTTTCACCTCGGCAATGATCTTCCGACCGTCAATCACTAGTTCGTAATCTGGCGTCTTGGAGGCAACCTCTGTTTCGATGCGCTTACAGTCGATTCCCACCCGGTCACAGTAATCCTCAAACAGCAGTTCCGATACTGTTTTTTCCTGTTCCTCCGCCCGATCATGGACGCGGTCGAAATATCGGCGCATGTCTCCGCCGACTGGATTGGACTTTCGCGGTGTGTTCGTGGTGGTTTCTCTTTTGTCTTCACTCATGGGTTTTCCTTGCTGAGATGGACGAACCTGAGGGGAACCCGCTCAACCTGCGCCCGAGCAGACTCAAGGTCCCGATGGCCGCCCGGAGTCGGTGACGATAAC
Organism: Terriglobia bacterium; assembly: GCA_965222345.1. Classification (GTDB taxonomy): domain Bacteria; phylum Acidobacteriota; class Terriglobia; order 2-12-FULL-54-10; family 2-12-FULL-54-10; genus JADFGZ01. The sequence continues at coordinate 22,318 of CBDCTS010000010.1, read as the reverse complement.
CTGCTCGCTGCTCCGGCACGCCCTAGTATAATGGGTAGCCTATTGTATGAGCGGTCCGGGCCTGGACCGAGCCGGAAAACACGAAAGGACTACCATGATCCGCAAGAAATGGATCGACGGCGAGGTGGTGCTCTCGGTCGACACCGAGGATGAAGTGTGGAAGGCGCTCGCGACCGGTGAAGCGGTGGAACTGCCGCGGGAGTTGGCGGATCAGCTCGGGATGATGGAAGATGACACGATTACCTGGGCCGAGGCGACAGCCGCGAGGAACGATCCGGCCAACTAGGGAACTGAAGGCCCCAAGATCGAGGCCCGAAGAGCTTTATATTGTATTTGATATCTTTCTGTATCGTTCGAGAGCATTTACCCCACTAAGTCCACCCCCCACAGGTATACTCCGATCTAACAGAAGAAGCAGTCAGCCTACCCAATGTATGACATTAGGCTGGCGAGGGGGCTTGCCCCCTTCAACCCCCGGAGGAAAACCCCATGCCGCGCAGCACCCTAAATCGCACCTTGATCGCCCAAGCCCGCGTGAGCGAGGCCGAGCTTGCCGAGTGGCGGGTGAAGGCGGCAGCGGTGGGCGTGGGGCTGTCGGAGTTGTTACGGCGGGCGATGGCGCGGACGCGCACCTGGACCGCAGCCGCCGCCGAAGTCGAGCGGGAGCGCACCCGGGAGCTGGCGCGGATCGGCTCGAACCTGAACCAGATCGCTCGCTGGGCGAACACCCACAAGGGGAACGCCGAGGCGGTAGAGGTGATCGCGCATCTGGTCGTGATCGAGCGGGAACTCGACATTTTGTCCGTCCGGGGTGAACCGCGATGATGATCAAGTTTCTCGCTCACGGCACCGGATCGGCGGCGAAGGCGGCGGACTATCTCACTCGCGAGAGATTCCCCGCGCGGGACCAGGAGCAAGACCAGGACCAAGAAAAGAACCCGGAAGAAGTGAAAGTTTTGCGCGGCAATCCGGACCAAGTGGCCGCCGTGGCCGACTCGCTGGAGTTCGAGCACAAGTACACCTCGGGCGTGATCGCCTGGTCGCCGGAGGATGCCCCGAGCGACGCGCAAATAGAACGGGTGGTGGACGAGTTCGAGAAAACCGCCTGGGCAGGGCTGGAGGCGGACCGCTACGCCTGGTCGGCCATCGAGCACCGAGAAGCGGGCGGCGGGGTCCACGTGCATGTCCTGGCGGCGCGAGTGGATCTGGAGACCGGCAAGAGCCTGAATATCGCGGCACCGGGCTGGCAGAAGACGTTTGACGCGCTGCGGGACTGGCAAAACCACGAGAATGGCTGGAGCCGCCCAGACGATCCGGAGCGAGCACGGGACGTGCAACCCGGCCATCGGGCCTACATCGAGGCCGCTCAGGTCCGATCCGGGTTGGCGGCAGAAAAAGACCCCCGGAGGCTGATTACCGACTACCTCGGCCAGCGCATCGAATCGGGGTCCGTCTCGGATCGCGCCTCGATGGTCTTGGCCTTGCGGGAAGCGGGCCTTGAGGTGCCGCGTCAGGGCAAGGACTACATCACGGCGGCGGACCCCGACAGCGGCGGCAAGTGGCGGTTGAAAGGAGCGATCTATGAGCAAGACTTCCAACGTGGGCGACTTGATGGCTCGGCTGCAACAGAAGATCGAGCAGGACCGGATAGAGATCGAGGCACTGACTCAGAGCGAGCTGAAGAAGCTCGCAGAAAACTTGAGGCAGAGCGTGCAAGACGAGTCGTATATCACCGTGCGCGATATCAAGGAGCACACCCGGTGGATGAACGCGGTGCTGTGGGGGGCGTGGGGGTGGAGCGTGGTGGGCGGGGTGTGTCTCTTTCTCGGCATTTGCGTCGGGAGCTGGGGCCTGACGCGGTGGTATTCCAACAACATCCAAAGCCTCATCCAGAGGCGGGCCGCTTTGACGCGCCAGGTCGAGCGGGAGCAGACACGGCTCGATCAGCTTCGGGAGCAGACGTGGGGCGTGTGGCTCCACGAGGCGGAGGACGGGGCGAGGTCCGTAGTGCTTCCCAAAGGGACGCCGCTCGGCAAAAATTGGCCCTGGAAAGTGCAAGGACAGCCTGCGCTTCTGCTATCGCGCGAGTGAAGGAGCTTTATGACCGAGTTAGAACAGCAGTTGACGAACGCCTTGACCGCGCTATCGAAGCAGTACGAGGCGGAGATGGAGCAGCAGGCCGGGCGGATCGGCGAATGCAAGGAGCAGGTGCAGCGGCTCGAAGAAGCGGTCAAGGACTTGAAGCCGCAGCTCGGGCGGACCGAAGCGCTGGCGGAGGATTTGAAGCAGCAAGTCAAACGCTTGGCAGCGGACTACAAGGAGATCGCCGAAGTATTGCGCGGGGTGTGAATGCGATCTGGAAGCAGCAGCAACAGGCGCGGGAACGGCAGCGCGGGCCGGAGAGGGACTTTGGCCCCAGCCGCTAGGTCTCTCTCAAGGGCGGCTAAGCCTCCACCCTCTCTTATGGTCGGTTTATTTCGCTCGATCTCGTGACCCACTTCGCTGGCGGAATCGTGGAGCGCTTCATGTTACAATAAGTCTAGTGGCGATACAGAACATCAGGCACGGCGGGCTAAAGCGATTCTTCGAGCGTCGCGACGCTCGGCGGTTGCCGCAAAGGCGGCTAAGCCGGATTGCCGGAATTTTAGCGAAGTTGGACAACATGGCAGCAATCGCGGATATGGATCAGCATGACTATCGGCTGCATCCGCTGAAGGGCGACCGCAAAGGCTACTGGTCTGTTCGAGTCTCCGCGAATTGGCGGATCACGTTTCGGTTTGAAAACGGCGCGGTCTTTGATGTTGACTTGGTGGACTATCACTAGAACGAGGGAGGAAACAATGAGCAATGAAGTGAGAGAGGACGCTTGGCTGCGGCGCAACCCACCACATCCAGGCCCCAGCATTCTGAATGACGTAGATGGGATGACGCTAGGCGAAGCGGCGAAGCGGATCGGCGTTTCGCGGGCGAGCCTGTCGCGTTTGGTCAATGGGCGCTGTGCAATCTCGCCCGCAATGGCGCTGAAGTTGGAGCGGGCGGGATGGGGAACGGCGGATATCTGGGTGCGGCTACAGGCTGCCTATGACTTGGCGCGAGCACGGCGTCGTACCGGCGACCTGAGCTATGGAGGATTTGAAGAAGCACGCAAGCGGGGATTCAAACCGCCGCTAGACAAAACCGAGCAGACCCAAACCGACGCCGCTCTAGCGGCCCGCTTCGGAAGTACGCCGTGACACCCGGACCGGATCGATCAGCCAAGGATCCCACAGCGCGGTTTGGTTGAAATTGTTACCGATCTTGGCTAATTCTCAGGTGCGCTCACCCTCCCGATGGGCCGCCGAACCCTTGCGGAGAGAGAGTTTTGCACGCTCCTCTAGACCCGCCTTGGGGCCATGGGTTTGGCTAGACCATAGGCGAGGGGTCGAAATTGAATGGCTGAAATTGGTGGCCAGGAGGTGCGGGGACTGGACTGACTTTCGCGAAACAGTCGAATCGACGATCAAGGAGTGCTGAAGAAGCAAATCCAGCACTTGATTGAACCCGATGGGAGATCATTAATGGAGCATTTACTGGCTAAGTTGAGGGAATTCGACGCACTGCGCGACGGTGAAGTCGGCAATGACAGGGTCGACAAAGCGATCCTGAAAGCCATCTCGCCGACCTACGCGGACGAGAAAGCGTTTGATCGCCTGTCTCCGAGGCTAGTCGATGCCTTGCACAAAAGCGGTATCGACCGTCTCTATCAGCACCAAGCAGAGGCAATCCTGAAGGCCTTGGACGGCAACAATGTCGTCTTGCAGGCACCCACTGCCAGCGGCAAATCCCTCGCTTTCCAAATACCTGTGCTCGACACACTGGCCCGCGAAACCAACGGCCACGCGCTCATGCTCTACCCAACCAAGGCACTGGCACTCGATCAGCGGGACCAACTACTCACGAACCTTTTGGATCATATGGATCACAAGATCGAATCATGGTGGTACGACGGCGACACAGAGAAGGAGGATCGGAAGGTGCTCAGAGAGAAGCCGCCGCCTATCCTCATCACCAACCCAGACATGCTCCATTTCAGTTTCTTGGGACACGCTGATCAGTGGCAGCAATTTCTCAGAAACCTCAAATGGGTCATCATCGATGAAATCCACGAATACCGAGGCTACTTTGGCTCCAACGTCGCCATGATCCTGAGGCGCTTCTCATATCATCTCGCCCAGCTTTTTGACATCCACCCCCATTTTTTTCTCAGCTCCGCTACCTGCGCGAATGCCAGAGAACATGCGGAAAACCTCACCGGGTTAACCTTCGAAGAAGTCAACGCAAGCGACAGTTACCGACCGCACAGGGAATTCTACTTTGTCCAACCCGACATCCCCGATCACCAATACTGGAACATCTTGCAGCTTAGAACCGTTAATGCTGGGTTGGCTTGCCTAGCGCTAGGCAAGTCGGTATTGGCTTTTTGTCCGACCAGAAATTTCGCCGAGCAGTGCCATCGCCTATCCATTCAGCGAGTCAAAAAACTGCGCGAGCAAGGGCAGACCGACCTCGATCCAGACAGCATCAAAGTATTCCGTGCCGGTCTCAGTAAAGACATGCGCCACGAGATCCAAAAGGGCCTAAAACAAGGCTCTATACGCTTGGTGTTCACCACCAACGCCCTGGAACTCGGGATTGACATCGGCGGCCTAGATGGTGTCGTCCTCGCTGGCTTTCCAGACAGTATGATGTCTGCTTGGCAGCGCATCGGCCGCGCCGGCCGCAACTGGAACGCGGATGCCTTTGTCCTCTACTACGCTCGGAACAACCCCCTTGATCAGTTCTACGCTGCTAACCTTGGGGCGTTCCTCGATAAACCGTTGGATGATTTGGTGATCAACCCCGAAAATGAAGACCTGATTGAGCGCCATCTGCCTTGCCTCATCTACGAGACGCCCAATCTTGATGGTGGTGAGGACATCCTGGGCGCTGGGCTCTACTGCGCCGCCGTCGAGAAACTGCGCTCCGGGGCCATACCGGTCCGATCTGGCAGGTACCGACCTCACATTTCGGTCGATATCCGCGGCGGAGGGTCCGGGATGTATACCCTGGAGCACGGATCTGCCAAAATCGGGACGATGTCAGGCCAACAACAGTTTCGTGAAGCCTATCAGCGCGCGATCTACATGCATGGAGGGTCTACCTACCGCGTCGAGGAAGTAGCTGTCACGGGAAGCGGCGGTTCGGTCAGGTTGGGCAAAGAAGAACCGTTTCTGAGGACGAACCCCTTTTTGTTTACAACCTTGACTGACCAGGACGTATATGAAGGCCACCGATGGACATCCGGAGAAGTTGAGGTCATCGCCGTGTACGGGAAAGTTGCTATATCCGAAATATTGAGCTCCGTCGAAGAGGTGGACGAAAGATCTGGCAAGGTGCTTGACCGTTGGGTACCGGATTTCAACAAAGCCAAATTTACAAACGCACATGTATGCTGGATTCAGCAAGTTACGACGCCCCATGGGATAGAAGTAAGTTTCACGGCTCTCCAACATATCCTGCGTGTGGGTGTTTCCTTTGCGATCCCGATCGATACGCACGACGTGTTCCCACATGCCGTTGCCAAGGACCAGAAAATCTACATAGTTGAAAGCTACTCTGGAGGAATCGGCATCGCCCGTAAAGTGCTTGAAAGATGGCGCAGCATGTTGGAAAAGGGAATCCGTATTGCAGCTTCGTGCAGTTGCACCAAAGGCTGTCCGAACTGCATTGTCCCGCCCCGCTCCCGAGAAGACTTGGACAAGAGGGATGGTATCTCACTGGCCCGGTCACTTCTTGCCGCGACCGAGAATAAGCATGATTACAAGTTTTCCAACGGCTTCTGGGAACCAACCACAACTTGACTTCTGTTTCTTTGTGGTTCTTGTCTCAGGGGCATGGGAAAATAAAGCCCATGAAGAGCAACCGAGAAGGCTTGGTTCCGATCGGTGATGCCTTGGCCGACCTGCCCGGCCCGGTCCAGGCGATCCGCGAAGCCACGCCCCAGGCGCGGCACCACTTCACCCGAACCGATCAGGTGGACCAGCTTGTCTCGGCCCGCGAAGCGGAAGCCGAGAGAGGTTTCATGGCGCGAACGATGGCGCTGTGCTCATTGCCCCGCGCTAACCCCGGCAAACGGCACCAGTACAAGCGCGTCAACGGCCCCTACAAGCTCATCATGATTGCCGGTGGAGACAACAAGCTCCCCTTCGGGAACATCCCTCGATTACTGATGGCCTGGGCCTCGACCTGTACCTCTGGCTGGTTTACCGAACCTTTCCGCTTCGCGCTCCGCAGCGGCTCACTTGGCGGCAGATCTACCACCAGTTCGGAGTGGACCCGGCCAACGCCAGCGATAAGCAAACCGTTCAAAACTTCCGCCGTGAGGTTTTGCGCGAGTTGAAAAAGATCAAGCTGGCCTGGCCGGATTTGAACTATGCCAAGGCTCCGGGAGTGTTGATCCTCTTGCCCTCAACCCCCGTCATCGCACCTTCGGATCATCGTCACTTAGCAAGCTAGGCCGCTAGCGCCTCCCTGTTTTCGCCGTAAGGATCGCGCCCCGACGAGCCTTGCGAGTCGCGGGCGTCCCTGGGAAGTGTCTCAACCGCTGCAACCCGCTCCTGGGCTTCTCACGGTGTCCAACGCGAGAGTCGCCGTGAGGTTTATCCACAGGAGACGGTGATTTAAGGGAGTTATCCACGCTGTTACGCAACACCCCCCCCTCAATTCTTCGCTTTTACGCAACACCCTTACAAATAGAAGACAAGTAGAAGATTTACAAGTAGTAAGAGCCATTGAGCGTATCGATGAGGATCGTGTCCTCGAATTCTGCAACGAACTCGTCCTGGGCGAAAAGGGATTCTCATCACTGCACGAACTGGACTCGTTCTTGGACGAAGCGGCTGCGCTTCCCTAAAGTTGAGAGGCTGAAACCGCAACGGAGACCCCAACGGAAACATCGAAAATTCATGGGGATCCGGAAAGGAATCTTCGGATGATTTGCTAGTCCATAGAGTTGCGCGAATCCAAAGATCCTGTCTGGGGAACATGGGAGAATAAAGCCATGGCACGTCAACGCGGCGAGTTGGTTCCGATCGGTGATGCCCTCTCCGATATGGGCGGCCCTGTGAAGGCGATCCGCGACGACTCGCCCCAGGCGTTGCACCACTTCACCCAGGCCGACCAGGTGGACCTCTTCTGGTTAGAGCCAGTGAAGCGGACCCGGAGAGAGGCTTCATGGCGCGAACGATGGCGCTCTGCTCCCTGCCCCGCACCAACCCCGGCAACCGCAAAGAGTACAAGCGCGTCAACGGGCCGTTCACGCTGGGGATGAGCGCGGGCCTCGACAACAAGCTCCCTTTTGGTAATTATCCCCGGCTCTTGATGGCGTGGCTCTGTACCGAAGCGGTGCGGACCCAAAGCCGGGTGCTGGTGCTAGGACCGTCGCTGGCGAAATTCATGAAGACTCTGGGGGTCTACAGCAGCGGCGGGGGCAACGCTCACACCAAAGTCCGCAACCAGATGGATCGGCTGTTCAACGCCCACATCCAACTGATCTATGAGGATGAGCGCGGCACGGCTACGGTAAATTCGGTGATCGCACGCCGCACGGAGTTTTGGTGGAACCCCAAGCGGCCTGCCGAGAGCACGTTGTGGGAGAGCAAGATTGAACTCAGCGAAGACTTCTTCAACGAGATCATCCAACACCCGGTGCCGATTGACATGAACACCCTCAAGGCCCTCAAACGATGTTCCTTGGGTCTCGACCTGTACTTATGGCTGGTCTACCGCACCTTCCCGCTTCGTGCTCCGCAACGGATCACTTGGAAGCAGGTGTACCACCAGTTCGGAGCGGACCCGGACAAGGCCAGCAATAAGTTCACTGTCCGAAGCTTCCGTGAAAAGGTGTTGCGCGAGTTGAACAAGATCAAGCTGGCTTGGTCGGGTCTGAACTACACCACGGCTCCGGGCGTCCTGATCCTCTTGCCCTCGACCCCGGCCATCGCGCCGCTCAATCAAGGCCAGCTAGGCCGCTAATCTCCCCCTTCCCGGCCTCTCAGCGGCCCGTCAGCGGCCTTTCCGCGTCGGGTTGGACTCTGGGACTCCCCCACGCTCCTGAATCGTCAGAAGCCCGTAAATCACTTATTTCCACAGGCTTGTGTGATTCGAGAGAGTTTTCCACGTCCAAACCGTGTCACTATTTCTCCCCCAGATCCGTCCAAACCGTGTCACTATTTCTCCAGTTATCCGTCCAAACCGTGTCACCATACAAGTAGTTAAGACAAGTAGTAAAAGACAAGTAGCAGGAGCGACGACGACTGTGGATAAATCACCGGACTAAAACCGGAAGAAAACAACCAACGAGGAACGGTTGCGCAAAGGAGCGGTTTTGCAAACCCTCCGTCCCTGGACGGGCTTTCAAGGGTTTAGGGGTTGCGAAACGGTAGTGAAGGAGAGATTTGATTGACAATACCCTTTTGCAGAACCGCCCGCGAGCTATCATCTAAGCATCTTGTTCAGACTAATGAGTTTTAATTAAAGATTCCATTCGAGAACTGGTATGGCAATAAAAGACCCATTCCGGCGGTATGCTGTCACGGCTTTCTATTACTTCACTGATCGTCGTAACCTGGCGCTAGTTCGAAAGCATAAAGGGCTGTTTTCGCTAGCCAAACTGAGGGAGCTAGAGATCGAGATTCCGGCTCCGGGTGGCAACGCCTGGAGTCACGAAGCTGATGAGCAGAAGGGCTTGGATGAGTATGTGCACCTGTGCTTCAAAAACAACCATCCGATGGAATACGCAGCCCACCAGGATGGTCGTATCGAAGATTCGATTTTTCTCAGGATTCATCCGGAAGTGCTGGAGTTCGAAGGCGTCAAGTTCACACCAGACGTGTCAAACAAGTCCGGAGTAGTTCTCCGCCCCATTGATGAAGCACACAAAATGATCGATTTTGAAGTTCTCTACACCCGGACCGATTGGAGAGACCCGGATATTCAGGAGCGGTTGCAGCGAGCGGAAAAGTGCGAGATTCTTGTGCCAGATAAAATCCCTCTGGAGTTGATACGGAATCTTTCGGATGGCTAAACGCCCCATCTTCGTCCCAACGCCCGATAGCCCCAAGCTGGTGAAGGAAGTTTTTTTCGAGCTTCGGTGGCATCCTGGCTTCGCTGCTGTCCAGAAGGGAAAAAACATCAAGGCGCTGCATGCGGGCGCTTCATTTGCTGGCTTTGCGCCGCTTCTAGAGATCTCTACGAAATCCGAGAATAAGCGTGGAAGGCACATGAGCGCATTCCACATGGCGGTGCCGACCAAAGAGCACGGAAGGATCAAACTTGAGCTGGCGTTTCAGGGCAGCAAAGTCTTTGAGCACGGGGGACCGTTCACAGACTTGTACAAGAAGGGGGAGAAAGAGATTGGCCAGGCAAAGAGTGATCTGCGGCTAAAGGAATCTGGCGCGCTCATCGGATTCCGTTTCGAAGGGTTTGATTTTCCCATCGAACCGAAGACCGTTTTCTACGACTGGCTATACTGTTCTTTTCTGGCGGAGTATCGCGATTGGGTGCCAACTCTCTACGGCTACGCCGGTTTCACGGACATCGAGTTCAACCCCCGTCGATCAATCAACTGCCAAGCGAGATCGGTGGCGCTTTTCCTGAGTCTCATGAAAAGAGGAGAGCTGGATGCGGCGCTGCAGTCGCCTTCCAGTTTCATTCAGGCCCTGTCCGATTCGAAGTACCGCCCCCAACTCCGCCGGGACCATAAATTCACTCCGGGGCGCTTGTTCCAGTCCACTTAGCGGCCTTTTTTAGCCACACGATTTCCGAGGCCGAGGCGAAAGCCGCGAGGTACGACCCGAGCGACTAGAAACTGAAGACCCAAGATCAAGCCTGCCCCCGCCGAAGCGATTTGTATTGCATTTGATATCACTCTATAGAATCCAATAGCATCGCGCCCGCAAATGGACACTGGGGGATGCTAGACTCTCCGATAAGAAGAAGCAGCCAGCCTACCCTTTGGGGCCACGCCTTGCGTGATCCCCGGCAGGGGCTGGCGAGGGGGCTTGGCCCCCTTCGACCCCTATCTGGGAGGCGAGGGAAAGGAGCATCATGGGCGCGGCGCGCGAAGTCTGGGTGAAGATCCGAGCCAGCGAGGCGGAGCGGGCCGAGTGGCATGCCAAGGCCCACTCCGTTGGGTTATCGCTCTCGAATCTGGTGCGCCGATCGGTTGGGCGGGTGCGCACCTGGACGGTAGCGCACACCGAGCTGGAGCGAGAGCGCACCCGGGAGCTGGCGCGGATCGGTTCGAACCTGAACCAGATCGCCCGCTGGGCCAATATCCACAAGGAGAACGCCGAGGTGGTGGAAGTGGTCGCGCATCTGGTCGCCATTGAGCGGGCGCTCGACACTTTGACCGTCGAGGGGGAACCGCGATGATGATCAAGTTTCTCGCTCGCGGAACCGGGTCGGCGGCGGCGGCGGACTACCTCACCCGCGATAACAACCTCGCCCCCGAACAGGATCAAGATCAGGACCGGGACCCGGAGAAGAACCCGGAAGAAGTCAAAGTGCTGCGGGGCCATCCGCACCAGGTGGCCGGGGTGGCCGACGCGCTTCAGTTCGAGCACAAGTACACGTCGGGCGTCATCGCCTGGGCACCGGAGGATAACCCGAGTGATGCACAAATTGGCCGAGTGGTGGACGAGTTCGAGAAAACCGCCTGGGCGGGCCTGGAACCGGACCGCTACGCCTGGGCAGCGGTCCAGCACCGCGAAGCGGGCGGGGGTGTCCACGTGCATGTCCTGGCGGCGCGGGTGGATCTTGAGACTGGCAAGAGCCTGAATATCGCGGCCCCAGGCTGGCAAAAGACGTTTGATGCATTGCGAGATTGGCAGAACCACGAGAACGGCTGGAGCCGCCCGGACGATCCGGAGCGGGCGCGTGACGTGCAACCCGGCCATCGGGCCTACATTGAGGCCACCCAGCTTCGGGCGGGGTTGGTGGCGGAGAAAGACCCCCGGAGGGTGATTACCGACTATTTGAGCCAAGGCATCGAAACGGGGGCCGTTTCGGATCGCGCCACGATGGTCTCGGCCTTGCAGCGGGCGGGCCTGGAGGTGCCGCGCCAGGGGGAGCACTACCTCACGGCGGCCGACCCCGAGAGCGGCGGCAAGTGGCGGTTGAAAGGAGCGATCTATGAACGGGACTTCCAGCGGGAGCGACTTACAAGCTCGGCTCCAAAAGAGGGCCGAGCAGGACCGGCAAGAGATCGAAGCACTGACTCAGAGCGAGCTGAAGAAGCTCGCAAAAAACTTGAGGCAGAGCGTGAACGACGAGATGTATATCATCGTGCGAGATATCAAGGATCACACCCGGTGGATGAACGCAGTGCTGTGGCGGGCATGGCTGCGGAGCGTAGTGATCGGAGTGTGTCTCTTTCTCGGCATCTTGGCCGGGAGCTGGGGCCTGACGCGGTGGTATGCCAACCAGATCCAGAGCCTCATCGAGACGCGGGCGGGGGCTCGATTTCGAGATCCAAGAGGCGCAGCAGACCCTCGAGCGGATCGAGCAGACCACGTGGGGAGTGAAACTCGTCGAAGTCAACGGGCAGCGCTTCGCGATCCTGCCGGAGAGCACCCCGGAAAATCCGCTCGGGATCATGGACGGACAGCCTGCCGTCAGGCTATCGAGCGAGTGAAGGAGCTTTATGACCGAGTTAGAACAGCAGTTGACGAACGCCTTGACCGCGCTCTCAAAGCAGTACGAGGCGGAGATGGAGCATCAGTCCGAGTGGGTCGGAGAATTGCAGGAGCAGGTGCAGCGGCTCGAAGAATCGGTCAAGGACTTGAAGCCGCAGCTCGGGCGGACCGAAAAGCTAGCCGAGGATTTGAAGCAGCAGGTCAAACGTTTGGCGAAGGACTACAGAGACATCGCCGAAGTGTTACGCGGGGTGTGAACGCGATCTGGAAGCAGCGGCAGGAGGCGCGGGAACGGCAGCGCGGCCCGGAGCGAGACTATGGACCGAGTCGCTAGTTCTTTTTCAAGGGCGTTACGGTTTGGGGGGTCGACGGGATTCGGGGAGCTGCGGGTGGTATAGAAGGAGGAAGATGCTTAACCCTGAAACGGTTCTTTTCATCAGTGTGCTTTCCTTGGTCACGGCAGCCCTGTCGCTTGGCTGGAATATTTACAGAGACATAGTACTCAAGCCTCGCGTAAGGGTCACTGCCATCATAGGTCCGATACTGACACCAGGAGTTAAAAAGGTAGGCCCTACGTATATTGGCATTTCAGCCATAAATCATGGTCCGGGCACCACCACCCTCTCCCTTATTAGTCTAAAGAAAACCTCTCTTTTTAAGTGGCTTGCCCGGAAGCAGGAATTCGCAATTATTCTTCCCGACTATGAGAATCCAGCGAGTGGAAATCTTCCCTATGAGCTTGGAGTTGGCGAACGGATTTTTTTACCTTTTCTCTATGATTCGGAATGTTTTCTAAAAATGAACATGTCTCACATTGGCATATTAGACACGTTTGGACGCACTCATTGGATGAAGACCAGTCAAGTAAAAAAGATGAATGTTCGTTGGCGCGAAGAGTTTTAAGGTCAGCAAAACGCATCAACCGGATCAAAGGGTATTCGGGGACTGATCGGGCGGCCCCGGTGGCGAATTGATGGCCCCTGAATAATGCACGATAAGTCACTTTATCGTGCTGTGAACGCGCAACCCCTGTGGTTCTTGTGTCTCAGGAGCGTGGGAGAATAAAGCCATGGACCGTAAACGAGATGGGTTGGTTCCCACTAGGGAAATCTTCGTCGGCCTGGGCGGCACCACTGCACCCACGGCCCAACATGAAGAACCGCTTTTATGACGATTGAAACTAGATTTGATATTCCCCTGATTGCTGCCCTTGCCCTTAAGGAGAAGCAAATCCAGCAGAACTACCGACCTATCATCGCCGTTCATAAGTGGTTTGCCCGGCGTCCGGGCACTCTGTTCCGGGGGCTTATGCTCGCCGAGTTCAGCGATAAGCCCTTGGCCGACACCTTTTTCAGCGCCAATGACTTCCCCGGCCTTCAAGTTGCCGACCCTTTCATGGGCGGCGGCACTCCTCTGATCGAGGCCAACCGCATCGGATGCGACGTGCAAAGCTTTGACATCAACCCCATGTCCGCCTGGATCGTCCGCGAGGAAATCGAGCACCTCAACCTGGACGCCTACGAGCAAGCCGCCGAGACGCTTGTCAGCGCCCTCCGCACCGAGGTTGACGGCTATTACCGCACGTCATGCCCGCTCTACGGAGATCCTAACGTGCCCGTAAAATCCTTCCTTTGGGTCAAGGTGCTCGACTGTGAAGCCTGCGGCGAACAGTTCGACCTGTTCCCCGGCTATCTCGTGGCCAAGGACCGGCGACACCCTAAGAACGTCCTTGTTTGCCCTTTCTGCGGCGACCTCAACGAAGTTGAGGACCGCAAACATCCGGGCGACTGCACCACTTGCGCCGCTTCGCTTAGCCAGGCCGGTCCTGCCCGTCGGGGATGTTGTGCTTGTTCATATTGCGGCCACGTCAATGCCTATCCGAGAGCAGGCTCGGGCGGACCTCCGGAACACCGCATGTTCGCCATCGAGTACTACAACCCCCTCCGGAAGGCCAATCACAAGGGCCGTTTTTTCAAAAAGCCCGCCGCCGAAGACCTCGCGAGGGCAGAGGCCGCTGCCAAGCGCTGGCGGAAGCTCACCGCCAGCTTTGTGCCTCCGCAAGAGATTCTGTCCGGCGACGAGACCAACCGTCTCCACCGTTGGGGCTACACCCACTACCGCGACATGTTCAATCCCCGCCAGCTCCTTAGCCTTGAGCTGAGTTGCCACCTCATCGCCAAGGTCAAGGACGAGCGCGTGCGCCACGCCCTCGCCACCAATCTTTCCGACCTACTGCGCTATCAGAACATGCTTTGCCGCTATGACACCATGGCGCTCAAGTCCCTGGACATTTTCTCAGTCCACGGCTTTCCCGTCGGCCTGGTCCAGTGCGAATCCAACTTTCTCGGCATCACGAACGGTAACGGCACGAATGTCGGCTCCGGCGGCTGGTCCAACATTATCGCCAAGTACGCCAAGGCCAAGCGCTACTGTAACGCGCCCTTCGAAGTGCGCCGGAAGGGCTCCCGCAACGTCCGGGTGCCTATAGAAGGCGAATGGATCGGCGAGAAACTCAATGGCGTCCGCCGTCGCAACATCGCCATTCATTGCACAAGCGCCACGGAGGTCAACCTTCCACCCAACAGCCTCGACGCCGTGTTCACCGATCCACCTTATTTCGGGAATGTCCAATACGGCGAGCTTATGGATTTCTGCTATGTCTGGCTTCGCCGCCTCGTCGGCGATGAGGCCGAGGGCTTCGACCGGGACTCCACCCGCTCTCCGGATGAATTAACCGGCAACGTGACCCAGAGCCGTGGGTTAGACCACTTCACTGAGGGCCTTGCTGCTGTCTATTCACGCATGGCACGCGCCCTCAAACCGGGCGCGCCCCTCGCCTTCACCTATCATCACAACAAGCTCGAAGCCTATTCTGCCGTTGGCGTTGCCATCCTCGACGCCGGGTTTACCTGTTCTGCGTCCCTCCCCTGCCCCGCCGAAATGGGCGGCTCAATCCATATCCACGGCACTGCTTCGTCGATTGTCGATACTGTGTTTGTGTGCCGCTCTGGTGGCACCACACCGCGCCGCTGGCTATTTGAGACACCCGCACAGCTCGCGGCAATTGTCGCCGCCGAACTTGCCCAGCTTAAAGAGGCCGGTATGACCCCAACCCAAGGGGATACCCGCTGTATCGCTTTGGGCCACCTGACCCGCATGACGGTCTGGAATCTACGTCAGGACTGGAATGCCGACCGACCCACGAAAGAAAAGCTCGCGGCCTTCACGCAAGCTGTTTCCGCCTTCGGTGACCCTGACCACATCATGGATCTTTTGTTAGCCGCACCACCGAAGGCGGCAGCGTCGGGCCGCCCGTATCAGGCGGTTACGCCCGATCACGAGGTGCGCGATGCCGTTTTCTTTTGAAGTCAGTTTCGATCAGGTCCAAGGCGACCTCGACACCTACGTTGATGAAGTCTTCGCCTGTCTGGAATCGGAATTTCTGGTCATGCCCAAGGGGCCCGGCTTCGTCGAATACCCCACCTTCGAATCCGGCTACGAAGCCTTGAAACGGGCCACGGCAGACTTTCAGGATGTTATCCCTGCGACCGTCACGCCGGTCGTGTTCGAGACCCCGATTTCCCTGATTGTCCTGCGCTGCATGCTCGGCTTTACGCCGCCGGAATGGGCTTACTACGCCACACAGGAAACAGGCACCGAAATCACTCAGGGCGCTGGCCGCACTCTTGACCGGAAAGTCCGCATGGAGCCGGAGACGCCTTTGAAACGCAATGGCGGCCTTACCGAGCGGCGCATTCATGCCCTTATCGCCGCCGCTTGCGGAATCCTGAAAAACGGCGCGCCAAAAGTTTCTCCCAAAAAGCTCCATCGCCTCGACAAGGCCGACACTGCCGCCGGGCTCGCCAGCGTTCAGTCACTGGCCGACCTGGGCGTGCCCTACGCCATGCTGCTCTATGAGCGCTTCTTGGGCCGCCCCTTCGCCGGGCACCGTGATTCGATTAGTGAGCTTGTCGGCAATATCGTCGAGAATGCCATCGAGGACGTTCTGTCTCGCACCGGGATCAGTTTCCGCAAAACCAAGCGTGCCGAGCGCCTGCCCGGCTTCGACCAGGCCCCGGACTTTATCATCCCGAACGAGTTCAACCCGCAGATCGTCATCGAAGCCAAACTGACCGAGGACGACGGCACAGCCCGCGACAAGGTGACGCGCGTCCAGCACCTTAGTGCGCTTGCCATGGAGGGGCAACCGCCTAATCAGCCGAAATTCGAGGTTGTTGCCTGCATCGCCGGGCGTGGCTTCGGCGTCCGCCGAGAGGACATGAAAAAGCTACTCATCGCCACACGAGGAAAGGTCTTCACCCTCCAGAACATGCAGCAACTCATCGATCACACCCGCCTGCAACAGTTCCAGAGCAGGTAGGGCGAGGTAAAGGCAATGCCATGAAACTCACCAATTTTCAGATCAAGAACTATAAGGTCATCCACGACACCGAAGACCGTTGACGCGCTGGACGATCCGCGCAGCATCGGGAAAGCCTTGAAGGGTTCCAAAGCTGGGCGAGTTTTGGAAGTACAGGGTAGGCGATTCCCGCGTTATCGCCCGCATCGAGGGCGACGCCTTTATGTGTGCTCGTGGTGAGGGTCGGTAGCCGCGACAAGGTGTACCGTTGAAAGGGCCACATGGAACTGGACCCTTGGTGTCCCTGTCTTGTCTGAGGAACATGGGAGAATGAAAACCATGCAGCGTCAATGCGGCGAGCTGGTTCCCATCGGTGAAGTTGTCTCCGGCCTGGATGACGAGCTGGTGCCGGCGATCCGCGACGACTCGCCCCAGGCGCGGCACCACTTCACCGTTGCCGATCAGGTGAACCAGTTGGTGACGGCCAGCGAAACGGACCCGGATCGCGGTTTCATGGCGCGGCTGCTGGCGCTGTGCTCGTTGCCCCGCACCAACCCTGGCAACCGCAAAGAATACAAGCGCGTCAACGGACCCTTCACGCTCTACATGATCGCCGGTGGTGGCAACAAGCTCCCCTTCGGCAACTTCCCCCGCCTGATCCTGGCCTGGGTGTGCACCGAAGCGGTGCGGACCCAAAGCCGGGTGATCGTCTTGGGGCCGTCGCTGGCGAAGTTCATGAAGACCCTGGGGGTCTACAGCAGCGGCGGAGGCCGGGAGCAAATCAAACTCCGTAATCAGATGCGGCGATTGTTCGGCTGTACCGTTCAACTGAAGTATCAGGATGAGTATGGGGAACAGTTCGTGAACTCGCCTATCGCGGCGCGGGGTAAGTATTGGTGGAATCCCGACAACAACTCGGCAATGCCGGGGTGGAACAGCACCATCGTAATCGGTGAAGACCTGTTTAACGAAATCATCCGCCACCCGGTGCCGCTCAACTTGAACACCCTCACGGCGCTCAAACGGTGCGCCCTGGGATTGGATCTCTACCTATGGCTGGTCTACCGCACCTTCACGCTTCGTGCTCCGCTGCGGCTCTCCTGGCGGCAGGTGTACCGTCAGTTCGCGGCGGATGCGACCAACGCAGAAGATAAGAACATCGTCCAAATGTTCCGGCGCAAGGTTCTCCGGGAATTGAAGAAGATCAAACTCGCCTGGTCCGGCCTGAACTACTCGACCGAGCCTGGCGTGTTGATCCTCCTGCCCTCGACACCCGCGATCCCTCCGGCATCCGAACCGTTGCGCCTCGCTGAATAGTCCTTTCCCGGCCCGTCAGCGGCCCGTTAGCGGCCTTCCCGCACCGGGTTGGACTCTCAGTATCCCTCAACGCTCCCGAATTGTCATAGGTCGTAAATCGCCTATTTCCACAGGGTTGTGTGATTCGGAGCAGTTATCCACGTGCAAACCGGACACCCATAAATCCCGGAAACACGTGCAAACCGGACACCCCCCCCCCCGAAAACACGTGCAAACTGGACACCCATACATATAGAAGACAAATAGAAGATTACAAGTAGTAGGAGCGGCTGGCCCTGTGGAAACAAAAAATCCGGGGATTAAAGAATCCAAAGCCCGGATCGAAGACGGCCTCCAACCCCCCCCTTTCCCCTCATTAAACAGCCATCCCTTCGGATCGAGGACCGATCCGGCACAATGAAGCGCGAGGGGAAGGGGTTTGCACAAAGGAGCGGTTGCGCAACCATTCGGACCCGGACGAGCCTTCAAGAGTTTAGGCGTTGCGAAACGGTATTGCAGAGATAATTTGATTAGCGATATCTTTGTGCAACGCTGAAAGTGTGCGCTTGGCATCAGCGCACCAGGCAGCAATATGAGACTGTAGAACAAGCGGCAACAGCAGACGCCGCCTCACGGGCCCCGTTGAGTGGCGGTTGTTGCGCTTCGGTGAACTACTGTAGTTCCACCCACGTCATGGTCTCGATATCGATCTGGTACTGCACTATTCCGCGGCACGTCAGCAGTATCGGGTCGACGGGAACGACGGCGAACGCGTTGTGGTAAATGTGCAGTTCGAGCTCCAGGTCCGGCGCCGTGACCACTACTAGGGCACCAATGGCGCTTATCGACGTGTTCGCATCGTTAGTCATCTTGCGTTTCTTCCCTAACCTAGCGCCTGTAATGTAGGGGCTGATGGAAGTATCCCGCGGGATGGCCATGTCCATAACCATCTGACCGTACATAGCCGTCATGATTTGGTGCGGGCTAAGGTGTCCGGCGATTTGACCGTTGTCGCAGAGAACCAGAATCCCGGGATGACGGCCCTTAGTCTTCGCCTTTATCTGAGGCGAAGAGTCATTGATTTTCTTTCGGACACGGGCACCCGGCTCCCCACCGAGAACCTTTCCGTAGCCACGTTCCTCCAGCAACCGATACGATTCCTGTTCTTCCCTGTTCCTCGTGAATTCTTTCACCTCGGCAATGATCTTCCGACCGTCAATCACTAGTTCGTAATCTGGCGTCTTGGAGGCAACCTCTGTTTCGATGCGCTTACAGTCGATTCCCACCCGGTCACAGTAATCCTCAAACAGCAGTTCCGATACTGTTTTTTCCTGTTCCTCCGCCCGATCATGGACGCGGTCGAAATATCGGCGCATGTCTCCGCCGACTGGATTGGACTTTCGCGGTGTGTTCGTGGTGGTTTCTCTTTTGTCTTCACTCATGGGTTTTCCTTGCTGAGATGGACGAACCTGAGGGGAACCCGCTCAACCTGCGCCCGAGCAGACTCAAGGTCCCGATGGCCGCCCGGAGTCGGTGACGATAACCTGCTCGCTGCTCCGGCACGCCCTAGTATAATGGGTAGCCTATTGTATGAGCGGTCCGGGCCTGGACCGAGCCGGAAAACACGAAAGGACTACCATGATCCGCAAGAAATGGATCGACGGCGAGGTGGTGCTCTCGGTCGACACCGAGGATGAAGTGTGGAAGGCGCTCGCGACCGGTGAAGCGGTGGAACTGCCGCGGGAGTTGGCGGATCAGCTCGGGATGATGGAAGATGACACGATTACCTGGGCCGAGGCGACAGCCGCGAGGAACGATCCGGCCAACTAGGGAACTGAAGGCCCCAAGATCGAGGCCCGAAGAGCTTTATATTGTATTTGATATCTTTCTGTATCGTTCGAGAGCATTTACCCCACTAAGTCCACCCCCCACAGGTATACTCCGATCTAACAGAAGAAGCAGTCAGCCTACCCAATGTATGACATTAGGCTGGCGAGGGGGCTTGCCCCCTTCAACCCCCGGAGGAAAACCCCATGCCGCGCAGCACCCTAAATCGCACCTTGATCGCCCAAGCCCGCGTGAGCGAGGCCGAGCTTGCCGAGTGGCGGGTGAAGGCGGCAGCGGTGGGCGTGGGGCTGTCGGAGTTGTTACGGCGGGCGATGGCGCGGACGCGCACCTGGACCGCAGCCGCCGCCGAAGTCGAGCGGGAGCGCACCCGGGAGCTGGCGCGGATCGGCTCGAACCTGAACCAGATCGCTCGCTGGGCGAACACCCACAAGGGGAACGCCGAGGCGGTAGAGGTGATCGCGCATCTGGTCGTGATCGAGCGGGAACTCGACATTTTGTCCGTCCGGGGTGAACCGCGATGATGATCAAGTTTCTCGCTCACGGCACCGGATCGGCGGCGAAGGCGGCGGACTATCTCACTCGCGAGAGATTCCCCGCGCGGGACCAGGAGCAAGACCAGGACCAAGAAAAGAACCCGGAAGAAGTGAAAGTTTTGCGCGGCAATCCGGACCAAGTGGCCGCCGTGGCCGACTCGCTGGAGTTCGAGCACAAGTACACCTCGGGCGTGATCGCCTGGTCGCCGGAGGATGCCCCGAGCGACGCGCAAATAGAACGGGTGGTGGACGAGTTCGAGAAAACCGCCTGGGCAGGGCTGGAGGCGGACCGCTACGCCTGGTCGGCCATCGAGCACCGAGAAGCGGGCGGCGGGGTCCACGTGCATGTCCTGGCGGCGCGAGTGGATCTGGAGACCGGCAAGAGCCTGAATATCGCGGCACCGGGCTGGCAGAAGACGTTTGACGCGCTGCGGGACTGGCAAAACCACGAGAATGGCTGGAGCCGCCCAGACGATCCGGAGCGAGCACGGGACGTGCAACCCGGCCATCGGGCCTACATCGAGGCCGCTCAGGTCCGATCCGGGTTGGCGGCAGAAAAAGACCCCCGGAGGCTGATTACCGACTACCTCGGCCAGCGCATCGAATCGGGGTCCGTCTCGGATCGCGCCTCGATGGTCTTGGCCTTGCGGGAAGCGGGCCTTGAGGTGCCGCGTCAGGGCAAGGACTACATCACGGCGGCGGACCCCGACAGCGGCGGCAAGTGGCGGTTGAAAGGAGCGATCTATGAGCAAGACTTCCAACGTGGGCGACTTGATGGCTCGGCTGCAACAGAAGATCGAGCAGGACCGGATAGAGATCGAGGCACTGACTCAGAGCGAGCTGAAGAAGCTCGCAGAAAACTTGAGGCAGAGCGTGCAAGACGAGTCGTATATCACCGTGCGCGATATCAAGGAGCACACCCGGTGGATGAACGCGGTGCTGTGGGGGGCGTGGGGGTGGAGCGTGGTGGGCGGGGTGTGTCTCTTTCTCGGCATTTGCGTCGGGAGCTGGGGCCTGACGCGGTGGTATTCCAACAACATCCAAAGCCTCATCCAGAGGCGGGCCGCTTTGACGCGCCAGGTCGAGCGGGAGCAGACACGGCTCGATCAGCTTCGGGAGCAGACGTGGGGCGTGTGGCTCCACGAGGCGGAGGACGGGGCGAGGTCCGTAGTGCTTCCCAAAGGGACGCCGCTCGGCAAAAATTGGCCCTGGAAAGTGCAAGGACAGCCTGCGCTTCTGCTATCGCGCGAGTGAAGGAGCTTTATGACCGAGTTAGAACAGCAGTTGACGAACGCCTTGACCGCGCTATCGAAGCAGTACGAGGCGGAGATGGAGCAGCAGGCCGGGCGGATCGGCGAATGCAAGGAGCAGGTGCAGCGGCTCGAAGAAGCGGTCAAGGACTTGAAGCCGCAGCTCGGGCGGACCGAAGCGCTGGCGGAGGATTTGAAGCAGCAAGTCAAACGCTTGGCAGCGGACTACAAGGAGATCGCCGAAGTATTGCGCGGGGTGTGAATGCGATCTGGAAGCAGCAGCAACAGGCGCGGGAACGGCAGCGCGGGCCGGAGAGGGACTTTGGCCCCAGCCGCTAGGTCTCTCTCAAGGGCGGCTAAGCCTCCACCCTCTCTTATGGTCGGTTTATTTCGCTCGATCTCGTGACCCACTTCGCTGGCGGAATCGTGGAGCGCTTCATGTTACAATAAGTCTAGTGGCGATACAGAACATCAGGCACGGCGGGCTAAAGCGATTCTTCGAGCGTCGCGACGCTCGGCGGTTGCCGCAAAGGCGGCTAAGCCGGATTGCCGGAATTTTAGCGAAGTTGGACAACATGGCAGCAATCGCGGATATGGATCAGCATGACTATCGGCTGCATCCGCTGAAGGGCGACCGCAAAGGCTACTGGTCTGTTCGAGTCTCCGCGAATTGGCGGATCACGTTTCGGTTTGAAAACGGCGCGGTCTTTGATGTTGACTTGGTGGACTATCACTAGAACGAGGGAGGAAACAATGAGCAATGAAGTGAGAGAGGACGCTTGGCTGCGGCGCAACCCACCACATCCAGGCCCCAGCATTCTGAATGACGTAGATGGGATGACGCTAGGCGAAGCGGCGAAGCGGATCGGCGTTTCGCGGGCGAGCCTGTCGCGTTTGGTCAATGGGCGCTGTGCAATCTCGCCCGCAATGGCGCTGAAGTTGGAGCGGGCGGGATGGGGAACGGCGGATATCTGGGTGCGGCTACAGGCTGCCTATGACTTGGCGCGAGCACGGCGTCGTACCGGCGACCTGAGCTATGGAGGATTTGAAGAAGCACGCAAGCGGGGATTCAAACCGCCGCTAGACAAAACCGAGCAGACCCAAACCGACGCCGCTCTAGCGGCCCGCTTCGAAGTACGCCGTGACACCCGGACCGGATCGATCAGCCAAGGATCCCACAGCGCGGTTTGGTTGAAATTGTTACCGATCTTGGCTAATTCTCAGGTGCGCTCACCCTCCCGATGGGCCGCCGAACCCTTGCGGAGAGAGAGTTTTGCACGCTCCTCTAGACCCGCCTTGGGGCCATGGGTTTGGCTA
>CBDCTS010000009.1:0-69442 GCA_965222345.1 Terriglobia bacterium | reverse complement strand
TTGGGGGGTAGACCTGCGAAACCCTTCAGGAACCCGTCAATGCCCGATCCTGGGAGCCTCGTGTTCTTGTTGACAACGAGGGTCTGTATTTGCGGAATGCGTTGCTTCCATTTTTTGCCAAGTCGTTGCAGGGTGGTTCCTACACTGCCAAGCGGGTAGTTCAGGTTCCGTGGATTTGGCATGCCCAGCTCTTTGGCCAGGCTTCCATAAGTGATCGACTTACGAGCCTTTGCCTGGCGGACCAGCACTGGCAGAACCGCGCGTGCGCACTTCTGATAAAGTTTGTCACCCTGCATGTGAGATGCTTTCTTTGCCGTTTCTCTCCGTGCCATCGCCCGCTCCTTAAATCAGTCGTTCAGACTACCGCACGCAGCCTTTCTTGGCAACGAGGCTAAGCAACTTGTGCGAGGATCCTCTAGGGCGCTTGTCTCCCTGCTCCCACTGGCTCACCACCCCAGACGGTCACATTGAGATGACACGGCTGAGCTGCCACCGGTTGCTGTCGAACGAGGTCCGGCTGTGGCTAACGATTCTTGCCTATAACCTGGGAAACCTGTGGCGGCGGCTGTTTGCCAACATGTTGGGGCGGACCGACAGATTGGCGCTTCCATCGGGATAGCTCTTGCGGCGGCACCCAAGAAAGCGATTACAATATCCTCCAGGAATGGAGATGTGTCTGAAAAAACGGCTTCCGGATGACCCGGAGACGAGAGCTCAGGGGCTATGGAGAGGTTTTGGGCAGCCGCTGTACGCACCTGGAGATAAAACTGTGCTCGGTTGCACCCAAGCGGGAGTATATTTTCAATCGCCGGAGGGCCAAAAAGGAAATTCCGGTTCAGATGCGGGCGGTCAATTTCGTTGCGCTCCGAACAATAGCATCGCTACTTATGGGACAGGACACCAGGCCACTGAGTTGGGTCCGAGAGGTAGTCGGATTGCGAGCATCTACAGTCACAATGCCGACAGGCAGTAGCTTCCGGACCGCTTGAACTCGACTCCGTGGGCATCCGCAGCTATCGCATGCAGCAGGACACTCAGTGTGTCCGCGTCTTGTATGAGGGTGTGCCACTGGTTAGACTGGAATGAGAGCGGGAAGGAGCCGAAGAGATGTCTCCCATACGATTCATAGTGATGGCGGCTTTGCTGTTGGCGAAGCCTCTGTATGCGCAATCGCCTACAGACCCGTTTCCGGCGCCTATTGTGGTTACAGAGGATGTAATCCGTGTCAGCTTCGACGAGTTTGCCTCTCTTCCTGACATCGACGGAGTGCCGACCCGCATGATGCTATTGGTCGACGAGCCGGGCACCCGCCGTATGTTCGTAAATGACATGCGCGGCCCCTTTTACAGCGTAAGTTATGACGGCGAAGCCTTAGTGAAATATCTCGATCTCAGTGCCCCGAGGTGGGGACTGAGCGTACAGTCCGATAGACGCGAGCGCGGCTTCCAGAGTTTCGCATTTCATCCGCAGTTCAACCGATCCGGCACTGGCGGCTTCGGCAGGTTCTACACTCTCC
The DNA here is from genome assembly GCA_965222345.1 of Terriglobia bacterium. GTDB lineage: Bacteria > Acidobacteriota > Terriglobia > 2-12-FULL-54-10 > 2-12-FULL-54-10 > JADFGZ01. Next base: position 67,926 of record CBDCTS010000009.1, on the reverse strand, counting down.
TGGACAGCAGCAACACGGCACCGGCTCCAGACTTCGCACCCGGAGGTGGTGACAACACCCACGACACGATTCTTCTCGAATGGGCCGCCAGAAATCCGGCCGCAGCAGTCTACGACGGCGGACCGCCGCGCGAACTGCTCCGGTTCGAACAACCGTTCCGCAACCACAACGCCGGCCTGATCAGCTTTAACCCGCTTGCTTTGACCGGGGACTCCGAATTCGGCCTGCTCTACATGGGCTTCGCTGACGGCGGCAGCGGCGACCCGCTTAACCTGGCGCAGAATCGCGGAGGGCCTTATGGAAAGATCCTGCGCATCGATCCGCTAGGTTCCAACAGCAACAACGGCAAGTACGGCATTCCCGCGAGCAATCCGTACACCAACGACAACAACGCCGACACGCTCGGCGAGATTTACGCTTGGGGTCTGCGCAATCCGCAACGATATTCCTGGGATCCCGCGAACGGCAACCTGTTCGTCGCCGATATCGGGCAGGGCATCGTGGAGGAGATCAGCCTCGTCCGGCCGGGAACCAATCTTGGATGGAACAAATGGGAAGGCAGCTTCTCGTTTGCCAGCCGGCGAGCGGTCAATCTGGAGAACCCGAGAGGCGATTATGATGTCACCTATCCGATCGTCGAGTATGGGCACGAGGACCCGCTGCTTCCTTCCCGATCCTCGGTGACGGTGGGATCCGTCTACCGCCAAAGTACGATCGCTCAACTCGAGAACCTGTTGCTGTTCGGCGACATCCCCAGCGGTGAGGTCTTCTACATCCATGCCGACAACCTCCCCGATGGCGGACAGGATGCCATGCGGCGGATTCTCTTCAACCACAACGGAGCGACCAAGACGCTGCTGCAATTGATCCAGGAAAAGAACGCCGAGCAGGGCAGGGAGCCGGCCACGCGAGCCGACTTGCGCTTCGGCGTGGGGCCGGAAGGCCAGATTTTCCTGCTCAACAAGGGTGACGGGGTGGTTCGTCTGCTCGTCCCTGACAGCCGTCAGCAATAGTTCAATTGAACTCGTTCCGATGCTGTGTTCTGCACTCAAGCGCGTGGCATCAGTTGTAACTTCCATCCACCATCCACTATCGTCGCTTTGGCCGTCCGACAACAACTAACGAAGCCGGCCTGATATCGCGCATGTGTTGGCGGCGTAATACGCCGGGCTACCAATCTGAAGTAATATGTCTCACATCTACTGGCACAAAAACTTTGGCTTGGGTGCTGCCGCTGCCGAGCGGGTAACATCGCGCGGTCGAGGATCAACAGGTTTTGGCTCCAAAAAGGTTTGGCAGGGAACCGTGTCGGCCGGAGCGCCATTCAGCCCGCTCAATCAACGTCCGTGAGCCGATGGACGAGCCCTGGCGCCAACCGGCGGTGGCGACGTGCAGGGTGCAGCGCAAAAAGGCGTGGTCTTCGGGGCAGCGCGAGTGTATCCTGTGACCGAGCCAGGGCCAAAATGGGAATCCTGGGTATAGTGATGTTATTCGTCTCGATAAGGAGTTCTTCGCTCATGAAACTGCGACCGATCTTCTACTGCCTGTTGGCCGTGCCCGTGGCGCTTTTCATTTTGGCGTCGCTGCGACTGCGCGCCGCCGACAACGAAATTACCATGTACAAGGTCCCCACCTGCGGCTGCTGCACCAAGTGGGTGGACCATCTGAAGGAGAACGGCTTTCAGGTGACAGTTCATGACGTTGAGAGCACCGACGAATACAGCAGCCGTTACGGTGTCCCTGAGGCCGCCCGCTCCTGCCACATCGCCTTCGTAGATGGCTATGCCATTGAGGGCCACGTCCCGGCCGCTGAAATCAAGCGCCTCCTGAAAGAGCGTCCGAAGGCGAAAGGCCTGGCGGTCCCCGGCATGCCGCTCGGCTCCCCGGGGATGGAAGTGCCCGGCGCTCCTCCGGGACGCTACTCCGTCATGATGATAGGCGAAGACGGCAAGACTTCCGTCTATCAGCAGTACCCGCGCAACGAGTGACGTTCGTAAAATATAGCGACAGGTGCAGATTAAGGAGAACCGCCGCTGCAAGGCGGGTGAAGTTGCGCGTTGTGACCACAGAGAACTCGGTCCCCCCAAATGCTTCGGCGCGCAGCGGTGTCTGACCAATCTGGCTTCGGGAGTGGTGGCAACGGGTCGCGAGGACTTCTGGAAGGGCGGTTCTGAGCCGATGGCCTTCTTGGAGAAACAATCGTACTCGGTGGGACGCAGATGGGTGGATATTTTTAATCGCCGGAAGGCTAAAAAGGAAATTCCGTATTTGGGGTAGAACCCAAATGTGAAAGGAGAAACTTTTAATGCCACCCAGTTTAGAGGAAGAATTTCAAAAACAGGGATTTTCCAGGGAGTCTCTAAAGATGCTGGAATCCGAAGAAGGTCAGCTTAACGCTGTTTACGTATGTTATGGTTCGGCAGCGTCAGAAGGACAGTTTCTTGAAGATGCTTTGAGAAAGTTGCTCACCAAGGTATTCGAAGGCTCCCCGCCACCGACTAAGGCAGGACTAAAGTCCCTCATCGATAAGTTGAGTAAACGGATTACAATAACCGACGACCGAGTCTGGAAATCGTTTCATGCAGCTCGTGAAGTGAGAAATCGTTTGATTCATCATTACTTCAGAAACAAAGAGAACAAACTTAAAACACAAGATGGCCGGATGGAGATGTTGATGGAGTTGAAGGAAATCGAGACACCTATACGGAGAGCCAAGGAATTGATCAACGGGATGAGCGTTGCAGTCGATGAGGCGTTAAAAGATAGACAGAAATTGGATGAAAGCATTGCTTTTTCACTTTCTGAGGAGGTTGAAAAAAGCTATTTACCTCCTTACCCTCTGGCCAAGACGTGACGTTATATCTACAGTGACGGTAACCACCCGATAACCTCCTGCCAGTCGAAGATTGGGCTATCAAGCCAAGCTCCTGGATCCAGGACAAGCAGTAATGACTCCATGAGAACCGAAGTCATCCCTCAAGAGCAACAGCGATCTCAAAAAATTACAGCCGACTACCTCCGGGTGAACTATCCGGAGGCCATGCTGACCAGGCCGAAGTTTTTGTGCCATATAGTCTTCTTTCCCCATATGAAAGTCTTGGCCGGTCCTGACGTGCGGACCTGACCGGCCTTTTTTGTACCAAGTGGAAAGAGAGAGAATCCACTTTAACTATTTCACTTCTTCACTCCCCTCACTGTCCCGGCACGGAGAAAATCCAGTTGAGCAGCGGGTAGGCAATAAAGATGTTGGCCAGGGTGCAGAGCAGCGCCAGAACAATGCCGCCGCGAAACATGTCCGAGGTCCGCACGATGCCGCTGGAGAAGGCAATGGCGTTGAGCGGCGTGGCCGACGGCAACGCAAAGGCCCAGGAAGCGGTGAGCCCCAGGCAGAGAGTGAGCGCCACGGGGTTGAGGCCGGAACCGGGAACTACGGCCAGGGCGAGCATGATGGGAATGACGATGCTCATGGAGGCGAAATTGGAGACGCCGTTGGTCAGCAAGCCCATAAACACCAGGCTGGTTACAACCAGCGCCGTGGTGGTTCCCCCGGACTCCGACAGCAGACCGATCCCTTTTATAAAGAGCTGGCCGAGGCCCACCTCGGTGCTGCTGAGCGCGGTTCCAATGGCCAGGGCACCCGCGACGATGGCCAGCACCCCCCACTGAACGCCTTTGACGGCTTCGTCCCAGGTCATGGCAAATCTTTTTTCTTTCCAGTCCACCGGGATGACGAACAAGCTCATCGCAGCCAGCAGAGCCACCACGGCCCAACTCAGGCGGTCCTGCACCCACAGCGCCAGAGGATGCGACGGTTCCATCAGGAAGTGGACCAGGTCGGGAAGCATCCAAAGAGACAGTGCCGTCAGAAGGACGGCGGCGGAAATTTTTTCTCCCCGGCGGAGAGGCCCCAGCCGCAGCAACTGTTCGCGGGCGAAAGAGGATGAGATTTGAACCTTCTCAAAATCGGGCCGGAATATCAGGCGGATGACCAGCATCATGGCCGCCATAGCAATCAGCATCATCGGCACGCCGAACATCATCCAGGGAAGGAATCGAACGTGGAAGTCCAGATCGCGCAACAATCCAAGCGAGTAGAGATGACTGGCTGCGCCCACCGGCGTGGCGGTTCCGCCGATGCTCGCCGCCCAGGGCACGCCGACGAGCAGCGCCACGCTGTAGCGGCTGCGGGGGGCGATATTGAAGTTGCGGATAAAACTGAGCGCAATGGAAGTAAAAAGGATTGTGCAGACCGTGTTGGAAGCGATGGCGCTCAGCAAGGCGCAGCCCCACAGAAGCGCCATCATCAACCTCCAGGGACTGTTGCCGATCACCCGCCGCGACATTATCCAGTAGGCGAAGCGCTTGTTGAGGCCGTGGATGTTCATGGCCTGCCCGATGATGCAAGCGCCAATCAGAAAAAGGTTCACCCAGTGGGCCCAGAAGCCGAAGGCCCTTTCGAGAGGAAACACTCCGCAGAGGACGAGCAGCCCCAGTGCAAGGAAGGCGGTGGTGGCCAGGGGGACCGGCTCTGCGATCCACCAAGCCATGACCCAAAGGAAGATGGCCAGAGAGCGCATGCCGATTTCCGTGACGCCTTCCGGCGGGGGAATCAACAGCGCCAAGACAAACAGCGCCGGGCCGGGCAAGAAATGGAGGAGAGTTTTTTTTCGTTCCAGGCTCTCGGCGGGGGCGGGCGACGCCGCAGGTCCGGCGCCGGGAAGCTCGGCAGCAAACCGCCCTCCGTGGCCGGAATTTTTACTGCTCGTCATTTTCACTGCACGTCATGGGTGCTCGCCACTGCTTGAGCGAAGCAGGAGTACCGGCCTTGCGGACTGTACGCTAAGGGACAGGCAAGAATGCCTGTCGCTAGCTAAGGCAAGAACGCCTGTTGCTAGCTGTGCAGGCCTTGCGGCCTGCACTCTCCAAGGCAGGCAGGAATGCCTACCCTACCTAAGCGAAGCAGGAGTACCGGCCTTGCGGCCTGTACGCTAAGGGACAGGCAAGAATGCCTGTCACTACCTAAGGCAGGAATGCCTGTCCTGCCTGTCCCGCCGCAGCTAGCCCGCTTTTTCCCCGGCCGTATTCCCAATGGAGCGGTTGTAAACACCGTCAAAGAACAGGCCATAGAAGTCCACGGCAGTCAGGGGAGAGTATTCAAAGGAGAAGCCGGGCCGGGTCTCCACTAAACCTTCCTCTAAAATCCGTTGCAACACAACCCGATTGAACTCGCCGTGCCCCAGGATTCCATCGGAATGTACTTCCAGATCGGCTTCTTCATGGGTGCGGAAATATTCCACCTGGGCAAGCTGAAAACCGTATTTCCCGGTGAGCGCTTGTTTCCACTCCCGCGCCCAATGTCCCACCGGCTCCTCGGTGGCCATAGCCGTCCACCACTCCAGGAGCGTACCCTCATACAGTAATCCTCTTTTGAATTCCAGGATTCCACGGCAATCGGCCAGCATCCGGCAGGCAATCACTTCTTCCTCCGGAATGCCGAAGATTCTGGTCTGCTCCAGGACGAGCAAGATGTGCCCCGGCGGCTCCGGGTGGATGTACTCGTCGGCGACTTTTGCGCTGAAACTGGCCATCAGGTCGGTGTGACGCTTGAAAAATCCGATGTGCCGCTGATAGGTGCAGGCGACCAAGTTGTTGATCTCGAAAACGAAAAAGGCCCAGTTTTTCCAAAAGAGCCGGATGGCTTCCAGCGGCAGGGTTCCGGCCCTCAACCCCTGCATGAAGGCGCTGCCGTTGACTCGTTGCTCCCACCGCTCCAGGACCTTGCGGTATAAAGCATCCACGAGATTTTTGGCCTCTTGAGCCTCCATTTTTTTGCCCAGCTCCAGCCGGACCGGATTGGCTTCCGCTAGTTCCATTGGTTCAGTCCCCCCTCTTCTTGCTCCTGGAAATCTCCCCTGCCGGCCAGCGTGAGCGTGAGCCGGCCCGGAGATTACAGGAAAGGCTCTGCGGCGCTTATTTTAGAACCGTGAAATCTCGTGCTTTGGGTGTTACAGGCTATCACCAATCAGCCCAATTTGCCACCCAACCGCGGCGCTCTGTTGTTAGCAAGTTAAAATGTCCGGTATATGTAGCAAGTGAAATGTCCGCTTTCATGATTCTACCGAAAGTGATTTGGCGCTGACCGAAGGAGCCCGTAGGGCGACGGAGGTGAGCGCCAAATGGTGTTGTCGGGAAGCCACAGGGCTCCGCCGCCGACCGCCGCACCGGATCGCCACCCCCTCGGAGGAGTAGCGGCCCACCGTGTGCGGCCCATAGCCAATGCTTAACGTCCCATCCAGGTGTTCATAGACGGTCACCCGGCAGCCCGCCAGAGTCCCGCGCCAAGGAGTTTTCTCGATCTGGAGGAGGCGGTTCTCCAGACTGACCGTATTGTCCCGATTCACTATCCGCTGGTGCTGGATCGAGAAGATTCGCTCTAACTCCCGCCTGGCTGACGGCAAAAAGGCGCTGCCTGGTTGGGTGGCCGGCACGGCAAAGCGCCGGTTGAACTCCCCGATATAGCCCTCCCGCAGGAACCGATTCGCTGCCTCTAGCGTGATGATTCCCCGCAGGCGCAGTTCCTGCGGCAGCCGCCCTTGCCAGGTCCCGAAGTTCCGCTCGCTGCGTCCCCGCGCCTGCGGCGAATAGGCCGGAATCATCTGAATGCCCAGCTCCCGCAGGGCGCGGCCCACCTGGGTCAGCCGTTGCCGATCCACCGGCTCGCCCGCCTTCCGGGTCAGGAAGAAATGACTGGCCCGGTCGCTATAAAGGGCGCAAAAGATCCCCTGCTGCTCGACCACCTCCCGCAGGGCAGCCAGCACCGTCCGCGTCGATTCCTGCTCTACCAGTTGCGCATAGTAAATCTCGCTGCTGGCATCATCCAGGACCACCAGCAGGTCATACCAGCGATCATCGACAAACCACCGATGCTGGCTCCCATCCAGATGCAGCAGCATTCCCGGCAACGGCCGCCGGGGCCGCCTCTGGCGGTGCAGGCCCCGCTTCCGCCTCCTGTTCACTAGCCCCGCCCCTTGCAATGCCAGCTTCACCCAGGTGTAGCTCAGCCGGAGGCCGTGCTCTTCCCGCAGCTTTTCGTGAAAGTGCCGCACGTTGAAGTCAAAGTACTTCTCCTGATACAGCCCCAACACCTTCTCCACCGTCCCCAGGGGTACCCGCCGCGGACTCGGCTTTCCCCGCCGCCGGTCAAACAGCCCGTCGTAGCCGTACTGCTCGTACCGGCTGCGCCACCGCCTCATCTGCCGGTCGCTGATCCCGATGATCTCGGCTGCCTGCCACCAGTTGATCCGCTTCCCTATCGCTCGCAAAATTACTTCTTGTATCTTCATCGCCCGCTCCATCGCAGCTTCCGAGTAGAACTTCATGCCACCTCCTGGCAAAAAGCCCTACCCTACGCCGCTCAAAGCGGACATTTCACATGTTAATTAGACCGGATATATCATGTGCTAACGACAAGCCATCGCTATTTTCTTGACATGCTTTATATTAGTGTGTTAGATAGCAATTATAAGAGGAAGAGATCGGCGGGATGTTCCGGATGCTTGCCATTAACAATTCCGCCCACTTGGCTACCTGGAAGGGTCAAATCATATGTTAAGAACCGCCTTGGGCTGGATGGGAATCGTGTTGGTCGGGGTCGGCTTCCTTCAGGCAGCCCAGCAGCAGTCCTCTAGCCCCGCTGCTCCACCCGCCTCGCAATACCGCGCGGTACTCGATCGCTACTGCGTAACCTGCCACAATGAAAGGCTCCAGACGGCCGATCTCATCCTTGAGGGAATAGATCTTAGCAATGTGGGGAAGAACGCGCCGATTTTGGAAAAGGTGGTGCGGAAACTTCGGACAGGGGCGATGCCCCCGGCCGGGATGCCGCGGCCGGATAAAACCACCTATGACTCCTTCGCCACGTACCTAGAACTCGAACTCGATCAGATCGCGGCGACCGAGCCCAATCCTGGCAGTAGGCCCGCACATCGGCTCAACAGGCTGGAATACGCCAACGCCATTCGCGATCTATTGGAAGTCGAGATCGATAGCGAGCAGTTGCTTCCAGCGGAAGATTCCAGTTACGGTTTTGACAACATCGCGGAGGTTTTGTCGGTGTCGCCATTGCTCACCGAAAAATACGTTGCAGCAGCTGACAAGATCAGCCGCTTGGCCATCGGAACTCCGAGCGTCCGGCCGGCGACAGAGATGTACACTGTACCCGAAAAGCTCACCCAGCATGACAGAATGAGCGAGGATCTGCCATTTGGCTCTCGTGGTGGAATCTCAGTACGGCACAATTTTCCCGCAGATGGCGAATACGTCATCAACATTCGCTTGACGCGAAACCTCGATAACTATATTCGGGGATTGGGCGAGCCGCATCAAGTGGACATCCGACTGGATGGCGCGAGACTCAAGTTAATCAACGTCGGTGGAGAGCACAAGGGCAAATCGGGACCGATTTACACTTTCGTAAACAAGGATTACAAGGGAGATCCCGACCAGGAGAAGTACGAATTTGGTGCCGATCTGGGCTTGGAAGTCCGTTTTGAGGTTTCTGCAGGACCGCATCTAGTGGGAGTCTCATTCCTTAAAGAATATGTCGAGCCGGAAACAGTTCTAATGCCTCGGAATCTTCAGAGTCTTTTCGCCGATCGCGGCGACTACAAAGGAGGAGATCCGCTAATTGCGGCCGTTGGAATTTCCGGTCCATATAACGCCCAAGGGCTCGGCGAAACGCCCAGCCGTCATAGGGTCTTCTCATGCTATCCAAGTGCCATTCATGAAGAAGAACCCTGCGCCCGCAACATTCTCTCAAGCCTCGCCCGGCGTGCTTACCGGCGACCGGTAACGGAGCAGGACATCAATCCATTGCTCGAACTGTTTCAAAATGGCCGGAGTGATGGGGGATTTGAGGCAGGAATCAGGACAGCGTTACAGGGAATCCTGGTGAGTGCAGAGTTCCTCTTCCGAATTGAGCAAGATCCCAATAACGGAGTCAGGGCAACCGCCCATCCAGTAAGTGATCTTGAACTGGCCTCTCGATTATCGTTTTTCCTCTGGAGCAGTATTCCCGACGACGAACTTTTAGATTTGGCTGTCGGCGGCAAGCTCAAAGATCCCACAGTTCTCAAGCAACAAGTGCGTCGGATGATGAAGGATCAGCGCTCAGAGGTGCTGATGAAGAATTTTGCCGGCCAATGGCTCCTCCTGCGCAACATGCTACGGGTCACCCCCGATCCTAGGGCCTATCCTTATTTCGATGACAGCCTGCGTGAGGCGTTCCATCGCGAAACGGAACTCTTTGTCGCGAGCATCGCGGACGAAGATCGCACGGTGATGGACTTGCTGAGCGCGGATTATACGTTCCTCAACGAGCGTCTTGCCCAGCACTATGGAATCCCCGGCGTTTACGGCAGCCATTTCCGGCGGGTGTCCTTGAAGGACAAGAACCGGAAAGGCCTTTTGGGTAAGGCGGGCATTCTGACGGTAACGTCGTACGCCAACCGGACGTCGCCAACGCTGCGAGGAAAATGGGTGCTGGAGAACCTGCTCGGGACGCCCCCTCCTCCCCCTCCTCCCAACGTCCCATCTCTAAAAGATGAGACCACGGACAAGGAAGGTAAGGCTCTGACAATGCGCCAGCGTCTCGATCTGCACCGGACGAATTCGGTCTGCGCGAGTTGCCATGCGAGGATGGACCCGTTGGGTCTTGCGCTCGATAATTTCGACGCGCTGGGCAAATGGCGAGATGACGAGGGTGGCACACCAATCGATCCGTCGGGATTGCTACCAGACGGGGCAAAGTTTAGCGGTCCGGCTGAATTAACTACGATCTTAGAGAAACGCGGTGATCAGGTAGCCCAGACTATTACCGAAAAGCTTCTCATTTACGCCCTGGGACGGGGACTTGGCGAATACGATGCCCCCACTGTCCGGGAGATTTTGCGGAAGGCCAAGTCCAGCAACTACCGGTGGTCGGCGCTGGTTCTGGGTATCGTCGAGAGTACACCATTTCAGATGAGGAGGTCAGAACAACCATGATCAATATTAAGAAAGCCATCCCTCGGCGTACATTTTTACGCGGAGCAGGTGCAACTTTAGCTTTGCCGTTGTTGGATTCGATGGTGCCGGCGTTTGCTTCCGCGAGCGACGACATGACGGCGAAATCGCCGGTTCGCCTGTGCATGATCTATCTTCCGAACGGAAGAATTATGAGCAAGTGGACACCACCTGTGGAGGGTACATTTTCTGAATTGCCCCAAACACTCGATCCGCTGGCGCCCTTCAGCAAGCATGTGCTCGTCCTGAGCGGGCTCTCTAATATGGCGGCTGTGTCGAGGCCAGGTGAGGCAATGGGGAATCACGGAGCTGCCAGTGCCGCATACCTCTCGGGCGTTCGCGGGAAAAACGGGCAACTGGGCATCACTGCCGACCAGATTGCTGCGCAAGAACTGGGCAACTACACTCAGCTGGCATCCCTTGAACTCGCGATGGACGCCGTTGGGCTACTGGGGGGCGGCGACACGCCTGTAAACGATGCCTACACGAACACGATCTCCTGGCGGAGCGCGACAACGCCACTTCCTATGGAAAGCAACCCGAGAGCAGTGTTTGAACGCCTGTTTGGCGACGGCGAAACAACAGATCCCGAGGAGCGGCTGGCTCGACTAAAACAGCACCGGAGCATCCTGGATTTCGTTTCTCAAGATATCAATCGTTTGCTAGGAAAAATTGGGCCGAGCGACCGGAACAAACTTTCAGAATATCTTGAAGGTATTCGGGACGTTGAGCGGAGGATTCAAAGGGCCGAGGAACAGACCGCATCTACATCTAACACGCCTCTGATGGAACGTCCAACGGGTGCACAACCCACATATGATGCGCATGCCAAACTGATGTTCGATATTCAGGTGCTCGCCTTTCAGACGGACATGACACGCGTCATTACGTTCCAGATGTCTCACGAAAAGAGCGAGCGGGCGTACCGTGAGATCGGAATTGACGAAGGGCACCATGCTTTGTCCCATCATCAGGGTGATCCAAACATGATGGCCAGGGTTGAGCAAATCGATCTCTTTCAGAGCAAATTGTTTGCGCATTTCGTTGAGAAGTTGCACTCCACGCCGGAAGGTGACGGGACCCTGCTGGATCATGTCGCTATTCTCTTCGGCAGCGGCTTGAGCGACGGCAATCTTCACAAATCCACTGACCTGCCGCTCATCGTAGTCGGCGGTGCCGGAGGGAGCCTCAAGGGAGGGCGTCACATCAAGTATCCGATGGATACCCCAATGGCTAACCTGCATCTGGGGCTACTAGATCGGGTAGGAGTTCATTTGGAGCAGTTTGCTGACAGCACAGACAAGCTTGATGTGCTCTCTATGGCTTAGGGTGATGGAGAGAGAGCTATTGAGGGCCTGACTCCAGACAAGGGGGCACGATGGGACACATCGGAAAATTCCTGAATCTAGCTATGGTGATGGTTCTGTTGGTGGGGGTGACGCTTTTCGCTGCCGACAGCGGTGATCTCCGGCTAGTGAACGCGGCAAAAGGCAAGGATCAAGATGCTGTGCGTTCCCTACTGCGTCAAGGTGCAGATGTCAACAGCGCCCAGCCGGACGGCTCGACGGCTCTTGCTTGGGCTGCCCACTTGGATGAATTGGAAATGGCGGATTTTTTATTGGCCGCCGGTGCGGATGTGAACTTGGCGAATGATTACGGAGTGACTCCTCTCTTGATGGCTTGCGGTAACGGAAATGATGTAATGGTTCTGAAATTTATCAAATCGGGAGCCAATCCCAATGCTGCTCAATGGGCCGGAGAGGCACCGATCATGCGTTGCGCCCGCTCCGCCGGATTGGATGCCATCAATGCGCTTATTTCAGGCGGGGCGAACGTGAACGCTGCGACACGGCGTGGACAAACCGCTTTGATGTGGGCAGCCGGACAGCGCCGACCGGAAATCGTGCAGGTTCTGATTGAGCACGGGGCTGATGTGAAGGCCACGACGCATCTAGTGCCCGGTTTCAAGCCTCCTCAATACTATACGTGGGGGTTGTTTGATCACGTTAAGGGTCGTCCAGATAGACATGACCCGAACGATTTCCATTTAGATCCAGCCAGTTCCAGGGGCGGGTACACGCCCCTCATGTTTGCCGCACGTGAGGGAGATCTGGAATCCGCTCGCCGCTTGGTATCGGCCGGGGCGAACGTGAACGCGCAGGGACCGGATGGAAGCCCGCTGCTGGTAGCAAGTGCCAGCGGCCAGGAGGATGTCGCAATCTTTTTCCTAGAGAAAGGAGCGGACCCCAATGCCAGCGACGGTTGGGGAATAACTCCCCTTCATTGGGCAGTCCAAGAGGGTTTGCAGGCTATCGCCGCTGCTAGGTTGCGAACTCCGACCGATCATCTTTGGTACCACAAAAACATGCCTATCCTGGCCAAGGCTCTGCTCGCCCGTGGAGCCGATCCGGATGCGCGAATCGCGAAAGGTACAGCTCCGTTTAATTATCCACCCTTTTCCCATCGAGGAGGGATTGCTCTTCCGCAGATCCGGCAGAAAGGCGCAACCCCTTTCTTCCTGGCGGCCGCCGCAGGGGACATTGGGATGATGCGATTATTTCTTTCGAATGGTGCTGATCCCCGGATGCCCACCGAAGAAGGTGCAACACCTCTGATGGTGGCCGCTGGACTGGGGTTGAAGCTGGAACCTGCAGGTCGCACCCAGGAGAGCGCTTTGCAAGCTGTCATGCTAACCGTGGAACTGGGCAATCAGGTTCAGGAGGTGACATTAGGAAACCGGGCGGCGCTCCATGGTGCCGCCTACATCGGAGCAAATGAAATCATCAAGTTCTTGGTGGAAAGAGGTGCTGACATAAACGCAGAAGACAAGTTTGGCCAGACGCCTTTGAGTATCGCAATGGGAGATCCCGAGAGACTTTCGGATCCGTTCGACAAACGGTTTTGGCAGCAACCGCCGCCTCATAAGGATACGGCAGCTTTACTACTCAGCCTCGGGGCGCAACCGCTTTCCGATAACGCATTGGATGTTGGAGCGGCGAAAAGGGCCGCTCCTAGTCGCTATCCATTGCAGCGACAAGACGACTGAATTCTTCTTGATGTGCTGTGGTTGTAGGGAACGAATTCCATCGATAGAAGGTCTGTTCTGTGATCCCCATCTTGCGGCACACTTCCAGCACCGGAGTCCCCGCCTCTGCCTGCTGCAGGGCAAAGGCAATCTGACGTTCCGTAAATCGTGATCTCTTCATTCGGTACACCCTCCTGTCCTTTCGAGAATCTACCGAATCCCTGACATCAACATCGGTTTAGTTTTCGGGGAGCAGACCAGACCAAGTAGCGGCTAACATTCAGGAAGATCTTCTTGTTGGCCTTGATTTGTCTTACATCGCGAAAGGTCATTTTCGTGTTCCCACAAGCCACCATCTCAGGCGCTGCCGGCAATGACGGAATACCTCTGGCGACGTAACAAAACTGGGTGGCGGAAGCACCCTTTTCTCCCTGTTTTCAATCGCGATTCTTGGGTTCGAGGGGTCCTAAAGCGCACCTCCGGATCGTTCGATCCCAATTGGGAACAAACCCCGGGACTGGCCCGGAACCCCCCGAGAACAAAACAGCTCCCGCTATTACTCCGGCTCCGAGTAGCGGCGTCCGGTTCTGAACTCGATCTGGGGTCCTATCGTGCCGCGACCCAACTCTTGGGCAAACTCGCTACGCAACACCTCGACCTTCCCTCCCACTACCGTCATGAGCGGCAGGATCTCCGCAAATTCCTCCACAGGCACGGTGAAATAGTCTTTACTCAGCACTACGAAGTCGGCGAATTTTCCGGGCTCGAGTGTCCCCAACACGTCCTCCTTGAGAACAAAACGCGCAGGCCAGGAAGTCATCATCTTCATCAGAGTAATGCGGTCAATGGCCTCCTCCGGGGCTACCTTGACTCCATATTCGGTATTCCGGGTTATAAAATTAGAGGCAGAGCTAAAGTAAGGGCGGCCTACGTTGCCGCTTACCCCGCTACCCTCCACGGTCACGATCACTCCCCCTTCGATGGCGCTTCGGGCCGGCGCGATCCGGTTGGCGTATTCGGGGCGATATTTCTGCAGCCAGGGGTAACTTCGGCTCAGCACATTCCCTCCGCAACTGATCATCATCCCCAGCTTGGCCATGCGGGGAAGCTGCTCCTTGCGCGGATAGAAACCGCAGTGGTCGGAAGTAAAGCGTCGCGAGCGGATATAATCCAGCGTGATCGCGGGATTGTCGCGCATCGCATGCTCTATGGCGTCCATGAAATAATCAACTGCCTTGTCCGCATAGGCATGGCCCACGGCGACTCGCTGGTAGTTGGCAATCGCCGTCCGCGTCGCCTCGTAGGCAATGCTGCCGGAGTCATTTTGGCACCATTCCATTTCCTTCACGGCCCGCGGGGCTTCCATGGTGGAACAAAACCGGGGTGGGCCGGAATCAACGCTTCCCAGACCCACGGCAGCCTGCCACATATAGTCGTCCCCCATGCCGGCCATGTCGCCCATTCGCCGGTAGAAGTTGGTCGTTTCTGAATAGCCTGCCTGGAAACCAAACCAGTGCGTATAAGCGAAGCGGATCGGCATACGCTTTTGCCGAACCAGCATGTTGAAGGCATCCAGAAACCGCAGGCCCATGATGTGGGAGGAGAAAGTGGTCACTCCCAAGGCAGCGTTTTTGGCCAGGCTCTGCTCGACGATCTCGGCGAGCTCACCTACCCTGGTATTGAAATACTGATCGATGATCAAACCCCGTTTGTACTGGGGCGCCGTGCCTCGGACTCTTCCGTGCTCATCGATTCCGGCCGCCTCGAGCGAAAGTTCGGAGCCGTAGAGCTTTTCCACGGCGCCCACGAACGCAGTATTCGCCACATAGGAGGGGTGAGATTGAAGTATCAAGGGGTGGTCCGGGGCCAGTTGGTCCAACATCTGCTTGGTGAACTTGTTCCCTGCCAAGAACGCCACGCCCAGGCCCATTCCCGAGCCGCCTCCGCCGCTGGTTCCTACATCAATAAAGGCCCAACGGCCTGGGGCGGTTTTGCCGACATGTTCCTGAACCGCCAGCTTGATCCCTTGCTCCAATTCTGCATCCGTTAGGCCAGATATATTGTAGGCCTCCGCCAGTTCCGCCAGCACCTCCGGATTCTGGCCTACCCAGTAGTTCAATTCGTCGTTATGGATATGAACATGGGTGTTCACGATGCCGGGAATCACCGTCCTGCCTTTCAGATCAATCCTGTCAGTTTGGGGGCCGGCTAAACGCAAAATCTGTGCATTGCTCCCGATTGCCAGGATTTTGTCATCCAGGACGGCCATCGCTTCGGCGGAGCTTCCCGGCGAAGTGTTCAGGCCGACGGAGGTGTCATCCATGGTGGCAATCTTGCCGTTGTGAATAATCATGTTGGGGTAGGTTACAATTTCTTCCGGGACAGTAACCGTGTTCTGGGCGCCGGCCAACCCACAGAGCAAGAAGAGACTGACACCGAATAACATCGTTCTTCTTATTCTTTCCATTGGATTTAGCCTCCTTAGCAGGAATTTCCGTTTTGAGTTTTCCCTTAGCCCAAAAGCATACGCCCCCTGCCACGTCACTACAAGCCCGGATCGCAACGGCCTCTTTCGGATGGCATCGCGGCTCATTCTGGCTGTTCTTCAGAGTTGCTGTGCGGGGCTTGTCTCCCCTCCAGCCTGCGCAAGATCTCAGTGCAAGGACATGTCCTCGACGGTTAACAGCGCACCCGGAAGCAACGCCGGTTGTGGTGGCAGGCGTTCGCGATGAGCGAATTGGTTGGGAAATGCGTGGGGCTGAGGGAGAAGTGGTCGCTCCGCAGCCCCTATTGTTTTGTTAAAAAGCGCTTCTTCGGTCAGAACACCAGCTTCAGAGCGAACTGAATCTGGCGCGAAGTGGTTCTCGTGGTGGTAATTTCTCCGGCGTTGCTCCTACGGTTCCCTCTTCGATCAAAAAGGCTTCGGGCAGGGATTCCGAAATTAGGTCGGTTGAAGAGATTGAAAAACTCCGCCCGAAATTGCAGGTTGGTATTCTCTCCCCATAGGGGGGTTTCCTTCATCAGGGTGAAGTCGAAGTTGGCGATTCCCGGGGTGGTGATGTGATTTCGCCCTACGTTGCCCAGGAAGAAAGATTTCGGGAAACTAAACTGGGCCGGATCAAAGTATTCATCTGGATTCTGTGAACGGACGGGATTTTGGTCGCCTCCGGGGACCAAGTCCAGCCTAGGACCTCCTACAAATTGCATTCGGGAGCTTCCTTGCCTCGGCTGGTCTGCTGAGAGGTTGAAGGGGTTTCCACTGTTCAGACGCAGGAGATTGCTCACGCTCCAGCCGCCAAAGAGCTTGCCTGCCGCCCCGGTCAAATTTCCACCCGGAAGATCAACCAGGAAGTTTGTATAAAAACTTTGCCTGACATCGAACGCCGCAAGCCCATGCTCTTTTTCATTCGCGTAGGGGTTCCGATCGGCCGCGCCCCAATCGCCACCTGCCAAAGTGATGGAGTAGTCGTCGGTAGTTCTGGAAAAAGTGTAAGAGCTCTGGAATTGGAAGCCCCGGCTGAACCGCTTTTTCAAGCTCAATCGAAGAGCATGATAATCGGAGGTGCCATCCCAGGGGCCGACCCAGAATCGACCGAAGGCAGGATTCGGCTGAGGCTCCCCCACTAAGATGAACCGTCGGAGACCCCCATCCGGATGCTCCCGAAATTCCGAGGGAGTGAGATTGACGTTCAACCCCCCTCGGAGCAAATGAGTGCCGCGGGTGGCGGAATAACCCGCTTCCAGCGTTGTATCGGAAGCGATTTGTTGCTGAAGATCCAGGCTCCATTTAATCACTGCTGGTTGCGATGCATCGTATTCAAGCACAACGTTCTGGGGCCGACCCGCCAATAGCTCCCGTTGGATGTCGAAAGCGTTGGGAAAATCAACCTCTACATCGGGGCCTCCCCTCAGTTCCCCTACGTTAAAGAAAGGCGTGGCTCGGACTCCCGGAAAGACATAATTACTAGGCAGGATTTGATCGTGGAAGATGCCCACCCCACCTCGGAGAGAGGTTTTCCCACTCTGAAAGATATCCCAGGCGAAACCCACCCGCGGGGCAAAGTTTTTTAAGGAGGGATTCAATAAGTAAGGATCGCCAATGTCCATTGTCGCCGGGGTGACCGTGTGAATGTGTGGCGCGGTGGTGTCGCGAATGGTCGCGCTCTTCCCGTTCACTTCCGTAGGCACCGTGATAAATTCGTAGCGCAGTCCGAGATTGAGGGTCAATCCTGGGCTCACGGAAATGTCGTCGTGGAGGTAAAAGCCGAGCAGACTTTGCCTCCAGCCGCGATCGAAATCCGAGCCGGGTACGACGGCGCGAAATCTGGCCACATCGTTCTGCAGGAAGTCGTCCAAACCGCCGAAGTCAAAGGTGCCGCCCCCGCTACTAGAAGACTTGAGATTTAACTGAAACCTCTCCACCATGCCCCCAAACTTGAAGGAGTGCCGGCCGGTGGTGAAATAGATGTCCTCCTTAAACTGAATGATGTTTTGGATGAATTTCTTAGGGTTGAACAGCCTTCCGCCCCAGGTAACAAGACCTGAGACACCCACGCGCCCCGGGATGTCCGGTTGATTGCCGAAGGTGAACCTCCCCAGTGGGAATGTGAACCCTTCAATACCTTCGTCGAAAGCATCGTTACGGGTGCGATTAAAGGAGAAGTGGGTCCTGCTGAGCAGTCGCGGTGAAAAGATGTGTGTTCCCTCGAGGGTGGCAAAACGGCTCGAAGTGGCTATCACCTCGGTGGTGTTAAATCCATTCGCTGCAGGCCGCACCCGATCTGCATCGTCGAAGGTGATTCGGCCAAATATGGAATTGAAGTCAGAAAACCGATGATCGACCTTGCCCATCCAGTAATTCTGGTCGGTGGTTTGAGTGAATGCCTTGAAGTGCTGGGCTCTCCCATCGGATCGATCTGGTGTCTGCGGAGCCGGATAGAGTTCCAGATATGGCTGAATCGCCGGGTCCACCCCGATGAATTCCCCTCGGATGATCCCCATCCGCATACCCTGCCCCGGGACGTTAAAAGTTCTAGTCTGACCGAGCCCCTCTCGCAATCCTTCAAAACTTCCGAAAAAGAAGGTCTTATCCCTCAGGATCGGCCCTCCGACCGCAGCGCCAAACTGGTTTCTCCGGAACTCAGGCTTCACGCCTGCGCTCGTGCGGTTATCCTCCCACTCAGCCGCATCCAGGTTGTCATTGCGGAGGAATTCGAAGAGAGCGCCATGGATCGCATTGGTGCCCGATTTGGTCACCGCGCTGATTACCCCGCCGACGTGGCGCCCATACTCCGCGTCGTAAGCGTTGGTAATCACCCGAACTCGCGCACCGTTTCAACCCCCGCCACCGTCCCGGCGGCGCTGCCAGAGGCGCCAAAAAAATCGTTGACATCGGCCCCGTCTAGAAGGAAGCTGTTGGAAACATAACGCGTGCCCGAGATGGAGAGCTTCTTGCCAAATCCATGGGCGGAACTGACCGCGCCAGATTCGGCAAAGTGCGCGTTGGTTTGCAAGGGGACCAACTCGAGAAAGCTGCGCGCGTTGAGAGGAATGTCCCGCATCTGTTGTGAATCAACCACCCCGCCGACAGTGGCCGTGGTGGTTTCAATCAGGGGAGCTTCGCCGGTGACCGTCACCCGCTCCGTAACATCTCCGACCCGCAGGGTGAGGTCCACCACTGCCTCCCGTCCGATGCTCAGGGTGATACCGCTTCGAACGCCCGTCTGAAATCCGGCGAGTTCCGCTTGCACCTCATAGCTGCCTGGCGGCAGGTTAGAAATCCGGTATCCTCCCTCGCTCCCCGCGGCAGATGTGCGCACACTCCCCGTCTCCACATTGGTCACCATCACCGCTGCCCCAGGCAACACGGCTTCGGTTTGATCCTTCACCGTGCCGGAGATGGCTCCGGTGGTAAGTTGGGCATGGAGATAACCTGCCCAGGAAATAGCAAACAGGAAAGAACAAAGCAAGGTCCCCCAAAAGATCGGTTTGGTGGTAGTCCTTCGTGAAGTCATGACTTATCTCCTCTTAGGCCAAACTTGTGGTCCGACCATAGTTTGTATGTTGGCAGGATTAATTTTCCGCAACACACCAATGCGCTCTATCCCGTCCGGTTTCTCAGATGTTGAAAGAGTTTCGTTTAGCATCACACAACTTCGACTTGCCTTGCACTTCCCTTTGGGAAACCTATATGTCTGCTTCCTATCACGCAAGGATAGAGAAGTCAAGGATAACCCCCCCAAAAAAAAGCATCCTTGCAGGGGCACGTTGATCTCGAAGGCGGCCCTCAAAAGTTCAATTGACGACGAAAACGGAAAATACCTGGAGGAGTGACCGAACATCATGTCGCCGTATTTTCTCCGGCTTTCGCAAGACCAGCACATCTGGGTGTCGGACGGAGTCACGCAGAAGCTTCTGAAATACGACCTCAACGACAAGTTTCACTACTCCTGGGGAACATTCGGAATCTTCCCCGGCGCGCTCTGGGGACCTCACCAGTTCAGCGTGGACAGCGACGGGAACTTTTACATAGCGGAAGTATTCAACGGCCACGCACAAAAACTCCGGCCAAAAAGAAACGTCGATCCAGAAAACTTAGTAAAACCGTAAGCCTACTTCACAGCGACCAACATTGCCTACAATCTGGGAAATCTATGGCGGCGGCTGGTGCTGCCACAGAGAATCGGGAACTGGTCCCTAACGAGATTACAGTAGCGATTGGTCAAAACCGGAGGACATCTAATTAAGCATGCCCGCTACTATTGGCTATTGCTGGCAGAGAGCCATCTGACGAGACGTTTATTTGCTAGCATGCTGGGGCGGACCGATGGTCTATCACTTCCGTTGGGATAGCCTAGGCTGCAAAGGCACCCAAGAAAATGATTCCGCTATCCCCCAGGTGACCGGGCCGAGATTTTGTACCAAGTGAAGTGAGAGAGAATCTGACGAATGAGGGGTCCCGGAATTCTGTACCAAGCTCAGGGTGAGTCTTGCGGGCTTTGCATGCCTTTCGGATCGCAGCTAGCTGCGATCCGAAAGGCGAGCTCGTGCGGCGTCCGCTCCCCCAGGGCTCTGTGAGGCCGACTCTCATTGTACTCCCTCCGCCAAGCCTCGATGATCTGCCTGGCTTCGGCCAGCGTTGTGAACCAATGCGTGTTCAGACATTCGTCCCGGAACGTCCCGTTGAACGATTCGATATGCCCGTTGTCGGTCGGCTTGCCTGGCCGCGAGAAGTCGATCTTCACCTCATTCTGATATGCCCACAGGTCCACCACCTGACTGCAAAATTCGCTGCCATTATCACACAACAGCCTCTGCGGCCCGCCGCGCTCTTGCTGGACCCTCTGTAGCACCTGCACCACGTCTTCCCCTCTCAGGTTCTGTCCAGCCGCGATGGCCAGGCTTTCCCGCGTGTACACATCCACCACCGTCAGCGCTGGAAACCGTCTCCCGTCCGCCAGTTGATCGGACACCAAGTCCAGACTCCAGACCTGGTTCGGCCCGGCCGGCTTGATCCTTTCCCGCCGCTCCACGGCCACTCTGCGCTTCCTCGGCACCGTCCGCCGCAGCGTCAGCCCTTCTTCCCGATACAATCGCATCACCAGCGACTGGCCCACCGGCCAGCCTTCCCGCTGCAGCAGCACCAGTATCTTGCGACATCCGTAGCGCACCCGCACCGCGGCGATCTCCCGCATCCTCATCCGCAGCTCCGTGCGTGGATCCTGGTGGCTGTGATATCGGTATGTCCCTCGGTTCAACCGAATCACGACACAGGCGCGCCGCTCGCTCACCTTGTAGCCTCCACGCAGGTATCCCACCACCTGACGGCGTCGCGGAGGCTTTAGAATTTTTTTGCCAGCACGTCCTGCAGCATGGTCTTGTCCAGCGTCAGCTCCGCCACCAGCCGCTGCAGCCGCTGGTTTTCCTCCTGCAACTGCTTCAGCTGCCGGACCTGGTCAATCTCCAGCTTCGCGTACCGCTTCTTCCAGCGGTAGAATGTCTGCTCGGAAATCCCCACCTGCCGCACCAACTCCCCGATCGGTACCCCGACCTCGGCCTGCTTCAGCACTCCGACAATTTGCTCTACCGAAAATCGCTTCTTCTTCACGGCAAATCTCCCCCCTTCTGGAGGCTTTGATTTTGCCGCAAAACTCGCTTCCGCGCTGGTTCAGGTTTCTGGGAACCCATCAAAGGCTTCAGCCCATTTCCCGCCGCTACCCTGCCAAGTTTACAAAGCTCAACCAGCTCCTGTAGTTAAGTATTGTCGAGCTTTCCTTTCGAGACGATGCGGCTATCCCGTTGCAGTTGCGCTGCGGTGGATCTGGACCAGCTTGAACGGCAGATCCAACTCGGAGGAGCTGTCCACGATCCATCGCTTCTGCTCCGCGCTGAGCTTGTCCTTGGAGGCCTTGATTTCCGCGAAGAAGAAATCGTCCTCCATGTAGACAAGCAGGTCAGGCCAGCCGAGGTACCTCCCCCAGTAGTTGCCAACGAGGTATCGCAGGATGCGGAGAACGGCCTCTGGGGTAAGCACCTCGACAATGGTGCGCGCCTTCTTCACGGCGAAAGGATCGTGCGCCCAGAGGTAATCTCGAAGCGGTGCGCTGCCTTCGATCCAGTAGTCGAAAAGCCAAAGTAACTCACCCCGATCCGGTGGGAGCATGCTCTCGAAGTGTTCGCCAATTGCCTCTGCCCTGCGTTCGGCATAGCCGGTGGTGCCAAAGTCATCGGGCTGCAACATCAAGAACTGCTCACCCTCCGCGAGAGACAGCAAAGGATAATCCATCTTCGCAGCAAATCCGCACATTTCACAGAGCGGGTCCGCACCATCCTGGATGAGGAGCCACAGGTAGACGCCGAACAGGACATGGAATGGGCGGCTCTCACTAAACAAGACGGACCAACCCGCACGCTGGAAGTGACGGGCTGCAAACTCCTTTGCGACCACAATCTCAGTCCCGTCCATGATGCCGATGCCCTTCCCTTCGGTCTTGGGTGCAAAGGTGGCATCGAGGCGGACTTCCTCTACGTCGTGTTGTGCTAAGAACTCGGCCTGCGAAGTCTCCTTGAAGTCGTACTTAGGGTTGCTCGCGTGTAGTTGCTTTGTCTCGTGGAGCACTTCGCGCTCCACTTCTCTCCTAAGCGCCTTGGCTTCGTCGGTCCGAAGAGCACCCTTGTCCAGGCCCGCGGCCTCTGCGCGATCCGCGAACCGTCTGAACACCCCGAACTGCAACTCGCGCCAGTAGTAGCGTTTGATCTTGCTCGTTCGGCCAGGTATGGCTGCACACGGGTGCGCTTCGACTGGCAGCCCACGGCACTCGCGGCAAGTGTTGTCGACGAACCCGAGGGTGACGGGTATCCGCTCCTGAGTCTCCAGCACACACCCTTCCCGTAGATGGTGGGCAAGGAAGCGTTCACCAGTCTCGCGGTCGCATGCGCACATCATGACGCCGCTGCAAGTGCCGCAACGGTACTTGCGGATCAGCTCGTACTCGTTGAGGCAGTGGACGGACTTGTGAGGACATTTCATGCTCCACATAGTGCTGCGGAGGAGCAGTCCCCAAGTCAATCGAGCAATTATGATGACCGAGGACTAAGATTCGGAAATCTGCGATAGGCTCGTATGTGGCCTAGAAGAAGTCCTTGCGAAGATCGAGGGGCCAGAAACTGTAGGTGGCTTAGAGTGAGCTTGATTCGTCCTCGACTGCGGTAATGGCCTTTTTCAGCATGTTACCGATGTCGAACTTCAGGTCCTTGAGCGCCTGGACCAAGTCGCCGCTCTCATCTCGCCATGTCTCATGCCAGCGAGCACGAACGGGTACGAAGAAGGTTTCGCCGTAGGACGACCTATCCTCCAGGAGTTCAGCCAGTAGATCAGGCTGATTCTTGAGGTGAGCAAAGCCCGCCGTTGTCAGTAGGCCATATAGGAACCCCACCTGATCGAAGAGGGTGATGTGGTGCCGCCAAGGAAAACGGTGCAAGCTGATCTTCATTGCCGGCAAGAACTTGGTCGAGCATCAGGAGCAGCTCCAGGACTGGGCTGGGAAGTGGCTTCCGGTGAAGACAGAGCGGCCTGCCGGCTCGATGCAGCACTTCAGGACCGGCTCGTCCAACTCGGGATTCCAACCGCGACGGAGTGGATCAAAGGAGGAACGGGGAGCGAACTGCGGGAGCAGGTGGAGGCCATCAAGCGCTGCTATCGCAACGACTGGATCGCGCTCGAAAATGTGCTGCGCAGCCCGTAGCGCATGGTCGTGACAGCAACCACCGTCAAGAAACCGTCAGAAAACTCGCGCATCAAGCGGGCTAGGCGTAGGCGTTGCGAGCGAAAGCAGACGCCCCCAAACCGTGTAATAGCAACGAAAGGAAGGAGTTGGGAGAAAACCATGGAAGACGCCTGTCTGCTCGGCGAGCATCCGCTCAAACCAGTTGGTTTAGCCGGTGGCTTCCATCCTGATGCGCGCCGGAGCCGGAAGTGCTTTATATAACTGCTGTGCTTTACCAGTCCCATGCTCCAATCGACGATTCAATATTTCGCCCGTCACAGAATCAACCATTGCTATCTGCTGAAAACGTGTGTGAAAATCGCATCCGATTAGGTGCATCGCTCAGCTCCTTACTTCCGAGACTGGGTCGTTCCATCACGACCTAGTCTACTCGGTTTCAAGAAGCCAACGCCTTCATCTAATCACTCTCTAGGATTGGTACAAAAGATCGGTCTGGTCAATGTTCTTTCGCGCCTCCGGCGCTGTGCCGGCGGGAAGAAATCCCAGTGGGACCGATGACAGCTATCCGAAACATGTCCCGTTGTTGTGCTTATCGCCGGTTCTTCCATACAACTGGATTCAGAATTCAGGAGCCCGGAATCTGACCTCTCCACCTACGGCTGTCATCAATGTCTTGAGGTTGTTGATTTCCGTTTCCGGCACTGAGAAATAGTCCTTATCGATCACGATGAAGTCTGCCAGTTTTCCAGGTTCGAGCGACCCCAGATCGTTCGGCCGGAGCAAGAATTCCGCGGGCCAATTGGTCCAGGCTTTCATTACCGTGGTCCGGTCCAATTTGTTTTGGGGACTGTAAACTTTCCCGTTAATTTCCCGGGTCACCCAAACTCCCAGCCACGGCCAAATGGTGTCGCGCCATTCCTCCGGCCAAGTTCCCCACAGAGCCTTGCCGATCATTTTTTCCTGCATCATCTCCTCATGGGATTGGCCCAGTACGAGATGCGAATCCGTATTCAGCGTGAACCGCGCGCCGGCATCTGCAAAAGCTTTCACAGGCAGCACCCATGGAATGTATTCCGGTCCGTAGTTTTGCATTACTGTTTCCTCGTTCGTGAGCGACCGTGCCTGGAAAGCCATCCAGAATCCGTACTTGGCAAATGTCTTTGCCAGTTCTGGTTGGAGGAATGTGCCATGATCGAATCCCCACCCCTGTTGTTTTATCTCCTCCAAGGTCATGATGCCCTCTTGGATTACCTTATCGGCAATCTCCACAGCGGCATTGAGAGCTTTGTCCGTATACAAATGCAAATTCGCCAGCCGTATCCCTTGGCGAGCAGCCGCTAAATGACCGTCATACCCACGGGTTCCGGGAGTGATTTCGCAGCCTTGCGCGCTTGCCCTCTGCGCTTTGCGGGCCTCTTCGGTTCGGGGAACGGCGGTGGTACAGGCAGCGTTTGCCCAACCCTCCTGTCCGACGCCAATATTCCAAAAATATTCGCTGCCTTGGCCCACAAAGTCTCCCAGCAGCGAATAGAACTCCGCAGGGTCCTTCGCGAGAGAATACCCAATACGATGGACCCAGGCCCAACGAACCGGCATCTTCCCCTGCCGATCCAGGTAGTTCACGGAACTCAAAACATGAGGGCTTTCAATGTGTGACATAACCGTGGTTACACCAAGAGGCAGGTTTTCCGCCATCTCTTCGGAAACTAAACTGGCCACTTGCTCTGTTTTCCCTTTCAGGATGAGGTCGTACGTCACGAGATACCAGATCCGAAGGTTGTCTACCTCCGTCCCCAGAACTCGTTCCATTTCCTGCTTGGCCTTTGTGTTGGTGACCGTATTGCCTACGATTCCTGTCATAACCGCTAGTGGAGTATCAGGAGCTATCTGGTCCAACTCAGCCCGGGTAATGCCTCCTTCCCCAATGGCCTGCCGGAAAGCGGGAGAGATCGATGTGATCACCCACTTGTCGGGCCCTGCCTGCTGAATTCGCCTACTGATTGACTCGCCAAACCTGCTCTTCACTTCCTCCAGATTCCTCCCCTCAACGTAGAGCCATTGCAATTGCGGATCATATTTGAATCCCAGATGCATCATCCCCCAAAGGTGAGGATGGGTGTGGGCATCAATCAGGCCGGGGAGCACCGCCCTGCCCTTTGCATCGATCAACTTGGTTTGTGGACCGGCCAACCGCCGAATGGCGTCATTGGTTCCCAGTTGCCAAATGCGGGTTCCGCGGATCGCCATTGCTTGGTGCGAAGAAAGGTTCTCGTCCATTGTGTAGACCTTGGCGTTATAAACAATCAGACTGGGGTAGACCGCCAATTGTTCTAAGGCTTGCCGGCTCGGAGCCTGGCCAACGGCAACCTGTGCGGGCCAAAGCCCGATTGCCAATACAAGCAGTAAGATCGAAATGGTTTTTGGTCTTTTCATAGTTAACTCACTAAAAGTTTTGGGCTCTGAATGCCACCTTCCCGTCTACAACGGTCATGAGGTTATTAATCGTCACCAGCTCGCTGTCTGGAATCGTGAAGTAATCCTTGTCAATGACGGCAAAGTCTGCCAGCTTGCCGGGCTCCAACGATCCCAACTCTTTCCCGCGAAGCAGATTGTCCGCCGCCCAGTTCGTCCAGGCACGCAGGGCGGTGATGCGGTCAATCCTCTCCTCGGGAGTCCAAACTTCCCCGTGCAGTTCCCGGGTCACCCAAAAACTCACCCAGGGCCAGATCGAATCGTGGTAAGGCCAATCCTTGATGAGCGATTGATCAATCATTTTCGCGGCCATGGGATCCAGTGAGCCGACATGAGCATCACTGGAGATGATGAAACGTCCCCCGGCCTTCTTCCAACTGTTAAGAGGCATGATCCAGGGAACATAATTCTCCCCGAAATTGGGCGAAATCGTGGAAAGGGCGCTGGCGAACTGGGATGCCTGAAAGCTCATCCAGAAGCGGTACTTCCCGGCCAGAGGAATTTGATCGGGACGGATAATATGCCCGTGATCGAAACTCCACCCAGGCTCCTGGACCTGTTCCATGGTTAGAGCTCCCTCGCGGATCACTTGATCCGCCAGCCGAATGGCGCCATCCAGCTCCCCGTCCCAGATGGCATGAACAATGGCCAGCCGCAGACCCGCCTTGACGGCAGCGAGGTGAGCGTCGTAACCCCAGACGCCCGGCACATAAGCACAACCTTCAATAGAGCGGCGTCTCAGCTGTTGACGCATTTCTTCGCTTTGCGGGACAGCTGAAGTGCATCCGCTCGGTCCCCAACTCTCCGCTCCGACCCCGAAATTCCAAATCCAGTTATCTCCTTGACCGGTAAAATCCCCTAACAATCGATAAAACTCTGCCGGGTCTTTCGCCAAGCTAAAACCGGTCCGATGGACCCAAGCCCACCGGCCGGGCAGCCTTCCCTCGCGGTGTAACAGATTGAGGGCCCGAAAAACGTTCAGGGGTTCGATGTGGCTGGCGAATGTCGTGATGCCGAACGAGACATTTTCTTCCATTTCCTCAACGAGCATGTTGGCAACGGTTTGGATTTTGTCCCGAAGAATGATGTCGTACGGGACCATGTACCAGGCCCGCAGACCCAACATCTCCTTTCCAAAACTTTTCTCCATCAGCTCCTTTGCCTTGGTGTTGGAGATGCCCGCAAAGTAGCCTGAGGTAAGAAAAACGGGTGTCTGGGGCGCAATTCGGTCCAGTTCAGCGCGCGTGATGCCCTGCCTGGCAATGGCGCTATCGGCCAACTGCCAGGGAATGCTGACGATGATCCATTTGTCGGACCCTTCGTTTTGTATTCTTGCCCGGATAGCCGGTTCTAGCTTCAGTTTGACGTCCTCTAAATTCTTTTCATCCAGAAAAACCGGAGCGAGCTGGACATCGTATTTCGGACCTAGATGGGGTAATGCCCAAAGATGAGGGTGGTTGTGGGCGTCTATCAGGCCCGGCACCGCGGTCCGGCCCTTGAGATCGATCAATTCCGTTTGTGGTCCCGCTAACGGCCTGATCTCTTGATCGGTGCCCAGTTTCCAAACTCGGTTTGCACGAATCGCCATCGCCTGATGGAAGGTCATGTTTGGATCCATCGTTGCAATCTTCCCGTTGTAGACAATCAAGGTGGGATAGACCGCCAGTTCTTCCAAGACGGTCTGGCTCGGAGTTTGAGCCTCCACAACCTGCAAAGGCCAAAGCCAGACCGTGAATGCAAGCAGCAAAATAGAGAACGATTTCAATCTTCGTATCTTTTCCATAGGACTGCCTCCCTGCACCCGTTGTCTCACGGGCAATTCAGATGATCTAGTGAAATTCAAAAGTCCCTGGGGCCAGGACGCTTCCATTCAAACTGCCGAAAGGATACTGCCTCCCTGAAGTGTGAGTCTTCTCGGACTCCGTCGGCGTGCTGATTAAAAATTCGATGACTTGTATGCGATCTTCCCGCCGATTCCTGTCATGAGGTTCCGGATGGTTACCAGTTCTCTGTCTGGAATCGTGAAGTAATCCTTGTCAATGACGGCAAAATCCGCCAACTTGCCCGGCTCCAGTGAGCCCAGTTCATTCCCGCGAAGCAGATTTTCGGCCGGCCAGTTCGTCCAGGCCCGCAAAGCCGTGATCCGGTCAATTCTCTCCTCAGGGGTCCAGACCTTCCCGTACAGTTCCCGGGTCACCCAAAAACCAACCCACGGCCAGATGGAGTCATGATAGGGCCAATCCCTAATGAGAGATTGATCGATCATTTTCGCGGCTAGGGGATCCAGTGAGCCGACATGGGCATCACTGGAGAGGATGAAACGCGCTCCAGCCTTCTTCCAACTGTTAACGGGGCTAATCCAAGGCACATATTCATCCCCGAAATCGCGCGGAACTTCATCAAGGGCACTGGCAAACATGATCCCTTGAAAACTCATCCAGAAGCCATACTTCCCAGCCAGTGGAATCTGATCCGGCCGGATAAGACGCCCATGATCAAAGCTCCATCCGGGTTCGCGCACTTGTTCGAGCGTCAGGGCTCCTTCCTGAATCACTTGATCTGCCAGGTGAATCGCTCCATCCAACTCCCCGTCATAGATGGCATGAACAATAGCCAGCCGCAGACCTCCCTTGACGGCAGCCAAGTGGGCGTCGTAACCCCACACCCCCGGCACGTAAGCGCAACCTTCGATTGCGCGTCTCCTCAACTCTTCCCGCACGGCTTCGTTCTTCGGCACCGCCGTGGTACACCGGGATGGGCCCCAGCTTTCGGCTCCTACGCCGAAGTTCCAAAGCCAGTTGTCTCCTTGACCGGTAAAACCCCCCAGTAAACTATAAAACTCGACCGGGTCTTTCGCCAGGCTGAAACCGGTCCGATGGACCCATGCCCAGCGGGCGGGCATCCTGCGTTCGCAATGCAACAGGCTGAGAGCTCTGTAGACATTCACCGGCTCAATATGGCTGGCGAAGGCGGTGATGCCAAACGAGACGTTCTCTTCCATTTCTTCCACCAGCATGTCGGCAATGGTATCAATCTTGCCGGACAGGATGATGTCATAAGGGATCATGTAGAGCACCCGCAGGCCGAACAGTTCCTTCCCAAAGCTGTCTTCCATTGCGTCTTTGGCCTTGCTGTTGGAAACTCCCGCAAAATAACCGGACGTAACGTAAACCGGCGTTTGCGGTGCGATGGCGTCCAGCTCGGCCCTGGTGATCCCTTGCCCGGCTACGGCCCGATCCGCCATTTGCCAGGGAATGCTGACCATGACCCATTTGTCGGGCCCTTCCTCCTGTATTCTCCCCTTTATTGCAGGTCCTAGCTTCAGTTTGACTTCTTCTAGATTTCTTCCATCCACATAGACCGGGGCGAGCTGCACATCGTACTTCCCCCCGAGATGAGGCAACGCCCATAGATGTGGATGGGTGTGCGCGTCTCAAGCCTGGCACCACGGTCCGGCCTTTCAGATCGACCAATTCCGTCTGTGGCCCGGCTAACGGCCTGAGTTCTTGATCGGCACCCAGTTTCCAAACCCTTTCTCCACGGATCGCCATGGCTTGATGAAAGGTCATGTTCTGGTCCATGGTCGCAATTTTCCCATTATGGAGGATTAAGCTGGGGTAAACTGCCACCTTCTCCAACAAGGAAACGTCCGGGGCTTGCGCCCGGGAAATGGGAACCGCCCAAGCCCATGCCAGAAAAGAAAAAAGAAGTAACGAATAGAATATTGGTTTTGCCTGGTTTGATCTCATCGATTGGACTCCTTTTGTCTGTATTTGCAAGCGAAATCCGGTTTTCTGGAATAGTGGAATAACTCCGTCAATCAAGTAACTCTTGCTTGAGTTTGTTGCAATCCAGAAAAATTATGAAGTTTAAGAAGAACCGGAATAATTCACGGTAATTCGCGTTACAAGGTTTAATAGGAGTCGGGGCTACACTTGCCTCAGATTTGCGGCTGTTGAATACTCCACATGATTCCATCAAAACTCAGAGCTTCGATACACTATATTGCCCCCAACCGCCGTCAGCAAAGTCTCGATTTTCCCCAGATCGTTTTCTGGAATCGTAAAATAATCTTTGTCAATAACGATAAAGTCGGCTAACTTTCCTGTCTCCAGCGAGCCCAATTCTTTCTCACGCAGAACATATTCTGCGGCCCAAGTCGTAAATCCTTTGAGAACTGTGATCCGGTCTAACCGCTCCGCTGGGTTCCAAACCCTGCCTCCGATGTCGCGGGTTACGAAAGATGACAAAAACGGCCATACACTATTTCCCCACGGCCACTCGAGCATTGAGGCTTCATATTTGATGTCGTCCTCAGTTCTTGACACATGCGCATCCGTGCTTAAAACCAATGGAACTCCACTCTCCACAATACTTTTGACCGGCATAAGCCATTTTTGGTAGAGTTCATAATCATAGTTTTCAACCATCTGACGTGCATACGAAAGAAGATAAACAGTCTGCGGGTTCACCCAAATGCCATATCTTACTAACTTGGGTATTTGGTCTGGTCTCACCCAAGCAGTATGATCCATGCCTATTTTGGCTTCCTTGATCTGTTCTAGCGTCACACCAGCTCGCATCGCATCTTCCACCAGATCAATGATGGCATCAACGCCTCCATCTCGCATTGAGTGCAGATGCGCAATTCGTAATCCCGCCTTCAATGCCGCAAGATGGGAAAGGTAATCCTGCGACTCTTTGGTCCTGCATGTCGATAAGTCGTCTTGCGCACGGGCCTCTACGGTTTTTGCTATTGCCGTAGTGCAAAAACTCTTGTCCCATCCTTCCTCTCCAACTCCCATATTCCAGAAATATTCGCTGCCTTGACCTCGAATATCTCCATACAGCTTATAAAATTCGGCCGGATCCTTTCCCAGCGTAAAAGCAGTCCTATGCACCCATGCAAAACGGATCGGCAATTCTCCTTTCCTGTCCATTGGCATCTCTTTTAGCCCTCCTCCATGAGATTCTCTCTCTCTTCCGCTGGTACAAATATCCCTGGCTTGGTCAGATTTCTTCGACGGATCAATGGATTCCCAGCCCCTGTTTGCAAAGGGTGATCTACAGGGTGATTAGACGCTTGGATAAGAAATATAAATATAATAGTTTCAATTATATAGAATGGACACTATAGCGGACAGGCAGGAATACCTGTCACTACCTAAGGCCGTGGCGGTTATACCCGGAATTAGTTTTTTGGCCCTCCGACTCGTGAGTATAAACCCGTTGGCCTTCAACTGAGCACTTCCAGCCCAATATTTTCTCCGAGATACTGCCAGCGGCTTCCAGCCGCTCTTTCCGAGTCCCCAAAAACCCATCGCCTCGGCTTCCAGAACCAGCTTTTTCAGACACCCCTCCATTCCCGGGGGATATCGGAATCATTTTATTGGGTGCCGCAGGCTAGGCTATCCCGACGGAAGCGACAGCCCATTTATCCGCCCCAGCATGCTGGCAAACAGCCGCCGAGTCAGATGGCTCTCTGCCAGCAATAGCCAATAGTAGCGGGCATGCTTAATCAGGCGTCCTCCGGTTTTCACCAACCGCTGCTGCAAGCTCGTCAAGGACCAGTTCCCGATTCTCTGTGGCAGCACCAGTCGCCGCCACAGATTTCCCAGATTATAGGCAATGATGGTCAGCCACAGCCGTACCTCGTTGGACCGGAACCGATGGCAACTGAGCCGCGTCATCTTCACCGCCTGCTTGCCTTCCTTAATCCACTGCTCTGCTGTCCCTCGCTTATTATAGAACCGCACCACCGCTCGACTCGGAAGCGTCAGGTTCGTCACAATGAACCCCACTCGCGGGAACAACTCCCCCGGATGATGTTCTACCTTGGCTACCACCCGTCGGGCCGTCTTCCAACTCTCGGCTTGGTACAGAAACCCCTTGTACTCCACCAACGGCTTCTGGCCCGGCCTTCCTACCGGACGTTTCAGCAACTCCTCGATGTCCCGCTGGAGGTTCTCGTTGGAAGGGATGCGGATGGCATACTTCACACCCCGCTTCTCCAACGCCTCGTAAATCTCCGGCTTCGCAAAGGCCGCGTCGGCACGAAATACCACCTCCTTGCCCCGCTTCTGCTGCCGCTCGATCTCCGGCAGGAGAAGTTCTTCCCATTCCTCGGCGCTGTGGACGTTGCCCGGTCGCAATTTGGCAGCCAGACAGTCGCCGTCTCGATTGAATAACAGCAGGGGGTGATAGCAGGTGGACTCGAAGTGCCCGTTGTAGGCGCTATTCTCCTGCTCCCCGTAGACCGGAATCTCGGTCGAATCCATGTCCAGCACAGTTCGGTAGTGCGAATGGATTGCTTCTGCTCTGCCGATCAGTTCCCGGTTCACCCGTGCCAGCCCTGCGAAGTTCCCTTCCTCAGCCAGCATCTCCGTCTCGAAGGTCTGCAACCGAGAAGTCAGAGCCGCCCCTCGATCCCAAATCTTCTCCGAACCGATCAGCCGCAACGCCGGGTCCTGAGATAGCCGCTCGGCATCGTTCACATCCTCGTATCCAGCCAGACGGCTGTAGACCGACTGTCGAAGTAGGTCCGCAAAAGACAACCGCGCATTGTTTGCCCGAGAGTCGGTCAAGTGCTGTTCGACGAGTTCATCGAATCCCAATCGCTCGTCCAGCTCTCGCACCAGAATCAGCCCACCGTTGGATGTCACTCGCGATCCTTGAAAGGCAACCCGCAAAAACCGGTTGAATGACAGTTGAAATGCCTGTTTTTGGCTCTCACCCATTAGGTATACACCTCCGGAATGCAATGTTGATGCTGGAACCCGCATCAATATTGATGTTGGAGGTTAGTCGAGGGTTGCTTCTACGATTTCAAACGGGAAATGCGGGTATACACCTTTACGAGAAATGCTCCAGTGCTACTAAAAGGCGCTGGGGAAAATCGTGTAGGCGAACAGCAAGCCCAGGAGGCCTGCAGCGGTCAGGTAATAGATCAACGGCAGGATCGTCTTGCGGATCAGCGCTCCTTCGCGCCCAACGAGTCCCACGGTGGCGCTGGCGGCAACGACATTGTGAACGGCGATCATGTTTCCTGCTGCTCCTCCCAACGCCTGCAATCCCAAAATCACCAGATGCGAAACGCCAATGCGGTCTGCCACCCCGTACTGGAACAGGCT
The DNA here is from genome assembly GCA_965222345.1 of Terriglobia bacterium. Classification (GTDB taxonomy): domain Bacteria; phylum Acidobacteriota; class Terriglobia; order 2-12-FULL-54-10; family 2-12-FULL-54-10; genus JADFGZ01. The sequence continues at coordinate 35,011 of CBDCTS010000009.1, read as the reverse complement.
GAACATCAGGTCGCTGACCGTATTGCTCCCGGCAACAAAGGCTCCCAGGGCCCCAATGGCGGGAGCAAAAAACGGCCACGCGGCCCCTGCCAGCCGCGCTGCCGCTTCCGCCACGACCAACGGCATGCTCTCCAGCTCCGAGACATTTTCTCCCGAGTCGATAAAGACCCTCACCATGCCGACGGCAAACAGCAACGCCAGCGAAGGTCCAGCGAGTTTTCGCACGGCATCCCGCCATGCCTCTTTCACTTCAGAAGTCTTCATGCCGTGAAGCCAGATGGTGATGGCTGCGACGAGCACGAAGATGGTTCCGGGCAGATACAGGGGTTGGAAGGCCTGCGACAGGCCGGTCCCCAGAATGTCTGCCCACCTGAATTCGACTGAGGTAAGCCAGCTCTTCAGAGGTAGAAACGGCAAGCGTGTCACCACCAGCAGCGCCGCGACCAGCAAATAAGGTGTCCATGCGCGAAACAGCGAATGGCGGTCGTGGTCCTGCTTTTGGTCAGGATCGGCGGCGATTGACCCGATCCATTCGGGCTCCCAATCCTGTTTGGGGGGGAAATCCCAGGGCTCACCGCTGGGAATCAGAAACCCCTTGCGCGCTGCCGGTACCACAATCGCCAGTCCTATCAGGCCCCCCAGCAGGGAAGGAAATTCCGGTCCCAGAAAAATGGCGACGATCACATAGGGGATAGTAAAGGCAAGGCCCGCGAAGCAGGCAAATTTCCATATTTCGAGTCCTTCCCGAAACGATCTTCGCCGGCCGAAAAAGCGCGTCATCATGGCAACCATGACGAGAGGGATCAGGGTTCCTACGATGGCGTGAGGAACAGCGGCAAAGATTCCGATCTGTTGGATGAATTCTGCATACGGCAATTGCGCCTGCGCCAGGGCGCTTTCGACCTGTGGAACATTCAAGGACTGTTCCATCCCTACCAGGATGGGTGTTCCTACGGCGCCGAAAGTGACCGGCGTGCTCTGGATAATCAGCGACACCATGACGGCTGCCAGGGCCGGGAATCCGAGCACCAGCAGAATAGGCGCCGCCACCGCCGCAGGAGTTCCGAAGCCGGCGGCGCCTTCGATGAAGGAGCCGAAAAGCCACGCTATCAGGATGGCCTGAATGCGGTGGTCCTGGGAGATGCCGTGAAAGCCGTGCCGAATGGTGCTGAGCGCGCCGCTCTCCCGCAGGGTGAACAGCAGCAAGATGGACCCGAAGATGATCCAAAGAAGCGTGCCCGCGATGGTGGCCCCGCGGAGGCTGGCGGCCAGAACCTGTACCAGGGGGACCCGCCAGATGACCAGAGCGATGGCAATGGTGACGACGTATGCCACCGGCATCGCCTTGACGGCAGGCCAGCGAAGCACCACCAGAAAGATCATTACCGAGATGACAGGCAGCAAGGCCACCAGAGCATATGATTCCATAGTCCTCCTACACCTCCGTGCGAACTTTCACTCATTCCCGCCGCAACTTCCCGCCAGTTGGCCTAATCTACACGCCTTTGCCGCTGAGCCCAATGCTTTTTTCCCCGTTCGCGGTTCCCAGTTCGTTTTCCTTCGGCTTGAAATCTCGACCGTATGTATGCAGAGATGCGACGTTTGCACCAATATGAAGGGATGGGGGAAATTTCTCCTTTCCAAAATCCGGCTTTGCTGCTAAACTCCTGCTTTTGTCAGGCGTTCCCCACCCGGGGCACTGAGGCAGAATACACTCGAAAGTTCATTCTGGAGTCAGAACTATGGCGCTTTTGCTCGCACTGGTGATCAGTCTGATTACCATTGCATCCATGTACATCTTCGCGGCGAAAATATGGTGGTTTCCCCCACTCATCTCCGAACAAAGAGCGGCCTACGACGAGCAGTTCATGCTGACTCTGGTCGTCACCGGGATCATCTTCTTTTTCGCACAGTTGGGTTTGTGTTACGCGGTCTTTCGCTATCGCGATCGGGGCGGGCGGGCACATTATTCCCATGGAAACACGAAGATGGAAATCATTTGGACCTCAGCAACGGCTGTCCTCTTTGTCGGTCTTGTTTTGGTAGGCCAGCACATCTGGGCTCAGGTGCATTTACAGGAAGCGCCTGCCGACGCCGTTCAGATAGAGATCATGGCACAGCAGTTCGCATGGAACTTCCGCTATTCGGGGCCGGATGGCCAGTTTGGCCGCGTCTCGCCGGAGCTCATGGATGAATCCGTCGGAAATCCCCTGGGACTGGATTACGACGACCCGGCTGCCACGGACGACTTGGTGATGCCGGTGATAGCAGTACCTGTGGATCGCCCGGTGGAAGTGATTATGCGCTCCAAGGACGTCATCCATAGTTTTTTTGTGCGTGAGATGCGGATCAAGCAAGACGTGGTTCCCGGCATGGAGACCCGGCTTCATTTCACCGCGAATACGGTGGGCCGGTATGAAGTTCCGTGCACCGAATTGTGCGGGCTGGGACACTCTCAGATGAGGACCTATCTTCTGGTGATGTCGGAACAGGACTTTCAGGACTGGCTCCGGGACAATGCGTTGGAATAAGCGCCGGGCATCGATTAACCCGGACATTGGCTCGCAATAGATGAGGAAACAGTAATGGCAGAAGCAGCAGGATCGGTAGCCGTTCACCACGAGGCTCCGACGAGTTTCATCCGCAAATACATATTCAGCTACGACCATAAGATCATCGGAATCCAGTATTACCTTCTCGCCTTGGTTGCAGTCTTCGTGGGCATGGGCTTGTCTTTGTACATGCGTCTCCGCCTGGCTTGGCCCAGCGCGGAATTGCCGTTGGTTCCCGACGGCATCATGACGCCGGAAGCCTATCTGGCGCTGATGACGATGCATGGAACCATCATGGTGTTTTTCGTCCTCACGACCGCTCCCCAGGGCGGCTTTGGAAACTACTTTCTTCCCATCCAGATCGGCGCCGCCGACATGGCCTTCCCGTTCCTGAACATGCTTTCGTTCTGGGTGACCTTGCTTTCTTTTTTGGTTATGCTGGCGGCTTTCTTTGTGACCGGCGGAGCACCCATAGCCGGTTGGACTGCTTATCCGCCGCTAAGCGCCGTGGGCGAGGTTGCCGGTCCGGGGCTGGGGGCCGGCCAAACGCTTTGGATCATCAGTATTGCGATTTTCTGTGGCGGCGCCTTGATGTCCGCGTTAAATTTTATCGCCACCACTTTGGACCTGCGGGCCAAAGGGATGTCCCTGATGCGCATGCCGCTCACCGTCTGGGCTTGGTTTGTGACGGCGATCCTGGGCTTGCTCGCTTTCGGTGTCCTTCTGGCGGGCGGAGTTCTTCTGCTGCTGGACCGAACGGCCGGAACAAGCTTTTTTATCCCGACGGGCTTGGTGGTCAGCGGACAGATTCTTCCTCACAAGGGCGGATCCCCGCTGCTCTGGCAGCACTTGTTCTGGTTTTTCGGCCATCCGGAGGTTTACATTGCGATCCTGCCCGGCATGGGTGTCACTTCCCAGGTTCTTTCCGCTTTTTCCCGCAAACCCATCTTCGGCTACCGGGCAATGGTGTACGCTATTCTGGGCATCGGCTTTTTAGGGTTCTTCGTGTGGGGGCATCACATGTTCATCAGCGGGATGAGCCCTTACTCCGCCATTGCGTTCTCGGTATTGACCATGGCCATCGGCGTCCCTTCCGCCATCAAGACGTTCAACTGGTTGGGGACTCTGTGGGGCGGCTCGATCCGCTTTACGACCCCGATGCTCTACGCGATTGGATTCGTCTCCCTGTTTGTGACCGGCGGCGTGAGCGGCATCTTCCTCGGTCAGCCCGCGCTGGACCTTTATTTTCATGATACCTACTTCGTGGTCGGCCACTTCCACATGATCATGGGAGTGGCGGCGATTTTCGGAATTTTTGCGGCCACCTACTACTGGTTTCCCAAGATGTTCGGACGGATGATGAACGACAGCCTGGGCAAAATCCACTTCTGGTTCACCTTTATCGGCGTGTACGCCATATTCATGCCGATGCATTTCCTGGGTGTGGCTGGGCACCCGCGCCGCTACCCCGATACTACCGAGTTTGAGTTTCTGATTGCGCTCGATCCACTACACTTGTTCATCTCGATTGCAGCCATCATCACTATCTCGGCCCAGTTCCTGTTCCTCGCCAACTTTCTATGGAGCCTGTTCCGGGGGGCCAAGGCCGGGGAAAATCCCTGGGAGGCTACTACCCTGGAATGGACTGTTCCTTCACCGCCTCCGCATGACAACTTTGGTGGGCGGGAGCCGGTCGTTTACCATGGACCGTACGAGTACGGCAAGCCGGGCGCTGCGAAAGACTACATTATGCAGACCGCTCCCGAGCAACCGGTGCCTTGAAGCCCTCCGGCGGTTCTGCGGCGGCAAGGTCGCGGCTATCGGCGCGGGTGAAGCGCAAGTGAAAAGATAGTAAAGAGATTCTGAAAATTATGGCAACGACGATAGCACCCCAAAGGCCGAAAGCCACCCTGGGCGGAGGAGGCGGGAGTTTTCCTCCCGGCGGATTTGGAGATTCCAGCCCTGGCGGTTTTACCCCAGGGGCTGGCAGGCGCATATACCGCACGGGCATGTGGCTGGCTTTGGTGGCCGTCACGATGCTGTTTGTTGCCTTCACCAGCGCTTATATCGTTCGCAGCGGACTGTCGGATGATTGGCAGCCGATTGGGATTCCTTCCATACTTTGGGCGAATACGGTGCTGCTGATCCTCAGTAGCCTGACGCTGGAACGCGCACGACGGATTTTGCAACTTGGGTTGCGGGAAGCGTTCAACCGCTGGCTGTCGGTCACTGCGATTTTGGGAGTTGCGTTTCTGGTTGGGCAACTGCTGGCGTGGAGGCAACTAACCTCCCAGGGCATTTACCTGACGACCAACCCCAGCAGTTCCTTCTTCTACCTGTTGACGGGCGCGCACGGGGTGCACCTGGCGGTTGGGGTGCTTGCTCTTCTCTATGTGACCGTTGAGGCTTGTCGCTACCGCCTGGGCCCGGCTAAGCGAACGGTGCTGGAAGTGACGGCTATTTATTGGCATTTCATGGATGGACTCTGGTTTTATATTCTTTGTTTAATGCTGTTTTGGAGGTGAGGAAAGTGGCTGCTGCAGGAGTGGATCAGGCTGGTGCTACGGTGTGGGGAGGGGGAGTTGCACCCTACGCGATTTCTTCGAAGAAATTGGGGATGTGGCTTTTTATTATCTCCGATGCCCTGACCTTTGGCAGCCTGCTGATTGCCTACAGCTACGTCCGGGTTGCGAACGAAGATTGGCCTACTCCCTTTCATTTTTGGCCGAGCATCATTGTCGCCAGCGTCATGACGTTTTGTCTGCTGTCGAGCAGCATCACCATGGTGATGGCCGTGGCGTCGGCCAAGGAAGGGAAGATAAGCGCCACGGTTCGCTGGATGGGCTTTACGATGCTGGGAGGAGTCCTGTTCCTCATCCTGCACGCGAACGAGTGGAGAGATCTGATCCACCAAGGCTTGCGGCCATTTGAAAATGCCTGGGGCGCGCCCTTGTTCGGCGGAACCTTTTTCGCGCTGACCGGCCTTCACATGCTTCACGTGACGATCGGAGTTATCGTTCTTGGTATCATGGCGGCTGGGTTCAAACGAGGGCGTTATACGGCAGACCACGTGGAGATCAGCGGACTGTACTGGCACTTTGTCGATTTGGTCTGGATGTTCATCTTTCCGCTGGTGTATTTGCTGTCGGTCGATATGGGCTAACGGGATATGGGGCAAACAAAAGAGGATAAAAGGAAATGAGCGCGAACCAAGCGATTGGACATGCCGAAGGAGGCACCCGCCTATATCTAGGCGTCTGGGCTGCGTTGCTGGGCATGACGGTAGTGGAGGTTCTTCTCGCCTACATACAGCTTGCGGTAACCCCCATGCTGATCATTCTAATGGGATTGTCCCTAATCAAGGCCGCCTTGATTGTGGCCTATTTCATGCATCTGCGGTTTGAGCGGGCGAGTCTGGTTTGGACCCTGGTCCCGATGTGGGTTCTGGTGACGTGCTTGCTTTTCGTGTTCTTCCCCGACAGTTTCCGACTGCTCGAGTTGCGGTGGCCATAACGGCTATCTGCGGAGGGAACGATCCGTGCCGGATGGCGTCAGTCGCATAGGAAAATGGCTCCCGGCAATTGTGCTGGTTGCAGCGGCTTTCTGGATTGCCGCTTCTCCGGCGCTGGCCCAGTGCTCCATGTGCTATACAACCGCCGCCGCCCAAGGTGCCGAGGGCATCCGGGCCCTGAATATTGGCATTATCGTATTATTGATTCCTCCGGTAACGATTATGAGCGGCATTTTGTTATACGCGTTTCGCTGCCGCAATTCGCAGGAACTCTGGAAACGCCGGGTGCCGGAAAGCCCTTCCTGGGCGCTGGAAACCGCTGAACAGGCCAGTGTAGCGCTTCCCCGCCAAATCTTTGAGCGGCCCGTCGGCCCGCTCTCTTGAAAATCATTGCCATGCAAAACAAAATCATCGGCGGTCCACTGAGCGGTCCGCGAGGAACTGCTATTGCAATTCTTACCTTGCCGGTGCGAGTGCTTCTCCTGCTCGCCGTTTTTCAGGGGTCGTTGCTCGCGGAGATTTCCGTTCAGAGCGACCGCTGGCTCGCCGACGCAAAATATTTGTCGAGCGACCAACTGAGGGGGCGGGGAAATAACATCCCGGAATTGGAAGAGGCTGCCGCCTACATCGCCGAGCAGTTCAGCAAGGCGGGCCTGGAGGTTTTGCCGGGCGGGGATTTTCAGCCTTTTACAGCCAATGTGGGTGCGGAACTCGGCGAAGACAACAGCCTGTCACTCATTAGCCCTTCGACCAGCTCCTACCAGATCCACACCCACTTTATTCCGCTGAGCATGTCCGGCAGCGGGGAGCGCACCGGCAGCTTGGTCTTCGTAGGATATGGCATCACGGCGCCGGAATACGGCTACGATGACTATGACGGCATCGATGTTGAGGGAAAGGTGGTCCTCGTGCTGCGCCATGAGCCGCAGGAAAACGACGGCGACAGCGTCTTTCAGGGAAGGCGGTTTACGAGGCATGCGGGGCTGGTGAACAAGGCAATCAATGCCCGGAACCACGGTGCAGTGGCCATGCTGCTGGTAAACGACCCGCTCAACCACAGGGGAAGCGAAGATGAGCTTGTGCGGTTCGGAAGGGCCGGCGGCCCGTCCAATCTGGGGATGCTGGCCGTTCACGTCAAGCAGGACGTGGTGGAAGAGTGGATGAGCCAGGCGGACATTTCACTGTTGGATTTGCAGGAGGAGATTGACGGTGATCTCACACCCCGCTCTTCTCTCCTGCCTGACACCATTCAGGTGAAACTCCGGGCCGACGTGCTGCACCGCAAGCGTGTTCTGAAGAATGTCGCAGGTTTTTTACCGGGCAGCGATCCTGTTCTGCGCGACGAGGTCATCATCCTCGGCGCACACTACGATCACCTGGGACTGGGGGAGCAGAACAGCATGTCTCCCCGGCTGGCGGGGCAAATTCACAACGGGGCTGACGACAATGCATCGGGCACTGCCGGCATACTAGAGTTGGCCCGCGCCTTCAGCGCCGAACGCGGCCAGTTGCGCCGTTCAGTTCTCTTCCTGGCCTTTGCCGGGGAGGAGTTGGGGTTGCTCGGTTCGGCCCACTATGTGGAAGAGCCTCTCATCCGGCTTGATCGCACGATTGCGATGCTGAATCTGGACATGATCGGAAGGGTGAAACAGAACAAGCTCTATATCGGCGGGGTGGGCACGTCTCCCAGCTTCCGCCAGCTAGTAGAGCAGGAAAATGTGGAACAGGAAAACCGGGGCCCAGCTTTCCAGATCGAGTTTTCTGACGCCGGTTATGACGCCAGCGACCATGTCTCCTTCAACCGGAAGCAGGTGCCGGTGATGTTCTTCTTCTCTGGCTTGCACTCCGACTACCACAAACCCTCTGACACCTGGGAAAAGCTCGAAACGGAAAATACGGTGCGCCTGCTGGAGTTGGTGAGCCGCGTGGTCCAGAAGATCGACGCAGAGGACGAACGTCCGCAGTTTACCCGGGTGCGTCGTCAGAGGAGAAATCGTGGCCGGGCAGGTGAAGGCGGCAGCGGTTACGGAACTTATTTTGGGAGCGTCCCCGATTTCGGCGAGAATGAAAAAGGAGTGAAGTTCGCAGATGTCCGGGAAGGCAGCCCGGCTGCCCTGGCGGGCTTGCAGGCGGGAGACATCCTCATCGAGTTTGACGGGAACCAGATGCGAAGCATTTATGACTTCACCTACGCTCTGCGCGGCAAGAGCCCTGATGATGAGGTCCCTGTTGTGATCCTCAGAGGTGAGCAAGAGATCCGGGCCGTGGTTAAGCTGGGGCGGAGGGAGTGAGGAAGGCTGGATAGTGTGCTAATGAGGGGATTCCATATTGCCTTTGTGGAACACACTTCTGGCTGATGAAAAGCCGGTTAATCAATGAGTACAACCAATGTACTCGCGGTCAATGTAAGTTACGTTGGGTGATCTTCGAGGACCCAACGTGAGTCAAGCGGATCATTTACGAGCGGCGCTCACCGCCATTCCCACCCCCACCACCACCAGGCAGCCGATCACGTTGTACCAAAGAAAAGAGACACCCGTAAAAACGCTAGTGGCAATCACCGCGATCTCACCCACGATCAATCCAATAAATGCCCCGTTGCCTGTGGCTCTCGGGAAACCGAAGGCAAGTACAAAGACTCCCAGCACGGAGCCGTAAAACAGCGAGCCGATGCTGTTGACGGCCTCGATCAAAGAACCAAAACCCCCCGCAAAACTCGCAAAGACAGCAGCGTAGACGCCCCAGAAGGCGGTTCCCATCTTGGCAACCCGGACGTAGTGCGCCTCGGTCGACTGCCGCTTCCAGTGGCGGCGGTAGAGATCGATGAGCGTCGTGGCAGACAGCGAGTTCAGTTCCGAGGAGATGCTGGACATTGCGGCGGCAAAGATGGCCGCAATGATGAGTCCCACGACCCCAAGCGGAAAATAGCTGGTCACAAAATTCAGAAAGATATAATTGGTGTCGTTATAGTCGCTTCCGGAATTTACCTCGCGCAGCAGTTGAATTCCTTCTTGCCGCGCATCCTCCACGGCCTGGTTGGCTTCTTTCAGTTGCTGGGGACCAGCATCGGGGTTAGTGCCTGGAAGGTTTGTGTCGCTGTGCCTGTTTTGAATCAGATTACGCGCCACCTGCTGGCGTTGCTGGTGGGCTTGCTGGTAGTTTTCCTGAGCCACTTCATAGCGTCCGGCCAGAGGAGTTCCCTCCAGGCGTTCAATCTTGGCAGCCTCGGCCTGATTGAACAGCATGGGTGGCCGCTCAAACTGATAGAACACGAAGACCATCGCTCCGGTCAGCAGAATAAAAAATTGCAGCGGCAATTTGGCGCAGGCGTTGAAGATCAGGCTGTTGCGGCTGTGGGAGATGGACTTGCCTTGCAGGTAGCGCTGGACTTGGGATTGGTCGGTGCCGAAATAGGCCAGGGCCAGAAACATTCCGCCGAAAAGCCCCGACCACAGGTTGTAACGGTTGTTGAGATCGAACGACAGGTCCACGGCGTTCAAGCGGCCTGAGGCTCCTGCCAGGTAAAACGCATCGCCTACCGAGACGTCCGGCGGAAGCGACAGGATGGCGGTCAGAAAAGCCACGACGACGCCGAGAATGATCAGCAGCATCTGCTGCACGTCGGTCCAAGTAACCGCGCGGATGCCGCCCGGGACAGCGTAGGCGATGACAACGGCCGCCATGACGATGACGGTAATCTGCTCGCTCCAGCCCAGAATCAGGGAGAGGACTACGGCGGGAGCATAAAGCGCAATCCCCACCCCCAGGCCCCGCTGGATCAGGAAGATGATACTCGTCGCCAAGCGGGTCTTCGCGTCGAAGCGCTGTTCCAGATACTCGTAAGCGGTGACGACGTTTGCTTTGTGAAACCGAGGCACCACCGTGGCGGAGAGGATCACCATGGCAATCGGCAGGCCGAAGTAGAACTGCAGGAAGCGCATCCCGTCCACATAGGCCTGTCCGGTGGTGCCGATGAAGGTGATGGCGCTGGCTTGGGTAGCCATGATGGACAGTCCCATGGCCCACCAAGGCATGGTTTTATCCGCCAGCAGGTAGCCCCGGATCGTATCGCTTTTGCTGCGGCCCTTATAGATGCCGTAGCCGACAATCCAGAGAAGAAAGACAACTAAGACAACCCAGTCGAGTGATCTCATGAGGGAAAGTGGAAAGCTTTGGTGAATACGTAGAACAGAAAGATCAGCGCACAGAGATAGCCGAGCACCGCAATGTAGAGCCGCCGCCAAGTGCTAAAGAAAGGAGGTTTTTCTTCCTCGAGGTTCTGGTTCATTTGCCGGAATTCCGGACTCCCTGCATTCGGGAGCAAGATTACGTCCTTGTTATCTCGTCCTGCTATTTGAAGCTTCGTTGATTTCCTGCAGCTTTCAGGCTAGCAAACTACTCGACATAGAACAACGCCCTTGGCTGTCCGGTAGGGAGGGCGGGTTGGCAAGAGCCCGTGCGGCAACCCTTGACCCGGTGCGGAGCATTCACTACCCTGAATCGTTCAGGCGGGGAAGAGGCCCAGGCGCGCAGAAGGAATGTCCTGCAACGCAAGCTGTAAGTCTTGAGGTTGCTGGCGGGACAAAGAATCGGAAGGCGGTTATCCGGATGACATTTCATTGTTCAACCGCAGGCAACCGCGCGACCGCTTTCCCAAGGCATCCTCTTTTTCTCGAACGGTTACTGTTGGCTGGTTGTATTGGACTGCTGGGCTTGGCCGTCTTTCTTGCCTGGACCTATGACAGCGATCTGCTCCTTGTGATTTATCAGGGAAACGATGCCGGCGCAAGGCGGTTCTGGAGACTAATCAGCCTGCTCGGCTCGAATGTATATCTGGCTCCTGCTGTGGCGGGGCTGAGTTTGCTGTTCTGGCTGGGGAAGCGAACTGCGGCCGCCGTGTGGCTGGCGCTGGGATGGGGCATGACCAGTGCGACCGTGCAACTGCTCAAATGGCTGGTGGAGCGGGACCGCCCGCCGGTTCCGTCTTTGATTCCTGCTTCCGGAAATGCATTTCCGAGCGGGCATGCTGCCGATTCCCTGTATGTGTTTTTCTACCTGCTGATTTTGATGACAGGCGCTTCTTCGCGGTTTGGTTTCCGAATTTTCAGCGGCGCTGTGCGGAAATTGTTGCTGCTGATGATTGCGGTTTTGCCTCTGGCGGTCGGTTACAGCCGCGTCTATCTGGGAGTCCACTGGCCGAGTGACGTGCTGGGCGGATGGGCCATCGGACTGTTTTTCTTAGGAATCGCGCTTCTTTTTACCGATCCGTGCGACTATTACACCCACAAACGATTAGGAGGGTGACGGCATTGTCTGTAAGGAGACACCCACCTTGTTGCTTGCCCACGACGCCCATATAATGGTGTAGGAAAACCATGATCGGTTCTTTACTGACTAGAATAATCGGCACCAGGAATGAGCGCGAGCTGAAACGGATGAAGCCCCTGGTTCGGGCCATCGGAGAACTGGAACCGGCGCTCCAGCACCTTTCCGACGAGCAGTTGCAGGCCAAGACCGGCGAGTTTCGCAAGCGTCTGGCTGCGGGCGAAACCTTGGACGATCTGCTGGTTGATGCCTTTGCGGTGGTGCGGGAGGCAGGCCGCCGCAGGCTTGCCATGCGCCACTTTGACGTTCAGCTCAGCGGCGGCATTGTTCTGCACCGGGGCAAAATCGCGGAGATGAAAACCGGCGAAGGAAAAACCCTGGTTGCCACGCTGCCTGTCTTTCTCAACGCTCTGGAAGGAAAAGGCGTCCATGTAGTCACGGTCAACGATTACCTGGCCCGGCGCGACTCGGAATGGATGGGTAAGATCTACAGTTCTCTGGGCCTGACCGTGGGAGTGATTGTCCACGACATGGATGAGAAACAGCGCCGGGAGGCCTACGCCTGTGACGTCACCTACGGAACCAACAACGAGTTTGGCTTTGACTATCTTCGCGACAACATGAAGTTTGACCTGCGCGACTGCGTGCAGCGAGGCCATCATTTTGCCATCGTGGACGAGGTGGACTCCATTTTGATCGATGAGGCTCGCACGCCCCTGATTATCAGCGGAACAGCCGAACAGCACACTCCCACGTATTTCAAAGAACTGAAACCTTTGGTGGAGAAGCTGGTCAATAAACAAATCGGCTTGGTACGCAAACTGCTCCAAGAAGCCAAGCAGTTGCTGGAAGGAGACGAGGAGGCTCGCGCGGCGGCCAGCCAAAAACTAGTGCGGGCCAAGCGGGGAGCCCCCAAGTTCAAGCCTCTGCTGGAACTGTTGGAGGATCCCAGCATCAAGCATCTGACCGGTCAGTTGGAGCGGCGGCTCTCCGGGGACTACGAGAGGGAGTTGCTGGAGCCACTCTACTTTACCGTCAATGAAAAGTCTCGCATCGTGGACTTGAATTCGCAGGGCCGCATGCAATTGGCGCCTGCATTGATGGATGAACTGGCCAAGGCTGATCTGGCTTGGGAGCATCAGCAGATCGAAGAAAATTCCGAGTTCACACCGGAAGAGCAGGCGCAAGCTCTGCGCGAGTTGGAACAATCTTACGACTCCTTTTCGATTCTCGATGTGGATGAGCAGGTCCGAAGAGTTGAAGCACGAACGGATTTGGATGAGGAAGAGCAGGCGCAGCTTATTGCCCGGATTCCCCGCCTGGCGGAGCGGCGATGGGCCAAGAATGAGGCCATCCGGCAGCTTTTGAAGGCGTATGTGCTTTATGAGAAGGATGACGAGTACGTCATTGTGGACAACGCCGTTGTCATCGTCGATGAGTTCACCGGCCGCCTGATGCCGGGACGAAGGTGGAGTGACGGGTTGCACGAAGCCGTCGAGGCCAAGGAAGGCGTGAAAATCGAACGGCAAACGCAAACGCTCGCGACCGTCACCTTCCAGAACTACTTCCGCATGTACTCGAAGCTTGCCGGCATGACCGGAACGGCCGAAACCGAGGCGGCGGAGTTCGAGAAGACCTACAACCTGGAAGTATCCGTCATTCCGACCAACCAGCTGTTGCGGCGGCAGGAGAATCCCGATGTGGTTTTCCGCACCGAGCGCGAGAAGTTCGATGCGGCGGTCGGGGAGATTCAGGAGTTGCATCAGAAGGGGCAGCCTGTATTGGTGGGAACCGTTTCCATTGAGCGGTCGGAGCGCCTGAGCAGTCTGTTGAAGAGAACCGGCATCAAACACGTGGTCTTGAATGCGAAGTATCACGCCAAGGAAGCCGAAATTGTGGCCCAGGCCGGACGGAAGGGCGCCGTGACCATCGCCACCAACATGGCCGGCCGCGGCACGGATATCCTGCTCGGCGGCAACCCGGAGTTTCTTGCCCGGGATTACATGCGCAAGCGCAGCATCGCTCCGGAGAGCGCCACGGCGGAGCAGTTGCAGGAGGCTACGGCACGGTTTCAGCCTGCCGTGGATAAGGAACACGATGAGGTCGTGGCGCTGGGCGGCCTGCACATCATCGGGACCGAGCGCCATGAAGCGCGGCGGATTGACAACCAGCTTCGAGGGCGCGCCGGTCGGCAAGGCGACCCGGGCAGTTCCCGCTTCTATCTGTCCCTGGAAGACGACCTGCTGCGCATCTTTGCGGGCGAGCGGGTCAGCGGCATCATGCAGAAGCTGGGAATGGAAGAGGGCGTGCCGATTGAATCCAGGCTGATTACCAAACGGATCGCGGCGGCGCAGAAGGCCGTAGAAGGGCAAAACTTTGAGGCCCGCAAACACCTGCTGGAATACGACGATGTCATGAACAGGCAGCGCACGGCCGTCTACAACCTGCGCCGCCAGTTGCTGGAGAGCAAAGATCAGAAAGAATACATCCTCGGGATTGCGGAGGATGTGGCTAAGGAGCATGTCGAGACTCACTGTGCCAAGGACATTCATCCTGATGAATGGGACCTCAAAGGGTTGCGCAATGGCTTCTTTACCCAGTTTGGATTGGACCTGCGGGCCGAAGGGGTCGATCCGACCCAGCTAAATCATGACGAACTGACGAGTGCCCTGATTGAAAAACTCCGCCGCAAGTACGACGAAAAAGAAGCCCTGCTCACGCCGGACGTGATGCGCTGGCACGAGCAGATGATCTTGCTGCAGGTGGTCGACAGCCAGTGGAAGAATCATCTGCTCTCCATGGATGATCTGAAGGAAGGTATTGGCCTGCGCGGTTACGGACAGAAGGACCCGCTGGTCGAGTACAAGAAAGAATCCTACCAGATGTTTCAGGCCATGATGAACCGCATCGATGAAGAGGTGCTTCGGTATCTGTTCCTGATGCGACCGGTGCAGGAGGAGGAGCAGGTTCGGGAGATTGAGCGCCGCCAGCAAAGGCAGCAGGCGGAGATGATTTTGAGCGGAGCAGGGGACGGCTCTCCCGCGGTCAAAACGGTGGTGCGGACGAGTGCGAAAGTGGGCCGCAACCAGCCCTGTCCCTGCGGAAGCGGCAAGAAGTACAAGAAATGCCATGGGGCGGCGGCATGAGGCCGGGGCAGAGAGCGGAGATGATCTGGGTGGAAGGAGCCGGGAATGATTTTCAGCCCTCATCGGAAATGCCGAACTCGCTCAGCTCTCAGGAGATTGATTCGGTTGCAGTCGATTTTTTCAAGAATTGCCTCTAGCCGGATACGGAGCACCTGAATTCCAACTCCACCATGACCTTTCAGTCCCAAGCCCCGGCGCGGGTAGACTTGGCCGGCGGCACTCTCGATATCTGGCCTCTGTACCTGTTTCACAGGGACGCCCAAACTCTGAATTTTGCGGTCAATTACTACGCTCGCTGCTGGCTGACTGCGCGGCGCGGCAAAACCATTGAGTTTGTATCGCGCGACCTCCGCCTCCGGGAAAGATTTTCTTCGCTCGACGTCCTGGCGCGGGCGAAATCCTGCCGGTTGCCGCTACTGGCCCGTCTGGTAACGGCGTTTGAACCGCAGAAGGGCTTCACGCTCACCACAGATTCCGACGTCCCTGCAGGGTCGGGCCTGGGCGGTTCTTCGGCTCTCAATATCGCCATATGCGGCGTGCTGAGCCGGTTTGCCGGCCGCAGGTTGCCATTGCCGAAGTTGATCGAAACAGCGCGCAATGTGGAGGCGCAGGTTCTCCGGGTCCCCACAGGAGAACAGGATTATTATTCAGCCGTATACGGCGGGGCTCACTCAATTCGTCTGACGCCCCACGGCGTTTTTCGCGAAAGGCTCCGGGTCAGTTCCAAACAACTGAGCGCGCGGTTCCTTTTGTGCTACACAGGCCAGTCGCGCAATTCCGGAGTCAATAACTGGGAAGTATTTAAAGCCCATATGGACGGGGAGCGGCGGGTCATCCGTCATTTTAGCCGCATAGCGGCTATTGCAACGGAGATGCGCCGCGCTCTGGAGATGCACGACTGGCGACGGACGGGTGAGTTGCTGAATCAGGAGTGGGAGGCTCGCAAGAAGAACTATCCGGGGATTTCGACCCCTGGGATCGGACGGTTAGTAGCTGCCGCGCGCCGCAACGGCGCTCTGGCCGCCAAAGCCTGTGGAGCTGGTGGAGGTGGTTGCGTTCTGTTTCTGACCGAGCCGGAGGCACGGCCGCAGCTGGAAGCTGTTTTGCGCCGGTTAGGCGCTTCCATACTGCCTTTTCAAGTTTCCGCCAAGGGGCTCGAAGTGAGCAGCAGAGCCATGCCGGAACAGTCTGCCTCCCGATAGCTGTCTGCGGGATCACAGTGAGTCTGTCCATTGCAAGGCAGCCACACTGGAAGGGCGGTTCTTTTGACACTCGGCGAGATTGCCCAATTCATCTTTCTGATCGAAGGCCGCCTCCGCGCCGGATGGAGGCTGCTGCTGTTCGTCCTCTTTTTTCTCCTCCTGATGCTTATGATCCATGCGGATCCGGTGCCTGCCCTGGTGGCCACCTTGGCATCCACCACCCTCGCCACATGGTTTATGATGCGCGTGTTTGAACACCAGCCCTTTCATGCGGTGGGCTTGGCGCGGCCCCGCAAATCGCTCGGCGAGATGGCTTTGGGCATGGCGGGAGGCATGACTCTGGTGGGGACAGTGACGGTGGTGGAGTGGGCGGTTGGGGTGATTCGTTTTCAACCTTCTGGCGCTGGCACGATTTCCGCACTGGAAGACCTGTCTGTCACCACCGGCATCTTAGTGGTGGCGGCCGGCTATGAGGAGTTGCTGTTTCGCGGATATCCATTTCAGCGGTTGGTGGAAGGAACCAATGCCTATGTGGCAGTGGCGATCTCCTCGCTACTGTTCGGAGTGATGCATGCAGCCAACCCGCACGCCACGATCCTCAGCATCGGCACTCTGAACACGATGCTGGCCGGTATCCTGCTTTCAATCGCTTATCTCAAGAGCCAAGCTCTCTGGCTGCCCTTGAGCTTCCATTTTGCATGGAACTGGTCCTTGGCGTTGGCAGGGCTTCCGGTCAGCGGCATTGATGTGATCCAGATGCCTTGGCAGGCTGTGCCTTCCTCCGAATATATTTGGCTTCATGGGGGTGACTACGGGCCGGAAGGAGGCTTGCTGGGGACCGCTGTTTTAGCAGCAGGCACGGTCTATCTGCTCCGAAAAAATTTAAGGTCGGCGTCCCGAAATAATCATGCTGACGCTTGAGGCGCTTCCGTGAAGGTATAGAGCGAGTCCTGTAATAAGCAACCCGATTCAGAGCCGTAGGCCCTTCGCTAGTTCTACTTCCGCATCTCTAAGATGTCGGATAATCTGTTCGACTGTGTATCGCTTCTTCGGTATTCCTCAATAACTAGAGAGCCTGAATTCAAACGGTCTCGTTTATTGCTGGTCCGGCAAAGCAAAAACATAAATCGCATTGTGACCGCGAGGCGGATTGAGTCCGGGGACTTGGCGGAGAGGCCCTAGAGTGCCCGATGCGCCATGTCCGGTCAGCACTGCGACGTACTGCTTCCCGCTGACCGAGTAGGTTATGGTGCTCATCTGAATGATCCCGCCAACAATCGTTTCCCAAAGAATCTTCCCGGTATCGGCATCGAAGGCTCTGAACCTTCGGTCCATGTCCCCCCAAAAAATCAGGTCTCCCTCTGTGGCCAGCATGGCGCCATTTCCGGGAATCGGCGCCGTGTAAATCCGCTCGATACGGCCCGTGGCCACGTTCACCTTGGCAATCCCGGCGAATGCCCCGGGATCAGAGCCGGGACGGGGAATGGCAGTCCGGGGTCCGTTTCCATTCGCGGTTTCCATGTTGGCGGTTACATCGAGGCAGGAGTCGTGATAGGGGATGTACAGGGAGTTGTTGCCCGGATGATAAGCCATGGGCCAATAACTCTTGGTGTTTTGAAAGCAAACGATGTGCCGGTCCCCGTCTTTCTTTAAGACTTTGTCCCAGTTGATGTAAGTCTTTCCGGTCTCCACGTCGATATGAGATATGTGGAATTCCGGAACGTCATAGGGGAAGGGCGTGGCCCAGAGAAACTGACCCGTATCGCGGTCCAGCACCCATATCCCTCCAGGCTCGCCCACCGTGACCGCGATGTTCCGTTCCTGGCCGCGAGGGATCAGGGGGTTGATCCATTTGACCGCCGAGGGATCAGGATTGAAGGCTGTACGAAGGAGGATTCTCTCCTGAGTATGATCGGCGTCCCAGTCGTCGCCCGGCAGATGCTGATAATACCAGGCAAGCTTGCCGGTGTCTGTATCGAGCGCCACGGTCGAGTTGCTGTAAAGATCAGCCGGCGCGGATCGCGGGATGTCATCCACGTTCCCGTTGTGGCGTTTCAGCCGGGTGTGCGGCTTGGGATTGGCGATTCCCCAGTAAACCAGTTTGCGCACCGGGTCGTATGCTCCCGGCAATCCCCAAGGCGACGCCATCCTTTTTTCCACGGGCACGGTTCCCCAGGAGTCGCCCAGCGGCTCGTCCGGCGCTGGAGTGGTGTAAAACTTCCAAAGTTCATTTCCCGTCCGCGCGTCGTGCGCTGCGATGAAGCATCCGGCTCGCGACCCGCTGCAGCCCCGCCCCGTAATGAGCTTGCCCTCTACTACTGTGGGACCAGTGGTGTGCTGCGTGCCGGTCGTATAATCGTGAACCTGGGTTTCCCACCTCAACTCACCTGTACGGGCATCCAAGCCCAACAGGTAACCGTCGGGTGCAGCGTAGAAAACGAGGTCTTCAAAGATGGCGATGGAGCGGGCTCTTCCGGCATTGCCAATGAAGTTACTCAAGTCGGCGGGCAACTTCCGCTGGTACTCCCAAAGCAGATCGCCGTTGGTGGCATCGAGAGCATGGATGACAGCTCCGGGGTTGGCAACGTACATGACACCCCCGTGAACGATAGGTATATTTTCATGGATGCCGGGTCCCATCCCCCGCACCCAGGCCATGCGAAGCTGATCCACATTTTGCCGGTTGACCTGATCGAGCGGACTGAACCGCTGGTTGTCGTAGGTTCGGCTGAACATGAGCCAGTCGCCCGGAGGAGGATTTAAAAGCATCTCTTGCGTGACGGGCGTGAAGTCTTTGACCTGCGCAAGAGCCGCCAGCGGGATCACTCCGAAAACAATGGACGTGACGAAGAATGACGTGATGAATAATAAAACCCTGGTCATGCTTTTCCTCCTCTGTGTTTGGTTTGTACAGGAGTATCAAAAACCTCCCTCGGAGCTGGAAAAGACCTTCCGTCCGCCCGTGTAAGTGGCCAGAGGTCGGATCGTGCGAATCTGTTCCTCCGGAACCGTCAGGATATCGCTGGAAAGGATTACGAAATCCGCCAGTTTGCCGGGCTCGATTGAACCTTTGATATTTTCTTCATAAGTGAGGTAGGCGTTGATGAGGGATTCCACGCGGATCGCTTCCTGACGGCTAATTTTCTGCGCGACACCAAACGGCCCCAGTTCCACGGTATTTCGGGTGACATAGAAGTAAATGTTCAAGAAGGGATTGTTGGTGCGGCCCGGCCAGTCGGTTCCTCCGGATACAATCAAGCCGTGGTCCAGCAATTCGCGCATCGGCACGGCGCGTTCGGCTCGTTGTTTTCCCCACCTCTGAACCATGCCGCCGGCTCCCGTGTAGGGCTGGATTTGTGCCGACACCACCACACCGAGGCGCTTCATGCGTTCCATCTGGTCCGGATGTACCAGCGGAATGTGCTCCACAACCCAGCGTTTATCGCGGATCGATCTCTCGCCATCGGCGGCTTCGTAAGCGTCCAGCACCATATCCAGGGTCCTGTCCCCATTGACGTGGATGGAGGGACGCCAGCCATAGCGGTTAATTAAAAGGATCGCTTCCCGGAACTTTTCTTCGGGCAGCCGCGCCTGGCCATAGTAGTTTCCCCCCGGCTCGACGAACGGCTCCCGCAACAAATCGCCGGGGTTGTATTCTGCAACGCAATCGATGCGAAGCCAGTGATCGCCGAACCCGGCCCCCACCCCCCACGGGCTCAGCATCTCCTCCAGACGGTCTTCTTCTCCCGCGTTCAGTTCCAAACCCATGCTGACGCGCATGGTGAGCTTGCCTTCCCGCCACAGAGCATAGTAGGCCCTCATGACGTCCGGGTGGAGCTGCAATTCGCGTATGCCGGTCAAGCCCACACTGTGTTGCTGTTGCTGGATTTGGAGAATCAATTCCTTCTTTTCTTCGAGCGTGGGCTGGGGAACCACAGCGGCAGTGAGGTTCAGTACGGAGGCGGGCGACCCGCGGATGACGCCGGTAGGCTCGCCGGAAGCATCTTTCTCAACGGTAGCCGCCCCGATGGCATCCGTATCACGCGTGATGCCGAGCGCAGCCAGTGCAGCGCTGTTCACATAGACCAAGCCGCGGCTCCGGTAAACCACCACCGGATGATTCGGCGCGGATTGGTCCAGCTCCTGCCGGGTGGGCGTCCGGTTCTCCGGAAACTCAGATGGATTCCAACCCGTGGTGGTGTAGACCGACTGTCCGGGCGGGGCAGCGGCCGCCGCCCGGCGAATTCGATTGAGCATCTCAGCCAGGGAGGGAACGTCCTGCATATCAATGCCGCGCAACGACATCAATCCCGCGTGGTACTGGTGATTGTGATTGTCCATCAGCCCTGGGATGACCGCGTGTTCCCTCAGGTCCACCAGGCGCGTTTGCGGACCTGCCAGAGCCCGCACTTGGCTGTTGCTGCCAATCGCCGTAAACCGGTCGGCTTTTACGGCAAACGCTTCCGTAATGCTGGAGGCTGCGTCGACTGTAATGATTTTTCCGTTGTAATAGACAGTGTCCGGTACGGTGGAGGACATCTGCTGGCCGAAGAGTGCATGGGCTGCCAGCAATAGCCAAGAGGCTGCTCCAAACAGTGGATTCATTTGGCTCTGGATTTTAGGCATCCTTTCTTACTCCTCTCTTTCAGAGACGCGAACCTGAACTGTAACCGGTCTAATTGACTTTGTATTAGCCCTGTCCCAAGATTCTAAAGGGCTTATTGGGTTCATTTTGCAAAAGTAACTTTTTCTGCTGAATGGCTTCCCGGGTCGATTTTTCCGCAATCCACTCATACGAGTCGATTATCTCCCGCCGGATTTGTGAGGCAAGAGAACTATTCCGATAATTCCGAGAAGGGAGCCGTGCCCGGCTCGGATGAATTCACCAGCAATACACATTACGCCAACTCTGAAACGGGCCTGGTGAAGACATTTTGATATTAAAATCCGGGCTGAAATACATGCCGAAATCCTTGAACTGTTTTGCTCCTCAAGCCTTCTCCGGCGAGGAAGAATTCTTCAGCACGGCTAAGTAGTCCTGATACTTCAGGCGGACGGCGACAAAATCTTGGTGGCTGAGGTGCAGCTCGCGGGAGATCTTGCGAATCTCGTTATCCTCAACCGTGGAGATGGATTTGTCGGCGGAGGAAACCGCGTAGAGGCAATCGAGCAGGGAAAGCTTCTGCTCGCGGCTGGCGATTTTTTGGAACTCCCGGGTGACAAGGAAATTCTCGGTATATCCGAACAAGATGCTCCGGGTCTTGGCCATTTGGACCACAAGGATCGCTTGCTCTACGGGAAGGCCGCCTCTTTCTCTGACGATGCGCTCCATTGCTTCCGTCTCCTCCGGGCTGATGTGCAGGTCCGCGTGTGCCACACGGCTCAGAAGGTAGGCGAAGGAGGCGATGTAGCGAGCCTCTTCCCGCTCCAGCCGACCCAATTCTCCGACGATCTTGCGGACGGTCTCTGTTTCTGCAGAGACGGAGGTTTCCTGACTCTTTTTTTTTGGCTCGTCCGCTTCCAATCCCAGAAATTTCCAGATAAACATGGTTCCCTCTCGTTGGATTCAATGGTATTCCACCGTCTTCCGTCAAACTTTTCTGCGAGCAGCGAGCAGCGATCGCTCCCGCAGGAATATGGCAGAAAGCCTTGCTGGGCGCAATGGTTTCTATACGGCGGCGGAATCAAATCGCCGGGAGCGAAGAAACCGATTGATTCTTTGATGATCTTCCTCGCTGATGAGTTTCTCTTCCAGATAGAAATCCAAAACGTTCCGCACGGGGAAGATTCCGTGAAACTCGAATCCCTCGCTGCTGAGGCCGTCTCCTTGCTGGCGGTCAAACAGGACGATGATTCGCCGGACAGGGACGCCTTCCTGTTGCATTTTTCGCGCTGCCGTGCGCTTGGTCAGCCCGGAGGCAACCACGTCGTCGATCAGGTTGTATTCGCAATCGCTGGGGTCCTTTCCTCCGATCCAATGTGTCACTGGCAGGCCGGGGTACTGCTTCCCCTCTTTTCGTAGCAGAGCATAGAAGATCGCAGGGCGGAGTTGTTCCTTCCAAGCATACAGAACGGCTGCCAGCGCCAGCGGAGTGGCGGTGTCCGGAACGCCGACAACGCACTGCGGCGCCGGACTGTTGCAGGTCAATTCAGAAATCTTGCGGGCAAACTCTCCACCCACCTTCCAAAGCAGATCGGGCCGGGCGTACAAGTTCTCCCGCAGGTCGAAGTAGATGGGGGAATGCAAGCCAAAGCGAGCCCGGACGGCGTCCCCGGTCAGAACAGCGCCTGCCTGGAGAAGTTCCTTTAACAGGTTTTTTTGTTGCGCCGCAAATGGAACGGATTTCATTTTTCCATGATGCTTCTATCTGCTCGTACGATGATATCAATCGGAATTTTAGCTTGCAACAGGACGGCAGACAAATTCATGCTCTGGAGACCTTCTTGGTTTCTGTTACGATTGCCGGTAGCACTTTCTGGAGGCGGCGCGCTTGGCCTGCTTGCAAAACACTGCTGCTGCGGATTACTGCAATAAAGTGTTACTGCAATAGGAAATAGAACCCAATCCCAAGTCCCACTATGGAAACGAACGTGCGCACCGTGGCGGGACCCAGCCGCCGCGCCAGTTTTGGTCCCGCGTAACCTCCAGCCAGAGCTCCTGCCGTCATCACCAGCGCCTCCGGCCAGAGGATGTTGCTCTGGATGGCGAAGTAGACCGCAGCCATTCCGTTCATCAGAGATCCCAGGAGAACCTTCAGCGAATTCATCTCATGGATGTTCTTTTGGCCGAGTATGCCGAGCGCCGCGAGCATCAGAATGCCGATCCCGGCTCCAAAGTACCCGGCGTACAGGCCCACGCAAAATTGAAAGAAGAGGGCGAGAGCGAGGCTGAAGCGAGACCGCTGTATGGCGTCGGCTTCAATTTGCAGCCATTTCGAGATTGTGGGTTGCAAAATGAACAGCGAGGTAGCAAATAGGATCAGGTAAGGAACGATCTCTCTGAACCGGGCTTCCCCGGTATACAGAAGCAGAACTGCGCCCATCAAACCTCCGAGGAGGCTGGGAGGGCCGAAACGCCAAGCCCATCTTTTTTGTGTGGCAAACTCGCGGCGATAAGACCACAGCGAGGCTAATCCGCCCATCAGCAACGCGAGTTTGCTGGTGGCGGTTGCGTCGATGGCCGGCGCTCCGGAGAATACCAGCGCCGGGAAGCTGACAAGGATTCCGCCACCCGCCATGGAGTTGATGATCCCGGCGACACCCCCGGCCACGAAAAGGAGGAGAGCTTTAAAAAGGAATGGCATTGTGTTCGGCGCCCGACGGGGCGGGGAACCGGCCGGAGAGTGAGATGTTCCATTCACTCGCCTTAGACTTGTCCGCATGCTCCCATCTGAGAAGGGTTACTATCCTACCATTGAACCATTCAAAATCTCACGCAGTTGGTGAGTACAATTTCCCAACGGCGCTGTTAGAATAACGCGATGTCGGAATTGGCCAGCAAAACCTGCATTCCGTGCCGTGGAGGAGTCCCGCCGCTGAAGGGCGAAGAACTTGCCTCTTTGCGAAAACAGGTGCCTGGATGGAGCGTGAGGGAAGAGCATCACATCACGAAAACGTTTCCGTTCCCCGACTTCCGCCAAGCATTGAACTTTGTGAATCAAGTGGGAGAGGTGGCCGAGGAACAGGGCCATCATCCGGATATCCTGCTTGCCTGGGGCAAGGCCGAGATCACGATCTGGACCCATAAAATAAACGGGTTGACGGAAAGCGATTTTATCCTGGCCGCGAAGATCGACCGACTCATCCAACCATAGGCCGCAATCTGCGCTCTCCTGTTAGCTGAATCTGGCCGAAGCGAGCGTTTTAGATAGAGCAGCGCCTTGGTCGTGCTATGAATTTACAGGGAACCATCAGATGAAGGTTGTCAAGGACCGGGTTTGGAGTGCCTTGAATGATCCAGAGGTTCTCCGTCAGTGCACCCTGGGTTGTCGGCAAATGGTTCTCGCGGAGGATGGCTCCTATGACGTTTACATGGAAGTGGGCATTGCCGCCGTCAAAGGGCGCTATACGGGGAAGATACGGATATCGGATCGAATTCCAGGCACTCAGTACAAGCTGGCAGTGACGGGCAATGGGAGCGATGGGTTTCTGAGCGCTGAGGGCGTCATTCGGTTGCAAGAACTGGGGGAGAAAACCCGGATCGCGTACTCCGGCCAGGCTCAAGTGGGAGGGCCAATTGCGGGAGTGAGGCAGCGCATTATGGGCAGTGTGGACAAACAGCTTGTGAGGCAATTCTTCCAATGCCTGGAGAAGGCCATCGTATGACTATTCGGGCTCGAGCCGCCTGTGCGATAATCGCTTCCTGATGCCGAAGCTTGCGGTTGACGTTGTGCTTCTTCCCTCGGAAGCGATGATGGACCGAGCCATTGATCTCAATCGCCTGCTGCTGGGACACTCCAATCAGGAAATCATCTTAAATAAAAAAGACTGCCTGCCTCACATCTCTCTGGCTATGGGCTGTATTGAGGAGAAAACCGTCGCCCCCATTCACGCCGTTTTGGCAGAGACGGCGCGGCAGTTCCCATTGCGCGATCTGTGCGCCGCTTGTGCGCGCGCTGTGACGAGCCCAGCAGGCAGAATAGTTACCAGCATTGAAATAGAGAAAACGGCGGAGCTACAGCAGCTTCACGAGGCAATCATGCGCAGGCTTTCGCCATTCTTCAGCTATCAGGTGACGGCGGAAATGTTTTTCTCGGTACCGCCGGAGAAGACGGTAGATACTGCGGTAATTTCCTGGGTTGAGAACTATCCGGCAGAATCGAGCTTTACCTGCTTCTCGCCTCACATCACCGCAGGTTTTGGACGATCCGATCACGTTACGGGGCCGATGCGCTTCCACCCCGCACAGCTTGCCCTGTGTCATTTGGGCAATTATTGCACCTGCCGGAGGATTCTGGCGGCAGTAGAACTGTAAGAAGCCGAGCTGCGAGGCGAGTCAGAGGCACAGGCTGATGCGATCCGCGCTCGGACAAATTTCCAGAGTGAGATAAGGCAACGGCGATTCCATGGACTTGTTCAGCGCTGGTGCGCTCCATCTTGCCAGGCCCGGAGAGCGACGTGATACTGGCCATCGCCTACGCCGTTGTGGTCTTCTCGATCCGGGTGCAAGGACTCACGGTTGAGAAAAAGATCAAGCGGACGTGCAGCGAGATCGCTGAGGACATGAAAAAGCAGGTCGAGCACGAGGGCGAAAAAACTATCGACTAGACCAATCCGGTATTTTAAACTACTCCGTGTAGGGATGGGGACAGCCGCCAATGATCTTGATAAACCGGCACATCGGAACTGGAAGAGCGCCTTTCCGCGCCACACTGCGCATCACGCCCGCTTCCCGCGTCGGCCTGTTCGATGTGAGGGGCAGGTTGAGAGAGGAGTTCGGGTCGGACTTCACCCGATATTCCAAAGAGTTCTACATCTCGGACCACACTACGGCCGGCTATCTGGACCAACGCCTCGTCGAACTGCTTGAACACGACAGCACCAACATCCAGGATTACCTTAAGGTCTTCCAGAAGCTCTTTCCTCCCGAGGCCGGCTACGGCCACGACAAGCTCAACCTGCGGACCGAACTCTCCGACCAACAGCGCGCCGTCGAACCACTCAACGCCGACTCCCACCTCACGTTCATGGGGGGCGGACTGCGGAACTGCGCTTCGTACGAGCTTGGGGGGGACGAGCCGGTGTGGTTCGTGGAGCTGGACGGGGTCCACGCGGGAGGCGCCCGGAGCCGACGCACGACGGTAATCGCATACAACGGCGAGGAGGACGTCGCCCGGATGCAGGTGCAGGTGGCGGCGTCGCCGCACCCCATCGACGCCCAGAACCTGCGTGACCCACGTCTCGGCTTTATCAGCCAGCTACGGACGCTGGCGCGGGAACACCAAGTGTCGTTCGGCCGTTTCGACGTCTCCCTCCTCCCGAACGAGCGCCATGCAGGTCTGACCGTTAACGAGTACGAAACCCTGCTCATGACCCACGACCTTCGGGAAGTGCTGAAAAATCCCCTTCGCTTCATGGCGCAGATAGGCAAGGAGGCAATTCAGGCCCCCCGGGCCATTCCGGCCAAGGCCCTCAACTACGCGCAGTACGACGCTGTACAGCTCTTCAACGAGATCGTGAATCGAGTAGGCGTCCGGAGCTCGGTGGTGGAGTTGCTCGTCAACCGGGCGCTGGCGATTCCGGTGGCCCATTTTCTGCGGATGAAGCGGGAGATCAACCTGCCGGTTCTGGACCGCCAGGGCGATGGGATCGGCGAGATCGGCTGGGGTACCTACCAGAGCCCGATCCTGGTCCAATGGAAGGTCGCCGGCGGTCCGACCCGAGCGCTGAATGTAAGGCTGGTGCGGTTCGTGTAGCGACGGCGACCGCATCATGCCTCCTCTGCATATCCTTGTCTCACTGCTAGTTAGTCGATCGCAAAAGCGAATCCTCCACCCAAGGCATGTTGCTGAACTTGTCTGTCGCGTGGCGTGATCGCCAGACAGGAAATATCTTGCGGGCTACCCTCGCTTGGAACCGGTTGCCCGAGGGGAGAATTACTTGTGGTGCCTGCCGCAGGCACTGTATCATTCATTTAGCCAATATACGGATCCTAAGGCGTAGGAGGGAAAATGGGAAAAGTGCCTTCGGCGTACATTGCTGGTTATGAGAAAGCCCACCTCTATGATCAGGAAGCGGCCGACAACTATATCCGGCACACCACCCTTGGCGATCCTGAATTGGACCCGATTATGGAGGACCTCTCCTCCATACCTCCTCAAGACCTGCACCGGTTCATCGAGGCTGGAATAGAGCAGCAGGATGAGGTTCTGCAAAAGGCGCCGCAGGCCCTGCGCGACTTCTTCAAGAATCTTGAGGAGCCTCCCTGGCTCATGTCCGAAATCTTTCGTCCAGGGGTTCGCGCCTTCCACGCAAACGTAGACCTCATGCTGACCGCATTCGTTACGGGGGTGCTGGTGGAAGGCTTTTCGACACTTATCGCCAAGTCTTTCAACATTACCGGGCGAGTGGCCTCCACCAAGAGACGCCTCCAGCAGAATAACCGCCACATGATGGAAATATTTTCCCCCGGCGGCATGCAAAGAAAGGGAGATGGATGGAAGCTATCCACGCGCATTCGCTTCGTTCATAGTCGAATAAGGGGTCTGCTGGCGCAATCCGACGATTGGAAATACGAAACTTGGGGCACGCCGGTAAGCGCGGCGCACCTGGGTTTTGCTATTTCCGTCTTTTCCAAGCGCCTTCTGGAATACTCCTTGTTGGTGGGTGCGAAGTTCAGCAAGGAAGAAAGAAATAGCGTTCTTGCAGTTTGGCGCTACGCCGGCTATCTTATGGGGATACCGGAAACCATTCTCTATACCAACGGCGCGGATGCGGAAAAAATTTACAAGATCAGCTATATGTGCGAGCCCTCGGCGGATGCCGAATCGATAGCCGTGGCGAATATGTTGATCCAGGCCATTCCGGCAGTTGCAGATGTGACAGATCCGAGTGAAAGGGACAATTTGGTAGGTTTGGCCTACCGCCTGTCACGAGCGCTTATAGGAAACAAACTCGCTGACCAGTTCGAGTTTCCGAAGCCCACTCCCCTACAAGGACTGTTAACACTATTCAGTTACCGGATGAAACAACGCATACAGCGAATGCTGAAGAAAAACCAGCTGGTTAGATCAGAAAACTTTACTCAGCTTCTGCAAATCTCGGTGTACGACGAGGAGGGGCTGAGTTACAGGATGCCCAACCACGTCTACACATCAAAATCAATCCAATGGTGAAGATGCTTGTACTGCTGGCGCCACCAACTCCGCACGGCAACCGCCTCCGTCTGGTAACAGGAAGCACAGATTCGGCCAGTTGATGGAACGAAGTCATCTGCAGTTGGCAGTGTCGATAGCGCCGTACAATCGAGTCGGCGATTCAGTTGCCGCTCCCTGCCTGGGATGGTCCAGACAATGACGCCCGTGCTATTGGACCGCTACATTGCCACCATTCTGAGCCGTCGGTGGCTGGTCGTTGCGCTCGCTGTGCTGCTCACGCTGGTCATGGCGGCGGGTGCCCGCTTCATCGGTGTCACGAACGATTACCGCATTCTATTCGGCGAAAACAATCCACAACTGGCCGCTTTCCACGCCCTGGAGAACACCTACGCCGTATCCAATACGGCACTGATCGCCATCGTGCCGCGAGAGGGATCGGTGTTCACCCGCGAGGCGCTTGGCGTGGTTGAGGAGCTGACCGAAGCCGCTTGGCGCGCGCCTTATTCCAGCCGGGTCGACTCCCTCACCAACTATACCCACAGCGAGGCGCTCGGGGAGGACGATTTGGTGGTCGAGCCGCTCGTCGAGGACGCAGGGTCGCTTGGCGATGCCGACTTGGAGCGAATCGAGACGATCGCGCTGAACGCAATCGACATTGCCGGGCGTCTGGTCTCCCATGACGGCCGCGTCGGCGGGCTGGCGATCAACTTCGTCCTGCCCGATAATCCAGACCTCGCGGTAGTCGAGATTACCGATTACCTCAATGCCCTGCTGGATCAGGCCCGAACGAGCCATCCGGACATCGCCTATTACCTGACCGGGGATGTCGTCATGAACCGCGCCTTCGCCGACGCCACGCAGGACGATCTTGAGACCCTCATGCCGATCGTGTTTTTCATCATCGTCGTCAGCGCGGCCCTGCTCCTGCGCTCGGTGCTTGGTACCGTGTCCATCGTTGCCGTGGTGGTGTTTATTATCGCTACCACCATGGGGTTCGCGGGTTGGATCGGCACGGTGTTCAGCCCTATCAATGCTGGCGTACCGATCATCGTCATGGCGATTGCCGTGGCGCATTCGGTCCACATCGTCACGAGCACTCTGATGGGTATGCGCCGTGGCTTGGGCAAGAATGAGGCGGTTGCGGAATCGCTTCGTATCAACCGGAATTAGTTTTTTGGCCCTCCGACTCGTGAGTATAAACCCGTTGGCCTTCAACTGAGCACTTCCAGCCCAATATTTTCTCCGAGATACTGCCAGCGGCTTCCAGCCGCTCTTTCCGAGTCCCCAAAAACCCATCGCCTCGGCTTCCAGAACCAGCTTTTTCAGACACCCCTCCATTCCCGGGGGATATCGGAATCATTTTATTGGGTGCCGCAGGCTAGGCTATCCCGACGGAAGCGACAGCCCATTTATCCGCCCCAGCATGCTGGCAAACAGCCGCCGAGTCAGATGGCTCTCTGCCAGCAATAGCCAATAGTAGCGGGCATGCTTAATCAGGCGTCCTCCGGTTTTCACCAACCGCTGCTGCAAGCTCGTCAAGGACCAGTTCCCGATTCTCTGTGGCAGCACCAGTCGCCGCCACAGATTTCCCAGATTATAGGCAATGATGGTCAGCCACAGCCGTACCTCGTTGGACCGGAACCGATGGCAACTGAGCCGCGTCATCTTCACCGCCTGCTTGCCTTCCTTAATCCACTGCTCTGCTGTCCCTCGATTATTATAGAACCGCACCACCGCTCGACTCGGAAGCGTCAGGTTCGTCACAATGAACCCCACTCGCGGGAACAACTCCCCCGGATGATGTTCTACCTTGGCTACCACCCGTCGGGCCGTCTTCCAACTCTCGGCTTGGTACAGAAACCCCTTGTACTCCACCAACGGCTTCTGGCCCGGCCTTCCTACCGGACGTTTCAGCAACTCCTCGATGTCCCGCTGGAGGTTCTCGTTGGAAGGGATGCGGATGGCATACTTCACACCCCGCTTCTCCAACGCCTCGTAAATCTCCGGCTTCGCAAAGGCCGCGTCGGCACGAAATACCACCTCCTTGCCCCGCTTCTGCTGCCGCTCGATCTCCGGCAGGAGAAGTTCTTCCCATTCCTCGGCGCTGTGGACGTTGCCCGGTCGCAATTTGGCAGCCAGACAGTCGCCGTCTCGATTGAATAACAGCAGGGGGTGATAGCAGGTGGACTCGAAGTGCCCGTTGTAGGCGCTATTCTCCTGCTCCCCGTAGACCGGAATCTCGGT
Organism: Terriglobia bacterium; assembly: GCA_965222345.1. Taxonomy (GTDB): domain Bacteria; phylum Acidobacteriota; class Terriglobia; order 2-12-FULL-54-10; family 2-12-FULL-54-10; genus JADFGZ01. The sequence goes on along the minus strand of CBDCTS010000009.1, from coordinate 5,215 downwards.
CGAATCCATGTCCAGCACAGTTCGGTAGTGCGAATGGATTGCTTCTGCTCTGCCGATCAGTTCCCGGTTCACCCGTGCCAGCCCTGCGAAGTTCCCTTCCTCAGCCAGCATCTCCGTCTCGAAGGTCTGCAACCGAGAAGTCAGAGCCGCCCCTCGATCCCAAATCTTCTCCGAACCGATCAGCCGCAACGCCGGGTCCTGAGATAGCCGCTCGGCATCGTTCACATCCTCGTATCCAGCCAGACGGCTGTAGACCGACTGTCGAAGTAGGTCCGCAAAAGACAACCGCGCATTGTTTGCCCGAGAGTCGGTCAAGTGCTGTTCGACGAGTTCATCGAATCCCAATCGCTCGTCCAGCTCTCGCACCAGAATCAGCCCACCGTTGGATGTCACTCGCGATCCTTGAAAGGCAACCCGCAAAAACCGGTTGAATGACAGTTGAAATGCCTGTTTTTGGCTCTCACCCATTAGGTATACACCTCCGGAATGCAATGTTGATGCTGGAACCCGCATCAATATTGATGTTGGAGGTTAGTCGAGGGTTGCTTCTACGATTTCAAACGGGAAATGCGGGATCAATGCCTATCCGGTATTTCTCGCCGCGGGCACGACGGCGATCGGGTTTCTCAGCCTGAATGCCTCGGATTCGCCGCCTTTTCATGTCCTGGGCAATCTCGTGGCGTTTGGCGTGTTATGCGCCTTCGTCTATTCCATGACTCTCCTGCCGGCGATGCTTTCGATTTTGCCCATGCGCGCGACACCAGCCCGCACCGGAGCGGTTCCCTTCTTCGACCGCTTCGGCGCCTTCGTCGTCGCGCGCCGCACGTTTCTGCTCTGGTTCGTCGCCCTTCTGGCAGTTGCTCTGATCATGGGCATTCCCCGCAATGAGTTGAGCGACAACTGGACACGGTATTTCGATGAGCGTTACGAGTTCCGGCGCGATACGGACTTCGTCATCGAAAATCTGACCGGCCTGAATACGCTGGAATACTCGCTGAACGCGGAACGCGAAGGCGGCATCACCGACCCCGAGTATCTGCGCGCAGCCGATGCTTTCGCCGCATGGTACCGGGAGCAGCCCGAAGTGACCCATGTACAGGCCTTTCCCGACATCATGAAACGCCTGAACAAGAACATGCACGGTGACGAGGAGGCTTTCTATCAGTTGCCTGCCGATTCGGCGCTCGCGGGGCAATATCTGTTGCTTTACGAGCTTTCGCTGCCATTCGGCAGTGACCTCAACAACCGCATTGACGTCGCCAAATCTGCTACGCGCATGACCGTTGTGGTGGGCGATTCGTCGGCTGGGGAACAGCGCGAGCTTGATGCGCGCGCGCAGGCTTGGCTGAGTGCCAATGAGCCCCAGCTTGCGGGCGCGGCATCGGGCATCAGTATGATCTTCGCGCACCTTTCCCAACGAAACATCCACAGCATGCTGCAAGGCACGATCATCGCCATGGCCCTCATTTCGTTCATCCTGGTCTGGGTTTTCAAGAGCGCTCGCCTGGGCCTCATCAGTCTTTTGCCCAACTTCATTCCCGCAGCCATGAGCTTCGGTCTGTGGGGCTATCTAATCGGCCATGTGGGCATTGCCGCCTCGGTGGTCTGCGTTGTCACCTTCGGAATTATCGTGGACGATACCATTCATTTTATGAGCAAATATCTGAAAGCACGCGGCGAAGGCCTGCCGGCGACCGAGGCCGTGCGCTCCACCTTTCGCACCGTAGGTCAAGCGTTATGGACCACGACGGCAGTTTTGTCGGCGAGCTTCCTGGTGTTCGCTTCGTCGGGGTTCGAGCTCAGTTGGGCGCTCGGCCTGCTGGTCGCGATCACGCTCGGCTTCGCGCTCCTCGCCGATTTTTTACTTCTCCCGGCTCTGTTGATGACCATCGATCGGAGGAACCCATGATGCACGCTTTTTCCGCCCGCTCGGCGCTGTTGTTTCTCGTGCCTTACCTAGCCTTGTGGGCTTGTCTAGGTGCGCCGCCACTGGCACGTTCACAAAGCCCTACTGCCGAGGAAATTGGGCTGAAGATCGAGATCGACGCCAACGCGCGCGATGAGGGTTTTGGCAATCTCACGGCTAACCAAGTCATGGTGCTGCGCAACAAGCAGGGACAGGAGAGCCGACGCCAGCTCCGTATAAAGGTGCTCGAGGTCACCGACGACGGCGACAAGAGCATGTTCGTGTTCGACGAGCCACGCGACGTCCAGGGGACTGCGATGCTTATCCACGCCCATAAGGAGGACACGGACGAGCAATGGCTCTATTTGCCCGCGCTGAAACGGGTCAAGCGTATCAGCTCGTCGAACCGTTCCGGCTCTTTCATGGGCAGCGAATTCGCCTATGAAGACATGAGTGCCCCGGAGGTGGAAAAGTTCACCTACCGGTACCTGCGCGACGAGTCGTGCGGCGACTTGACGTGCACGGTCTCCGAACGCGTCCCGGCCGATAAGAAATCCTCGGGCTACCGCCGCCAACTGGTCTGGCGCGACAGGGACGAGCTTCGCGTCTGGAAAGTGGAGTACTACGACCGCAAGGACGCGCACCTGAAGACGCTCACCATCAGGAACTACGAGCAGTATCTGGACCGGTACTGGCGCGCCGGTGAGATGACGATGGTAAATCATCTCACGGGGAAGAGCACCGTGCTGAGTTGGACGGATTATCAATTCCGAACCGATCTCAACGACCGTGACTTCACCCAGACCGGGCTGAGACGAGTGCGTTGATGTTGCCACGTTTTGCTCTGCACCGCGCGGGGAGAGGTGCTGTCTGGACCTTGGCCGCGTTCTTTGCCCTCGGAGCACACGCCGAGATTGTCCACCACGACTTTTCGGGACGATTGAGCGCCGAAGGCCGGTGGTATCCTTCCCCCGGCGCTCATACCGACCAGCGCTCGTATGCCGGCGGTTTTGTTGCGGAGCCGAAACTCTACCTCGAAGACGATGCGGGCAGAAGCTTTACCCTGACGCCGTTCTTTCGCTATGACGGCGCGGACCTGGGCCGCACCCACGCCGATCTGCGGGAAGCCTATCTTCTGCTGTTCGGCGAAATCAGCGATGATGAATGGGAGTTGCGCCTGGGGGTTGACCGGGTATTCTGGGGAGTCGCCGAATCACGTCACTTGGTCGATATCATCAACCAGATCGACTGACCTGCCCCCCCAAAAACGGTCCAGTTGATAAGTTAGAGTAAAGGGTTTCAACTGGACTTGAAAAAGGGGGAAGGATGGCTAAGAAGCGGTATACGGTCGAACAGATCATCCGACATCTACGAGAGGCAGAAGTGGAACTGGCTAAGGGCCAGACAACGGGAGTGGTCTGTCGGAAGTTGGGAATCACGGAGCAGACATATTATCGATGGCGGAAGGAGTATGGGAGCTTGCGGGTTGATCAGGTGAGGCGTTTGAAGGAACTGGAACGGGAGAATGGCCGACTGAAGAAGTTGGTAGCGGATCAGGCGTTGGACCTTGCGATTCTGAAGGAGGCATCCTCGGGAAACTTCTAAGCCCGTGCCGACGGAGGCAGGCAGTGGAGCGTGTCTGTCAGACCTTGGGAGTGTCGGAGCGGCGGGCGTGTCGAGTGCTGAGGCAGTACCGATCCACCCAGCGGCATCGAACCTTGACACCACAGGATGAACCGCGACTGGTGACCCGGACGCTGCAGTTAGCCGGCGAGTACGGTCGATACGGCTACCGGCGAATCACGGCGCTGTTGCGACGGGAGGGGTGGAGGGTGAACCATAAGCGGGTGGAGAGAATCTGGAGGCAGGAGGGACTGAAAGTGCCGAAGAAACAACCCCGGAAAAGCCGCCTGTGGTTGAACGATGGGTCGTGTCTTCGGTTAAGACCGTGCTGGCGGGATCATGTCTGGGCGTACGATTTTGTGGCAGATCGAACCCAGGATGGTCGTCCCCTGAAGATGTTGACGGTGGTGGATGAGTACACGCGAGAATGTTTGGCAATCGACGTAGAACGGCGAGCTGATTCGATGAGTGTCTTGGAACGGCTGGCAGCCTTGTTTGTGGAGCGAGGAGTTCCCGATTACATTCGCTCGGATAACGGGTCCGAGTTCACAGCACGGTTGGTTCGGAACTGGCTGGAGCGGGTAGGGGTAAAGACCTTGTTCATCGAGCCGGGGAGCCCATGGGAAAACGGGTATGTAGAATCGTTGAACGGGAAGTTTCGAGACGAGTTTCTCAATGGGGAGATCTTCTACACCTTGCAGGAAGCGAAGGTGTTGATTGAGGGATGGCGGCGGGAGTATAACAAAGTTCGCCCGCACAGCGCGTTAGGCTACCGGCCGCCAGCCCCGGAAGCGATCCTGCCGTTACGGCCGGGTTCCGCTCCGCTCCACCCGGCTGCAACGGCTTATGGACTAACATAAAAAGTGGACCAACAACCGGGGGCAGGTCACGACCTCGTAGAACACCCCTACAAAGAGATCAAGCTGGGCCAACCCATGGCCCATCTCACTTGGTCTGGAGATTGGGGGGCGGTGGAATTATTCGGGATGCCCTACCACCGAACGCGCACCTTTCCGGGCCGCCCGGGCCGCCTGCGCTTTCCGCTCGTCGTGGACACGGAGAATGTCTCCTATGAGAGCGGGGCCAAGCAGTGGCATCCGGATCTTGCCGCCCGCTACAGCCACAGTTTCGGACCCTTCGATATCGGTATGAGCGTATTCGACGGGACCAGCCGGGATCCTTTTCTGCTGCCGGGCAGGGGCCGTAGCGGCGAGCCAGCCTTTGTGCCCTACTACGAGCAGATCCGTCAGTTTGGGCTGGACGCCCAGATGACTGTCGGCTCCTGGTTGTTCAAACTCGAGGCTATTCAGCGCTCCGGCGCTCGAAACCTTCTCGGCAGGGAAGAGAACTACGCAGCTTCCGTTGGGGGGGGCGAATATACGTTCTATTCCGTATTGGGTTCGTCCGCCGACCTCAGTCTGCTCGGCGAATGGAACTACGATAGCCGGAGCCGCTATGCGACCAATCCCTTCCAGAACGACATCTTGCTCGCCACGCGTTTTGCGTTCAACGATGTCCAGAGCACCGAAGTTCTCGCCAGTATTCTGGGGGACGTGAACAGTGCTACACGTGTGTTGACCGTCGAGCTGAACCGGCGCATCTCCGGTCAGTGGTCCCTGCACCTGGAGTCGATTGCTTTCCTCGGTGTCGACAAAGAGGATATCCAATATCAGATACGACGCGACA
>CBDCTS010000008.1:0-30988 GCA_965222345.1 Terriglobia bacterium | reverse complement strand
AGGGGTTGGTCCAAAAAGACCCCTCCTGCGGAGTCCTATAAGGATGCGATACGGGCATAGGAGTTAAGAGGGAATGGAGGAAGCAAGACCAATTGCAGGTGTTATGATTGTTGCATCTGTTTCTGTGGGGTTATTGCTAGGACAAGAACAAAGAGAGATTACCTTTGAAGAAGTGAACAATAGGTTCGGAATGCACAGCATCGAATGAACTTCGGAAGAATGAGGAATGGAAGGCATATGAGGGAAAGTGTGTTGAGTGGATCGGAGAACTTTCCAACGTGACAGATATCTTTAGTGAGCTCCGAGGAATCACCCTGGGATTTAAGCATCTCCGATCTACGTTCACTTACGATGTTCAAGTTTCGGCCCCTGTCTCTGAAAAAGAGAAATTTATGGATCTTAGAATAGGAAACAGATGCCGCTACAGAGCTACTCTGAGAGACTATGGGGGAGCACTCGTAGGACCGCAGGACTGAATATGGATTGGTGGATCTGGGTAGTAGCGGGTTTCGCGCTGCTTACGTTGGAGTTGGCGTCTCCGGGTGTTTTCTACCTCTTCTTCTTCGGCTGCGGCGCCTTGGCAGTGGGTCTGTTGACCGCTCTCGGGTGGCCAGGGGCACTCTGGTTGCAAGGAGTACTTTTCACCTTCCTGTCGCTGTTCTCGGTCTTGTTCTTCCGTCCTCTGCTCATGAAGAAAATGCAGGGCGGCTTAGGCGAGGTAGAAGTCGACAGACTTGTTGGCGAGAGGGCCTTGGTGCGAGACGAAATCGTTCCCGACGGCTGGGGTAAAGCGGAGCTGCGGGGAACGACCTGGAAGGCGAGGAATGCAGGAGCGGCCCCTGTCGGGCCGGGCCAATCGTGCCGCGTTGAAAAAGTCGACGGGCTAACTTTGTGGATTCGAGGCGACTAGCCGAACGGAAAGGAAATTGAAAATGGATATAGGTTTGATCGTTGTGGCAGCGTTGGTCCTGTTGGCTGTCACCATTCTTGCCAAGACAGCCGTGGTCGTTCCACAACAGAGCCAGTATGTTGTCGAGAGGCTTGGAAAGTACGCCGGAACGCTCAATGCCGGGTTCCATATTCTGGTCCCGTTTATCGATGCCATCCGCTACCGCCACTCGCTGAAAGAGGCGGCCCTGGACATCCCGGAACAAATCTGCATCACGAGTGACAACGTGCAAGTGGGGGTGGACGGCGTCCTGTACCTCAAAGTGCTTGACGCACAGCGCGCCTCCTACGGCATCGGGGATTACATGTTTGCGATCACCCAGCTTGCTCAGACGACGCTGCGTAGTGAGATCGGGAAGATCGAACTCGATAAAACGTTCGAAGAGCGAGCCCACATCAACACTCAGATCGTAGACGAGCTTGATAAAGCGACAGAGCCATGGGGCGTCAAAGTACTCCGTTACGAGATCAAGAACATCAATCCTCCCCACGACGTGCTCGCGGCCATGGAGAAGCAGATGCGGGCCGAGCGCGAAAAGCGTGCCACGATTCTGGACTCGGAAGGCCACCGGGATTCGGCTATCAACACGGCCGAGGGCGAGAAGCAGAAAGTCATCAAAGAATCCGAGGCGACAAAGCAGCAACAAATCAATGAAGCGGATGGACAGGGCGCCGCTATCAAGACCGTTGCGGCAGCCACGGCCGAGGGCATTCGCAGTGTGGCCGAAGCGATCGAGGCGCCCGGTGGGTATCAAGCGGTGCAGTTGCGCGTTGCCGAGCAGTATATCGAGAAGCTTGGCATGCTGGCCAAGCAGAACAATACGATGATCCTGCCGGCAAATATGGCTGATGTCTCTTCAATCATCGCCACGGCAATGAGCGTGATCCAACAGACTGGCGACCCGCAGGACGTAAGGTAGACACCGAGCCCCCCGGGCCATGCCCGGAAACGGTGGTACGAGTCCTACAGCGATGTGCGCAAAGGCTCCTTGATCCGGCGGAGCGGAGTAAGATCAAGTAATGACCAGGAAGCACAACAAACTGAGTGAAGCCCTCTCCCCACCGATCAACAAGGCAGCTCACCAGCTTGAGCCGGGCGACGGGTGAGCGTAGAGTTGGTGTAGAGTCCGCTTCCCCCAGGCCAGACGGGACCCTAATTCACGCTTGCCCGGGTTGGTGCGGGCCGGTATTGCGACTAATGCGTGAGCCGAAGCAAACTCGACAAACACACCCTCTGCTCAACGGTAGCGCCACACACAACCGTGTGAGGTTTCCCCTGAAAGAACGAACGGGCCTTACCCCGTGGGAACCCATGAGGCCGCCCGCGTTTGGGTTCCGTCTATCCAGGGTTCCCGCCTCGGCGCTCCTCGCAGTCCTCCTCCTGTGGGCTTTTTCCGCCGGGACCGCCTGGTCTCAGCCTTACGAAATCACCCCGGCCTCCCGCGAGGCGATTCCGGATTTAAACCAGCTTCAAGAGCGCGTGCTCGAATTCTGGTCCCTGGTGAGCCGGGGAGAAAAATACCAAGCCCTGGGCTATGTGGCGGAAGGCCAAGACCACTTCTTAAATTGGAAGTGGCCTTCTGTGCAGTCCTACCGGGTGGCGAACCTGGAACTCAAGGATGGGTCCGGAGAAGTGGTGGTCACGATCCAGGCTACCACCCAGGCACCCGGCTTCGAGACAACGATTAATTGGCCGGTCCGGCAACGCTGGGCCTTCCGGGAGGACGCCTGGCGGATTCTGGTCCAAGGATCGAATTTGGCCGCCCTTTTCGGGGGCACGAGTCCGGGGCCGGCAAAACCCAGCCCGGATCAAGCGGAGACCCTCCAACAGCTCAAGCTGTTCCAAATTGGGCGGCAGCGGATCCACTTCGGTGAGGTTCTCCAGGGAGATGTGGTCTGGCAGGAGATCTTTTACAAAAACGAAAGTGGAATCGAGATCAATGCGCGCGTGGGCGAGGCTCCGGGCTGGATCGCCCTGGACCGGAGCCATTTCGTAGTCCCGCCAGGGGAAGGCGGGACGCTACTCCTGGGTGTATTTACGGAGCAGTTGGAGGGTGAGATTAAGGGGACGCTCACCCTGGAACTTATTCACGGCGAGGCGCGCCATACCCAAACGGTTCCGGTTCTGGGCTCGGTCCAGGTGCCCTTGAGCCTCGTGCCGGCTCGGCTGGTTCTCATGCCCGGAGTTGTCCAGGAGGTCCAGGTGCGCAACACTACGCAGGATGCCGTCCGCATTGCTGAAGTTCTAATGCCAGCGGACTTTCTGGTTTCTGAGTGGGCTGCGGGAAGCGCCCAGATCGGACCCGGCAGCCATTCGGTTCTAAAAATCCGATGGGACGAGGCGCGGACGCCGGAGAGTTGGCCGGGGGGTATTATCCGGCTGCTTCTAACTCAACCCTTGGGCGGCAGGACAACGCTAACGATCCCGGTGTTGCCAAGATTCCCTTAAAACCTCTTTGGATTGCGGCAGCGCAGCCGCCAAATGATAGAGTTGCGGGGAAAATGAGCAGGAAACACAACGACTTAAATGAAGCGCTAACCCCATCGGACAACAAGGTTGTTGCAAGTCAGCTTGCTGATGCCATGCGTCAAAAGAATATCACCTAAGGCGAAATGGCCGTGCTGCTCAAGACCAGCCGCGTCCAGGTGAATCGGCTGCTTGGCCCGAATCACAACCCCTCTGGTGTAGAAAATCCATGGAATGTATGGGAGGAGGGACGGCTAGCGGGTTGTCCACAAGAGTAGCCGCTCCTGCTATTTGTTCTTATTACCTGTATGTGTGTATGTTTTCACCTTGGAAAACTCTCCCAAACCACAGATATCTGTGGAAAACCCTCTGACCAGAAGAGCTGCAGGAATTTCCGGAAGCACTTTTTAGCGGTTCTGGCTTCCTAGGTGAACCCTTCGGACCTCGCGAGGCCGCCTGGGGTAATTCTTGTGCCTGGAAAGGACCTCTGGTGGTTATTCCACGAGCGAACGCTGGTGCATCGAAGCGATGGCAGGCGTCGAGGGGGAGAGGATCAGCACACCCCGAGCCGTTGCGTACTTCAGATCCGGCCAAGCCGCCTTGATCTTGATGAGCTCGCGAAGAACCTTGCGGCGGAAGTTTTGGATGGTTTCTTTATCGTGGGCGCGGGCCGGGTGTGCGCCGAACTGCTGGTACATCCGACGCCAGGTAAGCCGTTGCGGGGTTGTCAGAGCAAAGATTCGATAGGTGAGCCACAAGTAAATATCGAGGCCCAGCGGAGAGCGCTTGAGGGCCTTCAGGGTGTTCATATCGAGTGGGACCGGGTGGCGGATAATCTCATTAAAGAAAGCCTCACTCAGTCTCACTTTGCTTTCCCACAGTCCCGTTTGATCGGGATGTTTCGGATTCCACCAGAAGTCAGTGAGTTCAGCGACGAGGGCCGTTGCCGAGGTTTCGCGCCCCGCCGCTGTGTAGTTCAGTTGGACGCTGCAATTAAACAGCCGCTTCATCTGGTTGCGGAGCCGGGCTTGCCCGCGCCCATCGGTACTAGAGATACCGAGCTTCCTCATGAACTCGGAGAGCGACCGGCCTAGCACAATTTCACGGCTTCCCGTCCGTACCGCTTCGGTGCAAATCCACGCGAGCATCAGGCGGGGGTTGGAACCGTGGGGGAGCTTGTGAAGCCCTGTCGTGGTCATCACGAGCGTGAAGGGGCCGTTTTGCCGGATATACCGAATCCGGTTGCCGGGGTTGCTGCGAGGCAGGCTGCACAGCGACATCAATCGCGCCATGAAGCCCAGATCGGGGTCTGCTTCGCTGGCCTCGACAAGCTGATTCACCTGATCGGCCTGAGTGAAACCCCGCTTCGCCTTCACCGGCCCATCCAGGCTACCGAAGGCTTCACCGATGGGAATCAAGCCGTCTCGTTTACGCACCATGAGCTTTATCCTCCCATGTTCTCCAGACAAATCAGGCGCTGGAGCGGGCCGCAAGCAACATCTCGAGGGCTTCAACCCCGAGTTGCTGTAGGGTTTTGTCTTCGTCAACCGCAAGGTGCTTCAGGCGTCGGGATAACTCCGGGTCGATGTGGATCAGCATGCCCTTTTTGCCAACCCGTGAGGGCCGTGAAGCGGCAGCGGTCGTGGAGCGCCTAGCCCGTTCGAGCGCGGTTTCAAGATCAGATTTGGCCATTGAGTGATAGTCCTTTGTTCTGTACCCAGTGGAATACTGCGGTAAGTTCGGTTCCGGCCTTGCTAACCTGTGTGAGTTCGGGTGCGGTGAGTCCATCGGTGAAAGCATGTACATGGGCGATCCGGTGGTGCAGCACTACGGGAATCATCTCGACCTCGTAGGCGGAGATGGCGTCCCTAGCTTGTTTCACGAGGGGACCTTGCACCGGCGCGGCGTTGAGGACCACAGCAGCAGCAGTTCCGGCTTGGCGGGTGATTTCGATACTGGTCCCGATCGCGTACAGGTCGGCGACGGATGCGCGGCAGGGGATGAGAACTAGGTCAGCGGCGCGGTGTCGATAATGGCGAATTTGGCACCGGCATCACGTGCTGCAGTGAGCAGGGTGGGTAGTTGGGCCGTGTGCCCCGAGATGACGGCGGCGGTATCGGCGATGCGGAGACTGGCCCACGTCGAGGCCGAACCCTGCGGATCAAGGTCCACCAGTGCAGTGACAAGCCCCTCCTGCTCGCTGGCGACGGCCAAGCCGCACGCGAGGGTTGTCTTTCCTGCGCCACCCTTTCGGCTGATGAGTGCGACCGTAAACATGGCTAGACAGTCTAATATACTAGACTGTCTAAATATCTATCCTGCTAGCCATCCCATAAGTGTAGGCGAAGCCTCGGGAGCATAGAGCCATCTTCCCTGATCGGCTTGGGTGAAGCCTCGCCGCGTCTGCAGCGAGGGTTCACGGTTGCGCCTTCACCGGCCCTCTCAGATCAGAGAATAGAAGTTAGAAGGGACCAGGCCATCTTTTAAAGAAGCTACCTAAAGCTCCAATAGTCTTCCGGGCATCTATCATCATTGATCCCGTTAGAGGATTGACGGCGGGGGCTAGTCCGGAGGCTACCCTCTTCTCTCAGAGCGCTGATCAAAACACACGAGGCTAGCGTGGGCGCCGATCGCTTTCCATCAGCGCCCGCAGCATGGCGTTCATGCGGGTCTGGTAGCCTTTGCCTTTCGATTTCAGCCAGTCGAGAACGTCAGTGTCCAAGCGGACATAGACGCCTTTCTTCGGCTGTGGCATCTGAAGCTCGGCCCGCCGCCAGAAACTTTCGTCGGCTTCCGGGATGTCCGAATAGTCGAGATCCTTGTCCTGGATCGCCTCAATTTCTTGGAGCCGTTTGGTCGAGATACTCATAGTACGCCTGCCTTTCCTTGAAGCTGGCCTTGCGGGCAGAAATCAGCCGAATTCGCCCACGTCGGCGGGTGTGAACCACAGCGAGGACAGCCAACGGACCGAGTGGTCCATAGCTGATAAAACGCTCTTCACCGTAGTCTTGGCGCTCATCCGGAGCGGTGAGCACTGGGCTGGCGAAGATGACTTTAGCTTCCTCAAAACCGATGCCGTGTTTGGCGCGGTTGGACCGGTCCTTCTCATCATCCCACTCAAACTGAGACGGCATCTCGCTTCCTTGCCGCCACGGGGCGGTTAGGTACTTTAATATATACAATATATATATTGCAAGTCAACAGGGCGGTGAAAAACTCGAGGACGCGTTTCGCGGCCTTGGGCGTTGGCGTGAACAGCGCCGCGGGGTGAAGCTCCCGGCTCGGGGAGATGAGGATGTCGGTGGACGGGGCGAGCAGGTCATCTTCGGTTGACATAAAGTGTGATAAAGGACGTTATCACACTCTAAAATAGATCGACGAGAGCATGCACATGTCGCCCCGGGTCCTGGTACGTTTTCCGGACGACGACATGAGGCCGGATCGGAGGGTTAGACTCCGCCCTCCTCCCGGAGGGGCGAGAGCTTTCGTTAGCGGCGATTACGGTTCGCAGTCTTTGAATCCGAGGTCATGCATGTGCGAGCCAGTTCGGTCGCTCGGCTGATCTCGGCGCACCGCTTCGGCATCGTCCTGCGGCACACCCTCACCATTGGCGTACATGAGCCCGAGGGCTAACTGGGCGACGGTGTGACCCTGACTCGGCGGCCAGGCGGTACCAACGCACCGCTTCGGCTTCGTCCTTCAAGACACCCTCACCATTGGCGTACCTGGACCCAAGGACAAACTGCGCCTCGGCGTCACCCTGTTCGGCGGCTTGGCGGAGTGTGTCGAGATCGTCCTGTGCCGAGAGCACCATGACGGCGAAGCCACCCGCCACGATCACAGCAGTGGCTATGCGGATCAGCCTTGGTATTTTATTTATCGGCTTCAAATGTGGGCTACTTTCCTCTCTTCAGGCCCTAGCATAGCTGATTCAGGATGCGAGGAGGAGCCCAGGAGTGACGAACGCGGCTTGGCTCGCCACCCCTTCTGTCCGAGTCAACCCATCGAGTCAGAGGGCATCGAACGGGATCGCAATAGCTCGGCCCCAGCGTCAGCTTGAGTCTCTGAATCCGCACTGCCCCGGGAGTCTCCTAGACCAGTAGCAGCGGCACCATAATCTCTTTCGTCTGTTTTTTGCGGTCCGGGCATGTGAGAGAATCAAAATCTGACCTGTTTAGAGAGAAATCATTGCCATTGTGACTACCAAAATCCAGGAGGAATGAAGTGAAGAACGCTATGCGATTGATCATGGCGGGGATGCTGTGCATGATGCTCGCCGCTCAAGAGCCGGAGAATCAAGAACCGGAGAAGGAAGAAGTCGAAGATTATCTTGAGAAGTGCGACGCGAATGAGAATGGCACGATCACTTGTGCCGAGGCCCGGGCTTGTGGACTTGAGACTCCAATCACGAAGGATCACCCCGCTTACCAGTACATGAACGACCGTGACGGGGACGGCCAGGTCTGTGAATGAGAACCGGTCTGAAGCACCATAGTTGTGCTCTCCCGAGGGTCCTTGCAGTCTTTTTCGCTTTGGTTTTTGCAGGGCAGCTATCTTTCTCCGAGTCCGGCGAGGAATGGCGGGGTCTGGTTGTCGCACCGGAAGAACGATGCGCACCCTACAATGCGGACGAATACAGCTATCCGCAATCCGTCGAACCGCAGATTGCCGATCGCCTTGGGGGCGTCTATTCGCCTTACACCTGCGAAACGTTCGGGGAGCTCACCGAAACCGATATCGAGCATATCGTTGCCCGGAGCGAGGCGCATGATTCCGGCCTGTGCTCGGCCTTGCCGGAACGCAAGCGCGAATTTGCTCGAAACATTCGCAATCTGACGCTTTCTGCTCCGCACCTGAACCGCAATTTGAAGGGGGCGAAGGACGCGGCGGACTGGAGGCCGGACGAGAACAGGTGTTGGTTCGCGTGGCGCGTCATCGACGTTCGGAGGGCCTATGACCTCACCATTGACCGCCGCGAGGCTGATGCGCTAGACGCAATCCTCGAAACATGCCCGGAAAGTTCACCAGACACGCTTCCCGTCTGCCCGGATTTACCAAAGGAAAACAAACCATGAAACCGAGAACCTGTTTTGTTGCAGCCTATGTTGCCTTGGGGCTTGCGGCCACGCTACATGCGCAAGCCGATTGCGCAGACTGGAACACAGAAGCGTACTTCGAGGCCGCAGAGGTTTCAGACGTGACTCGTTGTTTGCAGGCGGGCATGGACCCGGAAACGCGATCCGAAAGTGGCTACACCCCGCTGAATTGGGCGGCGTACTTTGGGCATACCGAAGCCATAGAAGCGCTGGCAGCGGCAGGGGCGGACCTGGAAGCACGATCCGAAAGTGGCTACACCCCGCTGCATTGGGCGGCCAACTCCGGGACCGCCGAAGCCATAGCGGCGTTGCTGCACGCGGGGGCGCATTTGGAAGCGCGGAACGTAGAGGGTCTCACCCCCCTGCATATAGCAATCACTGCTGAAGCCATAGCGGCGTTGCTGCACGCGGGGGCGCATTTGGAAGCGCGGAACGTAGGGGGTCTCACCCCACTGCATGTAGCGGCAGTGCTTGGGAACGCCGAGGCCATAGAGGCGTTGCTGAATGCGGGGGCGGACCCCAAGGCACTGACTTCAGATGGAGAACTACCATTCGATCTCCTCAAAGACGACGAGCAACTCAAAAAAACAGATGGTTACTGGAAGCTCAATCAGGCCCGGTTTGAATAGGAAATGTGATGCGTAGGCGCGCGGCGTATTTAAGTTATTGTAACTACAATAACCCAGGAGGAACGGAATGAAGAACGCTATTCGATTGATCATGGCGGGGATGCTGTGCGTGATACTCACCGCTCAAGAACCGGAGAAGGACGAAGGCGAAGATTATCTTGAGAAGTGCGACGCGAATAAGAATGGCAAGATCACTTGCGCCGAGGCCCGGGCCTGTGGACTCAAGACCCCCATCACGAAGGATCACCCCGCTTACCAGTACATGAACGACCGCGACGGGGACGGCCAGGTCTGTGAATAACGAGTCAGAAAACAGTCTGGTTGTTTGTTGTGGGCTTCTTGATCACCGGCGCTGGGTTGTCCGCACAGGATGCTGCCGACACTGAGAAAACTAGTCAAATAATCAAGATTCCCGGCGGGGACAGGGTATCTTTCCCGGATTATATGACGGATTCCGAGATCGAATCCGCGATCCTGAAAACCTCCTATGCGGCCAGACCACCCGTCGCAAGACAGGTGACGATTTAGATCTTTTTAAACTTTTCTCCGAGTGCAGGCCAAGCAGGGCTTTCGTGAATTCCACGCGGCGCAGCGAACGATCCAGGGATACGAGGCCATGGCGGGGACCGCCGAGCGGGCCGAGCAGGCGGCGGAGCAGGCCGACCGGGCAGTGAAGCGGGTGGAAGAATTCGAGGCTCGGGTGGCGGGGTTGGTGCGGACGGTGAATGAAACCGCGCAGACCCACGAAACACGGCTCAAGGAGGCGTACCGGCGGCTGGAGAGCATAGTGGACCATGAGACGCGAATGGTGTTTTGGTTTAGCCGAATGTGGATTTTTCTCCTGGTCCTCATGTGCGCCGGTTTCATGGGGGCGATGATGTTCCACCTGTCGCGGTCGTTCACCGGTTGGGTGGTGAGATCGATATCGAGTTGGTGGGCCAGGTGAGCCTTCCCGCTCTCCCTCCTGTGGCGGATTAGGAAGCAAGATGCGCAACTTCAAGAACGCCGGTGACTATTACCTCACCCGCACCGGAGTCAAGATGCTGGTGGTGGCCTTTCTGGTCCTTGGCTACTCAACCCGGGTCAGCGATGCGACCCTGGCCGATGTCCTGTTAGCCGGAATGGTGCTCTTGGCGTTCGGTGCCTGGCGGAGATGGGGACGGTTCCGGGGAGAAAAGAATTTCAACAAGCGGGTTTGGTTTTCCCGTACCCGGAAGTTTTTCAAGGGTTATTGACGTAAATAGGGATTCTGTCGCAAAGTTCCGGGGATTATATCCTTGACGCCAAGGCGTCAAGGATATAATCCCAAAGAGGTTCACCGTATGCCCAAGGATGACCGCGTCGCCAAAGCGCGAAAGCAGCTGACATTAGCTACTAAACAGTGTGATGAAGCTTGCATAACGGCGTGGGAGCCGACTGATCCAGCGGAGTGTGTCAGTAAATGCTTCTATGCGTTCGAGAATGCTGTCGTCGCAGCATCAATGGCCCTCGGCATTCCGTGGGAAAAGAACCACAGAAAGAAAGCCAATCTCGCCGCGGAGCTGTTTGGCGCGGGCAAGCTGACAAAGAACATACGCGAATTACTCGTCAAGCTGAATGACGTGCGCAAGGATATCTCGTACGGCGAGGCTGGGCCGACGTTGGCGGACATAAACCTTGATGACCTACTCTCGGATCTGGAAGATTACTTGAGTCAGGTTGAATCACTCATCAACGAAGTTGAGGTGTCGGATTGACTCCAGAACATAACGCCGCGATTCGTGGATACATTGAGTCGATGACTGCGTCGAACCCCGGCGTCGAATTTGCCACCGTCCTTGTCGGATCCGTCGCTCGCAAAACGTCAACCGAACGGAGCGATATCGACATCGTGTTCGTCTCGGAACAAAAGCTGCAGCGCCCTCGATGCGCCACAGGCGTCCATGCGCAATTGTTCGTGGTAGACGAATTCCGCCGGAAGCTCCGCGACGGCGACGACTTTGCATCATGGTGCGTCCGCCTCGGGTTGCCAATCGTTGACCCCGGTATTTGGGCAACGATAACTGCTGATCCAGAAGCGGCAGAATGGCCGAATTGGAAACCTAAGATCATGCATGCCACACGGCGGTTGATTCTCGCTTCTAGCCTCCGGAAAACTGGTGACCTGACTGCGGCGAGTGAGGAGGCGTTATACGCGGCGACTCACACTGCGCGAGCGATCCTTCTGCGAGCAGCGGTGTTTCCTCTCTCTCGGCCGGAGATGGTCGAGCAGCTCGCAGCGACCGGTCACCAGCCACTTGCGGAATTACTTCGTCGGTTGTTGGCCGAAGAAGAGGACAACAGGTTTTTGTATCGAACCGTGCGCTACCTGAAACGGTTACTTACGAGCCTGGACAAGGTGGCCTATGCCCAGCTTGCGACCAAGTACGCGCACGACGCTGCCCAGCGGCTGCAGGCTCGTCGGGCAGCTGGGATGCAGGTAGATCCCTAGCAGCCCGTGGTGAAAGTCGAGGATAAGGGGTCACACAGCGACACTAGACTGACCCCATGGCAATGGGGAAAAAGAAACGTCGACAGCAAGAAGACCTGTGGGTCGCCACCAGTGAGCTGCCCCGCACCGCCGGCCATCCCTTCTACGAAAGACTGAATGGCCTTTTCAACGAACACGGCTTTGACGACTTCGTGGAGGGACTGTGTGCGAAGTTCTATGCAGACAAGATGGGGCGACCGAGGCTGGCTCCGGGAGTGTACTTTCGGCTGCTGGTGGTGGGGTATTTCGAAGGGATCGGATCGGAACGAGGAATAGCCTGGAGAGCCAGCGATTCTCTGGGACTGCGAGAGTTTCTGGGATTGAAAGTGAGCGAGTCGCCGTCTGATCACTCCACGATCTCCCGAACCCGACGACTGATCGATGTGGCTACCCACGAAGCAGTCTTTGACTGGGTACTGAAGCGGATCGGGGCGAGCGGCCTGCTGCGGGGCAAGACGATCGGCATCGATGCCACTACGCTGGAAGCGAATGCAGCGCTGCGCAGCATCGTGCGCCGGGACAGCGAGCAGGGGAATGAAGAGTTTTTGATGGAGCTGGCAAAAGCCTCCGGGATTGAGACGCCGCGACGGGAAGATCTGGCCAAACTGGACCGCAAGCGCACGGGCAAAGGATCGAACCGGGTTTGGAAGCACCCGCATGATGCGGATGCGCGGATTACCAGAATGAAGGACGGGCGGACGCACCTGGCGCACAAGGCGGAGCATGCAGTGGAACTGGAGACCGGAGCGATTGTCTCGGTGACGGTACAGGGAGCCGATCGAGGGGACACGCAGACCATGGTGAAGACCCTGACGGAAGCGGCCGAGAAGGTGGAACAAGCGCTGCCGGAGGGACGAGGCATCGAAGAGGTGGTGGCCGACAAGGGGGATCACAGCACGCAGCGGATGGTGGACCTGGATGCGGTGGGATTGCGCAGCTATGTGAGCGAACCGAGGCGAGGGAAGCGACGCTGGCGAGGAGACCGGCAGGGGCAGGAAGCGGTGTATGCGAATCGGCGGCGCATCCGGGGAGAGCGAGGGCAGCGGCTGCTACGGCAACGAGGAGAGCGGCTGGAGCGACCCTGTGCGCATCTGTACGGGAGCGGAGGGATGAGACGGCTGCAGGTACGGGGACATGAGAATGTGTTGAAGCGACTGCTGATCCAGGTGAGCGCCTTCAATCTGGGGATGCTGATGCGTCAGAGCCTGGGTGTGGGAACGCCGCGGGGTCTGCAGGGGCGGATTTGCGCCCTGATGCTACTGATTTTGTCGCTGTTCAAGCGTCTTAAGGGCCTGTTCGGACTGATTCCGGCTGCTTGGCCCGAAAAACCCAACTCAGCGACCCCTTCGCTGCTTCCATCGGTGGGTACCACCTGAGCTCAGAAAACGTACTTCTACCACGGGCTGCTAGGGAAATGCATGCATAAAGAGGATGGTCAGATTGAGCTGAAGCTGCAGGCGTAGATCGAATCTGCGAGTTCCAGGAGGATCCATGCTGGAAGAGAGTCACCACTACTTCAACAAGGCGGCCGATTTGCTCAATCTCTCCGAAAGGGTACGCAAGATCCTGATTACTCCACGACGGGTGGTCAAAGTAGAGATCGTAATCGAAAGCGACAGCGGCCAATTACTCCACTTTCTCGGGTTTCGGGTACAGCACAGCAACACTCGCGGGCCCTATAAGGGGGGCTTGCGGTATCACCCCACACTGGACGAGAACCATGCGGCGGCTCTGGCCAATCTGATGACCTGGAAGACCGCCATCGTCGATGTGCCGTTCGGGGGTGGCAAGGGGGGAATCAACTGCGACCCGGCGCAGCTCTCGAAATCTGAATTAGATCGTGTCACTCGTGCCTTCGTGGGGCAGATCAAGGAGGTGATTGGCCCGAACCTGGATGTGCCCGCGCCTGACGTTAACACGAGTGCTGAAGTGATGGCGTGGATCATGGACGAGTATTCGAAGTACCAGGGTTTCTCACCCGGGGTGGTCACGGGGAAGCCGGTTCATCTGTTCGGATCAGCGGGCAGGGAGGAAGCGACCGGGCGTGGCGTCTTGTACGTCCTGGAGGAGGCGCTCGGCGATCACAACCTACCACTTGCAGGTCGAACCATCGCGCTACAGGGATTTGGAAACGTGGGTAGTAACGCGGCCCGGCTCATTGCCGAAAAAGGGGGAAGAATCGTGGCGGTGGCTGACCATGCCGGAGCCGTCCACAATATCGATGGGCTCGACGTGCCGGCTCTGGTGGATTGGGTCAAAGAGCATGGAACCATTCACGGCTTTCCGTTTGGAGATGCTTTCGATGGCACTGAGATCATCACTTGGCCGGCGGAGATCCTGATCCCCGCGGCTCTCGAGAACGTGATCACAGCGGACAACGCCAGGGACGTTCAGGCCAGGATCGTGATCGAAGGAGCCAATGGTCCCACTACCCCCCAGGCCCACGAGATTCTTTTGGAGCGCGGCGTCACAGTAGTTCCGGACATCCTCGCCAACGCCGGTGGCGTTACTGTCAGCTACTTCGAATGGGCTCAGAACATCCAGCGGTTCAGCTGGGAATACGACCGAGTGGTTAAGGAACTCGAAAAGATCATGCGACGCGCCTACCGGACGGTCCGGAGTCTCGCACAGGAGAAGAACATCGACCTGCGAACAGCGGCTTTCGCACTGGCGATTCAACGAGTGGGCAGGGCGGCTGTCTCTCGCTCAACGATGCGCTCCCACGACTTTTGACGACCAGAGAGAGTTGACCTTGCCCTCTAAAACGAATCCAGTTTGAATGTTAGGATTTTCGGTTCAGAAAGGCGGCAAGGAATGGCACGGAAGCGGTTTACGGCGGAACAGATCATCATCAAGTTGCGTGAGGCAGAGGTGGGTCTGGCCCAGGGGAAGCCGCCCGAAACCACGGCCAGCAACGGCATCTCTGACCCCACAGGGGCCAAGCTCCTGAAGCGACCGCACGACTCCTCAGCGGGTTGCGCAATCGTTCCAGACTGTGTGAAAAGCCACCGGGACGGCCCCCTGCCTACTGGAGGTAGAATGGGTCATGGCACACATCACAGGGACAGATCGCGCACAGGTGCTTCTACTGCCGGACACGGTAGACGACTATGTGGATCCCGACAACCCAGTGCGGTTCATCGACGCTTTCGTCGACAGTCTCGACTTGGCTGGGGCCGGGTTCGAACGAGCGGAGCCGAAAGAGACAGGGCGCCCGGGGTACGATCCCTCCGACTTGCTGAAGCTGTACATCTACGGGTATCTGAACCGGGTGCGGTCCAGCCGACGGCTGGAGGCGGAAACCCACCGCAACCTGGAGGCGATCTGGCTGTTGCGCCGCCTGCGGCCGAACTTCAAGACCATTGCGGATTTCCGGCGCGAGAACCTGGAGGCGATCCGGCAAGTGTTCCGTGACTTCGTGAAGGTGTGCCGGAGCCTGGAACTGTTCGGCCGGGAGTTGATCGCGGTCGATGGCACGCGGATCAAGGCGGTGAACAGCCGGGACCGGAACTTCACCGGGGCCAAGCTGCGGCGCTGCGAGAGCGCCAGGCGCGTCTCGAAACGCACCGTAAGGCGTTGCACGAGAGTGGCGAGGACCCGCTCTCGCTGACCGACCCCGACGCCAGGGCGATGCACAGTGGCACTGGCGTGGGGGTGGGGTACAACGTGCAGATCGCGGTGGACACGAAGCACAAGCTGATTGCCGAGCAGCAGGTGCCTAGTCAGGTTTCCGATCTCGGGCTGTTGGCCGAGACGGGGCGCGCGGCGCGCACGAGCCTCGGCGTCGAGCGGATCGATGCGGTGGCTGACAAGGGATACTTCAAGGTCGAGGACATCGCCGGGTGCGAGGCGGCGGGGATCACGCCGTATGTGCCGAAGCCACGGCGCAGCCCGGCCCGTCGCAGTGGCCGCTTTCCGAAAGAGCGGTTCCGCTACGACGCGGGAACCGACACTTACGCCTGTCCGAACGGGCAGCAACTGAAGCCCCTGTACATCAGCAGGGTGCGCGACGCGACGTTGATGCACGACGCCAATCGCGGGGCTTGCCGGGGCTGCGCTTTGAAGGCGCAGTACACGAGTAACAGCTACCGGCGCATTGGACGGTACGCGGATGAGGCGGTGCTGGACCGCATGGCAGAGCGCCTCGCCGACCGGCCCGGAGTGTTGCACCGCCGCCGGGAGTCCGCCGAGCACCCCTTCGGCTCGATCAAGCACTGGATGGGCCACGGCGGGTTTCTGATGCGCAGGCTCAAGAACGTTCGGGGTGAGTTCAGCTTGACCGCTCTGGCCTACAACATCCGCCGTGCGACAACCTTGGTCGGGATCCCGGAACTGATCGCCGCGGTCCGTCCGTGATCGCCGCGTGGGGCGTTCAAACCAGCTGGAATCGCCCCCCCAAGGGCCTGTTTCAACGCATCAGGGCGCATGGCATCAGCGAATCGACGACAATCCACTCACGGCCCAAATCCCAGGCCTCTCACACCGCAAAATTCGACTCGGGCCTACTTTTCACACAGTCTTGTTCCTTTACGCAATGTCGTTAAACGCAAAGAAATCGTGGGGCAGGGGATCGGCTGGAATCAAGCAATTGTTCGTTGGCCATCATTTGCGAAAGGAACTCCTCCACATTCGGGAAAGAGCTAAATTTAGTGCAATTAAACCCCGGATTATAGAAGCGTATAAAGTGCTCCAGAGCTTCCTTGAATGGATGATCCTCAATTCGATTCCACAGCCGCATAAGGAGATCGCTAGTTAGCGGGATAGCCCAGTCCTGCCGAAAAACCTGCGCCAACCACGTATACGCATCTTTGTTGTGTCTCATTCATAGCAAGGAATGTTTTTGCAGTAATCTGGGCTGAGCAGGTGTTGAAGGACGTGGTGTCAGACTTACAGGGGGGCCGTAGCGAGATTTCAGGCGTGAACGCGTTCGTTCTTAAGAGTCGGAGGGTCTTGATCTCCTTGTGGGCTTTCTTCTCGGAAAGGCGTAGCTCATAGAGCTAAGGAATGGCAGCTGAGTCTAGGTGAGCTTGTCGAGGGCCGCCTCCTTCCCCTTGGAGCCGCTGGGACCAATGATCGGATGCTCCGCACCCAGCGCTCTTTGTACCATCCCGGAATCCATATCAATCTCACCCTTAAACCTGGCTCCATTTGCAAACTGACACGCGGAGCCACCAGATTGCCCTGAACAGTGGCTGTTTGATGGAGACTGATCCGTTCTTCGCCATATAAGTTCCCTTGTACGTCTCCTTCAACATGGATGGATTTGGCAAAGATATCCGCCTTGATCTTGGCTTTCTGTCCCACCGTCACACTGTTCTGCTTCAAATGGACTGCTCCCTGAACCTAGCCCATGATCAGCAACTCTTCACTTCCACTCAACTCCCCTTTGATTCTGATGGAAGACCCAACCACGGTTCTCTCGGTTCGGTCTTCGGTTTTAACCTTGGGAGCCCCTTCGTCCTTGTTCGGTTGCACTTTCGAATCATTTTTTGCCACATGGTCGTCTCCTATTTAACAATAATCTGTTCTCTGATGTCTCAGGCCTTGAATGTGAAAAGTCCAAAGGCACCCCGTCGGACAAGCTCTATCAGATATGGCTGCGGGGCGAGATCAATTTTATAATGGCCACTGCGCAAATGGCGAGATAACCGCTGTTCTTGCCCGGCCTCGTCTGAAAAAGTTTCTCGGCGCCGATGAAGCAGAAACCCCTGTCGAAAACATCGGCACACGTGCTCTTATCCTTGACGAACCGCCTAGTGTGAGCTTGTCCCTCGATCCCAAGGACAATCCGATTTTGGCCGCGGCAATCGCCGGGAAAGCCGACGTGATCGTTTCCGGCGAGCGTCTGAGCAACGCGTAATGCGGGAACCGAGGAACAGAATTTCGTTTGATGGCTACGCCCAAGCCCTTGAAAACCCGTAGGGCATTGGATCGTTGCGTAATCGCTCCTTTGTGCAAGCGCGGTCGCTGATGGCCTCCGGGGCGGTTCACAACGGACGACCGCGAGATTCTGCCCGGGTGCGATGTTGTACCAGGGTTGGAGGTTCTGGGGCGGGCCGATCTGGCCGAGATAGCCGTGGGCCTTTTGCCACATAAAGCGTTGCGGGATCAGGTCAACCCTTGATCCGTTTGAGCGCCCACATTGCGAGCACGGTGACGACACCGGCATACAAAGCGGTACTTATGTGACCGAGGATGGCGTCCAGGTGACCGCCAACCCCGGGGATGTGGTTAAACGTCCGCTGGTGCGGCAGCAGCAACCGCACCAGCAAGAACGAGGTAGGCTACTGCGTCCGTTGCGGCTTCAACGTTGACCTGAATCCCAGCATACACCAAGCCCAGAACAACCAGCAAAAGCGGCAGAATGCCGCTTGCATCCGCGTTAGGTACCAAGGCCAGCACACTTGCCAGCACAATCGTCAAACTAACGATGATTCTTGTTGCCATTTTCTTCTCCCTTCATGATCACTGGTGGATATTGACCTGATCCCGCAGTTAGTGCCACTTTATATCTCAGTAACTCGCCGTTGACAATAGATTGTTGAGGCCTCCGGAGCGGAGCGCGGCCGACTTTAAGTGGCGGCCAAAACGGACTCCGATGCTGTTGCCTTGGTCACGATCATTTATAATCCCCTAGATGGCGGATCGAGGGCATTGGGGCTCGAAGCTAGGTTTCGTTCTTGCGGCTGCCGGAGCAGCGGTGGGTCTTGGAAACATCTGGAAATTTCCTTACATCACGGGTGAGAACGGAGGTGGAGCCTTCGTTCTGATTTACCTCGCTTGTATCGCTGGCATCGGTCTTCCCGTCATGATGGCCGAGATCCTTCTGGGCCGCGCGACGCAGAAAGCTCCGGTCGGTGCCATTAAGGCGCTCGGCGGGGGCTTCTGGGTGGTATTCGGGGGACTGGGCATACTGGGCGGTGTCGTGATCCTGTCCTACTACAGTGTGGTTGCGGGCTGGGCCATGCACTACACCTATCTCGCACTGTCAGGCCAGATTGCGGGCCTGGGTCCGGAGGGTGTCGAGCCCGTGTTTGGCGCACTGTTCACTTCGAGCGGTCTCAACCTGTTGTGGCACGTTCTTTTTATGATCGTTACGATCGGGGTCGTCTGGGGGGCGTTAACAAAGGAATCGAGCGATGGGCCCGCATCCTGATGCCTGTCTTGTTCGGACTGATGTTGATCCTGCTGGTGAACGCTTTCACAATGGACGGTTTCGGCCAGGCGTTCGACTTCGTATTTGGTTTCCACACCGAAAGCCTGACCGCGGGGGGCGTTCTCGAGGCACTGGGCCATGCATTCTTCACGCTGAGCGTCGGCATGGGAACCATGCTGACCTACGGCAGCTACCTGGGAAAACACGACGACATCGTTTCCTCGGCGATTACGATTTCCGTTCTCGACACGCTGATCGCGCTGATCGCGTGCATGGTCCTGTTTCCGATCACCTTTTCCTACGGAATGGAGCCCGCGAACGGTCCGGGACTAGTCTTTGTGAGTATTCCGATCGCGCTCAGCCAGATGCCGGCGGGCTCGTTTTTCGCGTTCGTGTTCTTTGCTCTTCTCGTTTTCGCGGCGCTGACCAGCGCGATATCGCTACTGGAAGTCGTGACGTCGTACCTGATCGACGAAAAGGGCTGGTTGCGGCACAAGGCGACAGTGTTCAGCGGTGTCGTGATCGCTCTGATCGGAGTTCCGTCTGCACTCAGCGGAGGGACACGGTTGTTTGGCGAGGGCTTTGCCGGAGTTTTCGGGATGAATTGGTTCGACAGCTTCGACTACCTCGCATCGAACTGGATTCTGCCGCTGGGTGGACTGGGCATTTCATTGTTTACAGCCTGGAAGATGGATGATGCGATTCGGCACCGGGAATTCCTCGAGGGGAGTCGACTGGCCGTGTTCTACGGCGCATGGCTCATCCTGTTGAAGTTTGTCGTGCCGGTGGGGATCGTTCTGGTGTTTCTGCACGCGATCGGTGTCATCTAGCCTGAACTTCTCGTAAGTTCGGACGTCCCGGATCTCTGGGCTGTTCGCTCTGTCTCGACATACTCTCGTGAGAAATTCAGGTTAGTCGCGCTCCCGTGCCTGCGGAGCGGATCATTCAGGATGAAATATTTTGGGGTGCCGACCTTTCGTTGTTCTCAGAGTCCTGAAGAAATATTAACCAACATGGAATCAGTCACTTAAGATGGTGTACTTCGTGCCGCTCAAACGCTCCTTTGCGCAACCCCAACCGATGGGATGCGGGCTCTGTGCCCCGCCTCGTCGGGCAGACCGAAACAACGCCCGTGATGAAGCAAAGAACGCCGTCCACGCCTCCACTGGACCTTGTTGCATGGATCATCCCGAAGGATGTCTAATCATGGTGTTTTTCAACACTAGGGATAACTTAGATGCCACATAAGTTCAACGCATCCCGACGGCACAAGTTTGATAAGGCGCAGTATCGGGTGATCAACTGGGCGGAATATAACGAGAGCCTGCGCCAGCGGGGTGATCTGACGATCTGGGTCAGTGAGGAGGCGCAAAGTGTGTGGAGCGCGCCGCGCCGCACGTCACGGGGTGGCCAGTGGAGCTACTCGGATTTGGCGATCGAGACCTGCCTGACGCTGCGCACGACGTATCGGCTTGCGTTGCGGCAAACGCAGGGACTTATGGGCTCCATCGGCACGCTCATGGGGCTGGATATACGGGTGCCGGATTACTCCACACTGTCGCGTCGCGCAAATGGCTTGAGCATCGCTCAGGCGATGAGGCAAGCCGGGTCTGTGGCTGTCCATCTGGTGGTGGACAGTACCGGCCTCAAGATCTTCGGCGAGGGGGAATGGCTCGCCCAGAAGCATAAAATCAAGGGAATACGCCGCCGCTGGCGCAAACTCCACCTCGGACTGGACCTCCATAGCGGTGCGATTGTTTGCGCCAATCTGACTCACGATGAGGTTGGAGACAGCACCGCCTTACCCGGGCTCCTGGATCAACTCGATGCTCCTGCCACGGGCTTTCTGGCTGACGGCGCCTATGATGGAGCGTCTATACGGGATCTGCTGAGGCAGCGGTATGGGGAGACCCTGGATGTGGTTATACCGCCGCCGAAGAACGCAGTGATCCGACCGCAATCGACGCAGGATCCAACCGTTCGGGATCGCCATATTGCCCAGATCCGCAGCAACGGCCGCATGGCTTGGCAAATGGCCACAGGGTACAACCAGCGCAGCCGGATAGAAACGCAGATCGGTCGTTGAAAGAGCGTGATCGGCCCCAAGCTCAAATCTCGCAGCTTCTCCAGGCAAATCACGGAGATCCAGGTCGGCCAGAAAGTCCTGAACACAATGACCGCACTCGGGCGGCCTGTGTTCGAACGCATCGCCTGACGCTACCGCTTGGGAACGGGCGAATTCCATCTCCGCCCCGATCCATGCAACAACGCTGCTCCTCGCCTGGGTTTCGCGCATGACCTCCTTGGCAACGCCAAGGTGAAGCTTGTCGGCAGTTGGGGTTGGTTCTACGACGCGATGAAACTTGAGATGGCTAACGGATCATTCGGAGGGTTCAAGTGGTTGAGCCACTACTACCTGATGGATGACACCACACTCGATTGGACCAAAATCGGTGGACTGTCGGGCAAAGGGAGCTACCCGGGGACTTTCCTCGAGACCAGGAACTGGCGCATCCCTTCGTTTGAGGACCTGGATCCCGATCTGAAACCCATGCGAATGACGGAAACCGTCGCAGGGATCGAGTACGAGGCCGTGCCTGACTACGTTGTTTCGTTCCGGTACACTCGAAAGAACCTCGACGAGGCGATTGAGGATGTGGGCCATCAGACCCCGGCCGGTGAAGCCTACTACATCACCAACCCAGGGCGTGGCCTTTCGGTCGACAGGTTCCTGGAGGCAGGTCTACCGGCCACGCCCACCCCGAAGCGGACCTACAACGCCTTTGAACTCCGCCTGCGGAAGTCTTTCCGTGACAATTGGCGAGCCGACGTCGCCTACGTGTATTCAGGCTTCGCGGCCTATATTCCGGTCTGGGAAGCTCTGACGAGAACGGCCGCCTCAGCCCGAACGTTGATCGCGATTTTGATCTCTGGTTCCTCAACTACGACTCTAAGGGCAAGTTGATCGATGGACCGCTGGGCACCGACAGGGCGAACCAACTCAAGGTGAATTGGACCTACATCACGCCATGGGATCTGGAAGTCGGTGGCTTCTTCCGCGTTATGGGCGGAACGCCGATTAGCCGGACGGTCGACCTGGAACATGTGGACATTATAGTCGACAACCGCGGCAGTGACGGGAGAAATCCGACCTGGACTCAGACGGACCTTTCCCTTGTGCAACGTTTCTACCCTTTCCCGGATGAAACCAAATCGTTCGAGATAAACTTCAACGTCATCAACCTGTTCAACCAGAAGACGGCCTTGCGGACATTCCGGAATCTGTACCGCCAGTCCCTTCCGTTGTGGCAACCTGGCGATCCGGTCTCACAAGTCCTGAATGGCTATGATTATCAGGCAATCGCAACCTCCCAGGGCGCAACCCAGGACCCACGCTTCCTGCAGGAGGACCGGTTCCTGGATCCGATCACGGCCCGCTTCGGAATTCGCTTCGTCTTCTAGTCGAACTTCAAGCGCCTGAGAAAACACCGCGGCCCAAGCATGAAAACCCGTCGGTGCCAGATCGTTACATAACCGCTCCTTTGCGCAACCATATTCGCTGGTGGGCACAACCGGGTGCCGGGGTCCGGTGACGGGGCGGGCACACTTTTGAGTTGGACACAGGATCTAAAGAAATGCAAAATAGAGGGGATATGTATAAGCTAACTGCCTTTTTTGCTGGATTCGTCCTTCTCCTTGGCGCATGTGCTGGGCCGATAGATCAAGGCGATATGGATACAGATACCTCTAATCAGGAGGCTACTGAGCCAGAAGCTACTGAGCCAGAAGCTGCTGAGCCAGAAGCTGCTATGCCAGAAGCTACTGAGCCAGAAGCTGCTGAGCCAGAAGCTGCTATGCCAGAAGCTACTGAGCCAGAAGCTACTGAGCCAGAGGCTACTGAGGGCGATTCAACAGCCCCGTAAGACCGCGCAAAGTAAATGAGAATCTTTCGGGTTTAGGGTGGGAAGACGGTAGCCGATTGGCACACTTTCCAGCATGGGAGCCACTTTACGCCCTGTCAGCTACAAGATAGCTATGGCGGGCGCACCCAGTTATTTTGGTGCGGATATACTCAACGCTGGCCTCTATGTATGCCGTATATCTGGACCTCAACTTCGTACTGCCCCGCAGGCTCACAACAACTCTAGTGAACCGCTCCTGCGGGATGAAGGGGGGACCACCTCACGAAATGGGAAAATCGTACGCTAAGAGCCATCCGAATGCCCCCTAGTGGCCAACAACGGCCCTTTCCCCGCGCGTGGCCAAACGGCCCTTGCTCTGTCCAGTTGAAGTATACCCTAGCCTAACGTCAGGGACGGGGCGCTGAGGCGTCAGAATAGAGTTCTCATTTGGATTGATGGACACATCCCACCCAGGGTTATAGAGTTCTTCCTGACAGACTGGATGCACGGTCACCGCATCGGCTAGATCCGGGTGAGCAGCTTCGACCAGAACCCCGGAACGCCAAGTGACGGTGCAAGCTTTGCGGGACGCTGGATACGCGGGCGATAGCCTGCTGCCCCACCTGCCGCCACTGGGCTAAGAGCGCATCAACCTGACGGGGCCGTTTGTTCAACTGACGTGGCCTGCCCCCACGAGTGGCACCACCCTCTAAGTTAGACTCGGGACCCTTTGAAGTTCACGCCAAGAGATAGGATCCAGTGCCTGAATCCGGACCCGTTCCGGAGTCCTCTGCCTCAGGAGCGGACACGGGAAATGGGAGGGTCCCGGCCGTTTTTTTAGACCGAAAACACGCCAATTCGCGCCTTGTCCGAGGGTTTGAGGCCGTCGGCACGATCCTCGAACGGTGGACAGGGAGGGGAAAATCCGTCGTGAAGCCGAAAATGCCAACAGCATCAGACACAGCCGCTTGAGCGGCTGATCCGTGGCGTGGTACGATCAACGGTTTACGGGCCAAAGAATATTCACCCGGGGTCGTGATGGGAGTTTCTTGCCGTAGTCCCCGGCTCTTCTCTCCCAGCGTAGGGGCGGGTTGTGCTAAGAGTTGGAACGAATACTTACTTCAAAGGAGGTGTCTGATGCGAAGAAAGCACGTAGTGTGTGGCTTGGTCGTTGTTGCCCTGATTGGCAGTGTCAGCCCTCAGGTGATGGCCCAGGGCTTCCCCTGGTGGGCTTTTGATAGTGTTATTGAGGAGGTCCAGTCCCGGGGGACGCTGAGAGTCGGTCTGGGCCTGTTCGAGCCCTGGTCGGCCTGCAATGCGGACGGCGATCTGATCGGCTTTGAGATCGATGTCGCGGCAAAAGTGGCCGAGGATATGGGGGTTGAGGTTGAATTTGCGCGGACGAACTGGAGCTATATCATCCCGTCCCTGATCGCTGAGGAGTTTGACGTCATTATCAGTGGTATGACGATCCTTCCGGAACGCAACCTCAAGGTCAATTTCACGTCCTCGTACAACTCTGCCGGGGTCTACCTGGTGGCGAATACAGCGGAAACCTCCCGCTTGGAAACACTGGCAGATTTCAACAGTTTTAATGTCAAGATTGCGACCCGGCGGGGAGCCTCGTCAATCCCTGCTATCGAGAATGTTTTTCCTGATGCCCTGATCCTGCTCTTTGATAACGACAACTCGGTCCTCCAGGCCGTCGTGGACGGAGAGGTCCATGCTGCGGCAGCGTTCGCGACGACGCGGACCACATGGGTTGAAGCCAACCCGGTGACCCTGCACCTGCCCTTCGAGGAACCGTTTGCCTCGGAAGTGCTAGCGATAGCCGTGCGGAAAGGTGACCTCGATACCTTAAATTTCTTCAATGGCTGGATTGCGGTTCGCCAGGCCGATGGCTGGCTCGAACAGCACCGCCATTATTGGTTTGAGACCCGAGAGTGGGCTGATCGGGTCGCTACCGATCCTGACACCATCGCTGAGTGCGATGCATCTTTTCAGTAGCTGTAGACCCCCAGAACCCGCATGAACTCCGAGAGGGAATCCCCAAGGATTAACTCGCGGCTCTGGGTCCGTACGGCTTTGGTCGAGACCCAAGCCAGTAAGAGCCGGGGAAAATTGCCGAAGGGCGGCTTGCACTCACCCGTCCGGCTCAAGATCAACTTGTAGGGCCCGTTGACGCGCTGGTACTGATGTCGGTCTCCGGGGTTGCTGCGCGGTAGCGGGCACAGCATCATCAGCCGCGCCATGAAGCCAAGATCGGCGTCCGATTCGCTGGCCAAAACAAGCCCGACCACAGGGGGGGGAAGAGAACTAGCGGCTGGGGCCATAGTCCCGCTCCGGTCCGCCGCGTTCCGGCCCACGGCGCTCCGGCCTTTTGAGCGCCGGAAACTTCAAGGATCTCTCCACTTGCCTGGCCTCCTCTTGTCTGGCCTTCTCCATTGCCCGCATCATCTTCTCGTAAGCTTCCTCCCCGTCGATCTCCCGCACCTGCTCCATCCGTTCCTCCGACGCCGAGCGCTTGATCCTGCCCCGGTCTCCGCCACGGTAACGGTCATACACTGCGAGGGGGTCCCTCCTCGTCGCCTCACGCGCCCGTCCCTCTGCCCCTTCCATACCGCCGCGGTAGACTTCTCCCGCCAAGTTCTCGATCTTACGCACCGCTTCGGAATGCGCTTTCCCAAGCGAGACCCGCTCCAAGCGTTGCCGGGCCTCCAGCTCCGCACGGAAGCGCCCCAGCGCTTCCGTGCGTCCCCGGATCGTCCCACCGATCTCTCGTAGTTTGCCGCCCAACTCCCGCCAAGCCCGAAAGCGCCCCAACACCCCATGGCAGTCTTTCGCTAGCTGCTCCCTCTGCCGCTCTTGACGCCCGTAAAGCTCCGACCACTCCCGCTTACTCCGCCGCTCCAGTTTCCCGAGATCCTTCCGCCGCCACTGCTGAATCCGCTCCCAGTGCATGCGCTCCTCCGCCCGCTGCCAGGCCACTCGTTCCCGCTCCGGTCCTTCTCGCTCTGCCGGGATCGCTTCCCTTGGCTCCCGCTGCGGACTCATCCGCTCCCGCCTGAAGCGGCCTCCCGAATGCCCGCGACCATCCACGACCCGCTCCCCCGCCTCCCGCCGCTTGTTGTTCCTCTCCCGCGCCGGGCACCGGATCTTCCCCTGCTCCCGCTCATACCTTTCCGCCCACTTCGAGAGGCGCAGCTTGCTCCGGCTCAACCCCGCCGCCTTGCCGCTCTCCGGCTCCACCCGGTTCGCAATCACATGCACGTGGGGTTGCCCGTCCCGGTGAGACACGATCAGCGCCTGGTGCCTCTCCATCCCCAGCGCCTTCAGGCTCGCCTCCGCCGCCCGCTGCATCTCTTGCCGGTCCGGCTTCTCCTCCCTGGCCCAGTTCAGCGAGTAGTGGCACACCGGCTTCTCCAGCTTTCGCCCGGTCGCCGCCGCACCTGCCAGGCGTTTCAGCTCCGGGGACGCCTCCGCTGTGGCGGCCATGATCCGCGCCGCACGATCCCCCTGCTCTGTGGCCAGGTTGCGGGTCTCCGTCCATTCCACCCGCTCCGCGCTCTCCGGATGCCCCTGCCCCGGTACCCACCGGTCGTGCAGGCAGTAATCCGCCACGCCACCGAACGAGCGCCCCGAGGCCGACATCTTGACGACCATCACTCCGCCTCCCCGGCCAGGAGGCGCGCCACCAGCTCTCCTACCCGCTCGACCGCCTCCCGGGTTCCGGGCCCCGCCACCGCTCCCGCGTTCATCGCCCGCGCCATCTGATTGAGATTCACCCCGATCCGGTTCAGCTCCCGCAGCTCCGCCGCCCCGAGGCGCCGCTCCGCTGCCAGCCGAACCCGCTGCCCCAGCCCCCGCCGGCGCAGGTACGCTCCCACCGAGAGGCGCGCACCCTGGGCCCGCTCCTGCAGTTCCTCCGCCTCGACCTCCGTCACCCGCACGCCCACCGTGCGTCCCCGCCGCTCCTGCTCGCCTAGCCGTGGCCTCGCCATGGTTTCTTTTCGCCGCTCCTCAAGGGGTCCAGGGGGGTCGCCCCCTGGCAAGAGTTTTTGTGAAGCATAAACACTCTTGCTCTTGCTCTTGCTCTTGCTCTTGCTTAAACCTTCTAATTAAGATATCCGGTCCTGCGGGGCCTTGGCAAGGGTAAAGACGGCCCTTGCACTGTTTTGGTCTCGGCGGGGCCCAGATTCTGCCGCACCCGAAGAAACCTTGTAAGAGAAATACAAAGCAATGTAAAGATATCTATTGATAGACTCGCGTGGCAGCGGTCGTTTGTCGTATCCAAAACTCTCGATTTTCCCGCTCTTTCATCCGGTTTCTTCGGGTGCGGCAACGACGGTGGCCCGCCCCGTCGAGTAGGTCATCAATCGAGACCCCTTCCGTTACTCGTACCTCTGGGAGACTCTCGAGTTTTCGCGCTCTTCTTCACCGCCGTGTTGAATCCCCCGTACTCGGCCAAGGACCGTCCCACCATAGGTCCGTAGTGCGGTGTCGATCCTCTTGATTTCCTGCTGCAACGTCCGCCCCTACCCGGTCTCCTTCGAGGGGTCGAGGCTCACATGCGGAGCACCTGCTCCGTCCGATCCACGGTCTCGTTCTCCGCCGTGATCCCTGCGGAGTTTCCTGAAGGCACTTATCGTGTCTTGCTGGGGGCGTTAGCTCTCCGTCGCCTGTGATCTCGTTCTGGGTTCCCGTTCTCCGGTTGATTTGTCCATAGGAGTAGTCGCTACTACTACTTGTAGTCTTTTATTTGTCTTATTACTTGCTTGTCTTCCTGTTTGACCGTGGATTGGCCCTTGATTGTCTTCCTGTTTGACCGTGGATTGGCCCTTGATTGTCTTCCTGTTTGACCGTGGATAACTGTCTGGAATCACAGCGATCTGTGGAAACAGCCCTCAGAGGTCCTGTACGGCTCCGGCAGAGCTACTAAAGAGTAAAAAGGGGGACTGCTGGCCTTCGTTCGTCGCTCTTTGGGAGATCTTGGGGTTACTGGACGAGCTTTAGGCGGGGGATCGAAGGCTTGGACGGCAAGAGAACCAATGCTCCGCTCTTCTCTCCACGTCGGCCCCGCTCGATCCGGTACTTCAGGCCCGGCCAGGCCGTTTTGATCTTCATCAACTCCCGTAGGCATTTCGTCCGGAAGTTGTCAACGACGCGCCCATCTTCGGCCTTTGCCGGGTCCGCGCCGAACTGCTGGTAAAGCCGTGCCCAGGACAGCGGCTTCGGACCCTTCAGCGAGAACGTCCCGTAGACCAGCCACAGGTAGAGATCCAAGCCGAGTGGAGACCGCCTAAGCGCTCTGAGCGTATTCATGTTGAGCGGCACGGGATGGCGAATGATCTCTTGGAAAAACTTCTCGCCCAACTCGACCTTGCTTTGCCACAACGAACGCTCGTCAGGTCGGCGCTCGTTCCACCAGAACTCGCTGTGATCGGTGATAGGTGAGCGAATGCTGACCTCATCATTTCCACTCTCGTAGGCCAGTGAGATTGAAGCGCTAAACAATCGTTTCATCTGATTGCGGAGCCGCGTCTGCGGATGGCCACCGCTGTTGTAGATGCCCAGCGTTCGCATGAACTGCGCCAGCGAGTTTCCCAGGACCAACTTGCGGCTTTTGGTTTGCACGGCCTCGGTGCAAACCCAGGCCAGCAGCAAGCGCGGGAGACTGCCATAGGGGAGCTTGTGTCGTCCCGTTCGGCTCAGAGTCAGTCGGAAGGGACCATTTACTCGCTCGTACTGGTGCCGGTCGCCGGGGTTGGTGCGGGGCAGGCTGCACAGCGCCAACAGCCGCGCCATGAATCCCAAATCGGGGTCCGCTTCGCTGGCCCCGACTAGCGCGTTCACCTGGTCGGCCTGGGTGAAGTGGTGCCGCGACTGGGGAGAAGTCTGGAGGGTTTTCCCCCCCGGCCCGTCTAGGCTGGAGAGGGCTTCCCCGATGGAAGCCAACCCGTCTCGTTTACACTCCATAGCTTACATCCTCCCATATCCCCCAGACAAGACAGGGATACTCATCGTCTGCAACTCAACCAGTTGTTCTCAGGTGACAGGTATGGTGAGTCAACAGAGATCAAGCAAGAACTGGAGAAGGGTTTGCGGTGGTTGGTGCGCATTTAGCGTTTGTGAAATAAGCGGAGCGGGAGGATTTAGCCAGCTCCTCCGCAGGATGGCAGTACCACATTAGTACAGTACCACACCAGTACGGTACTAAGATGGGGTCTATGCCTCACCCGGAAGTTTGGTCATCCACTATCTCTTGCGCCCTAGCTTCCAGGGACGGCACCAACATACGTTTGGTTACCTGTTGTTGGCTTCGATCCTCGTGCTCCGCTACAAAGCGCAGTAATGCAAGTTGGTACTCATTCAATCTTAGGTTGATACCACTCGTCGGTTTGGCTTTCGGGTCCAGGCTGCCCCAGGGTAAATCAAGGGACCCTTCGTGGAGGGTCCCTTGAACAAACGCCGCGACCTTTTCTGGGTCAACTGCTGAGACCTTGTTCTCCTTTGGAAGTTGGAATCTTTGCCGTTTAGTCATCGTAGATCTCCTCAGCCAAGAGCTGGATCTCAGCTTTGGCCTTTCTGTTCTTGCACTCGATTACCCCTTTCCCTTCCACCATGGCATCCCGGAAAATCTTGCGTTCGCGGATAAAAACCCTAGAGAGTTCGATTTCGGGAAGCTCCATAAGGAGTTCGTGGGCCTCTTCAGCTTCAGTGAGGGCGGGATGGGTAGGGGCCATGGAAATTACCGCGTAGACCTTGAGATTGGGGTTGAGTCCACGGGCGAGTTTTACGAGCTGATTTATATTCATGGTGGTCTCAAGGTCTGGCTGAGAAGCCTTCAGCGGGGTATATAGCTTTTGGGCGGCAACCATCGCCGAACGGAGTTCCTCAGAGTCACGACCGCCAGCATCAATGATCACTTGTTGGTAGCGGGTGGACAGATCCCGGATGGTTTCGAAAATATCTCCGGTCTTCTGAACACAGTGCACTCTGGAAAGCTCGGGATGGGAGTTATTCCGCCGCTCAACCCACCGCTTAGCGGTAGCTTGGGAGTCAGCATCTAGAAGAACCACATCGTCACTGCGGTTAGCTAGGTAAGCCGCCAAGTTGGTGGCTATCGTAGACTTCCCGGTTCCGCCCTTCTCTCCTCCGATTAGAACAATCATCCAGGCCCTTATTGTACCACACCAGTACCACACCGGTATGGAACTCACCCGATGAGATGGCTGAACAGGGTGTTGACAACATATGTATTGCATGCCATATTATAAGGAGGTGGGTTGGGTTGTTGAGATTGACGATGAGTTTGAGCCGGAGTTTGACGAATTGCACGAGGATGTGCGGACGGAAATTCTTGCGTTAACGCGCCTTCTGCAGCAGTTCGGACCGCAATTGGGCCGGCCGCGAGTTGACACGCTGAACGACTCACGCCACGCGAACATGAAGGAACTGCGGTTCAGTGCGGCCGACGGCGAATGGAGAGTAGTCTTTGCCTTCGACACGAAGCGCAAGGCTATCCTGCTTGTTGCGGGGGATAAATCGGGCGTCAGTGAAAAGCGATTCTACAGCAGGCTGATCCGCAAGGCCGATGACCGTTTCGAGGCGCACCTGGCCCGCCTGAAGAAGGAAGGGAAGCAATCATGGCTGTGAATGTAGACGACAAAATCAAGAGGCTGAATCCTGACCAACGAAAGAAGGTCGAAGCCCGGGCTACCGATCTGATGGCCGAGGAGATGACCTTACGTGAACTGAGGCACGCCCGTAAGCTCACGCAGGTCCGCATAGCTAAAAAGCTGGGGATCACCCAGGACAGCGTCTCGCGGCTTGAGAAGCGCAGTAATCTGCTGTTGTCCACACTCCGGAAAACGGTAGAGGCGATGGGTGGAACCCTGTCGCTGGTGGCCGAATTCCCTGATTGTGCTCCGGTTGTGCTGTCCGGTATTGCCGAGGATGACCCGCGCGCCTGAACCGGATGAACGGCCTCGGACCGATTGATCTGAAACGGCGCAAAGGAGACGAGCCGTTCCGCGTTGAAGGCCAAGTAGGGTTTTCGTGAGTTCCCCGCGGCGCGGGGAACGATCCAAGGATACGAGTCCATGCACATGATCCGGAAGGGGCCGGCGCGGTGGGGGAGCGGTTTCGAGGTGGTTGCATGAGACGGCGACCGGTCGACCCGACTCGTTGCAACACATCCCCGTGACGGGGACGGCCAGGTCTGTGAATGAGGATTCGAAAAGCTGTCTGTTTGGTGGCGGTGGTGTGCCTGGTGCTTTTT
>CBDCTS010000007.1:927500-2181799 GCA_965222345.1 Terriglobia bacterium | reverse complement strand
CGCGATCCCGCTATGCGCTCCGGTGACGTACCATCCGCCCCAGCGCTCGGCCAAAGGGATGCGATGGTCGGTGGCGAAGGCGCGTGTAAAGGGCGACCCTTCAGGACTTGGTTGCACCGAGCTGACCACGATGCCCGGGATATTCAGCGTCGCGGGGCCCATGTGGCACTGTAGACAGGTCATATCCAGGCGGTGGAAGCCGGGGGCGTCGGACTGCCGGACGTCCAGCGTGTAAAAGACTATGCCTTGTTTTGGGTCCAGTGACGCCACTTCCAGCACCGGGTTGTCCTGCACATGCGCAACCGATACGCTGTCATTGAAGTAAATCGCCCGAGGTCTTGCCGGGGATACTTGGGAAGCCCGGAAGCTGGTTTGCGAGAAGACCAACACCTGAGAGTCTATGTTGATCCCAAGGTGGTTCAGCACGCTGCGCAAATATCCCCACTTCGGATCGAACTCCAGCTTCACCTCGCCCTTCTCCATCCGTCTTTCCAGACGGGCTACGGGTCCATCCGCCGGCTGCTCCATGTATTGGATTGCCTTGTGATCGAAAGGGATTGGAGGATAGTCAAAATTTACATCATGCCCTTGCAGCGCCCAGCCTGTCCCCGTAAGAACCAGGCTCATGGCTCCGAGCAGCAACAAGAATCGAGCGGTCATGGGCTTTTCCCTGCGTGTCAGATGCAGCATGGCTTATTTCCGGCAATGTTATTCCTGCCATCTGACTTTCTTTAAAAACGATCTTCGCTCCTCTTCCTCCTCCCAGCGCAGAGGGCCTTTAAATCCGGTTGTATCCCAGGCAGTGACCAGGTTCGGCGTGTTGGGATTGGTGATCTGATGATTATCTCCAGGCCGCACAATGGGAACGTCATGGACGTCGCGCGGTACGACGTGCTCCGGAAAGTTTCGATAAAAAAGCGAGAAGATTCTGGCCCGGACCTTTCTGTAAACCGATTGCAGCTTTCCCAGCAACTGCTTGTCGGCGAACCTGCCCCCATCGATGATTAGATTCAGATAATCCGTTCTTTGGTTCTCGTCTAAATCCAGAAAGCTTTTTCCTTCGAACAAGCTCTTGCTCTCCCGGTTGAAGGTCTCGAAGTCCTCATCGCTGGTGTCGCCCAGCCCTTTCATCACCTCCTCGGTGATGCCATACCACTCCATCTCCCGGTAGCCGGGATCGTCGGGCTCTGAGGGGATCAAGGTGTCCCCCAGGAGGAAAACAATAGCTTGGCGGCTGCTCATCCCGGCAGCCTGGACTTCCTGCGATAGCGGGGCTTGCCGCAACAGCGATCCCGAGGCCGCAATGGCAGCCGTGCCCAGGCCGGCCTGCTTTAAAAACTTCCTCCGAACCATGCTCTCGCTTTTTTCTGGCATTTTTCTCCTCCCCGGTTGCTGGAACGTTTTCCGGCAGGAAATTCAATTACTGAAAGTGCCGTTTCACAATGCGTCGCCAGGCAAAACAAGCCACTGCCATCACCGGGCCTGCTGCCAACGACACCGTATTCCTGGGTATGGCGCTCGCATCAGCGATCAGCAGGTTCTCCACGTCGTGCGACTCAAAATGGGAGTTGACCACCGAGTTTTCCCGGCTGTCGCCCGCCCGGCAGGTTCCCTGCTCGTGGGAAATTCTGCGAAATTGCGGCCTTCTCTGGCTGATTTTCGTAGCGCCCATCTTTCTGAGAACTTCCGCCGCAAGTTCGATCCCTTCCGCCCATCGCTTTTCCACCAACCCGCCGTCCCCTTCGAATTCAATCTGCGCATCCGGGTTGATCGTTCCCCGGACGCTTTTGATGTTCTGGACTCCCAGGTTGATTCCCCCCAGCCGAACCAGAGCATCCTTCATATATTTCTTGTGCTCTTTGCCGAACTCCGGGGCAAACTCGCCCAGGGCTATCCGGTCCGGGAATTCCAGCCGGTTGTCGAAACTGTCTTTGAACCTCAGCCGAAACGATCCGTCCCTGTGAGCATCCTCCAAGAAGTAATTACAGGCGCCGCTGGCTCCCCACTGCTTCCGCTTGATCGGCTCATCGAACAAGGCGGCCAAAGAGAATGAAGTATCTCCCGTCATGTTCTTTCCGATATTGCCATTCTCAACGGTCAGACGGTTTCCCAGCATCTCCCTGGAGCCATACCCGGATCGGTACAGCAACAGCGGCGTCCCCGCCACGCCGCACGACAGGATCACTTTCTCGGCCTTTGCTTCCCGCAGTTGCCCGTCCTTGCGATACACGATTCCCTTGGCGACCGCCCTGGCCCCCTGCTTTTCTATGAGCACCCGCTCCACCTCGGCCTCGGAGATGATGTTCGCTCCGTTCTTCTCCGCCAGAAAGGCATAGACCAGGGAGGTGCCCTTGCTGTCGTACCGGCACATGTATCCGCCGCCGCAGTAGCCGCAGTAGAGGCAATTCTGAGCTGCCATGGGCGAAGGCTGCACATCATGGCCCAGGGCTCTGGCCGCGTCTCGGAACATCATCGTGCCCTTCGACAAAGCTTCCTGCGGCGCAGATTGAATATGAAACATTTCCCGCGCCTCATCCACCGCTGTCTTCAGCTCGTCCCAGGTCCAATCCACTCCCGATTCTGCAACCCAGTTTTCCAGATCCACCTCTCCGGGTAGCCACGCATTGCCTCCAAAGTGAATCGAGCTGCCTCCTACGATCTTGCCCGTTCCCGTGACTCGGTAAGGCCACAGCAAACGATCGGTTCGAGCATGGATGCTGTTCGTAATCCTCTGCCGCCTGACTGGATGGCCATAGCCTGGCCGCAGGTCCCCTTTCCAATAAGGACCCGCTTCTACCAAAGCGACCCTAAGCCGGTCGCCTGTCTTGGGATTCACTCCCTGTTCCGCGATTCGCCCGGCCAGGATGCAGCCGGCCATGCCACCTCCCGCTATCACCACGTCGTAACTGTCATCGGCAGCCATAGTTCAACCCCTTGCTTGTTAACGCGTTGTTTGCACTTCAGCCCGGTTCACAGTTGAATTTCTGTTTTGATCTTCCTGCTCGTCCAAAATCATACGCCAGCCCTCCGCACTGTACAAGCTCGTATCGCCATGCCTATGCTTGCTTACCCGGCTCAACCCTCACCCGGCAATGTAGCGGTGTCCGGGCGCGCCAGAGCATCATGCACCAAATTACTTGCACTATGCTAAAATACACGCGGTCGGGTCGCTTGACCGGGCCATGCGCTCGAACCGGGCTTCCGGGCCGGTTGAGGGTGCGCTCGAAGTCAATATAATGTAAATGGATCTGCTGCAAAGCCTTTATTTGGATGTCATCCCGAAGGGCTCCGATGACACCCTGCTGTGAGTTGCCTTAACTGTGAAAGTAGGCTGCTGTGCCTACTAAAATGATGTGGTTGATTCAATGCGCCTAACTTTACTGGGGTTGATTGGATTTGTGGCATTCGGAGCAGGCTTGCTTCCCTCAGCCGGCCAGGAATCCGGCCCTGCTGCGCCGCCTGTCTCGCAACAACGTGCGCTTCTCGATCAGTACTGCGTCACCTGCCACAACGAAACGCTGAAGACGGCAGACCTGATGCTGGACAAAATGGACATCGGGGATGTCAGCGAAGGCGCGGCAGAGTGGGAAAAGGTTGTCCGTAAAATTCGGACTCGGCAGATGCCGCCTCCGGGAATGCCGCGGCCCGGCAACGCCGCCTACGATTCCCTGGCTGAATATCTGGAAGCGGAGCTCGACCGCTCGGCCGCAACCGATCCCAATCCCGGCAGGCCGGTCATTCGGCGGCTCAACCGCACAGAATACGCCTACGCAATCCGAGACCTGATTGCCTTGGAGGTTGATAGCGACGCGCTCCTTCCTTCCGATGAATCGGCCCACGGCTTTGACAACGTGGGGGATGCCCTGTCGGTGTCGCCTCTGCTGCTGGAGAGATACTTAGCCGCCGCGCGCAAGATCAGCCGCCTTGCCATAGGAGATTCCACGATCCGCCCCATCTTCGAGACCTACGATGTTCCCAGCTACCTGATGCAAGAACAGCGCACCAGCGAAGACCTGCCGTTTGGATCGCGCGGCGGGGTCGCAATTCGTCATTATTTCCCGCTCGACGGCGAGTACACCATCCAGATCGGCCTGCAAAGAAACGCGAGAGATTATATCCGGGGCCTCGGCGAGCCGCACCAGCTCGACGTTCGCTTGGATGGCGCCAGAATCAAGATGTTCACGGTCGGCGGAGACAATAAGGGTCAGTCTTCCGGAATTTTTTCCTCCGCCACCCAAGGGGATCCGGAGCAGGAAGAATACGAGCGGAACACGGCGGAAGCGGGCTTGGAGCTGCGGCTTCCGGTGAAGGCAGGCGCCCGGGTGCTGGGGGTCACTTTTCTGGAAAAAGCTCCGCTGCCGGAAGGGCCGCTGCAACCGCGCCTGACACAGATTGAGTTCGCGCCGTTTAAGGGAGGGATCCCTGCCATCGGCAGCGTCACGATCGGCGGGCCATACAACGCCAAAGGAGCGGGCGACACTCCCAGCCGCCGCAAGATTTTTATATGCCACCCATCCGGCAACTCCACAAGCATGGATGAAGCGGCCTGCGCCAAGAAGATTCTCTCCACGCTGGCGCGCCGCGCTTATCGCCGGCCTGTCACCGGCAAAGACGTTCAAACTCTGCTCCGCTTTTACGAGGCTGGACGAAGTGAGAGCGGCTTCGTTGCGGGAATCGGCATGGCGTTGGAAAGAATGCTGATTAGCCCGGAGTTCCTTTTCCGCATCGAACGCGATCCGGAGGGGGTTGCAGCGAATACGGCCTATCCCGTTAACGATCTGGAACTGGCTTCCAGGCTGTCGTTTTTTCTCTGGAGCAGTTTGCCCGATGATGAACTGCTGGAGCTGGCAGAACGCGGCCGGCTCAAAGACCCTGTGGTGCTGGAACAGCAGGTGCAGCGTATGCTGGCTGACGGACGCGCCAAGGCTTTGGTGAGCAATTTTGCCGGGCTGTGGCTGCAGGTGCGCAATCTGCGTTCGGTGTCGCCGGACCCGGAGGCGTTCCCCTATTTCGACGAGGAGTTGCGCGAGGCGTTCCAGCAGGAAACGGAGCTGTTCCTCGAAAGCATGCTGCGCGAGGATCGCAGCGTGCTGGATTTGTTGAATGCGGACTACACCTTTCTCAACGAGCGCCTGGCCAGGCACTATCAAATACCGAACGTTTACGGCAGCCATTTCCGGCGCGTTACGTTGGCCGGCGAGAATGAGAATCGCAGAGGTTTGCTGGGCCAGGGCAGTATCCTCACGGTCACTTCGTATGCCAACCGCACGTCGCTGGTTCTGCGCGGCAAGTGGGTGATGAATAACATCCTCGGTACTCCGCCCCCGCCTCCGCCTCCGGACGTCCCCTTCTTAAAGGAGCAAAGCAAGGATGGCAAGGTCCTCTCGTTGCGTGAGCGGATGGAGCAGCACCGCACCAACCCCGCTTGCGCCAGTTGCCACGTAGTAATGGACCCGTTGGGATTCGCGCTCGAAAACTTTGACGGGATTGGCCATTGGCGAACCGACGACGGCGACAGCCCTGTCGATTCCTCCGGGGTGCTCCCGGACGGTTCCCGTTTCGAGGGTCCCATAGGGCTCCGGAAGGTGTTGCTGGACAAAGAAGAACAATTCGTCCATACCGTGACCGAAAAGCTGCTGACTTATGCCCTGGGGCGCGGACTCGAGTATTACGATGCTCCAGCCATTAGAAAAATCATGCGGGAGGCCGCTCCGAACGACTATCGCTGGTCAGCCCTGGTTCGTGGCATAGTCCGAAGCACGGTATTTCAGATGAGGAGATCGCGATCGCAATGATGATTTTCAAGAAGGTCATTCCTCGCCGAACATTTTTGCGCGGGGCCGCCGCGACACTGGCCTTGCCGGTGCTGGACTCAATGATTCCGGCATTCGCAAACACGGAAACCAGCCCGGCGACCCGCTTGGCATTCGTCTATGCTCCGAACGGCATGATTATGGAGCATTGGACGCCCGAGACGGAAGGCGCCGGCTTCGAGTTGCCTCTGATTCTGGAGCCGCTGGCTCCCTTCCGAGATCACTTTGCCGTGCTGAGCGGTCTCAACCAGAATCCCGCTTTCCCGCTGCCTGGCGACGGGGACAATGCGCCGCATGAACGCGCCGGCGGCGCTTACCTGACGGGGGTTCACCCGACGCGGGAAGGCTCGCTGGGAATTTCGGTGGATCAGATCGCCGCCAAGCATCTCGGGATGCGCACCCAACTGGCTTCGCTCGAGATCGGTCTGCACGACTCCGCTGTGATAGGCCAGTGCGAAAAAGGGTGGAACTGCGGCTACCTCCACACGCTTTCCTGGCGGACTCCCACGACGCCGCTGCCGACCGAGAATCGCCCGCGGGTTGTGTTCGAACGGCTGTTCGGCGACAGCGACAGCACGGACCCGAAAGACCGCTTGGCGAGAATCCGTAGGGGCCGCAGTCTCCTCGACTCCGTGGCTGAGGAGGCTGCTCATCTCCTGCACGGGCTCGGTCCGCGCGACCGCGCCAAGCTCACCGAGTACCTTGACGCGGTTCGGGACGTCGAGCGGCGCATTCAGATTGCCGAGCAACA
Organism: Terriglobia bacterium; assembly: GCA_965222345.1. Lineage (GTDB taxonomy): Bacteria > Acidobacteriota > Terriglobia > 2-12-FULL-54-10 > 2-12-FULL-54-10 > JADFGZ01. The sequence continues at coordinate 2,175,235 of CBDCTS010000007.1, read as the reverse complement.
ATCCTCCCGGGAACTGCCGGTGCTGGAGCAGCCTGCCGGCATACCGAAGACGTTTGATGAGCACGCCAAGTTGATGTTTGACTTGCAAGTGCTGGCTTTCCAGTCCGACTTGACTCGAGTCTGCACCTTCATGATGGGCCGGGAACAAAGCGACCGGAGCTTCCGCGAGATCGGCATCCCGGACGCGCACCACCAGCTGACTCACCACCAGAAAGATCCTGCAAAGATCGCAAAGGTGCTCCAGATCAACATCTACCATTCCAAGATGTTCGCGTATTTGCTGGAGAAGCTGCAATCTACCCCGGACGGCGACGGTTCCCTAATGGACCATTCCATGATCGTTTACGGCGGCGGAATCAGCGACGGCAACACCCATTCCTACCAGGACTTGCCCGCCCTGTTGCTGGGTGGAGGAGCGGGCCGGATCAAGAGGAACTATCACGTCCGGTATCCCAAGGATACCCCCATGACGAACTTGTACTTGACTTTGCTGGACAAGCTGGGGGTTCCCGTGGAAAATCTCGGCGACAGCACAGGAAATCTCAACCTCCTCTCCATCGCATAGAAGCGGCGGCAGTGGATGACGACGGCATATTTTCACCGGTAACGGGTCGGCAGTGGATAAGAAGGGAGAACCTATGAAGATCAAATTACAACTCCTGAGCGGGTGGTTCCTCGTAGTGCTGCTGCCGATGATCGGCCTGGCTGCTGACAGCGATCTTCAGCTGCTGGAGGCGGTCAAGCGGGGAGACATGGATGCCGTGCGGTATCTGCTGAAGCAGCAGGTTGACGTGAATGTGCCCCAGGCGGACGGCGCGACGGCGCTGGCCTGGGCGGCGCACCGCAATGACACGGAAACGGTGGAGCTTCTGATCCGCGCCGGGGCCAACGTGAACGTGACGAATGATTACGGCGTTACTCCTCTTTCGCTGGCCTGCACCAACCGGAACGCTGCCATCGTCGGGAAGTTGTCGCAAGCTGGGGCAGACCCGAACGCCGCCCAGATCACAGGGGAAACGGTGCTCATGACCTGCGCGCGAACGGGCAACGTGGAGGCGGTCAAGTTGCTGCTGGCCCACGGCGCGGACGTGAACGCGAGGGAGGCTCAGGGAGGACAGACGGCTCTGATGTGGACGGTTGCGGAAAAACACCCGGCGGTCGCGCGGTTGTTGATCGAGTACGGCGCGGATGTGAACGCCACGTCGTACGGGTCGGATGGTTACACGCCGCTCCTTTATGCTGCCAATCACCTGGCGGTGAAGCAAGTTCGTTCGAAGGCCAGCGGCTTCCAACCGTTGCTGTTTGCCGCCCAGCAGGGCGATATCGAATCTGCCCGGATTTTGCTGGAGGCGGGCGCCGACGTGAATGACTCGACGCCGGAATACGGCAACGCCTTGGTCGTGGCATGCGCCAGCGGTCACGAGGAACTCGCATTATTCCTGCTGGATCAGGGCGCGGACCCGAACGTGACGGACGGCCTGGGAATTACTCCTTTGCATTACGCCGTGCGCAAAGGACTCTCCGACCTCATCGGTTTCCAATTCGAATTCCAATACAACAACTATTACCGGGAGCCCTGGACTAACCTTCCCAAGTTGGTGAAGGCGCTCCTGGCGGCTGGAGCGAATCCAAACGTTCAGATCAAGAGCAGCTTAACGAACTTCCCCTCGAGAGCGTCTCATGCCGCGCGTATGGTCGGGGCAACGCCATTTTTTTTCGCGGCTGTATCGGCCGATGCCGACCTCATGCGGATTCTAGCGGCCGGCGCCGCCGATCCACTGCTGGCAGCCGGGGGGAATACGACCCCGCTGATGGTTGCAGCAGGAGGAGTCTGGAAGGGGAACCGCAGTGAAGAGGAGAAAAAAGCCGCTTTGGAGGCCGTCAAGTTGGCTGTGGAGATGGGCGTTGATGTCAATGCGGCCAACGCGGCAGGAGAAACTGCCATGCACGCCGCAGCATACACGGGAGCGGACGCCATCGTTGAGTTCCTGGCCAAAAAGGGCGCTCAGGTGAACGTGGAAGACATGTCGGGAGAGACGCCCTGGACCATGGCGAAAGGGATTAGCCCGCGGCCCAGCCGGGCGGGACTGTACGGCAACCACCCGAGCACTGCGAACCTGCTTGTCAAATTGGGCGCCAACTCGATGACGCCGGAAGAAATAGAGGATTTTCTGAAGAAAGCCGAAGCAATTCCAAACCTGCAGAGGTACGCCATACCGGACGACCAAAGTTCGGGTGGCGGTTCCGGAAGTGAAACAGCGCTGGAGAATTAAAAGAAGACGCCGGGCCCAGCCGACATGTTTCCAGAGCCTGGGTTGACGGCTTCCTCCCAGCCTGCCCTGAGTAAAGTCGAAGGGAGCTTGCCTAAGAGGTTGCGGCTCGGATCGGCTATACGCCAACTCTGAAACTGATATAGAGAAATTGCAGCGCTGCTGCTACGGCAAGGGGGCCGGAAGGTCGGATTTGCCCATCAGGTAGAGGTCCATTCCGCGGGCGGCGGAACGCCCTTCTGCAATGGCCCAGACAATCAACGACTGCCCTCTTTGCATGTCTCCCGCTGTAAAAATGCCTGGAACGCTGGTCATCCAGATTTTGTCCCGCCATACGTTTCCTCGTTCCGTAAGCTTGACATCCAGCTCGCTGAGCATTCCTTGCCGTTCCGGACCGAGGAAACCCATGGCCAGCAGCACCATGTCCACGTCCATCTCCGTCTCCGAGCCCGGCACTTCTGGAAACGACATCCGCCCCCGCGCATCGGTGACCATCTCGACCTGCACGGCGTGGAGCCTGCTCACCCGACCGTTCTTTCCGGTGAACCGTTTGGTCGAGATGGAGTAATCGCGGAGACCGCCCTCTTCGTGGGCCGAGGAAGTTCGGAAAATGTTCGGCCACAGCGGCCAGGGGTTGCTGCTGGAATCCCGGGAGTCCGGTGGCCGCGGGAGCAGCTCGAACTGGTGAACCGAAAGCGCCCCCTGCCGGTGGACCGTGCCGAGACAATCCGCCCCGGTATCGCCGCCGCCGATGATGACCACTCGCTTTCCTTCAGCTGTAATAAACTCTTCGTCGGAAATCCGGTCGCCTTCACACCGTTTGTTCTGGAGCGTGAGGTAGTCCATGGCAAAGTGGATTCCCTGAAGCTCGCGGCCCGGGATCGGAAGGTCGCGGGGATGCTGGGCCCCGCCCGCCAGCAGGAGGGCATCGAACTCTTCCCGGAGGTCCTTGGTAGGAACATTGCCGCCGACGTGGCAATTGGTTTGGAAGGCGATGCCGCTCTCCTCCATCAGGTGAACTCGCCGCTCCAGGAACCTCTTCTCCATCTTGAACTCCGGGATACCGTAACGGAGGAGCCCCCCGATCCGGTCTGCTCGCTCGAAAACCGTCACCTGGTGGCCGGCCCGGTTCAACTGCTCGGCCGCTGCCAGCCCCGCGGGCCCGGAGCCGACCACGGCGACCTTCTTGCCTGTTCGAACGGCGGGCACGGCCGCCGACACCCATCCCTTGTCGAAGGCGCGCTCGATGATGGAAAGCTCGATCTGCTTGATCGTGACCGCGTCATTGTTGATGGCAAGCACGCAAGAACCTTCACACGGGGCCGGGCAAAGCCGACCGGTGAACTCGGGAAAGTTGTTGGTGGCATGGAGGCGGGCGATGGCTTCTCGCCAGCGGTCACGGTAGATCAGGTCGTTCCAGTCCGGAATGAGGTTGCCGAGCGGGCAGCCCTGGTGGCAGAAGGGTATGCCGCAGTCCATGCAGCGCGCGGCCTGCTTCTGGAGCTTGCCGTTTGGAAAGGGAAGGTGAACTTCCTGCCAGTCGCGAATCCGCGCATCGACGGGGCGGCGGCGGGGCGTCTCCCGGGTGAACTCGGTAAAACCGGTGGGGTTAGCCATGGGCGCCTTCCATTACAGCTTCTTCCCAGGGGACTCCCATCTCATGGGATTTCTTCATAGCAAGCATGGCCCGCTTATAGTCCCTCGGCATGACCTTCACAAATCGAGGCAGGTCCTGCTCCCAATGAAGCAGCACTTTTTCGCCCACCGTGCTCTGCGTGTAGCGGGTGTGCCGCATGATGAGGTCTTTCACTTCCTCCACGTCTTCGGCTTCGACAAGCGGCTCCAGGTCCACCATTCCCAGATTGCAGTGGGACCGGAAATCCCCCGCTTCATCCAGCACGTAGGCGACGCCGCCCGACATGCCGGCTGCGAAGTTCCTGCCGGTCTCGCCCAGAATAACGACTCTTCCTCCCGTCATGTACTCGCAGCCGTGGTCGCCAACTCCTTCCACCACGGTGAAGGCTCCGCTGTTGCGGACTGCGAACCGTTCGCCGGCCACCCCCCGGAAGTAGGCCTCCCCGCCGGTGGCGCCGTAGAGCACCACGTTGCCGACGAGGATGTTCTGTTCGGGCGCAAAGGTCGCCTGCCGCGGCGGGAATACCACGATCTTGCCCCCTGAGAGCCCCTTTCCGAGGTAGTCGTTGGAGTCCCCCTCCAGAACGAAGGTGATCCCTTTGGGGATAAAAGCGCCGAAGCTCTGACCGGCCGATCCGGTGAAGTGGATCTGGATGGTGTCCTCCGGAAGGCCTTCCGCCCCGTGGCGCTTGGTCAGTTCGTAGCCCAGTATCGTTCCCACCGTGCGGTTCACGTTCCGAATCGGAAGGATGTGCTCCACGGGCGTCTTGCGCTCCAGTGCTTCCCGGCACAAGGGCACCAGCGTGGTTCTGTCCAGCGATTTCTCCAGGCCATGGTCCTGCTCGCGCACATGGTGGGTCGCTACCTCGGGGTCCCGTTTGGGTTGGTAAAGTATGCTCGAGAGGTCCAGTCCGCGCGCCTTCCAGTGATCGAGCGCTTTCCGAGCATCCAGTCTGTCGGAGCGCCCAACCATTTCATCTATGGTACGGAAGCCCAGCTTCGCCATATACTCCCGCACTTCTTCGATCAGGAAACGGAAGAACGTCTCCACGAATTCGGGCTTCCCGGTAAACTGTTTCCTGAGTTCCGGGTCCTGCGTGGCGACCCCGACCGGGCATGTGTTCAGGTGGCATACCCGCATCATGATGCAGCCCATCACCACAAGCGGCGCGGTGGAAAAGCCGTACTCCTCGGCCCCCAGCAGCGTGGCGATGACCACATCCCGGCTGGTTTTCATCTGTCCGTCGGTTTGGACAACAATCCGGTCGCGGAGTTTATTGAGAACCAGGACCTGCTGCGTCTCGGCGAGGCCAAGCTCCCACGGGATGCCGCCGTGCTTGATGCTGGTGAGCGGCGAAGCTCCGGTTCCTCCGTCATACCCGGAGATCAGCACCACGTCGGAATGGGCCTTCGCAACCCCGGCGGCGACGGTTCCCACGCCGACCTCGGCCACCAGCTTCACGTGAATCCGTGCCTCCGGGTTGGCATTTTTAAGGTCGTGGATCAACTGTGCCAGATCCTCGATGGAATAGATGTCGTGGTGAGGGGGTGGGGAAATCAGGCCGACACCCGGGGTCGAGTAGCGGACCTTGGCGATCCAGGGATAGACTTTCTGGCCCGGAAGTTGGCCACCCTCGCCGGGCTTGGCTCCCTGAGCCATTTTGATCTGCAAGTCATCGCAGTTCACCAAGTACTCGCTGGTTACCCCAAACCGTCCGGAGGCCACCTGTTTGATGGCGCTTCGCCGGGAGTCGCCGTTCGGGTCCGGGATGTAGCGTGCCGGGTCTTCTCCTCCCTCCCCGGTGTTGGACTTCCCTCCCAGGCGGTTCATGGCGATCGCGAGGGTCTCGTGGGCCTCCTGGCTGATGGAGCCGTAAGACATGGCTCCGGTGGCGAATCGCTTCAGGATAGACTCGGCAGGTTCCACCTCTTCCAACGGAACAGGCGTTTCCGCCCATTTGAATTCGAGCAGACCGCGCAAGGTAGCCAGATGCTCGCTCTGGTCGTCCACCAGATTCGTATATTCCTTAAAGATTTTGTGCTGGCCGGTGCGCGTGGCGTGCTGAAGTTTGAAGACCGTATCCGGGTTGAACAGGTGGTACTCCCCGTCCCGCCGCCACTGGTACTCGCCGCCCCATTCGAGATCCGGTTCCCCCACGGGGCGGTCCGGGTAGGCCCTCCGGTGGCGCAGGAGCACCTCATTCGCAATCACGTCGATTCCCACGCCTTCAATCCGGGAGGCGGTCCAGGTGAAATACTGGTCCACGAATTTCTTGTTGAGACCGATGGCCTCAAATATCTGGGCTCCGCAATAGGACTGGATGGTGGAGATGCCCATCTTGGATAGGACCTTGAGGACCCCCTTGTTGAGGGCCTGAATGTAATTGTGGACGGCGGTGGCGTGGTCCATCTCCACCAAGCTGTTCTGCTGATACATATCGTCCAGGGTCTCAAAAGCCAAGTACGGATTAACGGTGCCCGCCCCGTAGCCGATCAGCAGCGCCACGTGATGCACCTCGCGGGCTTCGCCGGTTTCCACCAGCAAGCCTGCTTTTGTCCGCGTCCCTTCGCGTACTAGGTGGTGGTGGACCCCGGAGGTTGCCAGAAGCGCCGGGATGGGAGCCATGCGGGCGTCCACGCCATGATCCGAGAGAATCAGTATGGTGGCGCCCTCGGCGATTGCTTCGCTGGCTTTCCGGCAGAGTTGCTCCATGGCAGCCGCTATCCCGTCGGCGCCCTCCTCTGCCGGAAACAGCGCGGAGAGGGTAACGCTTTTCAATCCCGGCTGCTCCGCGTGGCGGATTTTGGCCAGCTCGTCGTTGTCCAGCACGGGTCCCGGGAGCTTGATCTGGCGGCAGCTATCCGGCCCCGGCTTCAAAAGATTGCGCTCCGGCCCGACCGTAATGCTCAATTGGGTAATCAATTCCTCTCGAATCTGATCCAGAGGCGGGTTGGTCACCTGCGCGAACAGTTGCTTGAAGTAATCGTAAAGCAGCCGGGAGCGGTTCGAGAGAACGGCCAGGGCTGTGTCGCTACCCATCGAGCCCACCGGCTCTTGCTTCTTTTCGGCCATGGGTCCGAGAAGGATTCGGAGGTCCTCGTGCGTGTAACCGAAGGCCTGCTGTCGCTGGAGCACGGTGGCGTGGTCCGGCTCGGGAACATGGGGAGCCTTGGGCAGGCTCTCCAGCGGCGCCATATGTTTTCGCAGCCACTCGCCGTAAGGATGCTCGGAGGCAAAGCGATGCTTGATCTCCTCATCGTCCACAATTCGCCCTTCTGCGGTATCCACCAGGAACATCCGGCCGGGGTGGAGCCGTTCCTTGAGCAGGATGTTCTCCGGCGGAATGTCCAGGACCCCCACCTCGGAAGCCATCACCACCAGCCCGTCCTTAGTCACCCAGTACCGGGAAGGTCGGAGACCGTTGCGGTCGAGCACCGCCCCGATGACTGTGCCGTCGGTAAAGGCGATGGAAGCAGGACCATCCCACGGCTCCATCAAGCAGCCGTGGTATTCGTAGAACGCTTTCTTTTCCGCGCTCATGGACTCATGGCCCCTCCACGGCTCGGGAATCATCATCATGACCGCGTGGGGAAGCGGGCGTCCCGCCATCACCAGAAACTCCAGAACATTGTCGAAGACAGCCGAGTCGCTCCCGCCCTCAATCACAATCGGCAGGATTTTTTTGAGATCGGGCAGCCGTTCTGAGGCGCAGAGCGCCTCGCGTGCGTGCATCCGGTTGATGTTGCCGCGCAAGGTGTTGATCTCGCCGTTGTGGGACAGATAGCGGTACGGGTGGGCCAGCGGCCAGGACGGAAACGTGTTGGTGGAGAACCGCTGATGGACCAGGATCAGCGCCGAGGCGAAGTCGGGCTCCACGATGTCGGGAAACATGGTCTCAATCTGGTTGGCCGAGAGCATTCCTTTGTAGATCAGCGTCCGCGCCGAGAGGCTGGGAAGGTAGAACAAATCGCGCTGAGGCAGCTCGGAGTTTCGGACGGCGTGCTCCACGCGTTTGCGGATCACATAAAGCTTCCGCTCGAAACTGTCCAGGTCCGGAACCTGTTTTGATCGTCCGATAAAAATCTGCCGGATATGTGGTTCGGTGGCGCGGGCCGAAGGCCCAATGGGCGAATCGTCAGTCGGTACGTCCCGCCACCCGAGCAGCGTTTGCCCCTCCTCGGTGATGATTTGTTCGAAGGTTTCCTGGCAGTGGGATCGCTGGCCGGGTTCCTGGGGAAGAAAGACCAGTCCGGTGCCGTACTCCCCCTCGCCGGGAAGCGCAATGCCGGCCGCACCGGCCACCCGGGTCAGAAAAGCGTGGGGTATCTGCAGAAGAATGCCTGCGCCGTCGCCGGTGTTGACCTCGCAGCCGCACGCACCGCGATGCATCAGGTTTTTGAGCACCGTCAACGCCTGAACTACGAGGGCGTGAGACTTGCGCCCCTGGATGTCCACCACGAAGCCTACGCCGCAGGCGTCATGCTCCTGTTGGGGGTGATACAACCCTTGGGCCGGTGGAAGTCCCAGCCGGTTCATGACTCCTTCCTCCCGTTGTGCTTTCATGCTTAGCGCCGTCTTTCGTATTGCCGCTGGATGTAGCGGCCGTTTCTCCCCGCCGTCACTGCGGGGCAACGCTTCCTACCCCGACCGGCAAAGTGCGTAAATGAGCTAGAATATACGAAGTCCATCCATAACCCAAGCCGAAAAATGAAAATTCTTGGAACTCGGAATAGATGCCGTACCCCTCTGGGGGATCAGGATTTTTAGGGAAGACCGGATTCAGGAAATGAGGAGGCTTCTTCCAGTAGGCCAGGGCGAAGTGAGCGGAGCGAACGCTGGCGGCCACGGATCTGAACGGAGGGTGTTCGTGGCTCGGATATGACGCTCTAGTGACTATTCGGAGGAAGTGGGGGTTTCCCCAAGATTCTGGTTTTGCCCCTGTGACGGACTCGCTTTGCGGGTGGGCCGGGTAAACATATATCCGGGCCGCGTGCGGGTCTTCACATCCGGTCGGGAGACCCGCACCTCGATAGTGTGAAAGCCGGGGCGCTCCAGATTGTTTGGGCGATAGGAAAGCATATACTGACTGCGCAGCTCTCGTCCGATCTGCGCGAGCGCCTGCTCCATCCGTGCCTTGTCGCTGGATGAAAAATCCATTCCTCCCGTCCCCGCCGAATACAGCTTCAGCGGATTGGCGCCCAGGAAAGACCTGGTAGATGTGACCAGTTCGGTGATGATCTCCAGCATGTTGACGTTGACGGCTCCCCAATTGGTCTGCGCATCGGGGATGGGAGGCTGGCTGCCCGGCATCGGGCGCGCAACAACCCCGGGAGGGAACGGAGAGGAAACGCTATTCAGCCGCTGGGAAACACCTTTCCAGGTGCTCAAACCCACCGTATAGACCGAAATCCCAAGCTGCTGGGCTCCCCGAAGCACGAATCCTTGATGAGTGCTGCTGCCATGATCCCTGGCTTCGGAGATGGCGATGATGATCTTCCGACGTCCCTGAGGCCGCCGCTGCAACAGGGAGACGGCCCGGGCCATGGCGTCGGTGAGCCGGGCCTGAGCGCCGCCCGGCGAGATGGCGCGGATGGCGCTTTCGACGTCCTCCGCATTTTGCGTGAAGCCTTGGGCAATTCTGACCTCGCGGTCGAACGTCAGCACGGTTGCTTCTCCGGTTTCCCCCAGGATCAGCTGTGTCAGCAGAATTCCCATGCTGCGAATTTCAGGAATCACCGATTCCACGCGCGAGCTGGTCTCCAGCAAAACGGCCAATGACAAAGGGTCCCAGCTGAGCTCAAAATTTTCAATCTTCTGCGCCACGCCATTGTCTAGAATAGTGAATTCGCTCTGGTTCATGTCGGTCACTAATTCGCCTGAACGGTCGGTCACGGTGACCGGCACGGTAACGACTTCGATCTCGACAGAGAAGCTAAATTGATCGTCCGCCGCCTCCTCCTCCGTAGCGGGGGCTTGTTGGCTGCTGGCATAAAGCGACGCGGACTGGCTGGCAGCATTCGGCGGGGACAGAACTACCCATCCGAACAGAAGAAGGGCGATCCACGGAATCACAATCCGGATGCGCATGTCATCATTCTGTCACAGATACGCGGGCCGGGACAAGGCCGCAGATCAGTCTGCCGGGCGCGCCTCGTTGCGGCTTCTGACATAGCAAGCGTAGAATGCAAGCCTGGAATAGAGGATACATGGCGGATAAAGCTCAACGCCTGGCACACAATGCTCCGGGGGATTTTTTTGTCGATGGCACCTGCATCGATTGCGATCAATGCCGGGCGATAGCTCCGGAAACTTTTCGGGATGCAGGCAGCGAGGCAAGCGTTTACAGGCAGCCCGACCGACCCGAGCGAGTGCACCGGGCGCTGATGGCGTTGGTGACCTGCCCGGTGGGCTCCATTGGAACGGAGAAGCGGCACAAGCTGAGCGCCGCGGTTGCCAGCTTCCCGGAACCGCTGGAGGGGGATGGGGAAGGGAACGTGTATTTCTGCGGGTTTTCCTCTGGCGACTCGTTTGGGGCATCCAGCTACTTGATCCGGAGGCCGGAGGGGAACGTGCTGGTAGACTCCCCGCGCTTCGCTTCCAGACTGGTCAGCAGGCTGGAACAGATGGGCGGCGTTCGGCAGATGTTTCTCACCCACCGGGACGACGTTGCGGACCATACGCGGTTTCGGCGCCATTTTGGGTGCGAACGCATCATTCACGTTAATGAGATTAACGCTCGACTCGGCGGCATCGAGCGGCAAATTGCCGGGGACGAGCCGCAGCAAATCGAGCCAGACCTGGTGGCAATTCCCACGCCGGGCCACACGCGCGGCCATATGGTGTTGCTCTACCGAGACCGGTTTCTTTTCACGGGCGACCACTTGGCCTGGTCAGTGGTTCGCCAGGACCTCACCGCTTTCCGCAACCATTGCTGGTATTCGTGGGCGATGCAGACCAAGTCGATGGAACGGCTCTTGCGGCACCGCTTTGAATGGGTGCTGCCGGGCCACGGGCGGAGTCATCGCGGGACAGCAAAGGAAATGCACCAAGCTTTGGCTCGCTGTGTTGCCTGGATGCGCAGTAATTGATGCGCAGTGATGACCTGGGACGCGCCAGCGCCGTCAGGGAACGGTCAGAAAAGCAGTGATCAGTGACGAGTGACAAAAATGCTGGCGGCAACGCCTGCTCTTAGCGTACAGGCCTTGCGGGCTGTCGCTAATTGGCCGGCTGGAAGCCGGCGCTACAACGGATTCGGAATTCTCGGGATCCTCGGTAGATTCGGTTCCCTCGGTAGATTCGGAATTCTCGGAAGAATTTTGTTGCTCTCGAAATAGGGGCAAGGGACAATCGGGCCGGAGGGCGTTTGTGAAGTTTACGAGGGGAGAGGAGTGGAGGAAAAATGTTTTTTTTGCAAAACGAACCCATTTAGCCTTTTAGAATCAACAAAAGGATTGGCTTCGTTTTGGGTTTGATTGGCTTTGTTTGGCTAAAAAAGCCACTGGAAAGCCAACCAAAGCCATGGATCGGGGAGTTAGGTGGGGCAGGCCGGAGGGGGAATGGAGCACAAGGCTACCGCCCTGTGATCTAAGGGGACAGGCAGGAATGCCTGTAACTACCTGACGCCGTGGCGGTATGTGGCTTTACGAGAAATGCTCCAGGCGAGCCGTGTAAGTGCCCTGGCAGCGAGCCTTTTGAGCAATGCGGCAGGAAGAGAGGCTTCCCAGCAATCCTTTTTGGTGTAAGATGTCAGGATCATGCGCGCCCGTAGCTCAGTTGGATAGAGCGTCGGACTTCGAATCCGCAGGTCGCCCGTTCGAGTCGGGCCGGGCGCGCCAGAATTAAGAGCCCTTCAATCACAATTTCTGTTGAGACTGGCAACTACCTTCAAACCATTTCGCGACAAGCACTTGACGCACATAGGCACCATCTGTTCGTAGCTATGCGGTGGCTTTGTGTACCCTGCCGAAATGGACGGGTTCAGTGGGACTCGGCCATGTCCTTGTGACGCTGTTGCAGGCGGGTGCAGCGGAAATGAGGCTCGCGGCGGATATGCGCACACGCCAGGATAGGCGGGCTTATGCTCGATGGCACGCTGGAACTTCCTCTCCGCGCGCGCCGCTAGCAATCTTTTCAAATAACTTGGGGTGATTCGATCCCTTGGCCTTCCTCTTATTTCACTCCGGGCGCTTGTACCAACGGGGCTTCTCATTCCAGCCCTTGCACGATCTGTACTCCCAAAGCGGCCAAGGGGGTGGCGCCCCCTTGGAGGAGCAAACCCGCCGTACCTTTGTAGACTATGCGGGGTTGCATGTCGAAGTCATCAGCCAAGCCTACCGTATGGACTCTCTGCGCGATACTCAGCGGCGTCTGTCCGAACTTGTCCATTACATTGATTCTAGCGCCCTTTTCCATTAGGAACTGAACGATTTTCTCCGCTCCCAGGTATGCTGTGGCGTGCAATGCGGTCTGCCCGTACGCATTAGCCGAATTGACGTCAGCACCCAGTTCCAGCGCCAGATTGATGGCTTCCAGAGCTCGATTCTCCTCCTCCTCCGTGAACGGCGGATAGTTGTTCCGGTATCGGCCCGCCCCCGCTGCCGTCATCAGTGGCGTGGTTTCCGCCACCATGCGGAGCCTGCGTCCATTGGATGAACTCAGAAACACTGTCTCGGTCGTTGCCAGCCGTGGATCGGCGCCGCCAGCCGCCAGAGCGCGCATGACGGCGATATGATGGGCAGCAGCGGCCAGGAAAAACGGCGTAGCGCCGACCTGAATAATGTGCGAGTCGCCTCTGGCCGGATTCGTAATGATCTGAACGTTTGGATTCGCTCCATTTGCCAGGAGCGCCTTCACCGCTTCCAGCATGTTCTCCGCAGCCGCGTTGTGGAGAGCAGTATATCCGTCGCGGTCTGCCACGTTGGGATCCGCGCCCTTCTCCAGCAGAAATAGCGCCAGCTTCTCGTGGCGCCTGGCTGTCGCCACAGCCAATACGCTCATGCCCTCCAGCGTAGCCTCATTCATGTTCGCCCCGGCTTCCAGCAATATCCGTGTGGAGTCCAGATCGCCCTGATAGGCAGCAAACAATACCGGCGTGAATCCGCCACGGGTACGGGCGCTTACGTCCGCTCCGTTCTCGATCAATTCCCGCACGACCTCCCGGTGGTCCTCCGCTATCGCCCACATCAGCGCCGTCTGTCCGCCTCGGATTTCATTCGCGTTTACATCCGCTCCACGGGCCAACAGCGCTTTTACGGCGTCCACCATTCCCCTGCCGGCGCAAGCCATCAGCGCCGTCTCTCCTGACCGCAGCGCGGGGTTCGGATTCGCTCCCGCCTGGAGCAGTTTTTCGACCCCGGCAGCGTTCCCGTTGGCGCAAGCCAGCCAGAGAGCAGTGGCGCCGTATTCGTTCGCAGCGTTCACGTCTGCGCCTGCGTGAATCAGAAGCTCTGCCGTTTCCAGATCATCCAGATGGACCGCCCACATCAGCGCTGTCGCTCCATCCGGCTGAGTCACATTCACGTCGGCATCTGCCTCGAGCAGGGAGCGCACGGCCTTCCGGTCTCCCTTCTCGACCGCCACCAGCAGTTGAAGATCGCCGCTGGGAGCGGCAAGACTCGCGACCGACAGCAAAGGTATCAGGCATAAACCGCGCAGTCCTTTTGCCTTGATACTCATGCTCGTCCCTCCCTTCATCCAACGACCGGGATCCACGATGCTGTTAACGAATTTGCGTTCCGGGGATGATCTCAAGCTGTTTTGTAAACAGTGATCTACACGGAAGGGAGATCAAGCCTTCCGGTGCTGTCGCCGAATTTCTCCGACGGAACACCCGCTTTCTCCAGCAGGGTCAAGTACAAATTTGTCAGAGGCGTACCCTTTGGGTAGCGGAGATGACGCCCACCCTTGATATGGGCCGCTCCTCCACCCGCTAACAGGATTGGCAGGTCTACCGGGACATGTTTATTACCGTCGCTCAGGCCGCTGCCGTAGACCACCATTGAATGGTCCAGCAGGGAGCCGTCACCGTCCGGTGTAGACCGCAGCTTCTCGAGGAAGTAGGCGAACATCTCGGCATGGAAGATGTTGACCGTAATCGCCTTCGCAATCTTTTCGGGATCGCCCTGGTGATGCGTCAAGGGGTGATACGGATCGCTGATGCCCAGCTCGGGGTAGCTCTGGTTGCCCATTTCGTGGCCCACCTGGAGTGTGCTGACACGGGTCAAGTCGGACTGGTAAGCCAGTGTCTGCAAATCAAACATTAGCTTGAGATGCTCTTCGGCTGTGTCCGGGATACCACCGGGCCGTTCCAATGTCGGCAGGTTCCGGGAAGAATTTCCCTCAGCCTTCTGGATGCGCCGCTCGAGATCGCGAATAGCGTCGAGATACTGGTCGACCCGAGTGCGGTCGCTCGGACCCAGCCCAGTCAGGAGCCGAGTCACCTCCTGCGTAACAAAATCGAGAATGCTTCGGTTCTTCTGGATTCGGGCGAGCCGCTCCGCCGGGTCCGTGCTTGTGCTGCCTCCGAACAAGCGTTCGAACACGGCGCGCGGTTGGTTCTGCATCGGCAGCGGCGTCTTTGAATCGCGCCAGCAAATCGTGTTGGTATAGGAGCAGCCACCGTCGCAAGTGCCCAGAATTTCGGCTGATTCTATTCCGAGCTCCAGCGAGGCTAACTCTGTGTGCTTTTTGAGTTCCTGGGCGGCGACTTGGTCCACCGAAATACCTGCGCGCAGTTCCGGCGCTCTCGAATTCACGTAAACACCCGTCAGAAAGGCTGCGCTGGCGCGCGGATGCTCTCCCGAGTTATCCTTGCCCGGCACTCCCCAAGCTTGCTTCGAATCCAGCCCGCTCAGCACGAGAAGCTGATCCCGAAAGGGAGCGACAGGCTCCAGGATCGGAGTGAACTCGAAAGCGGCGCCCTCCGCCGCCGGGGTCCACTTATCCATAATCGCGCCGTTCGGAACATAGACAAACGCCAGGCGGATCGGGGCTTTGGCTGCGGCGGCGCTGGTCGCCGCGAACGCCGGGACCATGGAGTCCAGCAGTGGCAGTGCCAGCGTCGCGCTGGCCCCACGCAAAAAGGTGCGGCGTGGAAGCACTTTCTTGAAGATCATCATCGCTGTTGAGACCTCCTCATCTGAAACGGCGGGCTGCTGACGATGCCTCCGACCAGCGACGACCAGCGGTAATCGCTGGGCGCCGCTTCCCGTGTGATCTTGCGGATGACAGGAATATCGTAATTTTCCACAGCCCGGCCCAGGGCGTACGTGAAAAGTTTTTCGGTCAAGGTGTGGACGAATTCTTCGTGTCGGCTCAGCAAGATCTCCCGGAGCTCAGCCGGGCCCTGGAATTTGGTGCCGTCGGGCAGGACCCCTGACGCATCGATCGGAGTCTTCGCCTCAGTGGTTCGCCACTGGCCGATCGCATCAAAGTTTTCGAGCGCGAAGCCCAACGGGTCCATCAGCTTGTGGCAGCTCGCGCAGGTGGGATTCACACTGTGCTGCTCCATCCGCTGGCGCATCGTCAAGGCCTTCGCATGCTTATCATCCTTCAACGACGGGACATCGGGTGGCGGCGGAGGGGGTGGCGTGCCCAGGATATTTTCCAGCAACCACTTGCCCCGGAGAGTGGGAGCGGTCCGAGTGGCATACGATGTCACCGCCAGAATGCTGCCCTGCCCCAGCAGTCCCTTCCGATTGACGTCATTCAAAGTTACACGTCGAAAATGGCTGCCGTAAACATTCGGTATTTGATAGTGCCGGGCCAAACGTTCGTTGAGAAAAGTGTAGTCTGCATTCAACAAATCCAGCACGCTGCGATTCTCTCTCACAATGCTTTCGAAGAAAAGTTCCGTCTCTTTGATAAACGCCTTCCGGAGATTTTCATCGAAATTGGCGAATACTGCCAGGTCCGGGGCCTTCGTTCGCATATTGCGCAGGAACAGCCACTGCCCGGCAAAATTGCTCACCAAAGACTGTGAGCGGGAATCGCGAAGCATACGCCGTACCTGCTGTTCCAGCACCACAGGGTCTTTGAGCCGGCCCCGTTCGGCCAGGTCCAGAAGCTCGTCGTCGGGTATACTGCTCCAGAGGAAAAACGACAACCGGGAAGCCAGTTCAACGTCGCTGATGTGATAGGCCGTATCCGGGAGCACATTCGCCGGATCGCGCTCGGTGCGGAACAGGAATCCCGGGCTAACCAGCATTCCCTCAATCGCCATCCGGATTCCTACTTCGAACCCCGCTTTGCTACGGCCAGCCCTGTAAAGGCTCAGCAGAGGCTGGGTGTCTTGCTCGGTGACCGGCCGGCGGTAAGCGCGGCGCGCCAGAGCGTGCAGAATCTTCTTGGCGCACACCTCCTCGTCCGCGACGGCGGCTGGGCGGCACACAAAAATCTTGCGGCGGCTGGCCGTTTCCCCGGTCCCTATGGTGTTGTAAGGTCCGGCGATGGTGACACTGCCCACGCCCTCAAAAGCAACCGACCTCCGATACCCTCCATCGCGCGGAATACCTTCCGGCTTCAGGGTGTCTTTCAGGAACGTGACCCCAACCAGCCGGGGACCCGCTTTCACCGGGAAGCGAACTTCCAGACCTGCATCCGCCGTGTGTTCGTAATCTTCCCTGCCGTTGCGCTCGCCGCCAACCTGGAACAGCTTGATTCTGGCGCCATCCAGGCGGACATCTAGCTGCTTCGGCTCATAGATGAAAATGATGTTTCCCAGGTTGTCTCTTTGAAGGCGGACCTTGATGACGTATTCGCCGTCCACCGGGAAGTGGTGGCGGATGGAGATTCCTCCACGCGACCCGAACGGGAGACCTTCGCTCATACGATCGTTTTGCCGGAGGGAATCCGTAAGATCGTACTCCTCCAGGACGGGAGGGGTGCTGGGATCTCCAATGGCCAGACGGCTGATCTGCTCTGCTGCTGTAAGGTATCGTTCAAATAGCACCGGCGATACTGCCAAGACGTCCGCAATGTTGTCAAAACCGTGGGCCCCGTCATCGGCGGGAAGCAATGATCTCTCGTCTATCTCAACTCCAAGCAGATCGCGGATCGCGTTGGCGTATTCGGATCGGTTCAGGCGATGGATGGCGGCGAGCCTGCCGGGATCGGGCCTGGCCTCGGCTGCGCGGTCCAGCTCCGTTTCCACGTACGCGGCAAAAGAATCAGAGGTGGCTTTATCCGGCCGCGGCATTCCGGGCGGCGGCATCTGTCCAGCCCGAAGTTTGCGGATAACCTTCTCCCATACCTCCGCCCCTGCGGGAATATTCTCGATGTCCACCTTGCTGAGAATAAGCCCCGCCGTCTTGAGTTTTTCATTATGGCAGGTGATGCAGTACCGGTTGAGCACTGCACGGTATTTTGATGGCGCCTGCGGATCGGGGCTCGACGGCTCCTGCGCAGATACCGAAAGACAGCCGACTGCTGCCAACGCCACGCCCAGGATCGTTCTGAACATTGTCGTCTCTCTCCTGTTTTGCTGGCTAATCCTAGCAGGCAAAGATAGTTAGGTCAATTGCGAAAAGTCATGGTGTCGTTAGCACATGATATGTCCGGTCTAATTAACATGTGAAATGTCCGCTTTGAGCGGCGTAGGGTAGGGCTTTTTGCCAGGAGGTGGCATGAAGTTCTACTCGGAAGCTGCGATGGAGCGGGCGATGAAGATACAAGAAGTAATTTTGCGAGCGATAGGGAAGCGGATCAACTGGTGGCAGGCAGCCGAGATCATCGGGATCAGCGACCGGCAGATGAGGCGGTGGCGCAGCCGGTACGAGCAGTACGGCTACGACGGGCTGTTTGACCGGCGGCGGGGAAAGCCGAGTCCGCGGCGGGTACCCCTGGGGACGGTGGAGAAGGTGTTGGGGCTGTATCAGGAGAAGTACTTTGACTTCAACGTGCGGCACTTTCACGAAAAGCTGCGGGAAGAGCACGGCCTCCGGCTGAGCTACACCTGGGTGAAGCTGGCATTGCAAGGGGCGGGGCTAGTGAACAGGAGGCGGAAGCGGGGCCTGCACCGCCAGAGGCGGCCCCGGCGGCCGTTGCCGGGAATGCTGCTGCATCTGGATGGGAGCCAGCATCGGTGGTTTGTCGATGATCGCTGGTATGACCTGCTGGTGGTCCTGGATGATGCCAGCAGCGAGATTTACTATGCGCAACTGGTAGAGCAGGAATCGACGCGGACGGTGCTGGCTGCCCTGCGGGAGGTGGTCGAGCAGCAGGGGATCTTTTGCGCCCTTTATAGCGACCGGGCCAGTCATTTCTTCCTGACCCGGAAGGCGGGCGAGCCGGTGGATCGGCAACGGCTGACCCAGGTGGGCCGCGCCCTGCGGGAGCTGGGCATTCAGATGATTCCGGCCTATTCGCCGCAGGCGCGGGGACGCAGCGAGCGGAACTTCGGGACCTGGCAAGGGCGGCTGCCGCAGGAACTGCGCCTGCGGGGAATCATCACGCTAGAGGCAGCGAATCGGTTCCTGCGGGAGGGCTATATCGGGGAGTTCAACCGGCGCTTTGCCGTGCCGGCCACCCAACCAGGCAGCGCCTTTTTGCCGTCAGCCAGGCGGGAGTTAGAGCGAATCTTCTCGATCCAGCACCAGCGGATAGTGAATCGGGACAATACGGTCAGTCTGGAGAACCGCCTCCTCCAGATCGAGAAAACTCCTTGGCGCGGGACTCTGGCGGGCTGCCGGGTGACCGTCTATGAACACCTGGATGGGACGTTAAGCATTGGCTATGGGCCGCACACGGTGGGCCGCTACTCCTCCGAGGGGGTGGCGATCCGGTGCGGCGGTCGGCGGCGGAGCCCTGTGGCTTCCCGACAACACCATTTGGCGCTCACCTCCGTCGCCCTACGGGCTCCTTCGGTCAGCGCCAAATCACTTTCGGTAGAATCATGAAAGCGGACATTTCACTTGCTACATATACCGGACATTTTAACTTGCTAACAACAGGATGGGCTAAGAACAGATCAAAATTCTTGAGACGCCTGCAAAAGCTCTGTGATGTTGAGCTTTGAAGCAGCAGCTAATTTTGATGCCAGGGATTCGGCAGATTCTGGAAACGACAGGGGATGTACCGATAAAGAGATCATGATTCACGGAGCGGCAGATTGCCTTGGCCCGACAACTGGCAAAGGCTGGGACCTCGTTGTGTTCCTCATGCGTCGTCTGTGTGGTAGCGACAGTCTTCCCTTCCACTCCCTCCCCTGCAAATGTTATCCTCACAGGAATATACCTTAAGGGACTGTAATGGAGCGACCCAAGGGAATACGAGACGAGTCAGACGCCCCAACACAAAGCGCTAAAGAGCCGAGTTCGGGGGCAAACGGTGAGGTGCACGATGGCCTCCAGATGGCGCCCGAACTCATGCTCGATCTCGCCCGCAAGGCGGCGGAGCTTTTGGTGGAGCGAATCGAGCACCTCCCTGGGGAGAATGCCTGGGACGGAGAGTTCAAGCAGGAGCTCATAGACCGACTGATGGAGAATCCACCCGAGGACGGCCGGCAGAGGGGGTCATCGAGCGGGTCGCGAGAGAGATACTCCCGGTCGCGACGCGGTTGGACCACCCGCGTTGCTTCGGGTTCATCCCCTCTTCGCCCACTTGACCCGGGGTGCTGGCCGACTTCCTGGCCGCCGGATACCACATCAACCAATGCACCTGGCTGGTCGCAAGCGGGCCGAGCCAGCTCGAGTTGGTCGTCATTGACTGGTTCCGGCGCTGGCTCGGCTATCCGGAGAGCGCGGGCGGGCTTTTCACGAGCGGGGGATCGGCGGCCAGCCTCGACGCCTTCGTTGCGGCGCGGGAAGCGGCGGGCCACCCCGAGCGCGCAACCGTGTACATGAGCGACCAGAGCCATAGCGCGCTCAGACGCGCGGCGATGATCATCGGCATTCGACCGCAGTGCATTCGCACGGTTCCGAGCGATGGCCTTTTTCGCCTGGACGTGGATGCCCTCGCGCGGACCGTGGCCGACGACCGCGCTGCGGGGTTCAATCCCATCACGGTGGCCGCCAACGCCGGAACCTCCGTCACCGGGGCTATTGATCCGCTGGAAGCGATGGCCGACTACTGCCAGGCGGAAGGCATTTGGCTGCACGTCGATGCTGCCTACGGCGGCTTCGCGACCGTGACCAAACAAGGCAAGAGACTCTTGCGCGGGATCGAGCGCGCCGATTCGATCGGGCTGGACGCGCACAAATGGTTCTTCCAACCGTATGAGGCGGGCTGTCTTCTGGTGAAGGAAGCGGGCACGCTGGAGAACGCCTTTGCGGTTCGGCACGATATCCTCCAGGACACGGTGTGGGGCGCCAATCACCCCAACTTCTCGGATCGCGGCCTACAACTGAGCCGCTCGGTTCGGGCCTTGAAGGTCTGGATGTCGGTCCAGACTTTCGGGATGGCCGCGTTCCGGCGGGCCGTGTCGAAGGGGATGGAACTGGCCGCATAGGCCGAGGAATACGTCCGGGCGAGCCCGGTTCTGGAACTCCTGACCCCTGTGTCGCTGGAAATCGTGTGCTTCCGGATCAATCCCACCGACATCGATGTCGACGAGGAAGCCCTGGAAGAGATCAACAGGACAGTGCTCGCCCGCGTCTTTTGGGAAGACCCTGCCTTCATTTCATTGACGCTTCTCCGGAAGACGTTTTCGCTCAGGCTCTGCATCGTCAACCACACCACGACCTGGGACGATGTATGCGAAACGCTGAAGGCCACCGAACGGTTCGGGCAGGAGGCGCTATCCAAAAGGAAGGCATTGTAGGGAGTACGGGCACGGACGATGCCCTTCTCTCGGACGGCGGACGGGCTCTCCGCACTATCCCGCGAACCGGATAATCCCCGGGTCATCGTCGGCAGGAAGCCGGGCGCCAATCTCGTGTACAATTCTGTCAAGGTGGCCTAGACCTGCATCCGGTCAAGAGCTTGGCCGACCGAGTTTCCTGCGAGTCGTGGAAGGTAAGAACCGTTTGACGTTGGAGCACGATCTCAAGCCGGCATCGGAATAACCGACACGGCATAGAGCCCTACTCCAAGAAGAGGTATATCGATGAAAATTGAAGTCGCAGAAGAACGAGACAACGGCGCCCTGGTGCTGCTGCCGGTCGGACGTCTCGACAGCGCGAACTCTCTCGCGTTCGAATCGATCATCATGGAGCACATCAACAACGACGAACAGCGCCTGATCGTCGATTTCAACCGTCTAGACTTCATCAGCAGCTCCGGCATGCGGGCACTCCTCATCGCGGCGAAGAAGCTCAAAGCGAGCAAGGGGAAGCTCGTCCTGTGCGCGATGCAGGACCACATCCAGGAAGTCTTTCTCATCAGCGGCTTCGATCAGATCATCCCGATCCGTGACTCCCGCCAGTCTGCCATGGCCTTGTTTTAACCATCTCCCGATCCGTCATTGTGCGGCATCAGGGCTTGTACGCTTAGAAGTCCATGGAGTAGTGCGTCATAGCCGCCAGATCACCAGCAGTTGGCAGACGTTGTCATGCTCATCCGTGCCAAGCTTGTTTCGCCAGTACTGGTATTCGATTCCGACCAGCAGGTGGTTCGCCGCTCCAAACACCGCGCACAGATCCCAGGTGAGTTGAGGTTGTGCGAGAATCCAGCTCCTGCCCTGGTTGCCGAGTTCGTCGGTCGTCCTGCCAATGTACTCGGCATGACCGGCTACCGCGAATGATTGGCCGCCGACCTTGAAGGGGAGCGCCCAATTGACGTCGACCATGAAGCTGTTGCTCGTGCGGGGAGCGCCACCCCGCCCGACACCGCTGCTGGCGTCGATGAAGGCAGTCAAGTCGGTGTTGAGGAACGCAAAGCCCGGCACCTGCCAGGAGGCCCGCACGCCGGGCAGGTACTTTAAGACATTGGCGTCCCCGTCGAGGTTGATACCGCCAATGAGTGCGATGTCCCGGATCGGCCCCAGGCTGAGTTCCTTGCTTGCCAGCTTGCCGAAGCTCAGGGTTGGATACCACTCGGCGTAGAGGTTCTTGTCGTTGAAACCGTCATGGCCGCCATCATCAATGATGTCGACGAAGAAGAAGCTGTCCCCCAACTGCCAGTTCAGCGCATTTTGCACGGTGAGAATGGAGGTGTACTCCCTGGTGCCCGAGAACGGGTTCGTGAGCCTGCCGTATTGATAATGGAACTCGGTCTGTGCAGACGCCGTGCCCAACAAGCAGCCACGCGCCCACTGCGCATCGCAGCAGACCCAGGAGATGCGTTCCTATGGTCATGGCAGGTGACCTTCTTCCATTTTTTGTGTTGCAGTGGTCATACGTTCCGCGCGTTGGTGACAGGATCAGAAGGGCGCACACCTCCCGCGAGCCGGAGAAGGTGCGCCGCTTCGCGCTCAAGATGCCAATTGCCGTCGAGGCCGACAGAGCGATCCTCATCTAAGCCGATCCAGGACACGCCGGCGACATGGGGCTGTGCTCCTGGGGAGCGGCGCATCGAGGCCTCTGGGATACTTTGCGCAAGAGAGGCCAGCCGGGCCATGTGGTGACCGCTGCCCGGGAGAAGCGGGCCGAGAAAGCGCTCGAGAACTATTTTCTTGACAAACTTTACCCCATCAGTCATCTTCGCTGATGTTAATTCATGTTAAGGCAACTCGCAACTTGGGTGCTTCTGGTTCCGCTGTCTCTCAACGGGCTGTGGATGGTGTGCGCGGAGGAGGAACCTCCCGAAGCGCAGGTGATTTCTGCTGCTGGTTCTCCAGAGGTTGCTGCTGAGTGCGGCGAGATGTGCCCCATCGAGAATATCGCCCCGGGAGCCATCTGCATCATATCTTCGTCCGGCGAAGGAAGTTCCCTGGCGGCGATTTTCTTCGGAGTGGCGCCCCCTCCGGCGACCGAAACCTTGTCGGCGGAATTCCATGTTCGCGAATCCGTGCCTGAGCGGTCAGAAATTTATTTCAATCCCACTCTAGCCGGCCTCACCCCCCCTCCAAAAGCTTAACTCCAACCCGTTTCTTTTTTTTGCAGGATAAGCTGCGCTCTCCGCGCCTTCACCGGCGAGGACTATCCGCAGCCGATCCATTCCAACCATTCATACCTGAATGCTGCCGCGAGGCGGCTACGGGTTTCTGATCGAGTGGAGGATTTCATGAAAGCTTTATTGCTGTTCCGCAGGGATGGTCCAACGGCGATCGCTCTGCTGGTATTACTGACTGCTATCGTGTTTACACCCGGTCGCCTGCATTCGCAGACGGCGGCCAACACCGGCCAGATTCTGGGCCAGATTATGGACCCCTCGGGCGCCGTAGTTCCCAACGTCGAGGTAAGTATCCGCAACCTGGACACGAACCTCACGCGGATGGTCACTTCCGATGTGAAGGGACGCTACGTGATACCCTTCGTGCCGCGTGGCTTCTACGAAGTGACGGCGTCGAGCAGCGGATTCGGATCTGCCACGCAGCAGGTTTTCGTTACGCTGGGCAGTTCGATCGCAGCCAACTTCAACCTCGCGATGGATGCGGTCCGCGAGACCATTGCTGTAACCGCCGAGCCAATCCACATGGAGGCGACGGCCGCATCGGGCAAGTCGATTCTCACAGATGTGCAGATCCACAACCTGCCCTCAAATGGACGCCAGATCGAAAACCTCCTGGTGCAGACACCCGGCGCGCTGATCGAACCGATGTGCAATGGTTATTCCATCTCCGGGCAGAAGGGTATTTACTCCAACGTGAACGTCGATGGAGGGGACTACAACAGCACGTTCGGCTGCGGTTTGCGCGGTCGTGGGGAAGCCGCCCCGGCGTTCAGCATGGAGGCGCTCGCGGAGTTCCACATCGTCCGGAACGTGTTTTCCTCCGAGTTCGGCCGTTCTACAGGCGGACTGGTGAACATGTCCACCAAATCCGGAACCAACAGTTGGCACGGTTCCGCGTTCTTCCTTGGCCGGAACCGCCATCTGTCCGCTGTGGATCCATTCGGGCGGGATGCTCTCTCCCAGATCTCCCAGTTCGGGGGTTCCCTGGGCGGACCGCTTGTGCAGGACCGGACGTTCTTCTTTTTCTCGCCGGAAATGCAACAGGCAGACAAGCCGGTGCAGATCCTGTTTTCGGCTCTGGACCGCCTGAATCTCCGAGGCACGCCGGGAGCGAATGCCCTGCTGGCAGCGGCGCCGGAAGAGGAGATCACCGCCATCAGCGACTCTCTGGCTGTAATCAACCGGATCGATCATCAGATCACAGATAACCATGCGCTGTTCGGCCGGTTCGACTTCATCCAGAACCAATCCAACAACAATCCGGGGACGAACTACCTGACCACCGGACCCAGCATTGAAAGTTTCACGAACCGGGCGTCTAGCGGACAAGCGGTTCTGGAAAACACAAACTATACGTCGATGGCGCAGTTGACGTCGTTCCTGTCCCCCAACCACATCAATGAACTGCGATTCCAGTTTGCCCACGAGTCGCGTCCACGCAGCACCGTGGGAACCGGACCGGAAGTAACCATCTGGCACGGACTCCAAGAGGTGGGTTCGTACGGACCGCAGGCTTCCGGACTGGGATTTGGGAATCTCGGTTTTGCTTCTTCGGACAACCGCATGCAATTGGTGAACAATTTTTCGATCGTGCATGGCGGCCATTCGATGAAGATGGGATTCGATTTTTCCCGCATCACCGGGAACATGGTGTTCAAGCCCGGAGCAAACGCCCTCTACCTTTTCAACAGCCTGGACTCTTACCTGGCCAGAAAACCGCTCCAGTACCAGCAGTTCATTGGAACCGGCGAGCTTGACCTGGGCATGGACATGCTCGCATTCTACGTGCAGGATGAGTGGAGGCCGCTTCCTGGGTTGACACTCACCCCGGGGTTCCGGTATGAAGCCCAATTCAACCCGGATTACCTCGAGCCCACAGCGCCGCAATCCCGTTTTCCGTTGGCCACATCCATTCCGGACGACACCGGGATGTTCGCTCCGCGCCTGGGGATCGCCTGGGACATTGGCAACTCCAACAAGACGGTAATCCGCGCCGGCGGTGGATTGTTCTATGGCTCAACGCATCTGGGCCTGTTGGCGCAGTCGATTCTTTTCAACGGAGGCAATCCCGGGCTGGCCAGCCGCGTGCTGGTTACCCATCTCCCGGGTCTCCAGGAAGCCTTCTCCGCGATTGGTTCCGATCTGGCAACGGCGCCGTTAGATCAGTTGCCAACCTTTACAGCCTCGCAGGTAGGAGATTTCTTCGGCGATTCGGTCACACCCGATCTGGTGCTCAAGGCTCCAAACTGAGCTGGCTGACGTCCAGACCGCCCCCGGTGGGGGCGAAGTGCAAACTTCTTCGACCCGAATTTCAGAAATCCACGTGCCGTGCAGCTCAAGATCGGAGTCGAGCATGAACTGGCTCAAGGGGTTTTCGTGGGAACGGATTTCACTTACATCAACACAGTACGTACTTCGCTGCAGCGAGACATAAACCAGGGAGTTCCAGTGGCGGATGCAACCGGCCGGCTTATCTACTCCAATAGAAAACGGCCCTACGCCCCGGAGTACTACAACGTCCAGATCACCGAATCCTCGGCTCGTTCTCTGTATCGCGCGTTCACTACCACGTTCAACGTACGGCGGCCGCGCTTTACCATTGACACCTATTACACCTTGTCGTGGAAATACAGCTACGATGATCAGGAACAGGACTACAGCGCGATCGCCTATGACAGCGCTGCGAACCTGAAAAACGACTACAACTACTCGCTTACGGATCAGCGGCACCAGTTCATCGCCTCCGGTATTTACACGCTGCCGTTCAACTTCGAGGTGTCCAGTACCGCCCGGCTCAACTCGGCGCGCCCGTTCAATGCGATGCCGATGCTAGACTACAACAAGGACGATGTATTCACCGATCGTCCTGTAATCGACGGCAAGGTTATCCTGAGAAATGCGTTCCGGAGCCGGGCCTTTTACGATGTCAGTCTGCGGTTCCAGCGGCACTTTACTCTTCCCAACGAAAAAGGAAGATTTACTGCGTCGGTGGAGTTCTTCAACCTGTTTGGGTTCGACAATGTGATGATTGACCATCCTCACATGATGTACGGACCGGGAACGGTGTTTAAGAATGGCGAGCTTGTTTCGGTGCCGCCGCCGGCAACCTTCAACCAATTACGCGATCCTTCTGGAGAGTATTATCGGGACAACCATCCCGGCGATCCTTTCCAGATGCAGTTGGGCCTGCGGTTCCAGTTCTAGGGCAGGTAAAGGGAGTCGTTTGGAGGCTTGAGGCTCCAAACGACCTCATCCGCCTCGGGAACTCGGGCGACATTCGGCCATCAGTGGCGTACGACTTTCGGGAGACTGCTCCTTCTCGGGCCACCACGAAGGTGTTTCTGGAGGATGGAAAATATAACCCTGATGTACGCCGCTGTTGGCATCTTTCGGCATTCGCCCCACAGCCGGGGGATAACAGGAAACCTTTATAGCGAACGGAATTTCCTATTTTAAGGTCTTGTTGTGGCGTCCTCACAGTCCCTCATAGCTCGGCATATGTCATGAAGCGATTCTTTCACCCAAAGCCTTTTCCAAAATATCAGTTCTTCAATTATTGGATGAAAAAACCATCGATTGGATTCAAATGTTTTCGTAATTGTTGATCTCAAGACAATGGAGGAGTGATTTTATGAGTGTTTCCAGAAGAAGGTTCCTGAAGCGTACGGGTGCGGGGTTAGTAACAACCGCGGGTGTCCTTGCGCTCCCTGGTTCGGCTAGCGCGGCGTCAGGCGGCAGGAGAATCAGTGGGTCCGGCTCGTATGATTTGGGGCCGTTCCCGCATCGTGACGATCCGGAGAATCCGGACAGACGAGTGCCCCTGACGACGGATCTTGGCTTTGACGAGACGATGGTTTACTGCAAGGTGACCACGAACTTCGAACCGTTTATATTCCCTACCTTCGAACTTGGCAATGTCCCCTTGGATGCGCACTCGTTCTTTATGGACATGCAAAGCACGCGGATCGATCGGCTGGACATTGTGGATGGCCCGGATGGTCAACCCCGGGCAATCTACGAAGGCGTAATGCGTTCGGAAACCCGGGTCCCCGGCTTTCCGCCAATCATCGAAGAAGAGATTCCTTATGGCTGCGTGGCGGATGATGACCCTTTTGGGACCCCGGCTGAGGTGGGGATCAGCAAGAACTCCTTTTCCATGACGGGATACTTTAGCCCGGGAGGAGGGCATCACTTGCTGTTTGGGCCGGAATTCGAGTTTGCGGGCACCTTGACGAGCGGCAACATCGTCATCCAGAAAGGTGTGGATGCCCAGATACCCGTGCTGACGTTAACCAACACCACTGACCCGGCTCGCGGCACGGCTGCGCGCGTGGGCGATGGGTGGCTTCTGGAAATCACGGGCGCCACGCCCAATGCCCCCGTTTTCATAAAGATCTGGCAAGAGGTTGACGGAGTGGCGACCCCTTGGGGGATGGGGGTGAACGGGCCTTATGGTGTCACTGATGATCAAGGCATGTGGTCGCGCACTGGAACGTTTTCTTCCGACCTTGTCGGAACTTGGTGGGAGAAGGCGGTCATCGGCGATGCTGACTCCACTGATCGTTCCGCAACTATTAAATTCACCGTGATGAACGCCTAGCCCGCATCTTTCAGGAGTTCGGTGATCAGGCGGATTTGGGCAGTAAGAATCGGAACGGAATTTCCTGGTTTAAGGTCTTGACAACCGATCCCACTACCGCTTGATGAGCATGAGCAAATAGAGGTTCATTAAGGATAGGATTGCTTAGAAGAAACCTTTGGAGCCTAAAGAGGCCGAACTGGTATTATGCTTGTCAAGACCTTAAACCAGGAAATTCCGATAGCGAATAAGAAAGTGCTTCCATGTTGAGTTTTCTTATAGTCTTTCTGCTGGCGTTTGCGGGTCACTCCCTGCAGGCGCAGGAAAATGAAATCCATTGGTACAAAAACCTGGATGAGGCGGTGGAGGAAGCGCGGCAGAACGACCGGCCCATGATGATCGACTTCTGGGCCGACTGGTGCGCCCCGTGCAGGATCATGGATGCCGAGGTCTACACCGACCCGGAATTGATCACCGCCTTTCAGGAGAAAATGATCGGCGTGCGCATTCACTTCGATCTGCAGCCGGAGATGGTGCGCAGGTTCGATGTTCTGGCGCTGCCCTATCTGGTCTTCACGAACTCCTATGGAACCGTGCTGCTGGCTCATCAGGGGATGCTCGATGCCACCGGCATGACGACCATCGTTAACGCATTCCCAGACGATATTGCTGAAATCAACCGTATCGACCGAATCCTTCAAGAGGACAAAAACCACTTCCCAGCCCTTGTAGGCATGGCCCGGAAGCTTCGCGAAACAGGATTCTACGATACCAGCAATGGTTTCTTCCAAAGAGCGCTCCGGCAGGATCAGGGGAAGAAGAAGACACCCGAGCGTGAAGTGATCCTGTACACCATGGGCCTCAATTCGCTCGTCCTGCAGGACGGCAAAGCCTCGGCGTCCTCCTTGGAGCGTTGCCTGAAGGAGTTCCCCGCCAGCGACCGCAAACCCGAAATACTGCTGGCACTGGGCCGCGCTTACCTGCTGCGCGAGGATGAGAAGAAGGCCAAGCGAACGCTGACATCCGTTGTGGAAGAATTCCCCGAGTCCCTGTCTGCCCAGACCGCCCGCGACTTATTGAACTCACTTTAGCCCCATGATACAAAAGTTAATCGGGGAACCCCCTTTCCCGGTTTCAAATTCTTGCGCTCCGATCAAACGCCTGCAGTTTTGCTAATCCAACCTACGCGTGGCCGAGGCGTGCTTGGTGGACGGCATGATCTACGACACGGAACCAAGTAGTTGGTGAAGGCCTGTCCGGTCAAGAGTTTGAGGCGAGAGCCACACTACGTTCACTTCAACGCGGACCCACCATCAACTGCTGTTGCGGACAAACGCCCAGCCGACGCCTCGGCTGTTGGATTGGCCGGTGCGGTCACCGGTGATGCGGTGGCTTACCTTATTGAAGCGCCCCAGTTTTTTGATGCCGATGCAGATCATCTCGCCGGGCCTGTTGCTACCTGATTCAGCACCGCGGTTCGGTTCCTTCGGAATTCTCGGAATAATGTTGTTGTCCCCGGAATTTGCGCGAGGGACAATCGGGCCGGAGGGCGTTTGTGCAGCTGGCATTGTTTAGCTTACGGGGGGAGAGGAGCGGGAGGAAAAAGTTTTTTTGCAAAACGAACCCATTTCAAAACTTCTGGTATCCAGCTAACCAATTGCATAATAAGGAGATATGGGATATGCCGAAGATCGGGGCATTGGCTTTGTTATGCAAAGCAAAGCCATTCATCAAGGGGGGGTAGGTAGGTTGCGTGCGATTGGAAAGCAAGAGACAAGTGCAGGCCAGGAGGCCTGCACGCTGAGGGACAGGCAGGAATGCCTGCCCTACCTGAATGCCTGTCGCTACCTATGCGACTTTAGGAGAAATGCTACAGAGGGAGGCGAGCAAGGTAAAACAGGTATAAATTACGAAACAAAGCCAACAAGTCTTTTAGAATCAACAGTAGTTCTTGCTAAGAGGTGTAAAAAGCCACCAAAAAGAGAAACGAAATCCTTACAAGAAACCCCTAATAGGGGGTTATTCAACGGCTTTAGAGCGGTTTGCCGGCAGGTGTAAATCAGGAATGGCAAGCAACCCGAAACGCTGTCATGCGGAGTAAAACAAGAGCACCGGCCTTACCGGCCTGTACTCTATGGGGACAGGCAAGAATGCCTGCCCTACCTGAGTGGACGCAGGAAACACCCCAATTTGCCGGGCTTGAGAAAGATGTTATGCGGCGTGTGTCAACCCTTGGCGAGTCACTCACCGGATTGTGCCATCGCGGCAGATTCCCCCGTGCGGATCACGCGGCGGCCATCGACGCGCAGGCAGCCGGAGAGAATCAGGCAGATGGCTTCCGAATAGATGCGGTGCTCCTCATCCAGGATGCGCGCCGAAAGGCTTTCCACGGTATCGCCGTCAAGCACAGGCACAGCCGTCTGGAGGATCACGGGACCGGCGTCCAAATTCTCATCGACAAAATGGACCGTGCAACCCGTGACCTGCACGCCGTGCTCCCAGGCTTGGCGCTGCGCCTCCAAACCCGGAAAGGCAGGCAGCAGGGAGGGGTGTATGTTGAGTATGCGGTAGGGAAACTGCGAGACAAAGTAGGGACTGAGCAAGCGCATGAAGCCAGCCAGACAAACCAGGTTCACCCGCTTCTCCCGCAGCACCTCGACCACCATGCGGTCGTACTGTTCCCGCTCCAACCCGCGCGAAGGAATTAAACGGGCGTCCAATCCGCGCCGCTGCGCTTCTTGCAGGCCGGGCGCGTTGGGACGATTGCTGATGACCACGGCAATTTCAGCGGGGATCTTGCCGGCTGCGACGTTATCGGCAATCGCAATAAAATTGGAGCCGCGTCCGGACAACAAAATTCCCAGCCGATGGGCAGGTTGCGGAGAAGATTCCATAGTTTTACGTTTGCACCGGGAAGCCTCACCGGCGGCTGCTGATTGCCGCTGGGATCCTCGACAGCTTCGTGGGGTAATGGCCCGTATAGCAGGCCGTACAAAACTCGCCCTCGGGGTCGCCGACCGCCTGGCGCAGCCCCTCCAGAGAGAGGTAAGCCAAGCTGTCGGCACCGATATACTGCCGGATACCTTCGACGGAATGCTTCCAGCCGATGAGTTCCTTCTGGGTAGGGGTGTCAATCCCGTAAAAACAGGGCGCGACTGTTGGAGGGCAACCGATGCGGACGTGAACCTCGCGAGCCCCCACTTCCCGGATAATGCGGACAATCTTGCGGCTGGTGGTGCCCCGCACGATGGAGTCGTCTACCAAGACCACCCGCTGTCCTTCCAAAAGGCTGCGAATCGGGTTTAGTTTCAACTTGACTCCGAAGTCGCGTATATGTTGCTCCGGCTCAATGAACGTCCGGCCCACGTAGTGGTTGCGGATGAGGGCAAACTTGAAAGGAAGCCCGGATTCGGCTGAATAACCGATGGCGGCGGCCACGCCGGAATCCGGAACCGGAACGACGAGGTCCGCATCAGCAGGAGCTTCCCGCGCTATCCGTCTTCCCAGGTCTTCCCGCGAACGGTGGACGGAACGTCCAAAGATATGGCTGTCGGGCCGGGAAAAGTAAACATGCTCGAAAATGCAGAACGCGTGCGGGGTCTCGGCTGCAAAACGGGCCGCGTGTATGCCCTCGGAGTCCACCCGCACAATTTCACCGGGATTCACCTCTCTCCAGTAACGGGCGCCGATCAGATCAAAAGCGCATGTCTCGGAGGCGAAAACATAAGCTGAATCTTTGCCGGAGTGGGAGCCGGAAGAGAAGTTTTCCGGACGCGGCAGGCGGCCGATCGACAGGGGACGAAAACCACGCGGGTCGCGCACTACATAGAGCTGGTCGTCGCGCTGCATCACCAGAGAGTAGGCTCCCTCAACCTGCAACAGGGCTTCCGTCAAAGCTTCCTGGAAATCCTTTTTTGCGGACCGGGCCAGAAGATGGACGATGACTTCGGTATCGCTGGTGGTTTGAAAAATGGAGCCGGTTTCTTCCAAATGCTTCCGCAGTTGCCGGGCGTTGGTGAGGTTTCCGTTGTGGGCGACCGAGATTAAACCTTTGTTGCAGCCCACCGTGAGCGGCTGGGCGTTCAGCAGCACCGTATCACCGGCAGTGGAGTAGCGAGTATGGCCGATCGCCAGCCATCCGCGAAGCCCCTTCAGGACGCTTTCCGTAAAGACCTCGCTGACCTGTCCCATGCCTTTATGGGGATAGATTTTTCTACCGTTGCTGGAAACGATTCCTGCGCTCTCCTGTCCCCGGTGCTGCTGGGCATACAGACCCAGATAGGCAAGGTTGGCCGCTTCCGGATGGCCGTAAATGGCGAAGACTCCACATTCGTCGTGAAATTTATCGTCCATGCCTCAATCCTTCCCTGAATCGGAACTTCTCGCTTTCACTGGCATTCTCCCATACGGAGCAGCAAGCTAAACAGTTATCTTTTCCAAGGCTTGTTCGAGCGCCGTCTCGAAAGGATGACGCAGGAGAGAAAGGGAAGCTTCCCAGAAAACTTTTCCCTGCCTGAACACTTTCAGCGTTGACCCGCCGGTCGTCCCGATCGCTTCTGCAGTGACACCATATTCTGAGGCAATCCGGCTGACCTCCGCAAGAGAATTTACGGGTACGGAAACCACAATGCGGGAAGGGTCCTCCGCGAAAAGCAGACCTAAAGGATCGCCGCTCGATGGGAGGTTTACAGTGGCCCCGATGTTTCCCGCCAGGCAACACTCCGCCATCGCCACTGCCAGACCGCCCTCGCTGATATCATGGGCCGACTCCACCAACCCTTCGGCGATGATTCGCCGGCAACAAGCTTGCACTCGCCGCTCATAATCCAGATCCACAGCCGGAGGCAGTCCCCACAGAGCACCCAAGATCGTCTGGGCGTATTGGGAGGAGCCAAACACCCTTTGGAATTCGCCGGCGGCGGTTTGAGCTTTGCCGAGGAGCCAGATTTCCCTCTCGGAGTTCTTGAAAGACAAGGTAGCATGGCGCTCTATATTCTCCAGAACGCCCACCACGCCCAGCACCGGAGTGGGATAGATGGCTTGGCCTTCCGTTTCGTTATAAAAGCTGACATTGCCTCCCGTGATGGGGACCGAAAGGGCTTCGCAGGCTTCAGCTATTCCTTCTACAACCTCCCGAAACTGCCACAAGATCGCCGGTTTTTCGGGATTTCCAAAGTTCAAGCAATTTGTAGCCGCAAGCGGCCGCGCTCCCGTAACGCTGACATTGCGTGCGCTTTCGGCAACCGCCAACCGAGCGCCTCGGCGCGGATCCAGGAAACAATAGCGGCCATTGCCGTCGAGCGACATGCTCAAACCCTGTGAGGTTTCCTTGACCCGCAACAGAGCGGCATCTGCCCCCGGTCCGATCACCGTATTGGTGCGGACCATGCTGTCGTATTGCTCGGAGATCCATCGCTTGGAAGCGGTGCCAGGCGATCCCAGCAGCTTCAGCAGATCGTCTCTGAGCTCAGCGCCGGTTCGGGACGGTAGCGGGACGGGCGGTTCCAGGGGGACCCGACGCTCGGTTGCGGCCCAAGGACGCTGGTAAATGGGAGCATCATCGGTCAACGGGCGGTTGGGAATTTCAGCAACGATCTCTCCATGCTGTTTTACCCGGAAAATTGGCTGCTCGGTCACGGCGCCGATCTCAATCGCATCCAGGCCCCACTTTTGGAACACGCGAATAACTTCCTGCTCCTGCCCTCTGCGGGCTACCAGCAGCATGCGCTCCTGCGATTCGCTGAGCAAAATCTCGTAGGGCGACATGCCGGACTCGCGTTGGGGAACCTTGTCCAGCTCAATTTCCAGGCCGGTACCAGCCCGGCTTCCCATTTCACAGCTGGAGCAGGTCAACCCGGCCGCACCCATGTCCTGAATTCCCACGATGGCATCGGTCTGCATGACCTCCAAACAAGCTTCCAGCAGCAGCTTTTCCAGAAACGGGTCTCCGACCTGCACGTTGGGACGCTTTTGTTGGCCGTCGATGCTGGAAAACTCCGAGGACGCCAGCAGGGAAGCTCCGTGAATGCCGTCTCGGCCAGTTTTCGCCCCCACATAAAGGACAGGGTTGCCCGGCCCGGTGGCGCGTCCGTAGAAAATTTGGTCTTTTCTCGCCAGCCCCAGCGCAAAGACGTTGACCAGAGGATTGTTCTGGTAACAAGGCTCAAAGACGGCTTCCCCGCCCACAGTCGGCACGCCGAAACAATTCCCGTAATGGGCGATGCCGCTGACCACCCCGCGCAGAATGCGGCGATTCTGTTCCAGACGAACCTTCGCCGCGCCTTCGGAGGAAAACTCGGGCACCCCAGACACCGGCCCAAAACGGAGAGAATCCATCACGGCAACCGGCCTGGCTCCCATGGTAAAGATGTCCCGCAGGATTCCACCGACGCCTGTGGCCGCGCCCTGGAAGGGCTCGACGAAACTGGGATGATTGTGAGACTCGATCTTAAAAACACAGACCCAGCCATCGCCAATCTCCACCACCCCGGCGTTCTCACCCGGACCTTGCAAAATGCCCGGCCCTTGGGTAGGAAATCGTTTCAGGTGCGGACGGGAGCTCTTGTAGCTGCAATGCTCGCTCCACATCACGCTGAAGATTCCTAGTTCGGTCAGGGTGGGCTCCCGGCCCAGGATCTCCAGAATCCTCTGATACTCTTCCTGTGTCAGGTTATGTTGTTCAATGAGTTGGGCGGTGATTTCAGGCAAGGAATGTTTTCTGAAGCATTAACGTTGCTGCGTTGCCGCCACTGCCGGACCGGAGGAGATCTGTCTTGCTCCCGGCCTGCGGCTGAGGGCATGGACCAAGGATTCAAAAATGAGCCGTCCGTCGGCTGAGCCTAGCAAAAGCTCGCTGGCCCGCTCCGGGTGGGGCATCATCCCCAAAACATTTCCGTTCCGGTTGATGATCCCTGCAATGTTGTGAAGGGACCCGTTGGGGTTGGCCTCCTCGGAAAGCGCACCGTCCGGCCGGCAGTAGCGAAGCACCACCTGCCCGGCGCCTTGCAGGGCTTCCAGTGTTACCGGATCGGCGTAATAATTCCCTTCCATGTGGGCGATTGGAACTTGTAATACCTGCCCGGTGCGGCAGGCATTGGTGAAAGCAGTTTGTGTGCTCTCCACCCGGAGGTGCACCGGGCGGCAAATAAACTGGAGGCCGCGGTTGCGGAGCATCGCGCCGGGCAACAAGCCTGCTTCCAACAAAATCTGGAAACCATTGCAGATACCCAGCAGCAGACCGCCCCGGTCGGCGAACTCTTTTACGGCGGCGATAATGGGAGCAAAGCGGGCGATGGCGCCCGTTCGCAGGTAGTCGCCATAGGAGAACCCACCGGGAAGAATGACAACGTCGCAGCCGCCGAGTTCGGCAGATTCATGCCACAGGAAGGTAGCCTGCTCTCCGAGAACACTCTCCACCGCGTAAAAAGCATCGTGGTCACAGTTGCTGCCGGGAAAGACCACCACTCCGAATTTCATAGGCGCTCGATTGGTTGCATTGGTTAGAAAAGCGACAGTATAGCATGCCGCAGCGAAAGCGTGGGGGCAAGCAGAGGACTGCGACGTGGCTCGCCGGGTTCTTAACAACCGGCACATCCGCAAGCACTGGACAGAATATTATTCAGAGGTGTCAATCCTCAGGACAAGGTATGTTTCTTTGCTGCCGTCAAAAGAACTGACGCTGCGCTTGGAACTGGATGACTCTTGCAATTGGGCGTGCACCTCGTAGTCCGCTTTCGGGTTCAGATCACGGAAATGGAAGTTCCCCTGGGCGTCGCTGATGTGAGTCTTCACCTCTTGATTGCTGTTGTTTTTGAGATGGACGACGGCGCGAGCCAGTCCCCTTCCCTCCATATCGACTACTTGCCCCAGAACGCTTTTCCGCGGGTTCTCGTCTTCGCCTCTTTCGTTTCTTGGGGTGCGAGCTTGGTTCATGGGGCTCGACAAGGTTTTCCACCCCTCAAAGTCCTTGTTGGTTTGCGCCGCCAACCCCAGGTTAAACAGGACTGTGAGCAACACGGCAAGCAACGGGACGGGTGGGAGGCTTGCGCTCAACGAAGTCCTCGGCGGTTCTTGGCGAAACTTTCCTGCACACTCCGGGGAGGCCGGGTAGATTGGGCGGTGGCTATTCTTCCTCCTCATCCTCTTCTTCCTCCATTTCTTCTTCGTCAAACTCTTCTTCTTCCTCCACCTGCTCCAACTCAAGCGGATTAGTGTTGACGACTTCCAGATCAACTCCGCACTTCGGGCAGCTTAGTCTTTGACCCTCTTCCACTTCATCTTGTTCGACATCCACCAGAGCTTCACATTCGGGGCAGTGAGGCATATAACCTTCCTTTGTAAGGCTGAACAAGTTGTCCGAAAAATGAAGCGCTCAGCCCATCCAAACAATTCAATCCTACAGTGGAAATTATATTATCCTGGCTTGCCTTGGCAAGGTAGAAATATCGGCCTGCGCAGGAGCCGGCAGTGCAATCCGTTCGCCGCACGGAGAAGCGTTCCGATATTGCTCTTGTTGCGTCTTTTCCGGTGGCAAGTTTTGTTAGTATGGAACGTTGGTGGAAGCGGCCTTGCCGGCCGATTGTCCCGGCCAGAACATCTTGTTCGGAAACAGAGCGGAGTGAATGCTGCGGCTTGCTGGAGGCATTGTATGGTGACAACCCGCGAATATCCCGAGCGGCCCATTGTCGGCGTCGGGGCAGCCATTCTGGACCACGGAAAAGTTCTGTTAGTGCGGCGCGGCACGGAACCCAACCGGGGAGAGTGGTCCCTTCCCGGCGGAGCGGTTCGGGTGGGGGAGCAACTGTCGGAAGCCGTTCGCCGGGAGATTCTGGAGGAGACCGGCTTGGCGGTTCGGGTGGAACAAACCGTGGAGATATTGGACCGCATTTCCCGCGACGAACAGGGGAAGGTGCGCTTCCACTACGTGCTGGTTGACTTTCTCTGCCGCCCCGAGGGCGGGCGGGTGGCAGCCGCAACCGACGTTACCGAGGCACGCTGGATCAACCGTCCGGAGCTTTCCCAGTATCGCCTGCGCCCGGAGATGCTGCGAGTGATCGAAAAGGCGTTTCATCTCTCGCAATCTTCACCCGCTCCAGCTGCAAAATGAGCCTCGCGCCCGGATGATGCCAAGCCAACGAAGCAAATATCTTCCCAAAAAGGGAAACGGGGAGCCTGTTCCGGCTCCCCGTCCCCGGTATGCTGTTGAGATTTGCCTGAGGCGGTCAACTCATGAGAGCATCACCTGCAGGTGGCGACATCGCAACACGAGCTAGGGTTCCCGCACCTTTCGGGGGAGACCCTGGAAGCTCAAGAGCCGAGCGCCTAAGCCTCAGCCACCTCACTAGGTCTCGAATCATCTGTCAATTTGGACCACCTCCTTTCCTGTGATGATGGCATCGTAAAGGGGCTGCCGACGGGTTGTCAAGAATAAGTTCCCTGCCCGTGGAGTTCCATCGATGAAACGCCTCTGCGGGCGCCGGCTTGCCCGCCGTCAAAAAATCTTGAATTGAATGGTAAGAAATTTTTTGGGGTTGCGCCGAAAATCGGCCAACAAACTCCGGACCTCCAAGCTGGTGGAATCCAGGTTACTGTAGAGGCTGGGGTCCTGCAGCAAGCGGCCGAACGACCCTTCGCCGTTCCGCAACCCGGTGAGGACCGTATCCAAGCCATCGACGACATTGTTCAGCCGCCGGTAGAACTCTTCTTCCCTCGCCAGCTTGCCCAGGGTTCCCTCCCCCCTGTTGATATTATCCATCAGCAGGGAAGCGCGCGTGATCATCTGGTCCGCATTCTGATAGAGTGATGGGTCGTCAAGCAATTTCGTGAATGTGCCCTCGCCGCTTTCCAGCTTCGTGAGCACGCTTTCCAGCTTGGCCACAGCAGCATTGGCGTGATCATAAAGCTCCTCGGAACTGAGCAGGCGTCCCAGGGCTCCCTGGCCGGAAGTGACACTGGAAAAGAGATTCTCGCCGCCCCTCACGATGGTGTCCAGGCGGCGATAGAAACTGTCGTCGTAGATGAGCTTCCCAATCGACCCTTCTCCCGATTCGACCGTTGCGATAACCGCGTTGATTTTGGCCGTCAGTAGATTCAAGTTGCTAAGCAAATCGCGACTGCCCCCCACTAGCTCGCTGAACTCAGTCGTATCGCGAAACGGAATGATTCCCTCCGGACCCATCGGAGGACTCCCGGGCGTGCCCGGGGAAATGTTGATATAACGCTGTCCCAGCAAGCCCTCGGCCGCCAAGATAGCGTCGGAATCACTGCGCAGGTTGGTCTCGTACCTTTGATTGATTTCCATAACGATCTCGATGGATTGGGCCAAATCAGGGCGGCCGGTGAACCTGACCTGCTGGACGTTTCCCACGTCAACGCCAGCCAGCCGAACCGGAGCTCCGCTCTTTAGCCCGGCAGCATCCGGTGAATAGGTCCGAATCAATATCGTGTTCGAGAATAATCCCGTCTGGCCCGTGATCAAGAAAATGGCGGCCGCGAGCACTGCCAGGCTTGCCAGGGTTAAGATTCCCACCTTCAATTGGGACCAGCGAATTTCCTTTTGTTGCGGCATGCTACCTCCGGCAGATTGAATTCTCTTCCCGTTCCCTGTGGTTCCGGCTCCGGCGCCTTCTACCTGCGAGGAAGAAATTTACGCAGGTAGGGGTCCTGCTTCGCGCCTAACTCTTGCAGACGGCCGTGGAAGATGACGTCACCGTCCCGCAAAACCAGAAAGCGTGTGTGCGTGTCCCGGCCTTCGCCGTCCTCGCCGGCCGGCATGACCCGCTGCTGGCCGGAATCGTAATAGTAACGAGCCATCCGAAACGCGTCCTGCATCCGATGGGTGACCAGCAACGAACTGACCCCGCTCACGTCCCTTTGCTTGAGCACCAGCGCCATGATGTGCTGGGCCGTGATGGGGTCCAATCCCGCCGTAGGCGAATCGTAGAGCATGATCTCCGGTTGCCCGACGATGGCCCGTGCAATGGCCACCCGCCGCCGCATCCCTCCAGACAACTGGGAAGGAAACAGATCGAAAGTGTGTTCCAGCTCCACGAAGCACAGCACCTCGCGCACCCGACGGTCCGCCTCCTCCGGCGATACTTCGGGCCACCGCTCAAAGACATAGCCTACGTTCTCCCCGATCGTCAGAGAATCAAACAGAGCGCCTTCCTGGAAAACCATTCCGATCCTCTGGCGAATCCCAAACAGTTTCTGCTCGCTCCGGTTCGTGATCTCATCGCCTAACACGAAAATGCGGCCAGCATTCGGTTGCAACAATCCAATCGTCATTTTCAGCAAAACGGACTTGCCCGCTCCCGTCACCCCCAGCAGAACCTTAGTTTCGCCCCGCTCCAGGCGAAAAGAGACTTCGCGCAACACGACATGCTCTTCAAACCGAAGAGTTACGCGGTCAAACTCCACCACCGCTTTCTGATTTTCCTGTTTTCCCATCGATTCATCCTAATTTTCCAAGGTGAGAAGGACCTTGGTCAGGAAGAAATCAAAGGCCAGGATCAGAACGGACGCTGCGACTACCGCCTGCGTCGTCGATCGCCCCACGCCCTGCGTCCCCCCGCGGGTACTGAGTCCATAATAGCAGCCCACCAGAGCCACAATAAAGGCGAACACAAACGGCTTGAGTAGCCCCTGAAACAAATCCGCGAATCCCAGGGAACGGTAGGCGCTGGTCCAATATTGCCCAGGATTCAGTTGAATGGTAAAGAATGAGGTCGCGAAGCCTCCCCACAAGCCCACGAAATCCATGAGGACAGTCAGCAGGGGCAGCATGATGATTGTGGCGACCAAACGAGGCGTCACTAGTTTCTTGCTAGGATCGGTTCCGAGCGCCCTCATCGCCTCGATTTGTTCGCTCACCACCATGGAGCCCAGCTCGGAGGCGATGCCGGAGCTGTTCCGGCCTGCGACCATTAAAGCCGTCAGAACGGGCCCCAACTCCCGGACCAGAGAGAGCGCCACCAACTGGCCGGTCAGGGAAGTCTCCCCAAAGGTGCTGAGTGTGTTGGCCATCTGGAGAGCCAGCACAGCACCGGTAAAGAATCCGGTCAGGACCACAATTGGAAGGGAGCCGAAGCCGATATAATCCATCTGCCGGACGATATCGGCCAGATAGTGCGGAGGCCGGAAAATATTGCGGAATGCCCGGCCGGTCAGCACCGTAAATTCCTGAACCTCCCAAACTCGTTGTTTGGCGAACTGATCCAGCGTGCCCAACTGATTGTTTCCTCCCTTCGCCCCGTGTTCCCGGCCTTCCCCGCTTCACCGGCTACCGGTTCCGATGGTTTTTGCCAGCCGCAGCCAAGACAGGCCTCCGCCGGAACCATCGACACGCCACCGCCCGGAAACGGGTGGGCAGAGCTTTCAAGCAACATCTTTCCAGCAACGTTGCCGCCTGTAGAACACCTCTAAAGGTCTCAAATGTAAAGGAAAAGGAAACTTGTCCGGGCGCGGAAGGATTCTCGAATTTCCGGTGACATTTGGAAGCTGCTAATCCGCCAGGAGTCGCTTTCCCGGACCAGGAGACAGCGCACCGGGTACTCATGTCACAGGTCATCCTGGAAGCTTCCCCACAGAGATGCTTTTTCGCCCCAGGCCGACCGTCCCCAGAATTGGTCTGCATCCTGGCCAGTGGTGCCCATCGGTCTCCTCAGCCGGAAGAAGCCTCCAGAGCCAGGGCCATTCCCAGCCCTCCGCTTACACACAGGGTTGCCAATCCCCGCTGCACGCCGCGCTGCCGCATGGCGTGCAAAAGTGTAACCACAATGCGTGTGCCGCTGCACCCGATGGGATGGCCCAGTGCGATGGCTCCTCCATTAACGTTCAGTTTTTCCTGGTCAAAGTGCAGTTCCCGGCCACAAGCCAGAACCTGCGCTGCGAAAGCCTCATTCAACTCCACCAAGCCGAACTGTTCCAGCGAGCCACCCAGCTTCTGCAGCAGTTTGCGCACCGCTGGGACGGGAGCAATCCCCATAATCGAGGGATCGACCCCCGCCGAAGCATAATTCAGAATTTTCGCCAGCGGCTTCAGGCCCCATTCCTTTACCTTTTCCCCGGAAACCAGCAGAGTTGCGGCGGCGCCATCGGTAATCCCGGAGGAATTCCCGGCCGTTACCGAGCCAGTCTTCGAAAAGACCGGGGGCAGCTTGGTCATTTCCTCCAGAGTGGCGCCGAAACGGATGTGTTCATCGGCATCCATTTTCCGCGTTCCTTTTTTCTCCTTCACCTCCACGGGCACAATCTCGTCTCGAAATTTTCCCTGAGTGGTAGCCGCCTCCGCGCGATGCTGGGTGGTCAGCGCATAGCAATCCTGCTCCTCCCGGCCGATTCCGTGCAGTCCAGCCAGTTTTTCCGCTGTTTCGCCCATCAACATATTTGAGAGCGGGTCCAGGAAGCCATCCCGGTACATGGCATCCACCAGCGTTTGGTGCCCCATCCGGAATCCCCATCGCGCATTTTCAATAAAGTAAGGGAGCCGGCTCATTGATTCGGTCCCGCCGGCCAGCACGCAGTCGGCATTCCCAAGCAGAATTTCCTGAAACGCGAGCACGATGGACTTCATCCCGCTGGCGCAGGCCTTATTCACCGTGTAAGCCGGGGAGGAGTCCGGCACGCCCGCCCGATGGCTGATCTGCCGGGCCACATTGGGTCCTCCGCCCGCTTGCCGTCCGTTACCGAAAATAGCTTCTTCCACTTGCTCCGGCGACACGGAAGCCCTCTCCAAGGCAGCCTTCGCCACGATCGCGCCCATGTCGGCCGAAGTCAAGCCCGCCAACGATCCGCCAAACTTCCCGATGGGTGTCCGCACAGCCGAAACGATGTAAACTGACGTCACTAATGCGCTCCTCACATAAAAGATTCATACTAGCACACAGCCCCGAGGGTGGGTAGGGTAGCTTTTGCGCCGTGTCGTTAGCACATGATATGTCCGGTCTAATTAACATGTGAAATGTCCGCTTTGAGCGGCGTAGGGTAGGGCTTTTTGCCAGGAGGTGGCATGAAGTTCTACTCGGAAGCTGCGATGGAGCGGGCGATGAAGATACAAGAAGTAATTTTGCGAGCGATAGGGAAGCGGATCAACTGGTGGCAGGCAGCCGAGATCATCGGGATCAGCGACCGGCAGATGAGGCGGTGGCGCAGCCGGTACGAGCAGTACGGCTACGACGGGCTGTTTGACCGGCGGCGGGGAAAGCCGAGTCCGCGGCGGGTACCCCTGGGGACGGTGGAGAAGGTGTTGGGGCTGTATCAGGAGAAGTACTTTGACTTCAACGTGCGGCACTTTCACGAAAAGCTGCGGGAAGAGCACGGCCTCCGGCTGAGCTACACCTGGGTGAAGCTGGCATTGCAAGGGGCGGGGCTAGTGAACAGGAGGCGGAAGCGGGGCCTGCACCGCCAGAGGCGGCCCCGGCGGCCGTTGCCGGGAATGCTGCTGCATCTGGATGGGAGCCAGCATCGGTGGTTTGTCGATGATCGCTGGTATGACCTGCTGGTGGTCCTGGATGATGCCAGCAGCGAGATTTACTATGCGCAACTGGTAGAGCAGGAATCGACGCGGACGGTGCTGGCTGCCCTGCGGGAGGTGGTCGAGCAGCAGGGGATCTTTTGCGCCCTTTATAGCGACCGGGCCAGTCATTTCTTCCTGACCCGGAAGGCGGGCGAGCCGGTGGATCGGCAACGGCTGACCCAGGTGGGCCGCGCCCTGCGGGAGCTGGGCATTCAGATGATTCCGGCCTATTCGCCGCAGGCGCGGGGACGCAGCGAGCGGAACTTCGGGACCTGGCAAGGGCGGCTGCCGCAGGAACTGCGCCTGCGGGGAATCATCACGCTAGAGGCAGCGAATCGGTTCCTGCGGGAGGGCTATATCGGGGAGTTCAACCGGCGCTTTGCCGTGCCGGCCACCCAACCAGGCAGCGCCTTTTTGCCGTCAGCCAGGCGGGAGTTAGAGCGAATCTTCTCGATCCAGCACCAGCGGATAGTGAATCGGGACAATACGGTCAGTCTGGAGAACCGCCTCCTCCAGATCGAGAAAACTCCTTGGCGCGGGACTCTGGCGGGCTGCCGGGTGACCGTCTATGAACACCTGGATGGGACGTTAAGCATTGGCTATGGGCCGCACACGGTGGGCCGCTACTCCTCCGAGGGGGTGGCGATCCGGTGCGGCGGTCGGCGGCGGAGCCCTGTGGCTTCCCGACAACACCATTTGGCGCTCACCTCCGTCGCCCTACGGGCTCCTTCGGTCAGCGCCAAATCACTTTCGGTAGAATCATGAAAGCGGACATTTCACTTGCTACATATACCGGACATTTTAACTTGCTAACAACAGGGTAGCTTTTGCGCCGGAGCGGCTTGGCATCTGGCTTTTTCCGTAGCACGGAACGACCCTGGCCGTCCGATTGCCGATCCAAGCTCGGTTGCTGTTCGTCTCTGGTTCCCCGTGCTATGAAGTACAGGCTTTATTGCTGCGGCTGCGACGGAATTTGCTCAATCGGAGGATGCCCCTCCGGCAGTAAATCGTCGGTTTCGGGAGAGAGACCGGGGGATGGATGTGCAGACCCGCTTTGACTCGGCCGTCCGCTTTCCACTTTCCATTGGTTGTTTTCGCTGCGAAGCTGATAATGAAAAGCCATCATCGCGGCCCGATCGGCCTGGCTGCGAAACATCACCTCGGCTTCGGCTGTGTCGCCGCTGATTTGGATCTCCAATACTTCCATCACCAACTGGTCACTCGCCAAACCAGGGCGGCTGGCGACGTGTTCCTCGATGGCCCGTTGAATAGAGGCGTTGGAACCGCTGCCCGGCTGGCCTCCACAACTTGCCAGAACGTAGCCTATGACCATAATCGCCAACGTGTACAGATTCGCTTTCATGGGTTCTCTACATCTCCTGCTGCCAACAGCCTGTCGGGGCTCCACCGATTAAGCAAGTTGCAGGAATTGGCGGGTGGCACAGCCCCTCCTCCGGGAGCCAGCGATCTTCACCGAGCCACACGTATTGACCGCAACCCGGCCAAGCCCTATAATCGCTCATCCATACAGCAATTGCCTTCTGGTGAGCGTAGCTCAGTTGGTAGAGCGCTGGACTGTGGCTCCAGTGGTCGAGGGTTCGAGCCCCTCCGCTCACCCCACCTTTTGGTCCTTATTTTACCCGAAATGCTTGAGGAATCCTGCAATGGACTTGCTTCCTCCCCGATTGTGCATTTCTCCCAATGGCGTATAGGCGGAATGTAGTGCCGCCATTCCCTCGGCTGGCTCGGGGCAGGCTCTGGCGGCCCAATTGGCCAGCGAGGACGCTGGCGCTACGTGACTGCCCGAATTCCTCATCCGCGCCTTCCAGTTTCTTTGACCCGGCACCATTCCTTACGGGAGGTACTGCTTCGGCTGTTTCGCCTTGACTCGGAAGCTTCCCCCCGACTTCAGCGCCCCCGACGGCGCGCCTTCTGCCGTCGGTTACTGATTATGTCCCTAATTATTCCAAGGTTGCGAGCGGTCCTTCCCGGATGAGTCCCAGACAAAGGCCTGGAAATTCCGGAGGGTAGAAAACTGCATTCTTTCGTAGAGGTGGAGAGCTCCACTGTTGGAGTCTGTCACGGTAAGCGTTACGGCACGGAAACGGCGCTGCTGTAATTTTTGCAGGCTCTCGCAAATCAAATTGTAGCCGAGACCCCTGCCCTGGGCTTCGGGATCGACGCAGACCTGAGTGATGTGGCTGACGCGGTCTCTCACAACGGAGGCAAGCAGCATCCCACAAAGCCGTGAGGTGTCCCTTCGGAACGCCAGGAACGAGCAACCAGCGTCAAAGCGTCCGCATCCGGGATAGTGAAGGATGTTGTCCAGGAAGCGCATTGCCCCGGCGTGCGAGCGGTACTGGTCGTTGATGGCGCTATCGATGTGTCCGTGGTAGGCGCGCGTGATCAGATGGGCCGCCTCGGAAGTCCAGCGCGGGTCCCAGGGAGCAACCTCAATATCCTGGTCGTGGCTGAAAGCGGGCGCGGGACAATCTTCGAGTTCCCGAAACAGAAACTTCCGCCCGAAGCTCAGAAAGTTTTGGGAAAGGAAGCACTGGGAAATAGGCTGGCCGCCGAAGTTCATCAACTGGGTCTCGATCCGCCGGATGCCCGGGGTGCCCTGCATGGTCTCAATCACGTGCCTGAGCAGCTCGGCTTCGGTGGCGCCGTTGCAGAACGTGCCGCTGACGAACACGTCCCCAATCAATCCTTTGTAGTCCTCATAGACAAAGAAGCTGTAGCCGACGGTCCGGCCGCCATCGACCGCGGCAAATCCCGGCAGGGCGCGGGCATCCACAAACCGCTTAATCAATGCCGCCGATGCCGTATAGTCCCATTGGAGATGCCTTTGCCAGAGGCTCTTCTCCTCCTCCAGCAAAGGCTCTAGGTCTTGGGAGCGCAGGTGCCGTAAATCCATTATTTCCATAAGGCATGAAGAGACACCATGATTATAACATCCCTCACTTTCAATCCTGATTCA
Source organism: Terriglobia bacterium (assembly GCA_965222345.1). Lineage (GTDB taxonomy): Bacteria > Acidobacteriota > Terriglobia > 2-12-FULL-54-10 > 2-12-FULL-54-10 > JADFGZ01. Next base: position 2,130,268 of record CBDCTS010000007.1, on the reverse strand, counting down.
GTCTTTCCTGGGGAGCGTTGGCGCCGTCACCGGCAAGCAGAGCAGTATAAAAGCAGAAAACAAGCTTGCCGACGGAGGCAGGTTTATTATGGCAGGTCGCTTCGAGAAGACCGCTGCAGAAGACAAGGCTAGCCGGGGGGATGCAGTTTTATCTTGCCCGTATAGACGGCCATTCCCACAGCCGCATCGACCTCCATGCTGGCTAACGCATCGACCTCCTCTTGGGTTGTGATCCCTCCCGCTGCCGTGATCGGCAGACCGGTCGTTCGCCGCAGCCGGCGAAACCAGCGCAGGCTGGTCCCCTGCAGCATTCCTTCTTTGTCCACATAGGTGCAAAGGAACCCGGCACAGTACGGCTCCAGGTCCGGGATCACATCCTCTGCACGAAGGCCGGTGCGCCCACGCCACCCCCTCACCACGATCCGCCCACGGCTGCTGTCGAGCGCCACCAACAGGCGTTTTTTTCCTGCCGTCCTGCGCGCCGCGGAGAGAAATCTGCGGTCGATACCTCCTTCGCGGAAAGCGGCAGTCCCGATGATGATTTGCCGGGCTCCCAAGTCGGCCAACTCCCGGACGCGCTCTGCTGTGCGAACGCCTCCGCCGACCCGGCAAGCAGTCTTTCGGCAGAGCCTGGCGACCGTCTTGTGATTGTCTCCGCGGCCCAGGGCGGCATCGAGATCAATGACCTGAATCACGGGAAATCCTGCAAACTTCTTGAGCATGTCCAGGGGGTCATCGACTTCGAGAGCCTTCTTCCGGCCACGAATCAGTTGCACTGCTTTGCCGTCCATCAGGTCGATGCAGGGGACAATCATGAGTAATCAATCCGAGCCGCGACCGTCAGGGAGCGATGCCAAAACCTGATCAGCCTTCCATACATGTGACCGCTAGCTTACCCTTCGGCATGCTCCGGGCAGGCGCGCGGCTCGGAATAACGCCATGCCCTATGAGTCTCACAAAATAAAGGTGATTATGGAACAGGTTGTAGAAATTCACATCCGGACCGGAATTCCTTGCGCTTCCAGATGCTCCTTCAGATCCCGGACCCTCACCTGGCCATAATGGAAAATCGAGGCAGCCAGCGCAGCGTCGGCCTCTCCCTCGGTGAGCACTTGCGCAAAGTGTTCGGCGGAGCCTGCTCCCCCGGAGGCGATCACCGGAATCTTTACGGCGCGGGAAATCGCTCGCGTCAGCTCACAATCAAACCCCTTTTTCGTGCCGTCGCAATCCATCGAGGTCAGTAAGATTTCCCCCGCCCCGAACGCCTCTCCCTCAATCGCCCACTCGACTGCCGACAGGTTCACTGGCTTCCGTCCGCCGTAGGTAGAGACGCGCCAGCCTTCTCCCTCCCGCCGTGCGTCTATGGCCAGCACCACGGCCTGAGAGCCGAACTCCTCCGACAACGCGGTAATTAGCTCCGGCTTTTCCACAGCCGCCGTATTCACGGAAATCTTGTCAGCCCCGGAGGTGAGAATCCTTCTGGCATCGCTAACCGACCGAATCCCTCCCCCGACCGCAAGCGGAATAAACACCTGCCGAGCCGTGTGCATCACCGTTTCCACAATCAGCCCGCGTTTCTCGACCGAAGCCGTGATGTCCAGAAAGATAACCTCGTCCACTCCCTCGCGGTTGTAAGCCGCCGCCAATTCGGCAGGGTCTCCGGCGTCTCTCAACTGCACGAATTGGGTTCCTTTGACCACCCGCCCTTCCTTGACGTCCAGACAGGCGATGATTCGCTTAGCCAACATGGCTGCCGCCTCGCGATGGGGATTTCTGTTTTGCCTGCTTCTGGCTGAGCGCGGCAAAATTGTGCAGGATTCGCAACCCAATCTCTCCGGATTTTTCCGGATGGAACTGTGTGCCGAAGATGTTGTTCCTCTCCACGGCCGCCGCAAAATTCGATCCGTAGTCGGCGAGAGCTGCCACCGGCGAAGCCTCCGGTTCCCGGGAAGCTTCATCCTCATCCACCGGCAGATAATAGGCATGGGCAAAATACACGAACGGTCCGGCCTCAATGCCCTGAAAGAGGCGGGTGCCAGGCGTTATTTGCAATTGGTTCCATCCCATCTGCGGCACCTTTAATCCTTCGGGAAAGCGCCGGATTCTGTCCGGCAAAATTCCCAGCCCCGGAAGGGCGGGAGCCTCTTCGCTGCTCTGGTACAAAGCGTGCATCCCGAGACAGATTCCCAGGTAGGGCACATCTTTGTGAATGACCTCGCGCAGAACCGGAATCAACCCCAGCAGTGTGAGAGAACGCATCATGTGGCCGAAATGGCCGACTCCCGGCAGCACGATCGCCGACGCCCGACTCACCTCACCGGCCTGTGATGTGGTGATGAAGGGAACCTGCAAATACCGCAGCGCGTTTTCCACGGAACGCAGATTGCCCGCGCCGTAATCGATCACCGAGATCATAGCAATCCCTTCGTGCTCGGAAGTTCCTTTTTCATCCGGGCATCAAACGAAACCGCCGTTTTCATGGCCCGGGCGAAGGTCTTGAACATCGCCTCCACACCATGATGGGTGGACCGTCCGTAGAGGAGTTTCAAATGCAGGTTCGCCCCGGCGTGGGTCACAAAGCCCTGGAAAAAGTCCTCGATCAACTCCGTCTGCAGGTCGCCCACCCGTGGCTGGGAAAAACGGGCGTGGCAAACCAGATACGGCCTGCCGGAGAGATCCACCGCCGCCACCGCCAGGCTTTCATCCAGGGGCATCAGAAAGTATCCGGCGCGGTTGATTCCTCGGCGCTCCCCCAGGGCTTGGCGGAAGCATTGTCCCAGGACGATACCCACGTCTTCCACCGTGTGATGCTGATCCACGTCCAGATCACCCTTAGCACGCAACTCCAGATCAAACCCGCCGTGTTTGGCGAACAGTTCCAGCATGTGGTCGAGAAACCGGATGCCGGTATTCACCTTATATTTTCCCTTCCCCTCCAGAGTCAGCCGGGCCCGGATTTTGGTTTCCGTAGTGTTCCGCTCCACTCGAGCTACGCGGAGGTGAGCCGGCTCTTTTTTCATGGCAACACACGCTCCAGTTCGTTAACGTCGGAGATCACGGCCCGGGCTCCCTCCCGCCGGAAGAGCCGCTCCAGATCCGCGCCCAAGGGATTTCCCGCTCCAACGACTCCGATGAAGGGCACTTGGGCGGCGCGGGCGGCGCGGCTATCATCCGGGGTGTCACCCAGGTAAAATACTTCCTTGGGTTTTATTTCCCCCAAGATTTTCAACAGACCTTCCGGATCAGGCTTTTCCTGCTCGACGTCCTCCATCCCCACAACGGGGTCGAAGACGACCTCCGGCGCGAATTTTGACAACGTGAACAATGCCTCCCCGTGCTCCCTTCCGGTGAAAAGCGCCAGCCGAAAACGGCGGGACAACCTCTCGAGCAACTGGTCGCGGGGCAGCCACTTCTCCCGCGCGATCAGCCCGTCGTTGTGATTGCCGAGGTAGATCTGCTGGAAGATTTGAATTACTTCCTGACGAGTCGGAGAACCGCCCCGCTCACGCACCAGTTCCAGCGTCAAGTCCCAGTCATTGTTGGCCCCGCCACGGTTCTTGGCAGCCTGAATCTCCTGGTTGCTTATCTCTGTGCCGGTGAAGTGCTTCACAGCTTCAATAATCGTTTGCCGATAGGAGTCTGTGACGTCCACCAACACTCCGTCCATGTCAAAAACCAGCAGGCTCTGGATTTTCATCTCTTCTGAAGTACAGACCTCCCGCGAAGCGCCGATCCGGACGCCCGCGACCCGCGGAGAACCTGGAAGCTGGCGCGGGCAGCCTTCCTGCTTTGCCAGTGATGGCGCAGGATTCCAATGAACTGTTGGGTTTGCGAAATGGTGCCGACCGTGATGCGCACGCATCCGGGGATTTCGTAGCCCCGGTCCCGGACCAGTATTCCCTGTTCTCCCAGCCGCCGGCATATAGTCCGGGCGGCGGCGCCAAATTGGACCAGCACAAAATTGGCATCGCTCGGGAAATACCGTATCCCCATGACATCGAGTTCCTCGCAGAGCATCCGGCGGGCACGCAAGACTTCCGAGACATAGCGTTTCACGAATGCTGTGTCCCGAATCGCCTCCAAAGCCAGGGCGACCGCCATGGAATTGACGCTGTAGGGAGACTGCCCCTTGCGAATCGCGCGAATGTTTCCAGCCCGGGAAAACAAGCAGCCCAGCCGCAGGGCGGCCAGACCGTAGGCCTTGGAGAAGGTTCGGGAGACAAACAGATTCGGGTAGCGCGAAATCCACGGAACAACCGTCTGGCCGGAAAATTCAAAGTAAGCCTCGTCGATCAGCACGGCGGCATGCGGCGCCGCTTTCAACAGCGCTTTCAGTTGAGCCGGAGAGGCCGAGGTCCCCGTAGGGTTGTTGGGGTTGGCAAGAAAAACCGCCCGTGTGCCGGAATTTACCGCCTGAATCAGCTTCTTTTCCGGAAAGCCCAGGTCGGGCAGGTAATCCACCTCCTCGATACGGGCGCCAGCCACCTGCGCATAAAAACGATACATTGCATAGGCAGGCCGCAGAACCAAAACTTGTTCCCCCGCATTGACGAACGTGTTGACGATTAATTGAATGGCTTCATCGGTCCCGTTCGTCAATACAAGCTGGCTGGGACTCACTCCAAAATGCCGGGCGAACTTCGGCAACGCCTTTTCATACTCCGGATAGACGGCAAACCTCCCGGCCGGGATCTTCTTCAGAAGCTCTGCAACGCGCGCAGAGCAGCCCACAGTATTCTCGTTGAAATCGAGACGCAGTTTCCCCTCGCGCCCGCTGCTGGGAGGGCGGTAGGGGTCCATGCAAACAATGGATGGGCGCGGTTTGAGCCGGTATCCGTTTTTTGGCATCAAGTTCTCAGTCGAATCTCCACCGACCGGGCATGGGCTTCCAGTCCCTCGCCGCGGGCCATGCTCACAATCGTGGGAGCCAGCCGGCGCAAGCCGGCCGGTTGCAATTGCTGAACCGATATGATTTTCACAAAGTCCATTACGGAAAGGCCTCCTCGCAGACGGGCCATGCCTCCGGTGGGCAGGACATGGTTCGGACCGGCGGCGTAATCCCCGGCCGCCTCCGGGCTGAACGGACCCACAAAAACCCCGCCCGCGTTGTGAATCCGGTCCAAAGGAAAGCCTGCAGGGACGGAGAGATGTTCAGGCGCAAAGCGATTGGCCAGGGAAATCGCTTCTTCCAGATCGCGGACCACCACAATCGCTCCGTTGCGTCGCAGCGCGCTGGCGGCGGGACTTTCAGCGGGCAAGGATTTCAGTTGCTGGCCGGCGGCTTGCGCAACGGCCTGCGCAAGTTTTGTCGATGGCGTCAGCAGAACCGCCGTAGCATCCTGGTCATGTTCGGCCTGAGCCAGAAGGTCAGCCGCCAACCAGGCTGGGTTGCCATCTTCGGCAACGAGCAACACCTCGGTCGGCCCGGCCACGAAGTCGATGGCGGTATCGCGGCTCACGAGCCGCTTTGCCGCCGCCACGTAGGCATTCCCCGGCCCGACAATCTTCGAGACGGCAGCGATGGTTTTTGTGCCGTAGGCCAGGGCGGCGATTGCAGGCGCTCCACCCACGGTATAGATTTCTTGAATTCCGAGAACGTCCGCCGCAATTAAAATTTCCGGGGCAGGCCGCGGGGTAGTAACTACAACCCGCTTCACACCGGCTACCTGCGCCGGAACCGCCGTCATGAGCAGCGTTGAGGCGAGCGGATACCGCCCGCCTGGGATATAACATCCCACGCTCTCCAGCGGCCGGATCAACTGCCCCACCCGAACGCCGGGATTCGTTTGCTGCCGCCACTGCCGCGGCATCTGCCAGCGGCAGTAACGCCGGATGTTTTGGGCCGCCTTCCGCACCGCCCCGATGAACCCTGACGGCACGGCCCGTTTGGCGGCGGCAATCCGGTGGGGCGAGACGGCCAGAGCCGCCGGTTTTCCCTCAAAGCCGTCCCACCTGCGGGCATAGCGGACTAGCGCGCGGTCGCCTTCTTTGACTATGGCCCGAATCAGAGGAGCCACCGCCCGCTCGGCCTCCTCCAAGCGCTGGGCGCGCCGGGAGAAAACCTTCCGCAGATGCGCACGGTTTCGGGTCGAAAGAATCGGAATTGGATATTGTGGCATGGTCATGATGCCTGTTGGCGGCCTATGGGGCGGCCAACGCCGGAATTCTCTACATGACGATTTTATTCAGCGGATATTCCACAAGATTCTCCGCGCCGGCCTTTTTGAGTTTCGGAATAATCACCCGGACGAGGCTCTCCTCCAGAACCGTATTGATCGCCACCCAGCCCGGCTCGCTCAACTCGGATATGGTGGGGCGTTTCAGCGCCGGCAATACCTCCAGGACATCCGCGAGCTTCTCCTTGGGCAGGTTCAGCATCAGGCCCACCTTGTCGTGCGCCATCATGGCTCCTTCCAGGAGCATTTTGATATTGTCCAATTTCTCCCTGATCCACCTGTCTTTCCAGGAGTCGCAATTTGCGATGAGCACTGTGTTTGACTCCATCACGGTATCCACAATCTTCAGCTTGTTCGCGCGCAGCGAGGAGCCTGTCTCGGTGACTTCCACGATGGCATCGGCCAGCTCCGGGGGCTTCACCTCCGTGGCGCCCCAGGAAAACTCCACCTTTGCCTGGACGCCGTAGCCTGCCAGATACCTCTCGGTCACCTTCACCAGCTCCGTGGCCACCACTTTCCCATTGAGGTCCTTGGGGCCTTGAATGGAAGAGGACTCCGGCACGGCCAGCACCCAGCGAACCTTGCCGAAACTTTGCTTCGCATAGAGTAGGTCGGCCACCTCGACCACCTCCGCGTTGTTTTCCAGCACCCAATCCCGGCCCGTCAGTCCTGCGTCCAGAACACCGTCTTCCACGTAACGGGCCATTTCCTGAGCCCGAATCAGCACGCATTCCATCTCCTCGTCGTCCACGGAGGGAAAGTAGGACCGGGAACCCACTTTAAGGAGGAACCCGGCACGGCGCAACAAGTCGAAGGTTGCTTCCTGGAGGCTGCCTTTGGGAATACCCAGCCGAAGTTTAGGCATCTGAAGTTACTCCTGGCGGTTGGATTTTGCCGGGCTTCTTTCCGGGGAAGGACCGGCGGAAGTAGCACCATACACCTGACCGGGATCGAAAGCGGGCCGCTCGGTTTCCACCAAAGCTCCGTCCTGAAACCGGCGATAAAAGCACGAGCGGTAACCCATGTGGCAAGTTCCAGGGCCCGACTGCTCCGCCATTACTACCAGCGCATCTTGATCGCAATCGACCTGCACCTCTTGGACCTTCAACCGATGCCCCGAGCTTTCCCCCTTGACCCAGAGGCTGTTGCGGGAACGGCTGAAAAATGTAACGTAGCCGGATTCAAGTGTTTTTCGCAACGCCTCGGAATTCATATAGCCAAGCATCAAAACCCTGCCCGTTCCGGAATCTTGGATCACGGCGGGAAGCAGACCGTCTCCTTTATCGAAATCTAATTGCATTGCATCTCCTGCTGTCACGTTTTCTTCCTCGTTTTACAGGCAATAAAAAACCCACTGGGCTTGTGCCAGCGGGTCGGCCGATTGCAAACTAGAAAATAAATTCAGAAGGCACGGTTCGGCTGACACGCATCTCAGCGATAGTGATGTCGATGGATGTGCAGCATAGAAACCATGATATACAAAGCTACCGCACGGACCCGTTTTTGTCAATTAAAAACGGGCCGAAGACCAGAATAGGCTGCCGCCCCAGGCGGCGTGCCGGTGCAGGGGGTTAGGCCCAGGAAGGAACCGCGAAACCGAACCCAGAGGCTGCCAAACCCATCATCTTTGAATTCTGACGGTTGGAGGGATAGTCGAGCGGCGCATCGCGCGCTGCTGGGGTAGCTCCCTGAGAACTCTCTGCTCTGCGAGCAGTCAGGAACAGGCTGGGAGTACGATACCTTGACAAGAACATGGGGTGATATAATCAGCCTCGGTCGTTTGAGTGCGCGGAGGTGGTGAAGATGGCTAGCAAAGTCAAAGGCTTGGGTGGCTGGTGGATGGCAGTTCTGCTTTCGGTCGGCAGCCTTGCCGCCGCCGGCGATCTCCGTCTGGTGGAGGCGGTCGAGGAGAGAGACCAGGAGGCCGTGCATTCCCTGCTGCAGGAGCGTGCCGATGTGAACGCGGCGCAGGCAGACGGCGCGACGGCGCTGCACTGGGCTGCTCATTGGGACGATCCGGAAACGGCGGAGTTGCTGATTCGCGCCGGCGCCGACGTGAACGCGGCCAACGACTACGGCGTCACTCCTCTCTGGCTGGCCTGCACCAACGGGAGCGCTGCCATAGCCGGGAAACTGCTCGAAGCTGGAGCGAATCCGAACGCCGCTCTGCCGACAGGAGAGACGGTGCTCATGATGTGCGCGCGGGCGGGCAACGCGGAAACGGTGAACGCGTTGCTGGTCCACGGAGCGGACGTGAATGCGGCCGAAACCCGGCGGGGGCAGACGGCTCTGATGCGCGCGGTGGCGCAAAAACAGCCGGAGGCCGCGAAGACGCTGATTGAGCACGGAGCGGACGTCCATGCCCGGTCGAATGGTGGTTTCACGCCGTTGCTGTTTGCTGCCCAGCAAGGTGATCTGGAATCTGCCCGGATATTGCTGGCAACGGGAGCGAACGTGAATGAGGCCACGCCGGACGGAATGTGCGTGCTGCTGCTGGCGAGCGCCAGCGGCCACGAGGCGCTCTCCATATTTCTGCTGGAGGAAGGGGCGGACCCGAACGCGGTGGACGCCTATGGGGCTACTGCTTTGCACTACGCCGTGATGAAAGGCATCGCATCCATGAGCGGCGTCTCCCTGGCAAATTACGTCTCCCACTTATTCCGGCCCAGCATGCCGGAATTGGTGAAGGCGTTGCTGGCACATGGAGCGAACCCGAACGCCCGGCTCGTGGATGGCCCCCGGCTGGCCGGACGTTCTCTTAGGGAGGCAATCGGCGCGACCCCGTTTTTGCTGGCAGCCGCAGCCAACGATGTCAGCGTCATGCGCATTCTGGCGGAAAACGGCGCCGACCCGCTGCTGGCAACGAAGGGAAAGCTGACGCCGCTGGCGGCAGCGGCGGGAGTGGGCCGTGTCCAGGACTTCACGGAGGCGGAGGAGCACAATGCTCTGGAAGCCGTCAAACTGGCGTTGGATCTGGGCGCCGACGTGAATGCGGCCAACAACACCAGTCGGACCGCGCTGCACGGCGCGGCAAACTTGGGAGGAAACGCAATCATTCAGTTCCTGGCGGACCAGGGCGCCAACCTGGACGTGAGAGACACATACCAGCAGACACCCCTGAGCATTGCCTCAGGCGTCCACCTCCCCTGGACTCCCAAAGGGGAGGAACTCGGCGAAGTCATCCGGAAGGAAACGGCGGATTTGCTGCTCCAATTGGGCGCCACCCCGCTGACCGCTCCGGACTATTTCATTCCCGTGGAGCTGGATTCGGACGTGTATCAAATGAACCCCAAGTCGCGGCCGGTTCCCGGTGTGCAATAGTTGGTCGTAACGGTAGCCTGCCCTGAGCGAAGTTGAAGGGAACTTGCCAAAGGGTACTTTTCTCGCCGTGGGTTATTCCTTGCGGGTTCCGTGTGAAACGTAGGTTGATTTGACCGCGTGACCGGCCGCCGGAACAAGCCCACACATGCGAGCATGGACAAGGGTTCGCTGATTAAATAATGAGGATACGATGGCGCTGATTGACCTCTGGAAAAAGGACCGTGGACAACTAGCCGATAAGAACATTCAGCAGGTCATCACATTCGCTGGCGACGGAAGACTAGCCGATAACTCCATTGCTTCCTCCGAAGTGCGGGAGTATTTCCGCAATATCCCTTCAGAACTTATCGCAAAATATACGGATCAGTGTCTTCGGGACTCCTTCACTCATTCAGGTTTTGCACTTCAAGACCTCGTGAATGAGATTGGCCGCCGATTAGACTTTAGCGTCACTTACGGTCGATACAGAGGAACCGCCTCACAGCCAGGAAACGATGGGATCTGGTCCGATGGAAGTCGGTACAGCATCGTTGTCGAAGTGAAGACAAGCGATGCCTATCGAATCGATCTCGAAACAATTGCTGGCTACAGGCGCGAGTTGGCGAAGAAAGGCATTATCGACCTAGAGCAAAGCTCCATGTTGGTTGTTATTGGCAGACAGGATACTGGCGATCTTGAAGCACAAATTCGAGGATCACGACACGCATGGGACATGCGCCTCATCAGTGTAGAAGCCCTTTTGAGAATGTTGAAACTCAAGGAGGAAGTTGAGGACCCAGCTATCTTGAATCGCATCCACGAAATTCTAATACCTCGTGAGTTCACGCGGCTTGACCCGATCGTCGAGATTGCATTCGCTGCAGTCGAGGATGTCCGCCAGGAAGAGACCCCTGAAGAAACTCCTGAGGAAGCGCATGAAGACAGGGCAGATGGCAAGAAATTTACTCCTGCTTCATTTCATGAGCAGTGCATATCGCGGGTCGAGAAGTTTTTGGATGCCACGCTTGTAAAACAGTCTCGAGCTTCCTTTGCCAGTCCAGACCAAACTGTCCATGTGCTTTGCGCGGTTTCTCGATTCCATGAACGCGGTAAACGATATTGGTTCGCTTTCCATCCCCATCAGGACAAATTCCTTTCTAAGGCGCAAAAGGCTTTTGTTGCCTTCGGTTGCGGAGACGCGCAGAAGCTGTTCCTTATACCGTTTGTTGATTTCAAGCCGTGGCTGGATAATTGCTCAATTACCGAGAAAGCAGATCGATTCTACTGGCATGTCAAGATTCGAGAGTCGGGAAAATCATTTTCGATGACAGGACGTGCAGGGACGAAAAATTTCGAGATCACCAAGTACTTTTTAAAATAGACACCGAAACCCGGCAATCTTTGCCGGGCTGAGGAATCTGCTTTTTCTCACCATCCTAGACGGCAAGCAGACTCCTCTGTGCTCTCAGAATGACAGCAAGTGGGTTTTATAACAGACTGCTACACGGAAAGAAGATCCAGCCTCCCGTTGCTGTCGCCGAGGCTCTCGACGGGAATCCCTAACATGTCCAGCATGGTCAAGAGCAGATTCGGCATGGGCGTGTCCTGCGGGTATCGAAGGTGACGGCCCCCCTTGATTTGACCCGCTCCGCCGCCCGTCAGCATGATGGGCAGGTTGTCATGCCAATGCAAGTTGCCATCGCTCAGGCTGCCGCCGTAGAGGAGCACCATGTGGTCCAGTAAGGAGCCGTCGCCGTCCGGAGTAGATTGCAGCCTCTCCAGAAAATACGCCAGCGCCTGGGCATGATAGATGTTGATCCGGATCACCTTGTCGATTTTTTCCTGCTTGTATTGGTGATGGGTCAGCGAGTGGTGTCCCTCGGGAATGCCGATCTCGCGGTAGGTCCGGCCACCGAATTCGCGGCCCACCATGAAGGTGATGACGCGGGTCATGTCGGTCTGGTAGGCCAGCACCTGCAAATCAAACATTAACTTGGCATGCTCGATGAAAGTTGACGGCACGCCAGGAGGCCGCTCCAAGGTGGGCAGTTCCCGGGAGGATTGTTCCTCGGCCATCTGGATGCGCCGCTCGACGTCGCGAATGGCATCGAGATACTCGGCGAGCTTGGCGCGGTCGCCCGGACCGAGTTCTGCCAGCAGGTGAGCCACCTTCCGGGTCACCGAGTCGAGAATGCTGCGGTCCCTCTGGATTCGGCGGAGCCGTACGGCCGGGTCCGTGCTGTCACTGTCGCCGAAGAGGCGTTCGAATACCACGCGCGGGCGGTTTTCCATCGGCATCGGCGTCGTGGGAGTGCGCCAGCAAAGGGTATTCATGTAGGCGCAGGTATAACCGGCTTCGCACTGGCCTAATAGCTCGGTAGTGTCCAGGGCAAGCTCGAGCGACGCCAGTTGGGTGTGCTTGCCGAGCTGTTTTGCGGCAATCTGATCGGCTGAAATTCCCGCCCGGGTGTCGGCGCCTTCCGTCTTTCTCGGATGAACTCCCGTCAGGTAGGTGGCGCCGGCGCGCGCATGGTCTCCCGTGTTTTCGCCCGGCAGTGCGCGGCCGCTGTTGTGGGCGAGCCCGCTCAGCACCAGCAGACGGTCCCGGAATGGAGCCAGCGGCTCCATAATCGGAGTCAACTCGAAACCGGCCCCTTCTGTCGCCGGCGTCCATTTTTCCATAATCATTCCGTTCGGAACATAGACGACCGACAGGCGGGCCGCCGGTTTGGCCGCCGTGTCGCGCAAGGCTGCCATTGCCGGGACCATTCCGTCCAGCAGAGGCAAAGCCAGCGTCGCACCGGCGCCGCGCAGAAACGTGCGGCGAGGGATGGCCTTCTTAAAAATCATCATGGCTCTCGTGACCTCCTCATCTGAAACGCCGTGCTATTGACAATACCTAAAATGAGCGACGACCAGCGGTAGTCGCCGGGAGCGGCCTCCCGCAGAATCCTGCGGACATACGGAGCATCAGTATATTCGACTCCCCGTCCCAGGGCATAGGTGAGAAGTTTTTCGGTGACGGTCTGGACAAGCTGTTCGGGACGGCTCAGCAACAATTTCCGGAGCTCGGCCGGGCCCTGAAACTCGGTGCCGTCCGGGAGCACCCCGGACGCATCGACCGGGGCGTTCGCCTCGTGGGTTCGCCACTTTCCGGTTGCGTCAAAGTTTTCCAGCGCGAAGCCCAGCGGGTCCATCAGCTTGTGGCAGCTCGCGCAGGCTGGATTCACGCGGTGTTTCTCCATCTGCTGCCGGACCGTGAGAGGCTTGCCGTCCTCGGTGTCTTTTCCCAGGGAGGGAACGTCGGGCGGCGGCGGCGGCGGCGGTATGCCGAGCAACTGTTCCAGCAGCCACTTACCGCGCAGAACCGGGGAGGTCCTGGTGGCATAGGAAGTCACCGTCAGGATGCTGCCCTGGCCTAGCAATCCTCTCCGATTCTCATCGCTCAACGTGACGCGCCGAAAGTGGCTGCCCGAGACATTGCGAATTCCATAGTGCCGGGCCAGACGTTCGTTGAGGAACGTGTAGTCCGCGTTCAGCAAGTCCAGCACACTGCGATCTTCCCGCAGCATGCTTTCGAAGAACAGTTCCGTCTCCCGCTGGAACGCCTCCCGCAGGTTCGCCATGAAACGGGGAAACACGTCCGGATTCGGCCACACGGCCTGCACGTTGCGCAAGTACAGCCACTGTCCGGCGAAATTGCTCACCAGGGCTTCCGAGCGGGGATCGGCCAGCATGCGCCGCACCTGTTGTTCCAGCATCGCAGAATCTTGAAGCTGGCCACGCTCGGCCAAGCCGAGCAGTTCGTCGTCGGGAATGCTGCTCCAGAGGAAAAACGACAAGCGGGAAGCCATCTCCAGGCCGCCGATGCGATGAACCTCGCCCGGCGCAGCGTTAGGCGGATCGCGTTCGATACGGAACAGGAATTCGGGGTCAACCAGTATTCTTTGGAGAGCCGCCTGGATTCCTTCCTCGAAGCTCCCCTCCCGGCGGCCAAGCTGGTAGAGGTCGAGCAGCGTCTGGACGTCTTCGGCCGTCACAGGCCTCCGATAAGCGCGACGCGCCAGCGTGGAGAGAATCTTCCTGGCGCATTGTTCCTCGTCGTTGCCGTTGCTGCTCGCCGGGCGGCACACAAAAATCCTGCGTCGGCTGGGTGTCTCTCCCGGCCCTTTGGTGTTGTAGGGTCCGCCGATCGTGATGCTGCCCACGGCAGGATCAGTGTCCGGGTTGCCATAATCCAGAGCGTAGGCATAGTCGGTGACAGGCGGCAGAAATACACCTTCCGGGTCCATGGTTTTGTTCAGGAAGGTGGCCCCAAGCAGGCGCGTGCCCGCCCTTGCCTGGAAGCGGACTTCCAAGTCAGCGTCCGCCGTGCGCATGTATTCATCCTGTGCTCGCTCGCCGTACTGGGGCCCCGCTATATTAGCTGCTGCCAGCTTGCCATCGAACGCGCCGCCCACTGTGAACAGCTTGATTCTTTCCCCATCCAACCGGACGTCGAGCTGGTGCGGCTCGCCGAGGCCGAGAATGTAATAATCAGCATTTCTTTGCAGGCGGATTCGGATGGTGTACTCGGCATCGAGCGGGAAGTGATGGCGAATCGCGATTCCGCCACGCGACCCGAACGGGAGCCCTTCGCTCATGCGCTCCTCTTGCATGAGGTACCGGGGAACATCGTAAGTCTCAAAGGCCGGACGGGCGGCGGGGTCTCCAATGGCGAGGCGGCTAATCTTTCGTGACGCTGACATGTATCCTTCCATCAGCATCGGCGATACCGTCAGGACGTCGCCTATGTTGTCAAACCCGTAACCTGAATCGTCGGCGGGAAGAAGCGACCGGATGTCGATTGCTTCCATGTCCATGGCAAGCAAATCGCGGATCGCGTTGGTGTATTCGGTCCGGTTGAGGCGGTGGATAACCGGCCTTCCGGGGTTGGGCTCGGCTACGGCAGCGCGGTCGATCTTCGTTTCCAGGTACGTGACAAAAGAGTCGAGGGCGGCCTGATCCGGCCGCGGCATTCCGGCAGGGGGCATCGCTCGGGCATGAAGTTTACGCACCACCCTTTCCCATTCCTCCGCGCCTTCGCTGACATTCACGACGTCCATCGTGTCCAGCATCAGGTCCGCCGTGCGGAGCTTTTCATTGTGGCAGGTGACGCAATAGCGATCCAGAAGCGCGCGGTGTTCCGAGGCGGGCGGGGCGGAACCCGGCTGCTGGCTAGATGCCTGAAGGCACCCGGCTGCGGCCAGCGTGATTCCAACCCAACCCAAGACTATTCTTAACATTACAGAAACTTCCTCTTGACAGACGCTTCCCCCGCCGCAGGCACTTTTCAAGGCACAGCAGTTCGGATTTTAGACCGTGCGCTTGCCACACGCAAGCTGAAAATGGTGTGGCATACGGCCTCTGCAACCCTTCCCTGCCATCCATATTAGGAGATCAGGGGGAAGAAAGACGGAAACCCACTTTCCATTCGGATCTCTTCAGGTCATCCGGCATAGTTTTCCGCACCTCCATGCGCGCCCAGCCAGGCAAATACACAGACGGCAGTCTCAATCCAATAGGAATTCGCCTTTTGCTCCATGGGCTGAAAATTCGGCTGAACTAAATCCTTTTTGACAACCACTGGCTATAATGTAGGCTCTCAATCCGCGTGCTGCAGAATAACGGCACAAGTTGAATTTAGATTATGAAAATGCCATTCCAGATCGGACGACTCCACTACGCCTGGGTGGTGGTGGCGGCCGTGGGCTTGGTCTTGATGTTCGGATCAGGCATCCGCGCATCTTTTGGCGTCTTCATCAAACCAATCGAGGCGGAATTTGGCTGGGATCGGGTTTCCCTGTCAACGGTAGCTGCGGTTTCGCTGTTTCTCTATGGAGCGATTGGCCCTCTGGTGGGACGCTTGGCGGATCGATGGGGACCCAGGGGCGTCCTGGTGGCGGGTGCGGTCCTTGTGAGCGCGGGAACTCTGGGAACGGCTCATGTGAACTCGCTCTGGCAACTGTACGTGACGGCGGGAGTCATCACGGCACTGGGTGCAGGGGGCGCGGCGATGAGCGTGGCCGCTTCTACCACCATGCGATGGTTCGACTCAAATACCGGCTTGGTGATCGGGATCTTCGGCGCGGGACTGGCGGCTGGGCAACTGCTCATCATCCCACTCGCTATGGCTCTCACCGTCACGTGGGGCTGGAGGACGACTTTTCTGGTGCTCGGGATAGGTTTTCTGGTGCTGGTGATGCCGCTGGCGGGTATCCTGATCCGCAATGCCCCCTCCGATGTGGGACTTAACCGGTACGGTTCCGCAGAGAAATCCGTTCCCAGCAGGTCGTCAGAAAGAAACATGGGCAGAACGAGCATCTGGTTGGCCTCGCGGAGCTTGCCGTTCTGGCTTCTGGGGGGAAGCTACTGGATCTGCGGTTACACCACGTCCGGTCTCATCCTCACCCATTTGATTCCCCACACCACAGAACATGGCTTCTCCGCACCCCAGGCAGCACAGGCTCTCGGGCTGA
The DNA here is from genome assembly GCA_965222345.1 of Terriglobia bacterium. Classification (GTDB taxonomy): domain Bacteria; phylum Acidobacteriota; class Terriglobia; order 2-12-FULL-54-10; family 2-12-FULL-54-10; genus JADFGZ01. Next base: position 2,114,274 of record CBDCTS010000007.1, on the reverse strand, counting down.
TGGGCGCTTTGAACATTGCGGGAACAATCGGCTCGGGATGGATCTGCGACCGGTTCGGCCCCAAAGCTCCCTTGATCTGCTATTACCTTTTGCGGGGGCTGTCTCTGGTTTTCCTGCCGTTGGTGGGAACTGTTCCGGGACTGTTTGCCTTTGCCGCCGTCTACGGCCTCAACTACATTTCTACCGTGCCGGCGACTACTGCGCTGACAGCCCGGCTGTATGGCCGACACTCGGTCGGGGAACTGTCGGGATGGATTTTTATGTTCCACCAGCTTGGAGCCGCGTTCGGATCAGTCCTCGGAGGATACTTCTACCGGTGGTTCGGCAACTATACCCTGGCCTTTTACTCTGCGGCCGGAATGGCTATCCTCGCAGCTTTTATGATTATGGCGATCCGCGAGAAACCTGCTGAAGGCGGCTTGGTCAGTGTGCCCGTAGCGGGATACCCGGCAGGAGGGAATCCGATACAATGATGTAGCGCAAGGAACATTCCAGGCCCGGAGCGAGTAACCGGCCTGGATCACGTTAGTCTTTGCTCTCTTCGCAGCCGCGCGGGCCTCGCCATCTCCAGATGATCGGTTGCTCTCGGTACGCGCGCAGCACGCCAGGCAGCCTCCGAAAGGTCGACGGGCTTGCATATTAGAGAAGTGCTGCGAATGGTGATTGTTGAATTAGAATAGCCCAGCAGTGAGGTCTTCGAGAGTAGCCGGCGATCTAGCGGTACAAACGAAAAGTGGGATTGAGGGTGAGGAGGGTACATGAAAAGGAAGGTTTTGAAGAAGATAAGATTGATTTTCCGGAGAGAAGTGGAGCATGCCGTCTCGCTTGGTATAGCTGGGATGCTGATCGGGCTTGCCGTGACGCCGGCTCTGGGGCAAGAACAGACAAAACCTGTGATCCACATCGTCGCCACGGGCGGAACCATCGCCAATACCCTGGATGGTCGTATCCCGATTCAACAGGTCATCGCGGACATCCGGAAAAACTTTCCGGAGACTCACAAGCTCCTGGACAGCGTGAACTTTGAGGTGACTGACCTCATCCGCGTGGGCAGCGGACAGCTTACCGGGGAAAATTTCCTGCAGATTGCCCGCACGGTCAACCGAGTGATTCAAGATCCCGGCGTGAAAGGAGTGATTGTAACGCAAGGCACAACCACCTCCGAAGACACTGCGTTCTTCCTCCAATTGCTCGTTCGGAGCGAGAAGCCGGTTGTGGTGGCCAATTCCCAGCGCCGCCACGGCACGGTGGGAAACGACGGGGACAAGAATTTTATCGATTCCGTCTCCGTGGTGCTTTCTCCGGAAGCCGTCGGAAAAGGGGCCATGGTCGTCAATAATCAGACCATCAAATCGGGCCGGGATGTATTGAAAACCAGCGTGCGTCCCGACGCCTTTGTCTCCGGGGAATTTGGGGTTCTGGGAATCATTGAAGAAGACCGGGTGGATTTTTATCGCGCGCCGACCCGAAGGCATACTTACCGCTCCGAGTTCGATGTCCAGTCCATTACCGCGCTGCCGAAGGTCGAGGTTATCTACGCCTACTTTGACGCCGACCCCGCGCTGATCCAGGCGGCGGTGGACGCAGGCGCAAAGGGGATTGTGCTCAACGGCTTTACCACCCGGGGCTCGCCTCACGGTTCGCAGCGGCCGACCCTGGAAGCGCTGGCGGACAAAGGGATGCCCATCGTTGTCACGGCGCGAGGAGGCATCAACAACCGGATCCCGCTCGATGCGGAGAGCAAGTTTATCGAAGGAGATAACTTGGTTGCGCACAAGGCCCGCATTCTCCTGCAGCTTGCTTTGACGAAGACCTTCGACTTGCAAGCGATCCAGCGAATCTTTAGTGAATATTGACGGGTCGCCGGTAGCGCAGGAAACAGCATTTAGGATGCTTCTGCAAATCCGCCAGAAGCAAAGCGGAGTGATGACCGCTGATGTCAAACAGCTCGCTGCCATTTCCTAAAGACTCGGCTAAACACAGGTGCTCCGAAAAGATGTGGTTCCAGCATAGACAATTTACCCGCTGAGGGTTTAACCCTTTCAACAATTTAAAGGACGTTCGAGGAAGAGATTCTTGGCACAGGTTCCCCGGAGAGGGCATCTTAGTTTTGGTGGGTCCAAGGGTGTGTCGAAACCGCATCCGGAAGGGGGAATCTAAGTTGTTTGATTCCATGTGGGCCACACTTGCATTCTCACCCGAACCATAACCACATGGTTTTGTCACGTAGGCCTCAGTTTCCAAAAACGGCGTTACACGTCCAGTGAGCGCCAACGAACGCCGTTATTCCTATTCGGGACTCGAATTGGCGCAGAGAACACCCTGTGTCGAGCTTCTGTACCAAGCCAAAGGAAAAATAGTGCGATGGCATCCATCCAAGGGCGTATAGTATGGGGCTGTTGGGAGCCAAAAAGGAAATTCCGAGTTATTCCCGCAATGAGTTGAAACGGGACTTCTGACTCAATCTGTTAACAATAGCCGAGAGGGTCGAATCATGAAAAGCCAATGGATTTTGCGAGTTGCGCTAATGGGATGGGTAATCTGGGGTGGGCAGGGCCTCGTGCGGGCTCAGCAAGCGCCAGATACCATTTTCCACAATGGGAAGATCGTCACAGTGGACAACCATGAGGTTAACTCGGAGTTAGGCGCCATCAATGAGGCGATTGCGATCCGGGATGGAAAAATCGTTGCGGTCAGTAGCAACGAGAGGGTTCTAAGCTTGGCTGGTTCCACCACAAAGAGCATTGACCTGAAAGGACGGATGGTCATGCCAGGCATCATCAATACACACGAGCACCCGCAGGACTGGGATCGGTTCGTTCCCCAGGTGATGAAGAAGGTGATCACGGATGATGTCTATATCGAGCGCTTCCTGGATGATCCGCCAGAGCAGCAACTGGAGAAATTTTTCCCCACACTGGATGAGGCGGTCAGTAAGGCCAAACCGGGCCAGTGGATTAAGATCAACCTGCTACCCGGAAAAGACTTTACCTACAACAGAGTTATAAATGGCTACTTTGGCAGACAGATAACGAAGCAACAACTTGATCTTGCCGCACCCAATAATCCTGTCATCGTTAGAAGTCAAACAGTCGCTACTTTACTGAATCAGAAGGCCATTGAGGAGGTAAAGAAAGTTTGGGATTTGTCCAAGACACCCTTCCACGATGACTTAAATGAGGATACCGGTCTTGGAGGAACAATTTATCGAATCATAGAACCGGACGTGATGCTGAAAGGTCGAATGGATTTGCTGACCCAAATCTATAAGCTGGGACTTTCTTGGTGGACAGGGTATGGAATCACCACCATCGGCACGCTATTTTATGCTCCTTCTGCCATAACGGCTTATCGAATGCTGGAGGGCCGCAGCGAACTGCCTCTCCGGCTTGCCTGGGGATGGAATTGGGGACAGGAAACGTTTTACAAAGACCCTTATTTTCTGGCGGACATCGCCACGCGTGTTGGAGACGGCTCGGACTACCTGTGGTTTATCGGTGGCATGGCCGGGTCCGGCACCACCTGCTCGACATTACTGGGGACCTCTCCCGAGGTCAAGGCGCGAGAGCGAAACTGTACTTTCGAGCCAGGCTCGCAAGTTCACGAGTCGCTGACCCGATACGTCAAAGCTGGTGGGAGGGTAACTCTGTTTCACAGCGACTATGACAAGGATATTGACTACTATTTGGATGTGATTGAGAACGCAAGCAAGGAGGCTGGCTTTACGCTCGATGAGATTCGGGCCAAGCGGCATAGTTTTGATCATGGGGCCCAAGCCCCAAGACCAGACCAGGTTGAGCGTATCAAGGAACTGGGCATGATGGTCGGGAATCGCGATATGCAAATCTGGCAGTTCGCGCCCAGGCAACTGAGGAACTATGGAGAACAGGCCGTGCAATGGATCTCGCCTCGGGTCAGTGAAACCGAGGGCGGCGTTATGAATACATTCGAGATCGATCGCGCGATCGGCGCTTCCGACCTTACCGCTTTTTGGGTGCTCTCCGTCGGCATCACCAGAAAGGCCTATGACGGGAAGGTCTATGCACCCAGCCAGCGGGCAGACCGGGGTGCACTGCTCAAGGCAGCCACGATTTGGGGCGCCCATTACGTTCTGCGGGAAAAGGAACTGGGTTCGCTGGAGCCGGGCAAAAGGGCTGACATGGTTGTGCTCGACAAGGACTACCTGACCGTCCCGGTGGATGAAATTCTCAACATCCGTGTTCTGATGACCATGGTAGGCGGCAAGGTGGTCCATCTGGTCCCGTCTCTGGCCCGCGAAATCGGGATGCAACCGACCGGGGCCCAGGTGGAACTCGGCGGACCGGCCGCTCAGTGGTAACTTTCTCTTCGTGGCCCTCTTGCGGAAAGGGTTGTGTTTGTTGGAAATCACGCGGAGTCGGAGCTCAAACGATGGCCTTCGAGGGTAGCAAGATCGGGGTGTGCCGACTGGGGTTCAATAAGGAGGAATCTATGAGTAGCTTAAAAAGGGTGCCAGCTCAACGGGTCGATGCAACACATGCATTGAATCGTTCGGCTGGAGTTTCAAACTCCAGCGTCTTGCGGGGCCGTTCGTTGAGCTGGCGCGCAATCTGATCCAGATACTCCTGGGAGTGTACCGACAAGTCCGTCCGTTTGGGGAAATAATATCGGAGCAGTCCATTGGTGTTCTCGTTCGATCCGCGCTGCCATGGACTTTTCGGATCGCAGAAGTAGACGTCAATGTCGGTCGCCAATGTGAACCGCTTGTGATCCGCCATTTCCAGACCCCGATCCCAGGTCAGCGATTTGTAAAGTTCCGTCGGTAGTTGCCTGGCCTGTTGGATCAGCGTGGACACAACGGTTTCTGTTTCCTTGCTGGCCACTTTCGCCAACATCACGTAACGCGAATGACGTTCCACCAGAGTCGCAATGTAGCTGTTTGTCGATCCGGCGATTAGATCGCCTTCCCAGTGACCCGGCACCGCACGATCTTCCACTGCAACCGGGCGCTCCCGGATCGATACGATGTCGGCGATCTGTCCCTTCCCATGGCCTTTCCGGCTGGCATGCCGGGACCGGCGAATCGTTCGCCTGGACCGCAGATACTGAGCCAGCTCTTTCTTCAGAGCCCCGCGGGCCTGAATAAAAAGGCTACGATAGATCGTTTCGTGAGATACCTGAACCGACTTATCCTCTGGATACGTGCGCTTCATCCAGCCGGCGATCTGCTCGGGCGACCAGACCTCTCGCAGCTTCTCTTCCACAAGCTGACGCAACCGCGGACAACGGACCAGTCGACATGATTTCGGGCGGCGAGCCCGATCCCAGGCCCGCTGATCGGCCTCCGACGCCCGATAGCTGGCATAGCCTCCATTGCGACCCACCTCCCGGCTGAGGGTCGACGGGGAACGACCCAACAACACGGCAATCGATCGGATCGATCGCTTCGCCGCAATGCCTCTGGAAATCTCCTCCCGCTCGGCCAAAGTCAGCACCCGGCGTGAGCGGCATCGGGAGCGGGGACGGATACCCCCGTGGCGCAAAAGCACGGCGTACACAGATGACGGTTCTCTCCCAAGCACACGTCCGATCGCTTTGGAAGACTCACCCTGCTGCCACCGATCCCAGACCTCCACCAGCTCCGTTACTGTCAAACTTCGCCGCTGCCTCTTTTGTTTCTTCCGCATACACTTCACCTTCTCCTTTAGGGTAAAGTGTTGCATCGACCCGTTGAGATCACCGGTATTTGTGACTTTTGCCGTGTTCGCGGCCCTCGGAGCTACAGCCTGCCAGTCAGTTTCCAACTCTCTGACTCCGGACGTGGTTTACTACAACGGCAAGATTGCGACCGTCAACGCAAAGTTTGAAATGGTCCAGGCAGTGGCGGTCAGCGGGGATAGGATTGTGGCCCTCGGCTCAAACGAGGATATGCAGGCCCTGGCTTCCGAAGATACCCGGCTGACCTGCCCCCGGTTGTTGGTCCACTTTTTATGTTAGTCCATAAGCCGTTGCAGCCGGGTGGAGCGGAGCGGAACCCGGCCGTAACGGCAGGATCGCTTCCGGGGCTGGCGGCCGGTAGCCTAACGCGCTGTGCGGGCGAACTTTGTTATACTCCCGCCGCCATCCCTCAATCAACACCTTCGCTTCCTGCAAGGTGTAGAAGATCTCCCCATTGAGAAACTCGTCTCGAAACTTCCCGTTCAACGATTCTACATACCCGTTTTCCCATGGGCTCCCCGGCTCGATGAACAAGGTCTTTACCCCTACCCGCTCCAGCCAGTTCCGAACCAACCGTGCTGTGAACTCGGACCCGTTATCCGAGCGAATGTAATCGGGAACTCCTCGCTCCACAAACAAGGCTGCCAGCCGTTCCAAGACACTCATCGAATCAGCTCGCCGTTCTACGTCGATTGCCAAACATTCTCGCGTGTACTCATCCACCACCGTCAACATCTTCAGGGGACGACCATCCTGGGTTCGATCTGCCACAAAATCGTACGCCCAGACATGATCCCGCCAGCACGGTCTTAACCGAAGACACGACCCATCGTTCAACCACAGGCGGCTTTTCCGGGGTTGTTTCTTCGGCACTTTCAGTCCCTCCTGCCTCCAGATTCTCTCCACCCGCTTATGGTTCACCCTCCACCCCTCCCGTCGCAACAGCGCCGTGATTCGCCGGTAGCCGTATCGACCGTACTCGCCGGCTAACTGCAGCGTCCGGGTCACCAGTCGCGGTTCATCCTGTGGTGTCAAGGTTCGATGCCGCTGGGTGGATCGGTACTGCCTCAGCACTCGACACGCCCGCCGCTCCGACACTCCCAAGGTCTGACAGACACGCTCCACTGCCTGCCTCCGTCGGCACGGGCTTAGAAGTTTCCCGAGGATGCCTCCTTCAGAATCGCAAGGTCCAACGCCTGATCCGCTACCAACTTCTTCAGTCGGCCATTCTCCCGTTCCAGTTCCTTCAAACGCCTCACCTGATCAACCCGCAAGCTCCCATACTCCTTCCGCCATCGATAATATGTCTGCTCCGTGATTCCCAACTTCCGACAGACCACTCCCGTTGTCTGGCCCTTAGCCAGTTCCACTTCTGCCTCTCGTAGATGTCGGATGATCTGTTCGACCGTATACCGCTTCTTAGCCATCCTTCCCCCTTTTTCAAGTCCAGTTGAAACCCTTTACTCTAACTTATCAACTGGACCGTTTTTGGGGGGGCAGGTCAGTCCCATTCAGAACTTGTTCCAAGTCGGTCGTCATCATCTGAAAGCGCACCATCATCGACTCCTCCGCGCCCGGGCTTTTTCCGATTGGAAAGAGATGACGTGCGCCTGTTGAGTAATTGCAAAACTCCATTCGTTTTTGGGAGAATCTTGCCTCGGCTCCGTTAACTTGATAAAGCCGTCCAGATTGTCGTGTGCTCCGCCTCCAGGCCCCGCTCGCCGAGCAGCTCTTCGACATAGCGGAACGGGAGCGAGTACCGCAGGTACCAGCGCATGGCGCAAAGAATCAGCTCGGGCTCCGTTTATCGCCATTTAAAGATCGCCGGCCGGATTGTCTTTTTCATGATCTCTTCAGGTTACCAGCCGGCGGCGGCCATAGTTCCAACACAACCCCTGCTTGTAAGGAAAGCTGGCTTCTTCCACGGTTTTCTCCCAACTCCTTCTTTTCGTTGCAATTACACGGTTTTGGGGCGTCTGCTTTCGCTCACAACGCCTACGGCTAGCCCGCTTGATGGGAGAGTTTTTTGACGGTTTCTTGACGGTGGTTGCTGTCATGGCCATGCTCTACTAGCTGCGCAGCTTGTTGTCGAGCGCGATCCAGTCGTTGCGATACCAGCGCTTGATGGCCTCCACCTGCTCCCGCAGCTCGCTCCCCGTCCTCCAATCTGCAGCCCGGAGCCTCTGTTTACACCGACACCGACACTGACACCGAAGGCGACTGGGCGAGTTCTCAGCCCTAACTTTAGCTAGCCGCTGAAAGGTACTTGCCACGATTTCGATAACAGGTTATCTTAAGTTGAACTTCTACGGGAGGCACTCCGATGCCTGAGATGATCAGCGCCAAACAGCTCCGAGAGCGACTGCAGGATGTTGTCGAGAAAGTGAAACACGGAGGGCGATTTACCGTTTTGTATCGAAGTCGCCCGGCTTTCGACATCGTACCAGTAGGCAGTCCCCCGCTTGAACGCACGCCACTGGAATCAGATCCGCTGTACCAGGCAACACCCGTTGGCTCATCCGGATCGGGCGACGCTGCCGCGCGGCATGATGAGGTGCTATACCGGTGAAGCTGATGTTTGTGGACACGGCCGCGTGGGTTGGGGCCGCTGACAGTGCCGACGCCGCGTGCCCATTCGTGCAGGAATCCCGGGATCAATGGTTGTCGGCTGGCGGTTTGTTGACGACAACCGACTATGTGATCGACGAAACTCTGACTACCCTCCGCTTCCGCCTCGGTCTTGATGCCGCTGAAGCGTGGTGGCTTCAAATCGATGGCTCAACTCGACTGCGCATTGAGTCCATTGACGAAGCGCGGGGAGAACGGGCACGGTCGCTCTTTTTCCGCTATCGGGACAAGGACTTTTCTTTTACCGACTGCTGCAGCTTTGTTCTTATGCAAGAACTGCGAATTCTCCGGGTATTGACATTAGACCATCACTTCCGGCAGATGGGCTTTGAGGTTGTTCCTTAAAGTTCACAGGGTTGTTCTCTGCTACCTAGCCTGTCTAGATATATATCCCGTCTAATTATGATGGACTAAATAGCCATGTTCACGGTCGCAGTTATCAGTCGGAAGGGCGGAGCAGCGAAGACAACGCTCGTGTGCGGCCTTGCCGTCGCTGGCAAGCGGGAGGGTCTCGCCACCCCGATGGTGGACCTCGACCCACAGGGTTCGGCCTCGGCGTGGGCCAATTTCCGCTCGCCGATACCCCCCGCTGTCATCTCGGGGTACTCGGCTCAACTACCCGCCCTCCTGGCGCGTAGGGGTGTAGTCGCTGACCTGCTGCTTTAGGAACGCCAGCGGCATAGGCAGTCTGATTGACCCCGCAGCCTCCAGTCCGCTAACCTCAGTTCGGGCGGCCTCAAGCTATCGCAGGCCGCAATCACCGAGGATGGTTTCGATATGTTCGACATGGGAGACCTGTAAGCTATGCGCCTGTCCTGGAACGAAATGCGCGCCCGCGCCGCCCGCTTCGCCGACGAGTGGAAGCACGCAGCCTACGAGAAGGGCGAGACGCATAGCTTCTACAACGAGTTCTTCGAGATTTTTGGCGTACAGTTTTGATACAATTTGGCCGTTTCTGAACTGTTGTTAGCAAGTTAAAATGTCCGGTATATGTAGCAAGTGAAATGTCCGCTTTCATGATTCTACCGAAAGTGATTTGGCGCTGACCGAAGGAGCCCGTAGGGCGACGGAGGTGAGCGCCAAATGGTGTTGTCGGGAAGCCACAGGGCTCCGCCGCCGACCGCCGCACCGGATCGCCACCCCCTCGGAGGAGTAGCGGCCCACCGTGTGCGGCCCATAGCCAATGCTTAACGTCCCATCCAGGTGTTCATAGACGGTCACCCGGCAGCCCGCCAGAGTCCCGCGCCAAGGAGTTTTCTCGATCTGGAGGAGGCGGTTCTCCAGACTGACCGTATTGTCCCGATTCACTATCCGCTGGTGCTGGATCGAGAAGATTCGCTCTAACTCCCGCCTGGCTGACGGCAAAAAGGCGCTGCCTGGTTGGGTGGCCGGCACGGCAAAGCGCCGGTTGAACTCCCCGATATAGCCCTCCCGCAGGAACCGATTCGCTGCCTCTAGCGTGATGATTCCCCGCAGGCGCAGTTCCTGCGGCAGCCGCCCTTGCCAGGTCCCGAAGTTCCGCTCGCTGCGTCCCCGCGCCTGCGGCGAATAGGCCGGAATCATCTGAATGCCCAGCTCCCGCAGGGCGCGGCCCACCTGGGTCAGCCGTTGCCGATCCACCGGCTCGCCCGCCTTCCGGGTCAGGAAGAAATGACTGGCCCGGTCGCTATAAAGGGCGCAAAAGATCCCCTGCTGCTCGACCACCTCCCGCAGGGCAGCCAGCACCGTCCGCGTCGATTCCTGCTCTACCAGTTGCGCATAGTAAATCTCGCTGCTGGCATCATCCAGGACCACCAGCAGGTCATACCAGCGATCATCGACAAACCACCGATGCTGGCTCCCATCCAGATGCAGCAGCATTCCCGGTAACGGCCGCCGGGGCCGCCTCTGGCGGTGCAGGCCCCGCTTCCGCCTCCTGTTCACTAGCCCCGCCCCTTGCAATGCCAGCTTCACCCAGGTGTAGCTCAGCCGGAGGCCGTGCTCTTCCCGCAGCTTTTCGTGAAAGTGCCGCACGTTGAAGTCAAAGTACTTCTCCTGATACAGCCCCAACACCTTCTCCACCGTCCCCAGGGGTACCCGCCGCGGACTCGGCTTTCCCCGCCGCCGGTCAAACAGCCCGTCGTAGCCGTACTGCTCGTACCGGCTGCGCCACCGCCTCATCTGCCGGTCGCTGATCCCGATGATCTCGGCTGCCTGCCACCAGTTGATCCGCTTCCCTATCGCTCGCAAAATTACTTCTTGTATCTTCATCGCCCGCTCCATCGCAGCTTCCGAGTAGAACTTCATGCCACCTCCTGGCAAAAAGCCCTACCCTACGCCGCTCAAAGCGGACATTTCACATGTTAATTAGACCGGACATATCATGTGCTAACGACATTTGGCCGTTTCTGAACGCGACAGAGATTTAGAAGTGGTTTAGAATGAACGTACGGGCCGGTAGCTCAGTTGGTAGAGCATCTGCCTTTTAAGCGTTGTCATCGCTTCTTTTCTCTCCATCGGTTACGTTCAATTCTTTGCTTTATCAACAACTTGGGGAACCTGCTCGCCGCTCACGGGCAACCCCAATGCCTTCAACAAACAGGGGTTTTGATACAGGTGCGAAGCAGGTGCTCTGCTGTCGCAGGACCAGTGAGTGCGGTATCGGGTCTCGCGTTCGCCGGGGCGTTGGCGGCGGGAGAGGAAGAGCCCGCAGCAGCAGGAGCGGGAAGTGATACCGGCGGGGGACTCGAACGCGACTTCGGCCCCAGCCGGTGAAATCTCTCGAGCCGTTCTGTGGTCAGTGGTCGGCCGCGTGAAGAAAATAGAACTACACTCGTGTGACAACTACATAATACACGTGTATTATGTAGTATTTGACGACATATGATTCAATCGTTCGCTGATGAGACCGCCGTCGACCTGTTCTGCGAACGGAACACGCGGCATGCAAGACGATTACCGCGTGACTTGTGGCGCGTTGCGCAGAGAAAGTTGAAAGCCCTCGACGTGGCCGCGCGGCTCGACGACCTGCGCATCCCGGCCGGCAATCGGTTGGAGCACCTGAAAGGTGCCCGGTCTGCACAACACAGCATACGGATTAATGATCAATACCGTGTAACGTTTCGGTGGGAGAACGGACATGCCTACGAGGTCAAAATCGAAGATTATCACTAGAGATCCGAATTGGCCGGGACCGGCCATCCACCCAGGGGAGATGTTGCTCGAAGAGTTCCTGAAGCCCCTGGGCGTTCAGCAAGCCGAAGCCGCAAAACGGCTGGGCATCTCCACGAATCGCTTGAATGAGGTCGTGCGCGGGAAGCGTCGAATCACGGTGGATACGGCGGTGAGGCTGTCGCAGATGTTGAAGACCTCGCCTCAGTTCTGGGTGCGCCTACAGGCGGATTGGGATCTGCATACGGCGATTGCGGAAGCGGTTTCGATTCCCGAACTGGAGGAGAAAACGTCCATATCTTCCGAGACACACTGAAAAGGCCTTCAACCAGGAAATTCCTTCTGCTAATGATGGCGCTGGGCAGCCTGCAAGAGCCGAGGGTTTGGAGACCGAAGCTTCCTGCGGGTCATCCTGGAATCATCCTGGGTGGAACGAGGTTCCACCAACCATCGATACGGCCATTCACTTTGACCCGGCCCTTGGTTTTTTGATTCAACGGGAAGGTGAGTTTTGCGGCAGAATCTGGCAGCTGGAGGAGGGGATTTTGCCGTGGGAAAAAGCGTTTTACAGCGGATCAACCGCCGCGAAGCACTGTGCGGCAATACTCGCTGGGCGGCATGGCACGCTCATCAGGAGAATAGGGTTGGGTCCATCGAGTCGGGCAAGTGGGCCGATCTGGTCGTGATCGACCAGGACTATCTTGAGATGGATGAAGACCAGATCGCGCAGATTAACCCACTGCTGACCATGGCGGGAGGAAAGATTACCTACAGCGAACCGACATACGCTTCGAGTCTGGGGCTGCCGTCGGTCGGCTTTCGTGCTTCAGAAAACTGGTGGCGGCGTTCACCTTGAATCATTTGCATAACGGCCGGCATTGCCACAGCCAGCCAACCGGCTACGGAGGAAGGAAACCATGAACAAGCAACTGCATGTATGGATTGGGTCGGCCATGATCGTTCTGCTGAGCGCACTCCCCGGGAACGCACAAAGTCAGGCTCTGGTTATCGAAGGCGGAACCTTGATAGATGGCACAGGGGCAGCCCCGCGCCAGAATGCGGTCATCGTGATGGAAGGAGACCGAATTCAAGCCGTGGGAACAAAGGGACAAGTATCCTATCCCCCCAACGCCAAGGTAATCCAAGCGGATGGCAGGTATATCCTGCCGGGGCTGTTTGAATGCCACGTGCACTACCGGGAGTGGATGCCACAGATCTACCTGCGCTACGGAGTTACAACCGTCGCTGATACGGCCAATAAGACGGAATGGATTATCGCGCAGCGGGAAATGCTGAATCGAGACGTCATCAAAGGGCCTCGGATGTACGTGACGGGGCACCGAATCGGAGGCCCGCTCCCTGGTCGGACAGCCGGGATTGTCCCGAACGGTATCAACGGCAACTATGTGGTCAACGCAGCGAACGTGGCAGAGGCGCTGGCGGAGGTCCGAAAACTGGTAGCTGCGGGAGTGGACGCGATCAAGGTCCACGACGGCCTCACGCCAGAACAGATCAAAGCCGTGGTGGAGGAGGCGCACGCGCTGGGGGTCGAGGCGGTTGTGGGCCACCAGTACAACGGCCGGGGTTCGGCTTTGGCAGGCTTGAAGTATATCGAGCACTCCCCACCGATCGCCCGGGCCACGATCAGCGATCCCGAACTGCAACGGTTGGCGGCGCCGGAGTATTACATGGAGGAGGCCCTCTACGATCCGCTGATCGAGCTGTTCCTGGAGCAGGGCGTCTATATCAACGTGCCGCTCTGGGGGAGCCGAGCGTTCAACCCAGCGTCCAGCACATGGGGCTGGGAGCAGCTTGGCCGGCAATTGGCAAACGATCCCACGCTGGCGTTTGTCCCGCAGCATGAGCGGGATAGCTGGCTGCCGGAGGTATCCGGCCGGAGAAATCTGAACTCTCTCGAGATGGAGAGGCGCATCGTGGGAATGCAGAAGGTGAAAGCGTTTCTGAAGAATTACGCCGAGCGGGGCGGCAAGTTCGTGGCCGGCTCGGACTCGGGTGAGGAAGATGTGCCGGGATTGTGGACACATTACGAGATGCAGGCGCTGGTGGACGCGGGGCTGACTCCGATGCAGGCGATCCTGTCGGCTACGTTGTGGCCAGCGGAACTGTTCCAACTGGAAGACGAGCTTGGGACGATTCAGGTGGGGAGGAAGGCGGATGCGATCATCCTGACGGGCAACCCGTTGCAGAATATCGCCGAGACCAGGAGCATCCTCTGGGTGATCAAGGACGGGAACGTAGTGGACACGTCGTACGATCCAAACTTCAAGAATCCCTTGCCATGGACCGCAAACTCGGATGAGCGGGGACCGCGGCGTGGGCCGGAAATCGCATCCATGGCGCCCCTCATGGCACGCGAAGGCGACGCGCAGGTGACCCTGCGGATCGGCGGACGCGACTTTTCGCCCGGCGCCGTCGTGCGGTTTGATCGGGCCAACCTGGATACGCAAGTTGTGAGCGACTCAGAGTTGGTGGCGACGATCGATCGGCGCTTGCTGCGGACCCACGGCACCTATCCCATCACGGTCGTGAATCCGGGGTCCGGTGGCGGTACGTCCAATACGGTCTGCCAGCTCAACGGGTCGATGCAACACATGCATTGAATCGTTCGGCTGGAGTTTCAAACTCCAGCGTCTTGCGGGGCCGTTCGTTGAGCTGGCGCGCAATCTGATCCAGATACTCCTGGGAGTGTACCGACAAGTCCGTCCGTTTGGGGAAATAATATCGGAGCAGTCCATTGGTGTTCTCGTTCGATCCGCGCTGCCATGGACTTTTCGGATCGCAGAAGTAGACGTCAATGTCGGTCGCCAATGTGAACCGCTTGTGATCCGCCATTTCCAGACCCCGATCCCAGGTCAGCGATTTGTAAAGTTCCGTCGGTAGTTGCCTGGCCTGTTGGATCAGCGTGGACACAACGGTTTCTGTTTCCTTGCTGGCCACTTTCGCCAACATCACGTAACGCGAATGACGTTCCACCAGAGTCGCAATGTAGCTGTTTGTCGATCCGGCGATTAGATCGCCTTCCCAGTGACCCGGCACCGCACGATCTTCCACTGCAACCGGGCGCTCCCGGATCGATACGATGTCGGCGATCTGTCCCTTCCCATGGCCTTTCCGGCTGGCATGCCGGGACCGGCGAATCGTTCGCCTGGACCGCAGATACTGAGCCAGCTCTTTCTTCAGAGCCCCGCGGGCCTGAATAAAAAGGCTACGATAGATCGTTTCGTGAGATACCTGAACCGACTTATCCTCTGGATACGTGCGCTTCATCCAGCCGGCGATCTGCTCGGGCGACCAGACCTCTCGCAGCTTCTCTTCCACAAGCTGACGCAACCGCGGACAACGGACCAGTCGACATGATTTCGGGCGGCGAGCCCGATCCCAGGCCCGCTGATCGGCCTCCGACGCCCGATAGCTGGCATAGCCTCCATTGCGACCCACCTCCCGGCTGAGGGTCGACGGGGAACGACCCAACAACACGGCAATCGATCGGATCGATCGCTTCGCCGCAATGCCTCTGGAAATCTCCTCCCGCTCGGCCAAAGTCAGCACCCGGCGTGAGCGGCATCGGGAGCGGGGACGGATACCCCCGTGGCGCAAAAGCACGGCGTACACAGATGACGGTTCTCTCCCAAGCACACGTCCGATCGCTTTGGAAGACTCACCCTGCTGCCACCGATCCCAGACCTCCACCAGCTCCGTTACTGTCAAACTTCGCCGCTGCCTCTTTTGTTTCTTCCGCATACACTTCACCTTCTCCTTTAGGGTAAAGTGTTGCATCGACCCGTTGAGATCACCTCTACTTCCTGGTGGACCTTCTGTACTGATTGGGCAGCCCCAGACTCGCAGCGGAGGGGAGCATGTCCCTCAAGGGCATTGTCAACTTGGACCACTGCGGGCAGACTTGGAGCATGAACTCCACGAGATCCCTCTATCGCGGGCACCGTTATCCACGCGAAATCATCGGCCACGCAGTCTGGGTCTACTACAGATTCGGTATCAGCCTTCGAGACGTAGAAGATATACTCGCCGAACGAGGAATCACCGTGTCCTACGAAACCATCCGACAATGGTGTCTGAAGTTCGGTCCGGAGTACGCACGTCAACTGAAACGACGGCAGAGCCACCTCGGAGATACGTGGTTCCTCGACGAGGTGTTCGTGACGATTAACGGTGAACGGCAATATCTGTGGCGCGCCGTGGATCAAGACGGCGACGTGATAGATATTCTTGTTCAGTCGCGGCGCAACCGTCGGGCAGCGGAGCGCTTCTTTCGCAAACCCTTGAAAGGTCAAGGCAGGGTACCGTTCCGGCTGGTTACCGACAGATTGAAGAGCTACGGTGCAGCGCTCCGGACGATCATGCCTTCGGTCAACCATGACACCGGACGGTACGGAAACAATAGAGCGGAGGTTTCACAGCAACCAACCCGACAGCGGGAACGGCAGATGCGACGGTTCAAGTCTGCGCGACAGGCGCAACTCTTTCTTTCGGTCCACGGTGTCGTTCTGAATCTTTTCCGATTGGGTCGTCACCGGCTCAAATCGGTTCATCACCGGATGTTGAGGACGCGTTCTTTTTCCATCTGGGAAGCGGTCACGGCAGCGTGATCAACCCGCACCCATACGGCACAAGTTCGACCTTTGGACCTTAACTTGATAATACCTGGTTGAAGCCTCTCATGTGTTGATTGGGGATTCCGACGATCGTCTCCAGACTCGCTTCCCCCTACATCGCCCCCTGCAGCGGCGACGCTTCGGGTGTTATAGTCGTCTGTTTGGAGATCCGCGTGAGACGAGAACTTGAGGTCGCCCAGAAAGTCGTTATCAAGCTGGGCACCCACATTCTGACCCGGGACAACGGTTCGATTGCCACAGCCAGGCTCCGGTCGCTCGTCAGGCAGTGCGCCCAACTCGCGGCCTCCGGCAAGAGCATCGTTCTGGTGTCGTCCGGCGCGGTGGGGTTGGGGCGCAGCACCCTGGGCATTCAGGACGTCCGCGAGACCATGACCAAGCAGGCCTGCGCGGCCGTGGGTCAGAGTCTTCTGATGCGCGAGTATCAGCGGCTCTTTGCCCGTCACAATCTGGTGACGGCTCAACTGCTGGTCACCGCCAATGATTTTTCCGACCGTCAGCGCTACCTGGCACTCCGCGGAACCTTTGAAAAGCTCCTTTCCTATGACGTCGTTCCGGTCGTGAACGAAAACGACAGCGTGTCGACCATGGAGATCAAAGAGGACACGCAAACACACAGCTTCGGCGACAACGATCTGTTGTCCGCCCTGGTCGCTTCTAAGTTGGGAGCGGACTTTCTGTTGATTCTCACCAACGTGGACGGCGTGTACGACAGCAACCCGCATGAGAATCCGGATGCGGCCCGGATCGAGAGTCTGGACGATTTTGCATGGGTGAAGCGTCTGGGCATGAAGGGGCAGTCCTCGTATGGCCGCGGCGGTATGATTTCCAAGATCGAAGCGGCGCGGCTGGCGTCTTACAGTGGGGTCCATACCGTAATCGCATCCGGACTGCGCCGTAACGCCATCCTGAACAGCGGCGGTACGTTGGTGGCTTCCAGGCTGAAGCTTAGCGACCGCAAACGCTGGATCGGACTCTCGTCCGGATACCGTGGCGTCGTGCGGGTGAACAGCGGCGCCGCCCAAGCGCTGACCGGGACGAACGCCAGTTTGTTGCCCAGTGGCGTCATCGAAGTTCAGGGCACGTTCGAGGCCAACGACGTGATCAGCGTCGAGACTTCCGAAGGGCACGAGATCGGCCGCGGCATCTCTTATTTCTCATCCGACGAAGTGCGGCGGATTCAGGGTTGCCACAGCCGCGAGATCTCTGCTAGGCTCGGAGGCACGTCTCGTCAGGAGGTGATCCATCGCGATCATCTGGTAATATTCGTCGAAGGCTGATTCATGAACCTCTCACTTCAAACCGACGCCGGCCGGGTCAACCGGACCCGGGATCTGGTCCGAACCGCGAAGGATGCCTTCTACAAGGTCAGCGTTCTTCCCCTCGACGTCCGCAACCGGGTACTGGAAGCGCTTGCCGCGGGTATCGAAGCCGACCGGGACGAGTGGCTGGCTGCGAACCTGAAAGACCGGGACGATTCGACCGGCAAGCTGACCGATAGTCTGTTCGCCAGGCTCAAGCTCGACAAGCCCAAGATCCGCGATGTTGTTAAGGGTGTCCGGGACATCGCCGCTCTTCCCGATCCGGTGGGACGCCTGTTGGACCGCACCAAACTCGACGACGGCCTGATCCTGGACAAGGTGACCGTTCCGCTTGGCGTCATCGCGATGGTGTTCGAATCGCGGCCCGACGTGTTGCCGCAGATCGTGTCGCTAGCTTTGAAGAGCGGGAATGCCGTGGTGCTGAAGGGGGGGCGTGAAACGCTCGCGTCCAACCATGCGTTCATGAAGATTCTGAAGAAGGTCGAGGACGAGATCGAAGAGTTACCGCGGGGATGGGCGCAACTGATCGACACTCGAGAAGACTTTCACGAATTGCTGCGTTACCCCGAATACGTCGATCTGGTCATTCCGCGAGGGTCGAACGAATTGGTCCAAATGATCATGGATTCGACTCAGATCCCCGTTCTTGGACACGCCGAAGGCCTGTGTCACGTTTATGTGCACGAGGCCGCGGACCTGGGGAAGGCCGTCCGGGTTGCGCTCGATTCGAAGGCCCAGTACACGGCGATCTGCAATGCGGCTGAGACGTTGCTGGTGGACCAAGTGGTCGCGACCCGTTTCCTTCCGGAGTTTCGCGAGGCGGCCAGGTCACGGCACGTGACGCTCAGGGGTTGTGCCGGGACACGGCAAATACTGGATGGCGTCGAAGCCGCGACCGAAGAGGACTGGCGCACGGAATATCTCGATCTGCGGCTTGCGGTCCGCGTTGTCGGAGGCCTGGACGACGCTGTCGAGCACATCAACCGCTACGGCTCGCATCACACCGACAGCATCGTCACCGAAGATCCGGAGGCACGGGAAGCCTTTCTGGCGCGTGTGGACTCGGCGACGGTGATGTCCAATGCGTCCACGCGCTTCGCGGACGGGTTTCGCTTCGGACTCGGCGCCGAGGTGGGAATCAGCACCCTCAAGACCCATGCCCGCGGTCCGGTCGGACTCGAAGGCCTCACCATTTACAAATATTTGGTCCGGGGCGAGGGGCAGGTTGTCGCCGACTACGTCGGTGAGAATGCCCGTCCGTTCCTCCACGAAAAGATCTGACCCTTCACGAAAAGATCTAACCGTGTCCCTGGCGAATTGCTAGTTTACGGCCTAATTCCTGGGTTTAGCGGTTCTTGCTAAGATGCTGAGATGCGCAATCTCGTCATCCTTTTTGTCCATGTCATGGCTACTCTTACCCGGCTCTTGGGTCCGGGTGGCATTCGCTCTGTGATCGCCGAGTCCGTTCTCGCCAAGCAACAACTCCTGATCCTCAATCGTTCGCGACAGCGGTCACCCAATCTACGCACTTCAGATCGCCTCGTCGCCGGCCTGTGTGCTCTCCTCATCCGACCCGCCCGGAACTCGTATTCCGCACTGGTGTGCGTCACGACGGCCAGGCCGCTATAGCTCCAGAACTGCCGCTTGGTCCGGAACCGCTGTGGCGTGTCGGCCGTGGCCACAATCTGAGCTGAGCGGATGGGCCCTAGTTGTGGAATGCTCCGCAGCAGAGTGATGGCACGGTGATGGCGGCTCTCGGCCAGCATGCCGGCCTTGGCCTGCTTGCCTAGTTTCCGGACCTGATCCAACTGTTCATACAGCCAGGCCGCGCGCTGCCGCATTCCGGCCTCGGGAATCTGCCCCAGCCACTGCTCCCGTTGTGTCACCTGGTAGACTCCCGATCCCCCCGTCGGAATACCACGGCTCCGGTAGATGGCCTTAATCCGAAGCATCGTCCGCTTGGTGTCGATAGGGAAGGTCTCATAGGCCCGAACCATCTGTTTCAATCCACCTGTCCGCGTGTGCCCCTGCCAGACCGATCGCACCATGCCGACCCGTAACAGCTCGGCCAGTCTCCGCGCATCGGGCTTATCTGCTTTCGATCCTTCCGACAGCAGTTTGTTCCGCTTCGGATCGCACACCACGACTTCCTTAACCAAGTCGCGAATCACTTCGTGAAGCCATTCGGCCTGCGAGCCCTCCTCCAGAGTCACATGCAACGGCCCGCTCAGACTCTCGATCAACTCACGGATCCGGGATGCAGCCGTCGGCACCATGGTCTCCAGCACGATCTTCCCTTCGGCATTCATCACCGCCACCACTGTCATTGACTGCTGGACATCCATCCCCACATACTTGTCTCGTTTCATTGCAACGCTCCTTTCTGGGATCAACGCGCAAACGTTGATCAGGTTTGTTGAGAGTTTGCTCTCAACAAACCCCAGATAAGGGGCGTCCTTTCATACTGCGACAATGCCGGAGCAGCCGTTGCCAGACGTCCCCACCGTTTGCGAATGCGCCGACCAGGGAGGTGAGTCCTACGAAGGCCGCGTGGATCACAGCAAGCACCGTCACCGAAATTCGGAAGATGGTCATGAAACCATTATAGGTCCATGCTGGGGATCGACCCAATCCTCTGAACCAGTTGCCAGTTGGTGGACGGTGCCGGCGACGGCGATGGCAATGGCTCCAGGGCGGCATGGCTCAAGCGTGTTTGCCATGATGGGATTCTCGCTGATTACTTCCGATAAGGCTTCGCATCCCGCTACCTCACCACGACGCGGGATCCGACGCGGAGGCGTGCGCGCGCATCGTGCTTGCTGCGGGCAACGTGCTGAACAAGGCCATTGCCGCGGTCAAGCGTGAAAAGAAGCGGTATTCAGGCCGCGCGGGTTTATACTGTGGCTGTGCTAGGGCCAAAATGGAAATCCTGGCTAAGAAGTTATAGAAGGGGTGGACTACCCCGATCACACAATTCAACTGGAGGTGTTTATGCGGTTACTTTCCAGGAGAATTTCCGTTCCTACGCTCCCACTGATCTTTTGGGTCACCTGTTCCGCCTCCTTGCTGATGGGGCAAGGGCAGGCGAATATTATCTTGCACAACGGAAAAATCCTTACCGTCGACAGTGACTTTTCCACCGCAGAAGCGGTCGCCGTCAGCGGCGAGCAAATCGCCGCAGTGGGAGCAGACCAGGATGTCCTGCGGCTGGCTGGGCCTGCTACGCAGGTGATTGACCTGAAGGGAAAAACCGTAATCCCCGGCCTGATCGACACCCACCGTCATATACACGGCGAGGCAGAGGGGGACTATGGCGGGGATCTGGGTCCTGAAGAATTGCGCCGCTATTCGGTGGATTGGCGCGGCGTGAGGAGCAAGGAAGATGTGCTCAATCAAATCAAAGGCTTGATGGACAAGCATCAGTTTCCTCCCGGCGAGTGGGTTTACTTTAGGAACCAGTTGTCACTTGCCGCTTTGTCAGGCAGCGAGGCCGGCAGCGGCAGCTTGGTCGATCTGGCGAATATTCTGTATGACGAGCTGAACCGATGGGAGATCGATAAAGTGACTCCCGACAATCCCGTGGTCTTATCGATGGGAATTCCGGACTGGAACGGCTTCCTCGTGAACAGCAAGGCCATAGACATCCTTTGGGACCAGCATGGAGAATTTATTGAACATTATGGGCGCTACTGGATCGACTCTTCCGGCACACCGGAAGGTCACCTGGAGGCTCCCGCGACGAGACTTTTGCGGAAGTATGTGTACAACCGCTCCCCGGAGGTTCTCGCCCCCCTCTACAGGCAAAACCTGGAGGAGTTGAATGCAGCGGGTATAACAACGGTATCGTCCAGGATTCCTGGAGAAAGCGTGGAAGCCTACAAGCTACTTGAGTCCAAGGGAGAAATGACCCTGCGGATGGCCTATGGGATGGATTGGTATTTTGGCACCGTCAAGGACCCGGAGGAAGGCCTGAAAGAACTGGGGAAATTTATAGGATCGGGGACCGATAAGATTTGGGTGACTTCCATAGCGCCGACGGCGGTCGATGGCGCAGCCACGCGGGCCTGCACGGATCAAAAGCGAACGACGGCATTTGGCGCTATCCATAATTGGTGGCCCGTGGGCCAGTGCCACTCGGACATCGAGTTTCGCGGGGCCCAGGGGAAAGCTGCGCCGATCAAAGGAAATTACTTTAGAGAATGGACCATCAACAGCGGACTCAATGGCGTCCGGTTTGGCAATACCCACGTGGCCGGAGACAAGTCGGTTCGGATGGTGCTCAGCATGGTGGAGCAGATCCAGCAAGAGGCGGGACCTTCCGCGACAAAGAACTGGGCCTTCGATCACTGCACGCTTGTCAATCCGGCCGATTTCGAGCGCGCGGCCCGGTTAGGGGTTATGTTCAGTTGCGCCCCCAAATACATTGAGGATGTGGCGCCCGGCGCGGCACAATCTTACGGAGAGCGGGTAGCGAACACCTTTGTCGTCCCGGTGAAAAGCATGTTGGACGCAGGAGTAAAGGTGGTTTTTGAATCCGACCGGCGGGTGTACGAGTGGCACGACCTGGAGCTATTGCTGACGAGAAAGGACCGCACCGGGAAAGTATGGGGTCCGCAGGAGCGTGTCGACCGCGCCACCGCATTAAACATGATTACCCGCTGGGCCGCCGATTATGTGCTGAAGGGGGATAAGCTGGGCTCCATCGAGCCGGGCAAGCTGGCGGATCTGGTGGTGCTTGACAAAGATTACATGACAATTCCCGAAGAAGAGGTGAGCGAGATTCGGCCCCGGATGACGATGTTGGACGGCGACATCATTTATCTGCATCCGCAGTTTGCTCAGGAACACAACCTCCGGCCTGCAGGAGCTATTGTGGCCAGCTATGAGGAGTTGATCGCTCGGCGAACGAGTCGCTCTCGGTAACAAAAGCCGGACATTGCGCAGAACCGGCCTAGCCTTTCCAGAATTGCCCGGCCTGGCAACCCGGCAGTGGAATGAGGGACGTCATGGCGGTGAGTTATGCTTGCGGAAGAATTTGCCTTGGAGGTAATCAATGAAAATGCGTCAGACGAATAAGAATGCGTTCTTAATGATAGTTCTCGGGCTTGTTCTTTTGCTGCCCGGCCGCTGGGTTTTCGCCGCTGGGCTCGAAGCGGACATGGTGATCTACAACGGCAAGATTCTAACAGCGGACAGCCCCGATCCGGACGACTTTACCATCGCTCAAGCTGCCGCCCTCTATGATGGAAAATTCATAGCGGTAGGCAGCAATGAGGAGGCTTTGGAGTACGCCGGCCCAAGCACCCGGAAGATTGATCTAGAGGGTAGGACCGTCATCCCCGGGCTCGTGGAAACCCACAACCATATTTACAAGTACGGTTCCCACTTCTTTCCCAAAGAAAAACCCCAAGTTGGCAGTACCGATCCTCCCATTCCTTATACGAGCAAAGCAGACTTTCTGGCTCAAATCCGAACCCTGGTCCTGAAGAAGAAGCCGGGCGAGTGGATTGTTACCTCGCCCCGGGGGGATATCATTGAGCTCTACAAAGGGGAAGTAACCCGTTTTGACCTGGACAAAGTAGCTCCGGACACCCCGGTGTACTTGCACTGGAGCACATCCGTCCAGGGACTCGCCAACACGAAAGCACTGGAACTTCTGCTGACAAGGTATCCCGACATTCGGGGTGTGCGCCGGGATGAGAATGGCGTTCCCACCGGGTCGTTGACGGGGGTAGCCAATATGACCGCACACTACGAATTTTGGCCGCAGATTCCACCGGAGGAACTTGGTCCTTATTACAAGCTGGAGATGGAAGAAATGGCGGCCCAGGGTGTGACCACGGTCTCTACCCGGCTTCAGCCGAACCACTTGGCTGCTTATTCCTGGCTGAATGCTCGGGGAGAGATGCCGACGCGGATGGCCTATACTTCCGAGGCAGTCAGCCGCAATGCCAACGTGCAGGCGACGTTCAGCCGCTTGGTGGGCCTGCAGGGCGGGACCAGCAAGAACATATGGGGGGCGGGTGACGACAAGCTATGGCTTGTCGGGATGGCCGCGTCATTCAGTATTGACGGCACGCCCGGTCCTGCCGGTTCTTGCGTGAGTAAGCCCTATCCACGCGAGGCGCCGGACTTCCCCATGTGGCTCCACCAGTTTTATGGCCCTTACGGACTTTGTCGGCTGGCTGATCCGGACTATACGGATGCCGATGGGTTCCGGGCAGCGGCCAAGTATGGGTTCCGCACCACGGCGATGCACTCGGGCGGGGACAAGGGGGTCGATCAGTATTTGGACATAGTGGAAGAGATGAGCAAACAATATCCAGACGTTGTCGAGCGGCGCTGGGCCATTGACCACTGCCGGTTTCTGACCGAGGAACACGCCAGACGAGCCAAGAAACTGGGCATCATGTTCAGTTGCGCGCCGAAGTATGTCTATGCAGGCAAGAGAGGAGATATCGGCGCGTATGCGATTATCTACGGAGAGGAAATGGCCGAGGACGTGGTGGTGCCCTTGCGGAGGCTCATCGACCACGGCTTGCGGACAACAATGCAGCTGGACCAGCACGGCTTCCATCCCTTCCTGGCTTTGGAGGTGGCGGTGAACCGGAAGGACGTCACGGGAAAGGTCTGGGGACCGCAGCAACGCATCAGCCGGCGTGAGGCGTTTTACATGTACACGCGCTGGAGTGCGGAATATGTCCTGCGAGAAAACGTGCTGGGCAGCATCGAGCCGAAGAAGTACGCCGATTTTGCCGTACTGGATCGGGATTATTTGACGGTGCCCGAGGATGACATCGCAATGATCAACCCCGTGCTGACGGTGATGGGCGGCGAAATTACGTACACAGAGCCGGGATTCGCCACCAGCCAGGGATTGCCGCAGGTGGGCTTTCGCGGAAACCCGACCTGGTGGAAACGGGGAACCTCGGAGGAAGCCAGCAGAGCCGAGGCCGGCATGTAGATTGTTGACGAATTGTTCCCACCTGCCTCTGGCGGCTGGGTTTTTTTACAGCACGATCATTTTTCCTGGACCGACTGTTGAGAGAAGAGCACAGCTCATCCAGACATCCTGGGAAAGGAGAAAAAGAAAACATGCGTGAGATGAAACAGCAGCTTTTCTTAATGTTTGTTGCGGGGTTGGTTCTTTTGCTCGTGAGCCGTGGGGCCGGAGCCGCCGGGCTCGAAGCAGACATGGTGATCTACAACGGCAAGATTCTAACGGCGGACAGCCTCGATCCGAACGACTTTACCATCGCTCAAGCCGTCGCCCTCTATGGTGGGAAATTCATTGCGGTAGGGAGCAATGAGGAGGCTTTGGAGTACGCCGGGCCAAGCACCCGGAAGATTGATCTAGAGGGTAGGACCGTCATCCCCGGGCTCGTTGAGACTCACGATCACATTATGTCCTACTCCTCGCATTTCTTTCCCGAAGGAAAGCCGAACGTGGGTATGACCGATCCCCCCATCCCCTGGACGAACAAGCAAGACTTCCTGGCTCAACTCCGAACCATCGCCCTGCAGAAGAAGCCGGGGGAGTGGATCGTCACCAGCCTTGCAGGCGTGTTCATGGGAGTGGTCATCGAGATCCAAAAAGGGGAGGTAACCCGGTTTGACTTGGACAAGGTTACTCCTAATAATCCGGTGCACATCCATTGGCTTGTTTCCGACGAAGGTCTTGTCAACACCACGGCTCTGGAACTTCTGCAGGCTAGATATCCCGAAATACTGGGTGTAAGGCGCGACAGCGACGGTTTGCCTACAGGAAGAATATCCGGTGTGGCCAACTTGACGATGCGATCCGAGTTCTGGCCCGCCGTTCCTCCGGAGGGACTGGCTCCTTACTACAAGCAGGAAATGGAGGAAGTCATCGCCCAAGGCATGACCACGGTCTCTACCCGGCTATCACCGATCGAACTGGATGCCTATGCATGGCTCCATGCCCGCGGGGAGTTGCCGATGCGGATGGGCTTTTCTTTGGACGGCGTGGTGGGCAACCCGAATCCAGAAGCGATGTTCAGCCGCTTGGTCGGATTGCAAGGCGGAAAGGGCAAGAATATGTGGGGGGTCGGAGACGACAGACTATGGATCATCGGAATGGCGCCTACATTCAATATTGACCACGTGCCCGGGACCGCCGGTTCCTGCATTGAAAAGAGCTATCCTCGCGAAGCTCCTAATTTCCCCCTCTGGCTTCATCAGGATGTTCTCTATGGCCCTCATGGTTTGTGTCGCCTCACAAACCCTATGTACAACGATGCCGACGGGTTGAGAGCGGTAGCCAAATATGGGTTTCGCCACTCGGCGATGCATTCCGGCGGAGACCGGGGAATTAATCAATACCTAGACTTGGTGGAAGAGTTGAGCAAGGAGTACCCGGACATTGTCGAGCGTCGCTGGGGCATCGACCACTGTCGGTTTCTGACCGAAGAGCACGCCAGGCGGGCTAAGAAGTTCAACATTATTTTCAGTTGCGGGCCGAAGTATGTCTATGCCGGTGAGAGAGGCGACATCGGGGCGTATAGGGTCATCTATGGCGAGGAGGTCGCGGCCGATTCGGTAGTCCCTTTGCGAAGGCTCCTGGACCACGGATTGCGGACCACCATGCAAATTGACGAGCACGGGTTTCATGCCTTTCTGGGATTGCAAGTGGCGGTGACCCGGAAGGATGTGAGCGGGAAAGTGTGGGGACCGCAGCAGCGCATTAGCCGACGTGAGGCGTTTTACATGTATACGCGCTGGAGTTCGGAATACGTCCTGCGCGAAAACGTGCTGGGCAGCATTGAGCCGAGGAAGCATGCCGATTTTGTCGTGCTGAATCGGGATTACTTGACGGTTCCCGAAGATGAGATCGCAAGGATCGACCCGGTGTTGACAATAATTGGAGGTGCAGTTGCCTATACGCAGCCGGAATTTGCTTCACGCCAGAATCTGCCTCAGGTGGGATATCGGGGCGAGCGGTCCCATTGGAAGCGGGGAACCCCGGAGGAAGCACGCAGAGCCGAGGCTTCCCGATAAGTTGAAGGACTTCGAGCAAGGCAAGCGGACAGGAAGCAGGCCCGGCACCATTGAAATAAGGAGAAGGAACAGATGAAAACCTCACGTTTGGTTGCGGTGTTGGTCATCGCTGGTCTGCTTGGCCTTGCATGGTATGTTCTTTGGCTGAAGGGAACGGGGGATTCGGATGAGCGAACGGCGAGCACGACCATGGCCGGTGCCGATGCGCTTCCGGAAGATGTTTATCCTGATTCCCGCAACCGTCTGCCCCTGGTGAAGCGCGAAGATCTGGACGAAGAACGGCAGAAGATCTACGACGAAGCGGCCGCGGCGACGGATCCGCTCCACGGACTGCAGGGAGAAGTTGGGATACGGCTTCACAGCGTCATCGACGATGTGCGGTTTGAGTCCCCCCTGGGGCGTCGCCTGACGGAACTGGCCATCATTACCGCTGCGCGGGAGGCCGAGCAGAACTTCGAATGGACGCTGCATGCCGAGGAAGCGCTTCGGCAAGGTCTGGAGATGTCCATCGTCGACATCGTCCGCTATAAGAAACCCGTGACTGGTCTGGGGGACAAGGAAACCGCCATTATTACGGTCGGGCGCGAAATGGCCCAGAACCACAGCGTGTCTCCGGAGACGTTCGCATTCGCACTGGAGGCGCTGGGAGCAAGCAATCTGGTTGACATGGCCGCTACGATGGCCCGGCGTGCCAACGAAACGCCTTTGATCTGGGTCGATCAGCACCTGCCGTTGGACTGGGAGGAGGTTGTGCCCCTGCCTATCGATATCATTCAGTCGCCGCCGGATATCCACCCGGACTCACGGAGCCGCCTTCCTCTGAAGGAAGGGCAGCGTCCGCCGACACCCGGTAGGACGCTGGCGCCGTACGGGACCGGGCCGGGGCAGATTCAGCTTCACTCGGGCGGCGGCGAGTTTCTGGAGGAAAACCTCGGGCGGCGGCTCATGGAATTGGCGGCTCTGGCGACCGCGCGCGAGCTGAACCAGCAGGTTGTGTGGACGCTGCATGAGCTGCGGGCGCTCGAGCAGGGGCTGGAGCCGGAGATCATCAATGTCGTCCGCCATCGCAGACCTCTGACGGGCCTGGGTGAGAGAGAGGCCGCCGTCATTCAGATCGGCCGCGAGATGATCGGATTGCACCGCGTCAGCCCGGAGACCTACGCGAATGCGGTGAGGCTGTTTGGCGAACAGGATGCCCTGGACCTTGCGTACCTGATGGAGGAGTATGCGATAACCTGCGGTATTTTGACCATATTCAATCAGCAACTCCCCGCCAGCCAGGAGCCGCTGCTGCCCATCCCTTAAAACAGCGCCCCAATTTCTCCGGAAATAACGAGTCCCGCAGTCCGGGCGGAGATACGATCGAACTGAGGATCGGAAGACAGGCCGGATTACAATGTGGGACTGATGGTGGTTGAATGCCATCACCCATGCGGAGGGTAGGCAGGGAAGCATCGGAAGTGAATGAATTTGTCTTCGCTGCAACAGTGTATTCTCGGTTGCTTCGGTGACAGCTTTCCGGCACCGGTCCTGCCCGAGAAACCGGAGTCAGACATATCGCTCCGTCCTTTTTTCCTCGCGATTCCGCAGGGACGAACCTGCTTTCCGGTGCGAAGTTTCACTATGCCGGGTGTTAACCACTTTTGTGTGAAGGAATGGTACTAAAACTCGGTCTGGTCAGGTATTCAAGCGGTACAGCCGAGCGAAGCTGAATCATCATGCGAGAGTCATAAACCAAGCTCGACCGCCAGTCGAATGAACGGCGGCAGATTTCGAGCACAGCAAGGCCGAACTGAACGATTATTGGCACATTTTGGGGACAGTTTGAGACGCTTCATGCATCATGGAAATAGGGTTTGTTGAGGCTGAAGGAGTTAGGTGTTAGGATGCACGTACGGGCGGTTAGCTCAGTTGGTTAGAGCACCTGCCTTACAAGCAGGGGGTCGCAGGTTCGAGTCCCGCACCGCCCACCATGTAACTCCTTTGTTTTCAGCACCATTTTTCTCTCCCATTGCGGAAGACGGAAACGTAAAGAAACCGTCAGAAAACTGGCCCTATCCGGCCAGTACCGTCAAGGAAGTCGCGCTGTGCTCGTTCGCCTGCCGATCGAGCTTGGAAGGCACTCTCCACACCAGACCACAAGGCGGCCCTCCGCGGGGAGAGTCCGTTACGCCGCCGCCATAGGAATTGAGCACGCTCGGATTACCTTGGAGGATGGCTTGCTAGAGCATTTCTAGTAAAGGCGCATACCGCCACGGCATCAGGTAGCGACAGGCAGGTAGAGCAGGCATTCCTGCCTGCCTTCTAGAGTACAGGCCGATAGGCCTGTGCTCCAGGGTAGGCGGTTGCGCCTGCCCTCTTGGGGACAGGCAAGAATGCCTGTCGCTACCTGCACCTTTACGGGAATGCTTCAGAGGGAGGCGAGCGGGAGAAAATAGGTATTTTTACGAAACAAAGCCAACAAGTCTTTTAGAATCAACAGTAGTTCTTCGGAAGAGGTGCAAAAAGCCACCAAAAAGAGATACGAATCCCTACAAGAAGCCCCTAATAGGGGGTTATTCAATGGCCTTTAGAGCGGTTTGCCGGCAGGTGTGAATGAGGAATGACAAGCAAGCGGAAACGCCTGTTGCTAGCTGTACAGACCAACCGTCCTGTACGCGCCAGAGGACAGGCAGTCCGCTTATCCATGGTCCTGTTAGATTCCAAGATGTGTAATAGTGTAGTTTAACTGTCTGTTTGTGAATTACTTGGGGTATATTGGCATCCTGTGAGGTCTTGTGTATTCCAAGACTGGAAGGGTGATCAGCAGTGTGATCATAAAAGGGTGATCCAGTGGCTCCACATGGCAAGAAACTCACCGCCGCCTTCGTCCGTACCGTTCAGCAGCCGGCTATCTTTTGCGATGAGTGACCTGACCGGCCCTTTTTGTACCAAGTGGAAAGAGAGAGAATCCACTTGAGGAGGAAGTCAGGTCATGCCAACCCGGAATTACAAACCAGAGCAGATCGTAACGATCCTACGGCAGATTGAGGTGCAGATGGCGAACGGGAAGACCGCGCCGCAGGCCTGCCAGGAAGCGGAGATACACACGCAGACCTACTACCGCTGGCGGAAGGAATACGGCGGGTTGAAACGAGAGCAAGCGAAACGGCTGAAGGAGTTGGAGAAGGAGAACGGGCGGCTGAAGCGGCTGGTAGCCGTGTTGTCGCTGGAGAAGCAAGTTTTGAAGGACGTAGCGGAGGGAAACTTCTAAGCCCTGAGCAGCGGCGTTGTGCGGTGGGACATGCACGGGAGCAGTATGGAATATCGGAACGGCATGCCTGCCGGCTGCTGGGGCAATGGCGAGGGACACAACGGTAGGAGCCGATGGATCGGCCCGACGAGGATGAACTGACCCGAGCCGTGATTGAACTGGCGATGCAGTACGGACGTTATGGCTATCGGCGAATCACAGCGCTGCTGCGGAATGGCGGCTGGCAAGTAGGCAAGGACCGGGTACAGCGAATCTGGCGGCGGGAAGGGCTGAAAGTGCCGCAAAAACAAAGGCCAAGAAGACGGTTGTGGTTCAACGACGGTTCCTGCGTGCGGCTCAGGCCGGAGCGGCCCAACCAGGTGTGGAGTTACGACTTTGTCAGCGCCAGGACCCATGACGGAAGAACGCTGCGGCTGCTGACGTTGCTGGACGAGTACACGCGGGAATGCCTGGCGATCCGAGTGGAGCGAAGGATGGGCAGCCTAGAGGTGAGCGAGACGTTGTCGGAGGTGATGCTATGGCGAGGCATCCCGGAACACATTCGATCCGACAACGGTCCGGAGTTCGTCGCCCAGAAGTTGCGCCAGTGGCTGGGGAAACTCGGGACCGGAACGTTATACATCGAACCGGGCAGTCCCTGGGAGAACGGATACTGCGAGAGTTTTAACGGGAAGTTGCGGGATGAATGCCTGAACGGAGAAATCTTCTATTCGTTGAAAGAGGCCCAGATCGTAATCGAGGGGTGGAGAGTTCAGTACAACACGGTGCGGCCCCACTCGGCGCTGGATTACAGGCCCCCGGCGCCGGGGGCCTGTAATCCATTCCCTCCCCCAAAACCAGTTTCACAACCACAGGCTGTCATGTAAACTCTCTCACTACGATTGGTACAAAACCTCGGGCTGGTCAGGGAATTCGTGCCTCGCAAAGTCGGTGTGCGCAGTGCTTCTACATTCATGGGATTCTGCGACAAGCATGACAGCTCGATGTTTCAGCCTGTGGAGAAGCAGTCTGTCGAGCTTACTCCACAGTCGTGTTTCCTGTTGGGCTTCCGGGCAATTTCCTATGAACTTTTCTCTAAAAGGGCCGAACTTCGCTCAATGAATATAATGCGCAAATTGGATTGCGGCAAAGCTTTTGAGTACCAGTGCGCATGGCAGCAAGATATGCATTTTCGCGAACAGGGAGCCCTGAGCGGTCTGGCTGATGGCAAGAGGTGGAAGAAACAATACGACGCAATCTTTCTCAATGAGCGATTTGAAGAATATCGATTTGTAGGAGTCGCATACTCGACTATTTTGCCTGTCGTGGGCTGCGGTGCATTTCACCCCGAGTTTGACTTCGCGGGAAACCCTCTGCAAAGAATCAGCCACGGTACTGCGCCATATGAGCACGTTGGTTTCAACTTGACTGTCCTAAATGATAGGAGTGTGCTTGTGATAGGTTGGACCGAGGGACACGAAGGCCCCGCGGAGTCGTTTGGGTGCTCGTTCGCAGATGTACCTGATGAACACAAAGCCATCGTGGGGATTCAGCTAGCGTTCGAGCATATTGAGAACATTTTCATGAAACCAAGCTGGTGGGACGGCTTATCTGACACCGTCAGAAACGCGCTCGTGACTAGAATGCGTAGCGGCATAGGCGTAGTCGGACCAGACCGCCAGTGGGACTGCCTTCGACCCGACGGATATACTTACACGATGAATGTCTATGTTGTGAACAGTATCGGTTCTTAATCGAAAAGAACGAACTGAATGAACTCGCTCTTCGGACCTTGGGCGAGTGCTGCGGCGGGACAGATGCTGGCCAGCGTCGCTTGGACCCTGTTGCCCGCAGCCCATGATGCGTGCTAATCTCCCTTCCGGAGCGCGGTTCGACCACGATGCGGCCCATGTCTTCGAACGGGAGGCGAGAGGAAGAACTTTCTGACCCATATCTGGACCGGCCGGATCCTCGTAATCACCGGTTTCCTGCTCGGCTACAACAGCCTGAGCGCGACGGTCACGCACATCGGCAACGACGCGTTCCTGCTGGTGGGCGGTACGCAGACCCATAGCTGGCATCACTTCCTGCGAGAGCTTGGCGGGGACTTCGGCGCCATGGCGGCGATCCTGGTAATCCTGTTCATGCCGCCGGCCGCGAGAACGCGGGTTTCCTGGTGGGTGATGCTGATACTCATGGTCGGGTTCTACGCGCCGTTCTGGGTCGGGATGCCGTTCATGCCCGAGCTGGGCGCCCCGAGCATGGCCGCTGAAATCAATCACCTGATGATGGCGGTGCCGGCGCTGGTCGGGTGCTTTCTCTCGAGGAGACACTTCGCGGCATGAACGCTGCGGGAATCCAAGAAGAACGGTCCTGAAACACTGGATGGCGATCTTGATTGTGCTCGGCATTTCCGCCGCGCCGTTGATCTCACAAGAGAACGGGTAACCGGCGACCGAAGTCCTCGATTTGCTGGACCTGGAGGGGAACCCGACCTTCATGGGCGGGGTTGATCAGACCGAGTTTTTTATACCAGTAGATGTGAGATATATTACATCACCACTTGGGGTTGTGAACCTGGGTTTAGAACAGGCGTATAGGCCCCCGGCGTGCCGGGGTCTGTAATCCAGCGCCGAGTGCGGCCTCCGGGTGATATACTCCTCCCGCCATTGCTCCATCACAATCTGGCCCTCCTGCAACGAGTAGAAGATTTCTCCGTTCCGGCATTCCTCTCGGAGCCGTCCGTTCAAACCTTCGTAATACCCACTCTCCCCAGGGCTTCCGGTCTCCAAACCCTCGGCTCTTGCAGGCTGCCCAGCGCAGTTCTCAGGAGATCTTTTGCCTTGACAATGCCTTCGCCCATCGATGGTACAAAAAAGGCCGGTCAGGCCAGACATCCCTGTTCCCCTTTCCTTCGTCCGCAATCATACCTGACTTCGGGCGATCTCCGGGGAGCAGGTCACTTCGAGCCCGGGCTTTTTTCGATTGGAGAGAGGTGACGTGCGTCTGTTAAGGAATTACAGGACTCCTGTCGTTGTGGGGAGAATCTTGCCTCGGCTCCGTTAACTTGACAAAGCCATATAGATCATCTCTTCCGCCAAATGCCGGTGCGCGGGAAGCTTTCCGCCGGGCGGAATCTCTACCAACGTGGCATCGATCTGGTGCAGACGTCCTTCACCAATCCGCGCGGTGGCTGCTCCTAACTCTTCGTCAAACTCCACGGGATGTTGTTTCAGGTGGAAGGCCTCGTCCACAGTCTAGATCTGCTGTCCCTGCACCTCCTGATCCCCTGCAAAAAAGGTAAATACCGCGATCAAGGCGCCAATGCCAAGCAATCCGCACAGTAATTTTTTCATTTCCCGTCTCCCTCTTCGCTCCGATTTTCGCTAGTCGATCGATGCCTCGATGATTTCCAGCCGTCTCCTAGGCTTTTCTCCTTCAACCTCTTCTATCTCGAAAGCGTCCAACACCTCGATCCCTTCCACCACTCGTGCGAACGCGGAGTACTGGTTGTCCAATGCCGGCGACGGGCCCAGCACAATAAAGAACGATGTGGTGGCCGAATCCGGGTCTTCCCCGTGTGCCATAGAAACGGTACCGCGCACGTGCTTGATGTCTGACCGGAATTCCCCCCTTACGGGACGCACCCACCGGTCCGCCGAATGCGTGGGTCCGCTGGAACGTGTTTGTCCGGTGCCTCCCTGCACAACGAATCCCCTCGAAATCCGGTGAAACTCCGTTCCATCCAACCAGCCCGTGGCCGCTAGCTTCAGGAAGTTGCGGACGTTTTCGGGCGCCCAATCCGGTTCCATCTGCAGCTTCATGGAACCAAGGGTCGTCTGCAGAGTTACTGTGCGCCGCATTTCATCGGGGGTCGCGGAGAGGAACGGTTCCTGTTTTTTCGGCTCGATCTCGATCTTCAGAATTCGCACCGGCTCGCTCAGCTTGCCGTCCTCTTCGAGCGGCTGCCGGGAGATTTCCTGGACGACTTCGATCCCCTCGTTCACCAGCCCAAATGCCGAATACCGTCCGTCCAAAGCTGGTTGCGGAACCAGGCAGACGAAAAACTGTGCTCCGTCGCTATCGGGCTGGTCCGGGATTCGAATCGTCGACACCGCACCCCGCTCGTGTTTCAGATCGGAGATCTCCTCGCTCAGCATGTTCAAGCCGCCGGTCCCCCACAGCTCACGGGGCGTTTCCGGGTCTTTCAGCAGCGGGTCACCGCCCTGGATCGCTCCATTCAGAAACGCCAGATGGAAGGCGGAACCATCGTAGTAGCCTTCCCGGGCGAGGCGAATGAACTGTTCCACGTGTCTGGGTGCTTTGTCTGGAAAGAATTCAAACCGGAATGTGCCGAAGCTGGTTGTAACGACAGCCTCTAACTCGGCCGCATTCTGCGCCGAGGCGGTGACAGCCAGCGTACCAATGGCTAGGAATTGAAGAATCCGCCGAATCACAGGGAACATTCTAATACGTCCGGCTCAATCCTCTGCCAGGTAAATCGGCACCAACAACTAGGAATCCTCAGCGGAGAAACGAATTCCGAGAAAGAGCTCGGAATCGGTCGGTCGTTCCGTGGTGAGCTTAGAGAGGAGTCTCTTTTAGAAGCTTGCCACGCCACCCCCACCTTTTGGGCAGCTTGCGAAATACGGAGCCGAGGCAAGATTCTCCTTGACCTTCCTTCTCGAAGCGTACAGTTCTACTACCCCCAGGCGCGCTCGCTCAACAGGGATTCGATGTGGATGATACAAACTGGGCTGGATTCGTTCAGGAAGCCGCAGGCAGGCGATCCGCCTCGCCGCCCGATTGTGCGGCGCTCGCCCCCGCTCATACCTCTCCATAGCATGGAAAAAGCCCGGCATGTGCCGGGCTTCTTGCAGTTCCTATGGCGGGGAACCCGCGCTACGGGGTGAGCATGTTGTACATTCCCTCGACGTTGAGAGGGAGCCAGTCGTCATAGCTGTCCCAATCGCTGAAGGCTTCCATTGTGATGGACGCCTTCATCTCATCGAGCGAAGAGCCTGCATCGATTCCTGCCTGGACCTTATCCCGAAGTTCTCCCAGGTATTGGCGCACCTGCGCGGCGTCGGCCGGCGTTCCTACGTCGCCATGCCCCCCCACGATGATCTCCGCACCGAGATCTTCCACAAACTGGATTTGCGTCAGCCACTCGTCGAGGTCGTAATTGCCCATGGTCCGGAAGGGGAGCCGCTTGAGGCTCAGGAAGTCGACGACGAACACCGCGCTCTCGGCGGGGAAGTGAATGATCGACATGTTGGCCGAATGCTGCACGCCCGGATGGATCATCTCGACGCTCTTTCCGCCCAGCGTGATCGTATGCCGGTCCGTGTACGTTTCCGTCGGCGGATACACCTCTTTGACCGGGCCGCGCGCGATTTCCCCGCCGCTCAGCATCCCGTCTTCGTTCGCGTCAAACAGCGCGAAGTTGTTCTGGAAGTTCCCCGAGGCCTCGGCCATTTCAATTTGACCGTTGCTGTTGGCGTCCATAGACGCGGCGTTTCCCGGCAGTGGCATATCCCCGCTCGGCGGCGCCAGCGCCTCCCTCATCTGCTCGTGCCCGACGAACTCTGCCGTGTCGGCGAACACTTCGCCGCCCGACGCGTGGTCGAAGTCGCTGTGGCTGTAAAGTACGTACCTCACCGGCTGGTTGAAGCGTGTCGTTAGTTCGTCTTTCAGCCACGTCGCGAACTCCCGGTTGATCGGGTCCGACACGATGATGCCTTCCGGCGTAACCAGCACAGCCGAGAAATGGTTGTTGTCGCGCGCTCGGTACAGGTCTCCCGTGACGTTTTCGATGCTTCGGAGAGGGGCCTGCTGCTCCACCGTCTCCGGTTCGGCCACCGGTTCCGAAGAGCACGCGGCCAGCATTACCACGAACGCCGCGAGACAGAAACTAAGAGAGAGTGTGTGAGGGATTCGTTTCATTTCGGTGCTCCTTTTGATCGCCGGACGCGAATGCCACTATCTTACCCGGAATTTCCAATTTGCCTTCCCTGTCGCCGCCAGCATACACCCAACCGCCTCCGTTGGGACCATTTTTTCATTCTTTTCATCCCGAACAACTCCAGCGGCCCACGAAGGGGCCAGCCCTACCTCTTGCGGGTACGGGTAAACCAGAAATTGCCTCATTTTCATGCGATTTCCCAGACACTGCTCCGTCCCCTACATCTTTGTTGATGCATTTCTCTGCCTGCCGGGGTTTCTGCTACCCCGCAGGCAGCGGCAGCGATTCGATTCGCCGTACCATGCTTTCAAAAAGCCGCCGTGTCAGATGACTCTCCGCCAGGAGCAACCAATAGTACCGAGCGTGCTTGACCAATCGACCGCCGGTTTTCACCAGTCGCTGCTGCAAGCTCGTCAACGACCACTTCCCGATCCGCTGCGGCAGCACCAGTCGCCGCCACAGGTTGCCGAGATGATAGGCAATGATGGTCAGGCACAGCCGCACCTCGTTGGATCGGAACCGGTGACAACTCAACCGCGTCATCTTCACCGCCTGCTTGACTTCCTTGATCCACTGCTCGGCCCTCCCGCGCTTATTGTAAAACCGCACCACCGCCCGGCTCGGAAGCGTCAGGTTCGTCACGATGAATCCGACTCGCCGGAACAGCTCCCCTGGGTGATGCTCTACCTTCGCCACCACCCGTCGATCCGTCTTCCAACTCGCTGCTTGATAGAGAAAGCCCTTGTACTCGACCAACGGTTTCTTGCCGGGCCTCCCCGGTGGACGTTTCAACAACTCCTCGATGTCCCGTTGCAGGTTCTCGTTGGAAGGAATGCGAATGGCCTACTTCGCGCCCCGCTCCTCCAACGCCTCCTACACCTCCGGCTTGGCAAAGGCCGCGTCGGCCCGAAAGGCAATTTCCTTGCCCATTCGTTGCTGTCGCTCGATCTCTGGTAACAGGAGTTCTTCCCAACCTTCGGCGCTGTGGACATTGCCGGGAGGGAGCTTGGCGGTCAGACAATCACCCTCGCGGTTGAACAGCAACAGGGATGATAGCAGGTGGATTCAAAGTGCCCCTTGTAGCCGCTTTGCTCCTGCTCCCCGTAGACCGGAATCTCGGTCGAGTCCATGTCCAGCACCGTCCGGTACGGGGAACTCAACGCTTCAGCTCTTCCGATCATCTCCCGGTTCAACCGTGCCAGCCCCGCGAAGTTTTCTTCCTCGGCCAGCATTGCCGTCTCGAAGGTCTGCAACCGGGATGTCAGCGCCGCGCCTCGATCCCAAATCTTCTCGGAGCCGATCAGCCGAAACGTTGGATCATGGGACAACCGCTCGGCATCGTTCATATCCTCGTACCCGGCCAAGCGGCTGCAGACCGATTGCCGCAGCAGGTCCGCAAATGAAAAACGGGCATTGTTTGCCCGAGCGTCGGTCAGGTGCCATTCGATAAGTTCCCCGAATCCCAATCGCTCGTCCAACTCCCACACCAGAATCAGGCCACCATCGGAAGTCACCCGCGATCCCTGAAAACCGACCCGCAGAAATCGGTTGCAGGACAGCTGAAATGCCTGTCTTTTGCTCTCACCCTTACGGTGTTGCCCTCCTGAAGCTAATGTCGATGCTGAAACCCCCATCAATATTGACGTTGGAGGTTAGCAGAAAGTTGCCGCTGCGTTTTCAAAATGGAAATGCAGGATTAAGCTTGTTGTTCTTGATTAGAGTTGCTGGTCTCTCCAGCGCCTAACCGCTCACGCGGCGTAAAAATCCCGGATCAAGGTCAGGAGAACGAACTCTTCTTCAAGTCAGATGTAAGTAATATCGGCCACCCAGAGCTGATCGACATCGGTCAGCGTCATGCCAGCCGTAGCTGGGCCATTCCAGGGCGACCTGTGAGATCTCGTCGCGCAGCTCTAAGTCACCATTCGGCCTTGACGAGCCGGGACGACCGATTCTGATAATAGATCATCTCAAATTCGACTGGAGGGATATAGGCGACTGAACAATTCACTGAACAATTTCCCGCCGAACACCAGCGAATTCCGTCATGTGAGAAGAACTAGAGGCACGAAGAATCAACAAGATAACAAGTTTGAGTTGGTTTAAAAGGCAGACGCTCTACCAACTGAGCTACCGGCCCGTACGTTCATCCTAACACCTAACTCCTTCAGCCTCAACAAACCCTATTTCCATGATGCATGAAAAATCGACCTGTTCGCCTCAAACTGTGCCAATAATCGTTCAGTTCGGCCTTGCTGTGCTCGAAATCTGTCGATGTTCGTTAGCCCGGCAGTCGAGCTTGGATAGCGCTTCCCGCATCAAGTTGAGCTTCGCTCGGCTGTAGCGCTTGAATACCGCCGAGTCTCCCTGCCGAAGCATCTGGGTGACAAAATGGTCCGCCACTCCCCCGGCGCGCAGCCGGGTCGCAAACGTATGGCGCAACTCGTATATCGGGAAATGCGGCACGTCAGCACGCCGCAGTGTCGCGGCCCAAATATTCTTCAGTGATCGGATGTATGGCCTGCTGAATTTTTGACGTGGCACCGGGAACAGATACTCGCTTGCCCGCGTCGCTTCGATCTGTGCTTGGAACGCCCTGCACGCCAAATCCGAAATCGGCGTCTCGCCTACTCCGTTTGGAGTCTTGGAGTTTGGGATATAGACCCCCCGGGGTTTCCATATCCACCTGCAATTTCTTCATGGGCATCAGCTCCTTGTAGGGACGCAGCCCTGTCTCAACGAGAATGACGCTAGCGTTACGCAGGTAATCGGGTGCAGAAAACTCAATCCGCTGCTGCTCGCTGGTCGTCATGGCGTTTTGGTTGGCTGCGTGCGTATTCATATTCCAGAAGGGTGGATGGGAGCGGTTCTCCAGGAACCAGTCCGCCCATTCGCTAAAGGTGATCCCAGCGCCCGGCGCGGCGGTCGGCAATCTTAGTAGTGCCATCAAAAGTTTTGAGATTCCCTGAAGACCGCCATATTTCGCCATGAATCGTAAGTCCACGTTGATAATCGCCTGCTCCAGTTGCCGCATTTCGGCGACCACCGGCTGCGCTCAAGGCAATCGCGGCACTCCGGCCCTCCGTGGACCGCTTTTTCGACGCAGTCCTGGTCATGGCTTCGCAGAAAATATTCGCCGGAACCACTTGACCCTGCTGCGGTGCCTTCTGAACGAATTTTCCACCATCGCGGATTTTTTCGAGATCGTGACCGCCGAGGAAAAGAAAGTCGGAGTACAATAGGCGTTTATTTAACGACCGGTTGCCCGGCAGAGCGAGGACTATCGAATGAGTGAGCAGTACGTTTATTTTTTTGCCCAGGGACGCGCCGATGGAAATGGTGGGATGAAAGAGGAACTCGGAGGAAAAGGAGCGGGCCTGGCCGAGATGACCAGCGCCGGCCTGCCGGTTCCCCCCGGGTTTACCATCTCCACGCGAAGCTGCCGGGTATATTTTGAGAATCAGGGAAAACTGCCGACGGCGATCGAGGAAGAGTTTCGTCAGGCTGTCGCGCGGCTCGAGAAAGCGACCGGGCAGCAGCTCGGCGCGCGGGACAATCCGCTGCTGGTGAGCGTCCGGTCGGGCGCGAAATTCTCGATGCCCGGTATGATGGACACCATCCTGAATCTGGGACTGAACGATCAGACAGCGAAGACGCTTACGTCCAGAAGCCAGAACCCGCGCTTCGCTCTGGACTGCTACCGCCGCTTCATCCAGATGTTCGGCAACGTAGTGCTCGAGATCGCCAAGGGAGATTTTGACCGCGTGTTCGATGGAGCAAAAAAACGCAACAAGGCCAGCTTCGACAACGACTTGAGCGCGAGCGCCCTGGAAGGTGTCATCCGGGATTACAAGAAACTCGTGCGAAAGAAGACTGGCAAAGCGTTTCCGCAGGACACCTCGAAGCAACTCGCGATGGCGCGCGACGCCGTGTTCCGCTCCTGGAATAATCCTCGCGCCATCCATTACCGACGCATGAACGGCATCCCGGAGACGCTCGGCACGGCGGTCAACGTGCAGGCGATGGTCTTCGGAAACCTCGGCGAGACGAGCGGCACCGGGGTCGGCTTCACGCGCAACCCTTCGACCGGCGAAAAGGAGTTCTACGGCGAGTTCCTGATGAACGCCCAGGGCGAGGACGTAGTCGCCGGCATCCGCACTCCCGTGCCGATCGAACAGTTGAAAGTCGTTATGCCGGACGTCTACGCGCAACTCCGCGAGATGACCGAGCGCTTGGAGCGCCATTACAAGGACATGCAGGATTTCGAGTTCACGATCCAGGAAGGCAAGCTCTACATGCTCCAGACACGCAACGGCAAGCGCACCGGCAAGGCCGCCGTCCGCGTCGCAGTGGATATGGTCGGAGAAGGTTTGCTGACTAAGCGGGAAGCGATTCTGCGGGTCGAGCCGAACCAGCTCGACCAGTTGCTCCATCCCGTGCTCGATGAGAGCAAACCCGTCAAGGTGATTGCGCAAGGCCTTCCGGCCTCGCCCGGCGCCGCAGTGGGACAAGTGGTTTTTAACGCCGAGGACGCCGTCCTGCAGGGCAAGAAGCGTCCGGTGATCCTGGTGCGCCCGGAAACTGTCCCAGACGACATCCACGGCATGGAAGTCGCCGTCGGGATCCTGACTTCACGCGGCGGCATGACCAGCCACGCCGCGGTCGTTGCGCGCGGCATGGGCAAGTGCTGTGTCGCCGGCGCCGGCGCGATCCAGACGGATGAGAAAAAGAAGCAGATGACGGTGGGGAAATTGGTCATCAAAGAAGGAAATTGTATCTCGCTCGACGGCTCGACCGGGCGAGTGATTCTCGGAAAGGTCGCCACGGTGGACCCCGACCCGACGAGCGCCGAATTCGTCCAGTTCATGAGTTGGGCGGACGAATTCCGCCGCCTGGGCATCCGCGCAAATGCTGACATCCCGCGCGACGCCGCTGTGGCGCGCCGCTTCGGCGCGGAAGGCATCGGTCTGTGCCGCACCGAGCACATGTTCTTCGCCGAGGAACGCATTTCCCACATGCAGGCAATGATTCTGGCCCACACCGAAAAGGAGCGCCGCAGGGCACTGGCCAAACTGCTACCGATGCAACGAAAAGACTTTATCGGGCTGTTCCGCGTGATGGAAGGCCTTCCGGTCATCATCCGGCTGCTCGATCCGCCGCTCCACGAATTCCTTCCGCGGCGGGAGAAATTGATGGTCGAAGTGGCACTGCTGCGGGCGAAGAAGTCCCGCTCCCCCAAGCTCAAGGAGAAGGAAAGATTGCTGGCCCGCGTTGAGCAACTTCATGAGGCGAACCCGATGCTCGGCTTGCGCGGGTGCCGCCTCGGAATTCTTTATCCGGAAGTCTCTGAGATGCAGTGCCGCGCCATCTTCGAGGCTGCCTGTCACGTCGCAAAGGAAGGAAAAAAGGTCATTCCGGAGATCATGATTCCGCTCGCGGCCACCAGGCTCGAAGTCACGATGCAGAAGGAAATTGCAGACCGCGCCGCCGAGGAGGTTTTCACCAAACGGGGGATTCGAGTCAAGTATTTCGTCGGAACGATGGTCGAGCTTCCGCGCACCTGCTTGATCGCGGACGAGATCGCGCGCGACGCCGAGTTCTTCAGCTTCGGCACCAACGACCTGACGCAGACGACGTACGGCTACTCGCGCGACGACAGCGTGAAGTTCCTCGAAACCTACACGCGCCACGGAATCCTCGAGCACGACCCCTTCGAGGTGATTGACCGAGTCGGAGTCGGCGAAATGGTGCGCATCGGAACGGAACGCGGCCGCCGTACAAGGCCGGACTTGGAAGTCGGGATCTGCGGCGAGCACGGTGGCGACCCGGCTTCGGTCGAGTTCTGCCATCAGGCAGGCCTCGACTACGTCAGCTGCTCGCCTTATCGCGTCCCCATCGCCCGCCTCGCAGCCGCCCAGGCCGCTCTTGAGGATAAGGAAGAGGAATTGAAGCGCACGGCGTAGGCGGATTGGGCAGCGACTCTTCCAGCAAGTCCTGGATGCGGGATTTTTGCCGCCAATGATACCAGCCTCTGCGGCCCACCGCGCTCCTGCTGGATCCTCTGTAGCACCCGCACTACATATTCCCCTCTCAAACTCTATCCCGGTTCAATGGCCAAACTTTCTCGCGTATCCACATCCACCACCGTCAGCGCCCGAAACCGTCTCCCGTCCGCCAGTTGATCGGACACGAAGTCCAGACTCCACACCTGGTTCAGTCCGCTGGGTTTGATTCTCTCTGTTCGTTCCACGGCCACCCGGTGTTTCCTTGGCATCGTCCGTCGCAGCCTCAGTCCTTCTTCCCAATACAATCGCCACACCAGAGACTCGCCCTCCCGCTGCAGCAGCACCAGAATCTTCCGACATCCCTAGCGCACCCGCACCGCGGCGATCTCCCGCATCCTCATCCGCAGCTCGGTGCGCGGATCCTTGTGGCTCTAGTAGCGATAGGTTCCTCGATGCAGTTGGATGACACCGCCAGCGCGCCGCTCGCTCACCTCCTAGCCTCCACGCAGGTATCCCACCATCTGACGGTGTCGCAGAGGCTTTAGAATTTTTTTGCCAGCACGTCCTATAACATCGTTTTGTCCAGCGTCAGATCGGCTACCAGCCGCTTCAGCCGCTGGTTTTCCTCCTGCAACTGCTTCAGTTGCCGGACCTAGTCAATCTCCAGCTTCGCGTACCGCTTCTTCCAGCGGTAGAATGTCTGCTCGGAAATCCCCACCTGCCGCACCAACTCCCTGATCGGTACCCCGACCTCGGCCTGCTTCAGCACTCCGACAATTTGCTCTACCGAAAAACGCTTCTTCTTCACGGCAAATCTCCCCCCTTCTTGAGGCTTTGATTTTGCCGCAAAACTCTCTTCTACACTGGTTTAGTTTTATGGGAACCCATCACCGGGAGCTTGCGATGCCGTTTGGGCCTCGGAATCTCTTCGAGCAGATAGCGCCGTTTCAACATCCTCACGTAGAAGAAGCGCAGCGCAGCCACATACTGCTGGACCGTGCCCCCCTCCAACTTCTTCCCCTGAAACAGGTAGGCTTGATACTGACGCAAGTGGTGCGGACCGAGCTTGTTGGGTGGTTGCTGGAAATGGTTGGCGAATTCTTATATCATCTGAACGTAGGCTTTTACGGTACTCTGAGCGTAATTATGGCGCTGGAGTTCCTCCAGCATCATTTTGCGTAGAAGGGTCTCAGAG
Organism: Terriglobia bacterium; assembly: GCA_965222345.1. Lineage (GTDB taxonomy): Bacteria > Acidobacteriota > Terriglobia > 2-12-FULL-54-10 > 2-12-FULL-54-10 > JADFGZ01. The sequence continues at coordinate 2,071,413 of CBDCTS010000007.1, read as the reverse complement.
ACCTCCTTTCTCTGCGACCCAAGTTATCTCAGGTGCTTCAGAAACGGGAAGCTTCCACACGCGTAGCGTCCGCCGCACCAGCGGCTTTATTCTGTTGTGGAAATCGAAAATTCTTCACTAATATTAGGTAAAGGTTCCAGGGAAAAAGGAGAACCTCCTTGTATGCTGGTGTACGACAAGTATCACTCGATACTACAAAAGGAATCTTCAAATTTAGCTATCACTGTTATCCTTTTGTTTTTTGGATCGACTGTCTGGTCGGTGGCGCAGGAAGGAGTTGTCTCTGGTTCCAACCAGCAGGGGCAGAATAATCAGGCCTCAACGAATGAGAGGCAATCCTCCGGGCAAGCCCCCTCCCGAATTGATGAAAGCCAACTGGTTGGGCTTCCATTAAATGGCCGAAGTTTCAATCAACTGGCGGCATTGCAAGCCGGGGTAAGTGACACATCGTCTGCCTCGGCTTCTCGGGGCCTCAGCGGTGGGGGGTTGAACGTATCGGGAGGGCGGAGCACCTCCAACGTGTTCTTGCTGGATGGCACTAATGTCATGGGCATGAACAATCAGAGCCCGCGCAGCGCTGCCGGGACACAGTTAGGTTCAGATTCCGTCTCGCAGGTTCTTGTGTTCGGGACCAACTACTCGGCGGAATACGGCCGGGGGAGCGGCGGCATACTCCACTCGATTACCCGCTCTGGGGCACCGGATTTTCATGGAACCTTCTTCGAATATCTCCGCAACAGCAAATTAGATGCGCGCAACTTTTTTGATCCAGCTCAGCCTCCTCCTTTCAAGCGCAATCAGTTTGGCTTCACCCTTACCGGTCCCATCTGGAAAGAACAGACTTTCTTTATGGTGAGTTTTGAAGCGCTTCGGGACCGTCTGACTAAAACGGACATCAGCACATTCCCCGATAAGGACGCGCGAAAGGGGAGGATCACAGACGCGGACGGAAATCTACTCCGTACCGTGAATGTGAACCCGAAGGTGGTACCGTATCTGGAACTTTTCCCCCTCCCTAAGTTTGAGCGCCTGGGAAATGGGATAGGAGAACACAGGCACCCCAGTTTTACGCCAAGTGATGATAACTTGTTTGTTCTCCGCGTAGACCACCAGTTCTCGTTGCAGGACAGCATGTTTGTTCGTTACAGTTTTGATGATGCCAAATCCATCAGCGGAGGCACCACCTATTTATTCCCGAGCAGGGAAGACAGTCGGCAACAATTCCTCACCTTTGTGGAAACCCACATTTTCAGCCTCAGTGCGATCAATTCCTTTCGCTTCGGGTACACTCGTCCGACGGAGGAGACTCGCAACCTTCCCCAAATCGAGATCCCGAGGAAGTTGTTTTTTAACCCTAACGCCCCGGACTTTGGTCAGATCAATATTCCACGAGTCAGCACATTCGGTTATTTCGGAGGACCCACTGCCGCCGCCTTTAATAGCTATCAATTCTCTGATGATGTGGTACTTCAGAGGGGGGCACATACTATCAAATTTGGGACCGAAATCCATCGCTACCACACGGATACCTTTACAAATTCCAACACGGGAGGCGTGTGGTCATTCAACAACCTGGAAAGTTTTCTGCGTGCCCCGGATGGAACCGAAGATAAAACTACAACACTGGCGAAATCGGATCCCGGCAAACCCCCATTCAAAGCGTTTTGGCGACAGACTCTTCTGGGCTTTTATGTTAATGATTCGTATAGGGTCCGTTCAAACCTCCGAGTTGATCTCGGACTCCGCTATGAATTCAGCACGCTCATCCACGACAAGTACGGAAGAGACGTTTTTATAGCCGACCCGTTGCGGGACACCGAACCCACAGTAGGGTCCTATCTGGACCATAATCCTTCTCTTCGCAATCTTTCCCCGCGCCTGGGTATTAGTTGGTCTCCAGGGACTGGTGGAAATACAGCCGTCCGAGCTGGATTCGGAATCTATTACGACCAATTCTTGCCCTATATGATCAATACCTTTAGGGCTACATCGCTTTTTTACAAGAAGACTGTCCGGACCAACTTTGACCACAGACGCTATTTCCCGGATGCGGTAGCTGCCACCGAAGGAACGCCCGAGTCCCCGCAAGTCTTGGATTACCATAATTTTACGACCCCCATGGTGCTACGTTATGACCTCGCAGTCCAACAGAAACTGCCGGGAGGTTGGAGTAGCCGCTTTTCCTATGTCGGGGCCAGAGGCAACCATGTGCCCCGCCGCTATGAATACAATTTATTTCCATTACCCGAACTCCGTTCAGACGGAACGTTTTTTTTTCCCCCGCAATGCAACCAGCTCGAAAACCCGGAACCTAAGGAACTGGAACTTTGCCGCGCCTATGCCGGACCGAGGAACCCTGCACTTGCCGGCAGCCTGTTTTTCACGGCCAGTGATGGGCAATCCTTTTACAACTCTCTCCGGATTGCTGCGAACAAGAGATTCCCTTCCGGAACCTCTTTCCAAGTCAGTTACACATTCAGCAAATCTATTGATGATGCAGATCGTATGGGAGCACAATATCCGCACTCCCGAAGCGTGGATCGGGCACTTTCCGATTTTGACAGCCGTCATCAGCTAAGCTTCAATTACTTCTACACTCTTCCTTTCGGACACGGCCGGCGCTGGGTAAACTCTGGCGTTTTTTCGAACCTTTTCGGTGGATGGCGGATCGGAGGGATTGCCCGGTATCGAACGGGAACCCCATTCTCTCCAGGAATGGACGTTCGAAGGACTGGATACCTTTTCCAGACGAAACGCCCCAACTTACAGCCCGGGCAAAGCAATCAACCTGCGACCAAAGGAGTCACCGCTGGCTGCGGTACTATACCGTCTGGGGAAAAGTTGGGCACGCCCCGAAGATACTTTGATCCTTGCATCTACGCTTTTCCAGAGTTCGGAACCCTCGGCAACGCGGGACGCAATACTATCACTGCGCCAAGTGTATTCAGCACAGACGTTTCTCTGCAGAGGGAATTTGCCTTGGGTGGGGATCGGCGTTTGCAATTCCGAATGGAGATTTTCAATCCATTGAACCACACCGCTTTCAGCGGACCAAGAGGCTCAGGCGCTTCGATTTTCAGCGGAACTCCTGGGCGCATTAATCCGTCCATTGGGAGAATTTCCAGCACCTCCACCACATCCAGGCAGATCCAGTTCGCCTTACGCTTTTCCTTCTGATGCAAGGATTCGCGTCCGCTTCAGGATAACTTTTCCGCGCCGGGGGTCTATACCATTGTCTGGAACCTAGTTCCACAGCCCCAGGTTGTGATGTAAACTCTCACTACGACTGGCACAAAAGATCGGTCTGGTCAAAGGAGTTGGGAGAAAACCGTGCAAGACGCCAGCCTGCTTGCTATAACTACTCTCCCGACAGGTAGTCTTCCTCCGGAACCCAGTCATTTCCGTCACGTGTTTTAGGAACTTCAAAAGTGAAATCGATCTGCGGTCCTACTGCGGACAGTCCGACGTCCTGCGCCAATTCCTCCCGAAGAACGATAGTCTTGCCACCCACCACCGTCATCAAAGGATGCACGGTGGGGATCTCTTCCTGTGGAACCGTGAAATAATCCTTGTTGAGCACCACAAAATCGGCCAGCTTGCCTTGTTCCAATGTCCCGAGCTCCTTTTCCTTCAGCACATAGGAGGCAGGATAAGATGTGGACATTTTGAGAAGCTGGACGCGATTGATGGCTTCATGAGGCGCGATCACGACCCCATCAGAACGTTTGCGCGAAATAAACGGGTAGAAACGTGCGAATGTTGTGTTCTCAACATCGTCCGTCCCGGAAAAATTTCCCTCATTCGCCACAATCATCCCGGATTTTAATATGCTGTTGATCGGACCGATTCGATTCGCATATTGCTCCCCAAAGATCTTGGGTATGAATGCGCCCTGGTCGTCAATCTCTTTGGAGGCGCAACTTAAGTGAATATTCAGTTCTGCCATCCGTTGGAGTTGGTCCTGACGGGGATACCAGCCGCAGTGATCGGCACTGAAACGGCGAGAACGAATGTAGTCCAGGGTGAGACTGGGATCATCCTTCATCGCTTTTTCGATCATCTGCAGAAAGTAGTCGATACTCTTGTCGCCCATTACGTGATTCACGACGTAACGCAGGCGCGAACGGATTGCCCAATAGACGCCATCCCAATATGGTCCATCAAGCCGTGCGGAACACTCCTGAAGAGCCAGCACTTTGGGAGATGCATCCATCGTGTGGCACATTTCAGGAGCATCGCCATCCAATCCTCCCAGTGTGACACCCACGTTCCAAAAGTACTTATCTCCCATCCCAGCCGTGTCTCCCAAACTGGCAAAGCATCGGGCGATATCTACGACCATTTGTTGGCAGTTGCGATTCGCATAGCCAAACCGGATCGGCATCCGCCCCTCGCGGGACAACTTCATGTAAGCGTCATGGATGGGATAACCGATGATGTGGGAACTAAAGCCCGTGAATCCCATGGCCGCGTAGTGCTTCAGACCATCTTCAATGCCGTCGGCCATCATAGCGACTCGTGGTCGCCAGAACAGTTCCATCAGCATCCCCGCCATCTTGACGTTCTGCAAGGTCTTGAATTCGTTCTCGTTGGTATGCTCCAGATTGAACAGATCGAAAAATGCATTCCGCGCGGCTGTATTTAGCAGCGGCGCCGCATCTCCTCCGCCTAAGTAGACCGGCCGGTCCGGAGCCAGTGCATCCAACTGGTCCCTTGTCATGTGTCCTTCATTCAGGTAGAGAGCGCCGATGCCAAAACCATACCTCCCCCGGTTTTGGACGGAGATATTGGCCCACTGTTCCTTTGGAGCTGTCGCCATCTGTTCCTTCAGCACCAACTCGATCGCGTAGGTTACTTCCGCAGGTGTATTTCCGGACACACTGAAGCGCCTAACGTGCTCAAACATTTTGGCCATTTCATCGGGAAATTTTCGAAGCCACCTGCTGATATAGCCTCCGTGGAGGTGCACGTGGGTGTTAATCATTCCCGGTATCACTGTGTGCCCTTTCAGATCAATCTTCTGGGTCTGTGGGCCGACAAACCGAAGCACTTCAGCATCAGCACCTAAGAACTGAATCGTGTCACCCGTCACCGCCATCGCCTGAACAATCGTTCCCGGAGGACCCGTCGGAGTTCTGTCATCCATGGTTACGATCTTGGCGTTATGAATGATCAGCTCCGGGTAAGAAATCAATTCTGTCGGAACTCGATCGACGGTCTGTTGGGCCTGAAGCGCTGCGCCCAAGAAAAAGATGCAAATCAAAGGTATAATTCGTCGTCCTACATCGAACATGAGAACCTCCTTCACAGCTTCGAAATTCAATATCTGACACAACTGATCCATTTTTACAGCGGGGGCGATTGGGTGCGGATCCAATCTAAGCCTAATCTGCCGAGGTCTATTGATATGGATTCATAAGTCAGACCCTGGAGTCGATTTCCACAGCCGGCTCCTGAGGAACGTAAAAATTGAAACAACCCTGTCCTCTCATTACACGATCCTTATTGCTGATGGGCATCAAACCTAGAAAATTTCCGGGAAATAGAATGTGAGGGCTGCGTTCAGATACTTGTCCGAAACGATGAGACTCTTATTTTTCGGATCCAGAGCTACTCCACGCGCCTGCCGAAGAACTCCGAACGGCCCGCCGATCTGCCATCGGGGCAGCACGTCTCCATCGTCGTGGATACTCCAAACACCGACAAACGACTCCTCCGAATAATCAATCGGGCGGTGCCGGTTCACACCCTGGTTGGCAAGAATAATCCATCCCTTAGGCGGATAGACCGCAATATTTTTCCCGCCGTCGATCGAATCGCGGACGTTGGGTCCGCCGATCACACGCAAAGGCTCCACCATTCCATTGCCCTCGCGTGCAAAGATCTGTATCGTTCCGGAGCCTACAGTCACAATAAGGTCTCGAATGGCATCGATGGCCACCGCTCCGCCCATACTCCCATCCGTTTCCAGAATCCGGCTCGGCGACACATTGCCGTTGGCCTCCCGAGGATACACGAGCAGTTTTCCATATTGCGGAACGTAAATTTCACCATTGACCGCATCCAGGCCCAATCGGTCCGGTTCCTGTAGCTGCGTGCGCGACCCATGAATCGTTCGAATCGGAGCCTCTTCCCCGTTGGCTCCTCCGCGGAAGGTAAGAATGGCCTGCGCAAACTGGTTCGGCACAACGATCTCGTCATGTATCTCGTCATAGGCGATGGCGTGAACCGTTCTCGACAAGAGCGTCTTCTGTCCATGAATCTGCCGGACCGGCACTGCCGCTCCGTCCGCCAACCTGGCGAACACCGCAATCTGCGGATGCATCACTCAGTTGGGAACTAAAATCTCATCTCGTTTCGTGTCGTAACCCACGGCACCCGGGTTACCGATCATCAGACTCGGGGCATCCAATGGTCCGTTCCGGATCATCCGCAGCGGGGGCGTGTTTCCTTCAGCCATTCGATCGAACACCACTGCCGCATGCGCCCCGAAATTCGCGACCCAAAGCTCGTCATTTTCCATATCCACGAATAGGCCAGTCGGATTCTTGATCCGCGTCTTCGGGCCTTTGAGCACACGCTTCGGAGCCACGTTCCCTTCGGCGCTGGCAGCAAATACCAGGATCGAATCCCCCATATCGTTAGCCACATACAGCTCGCCGTTCTTCTCGTCCATGAAAAGGTGCGACGGCATGTTCAACTGGGTTTTTGATCCCTGAATCATCCGCAGCGGCGGGATGTCGCCATGAGCTTTCAAAGGATATACATTGATGGATGGAGGCGACATCCTGCCGCTTCCGGGAATGGCCACGCTGCGTTGCAGCGGCCAGTTGGGTTTTTCTTGTCTTCGCCGTCGCCCGCCTTCTTCAGCCCGGTTCTGGCCACGGCTGGAGGAATACCCGTAATTGCTGACAAACATCTCCCGGTTCTTGGTATCCAGAGCGATCCCGTGAGCGTCCCCCAGCAATGTCTTGTCTCCTTGCAAAAGTCGAACCGGGGGATCATCCCTTTCCCCATACTTTTTGAAAACAACCACGGCCGAGTCATGTTGAATCGACATGAAAATTTCCTCGGCCTGCTCATCAACCGCCAGTCCGTAGGTTCCTTTGGGCGTATCGATCTCCCGGCTGGGCGCCACATTCCCGTTTGCCTGCCGGTCGAAAACGGTCAGCGGCATACCCTCGCTGTCATGACTGATGGTGTAGATGTCTCCCGTCTTCGGATCCACATAGACATCGCAATTGAACTCAATTTTGGTGTCGTGGCCGCCGATGATTCGCTTCGGCTCCGTCATCATCGCCCCTGGCGGAGTGTTGTCTGTCCGGTCGTAAACAAGCACCTGGAATAAATTTTCGTCCGTGAATATCACTTCATCGCGAACCGGGTCCACAGCCACCGAACTGAATGCCGGATAGGGATCCCGAATCACTCGCAGCGGCTGCCGCTTCTGTACTTCTGCCTGCTGTGCTTGGTCGGGATACGCGACCGAGCTCTCCTGTTGCAGTACATTCAACGGACTGACAGACAGACTCGCCGGAATCCATTCACACATGGCGCCATCGGTGGGTGGCAGCGGTTGTACGAAGACGAGCTGTGCCTGTCCAGAAGGTCTTAGCGACGCACTTCCGGAGATCAGATTGGAGGGCGGGATGCCGGATGTTGCGGCACCAAGTATGATAACTGTAAGCGCACCTGCCGCCCACGCGCTTCCGCGCCAGTGATTGCTCCATATGCTTTGCAATCTCCAGGACATCGAACCCTCCTCAGCGGTAGTAGCGGTTCTGCCGCATGATATCTAGTGGTGTCCGACTTATAGCCCAGATACCCTGACTACCCCACATCTTCATTCTGGTTTACTCACTCGCTTGACGAGTACGAATCGATTCAGCGCGGGCCTCCAGTGAATCGGCTTGCATGTTGCGGTTGGTCTCGCGCAATAATTCTGCATAGTGTCCCAGGATCTCGGCAACAAACGGATGATTCCCTCCCAGAGACTGTTCAGCTCTCTCCAGTGAACGCTCAAAGAATGGCTCAGCCTCCGCATACCTTTGCTGGTTTGCGTAGAGCCTGCCCAACATGTCCAGCGTAGCGGCAAGATTAAGTTGCCCTTCCGCCCCGGCAGCCTCCAAAATAGCCTGTGAGCGCTTCAGGAGCGCCTCTGCGCGGTCGAAATCCTCCTGCGCTGAATAAACCTCCGCCAAGGTGTTAAGTGTCGCCGTAATACTCGCGTCCTCAGGTCCGGTCGAGTTTTCTAGGATCTCCAGTACGCGCTGCAGCAATTGTTCAGATTCGGTGTAATGTTCCTGGTCCAGATGGATTCGAGCCAAATTGCTGAGAGTAACCGCAAGAAAGGGGTGCTCCCTGCCCAGCAACTCTTCCTCCATGAAGAGGAGCCGCTCCAGCAGCGACTGGCTTTCCTCAAATTTCCCCAGGGCCAGACGCGCCTCGGCCAAATCCTTCAGCCCGGTGGCCAGACGCGAATCCATTGGATTCTCGCGTGATAGAAGGTTCTCTCGAATCGCAAGTGAGAGGGCAAACAGCCCTTCTGCCTCGCTCAGCCTGTCTTGGTCGCGGTAGACACGAGCCAGGCTGCTGATATTGTTGTCTGTATCCAAATGCTGCAAGCCGAAATGTTTCTCCCGGATTTCCCCTGCAAGTTTTATGATTTTCTCCGCCTCCGCCAGCTTGCCTTGCTTATGATAAAGCACTCCCAGATTGTTCATCGCCGTGGCCACCAGGGGATCATCTGTCCCTAAGGCTTTCTTTCGGATTTCAATAGACCGCACAAGGAGTGGTTCCACCTCATCAAACCTGCCTTCGGAATCATACAGAGCTGCCAGCCTGTTGAGACTGGCGTCCACGTCGGCGTGTTCCTCTCCATGGATTCTCTCGCGGATCGTCAGTGCTCTTCGCAACATCCGCTCGGCCTCCGCTACTCTCCCCAGAATGTCGTATAGGTTGGCAAGACTATCCAGCGTAGCCGCCACGGCAGGATGATCAGACCCCAAGCTCCTTTCTCGATTCCCCAGCGATCTCTTGAGGAGAGATTCCGCTTCAACAAATTGACCCTGCGTACTCAGAAAATTCCCCGCAATCTCCAATGTTCTTGCGAGGCGCGCGTCCTCCGACCCAAACTTTTCCGCCTCTTCAATCGCCGCTTGAAACGCAAGCATCGCCTCGCGTACATCGTTGCTTTGCAGCGCTTGAGAAGCGGCGTTCATGTGCTCTTTCCAAACATCCTCTTGAGCCAGTGCGACTGAAACAACCAGGCTCAGCAAGGCCAGTATCGCCCATGGACGCAATTTCTTCATGAATTTGTCTCTCGTTCCTCAGCAGAGTCTACAAGACACGCATTGTGGAATTGCAATAGGATACGTCTCACCGTTTATTGACATCCAGCAAGGATTGGGCCTCCTGCGCTGGCGGTTCGGGAACGCCAGTCCGAAAGGTCAGTCAACGCGGACGGTTCTGCAGATATCATCACCGGTCGTTCGCAATCGGAACCCGGGAGTGCATCTCCCGTGGACGCACCGCCGATGCACGACGAATCAATCCAGTCTATTCTCCCGTCTGATACTCCAGATCGGGAATCCATTCGTCTCTGTCGTCTCTTCCGGGATCCGCAAAGACAAAATTGAGCTGCGGCCCGACGGCAGAAAGACCAACATCTTGCGCTAGCTCCTCACGCAAGACAACCGTCTTGCCTCCTACGACCGTCATCAGCGGATAGACAGTGGGTATGTCCTCTTCCGGAATCGTAAAATAGTCCTTGTTGAGAACTACGAAATCGGCCAATTTGCCCGGCTCCAGCGTTCCCAGCTCATCCTCTTTCAGAAGGTAGTAGGCAGCATTCCAAGTGGACATCTTCATCAACTGAATCCGGTTCACAGCTTCCTCCGGAGCAATGAATACTCCGTCGACTCTCTTCCGGGTCATAAACGGATAGATCCTCGAGAAGGTGGTCGGGGCTGGATCTTCGAGCCCATTCGCCCGAGTCTCTTCCGTGGCGATAATCATTCCACCCTCCAAGGCACTCTTCATGGGCCCAATGCGATTGGCGTATCTTTCGCCGTAGATCTTGGGGATAAATGCGCCCTGGTCATCGATTTCCTTGGGGCCGCAACTAAGCGTGATGTTCAGTCTCGCCATCCGCTCGACCTGATCTTCCGGCCGGGGATACCACCCGCAGTGATCTGCGCTCAATCGAAGTGACCGGATATAGTCGAGGGTTATGCCCGGATCGTCTTCCATGGCCCTCTCCACAATGTCCATGAACTGATCCATGCTCCTGTCGCCCATCACATGGTTGACGACATAGCGCAGGCGCTGGCGGATCGCCGTATAGATCGCTTCATTGTAGGGCCCTCCCGGTTCGGCGTAACACTTCTGCAGCGCCAAGATTTTCGGGCTGGCCTCCATGGTATGGCAGATCGTCGGTGCATCGTGGTCCAGTGCCCCCAGGGTGACGCCCACATTCCAGAAGTATTTGTCCCCCACCCCCGCCCGATCCTGCATCCGCGAGAAGCAAGTCGGAATATCGACGACCATGATCTGACAGTTGCGGTCGGAGAATCCAAACCGGACCGGCATCCGGCCCTCCCGCGACAGCTTCATATAAGCATCGAAAATACGCAGGCCAACCAGGTGGGAACTGAATCCCGTCCATCCCAGGGCCGCGAAATGCTTCATGCCGTCTTCAAGGCCGTCCGCCATCATGGGAATTCGGGCCGCCCAGAATTGTTCTGTAAACCCTTGCCCCGGGGAGGAGTTCGAGGGGGTGTCGCCGCCCGAGCCAATCATCGTGTAATACTCGGCCTCATCCGTGTGATCCAGCCTGAAAAGATCCAAAAGCGTGTTCCGTGCCGTCGTGTTTAGCAGCTCCACGCCCTCGCCGCTTACCGATACCGGACGCGTAGGCGCCAGGGCATCCAGCTGTGCTCGCGTCATATGTCCATCGATCACGTACGGGGTACCGATACCAAAGCCGTACTTGCCCCGCGAGGGCACGCTGATCGCGGCCCACTGGTCTTCGGGAGCCGACCCCATCTGCTCCTTGATCACCAGTTCTATTCCCGTTGTCAGCTCGCCAAAGCTCGTTCCCGTTACATTGAACCTTCTCCGATTGGCCATGGCTTCCATTTTGGCCTGTTCCTCAGGAAACTTCCGCAGCCATGCCGAGATATAGCCGCGATGCAGATGGTTGTGAGTGTTGATCATTCCCGGGATCACTATTCGGCCTTTCAGGTCGATCTTCTGGGTCTGCGGCCCGGCAAAACGAAGCGCCTCCGCATCCGTGCCCAAGAACTGAATCGTGTCGCCCCGGACCGCCATGGCCTGAGTTATCGTCCCCACAGTGCCGTTCGGGTCCGTATCGTCCATGGTCACGATCTTCGCGTTGTGAACGATCAGGTCCGGAAACTGGACCAGTTCGGCCGGGACTGTCAGCGTATCCTGCGAGTGCAAGAATCCCGCTCCCAGCAATAGCAGACTACCGATATGTAGTGTTATTTGTTGTCTGACTCCGAGCATGAAACCCTCCTTTTTCCTGATAATCGGTACCGGCGCACAAGCCTGACGCTTCACTCCCCACTGGTGCAAGCCTTCTATTTCAAGTCAGGATTTCCATTTTGGCCCTAGCACATGCACAGTATAAACCCGCGTGGCCTGAATACCGCTTCTTTTCACGCTGAACACTGCACATCACCTCCGCCGGTGGGCGCCAGGACTCGTCCATCGGCTCACAGACGTTGATTGAGCGGGCTGAACGGCGCTTTGGCCGACACGAACTTCACACGGGAGGTTTCCATACAGGGACGGCTGCGGATCGAGAGCGAGTTCAAACGTCACGCAGGAACGCGTCCAGTGCAGCGACACACTCGGGCTCGGTGAGGGTCGGGGCGTGCCCCGTCTCGGGCACGGTCACCAAGCGGGCGTCAGGATATTCTCGTCCCATCCGCTCGAAGCATTCCTCGGAAAGCAGATCCGAGACCTCGCCCCGAAAGGCGAGCAGCGGAATCGGGCGCAATCCTCTAAAATAGGTCCAGAGGTTGGGGATCGCGCCTCGAGTTCCGATGAACGGCTTGACGATATTCACATCCCAATCGAAGTGTAGTAGTCCATCCTTGCCCTCGCAATAGGTATTGCGGACCATGGCCTCGAACATCGCCTCGGTCTGAAATACGGCACCGGGCATCTGCGTCTTGATCGCCTCCACGGCGCTCTTCCAATCGGGCTGTGGGCGATCGACGCTGATATAGGCGAAGACGCCGTCCATCCTGCCCTGTTCGACCTCGGGGTCCACGTCGTTGAGCACTACGCCAGCGAGATTCAACGGCATGAAACGCCCCGAGCAACATCGCCAGCACGCCGCCGAACGAGGTTCCGACCACGACGACCCGATGGACATTGGCGAGGGCAAGCAAATGGGCGATGTCGCTGAGATAGGTTCCAGGCTTGTAGTTGCGCCAGTCCGGGTCATAGTCCGACCGCCCCCGGCCGCGCAGGTTCGGGCACAGCACCCGCCGCTCTCCCGAGAGCCTGTGCGCGAGGAGGTCGAAATCACGGGCGTTTCGGAAAAGCCCACTAAGGCAGAGCAGCGGCATTGCGGCAGAGCCCGGATCGCCGTAGCCGCGAAAATAGAGGCTGACGCCGTCCTGAGCGGTGAAACGTTGCTCGCGATACGCCATCGACTGTCCTCTTAACCTTCTTGCCTAACGAATTCATTGATGGTTTCGATGAGCCTTCGTCCCTGATTTCGGTATCCGAGATGAGGCCTTCGGTGTTGTAGTGATGCAGCCAAGCGTCGACGTCTTGCTGCAGCGCGTCTACGCTGGCGTAGAAGGTCTCATCCATACTCACGCGGCAGAACTCCTCTAGGATCGGGTTTGTGAGCGGTTGGGAATAGCATGAGCCCGGCAGGCTATCCCTCGGTTCGGTCGTTCCGCTCATGCACCGTCCCAGGGGTCGAATATTTCGATTCCCATGTCATCAAAGTCCCGAATGTTGCGCGTCGCCACCGCCATGCTGCGCGCCCGAGCAATCGCTGCGATCTGGCAATCGGCTTGCGCGATCGGACGGCCCCGCTGACGCCGTGCGGCGGCGATCCCGGCATAGCGTCGAGGTTGGCCACGTCGTTGGGGCGCCGTTTAGCATTCAGTGACGTTGACGGCCAAGCCTCCTAAAGAGGTTTCCTTGTAGATGCTCTGCATATCCCGCCCGGTCTGACGCATGGTCGCGATCACCTGATCCAGCGAAACAAGGTGCGTACCATCTCCACGCAGTGCCATACGAGCGGCGTTGACGGCCTTGACCGAGGCCATCGCATTGCGCTCGATACAGGGAATCTGCACCAGTCCCTTTATTGGATCACAGGTTAAGCCCAGGTTGTGTTCCATGCCGATCTCGGCGGCGTTTTCGATCTGCTGACTGGAGCCTCCCAGCGCCGCGGTCAGACCGGCCGCAGCCATCGAGCAGGCGACCCCCACCTCTCCCTGGCAACCCATCTCAGCGCCTGAGATGGAAGCGTTCTTCTTGTAGAGGATGGCGATGGCCCCAGCCGTCAGCAGATAGCGAATGATCCCCTGGGTGTTGGCACCCTCGCAGAACTTGAGATAGTAGTGTCCGACCGCGGGGATGATCCCGGCGGCACCGTTGGTCGGGGCGGTCACCATCCGCCCTCCGGCGGCGTTCTCCTCGTTGACGGCCAAGGCATAGGCGCTCACCCACTCCAAAACATTGTTCTGACCAGGTTCGTTCAGCAGGTCGCGATAGAGTTTCGGAGCCCGTCGTTCCAGGTTCAGTCCGCCCGGAAGGACTCCCTCGGCGGCAAACCCTCGGCGCACACATTCCTCCATGACTTCCCAGATCTCCAATAGACCTGTCCTCACTGCCTCGCGGGATCGCCAGGTTTCCTCATTACGGAGCATCAGTCCATCAATCGAACCACTGGCCCGTTCAGCCATTTGGAGCAATTCCGCTCCGGTTTCGAATGGATACGGAGCCTCTGGGAGCTCGCTTCCAAAGACCGGGCGGTCAATTTCGTCCCCGCGCAGAATAGAGCCCCCGCCCACCGAATAGTAGTCGCAAGACAGCAATTTTCGATCGGCCAGCGCCGTCAGGCGGAGCCCGTTGGCATGGGCCGGGAGGTTCAGCTCAGGATGAAAAACCAGGTCGGTTTCCTCTTTGAAATCAATCTCATGTTCTCCCAGGAGTCGAATCCTTCCGTTGGCTCGAATCCGGTCCACCGTCGACTGGACACTGTCCGGCTCGACCCGGTCGGGCTCTTCACCCTCGAGTCCCAACATAACCGCACGGTCGGTTCCGTGTCCTCGGCCCGTGAGCGCCAGGGATCCGAAAAGATCACACTGGACCCGTGCTGTCTCCCTGAGAAGACCGATTTCCGTCAACTCCAGCAGAAAAGTTCGGGCGGCCCGCATGGGTCCTACCGTATGGGAACTGGAGGGTCCGATGCCAATCTTGAAGATCTCGAAGACGCTAATGAACATAGTGTTTTGGGCTTGATGCCGAAATGAGCAACGCGCTGGTCCGCGAATGGCGAGCTACAAATCACCCAGCACCTCTGTGAATCGCTCTTTCTTCTTATTTTGCCGCCGGATGGCTTCAACCCATGTTATCGTCGGCGCTCAAAAAGATCCGTCCGGCGATAGGCCGCCTCAATCACCTCGCGTGGATGATTCGTTTCCTCGGCCGCCTAGTCCCGGAAACTGGAGCGAAAACCGTACGGCACAGCCGCGATCTGGTGCTCTCGGAGCAGGCGGCGCAACTGCTTTTCGAAAAGCGGCTTCCAGTCCCCAATGGTGAACACGACCGGACTGCCGCCGCCGAGCGCCCGCGCCGTGTCGAGGATCTCTACGGGACGCCCACACAGCGGCAACCGGTGCTCGCGCTTGGCCTTCATCCGGGTGGCGGGAACCGTCCACACGCGGTTCGTCCGGTCGATCCCGGCCCACTCGGCCTCCCGCTCCTTGCCACCCCGCCCCGCCGTCATCACTTCCCGCTCCTACTGCTGCGAGCTCATCCTCTCCCGCCGCCAACGCCCCGGCGAACGCGAGACCCGATCCCGCACTCACTGGTCCCATGACAACAGAGCACCTGCTTCGCACCTGTATCAAAACTGTATCAAAACCCCTGTTTGTTGAAGGGATTGGGGTTGCCCGTGAGCGGCGAGCAGGTTCCCCAAGTTGTTGATAAAGCAAAGAATTGAACGTAACCGATGGAGAGAAAAGAAGCGGTAACGATGCTTGTAAGGTACGTGGGCGTCTTTCACGGTTTTCTGCCAACTCTTTTCTTTCGTTGCTCTTACAGGATTTTGGGGCGTCTGCTTTCGCTCGCAACGCCTACGGCTAGCCTGCTTGATGGGCGAGTTTTCTGACGGTTTCTTGACGGTGCTTGATGCCATTTCATGAGTCCGGCTCTCTGTTCGCGCGGCTTGATGATGATCTGTTCGGCCGTATACCGCTTCTTAGCCATCCTTCCCCCTTTTTCAAGTCCAGTTGAAACCCTTTACTCTAACTTATCAACTGGACCGTTTTGGGGGGGCAGGTCAATGCTAAGACTGGTTGCTGTATGTAAAAACTCTCTCCGTGTGATCTTCATCCCCCATAGGAAAACTCGTGCGTTAGTGTCGCACGATAGCCAGCGGGCTTGCGGGAGTCAGGAAATATTTCTTCCGGCCCAGCGTTTTGGGCATTTGTCTATGAGGCCCTGGCTTCCAAGGAGCAGATTGCCTCTCAAACAGCCGGCTCCGCAAAACCTAGTTTTACCCTGGCACAGAAATCCGGGAGACTCCCCGGGGGATGCAATATCTCTCAAAAGGATTGGTACATTATGAAATACAAAAACCCGGCCTGCCGTCTAATCGGTCCCTTCCTGATCCTTGTCTCGCTCTACGAAATACTCTATCCCATATCGTCCCTCGATGCATCGCCCAACCGGACCAGGCGGCACCGTAGCGCCCGCACCTAACTTGCGAAGGAGTTCTTCTGTGCTAGGCCGGGCGCGCGGGATTTGCACCAAGCCCCTAGCACTGCTTGCATCCGCTATACTCAAAGGGGTCTGACCACAACCATTTTGCACATCGAGTTTCGCACCATTATCTACTAGGAGCTGGACCATTTCGTTCTCGCCCGCGTAGACCGCCGCATGCACAGGCGTCCACCCAAGGTCATTTGCCTCGTTGACATCAAAGCCCATGTTCAACAACGTCTTTACGGTGTTCAGCCCTTTCTCCAGCACTGCTCCCCGCCGAGCCCTGGTTCGTCCCAACCCGGCAGCCGCCAACAAGGGAGTTGCACTTCCCTGCAACTGCGCTTCATCAGAGTACACGCCCGAAGGATTTTCCTTTTCGTCCACCACCGTCGTTACTCTCGGATTTGCACCACCCTCCAACAGCAGGGTCATCGCCCTGACGTCGCTCGACGCAGCCGCCAGAAGGAAAGGCGTCGCACCCACAATACTGACGTAGGACCTGCCCCCTTCTCGCAACCGAAGAGGTGCGTTCTTGAGCGGTGCATTCACATCCGCTCCACTCTCTATGAGGGCCTTCGCGAGCCTTGGCATGCTGGCTCCGGGAAGAGGGCCGGCTTCTTGCATTCTCTGAGTAGCCGATTGTTGCTCCTGCTGCACAATCTGGGTAAATAGCCCGGCTCCCTTGCTTGCCATGAGTTCCTTGATTCCATCTCGCAAAGCGTAATGCAGCGAAGTGATCGCGCTTCCATCCCCTGCAGTGATCATCGGATCCGCGCCATTTTCAAGAAAGAACAGCGCTAAGTCCTCATGCCCATAGGAACTGGCGAGCAAGAGGGCGCTACCTTCATCTGGGGCGGAGTAGTTCACATCCGCACCCTTCTCTACCAACAGACTCGCGGTTTCTATATCTCCCTGTTGAGCCGCAAACAACAACGGCGTAAAACCGCCACTTGAGCTGACCTGAAGCTCTCCATAGTAGGTAAGAAAGGCTTTTGGAGTAAGCCCAGAGAGCATATGGGATTTCGCATGTATGTCAGCTCCATGCTCGATCAAAACGCGAGCTACGTCGGGGTATCCTTCAGCAATAGCCCACATCAGGGCAGTCTGCCCCCGTCGGTTTTCGCTCATGTTCACGTCAGCACCGTGAGTCAGGAGAAATTTAACCGCATCCACCAAACCCGTGCGTGCGCACGTCATGAACGGTGTTTCTCCCGTCCATTGAGGAACGTTTGGATCAGCCCCGGCACTGGCTAATTTCTGGACCATGGCAGTGTTCCGGTTAGAGCACGCGAGCGATAAAGGTGTCACCCCGTAATCATTTGCGGCATTCAAATCGGCACCGGCGCCAATGAGGAGGTCAGCCACTTCGAGATCATCCCTGTGGACGGCCCAAGCCAAAGCCGTCGCGCCATCTGGTTGGCTGACGTTGACGTCTGCGTTCTGTCGAAGAAGAGACTCCACCGCCTCCCTGTCCCCTTCCTTAACCGCATCCAACAACTCGGCAGCGAATGAGCTAGTTACAGAAAATAGCGATATGGCCAACCACCCTACCAGGATCGCAATCATCGCTTTGCCCCGCATATTCACCCCCTCAAAAGTGATCTTGCCCACTCAAATCACGGAGTAATTCTTCCCCAAAACACGCGCGGGCCCCCTTCCTTCAGGAGGCCCGCACATAGTTTTCAACTCCCCCGCTAAGCAGCGTTCAGATCGAGTCTTCCCGTGCTGTTGCCGAGGCTATCCACCGGAGTCCCCGCCATATCCAACACTGTCAGATGCAGGTTCGCGAAAGGCGTCCCATCCGGGAACGAGATATGCCGCCCCGCCTTCTTGTTCTGGCCCGTTCCACCGCCTACCAACGCGATCGGCATCCTCTGTTGCGTATGAAGGTCGCCATCTCCCATGCCGCTCCCGTAGACGATCAACGAGTGATCCAGCAACGAGCCATCACCATCACTGGTAGCCCTCATCTTCTCAAGGAAGTCCGCGAATAGCCTAGCGTGCAGCACATTAATCTCTGCAGTCTGTTCCATCATGCGGACTATACCCCTATTGTGGGACAGGGAGTGATGTGGCTCAGTGTGGCCCAACCCTCTGTATACCAAGTCGCTCTTTTCGCGAGCCATCATGAAGGTGATCACGCGAGTCATATCAGTCTGGTAAGCAAGAACCTGTAAATCGTACATCAGTTTGACATGCGCTTCATAAGAGGGTGGGATGCCAACTGGCCGCTCCATCTCCGGCAATTCCTGCGCACCACCCTGCTCTGCCATCTCAATGCGGCGCTCCGCATCGCGGATCGCATCGAGGTATTCAGCAAGCTTGGACCGATCACTCTTGCCAAGATCAACGACTAGGCGAGTGATGTCCCGGGACACCGCATCAAGGAGACTACGCTTCTCGCGGAGGCGAGCAAGCCGCTCCGCCGGATCGGTACTGTCGCCATCGCCGAATAGCCGTTGGAACACCGCTCGTGGCCGGTGCTCCACCGGGAGTGGTGTAGTGGGGGTACGCCAGGCAATCGTGTTTACATAGGTTGATGCATAGCCTGAGATCGCGCCTACCACTTCAGCTGCGTTCTCCGTTCCCAACTCTAATGAGGCAAGCTGGGTCTCTTTACCAAACTCTTTAGCTGCTACTTGATCGACAGAAATGCCAGTCTCGGGCTCATAGTCCGACTTCTTTGGATCAACGCCGGTTAACCACATGGCCGTGGCACGGGGATGCCCGCCCCCCATTCCTTCGATGGTCGGCCCGCCATCCAGCCCGCTTATCACCAACATCTGATCTCGAAAACTAGACAGTTGGTTCAAAACCGGTGGCAGCGTCTCCGAAAGTGGACCCGTCGCAGCTGGCGTCCATTTGTCCATCATGATGCCATTGGGAACATAGATGTATGACAGCCGTTTCGCTGGCTTCGTCACTCCGTTAATTGGCCTTGCGAACGCCGGCACCATACTGTCCAGCAGCGGGAGAGCCAGTGTCGCCCCAACTCCCCGCAAAAACATCCGTCGTGGAATGGCTTTTTTGAATACCATCATGATTATTGTGACCTCCTCATTTGGAAAGGTGCGCTCTTAACTATACCTAGAATGATTGACGACCAGCGGTAGCCGCTAGGTGCAGCTTCACGCAGAATCTTGCGAACAACAGGGGCATCGTAATAGTCGATGCCTCTGCCCAGTGCATACAAGAGTAGTTTTTCTGTGGCCGTGTGGACGATTTGCTCTGGACGTCCCAGCAATGCTTCGCGAAGTTCCTCGACCCCCTCAATTTCGTTACCGTCCGGAAGCACCCCAGAAGTGTTAATCGGGTCGCCTGCATCAGCGTCTCGCCATCGGCCAATTCCGTCAAAGTTTTCGAGTGCGAAGCCAATCGGATCCATCAATCTATGGCAGCCAGCACAAGTGGGACTCGCACGATGCTGCTCCATTTGCTCGCGCATCGTCAAAGCCTCCCCACCCTGCCCCCTTTCCTTCAATGCTGGAACGTTAGCTGGAGGTTCTGGAGGTGGTGTGCCCAGCAGGTTCTCGAGAACCCATTTGCCGCGGACAACTGGCGAGGTCCTATTGGAGATCGATGTAACTGTCAGGATGCTTCCTTGCCCAAGCAAACCACGCCGATTACCACTTTCTAGCGGTACGCGACGAAAACGATTCCCATAAACCCCCGCGATCCCGTAGTGTCTTGCCAAGCGTTCATTCACAAACGTATAGTCTGCGCGAAGCAAATCCAGCACGGACAGGTCTTCACGCAACATGCTCTCGAAGAAAAGCTCCGTCTCTTTACGAAACGCTTCCCGGAGATTCTCATCAAACTGCGGGAATACATCTTTAGAAGGATTAATCACGTTCACATTGCGAATGTATAGCCACTGCCCCGCGAAGTTCTCCACCAGCGCCCTCGAGCGGGGATCTTGCAACATCCTCTGCACTTGTTGTTCTAGAACCATCGGATCGCTGAGATCACCACGTTCCGCGATGTTCAGAAGCTCGTCATCGGGGATACTGCTCCACAGAAAGAATGACAAACGCGAAGCTAATTCCAGGTCGCTGATGTGGTAAGGGCTTGCCGGTTCAACACCTGCCGGGTCGCGCTCAATGCGAAACAAAAAATCTGGAGAAATCAAGATCTTGCGGAGCGCTAGCTCGATGCCAGCCTCAAACCCTTCCCTGCGACCCTCCACATAGAGATCCATCAAACTTTGCATATCGGCATCGTTCACAGGGCGCCGATACGCACGACGAGCCAAAGTTGAAAGAATTTCCCTAGCGCACGGCTCTTCGTCGGTGGCGCTCGCAGGGGTGCAAACGAAAATCTTGCGCCGACTAGGGGTGTTTCCTGGCCCTGCTATCTCGTAAGGACCGCTAATGGTAACGCTAGTCAAGCCTAATTCTTCAGCATCCTCAGCAGCTCGCAGGTTTTCCGCGGCCCAGAACTCGCTTAGGAAGGTAACCGCCACCACCCGCGCGCCAGCCTGCGCCGGAAATCGAAACTCCAATTCCCCATCCGCCACACGTTCGTACTCAGCCTGCTTGACATCTGGAGGGACTGTGTCCTGCGCACTCATTCCGTGCGACGCACCGACATTCTGCCCTCCAACTGTGACCAGCTTGATCCTCTTGCCATCCAAGCGGATATCCATAGGATGCGGTTCCGCAATGCCGCGAACCTGCAGACTCTCTTCCCTCTGCAGACGAACCTTGATAACGTATTCCCCGTCAAGCGGAAAATGATGCCGAACTGCCACCCCGCCTTTCGAGCCGAAGGGAAGGTCTTCGCTCATCCGCTGGTCCTGCAGCAAGTACTCAGAAACAGTATAAACGTCAACTTCTGGAGAAATGTTCAAATTCCCTACTGCAAGGCGACTGATCGTCCGCGCCGCGGACATGTACCCTTCTAGCAACATTGGCGATACTGCAAGTACATCCGCTATATTGTCAAAGCCACCTCCCGAATCATCCGCAGGAAGAAGTCTTTCACTGTCAATTTCTAACCCCAGTAGATCCCTGACTGCGTTGGTATACTCGGCGCGGTTCAATCGATGGGCCGCCGCTCGCCTGCCAGGGTTGAAGTTGGCCTCAGCAGCAAGGTCAAGCTCCGTTTCGAGATGCTTCAAAAGTGACTTGTAGGTAGCTTCGTCGGGGCGTGGCGCGCCGAGTGGCGGCATCTGCCGCGCACGAATCTTACGGACAACCTTCTCCCACGTAGGTGCGTCTTTGCTGATATCCTCGATATCCATCTGGTCCAGCGTCAGTTCTGCCGTACGTAACTTTTCGTTGTGGCAGGTAACGCAGTAGCGATTGAGAAGGGCGCGGTTTGGTGAGACGTCCGGCGGAGCAGAGCTCAATGGCTCCTGGCTAGCTGCTTGAAGGTAGCTGGCCCCGACTAACGCGATTCCAATCCAGCTTAAAATCGTTCTTAACATTATTGTTATTCACTTGCTCCATTAAGTTTGCTAAAGAAACTGCACCCGTCTCAGCAGAGAGATGCGTTGCATCAGATCGGAAACGGAAGACAACTCAGCAACTGTAGGAAATTGAGGACGGAAGAGATAATTGTTGATCAAGAGGAAGAATGGATGGTGTCTTTCCATCTTTTCTAAAGAGGGAAAACTCTCCGTCGCTTGGATCATTACCCGCCCCCCTCGTTATGAGTTGTGGGGAATTAACTGTGAGTATCTTAATAACCTAAACCAGCCCTCAGTGTCAAGTTTGTGTTTTCGGCGGTGTCGATAGTGAACTGCCCCCCTTAGAATAGGTTTCCAGCTAGCAAGTTGGGATTTCCCACAATGACCGACCGCTGGCGCGCTCTCGTAACGATGCCTTGCCACATGACAACATCACCCTACGCAAAATTTATTGTGACCCGCGCGATGCCAAGTCCCCATACACGAGAGGGCCGGGAGACTGCCCTGGAAGAACGGTTTGCTGGAGTTGTTAAACTCCTCCACTATTGTGTCCGCTATCTGTAGGTTCCTCAACACGTAGTCGTTAACCCCGTCAGGCTCCAGCGTCTTTGTAGCCGTCCGGGAGGCGAGGGGATGCACCAGGCCTCCCCAGGGCTGCTGTAACCGCATGGCGCAGATTCTCAGGAGGCACTCTTGCCAGTGCTCCCGAAAAAGCGCTGGCTAAAAGCGCAGTCCCCACCCTGCTCTGCTTAACGAACTCTCTTCTGGATATGTCTTCTACTTTATAGAACCCTTTGCGCTCCAGAAAAATCTTTCAGTCAGTTTAGAAAATATACTTCAATCCAAACTGGATTTCCCGCGAGGTGGTCCGGGTGGACGTAATGTGCCCGGCGGTCCTGTTCGCCGTCCTTGCACTTCTAAACACCCCAAAGTCCGGTTGACTGAAATTGGCCCGGTTGAAGATATTGAACATCTCCCACCGAAACTCCAGCCTCTTGGCTTCTCCCATCGAGAAATCCTTCACCACAGCCAGATCTATCGTCATCAGATCGGGGCCCTGCAAGGTGTTGCGCCCCAGATTGCCGAAGAATCCCGCCGGTTGCAGTTCCAAGGCACAGGGATCAAACCAAAGATTGGGGGTTCCCAGCTTTTTGCCGGCTGTATTAAATCCCTTGCAACCGGCACTAACACCCTCCACCGGGTTATTCGACGCTCCCGGCGCTAGGTTCGGCCGCTCCTGGAAGCCGTAAATTCGCACCTCCGCTCCTGACCGATCAAAACGGTTGGCCGCTGTGAACGGCTCCCCGGAAGAGTAGTTGAAGATACTGCTGAGCTTCCATCCTCCCAAAACCTGGCGCGCCACACCCTCCAGAGCGCCGGAGGGAATCTCGTAGGTCCCGTGCAGCGTCAGGTAGTGGCGGATGTCGAAAGCAGCCCGGCCGTAATCCCTCTTCCGGTCTTCTGGATCCATGGAGAAACTCGTAATGTTGGCGAAATCCGTACTTCCGGCGATCCCCGACATCGAGTCCATGGTATGGGACCACTGGTAGACAGTGTTGACATCGAAGCCATTGCCAAACCGCTTCTTAAGCACGACTTGCAGGGAATTGTAGTTAGCGGTGGCATCAAACTCCCGCTGGAACACGATGGCAAAGTTGGGATTCCGCCTTTTAGAACCCGGAGCAAACCACTTTTGTCCATCGATAATCGCGGTGGGCAGCGCCGTGTTCCAGTTGACATTGCGCGAGTTGTTCCGGCTCTGCGAACCCATGTAGGCGATCATTAGGGAGAGGTCTGGAAACAACTGGCGCTGCACTGACAGGTTATACTGCATCGTATAGGGCTGGTGGGGCCTGTGCGGCATCAACTCCGAGAACATGTTGGGATCGCTCAGGGGCTCTCCTCCCAGATCAAACAAGTTGATGCCATCAGGAAACGGAATGCCGCCCGGCACGTCGCGGGGGGTGACCACAAAGCTCCGCGTCCAGGGGAGGGTTCGATTGATGCTGTCTCGCCAGTAGAGCTGAAGCAACTGGTCATAGAAAATGCCGAATCCTCCGCGGATGGCTGTCCGGCCGTCTCCCGTCACATCGTAAGCAAAGCCGAATCGTGGCGCGAAGTTCTTCAGTGAGGGGTTGATAAAATAGGGATCGCCTACAGTGACTTGCGGATCGAGCTGATTTCGCAAGTTCGCGGCACGACCGTGCGCCTCTGTCACGGTGGTAACGAACTCATACCGCACACCCAAGTTCAGCGTCAGGCGCGAGCTGGCTCGAAAGTCATCCTGAAAATAGAACCCAAACATCCACTGCCGTTGGCCGCGCACGCCTTGGGTAACGTGCCCCGCCCGGAATCGATTGACCTTGGCCGTCAAAGTATCCCTAAGCGTCCGAAACTCATAGTGACCTCGTAAACGGCCGATATTAAAGCTGTTGTACCGAATCCTTTTGGCGATTCCTCCGAACTTCAGCGCATGCCGCCCCCGGGCGACCGCGACATCGTCGATGAACTCGAAGAAGTTCTGATGCCACAACAGGGGGTTCGAGCCGCCAGTACCGATGCCGGAGATGCCGCGTGGGCCGAAAATCCCGAAGCCCCGGCCTGGAATGAACTCCAGCGCATTCATGCCCTCGGCAACGTCGTCATCGTTCTCTATAGACTGACGATGAAAATTGACACGGAAGTCATTAACGGCCGAGGCCCCAAAAATTCTCTTAAAGCTGAGAACATAATTTTGGATGCGAGACTCCGTGAAGTTGGTCACCAGATCGAAATCGTCTGGGTTGATAATCACGGCATCATCGAAAAACACCCGGCCCATTAAAGAGGCGTTATCCGAGAGCTGATGATCCACCCGCGTCATGAAGGAATCCTGATTGGTGCTCTTCGACCCATACCAGAAATGGCGGGCAATCCCCCCTCCCACATCGGGCCCGTTCGGCAGCGGATACAGGGCCAGATAGGGTTTCACCGATTCGGCAATTTTGGGCACCAAGCCGCCGTCTCGCAGCGCGTCGGCGGTGGGCACACTGCCTACCCTGGCGGTTCCCAGGCGCTCGCGCAACCCCTCGTAGTTGCCGAAGAAGAAGGTTCTGTTCCGAACGATGGGCCCCCCCAGGGTGCCCCCAAACTGGTTACGCTTGAACTCGGGCTTCGAGCCGCCAAAGGCATTATCTTCCCACCTGGCGGCGTCCAGGTTGTCGTTGCGATGAAAGGCAAACGCCGTTCCATGAAGGTTATTGGTCCCCGATTTCGTCACGGCGCTGACCACCCCTCCCGAGTTTCTCCCAAATTCGCTGCTGAAGGAGCTGGTTGAGACGCGGAACTCCTGGATCGTGTCCACACCCATCATCTTTCCGGAAACGCCGGAGGGATTCGTGTTGTTTCTCGCCATCATGTCCGCCCCGTCCAGCTGGAAACTCATCTGGTGCGGCCTGGCTCCGCCCAGGGACATCTTGTCCCCATAACCCGACATCTGGCTCTGCCTTCCAGCCCTCGTTCGCACCACTCCCGGTTGCAGTTGAATGAGATCGGTGAAACTCCTGCCGTTCAACGGCAAGTCCCGGATGACCTTCTCTTCTACCACCCCCGCCAATGTCCCCGTGCGCGTTTCCACTAGCGGGGCTTCTCCGGTAACGGTCACCTGCTCGGTCACTGCTCCTACACTCAGCGTCAGGTCCACTACCACTTCCGATCCAACCAAGAGGGTGATCTCCGGCCGTAGTGTGGTCTTGAATCCGGGGAGAGAGGCCTCGAGATCGTAGCGGGCCGGAAGCAGGTTGCTGAAAATATATCTCCCCCCTCCATCCGTGGTGCTCGTACGGCTGATGCCGGTTTCCACGTTGATAATCGTCACCGTGGCCCCAGGCACCACCGCTTGGGTTTCATCAGTGACCACCCCTTCCACTCGAGCTCCGGTGACTTGCGCTTCCAGAGCAGATTGGAATCCCAACACACAGATAAACACAACCACGCCCAAAAGAGATTTCTTCATTCTGATCTCCTTGTTTCAGGATAATCCTGAGATCGTTAATCTCACAGTTTTCTCGTAGACTAGAATTGAACACCCGCCTGCATGTAGTCATAAGGTAATCAGAATGTCAAGAGGAATTATCGGGGTTATATACTTCACACAGCAAAGAGGATAATGGGGGGAGGAAATCATTATGAAAAACGAGTTGAATAACATACGTGATTGGGCAAAGCAGAGATTAGAGCATTTCTCCTGTTACTGCAGATCATAGCCGCAGTGGGCGAACCAGGCGGAGACGTTGTCGGGAGTGATAGTGGAGGACACGTTCATTGCACGGCCATTCCTCCGCGATACGAGGGCGCTTTTCCGGTTACGCCGTGACACGGCGATGCAACGAGCCCTTGCGTCATGCAGATCAGCCCATTCAGAGTAAAGGCCGTATGTTGCTGGAGATGCTTGATACCAGTGCGGTCTGGTCCGTCGCACGAGGTCTTGCCCGCAACGTCGAGGAGTACAAGACTCATCTTGCCAACTGCGATCTGACACGCCGCAAAGATCTGGACGGGCGCGGCACCTTAAGTGAAGAGGCCCTTGCGGAGTTTACTCGGTTCTTTCTAAGCGTCTGCATTGACCAAGTAAACTTCATGGAGGGTCTGGTTCAGCCAGACCACCTCCGCACCCGAATTCTGTTGTGGGCGGAAGAGGAAATCAGGCTGGGAAGCCTACCTCTAAAATCCGGCAGTATTCTCGAAGCAGTCCTCTACCGTGGGGAACTGCCCCGCGGAGACGCCGCCACCGTTGTCGGCACAGGTGCGCGGCAAGCCCGCCGCATTGTCTCGTCTCTGGTGGATAAGGGAGTGCTGGTTTCCGAAAGTCCTCAGCGCGCCACTACGCCTCACGTTCCCCACAGCGCTAGCCTCGCGGTGGATGCCCGGGTTATTTCCGGAGAAAGCTCCGTAGATATTTTGATCGGAGGACTCTTTCACTCCTAACCGTATCCTTGAGGCATGCACCAACTGGTAATGGCAAACGAGCGCCTCGGCCTTGAGTAGGGATAGCGATCCCCCGCGGACGCGGTCTTCAAACAAAGCATCTGCCCACGGCAGTCGCTCCTATGAATCTCCTACTGTGCCAAAAATGTGTCAGAAATGCAGGTCAAGCAGCCAAAAAGGGTTCTGTGCTGAGCGAAAGCAGAGTCCCTGAATGGGTGTAAAGCTATGGAAAATAAGGGAGAGAGTGAAAGGAGAAGGGGAGAGGTAGCCACTTGCAAGGCAGGTGCTCTGACCAACTGAGCTAACCGCCCAGCTTCTTTTAATCAATTAGTTGTAAGCTGTTACCGATATTCTTCCCTTTCAATCCCGTTCAAAACGAGTTGGGCATTGAGCTTCACTTCAGCTCTAACTTCGTTTTCGCGTGTTGAGCACGGAGTCGCGTTGACTCTCTTATTTTCTGCAAAGAACCCCCATCAAAAACAAATCCCCCGTGACCTCGATCCGTAATGGTCACCCTTAGATTCCACCTTCCATTTTTAACGCTTGTACCGCCTCAAATTATTGGAACAGCCTGCCCAGGGGCTCGCAGTGACTCCCGAGGGCTTTCAATAACCACTATCCCATAGAAGAACATAAAGCGAAAGCACCTTGAATCCTGCCCCCAATTGCTTTCCCCTCGCCCCTCGTGTAATCTTTCACCATTATTTTCAATCTGGCTGGGTTCATCCCGTGAGGAGAACAAGCATGGTTAGGACGTTATTGTTTGCCACGGCCCTTGTCGTCAGTGCAATCATTCCGGCGGCGCTAGCGCAGGTCGAAGATTTTACTCCCGTTACGCGAGAGATGCTGCTAGATCCCAGCCCCAACGACTGGTTGATGTTCAGCCGAACCTACGACAACCAGCGGTTCAGTCCGCTCGATCAGGTCAACCGGCAGAATGTGGGGCAGCTTCGCATGGTATGGGCACGAGGAATGGCCCCCGGCACTCAAGAAAGTATACCTCTGGTCTATCGAGGAGTCATATATGTGCTCGTCCCCGGAGCCATCATCCAGGCGCTGGATGCCACCAACGGCGATTTGATTTGGGAGTACCGGCACAAGCTGCCGGATGACATGAGGGATTTTATTGGCACAGCCACAAAAACTAAGGCTCTGGCCATCTATGGGGAATTCATCTTCTACACTGCTCCCGATGGTTTCCTGCTGGCGCTGGACGCCCGGACGGGTGAGGTTCGTTGGGAAACCAAGGCGCACGACTACAAGATCCGCAATCAGCACACATCGGGCCCAATCGTGGTGGAGGGCAAGGTCATCACGGGGCGGACCTGCGCTGAGACGCGGGAGGGTTGCTTCATCGCCGCGCACGACGCGCGGACGGGAACCGAAGTTTGGAAGTTTTATCACACACCGGCGCCGGGCGAGCCAGGAGGCGACTCCTGGGGAGATGTGCCCGTGAATGAAAGGATCGCCTCGACCTGGGGACTGCCAGGAGCTTATGACCCCGTACGGAAGATGGTTTACTGGGGAATCGCCAATCCTAAGCCGTACACCCGGCTGAAACGTCATGGCTCACCGGACGCGATCTCGCGATCCGCGCCAGCCGATCTGTACACCAATTCGACCGTGGCATTGGATGCCGACAGCGGCAAGCTCGCCTGGTATTATCAGCATCTTCCGGGAGACGACTGGGACGCCGACCATACCCAGGAGAGAATCCTCCTGCGAACGCCATTCAACCCTGATCCCACTGCGGTCAAATGGATCAACCCCCAGATTCCTCGCGGCCAGGAGCGGGACATCGCGGTTTCGGTAGGAGAGCCTGGGGGTATATGGGTGCTGGACCGCGCCACGGGCCAGTTTCTCTGGACCATGCCCTTTCCCTACGATGTCCCTGATTTTCATATTTCCCACATCGACGTCGAAACCGGCAAGACTTACCTCAATTGGGACAAGGTCTTCCAAAAGGACGGTGACAGCAGCCTGATTTGTTTTCACAACACCAAAAGTTACTGGCCCATGGCGTACCATCCGGGCAAAAACTCCCTGTACATTCCCTACCATGACCAGTGCCTCGAAATGACTGCGAATATGGGGAGACCTTCCGGGTACGGCCCCCGAGGCGGTGTTCGACGCCCCGGCTCCGACCCCAACGCTTTCGCCGGGATCGCCAAGGTGAACATGGCCACGGGTGAGCTCCAGCGGATTTACACGGGGCCGAATCCCGGCAACGGCGCCATGCTGGCTACAGCTGGAGACCTGATCTTTTGGGGAGATATGAACCGGAGGTTCCGCGCATTCGATGCCGACACCGGAAAAATTCTGTGGGAAACGATTCTCGGGGGCATCATTCAAATGAGCACCATCACCTACGCGGTCAACGGAACCCAGTACGTCGCGGTGCAGACGGGAGACGGTGCTTCTGGCACACGGGGTCCCCTCGGGCAGGTCCCCGGCCTCAAGCCTCCGCGCGGCCACAATGCGATTTATGTATTCGCTTTGCCGGAACCGCGATAGATGACCAAGGCCCATAGGACCGGTTACGGTCGCCGCACAATTCAAAGTCGTCCTCAACTGGATTGAAGAGATGAAACGCCGCGTGTCGACGGGAAAGTAACCCAGTCCACGACTGCCCTGCGGTCATCCCACCAGGACCTAGAGCATTTCACCTATTGGCGTAGTTTAATCTTTGGTAGCCACGGCGAATTGTTTTTTCGCCATGACCTTTTCATTGCCGGCAACGACTCACGACGAGGAAAGCGCTCGTCGTGGTTACGCCTGCCCGATATAGACCAACGAGAAAAATGCTGTAGCTCTACCCCCTGCAGGCTGATGCGGCGGTGCCCAACCCGGTGAATATACAGGTGAGGACCGGCGTGCCCCCAAGAGGGCAGGCAGGAATGCCTGCCCTACCTGGCAAGCAACCGGAAACGCGGTCATTTCGGAATTATCGGAATGTTCGGAACATTCGGGATCCTCGGCAGATTCGGTTTCCTCGGTAGATTCGGTTCCTTCGGCAGATTCGGAATTCTCGAAAGAATTTTGTTGCTCCCGGAATTGGCGCAAGGGACAATCTTGCCGGAGGGCGTTTGTGCAGCTTAGGGGGGAGAGGGGCGGGAAGAAAAAAGTTTTTTTGCAAAACGAACCCATTATGTCTTTTAGAATCAACAAAAGCATTGGCTTCGTTTTGGGTTTGATTGGGTTTGATTGGCTAAAAAGCCACTGGAAAGCCAACCGAGGCCATTAATTGGGGGGGTAGGCGGGGCAGGATGGGGGAGGGAATGGAGCACAGGCCTTACCGCCCTGTGCTCTCTACAGGGCAGGCAGGAATGCCTACCCTACCTGAATGCCTGTCGCTACCTGTTTCGGAATTATCGGGAAGATCTGGCCGGAGGATGTTCATGAAGCTGAGAGGGGAGGTAAGTGGAGGTGAAAATAGGTATATATTACGAGGGAAGTATGTACTTTACGCAACAAATTAAACGATCTGGAATCGCTTGCCCTGGAGTGTAATGGTGGGATAGCATTGGTAATGCCATGAGAATCTACGCCGTGCTTAGCGATACTGACAACAAGAACCTAGAAAAGGCCATAAAGGGGGAATTTCCTGGAAAATACTACGACTTTGGGGACGGCCAGTGGTTTGTTGCTGGAAAGGGAACAGCTCAGCAGATTTATGAAAAGCTTTCTCAAAATGAAGATAAATATGATGATGTTGGCTCGGTCGTTGTTCTTTCCATCTTAGGCTACGGCGGTTATGCCAGCACCAACTTGTGGGACTGGATGGTTGGGATGAACGAATGAACCGACGCGAAGACGAATCAGAAGCCCCCCAATTCCCCGGAATTGAAGGGAGGGCTCCCTATAAAGCACCGGAAGATTTCTACAGTTTCTATGAAACGGTCCTAACCGGAATTAGTTTTTTGGCCCTCCGACTCGTGAGTATAAACCCGTTGGCCTTCAACTGAGCACTTCCAGCCCAATATTTTCTCCGAGATACTGCCAGCGGCTTCCAGCCGCTCTTTCCGAGTCCCCAAAAACCCATCGCCTCGGCTTCCAGAACCAGCTTTTTCAGACACCCCTCCATTCCCGGGGGATATCGGAATCATTTTATTGGGTGCCGCAGGCTAGGCTATCCCGACGGAAGCGACAGCCCATTTATCCGCCCCAGCATGCTGGCAAACAGCCGCCGAGTCAGATGGCTCTCTGCCAGCAATAGCCAATAGTAGCGGGCATGCTTAATCAGGCGTCCTCCGGTTTTCACCAACCGCTGCTGCAAGCTCGTCAAGGACCAGTTCCCGATTCTCTGTGGCAGCACCAGTCGCCGCCACAGATTTCCCAGATTATAGGCAATGATGGTCAGCCACAGCCGTACCTCGTTGGACCGGAACCGATGGCAACTGAGCCGCGTCATCTTCACCGCCTGCTTGCCTTCCTTAATCCACTGCTCTGCTGTCCCTCGCTTATTATAGAACCGCACCACCGCTCGACTCGGAAGCGTCAGGTTCGTCACAATGAACCCCACTCGCGGGAACAACTCCCCCGGATGATGTTCTACCTTGGCTACCACCCGTCGGGCCGTCTTCCAACTCTCGGCTTGGTACAGAAACCCCTTGTACTCCACCAACGGCTTCTGGCCCGGCCTTCCTACCGGACGTTTCAGCAACTCCTCGATGTCCCGCTGGAGGTTCTCGTTGGAAGGGATGCGGATGGCATACTTCACACCCCGCTTCTCCAACGCCTCGTAAATCTCCGGCTTCGCAAAGGCCGCGTCGGCACGAAATACCACCTCCTTGCCCCGCTTCTGCTGCCGCTCGATCTCCGGCAGGAGAAGTTCTTCCCATTCCTCGGCGCTGTGGACGTTGCCCGGTCGCAATTTGGCAGCCAGACAGTCGCCGTCTCGATTGAATAACAGCAGGGGGTGATAGCAGGTGGACTCGAAGTGCCCGTTGTAGGCGCTATTCTCCTGCTCCCCGTAGACCGGAATCTCGGTCGAATCCATGTCCAGCACAGTTCGGTAGTGCGAATGGATTGCTTCTGCTCTGCCGATCAGTTCCCGGTTCACCCGTGCCAGCCCTGCGAAGTTCCCTTCCTCAGCCAGCATCTCCGTCTCGAAGGTCTGCAACCGAGAAGTCAGAGCCGCCCCTCGATCCCAAATCTTCTCCGAACCGATCAGCCGCAACGCCGGGTCCTGAGATAGCCGCTCGGCATCGTTCACATCCTCGTATCCAGCCAGACGGCTGTAGACCGACTGTCGAAGTAGGTCCGCAAAAGACAACCGCGCATTGTTTGCCCGAGAGTCGGTCAAGTGCTGTTCGACGAGTTCATCGAATCCCAATCGCTCGTCCAGCTCTCGCACCAGAATCAGCCCACCGTTGGATGTCACTCGCGATCCTTGAAAGGCAACCCGCAAAAACCGGTTGAATGACAGTTGAAATGCCTGTTTTTGGCTCTCACCCATTAGGTATACACCTCCGGAATGCAATGTTGATGCTGGAACCCGCATCAATATTGATGTTGGAGGTTAGTCGAGGGTTGCTTCTACGATTTCAAACGGGAAATGCGGGCCTAAATCTTAAAGAATCGATGGGTCGCCTTGACGAGCGATCCAAAACTCAAGAAAAAAAGCTCGATGAGGTATCAAAAGAGGTTAAGGATGTCAGCAGGATTGTTCTCAAAGCCAAAACAGCCATATATACATTGGCTGCTGTCATCACACTAGCTGCGTCGGTTATTGGCTGGTTCCTAAGTCACCTTATCGGAGTTTTCCAAGCTCTCCAGTAGCACATGCGTTACCGTGATTAGGGAAGGGATTATTTCTTAGGCCATCCATCGACCGGCTTTTTTTTGGACAGGGATTTCTTGATTGACTCTTTCCAATCACCATCCAGCTTCAACAAGTCCGGCTTTGGCCCTGGGGGCTGCCTCTTCTTTTTCGGTTTTTTCTTTGTCATTTCTAGCTAGCTTTATACATCAGCCGCTTTCCTTCGGCTTGTTTGATTGCCAGTACCGTCCGCTCCCCATCGTTCAGCTTGCGATGATTCCAGAGAAAATCAAACTGGGCAATATAGCGGTCTAAGTGTTCTTTGCTGACGTTATGGTAGATGCCGACAATTCCCCGTTTGATAATAGCGAAGGACGATTCCGCCGTGTTCGTGTAGACATCTCCACGAACATACTCCCCGGCCCCGTGTTTTACAACCTCATGCCCACCATAGAACCTAGCAGAGGTTCCTCTGTAGGCGCTATAGTCATCCGAGATAATCCGTGATCTCGGATCAATTACCTCACGCATTGCTGCCCTGAGTGTTTTGGCGGTTACATCCGCTACTACTCGACGCCGAATCTGCCCCTGCCGTTGCACGGCGGCAAATACCGGAGTTTTCTTTGTGCCTCTGCCCGTCTTGCTGGTTCCCTTGAAGCGCGGCTTGCCGCCCACATAAGTTTCGTCCACCTCGACAGTTCCCAAAAGTTTGGGGGCCGATGCAAAGTCTGGAGCCATAGCAAACCGGATGCGGTTCATCAGGAACAAAGCGGACTTGTAGCTGATTTCGCATTGCCGAGAAAGTTCCAAAGCAGAGACGCCCTTTTTGGACGTGCAAGCTCGCCAAAATGCGTAGGCCCAATGGCGGAGTGGTATCCGGGATTCTTCATACACCGTGCCGATTCGGACGGTGTACTGTTCCTTGCAGTCCCGGCAACGCCAGAGATAGCGTTTGTTCCGACCTCCAGTCTTGGAGTCCAGCATCTTGTACACATTCACACTGCCACAGCGTACACAGCAGGGAGTATCGCCCCAGCGTTGCTTTTCAAAGAACTCTACGGCGGCCAGTTCATCCGAGCAAGCAAGTGGGATTTCACGGATGATTTCGGATTTCGTGAGGTTGTGTTTGTCTCGTTTCTTATTCATGCTGCTATTTTATACTTAGCGCAATATTTTGTCAAGTATAAAATTAACTTTCTGAAAATAATTGTGGGCGCACTTCTGATATGCTAGTATGAAGCTGGTACGGGCGGCGGGATTCGAACCCGCACGGAGTGTCATCCCTTAACCAGGGCACTCCACTGGTTTCCAAGACCAGCGCGGCTACCTATTTCGCCACACCCGCATTAGTGGTGGAGGTGGTGGGAATTGCACCCACGCCGGTTGGGTTCCAAAGGCCTCCGGCGCACTAAGCCACCCCCACAGTCATAGGGGAATGGGGCTGTTTACTAAAGCAGCTCCATTTTCTTCCGCATTCTTAGCAAGCTGCCATTTCCCTTCCCTGTTCTTGGCGAACCGTTTGTCCTTCAAGCAGAAAGACACCGTCCCGGGGGGAATGCCAGTTTGGTTGACAATCTCCGCGCGCGTTTTCGGGCCATGCGCCTTGAGAAAGTCGGTCAGTTCTTCCTTCCGCGTCTTCTCACCAGCTTTTGCAAAAAGAGGCTTTTGATTCGCACTCACTTGCGTTTTTTGTGCGATGCCAAATTCCTCGGCGAGCTGTTTCCTTAACTCGCGCAATCTGGCTATGCGCCCGTCAATTATTTCTATCGCTCCAACAATATCGCTAACCATGATGGTGGCACCTCCTGGGTGATAAGTATTACGCTAGCTGTCAGCATTGTCAAGGGTTATTAAATTACAATATCAGATTTCTAAGATAGGTGGGGCTGAGGGTGGACGATGAGGATGATGGCTATCACGTTCTATGTAATCATTGCGTATTGCGTAAAGTACATACTTCCCTATTACGAAACAAAGCCAACAAGTCTTTTAGAATCAACAAGAATTCCTCGAAAGAGGTTCAAAAAGGCACCAGAAAGCGAACCGAAACCCCTAAACGAAATCCCTAATAGCGGGTTAGGCGTGGCTTTTAGAGCTGTTTGGTAGGTGTAAATCAGGAATGGCAAGCAACCAGAAGCGCTGTCATGCCGAGTAAAGCAAGAGCACAGGCCTCACGGCCTGCGCTCTGAGGGGACAGGCAAGAATGCCTGTTGCTACCTGCCTGTCGCTACTTGATGCCGCGGCGGTATGCGCCTTTAGGAGAATTGCTCCAGCCACCTATCGATTCCTCTTGCGCACCTTCACAATACCTTGGATTTGTTTGAGCTCCGTGAGTCAAAGTGCCCCTTCTCTCCGACCGGCTGCCCCCTGGACAATTGCCACGCTCTCCGCTCCAGAGCCGAGCCAGCCCACCCCTTTGACAGTCCCTGGCTATGATGTAAACTCTGTCAGTCACGTCGTTACGAAATATCGGTCTGGTCACAACTTGCCCAACGCTCGCAAGAACAGACCAGGACTGAGAAAAGCGTCCAGGAGCGCCTTGCTCAATGGCATTTACGATTCCCAGATTGGACCACGTTGTGGTCGACGTTCGCGACAGGATGGATGAAGCAGCGAGGGTTTACAATTCCCTCGGGTTCCAGTTAACCGAGCGGGGCCGACACACGCTGGGGTCGATCAACCATCTGGCCGTTTTCGATACCGACTATCTGGAACTACTGGGAGTCGAGAAAAATGCACGCACGGTCCGGGCGGACATCTTGGGATTCCCGGTGGGGCTGAATGGTCTGGTGTTCGCCACGGATCAGACGGACAAGCTCTTTAGTGATCTCCAGACTTGCGGCGTACCGGTGGAAGAGCCCGTTGCATTCAATCGTCCGGTGAACGTGGCAGGGGGGAGCGCAGAAGCGAAATTCCGCGTTGTTCGCTTGCGCGCCGGAACCATTCCCCATAGCAGGGTTTATTTCTGCCATCATCTTACCCGGGACCTTGTATGGCGCCCGGAGTGGCGCCGGCACTCGAACGGCGCGAAGTCCCTTTCGCGCGTCACCATCGCTGTGCGCGATCCGGCCGCCTCTTCCGGAATTTTCAAAAGGATGTTCGGGCCGGATACCGTACAACCAGGGGCTGACGGGGGGTGGACGCTGTCTGCCGGAACCGTTCAGGTCGAACTCGTCCCGCAGGATACGCTGGCTCGGCGGCTGGGCGACGCCATGCCCGATCCGGCAGGGCGCGCCGATTACATGGCGGCGCTGAGCATCCGTACCGCTTCGCTGTCACAAGCAGCACGGGTGTTGCAAGCCGGCGGAATCAGCCGCGCCCGGATCGAGCCGCAGCGCATCCTGGTCCCAGCCGCGGCAGCCATGAACGTCGCGCTTGAGTTCGTGGAGTAGCAGAATCAACAGACAAGGCAACGTGGCAGTCGCGTACGTGTTCGGAACCAAACCTTCAGCAGCAGACGTCTCGAATTTCGCTGAGGGATCGGCTGTGAACGGTGCATACCATGATCGGAGGGGGTTTTGGCTTCTTTTGGATTGACATTAGCCAATCGCGGCGTCATTATCGGCGCGCTGAAACCGAGCGAACTGCTCGAAATCGCCCAACTGGGAGAAGCCTCGGGCGTCATTGACGTGGTTTGGGTCGGGGACAGCTTGCTGGCCAAACCTCGCCTGGAGTCGGTAACTTTACTCTCGGCCCTTGCCGTGGCAACAAAGAAAGTTCGTTTGGCTGTGGGATGCATGGCGACCTTCGTACATCGCCATCCCGCACTTCTCGCTCAGCAGTGGGCGAGCCTAGATGTTCTCTCCAATGGTCGGGCATTGCTTGCGGTATGTCTTGGCGGACCGAACGAGCAAAGTCCAGCACAAGCGCTGGAGCACGCAGTGATGGGCATTAAAGCCAATGAACGGGTCGCACGCCTTGAGGAAGGGATCATTATTCTCCGAAAGCTTTTCCATGAGGATAAGGCGTCTTACCAAGGCCGTTTCTATCAGTTCGAAGGCGTAACCATCCAACCCCGCCCAGTACAGAATCCATGCCCGATTTGGATTGCAAGCAATCCTACCGGTCTAACGTGGAAAGACGGGGCCAGTGCTTCGGAAGCGGTAATCGAGCGAAGCCTCCGCCGTGTCGCTCGGTTCGCTGACGGCTGGATGACCAATAAGGTTACACCGGAGCAATTTCAACAGCAGTGGTCTCGTATCACAACGATGGCGCGAGAGGAGGGCCGGGATCCAGCGAAGTTGCGCAGCGCCCTTTACCACAACATCAATATTAACGAAGACAGAAATGCGGCTCTCGAGGAGAGCAAAACTTTTCTCGACAAGTATTACACGTCAAATTTCAGCACCAAATTTGTCGAAGGGTTCACCACCGCCGGGACTCCTAAGCAATGCATCGACGATCTCAAAACCTATTTCGCTGCCGGGTTGGATCACATCACGCTTCGGATGACATCATGGGATCAGGTGGGCCAACTGAAGAGATTCCTCGATGAGGTGGCCCCTGCATTTGCAGTTTGAAATCGTAAAAGCAACCCTCGACTAACCTCCAACGTCAATATTGATGCAGGTTCCAGTGTCAACAAGGCATTCATCAGGTGAAAACCCAGTGCAGGCGAGAACCAGAATTATCTTTTCCTGGGTCGCTGGGGCATC
The DNA here is from genome assembly GCA_965222345.1 of Terriglobia bacterium. GTDB lineage: Bacteria > Acidobacteriota > Terriglobia > 2-12-FULL-54-10 > 2-12-FULL-54-10 > JADFGZ01. The sequence continues at coordinate 2,034,635 of CBDCTS010000007.1, read as the reverse complement.
CGGGACTGCAAACCGGGTTGAAACCGTTAGCAAGGAGGCGGCCGTTGTATGCTCTCAGTAGATCGGAAACCCCAAATAGAGACCCCAGCTCGTAACCGAAGCAAGATAAGGAATATCGGTTGACCCGCTCAAGGGCCTAGCATTCGCCCAACACACCGTAAGAGAGGAGAAAGGACCATGCCGAATCGCAGGAATTTCTTGAAGACTCTGGCGTGTGCATCGGCCGAAGTGTTTGTTATGGGCAGGTTCGTAGATGCTGTGGCCCAAGCTGCGCGCCGGGAGGTGTTTGTGGGAGGCCGGCGCGTCAAGGTAGTCGACATTCATGCTCACTGTGGAGTGCGGGCGGTGGAGGACGTTATCCGGGGCACGAGCCTGGCTGACCACACTGTATCCGCAAACCGAATCCTGGGACCGGAGTACTTGCGGTGGATAGACGAACGAGGCATTGATGTTCAGGTGCTGAGCGTCAATCAGTATTGGTGGTACGCGGCCGATGAAGACCTCGCACGCCGGATCATCCGGGTTCAGGATGAAGGGCTCGCGGCTTGGTGTGATGCCCACCCGGATCGCTTTGTAGGCCTGACGTCGGTTGCGCTTCAGCATCCCGAACTGGCCGCCGAACAGTTGGAGTACGCCGTCAAGGATTTGGGGCTGCGTGGCGCCTCCATCGGTGGTCACGTCGAAGGCGTGGTGCCGTCGTCACCCCGCTTTGACCCCTTCTGGGCTAAGGCGGAGGAACTGGGGGTCCCGATTTTCATGCACCCCGACGGCGCGAAAAACGTCATCCGAGAGGGCGGATTGGAGGCTGTGGTCAATCTGGGCAATATCATCGGGAATCCGTTGGAAACCACCGTCTTCTTCTCCCATTTGATCTTCGACGGGACGCTGGATCGCTTTCCGGGACTGAGAATCTGCGGCGCGCATGGAGGTGGCTTTCTGCCCTCCTACCTTGGGCGCACCGAGGTGACCTGCGGCCGGGGTAACGCGGAATGTATCAACAAGAAACGCCCGAGTGAATATTTAAAGACGCAGCTACTTGCTGACTCGATGGTTTTTTCGGCGGAAGGCCTGCGGCATCTGGTCGCTGAAATGGGTCCCAGCCAAATCGTTTACGGTACGGACATACCCTTTATGTGGCCGGACACGCTGGACTTGATCCTCGATGCAACATTTCTCAGTAACGCTGAGAAGGAAGCGATCCTCGGCGGGAACCTGATCCGACTGCTTCGAATTGCTTAGAAGCCGGGGGGGGGCGCGAAGGGAGAGGAAACTTTTCTGTCCGGCTCCAGAACAGCATTAATCACTGTCGTTCCTCGTAGTATTCAGCGAGATTTGTCAGTTCACCAAATCAGTCGCGTTTGCGGACCTTATGGGGCTTGTTGCGGACACAATACCTGGTCTCTGCCAGATCACCGACCGGATCAGCCAGGGTGGTATTGGGAGAGCTCGACCGTGCAAGTGTTAGTCGGAACCCGCAACGAGCATCCGGATGATACCGTCCTGCCTCGACGTGATGAAGAGCTCTCCGTCGCCACTGCGACTGATCTGCAGGTCCGCGCGAGTGACCGTCGCGCCCATCGCCGCCTCCACCAACTCCCGCAGCGTGACATAGGTACGGTTGCCGCTCGCGTCGCGTACGTAAAGCTGAATTTCCTCAACAGGCGCCACAGTCTGTGGAATTCCGTCGTCAGCCTCTTTCATGGCGGCGAGGTCGGCCACAAATAGACGTCCACGCACAATGTCACCAAACACGAACTTGCCCCGGAGTGCGGGAATGCGCCCGTGGTACACGAATCCACCCGTCACGGACTGCCCGTCGTTGTGGTCGTAGATTGCCACGGGGTAGGTGAATTCGTCTTGGCTCTGCCCGTTCAAAATCTCCGCCGGCAGCGGGAATATCTGGTTGAGTTCTCCGCCCGGCCTCGTCACGCCGTTATCGAAGAACCCCTCGCGCTGCATCCAGCCGTAGTTGTGGCCTTCGCGAATGATGTTGATCTCCTCGATGTACCTCATGCCAATGTCCGACGCGAACATCGTCCCGTCCGCAAGGTCCCACGAGAGTCTGTGGGCGTTCCGGAAGCCGTAGGCGTAAATCTCCCCGAGCGTCTCAGGATCGCCATCCGCGGCGAACTTGTTGATCGGTGGAATCGTGTAATCCCCGACTCCTTTGGTTCCTCCCGACTCGGACGGGCTCCGCGGATCGATCCGCAGGATTGCGCCGACCACTGTATCCAGGCGCTGCGTCTGGCCGGGATTGCTGGCATTCGGCCCGCCGCCATTGCTGAATCCGAAATCGCTCCCGCTCGTGTAGAGCAGGCCGTAGTCGGGGTCGCCGGGCTCCGCCGTCGGGTTGAATTCCAGGTGGCTGATGGGGTGTCGCATGTATTCGACGACATGTCCGACGCGCAGCAGCTCACGCCGTGCGCCCTCGAAGACGTTCGCTGCCGGGTTCGTGGCGCGCCATTCCGTGATGACGCTGTGAAAGTTGACATCGGCTGGCGTGAACCCCGGCGGAATGAAGTGCGGCGTCGCGGGATTCCCCATCCCCCCCTCGATATGCGCCGTGTAGAACAACCCGTTCCGCGCAAATTCCGGATGGAACTCGAAACCGATGAACCCACCCGTCAGGGTGTTGTAGAAGCTGAGCGGGAAGGCGGCCGCGACGTCGGCATACAGGGAGGGGCGGTTATCGCGGTCGAGCAGGTACAGGAAACCGCGCGAGTCGTTGGCGAAGCGCCGGCCGTCCGCCAGGTCGCGGACGTAGCTGAGGCGCGCCCACCCGCCACGGTCCTGATCGGCAGGGTACAGCCCGCGTGTATCAGGCAGGCGCGCAACGTCCCTGATCTCGACGCTCAATCCCCGTTTGACGATCGGCTCCGCAATTGGATTGCTGATTTGCGCGCGCATCGCGCCAGCGGCCCAGAAGGCCAGGACTATCAGGATAACGAGTGGTATCCGCATATGCATGAATCCTCCTCTGGCCGGCTGGCGCGCTTCTTCGCCTCCAGCACGGCGTGGCACTGGTAAAGAATCCGGGCTTTCCTCCCGCGACGGGAGGATTCCGAACTTGCATCCGCTCTCACGCGACGTTACAGATACAGCCGGTAGGTAAATTTCATAAGAATGGCTTGATCTCGTTCAATTTGGCCACTGCTATGTTCCCGCTTCTGATCTGTAAATACCAGGAACAAATTGCTGTCGCGGCCATAGATCAGCCGGAAGCGCACCTGCGTGTTCAACTCCCGCTCGCCATCCTGATTCAGATTATTCCATTGCAGAAAAACGTCGGTTTGAGCCCGGGCTGTGAAGGGCACGGTAATTCGCGTCCGCCACAGGTGGGTGGAAAAATCTCCATTCGGAAGGGAAATTCGGTTGAGTTCGTAGCCGCCATCCAAGAGCAATCGCGGGGACGGGCGCATCGTCCCGTATAAATTCAGGCCCGTGCGTCTCCCGTCGTAGAAATCCCCAACATTGAGAGAGACATTCGCAACCCACGACCGGCCCTGATGACTTTGATATTGAACGCTCTTCCGATTGAAGGCGTAGTCCCCGGAAGGGACAACAATTCCTTCTCTCTCATTGATCACGAATCTGTCATTGGGGCCCAATCGCTCAAAGTTGCCCTCCATCAAAAACGTCAGTTGATCGCCTGATTCCAGCTCATTGGTCGCCTGAAGCATCCACTGCTTCGTGTCGGGTTCTCCTTGCCGGTCTGTGGTGTAGCGCAAGTCTCCGGAAAAATCGATCTTGCGCGACCACGGGCGGTTTAGCCTCCATCCTCTTCGCAGGCTGGCTTGCTGCCTGCGAATGTTTTGGCGGAGCACGAATCCCAGCGAAGGATTGAACTGGTCGTCCACATACGACGTCCGGGCATCGAATGCCCACAAGTCCGTGCTGTAGTTCAAAGCGCTCGAATAACTAACCGGCTGCTTGCTGAGCGAGGGATCATCCACTGCCGCGATGAAGCTCGACCACTTAAGATTCCTGCTCAGCCAGAACAAGGCGTCCGGACCAAAAGCGCGGTTCTCCCGAACGTCCGAAGAGACGGAAGTGAAGATACCTCCAACGTAGGACCTTCCGCCGACGTTCCAGCGCAACCGCGCCGCACTAAGATTGGTGTTCGGCACCTCCGCAGTGCCCTCCATCTGCGTGGAGATCAGGCCGAAGTCCACCGTGCCCAGCTTTCCCGTCATGCGAGCGCCGCCCAGGATGGGCGCCGGCCTGCCTCCAACTAGGCCGATCCGGCGGCTGAAAAATAATTGTGTTTCCTGCTGAATTCCGTAATCAAACACTTGCGAGCTTTCGAGAAAAAATACCCGCTTTTCCGGAAAGAAGAGGGAGAATCTTGTCAGATTGGTCTGCTGATCGTCGACCTCCACCTGCGCGAAATTCGTGTTGTAGGTGAGGTCGAGGGTGGCTTTGGTGCCAAGGACCATCTTCATGTCCCCACCCCAGTCCATTTTCGGATCAACCCCATCTACTCCGCGAGTGCGATTGGCCTGAGTCGTAATGTAGGGTAGGAATTGAATGTTCCGTCCCGGCTGCGTTGGGGAGATTCCTTCCAGATGCCCGTAGTATTCCACTCCGTAAAGCTGAAAAGGCGGCGGGTGCGGTCCCCAATAGTTTTGCTCGTTATTGTGGCGGATTCTTCTATTGATGTTGAAACCCCATTCCTGATCCTCGCCGGATGGAAATCGCAGGATGCGAAAGGGGATGCGGAACTCCGCACTCCAGCCGTCTTCGTGGATGCGCGTGCGGACGTCCCATACCTCATTCCAATCGTGATTAAAGCTCCGGTTGTCCACGAAACCATCGTGCTTCGTGTTCAATGCATTCACGGAAAAAGCATAGGCTCGCCGGTGGTCATGAAAGGTGTCGAAGGCCACACGGATAACGTCATCCTTGCCGTGTATTTGATCGTCCCGGTAGGTCAGAATATTCGCCACTCGCTTCGAAGGATCAGTCTCGTAGCAATACGCTGCAACATAAATTGCCTCCGAGTCATGGATCACGCGGACTTCGGTCTTCTCTGAACCCGGCTCGCCGAAACGGGGTGTCTGTTGGACCAGCAAATCGATGACATCCGCCTGTTCCCAAACGGGATCAGATAGATCCCCATCAATGATGGGAGGCGCATCCACATAGACTACTCGGCGGCGGTATTTGTCATGCACCGTCTCGGAATTTTGCATCGCCATCAGGCGTACGTTCGCAACTGCCAGCAAACCGAGCAACATAATCGTTGGAAAAACGATTCGGAACAGTTCTGGCCGATTTCTCATGCGATTTGGGCAACCCTTTGGTTGAGATGTATCGAATACAAGGTTCCAGACGCTCACCGAATGGCTGGCACTTGCTCCTGAGGGATGGTCGCGCCACTTCGATATAGCAATCGGTGCGTCCCTCCCTTCTGCGATATGATGCGCTCGCAGGAATGCGGCTCCGTCAGTTGCCGCCTAAACTCCGCGTCATCGCGTTAACTTGACCATCGGAGTCGTGATGCGACGACTGCATTTCATAGTAGCGATTCTTGACCGTTTTGCGTAGCAAAAAACCCTCAGCCCCACGCATTTCCCAACCAATTCGCTCATCGCGAACGCCTGCCGCCACAACCGGCGTTGCTTCCGGGTGCGCTGTTAACCGTCGAGGACACGTCCTTGCACTGAGATCTTGCGCAGGCTGGAGGGGAGACAAGCCCCGCACAGCAACTCTGAAGAACAGCCAGAATGAGCCGCGATGCCATCCGAAAGAGGCCGTTGCGATCCGGGCTTGTAGTGACGTGGCAGGGGGCGTATGCTTTTGGGCTAAGGGAAAACTCAAAACGGAAATTCCTGCTAAGGAGGCTAAATCCAATGGAAAGAATAAGAAGAACGATGTTATTCGGTGTCAGTCTCTTCTTGCTCTGTGGGTTGGCCGGCGCCCAGAACACGGTTACTGTCCCGGAAGAAATTGTAACCTACCCCAACATGATTATTCACAACGGCAAGATTGCCACCATGGATGACACCTCCGTCGGCCTGAACACTTCGCCGGGAAGCTCCGCTGAAGCGATGGCCGTCCTGAATGACAAAATCCTGGCAATCGGGAGCAATGCACAGATTTTGCGTTTAGCCGGCCCCCAAACTGACAGGATTGATCTGAAAGGCAGGACGGTGATTCCCGGCATCGTGAACACCCATGTTCATATCCATAACGACGAATTGAACTACTGGGTAGGCCAGAATCCGGAAGTGCTGACGGAACTGGCGGAGGCCTACAATATATCTGGCCTAACGGATGCAGAATTGGAGCAAGGGATCAAGCTGGCGGTTCAGGAACATGTCGGCAAAACCGCCCCAGGCCGTTGGGCCTTTATTGATGTAGGAACCAGCGGCGGAGGCGGCTCGGGAATGGGCCTGGGCGTGGCGTTCTTGGCAGGGAACAAGTTCACCAAGCAGATGTTGGACCAACTGGCCCCGGACCACCCCTTGATACTTCAATCTCACCCCTCCTATGTGGCGAATACTGCGTTCGTGGGCGCCGTGGAAAAGCTCTACGGCTCCGAACTTTCGCTCGAGGCGGCCGGAATCGATGAGCACGGAAGAGTCCGAGGCACGGCGCCCCAGTACAAACGGGGTTTGATCATCGATCAGTATTTCAATACCAGGGTAGGTGAGCTCGCCGAGATCGTCGAGCAGAGCCTGGCCAAAAACGCTGCCTTGGGAGTGACCACTTTCTCCTCCCACATCATGGGCCTGCGGTTTCTGGATGCCTTCAACATGCTGGTTCGGCAAAAGCGTATGCCGATCCGCTTCGCTTATACGCACTGGTTTGGTTTCCAGGCAGGCTATTCAGAAACGACCAACTTCTACCGGCGAATGGGCGACATGGCCGGCATGGGGGACGACTATATGTGGCAGGCTGCCGTGGGTCTGGGAAGCGTTGATTCCGGCCCACCCCGGTTTTGTTCCACCATGGAAGCCCCGCGGGCCGTGAAGGAAATGGAATGGTGCCAAAATGACTCCGGCAGCATTGCCTACGAGGCGACGCGGACGGCGATTGCCAACTACCAGCGAGTCGCCGTGGGCCATGCCTATGCGGACAAGGCAGTTGATTATTTCATGGACGCCATAGAGCATGCGATGCGCGACAATCCCGCGATCACGCTGGATTATATCCGCTCGCGACGCTTTACTTCCGACCACTGCGGTTTCTATCCGCGCAAGGAGCAGCTTCCCCGCATGGCCAAGCTGGGGATGATGATCAGTTGCGGAGGGAATGTGCTGAGCCGAAGTTACCCCTGGCTGCAGAAATATCGCCCCGAATACGCCAACCGGATCGCGCCGGCCCGAAGCGCCATCGAAGGGGGAGTGATCGTGACCGTGGAGGGTAGCGGGGTAAGCGGCAACGTAGGCCGCCCTTACTTTAGCTCTGCCTCTAATTTTATAACCCGGAATACCGAATATGGAGTCAAGGTAGCCCCGGAGGAGGCCATTGACCGCATTACTCTGATGAAGATGATGACTTCCTGGCCTGCGCGTTTTGTTCTCAAGGAGGACGTGTTGGGGACACTCGAGCCCGGAAAATTCGCCGACTTCGTAGTGCTGAGTAAAGACTATTTCACCGTGCCCGTGGAGGAATTTGCGGAGATCCTGCCGCTCATGACGGTGGTGGGGGGAAAGGTCGAGGTGTTGCGTAGCGAGTTTGCCCAAGAGTTGGGTCGCGGCACGATAGGACCCCAGATCGAGTTCAGAACCGGACGCCGCTACTCGGAGCCGGAGTAATAGCGGGAGCTGTTCTGTTCTCGGGGGGTTCCGGGCCAGTCCCGGGGTTTGTTCCCAGGTAGAATCACCGAAGGTAAGAAGGTAGCCCTCCGGGTTTCCCCCTGTATTTACCAGGGCAAGGTTGGCTGTTGCTGTAACCACTAGAAATCAAAGTAGCAGGTCAACTTGCCCTGAAAGGTGCAATCCCTCTGACGCTCGACCGCTCCCCCATCAGACGACTTTCACTGCAAGTCAGGAAGAAATCATCGCCAGGCCGGATCTCCAGCCTTGGCTGTCTTTTCCACTCATCTGCATTCCCTTCGTTGGTGATCAGAGCGTCATACTGGGTTCCCAGCGTATTAGTCCGAAAGAAGAGGTGATCTCAACGGGTCGATGCAACACTTTACCCTAAAGGAGAAGGTGAAGTGTATGCGGAAGAAACAAAAGAGGCAGCGGCGAAGTTTGACAGTAACGGAGCTGGTGGAGGTCTGGGATCGGTGGCAGCAGGGTGAGTCTTCCAAAGCGATCGGACGTGTGCTTGGGAGAGAACCGTCATCTGTGTACGCCGTGCTTTTGCGCCACGGGGGTATCCGTCCCCGCTCCCGATGCCGCTCACGCCGGGTGCTGACTTTGGCCGAGCGGGAGGAGATTTCCAGAGGCATTGCGGCGAAGCGATCGATCCGATCGATTGCCGTGTTGTTGGGTCGTTCCCCGTCGACCCTCAGCCGGGAGGTGGGTCGCAATGGAGGCTATGCCAGCTATCGGGCGTCGGAGGCCGATCAGCGGGCCTGGGATCGGGCTCGCCGCCCGAAATCATGTCGACTGGTCCGTTGTCCGCGGTTGCGTCAGCTTGTGGAAGAGAAGCTGCGAGAGGTCTGGTCGCCCGAGCAGATCGCCGGCTGGATGAAGCGCACGTATCCAGAGGATAAGTCGGTTCAGGTATCTCACGAAACGATCTATCGTAGCCTTTTTATTCAGGCCCGCGGGGCTCTGAAGAAAGAGCTGGCTCAGTATCTGCGGTCCAGGCGAACGATTCGCCGGTCCCGGCATGCCAGCCGGAAAGGCCATGGGAAGGGACAGATCGCCGACATCGTATCGATCCGGGAGCGCCCGGTTGCAGTGGAAGATCGTGCGGTGCCGGGTCACTGGGAAGGCGATCTAATCGCCGGATCGACAAACAGCTACATTGCGACTCTGGTGGAACGTCATTCGCGTTACGTGATGTTGGCGAAAGTGGCCAGCAAGGAAACAGAAACCGTTGTGTCCACGCTGATCCAACAGGCCAGGCAACTACCGACGGAACTTTACAAATCGCTGACCTGGGATCGGGGTCTGGAAATGGCGGATCACAAGCGGTTCACATTGGCGACCGACATTGACGTCTACTTCTGCGATCCGAAAAGTCCATGGCAGCGCGGATCGAACGAGAACACCAATGGACTGCTCCGATATTATTTCCCCAAACGGACGGACTTGTCGGTACACTCCCAGGAGTATCTGGATCAGATTGCGCGCCAGCTCAACGAACGGCCCCGCAAGACGCTGGAGTTTGAAACTCCAGCCGAACGATTCAATGCATGTGTTGCATCGACCCGTTGAGCTGGCAGAACGTATTGCGCGCTGGCCGTGATAAGTATTGAGCACGATGGTAACGGCGTCGTCGCTTCCCAGCCTGTCGTCTCGCTGCTGCTCGGCAGCCAGTATCCCACCCTAAGATGGCATTGGTAAGTTTCGCTTGAATGGACGGGTAGCTGGGCTTATGCTTTTGAGCCAAGAGGAAGGGGGAAATTGGAAATCCCGGTTGAAAGGGGAGATCACCCATGGCCATTCGCAATGCTCAATCCTCACATTGGCATCCGGAAGTTATTCTGGCGGCTATTGTTGCCGTTCTGGGCACCCTGGCAGCATTCCTTCTGTACAGTGGAGAGAAGCGAGGGAAAAGCAATCTTTACTGATGGGGCGCGGGCTGTCGGGGACTGCGCGGCTGATATCCATAACTCCGCTGCCGACGATGGACGGGGAGATGTGCCAGTGGGTGCCCGCCAGCGCCAGCGCGACCCTGGTGACCGCTCTGCAGCAAGAACGCTTGTCGACGAGCGCCTCCACGGAGTCCTCCGCGGAGACAGATGCAAGAACCACCAGTGATGCGGACCGAACTCCCGTGCGGGTGATCCGGGATACGTATCCGACCTACAGCGCCGTCGCCGTGGATACCAATTCCAATGAAGTCTACCTTCAGGACGAAAATCTCTTTGGCTACAAGGTGTTCAACCGGCTGGACAATACACCGCCCCACGCCAGCTTTACTGAACCCAAGCGGATGGTCGGGGGAATCAACACCAAGCTGGAGTTCAACTGCAACCTGTATGTGGACCCCCATAACGGGGATGTTTATTCGGTCCCTAACGACACGGTGGACATGCTTGTGGTGTTTCCTCGAGACGCCGAGGGGAATGTGGCGCCTAAGCGAATGTTGGAAACCCCGCACCGGACCTGGGGCATCGCGGTGGACGAGGAAGCGCAGGAACTATACTTGACCGTGCAGCATCCGCCCGAGGTGGTGGTGTACCGCAAGATGGCTTCCGGGGACGAACAACCCCTCCGCATCCTGAGAGGAGCCAACACTCAACTCGAGGATGCCCATGGAATTACCATCGATACGAAGAATCAATTGATGTATGTCAGCAACCATGGCGCTACCAGCAGCGCCCAGGTGCGCGGTTCGGGCAGGTATGCCCCTCCGTCGATTACGGTCCACCCGCTCCAGGCAAGCGGAGACACACCTCCGGTGCGGATCATTGAGGGCTCCAAGACGCAGCTGAACTGGCCGGCGGAAGTGGCTCTGGACCCGGAGCGTCAGGAACTTTTTGTAGCCAACGACGGTGGGAACTCGGTTCTGGTCTTCCGCGCGACGGATAACGGCGACGTGGCTCCCATCCGAATCATCGCGGGTCCTAAGACCGGCATCCGGAATCCCATTGGCCTGTTTCTGGACACCAAGAACCAGGAGTTGTGGGTGTCCAACATGGGTAACCATTCGGCCACTGTCTATCCGCGCACAGCCAACGGAGACGTGGCGCCGCTGCGCACCATCCGCAGCGCCCCGGCGGGCAAACTGGCGCTGGCGATCGGGAATCCGGGGGCGGCGGGCTATGACACCAAGCGGGAAGAGATTCTGGTGCCGAATTGAGTGGCGCACCCGCAAATTGCGGCCTTCGCCAGGCTGGCGGGAGAGAATTCAGCGCCCACAAGGCTGCTGGCCGGACAAAAGACTCTGTTAAGCCGCACGATGCACGACATCCGCTATGACGAGATCCATGACGAACTCTTTGTAACCAACCCTTTTGCCAATGCCATTCTGGCGTTTCGAGGAGATGCCAACGGGGAAGAGGCTCCGATTCGGGTCATTCAGGGTCCCCACACCCAGTTGCTGGGTAATACAGACCGGCTGGAAGTGGACCCGGTGCACAACGAAATTTTCATCCCCCTACGCGACAGGATACTGGTTTATCCGCGGACGGGAAACGGCGATGTGGCTCCGATCCGGGTCATCCGCGGTCCCGCCACGGAGTTAAGAGCTGCAACATCGGTTGCCGTGGATCGGGTCCGTAACTTGCTTGTCGTGGGCAGGAGCACCAGCAGTCCCAGTCGGGAGCGGGAAATTAACGGTGGCGCGGTCCGGTTGGTTCACAGGGGAGGTCGTGGAGGCATGTTGATCTTCAACCGCACCGATAACGGAAACGTCAAGCCCCGGGCGGTAATCTATGGTCCTAAAACGGAAATTGTCCGGATTCTCCAGCTTCGAGTCCATAACGGCTGGATCGTTGCGAGCCAACCTGGTCGCGTCGACATGCAGGAACCGGAGGGCGCTTTCGTCGGCATATGGAGCATATACGACAACGGAGATGTTCCGCCCCGGTGGAAGATCGGCGGCCCCAAGAGCACGTTGAAGAAACCGCGCGGAATCGCGTTGAACCCCAAGGATAAGGAACTCATTGTCGCCGACATGCGTCTGAACGCTGTACTGACGTTCTATTTCCCGGAAATTTTCTAGCTTCCTGACTGAGCAGTTCAGATAGAGAGTCCCCTGTCAGCGATCTCTGGGCCTAACCGTGGCGTCGAAGAGCTGATATTAGGCATCTCTCGAATTGTGAACGTAATCTTGACAGCACGCGCTGTCATATCGCCACCACCGCCATGAGAGCCAAGTCTCTTTGCCGATGCCTCGGGGTGAGCTTGTTGCTTCTTGTAATTCCTTTTCCCCCATCAACGAGTCCTTCTGTTTGCAATCCACCGCCTAGCGAACGGACTGGACCCTGAGGTGAATCCTCTCGCGTTCCTGAAGGCAGCTGATGATCTTGAACAGGTTCCGGGCTTGCGGATTGCCGTTCGGGCCAAACATGCGCATCAGACTCTTGGGCGATTTTTCTGTCAAACCGCCGAGCTCCTGAAATCCGATAGTTGCCTTGATGTAGTCGCGCAACACCGCCTTGCCGGTGTCCACATCTCCGGAAAGCAGGCACTCGATTCCTTCCTTGAGCAGTTCCTCGCGGAAGGCCGGGTCGCGCTCGATGCGTGCGTGAATCGTCTCCTTGAAGTTTCGTGTCAGGGACATGGTTCTCAACTCTCCTGTCGCTTGCAACGCTTGTAGTCGCGCCAGAAGTCTCTGGCGGTTTCGATATCCTGTTGCTGACGTTTCTTGGTTCCACCACCCAACAAGATGATCAGGGTATCGCCGTCCTTTCCGATATAGACCCGGTAGCCGGGGCCGAAGTCTATCCGGCATTCGAGTACACCAGCGCCTGCGCCCTTGACGTTGGAAAGGTTTCCCTGCTCCACCCGAACCAGCGCCGTCGCCACCTTGGCTGCGGCTTGAGCGTTAAGCCGATTGAACCATCTGGCGTACGGGCTATGTCCTTTGGCGTCGATGTACTCCCTGATCTCAATCATCTGTATGAGGTGGCTTATATGTTACCATTTGGCAACTCCCAACGGCAAGCCTTACTCGTGCGAAATTAGCCCGACCGACCATCCTGCTACCTCCAGAATCCCGGGAAGAAGGAGCCATTACATTCGAAGCACAGGCACAAGCCTGCCATTCAAGGCCGATCATGACCGATGATTACACGGTCGTCCACTTGGAGCGGAGAAAAGTGGCGGTGCCTCGGTTGCAGGAAAAACTACTGGGAGAAACTGCGGGCTCGGCGGTGCATTGATGGGTCCTTTGCGGGAAATATGAGGGATGCTGTACGACCGAGAGTCCGCAAGTTATTGGAAAGATGGTAGGCGCGAGAGGGCTCGAACCTCCGACCTCTACCGTGTCAAGGTAGCGCTCTAACCAGCTGAGCTACGCGCCTAAACTACTTACAGCCGGAGCCGTCTCTCACGTCTCCGGGGCCCGGTTGGGAACCTCGGCCCGGTCGAGCTTCTTCACCACGGCTAGTTTATTCTTGTCAGCAGCGTCTGCATAGCGCGCGGTGGCGGTTATTTTAGCATGGCCCAGTAATTGTTGCACCGAGATCAGATCCACGCCCTGCAGGACAAGCCCGGTGGCAAATGTGTGACGAAGGTCGTGGAACTGAATATGAGCAAGATGTGCTATGCGTGCTTGAATCGTCATCGCTATTTTAAATACATTGTTATATTATGAAACATCTCAATTTAAACAATAAATTAAGGTGATAATCCCATGGCAATGAGAATCACTCGGAGAGAGTTTTTACACACGGCAGGTGGTCTTGGCATCGCTAGCTTGATGCCCGCTTGTGGTGATAATCAATCGGGGGAGACCAGCCAAGCGGATCAAGCCAGTCAAGCCACCTCTGCCACTGCAATTCCGAGCAGATTGATCCCAGGCACCAACGAATCACTTCCTGTTGTTGGTCTTGGGTCAACCAAGGCTGTTCGCCGGATTCCCGAAATAGGGCCGGATGAGATGAGAGCAATCATTCAAACCCTTCTGGACAACGGGGGAAAAGTGATTGACACATCAATCCGGGTGGAAGAAATCGACCAGCCCTTTGGACAAATCCTGCAAGACGAAAAATGGAGCGATAAATTGTTTGTCGCCCAGAAGATCAATACCCGCGGGAAACAAGCTGGTATCGAGCAAATGCAACAGACAGAGCGTCTGTTCAACCGCAGGCCGGCCGATCTGATCCAGGTCGAAAGTATGGTCGATGCCGATATCCATTTAGAAAGTCTGCGCGAATGGAAAGCCAATGAGGGAACACGCTATCTCGGTATTACAACATCAAGCAGTAGCGATCAGGGGCGTATGGAGACATATATAAATAATGTGCCTCTGGATTTTATTCAGGTAAATTATTCCATTCCGGAATCTGAGGCCGAGCAGCGGGTGCTGCCTGCTGCAAAGGATTTGGGTATCCCCGTCCTGATTAACAGTCCATTCATGGGCGGCGAGTGGTTCACACTTACCGCCGGCAAGGAATTGCCTGGCTGGGCGGCTGAAATTGAATGCACCAGTTGGGCGCAAATCGGCCTTAAGTTTATCCTCGCAAATCTGGCGGTCACATGTGTGCTGACGGAGACAACCAGCCCTGACCATCTGACTGAAAATATGCATTCCTCCCTTGGGATGATGCCGGATGATGAATTATTACGCCGGATGAAATCAGATGTATTGTCTATGATTTAGAATTGGTGTTTCCTCGCCGCCTATTCCTGTTCGAAATTCCGACTGCAAGCATCTCTTGACTCTATCGTAATAGCAAGAATACATTGGGTCCGACAAAACAACTTCCTGTCGATCGGATTTCGGAGGTCCGGTGATGTTCGTCCGAGGCATTTGCGGTTCGTCGATCCTGCCGGAGACAGGCGCCGAGTTGGCAGGCTGCCGCTCTGAACGGCACGGTGCCAGGGCGGCTCGATGAGTGGAGCCATAGGAAGACTGTTCCGGCGCGCGGTGTACCTCCGCGAAGGCGAGACCCCGGCGCTGCTCTGGTCGTGCGCTTTCTTCTTCTTCATCCTCTCTGGCTACTACGTCATCCGCCCCATCCGGGACGAGATGGGCGTGGCCGGCGGCGTCCAAAACCTGGCCTACCTTTTCACTGGAACGCTGATCGGAGTGCTACTTCTCCATCCCCTGTACACGGCGCTCATTGCCCATCTGCCGCGGCGCCGGTTTGTCCCGTATATCTACCGGTTTTTCATACTGAACCTGATCATCTTCTTCCTCCTGTTCCGGTCTGCGGGAGAGGTCCAGAGCGTGTGGATTGGCCGGGTCTTCTTCATCTGGGTCAGTGTGCTCAACCTGTTCATCGTGTCCGTCTTTTGGTCGTTCATGACAGACATCTACCGGACCTCGCAGAGCAAGCGGCTCTTCGGCGCGGTCGCTGTGGGGGGTACGCTGGGTGCGACGCTCGGCTCGACCATTACCACCTCGTTGGTGGGGCTCCTGGGGCCGATCAACCTCCTGCTCGTTTCCGCCATCTTGCTGGAGCTGGCTGCACAGACGTCGCGGGCCCTTGAGAAGCACGAGGCACGGCTGGCGCTGGCGGCACTGGCAGACGAGAAGGAAGAGCGGGGGGAACCCGCGACGGTGGCTGGCAAGGCGGGGATCGACCCCGATGCGGTCGCGGACGTGGCTGGCCAGCGGAGCGACGCAGTCATCGGCGGAGGCGTTTTCGAGGGTATCCAGCGCGTCCTCTGCTCACCCTACCTGCTGGGCATCGCGGCCCTGGTGGCGCTTTTCGCCATCGCCTCCACCTTCCTCTACTTCCAGGTGGCTGCCATCGTCGCGCGGGTATTCGAGGACGACCCCGTCGGGCGGACGCGGCTGTTTGCCAGCAGGGACCTTGCCGTGAACAGCCTAACGCTCGGGACGCAGATTTTCCTCACTAGCCGGGTGTTGCGCTGGCTGGGGGTCGGCTTTGCCCTTGCCTTTCTGCCAGTGGTGAGCCTGTTCGGGTTCGGGATTCTTGCCGCGGCGCCCGTTCTCACCGTTGCGATCGTTTTCGAGGTGCTCCGCCGGTCCGGGAACTTCGCCATCCAGCGCCCGGCCCGAGAGGTCCTCTACACGGTCCTGCCCAGGACCGACAAGTACAAGGGAAAGAACTTCAACGACACCTTCGTCTACCGGGTCGGGGACCAGTTGGGTGCCTGGTCGTACACTGCAATGGGATGGATTGGGATGGGGCTCTCCGGCTTGGCTCTTGCCATGGTCCCTGTTTCGGCAGTCTGGCTTGTCCTGGCTGTCTGGATCGGGAAGAAACACTGGGCGATCCACCGGAGCCAATCGGGGGTCGCGCCCCCCGGCGCCGTTCTGGAGACCGAGAAGGTCTAGCCTGGAGAAACCGCCATGGTACCCAGCATAACCGCCACAATGAGCCGCGTTGCCGTCTCAAAGAGGCCACGGCGATGGCAACTGTTGTTAGCAAGTTAAAATGTCCGGTATATGTAGCAAGTGAAATGTCCGCTTTCATGATTCTACCGAAAGTGATTTGGCGCTGACCGAAGGAGCCCGTAGGGCGACGGAGGTGAGCGCCAAATGGTGTTGTCGGGAAGCCACAGGGCTCCGCCGCCGACCGCCGCACCGGATCGCCACCCCCTCGGAGGAGTAGCGGCCCACCGTGTGCGGCCCATAGCCAATGCTTAACGTCCCATCCAGGTGTTCATAGACGGTCACCCGGCAGCCCGCCAGAGTCCCGCGCCAAGGAGTTTTCTCGATCTGGAGGAGGCGGTTCTCCAGACTGACCGTATTGTCCCGATTCACTATCCGCTGGTGCTGGATCGAGAAGATTCGCTCTAACTCCCGCCTGGCTGACGGCAAAAAGGCGCTGCCTGGTTGGGTGGCCGGCACGGCAAAGCGCCGGTTGAACTCCCCGATATAGCCCTCCCGCAGGAACCGATTCGCTGCCTCTAGCGTGATGATTCCCCGCAGGCGCAGTTCCTGCGGCAGCCGCCCTTGCCAGGTCCCGAAGTTCCGCTCGCTGCGTCCCCGCGCCTGCGGCGAATAGGCCGGAATCATCTGAATGCCCAGCTCCCGCAGGGCGCGGCCCACCTGGGTCAGCCGTTGCCGATCCACCGGCTCGCCCGCCTTCCGGGTCAGGAAGAAATGACTGGCCCGGTCGCTATAAAGGGCGCAAAAGATCCCCTGCTGCTCGACCACCTCCCGCAGGGCAGCCAGCACCGTCCGCGTCGATTCCTGCTCTACCAGTTGCGCATAGTAAATCTCGCTGCTGGCATCATCCAGGACCACCAGCAGGTCATACCAGCGATCATCGACAAACCACCGATGCTGGCTCCCATCCAGATGCAGCAGCATTCCCGGCAACGGCCGCCGGGGCCGCCTCTGGCGGTGCAGGCCCCGCTTCCGCCTCCTGTTCACTAGCCCCGCCCCTTGCAATGCCAGCTTCACCCAGGTGTAGCTCAGCCGGAGGCCGTGCTCTTCCCGCAGCTTTTCGTGAAAGTGCCGCACGTTGAAGTCAAAGTACTTCTCCTGATACAGCCCCAACACCTTCTCCACCGTCCCCAGGGGTACCCGCCGCGGACTCGGCTTTCCCCGCCGCCGGTCAAACAGCCCGTCGTAGCCGTACTGCTCGTACCGGCTGCGCCACCGCCTCATCTGCCGGTCGCTGATCCCGATGATCTCGGCTGCCTGCCACCAGTTGATCCGCTTCCCTATCGCTCGCAAAATTACTTCTTGTATCTTCATCGCCCGCTCCATCGCAGCTTCCGAGTAGAACTTCATGCCACCTCCTGGCAAAAAGCCCTACCCTACGCCGCTCAAAGCGGACATTTCACATGTTAATTAGACCGGACATATCATGTGCTAACGACACCACGGCGATGGCAACTTGACCCGATAGGGCGGCAGGCGTATGCTTCTCAGCAAGCAGAGTCTCAGTCGGAAACTCCGGAGGACATAAGTACCCAGGTGGTTTCAACTCGTCCGGTCATTCAAGGAAACCGACAGACTTGCCCGACGAACCAGATCGAGCAAAGGAGGCCTCTATGCAATTGACGCGCCGAGACATGCTCAAGCTTGGCTTGGGAACGGCTGGGATGTCCGCGCTCTGGCCCCATTCTGAACTGTTCGCGCAGGCCCCTGTGAATACGAAGGCCATCCCTTCCAGCGGCGAGCGCATCCCAATTGTTGGGATCGGAACGAGAGACTACGAGTCGGAAACACCGGAGATTCGGGCGGAGATCAAGGAGATTCTTCGCCGATTGCCCGAGTTGGGCGGCAAGGTGATCGACACGGCGGCTGGATACCGGCGCGGGGCCTCTGAGACGGTGATCGGCGAGTTGCTATCTGAGCTGGGCAACCGCGACCAGGTATTTCTCGCCACCAAGGTGAACGCGAGAGGCAAAGCCGCTGGCGTCTCCCAGATCGAACGATCCTTCCGGCGGCTTCGCACGGATCGCATCGATCTGATTGCCGTGCACAATATCCGCGACACTGCAACACAGCTGGAAACGTTGCGCGAGATGAAGCAGGCTGGCCGGGTCCGCTACGTGGGCATCACGACATCGTCTAAACGTCAGTACCAAGAGTTCGAAGCAACCATGAAGGCCCAGACGCTGGATTTCGTGCAGGTTGACTACGCGCTCGACAATCGCGGGGCCGGAGACCGCATCCTGCCGCTTGCGGCGGATCGCGGCATGGCCGTCATGGTGAATCTGCCCTTCGGTCGCGGTCGTCTTTTTGCAGCGGTGCGGAACAAACCGTTGCCCGACTGGGCTGAAGAGATCGATTGCACCACCTGGGCGCAGATATTCTTGAAGTACATTGTTTCTCACCCCGACGTGACTTGCGTCATCCCTGGCACGCGCCGCCTGTCGCATTTGGTCGATAACATGCAAGCCGCACAGGGACGCCTGCCGGATACCGCCATGCGCCGGCGTATCGAGCGGTTCTTCGATTCGATCTCCTGATCCCGGCCACGCGGACACCAGCGGCTCCCAGCCCCGCCGGAAGGGCAACTTCCCACTGCGTGGCCCGCAGGAGCCTTCCGGCCCCAACGAAAACCTACTCGCCGGAGCCTGTATACCGATTGTGTTTGCGGAAGAGAATCAGGGTAATCTTCGGCGACTCGCGAGACCGGTTCGTCGACTGACAGAGTCGAACCCGCCCCCGCCTCATCGGGCCATTCGGTTGTCTGTTTCTGATAAGTGAGCGCCACACCGGTGAGGAAGCCGGTTGTCAGATGTAGTTGGGAAAGCAGCTTCCTCAGCATGCCTGTTGTTTGCGCAACGCCGGCTTGCCGCATCGCGGCCTACCTCCTCCCGACGATTGACATAACCCACTGGGCCAGCCGGTCGTCCGGCAACAACCCCTGGGAACTCATGCTGTAAGGCAAGCCTTCAAGGCGCTTGCGGACGCCTTTTTCAATGCCCCCATACGACATCAGCAACGGAACAATCAGAACATTCTTGCCTTCTCCGCTCACGCGCTCGACAAGCGCCCGCAGTTCGGACGTCGCTTGGTCGCGGATCGGTTTGGGCGCATCATCGCGGACGGTGAGATACTCGATTCGGCTCAAACGCGTCTTCGGATGCATCAGCTCGGCCAGAGCACCCATATTATCAAGCCAGGCGGTGTTATCCTCATCGGACACGGGTCCGTGAGCGACGATGATGGCTACTTCCTCCTCAGGATTGCGACTGAGCGCTTCCGCCCGAGAAACAAGAATGTCGGCCACCAGCGGATGGCGATCGAGCGCCGTCGTCACCCGTATGGGAACTGTGGCCTCGACCGGCGTTGTCAGATCGGACATCGCGTCGTGAGCAGCCAGGTCCATGTCATCGGCCTGAGCAACCGGGGCCGTGGTGTCGTCGTGCGCAGCCGGGTCCGTGCCGCCGCGTCCGTGTCGTCGTGATCCATGCCGGGCAAATCTTTCCAGCTCCGGCGGAGCTTCCTCACGCGCCGACAACAGATACTCCGTCGCACGGATGACCGAACTGTGGGAGGAAATGAACAGCGGAACAGCCGCGATCCCCGCCACCCCCCTCTCCGACAACCGGCTCACCGCTTCCTGGATCGTTCGCTTATTTGCCATGCCGAAAGCCACTTCAACCGGCGTGGTCTGGTCGAGCTGGGTGGCCAGACTGAGGACTGCCTCGTTCCAGGTGTCGTCGCCGCCGTGGGCCATAAGCAGGATTCCTTCTGTCTGCGCCGCCAGCGGCAGTGTGAACATTAATGCCAACAACAGAGTGGGCAATGCACGTCTGAAACGGTTCAACATACCGGTCTTTACTAGGTTTTTCATTCTGATCTCCTCGTTGGTTGGAAAACGTTTAAGTTCGAGTCCACCATTACATCCGTTCCGTCTAAATGGCACAAAACGAACACAGTACGTGCGACCTGATTCTTAAAGGAGCTCTCCGGCCCCTTTCTAATGAATGATTTCTCGAATGAGATGCTCAGCGGCGGTAAGACTTGCGATCTTCGGAGTCGATTCCGCCAACAAATCCACTAACTCCCAATATTGTTTTGTCGAGAGCCTCAAAGATGTATTTCCCACGCAGATATGAATACAGCCGCGGGGACATCTGGCTACTGATCCGAACTCTTCTTGGCTGGAAAGGACCTGCAATCGATGCCTTCCACCTTCATCTGTCATGCTCATTTCTCCTCTCTTGCCAGCCTCTGCCCCTTGGGCTACTTGGCGGAGACCGCCAGGCAGCCCATAAACTCCGTCGTGAAAGTCTCGACAGAGACATTGTTTCTTGCTTCAACTCCTCTGTTAGGGGAGCGCCGTTCCAGAGCGTCTAATCACGGCTGAACCTCCATCGCATGCCGACGCGGAACAATCGTCCGGGATCGGCCCGCAGGAAAGAAGGCTGAGTGGTGCTGAGGGAAGAATCTTTACTGTCGAACAAGTTGTCCACCACGAAAAACAGCTCCGTTCCCCGGGAGATGGGTTTGGCGACATACCAATCCCAGATCTGATATGCATCGCCCAGAGCCGTCCCTCCCCTGCCGGACACCGCCCACTTGCTGAGGTAGGTGCTACGCAGGTTCATCCGTAACCCGCCGAGCCGGCTGGAGCTGTAGAAGATTCGGAAGTTCCCGTGGTGGCGGTGCCGCCCGCTGAGAAAGGCGTCGGTGTTTTTGTCACGAGCGTCCAGGTAGGCGTATCCGGTCGAGAGCATCAGGTCGCCGGTCAGTTTCATCTCGACCTTGCTCTCGATGCCCGAGGTGTAGACGTTGTCTACATTCTGATAGAGGTAGAAATAACGGTTGAGAGTCGGGGCGAACTCGGGACTGATGTCAAAGGTTCGGAGAAGAGCTTGTATCTGCTCCGAGGTCCTGGGCCGACCGATAAATTCCGATTGGATCAGGTCTCGGATGTCGTTGCGGAAGAAATTGGCGGCGAAGCGGATCTTCCCCAGGCCGTAGTCGAAGCCAAGCTGATATGTTGTCGACTCCTCCGGCTGGTGGTGACGCTGGCCTCCACCGGATACCTTGGTTTGCGTGTGATCATGTTGATGACCCCGCCGATGGCATCGGAGCCGTAGAGGGCCGAGGAGGCACCCTTGACGATCTCGATGCGCTCGAGGCGGCCCAACGATTGACGATCCATGTTCAGGATGCCCGCCTTGACGCCTTTGGTTCCGACCAGGGGAAGGCCGTCGATCAGGATCAGACTCTGGCGCGAGTCGATTCCTTGAATCTGAGTTTCAGAGCGGCTGCCGGAGGAGCCGCTTCGTGTGACGATCCCAGGTTCCTCGGACAAAACGTCCCGCACCGTTTCATATCCTGAGTCGTGGAGCAGTCTCTGCGGGATCACGTCCACTTTAGTGGTTGAGTTCTGGATCAGCTCCTGCTCGCGGGAGCCGGAGAGGACCACAACCTGGGTTGCCAGAGCAGCAGGCGCCAGCTTCAGGTGCAAGTCGGCTGGCTTCGTGTGCGTCAAAGTCAGATTCTGGGTGACGCTGTCAAAGCCGGACATGGCCGCAGTGACCTGGTAGTTTCCAGGCTTGGCGACGAACTGGAAACGACCCTCGCTGTCAGTAACTTGGTGAATCGCAAGCCCGGAACTGGTGTCTTCGAGGAAGACGTCCGCGCCCACTAGGATAAGGGATGACGAGTCGACAACGGTTCCTTCAACCGCCGTCTGATCGCTCTGGGCCGAAAGCAGCCCCGGAGAGGTCAGCAAGATGAATCCAATCATAAATCGAAGCATAGTGTTCCTCTCTTTCTTGGTTAGGTTTCTTGCTGTGGACCGAACAACCAGAGAGGAGCAAGGCAGGCATGCCGACCGGAGTGGTCTAGCGAACAGACCGCAGGCAGTGGTATACTGCAGAGGTCAATTACGGTCGCCTGAGGTAGCTCTCGTGGCTGTTATGACTGGCAGGAGTATGGGTCGTAGGGGTCCTAAACTCGCCTGTGACCCTGCTCTTGCCTCATTCTCTTCAACTATTTTCCGACTTTACCTCTATCCAGTTCGATTTTTCCCTGCGCGTGACCAGGCGGCGCTGGCGCGTGAGCCTCAGCCCGTGCTGTTTGTCGAGCTGTTCCAGCCCTCCCCCACGGCGAATTTGCCTTGCCAGCGGCTAGAAGCTTATTCGCAAGCCGCCGTTCACCTGCCGGAACAGGCCAGGCTGAATCCCTTGCGGCGCGCGCGACGAGATGTAGGTTTCGTCAAAGACGTTCTTGATCGTGAAATACGGCTCGAACATCCAGCGTTCGCGCCGAATCTCGTACCCGATGGCAAGGTTCGCGACCTGGTACGACGGGAGCTGTCCCACAGTGCCGTCCACGGACGGCGCGAGTGTTTCCCGGTTATCGCCGAACTGTTCCGCGACGGCATTCAGGTCAAGCTGGAAGCTCAAGCCCCCGTTCTGCTTCGCGCCGAAGATCACGCCAAAGGTTTGCTTCGGAGCATAGGGCAGCCGGTTCCCGCCGTAGAGCTCGTTTTTCGTGAATTCGGCCGCCGGCAGGTACATGTGGCGCACGTCCGTGTACAGGCTCCACCCAGCGATATCCGCCAAGCGGTTCCAATGCACCTTCACGGAGCTCTCGAAGCCCTGGTGCAGCGTGGCGCCGCCGTTGGTTACCGTCGTGGTGGCGCCGCCGGACTCGGCAGAGCTGATGATCTGGTTCGAGAAATCCATGCGGAAGAACGTGAACTCGCCGGAAACAGCCCGCTGTCCTGCCAGCCGGATGCCAGCCTCGTAGTTCCAAGACAGTTCCGAGTCCAGGTCGAGATTCTCGCCGCTGCTCGTGATCGCGATTTTGGTCCCGGGAGGGGCGAAGCCCCGATGGACGCCAGTGAAGAAGGTCACGTCGTCGTGCGCCCGCACCGAGAAGCCGAGCCCAGGGATGGCTGTCGTGACGCCGTTGTCCTTGCGGATATCTGCATTCGTCGGCTCTCCTGACACGCGCTTGCGCGTGATGTGCCGTTCCTGGTTGTAGTGCACGAAGCGGACGCCGGGCGTCAGGGTAACCCGCGAGCCGATCAAGAAGCGGTTCTGGATGTAGCCGGCGAACGCCCTCCCGTAGCGGAACTCGTCGTCGCGGATGATGCCGGTCCTCGAGTTGAAGTGGTCCCCGTTGACCCGGCGGTCGTGCGCTTTCTCGTAGATGTAGCGGACGCCCATGTTGAGATTGCCGTAGGAGTGCTTGAGCCCGTAGTTCGTCTGGGCGCCGTAGACGTTGAAGAGGCGGTTTCTGTTTCCTGACGAGTTACGCAGGTAAATCGCTCCCCCGAGGACGCTCTGGTCCCCGGCAATTCCCAGGTAGTCGCGCCCCCTGTCTGACCGGTCGAAATCCTGCCGACCCCAGAACCGCTTGGTGGTGTATAGGAATGCTGTGCTGCTCAGAACCGCGTTGGGGCTGATCGTGAAGGAGTGGGAGAGCGAGCTGGAGATCCGCTCCACGTCGAGCGTGTCTGAAGGCACGGGGTTCTGGTTCGGATTCGCCTCGTACATCGGGGTGGTCAGGCCGAGATAGGTTGAGTTCGAGACCTCGTCGTAGAGGCCTGCCTTCAGCGCGATCGTGTGGCGGTCGTTGGGCTTCAGGCTGAACTTGGTCTGCACGTCCTCGATATCGTAGTAGAACTGCCGCCACCCGTCCCCCTGCTTGTGCAGGTAGTTGGCGATCCAGCCCAGGGACTGGTCGCGGTTGCTTCCGCCCAGGGACGCTTGGCCGACGAAAAAGCCGCGATGTCCGCCCTCCAGGTTCAAGTCCCCGTGAAACTTCGAAGGCGGCTCCGGCGTGACGAAATTCACCAGCCCTCCGATCGTCTGCGGGCCGTGGGCGATCTGGCCGCTGCCCTTCAGGATCTCGACCCGGCTCATCCGCTCGATCGGCGGGGAGTAGTACATGTCGGGCTCCCCGTACGGCGCAAGTGCTATCGGGATCCCGTCCTCCAGCATGAGCACCTTGCGGCTGCGATTGGGATTCAGGCCGCGCATGCCGATGTTGAGTCGCATCGCGACAGGGCCCGAGTCTTCTCGCAGGTTGACTCCGGGAACGCGCCGGAGTACCTCGTTCGCGTCGATCGGCTTGGAAGCGATCAAGTCTTCTTTGGTAATCAGATGCAAAGAACCCGGAATTGACGTACGGAGATCCTCCACCGACGCGACCACCTCGACGGACGCTCGGTTGCGCTTGATCTCGGTCATCTGGACCGGGAGGACGGTCGTCTCGGCAGATACCCGAACCACGACAGGTTCGAAGTCTTCCGACGTGACGCGGACTGTGAACTCCCCGTCGGGCACATTGGCCAAGCGATATGAGCCGACAGCATCGGAGATCGTATACTCTTTGTTTTCAATGATTTCTACAGTTGCTCCTGCAATCGGAAAGCCATTTGGATCGGTCAGATCCCCGCTGATCATACGTCCTTCAATCACCGTCTGATCGCTCTGGGCCGAAAGAAGCCCCGGAGAGATCAGCAAGGTGAATACAATCATAAATCGAAGCATAGTGTTCCTCTCTTTCTTGGTTAGGTTTCTTGCTGTGGACCGAACAACCAGAGAGGAGCAAGGCAGGCATGCCGACCGGAGTGGTCTAGCGAACAGACCGTAGTCAGTGGTATGTTGCAGGGGTCGATTACGGTC
This sequence comes from Terriglobia bacterium, assembly GCA_965222345.1. GTDB lineage: Bacteria > Acidobacteriota > Terriglobia > 2-12-FULL-54-10 > 2-12-FULL-54-10 > JADFGZ01. The sequence continues at coordinate 2,009,859 of CBDCTS010000007.1, read as the reverse complement.
GCCTGAAGTAGCTCTCGTGGCTGTTATGACTGGCAGAAGTACGGGTCGTCGGGGTCCTAAACTCGCCTGTGACCCTGCTCTTCCTTCATTCTCTTCAACTATTTTCCAACTTCACCTCTATCCAGTTCGATTTTCCCCTGGCAGAGTATTCTTCAAGAGGTGGTCTCAAAAATACCTCCGCATGATTTTCATGCATCCGAGACGGACCATCCTCAAGAAATTTTCAATGTGGTGCGTGCCCTATCATTTGCAGCAAATCGTCTGCCGCAAACTCTTTAATGCAACTGAGTGGCATCTGTTATTGCAACTCAGTTGCAATAACATTCTCGCTTTTTCCTCTCTCCTTGTCAAGAAAAAAATCTATCCAGTGTCGTTAGCACATGATATGTCCGGTCTAATTAACATGTGAAATGTCCGCTTTGAGCGGCGTAGGGTAGGGCTTTTTGCCAGGAGGTGGCATGAAGTTCTACTCGGAAGCTGCGATGGAGCGGGCGATGAAGATACAAGAAGTAATTTTGCGAGCGATAGGGAAGCGGATCAACTGGTGGCAGGCAGCCGAGATCATCGGGATCAGCGACCGGCAGATGAGGCGGTGGCGCAGCCGGTACGAGCAGTACGGCTACGACGGGCTGTTTGACCGGCGGCGGGGAAAGCCGAGTCCGCGGCGGGTACCCCTGGGGACGGTGGAGAAGGTGTTGGGGCTGTATCAGGAGAAGTACTTTGACTTCAACGTGCGGCACTTTCACGAAAAGCTGCGGGAAGAGCACGGCCTCCGGCTGAGCTACACCTGGGTGAAGCTGGCATTGCAAGGGGCGGGGCTAGTGAACAGGAGGCGGAAGCGGGGCCTGCACCGCCAGAGGCGGCCCCGGCGGCCGTTGCCGGGAATGCTGCTGCATCTGGATGGGAGCCAGCATCGGTGGTTTGTCGATGATCGCTGGTATGACCTGCTGGTGGTCCTGGATGATGCCAGCAGCGAGATTTACTATGCGCAACTGGTAGAGCAGGAATCGACGCGGACGGTGCTGGCTGCCCTGCGGGAGGTGGTCGAGCAGCAGGGGATCTTTTGCGCCCTTTATAGCGACCGGGCCAGTCATTTCTTCCTGACCCGGAAGGCGGGCGAGCCGGTGGATCGGCAACGGCTGACCCAGGTGGGCCGCGCCCTGCGGGAGCTGGGCATTCAGATGATTCCGGCCTATTCGCCGCAGGCGCGGGGACGCAGCGAGCGGAACTTCGGGACCTGGCAAGGGCGGCTGCCGCAGGAACTGCGCCTGCGGGGAATCATCACGCTAGAGGCAGCGAATCGGTTCCTGCGGGAGGGCTATATCGGGGAGTTCAACCGGCGCTTTGCCGTGCCGGCCACCCAACCAGGCAGCGCCTTTTTGCCGTCAGCCAGGCGGGAGTTAGAGCGAATCTTCTCGATCCAGCACCAGCGGATAGTGAATCGGGACAATACGGTCAGTCTGGAGAACCGCCTCCTCCAGATCGAGAAAACTCCTTGGCGCGGGACTCTGGCGGGCTGCCGGGTGACCGTCTATGAACACCTGGATGGGACGTTAAGCATTGGCTATGGGCCGCACACGGTGGGCCGCTACTCCTCCGAGGGGGTGGCGATCCGGTGCGGCGGTCGGCGGCGGAGCCCTGTGGCTTCCCGACAACACCATTTGGCGCTCACCTCCGTCGCCCTACGGGCTCCTTCGGTCAGCGCCAAATCACTTTCGGTAGAATCATGAAAGCGGACATTTCACTTGCTACATATACCGGACATTTTAACTTGCTAACAACAGAAAAAAATCTATCCAGACGCATAATTTATTTTTGCAGACGCAGGGACGGCTATGGAAACCGTGCGCTTGAATCGGCCAGAATGATTGCGGGAGGCGGTTCAAGACCCCGCCAAAATAAGGATTCGAGCGTGTATTCAGCCAAAGGCTCTCGCGGAAGGAGATTCGGTTCAGCAGACCGAAGCTCGGATAGGGCCGATTGCCATGAATAAGCCCTACGTGTTGGTTGGAAGAGTTGAAGCGGCGGGTGCCGACGTTGCTGTCATTGCCGATGTTCCGGACAATGTGCGTGCCGTTGCTGCTTCCCTGATTGTCAACGCGACCGGAGCGGTCAAGCTGAAAACGACCGTTCCGCTTACTCCCCTAGAGATGGACGCAGCCGCCCAAAAAAAAGCCGCTTATCGCCCGCCTGGGCAGTAAGCGGCTCCAAGTCCCAACGGAAGGGCAACTTCCCGCCGCGTGGCCCGCAGCAGCCATCCGGCGCTGACAATACTTAATCGCCGGAGCCCGTATACCGATTGCGTTCGCGGAAAATGAGCTGCGGACCGATAGGGCTCACGCCAATTTCATCGGCGTACTCAGACCGCAAAACCAGAATATTCCCCCCCACCATAGTCATCACCGGGAACACCTCTGGAATCTCGTTCACCGGGATTGTGAAGTAGTCCTTGTTTAGCACCAGCAGGTCTCCCATTTTGCCGGCTTCCAGCGTGCCAAGGTCTTTTTCCCGCAGAGCGTACTTGGCAGGCCAGGCGGTGGACATCTTCATGAGCGTTACACGGTCAATGGCTTCCTCGGGCGTAACCATTGCGCCGTACTCGTTCTTGCGGCTGATCAACGCGTACCCTTGGGCCCAGTAGGGTTCAGAGGTGTTAGATTGGACCCCGACACCGGCTTCCATCTCATAGACCACGTTGATGCCGTTCTCGATAAGGCTTTTCACGGGCGATATCCATTTGGCGTACTGCATCCCGTATTGTTCCAGCCACGGATAACTCCGGCTCAGCACGTTGCCTCCGCAACTGATCCACCACCCAAGATTGGCCATGCGCGGCATCTGGTCCGGGCGAGGATAGAAGCCGCAGTGATCGGAGCTGAATCGCCGGGAGCGCACATATTCCAGAGTAATCGTCGGGTCGATCTCCATCGCTTCCTCGACGCTATCCATCAAATAATCGACGCCCTTGTCTCCGTAAGCGTGCCCGGTTGCAATTCTTCCTCTTGCCAAGATGGCGCTCAATATACCCTTGGCGAAGGCTGAGCCGGGGGCATTTCGGCACCACTCCCGCTCCTTGAGCTCCGCCGGCCCTTCCATCGAGCTGCATATCATCGGCGGACCGGAATCGATGTTGCCGAGACCGACGCCAGCCGACCAAAAGTAATCGGTTCCAAGCCCCGCCATGTCTCCCAAGCGCATGTAGAACGCCGACGGGTCCTCGTTGCTCTGAAAACCAAAATAGTGCGTGAATCCAAAGCGGATAGGCATCCGGTCTTCTCGAACCAGCGTCTGGAAGACGTTCAGAAACTGCAAACCCATAATGTGGGAAACATAGGACGTCACGCCGACAGCGGAGTACTTGTGCAAGCCTTCCTCCACCACCGCAGCCAACTCCTCCGGATGCAGGCGGAAATACCCGTCCACCACCAGGGAGCGATTGTAGTCGGTAAGCTCGCCGAATCCCTGCTCATCGGCCGTTTCCAGCGGGGGCATCTGGCCATAAATCTTCTGAATCTCTCTTTTCGCCGCCGAATTGATGATGGAAGCCGGATGCGACCGCACAAAGACCGGATGGTTGGGAGCCAGCAAATCCAGTTCTTGCAGCGTCATTTCTTTCTGCTGCAAAAACTTCACGCCGATTCCGGTGCCCGATCCAGGATTGTCCGGATCGTTCGTGGGAAGGTTGATAAAGGCCCACTGTCCTTCCGGGGCGTCACCCATGCGCTCCCTCAATACCAGCTCGATTCCGCGCTTGAGATCCTCGACTGTGCTGCCTCCGACTGAAAAGGTCCGTCCCATGCTTTCGATAGCCTGGGGATTCTCCTCCAGCCAGGCGCTCATATAGTTGTTGTGAATATGCGTGTGCGGGTCCACCACGCCGGGAACCACGGTTCGTCCTTTCAGGTCCATCTTTTTCGTTTCAGGTCCGGCGTAGCTCAGCATCTCGGTGTCCGTGCCCAGCGCCATAATCTTTTTGTCCCGAAGCGCGATGGCCTCAACGACGCTGCCGGGCGAAGTGCTCGGCGAGATATCATCCATCGTCATGATTTTACCGTTGTACAAAACCATATCGGGATACGCGACAATCGCCCGGGGAACCGTAACTTGGTCCTGGGACACGCCTACTGATACGGCAAAACAAGATATTGCGATCAAAAAAAGAAACTTCCGCATAGTTACCCCTTTCCAGAATACTCTTCCCACCGAACTGGCTTGCAGAGCGGTGAGGTTTCGCCATTCTGCCTGAAAGCACATACCGTCTCTTCCGCGCAATTTTGTGTCTTTGAGGCGCTCCGTCGAATAGAAAATACTGTAATTACGACCCTGTCGCAAGCGGCATTATACGCCAGATTTCTGCTAACCGGCGGGGTGAACCGCCAGCCCCTGTATTCAGGGGAAGATTCTAGGCTTCTTCCCTGATTCGGTATTTCCAGTACAACCAGACGTAGACAGCCGCCATGACCGCCAGGAAGACCCCAATGACGTCACCGAATCTGTGGAAATAAACTCGCAAGGTCGTCCAGTAAGCGCCCATCTTGTAGCCGGCGTAGGCCAGCGCAAAACACCACAGGAACGAGCCCAGGAAGGTGTACAGGTTGAATTTCCAGAAATTCATTCCGGCCACGCCGGCTGGAAAAGAAATGAATGTCCGGATCATGGGCAGCAGGCGGCTGAAAAAGACCGTCCATTGGCCGTATTGTTCAAACCAACGATCGGTAATCTCTATCTCCCGCCGGGAGAGCAGCAGGTATTTTCCGTACCGCAGCAGGAACGGTCGCCCGCCGTAAGCTCCCATGCAGTAACCGATGCTGGAACCGCAGTTGCATCCCAACGCGGCCATCGTAGCTACCCACCAGATGTTTAAATCTCCCGTCCATGCAAGATATCCGGAATAGAACAGGATGACCTCCGAGGGAAAAGGAGTGCAGGCGCTTTCGATGGCCATCAATAGAACGATGCCGGTGTATCCCAGGGTGGAGATCATGTCAATCGTGAAGGAGTTGAGGAGGGCCAGTAAGTCTGAGATCATGGCGGAGTGGAATAAGGTCCGGAGATTTAAAGTTTCCTGGTGCCGCCTGCCCGGCGCTGCCGCAAGGGAAGCGGCTTCTGAAACTCCGGCGTCCGGCGGATTTCGGAGCGGGACTGTTACGGGGCCTTGCCGCTCCTATGGAACCCCTGCCTGTCGCCCCCTTCGCCCAGGGTGCCTTTCGCCAAAACCATGCGTCCCCGCTGCTACCGTTGCAGCCGCATTTCTCATCGTGCTGACGGTTATCGCGCGGACCTTCCTTCTTCAGGCGTATTGCCGGGGGAAATGGAAAACCTGGAACAGCTAGTATGCCCCAGATTCGCCGCAGACAGAAATTCAAGTTGCATATGCGAATGAAGCAAAATAGGATAGTACCACGCGCCTGTAGCTCAGCTGGATAGAGCGTTGGTCTCCGGAACCAAAGGTCGCTGGTTCGAATCCAGTCAGGCGCGCCATTCAAATCAAAGGCTTAGGGCTGGGTTGCAGCTGGATGTCCTAAAGCATTCCTCGCAAAGACGCATACCGCCACGGCATCAGGTAGCGACAGGCAGGTAGGGTAGGCATTCCTGCCTGCCTTGTCAGAGAGCACAGGCCGTTAAGGCCAGTGCTCCATTTCCTCCAGCCCTGCACGTTTTTTTCTCCGCCTGCCCCACTTAACCCCCTATTAGGAGATTGGTTGAATGGCTTCGTTTGCCTTTCTGAAGTCTTTTTAGCATAACGAAGCCAATAACGAACCCAATGCCCGATCTTCTGCATATCTCATATCTCCTTATACTGCAATTGGATAGCTGGATATCAGAAGTTTTGAAATGGCTTTGTTTTGCAAAAAAACATTTTTCCTCCACTCCTCTCCCCTCGTAAACTTCACAAACGCCCTCCGGCCCGATTGTCCCTCGCGTAAATTCCGGGAGCAACAAAATTCTTCCGAGAATTCCGAATCTACCGAGGAAACCGAATCTGCCGAGAGAACCGAATCTACCGAACATTCCGATAATTCCGAAAGGTGGCGACAGGCATTCAGGTGGGGCAGGCATTCTTGGACTTGACGATTTTCAAGTAAGACGTTATCTTACCTACTATGAAGACTGTCATCTCATCGAAGGGTCAGATCGTCATACCGGCTGAGTTTCGCAATCAGGACAAAATTGAGCCGGGCCAAGCGTTTGATATAGAACGGGTGGATAAAGGCAAATATCGTCTGGTAGTCGCCGCCCCCAAGAACCAGGGCTTGGTAAACACACTGCTCGCCTGTCCTGTAAAGGGTTGGTTCGCGCCTATCGAATCGGAGTCCACCGACTCACTCGGATCACTACCATGACGTGTCTTGTCGACGCCAATGTGCTGTGCGAGGCAACCAAGCCGAGTCCGGATATGAGGGTGATCGAGTGGTTGAGGCGTAACGAACGCGACTTGGCAATCGATCCCGTGATCCTGGGGGAAGTGCGCTTCGGCATCCTGCTGCTTCCACCTGGACGGCGGCGCCGAGACCTCCAACGCTGGTTCGACGAGGTCACCCGCCGCATTCACTGTGTGCCATGGGACGCCAAGACGGGATTGCGCTGGGCCGAACTGCTGGCGCATCTTCGTTCTCTTGGAAGACCGATGCCGATCAAGGACAGCCTCATTGCCGCAACCGCCCTCGCTCACGAATTGCAGCTTGCGACCCGGAACCGGCAAGATTTCGAAGCCAGTGGCGTAGAACTGGTCGATCCGTTTGTTTGAAGGCTCATGGGCCGCCAGCAAAGCGGCTGTCCGGTGTGATGCTACAGTCGCCGCACGAAGAAGGTGCTGACCGCGCCGCAGTTCTTCCGATTGCGGAAGATTTGTATAGCCCAATCAAGCTGCTTATCGTTCTTAAAATAGACCCGCAAGAGTTTGTTTCTGATGGGAACCTGCCTGACGCAAAATGCGAATCTCGGCGACTGTGTCGGCGTAGCGGCAGGCCGAAGACGACCCGCAGCCTCAACGCGGTCCGGTTCGCGAGGTTCCAGTACCGCCGCTGCGTTTGTGAGCAACGCTCTTGCATTTCCCGGTCCGGCACAGGTCCATGGACGGTCACTACTGGACTAATCCGATTTATTGTGGTAACAATAATTCTTGACGATTGAGTTCGACACAATGAAGCGCAAGGCCATACTTGAGGCTAGAGGTCTCGACATGGCTCGCGCCGACGAGGTATTCGCGGGCGCTACGCTGACCGTTGCGGACGACCGGCAGCGCTACGGCGAGGATCGCTTCATCACCATAGGGTTTCTTGACGGGAGGATGGTGATCCTCGTCTGGACGCCTCGCAACGCCGCGCATCGTATTATCAGCATGAGGAAAGCTAATGAACGGGAACAAGCACTCTACACGCCAAGGTTTTGATCGGGATGACGCGCCGGACCTTTCCAAGGATGGCTGGCCGGAGAAGTTCGCCAAAGTTACCGTTCGACGTGGTCGGCCACCGGTGGACAAGCCAAAAGTGTCAACCACCATCCGTCTTTCCCGCGACGTGATCGATCACTTCAAGGTGGCCGGTCGCGGATGGCAGACTCGGATTGACGAAGCCCTTCGCGAGTGGATCAGGGAGCACGACACCGCCTGACCCATCATGGGAAACCTTGTCGTTCGGCTCGCGACTGCCGGTCAGGATCAGCTCGCCCACAAAGGGGAGCGCGGATGCTCCCTGAAAGAAACTCACCCGGCCTACCAACTCAAGATCGCTTCCGTCACCCACTCGGCGAAGCGCCGCGCCAGACCAGAGGTTTTCCGGTCTCGGCATCAACAACACCCTTTAGATTCGGCGGGTTGTCTTCACGCGCAACCGCTTTATCAAGTTGTTCTTGGGTAAGACCTTTACAACCTCTCATGTCAAAGGCACCGGTCAGATTCGCACCATCCAGGTTCGCCCCCTCCAGGTTCGCCTCGACCAGATTCACGCGCCTCAGCTTCGCATCCAGCAAGTCAGCACCAGTTAGGTCCACCCTATCCAGATTCGCACGGTTCAGCTTCACCTCCCACAGCTTCGCACTGGCCAGCTCCGCGTCCATCAGATACGCCCCCTCCAGCTTTGCCCCGACCAGATTCGCACGGTTTAGCTTCGCTTCCTTTAGATTCGCACCGGGCAGATTTGTATCGAATATATCCGCATCATTCAGATTCGCGCCGGACAAGTTCAGCCGGTATTCCCCTTCTTTCTCTATTTCGATCTGTGCCTCGCTGCGTTCTCGAACCGCCGTCATGACTGCGTGAACATCCTCGCGAACCCGCAGTGGGCGATCGTTGCCTCCCTTATCCCAGCCGCTATTGAATTCGGCGGTTGGGGTTAATGATCCACCGTTTATCGGCTCGGCTGCCTCAACATGTTCCCCAGTCGGGTGGCGAACAAAAGCGCAGAGGAGACTCATAATCTGCAGATGATAGTCTACGGGATACTCACGGGCCAGACGCGCAAGGGCATAGATACCTCCCAAACGAACCGCGAGCACCTTACTGCCCAGCATTTCCGCTCCTTTCTGATAGCGTTCGTTCAGCAGCCCACGCTGAGCTGTTTCGGACTGGCGTTGCGCTGTGGCGGCTTGGCGTTCGGCCACCTTACTGCGCCAGATCGCAAGGGGCAAAGCGGCTATCGCGGCAAGGACCAGGACAAGATTGCGGATTGCCGTGCTGCCGGACTCCTCTCCACGCCACGAGTCCCAGAACAGGGTCGAGAGAATGACCACGGCTAAAAGAACCATCAAGATGAGCGGCGCAAGCCGATCTTCAAGAAAACCAAGGAAGCGATAGGAGATGCCGCGCACCCAACCATCCAGTTTGTTCAAACGTCCCATCACCGCCCCCCTCCTCTCGATTTGCCCCTTGCCCGCCGCCGTTTCGGTTTCGCTTTCATCGCGGCTGCCAGCGACGCGCGCATTTTCTCATAGAGCATGAACAGATGTTCGACGCGCTCTCGCTCCGACGCGAAGCCTTTCGCGCGGTAGAGCCGATCCACGGCGCGGTCCAGGGCGTGGCGCGTCCGGGCATCTGACAATTATAGGGACGGCTTATCCGGTTCAGCAAGCAACCCCATCGGAATTCGCCTCGCGCATGGCGCGCAGAGGATCGCCTGCCTCCTCAGCGATTATCCTCCCGAACGCCGCCATCGCAGTGCTGTAGATGGAGCCGCAACGGAGCCGCCCGACAGAGAGGCTTCTTAAAATGGAACTCCCTGATGTTATAGTAGATTGCCGAAAAGGCACCCTATCCCGGCGGTGAAGATTGCCCGGCCACCCGCTCTGCGGGGGACGGTCTGCAAGCCGGGAAGGCCGACTCGGTGGGAATTCTTGGAAGGATGCTCCTTCGAATCTGACTTTTGTGGAGTTTACGATGGATCGGCTATCCGGCGGCGCCAAGCCAAACAACCTCAGCGAAACCCGCAACCTGAAAAAACGTCCTGATCACGAGTTGCTCCGGGGCCTCTCCCCCGATGGGCATGCTTTCAGGAAAATGTTCTGGAGGCGGATTGCGGCAGAACTGCAACGGCCCGGTTTGACTTTACCGGCGGCAATTTTGGTCACGCTGCTTTTCTTGCCGACGACGGGGTTGCCGGCGCAGGAGACCGCGGCCACGATGCGCGGCAGGGTGCAGACTCCCACGGGGGCTCCCATCCCTGAAACCACGGTGACGGCAAAAAACCTTGAGACGGGGCAGAACTACACGGTTACCAGCGACGCGGAAGGACAGTTTGAAATCCTGCAACTGGCCACCGGCAGCTATGAAGTCCAGGCTTCCCGGCCTGGCTTTGCAGGCCGGACGCGGCAAGGATTGCAACTGCGGGCTGGGCAACGGGTCAGCCTGGACTTTGTCCTGGAACAAGCTCCCGGACCCCAAGAGCAGATGGCCCAGGCGCCCGGCGAGGAAACGGCGGAACCTTCCTCCATCGCCACGGAGAACCAGATCAGCGAGAGCCAACTGGTGGGACTGCCTCTCAACGGCCGCAGTTACAGCCAACTGGCCACCCTCCAAAGCGGGGTCAGCGATCCGTTTGGCGGTTCGGCCCAACGCGGGGGCGGCAGCGGCGGCCTGACCGTCGCCGGGGGGCGCTCCACCTCGAACGTATTCTTGCTGGACGGGACCAACATTATGAATTACGAGAATCAGGTCCCGCGCAGTGCGGCAGGCGTGCAACTGGGCTCGGATGCGGTATTACAGGTTCAGGTATTCAGCCGCAGCTATGCCGCCGAGTATGGCCGGGGCAGCGGCGGTATCCTGAACTCCATCACCCGCTCCGGGACCCCGGAGTTCCACGGCACCTTCTTCGAGTTCTTTCGCAACAGCAAGCTCGATGCCCGCAATTTCTTTGACCCTGGTCCCGAGCCGACTCCCTTCAAACGCAACCAGTTCGGATTCACGCTCACCGGCCCGGTGGTGAAAGACCGGACCTTTTTCATGGGAAGCTTTGAGGGGTTGCGCGACCGGCTGGCCAAGACCGAAATCGACTTCTTTCCGGACGAACTGGCCCGGCAGGGGATCATCACGGACAAAGCCGGAAAGCTGCTTCGGACCGTCCCGGTAGCCCCCAGCGTGAAACCCTACCTGGCGCTCTATCCTATACCCAACTCGGTCCCGCTGGGGGGAGGAGTCGGCATAAACGCCGCCCCCCTGTTCCTGCCGACCGACGAAAACTTTTTCACGTTTCGCGTGGATCATCGGGTTTCGGACCGCAACAGCCTCTTCTTTCGCTATACCTTTGATGACGCCGGCAGCCGGAGCGGATCGCCCTCCGTTGTCTTCTCGACGCTGACCAACAGCCGCCAGCAGTATCTGACCCTGGTGGACACGCAAATTTTTAATCCCCGTCTTTTGAACTCGCTCCGCCTGGGGTACACCCGGCCGGCGGATGCCTCCGAGAGTCTCTCCTCCATTGAGATTCCCCGTTCGCTGTACTTTCTGCCTGACGCTCCCCAGTTTGGGTGGATTGATGTTCCCGGTTTGACCGCTTTCGGCCCTTTTTTCGTCCAACCGGATACGAACATTATGAACACCTTTCAATTTGCGGATGATATGGTGGTCCAGCGGGGAGCCCACGCCCTGAAGTTTGGTTTTGAAGTTCATCGCTATCGCTTGGACATGGTCTCGAACTACCTGACATCCGGCCAATGGTCTTTCAACAGTTTGGACAGCTTTCTCCAGGCGGGACCGAGTGGCACCACCCTGCAGGTTGCTTTGCCGGGCTCCGACAGCAGGCGGAATTACCGCCAGACTCTGGTGGGCTTTTATGTTCAGGATGCCTATCGGGTCAAACCCCGTCTCCAGCTCAACATGGGCCTTCGCTATGAATTTACCACCGTCATCAGTGATAAATTCGGCAAAACCGTTTTCCTCCGCGACCCGGTGCGGGACTCGGCGATTGAGGTCGGACGCCTCCTGGAGAACAATCCTTCGCTGCGTAATTTTTCTCCACGCCTGGGCATTCGCTGGTCTCCCGACGCCGGCGGGAACACGGTGCTGAGCGCCGGATTTGGGATTTACTACGATCAATTGCTCGAACATGTGGTGGATCGACAAAAAAGCACGGTTCCTTATACCCAGATAGCCGTAAGACCTAACTTCGATTCCTCCGGGACCTTTCCCGACGCGGTGGCGGCCGGCGCGGGAATACCCCTCCTGGCTCAGTCCCTGGACCGGGACACGACCACCCCCATGGTGCTGCGCTACAACTTCTCGCTCCAACAGCAGCTTCCCGGAGGCTGGCGCGCTCAAGCATCCTATGTGGGGGCCAGGGGCAACCATTTGTTTCGTGGCTACGAAGCCAATCTGTTTCCTGTTCCCGTCACCAGGGCTGACGGGTCGCTCTTCTTCCCCCCGGATTCCGGTCCGGTGAATCCCGCTTTCGGAGGGATTAACATTGTCAGCAGCGATGCGCAGTCCTTTTATAACTCTTTGCAGCTTTCCGCCAGCAAGAGCCTCAGCCGGGGAATCTCTTTGCAGGCTGGCTATACCTACAGCAAATCCGTGGATGACGCCTCCGCTCCCTTTTCGGATTCGGGTTCCGCCCAGTACGGCTTATTGCGCACTTTGGACCGGAGCCTTTCGAATTTCAACATCCGCCACCGCCTGGTGCTGAACTACTTTTACACTTTCCCCTGGGGTAGTGGGCAGCAATGGTGGAATTCTGGGGTCCTTTCACACATTTTTGGAGGCTGGCGGCTGGGAGGCATCCTGTCTTTTCGCACTGGAATCCCGTTCATTCCTCGGACCCAAGTCCGTACTCCCGGATTCCTGTTCGCCGCCAGCCGGCCTGACTTGCTTCCCGGCCAGAACAATAACCCCACAAAGGGCGTTACTGCCGGCTGCGGTTTTGATCCGACAACCGGCAAGTTCGTGATAGAGCCGGGTCAGGAGTTGGGAACTCCGGAGTTGTATTTTGATCCCTGCGTCTATAAAGTGCCCGAGGAAGGCGCCCTCGGCAATGCCGGGCGCAACACCCTGATCGCACCGAACGTGTTCAACGTCGATGTTTCCCTCCAGAGGGAATTTTCCCTGGATGCCAAGCGGCGGCTTCAATTTCGAGCGGAATTTTTCAATCTGCCGAATCATACAAGTTTTGATCGCATTCTCGGGGGGACCAACACAGTCTTCGCGGGTGCGTCTGGCCGTCCCAATCCCAGCGCCGGAAGGCTTCATGGCACCGCCACCACTGCGCGGCAGATCCAGTTTGCCCTACGATTCTCATTTTAGACAAACCAAGCCATTGCTCCGCGACGGCTTATTCTTCCGGAAGCAAGCTGCTTCGGCAAGGTGTAGAAAGCCGCCGCTTGGCGTTCTCCTCAAGTTTCCGGAGCGGCTTGGAAAGAGTTTGGATTGGATGGTGATGGGGGAGTGATGAAGTTTTCCCGGTGGGCAACGCTTCTGCGCGGCGTCGTGAAAACGCCGTGGATCAAGGAGACTCTTCTGGCGGTGCCCCGGATAGCGCTGCTTGTCCCGAAGCTCATGATCGACGAGCGCGTGCCCCGGCGCACCAAGTTGGCGCTGGCCGGCCTTGCGGCCTATATTGTCTCGCCCTGGGACCTGATTCCCGATTTCATCCCCGGGGTCGGGCAACTGGATGACGCCATTGTTCTTCTGCTCTTTGTTGACGGCGTGTTGAATCTCGTCGAGGACAGCGTGCTCTTGGAGCATTGGACGGGAGAGGTCGCAACTCTGCGCCGCCTGCAGAAGTTTTCTCGCGCCGTCTCGGGGTTGGCGCCTCAGCAGCTGAAGACCTATATATTTGGACGGGCGGTTGCCGAGGGGGAGAAGCGCATGAATCAGCCCACCAAGGATCAGGACCCTCCTATGTCTCCTGTATAGAGCCACATCTATATTGTGTTGCTCAAGACATTTAATCGGAAAGGATTCTCCTGGCGGGAACTTGCGGGGGGCGGCGCTCTTTAAATTACGCAGCCACAAGCTTATTCCATCTTCCAGAAGTCGATGCCGGAGGCTTGTTTGCCGACGTCGATAGAAGTTCGCAGCTCCAATGTCTGCAGATCGATGACGTCAACCGTGCCCGGCTCTCCTCCAACGCCCTCGACGGAAACAAAGGCGAAACGGTTGTCTGGACTGATGGTCACTCCGTGGGTGATCCTGCGGCTGGAAGGGACGCTGGCCAGCTCCTTTCCCGCCTCAATATCCCATATCGCTGTTGAGTGGTTGGTCTTGCAAGTGACCAGCAGCATCTTCCCGTCGGAGCTGACGGCCAGATTGTAAGGCCCCTCCTGGGTTTGAAAGCGCCGCACGATTCTCCAATCCTCCAGATCGACTTCCGCAACTTGGTTCACCCCTTGGAGTGCCACATAGACGAAGCGCTTCATGGGATGAGGTTCCACCCAAGTTGGCTTCACGGCCTGGGCAGAGCCCTCCGCATGATCCTGGGCGAGGTGCAGTTTTCGGCTGACCTTCAGCTTCATGACTTCGATCTCGTAGAGCTCGTCGCTCATCATGCCCACCGAGTAATGGAACTTGCCGTCGGCGCTCGTCCGCGAGCCGTGCGGCATGATGCCCTGCTCGATCGCCGCCACCTCCGTCATCGACGCGGTGTCTATCACCGAGATGGTGCTGGGCTCCATGTCGCCGTGCAGGTTGAAGTTCACCACAAACATCAAACCGGTGCTGCGGCTGATGTCCATGGTTGAGGGGAACAAACCTGCCTTCACATCGTTGATGGCCACGTCATCCCCGGTCGAGTACTTGAATACATAGCCGTACGGTTTGCCGTGCGCGATGGATACATACCAGTGCCGCCCGTCCGGTGATATGCGAACTCCGTGCGGCCCTTCGATCTCGGTAGGGTAGATTCCTACCGGAATTCGTTTGACTACCTGGCCTCCTTCGGGCCCCAATTTCAGTAGGTAAACGGCGTCATCGGATTCTGCTGCGACATAGACGTAATAGTTCTTGACTACCGCATCGCTTGCGGCGCGAACCGACGCACTGGCGCCCGTCAATACAACCGTAATACAGAGAATCAGAAGCATTCGATACTTCATGGACTCGTTGACTCCTTCTCCTCATCCTCGGGGGGAAGCAGGCGCACTGCCCATAGACCGCTGTGGTGGTCCGAGAAGAAGATGCTGCCCTTGTGCGGCTGCGGACCCCAGACCATGGGTGAATTCGGAACGAATCCCTCGGGATCGTCCGAGTAGAAGCGACCGATCTCTCGGCCCTGCGCATACAGGTCTCCCATGAGTTCTCCCGACACGTCAAGCACCCGCAGCCCTCCTTGGTAGTATCCTACATAGAGGATCTCTTCATCCCAATCGACCCAATAGTTATGCACGCCGTAATCCCCGACCTTGTATTGCGCCACTTCCTGGGGATTGCTTGGATCGTCGAACTCTACGACGTGAATCCAGCCGCGCATTCGTGTAGGCAGCTTCGACTCCACGTACATCGGGGTCTCGGGGATTCGAGGATTGTCCCAGGAGGACTCGTCGCCTACAAAGACATAGGACTTGCCGGCCGACTTGCTCTGGAAGGGCGCTACCGCGTGAGTCCAACCCGTCAGTTGTTCGGCCCGGCCCATCTCCACCGGATTCGCCGGCGAGCCACCCTTTCCTCCCCCGCCGACGTCCACCAAAATCACCCCGTCCGTCCAACCCGCGTGGTAAGCGATCCCGTCGGTAACCCAGAGGTCATGCACCGCGCGTCCCGGGTTGTTGGTCTCAAAACGGCTGACACGAACCGGCTTGGTGGGATTTTCAATATTGATCACGTCCCAGCGGCGGCCGTTGTTCACTGCGTATACGTAATCGTCATCGACGAAGATGTTGTGCACCCCACCCGTGATCTGATCATCGTACGTGGACAGGATTTTGACCTCTCGCGGGTTGCTCACGTCTAGAACCACGATCCCGTTTCGACGGTTGGACGCTCCCTCTCGACTGATGATGCAGATGCGTCGATTCTCGGAAACCTTGACGTCATTGACCGTGCGGGCATCCACCTGCACCGTGTCAACGAGCACCATATTCTTGGGATCAGTCACATCATAAAAAAAAGCGTGCCCCTTGCCGTTCCAGCTCCCGACTACCGCATAGTCACGACCGTCCAGGCCTTCCCAGACCCATAGGTCCGAGGTGTGATGATCTCTGATTCGCGCTTGACCCAGGAACTCGAATTTTCGTGCCACGTCGCGTTGGGTGATTCGCACGCTCTCTTGAGCCACCACGCCCCCCGACGTCGCCAAAACGGTAAAGATGCCTGGCTGTTCGGCCACGAAACGCCCGTCGTCGGAGATTTGCGCCACAGCTCCCGCTCCCACCGACTCCGGGTGTCCCGCGTCCGGACGGGATCGAAGGGAGAAGCTAATCGGTACGGAGTCTACAATTCGACTTTGTGCATCTTTAGCAATCGTCTGGAAGTGGATAACGTCGCCGGTCCGCGCTTCCCTCTGCGAGGCCGTCAACTCGATGGACCTTAACGGGTTCGACTGCACAGTGAACTGCTGCCTGGTTGTCACCTCTGCGGCGGTTGCAATCAGGGTGGCTGTCCCCGGCGCCAGGCCGCTGAGATTCCCGAACCCATCGGTCACGGCAACCGTTTCGTTGTTGACACTCAATGTCGACGCCACTTCGTTGCGTTTCGCTCCGCTCGCATCCACGCCAGTCACCCGCACCGGCACCGTTGTCCCCGTATAGACGGTGGAGGGAACATCCACGACCTCGATACTTGCGAGAGGAGGCTCCGCCACAGTAACCGTGATGGTGGCCCGGATACCAGGCTCCCTGGAGGCGGTGTAAGTGTCAGGCTCTCCTTCAAAGGAAGTCTCGGGTGATAGCGCCGTCACCTTGTGCTCGCCCGGCAGATAAGGTTCTATCGAGCCGGACGGAGTGACCCCGAGCCTGAGCCGGGCTCTGGAAAAGAAGAGCACCTGCGCGTCCGGGAGGATGTTGCCGTCCGCGTCTTTGACTACCGCTTTGAGCTGGGCTTTCTTGCCAATCTCAAGGTTGAGCGACGATGGCTCGATCTCGATCGAGGCGGGTTTCTGTGCGAGTAGACGAGAAGGCGTCCCAAAAATTCCAACAGCTAAGATCACGGCAAGGACGCCGGTGGTGAACTGGCTCATATCTTCCTCCAGATACTGTGCGGCCCGGTGATAGCTCACTCGGGCCTGAAAACACTGCGGAACTCACTCTGGCCTTGGCACAGAAATCCCGAACCCCTCACTTGCGTCTGGTCTCTCTCTTTCCACTTGGTACCAAAAGAGCCGGTTAGGTCATGTGCAACAGAGTAGCAGCATTCAGCCTAGGCACACAATCCGTTCCTGCGGCGGATTTTGCGGGGACTCGCTTCGCCCTGCAACCGCATGAAACGCTTTACGCCTCCCGGCGGAGACCGAGCGGACAAGACACCCGGCCCGAGGTCCTCCCAATATGTGCTTGGAATGGGATGGCTGCCGCCGTATGATTCTGGAGTTTAGAGTGGCGGCCGGAAATTCCCATTCAGGCATATTGGCAAAATCCATCGGAAGCACGTTGCAGTTGCAGGCAGCCAATGTCGCCCGCCCCTAGACAGGGGAATCTGACACTCGATGGGGAAAACGACAGCTGAGGAGAATTAATGAGGAAAAAGTTTTTGTGCCTATTGTTCGGCGCTTGCATGCTTCTCGGGGCAAATCTCAAGCTGCTCGGGCAGCAACCCCAAATCTCTGGCGAGACGGTTCGTCTGAAGCAGCATCCTCTGCGGATGGACCAAAACCTGGGAGCCGGAGTCGCATCGCTAGGCGAAGGGCGGCTTCGGCAAGTCGACGTGACGTTGGTCGAGATTCCGCCCGGAGGAAACCTCGCCGCACATCGGCATCTGGCTGAAGAGATGATTTACATCGTTTCGGGCAAAGGCTATTCGCTGCTGTGGAACCGCTCGGAAGGAAACAAGCAGCGACACGAATGGGCCGAGGGGGATTTTCTGTCTCCCTCCCTGAACGCCTGGCACCAGCACTTTAACGGGTCTTCCGACACCCCCGCGCGCTACCTGTCGATTACCACCTCGCCTCTGACGGAAAATGTTTTTCACAACGACGCCTTCCTTTCCTCTTCGGATTTCAGCTTTGAGGAGCGGTGGCAAAATGCAGTGGGAAAGAAGCCAGCGTATGAGGGCAACGTAACCACGGGCTCGGAGCGAGTCCGAATGGACGTGGGGCATCTGCTGCCGAACCTCATCAGCCGGGAAATGAAGGACCGGCGTGAACAAGTGCTGGGAATTACCATCACCCCGGAAGGAGACATGGCCGGGAACCGGCTGTTGG
Organism: Terriglobia bacterium; assembly: GCA_965222345.1. Lineage (GTDB taxonomy): Bacteria > Acidobacteriota > Terriglobia > 2-12-FULL-54-10 > 2-12-FULL-54-10 > JADFGZ01. The sequence continues at coordinate 1,992,085 of CBDCTS010000007.1, read as the reverse complement.
AGATGGAGGTACGCGAATATCTTGGACCGGACACATCCTCCGCCTACCATAGGCACCTTTGGGAAACCATCTACTTCGTCTTGAAAGGGGAAGGATATGCCCTGCTGCAACGCGAAGGCGAGCCCGAAAGAAGGGTGGATTGGAAAGAAGGGGAATTGTTCATTGTCGAAGCCCATGAGTATCATATCCACCGCCCTCGCCCGGGCTCCAGCGCGCGCCTGCTGCAAATGAAAGCCTCCGGCTATTTCCGGCGGGTGGGAATCGATGATTACTTGATGCAAGACAGACCAACGGACCCGTAGTCTGGAGCGGAGGCCGTGCCGGGCAAAAGAAATCTTCGCCCGGCGAGGCGGGATTGGCGGCCGGAGCACGCAGCGCAGTTCCCCCTTTCCGCTACTCCCGTTTTTTCTGAAAAAATTTCCGGAGGCAGGCGGCGCATTCCTCTTCGAGAATTCCCCGCTCCACCTGCAGCCTGTGGTTCAGGCGGCTGTCGTCGGCCACTTGAAACAGCGTGCGCACCGCGCCGCTTTTCGGATCATCGCAAGCGTACACCAGCCGCTCCAGCCGCGCCAGCACGGCGGCCCCGGCGCACATCGCGCAGGGCTCCAGCGTGACGTACAGGGTGCAGCCCTCCAGGCGGTGGTGGGCCAGCCGTTCGGCTGCCTGGCGCATGGCCACCATCTCGGCGTGTGCGGTGGGATCCTTCCGGCTGATGTTCCGGTTTCCGCCGCGGCCTACGATCTCCGTCCCCCGCACCACGACGGCCCCGACGGGGACCTCTCCCTCCGCTTCTGCCAGGCGCGCTTGCTCAAGAGCCGCCTGCATGAAACGAATGTCGGTTTCCCTCACTTCATCTGGCATCGCATTCCAAATATAGCACGGCGGATTGCGTCGCCTGCGACTGCGATGCTCGCGAGGGCAACCACTACGCATTGGAATGCATCGCTGTTGTCAAAACGGCGAATTTAGGATAGTTTGACGCTGGTTCACGACAGACTTCGCGAAGGGCTTCACGGGCGACGAACGAACCCGCCGACTGACGGAATGCCTCGGCCAACTGAGGAGAGCCGGCAGAAGGCAAAGAAGCAGAAGATTGCCATGAAGCGGTTACCCACCCTGATTGCTGTCGCCGCTCTGTTCACCCTGGGGAGTGCTCCGGCGGAAGCGCAATCGGCGCTGGCCGCGCGCACCACGCTTCCCCCCGTCACCGACGGCATCATCGGCAACGACGAGTGGCAAGGGGCCACGCGCCTTGCCGACTTCATCCAGATGGAACCCCGGAAGGGCCAGCCGGCTACACAGCCGACCGTGGGATTGTTTCTTTTCGATGACACCCACGTGTACATCGCCGTCACCGCCTATGACAATGCTCCCGAGTCCATCACCGCCCGGCTCAACAATCGGGACGACCCGCTGAACCAGGACGATTCCGTCACCGTCTACCTCGACACCTTCCACGACCGCCGCACGGCCTACTTTTTCGCCACCAATCCCCTCTCGACTCAAACCGATGGCCGCATCACCGATGACGGCCGCGTCCAGGACACGACTTGGGATGCTTCCTGGCAGGCTGCCGCCCAAGTGACCGAGAACGGCTGGACGGCGGAATTTGCCATCCCGCTCCGTGTCATCCAATTCGTCGCAGGAAACGATCGCGTCTGGGGCTTGAACATCGGTCGCACGCGCCGAAGCAGCCTGGAACACAGTTTTTGGGCAGGTCCGCTGGAGTCTGCCCGCCGAGTTTCACAATTCGGTGAGATTCGCGGTTTGTCCCTGGGAGGAGGAGCAAAGCGCTGGGACCTGATCCCATATGTTCAGGGTTCCTACCAAGAGGGCCGTTCCCGCCGTGGCAATGCAGGCGCGGACCTCCGCTACACATTCCGTCCGGAGACGGTGGCGAACCTCACCCTCAACCCCGACTTCGCCATCATCGAAGCGGACAAGGAATTCGTGAACCTCACCCGATTCGAGGTACGGCTCGATGAGAAGCGGCCCTTCTTTCTTGAGACCAATGACCGCTTCCGCCAAAGAATTCAGAGCTTTTATTCCCGCCGAATACAGGATATCGAAGCCGGCGGCAAACTCCTTTCTCGCAACGGACTCTGGGAGACAACTCTGCTTTCGGTGCACTCCCCCCTGCTGAACCTGACGGACGAAATTCCCGGGCGCGAAGGCTCCGGGCGAGCCCACTACACCGTGGCCCGCGTGGAACGCGAGCTGTATCAGTCTTCGCAAATGGCCTTCCAGGTTGCCAACCGCTCGCTTGCAGGTGAGAACCGCGGGTCGATTGGCTTAGACACCGCTATGCGCCTTACGCGCATCATGACCTTCACCGGGCAGCTCCTGCGGGCCTACGGTCCATCGGAAGGGGGGAAATGGGCTTACTTCGCTCGTCCGGCCTGGGACACTCCCACGTTCCACTTTCATTTCCGCTATACGCATCTCGGCGACCGATTCGCCGAGGACGCCAATGCCACCGGCTTTATTCAAGACGACGATCAGCGGCTGATGGACAGCGACATTCGCAAAGTCTTCTGGTTCGAGGATCAGCCCATCCAGCGGGTTGAGCTCTCATCGAGAAACCGCATCTACTGGAGTCAGGAAGGCGCTCTCCGCTACTATCACAACTTCGAAACTCTGGAGGTCGAGTTCCGCAACCGCTGGAGCCTGATGGCGAGCCACCAGAACCAGTTTGAGTTGTTTGAGAAGGGTTTTCACAACGACGAGGCGGAGTTCGGCTTCGGCTACAACACGCGGGAGTTCCAATCCTGGGAGGTCACCTATTCTGTTGGACGGAATTTCGACTCCGACCTGCGGACTCTGAACGCGCGCTGGAGCCAGAAGCTGGGCGCCAGCCTCTCGTTCGAGTACCAGCTCTCGCGGGTGTGGCTCGAACCCGATCCTGAGAGGCGCGCCAGTGTCATCAACGTGTTTCGTGTGCGGCAGAACTTCACTCGCGACCTGTTCGTGAACCTCTTTTTTCAGACAAGCTCCGTGATTGACCGCAGGAATCTCGAGACGGTTTTCGTCTGGCGTCATAAACCGCCGTTCGGCTCTATCCAATTCGCTTTCCAGCGCGGCCGGGCGGCCTTCGGCCGGCGCTCCGACCAGCCCAACACCTTCTTCTTGAAAGTTACGCACGTCCTGTAAGGCAGCCGAGAACGGAAGCCGGGCGCCTGCTTCCCCGGCGTGTTTGGACACGCCGGCCGGAACTGCTTGACAAATCAATTTCTACTTTTAGAATATTTCCCAGAGGACAAGGGCTTTTCTGTAAAAGCCGGTTTTTAAATGTCATGGTGACCGCACGGGACACCACTCCCCATTTTCTCTTTCACGTTGCGCACCCTGCGCAGAAACTTTTTTTGCCGGACCTCTGTCTGAAAGTGAGAGGCAGTCTCCGCAGGTATTAGAGAGAACAACCCATGAAAGCCCTTTGTAACCACGCGCGCCTCCAGGTGATTGCTCATGACGACAATGGCGAGTTCGTCGAGTGCTTGGACTGCAAAGAGATATTTGAGACCAGCGAGCTGGAAGAATCCGAAACTGCATCCGAGCCTACGGAAGACCTCTCCGATGCCTGACCCGGATTTCTCGCCAGCCCTGCTGACGGGTCATCCAGTAGGACTTGGCGACCTGGGCGTTGTGGGCGACTCCGAGCTCCGGAAGGGGCGAAAAGAAAACGCGGCTGCGGCATTGCTGCCACCCCTGCCAGGGGGAATGCCGTATCTTCAATTCGGAGGCGGCACGCCGTTGTCGCTTGCCACCAATGCGTACGTCGTTTCTGGATGGGGAACTTTCCCGTGGACTTGCGGTTGCCGGGCAAGTCTTGCGAACGGCGACCCTGGTATGACAATTTTGGAAAGCTCAGAGCGTGTTCGGTGTTATTTGTCTGATTGTAGGCCGAGACCGATTTCGGGATAGGGCCCGGAATGGAATACTCTCGCAGGCAGAGGAAACGGATGCAGGGAAGCCGGCGGCTGGGGAAACGGAGATGGCGTGGAATGCTGAAAATGACGGCTGCCGTTGCCTGGCTGATCTTTGTTTCGACCGCGGCGTCGCCGGCTGAAAGACGCCATCAGCTATCCGATCATGACTACCCCGCCGCATCCACTGTGCCCCGCCCCGGCTACTTCCATGAGCCGGAATCAAAGTTACAGTAGTCTCCCGGCAAAGCAATCGGTAAACAGAGAGATCTGCGAGAAATGAATGCTTCGGCAGGAAGAAGTTCGTCGGAAGGAACTAATTTTCATTGTAATCTTGACTTATTGTACATACTTTATATTCTGGATAGTGGACAACAAAGTACAGATTCATTTCAATCTTGACTTATATGTATAGATTTTATATTATGCTAGCGAGCGGCAGCTTTTCTTTCAAGGAGAGAGTTTATGAGTAATGCGGTCGAAAACATAGAAGGCCTTGTAAATCAAGAATATAAATACGGGTTTGTCACCGAAATCGAAGCTGATTCCGTACCGGCAGGTCTGAATGAGGACGTTATTCGGCTGATCTCGGCCAAAAAGAATGAGCCACAATTCATGCTGGACTGGCGGCTGAAGGCTTACCGGCTTTGGTGCACAATGAAAGAACCCGTCTGGCACAACGTCCATTATCCGCCGATCGACTATCAGGCCATCATCTACTACTCCGCGCCAAAGCTGAAGGAAAAGGGTCCGGCGAGCCTGGAGGAGGTGGACCCCGAACTGCTGCGAACCTATGAGAAGCTGGGCATCCCGCTTCAAGAGCAGGAAATGCTGGCGGGAGTGGCCGTCGATGCCGTATTTGACAGCGTCTCGGTTGCAACCACCTTCAAAGAAAAGCTGGCCGAGCAGGGCATTCTGTTCTGCCCGTTCTCCGAAGCGGTCGAGCGGTATCCGGAACTGATCCAGAAATATCTCGGGTCGGTTGTCCCCTACTCGGACAACTTCTTTGCGGCGCTGAACTCGGCTGTGTTCAGCGACGGTTCGTTTTGTTACGTCCCGAAAGGCGTGCGGTGTCCGATGGAGCTGTCCACCTACTTCCGCATCAACGCCAAGGATACGGGCCAGTTTGAGCGCACGCTGATCATCGCCGACGAGGGCAGCTATGTGAGCTATCTGGAGGGCTGCACGGCGCCGATGCGTGATTCCAACCAGTTGCACGCCGCCGTGGTGGAGTTGGTCGCCCTGGACAACGCCCAGATCAAGTACTCCACGGTGCAGAACTGGTATCCGGGCGACAAAAACGGCAAGGGGGGCATCTATAACTTCGTCACCAAGCGCGGCAAGTGCGCGGGCGTAAACTCTAAGATTTCCTGGACCCAGGTGGAGACCGGCTCTGCCATCACTTGGAAGTACCCCGGCTGCGTCCTGCAAGGGGACAACTCGGTCGGAGAATTTTACTCCGTGGCCCTGACCAACAACTACCAGCAGGCTGACACCGGCACCAAGATGATCCACCTCGGCAAGAACACCCGGAGCACCATCGTGTCCAAGGGCATCTCTGCGGGCCACGGGCAGAACACCTACCGAGGCCTGGTAAAAATGCTGCCCAGAGCCGCCGGCGCGCGGAACTATTCGCAGTGTGACTCGCTGCTGCTTGGCGACCAGTGCGGCGCTCACACCTTTCCGTATCTGGAGGTGAAAAACAGCTCCTCGCAGGTGGAGCACGAGGCTACCACCTCGAAGATCGGCGAGGACCAGCTTTTTTACTGTCAGCAGCGCGGGCTCTCCGCCGAGGATGCTGTCTCGATGATCGTCAACGGCTTCTGTAAGGAGGTCTTCCGAGAACTCCCCATGGAGTTCGCCGTCGAGGCTCAGAAGCTGCTGGGGGTGAGCTTGGAGGGAAGCGTTGGCTGATTTGAAACGCAAGGCGGGAAACAACATGCTATCAATCCGAAACCTGCATGCCGGCGTAAGCGGCCGCGAGATCCTGCGGGGAATCGATCTCGAAGTCTCTGCAGGTGAAGTGCACGCCATTATGGGTCCGAACGGCTCGGGCAAAAGCACGCTGGCGCAGGTGCTGGCCGGGCGGGACCTTTACGAGATCACGGCCGGGAAGGTGCTCTACGAGAAGCGTGCCCTGCTGGAGATGAAGCCGGAGGACCGCTCGCGGGAAGGAATCTTTCTGGCTTTTCAGTATCCGGTGGAGATTCCCGGCGTAGGCAATATGTATTTCCTGAGGGCGGCGCTCAACTCCGTCCGGAAGCACCGCGGGGAGGAGGAGCTGGACGCGGTGGACTTTCTGGATGTGGTCGACCAGAAGATGAAACTGCTCAGAATGGACTCCGGTTTCCGGGAGCGGCAGGTCAACGTGGGATTTTCGGGCGGAGAGAAGAAGCGCAACGAAATCTTCCAGATGGCCGTGCTGGAGCCGAAACTGGCTCTGCTGGATGAAACCGACTCCGGGTTGGATATTGACGCCTTGAAGGTGGTGGCCGACGGCGTCAACGCTATGCGTAGTCGGGAACGGGCCATCATCGTCGTCACGCACTACCAACGCCTGCTCGACTACATCGTCCCGGATTTCGTGCATGTGCTGCTGGACGGCCGGATTGTGAAGTCAGGAGGCAAAGAGCTGGCATTGGAACTGGAACAGAAGGGCTACGCGGAACTGGAAGGGGCGGCCGCGAAGGCCCAGTCGGTGAGCATCTGAAACAGAGAGAATTTGCGGCGACGGTAGCGATGGAACAGGATGTGATGGAACAACAAGCAGCGGGGAGAAATTTGCTGAAACGAAATGAGAACGACCAGCAGGGCAACTTTCTGGCGATCTTTCAAGACCTGCAAAAAAAGCTTGCCGGAAAGCACCCCCCCTGGTTGAACCGAATTCGGCGGGAAGCGATGGAGCGCTTCTCGGAGCTTGGCTTTCCTACGACTCGGAATGAAGAATGGAAGTTTACAAGCGTCGCCCCGCTGGCAAAAATCCCCTTCGCCCCGGCTGCGCATGAGGACCCGGCCCGAAACCCGAAGGATTTGGCGAAAGCGTGGCTGGGCGAGGACTTGCGCAACCGTCTGGTATTCGTCAACGGACATTTTTCCGAATCGCTTTCTTCCATCGGGGCCCTTCCGCGCGGGGTCCTGGTGGGTAGTCTGGCGGCTGCCCTGCAGCAAGGCGACAGCCTCCTGGAGGAGCATCTGACGCGCTATGCCGCCTACCGCAACCACGCCTTCGTAGCCCTCAACACGGCACTGTGGCAGGACGGGGCATATCTGCGGATTCCCAAGGGAATCGTGCTGGAAGAGCCGGTCCTCCTGCTGTATGTTTCGTCCCCGGGGAAACAAGCCACTGTCTCGCATCCTCGTACCTTGGTCGTAGCGGACCCGGATGCGCAGTTGACCCTCATCGAGAGCTATGCGGGCTTGCCAGAGGGGGTCTGTTTCTCCAACGCCGTAACCGAGATCGTTGCCGGCGAGAACACTTTGATCGACCACTACAAGCTGCAACAGGAAAACGAACGCTCTTACCACGTCGCGACGCTTCAGGTGCATCAGGAACAGAGCGCGCAGGTATCCTCCTGTTCGATTTCGCTCGATGGCACCCTGGTTCGCAACGATGTCAACGTGGCTCTTGATGCGGCAGGCGCCGAGTGCACCCTGAATGGTCTTTATGTGGCGGACGGCCGGCAGCATGTGGACAATCACACGTCCATCGACCACGCCAAGCCGCACGGCACCAGCCGGCAGCTCTACAAGGGCATCCTGAGCGGCCGGGCCGCGGGAGTTTTCAACGGAAAGATCATTGTGCGGAAGGATGCGCAGAAGACCAACGCCGTCCAAAACAACAAGAACTTATTGTTGTCCGAGGACGCCGGAGTCAACACCAAGCCGCAACTGGAAATTCTCGCCGACGACGTTCGGTGCACCCACGGGGCGACCGTCGGCCAGATCGACCCGGAGGCTGTATTCTACCTGCGTTCTCGCGGGATCGGCAGGGAAGAGGCTCACAACCTGCTGACCTACGCCTTTGCCGGAGAGGTCCTCGAGCAAATCCGACCTGCGCCAGTCCGGACACAGGTGAAAACCGCCTTGTTTGCCCGCTTGTCCGCAACCGCGCCTCTCCAGGAGGCCCTATGACGACTTCCGGGGCCACGAAAGAAGCCCCCCCCGTAGCAGTGCAGGAAGCGCAGCCCGGCGGGTTCGACGTCTGGAAAATTCGGGAAGACTTTCCTATCCTGAAGCAAACGGTTCACGGCAAGCCGCTCGTCTATCTGGACAACGCGGCGACTGCCCAGACGCCGCAGGTCGTCATCGAAGCGGTCGAACGGTTCTATCTGACCCAGTGCGCCAACATTCATCGCGGGATTCATCTGTTGAGCGAACGCTCGACGGCCGACTACGAGGAGACCCGCGCGAAAGCACAGCGGTTCCTCGGAGCGGCGGAGGAAAGGGAAATTGTTTTCGTCCGGGGGACTACCGAGGCCATAAATCTGGTTGCCAGCAGTTACGGCCGGAAGCACGTCGGGGCCGGTGACGAGGTCCTCATCACGGCCATGGAACACCACTCGAACATTGTTCCCTGGCAGCTCTTGTGCGAAGAAAAAGGAGCGGCGTTGCGCGTGGCTCCGATCAACGACGCCGGAGAGATGGTGCTGGAGGAGTTTGATAAGCTCCTGAATCCCCGGACTCGATTTGTGTCCGTGAGCCATGTTTCCAATGCCCTGGGAACCGTCAACCCAGTGGAACGCATCATTGAACTGGCTCACGCCCGTGGCGTGCCGGTCATGCTGGACGGCGCCCAGGCCGCCCCGCACCTGAAGATAAACGTGCAACGGCTCGATTGCGACTTTTACGCTTTTTCCGCGCACAAACTCTACGGCCCGACCGGCATGGGCATCCTCTACGGCAAAGCCGGGCTGCTGGAAGCGATGCCGCCGTACCAGGGGGGCGGCGACATGATCCGCTCCGTCTCTTTCGAGAAAACGACCTACAACGCACTACCCTACAAGTTTGAAGCCGGAACGCCGAACATCGCCGGGACGATTGGATTGGGAGCCGCGATCGACTACATGAGCCAGCTCGACATGCAACGGGCGGCTGCACACGAGCAAGAACTGCTGGCCTATGCTACGAAGCAAGTTTCGCAACTCCCCGGCGTCCGAATCATCGGAACCGCGCGGGAGAAAGCGAGCGTGCTTTCGTTTGTCATTGACGGAATCCATCCGCACGACGCTGGCACGATCCTCGATCAGCAGGGCATCGCGGTGCGCGCCGGCCACCACTGCGCCCAGCCGGTGATGGAACGCTTCGGGATTCCGGCCACTACGCGGGCCTCGTTCGCCTTTTACAACACCGCCGAAGAGGTGGACGTACTGGTGTCGGGCATCCGCAAGGTTCAGGAGGTGTTCTCCTGATGTTTGACCTCGGCGAACTATATCAAGAACTGATCGTGGACCACAGCAGACGGCCCCGGAACTTCCATAAGATCGAAGGAGTCAAACACTGGGCGGAGGGTTACAACCCGCTTTGCGGGGACAAGGTCACGGTCTATTTGAAACTGAAGGACGATGTGGTCCAGGAGATCGGTTTCCAAGGTTCGGGCTGCGCCATTTCCACCGCCTCGGCCTCCCTCATGACGGAGAAGTCCAAAGGCAAGACGGTGGCCGAGACAAAAGCGCTTTTCGGTGCTTTCCACACTCTGGTCACAGAAGGTGCGGTGGAACAGGCCAGTCGGTCGCAGTTGGGAAAACTGGCCGCGTTCTCCGGCGTCAGCGAATATCCAACCCGCGTCAAGTGCGCCATACTAGCCTGGCACACCCTGCGGGCAGCTCTCCAGGGCGCTGCAGAGGTTGTATCAACAGAGTGAGGTGAGGAGATGGCCGACAGCAATCCGCTGGGATTCATGGAAATCATAACGATCGAAGAAAAGGTAGTGGAGGCACTGCGTACCTGTTATGACCCGGAGATCCCCGTCAATATTTATGAACTTGGGCTGATCTACGAGGTCAAAGTGCAGCCCTCCGGAGAGGTCGGCATCAAGATGACGCTCACCTCGCCCAACTGTCCGGTGGCTGGCTCCCTGCCCCAGGAGGTGCAGTCCAAGGCGAAGGGTGTTTCGGGTGTCACCGACGCCAAGGTGGATTTGGTATGGGATCCCCCCTGGGATCCCAAAAAGATGTCGGAAGCTGCCAGGCTGCAGCTCGGCATGCTGTGAGGGGCTCGCGCCCGGAAGCTCCGCTGGCCATAAGCACAACAGCATCAACGGCGGAGGGTGGAAAGCGGGAGTCAGAAGACAGAGAGATGAACCCTAGGCCGGATACCGTGGGAGGATTTAGCCTATGAAGTTCAGTGCGCAGGAAGAATACGGACTGCGTTGCCTGCTGCAAATTGGGCGGCAAGGAGAAGGTGGGAGCCATACCATCCCCGAGATCAGCTCGGCGGAAGGGCTCTCGGTCCCCTATGTAGCGAAACTCACCCGAATCCTTCGCCGGGGCGGATTCGTCCAAAGCACGCGCGGCCAGGCTGGCGGCTACGTTCTCTCCTGCCCGCCGGAGCAGATTGTGATCGGCGAAGTGCTGGCGCTGCTCGGAGGACGTTTCTATGAGCCGGATTTTTGCGAGCGCTATCCCGGAAGCGAGGAAACCTGCACGCACACGGTCAATTGTTCCGTCCGCTCCCTGTGGAGTGCGGTCCAGGTGGTCGTGGACCGTGTGCTGAGCAAGACAACTCTCCAGGACCTGCTCGGTAATGAGCAACAGACGTTCTCTTTGGTGAACAACTTGATTCAGTTGGAGGAGATTCCCACCAAGCCGCCAGTCTGCTAGGCCGATATGCAATGGCCAGCAGGCGTGAGAGCTTTCACGGTTCCTGTACAGTCCGAGCCGCGCATGTAAGCAAGCGCTCTACTCGCTGCGGCCCCAGGGAGACTTCCGAAACTCCTTTTCCAACCGCTCAAAGAACTCATCGAAATCTCGGAAGAGACGGTCGGCGTCGTCTGCATCCAAGGCCCGCCTGGGGGTCGGCGGGGCCACGTGCAAAGGCTGCTGCGGCTCATCCGGCGCAAGGGATTTCTCGGCCCGGGGCGGCGGGAGATACTTGACTCGCTGCTGGTCGTAGCGGCAGCGGCTGGCTGGGTTGCTCAGCGTTTCATAGGCTTTCTGGAGCAACCGGAGCTTTTCCGATGCTCCTTCGCCATCCGGGGAATGTTGTTTTGCACGGCGGCGGTAAGCGGCACGCACCTCGCCCTGCGATGCGCCTGGGTGCAGACCGAGTACGCGATAGTAATCCCGCACCATGAAATTCTAATCTTCGGTCGAAGGCAAAGCGGCGGGCTAACGCTTGTATTGGGTGGGCCGGGGGCCTTCCTCCAGCATCTGGCGGTCCCAAATGGCCGCTTCGCGGGTGTAGTTGGCCAGCTCAAAATCCTGCGTCAGCTCCAGCGCGTCAACAGGACAAGCATCCTCGCACAATCCGCAGAACATGCAGCGCGACAGATCATAGGTGAAATTGCCGAGCACCTTGCGGCGCGTCTTTTTATCCCGGCTGCTGCTCACGACGATCAGGTTTTCCGGGCACGCCACCGCGCAGAGATTGCACGAAATGCAGAGCGTCTCGCCGGATTCGGGGTTGATGTTGAGCCGCGGCGCTCCCCGGTACCTCTCGGCCACCTCCGGCCGCTCCAGCGGATATTGTTCTGTACAGAGCTCTTTCGGTTTGCCGCCGCGAGCGCCGACAGCCAGATCGTAGCGCAGGGTCACCCACAACCCCTGGAGCAAGTCCACCATAAATATTTTTTTCAGGAAGCTTTTGCCTTTGCTGTCACCGCTCACAATGCCCGCCTTTCTGGAACCTCACGCGGCGGATTGATAATCCAAGCAGCCTTTCCTCCGCCGAATATCAACCTACCGCAAATTGCCCGTTTTGGCAATAAGGATGTGCTCAAATAACCGGCCGGAAGGGAAAGGGTCGTTTTCCACGTCAGGGATGGCATTCCGAACTGCGGCTGTCCGGGCGAAGCCGAGGGGTCGGCAGGTGGAACTGTTGGCGAGAGATTACACAAGGTTGTACGGCAAGGCAAATGGCGAAAAGTTACGCCCCATTGCTGTTTCCCTCTCCTCAAGAGGGCTTTTCGAGCGATAATGAAGCATTGGACGGTGATCTTGACGCTGATGGTGACGGAGTCGCCCGTGAAACTTACAGTCAATAGTTACAGCGGATTCAAGGCGAATGAAAGGCCGCTCCTGTTTTCCCTGGACGGCCACGAGTACCGCGTAGAGAAAGTGCTCGATCAATGGTATGGACCCAGTTCGGAATATTTCAAAGTCCATGCAAGCGACGGGAACCTGTATATCTTGAAGTATCAGCAATCGTCTGATGAATGGAGCCTGGAATCCTTCCGCAGAGGGACCGAAGAACTTGGTGGATTGCCGTCCGATCTGCCCACGGACCAACTCAACTGAGCCCCGTGACTGGGAGTGCGGGACTCGGGATTGACCTTTTAAAACCTGAGCGGTATTGTCTTTCCTGGGCTTCCACTCTCTGAAACACTTGAATGAAACACATTATTGTCGGCACAGCCGGACACATTGACCACGGCAAGAGCGCGCTGGTGCGGGCCCTGACCGGAACCGACCCGGACCGCTGGGAAGAGGAAAAGCGGCGCGGCATCACCATCGACATCGGCTTTGCCACCCTCGACCTGGACGCGGAGCACCGCCTGGGCTTCGTCGACGTTCCCGGCCACGAGCGATTCGTAAAGAACATGCTGGCCGGGATCGGCGGCATCGACCTGGTGCTGCTGGTCGTGGCCGCCGACCAGTCGATCCAGCCGCAGACACGCGAGCATTTCGACATCTGCCGCCTGCTGGAGGTTCGCCGGGGAATCATCCTGCTGACCAAAGCCGACCTTGTGGAGCCGGATATTTTGGGGTTGGTCAAGCTGGAGGTGGAAGAATTCGTTGCCGGGTCGTTTCTGGAAGGCGCGCCGGTCCTGGCCGTCAGTTCCCGCACGGGAGAGGGAATGGACCGCGCCAAGAGCGAATTGCTGCGCTTGGCCGCCGAGGTGCCTGCCAAAGACTCCTCGCGGCACTTCCGTTTGCCCATCGACCGGGCTTTTGTGATGAAGGGCTTCGGCGTGGTGGTGACGGGCACGCTCGTCTCGGGAGAGATTCGCAAAGAGTCGGAGGTGGAGGTGCATCCGGTGGGAAAGCGGCTGCGGGTCCGAGGCATTCAGGTGCACAACCATGCGGTGGAGGTGGCCACCGCCGGACAACGCACGGCCTTGAACCTGAGCGGCGTGGATACCGGAGAGCTTGTTCGCGGCATGACGCTATCGGACCCGGACCGGTTCCAATCCACCAAGCGCGCCGACTGCCTGCTGCACCTGCTGCCCTCGGCGCGGCCTCTCAAGAATGGAGCCTCGGTCCACTTCCACTCGGCAACCGCTGAGGTGATCGGCAAGGCGATTCTCCTGGAGCAACCGGCGGACAATGGGTCAGCAAAAAAAACGGAGAATAAAATGGAGCCGGGCGCAAGCGCCTATGTGCAGTTTCGCCTGCGTGACCCGATGCTCCTGCTGCCGGGAGACCGGTTCATCATCCGCCAAGTCTCTCCGGTGATTACGATCGGAGGCGGCAGGGTGCTGGAAAACTGGGTTCCCCGCCATTCGCTCCGGCGGATGGTGCGGGAAAACGAGGCGAAATCCCTGCGGGTGATCGAGAACGGAACCCGCGAAAACATTCTGGAGACGTTGCTGAGCCGCAGTCCGGGAGGCTGCCTGGACGCGAATGAGTTGATTGCCCGCAGGGGGTGGTTGCTGGCCGAATGCCGCCAAACGGCACAGCAGTTGCAGAAGGCTGGCAAGGCATCTGTCCTTTCTGAAAAGCCCCTGCTGGTGGCGGAGGAGGTCCGCCTGGAGAAGTTGCGTCGGAGGACCGTCGAGGCTCTGGAAAAATTCCACAAACAAAATCCGCTCCTGCCCGGCATGTCCAGGGAGGCGCTCCGCACCAAACTGTTTGCCCGCGCTCATCCCGCCTTCACCGAGGCCGTCCTGAAGAAGCTGACCGATCTCGGAAAAATCGTCATGGCCGGAGAGCTGGTCAAGCTGGGAGGCCACAAAATCGTCTTGAAAGACGAAGAGCAGCAGGCCAAGCAGCAGATTGCCCGTGCGTTTGAGCGGGCCGGGCTGATGGTCCCCGCCGTGAAAGAGGTCCTCGGCAAACTCCCCGTGGAGCGGCAACGGGCCGAGAGAATTCTCAGAATCCTGCTCCAGGAAAAACGGTTGGTCCGCGTCTCGGAAGACTTGGTCTTCCACGCCGACGCGATCCGGAAACTGCGCCAAACTTTGGCCCGATACAAGACCACCAGCGACCGCATCAACATCGGCACCTTCAAGGGCTTGGCGCGCATCAGCCGCAAATATGCCATCCCGCTGCTTGAATATCTGGACCGCGAACACGTCACCCGAAGGGCCGGTGACGAGCGCATCTTGCTGTGAGGCGGGGGACCGCTTGCCTGGGAGCCCTGCTGCCCCTCCCGCCAAATAGCGAATATTCCGCAATCTTATTGTTGTATCAGAGCTAGGAGAAGCCTAGAATAGAGACGGAGGATGGAAATGGAACAAGCTATTGGCATGTTTATGGTTGGGCCCGTCGGGCCGATGGAACTGGTTATCATTGGAGTGATTGCCGCGCTGATATTTGGCGGCAAGCGCCTCGGGGATTTAGGGAAAGGTTTGGGAGAAGGCATCCGCAACTTCCGGAGCGCCGTCAGCGGCAAAGAGGAGAAGGCCGTGGAAGGGGAAAATTCCAAGAAATCCTCCTCCTGAGGGAAAGCACGGATCGTTTGTGCGCTTTTCCCTGCCGCAATGTTTTTCACAAGTTGCTGCCGCTTTCTTTACCTTAATCTTCGGGCTCGTGTTCTTTCAGCATTTGCCTGCTCTTGCAACATCTGATAGACCGTCGAGACGGGCAGCCCCACCACGTTAAAGTAGCAGCCGTGGATCCACTCCACGAACTTTGAAGCTCCGCCCTGAATCGCATATGCGCCTGCCTTGCCGACCGGTTCTCCGGTGGCGATGTACCGCTCCATCTCCTGTTCGCTGAGCCGGCGGAACTTTACGGCGGTCGAGACCACGCGCACGGTTTTAACTTGCGCGGGCTTTTTTGCGGGCCGCGCCGCCTCCCCCTGATCATCTCTTTGTGAAACCCCTTGCAAATAAGGCCGCAGAAGACAAACCCCCGTCAGTACCCTGTGCTTTTTTCCGGAGAGCAGCCGGAGCATCCGCCGGGACTCCTCCACCGAAGCTGGCTTGCCGAGCGTCCGCCGTCCCAGCACGACCACTGTATCGGCCCCCAGGATTGCAGCAGGGTAATGTTTTGGAAGACGGGAAGATTCTTGAAGCCGTGCCAGGGCGGCTTCCGCTTTTTCCGCGGCCATTCGGGCGACGAACCTGCGGGCGGATTCCCCTTTCCTCTGTTGCTCTTGGATTGTAACGGCAAGAACCTCAAAACTGATTCCCGCGGCCCGAAGGATATCGCTTCTGCGGGGCGAGGTCGAGGCCAGGATGATTTTCCTCGCCGGGCTGTTCCCAAAGGGAGGTCTGGATGATGATGTGGGCGGTGTCATGCTGCGCGGTCCTCCTGACGGAAATAGCGAGCGAAAGGTTATGTTACAATGACACGCTTTGAGAATCCTGTAGCGGTTCAAACCGATGAAGTCTTTCCGAGAGAGCCTGCCGGCGAATTTCCTGAAAAACATTGAGCGGGAAATGGGACGCGAGGAAAGCCTGCGTCTCCTGTGGCCTGTTGTGGTCGGCCGGCAACTAGCCGACAATACGCGGTTGAAAGGGGTGCGGGGCGGCCGGCTGATCCTCGCCGTGCCGGACCGTAGTTGGCGCGCCTCGCTGGAGTCGTTGGAAAATATGATTCTGGGCGCTGTGAACAGCTTTTGGGGAGAGCCGGTCTGCAACTCCATCGAATTCTTCGAGGACCCCCGGATGGCCCCGCCTCCCCCGCAAGCTCACCGGCGGATGCGTCCCCAGCCGGCCCGGCTGCCGCCTCCGGTGGATTTGCCAGCCGCCGAAACCATAGCGGATGATTCACTCCGGAAGCTCATTCTCCAGTCCGCAAGCAAATATTTCGCCCGGCAGAAGGGCATCCAGGGGGAGGAAAGACAAAGGTGAAGCTCACGGAAAAAGACGTTCGCTACGTGGCCGCCCTGGCCAATTTGGATATCACTGAGACCGAAACCGCTCAGTTTGTGGCGGAGCTGGATTCGATCCTGGCCTACGTAGAAAAGCTGAATGAACTGGATACTTCAGCGGTGGAGCCTATGGCACAGGTGCTCCATGAAACCGCAGAGATGGACGCTCTTCGGGAGGACCGCGACCGGCAGGGTTTCCGTCAGGAACAGTCGCTCGGCAACGCTCCGGAGAGCGGGGCCGGACATTTCAAGGTTGACAAGGTCATCGCAAGGTAACGGGTAATCGAATGCCGAGCCCGGACATCAGCAACTGGAATATCCAGGACGTGCTGCGGTCGCTCCGCTCGCGCGAGGCCACCGCAACCGATATCTGCCAAGCCAGCCTTGCCCGGATCGCCGCAGAAAATCCCAGGAACAACTCACTGATCACCGTCACCAAAGAGCGCGCCCTGGCCCGCGCCGCTGAGATTGACCGCCTCGCGGCTCGCGGGGAGCAGTTGCCGCCGCTGGCCGGGGTGCCGGTGGCCGTCAAGGACGTCATCGTTACCGAAGGGGTACGGACTACCTGCGGCTCCCGCATCTTGGGCAATTTCCAGCCGCCATACACAGCGACAGCCGTTCAGCAGATGGAAGCGGCAGGGGCCATCGTGGTGGGCAAGGCCGGCTGCGATGAGTTCGCCATGGGTTCCTCGAACGAAAACTCGGCGTTCGGGCCGGTCCGCAATCCCCACGACCTGGAGCGGGTGCCGGGCGGTTCCAGCGGCGGCTCTGCGGCGGCAGTGGCCTCCGGCATGGCGGTGGTCTCGCTCGGCAGCGACACCGGCGGCTCGGTGCGCCAGCCGGCTTCTTTTTGCGGCGTGGTGGGATTGATGCCTACCTACGGCAGAGTCTCCCGGTACGGCCTGGTGGCCTACGCCTCCTCGCTCGACCACATAGGCCCCTTCGGACGCTCGGTCAAAGATGTGGCCGTGCTGCTGTCGGCAATTGCCGGCCACGATCCACTGGACTCCACTTCGGCGGCCGTTCCGGTCCCGGACTACGCCTCGGAGCTGGACGGAGACTTAAAGGGATTCAAGATCGGCGTCCCCCGGGAGTACTTCGGCGAGGGCCTCTCCTCCGGAGTTCGCGCATGCGTCGACGCGGGTCTCCAGGTGCTGAGCAAAATGGGATGCGAGATCGTGGACATCACGCTGCAGCATACCGAGTACGCCATCGCCTGCTACTACATCATCGCCACCGCCGAGGCCAGCGCCAACCTGGCGCGCTATGACGGCGTCCGCTACGGATACCGCCCGCCGGATGCTTCCTCGCTTTCGGAGATGTACCAGAAGACTCGCGGCGAGGGGTTCGGCGCAGAGGTCAAACGCCGGATCATCCTGGGAACCTATGTGCTGAGCGCCGGTTATTACGACGCTTATTACCGGAAGGCTCAAAAGGTCCGCCATCTTGTGGCGGGGGATTTTTCGGAAGCCTTCGGGAAAGTGGATGCCATCGCGACGCCCACCGCCCCGACTCCAGCCTTCCGGATTGGAGAGAAAACGGCCAATCCGCTGGAGATGTATTTGTCGGATATCTATACGATCACCGGCAGCCTGGCGGGAATTCCCGGAATCTCGGTGCCTTGCGGGTGGACCTCTGCGGAAGACAACGGCGGGGAATCTTCCGGGAAGAAGAAACTTCCGGTGGGTATTCAGTTGCTGGGCAAGCACTTTGATGAGACCCGGCTGCTTCGCCTGGCTCATCAGTTTGAGCTGGCGGGCGGGGTCTAGTGAAGCCTGCTCGTCCCTGCCGTTTTGTTCCTAAAGTCCGGTAAGGGGACAGAGAATCCACCCTCCGAACACTGCTTGTTTGCCGGATTTCCGTGTGGCATAATCGGTCCACTTTGGAATGCCGTTAGGCCGAGACACGGCAGGCTCATTTCCCGCAGTCCGGACCTCTTGAGGGTGTAAAGCATGGAAGCCATTCGGTTGGGAGACACCATCGATGACTACTGCACCCGCTGCCGTTTACCGACAGACCACTCCGTCGTGGCGTTAATCGGCGAGGAAGTAAAAAAGGTGCGATGCCGCACCTGCAATCACGAGCACGACTTCCGGCACGGCAAGGGGGGGCAAAAAAAGAAACCGAAGCTTTCAGCCTATGATCAGGTGCTGGCTTCCGTCATGGCGGGAATGCCGGAGGAGCCGCCCAAGAGTTCCAAAAAAGCTGACTCGCCGCCCGGCACGCCTAGCCGAGCCCGCACCCGCCCACTTCCCAGACGCAACCGCCCCCTGCCCCGGCGCTAGAGCATTTCTCGTAAAGGCGCATACCGCCACGGCATGTCATTCTGAGCGCAAGTAGCGACAGGCATTCCTGCCTGTCCTCTATAGTATCCAGTCTAAATAAATGATTCTATTATATTTATAATTCTTATCCAAGCGTTTAATCACCCTGTAGATCACCCTTTGCAAACTGGGGCTGGGAATCCATTGATCCGTCGAAGAAATCACCGCCATTCCTACCACGCCAACCTGGCCCGGCCTCCGCTCCAGCCCCCCCCTGCCGATCCACCAAATCAAACCCTCCCGCCATCCAGGAGTGGTCTAATTTCTCTCCGCCCCGCTGGTCTAATGTTTTTCCGCCCTTGACACTTTGTAGGAACCGCCCGCCTCAGCCCTTACTAGGAGGTTCTTTTTCCTACCTCTGTTGGGGAAAGCTACTCCAAGAGGTCCAAATTGTCAAACATCATTACAGGCTTGTTATTAGCCCGGAATTAGTTTTTGACCCTCCGGCAGTTGCGCGTATACTCCCATTTGCCCCAGTCGAACCCTCCGAGCAAAATGTTTTCTCCCGGACGGTCCCACTGGCATTGTCAAGTTAAGGCAAAGTCAGGCACAATTGACGGATGGAATCACTTTACCGAGGGCATCGCTTTCCACCTGAAATCATCAGTCACGAATCTCGGCTTGGTTCCGTTAACTTGACAATGCCCTGTTTTCGGCGATGAAAGTGGGGTGCCGCTGTCAAACTTCGGGGTTATTTCCTAGACAGCAGCCACCTCGCGTCAAATACAGTTCACCCTCAAACTTCTGTTCTGACACCTGGGGGCGGCAGTCAATGATGCGGAAGAATCACCTGAGCGGGAGGTCTCAAATGAAGCAAAGAAGCAACCGATTCCTGGGAAGAAAAGCCTCAGTCAGCGCAGCGTTCGTTGTGTGGCTCCTTGCCTTGGTTGGGAATCTGCCTTGTTTGGCGCAAGCGGTCAAGGTCATTGAGGGTGGCACATTAATCGATGGCACCGGAGGCGCGCCGATCTCCAACGCAGTCATTGTTATCGAAGAGAATAGAATCACGACTATTGCCCAGAGGGGGGAGTTGCAATATCTTCCCGGGGCACAGGTGATTGACGCGACAGGCAAGTATATTCTCCCTGGCTTGATCGAGATGCACATTCATTATCACGCCTGGGTCGTCGAACCTCTGCTTCATTACGGGATTACTACTGCGTATGATTTTGGGAATTTGGAGGAATGGATACTCGCATACAAAGATGGGACGGAAAAGGGAAGGATCTATGGACCGCGCATTTTTGCAGTGGGACCGATGTTGAATGGGATTCCGAACGAAGGCCCCGGGTCGATTGAGGGATCTCTGCATGGATTTGAAGATCCGGAACTTGCGCGAGAAGAGATACGTCGCTTAGCGGCAAGGGGGGTCGATGGAATCAAGTTTTACAACACGGTGAGCCTAGAAGTTCTCCGAGCTGCCACGGAGGAAGCCCACAATCACGGACTGCGGGTGGGAATTCACAAAGTACCATCGGATGCCAACGAACTGGCCGATGCTGGAGTGGATGCGCTGGTGCACGGAACCGGCATCGGGTTGGCGACTATTAAGGATCCCGCCAAGAGGAAACGGTACCGGGAGGAAACCTTCCCTCCGTTGCCAGATGGCACTTTTCCACACTACCTCTGGGCCGGGGACCCTTCCAATGAGCCCCACTATCTGATGGAGGAAGAGAACTTCGACGAGACCATTAAGCATTTAACCTCAAAAAGTGTCTTCATAAACCCCACGATGGTTTTTGGCTGGAATTGTGCCCATGGACGTTGGCCCGAATTTGAGCGTGACATTTTGGAGTTCGTCCGCGATCCCAATCTCGTCTATATTCCCCGCGAAAATATGGACCGCTGGTTAGATCATGGTTCAGCCGCCTGTGATCAGATGACCGGCGAAGAAAAGCGACTGATGAGGGAGGGATATGAGAAGTATCTGCGTTTTCTTCGGAAGTTTGTCCAGGCGGGAGGGAAGATCATTAACGGTTCGGATCCAGTGCACTCAGGAGTCCCCGGTTTAGGACTTCATCAGGAAATGGAGTTATTGATTGATGCCGGGCTCACTCCGATGCAGGTTATCTCAATGACCACCAAGAATAACGCGGAATACATGAAGAAAGATCATTTGATTGGAACGCTCGAGGCGGGCAAGCTTGCCGACATCCTAATCGTCGATGCTGATCCGTTGCAAGACATCCGAAATTTAAGGAAAGTCCATCTTCTGATGAAAGACGGGGGAATCATGGATACCGCCTATCATGCATATTATAGAAACCCTTTCCCGAGGCCTGAAAACAACATTGTGCTTTTTCAAGAAGTTCCGATAATTACACCGACTCTTTCGAGCATCTTGCCAACGACTGTGGTGGAAGGTTCAAAGGGAGTTACGATCACTATCAAGGGCAAATACTTTCTGAGGACAACAATAGCTCGCGCAGATGGGGTGAACTTGCCTACTGAATTCGTTAATGTCACAGAATTGCGGGCGAAAATACCGGATGCGATGACAGCAAATCCAGGAGTTTACTCTATCCTGGTGTTGACACCATCCCAAGGCTCCTCTGATCCTGACTTAAATAATACTCTTTTGCTCGTCACATATAAGTAGGTCGCTGGTTCGTTACTCGGCTTTCATATCTTTCCTCCAGGCGAGTCAAATGGCGTAAAATCGGCTTGCCGAACTGCAATTTATATACAAGGAGAAAACGTCGATGAAATGGGCCGGGACTGTGTCCTTGATTCTACTATTTTCCTATTGCTCTGGTCCAAGAAGTGAACGGCAAGGGCAAATAAACCCAAGCGCCTCCTTGGCTATACAAATGGAAGCGCTCTCGAAAGGAAATTTACTATGATCTTCTCAAGAAACAGTGCCTGGACAAGTGCCTTTATTCTGGTTTTGATTTTTTCCACTGCGCTAGGAGCCCAGCAAAGGCCGGAAGTTCCCCGCTCTCCGGAAATCAGAAAGGTCACCTCTGTGGATGAGCTGATGCCCTATGCTCGTTATTACGTGACCACACAGTACCGGGGGATGGTAAGCCTCATGAAGCCCAGTCTGGGAGCGAAAGCGGGAGACAAGATTCTGCTCATCACGGAAATTACCACCGACCCGCTGGTGATCGCGGCCATTCGGAATGCGGCGCTGGAGGTGGGAGCTGAATTCAACCTCATCGAGCTGCACGGATATCCCGAGATCACCGACCCGGTGGAAACCGAAGTCACCTACGTCAACAAGCGCGTCGATCAGATGTGGCCGGGCTGGATTTGGCAGGCTATAGAGCAGGTGAACATCGTGGCGGTGGGCTACGGGCTGGAGGTCCACACCACCACTGCGGAAATTCGAAAGTGGTTTGCCGACCGGGATATCCGGATGATCCGGTTTCCGTATTACACCCCGGAAATGATGTTGCTGTCGGGAGTGAATTATCCCGACGAGTTGTTTGAAGCCATCAGCAGAAAAGTATGGAGTCAGGTTTACGGCGCCCGGGTGATCCGGGTGACCGATCCTCTGGGGACGGATATTACGATTCGGCTGGATCCGGGCTACTGGGACCGGAAGAAAAATGCTTATAAAAACTTCTTAACTGACGAGGCCGGTGTCATCTGGCCCGGACACATCATGATCGTGCCGTTCTTCTCCCGAGAAAAGGCTTCCGGGAAACTGGTCAGCGACACGTTGCATGGCGGGCACATTCCAGAGACCTCGGTCCTCATCCGCGACAGCCGCTATGCCGAGGTATCCGGGGAGGGCAGCTTTGCCGAATATCTTCGGGACGTACAGCACCAGTATAAGGATGTGACCTTGCCGGGGGCGCCCGGTCCAGGCGCCGATTTCCTTATGGAAATTTCCATCGGGACGCAGCCCAAAGCCAGCCGGGCGCCGGTGGAGGATCTGGCCGGCGTGCCGCGCTTTTTCGGCTTCGCGGAAGGCAGAAAGCGGGCCGGCGTCGTCCACGTTTCTTTTGGCACTCCCACCTCGCAGTTCGTCGAAGAGCAATCGCTCAGCAATGACCTGTTGGATTTCCTGAAGGAGAAGGATTTGATTGTTCAGCATATGGACGCCGAGCTGCACCATGCCACCTATACAGCCGACGGAAGAAAGATCGTTGAGGATGGGCGCTTGCTGGCGTTGGACGATCCGGAGATCCGCCAGATCGCGTCCAAGTACGGGGACCCGGACGAGCTGTTGAAGCTAGACTGGATCCCACCGGTCCGGGCGAATGTCGCAACCCCTCACTAGTTGCTGGCACAGGCCAATGAGTGCGCGGTCGGGGGTATTGTCAAGTTAAGGGATATTCCCCCGTTGTCGAGGCGAAAACGGTCTGCCCTGGAACGAAGAATCAACAACTGAGAGACTGCTATAAACGCTCACATGGGCCTCAAACCGTTAACTTGACACTACCTCTCCGAAAAGTTGGATGGTCGTCTTACCCCTACCCCCTGTATCAAAGGGTCCCAAACCAAGCCTGCTAACTCATTGAGGAATCAATAGAGGCGTCTGCCATTTCTGGCTGTATTATAGCGTTTTCACAAATGGGTGAGAACGCCGGAGAGAAAATAGGCCAGGAAGGCCGCGAGAGCCTGTCCCGGCAAATCGTCCCGCGCTGATTCATAGCTATGTTATGGAAATCAGACAGGGCAGGCAGGAATGCCTGCCCTGTCTGAATGCCTGTCGCTACCTGACGCCGTGGCGATATGCGCCTTTACGAGAAGTGCTCCAGCCTTCACCCGCTGCGGTTGACGGCATCGGTCAGGCGCGGTGGAACCGCTGCTTGATGAGTATGGGTGTTCCCTGGAATCCGAACTTCTTGCGCAACTGATTGATCAAGAAGCGCTCAAAGGAGAAGTGCAACCGGCGCTTCTTGTCGGTGAACAGCACAAACGTGGGAGGATTGACGGTGGACTGTGTTATGTAGTAAATCTTGGGCCGCAGGCGGGCGGGGCTGGTGCCCTTGTCCAGATCGAGGCTCTGCAGAAGGCGATTGAGTTCCGCGGTGGCGATCCGCAAGCGGCGCGACTCGGCGACCCGGCGAACCTCTGGAAGTATTTTCCCCGCTCCCAGCCCGGTCTTGGCCGAGACAAACAACCTCGGCGCATATTCCAGGAATTTGAACTTCTGGCCGGCTTCCTGAAGAAGCTTCTTTCTGGCAACGCCGCGCTCCTGCACCTGGTCCCACTTATTCACCAATATGACCACCGACTTGCCGCCTTGGTGCGCGTAACCTGCAATGGTGGCGTCGAGAGCTGCAATGTCTTCCGTGCCGTCGACCAACAGCAAGGCGACGTCGCACATCCGGAGGTGGCGCCGGGCCATCACCACGCTCAGCTTTTCGGCCAGCAGCTTTGTCTTGCCTTTGCGGCGGATGCCCGCCGTGTCCACCACCCGATAGGAACACCCATCCTGCTCCACCAGCGTTTCCACCGCGTCGCGCGTGGTTCCCGGCGTCTCGGAGACAATCGAGCGGTCGGCTCTCGCCAGCCGGTTCAGCAGTGTGGACTTGCCCACATTCGGTCGGCCAATGATAGCGATGCAGACTTCGTCTTTCTTCTCGGCGGTCCCAGTCGAGGCGGGAAGCGCGGCGGTAATCTCGTCGAGCAGGTCATCCAGGCCCAAGCCCTGCTCTGCCGAGACGGGAAAGAGCCGGGAAACGCCCAGAGCATAAAACTCGGCGGCAGGCGGCAGCAGCTTGGGGCTGTCCATCTTGTTCACCGCCAAAAGCAGCGGCTTGCCCGTGCGCCGCAGCAGCCTCGCCAACTCCTGGTCTGCTGCGGTGACTTCGCTCCGCCCGTCCACCACCATCACCACCTGATGGGCCCGTTCGATGGCGACTTGAGCTTGCGCAACGATCCGCGCCGGAATCTCCGTAGAGTCTCCTACCAGCATCCCGCCGGTGTCCACCACTTCAAACTCTTTGCCGAGCCACTCCGCCCAGCCGTAGATGCGGTCCCGCGTCATGCCGGGCTCATCGCCCACAATGGCCCTTCGCCGGCCCGTGATGCGGTTGAACAAAGTGGACTTGCCGACGTTCGGCTTCCCTACGATGACGATACTTAACAACGATTCCATAAGAGCTATTGTACAGCTAGGCGGCTTGTGACATTTGCCCTTCCGCAGATTCAGTCGGCAGAGACCGACGATGGCAGCTAAGGAAGTTTCATGGCGTCTTGGGGCTACTTGCCAAACCGGAGTTCCCTGGATTGCCGCCTCGTTTTCTTTGTTTTAGGGAGGCTGTCCACTTCCGGGGAGAAAAGGCTTCACCCACTCACTTTCTTCTGACCAGGAAACCTTGCGGCGCAAAACTGACCAGATACTTCTCGTAATACGGGTCGCTCGCGAAGCCGGGATTTTCCGCCAGAAATTCTTTCAAGGCCGCCATCGGGTTGTCGCGGCTCCAGGAAGGCTCTCCATTGGGCACTTCCGCCAGTTGCTGGCAGATGGTGTCGAACAACACCAGGTATCCGCCCACGGGAACGTACCGGGAAAACAGACGCAGCTCGGCCAGGGTGTGGGCATAGCTGTGGTCGGAATCAAGACACACCAGAACATTGCTCTCGCCCGCCAGCTCCTTCTGGACTTCGCTGTGGACGGCGTCTGACTTGGAGTCGCCTTCCAGCAGCCGAATCCGGCGGCTGAAGGGAAACGCGGCGACATTCTTGCGCGCGGCAGGATCAATCCGGATGTCAATGGAAATTACGCGCCCGTCGATCCCCAGAAGCTCCAGGATTGAAGCATAGAATACAGCCGTCCCGCCCAGTGCCACGCCGGTCTCGACAATCACGCGGGGACGCAGCTTTGCAATCAGCTCCTGCAAGATGACCAAGTCTGTCGGCCACTGCCAGACGGGCACGCCCAGCCACTGGACCTGTTTCCAAAGCGAGTCATTCCACATCGCTTTGGTCCACCGGAGGGCCAAGTCCCGGGTTTGGTCTTGCGGAGAATCAGAAGGCTGGTACTTTTGCATTCTGTAATTCTTCTCGGGAGCGCCTACCCCTCTTCAGGCCGCTCGCCCAACTCAACCTCGACGTCCATGCGCTCACGGCCCCGGTAGAGCGTAATCCGGATCACCTCTCCCGGCTTCTTCTTCAGGACGTAGCGGGACAGGTCCACGGAGCTTTCGATCGGGGACCCATCGACCTCCACAATCAGGTCCCCGCCGATTACAAATTGTTCGTTGCCGATCAAGGCCAGGCTCCGTCCAGCCCGGATGCCCGCTCTGTCGCCCGGCCCGCCGCGCCTCACGCGGGCCACCAGCAATCCCTTCGGCGCAGGCAGGTTCAGCAGTTCCGCCAGCGCCGGGGTAATCTCTCTTCCAACCACTCCCAGATATCCGCGCCGCACCCGGCCTTCTTGCAGCAGGTCCGCCAGGATGCTTTTGGCCGTATTTACGGGAATGGCAAAACCGATCCCGATGCTGGACTGCCCGAAGATCGCCGTGTTGATTCCGATGACTTCCCCGAGAGCATTCAGCAACGGCCCGCCGCTGTTGCCCGGGTTGATGGCGGCGTCGGTCTGGATCACGTCCTCCAGCAAGCGTCCCTCCTGATCCCGGATATTCCGCCCCAGGGAACTAATCACTCCCGTAGTCAGCGTCCCCTCGAAACCAAACGGGTTGCCGATGGCCAGCACCTTCTGCCCCACTTGCAGGTTTTCCGAATCGCCCTGTTTGACGTAGGGCAACTCTTTGCCGGCATCGATCTTGATGACCGCCAGATCGCTGAGCCGGTCGCGACCGATTAGTTTTGCCGGGTGGCGGCTCTGGTCCGACAGGGTGACTTCCACGGAACGCGCTCCGCTAATCACGTGGTAGTTGGTCAGTATGTTACCTTCCTTATCAATCAGGAAGCCCGAACCGCTGCCCTGGGAGGGCAAAACTCGGAAAAAGAAATCGTACTGCATGGTCGTGCTGGTGAGGTTGACCACCGCCGGGCTCACTGACTTGTAAACCTGGATATTGTTCCGCTCATCGGAGAAGTCGGATTCTTCGGAAGGAACAACTGCTGCTGCAGTGTCGGGTTCCGGAGAGACTACTGGGGCGGTCTGCGCCGGCGGGAGAACAACCGGCTGCAGCTCGGCGTCGTTCCCTTGCGGTCTTTGCCAAATCCACCAGCCCGTGACAGCGCCCAATATCGCAGTCAGGAGAAATTTTGTCCACAGAGAGCGTTGCGGCATGCACACACCTATCGCATCGGAAAGCTAGGGGCGAAGAGAAAACTTCGATTCATGGAAACTGTTCTGGTGACCAATCCGGTCGCGGATATTGACGCGCAGCCTGTACTCGCCGGGCCGGGGGTCTTCCAGCTCCACCTGGAAAATCGTCGGGAGAAATCGCGGTGGATAGAAGCTTTGATCCCTTACCACCGCGGCATTGGGCTGGGTGACGATCACATTGTCAACGGCATCCAGAACCTCCAGGTCCTGCTCGACCCATACTTGATTCTCCGAAGAGACGCGGTAGCCGACAACTTTGTAGCGGGTCCAAATCGTGTCGGCTGCCGAGAAAGTGCGTCTGGGAAACCAAGGCCCCTGCTCGGACCGAGCATATTCTATTCGCTGGATTTGCAAAGTGTCGCTGGGCTGGATCGTCTCCCCGCGGACTCGGAAGGAAAGGCTGTGGCGGATGTCTCGCTCTCCGAGCCGGTCAGTCAGGAGGATTTCGACGCGGTATTCTCCGTCCGGCGCGGTGGCAGGCACAGTGGCTGACCAGTTGATCTTGGGTCTCCACTCCTCGTCCCGTGGTCCCAGGATGGTGTCGATCTCTCCGTCCTCTTCCGGTTCCACAAGCACTCCCAGCGGGTCTCGCAGTTCCACATGATATCCGAGATGCACGTGGTGTTCCTGGAACCCGCTTCCGGTTCTCACCGGCAGGCGACGGAACCCCTCCACCCGGAATGACAGCACGACATCGCCGCCAGCCTCTATTGCCAGGCGAGGCCCGAGCCATCCGTCGTAGTCTTCAAAAAGAGCTTCGACGATCTTCAGTTCCTCGTTTTGTTCCTGGCCCATCCGCTCCTGTGCAGGGACGACAGGACTGAAGAAAAATACAGAGCTAACAATCAGCAAAGCGATCATGGCCGGAGGCTTCCAAAAACTTGAGTCTGTTGAATATTAACTAATATTGGCGCGGGTGTCCAAGAGGTGTCTGCGGGCAGGGGTATGAGAGCGAGTCAGGAGCGGGCCACCTTCGGCAATTCGGTCGGCCATTGCAACCGGAAATCTCAAAGTCAAAATACTGGCAAGCGGAAGGGGATTTGGATCAGCACTTCCAAATCGACGGGGATTCCATTTTTCGTTGCCGGCCGAAACTCCCAGGCGGTGAGAGCCTTCATGGCGCTATCGTCCAAGCGCGGGTCGAGGCCATTCATAACCTGGATGTTCGATACCGTTCCGTCTCGGAGGATATAAGCCGCCAGCAATACCGTCCCCTCCACCCGGTCGCGGATCGCCGCTGGAGAATACTGCGGATCGACCTTCCGCACGGCTACAGGGGCCGACAGGCCCTCTTCCTCTTCTTCGACCAAAATACCGTTGCCATTCAGCTCGGCAAACCGCAGGACCCAGCTTCCCGACCCGCTGGTCAGGTTAGGCATGTTGATGGTTAAAGTGTGAACGCGCCTTGAGCCGAAAAATGTGGGTGGCTCGGCAGGCCGGCCACGGGACATCTCCGGTAATAAGGAAGGCCGCGTAGCCTTGGCAAGCAGCATGGTCAGGTCTTGCCGCGGGGGCGGTGGAGCAGGCCGCCGAGCAGACAAGGAACGAGGCGGTGTGGGAATGGTCTGCATGACCAGAGGAGGAAAGTCCAGTGGATTTCCGCCCGAGGCAGGTGAAATGGAAAGATGCGGCGCGCGAATCGCTGCCAGCTCGTTACCGTCCAGCACCGGCGGGCTTACGACTGCGAACTCATTCCCCGAGGGGATCTCCGGCTCCGGGATGCCTTCGGGCGACACGGTAAAGGCGCCGGAGCGATTGCCTGCCGGGATGCGGATCTCTATCGGGGGCGGAGGCGCAGGGGCCACGCTCACTGCAATCAGGTTGCGGAGTCCCGGCGGGCTGGCCTCTGAGGCAAGAGCCGGAGGAACTGGAAGCTCCGGCATCTTATTCGCTTCGAGCGGGGACGCCGAGGGAGCCCACTCCGGGACAGGGAGCTGAGGAAGCGGCAAAATCGCCCCGGATGCAATCTCTATCTGGGGAACACTGAGACTCAAATCAGCCAATGGGGGGGGCACCGGAGGCGGAGGCGCAGCCACCTTCGGAACGGGCAGTTTCGGCACTCCGATCTGCGAGAGCTGTCTGTGCACCTCTGTCAAAGAGGGTGCGGGAGGAACGACCTCCGGTTTCCAGAAAATCATGTTGGGAAGCTTGAGTTCCGCCTGGAGTTCGAGTTCCGGCACCTTGGGCTGAATAATAGTCTGCCGCCGGTTGTCGGGGGCCGGAGGCTTGGAGACAATCTTCTGCGCAGGATCGAGATGAATGGCAGGACTCTGCTTCCTGGCTGGCGGTGACTTTTCCGCTTCCTCCCGCGCGGGCTGTTTTTCCTCCACCGGAGCAACCGGCGGAAGCGATTCGCTGGGGGTGTACCAGACGATCTTTTGGTTGCTTCTCGATAATTCTTCCGGGGCGGCATTCTGTTGCCGGTCCGGCAAGGATGGAACGCTCACCAGAACCGTCCCGAACACAACATGCAAAAGAGAAGACGTCAGCAGCGATTGCCTCGGAAAGCCACCCCGGAGGTGGGCGCTGCGAAACATCTTCATATGTGCTCGGGACGGAACCCTCCTGGGGGGCGCCGAGATGCACGCTGCCAGATTAGAGCAAAAGCGCCAAAAGGGAGAACTGCCGGGAAGCATGGCGAACGCCGGCATATCGGAAGTTTCCAAAACCCTCCTCGTCACTGACGGCGGCCCCGAAAATTTAGCTTTGCTTTCCATAAGCCTTCTCGACGTGAAAGCTCATTATAAAGGGGGGATTAAGATACGTCGGTATTGTATCAGGAATAGGAATTGGTAAAACAATTGGGAATCAAAAAATGGTCCCTGGAGGTGTGCCTATTAGGAAGCCGAGCGTTCCGTCTCCAGTAGCGCAAGGAGCTCCTCAAACCTGGGGTCTTCAGCCAGGAAGAGAAATACTTCGTCCTCCAAAGCCTCGCGCAGATCGGCGTAACCTTCCTCCCAGGCCTTCAACAGATACCGCAGGGTTTCCGCTACATTCCCTAATCCGGCGTAAGTCTTCGCCAGATAAAAGTTAAAAGCTGCCACGTTTTTCGACTCGCGCTGGTGCACAATGCTGCCGGAACGCCCGCCCCGTACAAAAATCGTCGGGTCCAGCAAGAGGGCGTAACGGTAGGAGTTCATCGCGTACTCGTAGCGTTCGTAGGAGAAATACGACGTCCCCAGGTTGCTGTATATGATGGCGTCGCTGGGGGATAACTTCAGCGCCTTCAGGTAGGTGAGGATAGACGCCCGGTAATTTTTCCGGGCATACTCGGTAGCCGCCAGGTTGTTGACAGCCTGAGCGTACTGCGGGTCCAGTTGAATCGCTTTTTGGTAGGATCTCCGGGCGGCACCGAAATCCATCAATTGGTGAAAGGCAATACCCAGCTTGTTGTGGAACTGGGCGTTGGCCGGCTCAAGCTTCACCAACTCCTGGTAAGCCTCGACGGCCTCCGGGTAATATTTGCGCGCCATGTAAATATCCCCGCGACGCTCCATCCGTTCGGCTTCGGAAAGCTCCGCGAAGTTTTCACCAGTCTGCTCCTGGGCGGGCGCATTCAACGCCACTGCCGCAGCATTGCCCGTTCTCTCATCGGCGATGCAAAACAGGCAAAAGGCGATCCCAAGGGCCCAGCGCATAGGAAACCGTTTCCGGCTCAAAAAAAAGCGTTTCGGGCAGGTGGAATTCATGACACTAACTCCGTTGCATTCTATGGATCGGAGCTTTCGAGAAAGGAACGCAAGAAAGAAGCGCGAGAACGGAGCAAAACTTACTCCAAATTGTCTTGCCCTGTGGGAGCATTGCGATCGTGCCTCCCTGCCGGTTCCCCAGCGCCGGCGTTCCGGACCGATCTCATTGGCCTCTAATACGCTCGTTCGCAGGACGTTCGGAAGCGTTGCAGGAGCGTACACTGTCGCTTTCCTAGCCTTAATTATACTCTCAGGGTCGGATTCCAGCAATCGGAAAGGGAACTGGCCGGAAGTCATAGTCCCGGGCGAGTCGGCAGGTTTTCGAGCCGGCTGCGAGGAATCAAAACTGGAACGGCATCTGGATTTACGATTTATCTCGCCGCACGCTGACCCGCCTGCCTCTTGAAGGCAGCAATACGGGCGTCAGCTGAATGCCCGCCGGATAAGCGTTCGAGTGGAGGGGGTGGGGCAGGAACAGATTTGCAACAAGGATTGTGATTTCAAGCTGAACCCACCCACAGCCGCTTGCGGCGCTGCACTCAGAAATTGAGACGGAGCGAAAGCTGGAACTGCCTGGGATCGAATGCCGAAGTGAACGAGAACGGCTCCGTGGCAGGCCCCCGGCGCCCCTTCAGCGAGGCCGGAAGTTCCTCCAGGCTTAGCTCTCCGACGGTGCTGTTGACGTGACGGAAATTCGTGCGGTTGAGCAGGTTGAAGGCCTCGGCAGCGAATTCGACATTGCGGCTTTCGCCGAACGGAAACTCTCGATTCAGGCGGAGGTCGAGGGTGAAGAAGTTGGGCCCGATGCCGGTGTTGCGGCCCACACCCCAGGGGCGGTGGGTGTCGGTGTGGCGGTCGCCGACGTTGTCGTAGCCTGCATTGAGGTTGAACGGGGCGAAGGAGCGCGCGATCAGGATCCCGGAAAGCGTGAAGTCGCTGAGCAGGTTGTGGAGCAACCCGCTGCCGGAGTCGGTCTCCCAAGGGGAATTCACCACAGTGTTGACAACGAAGCGATGTCCGCGATGGTAGGAAGACAGGGCGCGTTCATCCCTGGCATCCCACTGCAAGTGAGGCTCGAACGAGGAGTTGTAATCGGTGTTCTCGTCGATCGTCTTGCTCCAGGTGTGGTGAGCGGAAATCAAGAAACCCTCCGAGAAGCGCTTCTTCAACTGCAGGATCAAGGCGTGATAGTAGGAATTGGCCCAACTGCCGTAGATGTTGTCCTGCAGGATCAAGGGATTATGAAAACCCACGATCGGCCGTCCTTGTTCGTTGGTCCCGGCGCGATAGGCGTTGACGTCGAGGGGGCGGATCAGATGGATGCCTCGGTTGAAGTTGTACCCTGCCGAGAGCCCATAGCCGGCAACCTCTCTTTCGATCTCGAAACTGCCTTGCTGGGCGTAGGGGTTCACGATATCGGGAGCCACCCGGAACCGCACCCGCAGAGGTAGCCCGGGGCCAGGATCAATGCCATGAATCGCAAGGTCCTGGGGAGTGATCTGCTGCTTGCCGAGGATGCCCCTGGCCAATGCCGTCTGGTAGATTTCCGCGGACGTGAGCCGCTGGCCGGTCAGAGCGCTGTTGATTCCCTGCAGTCCGCTCAGGGGCACGAAAACCTGGTAAATCTGCTGCTTGTCTCCCAGCAGGTCGTTGACGTACACGATGTGGCTGTCGATCCGCGAATAGAACATTCCGTAGCCGCCCCGAATGACCGTCTTGTCGCCCGGACTCCAGGCAAATCCTGCCCGCGGGGCAAAGTTGTTGTTGTCGCTCGGGAACTTCGTCTTCATCTCCAGTTCATGACGCACGCCGAGGGTCAGCAAGAAGTTCCGCGCCAAGCGCCACGAGTCCTCGGCAAAGAAGCTGTAGCGATTCGCCCAGCCAGTCCAGTGGGGATCGCCGAAGCCCTGCTGATAGATGATCGGCAGGCCTAACGCATAGGACTGCACGGCGGAAATGGGTTCGTCGACCGCCGCCGCCAGTTCAGGAACACCGGCTCCGGACAGCGCCGCCTTGATAAACTGCGAAGTGCCGGCGCCGGCAGTGCTGTCGATCAGACTCGCAAGAGGTACGGCCTCTCCGAAGATGAATCGTCCACTGAAGAACGTTTCCGCCCGCACGCTGTCTCGTAGCGGGTTGATGTCCACACCAAACTTGAAGGTGTGTCGATCCGAGACGCGCGTGAAGTTCTGCCGCAGTTGCCAGGCCCGTTCCACCACGCGGGCCGGTAGAATGAAGTCTCGTCCGAAAAAGCCGAAGCCGTTGATGTCGATCGACGGACCGTATGGGTCGGTTGGATATGTCCCGGCGTCGTGATACGCCAAGCCCAACCGGGTTTCGCTGACCCACTGCGCACCCATCAGCAAAGTGTCGCCCAATGCAACCGAGAAATCGTTGATTTTGCCGATCCGCCCGCGGGTATAGCCCACCAGCGAACCGAAGGATGTATTCTGGTTATCCTCTCCCGTCCAGTTTCCCCGCAGGAATAGGTTGTGCCCATCTCCCACCGTGTGGTCGATGCGCGCCAGAAATTGCTGGCGTTGTTCCGAGAACGGAAACACCCCGCTGTTGTTCTCGAACAAAGAGACCACGTGGGGGTGATTGCCCGGAACCAGCGCCGCCGAAAGCTGTCTGACCAACGGAACAAGCTGGGGCGGAGCCGCCCCGGAGCCGAGCACATTGGCCAAGGCTTGCTGCGAAGGCGTCAACTGGTACAAAAATGAACTATCCCGAAGCAGTGGAACGAATGCCGATTCGTGACGGTCGAGGCGCTCGTAGGCGCTGTAGAAAAACGTCCTGTCCGGTGAGATGGGACCGCCGATGGACGCTCCGCTCTGCGTCCGCGTATAGGCCGACTTGCCGGGGTCGAAGAAGTTGCGGGCCTGGAAGCGGCGGTTGCGGAGCACCCCAAAAAGGGATCCATGCAGCTCGTTCGTGCCTCCCTTGGTGACGATGTTGATCGCTCCGCCCGGCGCCCCCCCTAGTTCCGACGAAAACGAACTGCGGTTAATCTGAAACTCGCGCACCGCTTCCTGGGCGATCGAGGAGCGCACGCTGCCGGAGCCGTACACGTTGGTCACGCCGTCCAGCATGAATGTGTTGCCGCGCCCGCCAGTGCCGCCGATGCCCAGTCCGGACTGCGGCGTGGGGGCGATGCGAAAATCCCGGTCGTCTGCCACGTAGTTTGTGTCCACCACTCCCGGTGTCAGCAGAGCCAGGTCCAAGTAGTCCCGGCGGTTGATGGGAAGATTCTGGATGCTCACGAAATCGATATGGTCGGACTGCTGCGTTCTGTCGGGCGCCAGGGGTGGATGGTCCGATTCCGTCGAGATAACGATAGTCTCCTCGACTGTCGCCACTGCCAGTTGGGGGGAAAATGACTCCGTCTCTCCGGTACGCGCCTCGAAATTCTCGATGACATAGGGGGCAAAGTTGTCCGCCTCGAAGCGTAACGTGTAAAGGCCCGGATCGAGATGGCTGAAAAAATATTCGCCCACAACCGACGTGCTTGTCTGCCGCCTCACGCCGCGGCTCTGATCGACTGCCGTTACGGTTGTGCCCGGGACAACCGCTCGCGTTTCGTCGTACACATAGCCGCGGATGTTGCCGGTGTTGGTCTGGGCCTGCGCCAGGACGCCACTGACCAACAGAAGCTGCAGAACGGTTCCCAGTTGGCCTACAGGACGCCGAACGCACGGGCAAGAGACAAGAAAACTCCAGTTCCAAAAAGCCAAGTATCTCATCATATGAAACATAGACCTATTCTCCATTTTAGTTCTCCGGGCATGGGCAGTATACCAAAACTGGAACTGCTCGCTCAACGACACCCTGGCGCCCCTGTCACGCTCGATTTCCTTCTCTGGTACATTGCCGTCGAAGAGGCAATGCAACTCTACCTCTTGGCTAGTAGCGGGAATAGCGCGGTGCAGCCTGGGAAAGCGCCAACCGCCCCACGAAGATGCGGAAGGTCTGCGAGTCCTTCATTGCTGGTATGTTCAAAACCGGTCAAGGGACTTCAGGCGTCCCGAGCGGCCACTTGGAAGGTGCCAAACGCAAAGATGCTGGGAATTTCCAACGGCAAGGCGCCGAGTTCCTCCCTGTAGCGCTGCTCCAGATCGGGGAGGGCGAAGTTTTCGGCCACCTCGAAGCCCTGGGCAGCCATCAAAGCACTCATCGTTGCCAGCGAGTATTCGCTGATCATAGGTTCCCCCAGTCTCGCGACGAAGGACTTCATCCCGTTCCGCATGGGGAGGTGTTCGGGTTGAGCAGATTCTGCATCAAGGAGATAGTCGATCACCAAGAGCGTTCCAGCAGGCAGGTGCCGCGATATGGAGCGAGCCGTCTCGGCCAGGGAATCGGCTGTGAGATAGTAGACGACCCCCAGCAGGGTCAGGAACGTCGGTCGAGACATTTCGAAGTCTGAACCGGCGAGTGCATCCAGGGCGGATATTTTCTCGAGGTCGGCAGGCACGAAATGCAGCCGGGAAGGGATTGTCAGCCCCGCCCGATGAATGCGCTCCCGCTTCTTGCGTTGCGTCACGGGATGATCGATCTCGAAGACATCAATCCGATCCATCAGGTCGGGCCTGCGGAAAGCGAACGAATCCATCCCGGCTCCAATGATGACGTACTGTGTGATGCCCTCTTCGACGGCTTTCTCCAGGGCCTGCTCGGCATATCGCGCGCGCATCACCACGCACATGGCGGTTGGGGCCGTGGGATGCGTCATGCCTTTGAGTAACCATTCCAACGGGCGAATCCGCAAGACCAGGCGCCAGAACCGTCCGCACAGTAACTTGGCATAGGGATCCTCGAAGATTCGTACGCGTTCGCGCTGATGCATGGCCCGGACAGCAGCCGCGGTTTCCGCGGTCGAGGATTTGCTTTTCCGCAGTACCTCCACTATAGCTTGAACTCCAAACATACCCTATTTTCTCACAGCCCCAAGACAAAACCACAGAGGGAAAAACCGGCCACAAGAGGGAGGCTGACGCCCCCGGGAGACTAATCATGCCCACCAACTTGAGATCGCCTCCGTCAGCAGTTCGGCGAAGAGCTGCGCCTGAAGCGGTAATCTCGCAAGTATCATCAGATGACTGCTGATCTGTTCATTTACGCAAAAGTGCCCTCAGGAAGGGAAAGCTGGCGCAACGGCCTGAAACTTGAGGATTTCGAACAAGGTGGCCGCGAGAGCGATGCGTCGGAGATACTGTCCGCCAGAGAGGGGCGGTAAGCCGTGGCCCCCGGCACACGAGGCGTTACCGGGCGGGGGCATCCACGGGCAGATCGGTGGTGATGATGGCGAAAATGCCCTCGGCATCGCGCGCCGGGACAGAGCGGGTGATCATCCAGATATCACCGCCGCCCGCATCAAAGTAAGGGTCCGTCCAGACGCCCGCGTTCGCGGCTAATGGTGCCGTGACCCAGGCTTGCGCCTCGATGTTGTAGGAGGGAATGGCGAGGTCGCGGGTGGCGTAGCCGTCGTCGGTGCGATAGACGTAGGGGCTGGTGGTAACCGTGCCGGCGCGATCTAGCAGCGCGGCGGCACTGCCGAAGAACGCGGGATGGTCCTCCAAGTAGGTCCGCAAGCGCTCCGTATAAGCGGCCGCATCGGCCGGTCGTTCCGCCGCCAACTCTGCCACCAAGGTATCGAGGGCGGCAACCACTGCGGTCTGCAGGACCTCGATCTCCGGAACATCGTCCAGATAATAGCCGGAGGCGACCAGAATCGGCAGACCATAGACCATTACCCTCTTGACGAAAGCCACCTTGCGTTGCAGCATCCCGGTGGAGGGATTGCGCGTCGAGTAGTACAGGAAGGTTTCGCCGAAGGCGTCGCCGACGCTCACCACATCCCGGCCCCCAAAGGGTCCGTCCACACGGTCGTTCAACTCGGGCGTAAGGGCGCCCCACCACGGCTGGCTGTAGAGATTGCCGCTGAACAGCGCGTTGCCGTAGGTATCCAGGCCGAACACGTAGATCGATTGGTTTCGCCACCGGGGATCGCTGGATAGCGCCCCGATGGCGAAATACCCATTCGCTTCCAGCTCCATGGCGGCGCAACGGACAAACTCCTGCAGCCTCTGGTCGGAAGGCTCTGCCTCGAATTGCATGGCGTTGACCTCTTCCGCCTCGCAGGTGCCGGGAATGTCACGGCGGTAAATGCCCGCACTGATTGCAGAGGTCACTCCGTTCCAGTCAATTGCCTTGAAGTAGGCAGCCTTCGGCTCATCCCTTTCCAGTCTCTGGGTTTGGGAAGGAGTAGTAGACCCAACCATCGCCGAAGCCACTCACGACACGATGCGCTTCCACGGCGAGGTCGCTGCCGAAGTGGTCGACCAGCGGCCCCCACGCTACCCCTTCCCTCGCCGGGTCGGGCGGGAAGACGAAAGCGCGAGACGCCCCGGGCACCGGCGTCATTTCGTCGACGGAGATATAGGTTGGGCCGCTTCTCCAACGCTCGTCCTCGTGAAAGGCCCTGCGGGCTTCCTCAAACCCCGCTTCCTGGACGAACTCATAAGCGCATTGAACGAACGCCTGAATGTCCCCCAGTGTGCGCACGGCGCTGGCGGTGATAGAGTGATCCGCGCAAGACACGGGTTCATCGGAGCCGAAAGCCTGCGGTGCGGCGCACAGCAGGATTAAGAGAACCAGAGGTTGGCGGAGGCTAAGTTTCATCAGTTTCATCTCCTATGGAGTTGACCGAGTCCAGTGAATGCCCGTCTGAAAGTGATTATTATAAGCCGACCGGTGAAACCCTCCTACATCATTACCGAGCAGACCAACCGGAGTTGGGTCGGCTCCAACCGTGTGATCCAATGCATCCTGTCTTCCAGGACATCCAGAAGGGGATCGACGCCGTAGATTCTCCAGCCAAGTGCGGCTTAGCGCCTGAGGCGAGTTTTGTACTCTGCGTTTTCCAGCGCTGCAACCCAGACCTCAGCGCGGTTGAAGCCGCTGTCGTGATCCAGGTGGCGGCACGGTAAAAGACACTCCAGCACGCTGGCATCAGTGTGCTGGGGACCCTTCAAACCGTGCCTTGACAAGAACACAATATGGAATGCACAAACTCTGAAACTAGTCTAGCCGGAAGCTTAGGTTTTTCGACTGCCGCTCAGGTCGTCGCGTTAGCCACCAGGTGTGAACGCCGCAGACGCGCTGCCCGAACCGTGTTCACCATCAACATGGTGATAGTCAGCGGGCCGACGCCGCCGGGCACCGGCGTCAAGGCGCCGGCGATGGGGAGAACCGTGGAAGGGTCAATGTCTCCGATCAGCGTGGACCCATTTCTTTCAAACGTTCCCATGCGCTTTTGGTCTCCAGGGAAAAATCGTTCCACCTGTTCCCGGCTGGTGAGCCTGCCGGTGCCCACGTCGATGACCGCAGCCCCCGGCTTGACAAACTCGCCCGTCACCATGCCCGCCTTGCCCAGCGCGGCCACCAAAATATCCGCCTCGCGGCAAACGGCAGGCAGGTTTTTCGTTCGGGAGTGGCAGACCGTCACCGTAGCGTGATGGTGCATCAGCAGCAGTGCGACCGGCTTGCCGACGATGTCGCTGCGGCCTACCACTACCGCCCGCTGTCCTTGGATCGGAATCTCGTTGCGTTTCAAAATTTCCAAAATCCCGGCGGGCGTACAGGGAACCAATCCCGGCCGTTGCGTCACCAGGTTCCCCACGTTTACAGGATGTAATCCGTCCACATCCTTCTGCGGATCGACGGCCAGCAGCACCCGCTTGGAGTCGATTTGCGACGGTAAGGGCAGTTGCACCAGAATTCCGTCAATCTCGTTGCAGCTGTTCAGCCGCTCCACCTGCGCCAGCAGCTCTTCTGTATTGGTCGTTTCCGGAAAAACCAGCCGCTCACTGTGCATCCCCAGCTTCTGGCAGGTCTTGACCTTGTTCCGGGTATAAATCTCCGAGCCGGGGTCGTTGCCTACCAGAATCACCGCCAGCCCGGGCCGGATGCTCGCTGCCCGGAGTTGCTCCATCTCCCGGATCAATTCGCTCTGAATCTGGTCGCGAAT
This sequence comes from Terriglobia bacterium, assembly GCA_965222345.1. GTDB lineage: Bacteria > Acidobacteriota > Terriglobia > 2-12-FULL-54-10 > 2-12-FULL-54-10 > JADFGZ01. The sequence continues at coordinate 1,953,731 of CBDCTS010000007.1, read as the reverse complement.
GGCAGTGCCGCTCAGGATTCGTGCTGGCAATTTAGATTCCTCCCTCTGCAAAGCTTTCTCGATTTTAATAACGAGCAACCGGCCTCCACGCCGGGACGATCTGGACCTTGTTCTGTTTCTTTCTCTTTCTTTCCCGGCGGGAATCCGCCGACTCGCCCGATTATTCCATGTCGGGCGGTGTCACCTTCGCAATCCAGGCGTCATAGTCGCCGCCGTAGCCGACTTTCTTTTGTGTTGCGCTGATCCGCTGGTCGAGCGCTGCGAGATGAGCATCCGACAGCGGCCTCATCGAGTGAATCTGCTCCTTCACCTGTTCGGCCTGCGCCGCGGCCCGTCCTTCGGCGGACGCGGTGAAGCCGGAAATGTCGGAATTCTCTCCGACACCCATATAATTCTCAATGAGGTGATTGGCCACCTTCTGGCTGTGAACCAGCGAGGCCCGGATGTTTCCCTGGCCGGTGACCACGTTTCCCACGCCGAAGACGCGGTCGGAACCGGAGTAGGTGCCGAGGTCCCAGTCCTTGAAGGTGTAATATGCGCCCTTCATGTCGATGCCTGGGATGACCTCCGGAATCGAGCCGATGGAGGAGATAATCAGCGGAGCACGGAGGTCATGTTCGGTGCCGGGAATGGGCGTGGCCTTGCGCCCCTCGACGTGAGTTTCAGATAACTTCAGCCCTGCCAGACGGCCGTTTTCCACAATGAGGCCCACGGTCAGCCTGCGATCTTGAACCCGGAATAGATATTTCCTCTGCGCCACGCCGAGCAGTTTCTGGCGAACGCCCTCGGTCCGTGCCAGTTGTTCGGGCGTGGCATTATCCGGGGGTTGCGCCAGCGGCATGTCCTGCATGCGGCGGCGGTAAATCAACAGACACCCCTTGACGCCCAGGTCTTGTGGCTCTATGTTGTGGTTTTTACAGATCGCCGGGATGCCTTTCTTTTCGAGTTTATGCATATCCGTCTGGACGCCCCGGGCCTTCAGCGCCCGCTCGTAGTTCTCCAGTTGCAGAGCCTTCACCACGTCGATAGACGCTAGCCCGCCGCCGAGGACCAGAGTCTCGTCCGGAGTCTCGTAGCGTGGGCCGGAATAGCTTTTTTCATTCTTGTGGTTGTACCAATAGATAAAGGGATTCTGGTAAATCAGGCCCTTGTCGATATACTCATCGGCGCCCTCGACGCCCACCCCGCGGTCCTCCCAGGCCCCGTTGGCCAGGATGACGGCGGAAAAACCCCACTGCTCGACCAGCTCCTGGAAATCCAGGTCGCTGCCGAGCCGGGTGGAGGGAATAAACTTCACGTCGGGCTTGTTGAGGCGGGCATCGATGCGGGCGTATTCCTGCTTGCGTTGTTGCAGGTGCCAGCGCGGCAGGCCGTCTTCGATCTTTCCATACGGCCTCGTGTTCTGATCAAAAACAGCCACCCGGATTCCGCTGTCCGCCAGAATCGCCGCCGCCGCGGAGCCTGCCACGGCTCCTCCAATGATGGCTACATAGTGCTTTCCTTGCTCCGACATAAATGAATCAGCCTCCAAATTTTCAGAATCCCCGACCCGCTAGAGTAAACACAACTCCGGCTGCTGTTCACTGGAACCTGGGGGATTGGCAATAATACCGTATCGGAAGAAAGGCCAGCCCCTGGGAGAAAACCAGAATAATTGGGTGTGGAAGGTGAATCGTCCTCAAACGACGGCTACCCGATGCATTTGCAATCCGAGACCGCCGCCCGCGTGTCTCACGGACGGATGGTCATCAACTGCTCCGGGCTAGCGGTCAAATTCGCGACGCTGATCCGCGCCGCCACTTGCCTGGCAATCTCGTAAAAGCGGGCTGCCTCGGGAGACTCCGCACCCCGGGCCGCCAGCGGCGACCCGACATCGCCGCCGGCCCGAATCTCCGGGTGAAGCGCAATCTCGCCCAGAAACGGGATGTTGAAATCCTCGCTCGTTTTTCGTCCGCCGCCGTGGCTGAAGATTTCAATCCGCTCCGAGCAGTGGGGACAGACAAAATAGCTCATGTTCTCTACGATCCCGAGCACCTCCACCTTCACTTGCCGGAACATTTCGATGGCCTTGCGGGCGTCCTCCAGGGCGACGTCGGACGGCGTGGTGACCACCACTCCTCCCGAGAGCGGGACAGACTGCGTCAGGCTCAGTTGCACGTCGCCGGTTCCCGGCGGCAAGTCCAGAACCAGATAGTCTAGTTCGCCCCAGTCCACTTTACGCAGAAACTGCTGGATTACGCTGTGCAGCATCGGGCCGCGCCACACCAGGGGCCGGTCCCCTGGATTCAGAAAACCCATCGACATCAGCCGAATCCCGGCTCCTTCCAGCGGGTGGATGCGCTCTCCCGTTGCCTGCGGGCTTCCCTGAATGCCCATCATGCGCGGCACGTTGGGTCCGTAAATGTCGGAATCCATCAGGCCTACGGCGGCTCCCATACGCGCCAGCGCCACCGCAAGGTTCACGGCGACGGTGGTCTTGCCCACGCCGCCTTTGCCCGAGGCAACAGCGACGATATTCTTCACCCCTGGGATTCCGGCGCGCCCTTGCATGTCGCGCGCCTTGGGCACCGAGGCTTCCATCTTGATCTGAACGTCCTGAACACCGTCGAGCTTCAGTAACTCGTCCCGGATGCTTTTTTCTATCTCCGCTTTCAGGGGACAGGCTGGAGTGGTGAGTACGAAGGTCAGCGAGACAGTGGAACCCGCAACCGCCACGTCCTTGACCATGTTGAGGGTGACAATATCTTTGTGCAGCTCGGGTTCCTGTACATGGCTCAATGCCTCAAAAACCCGGCTCACATCTGTGCTGGCTCCAGCCATATTCTTCCTTCCCTATAGAAATTCTGGCGCAACTCGAATCAGGCATTATAACATAAGCAGTGGAGGCCGCTTGCGCCTCGCGAGTCGCGAGACCAAGCACCGGACGTTGGAGCGGCATTCGCCTCAGAAAAATCATGCAGACAGATTGGATAACCCAACTCGCAAGCATCGTCGGCCCAGAAGCCGTGCTCCACCGGTCCGAAGACATGATGCTTTACGAGTACGACGGATCGGTGGAGCGCGCCACTCCGGAGGCTACCGTATTCCCCTCCACCACCGAAGAGGTTGTTCGTCTGGCCCGCTGGGCCAACGAAAAGAATCTTCCCCTGGTGGCGCGCGGTGCGGGGACCGGGCTGAGCGGTGGCGCAGTGGCCGTTGAAGGTGGGCTGATCTTGGGCTTCTCGCGCATGAAGAAGATCGTCGAGATCGACATCGAGAACCAGCGGGCCGTGGTGCAGCCGGGCGTTGTCAACCTGGACCTTTCGCTCGCCGTCGCCGCGAGCGGTTATTACTACGCGCCCGACCCCTCCAGCCAGAAAGCTTGTACGCTGGGCGGCAACGTAGCGGAAAATTCCGGCGGGCCTCATACGTTGGCTTATGGCGTCACCACAAACCACGTCCTGGGCTTAGAGACCGTTCTGCCCGATGGCCGGCTACTGCACACCGGCGGCAAAGTGCCGGACTCGCCCGGCTACGACCTGACCGGCCTGTTGGTCGGTTCGGAAGGGACGCTCGGCATCGTCACCGAGATCACGGTGCGGCTGAACCGGCTGCCTGAGGCGGTGAAGACGCTGCTGGGAATCTTTGAAACCGTGGACGACGCCACCGAGACGGTGGCCGAGATCACGGCGCGCGCCATCACGCCCGCGGCCCTGGAAATGATGGATCAGTTGACGCTCCAGGCGGTGGAGACGGCCACAAAGGCCGGCTACCCTCGGGACGCCGCCGCCGTGCTGCTAATCGAACTCGAAGGGCTTTCCGAGGAAGTGGAGATTCAGGCCGGCCAGATCGGCGAAGTCTGCCGCCGCCACGCCGCCCGAGAGTTGCGCCTGGCGCGCTCCGAAGCCGAGCGCCAGCTATTGTGGGCGGGACGCAAAAACGCCTTCGGCGCCATGGGCCGCATCTCGCCCAGCTTCTATGTCCAGGACGGCGTCATCCCGCGTACCCGCATCCCGGAGACGCTGCGCTTTATCCGCCAGGTGGGCGAGCGCTTCGGACTGAAGATAGCCAACGTCTTTCATGCCGGGGACGGGAATCTCCATCCCCTGATCCTATTCGACGCGCGTGACCGGCAGCAGTACAGCCGGGTGGTTCAGGCCGGATCGGAGATTCTCGCCTTCTGCGTCGAGCTGGGCGGCTCCATCACTGGCGAGCACGGCGTGGGCACGGAAAAAAACGATCTAATGCCGCTGCTGTTCACTGAGGACGACCTGACCGCAATGGGACAGATAAAAGCGGTCTTCAACCCGGACGGGCGGCTGAACCCGTCCAAGATGTTTCCGACCTCCAAGGGGTGCGGCGAGATTCGCATCCGGCATCAGGTCGGACGGTGACGATAGAGGCCCAGAACGGGCCGGTTTCTGTTTTCTGAATCTAAGCCGGAGAACTTGCCTCGTGCCACAGGAATCCTGCCGCAAGCGGTTGTCTGAGATCGTCGGGGATGAACATCTTACCTTCGACACCGAATTTTTGCGGGAACGCGGCTGGGAAGGCTCGCTGCCTAGTACCGTTGTGCACCCCATCAGCGCCGAACAGGTTTCGGAGGTCATGAAGCTGGCCTGCGCTGAACGCCTGAAGGTCTCGCCTGCCGCCAGCCTGACAAAGCACCGCATGGGAGGCGTTGCCCGGCAGATTGATCTGGTCCTGATGCTGGACCGTCTGGACCGCGTCAGCGACTACCAGCCCGCCGATCTGACCATCACCGTCCAGGCCGGACTCCCGGTCCGCGAACTGGACGCCGCGTTGTGCGCCAAGGGGCAAATGTTGCCGCTCGATGCGCCTTTCGCTTCCCAGGCGACCGTCGGAGGCGTGCTGGCCACCAACGGGAGCGGGGCCCGGCGGCTGAAGTATGGCGCCTCCCGCGACATGCTGCTCGGAGTCCACTTTGTCACGGCCGAGGGGAAGCTGGCAAAAAGCGGTGGCAAGGTGGTCAAAAACGTCGCAGGCTACGATATGGGAAAAATGTTGCTGGGGTCTTTCGGAACCCTGGGCGTCATCACGGAGGTCACCTTAAAAGTTTTCCCCGTCCCGCCCTCTCGCGTGACTCTTCTGCTAGGGTTTTCCACGGCCCGGCAAGCCCTGCAGGCGCGCCACCGCATCCTGAACTCCCCGTTCTCTCCGCAGGCCCTGGACATGGTGGACGCCGCCGCCGGTTCGCTCGCCGGGGAAGCGGTTTTGTCCGCTGCTCCGTTCACCCTGCTGGTGGCGATGGCAGGGCCGCAGGCGGCCATTGAGCGGGTCCGCCGCGAGCTGCCCGCGCTGGTCCGCCCCGACGGTTGGGAAAGGCATTCCGAACTCACAGGCGAGGCTGAGCAGAAATTATGGAAGAAAATTCAGGAGCTCACGCCCGGTGTCCTGCGCTCGCACCGGGAAGCCGTAGTCGTAAAAGCATCGGTACTGCTCTCCCGCATTGGCGACCTGATGGAACAGGCGCGACAAGCTGCATCCCGCAACGGCCTTTCACTGGCCACGCTGGCGCGGGCCGGCACGGGCGTTGTGTATTGTTATCTGTTGCCACAGCCTGAACCCAATGGCGTCTCCCAAGCCGAACGCGCGGCCAAAGCCTGCGAAGTTCTCCTGAGTGAGACGGACCGGCTCGGGGGCCGCGCCGTCGTTGAATGGGCTCCCCCTGCAGTAAAAGAAATGACAAACCTGTGGGGTCCGCTCCGCGATGACTTCCCCGTGATGCAACGGTTGAAGGCGCAGTTTGACCCGCAGGCCATCCTGAACCCTGGCCGGTTCTATGGCGGGCTTTAGGGGCAAGACATGAGAGTTGGCATTTGAGGAGAAAATTACAGTGAGCACTCCGACATCTCCCATTTCTCTTCCAGGCGATTCCCAGCGGGCGGAGCCTGGCACAGAAGCCGCCAGCGGTTTTTCCGCAGTTGACCGTCCCGAATGGGAGGACTATTCCCGCTGCAACCGCTGCGGCCTTTGCCTGAACCAGTGTCCCACCTATCGGGAACTGGGTGTGGAGATGGACTCGCCACGCGGGCGCATCTATCAGATGGTTCAGGTAGACGAAGGCCGCCTTCCGCTGGGGGAGAGCTTTGTCCGCCACATCGATCTGTGCCTGGATTGCCGCGCTTGCGAGACGGCCTGCCCTTCTGGAGTGGAATACGGGAAGCTGGTGGAGGCGGCGCGAGCGCAGATCGAGCAGCACTACCGACGGCCCCTGCTGGAACGCGTACTGCGCTGGCTGGCCTTCTATCAGTTGATCTCAAAGCCCGCCAACCTGAAACTCGCGGGAATTCTGCTGCGCTGCTACCAGGCGTCCGGCTTGCAGGAGTTGGTACGGCGGGGCGGCCTGCTGAAATCGCTGGGCCGCCTGGGGGTGCTGGAAGAACTGACGCCGCAAATCGAATCCCCTACTTTTTTCCCGCAGATCGGCAAGGTGTTCCCGGCGCGCGGGCAACGACGCTACCGGGTGGGCCTTCATGCGGGGTGCATCGCCAACCTGGCCTTTGCGCGCTTGCAGGAGACGACGGTGCGCGTCTTGCAGGAGAACGGCTGCGAGGTGGTTGTCCCCGCCGGACAGATCTGCTGCGGGGCCTTGCCGGCCCATGCGGGGTTGCGGGAACTGGCCCGCGATCTGGCGCGCCGGAATATCGAAGCGTTCGGGAAAGAACCGCTCGACGCCATCCTCACCAACGCCGCCGGTTGCGGCTCCACTTTGAAGGAGTACGACCACCTGCTCCACGGCGACATGGCCTGGGCGGAGAAAGCTGTGGGATTCTCGGCTAGGATGAAAGACGTGACCGAATTCCTGGTCGAGATCGGGCTGGTCCAGAAGATGCGCCCGCTCGCTGCGACCGTCACCTATCAAGACTCCTGCCATCTGGCGCACGGACAAAAGGTCCGCAAGCAGCCGAGGGCGCTGCTCGAGGCCGTGCCTGGGTTGCGATTTGTGGAGATGCCGCTGGCTGATATTTGTTGCGGCAGCGCCGGTATTTACAATATCACCCAAACAAAGCTCTCTATGCAGTTGCTCGAAAAAAAGATGCAGGCGGTAAACGCGACCGGCGCCGGGATCGTCGCAACGGCCAATCCGGGATGCATCTTGCAATTGCGCGCCGGGGCAAAACTTTACGGCAACGGGCAGCAGGTGCTGCACGTGGTGGAACTGCTGGACCAGATGCTGTCCGAGGAGTGACAGGCTGGGAGGGAGGGTACAAAAATCCGAGCCATGCGCGTCAGCAAGCGGTCCAACTCCCCCTTTACATACCCCCGCTCGCCAGTAGCGGTTTCATGCTATTCTGCCCGGCTGGGGCTATTGTGCGGGTTAGTCGAAATACGTGTTGGAGTGAAAGGAATCTAGAATGAATGCAGAGCGTTTGCATGCGATAGTAATTGCACTCAATCATGAAATGACAGATAGAAAGATCACCGAAAATATGGAGCAAATGGTCAGTGCTTTGGAATCCGTCGTTAATGAACCAGACCCATCCTATCAACAGACCTTGGCCGCAAGCATCAAGGATATGTATGCTGCTGTCACTGATACACCTAGTGACAAGTTCAGTCCAGCTTGGCGACAGATTTTGTCCGAAATGGGCGGAGATGAAATTTTCGGCAACAACCTGAAAAAAAAGTGGAGACCGTTTTCGCGACAAACCAAATCACACCAGCTGTTGCACTCGAAGAACTTCAAGGAATTCTCCAGAGACTCCAGGAGTTTAAGGCTGCGTTGGAGCAGGCTGCTTCTGCTCTTCGCGTACTCAACATCGGCGATGAGAAGCTGCAGCCAGGCGATTGTGAAATAGGTGTTCTGATTCCCCGCAGTGCGATAAGCAATGGTCTCCTCAAATTCGCTGCTGAGCTTAAGGAATTGGGGTTCATTCTGAACACCTTTTCAGAAGTTGCAACAGGAAAGCAGGTGGAACTACAGATCAGAACGATCTCTTCCAGTGACCTCTTGGTTTACCTCCAAGCCGCTGCTCCTTACGCAGCCTGCGTTGCGGTGGCAATTGAGCGCGTTGTCAATACCTACAAGCAGCTCTTGGAGATCCGCAAGCTTCGTCAGGAATTACGAAATCAAGGTGTCCCTGACGAAAGTACAACCGGGATTGAGAACCATGCAAATCAGATCATGGAAGATGGAATAAGGAAGGCATCAGCCGACATCATCAAAGATTTCTACACACAGGAAAACATAGGCAGACAGAACGAATTAACAACTGCAGTGAAGATTTCGCTAAGCAAGATAGCAAACAGAATCGATCAGGGCTTCAACCTCGAAGTACGCGTTGAACCGATTACCCAAGAAAACCAACAAGCCAATAACGGAGAACTTCAAAAGGCTATAACTACAATACAGTCTGCAACTTCGAATATGCAATTTCTAAGAATTGCCGGAAAGCCTATTCTTAGATTGCCTGAGAGTGAAGAGAAGCCAAAGAAATAAGGATTGACCCTGCAACGAGAGGGAGGAGCTTATTTGTAACCCAACGGTAGGTTTCACGAAGTGGGCAACAACGGCGAATGCTTCCTCTCGCCGCCCTGCGAACCAGAGCCTGCAAATGTTGGGTTGCTTGGTTTCCGATCCGAATTGATCCGAACAATATGGAATCTTCCAGCAGCATTGTCATTCTGGATTTTGGTTCGCAGTACACCCAACTGATTGCGCGCCGCATCCGGCAGCACCACGTCCGCAGCACGATTGTTCCCTGCACCATCAGTCCGAAGGATTTGGTCAAGCTCCGCCCCGCCGGCATCATCCTTTCCGGCGGCCCCAGCTCGGTCTTTGACGATGCCGCGCCGCGCTCCGACCCGGCCATCCTGAAGATGGGAACCCCCGTTCTGGGCATCTGCTACGGACTGCAGTTGATCTCTCATCAGATGGGTGGCACGGTGCGCCCCGCGCCGCAGAAGGAGTACGGACGCGCTCAGCTTGAAATCATCGACGGTTCGTCCCTGTTCCGCTCCCTGCCTTCGTCGCTTCCGGTGTGGAACAGCCACGGGGACCAGATCGTAAAGCTGCCGCCCGGATTCCACCAGACGGGCCGGACCGAGACCGCCGTGGCAGCCATCGAAGACCCGAAGCGGCGCATCTACGCGCTCCAGTTTCATCCCGAGGTCCACCACACCGCGCGCGGCGATGAAATGCTGGCCAACTTCCTTTTTGAAATCTGCCAGGCTACGGCCGACTGGACCCCGCAGTCGTTCATCGAGCAGACGGTTGCTTCCATCCGCCAAACGGTGGGGGAAGGCCGGGCGCTCTGCGCCCTGAGCGGAGGCGTGGATTCCACCGTCGCCGCCACGCTGGTCCAACGAGCCATCGGCGACCGCTTGCATTGCATCTTCGTGGACAACGGCGTGCTCCGGCAGAACGAGTTCTCCAGAGTTACCGCCATGCTGCGCCGCCTGGGACTGAACCTGACGGGAGTGGACGCCTCCGAGCGCTTCCTCCAAAAGCTTGCGGGCGTTACCGACCCGGAAGAAAAACGCCGCATCATCGGGAACGAATTTATCTATGTCTTCGAGGAGCAGAGCACCCGGCTGGGCGAGATGGAGTTTTTGGTTCAGGGAACGCTCTACCCCGACGTGATCGAGTCGGTCTCGGTGCGGGGGCCTTCGGCCACGATCAAGACGCATCACAACGTGGGCGGCCTGCCCGAAACCATGAAACTTCGTCTGCTGGAACCCTTGCGGGAACTGTTCAAGGATGAGGTGCGCCGCGTGGGAGCCGACCTGGGACTCGACCCGGAGATACTGAACCGCCAACCGTTTCCCGGCCCTGGGCTGGCCGTGCGCATCCTGGGAGAGGTGACCCGCGAGCGGTTGGAATTGCTGCGGTCTGCCGATGAAATCGTGGACGAGGAGATTCGCGAGGCGTCATTGTATGAAAGCATCTGGCAGTCGTTCGCCGTGCTGCTGCCGGTCCGCAGCGTAGGAGTCATGGGCGACCAAAGAACCTACGGCTACACCGCCGCCCTGCGCGCGGTGCATTCCGAAGACGCCATGACAGCCGACTGGGTCAAACTGCCCTACGAGGTGCTGGAGCGCATCTCCAACCGGATAGTGAATGAGGTCCACGGCATCAACCGCGTCGTTTACGATATTTCCTCGAAACCCCCCAGCACCATCGAGTGGGAGTAGGCGGAGGCGACGGCTCGCTTCCGGTCCATTTACGTCTGATGCGGATGTGATTGAACTCGCCGGTCTGCTTTCGATACACTAGTGTTCCATTTCGATGTCCTGCCCGGCGGACGGGTTTAGGTTTGAGGCAAGCGTATGGCTCCTATTCTAGGCGGCATGGCGGAAACAGCGGCGACGCTGACCTCCGGCTGCGTGGAGGCATGCCCCACCGACGCCATCACTCACGGGCACGACTTCGCTCTCGCCAGCTACAACCTCACCGATCTCATCTATCGCAGGAAACGGCTGCTGGCTGCCGGCCAATCAACCGCAGGCGGCTCAGCATTGAGCAGGACCGCAATCCGTGCGGTTTTAAGCTTTCCGGCCACCGCTCGCAGGCACAAGGAGAATTTGTGAAGGTACCGGTCGAGATCACGGTCAACGGCTCACGGCATTGCTCGGAGGTGGAACCCCGCCTGTTGCTGGTTCACTACCTGCGCGACGTGCTGGATTTGACGGGCACGCACGTGGGCTGCGAGACGGGCTTGTGCGGCGCCTGCACGGTACATTTGGACGGAGAGGCCGTCAAGTCCTGCCTGATGCTGGCGGTGCAGGCGAACGGCTGCGCCGTCGAAACCGTCGAGGGATTGTCGGCGCAAGGAGAATTGGACGCCGTGCAGCGCGGATTCTGGGAGGAACACGGATTGCAATGCGGCTTCTGCACTCCGGGAATGCTGATGGCCGCTCATGACCTGCTCCGGCGCTCGCCCAAACCAACGGAACAGGAAATCCAGCGCTCCATCAACGGCAATCTCTGCCGCTGCACCGGGTACCAAACCATCGTGAAAGCCGTCCAGAACGCGGGTCACAAGATGAGGGCAGGCAATGCACCTGCGGCCTCCAAACAAGGAGGGAGTTAGTTCCATGTCGCAGGCGAAATATGTAGGACGGAAAGTGCTGCGTAAGGAAGACCCCCGGCTGCTGACCGGCAAGGGCGCTTTTGTGGATGACGTTCATCTTCCCAAAACGGCTCACATGGCGATGTTGCGCAGCCCCTACGCTCATGCCCGCATCCAGCGTTTGGACGTCTCCCGCGCCCTCGCCCTCGCAGGGGTTCTCGACATCGTAACCGGGCCGGATATCCGAGGAAAGCTCGGCACGATTCCCTCGGTAGCGGCGCTGCCCGACCTGCGCATTCCGGACCACCATCTGCTTGCCATGGACCGTGTGCGCTATGCCGGCGAGCCGGTGGCGGCGGTGGTGGCGGAGAATCCCTACATTGCCGCCGACGCGCTCGGTCTGATTGATGCGGACTACGATCCATTGCCCGTGGTGGTGGACCCAGAAAAGGCGCTCCAGCCCGACTCGCCCGCGATTCATGAACAGTGGGAGAGCAACGTTGCCGGCACCTACAAGCTGGAGTCGGGCAACGTCAACCGTGCTTTCCGCAAGGCTGACCGGGTTGTGAAGCTTCGTTTAGTCAACCAGCGTTTGTCTCCCGCACCGCTCGAGGGCCGCGCCGTCCAGGCTAGCTTTCAGCCGGGAGAAAATCTGCTGACCGTCTGGATTGCCACCCAGGCGCCGCACTCCCAGCGGTCTCACATCGCAAAGCTGCTCGGGATACCCGATCATAGAGTTCGGGTCATCGCTATCGACGTGGGAGGCGGCTTCGGGAGCAAGTTGAACATTTTTCCCGAAGACGGGTTGGTTCCTTTCCTCGCCATGCGGCTCGGACGGCCCGTGAAATGGATCGAAACCCGCCGGGAAAGCATGGTTTCCACCTTTCATGGCCGAGGTCAGATCAACTATGCGGAACTGGCTCTCACCCGCAAGGGCCAGATTCTGGGATTCAAATGCCGCTCCATCGCCGATGCCGGGGCTTACCTGCAAATGCTGACGGCCTTGATTCCCGCCACAACGGTCACCATGGGGGTGGGATGTTACAAGATTCCCGCCGTCTCTTTTGAGTTGACTGCTGTATTCACCAATAAGATGTCCACCGACCTCTACCGCGGTGCGGGCCGCCCGGAAGCTACCTACATTCTGGAACGAGCCTTGGATGCCGCTGCTGCAGAGTTGCGGATCGACCCGGCGGTGATCCGCAACAGGAATTTTCTGAAGCCCACCGAGTTCCCCTGCACGACGCCCACCGGCTTGGTTTATGACTCGGGCAATTACCGGCTTGCGTTGAAGAAAGCGCTCGCCCTGGCTGACTACAAGAAGCTGCACGAAAAGCAGAAGCGGATGCGCCGGCAGGGAAAGCTGCTGGGCATCGGCATCTGCAGCTATGTTGAAATGTGCGCCATGGGGCCGGCCAGCGCCAGCCCCGCCGGTGGCGGGTGGGAGAGCGCCACCATAAGAGTCGCACCCTCGGGCAAGGTCACCGTCCTCACCGGCTCCTCTCCGCACGGGCAAGGCGGAGAAACCACCTTTGCCCAGATCACGGCCGATGAGCTTTCGGTTCCGTTCGAGGACGTGGCGGTGCGGCACGGCGATACTGCGGCCGGTCCGCAGGGGACAGGGACGTTTGGCAGCCGGACGACCGCCGTGGGAGGGGCGGCTGTCTATATGTCGGCGCAGAAGATCAAGGCAAAGATGCAGGAGCTGGCCGCCCACCTGCTGGGCGTGAGTCCCAAGAACATCGTTTGGCGGAACGGGAAGGTTGTGTCCAAGACGAATCCCAGAAAGTTCAAGACGTTCCGTGAAATCGTCCGGGCCGCCTACATGGCCAAGAACCTCCCTCGCGGCATGGAGCCGGGCCTGGATGCCACCAGCTATTTCAGCCCACAGAACTACACCTTTCCCTTCGGGGCGCATGTATGCGTTGTGGAGATCGATCCGAAAACAGGCGAGGTAAAGTTTGTCAAATACGTGGCCGTGGACGACTGCGGCAAGGTCATCAACCCCATGATAGTCGAGGGCCAGGTGCATGGAGGAATTGCGCAAGGGGTGGGACAGGCCCTCTATGAGGAAACCGTTTACGACCAGAACGGGCAACTGCTGACCGGAAGCTTGATGGATTACGCCATGCCCAAAGCCACGCAGGTTCCGCAGTATCTCTGCGACCGCACCGTGACGCCGACCGGAGTGAATCCCCTGGGCGTCAAGGGCGTGGGCGAAGCCGGGATCATCGGCTCGACGCCTGCGGTGGTGAATGCGGTCTTGGACGCGCTGGCCCCTTACGGGGTCCGGAATCTGGATATGCCTTTGAAGCCCGAAAAAATCTGGGAAATTCTGCGAAGCAGCCGTGCGTCTGTGGCACGTACTTAGCGCGGAGTTGACGGAGAGGAAAGTAATAGATGTTCCCTGCAAACTTTGAGTATCGATGCCCCGCAAGCATCTCCGAGGCTCTCGGCCTGCTGAACGAGCACGGCGAGAACGCCAAGCTGCTGGCCGGAGGACAGAGTCTGATCCCGATACTCAAGCTGCGGCTGGCGGAGCCGCAATGGGTGGTGGACATCGGGCGGCTGGGGGAACTGCAGGAAATCCGCGAGACGGACGGCTCTGTTCAGATCGGAAGTCTGGTGCGGCACGTGGAGATCGAACGCTCGGAGTTGCTGGCGCGGACCTGTCCTCTGCTGCCGGAGACGGCGGCGGAGATCGGCGACGTGCAGGTGCGCAATCGTGGCACCTTTGGAGGCAGCCTGGCTCACGCCGACCCGGCAGGAGATTTTCCGGCGGCGGCGCTGGCGCTGGAAGCGCGGCTAACGGCCTCAAGCACCGACGGAGAGCGGAGCTTTGCGGCGGAGGATTTCTTCACCGGCCTGATGATGACCGCACTCCGCTACAACGAGATTTTGACCTCGGTTGAGATTCCCAAGGACGCTCCTCGCACGGGCTCCGCTTACGTCAAGATGCACCAGCAAGCCTCTGGGTTCGCTATCGTCGGTGTGGCCTCGATTGTGAGACTCGATGCAGAGGGCAAGGTGGAGGACGTTCGTGTGGGCATCACCGGCGTTGCGGACAGGCCTTACCGGGCGCGGGACGTGGAAGAGAGGCTGCGCGGCAGCAGGGCAGGCGGCAAAGAGATTCAGTCGGCCTCGGCGCTCGCCGCCGACGGGGTGGAGCCGCTCGGAGACATCCACGCCTCAGAGGATTATCGCCGCGATCTGGCCGCCGTGTTTACGGCCCGATCACTGTCAAAAGCGGTGGGGCGGGCTCGTAAGCAGCGGCACTACTGAAGGCCTCGTGTGAAAACCCACGGCAAATTGGAACTGCCGATTTGGCGTGATGACTATCAGATACTTTCGATTCACGCCCGATACCGATCCATGATCTTGTCCCATTTGCCCTGAGCACGGAGGATGAAGTCGAGCGCCTCACGCACCGCGCCCCGGCCGCCTTCCTGCCGGGTAATCATGTGGCAAACCTCTTTCACCTCCGGCTGGGCGTTGGCAGGCCCTACGGCGAAGCCCACACGGCGCAGAACGGGCAGGTCCTGCAAGTCGTCGCCGATATAAGCGATCTGGCTGCCCTCCAGCTTCACCGCCGCGCGGACCTTTTCGTAGGTTTCGAGTTTGTTCCAAGTTCCCTGCTCAACAATCTCCATGCCTAATTCTTTGGCCCGCGCCGTGACGCTCTCCGAGCACCGTCCCGTGATGATTCCCGTCCGCAGGCCTACACGGTGCACAAACGTAATGCCCACGCCGTCGCCCACGTCAAACATTTTTACCTCTTGGGGCTCGGCCTGCTGATTGGGAATCAGAACGATGCGTCCGTCGGTCATCACGCCGTCCACGTCCATCAGGATCAACTCGACGCGGCGGGCGCGCTCGGTGGCGTCTGCGCTGCGATAAGGGCTGCGATAGGCGTCGCTCATAGTTTACAGAAGACGAGAGTCAGAACATCTGCGTGGTCCACAGATCATGGAGGTGGAGCAGGCCCTCGAGACGCTCTTGTTCATCTATGACGGGGAGAAAGGTATATCTTCGAGATTCCATCAGGTTCAGGCCGCGCACGGCTAGCTCCCGGCGGCCAATCGTCAGCGGATTGCGCGTCATGCACTCACCGACTGTCGCAGTAGTCATCAAGTTTTCCTTGGATCGGAGCAGCCGCCGGAGGTCTCCGTCGGAGATGACGCCCACGAGCTTCTGTCCTTCCTCGACTACCGTGGTCATGCCGAATCCTTTGCGCGACATCTCCTCGACTGCCTTCGATAACAGATCTTCAGGCCGCACGACAGGGACTTCCTCTCCCTGATGCATCAGGTGTTCCACGCGCTTCAGCTTGCGCCCCAGCACCCCGCCCGGATGGAGTGCGGCGAAATCCTCCTCCTGAAAACCCTTCCGTTCGAGCATCACCACAGCCAGAGCATCCCCCATGGCGAGCGAGGCCGTCGTGCTGGCCGTCGGAGCCAGGTTCAGCAGGCAGGCTTCTTTTTCAATACTGACGTCGAGTATCACGTCGCTGGCGCGGGCCAGCGTGGATTCCGGGTTGCCGGTCATGCTGATCAAGGGAATGCCCAGTCGCTTGATGCGCTCCAGCAGCCGAACGAGTTCTTCGGTCTCTCCGCTGTAGGAAAGCGCCACCACGGCATCGCCCCGGACCATCATGCCCAGGTCCCCGTGGATGGCTTCGGCGGGATGGAGAAAAAAGGAGGGTGTGCCGGTGCTGGAAAACGTGGCCGCGATCTTCTTAGCCACCAGGCCGGACTTGCCCATTCCGGTGACGATGACACGGCCGCTGATTCCGGAGAGCAACTCCACGGCCCGCTCAAAACTGCTGTCCAGGCGCTCGACCAGCGCGGCCACCGCCCGGGCCTCGGTCTCGAGCACCTTGCGGGCGGTGCCGAGCACAGCGGCGTCGGACGGAACCGGCTGCAGCGATTGAACGGAATTCCCCGCCCGGCCCGGCTGAACCGTCCGCTTGCCGATGGAGTTACGCTTTGTCTTCCTTACAGCCATTTCGCGATCATTCTCGCAGCCATTCTCACAACAATCTTACCGGACATCTTCACGTCCATCTACACAACCATTGTCACAATTGTTTATCCGACTACTATTGCAACTATCTTTAAGACAATATTCACAGCCATCTTTACAACCAAGGCCGTACTACGCGGTCCATCTCCAGTAGTCGCTCCAGCAAGCGCTCTAGCTGGGAAAGCGGCAAAGCGTTGGCACCGTCGGAAAGCGCCGCCGGAGGATTGTCGTGAACTTCCATGAAGATTCCGTCCACGCCCGCTCCCACGCCGGCGCGGGCCAGCGGTTCAATAAACTCCGGCTGGCCGCCGCTCGCCGTGCCCGCCCCGCCCGGCAACTGAACGCTGTGGGTAACATCAAGCACCACCGGGCAGCCGAAACCCCGCAGAATGGGTAGCGAACGCATATCCACCACTAGGTTATTATAGCCGAACGAAGAACCGCGCTCGGTGACGAGAATCCGCTCGTTGCCCGTGCTGCGTATCTTTTCTACGCCGTGCCGCGCCTCCTGCGGCGAGACAAACTGTCCCTTCTTGAGATTCACCGTGGCTCCACTGCGTCCGGCGGCAACCAGCAGGTCGGTCTGCCGGGAAAGGAATGCGGGAATCTGGATGACGTCGCAGACCCCGGCCACGGCCTCAATTTGGGAAACCTCATGGACATCGGTCAGCAGGGGGAGGCCGGTCTCCTGCTTCACGCGCCGGAGGGCTTCGAGGCCTTTCTCCAGGCCCGGCCCGCGATAGGACTGCAGGCTGGTCCGGTTGGCTTTGTCAAAGGAGCTTTTAAAGATCAGGGGAAGTTTCAGGCGACGGGTGATCCTCGAGATGGCACCCGCCATGCGCAGCACGTGCTCATTGCTCTCGATGACGCAAGGACCTGCAATCAGGAACAGGGGAGCGCCCCCCCCTGCCGGAACGCCCCCCACGGAGATGGGTTGGTACTCGCTCATGCGATCTGGCCCGCCAGGGTTGCTCCCGTGCCCGTCCCCTTCATTGTTTGGAGGCGTGGGCGGAAACTGACTCCCCTCCGGCCGGGACCGTTTCCGTCGGAGCTTTTTCCGGCTCCTCTTGCAGACGGCTCTGGCGGCGGCGGTAGGCGGCTCCTACGAACTCCCGGAACAAGGGATGCGGCTCCAGCGGCTTCGATTTGAACTCCGGATGAAATTGGCAGCCGAGAAACCAAGGGTGACCGGGAAGCTCCACAATCTCGACATAGGTGTTGTCCGGCGTGGCGCCGGAGAAGCTCAACCCATGAGCCACAAGCGTCTGCTCATATTCGCGGTTGAACTCATAGCGGTGCCGGTGGCGTTCCGAGATCTCCAACGACCCATAGGCCTTGTGCGCCAAGCTTCCGGGGGTGAGCCGGCACTTCCATGCGCCCAGACGCATTGTGCCTCCCAGCTCGTCCACCCCGCGCAGCTCCCGCAGCTTGTAGATGACGCGGTGCGGCGTGGCCGGGTCAAACTCCGAGCTGTCGGCGCCTTCCAGCCCGCAGGCGTTGCGGGCTAACTCGATGACGGCACATTGCATACCGAGACAAATACCGAAGAAGGGAATCAGGGCCTCCCGCGCGTACTGAATTGCCCGGATCATTCCCTCTACGCCCCGGGTTCCAAAACCTCCCGGCACCAGCACGCCGTCCAGGTCTTCCAGTTGCAGGCTCGGGTCTTTTGCCTCCATCCCTTCGGCCTCAATCCAGCGGATATTGACACCGAGGCCGTGGGCCAGAGCGCCGTGTACCAGCGCCTCCTTGAGACTCTTGTAAGACTCTTCAAACTCTACGTACTTGCCGACGACCCCGATGGAAACCACATCGGATGGATTGCGCAGGCGGAGGACCATGTCTTCCCACTGCTTCATCTTCCGATCTCCGGCCGGAAGTTCCAGGTACCGCAGGATGATTTCGTCCAGCCCCTCGCGGCCCAACGCCGAAGGGACTTCGTAGATCGAGCCCACGTCCCTGGCCGTGATGACGGCTTCTTTCGGCACGTTGCAGAACAGGGATATCTTGGCCTTCAGGTCCGGGAGCAGGGTGCGGTCCGTGCGGCACACCAGGATATCGGGCTGAATTCCGATCTCCAGCAACTGTTTGACGCTGTGCTGGGTGGGTTTGGTCTTCAGTTCTCCCGCGGCCTGGATAAAGGGCACCAGCGTGAGGTGAAGGAACACGGTATTGTTGCGCCCCAGTTCCTGGCGCATCTGGCGGATAGCTTCCAGGAAGGGCAGCGATTCGATGTCGCCGACGGTCCCGCCGATCTCTACGATGACCACGTCCACGTCCTGAGAGACCTTCAGGATTGCGGATTTGATTTCGTTCGTCACATGAGGAATCACCTGGACAGTTTTTCCCAGGTAATCCCCCCGCCGTTCTTTCGTAATGATGGATTCATAGATGCGTCCGGTGGTCCAGTTGTGGTCGTGCGTCAGGTGGGCGTGGGTGAACCGTCTGTAGTGGCCCAGGTCGAGGTCCGTTTCAGCGCCGTCATCGGTGACGTACACTTCGCCGTGCTGGAAGGGGCTCATGGTGCCGGGATCGACGTTCAAGTACGGATCAAACTTTTGCAAAGTTACCCGCAGGCCCCGGCTCTCCAGCAGGTAGCCTACCGAGGCGGCCGCCAGTCCTTTGCCGAGCGAGGAGACGACCCCTCCCGTTACAAATATGTACTTGGGGGTCATCCTACCTCCTCAAACGAAGTAAGCTATCATTTCAAGGCAGTCCACCGGCCGGTGGACCAGTCGGCCTCAGCGCGATCCGAGCGTTCAAACGAAGCGGACATTTCCAAACAAGCGCGGTGAATAAGCCTGAAGATCCAGGAAAGCCCTTGATGCCATTCCCGTCAGGGGTCCTCCCACGGGGCCGCGAGCCCGTCGGGAAGAAAAAAAAGCTATTTTACCACAGCGAGTTATTCTATAGTAGAACCGTCACCGGTTGTCAGCCCTCCAGGCCTGATGTTATGATGAGGCTCGGAATACTGGCGCTCTCCTTCGAGGTTTACGATGATACGAAACCGCAAGATAAGCTGGGCAGCGGTATTCATCCTCGTGGTGCTTTTCGGCAGCACCCTCCGCTCCCAGACAAACGGCGACACGACCGGGCAGCGGCCCATTCGCGTAGATGTGGAGCTGGTTCTGGTCAACGTTAGCGTCATTGATCCCTACAACCGCTTCGTCACCGGCCTCGGAAAGGAACACTTCCAAATTTTCGAGGACAAGAAGAAGCAAAACGTTCTGCACTTTTCCAACGAGGACGTTCCCATATCCATTGGCCTGCTCTTTGACGCCAGCGGAAGCATGTCCGGCAAAATGGACAAGGCGCGGATGGCGGTACAACAGTTCTTTCGCACCTCGAATCCCCAAGACGAATTTTTCTTGATTGACTTCAACGACCGGCCCCACCACGTTGTCGATTTTACCCCGGATGCGGATTTGCTCCAAAGCAAGCTGGGCTTTACCGAGGCCAAGGGCCGCACTGCCTTGCTCGACGCCATCTATCTGGGCCTGAATGAAATGCGCAAAGCCCGCCATTCCCGAAAAGTACTGCTCGTCATCTCCGACGGCGGCGACAATCACAGCCGTTATACCGAGCGGGACATCAAGCGCGTGGTGCGGGAAGCCGACGTGCAGATCTACGCCGTGGGAATCTATGAGCCCTATTCCAACCGCAGCCGCACACCGGAAGAGCTGGCTGGCCCTTCGCTGCTGACCGAAATAGCGGAGATGACCGGCGGACGGCAGTTTCCGGTGGAGAACCTGAATGACTTGCCGGACATCGCGCGCAAAATCGGCCGGGAGTTGCGCAACCTCTACGTCATCGGATACTCCCCCACCAATGCAAAGCGGGATGGGAAGTGGCGGAGAATCCAGGTCAAATTGCAACCCCCCAGAGGACTGCCTCCGCTTCACCTCTATAACAAGGCTGGATATTATGCGCCGCTTCAGTAGAGTTTACCTAACGCCCGCCCGGTTCTTGTCTCCGGGGTACGCCCGATATGCCCTTTCCCCGCTTTGCGCCCTTCTGTTTCTGTTGCCGCCTGCACTCTTGGCGCAAGGACAGCAGCCGCAGAGCAATGCGGCTCTTTCCGGCAACAAGGACAACACACGAGAGGAAAAACCCTCTATTTCGGTTCCGGCCTCCCAGAATACTGCCAACCTGCAGGAAGGGTTCCGTCTGCACGTGGAAACGGACCTGGTGGTGTTGCACGCTACCGTGCTCGACAAGCAGGGCAAGCCGGTGACTGAGCTGACGCAGAATCACTTCAAGGTTTATGAAAACAAGGTCGAACAGCAACTGAAGGTCTTCAAGCAGGAGGACACCCCCGTTTCGGTGGGAATCCTAGTGGACAACAGCGGTAGCATGCGGGACAAGCGCAAAGGGGTCAACGCGGCGGCTCTGAAATTTGTCCAGTCGAGCCATCCCCTGGATGAAGTCTTCATCGTGAACTTCAACGACGAGCCGTTTCTGGATACCGACTTTACCGACAATCTCAAGCTGCTGGAGGAAGGTCTGGAAAAGATCGACGCGCGCGGCGGCACGGCGCTCTACAGCGCGATTGACGCCTCGCTGAAGCACCTGAATGAGAAAGGAACCCGGGACAAAAAAGTCCTGCTGGCCGTAACCGACGGAGGGGACAACGCCAGCCGATTGTCCTTGGAGGAGATCGTTAAGACCGTGCAGCGCTCCGATGTCGTCATCTACACGGTGGGTCTGCTCAGCAGAGAGAGTTCCCGCTCGGTGCGGCGAACCAAACGCGCTCTGGAGGCCCTCTCCAAGGCAAGCGGCGGGAAGACCTACTTCCCCGGAAGTCTCGGCGAGGTCCAGACCATCGCCGGCAACATCGCCGACGATATTCGCAATCAATATGTCCTGGCCTACACTCCCACCGCTTTGGTTAAGGACGGCAGTTTTCGAAGAGTGGAAGTAAAGCTCTCCGCCCCGAGAAAATACGGCGAACTTTCCGTACGCACCCGCACCGGCTATTACGCCGACCCGCCAACGGCCGATCAAGCCCGAGCCAACAGCCTGTAACAGGACCGCTGCCGGCAGCTACAAGGTGGCTTGCCCCAGGCATAAAGCATGTTTGCGGACCAAGTGTGCAGACGCACAAGGGAACGGGCCTTCAGCAATCTGGTTTTTCTTTTATCATCCTGCTCTTCGGGGGAGTGAGCAAATTCAACCCCGCTCAAGGAGGATTATCCATGCACGATCAGGGAGGTTTTGTTGCAGGCAGCCTCGGTGTCGCCGGCTGTCGGAAAGCTTTGGAAGGCTTCGCGGATCAGTTTGCCAATAACCTGGACACGAGGAGGATAGCATCCGCGCCGCCGAACAGGACGGGATTCGTTTTGGTTGCATTGTTGACGCTGCTGGGCTGCTCCTCGCCGGCTCCTCCAGCCCAAGAAGCATCCCCGCCCGATCCTGGGAGGGAGGTCGCGGCACGGATGATTGAAGCGCACGGGGGACTGGAGAAGTGGCAATCTGCGCCAACGATCAGCTTCGAAGTCATCAACCATCCTTCCGGAGCGGTGAATCGCGAAACGGTGGAGCAGGGAGCGCGCCGCGCTTACCATGACTTTCCCGGAACCGATGCCAGGCTCGCCTGGAACGGCACGCGAGCCTGGAGCGAGAATTGGGAACGCCGTCAGTCTCCACGGTTTGCCGCGCTGCTGAATTACTACTTTATGAATCTGCCGTGGCTGACGGCGGACCCCGGCGTGATCCTCGGTGAGCCGGGCACGGGCACACTCCTGAACGATCCGACCGAATATATCACCGTGCAGATGAGCTTTGAGCCCGGCGTAGGAGATACGCCCGATGACACATATCTTTTATACATAGACCCCAACAACTATCTCCTCCACGCAACCGAATTCACCATCACCTATGGCCGCGCAGAGGCGAGCGAGCCGCGAATCCTTGTTTACGAGCAATTCACAACGGTGGATGGTTTGATGGTCCCGATCCAGGCGGTTTCTTACAGAAAAGACGGTTCGTCGTCGGGGTTCCGAGAGATCAGCAACTGGTCGTTCCGTGAGCCCTTCGATGAATCCCGGATGGTGATGCCGCCTGGCGCAGTGCTCGACACTTCCAGTCCTGCCCCGCCGCCCGAGGCGTCCCCATAGCGGGCGTTTTCTTTCGCCCTTGCTGGGGCCGGTTCCCCCCGCTGGGAATCGCAGCCGGCAGGTCTTCTGACGTTTAGGGCTATTGATCGCACCCGCTTCCTGTTGACGCGACCTCGGCTCGGGACGATCAAAGCGCAAGCAGGGATGAATTCAAACCGAACCCTGGAACTGTTCTCCACTGCATATGTGCATGCCGTGGACAAAGTCTGCAACTCCAACCCGCCGTTTGCCTTCCATCTGCAACTCCAGTAGCTCGAGGCTCGTGCCGCCTCCGCACGCAACCCATGCGCGGTCTCGCTCGGCCAGCAGTTGCCCGCAGGGAGCCGTGCTGTCCAGGCTCCCGGCAGGATTTGGTCTGGCCCGCCAAACCTGAAGCTTCTTACCTCGGAAGGTGGTAAACACTCCCGGCCAGGGGAGCAATCCGCGAACGCGGTTGAAGATCTCAGGCGCGGACAGGTTCCAATCGATCCGCCCATCGTCTTTTTTAAGCAGGGGCGCACGTGTTGCCAGCGAGTCATCCTGCGGCCGTGCGGTGAGCGTGCCTTTTTCCATCCGGCTCAAAGTCTCGATTACCAGGTCTGCTCCGGCGATGCTCAGCCGCTCGCTGAGCGCAATCGCAGTTTCCTCCGCGCCGATCGGGGTCTCCCACTGCAATAGCACCGGCCCTGTATCGAGTCCTGGGTCCATCTGCATTGTGGTCACGCCGGTTTTGGTTTCTCCCCTGACGATGGCCCACTGGATGGGAGCCGCGCCCCGGTAAGCGGGAAGCAGCGAGGCATGCAGATTGATGCACCCGTAGCGAGGCAGCTCCAGCAGCCAGGGCGGCAGGATCTGACCGTAGCCGACCACGACAACTGCCTCCGGCTGGATGTCTTTCAGATACTCGCGGGAGGCGTCGCTCTTGATTTTTTCCGGCTGAAAGATGGGAAGGCTCAGCTTCCGAGCCGCCTGCTTAACCGGCGGAGCCTTCAGCTGCTGCCGCCGCCCGGTGGGTCGGTCCGGCTGCGTGACGACCGACAAAATGTTGTAGCCCTGCGCTGCCAGCCGTTCGAGCGTCGGCAAAGCGAAGCGGGGCGATCCGGCAAAAACAACTCGCATAGGAAAATCAGAACCGCAACCGCGAGGGACCAGTCAGAAAAGTCATTCAGAGCTTTCCCACAAGGCTTCGGCTCTGCTGGAGAAGGCTGCTTACCACTCGCCGGCTTTTATCATCTTGCGAATTTTCCGCTGGATGAGGTCGCGTTTCAGCACGCTGAGGTGCGAAAGGAACAGCTTCCCATTCAGGTGGTCGGTCTCATGGCAAAAGGCACGGGCGAGCAGGCCCTCGCCCTGCATGGTGAATACTTTTCCTTGCCGGTCCTGGGCGCGTACCGTCGCCTTTTGGGGCCGTTTCACCGTCTCGCGGAAGCCCGGCAGGCTGAGGCATCCTTCTTCCTCTTTTTGGCGGCCTTCGGTGGCGATGATCTCCGGGTTGATGATGACGATCTTGGCATCAGGGTCCTTTCCGGAGGTGATGTCAATGACGGCCATGTGCCGGGAGATGCCGATTTGCGGCGCGGCCAGCCCGACTCCGCTGGCGGCGTACATGAATTCAAACATCTCGTCGAGCAGGCGGTCGAGCTTACTGTCGAACTCCGTCACCGGCTCGGCTTTCCTCGCTAGCACGTCATCGCCGAATTTCACTATCGGATGAACCATATCGGATGAATCCTGGAGCAGTCTTATTCAACGCCCTACTTCCAATCGAATTGAACGAGGATCACTCGGTTTGGTTGCCGACGGCGAGGGCGCGCGGCTTTTCCTCAACGGATTCGACCTCGGGTATCTCTTTGCCGGTGGCCGCGCCCAGCTCCTTGAACCTTCGCGCCGAGGTCAGCACACGCCGTTCGAGCGACCCGGTGGCGTCATTATAAGTATTCACGGCTTTTCCCAGCGCCGCACCGACGCCCTCAAAGTGCTCGGTGAATTTCCGGATCCGGTCGTAGAGTTCCTTTCCCCTGTCGCTGATCTCTTGGGCGTTTTGCGTGAGTTGTTCCTGGTTCCAGCCGTAGGCCACCGCCCGCAGCAGCGCAATCAGCGTGGTGGGAGTCGCCAGAATCACATGCTTCTCCATCCCGTCCTCGATGAGACTCCGGTCCTGCTCCAGCGCCGCGCCGAAAAACGATTCGCCGGGAAGAAACAGGATCACAAAATCCGGCGCCTGGTCAAATTGCTCCCAGTAGCCCCGCGCGCCCAACTGGTTCATGTGCGCCCGGACGTGTTGGCCGTGCCGGGCAAAGTAAATGTTCCGGTCTTCTTCGGTAGCCGCCGAGGCGGCGTCGAGGAACGCCTGCAACGGGACCTTGGAATCCACCGCAATGCGTCGGCCTCCAGGTAAATTAACAATCATATCGGGACGCTGCCGGGTTCCGCCTCCGGTCAGCGTCTCCTGTTCGGCAAAGTCGCAATGCTGCGACATGCCCGCCAGTTCCGCCACCCGGCGCAACGTCATCTCGCCCCAGCGGCCCCGAACCTGCGGCGTCCGCAGAGCAACGTTAAGGCTGCCGGTTACCTTTTGCAGAGCTTGCAACTGTTCGGCCAGGCCGCCGTAGGCGCTTTGGCGGTTCTTTTCCATCTCTGCAATCTGTTGTTCATACCGGGAGAGGGACTCCTTCAACGGGCTCACCAAGCCGTCAATGGCCTTCTGCCGTGTCTCCAGGTCCCCTTTGGCTTCCGCTTGGACCGTCTCAAGAGTGCTTTTGGCTAACGCGATGAATGCCTGGTTATTGCTTTGGAGCGCCTCCGCCGCAAGAGCGTTAAACGTAGCCGACAGCTCCTCTCTGGCGGCTCGTAGAAGGTTCTTCTGTTCCTCTAAAGAAGTTTTTGCTTGCTGTAATTCGGTTTGGGCAACAATCTTTTGCTCGCTCTCCGTCCGGACTTCGTGCTGCATCTGGCGAATCTGCCGTTCCCTGTGGGCGCTCACTGCCAGCCAGCCAATCAGGCCACCGACTACCAGACCGACAATGAGAAGTATCCACTCGCCCATGACTCCCTCTCAAAACGTCCGGACCTGCTCCCGGTAGCCCTCGAAGTTGCGCCGCGTTTCATCGAGCGAATCTCCGCCGAACTTCTCCAGCAGGCAGCGCGCCAGCACCAGTGCCACCATGGCTTCTGCCCCCACGCCGGCAGCCGGGACCACGCAGACGTCGGAGCGCTCGTAGGCCGCCTTCACCGGCTCCTTGGTCTCCATGTCCACCGACTGCAAGGGCCGCCGCAAAGTGGAGATGGGCTTCAGGTAGCCGCGGACCACAACATCCTCGCCGTTGCTGATGCCGCCCTCCAGGCCCCCGGCGTGATTGGCGGGGCGGGTAAAACGTTGCTCGTCGCGGCTGTAGTCGATCTGGTCGTGAACGCGAGAGCCGTGCGAAACGGCGTTGTTTATCCCTGTGCCGATCTCCACCGCCTTGACCGCCTGCAACGACATCACGGCCTGGGAGAGCAAGCCATCCAGCCGTTCATCCCAGTTGGCGTGCGTGCCGAGGCCGGGAGGGACATTGTGCGCCACCACTTCGAAGACCCCGCCCAGGGTGTCGCCCGTGCGCAGCACCGCATCGACCGCCGCCTGCATGGCTTTCTCAGCCTCGGAATCGACGCAGTTGAACAGGATGTCCTCTTTGGCCACCGTCTGTTTGATCTCATCCCAACTGACAGGCTTGTCAGCATGGACATCCCCCACGGCGATGACGTGGCTGAGCACCTCAATCCCGAATTGAATCAGCAGCAGCTTGGCCAGCCCGCCAGCTGCCACCCTCGCCGCGCTCTCCCGCGCGCTGGCGCGCTCCAGAATATAGCGCGCCTCATGAAAATTGTACTTCAGACACCCAGCCAGATCGGCGTGCCCCGGACGCGGTGGGTTCAGCGGCTTGTATTTCGCGGCGGTCTGCTCCTGCTCCTCCACCGGAAGCGCCTCGGTCCAGTTCTCCCAGTCGCGATTGGTGAGCAGCATGGCTACGGGCGCTCCGGTGGTCTTGCTGCGCCGCACGCCGGAGAGAATCTCCGCACGATCCTTCTCGATCTTCATACGGCCGCCCCGGCCGTAGCCGCCCTGACGGCGTTTCAGCTCCCGGTTGATCGAAGCAACCTCGATGGGAATGCCCGCAGGAAGGCCCGAAACCAGAGCCACCAGACCCTGCCCGTGAGACTCACCTGCGGTTTGAAATCGCAACATAAAGCCCGCCGTTTCTAAGCATCCTCTACAAATCCCGCTTTACCTGCCAACTTTCCACTTGGTTAACAGTTAAGCATACATCAGCTATGCGGCGGCGTGCAAAAGGGCTGACGACGCCAGGGTATTGGGGTCTTAGTCTGAAGATAAAGTCTCAAAGCTGCAACGCCAGGTAGATTGCTCCAGGAGTTGGGTCGTTTGAGTAGGGATGTTCCATCAACAGAAATCCGAGTTTCCGGTACATCTCGATAGCTCCAGCCAGGGTTGGCAAGGTGTCGCAGTGTACCGTCCGATATCCGAGTTCTCTTGCGCGCCCGATAATCCATTCCATTAGCCTGCGTCCGATTCCTCGCCTGCGGAATTCGGGACGGACATAAAGCCGTTTCACCTCACAGGCGGTGCCGGACAAAGGCCGGAGGGCGATGGTTCCTGCTGGAACTCCCTCCACATAGGCTAGCGCCAGCGTGCCTCCAGGTGCGCTGTATTCTCCCGGCAAGCGCTGCAATGCTTCCTCAAACCCCTGAAAGTCACTGGGCAGGCCGAGAGCCTTCCAGTATTCCTTCCAGAGGACTTGAACGGCATTTATGTTGTCTGCCACTTGAATAGTCAGCATTCGGCGAATCGTCCTCTGCAGAAATACGTACCTTGAGACTCCAGACGCAACTGCAATTTCTGCCTGCATCACAGGCGCCACGCCTAGCCTCTGCGGAATCTGCTAAAAAAATATAATAAATGAAGCGCAAGGGATACTTTTAGGTTTCCTTGCTAGGTGAGAATCCGCCGAGCAGCCCCCTGCCTTAACTGCACCCACAGGTGGTGGGAGTGCAGGCGCAGGAGCCTGCTGCTGACCCGGCATCGCTTACGCCATTCTTGCCAGGGGTGCTAACGACGGAGAACTGCAGGGTGTGACGATGGCTGCCGCACGACGGGCAGGCAACGGGTTCGGCTTTGCTGAGAATCAGCTTCTCGAAAGGCCCCTTGCATGCTTCGCAAACGTATTCATAGATCGGCATAAAAAACTTCCAGCATAAAACAATCTCAGCTAACAAAAATTTCGGGTAACAATGCGCTGTTTAGCACGCTGTTACCCGAATAGCTAACTCTTCAATGTTGGATGATAGCGCCCGGACGGCCTAATCGCCCGAATGCGCGTATTCTTGCTCTGGCACCGGCTTGGAAGGAGCTGGGGTAATCTGGATCAGATCTGGCCCCGGCTGCTCCTTGAGCACTTGCTGGCGATAGAGCTTCATCATCTCCTGCTGCTGCCGGGCGTCCCGAGCCAGAACCTTCTCATCTCGCGCAGTCTGAGGCCCTTGCCCTTCCTCCACCTGCGCGGGCATGTTGCAGTGCTCCTCGTTCAACTCCAGCGTATGCGACTGGTCCGCCAAAGGCACGTGCTTGCCGCCGGCATAGATCTGGTGACGACCGTGCTCTTCATACCATTTGGTGAGCGTGGCCGTCTTGTGCATCTCCTCTACAATATTCCGCCAGCCGAGCCCCGTATTGTAGGCGCAGAAGGAAATCTCACCCTGCTGGGTGGCGTAGGGGATGATGCACATCTCGGTCCGCCGGAAGTCATAGTTGAACAGATCCTGGAACCACATTCCAGCCACGAACAGGAAGTTCCAGGGGTCCTTGCGCCGTTCCAGGCCCACGCCGTAGCTCTTGCCGGTGAGCGCGAACGACTTGTCGAACTTCTTCAGCAAATCGGAAAGCGTCAGGCTCTTGGGAGCTTTGAAGGGATCGTAGTTTTTGAGCAAGGCCAAACCCATTTGGGCGTTCGAGAAAGCTTTTCCGCGGGCGGTGTCGGTAATGGTGCGGATGTCTTTGAGCAGGCCCGGGATGTTCAAAAACTGCGGAACGGGCGCCATCTCGTGAGTTTCTTTGTTAATCATCAATGCCGTGCCGATGCCACAGTTGGGGTGGCAGCCGCAACTGACCTGGCCCCACTCGGCTTGCGGGCCATGAATCAGATCAGCCACATCCGCAAAGGTACCCATCAGCGAAATCGGGAACCAGTCGCGGGTGGGCTCGGTCAGGCCTGTCTGATTCTTGACGTCATGAGCCAGATGCGACAGGGTATAGCGCTGCCGCTGGCGGCGGTCATCGGTGATTTCCTCATCCCGCCCGGTGAAGGAAACCGGCTGGAAGGCGATGAAGGCGATCCGTTTCGGGTTGCTCCGGGCAAACTCTATGATCGGCCCCACCTGATGGTTGTTGACGCCGTTGACCAGCGTGGTCACCAGAATAATCTCGACGCCGGCCGTCTGCAGGTTTTCAATCGCTTTCAGCTTCACGTCAAACAGGTTGCCGATCTTGCGGTGTTGGTTGTTGGCGTTGCCGATTCCGTCAAACTGCAGATAGGCGTAGCGCAACCCGGCCTCGTAGGCCTGCTTGGCAAAGTTAATATCCTTGGCGAACTCAATCCCGTTGGTCGCGGCCTGGACGCTGTTGTAGCCCACCTTGCGAGCGTAGGCGACGGCGTCCAAAAAGAAAGGGGAGAGCGTCGGCTCGCCGCCGGAAAACTGCACCGACATCTGACGCCGCGGCTTGATCTTGATGGCGTTGTCTAAAAGCTGCTTGACCTCTTCCCAGGCCAGTTCGTGCACGAAGCCCACTTGGTTGGCGTCCATGAAGCAGGGGTCGCACATCATGTTGCAGCGGTTGGTCAGGTCGATGGTCAGCACCGAACCTCGCCCGTAGCGGATGGTGCTGGAGCCGTGGTTGTGCAGGTCTTTGTCGTTGTGCGCCGCAATGTCCCGGCCCGGAAAATTCTCCTCGATGTGCTTCAGGAAGTCCGGATCGATCGCCAGCACGTCCTCAAAGCGGCCGTGCTCGGGGCACTCCTTGACCATCATGATCTCCCCGTCGCGCTCGATAATGTCAGCCTTGATCTCACCAACCCGCTCGGTTCTTAGCGTGTCGAGATCCTGATCGCCGTCCAGGATACGCTGGCGGGCTTCCCGGACACAGGTTGGGCACAGCGAGTCGGTCGTCCGAGGCCAGCCGAGCGGTGGCTTCGATTTTTGGTGGGACTTTTGCAAGGGCTTGTCCGACCATCGCGGCGTAAAGGTACCGTTGGGTTTGAATTGATTAAAAAATTGCACAAAATTCCATGCGGCGCCGGCAGCCAGCGTCACTCCCTTATCCAGATATTTTGTCGGCTTGTGCATTTGCTTGATTCTCTCCTGCAAGAAAATTCCCTATGGTATCCGAGATGCTGAAAAAAACAACCCGTGGGGCCGCCCCGGCTTGTTTCCTTCAAGGGCGACAATCCGCAGCATCACGGTATAATTCTACCCGATAACCGGGCCATGATAAAGCCTGTCCACAGTGCAGGCTAAGGAATTTCAGTTAAAGTGTGATTTTTCATAGTCGTATGGGTCAATTAGGTTCCCGAATGGAGGCTCTTTTCCCGGCGGGGCACACTCTATTAAAAGAACTTCCTGGAACCGTGAGTTGCCATGTCATGTAGGTTATCATGTACAGCAGCACGGTTGCGAGGACCTAAAGGGGGTAGTGGGTGGCGAATCAGGCACAGAATGTCCATTCCCCGGTCCGCGAATCCCGGCTTCGCAAGCTCCTAATTCAGAAATCATGGCTCCGTGAGGAAGCCAAGCGGCTGGGATTCGATCTGTGCGGCATTGCTCCAGCCTCGTTGCCGGAATTGGACCGAGCACGGTATCTTTCTTGGCTCGATCGCGGATTCCAAGGCGAGATGAAGTATATGGAGAGAGAACAGCGGCAGGACCTGCGGCTGCTGCTGCCGGGCGTCCGGTCCGTCATCTGCGCAGGAATGGTTTACAACACCCCGCATCCGAAATCCGTTGAATGCCCCGATCCCGCTCGCGGATGGATTTCCCGCTACGGCTGGGGAGAGGACTACCACCGGGTGCTGCGGGAGCGCCTGAAAAAGCTGCTCGAAGGGTTGCGCCGGGAGGCCGGGTCTTCCTTTGAGGCAAAGATTTGTGTGGACACCGCCCCGCTGCTCGAACGTGCCGTTGCGCAGGCGGCCGGGATAGGGTGGATCGGGAAAAACACCTGTCTGATCCACGAGAAAGCCGGCTCCTGGTTTTTGCTCGGCGAAATCCTGACCAGCCTGGAGATCGAGCCCGACGAGCCTGTCCCGGACCGTTGCGGCACTTGCCGCCGCTGCATCGATGCTTGCCCCACCGCAGCCATTAAGGAACCTTACGTTCTGGACGCCACGCGCTGTATCTCCTATTTTACGATCGAACTCAGGGGTTCCATTCCAGAGGAGTTTCGCCCTGCTGTCGGGCGTCATCTGTTCGGATGCGACATATGCCAGGATGTCTGCCCGTGGAACAGCAAATCGCCCGTGGTGTCGCTTCCGGAATTTCAGCCCCGGCCGGTCCCAACCGTGGACGAAGAACGCCAATCCGGGGAGGAGGCAACTCCTCCAAACACCTTCAACCCTCCTCTAGAGTGGCTGGCTTCGCTGAGCGAGGTGGAGTTTCGCCAGACCTTTCGCCGTAGTCCCGTTCAGCGCGCCCGCTACCGGGGCATGCTCCGGAACGCGGCCGTGGCCATGGGCAACTCCCGGCTGGAGCGGTTTCGCCCGCTTCTCGAAAGACTGGCCCAGCACGCCGACCCTATGGTCCAGGAGCATGCCCGGTGGGCGTTGGAACAGTTCCAACAGCATCCACAGCAGCCGGACTCCCAGCAAGCGAAAAATGCCGGGACTCCAGCCTCTGGATTGGATTGAAAACGGCTTTAACTTGCTTCTGGCGAGAGTTGTTCTTGTTCCTGGGCGCAGACGGCCCGGGTCAAGGTCTGGAAGTGATACCCCATGATGGCCAGCATGATGGCTGTGTCGAAGGAGTGGCGATAGCGCGTCGCTGCTTCCAAAAAGAACTTCCAATAACTCCTGCGGGAGTCGCCCAGGATACCCTGTTTCAGGATGGACCGGGCCAGGGCAAGGTAGTCGGACCGTACGCGGGTGACACGGTGGGTGGGTTTGTATTGCGCCAGAAATTTCCGCACACGCTCATAATAAGCGTCCGGGTGATAGATCCGCTGGAGAATGTCCCTGTAGCCTTCCACCAGCCGCTGCGGATTCATCTTGGGAATAAAATTCAGACTTAAATTCATGTTGTTGCCGTGGCC
Organism: Terriglobia bacterium; assembly: GCA_965222345.1. GTDB lineage: Bacteria > Acidobacteriota > Terriglobia > 2-12-FULL-54-10 > 2-12-FULL-54-10 > JADFGZ01. The sequence goes on along the minus strand of CBDCTS010000007.1, from coordinate 1,922,247 downwards.
TTCATCCACAATGCGGCCTTCCTTCAATAGCCTGCGGTAGAGTTGCGTGCCCGGCAGGGCCAGCAACAGCCCCACCATCGCCAGCGGGATGGCGCTCTCCTGGATGAACTCCACCTGTTTGTCGAAGATGTCATCGGGGTCGCTGTCAAAGCCTACAATGAAGCCCGCCATCACTTCCATTCCATAGCTTTGGATGCGCTGCACACTCCCCATTAGGCTGCGGCGGGTGTTTTGCAGCTTCTGGGCCTCTTTTAAGGATTCCTCTACTGGAGTTTCGATGCCCAGGAAAACCCGGTTGAAGCGGGCATCTTTCATCATTTGCAACAACTCCCGGTCGTCGGCCAGGTTCAACGAGGCTTCTGTAAAGAAGGTAAAGGGCCGTTTGCGCTGGCTATTCCACTCTGCCAGCACGGGGAGCAGTTTTTTAACCTCCCGCTTGTTGCCGATGAAGTTGTCATCCACAATGAAAACCGATCCCCGCCAGTTGCGCTCGTAGAGATGCTCCAACTCCTCCACCACCTGGCCCGGAGACTTCGTGCGCGGCACGCGCCCATAAATCTCAATGATGTCGCAGAACTCACAATTGAACGGGCACCCTCGCGAGTACTGGATAGCCATGGAGCTGTAGTGCTTGGTGTTGATGAGGTCCAGATCGGGAATGGGGGTCTTGTCCAGCCCGGGACGCTCCGCGGCGTGGTAGATCGGTTTCGCCGTTCCCCGCTCCAGATCAGCGGCCAGCCCGTCAATCAATTCCTCGGCCTCGCCGATCACGACATGGTCGGCGTGTTGGGGAAGCTCTTCCACGCTGCTGGTCACAGGTCCCCCAATCACCGTCGGCAGGCCGCGAGAGCGGCAGCGCGCCAGCACTTCCAGCAACTCCTGCTTATGCACCAGCATCCCGCTCAGCAGGGCAACGTCGGCCCACTTCAGGTCGGCGTCGGTCAGCCGCCGGATGTTGGTATCGACCAGACGCTTATTCCAATGACCGGGCAGCAGGGAAGCAACCGTCATCAGGCCCAGGGGCGGATAGGCGGAGCGCTTGCCCTCAAACGACAGCGCGTGTTTGAAACTCCAGTAAGTGTCCGGCCATTCCGGATAAATGAGAAGTGCATTCATGTCCTTAGCCTGTTCCTTGACCCGAATGAAAAATAAAAGGGAGATTATGATATATCTCAATCCGTGAGCGCACAACCTCCAATCAGCCGGAGTGTCGCAAATTCCCCCTGGGTGGTGAATCCTCCGGATGAATGGTTGTTTGAAGAAATGCCGACCACTTGCCGCACCCGCCGTCAGTTTCCCCAGCTGATTTCCCGCGCCCGCAACTCGTCCTGCAGCTGAGACAGGGAATGGAACTGAACCGAATCAATGCCCTCTCGACGAGCCGCTTCCACGTTGGAGGCGATGTCATCGGTGAAAAAACATTCCTCCGGGCGGCAACCGGCGCAGCGAATTGCCTCCTGGTAGATTTGCGGGGATGGCTTCATCGCGCCGACCTCATAGGAGAGAACATAGCCGTCAAAGTGATCGAGGAGTGGATACTTCTCCCGAGCCATGGCAAAGTGAATCCTGTTGGTGTTGGACAAAAGAAGCAAGCGATGCCGGCTGCGTATGCCCATCAATAAGTTCTCCGGAATCAGCGTCTCCGGCAGAAAGATAGTGCTCCAGAGCTCCCAAAACTCAGCATAGCTCAGCTCCAAATCGAGGATGCGGCAGACCTGCTCGACAAAACTTTCCGGAGAAACCTGGCCCGTCTCAAAAAGCTGCACCAGCCCGGTCGAGCGGATGCGCGCGGGAATCTCCCGCACCGGGTACGGACACAGCGCCTCCAGCGCCGCATGGCAGCGGCTGAAATCAACCGGCACAATCACATTGCCCAGATCGAGCATCACGGTTTTGGTCATTGGCTTCGAATATTAGTTCCGATCATTAAAGATTTGCCAAACGATTAGGATCAAGAGAGATCAAACAGCAAGATTCCCGCTTCACCTTTCTGATCGGTTTCATACCCGGCGCTCAACTCCAGCAAGACTTCTTCATTCCCCGTGGCGCTGACCGCCTCCCGCCTGGAGCCGAGCTCCGTTCAACACCCGCAGATAGCGATAGCCCCTGTGGCGAGGGTCCTAGCATTGATCGAAAGAAAAGCTGTGGCGGCTGCCGAGACAGCCGATTTTGTATGCCAGCGCTCGCTGTCCGGTCGCAGCCGAATCATTGCTGCCTCCTCGCTTGTTTTTTAAGGTTAACACAGAGGGAGCGCTCGGACGGGACAAGGCTGAGGCAGTTATTGCACCAAGAACGCAAGCAGAACGCTTGTCCCCGGAAACAAGGGCGGTTTATAATCCTTATTTCGTCCCGACATTGGAATCTCACGTTGTCCTTCCTCGAAACAGTCCGAATGAGCCGGACCGCGCATCTCCGCGCAGGCAGTTTGCTGGGCATTGTTTTTTTGATCTGTAGTCTCGCCCGCGCACAAGCGCCAGAGGGCACCCTGCCGGGCCGTGTTTTCAACGGCACCACAGGGCGGCCCGTGGCAAATTTACAGGTAAATTACATCCTGATGCAGCAGGGGATGGAGCCCGTGGCGACAGCAGTGACCGACGGCGACGGGCGGTTTCTGCTGGAAGGCACCGGGGCTTCCGGCGGAGCTCCCGCTCTCCTGCGGACCGTATTCCAGGGTGTGACCTACTCGCAAGCCGTGTTTCCGCAACAAGTCCAGCCGGACGGCGTACAGATCGAGGTATTCGAAGCCGGCAACCAGTCGGACTTGTTTTCAGTGAAGGAGCATCTCATTTTCCTCCACCCGGCGGGAGACGCTATTTTTGTGACCGAACAGGTGGTGCTGGAGAACGGTTCCGCCCCGCCCAAAACTTATTTCAATCCGGAAGGGACCTATCGGTTTGCGCTGTCGGAACCGCCGCGCGCGGATATCCGCCTCTCCGTGACGGGCCCGGGAGGCATGCCCATCAATCAGGCGGTGGTGCCGGGCGAGCAGGACAACAGCTTTGCCATAACCTATCCGGTCCGTCCCGGCGAGACGCAGGTGCGAATCGACTATTCTTTCGGCTACCAGTCGCCGTTCGATTTCACTAAGCTGCTGCTGCTTCCAGCCGGGCAAATCTACGTGGTATCGCCCGGGCCGGAGGTGCAAATCACCGGGCCAGGAGTGACCGAACTGGGCACCGATCCCTCGACGGGATTTATCGGATATCAAGTGACACCCGAAGAAAACCTCATCCGCGTCGAGGTCTCCGGCCAAGCTCCCGCTACGACTGTGGGAGCGGGGGGGCAGCAGGGCGCGGAATCAGGCGCGCTCCTACCCATCCCGGCTCCAGTGAATAATCGTCGCTGGCTGATCCTGGCCGTGCTGGGAATAGCAATGCTTCTCGGATTTGTTTATCACTATACCCGTTAGCGAGAGCCAGGAAAGGGCTGCTGACCGAACGTCCGGAGAGGGAGACATTGACTGTCGCAACCGAGAAATCACCAGACCCAAACCAACCTGGAAACTCCGGAGCGCAGCAGAATTCGCCAGCCGGCGCAGCTAGCCCATCTAACGCAACTAATCATGCCCGGTGGGACATTCTGGCCACGGGGCTCTCAAAATTCTACGGCGATTTTCCAGCCTTGCAGAACGTGAACCTCGACGTTCCGCAAGGGGAGTTTCTGGCGCTGTTGGGCCGCAATGGAGCCGGCAAAACCACGCTGCTGAAATTGCTGGCATTGCTCACCCGGCCCAGTTCCGGGAGGCTGACCATCCGGGGCGTCAGCCACGACGGTGATCTGACCGAGCTGCGGCGGGGAATGGGCCTGCTGGGGCACAATTCCTTCCTCTACGACGAGCTGACGGCAGAAGAGAATCTGCTCTTCTACGCCAAGTTGTATGGAGTGCGCGAACCTCGTCAAGCCATCCGGGAGACACTGAAATCCACCGGCCTGGGCTCGTTCGCCACAGAGTTGGTGCGCAACTTTTCCCGGGGCATGAAGCAACGTCTGGCTATTGGGAGGGTGTTTCTGCACGATCCAGAACTGATCTTGCTGGATGAGCCCTTTACCGGGCTGGATGACCGTGCTGTGGCGCTGCTGGAAACCTCGTTGCTCGAGGCCCGTCGGAAGGGCAAGACCATCTTGCTGTGCACCCACCAACTGGAGCTTTCTTTGAAACTGGCAAGCAGAGTGCTCATCCTGGACCGGGGCAAGGTGGCCTACCAGGGCGCCAACCAGCCCGGGCGGGCGGAAGAAATGCGCGAGCTTTACATACAGTTTGCCGGTTGAGTTTGCGGCGGCTAATCCGGACTCCGCATTTTTAGAGGGGGAACCAAACAGTGCGATCTCTGCAATCTTACGGAACCTTCAATTGCGCTATGGCGCTGGTGACAGCGGCAGCTTTGGTGGCGACCCTGTACGGGGCTTTTCTCGGCGCGCCGACCGAGAATACCATGGGGGATATTCAACGCATCTTTTACATCCATGTCCCTTCAGCCTGGACTGCTTTTGCCGCCTTCTTTGTAGTCTTCGTGGCTGGCATCGCCTACCTGGCGACTAAAAACTTGAAGTGGGACCGTATCGCGCTGGCCTGCGCCGAGATCGGGACCATTTTCTGCACGGCCGTGCTGATTACCGGGCCGATCTGGGCGAAACCGGTGTGGGGCATCTGGTGGACGTGGGACGCTCGGCTGACTTCTACGCTGCTTCTGTGGCTGATCTACCTGAGCTACCTTTTGCTACGAGGATTTTTGGAGGAACCGTCGCGGAGGGCCGCGCTCTGCTCCGTCTTTGGAATTTTCGGCTTTGCGACCGTGCCGTTTGTATTTATGACGATCCGTTTGTGGCGGACGCAGCACCCGCAGCCCGTGCTGATGGGCGGCGAGGAGTCGGGCCTGGACCCGGTGATGTTCCAGGTATTGATGGTCTCCTGGGTGGCGTTCCTGATCCTGTTCGTGTTTCTGGCAACGCTCCGAGTGCGCCTGGAGAAGAGCCGCGACGAAGTGCGGCAGTTACGGCGGGAGTTGATGGTGCAGTAAAAGAGGAGGAAATGTGGAAAATCTTTTTTGGGCCTATGCGATAGTTTGGATATTGCACGTGGGATATCTGTTGAGCTTGGCCGTGCGGCAGAACAGCCTGCAGCAGGAAATCTCTACCCTGAAAGCCTTGATCGAACAGAAGGACCAGACAACGGGCGGGCGTTAGGGCTGCCTGCGGTAAGTGTGCCGGAAGACTTTCCACGCTAACCAGGAGCCGTTGCCTGCGTACCGCTTCTTCTCCGTGACCCGGATCGATGCTAGAGTATTTTAGAAATTGCGTATCCCGTGCAGGACACGGCTTCAGCCGTGCCGAAACGCTCTCCACTGTTAGGATTTCCGCAGATCATGCCCTGATGGGGAAAGACACCCGCCTTTTTTGCTGCCATACTGAGCAACGCGAAGGGTCTGCATGTCTTTCCTTTGGAGTGAAAGCTGCGCGGACAAGCAGATTATTCCGGCAGAACCGAATCGGCCCTATCGGCAAGCTCAGGGCACACCCTCAGAATGCACCTACGCATACGGCCTACAGCAACTATAGAGACGTTCTAAACAAAAGAATCTAGCCACACTACTGCACAGCCTTCACGGGAGTCTTTTCTTGAGACTTCGCGCGGATGCAGACAGAGGAAAAAAAGACTCCCGACAGTCAAACCTATGGGCACGACCCTGAGATATGCTTCATCGCCGTCACCTTCATCGTGTGATTTTCCATATCAGGGACGGCCGTGCCGGTGATCTCGACCTTGTGGCCAACGTGGGGATCCATGTTAGCTGTCGACTCCGCAATATCGACCATACTTGGTCCTGTCTCAAGATCCGTGAGCTTGAACATACCGTCGTCGCCCTTCGCCAGACACCCGGTCATGCTGTGCTCTCTGGGCGCATCTTGGGCTTGAGCCAAAAGTCCGAATCCAAGCATGCACGTGAGTACAAACGCCGCCATGACAATTGATGCTTTCATTAGTGATCCCTCCGAATTAACTGGAATTTCCGATTTCAACTTCCCTCTCCCATAAATCGTACGCCACTTTGCCTTATCGAACAAGCTTGAATTGCCAGGGCCTCTTTTGGGGGCATCGCGGAGCGCTTTGATCGTTTCCGGCGACTTGCCAGTGCTGTTTCCCGCCTCCAACCTGCCTCGGTGCTAACGCGGTTTCCGTATTACTTTATAGTGCAGGCGCAGCCGGGCTGCCATTCCGAGCCCCTCCGGTAAGCCCAGGGCAGGCTGTGAGGGAGCGGATTAATAGCGTTCAACAACCTGTCAGGCCTGCGGCCGACGTCGAAGGAACGATTCCGCTTACGGAGCGCGGGAGGCCGTGTAAGCGGCTATGGAGACCATGTCTTCCAAGCTCAGATTGGCAACTACCGCTTTCATCAGTTCAGTTCCCGGCCCCTTTCGATTGCCGTGCTGCATGTCAAAGAGTTGGCGAGTGATATAGCTCGGGGAGCGGCCCGCGATTCCCGGTACGTTCCCGAGGCCTTTCAAATCCGGACCATGGCAGATGCCGCACTGAATCGTCCTGCCCGCGACAATCTTGCCATCCGCCACTGTGTCGCCGCCGGTCAGGACCAACTCTTCCCCTTTCTGGATGCTGCCGACCGGCGCGTAGGCGACGAATCCCGATCTGGAGTCACGATGCTCGGTTCGTTCCACGTCCTCCGGCATCTCGATGATGCGCTGGCCGATTGGCTCCGTGCCGCCAGTCTCGTCGGGGACGAGCATACCTCCTGCGATTCGGGTCTTCGGAACGGTATTTGATTCGACGACCCTGATCCACGGCTTGAATTGGAAACTGGAAAAGTACTCTGCAGCAGCCTTCACCTCGGCGTCCGTCGCGACCTTCGCAATTGCGATCATCGAATTCGGCGGTCTCATTTCCGGCTCCGAACTCTTTCTCAAGTCGTTCTTGAAATCGGCCATCTGCTGCGCGATATAGGCGGCAGGAAGACCGGCGAGAGCGGAGTTCTCGGGGCGGCCCTGACCATTCGGAAGATGGCAGTAACCGCATCCGCGTAGGTCCGGGCTCCTGCCGTGCGCCACAACTTCGGGCATCGGGGGATGATCGCCAGGATGCCAGTCCGCTATGTTGAAGGCATCACGGATTTGCGTCAGCGTGAAAGCGGCGGTGCTGCCGGGAACGCGCTTTGGGACGCCGTCGTCCTCTGGGCGCTGAGCGCGCGGGGCGACGGGGTAGGCCCATGCTGGCGGTGTCTGTGAGGTAGCCGCAGACTGGTTTTCTGCGCTATTTTGATTCTGGGCTGTGGTGGGTAGAAGAACCATGCACATTGCTGCGAATACTGCGGCGGCCGACATGCTGTAACGAAGGCGGTGAAGATTCATATGTGAGTTCCTCCTCAATTCTGGGCTGGGTCCGACTTGAGTCTATATAACTGACGAGTACCATACAATATCGTGCTATAAGGTGCAGAACCGAGCAAGACCTATCATCAAAAAAGCGTTCTGATGCTGGTCTCCGGAACCAGTGATCAACCCACTGCTCCTTTTTGCAGTTTCGCCACGCTTTCTCTTAAGGCACGCACCGTCTTATTCAGCTCCGGAAGCTTTTTAAAGACTGCGGCGCACCGCAGCCAGAGTTTGTTCTCAATGGCCGGGTAGCCGGAAACCATAGTGGCGGCCGGAACGTCGCCGGGGATGCCTGATTGGGCGGTGACCACCACATTGTCCCCAACGGTCAAGTGGCCGGCGACGCCGACCTGCCCGGCGAGCAGCACGTTGCGGCCAAGGTGCGTGCTACCGGCCAGCCCCGCCTGGGCGCAAAGGAGCGAGTTTTCGCCGACCGTCGAGGCGTGGCCCACCTGGACCATGTTGTCAATTTTCGCTCCGCGCCGGACACGCGTCTCTCCCACCGTGGCGCGATCCACGCAGGCGTAGGCCTGTACCTCGACGTCGTCTTCCACCACCGCGATCCCTGACTGCACCATCTTGTAGTGGCTGCCGTCGCTCTGCTTGGCAAAGCCGAAGCCATCGGCTCCGATGACAGCGCCGTTCTGCAGAGTTACGCGATTCCCGAGGCGGCAGAACTCCCGCACCACGGCATGGCTGTGAGCTGTAAAATCGTCTCCGATCTTTGCCCCGCGATAGATCACCACGTGGCTGTGCAGGACCGCGTTTGCGCCGAGCTCCGCCGCATCCTCCACGACCACATAAGGGCCAATCGAGGCGTGGGACCCAATCCGGGCAGTCGGCGCAATAACAGCCGTGGGATGCACCTCTGCCGCAGGGCGCGGCGGGCTGTAGAAAAATTCGAGCGCCTTGGCAAATACCAGATAGGGGTCGGAACACCGCAACGCAGGCAACGGCACCGGGCCGAAATCCTGCCTCATCAGGACGGCACTTGCCTTCGTCGTCTTCAGCAGCGGCGTATACTTGGGATTGGACAGGAATGTCAGATCGCCCGGCTGCGCCTGCTCCAGGCCGGCGACCCCTTTAATTACAATTCCCCCTTCTCCCTCCAACTGACAATCCAGCCTCTCTGCAATTTCTATTAATCGCATCCTGAAAACTCCATCCTGGATTCCATCCTGAACATTCTATCAATAACTTCTTGCAATGATCCTTCCCAGCACAGATTGCCCCCTGCACGTTTCGAGCCGAAAGATTCACAAGGATTTTATTGCACCGCTCGCTTGCTGTGTTGATCTCTGCGCCAATCATGAACCTGCCCGGTTCCGGGAAGCGATCAACGCCGATTCTCCAAAACTGCAACCGTGACGGCGTGCCTTTTGGATAACCAGCCAGCAGAAGGGCCCGGCCATTTACTACCAGGCAGTATCTATGTTACTATGTGATGGTGTGGTCGAAGAATAATGTTGAGTAGCTAACAAACTGATTTTGAAGCACTTTTTATCCTTGTGAGCCGCACGGCCGCGGGGTGGAGAGCTTATTCCAGACCGCAGAGCCAATCTCTTGTGGCAGCCTTGCCAGACCTTTTGGTCACGGCTGCCGTTTTCGCAGCCATATATTTCCCAGAATGCTTAGGAATTGCAATGGTTTAGCGAATTCGGAGTTGTTTCGTACGGGCCCTTGCAGTTTGCGGTGAGCATGGCGGGAACAGTTTCTTTACGAGAGCCAAGAAAACAAGGTAACTTGTTTAACATAAACTAGTTACATAAACAGTCGGCTGGCTCCGGCCTCCCTGGTTGGGAAATGCAAAATCAAATTGCCGGGTTTCTGAACTATCTCCGTGTAGAGAAGGGCCTGGCGGGAAACACAGTAGAGGCTTACGGGCGGGATTTGAGGAAGTTCTGCCGGTTTCTGGAGAAAAGCGGTTGGGATTGGCGGGACGCGGGGCCGACCGGCGTTCGCAAGTTCTTGCTCCTGTTAGACCGGCAGGACTTGGGGAGCCGCACCCTGGCACGCCAGATCGTCAGCCTGCGCGGCTTTTACCGCTACCTTCGCCGGGAAGGAGTGGTTGCCTCCGATCCAACGGAGAACCTTGAATCGCCTCGCATCTGGAAGGTTCTGCCAAAGTACCTGACCTTGGAGGAGGTGGAAAGGTTGCTTGCCCAGCCGTCGGCGAGCACCCTTTTCGGGATGCGGGACCGGGCCATTTTGGAGATGCTGTATGCAACCGGCTTGCGTGTTTCCGAGCTGATCTCCCTGCGGGTGGCGGATACGAATCTGGAGACAGGCGCCGTGCGCACGCTCGGCAAAGGGAACAAACAGCGAATCGTGCCGATGGGCAAGACTGCGATTGCCGTTCTGGAACTCTACAAAGGCGCCCGGGAGCGGCTGCTGGGCTCCCGCCAGTCCGGTTTCCTGTTTGTGAACCGCCGGGGCGGCCGCATGAGCCGGCAAAACGTCTGGCTGCGGCTGGCCGCCTATGGGAGGCAGGCGGGCATCCGCAAACGAATCGCCCCTCATCTTCTGCGGCATAGTTTTGCCACTCACCTGCTGGCTCGCGGCGCCGACTTGCGTTCGCTGCAAATGATGCTCGGCCATTCCGACATCTCCACCACGCAGGTATACACTCACATTGTGACGGCTCGTTTGAAGGAGATTTACCGTCATTATCACCCCCGGGCCTGAAGCAGATCCACTGGCGGGTTGGCCAGAGGGTTGAACTGCGGAGCGCTGCAGCTCATGAGCGATTATCTATTCTTGATGGAAAGCCGGCTCAACCCGGATCAATGGCATGTCGTTGTGCAATTTCAAAAAGCGGCCGAAGCGCACGGCATGAACCTGTACTTGGTGGGAGGCGCAATTCGGGACTTGATCGGCGGTTTTCCCATCGAGGATTTGGACTTCGTGGCGGAGGGCGACGCTCTGAAGCTCGCTCGGTATTTCAGCCGGCAACATGTCAAGGTTTCTTGGAAAAGCAAATCGCTTCTCGCAGCCGAGCTGGAGTTCCCCTCGGGAATTTCGGCCAGCGTATCGATGGCGCGGTCGGAGACCTACGCCAAGCCAGCTTCGCCGCCGGTCATTGCTCCGGCTACCATTGTGCCCGATCTGAAGCGACGGGACTTCTCCATCAACGCCATCGGAGTTTCCCTGAATCCGCACTCGCGGGGCCTGTTGCTCGACCCCACCAACGGCGTGACAGACATTGAAAAGGGCGAACTGCGTACCCTAAACAACTACAGCTTTCTCGATGACCCGGTTCGCATCTTCCGCGCGGTCCGGTTTCGGACTCGCCTCCGGTTTTCTCTCGAACCGAAAACCGCCGCTCAATTTCAAAATGCCAAGGATAGTGGCGCTCCGGAGAAGGCTTCCGGGAAAGCCGTGGCACACGAGTTGCGCAGAATCGCCAGGGAAAGAAACCCCGTGGAATTGCTGAAGGCCTTTGAAAAAGAAAGCCTGCTCCCGGCGCTGAGTCCGCGACTGCAAGGTCCCAGGCTTAACTTGCAGGAAATTGCCCGGGCCGCCAAACTCAGCCATTCGCTGTTGCAGGCCGGGCTGCCTCCCCCATCCTTTCCTTTCTTTTTCTATCTGCTGACCCGCAAATTGCCTGCTCACGACCAGACTCAGCTGGCGAAACGGCTGAAACTCCGGAAAGCCGAAACCGATCTCTGGCAGCACATGGGGAAAAACGCCAAGAGGCTGGCCAAACAACTGGGCGGCAAAGCGGCCTCCACCCCCACGAAACTCTACCAGCTGCTTACGGATGCCCCATCCGACCTGATCTTGTTATTGCAACTGCTCTTTCCCCAGAAGGAAATTCAAGCCCGGATCAAGCTCTACTTACAGAAGTACCTGCGGCTGCGTTCCAGGCTTCCCGAACAGGAACTGCAAGAACTGGGAGTAGACCCCGGGACACCCCGTTTCCAAAAGATACTCGACACCTATTTTTATGCGGTTCTCGAGGGAAAAGTGCAGACCCGGTCCAAGCAAAAGAAGTTTTTGACGAGTTTGGTGCAGAAGGGCGAATAAAGGCGGAGGCATGCCCCGGACCCTGCCAGCGCCGGCCCGGCCACCCGGAAAGAGAGCATCCCGGCTGGGCGGTAATCAAGCTGGCAACGGGAACGACGCGGGAATTTCCAGTCCCAACTGAATCGAGGCACGGGGAGAGCAGGCTGTTCGTTCGCCTAGTGCGTCCCGGAGATGGCAAACTCTTTGGTCTCTCCCTCCCGGAGTTCGCAGATCTGATCTCTGAAGCCGATTTTTACCGGCTCTTCGGCACCCGTCAGAGTCCGGATTTTCAGCTCGGTGTGAGAGACTTCGATTTCGAGCAGATGTCTGCGGTAGCGGATCTGCAGGCGCAGCCTCGCCAATTCCTCGGGCAGGCATGGATTCAACCGCAGCACATCGCTTCTTGTCTCCAGGCCGGTAAAGGCGCGCTGCATCAGGTCCACGGAGCCGGCCATGGCTCCCAGGTGGATGCCCTCGGCGGTTGTTCCCCTCTGTGAATCGGAGATGTCGCTTTCGAGCGCTTCGTTGAACAGTTGCCAGGACCGGGGGCGATCGGACCGCGCCAACGCCCAGGAATGGACCACCCGGCTGAGTGTCGAGCCATGAGAGGTACGCTTCAGGTAGTAGTCGATATTTTGGGGTATGGTTTCGTGCTCGAACGGATACCCGAGCTGTTCAAACAACTGCCCCAGTTCCTCGGAGGAAAACAGATAGAACAGCATCAGCACGTCGGCCTGTTTTGACGCTTTATAGCGGTTCGGCGAGTCTCCCTCCGCCTCCAGGATGCGGTCGAGACGGTGGATGTTGCCGTATTTTTTCTGGTAGCCCTCCCAGTCAAATTCCTCCAACTGTTCATAGCCTTCGAACTGGCTGATGATGCCGTCCTCGTGGAAGACGACGCGCATCTTCCGGCTCAGCTCCTGCCAGTGGTCGATCTCTTCCTGGCTGAGTTCCAGCTTTTCCCATAACTCCCGGAAGCGGACACGGCGGACCCGGCGCAGCAGATCGAGAATTTCCAGCGCCCGGCATACAACCCACACCGCCATGATGTTGGTGTAGGCGTTGTTATTCAACCCCCGAGATTCCTCCTCATGGATATACCCGTCGTGGTACTCGTCCGGGCCCATGACACCGAGAATCTCGTAGCGGTCGAGGTCTGCATTATAGGTAGCAATGCTTGCCCAAAAACGGGCGATCTCCAGGATCATCTCCGCACCGTAAAGGGTCAGAAACTCCATGTTGCGGGTGGTTTGATAATACTGCCAGACGTTGTAGGCGATAGCGGCGTTTACGTGGCGCTGCCGTTGAGAGTTGTCATCAACCCAGCGACCGGAACGGGGGTTCAAGTGCACCTTCTGGGTTTCCTCCCGTCCCGTGCTGCCGCTCTGCCAGGGATACATCGCGCCGCGATACCCGGCCTCCCGCGCGCCCGCGCGCGCTTCGTCAAGCCGCCGATAGCGGTACAGAAGCAAGGCGCGCGTGATTTCGGGAATGCGGAGATTCAGAAGAGGGAAGATGTACAGCTCGTCCCAGAAGACATGCCCTCGATAGGCTTCCCCATGCCAGCCACGCGCTGGGATGCCTGCATCGAGGCCAATGGTGTGCATTGAAGTGGTCTGCAACAGATGAAACATGTGCAGATGAAGAATCATTTCCGTGCGGGGGCCGCTGGCCTGCTCGACCTCGATATCGAAGCGGCTCCACAGATGCTCCCAGGCCAGGGTGTGGCTTTCCAGCAGGTCGGCGAAGCGCCCGGCCCGCGCGAGCGTATCCCGGGCGTGCAGGCCGCATTCGGAGACCCCAAAATCCTTGGAGGTGAACAGCGTGACAACCTTTTCTAGACTGATCTTGCTTCCCTCCGTGAGGTTTACGGAAAACTGCTGCGCGATATAGCCGGCTTCGCGGATCGTGCGGCGCTCGGCCTGGACCGGGTCGCCATCCTGGAAGACCGCCGTTCTGGCAGCCTGCGCCATTTGGATCTCGGATTGAGTGGTTTGAACCTTCAAATAGATGCTGTCCTCACCGATCGCCCCGGTTTCTATCGGTTTCAGATGCTTGCTGTTCAGGTTCTTGTATCGTTCGACGCCGGCGTTTACCACGCGGCCGTCCAGCGCGGAGCGGATCTCAATCTGTCCTGACCAGTTTTCCGCCGTCAGCGTAGTTTCCAGCGCGGCCAAGTGCGGGTTTCCCATATGAACCAGCCGCTGGTTGGTCAGCCGGGTCTGGCGGCCTTGTTCATCGCGGAAGCGCACCTCGCGCAGCAGCACGCCTCGCTTCAGGTCCAGCTCCTGGCGATAGAAGAGAACCTCCACAACCAGCAGGTTAAACCACTTTCCGCTGGCGATGCGGAAGGTGAACGGCAACCAGTTCGGAAAATTGACCAGGTCCTCGTTCTCAATCGGGCGACCGGCGACCTCTGTGAAGAGCCGGTTATATCCGCCAGCAAGATAGGTGCCTGGGTAGTGGACCGCGTCGGCCTCGGCCTCCGGCGCGGCTCCCCTGCTGGCGAAATAGCCGTTGCCGAGCGTACACAGAGCCTCGCGCAGGCGTTCTTTATCGGGCTCAAAACCCTCGTAGACCAGAGACCAAGAAGTCACCGTTCCCCTCCGTCCAGTATAGAAGAAAGCTTCTGGAGAAAACGCCGCACGTCGTCGGTGTCCTCCAGCGCATACCGTGCTACGGTTTGCCGGGGAGTGTCCCGGACCACGATGCCGACCCCGTGGTCCAGCAGCGCCCGAAATGCATCCTCGTCGGTTACGTCATCTCCGATATAGATAGACAAGACCTCCGATTCGGGCAGTTGCAGCGCCTCCATCAGCCAAAGCAACGCCTTCCCCTTGTGCCAGTCGATCTTCGGCTGCAACTCATACACCTTTTTGCCGTAGGTCTTGCGCAGCTCCGGATGGAGCGCCAGCACCTGATCGACGGCCTCCTCCACCGCTCCGGCCTCTTTCTCGTCAACTTGGCGGTAGTGGATGGCGATGGAGAACTTTTTCCGCTCGATGAGCGACCCGGCGATGCGGCTCAAGCGGCCTCCGAGTTCCTGTTCCGCCAGGTCAAGCACGGGGAGGAAATCGGTTCCCTGCTGTGCCCCCTGGACCTTGCCTTCCGGGCCTTCGATGTCGAAGCCGTGGCTGCCGGCGTATAAGATTCCGTCAATTCCGATCAGTTTCTGCACATCCCGGAGGTCTCTACCGCTGATGACCGCCAGGGTGCAGCGGCTGGCAAGCTCGATCACCGTCTGGCGCGTCTGTTCGGAAAGGATCGCCAGTTCCGGACGGGCCACGATCGGGGTCAGAGTCCCGTCATAATCGAGAAAAACAGCGAAGCGCTTTCCCTGCGCGCGCTGTTTCAGTTCTTCGATACGCTCCAAGGCCGAGGGGAGCGTCTTTGCGCTGACCTCAGCGGCTGATTTCTCATTGCTCACAGGCAACCTCCGCAAGATCACTCACCACGACGTCGGCTCCATTCGCCTGCAGGGCCTCGGCCTGGCCGGTTCTGTCTACTCCGATGACGCCGCCAAACTTGCCCCGCCTGCCCGCCTGGACTCCGACAATGGCGTCTTCCACTACGATGGCGCGGGCCGGGTCCGCGCCCAGTTGCCGGGCCGCTTCCAGAAAGGTCCCAGGCGCGGGTTTGCCTTCCAGGCCCAGCCGCTCCGCGTCGTTGCCGTCGACGCGAGTGCCGAACAGATCAGGGATGCCTGCCGACTTCAGAACCTCCGCGCAGTTCTTGCTGGAGGAGACGACCGCCGTGAGGAAACCCTTCGCTTGCAGTTCGCGGATGAGCTCAACGGATGAGCCGAAGACCTCCACCTGGTGCTTTCTCAATTGCTCCACCAGTAGGCGGTTTTTGCGGTTCCCCAGCCCGCAGCAGGTCTCCTGGTCCGGCGAGTCCTGGGGAGTGCCAAAGGGAAGATGTACGCCGCGGGATTCCAAAAAGCTTTTTACGCCTTCGTAGCGGGGTTTTCCGTCCACGTATGGCAGGTAGTCTTTTCCCGCATCGAACGGCCGGAACGGCTCTCCGTTGCGGGTGGCGCGTTCTTTCAGATATTCGTCAAACAGCGCCTTCCACGCCGCGGCGTGGGTCTTGACGGTCTTGGTGATCACGCCGTCCAGGTCGAACAGGACCGCATCGAACTTTTTTCTAGTGACAAGGAAAGCAGGGGACTTTCGATTCATCTCGCCCAAATTGACTCCTCCACGCTAGATTTGTTTGATTCCCAACAACTGCCGATTGCAGCAACCGCCCGCCGCACGTCAATGCCGGCGGAGATGCCCTGCCAGCCAACCCCAGCCTTGAACATCGACCTCCGGCAGACCGCCCTTTACTCCTCAGCCGGTCTGAGCGGCTTCACCCCAAAAAGTTATCAGCATACACTACTATCATAACTTTTTCGGACAGAGCAATCCGAGGGGTGACAATCTCGGTCCCACAAGTTATTTGGCGGAAAGGTGTAGCTCGTTCATTAATTTGTGTTGTAAAAGCTTTCAGCGGCTTCGCGCCCCTGCCATCCATTGTTTGGGGCCTCTCCATGCGGGATATGTTCCCAAACTCGGAATCATGGTGTACACTCGCCCAGGCAAGAGACTGAAACCGGAAATTCCCGTTTGTCTTTACTTTCTGCAGGAAGAACAAGGAAAACGACGGGTGTACTGCACGGACGGTGGAGCGCGTTGAGTGGCACGGCTACTTAATGTATATTGACAACCAGACCGGCGAAAGAAGACGAAAGATGGCGGGCTGGTTTTAACCAACTGACTGAAACTCAGCGGAAGGGGAGGAAGTCACATGGCGTTAGAAGACCTCTACAGCAACATCCATTTGTTCATGCGATGGCTGCACGTGATTGCGGGGATCACGTGGATCGGGCATCTTTACTTTTTCAACTTTGTGAACGTCCCATTGCAGGCGGCCCTGGATGGCGACGGCAAAAAAGCCGTAAATCCCCAGATGATGCCCCGGGCATTGTGGTGGTTCCGCTGGGGGGCCATGTTCACTCTGCTTGCGGGCCTGTGGCTCTTCGTGCAGACCTACCTTTACATTCCTGGAGAGGGCTTCGGAGCAAGCGCCTTGCTGGTGGACGCCGAAGGCATGACCGACCGATCCTGGTGGATACTGTCCGGGATGCTGTTCGGGATCATCATGTGGTTCAACGTATGGTTCATCATCTGGCCGATCCAGAAAAAAATCCTGGGCGGCACGGCGAGCGCGGAAGAACTGCCCACAATCCGCCGCCGCGCGTTCCTTGCATCGCGGACCAACACCTACCTTTCCGGTCCGATGTTGTTCGGCATGCTCGCTCCAGCGCACTACGGGGCGATCAATTGGTTGACCGCGCTGATTGCCTTAGCGCTCGGCTTGCTGGCGATCCACCACTCGATTCGGTCTTCGAGCAAGGTGGGCAAGTCCGTATAGCTCCTCTCGCTGGCTGAAAGGCGGGGCACGCGAACTCGCGGGGCGGCTCGGCGATCCCCAGCGGACCTATGAGCGAGCGCGCAAATTGTTTCTCAACTCGCCCCCATCAACCGGAAGCTGGGGAATTTCTATATTCGTCAGGATGAGCCGGTAAAAGCCCTCGGCTGTTTCCAGAAGGTCCTGATTGGGAACCTGGAACTACGGCTGGCTGCTTTTGATCTAGCCTAGCGAGCAGGTTTGGATACCGGCCTCATTCTGGAGGAAATGATCCCGCCGGATACGGGAATCCTCTTTCAGTACATCAACTATCTAACCCAAAGAGAGCGCATCGACGAAGCCGGACAGGTCTGGGCGCCGCAACAACGCAAGTTCCAAACTGGGGCTGACACCCTGTTGCTGGTAGTCCGAGTTGTCCGCCCGCACAGCCGCAAGCTCGACAATCAAACCTCCGGCACACGGCCTGGATCGACAGGGTCAGCATTACCGGCTTGGAATAGCCCCTGGCTAGGTCCCGAACAGTTCGATGCGGAATACCCTCGCCAGGATCAGGATGACGGTTAGCCCGGTGAAACCCACCAGACTCCCCCAGGCGCACCATGCCGCCAGGGTGGACGGATAGAACCTTGTATCCTCCTTGGGAATCACGGAGAAGCAATAGTACAGATTCAAGAAGAACACCACCGGCGCGATAAAGAAGGCCAGCGCCGAAGCAACCAGGACTAGCCACACCGGCCTGGGCACCCCCGCGATGATTGCTATGGCGGCGATCAGCGAGAACAACATCGTCGCGCGATAGATGTTGTATTCCGAGTACCATCTCGTGCGATGCTCCGTCGAGAGAGCTTCCCGGGCAGTCCCGCAAAGCCGCGCCGTGCCCGGGAACAGGTTCCGGCAGCACGCCCCCACCACCCGCGGCCATCCGTCAAAGTAGTTAAACGCGGTAGAGAAGGTAGCCGCGAACGCTCCCAGGATGAATACAACCATCATCCAGGGACCTACGCTCGCGGTGAAAATCTTCGCGATCTCTCCCATCACGCCGGTTCCTTGCACCGTGCTGGGATAGAGCCACACGGCCGCGAGGAAAAGAAAGGCGCAGGCGACTAGAAAGGAGACGATGTGTCCGAGGCGAAAATCCCACAAGCCGATCCGGAACCATCGACGGCAATATTCCAGCGCATGAGCAGGGACCAGCGAGGTATCCACCGCAAGGTCTTCTTTCTTTGAAGTCAGCGGATCAAACGGTTTGGTCGCGCCGCTGTTCTCCAGATATTCCCGGATTTTCCCCATCCCCACCCGTTTGGCTTTTCCCCACTCGGAAGCTTGTAACGACACGTCCATTCCGGTGGGCAGCAGCCCGAGAAACGCGGCAATCACGAGCCAGGAGCCCGGAGGCGCTTCCAGTATGAAAAAATGTTCCATGGCTGAAAAGGGGGCAGGCTCGACAAGGTAAACGGTCAGGATAGAAACGAAGAGAATTCCCGCCAGGCATTTGGTGACCGCTTCGAGCGCCGCATACTTGCCGCTGAGGATGACGGCGACGGCAAGTATTCCTAGCAGGGCCCCGTAAACCGCCATGGGAACGATCAGCCCCAGGTACTCGCCAAAAAAATAAAAAAGCACGGCAGAGGCAGCCACCAGCCTTCCGGCCTGGCCAATCATGCACTGCAGTAAGGTCGTTCCCAGCACGTACCACAACGGCCAGCGCTTCCAGGCCGTGGCATAGACATCCAGCATGCTTTTCCCGGTTGCATGCGTGAACCGAAAAGCCATCTCGAAGCCGTAGTATTTGAACAGGTAGGCAATCGGGAGACACCAAAGCAAAGCGTACTCGAACCGCCCGCCCGCCACCGGCGCAGTGATCAAATGACTGGTTCCGATGCCGGTCATCATCAAGATCATGCCGGGGCCAAACTCCTTCGCCAGCCCCCGGACGGTCAGCGTCGGGAGTTCCAACTGTTGGAGAACGTCTTGTTCTTCCGCCATAGAAGGCTTTGCCATGGGAGTCTCTAAGAGCCGCGCCGCCTGTTCCGCGATCCGTTTTGCTCAGCCGGAGAAGCGGGCTCGCGACCGGACGAGCGCCAGCACCACGTCGATCACGGGAGTCGGCACTTTCACCAGCCGGCCCATCTCGGCCACGACCGCGACGAGCGAGTCGATCTCCATCGGCCGACCCTTCTCCAGGTCTTGCAGCATCGAAGTCTTGTGCGCCCCCACATTGCCCGCCCAGCCGATGCGGGTATCTACGTCCACCCCAAATTTCACGCCGAGCGCAGACGCTACCGCTTCCGCCTCAACCATCATGTCCCGGATCACTTGGCGTGCTGCCGGCTCAGCCGCCATCTGTTCCAGGGTTGCGAGCGTGAGAACGCTCACGGGGTTGAAGGAGAGATTCCCCCACAGTTTGAGCCAGATATCGTCGCGGATTTTCTTCCGGACCGGAGCTTTAAAACCGGCGTTGGTTAATGCCTTGCTCAGTGCAACCACACGCTCGGACCTGGAGCCATCTGGTTCTCCCAGCATGAAGCGCTTGCCGTCGATGTGCCGCACGACACCTGGCTCGACGATTTCGCAGGATGGATAGACGACGCAGCCGATCGCCCGCTCCGGTCCCAGAGTCTTGCTGATGCGTCCTCCCGGATCGACGGTCTCCAGATGGCAGGCTTCCCAAGGACCAGGAAACAGGGAAAAATACCACCAGGGGATTCCGTTCTGCGCGGTGACGACAGCGGTGCCCGGACCGAGCAGCGGCGTCATCTTGTCCACAATGGGGGGAACGGAGTGGGCCTTCAAGGTGATGATCAGGTAGTCTTGCGGGCCTGCCTCGGCCGGGTCGTCGGTGCAGGCAATCTTGGCCACCTTCTTTTCGCCGCCGGTCAACAGCGTCAGGCCGTTCTTCCGCATCGCTTCCAGATGCGGCCCGCGGGCGATCAGAGTGACTTCCAAGCCGCCCAGCGCCAGCTCGGCGCCCAGATAGCCGCCGATGGCGCCAGCCCCGTAAATGCAGATTTTCATTTCTTGTTCTGGACCAGTCCCAGCTTTTCGGCCAGCCCAATGCGTTGCAGCTTGCCGGTGGGTCCTTTGGGAATCTCCTCGAGGAAAACCACCCGGCGCGGCACCTTGAAATCCGCCAGCCGCCGGGCAGCGAACTCCCGTATCTGCTTCTCGGTGGCCGCCGCGCCTGGATGCAAAATGATCGCCGCAGCGATGTCCTCTCCCAGCTTGTCATGGGGCAGCGCGAAGGTCACGGCCTGGAAAACCGCCGGGTGGTCGAGAAGAATTTCATCAACCTCCCGAGGCGAGATTTTCTCGCCGCCCCGGTTGATCATCTCCTTCAAACGGCCGGTCAGACGCAGATACCCTGCCTCGTCTATCGTTCCCTCATCGCCGGTGCGGAACCAGCCGTCCGTGTAGCCGGCGGCGTTGGCCTCCGGATTGTTCTGGTACCCCAGGGTGACGTTGGGCCCGCGGATCACCACTTCTCCGACGCTTCCCGGAGGCAGGAGCCGCCCATCCTTGTCCATGATTGAGACCTCGGGGCCCGCCGCCACGCCCACCGACCCCTGTTTACGCTCGCACGGCGGCAGCGGATTGCTGGTCATTTGGTGCGCTGCCTCCGTCATGCCGTAGGACTCGATCACCGGAGCATGGAACGTCTCTTCCAATGCCTTCATGACCTGGGGCGGCAAGGAGGCCGACGAGGACCGGATCAAGCGCAGGCGCGAGGCCTCGATAACCTCCCGGTTGCGCGCGGCGCGCCCGAGGATGGCCTGATGCATGGTGGGCACCGCCGTGTACCAGCTCGGAGCGGCTTCCCGCAACCAGGAGAAGAACTTCAGCCCGTTGAAACCCGGCGTGCAGAAGACGGAAGCCCCGGCTCCGAGCGAGCTCAACACAGCCGCGATCAGCCCATGAATATGGAACAGCGGCATCACGTTGAGACAACGGTCGCTCGGACCGAGTGCCAGGCTTTGGGCAACGTGGGCTGCCGAGGCGCAAATATTTTGGTGGCTCAAGGGAACGACCTTGGGGCGCGACGTGGTACCCGAAGTGTGCAGCACAAGAGCAATGTCGCTGGAATCCGCGTACCCGCCTTGGGGAATTCCATCCTCTGACCGGCTTCCGCTCAGGTCGAACAACCCGGCAGCGGAGACGGAGCGAACGGTTAACTCCGCAATGTCGATCCCGAGCTTGCGGGCCACGGCTCGAGCCGGCGTGTCGCGATCCGCCTCAACGATGAGAAGTTTTGACTTGAGGTCAGAGAGATAAAACTCGAACTCTTCTTCTCGATAGACCGGATTCAACGGAGCCGTTGTGGCGGCGGCGGCGACTGCCAGAAAGGCGGACGCCATCTCCGGGCCGTTCGACACCACGATGGCTACCGGGTCGTTTCGCCCGATACCCAACTGGTTCAGTGCGCGAACCGTGCTCGCGACATGATCCCGCAATCCGGCATAGGTCAAGGAAGGACGCCCCGGCGCGGCAATGGCAATCGCTTCGTCCGCTCCGCGTTTCAGAAGCTCCGTGACTGTTTTCGCTGTGGACATGCCTACAGCATTTCCCGGGATGGTGTATAGCAGTGTGACGCCGCAGGGCGTGGGTAGCGCCGCCATCTTGACGGCTTAGGGAGCCAGCTGGAAGTCCGTACTACACCGAAAGCACACCCTGAAAAAACCCTATCCAGCAACTCTAGATCGGGCCTAATTAGCTTTGTTTTCACCCTGTCCGGAACATTTCCTCAAGATTCTAAAGGACTTATTAGGTTCGTTTCTTCAGAATAACCTTATTCTGCTGCACGGCTTCCTCGATCGGTTTTTCCGCAATCCACTCATGCGAGTCGATTTTCTACCTGCCGGATTCGCAAGGCCAAAGAAATATTCCGATAATTCCGAGAAGGGAGCCGCCCCCGGCTCGGATGATTTCACCAACAATGAACTTTACACCAACCCGGCAACGGGTCTAAGCGTTCTGCCTCGCAGCGTGCCATCGGCTGCGCAGGCAAAGGCCTTAATATCACAGATTGTTTCCCTGCTCTATAGAAAACCCCATCCGCAGCGCCTTCTACTTGCTGGCTGTTGAATACAAGCGCTGGGGCTCAACAGAAACAAGAACGGCTAAGCGGGATCGCCGGCAACTGCCGCTGGGAACGTTCCCAAGCGAGGCGTTGCGGTGTACAATGATAGCTAGCCAATGGTTTCCAAAATGGGAATCCGGGCTAAATCCACAGCACCGTAATTCATGAACAATTCCGCCCGTCTCGCTCAACTCAAGGAAATCCTGAATCGCCGCATCGTGATTCTGGACGGAGCCCTCGGCACCATGATCCAGGCCCGCAATCTCGGCGAGGCCGGCTATCGGGGCAAGGAGTTCGCCAGCCATCCCAGCGACCTGCGGTTGAACAATGACCTCCTGAATATCACTCAGCCCGGCATCATCGAGGACATTCACCGCCAGTATCTGGAGGCCGGCGCGGACATCATCGAGACGAACACGTTCAACTCCAACGCCATTTCCCAACAGGAGTACGGACTGCAGGGCACCGTCCGCGAATTGAACGTGGCCGGCGCCCGGTGCGCTCGCCGCGCCGCGGACCGATTCATGATGGAGCACCCGGAACGGAGCTGCTTCGTGGCGGGATCGATGGGACCGACCAGCCGCACGGCGTCGGTTTCCCAGGACGTGCACAACCCGGCCTCCCGGGCGGTGACCTACGAGCAGTTGCGCAGCGCTTACTACGAGCAGGCGCGCAGTCTGGTGGAAGGCGGCGTCGATCTGCTGCTGCTGGAGACCATCTTCGACACGCTGAACGCCAGGGCGGCGCTGTTTGCCATCGAACAGCACTTCGAAGACGCGGGCGGGCACGTGCCCGTCATGGTCTCGGTCACCATCGTCGATCAGAGCGGCCGCACACTCTCGGGCCAGACCGTCGAAGCCTTCTGGAACTCCGTCGCCCACGTGGACATGTTGAGCGTCGGCATCAACTGCGCGCTGGGCGCAAAACAGATGCGGCCCTATATCGAGGAGATCTCCGAGATTGCTCCCGTCTATATCAGTTGCTTTCCGAACGCCGGGCTGCCCAACGCCTTCGGCGGGTTCGACGAAACGCCGGACCGCATGGCTGCCGACCTGGGTGACTTTGCGGCGAACGGATGGGTGAACATCCTGGGAAGCTGCTGCGGATCGACTCCGGCGCACACCCGGGCCATTGCCGAGGCGGTGCGCGGGTTCAAGCCGCACTCCCTCTCGAAGCCCGCGCCATACTCTCGTTTCAGCGGGCTGGAGCCGCTCACCATCCGCCCGGATATGAACTTTGTCAATATCGGCGAGCGCACCAACGTGACCGGCTCGCCCCGGTTCGCAAAACTTATTCTGGCCGGCGAGTACGAGAACGCACTGGCCGTCGCCCGCCAGCAGGTCGAGGGCGGCGCGCAGATGATCGACGTCAACATGGACGAGGCCATGCTCGATTCCGAACACGCCATGACGACCTTCCTTCACTCCATCGCCTCCGAGCCAGACATCGCGCGCGTACCCATCGTGATCGACAGCTCCAAATGGAGCGTGATCGAAGCGGGTCTCCGATGCATTCAGGGCAAGGGGATCGTCAACTCCATCAGCCTGAAAGAGGGCGAGGAGGTCTTCCGGCAGCGCGCCCGGCTGATTAAGCGCTATGGCGCGGCAGTCATAGTCATGGCCTTCGATGAAACGGGCCAGGCGGACACCACGGAGCGCAAGGTCGAGATCTGCACGCGCGCTTACCGCATCCTGACGGAGGAAACGGGCATCCAGCCGCAGGACATCATCTTTGATCCCAACATCCTGACCGTCGCCACCGGGATCGAGGAGCACAACAACTACGGTGTGACATATCTCGAGGCCACTCACATCATCAAGAACACGCTCCCCGGCTGCAAGGTGAGCGGCGGAGTGAGCAACGTCTCATTCTCCTTCCGCGGCAATAACGCGGTGCGCGAAGCGATCCACTCCGCTTTCCTCTATCACGCCATCCGCGCCGGCATGGACATGGGGATCGTCAACGCCGCGCAACTCGGAATCTACGAGGAAATCCCCAAGGACCTGCTGGAGTTAGTGGAGAACGTGCTGCTCAACCGCCGCTCGGACGCGACGGACCGCTTGCTCGCCTTTGCGGATTCGGTCAAGCAAAAGGACAAGGCGGACGAGGTCGAAGACGCCTGGCGCCAGGGGACGGTGGAAGAACGGCTCTCCCATGCCCTGGTCAAGGGCATCATCGACCACATCGAAGCCGATACGGAAGAAGCGCGCCAGAAGCACGAGAAGCCACTGGCCGTTATTGAAGGCCCGCTCATGGCCGGAATGAACGTTGTCGGCGATCTGTTCGGTTCGGGCAAGATGTTCCTGCCGCAAGTGGTGAAAAGCGCCCGCGTCATGAAAAAGGCCGTTGCCTACCTGCTGCCTTTCCTGGAGGCCGAGAAGCAGGAGAGCCGGCGGCATCAGGCCGAAGCGAAGATCGTGCTCGCCACGGTCAAGGGCGACGTCCACGACATCGGCAAGAATATCGTCGGCGTCGTGCTGGGCTGCAACAACTACCAGATCGTCGACCTGGGGGTCATGGTTCCTTTGGAGAAGATTCTGCATACCGCGCGCGAGGTGGGCGCCGACATGATTGGCCTGAGCGGGCTCATCACTCCTTCGCTGGACGAGATGGTGCACGTCGCCCGGGAGATGGAGCGCGAGGGTTTCACGGTCCCCCTGCTGATTGGGGGCGCCACCACCAGCCGGGTCCACACGGCCGTAAAGATCGCGCCGGCCTACAACCACCCCGTCGTGCACGTCCTGGACGCCGCGCGGGCCGTGGGTGTGGCAGGCCGCCTGAAGAGTCCCCAACTGCGCCCGGCCTTCGCCGAGGAAAACCGCCGGGAGCAGGAGCGCGCCCGGAAAGCTCACAGCGCACCGAAGGCGCAGAGGCTGCTGACCCTGGAGGAGGCCAGAAGACGAAAACCCAGCTTCGACTGGACTTCCTACGAAATCCCCAAGCCCTCTTTCACCGGCGTGCGCGTGCTCAATCCTGTTCCCTTGGAGGAGATCGTTCCCTACATTGATTGGACTCCGTTCTTCCACACCTGGGAACTGCGCGGGATCTATCCCAAGATTTTTGAGCGCAAGGACGTAGGCAGCAAAGCGAAGGAGCTTTTCGGCGACGCGCAGGAGCTTCTGGCCCGAATCCTGAAAGAGAAATCGCTCACGGCGCGCGCCGTCACCGGCTTTTTCCCTGCCAACAGCGCGGGCGACGACGTGGAGGTGTACGCGGACGATTCCTGTTCCCAACTGCTGGGAGTGTTTCACACCCTGCGCCAGCAGACCGAGAAACCGGACGGGAAACCCAATTACGCGCTCGCCGACTTCATCGCGCCCAAGGAGTCAGGCCGGCTGGATTACCTGGGTCTGTTCGCCGTAACGGCTGGAATTCACGTGGAAGAGCTGGTGAAACGGTTTGAAAATGACCACGATGATTACAACGCCATAATGGCCAAAGCGCTTGCCGACCGGCTGGCCGAGGCGCTCGCGGAGCTGATGCACAAACGCGCCCGCGAGCAATGCGGCTACGGAAACAACGCGAATCTGAGTTATGAAGACTTGATCCACGAACGGTACCGTGGCATCCGGCCAGCGCCGGGCTATCCGGCAAGCCCGGATCACACCGAAAAGTGCCTGCTGTTCTCCTTGCTGGAACCCGAGAAAAACATCGGGATCCGGCTTACCGAAACGTTCGCGATGTATCCTGCCGCGTCAGTCTGCGGACTCTATTTCTCGCATCCACAATCGAGATACTTCGCCGTGGGCAAGATCGACCGTTCCCAGGTTGTCGATTATCATCTGCGTAAAGGGATGAAGCTGCAAGAGGTAGAGCGATGGCTAGGTCCCTATCTGAATTACGACCCCGAATAGCGCTTTCCCAAGCTGTCCCCCGCATCTTTTTTGTTGGGCTGGCGCGCTAAAACTCTTTTCCCTTGCAGGACTACTTCTCGGCCACAATCAGGGGGAAAGGGGCAGGCACGGCAAGCGTGACGGTCTTGCGAAAGCCTGCCTTCCGGAGCCAGCCGCGATATTCAGCCAGTGTAAACGTGTCGCCCTCGGCGGTGTGCAGGAGCATGTTGGCGGCGAACAACAACGGTTGAAGAGGGCCGAGGCGGTCGTCGTCGGGAATCATCTCCGCAATCAGGAGGTGCCCCCCGCGCTGCAGTGCGCGGAAGCATTTGACAAACAGCCTGCGGCTGGCATGCTCCCCCACCGAGTGGCAGATGTGGCCCAGAAGAATCAGATCGTAGGTATTCTCTCCGAAGTCAGCCTTCTCCAAATCCCCCGGCAGAAAACGATACCGTCCCAGGCAGCCGAAGCGGCGGGCATAGGACCGGGCTACGCACAGGACCGGCGGAAAATCAAGCGCCGTCACCTGGGCTTCTTCGTCTGCCAGCGCAAATCCCATCGACCAGGCGGCTGAGCCAGCGGCCACGTCCAGGATGCGCAGACCCCGCCGGGTCCTGCCCACGCCCATCTTTCGGGCCGCGGCCTGTGAAACGGGGAAGTTGACCGGAAAGAGGGCGCGGACCAGTTCGGGGAAAAAGGTTTTTGCCCGCTGCGCCGTGTCCACCCTCTGGACGGGTCGCCCGGTGCGGACGCTGCGCGCAAGCTGCCGCCAGTCGGCGGCCAACTGGGCCGTGTGCATTGCCATGCCCCCGACGTATTGGGCGCCATTCCGAAGAAGGAAGGGCTCTGTTTTCGGCAGGAGCTTATATTGGTTCCGGACCCGCGCAAGCAACTGCATGGCCACGAGGGAGTCGAGCAGAATCCGGATTCCTTTCGGCGAGCACTGTGTTGCGCTGGCGACGGCAGCGGCTCCCAGCGGCCGCAGGGCCAGCGGCTCAAAGACGCCCAGCTCAAGAGCCGCCGAGAGGACGCTGCTGCGTCCAAAGGCCCACAACTCCTCCGAAATTCGAGCAGCCGCAGCCGCGGGGGTGGAAACTCGGTTAGCACATTTCATGGCAGCAGATTCGGCAATAAAAAAGCGGGCTGCAATGAACCCGCTGGAACATACAAGAACTGATTATCATAGCCGCTCACATCTTATAGCGCCCCATGTCTTCGTCGTTGAGGTTCTCCAGCCACTTGCGCATCTCCTCGCTGCTTACTTTCTCCGAGGCCGAGCTGGAAACCTTGGAAGTCTTCAGCACCGATTCTTCCACATAAATAGGGCAATCCAGCCGGAGAGCCAGAGCCAGGGCGTCGCTAGGGCGGGAGTCAATGCTGATGGTTTGACCGTCCTGCTCCAGCCAGATCAGCGCGTAAAAAGTGTCTTCCCGGAGGTCGTTGACCACCACCTTGTGAACTGCGGTGTTCAATCCCAGCAGCAGATTTTTGATCAGATCATGCGTCATCGGCCTCGGAGTGGAAACCTTTTCGATTTCCAGGGCAATCGCGTTGGCTTCGTACACTCCCACCCAAATCGGCAAGACGTGGTTCCCATCCGTGTCCTTGAGAATCACAATGGGCATGTTCGTCGAAGGGTCCATCATCAGTCCGCGAATCTTCATCTCGATTTCCATGACTTCACCTCGAAGCGGCAGTCTCGACACCGGGACTCTGGCCGACCCTTCTAATCATCCCACTTTCTGTTTTCTTCCGCAACAGCAACCTGCTTCTCACACGGCCTCGCCGACCAGGCTGTTAGGACCTGCTTTGCTGACCCGGACGTTGCGGTATTGCCCGGCGGCGACCGCGCCCTCCAGTCCGGCGGGCACGGTGAAGTTCAGCACCATGTTCTGAGAGGTTCTGCCCTTCCATTGGTCGTCACAACTCTGTTGGTTGTGACTGTGATGGCTGCGTCTGTTGCGCCCTTCGACCAAAACTTCTTGCTGCGTTCCCACCAGTACTGCATTCCTCCGAAGCTGAATCTCCCGTTGCCGCTGCTGGAGAAGGCGTAACCGGCGCCCTTTTTCCTCATCGGGGACGGTGTTTTCCAAGCGGAGGGCTGAGGTGTTGGGCCGGGGCGAGTATTGGAAAGAAAAAATGGAGTCGTAGCCCACTTCGTCGAGCAGGCTCAGCGTATCGGCGAAGTCAGCATCGGTTTCCCCAGGAAAGCCCACAATGATGTCCGTGGTAATGCTGATCGGACGCCGGGACGCCCGAATCCATCCAATCTTTTCCAGATATTGCTCCCGCGTGTAATCCCGCTGCATCCTTTCCAGCACGCTGTTGGAGCCGGACTGCACGGGAAGGTGGATGTGATCGCAGAGGGCCGGATGGCTGTCGATGGCCTCCACGATCTCGGGGCAAAAATCCCGAGGATGGGACGTGGTGAAGCGGACCCGGCGGATGTTGGGCTCCTCCGCCACTTTGGACAGCAATCCCGCGAAGGAGACCGCAGCCGGGGAGGGGTCGCGGTAGGAGTTGACGTTCTGTCCCAAGAGCTGAATTTCCGTGTAGCCGGCATCGGACAGCCGCCGCGCTTCCGCCAGCACGCTGTCCACGGTGCGGCTGCGCTCCGGCCCGCGGGTGAACGGGACCACGCAATAGGCGCAGTGCTTGTCGCAGCCTTCGATGATGGTGATGTAGGCGCGGAAAGGATTGCCGCGCTTGGTGAACTCCGTATCAAAGGTCTCCCCGGCGTCCAAGCTCAGGCCCGTCACCCGGCGCTGGCCGCTCTCCAGTTGCACCAACAGGTCGGGGAACCGCGAATAGCTGGCCGAACCCACCACCAAGTCCACATGGGGCGCGGCTTTGAAAATCTTCTCCCCTTCCTGCTGGGCCACGCATCCGAGCACGCCAAACTGCTTGCCTTCGCCGTGGCCCTTCCGGAACTGGCCCAATCGGGAAAAGACCTTTTGGGCGGCTTTCTCGCGGATGCTGCAGGTGTTGTAGAGAACCAGGTCCGCTTCTTCGGGGTTGTCCACCTGCCGGTAGCCGCTGTTCAGCAACGTGCCCGCGACTTTTTCCGAGTCGTGCACGTTCATCTGGCAGCCGAAGGTTTCTATGTAAAATGATTTCGGCATAATGCAGTGCTCAATGTTCCCGCAGCGCTGGGAGGAGATGTTGAACTCCACCCTCGGAAAGTATATCACCAATTCCGCACAGGCCACCTCGGCTCCAGGAATTGGGTAGTGGATGACCCATCACCCGCAATGGAACCAATGCCATTTTTCGTTGAACACGCCGTCCGTTAGCAGGGTTAACCCGATTTTGCCGCTGACGTGAAGTTTAGCGCCGACCCGGATGATTTCAACTCACTGTAGCGGATGCTGCCCGGCAGAAGATCCCATCCCCTGGCGGAGGAAAGATTCGATCAGCAGGCTAGAGCATTTCTCGTAAAGGCGCATGCCGCCACGGCATCAGGTGGCGAGAGGCAGGAAGGCAGGGCAGGCGGAGAAAAAAACGTACAGGCCTGGAGGAGATGGAGCACAGGCCTACCGGCCTGTGCTCTCTACAAGACAGGCAGGAATGCCTACCCTACCTAAGGCAAGAATGCCTGTCGCCACCTGGCTCGGATACGGGCGCTTCGGTTCTTTCGGTAGATTCGGTTTCCTCGGTAGATTCGGTAGATTCGGAATTCTCGGAAGAATTTTGTTGCTCCCGGAATTTGCGCGAGGGAAAATCCGGGCCGGAGGGCGTTTGCGCAGCTTAGGAGGGAAGGGGAGCGGGAGGAAAAAAGTTTTTTGCAAAACGAACCCATTATGTCTTTTAGAATCAACAAAAGCAATGGCTTCGTTTTGGGTTTGTTTGGCTAAAAAAGCCACTGGAAATCCAACCGA
The DNA here is from genome assembly GCA_965222345.1 of Terriglobia bacterium. Lineage (GTDB taxonomy): Bacteria > Acidobacteriota > Terriglobia > 2-12-FULL-54-10 > 2-12-FULL-54-10 > JADFGZ01. The sequence continues at coordinate 1,892,659 of CBDCTS010000007.1, read as the reverse complement.
GGCCACTGATCGGAGGGTGTAGGTGGGCAGGACGGGGGAAATGGAGCACAGGGCTACCGCCCTGTACTCTAAGGGGACAGGCAGGAATGCCTGCCCTACCTACAGGCAAGAATGCCTGTCGCTACCCATTTCGGAATTATCGGGAAGATCGAGCCGGAGGATGTTTATGAAGCTTAGAGGGGAGGCGAGTGAGGGGGAGTAGGTATATTTTACGAAACGAAGCCAACAAGTCTTTTATAATCAACAAAAGTGTTTGGGAAGAGGGTCAAAAAGCTACCAGAAAGCGAAGCGAAATCACTAATCGAGAGGTTAAGCGATAGCTTTTAGAGCGGTTTACCTGCAAACCGCTCTAGTCAAGCGTGACGTAGCGCTCCAGGCGGGCGACTTCCTTCTCGTTCACGTACTTGCCTATCTCGCGGCGGAACTGCTCAATGGTTCGGTAAGGACGGTACTCCTTGAACTCGTGAAGCATTCGATTGCCGAGGCCGGGGATGGTCATCAGATCGGCGTCGCCGGCGGTGTTCAGATTGAGAGGTATGAAGACGTACTGTTCGAGCCGCGCCACTTCCTGTTCATTGACATACTTGCCTATCTCGCGGCGAAACTGTTCCAGGGAGCGGTAGGGGCGATATTCTTCAAACTCGTGCGCCATGCGGGGACCCACGCCGGGGATCAGCAGGATTTCAGCCTCGCTGGCGGCGTTGAGATTGACGTGAAGGAACATACCGGCGTAAAGCTCCGCCAATTGGTCTTCCGTCAGCGATCCGCTGAGGAGCGTGTTTAGGTCGGCCATGCTCAAGAAGGGCCGATTATCCACGATGGCTTTGGCGAGCGCCGCGTCCACGTGCGGCAGGGCGGCAAGTTGTTGCTCCGTTGCAATGTTCGGCTCGATCAGGCCTGCCTGACGGCCGAGTTGGGATTCGGCGGCAGGAGGCGCAAAGGCAATTGATCCGATCAGCACGATCACCATGCCTGTATATGTTCCCAAACGGCAGCGTGTCATAAGGTCACCTCAATCCAATGGAATTTCTATTCTCTTTTTGTTAGGGACGAGCCCTGTAACGCCGGGTGCCGATAGGCATAGGCCAGTCCCAGCAGGCCCACCTGAATCATGATACCAGGAGCCAGCGTAGGTGGCGACAGGCTCCTGGCAGCCTCCCAAAATAAAGCGGAGCCTTGCAGGGAGGGATTGACCTCCAACTGGAACTCTTTTTTTGCCTGATAATGTTGCAGGATTCCGATGAATCCGCTCAGGGCAAGTAGCACCATGAGCACCTGGAATGTACGCACCGGAGCGGCCCGGCGGTTCACTGCGCACCAACCGATTACGAGTATCGATCCGGCCACTAGCAAGATCGGAACCCATTGCCAGAATTCTTCTATGTGGCCGATCAGCACTAGCTCCGTTCCAATGCCCGCCAATTCCAAGAACAGAATAATTAGAACAAGCCGCCGCAGGCGCAATGAGTCGGCGGATGCGACAGTGTTGCCGGGTTGAATTTTGCCTTCAGCGGAAGCCATTACGGATTTTGTCCTAAAGGAAGATAGCAAGCATCAGAAAGCCAGGAGTTCCATTGCCTTCCAGGTCGCCAGCCAGCATACACTTAACCGCCTCCGTTTGGGACCATTTTTCATCCTTTCCATACCGAACGACTCCACGGCCCACAAAGGGGCCAGCCCTACTCTTTCCGGGTAACGGGAAGATCAGAAAATGCCTTATTTTCATACGATTTTCCATACACTGCTCCCGCTGTTCCCCGCTCATTGTAAAACCGCACCACCGCCCGACTCGGCAGAGTCCGGTTAGTCGCGATGAACCCCACACGCGGGAACAACTCCCCCGGATGACGCTCTACCTTTGCCACAACCACTGGGGCCGTCTTCCAACTCGCGGCTTGGTACAGAAAGCCCTTGTACTCCAGCAGTTGAATAAGAGCCTCTGCGGGTGAGAGGACGGAAGAAAGCCCAGGGATGTCGGCGGCGGTACGATCTTCTTTCTTCTGTCTTTCTGCCAAGGGTTGCTGGATTCAAGCAGCTCAGTTTATCCCCTCCGTCAGTTGAGTCCTTGCTGTTGCAACGGCTTGACAAGACACTGTGGAAAACGCTGTGGAAAACTTACCGCTACGGCCCTGGCACCCCATCCTGCGCTGCCGGCAACTTTCCAGGCAGTCGGCATGCTTGATTTTATCTAATTAATTGAAATAACAATACTTACATTATTATGGCAGGCCCCATAAGGTCCGTTTTGTTGGCATTATCAGTTCTTGTTGGCTGCCCACCGCGAAGGCCGGTTTTGCACAAATGTGCAGCAGCAAAATCATCAAAAGCCCCTATTTTCAAGCCTTCGGTGGGCTTCACAGGTTTCTGAATGGAGAGATTGAACCGGTGCCGAGAGAATGCAACTGGCAGGTTATGAATAGGTTCGGAGGAACGTGCAGGCTGAACTGCGGCGGAAGCAAATCACAATTTATTGAGGATGAGGACCATCCGGTTCCGCCAGATGCCTTTGCAGCCGATTTGCCAGCGACTGAGGCACTTCGGCATCAACGGCAATGAACCCGTCGGCATAGTTGCGCTGGAGCACGCGGCCCAGCCCGTACACCCAGGAGAGTTGCTTTCCCTCGCGCTGCGTAAAGCGCAGCCGGACTTTCACGACGGGGTCCAGAAGCAGATGGCGGTCGATGGCGCCGAGCAGCTCCTCCATACCTTCTCCCGTCTTGGCTGAAATGAACATCTGCCCGGAGTTTTCCCGTAAAGTTTTTAGTTCCTCCGGGGTGAGCAGGTCAATTTTGTTCTGGATGCGCAGGCAGGGCTTGTCCAAGGCTCCCAACTCCGCCAGCACCTTCTCGACATCTTCCTCTTGTTGCGCGGAGCCGGGAACCGAACAATCCGATACCCTGATAATCATTTCCGCCTCGCGCACCTCCTCCAGGGTGGCGCGGAAGGCTTTAATGAGCGTGTGGGGCAGGTTGCGGATGAACCCAACGGTATCGGAAACCAGCACCCGGCGGCGGGAGGGCAGCTCCAGCAGGCGAAGGGTGGGGTCCAGAGTGGCAAACATCCTGGAGGAGGTCAGCACGCTGGCCTGCGTGAGGCGGTTGAACAGGGTGGATTTGCCCGCGTTGGTGTAACCCACCAACGAAAGGGTGCCGATGGGCACGGTTGCCCGGCGGGACCGGCGGCGCATTCGCTGCACTCGCACCGTCTCCAGGGTTTTTCCCAGGACTTGGATGCGGCGCCGGATGCGGCGGCGGTCCATCTCCAGTTGAGTTTCGCCGGGCCCCCGCGTCCCGATGCCGCCGCCCAATCGGGACATCTCCACGCCCCGGCCCGCCAGCCGGGGAAGCAAATAGCTCAGTTGTGCCAGCTCCACCTGCAACTGGCCCTCCCGCGTGCGGGCGTGACGGGCAAAGATATCCAGGATCAGCTGCGTCCGGTCCACCACCCGACAGCCAACCACGGCCTCAATATTACGCTGCTGGGTCGGGGTCAGGTCGAAATCGAAAATGAGCAGGTCCAGCTCCAGGGCGACCGCCTGCTGCCGAATTTCTTCCAGCTTACCCCGGCCCACCAATGTGGCCAGGTCCAGGCGCTCGCGGTTTTGCAGGATTTTCCCTTCTACCCGCGCACCGGCGCTTTGGCTCAGCTCGGAAAGCTCTTCCAAAGAATCTTCCGGGTCCAGCGTGGGGGCAAGCAAGCGCCCTCTGCGCGCCTTCTCTCTCACCCCCACCAGAATCGCCCGCTCCCTTGAAGCTGCCGTGGGAATGGTTATGCCTCCACGGTCCGAGATGTCTGGGAGGCCAGTTGGTTGGAGCGAGGATGAACCACGGTGGAAATCGCGTGCTTGAAGATGAGTTGTTCCTGGTGATTGGTTTCCAGAACTAGAGCAAATTTGTCGAAACTCTTGATTTTGCCCGACAGTTTCACGCCGCCCATGAGGTAGATGGTGACCGGTTTTTTTTCCTTCCTAGCCTGATTCAAAAACGAGTCCTGAATGTTCTGCGGGGATTTCTCCGCCGCTGGGGGGGCTTTTCGGTTAGGGTCGGGCATGGGAATATTCTACTTCTCCGCGAAAAATGTCGCAACGGGAACAACGGCCCGGAAAAGGGTCCGGGAACGCCTCCCCTACGAAACCTTTGCTTGAAACTATTATCTCTCGCGCCCTTCCCCGGTTTATAATCCTTACCCTCATGCCGGAAACCGGCAGCCGCAGCCGGCAAGAATCCCGAAGGAGAAATTCCAGAGAGAAAATAATAGTGAAAGTTTCTCCCAAAACCACGCAATCGAAGCGCAAGAAGCAGCCGCCGTCCCTGGCAACTCTGCAAACGAAAGTTCTGCCGGACGGAAGGAAACGCCTGCGCGGACAGCTTCCGGAACGGAAGGATTCTCGCAAGCAGGTCTATAACGGGAAAAAGCTGGATGACATGGGACATCTGGCCGGCACCATCGCCCACGAGTTGCGACAGCCGCTGAGCGCCATCCAGAACATTGTCTCTTTTCTGAAGGTCACGGTTTCCACACGGGACGGGGTGGTTACGAAAAACCTGAACATGTTGGAACAACAGGTGGTGATGGCCGGAGAAATTCTTTCCAACATGCTTCTGTTCGCCCGCTCCGGCAAGCCCAGGATTGAGCCTACCGACCTACACGCAGTTCTCAAGAATGTCCTGAGCCGTTCCGCATTGCGTCCCTCGCTGCACCCGCGAATCCGTCTGAAACGGAATCTGGCCCGGCGGTTGCCGCCGGTGCTGGCCGACCCCGTGCACGTGGACCGGATTCTCTCCAACCTGATCGCCAACGGGGTGGAGAGCATGGAGCGAAAAGAGAAAACGGATGCCCGGGGAACTCTCTCGGTCGCCACCGAGACCGAAGGCAGGCAGGTTGTGGTGCGAGTCGCCGACACCGGCCGCGGTATCTCTCCCGCTCAGGCGCGAAAAATATTTGAACCGTTCTTCACCACCAAGCGCACGGGGACGGGCCTGGGGCTGGCCCTCTGCCGGCGGATGGCCGAGGCTAACGGCGGCAGCATCCTTTTTCAAAGCCGTCCCGGCAAGAGGACTGTTTTTGAGCTGCGCCTGCCGCGGGCCTGACAGTCTGTGTGAAATGGAATCCGAGCCACGACCGTGCGGGGGCGTTTCCACGCCCGGCAAGGCAAGCTGGAGCGTTTTATATGAATGGTGTAGAGACTCGTATGCGTTGATTCTGCTGTCAGGGCACGGTTTCAACCGTGCCGATGCGAATCGAACGTAGAGCGGCTTCAGCCGCTGAGGTCGTCGGCCCTTCCTGCAACCATCGAACCTTGCGCAGATTTCCCTCCGTCGCTGAAGATACAAAAAGATCAACCGGCGGCGCGTCTGAAGGCGTGCTCTGACGTGCAAGCCCTCAACATCAATTATGTAATCCTCAATAAGTCCGCTACTTGCCGGCAGCAGCGCACTCCGTGCAAGGGCAAATTTCCCGCAGGTGATCGAAGGAGTAGAGGCCCGTGTTGTGGCCGTCGGTCCACAGGAGCCGCACGGCGTAGCGGCCCACTGCTTCCGCGTTGGTCAGCCGGGCGGTTGGCTGGAACATGGGAAGCGGGGCAGGCGTTTGCGAGGTGTCCTGCTTGGTCCGGCAAGAGGCGCAGGGACAGTTCCGGCGCAGATGCTCAAGCGGATAGTGGCTCTCGTGCCCGTCCCCCCAGGTAATGTCCACTCCCTGACTCAAGGAGATGTTGATGCGGGCCGGGTCGGTGTTGTTTCGGGTCATAGACCGATTCTACACGCTTCCCCGGCAGCCCGGCAATTCGGAAGCGGCTTGCGTAGCGGCCTGCTGTACTCGAATTTACAAACCTACGGCAAATCGAGACTGCCAATATGCCGTGGATACCGCCCATCGGGCAGCACGCCGGACATCTTGGCTTTTGCCTCTCGGAAATCTTCAAAGTCCTGGTCCGTTTCTCCTGCTCGCTTGTATCGCTGCTCCTAAGAGCTTACGGACAACTTCCTATACACCTTCCTTACATATTGGGGAGTCGCAGAATTATTCGCCAATGACGTCAAAGTTGGTAGAGCCCGGCATGCGTACCTTGGACCAGACCTCGGCCCAGGGAGCGCGGGTGGAGTGGCTCGAATAGGCGACTTTGGACCCGACGTCATCAAATTCCAGCACCAAGCCGTAGGTCCGCGTCAGGTCTCCATGGACGAGCGGTCGGCGCAGTTTGTCCACCCAGGCCCGTTGCAGTCCGGGCATCACCTCTACCAGATGCTCGGTCGCTTTCTTGAAATCTTCAAAGGCCTGCGGTGCGGCGTTTTCCTGCGGTGTCCAGGCAACGGCATGAATGGTGGTCTTCTGAGTCGTTCCCTTTGCCTGCCCGGCCAGATAGCCCGCTACGAACAGCATGCTCCCGATCAACAAGAGCAAGATTTTCCCCTTTCGTAGATGGCGCATGTGGTTTTACCTCCTCATTGAATTGAATGCGGCGGCGGATTGAATGTTATGGCGACACGATTGCACTCGCAGGCCGCAAAGCGCCGTTGGTTTTTTCCCTGGTTGTCCGCGGCCAAAACGATAGGATTTCCGTGTGGCAAACAGACCACGACCCTGCTGGCGGCCGGACTAGGTTTGCCACGCTCGCCAGTAAAGGGAATGACAGCTTCCCGTCAGACAACCTGCTTGCGCGCGCCGTTTCGCCGCGCGAAGCTATTCACCAAGGATATCAAAGGTGGTCGTGCCCGGCACGCGCACTCGGTCATAGACCTCAATCCAAGCGTCGTGTGCAGGGTGTTCCGCATAAACGGCCAGGGCTGCTTCGTCGTCAAACTCCATCGCCACGCCGTGGGTCCTTTCCCTCTCCCCCTGGGTAAGCGGCAACCGTAGCTTGCCCACCCAGACCTTCTGCAAGCCGGGGATTTTGCCGACCATATCCGCCGTTGCGTTTGTAAAGGCTTCAAAATCCTCTTCGGTAGCTTCCTCGATGGCCGTATAGGCAAAGGCGTGCATGAGCGTTTTCTCGGTCGTGCCCGACTGGGCCGTCGCCGTCTGGTCTGTAGCCATTTCCTGTCCCATCTGACACCCGGCCACAAATAACAAGCACCCGACAACCAAGGACAAATATTTCCCGCTGATCAATTTTCGCATGAGTCTTCCCTCCGGTGATCTGTAATGTTCAAAAGATTTTACCAATATGTAAGGATCAGTTTTGGATTATTTTAGTTGGCGGGCTGAAACGGCGACAAAAAATATAACACCCTCACTTGCCATATCGGAGGAATCCATTAAGTAACTTTAGGATCAGTCCATGTGCCGCTGTCGTTACCCGGCTACTTCCTGCTGGAATTTGCTGCTTCCGATTGTTAAATCCGCGCTATAATGCTCATTAGGAGGATGCTCGTACGCTTACGGGGCAAGGGACTTTGAATTATTTGCTTTGCTGCCTGTTGAGAAAGGGAGTTTGAGACCGGCCCCGGGTTGGATAGGTTTCGAACAGGGCGGAGAAGGGCTGCCTCCGGCAGTTAGTCTTTAACGGGAAAGGTCAGGAACGGTTGCTGTTGAAGAAATCTGAGAAAATCTGGCATAACGGCCGCTTCATCAATTGGGATGACGCCACCGTGCATGTGCTCTCACACGCCATCAACTACGGCTCTTCCCTGTTTGAAGGAATCCGTTGCTATGAGTTGCCCTCTGGTCCTGCCATCTTTCGATTGGCGGAACATATGCAACGGTTGATCAACTCTTGCAAGATTTACCGGATGTCGCTTGCCTATTCCCGGGAAGACCTGGAGCGTGCCTGTCTGGAACTGGTCGACGTGAACCGCCTGCGGCATTGCTATCTCCGCCCCATTGCCTTGCGCGGGTACGGCGAAATCGGAGTGCATCCCGGCAACACCCCTGTGGAAGTTTTCATCGCCTGCTGGGAGTGGGGAAAATACCTGGGTTCAGAGGCGGACCAGGGTGTGGATGTATGTGTCTCCTCATGGAACCGCATGGCTCCCAATACGCTTCCTGCAATGGCCAAGTCGGCCGCCAACTACATGAACGCCCAGCTCATCCGCATGGAAGCGGAGGAGAACGGCTACGCCGAAGGCATTGCTCTCGATAGCAGGGGCTTTCTTAGCGAGGGCAGCGGCGAGAACCTCTTCATCGTCCAGGGAGAGAAGATACTCACGCCTCCCCTTAGCGCCTCCATTCTTCCCGGAATCACCCGCGACAGCGTGCTCACGATTTGCCGGGACCTTGGGCTAAAGGTCGAGGAGCAGGATATCCCCCGGGAGATGCTCTATCTGGCCGATGAGGTCTTCATGGTGGGCACTGCCGCCGAAGTCACCCCGCTGCGGACGATTGACCGAATTCCGGTCGGCGACGGCAAGCGTGGCCCCATCACCGAAAAAGTGCAGAAGGAATTTTTTGCCATCGTGGAAGGCAGGAAGAAAGACCACTACGGCTGGCTGACGCCTGTGGTTGCGTCCCACCCCACTACCGTCGAAGTCAATCGGTAAGAATCCTCAAAGAAAAAGCTAAAGATGTTTCTCTCGCCGCCTTGCGCTGCGGATTGCGGTGCTGTCCGCAAGGCTTCTGCCACCGGTTCGGTTCAACAAATATCCTGAGTTGCTCTGTTGTTAGCAAGTTAAAATGTCCGGTATATGTAGCAAGTGAAATGTCCGCTTTCATGATTCTACCGAAAGTGATTTGGCGCTGACCGAAGGAGCCCGTAGGGCGACGGAGGTGAGCGCCAAATGGTGTTGTCGGGAAGCCACAGGGCTCCGCCGCCGACCGCCGCACCGGATCGCCACCCTCTCGGAGGAGTAGCGGCCCACCGTGTGCGGCCCATAGCCAATGCTTAACGTCCCATCCAGGTGTTCATAGACGGTCACCCGGCAGCCCGCCAGAGTCCCGCGCCAAGGAGTTTTCTCGATCTGGAGGAGGCGGTTCTCCAGACTGACCGTATTGTCCCGATTCACTATCCGCTGGTGCTGGATCGAGAAGATTCGCTCTAACTCCCGCCTGGCTGACGGCAAAAAGGCGCTGCCTGGTTGGGTGGCCGGCACGGCAAAGCGCCGGTTGAACTCCCCGATATAGCCCTCCCGCAGGAACCGATTCGCTGCCTCTAGCGTGATGATTCCCCGCAGGCGCAGTTCCTGCGGCAGCCGCCCTTGCCAGGTCCCGAAGTTCCGCTCGCTGCGTCCCCGCGCCTGCGGCGAATAGGCCGGAATCATCTGAATGCCCAGCTCCCGCAGGGCGCGGCCCACCTGGGTCAGCCGTTGCCGATCCACCGGCTCGCCCGCCTTCCGGGTCAGGAAGAAATGACTGGCCCGGTCGCTATAAAGGGCGCAAAAGATCCCCTGCTGCTCGACCACCTCCCGCAGGGCAGCCAGCACCGTCCGCGTCGATTCCTGCTCTACCAGTTGCGCATAGTAAATCTCGCTGCTGGCATCATCCAGGACCACCAGCAGGTCATACCAGCGATCATCGACAAACCACCGATGCTGGCTCCCATCCAGATGCAGCAGCATTCCCGGTAACGGCCGCCGGGGCCGCCTCTGGCGGTGCAGGCCCCGCTTCCGCCTCCTGTTCACTAGCCCCGCCCCTTGCAATGCCAGCTTCACCCAGGTGTAGCTCAGCCGGAGGCCGTGCTCTTCCCGCAGCTTTTCGTGAAAGTGCCGCACGTTGAAGTCAAAGTACTTCTCCTGATACAGCCCCAACACCTTCTCCACCGTCCCCAGGGGTACCCGCCGCGGACTCGGCTTTCCCCGCCGCCGGTCAAACAGCCCGTCGTAGCCGTACTGCTCGTACCGGCTGCGCCACCGCCTCATCTGCCGGTCGCTGATCCCGATGATCTCGGCTGCCTGCCACCAGTTGATCCGCTTCCCTATCGCTCGCAAAATTACTTCTTGTATCTTCATCGCCCGCTCCATCGCAGCTTCCGAGTAGAACTTCATGCCACCTCCTGGCAAAAAGCCCTACCCTACGCCGCTCAAAGCGGACATTTCACATGTTAATTAGACCGGACATATCATGTGCTAACGACAATATCCTGAGTTGCTCTTGAATGAGCAGGAGTTCTTGGCTAGCATGGAGCGCGTTTGCCTTACAAAACTTAGCTGCGAACAAAAGAGCGTCTTTTTATGCCGAACAAATCTCCTGCCCGGTCCTCCCGCCAGAAGATCGGCTTGGTTTTGGGGATTGTTCTATTCCTGTTGATCCTGGCTGCCCCGCCTCCAGCGGGAATGTCGCCGGAAGCCAGGCGGATGGCCGCGGTCGCCGTGCTGATGGGGACTTGGTGGATCACTGAAGCGATTGCCATTGCCCTGACCTCTCTGCTGCCGCTGGTGCTGTTGCCGTTGCTGGGCATCATGCCGAGCGCGGAAGTAGCTCCCCGCTACACCGACCATGTGATCTTTCTGTTCTTCGGAGGATTCGTGGTCGCTCTCGCCATCCAAAAATGGAACCTGCACCGGCGCATCGCTCTGCACACGATCCGGATGGTGGGAGCCAAGCCCTCCCGGCTGATGCTGGGCTTCATGCTGGCCACCGCCTTCCTATCCATGTGGATATCCAACACCGCCTGCGTCATGATGATGTTTCCCATCGGGATGGCGGTCGTCTTGCAACTGGCGACTGAATCTACTCCCGACAGTGCAGCAAACTTGGACGCCGCTGGACGAGGACGAAATGGAAAAGATAAACGAGTGGTGGAGAGTTTCGGGCCGGTTCTGATGCTCGGTATCGCCTACGCCGCCAGCATCGGCGGCATCGGCACGCTGATTGGGACTCCGCCCAACCTTGTCTTTGCCGGCATGTTGAATGATCTGTTTCCTGGCGCTCCCGAGATTGGATTTGTTCAATGGATGGAGATCGGGATTCCCATCGTGGTGTTGTTTCTCCCGCTCACCTGGCTCTACCTCTGCCGCTTTGGCGCCAAAGTGCCGCTCCGGCAAATCCGTTTTCCGGGAAGCCAAACGGTCATCCAGGAGGAGCTGCATCAATTGGGAAAGATTACCCGTCCGGAAAAACGTGTTTTGACTATCTGGTCGGCGATGGCATTTCTGTGGATTTTCCGCAATCCCATCCAGCTCGGCGTCTTCACCGTGCCCGGCTGGTCGGAGTTGTTCGGGCAGCCGTCATATCTGCACGACGCCACCGTGGCTGTCGCCATGGCCCTGTTATTGTGCCTGACCCCGGCGGGATCATCAGGCGGCGACTCAGAAGACGTCGGGCACAAACCGTTTTTGATGGATTGGCAGACCGTCCAGCACGGCGTTCCCTGGGGAATCTTGCTGCTGTTCGGAGGTGGGTTTGCCATGGCGGCCGGCTTCCAGAAAACCGGCTTGGCAAGCTGGATCGGTTCGCAGCTCGGCGGGATGGAAGGATTTCCGCCGTTGCTGACGATTGTCATCACCTGCCTGGTTTTGACGTTTCTGACCGAGGTGACTTCGAACACCGCCACAGCTACCATGGCTATGCCGGTGCTGGCCGCGGCTGCGATCCAGATTGGCGTTCACCCCTTCCTGTTAATGATCCCGGCCACGATCTCCACTTCTTGCGCCTTCATGCTTCCCGTTGCTACACCGCCCAACGCCATTGTATTTGGTAGTGGATGGGTCACCATCCCGCAGATGGCCCGCGCCGGCATCGTGCTCGACTTGGCGGGGGTTGTAATCATAACAGCGGTGGTTTATTTTCTGGCTGGCCCGGTCTTCGGTTTTTCTTTCGTTGAACTGCCGGCTTGGGTCCGGTAGGCGGGGCGGTCGCATCTGCATCAAGGGTGCGGGGCCACGGAAGACGCTTTCCTCGCCGTGGGCTGTTCCAAAAACTTACCAACCCACGGCAAACTGGAACTGACCATTCGCAGCTACCCCTGCTTTGCGGGAGGCTGCGTCTGTTGGGATGGTATAGATACCCGCCGTTGCTGCAAGATCAGCCGCCGCAACTCAGCAACAACAACCCAGCGGCCCCAGACCGGCAACAGCGGCTCAGGATAAGAAACCGTACTCTTTCCAGCGGCGGCGGACCTTCTCCATCTCCTCCGGTCTGGGGTCGGTTCCTGCCGGGAACGGTTCTCCATCTCTGGCGTATTCATCGAGTGGCTTGGTGGCATCGATGCCGAGCAAATCCGACTCCCCTCGCCGGGAGGAGACCTGCGATGGATCAAGGCTGATCGACTTTCCACCGGTCATCATGACCACGTCCCGGCAGGCCTGCACTCGGGTGGCAACGGCCCACTCGACCATAAACGCATTCCACGGGTCAATGTCTTCGTCGACCACGGTGACGTGTTTGCAGAAAAGGATCGGGTGACCCCAGACGTGGCACATTACGTCGCGGACATGGCCGGGATAGGATTTGTGGATGGAGACGTTCACATGGAACCCGGCGCAGCCGGCCTCGGTGACGCAGACGTCCCGGATGCCGACCAAACCGGCGCGCCGCAGATGCTCAAAGACGGCGGCCGAGCGGCCCATGGTCCGCACAGTGGTGCTTTCGTTTGGCGGGCGTCCTTCATAGGTGCCGTGGAAAATAGGGTTCTCGCGGTGAGTGACTTTTTTGACCTCTATGTAAAAGCTGTCCTTGACCATCCCGCCCATGTATCCGGGAAACTCCCCGAAGGGGCCTTCTTCCGGCCAAAACTTGTCGGTGGGCATCTCGCCCTCGATGATGATCTCCGCATGAGCCGGAACCTTCAGGTCGGAAAGCTCCGCCTTCACCAATTCCATCGGCTCTCCCCGCAGCCCTCCGGCGACGTCATATTCGTCCACTCCGGCTGGAACCGCTGAGACGCTGGTCAGGCTGAGGTACGGGTCCGGTCCGATGACGACGGCAACCGGCATGGGTTTCCCGCGTGCCTTCCATTTGTCCCAGTGCAACCGGATGTGGCGGTAGGGAATCAGCAGCACGTAACATCCCATCTTGTCTTTCGTGAAAATCTGATTGCGGTAATTACCCACGTTGGTCCAGCCCGTGTCGGGGTCGTAAGTGACGACCCCATGCAGGGTCCCCAGTTCCGGACCGGCGTCCAGCTCATGCCATTTGGGAACGGGAAACGGATCGGCGAACAGGTCCACCTTGTCCAGAACGACTTCCTTGCAGGGAGCATCCTCGCGGGGGATCACCTGGGCTTTAACGGGGTTGCTGTAGGCCTCTCGCCACTTGGCCGAGATGGCTTCGATGGTAGGCTCAATTCCCAGAGCCAGCGCGTAACGTTCCCTTGTGGCCACGGTGCCTACCAGCAACGGTGTTTTATAATTGCCCACCTTTTCAAAATGTAAGGCCGGTCCATGGTTGTCAAAGTTCTCGCGGCAGATGGCCCCGACTTCCCAGTCCTTTTCGACGGGAACCTGAATGTGGTGAATCAACTCTTTCTCATCTAATACGGCAAGGAAGTCTCGCAGGCTGTTGTTGGAGGTCCTCGGCCGGATATTTGTGGTTGTTACGGTAGCCATGATTTTTCCTTTGGTCCTTAGAGTATTGCCGGGAGGTTGGGGAAGGGAGCCGCTCCCGATCACGCTCACTTCGCAGTTTTCATTGAACTCGATCCAATTTAAGGATAATACCGGATGATGAAAAAGACAATGGGCTGGAGTGGACCGACAAAGACGCCGGACGGGAATACGCCGAGATCCGGGGAGAGACCGTCCACTCCAACCGCTATCTTCGCTTCCCCGGAAAAAAGCACCCAGGGAGCGACGGCAACCACTGGGAGGATCACCGCAGTCACACGGAATATTTTTGCGAGCGCGGTGCTCGCATCATACGGAATCTGCCCCCATCCAGCCTGATTCCGATAGAAACGGGATTCCCGATTTTCAGCTTTCGTTCACCTCAAGACACTATGTCGGTCGCCCCGCACCCGATCACTTCCACCAACTGCTGGACCGAAGGCTTTGCTATACAGCAAACGTGATGGCCCTAGCTTCCCACCAGCGCGATCAGCGGGGCTGTTACGAGCGAAACGATCGACATCAACTTAATCAGGATATTCATGGAAGGGCCGGAGGTGTCCTTAAAGGGATCGCCGACCGTATCGCCCACAACTGCAGCCTTGTGCGCCTCGGTCCCTTTCCGTTCGCCTGCAAGCTCCCCTTTTTCGATCAGCTTCTTGGCATTGTCCCAGGCGCCGCCGGCATTAGCCATCATCAGAGCCAGCAGCACGCCGGTGACGGTGGCTCCGGCCAGCATTCCGCCCAGCGACTCCGGACCCAGCAGATAACCCACCAGCAGCGGCGCGGCCACCGCCGTTATGCCCGGCGCAATCATTTCCTGGAGAGCCGCCGTGGTAGCGATATCCACGCAACGGGCCGCGTCGGGCTTGGCCTTGGGGTCGCCTTCGAGCAGGCCTTTGATCTCCCGGAACTGCCGGCGGATCTCTTCCACCATCTTGCCCGCCGCTCGGCCGACGCTAGTCATGGTCATCGCCGCAATCAGGAAGGGCAATGCACCTCCGATAAAGAGTCCAATCACCAGCCGGGCGTCTGTGATTTCCAGTTGCAGGGGAGGAAGGTTGTTATTTGCCCTCACAAAGTCCACCGCCTGGGTATAGGCGGAAAACAAAGCCAGGGCCGTAAGGGCCGCCGAGCCGATGGCGAAACCCTTGCCGATGGCCGCCGTAGTGTTGCCGAGCGAGTCGAGCTTGTCGGTGATCTTCCGCACGTCCGGCCCAAGGCCGCTCATCTCCGAGATACCGCCCGCGTTGTCGGCGACAGGCCCGTAGGCATCTACGCTCATGGTGATGCCAACGGTTGCCAGCATACCCACCGCCGCTAGTCCAATGCCATAGAGTCCGCTCGTGAGGTTGGCTGTATAAATGACCGCGCAGATGGTCAGGGCCGGGAAGGCGCAGCTTTGCATTCCTACGGCCAGCCCGCTGATGATGTTCGTTGCCGAGCCGGTTCGGGAAGCCTCGGCGATCCGGTGAATCGGCTTGCTGGATGTGTAATATTCGGTGAGCAAGCCGATGGTGATTCCACCGATCACTCCGGAGAGGACCGCCCAAAAAACGTTGGTGCGAACCGGGGAACCTTGCACCAAGAAATAAGCGGCGATCAGGAAAAGCAGCGCCGCCAGGAAAGTGGAGTTGCGCAGCGCGCTGGCGGGTCCAAAATTCTTGAGCACGCGCATCGCGGCGATCCCGATCAAGGATGCGAACAGGCCAATCCCGGCCAGCACCAGCGGAAAAGCCATCAGGAGAGCGGTCGAAGAGAGGCCACCGCTACCGGCCTCGGCCAGCCGCCCGATGTCCCCCGCCGCCAGGGTGGCCGCGATGGCGATGGTGGCCACGATGGAGCCCACGTAAGACTCGAAGATATCGGCGCCCATCCCGGCAACGTCGCCCACATTGTCTCCCACGTTGTCGGCGATCACGCCGGGGTTGCGCGGATCGTCTTCCGGGATGCCCGCCTCGACCTTCCCAACCAGGTCGCTGCCGACATCGGCGGCCTTTGTGAAGATTCCCCCGCCGACGCGGGCGAACAAAGCAATGGAGCTGGCCCCCATCGCGAATCCGCTCAGGTATGTTGAGGTCGCCGGGTCGCCGTAAAACGAAAAGAAAATTCCCAGCCCCAGCAACCCGAGGCTCGCCACGGAAAGCCCCATGACGGCGCCGCCGTCAAAGGCGACCAGCAAAGCCGCCCCTTCTCCCTGCGAACGGGCTGCCTCCGTCGTGCGAACGTTGGCCTTGGTCGCTGCCTTCATTCCAATTACCCCGGCCAGGACGGAGCAGACAGCCCCGCTGAAAAAGCAAATCGCCGTCTGAACGTTGAGCCTCCAAGCCAGAAGCCCGCCGACCAGCAGGACGAAAACAACCAGGATGCTGTATTCCCGTTTCAAGAATGCCATCGCGCCTGTATGGATCGTGTCGGCAAGTTCCCGCATCCGGTCGTTGCCGGCAGGACGCCGAACGATCAGCATATACAGGACGAGGGCGATCCCCAGACCAAGCAGCCCTACGTAGGGTGTCAGTGAAACTAGATTTTCCATAATAGCGAGCAGCCTTTCGCGTTTGAAGATGAACTGTCAGGAATGGAGTAACCTATTTACCCTCGTTCCCTGCAACAGAAGTTATCCTTCCAGTAGATGGAGCCGGACGGGTTGGGCTCCCGGAAAACAATCTCGATTTTTCCGCGCGCCTGCCGGTTTCCTCTCGCCGCGGCTCCAAACATAAAAGGTTATAAAGTTTAATGGAAGAGCACTCCGAGCGACACAAAAATTTTCTTCCCTGCAACAAACCACCAACAGGCTGCCTTCAGAGCGCAGCAGTCGCTTCCAGTTCCAGTTTGGATTCTTCCTCCAACAGTCATTTCACATCCACCCATGTCATCGCCGGAAAGTGCTTGCCCATCCGGCTTCGATAGGCCCTCCCCGGAGGTTTCAGATTGCCATGTATTCCCGGAGGTTCAGCGCATAGAGAGTCAGCCGGACGATGCTGGCCGGCTGGTCGCCCGCCTGCCGCAGCACCACCAGGACGTTGGACAATGCCTTGTCGAATTGCCCCGCAAAATCGTAACTGACAATCCGATTGGCTTCGTCCTACCCCCCTGACCGGCGACAAAAAGCAAACTACCGCACTGGCGTATTGGGCGCGCTGACGGCGGCTTTGGATTCTTCGATATCCATCCTGCCGGCAGGACCCTGAGCCATACCTGCTTTCATCTTTAACCGGAAAATTGCTGCGGAAAATTATCTGGATCGGGCTAGTATAAGCACTCTAAAAAGCCGAGCCGGCGATTTGCCGGCGCGAAGTTGTTTTTCTCGGCGAGTCGCGGAACGTGGCACCCTCTTTGCGCGAGAGCGGGACAGCGGAGGACCTGAAGATGAACCTATCTCCTCAGACGGCGGAAATTTCTGCTCTGAGGTCTCAGCAGCAGAAGCGAGCCGGGGGAGCGCTGTTGGCTGTCTTGGCGGGAGGATTGATTTGGATGGCCCCAACTCCGCAGGGGCTTACTCCGGTCGGTCAGGCGGTTGTCGCGATCCTTGCCTTTACGGTGATTCTTTGGATGTTCAGCGTTCTGGACAATGCTTCCACCGCGCTGCTGATGCTCGCGCTGATGATGCTGGCCGGAGTGAAACCCGAGCACGCCCTGGGAGTATTTTCCGGCAGCGCCTTCTGGATCTTGCTGGTAGTGCTTTTCTACGGTTTTGCCATGGAATCGACAGGTCTGGCCAAGCGCCTATCCTACATGATTCTGAGTTGGTTCCCTCCCACCTATGCCGGAGTGATGGGCGCTTTTTTTGTCATCGGATTGATTCTTTCTCTGGGCATTCCCTCAATGACGGTTCGCACGGCGATCCTGGTGCCGATTGCCTGGGCCCTGGTGCAGACTCTCGGGTTAAAGCCCCGCAGCCGCGGCTCTGCGCTGATTATGCTCTCGACCGTTGAGATGGCTGTGATCCCCGGTTGCGCCACTCTGTACGGTTCGCTCTGGGGACCCGTGATGGTGCGATTGTTTAACACCCAGGGATACGAATTGCAATGGGTGCCGTACGCTACCGCATTGGCGTTGCCGACTGTTGTTTGGTCTCTCTTGTTGCTGCTGGGCAATTGGCTGGCCCTGCGGCCGGAAGAGGAACTGACTGTGAGTAGGGATTTCGCCAGTTCCGAGCGGGCAAGAATGGGAAAGATGACCCGCCATGAGAAAATAACCGCAATCGTCGTGGCCGTCTCGATTGTGTACTGGGTAGCAGGAAACTGGCACCACCAGCCGCCCTACCTGGTTGGTATGCTGGCGCTGGCGGTGTTTGCGGCGGCAGGAATTCTGAAAGAGAAAGATTTTGGAACCGCCGTTTCCTGGCCTCTGGTCCTGTTCCTGGGCGGCATTTTTGCCTTGCCGGATATCATCAAAGAGAATCAGGTTGCCGACTGGCTGACTGGATACATCGTTCCGGCGGTTGAAAGCGTCTCCGTCAACCCTCTGGTTTTGGTGATGGGCATGACGATTGCCATGTTTGCCCTGAAATTCACGGACCCGGGCGGCTTTTTCGGCATAACCGTTTTGTTTCTCCCCATATCCTCCCTCCTGCGCGACTCTCCGATTTCTCCGATTGTACTCATTGCCGCATTGCTGTTCGCCGGGCACCCTTTCTGGGTGAGCTACCAGAACATTTGGATTGCCATGCTGGAAGGGATGACCGGCAACCTTGCCAATGACGGCGCGCACCGGGTTCGTCTGGCGCACGTCTACTTTCTGGTGTCCTTGTTGACGCTCACGCTTTCAGTCTGGTATTGGCGGGCTCTGGGATTGCTGGGATAGCAATGATCCCAGCCATGTAAATGGCGGGCTCCGCGCTGGGGGAAACGCTGGACCTGAATCCGCCGACTTTTTTAGTTAATCTTGTCTGCTCCCAGGACAGGTTGCGCGGCGTTCGGACTGACGAAGCCAAAATTACAACGGAGGACCTTATCATTCGCCCCGGGAGATGGAGCGGTAGTATTCCTCCAAAATGGACCGGTATCTTTCCGGAATCCGTTCCAAACCGCTCAATCGCACCGCGCCGGATTTGTCTATTTGGAGCTGGCGGCTGAGGTGCAGTTCCAATTCCTTCCAGTCACCGATCAGGTCTGCCCGCAGACGATCGAGCTCTTCTGGATTGCCGGGAAATCTTTCCCTGTCCAGATTCTGCATGGCAACGATCAACCCCTCGACCATATTTTTGAACTCCGGGTCCTCGGAGAGCAACTGGCGCAAGTCGGAGGCTTGTTGAGTGAGCTGGCGGTACTGCCGGTCAAGTTGTCTTTGTTCTTCCCGGCTCAAAGGCGCCCTCCGTGACATCTCTTCCGGGCTCCATGGCCGGTTATTTCCCGGATTCCCTGCTTCTCCCCGGTAGCGTCCTGGAGGCAGTCCTCCAGTTCGGCCATCTCTTTGGCCCCCATAGGGGCCTCCGCCAGCCCGGCCCGCAGAGCCTGCGCCGGACGGCTGGTTTCCCCCTGCTTGCGACCCTTGCTCGCCGCGTTGCCCGTCACGGTTTCCAGGCCTGCCGGGCGAGCCCCTTTGTTGCCTCTCGATCGACTCTAGTTCCTGCCGCAACTGTTCCGCCGAGGCCAGAGCCTCTCTCAGGTGCTCGTCTGAGCCGGCTTGTTCGAGGGAGCCCTGGGCATCTTGGACTCGCTCCTGCAACTGTTCCGTGTCAGCCTGCAAGTCCTTTTCCCGGGTCGCCGCCATCGGCCACATTCCCCGCCTGGCCAGCCAGGCGCCCTGGCGGAGCTTGTCCGCCATCCGATTCTCCTGAATCATGGAAGAGGCTCCTCGCAGTTGTTGGGCGGCCTTCCGCTGGCTGGCTGCCAAGCGCTGGGCTACTTCGTTGATTTGCCGTTCGAGATTGCTGAGAGTATCCAGCATTTCGACCTTGTCCTTTATGGTCTCGCGCAGAGTCTCCAGCCCGGCCTCCAGTCTTTCCTCCCTTCCCAGCCGTCTGGCAGCGCCATCGACATCCTCAGTGATCTTCGCCTGCTGGCGGGCCACCTTGTCGGCGTTATCCACCAGACGTTGCACCAACTGCTCATCCCACTGCCGCTGCTGGCCGGAGAGCAGGTCATTCGCCTCTCGAATCCGCTCCAGAGCGCGAGCCGTTTCCGAGCGGCTGTCGGAGCCCTGCTGGCCGCTTGCCTGCTGCATGTCCCGCGCAGCCTGCGAGAGCGCTCTGCCGGCCTGAGCCATTTGAGACGAGTTTGATTCCCGGGACAATCGCTCCAGTCGGCGAGCCAGGTCTTCGGCCTCCCGCCGGAGCATCTCCTGTTCCCAGCGGTTGGCAGCCCGCATAGACTCCTTCCGCTTCTCCGGTTCGCGCCGGGCTAGTTGTTCCTGGCGGCGGGCCAACTCCTTCAGCTTGCGCATCACGTCATCCAGTTCCGCGGTGTTCTGGCTGCGACTGCGTTCACTCAGCGTTTCATACTGATTCTTATCGGTGTCCAGCTCCAAATCGAACAAGTCCGCCAAGTCCCGTCCGGAGTTTCCGGCGCCTCCGCGTCCGCCTCCCTGACTTCCAAAAGCCACCTGAATCTCGCGAAACAGAGCTTCGGCCCTCATGAGATGCTGGAGAGCCGTCTGTTCCGGAGAAAGAGCCTCCCGAAACTTCTGCTGTTCCAGATAGGCGGCGGCGGGCTCCATCGACTCCGCTGCTTTCTTTAAGTTCTCAACCAGCTTGCCGAACTCCTCATTGACGCCGCTGAGCCGGCGGCGGCTCACCCGGGTGGCCAGCGTCTCGGCCTGATCCCGCAAGGTGCGCTGGACAGTGGATAACAATTCCGCTTCTTCCGCAGTGGAATCCGTCCGTTGCTGTCCCTTCCTCCGGATCACGTTCCAGGTGGCCGAGATCACCTCCTTCTGCCGCTCGGAGAGGAACGTGTTATCCATTTCACCACCACCGCCGCCGCCTCCCCCGCCCGCCTGCGCCTGCCGGTAAGATTTTTCGAAGGGGCGCACTTGCAGAAAGAACATCTCCGTCTCGGTGAGGTTGGCTGCCGCATCCTTGGCGACACCATAGAAGGAAACCAAATCTCCGGGGATCAACTCGAAGTTCTCGAGAAACAGAGTGTGGTTGGCCGAAACCTGCCGGTCACGCCCTCCCTGGCTGAGAACGGCGGTCTGTTCCGGGCCGCCGTTGACGAAATAGCGCATTTCCAGCCCGGCCAGCCGGACGTCATCTTCGGCCTCAAAACCCGTGACTACTTCCTCAATCGGATTCGGCTGCATGTCGCGGCCAGGCCGGCTGAGCCGCAGATTGGGCGGTGAATCCGTGAGCGCCTGAATGAGGTACTCATGGGTGGCGCGGGCATCTTTGCCCAGATGGTCTCGGAGACTGATGTGATAGAGGGAGTCGCGGGAAACTTCCAGTGTGGTCTCGAGTGCCCGCTCCCCCAGAGATTCCATGGCTAGGCTGGTCCCGTCATCAAAGACCATACGGCCGCCTGTGGCGGGCAAGTCCGTGTGGGCGACCAGCGTGACGGTGGTCCCGCGCAGGGCGATAATGTCGCCGCCCTCTGTTTCCACCGTGTCCCGCATACCCGTATATTCCGGGTAGTGGTAGGTGATCTCCAGGCGCTCGACACGGGGCACATCCGTAACGGAAATCATGAACTGACGCGAGCGGACCCCATCGGCTTCCACGTAATATTGGACAGGCTCTCCAATATTCATCAGAAGGAACTCGAAGCCCCCGCCTTGTTCCTCGGGAATCATCGAGGCGGACTCCCAGCCGGCGTCGCTCTGGTACAGGGCGAAAAACCGGGCGTTCTCAGGATGAAAACCCACGGGGAAGGCGGTCACTTCCTGATCCGAGTTCCGTCCCACGGTGAGGTCGCCAGGCAATATCTCCCATTCATAGAGAGGGTCCACGTTTTCCTGCGCCCACCCCATCCACAGAAGATTCGCTCCGTAGCGGAAAAAGCCTGGCCCAAAGAAAGAGAGCAGCAGGAGAACGGAGACAGAAGTCAGCGCAAAGAGCAGGGGCCGAAGAATCCGCTTCGTTTGTATCAGCCCGGACGGGGGCGCCGAGACAGTCTCCGCCAGGGCGTCTTCGGCCACCAATTCTTGGAAGAGGCGGGAGCTGTTCTTCTGTGGCAATTTATCCTGAAGATCCACGGCCGTGACGAGGCGGTCTTGGAATCGGGGCTGCTTCTCCTCCACGAAACGGGCGATGCGGGCGTCATTGAGACGGCGCAGAAGCGGACGAACCAGGAAGAGCGCCAGCACCAAGCCGGAAGCCAGCAGGAGAAAGGTCCTCGAAAAACTGATTACGCCGTCCGAGAACCGCCAAGCGTCACTGATCCAGACCGTCGCCACTGTCAGCACCAAGACCGCCAAGCCGCAGACGGCCAGCCCGCGGGCGGCAGTCTCCAGCCGCAAGCGGCGGCGAACCATTTTCAGGTAATCTTCCAGATGATATTTAGCCAGCATAAGACTCTCCCTAAGTATTCGCTGGAGGTAGGGTCGCCCTGCGGGTGCCCAGATACTGATTTGCCAGATAAACTTCCGCTAACGCCACCAAAAGAGCCAGCAGCAACACGTACCACCAAACGCTTTGCCGTTGGGCAACTTCCGAACCGGCCGATGAGGCTGTGGCTTCCTGTCCCTCCTGGTAACTTGCTGTCCAAAAAGCCCGGTCCTCCTCGGAGAGCGGGGTCAGGTCCGATTCTCGCGGGTCCGTATTGGCGGCGATCAAATGCAAATCGTTTTCCTGGCGTACTTCATAAAATCCAGGCTGCCGCAACACAAGGAAGTCCGGCCGCATCTCTTCCGCCAAGGGCACTTCCCGTCTTCCGTCCGGCCCCGTCACATTCCAGGTCCCTGCCGTGGAACCCTCCTGCCGCGCCTTCGCGTAGTCGTTGAGCGACACGGTGGTGGGAATCGAATGCGCCGCCGGCTCCTCCGGCAGTTGCGTCGTGTAGCGGACCAGTCGATGCACCAGCGGGATGAAGGCCGGGTGCAGCGGGAAGTCGCTCCACACATTGTCAAACGAAGAGGCGAACAGCAGGACACGCCCCCGGCCGTATTGCTTTTCGATCAGTGCCGGGTCGCCGTTCGCAAACTGGAGCAACACCTTGCCCTGGGGCTCAACACGAACGTAAGCGTATGTCTCAGCAGACCGCAAAGATTCCGCCCCAGCCTGCTGAAATTCGCTGAACAGCGGATGCTGCTCGTCGAATTCTCCGATCAGAATCAGCCGCTCGCTGTCCCGCGTCATCACTTGTTTGGAGAGAGCTTTTCCCGGCCAGAGATCCTGCAATTGTTCTTCCAGCAACGGCGCCGGGAAGCGGGTGCCCATCGTAAAAAACGCTCCTCCGCCGGCCTGGACGAAGCTCGCGAGATCCGCCGCCAGAGACCGGGGAATGTTTGCGATATTGCTGGCCACTACCATCGCATAGCTCCCTAACCCTTGCGATGCCGCCTGCGCGGGAGTCCGCGCCTCAATCAGAAAAGGAGAATCCGCTTCCGCTGCCAGAGCTGTCCGGAAATAGTATAGCTCACGGTTCTCCCTGCCGTCTTGGAGAAATAGGATGCGGAAGGGGTTGCGCCGCTCCAGGGAAAAGTGAAACGCATCGTCCACGGCCAACTCGTCGGACGGGGTGATGAGGATTTCCCCTTTGTTGTTTCCCACAGGGACGTCGAACCCTTCAAAGGCCACGGTGGCGATTCCGGAAGCAGGCACTAGGACCGTCTTCTTTTGTATTGTTTTTCCGCTCACCGACAACGTCACGTCCTTGGACTTCTCGGGTGAATCGAATCCGCGGACCTGGACCAGGAGCCGGTCCGGATAGCGCCCCTGATAAATCACCCTGCGGCTGCGGATTCCCTCGACGGTCCAATTGGGAGCCGTCGCCCCGGCCACGTCCACCAGTCTCGGCTCCTCCGCCAAGGAAGCCTGCAGGCGGTGCTGTTGCTGTTCCACGCCGGATTTTTGGAGGTCGGAGATCAGAACCACCGATACGGGCCTCCCGGCGTCTTCGGCGATTCTCTCCAAAGCACGGAAGGCCTGAGAGTAAGAGGTGGTGGATGCGGTTGGGGACTCTACACCGTCCAAGGCCGCCCGCACCGCCGCCTTGTCGGAAGTGGGTAGGTTCAAAATTTGGGACCCGGAGGAAAAGGTGACGATCTGTGCTTGGTCCTGCTCGCCGAGCCCCGCGATCGTATCCCGGGCGGCAGCCAGAGCTCGCTGCCAGCGGTCCCCATGTTGCATGCTTAACGAGCGGTCCAGCAAGACCACAACATGTTTTCCCTCCGGCCCGCCGGTTAAGAATCGGGAGACTCCGGGGAAATATGGTTGCGCGAAGGCCAGCACAATCAGCAAAATCACCAGGATGCGGGTGGCCAGAAGCAGCAAGTATTTCAGGCGCTGCCGGGAAATGGATTTTCTCGGGATTCGGCGGAAAAACATGAGCGAACTGAACGGGATACGGATCGCCTGCTCATGGCGGATCAAGTGCAGCCAGATGGGAATAGCCACGGCCAGCCCGCCCAGCAAAAACCAAGGTGAAAGCAATCCCATGGCTCATATCCTCCGCTGTCTCATCGAGAGGTAGGCGAACAAGGCATGGTCCAGCGGAAGGCCCGTGTTTAGCATCGCATAATCGATCCGGGAGTTGCGGCAAGCGTGGCTGAGTTCCCGGATGTGCTCTTGGAGCAGCTTCCGGTACTGCTCGGTCACGTATTCCGGGATCACCTCCAGCTTCTCGGCGGTCTCCAAATCCTCCAGCAGGACCGCCGTGTCCAGTTCGAATTCCAGCTCCCCCGGATCCAGAACATGAAACAGGATTATGTCGTTTCCTTCAAACTGCAACTCCCGCACGGCGCGGAGCACCTGTTCCGGGCTTTCCAGGAAGTCTGAAACAATGACTACTATGCCGCGCTTCCGGATAAAGCGCGCCACCTCTTCGAGGGGGCCGGAGAAGTCCGTGCCTTTTGCGGGCCGGGCGCGATCGAGCTCATGCAAAATCCGCGCCAATTGGCCGGGGCGGGCGCGGGCCGGAATGCTCTGTCTGATCTCCGTATCGAAAAGCAGCAAGCCCACGGCGTCGCGCTGGTGAGCGGCGAAGAACGCCAGCGAGGCCGCCAGGTAGCAGGCGTAATCGAATTTTGTCAGATTGCCCGGTTTGTAGCCCGGTTTGCCGCCCGGCACGGGACCTCGCGGCTTTTGTCCCGCCGATTTGTAACCCATCGACGCGCTCGAATCGAGCACAATATGGATCTCCGTGTTCGTTTCCCCGTGATACTTCTTGATGTAGTGTCGGTCGGTTCGCGCATAGACGTTCCAGTCGACGGCGCGCGGGTCGTCCCCGTAGTTGTAAGGGCGGTACTCGGCGAAGTCGATGCTGACGCCGTGGTAAGGGGAGCGGTGCAGGCCGATGAGGAAACCCGCCACCACGGTCTTGGCGACCAGTTGCAGGTCCGCAATCCTCCCCAAGACTTGGGGGTCCAGGAACCGTTGTGCCGGTGTAGCCATCAGCTCTTCCGAATGGGCGTTTCCCAGGGGAAACGGATCGCCGTCATAATCCCGACTGGGGCGTCGGTACGCTCTCGATCAGCCGGCGGATAATCTCCTCTGAGGTAACCCCGTCCGACTCGGCATGAAAATTGGTCAGAATGCGATGGCGCATGATGGGAAAGGCAAGCTTCTGAATGTCCTCGCAGGAGACATTGTAGCGGCCTTCGAGCAGTGCGCGCGCTTTCCCCGCCAGCACAAGAAACTGCGCGGCGCGAACGCTGACGCCGTAATTGACATATTGCTTGACGAAATCGGGCGTCTCCGCGCTGCCGGGACGGGAGGCCCGCACCAGCTTCACCGCGTAGCGGCTCACGCTCTCTGCAATGGGAACCTTGCGGATGAGTTGCTGGAACGCCAATACTTCGGCGGCGCTGGTGACGGCCTCTATCGTGGCCGTCTCGCCGGAAGTTGTGGCGTTGACCACCTGCAACTCTTCCTCCTCGCCCAAATAGTCAATAATAATGTTGAACATGAAGCGGTCCAGTTGCGCTTCCGGCAGCGGATAGGTTCCCTCCAACTCAATGGGGTTCTGGGTAGCCAGCACAAAGAAGGGCGGCTCCAGTTGGTAGGTCTTGCCCAGAACCGTGACGCTTCCCTCCTGCATCGCCTCAAGCAGCGCCGCCTGGGTTTTGGGGGGAGTGCGATTAATCTCGTCGGCCAAAATCACCTGGGCGAAGACCGGGCCGGGCACGAAGGTCCAGGCCCGGTGGCCGGTACTCTTGTCTTCCTCGATGATGTCGGTGCCGGTGATGTCGGCCGGCATCAAGTCCGGCGTAAACTGTATCCTGCGGAAGCTCAGGTCCAGGGCGCCCGCAACGGTCTTGACCAGCAGCGTCTTGGCCAGACCCGGCAGGCCCGTGATCAGGGTGTGGCCTCCCACCAACAGCACGATCAATACCTGATTGACTACCTCCTCCTGGCCGATGACCGTCTGCCGGACCTGGCCGAGGATGGAATCGCGATGTTCCTGGAGCTTTTGCAGATGCTCCCGAATGTTACTTTCTTTGATTTCCGTTACCGATTGCAGCGACATGCTGTGGTTATCCTTAAAATATAAATTTTCTATCTGCCCGCCACTTCCAAAAGCAGTTTTTGTGCCTGGCGATAGCCGGGAGCAATCTCGAGAGCTGCCAGCACCTCCTGCCGGGCACCCTGGCCGTTGCCCAGAGTCCAGTAGGCCCTTGCCAGACGATAGTGCGCGCCCGCCTTGTCCACCGGGTCGAGCGCCAGAACCGCCCGGTATTCCTGTGCGGCAGAGTCCGGTTTTGCCGTTTCCAGGTACCATTCCCCCAGCCGGTTGTGAATCTCTGCGTCCGACAAGGATACAAAGAGCGCCTCTTCGAGGGTTTGAATCGCCTCGGAGGCGCGGCCCAGCTCTTTCAGAAGCTCAGCTAGCTTCTTGAACACTTCCGGGTTCCGGCCTCTTTGCTTTTTCCATTGCAGCAACTCGCTGGCCGCCTTTTCCTTCTGTCCCTGCTTGGTGTAAATCTCGGCCAGAAGCTGGTAGGGATTGCCCGGTTCGACAAAAGGAGGAAACAATTCTTTCGCCGCTTGAGCATGATGGGCAGCCTCTTCGAGCTTTGATTCCTTATGCAGGGCCGCCGCCAGTTGCAGCCGGACATAGAAATTGTCCGGATTCCGCTCTGCTTCCCGGAGAAGCTGTTCCACCGTTTGCTCCGCCGCCTGCTCGGGCACTTGCACCACAGCTTGCCCCAGCATTTGAACCGGAGGAGGCGATTGCGGCTTGATCGCCTTCGCGAATCCGAAAGTGCGCTGCCTGGCATAGGCGAGAAATTTCTCGTCAAACCCGTCCGGAGTCGTTCCCAGCACCTCGCTGACGATGGCCGCATCCTTTCTCCCTTCGCCATAGGCGCGCAGCATGGCCAGAATCTTGTCGAAACCGTAGGTTTCCACAATGTACTCACAGATCATCCCCGCCTGAAAATAGGCGAATTGCACCTGCCCCGGATACTGGGGGCGGATAAAGGCGCCATTGAGATCCTCCAGCGGCAGGAGCTTGTTTTGCTGAAGCGCCTGGGCAATTCCGGGGTTCATCGGATCGCCCCAGCCGGGGCGTGCCAGGTTCTCCTCGTAAACCGAAAGTCCCTCGGTAAACCATCGCGGGACGCGATTGGACGTGAGGCCGAGCGTGATGACGTGGGCCATCTCATGCCAGAGCGTGCTCCCCCAGTGAAATGCTCCGCGAGGCCGCGCCGAAGGGCTGTCCATGACGACTACGGGGCCGAAGGAAGCCCCCAGGGCTCCCAGGCCGGGCAGGCCCAGGGTTCGGACGGCGAAGTCTTCGTGGTCGGGATACATTTCAAAGACGATCTTCTGGTCCGGCCGGTAGCCGTACCGCGCGGCCATATCCTCCAGCGCTTCCTCCAGCAGCTTCTCCACATAGGGCCGCAGCAGCGCGGATTCTTTTTTGTGGAGCTTTACGGCAAAATGCCCGGTCTCAAAAGCGTCAAAGCGCACGAAGCTGTCCATCAGGCGGAGCGTGTTGACTATCCATACGTTGTAAGGGTCTCGGCGATAGGCCTCTTCCAGAACTCCGCGGGCTTCCTGTTCCTTCCCCAAACGCAACAGATTGATCCCCAGGCTGGCCTGCGCCGCCGACAGGTCCGGGTCAATCTCCAGAGCGCGGCGGTAAAATTCGACAGCCGTTCCAAACTGCCGTTGCAACAGGAGAAAATCACCCAGGTCGGCGAAAACCTGCCCGAAGGCCGGGTTCTCGCCGAGGATGCCGGGAATCGATTCCCGCTCCACCCTCGCCTGCTCGCCTTGTAGATACGCCGAGACCGCGAGCAGGGACTGCGCCTCAAGCAATCGCGGGTTCACCCGCAAGGTTTTTTTCAACTCCTCTTCTGCGGCTCCGTACTCTTCCCGCTCCATGTGCATCCGGGCTAGCAGCAGCCGTGCCTCGGCGAAATTCGGGTTCACCTCCAAGGCGCGCTCAAGCATCTCCCGCGCCTTGTTTTCCGGGCCGCCCCCCGAGAGCTCCGCCATCCCCGCCAGCGCACCGGGATGATTGGCGTTGCTCTTCAAAGCATCTTCGAATAGCCCTGCGGCTTCTCCTGGATTGTGCTTTTCAAGGAACAGATTGCCCCAGGCAACTTTCAACCTGGCTTTCTCGGGAGCTGTTCGCACGGCCTCGCGGTAAACTTGGTTCGCCTCCTTAAACCTGCCGAGTTCAGCCAGAGCAGCCGCGATGGCGCCCAGTTCCTCTCCGGAGAAAATGGCCGGATCGGGGGAAAGAACGGCCAGGCGCTCCCAGGCAGCGCGGGCAGCCTCCTTCTGGCCTGTTCTGTCGGCCAGCAGTCCCCGCAGCCAAATCGCTTGGGGCGTGGAAACCGTTTGCAGCAGATTCGCGGCCTGCTCGTACGCTCCGATCCGGAGCGCGGCTTCCGCTGCCTTTCCGGCGACGTCTGGCGCCGCCCGCCGACTGAGGAATTGCTCTCCCTGTTCGAGCGCTCTCTGGTACTGGCCTGTCTGCAGGCGAGCTTCCAGCAGCAGTACCGCTGCCGCCGGGTTATCCGGTTCCCTGCCCACCGCCGCTTCCAGCGCGGCGATCGCTTCCTTGTAGTTTCCCCCCGCGAGCAGAGCCTTCTCATCGTCAAGCGCCGCCCACAACGGCGTTTGTAATGCAATGAGACAGACCACCACCGGGCCGATTCGGGCCGGGAGCCGGCGAAGCACAGGTTGTTTGTTCCTCCTACAGGTTCGGGCCATTCCGGTTTTCTTCTCCCCCTCTACTATTTTCCTGCAGAATAGCTTCTCCCAGATCATCCAGGTCTTGCTCCACTTCGGCCAGTTCCAGCAACAACTGTTCGAGTCGTTCGAAATACTGCTCCGAGGTCAGGGAAGCTTTGCGGTATTTTAACTGTTCGATCGCCTCCTCGACCTTACGCTTTTTTGCTCTGAGAGAGAGCACCTGGGGATCATCCTCCACGGCGGTGCGCCCTCCCAGGTCCACCAGCGTAATGGTGGAGGCCAGCAATCCCTGTCCGTTATTCGGCGTTGGCTCCCGCGATCCTTCCCCGTTCCCTTGATCCTCCAGCAACGCGTGTTCAGTAGCCAGCCGCGTCAATTCCTTGTAGTAGCGGGCCACCTCCCGGCTGGCATACTGAAAGGCTTCCAGAACCGAAAGCTCCCGGTTCTTGTTCGTGTCAGCGGCCGAATCTTCAAGCGCCTCGGTAAAGTAGCGCGGAAACACGGAAAAATTCCGCTCTCTCCCGGCGCTGGTCGCGGTGATCACCACGCGGCCTTTGCGCTGCATGGAAGCCAAGCTCGCGCCGCTGGAACTGGTCATGTTCACGACCACCTGCCGGGTGGCTCGGAACCGCTCCAGCAGCTCGCTCAACCGTAACGCAGTGATGTCCGGACCGGGAAGGTTGAAACGGTAGTCATAACCATCGTAGCTGCCGTGGCCGATCAGGAACAGCTCCAAAGTATCCTCGGGACCGAGGCGCGCAGCCAGTTCTTCCAGGAGCCGGATGACGTTCTCCCGGCGGGATTCGGCATAGACATCCTCCAGCTCTCCGTTCGCGGCCAGCCAGTAGACGCGGTCCTCGGAGACCGCGTTTTTTCGCAACACGGAAGAGAGATCTTTCCCCCATTGGTCGATGAGCTTCTCGTAAGCCGGCTCCCCTCCCAACCCGCTGATGACCACGGCATAGGCTCTGTTTTCCTGGGCCTGCGCGGCCATCGCAAAGGCCGTGCTCAAGCTCAGAGCCAAACAAAGGACACGAGGCGTCCGCATCCAGGCTTGGCGCGCCGTACGCGGCTCACCCGCCGGGAGACAATGCGGAACTGCTTTGGAGGTTTCCAGCTTAGTTCGCGTCAAATCGACCGCCAGCGTTTTCTCAAAATCCACTCTGTTCCCTTTAAGACAAACAGCAGCAAAAGCCAGAACGGCATGTCCCAAAGGTCCCGAACCTCGGGAACCGTGATACCAGCCGGGGAATAGGTCAACTGTTCCGGCAACCGGCCGGCCTGCTCCAACGGATAATATTTCCCTCCGGTGTCTTCGGCCAGCCGCGTCAGCAAGGAGACATTTTGTTCGGCGGAGAAATACTCCAGAGACCCGTCCGCTCGCTGAAAGTAAGAGCTGTTCCTGCCGATTTCCTTCTCGCCGGCTCGCGCCACCACGTCCACGCGGTACACGCCGGGAGCCGCGGCCTCCCATTCTCCCCGAAAAACGCCGTCCTCTTCCACCGACAACTGCAAAGGCAGCTCCTCAATGGATCCGTCCGGCAGGGAGATGGTGGCAATGGTCGAGGCGGCATTCACCGGCTGAAACTTCTCATCGTATATCTCTGCCTGAATCCGGACGTGCTGCTCATCCAGATACAACCCCTTGTCGGTGGAGATGCTGACCGGCGGCGGGGTATCGCTAACCAGGGAATGCAGTATCTGCTGCCAGAAGGTCTCGTGAGAGTTGTTGGTGTGGTCCAGACCCATCCGCCAGCGCCAGGACCCGTCGGTGGCAAACATCAACGCCCTCCCCCGGCCAAACCGCTGCGAAGCCAGCACCGTATGCCGCTCTCCGTCCGGAGTCACCGCCTCTGCCAGCACTACGGCGCCCGGCTTGGGCTCTCCGGTGATCTGGTAATTTCCCAGAAGAGGAAGCTGTTCCCAGCTTTCGCGGTTTGCCTCTTCGTCCTCGGAGAGTTGTAATCGATCCCAGCCTCTCGGCGTCAGCCGGAATTCAACCGGGGTCCGCTGGAAGGTCGGCGAACCGGCAGGCTGGCCCAGCCGAACCGGAAGCAGATCCGCGAGAGAGGAGCCCTGGTAGCCACCGTCTCCAAGCGCGTAACGCCCGCCCAAGAAAAGCAATCCTCCTCCCCTTTGGCTGACAAAGGCGTAAATATCCTCCTGCTGCTCGGCCGAGAAGAAAGCGACCCCGATGCTGCCCAAAACCAGCCCGTCATATTGGAACAGCTCTTCCCGGTCGGGAAAGCCTTCGACCAGCTCCTCTTCCTCCTCAATTCCTTGCCGGTAGAATTTGTTCTGCGAAGTCCTCAGCAAACTCACCAGCCGGAGATTGCGGTCTTGTTCCATGGCACGCCGGATGAATTTGAACTCCCAGCGCGGCTCTCCCTCGATGTAGAGAACTTTGGCGGTGCGGTCCTGGACTTCAACCAGGCGGGATTGGCTGTTGTTTTTTTCCACGGCCTCCCCCGCAAGCGGATCGATGGAGACGGTGTACTCTGGAATGCCTTCTGACTTAGGGGCAAAACTCAGTTGAACCGTCTCGACAGGTGAGCGTCCGAAGTGGATTTCGCGCGATTTCAGGACTTCGGCTCCATCCAGGACTTCCAGCCGGGCGCTCTCCCCCACGTAGCCTTTCTGCCGCACCGTCACAGCGAAGGAAATTACCGTGCCCGGCAGGGCGGTGCGCGGCGTCGCCACCTGTTCAATCTCGATGTCGCGGTCAAACTCTTCTTCTCCCACGCCCAGCGAGTACACGGGAATCTTCCGCGCCTTCCATTCCTCCATCAGCTCCCGGGGAGCGGCTGAACCGTTCTCCGCTCCGTCGCTGACGAGAACCACTCCGGCCAAAGGAAGGTGGCGCAATTCAGAGTAAGCCTGGGCCAAGGCGTCTTGCAAATGGGAGGAAGGGCCAGAAGCGGTCAGCTCGGCCGCCGAATCGATCCGTTCCGCTTCCTTGGAAAAACGGTACAGGCGGACTTGAAACTTCTCCCTGAGCTCGGCCAGCAAAGGCCCTGATTCCGCCAGCACTTCCCGGACCTGGTCCGCACGGGGGCGGTCCTGGTCGTCCATCGCCATGCTGGCCGAATCATCAACCAGGATGGCCAGCACGTTCTGCTGGGGCACGAGCGTTGAAAGGATCAGAGAAGGTTTCCACAGCAGCGTAAGGAGAATCGCCAGCGCAATCGATTGCAACCCCCATACCAGGACGCGCGCCCGGGCGGGCAAAGCCGGCCGCAGCCGCCACAGGTAAAGGCCCAGCAACGCCACTGCCAGAACGACGGCCAGCAGCAGCACCCAGACCGGCCACGAGGAAACCAGGGCAATACGGCCCTGCGAGAAGGCGACCGGTGGATATTTGAAAAGAAATCGAAAAATTGCTTCGCCCATGGAATTACAGCCTGGATCGAAACGGTTTTGGGATCGCCTCCCTTTAGTGGGTCATGGAATAAACAATGTAGTTGACGCCCAACCGGTACGCCAAAGAGGTGTAGGCCTCCGGGTACTGCGGATGGTCAGCCCATTCCCAGGCATCACCCAGGTCCACGTTGAAATTGATCATCACCATGATTCGGTTGTTGTCATCATAGATGGCCCTGTAATGGGGCGTGATCCCGTCCTGCTCATAGGTGCGTCCGCTGTAAAGATACTGCAGGCCGGGAACTTGAATCTTTTCCTCGATATCAAAAAAGCAATGGAAAATCGGGTCGGAAAGCTCCACCTCGCGAATGGGGCGATCCGGAAACACCTTGAGGATCTCCCGGACGAAGCTGGCCCACTCCCGGGAACCGTGGAAGTCGTCCACTATCAGAAACCCGCCCCGCAGCAAATACTCTCGCAAGCGCGCGGCTTCTTCGTCGGTAAAACGCCAGTATCCTACTTCCACCGCGTACAGGAAGGGAAAAGCGAACAACTTCGGGTCCATCGGCCGCAACACCTGTTCCCGTTCGCGCGCTTCGACGTGGGTTAAGCGCAAAACTCCCTGCAGAAACTGCCGGTCTGCCTTGGGATAATCGGTGTTCCAGGTATGTCCTTCCTGAGTTCTTGAACCCGGCGAGTAGTGGGCCAGCCGGGTGAAAACGTACCCAAACTCCTCCGGAGTTCCGTACCCGGACCTGGTATGTTTATTCTTTCCGGAAAGGGATAAGTCAGCCCAGTCCAGTTGCAGGGCAAATCCGGCTACAGCCAGAAGAATCACTATCGCAGAAAGTCTGGCCAACAAATTGAGATGAGAATTAAAGTGCCCGGCCATCGTCCACTCGCACCAATTAGATGCCTTCAAAGTATCACATCTGCGAGAGCGGGTACAGTTCCAAGGAGCGTATCCTTAGAGCCCCGGACAGCTTCCTTTGGCCAGTGGCTCGACGGCAGACGGAGAATCCTCGCCGAGCAGTTCGCCGCCAGCCTGCGCCATGTCTTCTCGGAAGGAGAAATTAGGGTAGAGTCGAGCACGCCCCTCGACAGCCAATCAACTGTCTTTTATCATAAAACCCCGGCTTCATGAAGCAAAACCCCATGAAGAAAAAACATAGAGCCAGAACCAATGAAGCAAAAGTCTGGATTGCCGCGCATCTGCATCGTCGCCACCGGAGATACCCCGGCGGAACTGTTTGAATGTGTGCTCCGCGCCCTCCCATACAGCCCTCTGGTGGAACTGCGCCTTGACTGGCTGCCCCGGCCGGCAGAGGCCATGCCGCTGATTTCGAGGCTCCTCCGGGCACAGCACGGACGGCGCAGTGAACTACAAGCCACTTGCCGCCGGAAAGAAAATGGAGGGCGCTTCCGGGGCACGGTCGGCGAACAGATGGAAATCTTGCTGCAGGCAGCCGCAGCCGGGTGCAGCCTGCTGGACCTGGAGATTGAGTCCGCAGAGGCTGCCGGAGGTGAGGCCGTCCGATCCTTGCGCCAGCGCGCTTTGCTGATCCTCTCTTTTCACGATTTTCGGCGCACTCCAAATCTCAATGCTGCAGCAGACCGGCTGCGAAAATTCCCGGCTGACTTTTACAAGCTGGTGCCCACCGCAACACGCCAGTCGGATAATTGCCGTATCCTGGATTTTTTGATCTCGAATACAGCAATACCCCCGGATAGCAAACGGAAGCGGGAGCAATGGATCGCCTTTTCGATGGGGCAATCAGGAGTTTCCAGCCGGGTGCTGGCGCTTTCGCGAGGCAGCGCCTTTATCTACGCCTCCTGCCCGCCGCAGCCGAGTCCGTCTCTCGTTCCGAGCCGGAAAAACAATCATCCGACTTTCCCCGCGCCGTCTGCGCCGGGGCAGATTGACGCGGAGGTCTTGCGCAACCGTTACCGCGCGGAAAAGTTAAGCAACCGGACGGCTCTCTACGGACTGCTCGGTTGCCCCATCGGCCACTCGCTAGGGGCGGCCATCCACAACGCGGCCTTTCGGTCAAAGCGAGTGGATGGGGTTTACCTTCCGCTGCTTTCCTCCAACCTGAACGATTTCCGAAAAGCGGCCAGCGGCTATCCCTTGGCCGGGTTTAGCGTGACCATTCCTCACAAGCAAAAAATTCTGCGCTGGATGGACCGGGTGGACCAGACGGTCCAGGCGGCGGGAGCGGCCAACACGGTCCGTCTGTACCGCGGTAGATGGGAAGCCATCAATACGGATGTCGCGGGCATCATGGTTCCTTTGCGAAAAGCGCTGAGGCTGGGCAACAATGGGTTCTTGCCGCGAAGCTTCCGGGCGCTGGTTGTCGGCAATGGAGGCGCTGCCCGCGCTGCCCTGGTCGCTTTGGGGAAGCTGCGGTGCCGGAATATTTTCGTTACAGGAAGGAATCCCGCCAGGGTCCGGGCTTTCGCAAGAGCGATGGGCGGCGAGCCCATCCTGGCGGGAGCGTTGCGGCAAGAGCCGTTCGACCTGCTGATTCATGCGACCTCGGTGGGGATGTGGCCCAAGACGGAAGCCTGCGTTCTCCGGCCGGAGCAGGTGAACGCCGGGCTGGTGTATGATCTGGTCTACAACCCTGCCGAAACGCGACTGCTTGAAATTGCCCGCGCTCGCGGATGCCGCACGATCTCGGGCTTGGAGATGTTCCTGGCACAGGCGGCGCGGCAGTTTGAATACTGGACCGGCTTGGAAGCTCCCCTTCACCGCATGCGAAAGACGGCGCAGCAGGAGCTTTTGCGGCTCCAACAACCCGGCCGGGAGAGGAGTTCCAAGGCGTGATTTTTCCCGGTCCAGATAAATTCTCCGATCTCGCCCGCAAAGGAAATCTGATTCCGGTGTGGAAGCCGGTCCCGGCGGATTTACTGACCCCGGTCTCGGCTTATCTGAAGCTGACCGGCAACCGTAGCGGAACGCGGCGAGGGAGACAAGATTTCTCCTTCTTGTTTGAAAGCGTGGAAGGCGGGGAGACGATTGCCCGGTACACTTACCTGGGCGCAGACCCATTTCTCACTGCCCGTTTCCAGATGGCGGCAAGCAAAACATCCACAAAGAAGAATTCCATGCCGGGCGGCGCTCCCCTGGCGGCTGAAGGCAAGATCGAAATCATCGAGAAAGGCCGGACGCGGCAGATGAAGGGCGACATCATGGAGGCGGTCCAGAACCTGCTCGCCTCCTTCCGACCTGTCCATGTGGATGAGCTGCCGCCTTTCTCCTCTGGTGCGGTCGGTTACATGGCTTATGACCTGGTCAGCCTCCGGGAACCCGTTCGGTTGAAGGAAAAGGACCGGCCCAGCATGCCGGATGCCGTATTGATGTTTTTTTCGACGGTGCTGGTCTTTGACCATGTGAAACACCAAATAGTCATCATCTGCAACGTGCGGTGCGAGCAGCCGGCTTCGAGGAACCTGCTGCGCTCTCTCTATCGCAAGGCGGAACAGGAAATTCAGCGAATCGAAAACAAGCTCCAATCGCCGCTGGCCATCGAACGACGGCAGACGGCGCTTCCGAAGCGCCGTCCGGTTCCTCTTACTCTGCGCTCCAACTTCAGCAAAGCCCGGTTCGTCTCGAAGGTTCGCCGGGCCAAACAACACATCCAGGCCGGGGACATCTTCCAGGTGGTGCTTTCGCAGCGGCTGGAAACCAAAATCCGGGTGGACCCTTTTGAGGTCTACCGCGCGCTGCGCCGCGTGAATCCCTCGCCTTATCTGTTCTTCCTGCGCATGGGCGATGACTGCGTGCTAGGCTCCTCGCCCGAGATGCTGGTGAAGGTCAGCGGCGAGGACGTGGAATACCGGCCTATCGCCGGCACCCGGCCACGCGGCAAGAGTCCCGAAGAAGACAAGCAATTGGAACGGGAGCTTCTGGGCGATGAAAAAGAGCGCGCCGAGCACGTCATGCTGGTGGACCTGGGGCGCAACGACGTGGGTCGCGTCTGCCGCTACGGAACGATCGAGGTCCCGGAATTCATGTTCGTGGAGCGTTATTCCCACGTGATGCACCTGGTTTCGAGCGTTCGCGGAAAGCTCCGCGCCGGAATGGACGGTTGGGACGCCTTATGGGCCTGTTTTCCCGCCGGCACGGTCTCCGGCGCACCCAAGGTGAGGGCCATGCAGATCATCTCGGAGTTGGAGCCAGCGCGACGCGGTGTTTACTCCGGAGCCGTGCTATATCTGGATTTTTCCGGAAACCTCAACTCTTGCATCAGCATTCGCGTGATGGTGGTCACCGGAGACAAGGCCTTTATTCAGGTGGGTGCCGGGATCGTGGCCGATTCAGTCCCGGAGAAAGAGTTTGAGGAGACGCTGAACAAGGGGAAAGCGTTGCTCCAGGCCGTTGAGCTGGCCCAGCAGGAAAGCTGAAAATCCGCGCTAAAGAATCCGAGCCAAATGATCTTCCTTCTCGATAACTACGACTCGTTCACCTACAACTTGGCCCAGTATTTGGGCGAGTTGGGCGCAGACCCATTAGTTCGGCGCAATGATCAGGTCACTGTCGATCAGATTGCCTCGCTCGCGCCGGAGGCGATTGTCATCTCGCCCGGCCCCGGATTGCCGCGCGACTCCGGTGTTACGCTGGAAACCATTCGCCGTTTGGCCGGAAAGGTCCCCATTTTGGGAGTTTGTCTGGGTCACCAAGCCATTGGCGAAGTTTTTGGCGGCAAGGTGGTAGCGGCCCCGTCGCTCGTCCACGGGAAAACCACCGAGGTCCTCCATGACGGCAGGACGATCTTTCATGGGCTGGCCCGGCCTTTTGTGGCGATGCGCTATCATTCCCTGGTGGTCGATCCCGGCTCGATCCCGCCAGAGCTGGAAGTCTCCGCCACCACAGCAGATGGCGTTGTGATGGGTCTGCGGCATAGAAGTATGTTTGTGGAAGGCGTCCAGTTTCATCCGGAATCGATCCTCACCCGGGTGGGACATCAACTGTTGAAGAATTTTTTGGGGTTGACTCAGGCGCGTAAGAGCGGAAACTAATTAGAGGTAGCCTGGCTCTAATCTGCCCCCGGCGATGGTGACGAGGTTGGAGCAGCCGCCGCCGGCCAGGGCGGATGTTGAGAACCTTGCGATTGGGAATGACCTGACCTTGCAGCCAGACCTGATTGGCTGCCGTCCACTCCCTCCAGGAAGTTTCCGGCAAAACCGTTTGCTGTCCGCAAAGCGTTGCCGCCAGTAGCCACAAGCCCGAGACCGGCAGCAAAGATACCCAGGAGCGGGGATACCTCAAAGAATCGCCACCCGATTCGATCAGCGCAATCTCGAGTTAATTACCGAAGTCGCGGTTGGTGAACTCGGCCAGCGTGCGCAGCTTGTTGCGTGCGGCTCGGGAATCAATGGATTCGGCGGCCAGCCGGATACCGGCTCGGAGGTCGGGGGCACGGCCGGAGGCCGCCAGAGCAGCAGCGGCGTTCAACAGAACTACGTCACGCCGGGGGCCGGTCTGTCCTTCCAGGATGGCCTGGATGATCTGTACGTTTTCGGCCACGTCGCCGCCCTGCAAGTCGGAGAGGCTGCACCGGGGGATGTCCAGTTCCTCCGGGCGCAGCGTTTTCATCTGAACCTGACCCTGATTCACCTCGGCAATCACGGTCTCCCCCGTGTTGGTGATCTCATCCAGGCCGTCGGCGCCATGCACCACAAAGCCGCGGCGCATCCCCAACTCCACCAGGGCACGCGCCAACAGTCCGGTCAGGCGGCTGTCATAAACGCCCACCAACTGCGCGGAGGCACCCGCAGGATTGCAGAGAGGGCCGAGCATGTTGAAGACAGTGCGAACCCGCAACTCCCGGCGCACCGGCTGGGCATATTTCCAGGCCCCATGCAGCGAGGGAGCAAACAGAAATCCAATTCCCACCTCATCGATGCACCCGGCGATCCGCTCCGGCGGAAGACTGAGCTTCACTCCCAGAGCCTCCACCACGTCCGCGCTGCCGCAGCGGCTGGAAATGGACCGGTTGCAATGCTTGGCCACCCGCACTCCGCAACCGGCCACAACAAACGCCGTCGCTGTAGATATATTGAAGGTGCCGCTGGCGTCCCCGCCGGTGCCGCAGGTATCCACCAGGGCGTCCCGCTCGGTGCCGGATATGTCCTCTTCCGTGGGCAGGTGAGGGCGCACGGCGAGCGCCCGGGCTCTGACGACTTCAGCAAATCCGATGAGCTCCTCGACCGACTCTCCCTTCATTCGCAGCGCCATCAAGAACATGGCGATCTGTGGATTGCTGGCCGCGCCGGAGAGGATCTCCTCCATCACCGCCCTGGCCTGCTGACGGGTGAGGTCCCGGCGCGCCGCGCTCTGCCGGATACCGTCCAGGAGCGCGCCGTTTTCTGAATTATGGTTGCTGATCTGCACTGCTGGGGTTGGCGTGTGTTGTTAGCAAGTTAAAATGTCCGGTATATGTAGCAAGTGAAATGTCCGCTTTCATGATTCTACCGAAAGTGATTTGGCGCTGACCGAAGGAGCCCGTAGGGCGACGGAGGTGAGCGCCAAATGGTGTTGTCGGGAAGCCACAGGGCTCCGCCGCCGACCGCCGCACCGGATCGCCACCCCCTCGGAGGAGTAGCGGCCCACCGTGTGCGGCCCATAGCCAATGCTTAACGTCCCATCCAGGTGTTCATAGACGGTCACCCGGCAGCCCGCCAGAGTCCCGCGCCAAGGAGTTTTCTCGATCTGGAGGAGGCGGTTCTCCAGACTGACCGTATTGTCCCGATTCACTATCCGCTGGTGCTGGATCGAGAAGATTCGCTCTAACTCCCGCCTGGCTGACGGCAAAAAGGCGCTGCCTGGTTGGGTGGCCGGCACGGCAAAGCGCCGGTTGAACTCCCCGATATAGCCCTCCCGCAGGAACCGATTCGCTGCCTCTAGCGTGATGATTCCCCGCAGGCGCAGTTCCTGCGGCAGCCGCCCTTGCCAGGTCCCGAAGTTCCGCTCGCTGCGTCCCCGCGCCTGCGGCGAATAGGCCGGAATCATCTGAATGCCCAGCTCCCGCAGGGCGCGGCCCACCTGGGTCAGCCGTTGCCGATCCACCGGCTCGCCCGCCTTCCGGGTCAGGAAGAAATGACTGGCCCGGTCGCTATAAAGGGCGCAAAAGATCCCCTGCTGCTCGACCACCTCCCGCAGGGCAGCCAGCACCGTCCGCGTCGATTCCTGCTCTACCAGTTGCGCATAGTAAATCTCGCTGCTGGCATCATCCAGGACCACCAGCAGGTCATACCAGCGATCATCGACAAACCACCGATGCTGGCTCCCATCCAGATGCAGCAGCATTCCCGGCAACGGCCGCCGGGGCCGCCTCTGGCGGTGCAGGCCCCGCTTCCGCCTCCTGTTCACTAGCCCCGCCCCTTGCAATGCCAGCTTCACCCAGGTGTAGCTCAGCCGGAGGCCGTGCTCTTCCCGCAGCTTTTCGTGAAAGTGCCGCACGTTGAAGTCAAAGTACTTCTCCTGATACAGCCCCAACACCTTCTCCACCGTCCCCAGGGGTACCCGCCGCGGACTCGGCTTTCCCCGCCGCCGGTCAAACAGCCCGTCGTAGCCGTACTGCTCGTACCGGCTGCGCCACCGCCTCATCTGCCGGTCGCTGATCCCGATGATCTCGGCTGCCTGCCACCAGTTGATCCGCTTCCCTATCGCTCGCAAAATTACTTCTTGTATCTTCATCGCCCGCTCCATCGCAGCTTCCGAGTAGAACTTCATGCCACCTCCTGGCAAAAAGCCCTACCCTACGCCGCTCAAAGCGGACATTTCACATGTTAATTAGACCGGACATATCATGTGCTAACGACACTGCTGGGGTTGGCGTGTTGCTTTTGCCGCGACCTTTCTTTATAGTACTTTCTCTTTTTGCTCGTTGTTTTTACAGCGGGTGACGAGATGACATTTTAGCTGACTTCCCGCTGCCTGTAAAATGGCAGGAACCGAACGCCTCACATGAAAATTCACGAATTTCAAGGCAAGCAAATCCTGAAGACTTTCGGCGTGGCCGTCCCTCGGGGCGAAACGGCGGAGGATAGCGCCGGGGCCGCTGCAGTTGCCCGCAAACTGGGCGGTGAGGTCGTCGTCAAGGCGCAGATTCATGCCGGTGGCCGAGGCAAAGCGGGCGGAGTGAAAATCGCCAAGACTCCGGAAGAGGCTCAGGCGATTGCCGGGAAGATTCTGGGAATGAAGCTGATTACCGCTCAGACCGGTCCTGAAGGCCAGGAGGTACGGCGGGTGCTGATCGAGGAGACTTTGCCGATCGAGCGGGAACTCTACCTCGGCATTGTGATTGACCGTGTCAGCGCCGGCCCGGTCTTCATGGCGAGCGCCGCCGGAGGAGTCGAGATTGAGAAGGTAGCCGAAGAGACTCCCGATCTGATTCTGCGCGAGATCATCCGTCCGGGTGCGGGCCTGGAAGCATTTCAGGCGCGGAAGCTGGCTTTCGGCCTGGGACTGCCTGCGGAGAGCATCCCACAAGCATCCGCGCTCATGATATCCCTCTATCGCGCCTTTGAAGCTACCGACGCATCGCTCGCCGAGATCAATCCCTTCATCCTGGCGAAAGATGGGCGGCTGCTGGCGCTCGACGCCAAGATGAACTTCGACGACAACGCCCTGTTCCGCCACGAGGAGATCGCAAAACTGCGCGACCTGGACGAAGAGGACCCGCTGGAGATCGAAGCGAGCAAGTACGGGTTGAACTATATCAAGCTGGATGGCACCGTAGGCTGCATGGTAAACGGGGCGGGACTGGCCATGGGCACCATGGACATCATCCAGTATGCAGGGGGAAGCCCGGCCAACTTTCTTGACGTAGGGGGAGGGGCCAGCGCTGAGCAAGTTCGTCACGCCTTTGAAATCCTGCTTTCGGACCACAACGTGCGCGCCGTGCTGATCAATATTTTCGGCGGGATCATGCGCTGCGACATTGTGGCCAGCGGCGTGGTGGAGGCAGCCCGGGCGCTGGGAGTAAAAATTCCGGTCGTTGTTCGCCTCGAAGGCACCAATGTGGAGCAGGGGCAGAAGATTCTTCAGGACTCCAAATTGAATTTCACGGTCGCCGACGGAATGCGGGACGCCGCCGAAAAGGTGGTGGCGCTTGCCAAAGGGTAGTCCTCGAAAGGTCAAGCTGAGCAAGGCCAAGGCAAGACGTAAGCAGAAAAAAGCTCAGGCAAACGGAACACAAGTGAGCATACTTCGATGAGCATATTGGTTGACAAGAACACGCGTTTGCTGGTCCAGGGCCTGGGCCGGGAAGGAAGCTTCCACACCCGGCAGGCGATCCAGTATGGGACCAAGGTCGTAGGTGCCGTGAAGCCCGGCAAGGGCGGCGCACAGCAGGACGGGCTGCCGCTGTTTGATTCGGTGGCCGCAGCAAAACGCGCGGTGGACCCGAATGCTTCGGTCATATTTGTCCCCGCTCCGTTTGCCGCCGACGCCATCATGGAAGCCGCCGATGCCAGCATTCCCTTGGTGGTCTGCATTACCGAAGGGATTCCCACCTTCGACATGATTCGGGCCAACGCTTATTTGAAATCCACCCACACACGGCTGATCGGTCCCAACTGTCCGGGCGTCATCTCTCCAGGCAAGTGCAAAATCGGCATCATGCCGGGCCACATCCACCGGGCGGGACACGTGGGAGTGGTCTCCCGCAGCGGGACGCTCACCTATGAGGCCGTAGGGCAACTGACGGCTCTCGGCATCGGACAATCCACCTGCATCGGCATCGGTGGCGATCCCATCATCGGCACCAGTTTCCGGGAGGCCATGGAGCTGTTCAACGCCGACCCGGATACCCACGCCGTAGTCATGATCGGCGAGATCGGCGGAACGGCGGAAGAAACAGCCGCGCATTACATCCAGGAACACATCAAGAAGCCTGTGGTCGGCTTCATTGCCGGACAGACCGCCCCTCCGGGCAGAAGGATGGGGCACGCCGGGGCCATCATCAGCGGAGGAAAGGGAACCGCCCGCGAGAAGATGGAAACGATGAAGTCGGCTGGAATCACCGTAGTCGAAAGTCCGGCCCAGATCGGCGAAGCGGTCGCCGCCCTGCTGGCTCCAGCGGCCGGACGCTGAGAATGGTCTGGGTTCCTGCCTCCCCTGCGCGAGTTTACACTCTGCGCTTTTAGCATTAAAATTAACCCATCGTAACTGCAAGCAGGCTATATATATTGAAGCGAGGGGGAGGCATGAAAAAAGGACTCACAAAGAAAGCCCGTGGGCCAAGGGCCGCAATAGGGGCGGTGTTGTTGCTGTGCGGGTTGGGGGTATACCCGTGGGGCAGCCACAGGGGTCTTTTGGAGGCTCAGGTGGAGCCATCTTCGGACCCGGTTCCCCTGGTGATCCTGCTGACCAAGCTGGACCAAGGCGACGTAGCGGGGGCCGAGCGGCTGATGGGAGAAAATCTGGAGGTGGTGAAGCAACGGCTGGAAGGAGTGCTGGAAGAACTGGACGGGCAATTTGACCAACTGGGCCGCTACGGAGCCACCTCGGGGCACGAAGTCCATACGGAGGTACTGGAAAACTTTCTGGAGGATGTGGGGCGCTACAAGAAGCTGTTCGAGGTCTATCGGGGGCTGAGCGGGGACGAGGTTTTGTACAAACGGATCGAGGCTCGGCGGCTGCGCTTCGAGGGGGCCCTGTATACCCATGCGGGGGAGGATGAATGCGGGGATCATCTGGACTGGGAAGAAGCGCAACGGCTGTACAACCTGGCCCTGGAGCGGCTGGAAGCCGGCTTCGCCTTGGCCGAGGAGGTGGAGGAGTTGCGGGTGATGGTGTCGGCGAAGAACAACATGGGGTCCACCTTCATCCGCATGGTGCAGCCGGACCGGGGGCTGGCGGCGTATCAGGAAGCGCTGGATTTGGCCACCCGGATGGGAGGCAACATGTACCCCGGCATGATTCGGATGAACATTGGCAACACCCACGTATGGGTAGGCGACCCGGACTTGGCGATGGAGTACCTGGAGCCGGCTCTGGAAGCTTTTCAGAGGATGGGACGGGGGACCTGGCAAGCGAATGCGATGCTGACCATCGGCAACGTGCACATGCGGCAGGGGGACTTTGACAGCGCCTGGGAAAGTTTAGGGGTAGCGCTGGAGCTGGCCACCCAGAGCGGAGAGGACCGGGTGCGCGGCCGGGTGCTGATGAACCTGGGGATGGCCGGCCTGCAATTGAAGAAGCCGGAAGCGATGGCTTTCGTTCAGGAGGGCCTGGAGTGGTACGCCGGGCCGAACGGGCAGGTCTATCCCGACATTGAGAGGGAAGTGATGCAGCAGGACGGTTTGCGGCTGCTGAGCCGGGTTGCGCGGGAGACCGGCGATGAGGCTCTGGCGGAGCAATACATGAAAGAGTTCTATGAGTCGGTGGGGCCGGACCCGGAGCGCTATGAAGTGGTGCGCGCCAGCCCTTGTTTTGCCATCTACAAGGCCATGCCGAAGAAGTGAGACGGAATCTGCCATCGGCCTGCTCCCTACAGGGAGCCATCCATTGCAACGGAGGGAACCTCTTGGCCTCGCAGCAAACCCTGACGATCATCAAGCCGGACGGAGTGGAGCAGCAGTTCATCGGAGAGATCATCCGGGTGTTGGAGGGCCAGAGCTTTCGGATCGTGGCCATGAAGATGCTGCGGCTCGACAAGAAAGAGGCGGAAGGGTTCTATGGGGTGCACCGCGACAAGAAGTTTTTCGGCAGCCTGACGGATTTCATGAGCTCGGGCCGGATGGTGGTGATGGTGCTGGAAGGGGAAAACACCATCGAGCGGCTGCGCCAACTGATGGGAGCCACCAACCCCGCCGAGGCGCAGCCGGGCAGCTTGCGGAAACGGTTTGCGACATCCATCGAGCGGAACGTGATTCACGGCTCCGACGCCGCCGAGACCGCCGCCTTGGAGATCGCCTACTTCTTCCCCCAAATGGAGATTGTCGGCTAGAAGTCCGCTCCGGCGTCATCCTTCCGGTGTTTCCATGCTTCCCAATCTGGGCAAGATTCTGG
Source organism: Terriglobia bacterium (assembly GCA_965222345.1). Classification (GTDB taxonomy): domain Bacteria; phylum Acidobacteriota; class Terriglobia; order 2-12-FULL-54-10; family 2-12-FULL-54-10; genus JADFGZ01. The sequence continues at coordinate 1,848,615 of CBDCTS010000007.1, read as the reverse complement.
TTACCCTCGGCGTCGTCTTTGTGGCGCTGGGGGTATTGTTCCTTCTGGCGGACCGGATTTCCTTTTTCCGCTTTGGCCGCTTGCCGGGCGATGTCGTTTATCGCCGGGGCAATTTCACTTTCTATTTTCCCATCGTCACCTCCATCCTGATCAGTCTGGTCCTGACATTGCTGTTTTGGTTTCTGGGCCGAAGGTGAGATTTCTACCGCGGCCTAGAGACTCCGATGCCAGTATTGGCATATAATAAAGCGTGTGGCGAAGCAACTGCGAAAGCTGGTCTGGCTGGCCGACACGCTTGACATCCTCAAGGGCTTCCCGGTCGCTGTCCGCCAGAAGCTGGGTTTTGCCCTGTATCAGGCACAAATCGGCTGTAAGCACGAGAGTGCAAAGCCATTGCGCGGTTTCGACACGCCGGTTTGGTAGATTCGCGCCGATGTTCCGAGCGGAACGTACCGCGCCGTATACGTCGTCCACTTCCGCAATGCGGCGTATGTTCTTCATGCATTTCAGAAGAAGGCGAAATCGGGCATCGCAACTCCCCGGCGGGAAATCGAGCTGATCCGGCAACGTCTGAAGCTGGCCCGCAGGCTCGCAACTCAGGAAGGAGACTGAATGACGCGCAAGCGAGATTACACCGTAAGCAATGGAAATGTTTTTGCCGACCTCGGATTGCCCAAGCCCGATGAGTATCTGGCCAAAGCTGAACTGGCTGCCAAAATCATTCAGGAGATTGAGCGGCAGCGCCTGACGCAGAACAAAGCGGCTGGCATCCTGGGAATTGATCAGCCCAAGGTGTCGGCTCTGAAGCAGGGCAGACTCTCCGGCTTTTCTATTGAGCGCCTGATGCGGTTCCTCCTGCTGCTGGGCCACGACATTGATATCACGGTGAAGGGGAAACCGAAGTCGCGCTCGGTGGCAAAACTTCGCGTGGCGTAAGCATAAGCCCACGGCGAGGAAAGCGTTCGCCGTGGCTACTCCGCTACAAGGAATAACTACAAGTTATGCAAACGGTGCAGTTTCTAAAAGAACTTCACGATGGAGCGCTTGACCACAGCCAGAGCCTTCACTTCGACAAGAAGCACGTTTTGCACGCCGTGTTGGTTTCTCTCTATGGATCACTTATTGAGTTTACTGGCTGCACGCTCACGCTGCTAGAAAACCGGGGGGAAAGTGGCATTCCGTCTATATTTCGTACTTTCCTTGAGACGTATGTCGAGTTTCACAACCTAGTCCACAGTCCGACATACGGCAACCATATAGATGCGAACGACCTTAAGGAATCGATCAAACGTCTGAAGGCAGCCAAACGCGGCAATCCTTATTTGGCGGAGATCGCGTCAAGGTCCGATTTACTGAATCTAATTGACAGTATGGAGCGCCAACTTAGGGATCTGAAATCCAAGGAGTATGAGCCACTGACGATACATGAGAGATTTAAAAGGGCAGACATGATAGAAGTATATGAGTCCCTATATAGCCTCCTGAGCTCTCATTCCCACAGCAATAAAGAAGCTCTTGTTGATAGGCATGTTGAGCTTGGCAACGACGATGTCACATTAGTTCTCTATAAGAACCTCCCTGACGAGAGGTTTGAATGGGTTCTCAATTCAAACGCAGAATTGCTTGTCTCAGCTACAATCGATATTCACGAGTATCTTCAAAGTGAGGTTGTCGAAGAGGTCCGCTTGTTCAAAGACAAGCTTGCCGAGGTTCGTGCGCCTCCCTCACCCATGCGTGAAGCAGACGACTGCACGCGATCGTGAGCGGACGCGGCTGAGGAGCCTTGCGCTAATTGGACAAGCAGGCAGCCACGGCGAAAGGTCTGTTTCGACATGGGCTTTTTCTGCCCATTGGGACGTTTGGAGCGACATTCTTCCTTCTGCTATGCTGTGCTCAGAAGGATAAGCGCGGAGGCAACGAGAATGAACACTCCCTTTAAGGACCGCCTGCGTACCTGACCGGCCCAGCGCGCGCATTTGTATGAAAGCACCCGTGGAACAATTCCAACTGAACCTGATTCCAGAGCGGCATATTTACAAAGTCAGCGAACTCAGCCGGCTTGTCCGCGAAAAGCTGGAGGCGGAGTTTGGCGACATCTGGGTGGAGGGAGAGATATCGAATTTCCGCCCCGCTTCTTCCGGCCATCTGTATTTCACCCTGAAGGATGAAGCATCTCAGTTGCGCTGCATCTGCATGCGGCAGCGGGCTCGGTATCTGCGGTTCCGGCCCGAGGACGGCCTGCAGGTGACGGCGCGGGGAAGGGTCACCGTCTATGAGCCGCGAGGCGAGTATCAACTGTACGTGGAGATGCTGGAGCCGCGAGGCGTAGGCGCTCTGCAACTGGCCTTCGAGCAGTTGAAGCAGAAGCTGGCCGCCGAGGGCCTGTTCGACGCTGTCCGCAAGAAGCCGCTCCCGCAGCTCCCGCGCCGGATCGGGATCATCACCTCGCCTCGCGGAGCGGTCATCGCGGACATGATCCGCATCCTCCGCCGCCGCCATGAGAATCTCCACCTGCTAATCTACCCGGTCCGCGTGCAGGGCGAAGGGGCAGCGGCGGAGATCGCCGGCGGCATCGAATTTTTCAATCGTCCTCCTCCTCAGGGGATGCCCGTGGACGTGCTGATTCTTGCCCGTGGCGGCGGGTCGCTAGAAGACCTCTGGGCCTTCAACGAAGAAAGATTGGCCCGTGCGATTAACGCCTCCGCGATTCCCGTCATCTCCGCCGTGGGGCATGAGACCGACTTTACCATCGCCGACTTTGTGGCCGACCAACGTGCCCCGACTCCTTCGGCTGCGGCGGAAATTGTGATTGAAACCAAGCAGCAGTTGCTCCAGCGCGTCGCGGGATGGGAGCAAACGCTGAGTGAGAGGGTCCGCTACGCCCTGTTGCAGCGGCGGCAGCAACTCACCGAGGTGGCTTCCCATCGCGGTTTCCTGACGCTGCGGACACTGGTGGCCCAGTCCGCGCAGCGCAGCGACGAGCTGACCGGACGGCTCATCGAGGGTGGGCGGGAAAGTCTGCGCCAAGCCCGGCGGCGTTGGGAGGCGCCCCTCACCTTTCTGCTGCACTTGGACCTTCGCGGCCAGCAAGAGCGGAGACGGCTCCGCTGGAGCCGGGTGACCTCTATGCTGGGTCATCAGGCACGACTGTTGTTGGTTGCGCGCCGAGGAAAACTCAATTCGCTCCAGGCGCAACTCAAGCAACTCAGCCCCCGGCGTGTCCTGGAGCGGGGCTACGCCATTGCGTTTGATTCCGCCGGCTCCGTGTTGAAAGACGCCGTCCAGGTTTCGCCGGATGAAGAGATTACTTTGCGGCTGGCGCGCGGCAGGCTGGCTGCACAGGTGAAAAAAGTCGATCCGGAATGAGCGAATCTGCGGGGCTACACTCTGTCGCCCCTTCCGGGGTTGCTGAGAAATCCCGGTTAATTAACGGCAACAGAACGGGCGGAATCCTTCCCTGCGTTCCCGTCACCCCTTGCAGCTTGTTCCTGCTGCTGGAGGGTGGCTTCGATCTGCTGGCGCAACAGGGCGCTCTCTTCCTCCATCTCCGGCGTGCTGCCCTTGGAGCCGGGGACTCGTTCGAGATGTCTCAGGGCAGACTCTAAATCGTCTTCGTTCCGGTAGAGTTCCCCCAGCTCATAGTGAATGCGAGCGACCGGCGCGTCGGCGTATCCTGGCTGTTGCTGCCGAACCCGTTCGAGCACCTGTTCATATCCCCGGATAGCTTCGTCATACTCCTCCGCGCTGCGGTAGATGGAAGCGATCTCGAGCGGCAGCATGTAATTGCGCGGAAACAATTCGGCCAAGTCCTGAACAACGCGCCGGGCGTCGGCGTGCCGCTTTTCCCGGCGGTACATGATCGTCAGCAGAATCTTCGCGGCCTCCTTTGCCTCCTGGCCCCACTCCGTGACGCTTTTCACCGCCTGCATGCCCCGCTGCTTGTCGCCGCTCAGGCCGGCAAGATACAGCAGCACCTTTAGCGACTTCGGCAGGCTTCCAAGCACGAAGTCAAGCAGGCCGGGGATCAGATAGGCGTCGTAGTAACGGGGATTCAGGCGGATCAGCCGCGCGTGATAGTCATTGCCTTTGCGGGCGTTCGAGAGGAAGCCGAACTTGGAGCGCTCGATCAGGCCTTGGTAGGTGGAGCGGGTGGCGTAGGCTACGCCGCAGGAGTAGAGGGCTTCCTCGTCGGCCTCATTGCTTTTCAGGCGTTGCTGGCAGATTCGGATGGCGGCATCGTTTGCTTCCCAAAATGCGTTTGTGATGGCGGGGTCCATCTGGATTTTTCTGGTGCGGAAAAACTTATTGGAGGAGTTGAACAGGTCCCCTTGCAATACTCCCGCCAGGTAGAGCTGCTTGTAGAAATAGGCCGTCGCCACGTCGTTTTGCCGGGAGGGATTATCGGGGGCCGCGTCGCGCAGCTTTTCAAAAGCCGCAATGGCTTGGTCATACTCCAGGTTATAAAAGTGATCGGTTCCCTTCTTGTATAGTGCAAGGTCAGCGTCACTGGCAGGCAAGGACGCCGGAGGCGCAGCCGCCCAGGCGCACTGTGCCCAGCCAGTCAACGACAGCCCAACGGCAGCCATCAGGGTGACGGCTATGCCTCTCCTTTCCGTTCGGGGCCTCTCTCGGGGTTTGCCCTGCCGTTTGAATATCAAGATGTTCTCTCTCTGCCTGTTGAACGTATCACTTCAGAGTCTCGGCTCTTTTAATTATAGATGACAGGAACGGCTTATTTGTTACAAGACAAATTTTAGTCCTGGCGGGTGTCGGGCGGCTGGTCAGGAGATAGCGGAGGACGTGGTCCCGGTAGGAATGTTCGGGTGCGAAGTGATTGCCTCCAGAGGTTGGCCAAGGCAGCTATCCCGGAGGCCACCGAAGCGGGCGGCCGCCCAGCAGATGCAGATGCAGATGGAAAACGGACTGGCCGGCCCCGCTCCCTGTATTCACGACTGTTCTGTAGCCGTCCTGGAGGTCATGTTGCTCCGCCAGTTGGGCGGCGACGCGGTGCAGATGGCCGATGACCGGCTCGTCTGCTTCTTCGGACTCTGCGGCGGAAGCAAAGTGTTTCCGCGGAATCAGTAGCAGATGCACCGGGGCCTGTGGATTGATGTCCTCAAAAGCGATGCAGCTTTCGTCCTGATAGACAATCTTGGCGGCCATCTCGCCTGCCAGGATTTTGCAAAAAATGCAGGATGCCATGAGTTTGATTTTTCCCGAACCCCGGATTCCGTGGGCTGATTCAGTTGACCAATTCAGTTCTCTACCCGGACCACGAAACTGGGCATCTCTTCCCGCCCCAGTTGAACAGCCAGTTCATTGGCTTCCGGCAAAGTGGAGTTCATTCCCACCCGGACGCGGTAATAAGTTCCCTGGTTCGAGTGATAGTCTTCGATGCTGGCATCGCCGAAGCGCCGCCTCAGATTCTCCGCCAGGTCCTCGGCGTTGGAGCGATCCCGGAACGCACCCACCTGCACCGCAAACAGGCCCGAATCGGCGGGCGCAGATTCCGGCAAGACCTCCAAACGAACCAGCGCCGTCCCCGGGCCGACCATGCGAATTTCTCGCGCGGCCGCCAGCGACAGGTCCACGATGCGACCCTTTACGAACGGTCCACGGTCGTTGATGCGGACTATGACCGACCAGCCGTTCTCGAGGTTGGTCACGTTGACCCGTGTTCCGAAAGGCAGGATGCGGTGGGCCGCGGTGAGCTTGTTTTTGTCGTAGGTCTCTCCGTTCGCTGCCCGGCGGCCATGATAGGGGTCACCGTACCAGCTGGCGTACCCGGTCTCGGTGTCACCGGGCCCCGTCGCCGGTTGTCCCGAAGCAGGAGGGTGCGGCACGGGAACACGGGTGGCGCTGCGATGCCGCCCGCAAGCCGAAGCCACCAGCGACAGCAGCACCACGAACAGCAGGAATCTCTCGGTCTTCATAGAAGGAAAAGTCGCCGTTGAAAGAGAATTGCCTATTGCCATTTGCCGGGGGGACGGACATATTGGCATCCGAGTCCATTATAATGTGCATCTCCGCTTTGCTGTTTCACAACAACCGCCCTTTTCAAGCCGGGTATATAATAAGGCAACATCGGGAGCAGGAAGGAAGCTGGCGCATTGTTGATTTCCCCGCGAATGAAATGGAAGATCAACCGCTATAAGAAGCAGGCCGAGGCGCGTCTGGAGGAGTTGGAGAACTTCTTCAAGTCGGCAACCTACAAGCAGAAAATGTGCCCGGCCTGCCGGGCGCTGGTTGATCGCAAGGAAAAAATCTGTCCTCTCTGCGGCAATAGCACCTCGGCCGCTCCCCGGGGCGGCATCGACCGGCTGTTGTCTTCATTCCTTCCGAAGCGGGCGCAGACCACCTCCCTGCTGCTGGGCGTGAATCTGTTCTTGTTCGCTCTCACCTGGGTCGTTTCCATCCGGGGCAGAACGGGCGGGATGGATGCCGGCGTGCTGTTGGGGTCGATTGACGGTTACACGCTGGTGCGGTTTGGAGCCAAATACACTGCGCTGATTCTGGATGGCGAGTGGTGGCGGCTGCTGGCCCCTATTTTTTTGCACGGCGGACTCATTCATTTGGGATTCAATTCGATTGTCTTGTTCGACCTGGGGCCCACTGTGGAGGACCTCTACGGTCCGCGCAAATTTCTGGTGCTTTATATATTGTCGGGCGCGATGGGATTCGTGGCGAGCGCCCTGTGGCACCCCCACTCGGTCGGCATCGGAGCATCCGGCGCAATTTTCGGGCTGATTGGGGCCATGATCGCATATGGATACCGGCATCGGGGAACGTTGGGCGACACCGTGAAGAACATGTACGTTCGGTGGGCGATATATGGGCTGGTCTTCGGTTTTTTTATTCCCATGGTGGACAACGCCGGGCATATTGGAGGCTTGGCCGCCGGTGCCGCCTTCGGCATGTTGGTTGGCGATATGCCATCGATCACCCGAGAGTCAATCTATCTCTGGAAACTGCTCCAGAAGATTGCTGTGATCCTGATCATCTTCTCCTTTGTGATGGTTGCGCTCCGGCAACCGGCCTAGCACCCTACATTTTCCCGCTGACCCTCAATTCAACTCGCCCAGGGCGGGGTAGCCGTCACGGGGAGCACCTTTCCCCTCGGCTTCTCTCAGGTAGCGATAGGCAAGTAGCGACAGGCCTCCAGGCCTGTTCCCTAGAGAGCACAGGCCCGGTAGAACCGGTGCTCCATCTACATCTTCTTCGGTTCCGCCAAGGATATTCCTGCAAGTAGGGACAGGCATTCCTGCCTGTCCCTCAGCGTGCAGACTGGAAGGCCTGTACAGCTAGCGACAGGCGTTTCCGGTTGCTTGCCATTCCTCATTTACACCTGCCAAACCTCTCCAAAAGCCATTGAATAACCCCCTATTAGGGGCTTTTTGTAGGGATTTCGTTACTCTTTTTGGTGGCTTTTTGCACCTCTTCTCAAGAACTGCTGTTGATTCTAATAAACTTGTTGGCTTTGTTTCGTAATATACCTGTTTTTACCTCGCCCGCTTCCCCCTGGAGCATTCTCGTAAAGGTGCGGTAGCGACAGGCATTCAGGTAGGCAGGCATTCCTGCCTGCCTTGTAGAAAGCACAGGCCGGTAGGTCTGTGCTCCATTTCCTCCAGGCCTGTACGCTTTTTTCTCTGCCTGCCCCACCTAACCCCCTATTAGGAGATTGGTTGAATGGCTTTGCTTTAGCAGATCAAAGCCAATAACGAAGCCAATGCCCGATCTTCTGTATATTTCATATCTTCTTATTATGCAATTGGATAGCTGGATAACAGAAGTTTTGAAATGGGTTCGTTTTGCAAAAAAAGCTTTTTTCTCCAGTTCCCCTCCCCCCTGCAAGCTAAACAAAGTCAGCTTCCCAAACGCCCTCCGGCCCGATTCTCCCTCGCGCAAATTCCGGGAGCAACAAAATTATTCCGAGAATTCCGAATCTACCGAGGGAACCGAATCTGCCGAGGAAACCGAAGCGCCCGTGTCCGAGCCAGCTAGCGACAGGCCTCCAGGCCTGTCCTCCTGTGCGTGCAAGGCGGTAGGCCTGTACGCTAAGGGCAGGCAGAAATGCCTCTCCCTCTTGGCCGCCGGCAGGTCGTGACCTGACGGCCCGAGCAGGGTTACTCTCCGCTCAAGGCTTCCTGATAGACCTCCCAGGTTTCCCGCGCGCATCTTTCCCAACTGAACTGCCCGGCCCGTTGCTTTCCGCGCTCGCTTAATTCGGCGGCGAGCGCCGTGTCTTCCGCAACGCGCCGCATGGCCTCGCCGATCTCCGTCACGTTTCGGGGATCGACTATAAGGGCGGCGTCCCCGGCTACCTCCGGCATCGCGGAGACGTTCGAGGTGATCACCGGCAAGCCGTAGCTCATGGCTTCCAGGATCGGCATGCCGAATCCCTCCTCCAGGGAAGGAAACACCAGCGCGGTGGCCGCGGAGTAGAGCAACTGCAGCGTCTGCGGCGGAGTGCGCCCCAGCCGCAGGATTCGTCCGGCTAGCCCTTCCTTTGCGATTAGAGAATGAACCCGGTCCGCCCCAAAGCCGTCGCCCCCGGTCAGAACCAGGCGATACTCTGGCAGACGCTTCATAGCCAGGCCGATGCTGGCCACGTTCTTGCGCGTTTGTATAGTGCCCACGTTGAGGAAGAATTTTTCTTCTTTGCTAAAACCGAGCACGCCTTCCCGGAAGGCATCCTGCTCGGCCTGCGCGGCGGGCTGCGGGGGATCGACGCCGTGGTGGATCACGCGAATCCGATCGCTTGCTGCCTCCGTGTGGCGGAGCATCTGCTGCCGAGTGGCATTCGAGACCGCGATGATCCAGTCGGCCCGAGAGATTGCCTGTTGAATGATCTTGCTGAAATGCTGCTGGAATTGCCGTGTGGAATAGGCGGTCGAAGCCAGGGGGAACAGGTCGTGGATCGTCACCACGCGAGCCTGGAACTTTCCCTTCTCCGGTAGCCTCTGATTCAGGCCATGAAACAGGCGCGCCCGGGGCGGCGGAAGCCAGGGGTCGAGCAACAGGGAAAGAGCGCACCGCTCGGGCCACTTTTGTTTCCGCGCCCATCGCAGATAGGGGCCGAGTCGAAAACACAGAATCAGACGGGGTTCGGCCTCTTGGATGGCGGGCGGACTGTCGGCCAGGGCCGAGATCAGCCGCTCGGAGTAAACGCCCGTGCCGGTCCGCTCCGGGTCGGCGGCGAAGGTGGCGTCCAGGGCAATCTTCACAGACATGTTCCCAGCCTTGGAAATCCCCGTCCGGGGCTTAGATCTGCGGCAATGCGCATGTCATCCATGCCCCGATGATAGCGGCAGCCTGGACTTCCGGGCGAATTTTTTTCCGGACCGGCTTTCTGAACGTCTCGGTTTCCGCAGCGGGGCGAAGCCGGGAGGGGGAAAGATTGATTTAAAGTTGTCTTGCCTATGCCGAGTCGCCGGGCAGCCAAGAAAGAATGCGGCATACGCAAGCCTGCGATTGTTTCGTTTTCATTTCTTATGGGTCCGTCCGGCTTCAACCGTTGAGGAGAACTTTCGCAGCCTGCCGCGCCTCGTCCAGTGTTTCGACGACGTGATCCTTCGGTACACGCTGCAAGACATTGAGCGTGTAGAGGATGTTGGCAACAAAGCCTGAGAGACCCATGACGATGAACTCGGTCTGCTGCTTGGTGGCGGTATCCATGAGCTGCTCTATCACCATGGCCGCACTGTCGTCGATATACGTAGCGTCGGAGAAATCAAAGATGACGACCTCATGATCTTTATGTCCGCGCCGATCACTCCGACCAGCTTGTGGGAGGATGCGACGGTGAGGGTTCCTCTGATCGCCACCAGGCCAACTCGCGCCGCATACGGGTCCATCGCGGTCACGTCCTCTTTTCATTGGACCGAAAAGCCCGGAGAAAATCTTTGTTTGTCTCCAAAACGTAGCGGACTCCCGGCGCGGAGGCAAGCTGCTTGCTTTTGAGCACTCCCTATGCCGGGTTCCCGCCGTCGTCTGCACAGGAGTGGCCGCGACCGGCTCATGCTCAAGAGCTCTGGTCCATCCTTCGAAGCTTCTCCGCCGTGGCAAACGCATAGTGGAGGCCCGAAACCACCGTCAGGGCCGCCGTCGAGTACACCCCCGCCTGTTGCAGCCATCTGAGGACTTCCCCTGAGTATTGCAAAACCGCCAGAGTCAAAACAACCGTAGTGATCTGCGCCAGGGTATTGGCTTTGCCGTAGACGCTCGGCTGGAAAGACCGCAGGGAGGTTGTGAGAACCAATACTAGTACAGTAGCCAGAATGATCGTGTCACGGCTCAGTACCAGAATCAGCAGCCAGAGGGGAAGTTCCTGTACCACTCCAAGCGCCACAAAAGACGAGCTGAGCAGGAGTTTGTCCGCTACCGGATCGAGATAGGTGCCCAGCGTTGTCTGCTGGCTCAACCGGCGGGCCAGCAGGCCGTCCAACCCGTCTGTCAGTCCGGCCAGTAGGACCAGCACAAGGGCTGAGGAATAATCCGCATAAAGAATGAAGAGGATAACAGGAGGAATGAAAACCAGCCGGAGCAGTGTGAGCTGGTTAGGGGCATAGAGAATCTGCTTGAGGTGCTGCATAGGGCTTAGGGCGCTCCCAGGCGGCCGTCCTGCATTGAGACCACGCGGGAGGCGGATTCAGCCGCCTCCTGGCTGTGCGTAGCCATCAGCACGGTATGACCCATCTCGCTGGAAATATGCCGCAAAAAGCGTAGCACGATCCCTGCATTCGAGCTGTCCAGATTGCCGGTGGGCTCATCCGCAATCACCACTTTGGGTTTGTTGACCAGCGCCCGGGCGATGGCTACGCGTTGCATCTCGCCGCCGGACAATTGATGAGGGAAGCAGTTGGTCTTCCCCTGGATGCCGGCCATCTCAAGCAACTCGGTGACCCGTTCATGCCGGCCCTCCCGCGTCCCGGAGCCGTCCTCCGGGAGACCGAGCAGCAACGGCAACTCCACATTCTCGGCGACGGTCAGCGTCGGGAGCAAATGAAAAAATTGAAAGATGAATCCCACCCGCGTCCGCCGCAGACGGCTGAGGCCGCGATCGTCCAACTTTCCGGTCGAGAGCTGCTCGATCCGCACCTCCCCGCTGGTCGGCAAATCCACTGCTCCCGCCAGGTTCAGCAAAGTGCTTTTCCCGCACCCGCTGCGGCCGACTACGGCAGTGAAGGACCCTTCCAGCAGGCTGAGATCGGCCTCTTGAACGGCATGGACAACGTTCCCGTCTGCGCGATATGACTTGCTGGCTTGAATCAACTCGACTATCGGCTGCCGGTTCGCCTCGACCTCTCCCATTCTAACAGTCTAACAGCGATCCGGCGTTTTGGGGGAACGGGACGGGAAACCCCGCGCATCCCGTTCCGGGCGAGGACATAAAAAGCGTGAAACCCGCTTCTGGAGAGTCTGAAAACAAACTAAACGGCTTGGCGGCAGTTACAGCATTTCTCCCGTAGGTGTAGAGTTCCGGCAGCCGAGGGGGTGGCGGCTCTACATTTCGCCTACGCACTATCGGGAGAAATGATTGGAATCCTCATCCAGGGATTTTTCCTGCCGGACGAGGCGCAGCGTAATCTTTTCCAACTGCTGGCGGGCGTAGAGGGACCAGTGGCTCCAGGAATCCAGCTTCAGATACGAGCGCCATTGCTGGCTGGCCTTGCCGTGCAGCCCCAGTTTTTCGTACACCAGGGCCAAGTTGTAGTGCGCGTCGGGATAGCCTGGATCCAGGCGAACGGCTTGTTCGTAGTGCCGCCGCGCCGGTTCCAGGTCATTTTTTTCCTCAAAGACGTTGCCTAGATTGAAATACACCAGCCCATAATCCGGATCAACCGAAAGGGCGGTCCGATAGCATTCCTCCGCTTTGCCAAGGTCTCCGCAGTTGTAATAAATGGTGCCCAGGTTGATCAGCGCCCCCAAGGCTTGCGGATTGAATGTGATGGCCTTTTGGTAGGCACGGACGGCCTTCGGGATGGTTTCCGGTTTCTCTTCATGGCGCAGCCCGGCCACAAAGAACTGCTCGGCGCGCGCCAGCTTGTCCTCCTCGGTGAGCTTCTTCGCGCGGTCTGCCGCTCGCAACGAGCGAACCTTTTTCTTCTTTCTGTCTGGCTCAAAATCCAGCAACAACTGGCCCGTCAAAGGCTCCATCTGCCTCCCTTGGAAGGAAACGGCCAGTCCTTGCCCCAGACTTTTGATCTGCAGCTCGCTCAGAGGATTTTCTATTCCCGTCAGCTTTTCCTTGAGCCAGGCCAGCGACGAACGGATGCGAGCCAGCGGAACGTGATTCCGCCTAAGCTCCAGAAGGGTTTTCAGGGTGACGATGTCGGCGAATGTGTAGCGGCGGTCTTGCGATCCGGAAGAGCGGTTCTGCCGGGCAGGCCGCGCCGGCTGCGAGGGGCAAGCAGGCCGGATAAGCCCCTGGCGTTCCCAGGCTGTCAACTGGTGCGCGCTAATGCCCACAATTCGCCGAATCTGCGGCTGGCTGAACTGTTCGTTGACCGACTGCTGCGCTCCGTGCATTCTCTGGTCCACCAACGGCTGCCTTTGCGGATGGATATTAAACAATTTGGGCCGATCATGCAACGGGAATTGCTGCAATGGAAGCACCGCCGCCCCCTACCCCGGCTGCTGCAAAAGCTCCTCGCCCGGAAATGAGCCGGGTTTCCCCAGCCCGCCGCCGGCGGCAGGCCAGGAAATATTTGTTGACACGCCTTTTTGCGGGCCGGGATAATGCCGGGGGCTGTTGGACACGCAAATGGTTTAAAATAGTCCGGCTGAGGTGGCCTTCCTGTTCTGCCAGCTCGGTTCAAGAAAAACAAATACTGTCCGGGAACGGCGCTGCTTGCCGCCAGGGTCTTCTGAGGCGGGAGCGAGATAGGGCCGGACCGGCAGGGAGGATTTATGAATGAAAAGATTTCTTTGTTACTGAGTATAGGCGGCCTGATCGCTATAGCGGGCGTCTTGTTGCCTTCGGCGATGGGGCAAAAGCAGCGGAAGCCGGGAATGTACGCCACTTTCCAAACAAATCAAGGAACCATTGTGTGCGAACTCTACGAGGAAGAAGCGCCGGTCACGGTGAAGAACTTCGTGGACCTCGCCGAAGGCAACAAAGAATGGACTCATCCGGGGACCGGCGAGAAGCAGACCAGCCGTTACTTCGACGGGACCATCTTTCACCGCGTCATTCCGGATTTCATGATTCAGGGAGGCGACCCGCTGGGGCGCGGGACCGGCGGTCCCGGCTATCGTTTTAAGGATGAGTTCCACCCCAGTTTGAAGTTTGATAAGCCGGGCCGTCTGGCGATGGCCAATTCCGGACCCGGCACCAACGGCAGCCAGTTCTTCATCACGGAAGTTCCGACTCCTTTCTTGAATAACAAACACACCATCTTCGGGCAGGTGATTGAAGGGCAGGACATCGTCCGCAAGATCGCCCGCGTGCAGAAAGACAGCGGCGACAAGCCCCGGCAGCCGGTTGTCATCGAAAAGCTGACCATCGAACGCGTAGCGGAATCGGGAGCCTGATTCTTTACGGACCGCTCGCTCGCGGCCCGGCAGCACATTTCAGCAGCATGTAGAATTTGCCGGGCCGCACAACCGCGCCGGCCTCGGCGGGTCGGCGCGGGTTCGAGCGGCTCCGCCGTTAGCTGTGCCTCCCGCAGGAAGGATTTCCTCATGTCTGCGACCTTCTCTTTCGACGAGAAAACGGCGCAACAACTCAGCCTCATCTACCAGTCCGAAGATATCCGCGAGATGCAGCGGCAGTACCGCATTTGGTTTGATCCGCGGCCCGGAGAGAAACTCCTGGACGTGGGATGCGGAACCGGCATCAACACCCTGGCGCTCAGCAAGATGGTGGGGCCGAAAGGAAAGATCGTCGGGATTGACAACAGCGACGCCATGTTAGCCGTCGCTCGCGCTGCGGCAGCCTCCGAAAATATCGAGTATCAACTGAAGGCCGTCGAGGAAATAGAGTTTCCGGAAGATCATTTCGACGGGGTGGTTTGTACGCAAGTGCTCGGTTATGTCGCCGACCCAATTCCGGTGATTCGGGCGATGTTGCGCGTGGTCAAACCGGCGGGCCGGGTTTTCATCGCTGAGACGGATTGGGACACGCTGGTTTACAACGTGCCGGACAAAGAGTTGCAGCGGAAAGTAACGCTGGGCTTCTCCGATCACCACGGCGACGGCTGGTTCGGACGCCGCCTGTACTCGCTCTGCCAACAGGCCGGCGCCAAGCAAATCGATCGCTATCACTACGTGTTCCACAACGACGAGTACTCCGCCCGGCGGTACGGAGGGCCGCTGAGCTACGTGATCCGAGACTACCTCTTGAGGGCAAAAAAATGTACCCCGGCGGAGGTCGAGCGGTGGATGCGATTGTTGAGCGAAGCCTTTGACAACCATACGTACTTCTTCAGCTTGAACCGTTTCGTCTGCATTCTTCGCAAGTGAATTGCCGCCGGACGCTGGCCTGATTCCACAACCACCGCCAAGCCGGCCAATCCCCGGTCTTCGAAACCATAGCAACGAAATACCGCTCATCGGCATCCTACCATCCAGATAAAGGAACCCCTTCGGGCCCGGCGGTTCGCGGCATTGTTTTTCCGGGGGGTTGATCGGCGGGCGCGTTCGGAGGAAAATGAGATAGCCGGAACGGGAAGGGAGGGGAAAGCCTTGGCAGCACAAAAAATTTTCAGACATTTGCGGCAGGCAGCGGCCAGACTGCTGTACTGCTGTTGCTTCGTATTCCTGTCTTCATCTGCCATGCTGTTTGGAGCGGGCGCGCAACAGGAGCAAACGGCCCCAGCGCCCCAGACTGGCGGACCCGGCGCGGCCGGCAATGCAACCGCCAAGACGGACGGCGCTCCCGACATACAGACGATCATCCGGCGGTTTGCGGAGAAGGAAAAAGAATTTCAGACTGCCCGCGAAAACTATACCTACCGACAAATTGTAAAGGTGCAGGAGCTTTCCCCGGATGGCGAGGTCAGGGGAACCTTCCACGTGGAGGAAGACATCCTTTTTTCCCCCGACGGAAAGCGGATTGAGAAGGTGGCCTACGCCCCGCTCTCCACCCTGCGCGGCATCAGCATCAGCCCGGAGGATGAGCGGGACCTGCGCAGCGTCCAGCCGTTTGTGCTGACCACCGACGACCTGCACAAGTACGACGTCAAGTACATGGGCCGCCAGAACGTCGATGAGCTGAGCACCTATGTCTTCATGGTGGGCCCCAAGCGGATCGAAAAGGGCCAGCGGTATTTCCAGGGACAGATTTGGGTGGATGACCGCGACCTGCAAATCGTCAAGACCTACGGGAAGGCGGTTCCCGACATCCGCGAGAAAGGCCAGGAGAATCTTTTTCCCCGGTTTGAAACCTACCGGGAACAGATCGACGGCAAGTTTTGGTTTCCGACCTGGACCGGCGCGGATGACACCCTGCATTTCAGCAGCGGTCCTCAGCGGATTCGCATGATCGTGCGGTATGAAGATTACAAGCAATTCCGCAGCACCGTTACGGTGACCTACGGAGATGAAGTCCCGCCGGAGCAACCCCAGCCTGAACCTTCGGTTCCACAACCGGAGTGAGCGGGCGGAGAGCCATTCCGTCTATGTCGACCGCTTGAATCCCCATGCTCTTTAGCATTCATTCGTGCTATTATGGACGGTTTACGCACCCATCATCTATTCGAGGGTAAGTTACGGGCCGTATGCGCGGCGGAAAGGAAAGGAATCTTTGATGACGGTAGAGGCGATGAAAGAGAAACCCAGAGAGAGTTCGCTTCCGGAGTTTCGGAATGAGCCGTTTACGGACTTCTCTCGTCCGGAGAACCGCAGCGCCATGCAAGCCGCCGTCGAGAAGGTTCGTGGACAGCTCGGCCAGGAATACGACCTCATCATCGGAGGAGAAAAAGTCCGGACTGCGGAGAAGTTTTGTTCCTACAATCCGTCCCGGAAGGATGAGGTGATTGGCGTTTTTCAGCAATGCACGCCGGAGCTGGCGGCGCACACGGTGGAGGTGGCTCACAAAAATTTTCTCCGTTGGGCGCGGGTGCCGGTTGAGCAACGCGCCGGCATTTTGCTCAAAGCATCGGAAATTCTGCGGCGGCGGAAGTTCGAGATGGCTGCCTGGATGGTCTTTGAGGTGGGCAAGAACTGGGCGGAGGCGGACGCGGACGTGGCCGAAGGCATCGACTTCTGCGAGTTTTACGCCCGCGAGTTGCTGCGCCTGGCCGGCCCCCAGCCCGTCACGCCGATTCCCGGAGAGTCCAACGAGTTGCGCTACATTCCACTGGGGGTCGGAGTGGTCATCTCGCCGTGGAATTTCCCCCTGGCCATTATGCTTGGCATGAGCTCGGCTGCCTGGGTCGCCGGCAATACCGTGGTTCTCAAGCCGTCGAGTGACTCTCCCGCCATCGCGGCACGGTGGATGAAAATCCTCCAAGAGGCGGGACTGCCTCCCGAGGCGATCAGTTTTCTGACCGGAAGCGGAGCGGTGGTCGGTGACACCTTGGTGAAACATCCCCGAACGCGTTTCGTGGCCTTCACCGGCTCCAAGGAAGTGGGCCTGAACATCAACGAACTGGCGGCCAAGACCGCTCCCGGTCAAATCTGGATCAAGCGGGTTGTTGCCGAGATGGGAGGCAAGGATTCCATTGTGGTGGACTCGGACGTGGACTTGGAAGCTGCCGTCCAGGGCGTATTTGTCTCCGCATTCGGCTACCAGGGCCAGAAGTGCTCGGCCTGTTCCCGGGCGATTGTTGCTGCCGAGGTCTACGACTCGTTTCTGGAAAAACTGCGCGCCCGGACGGAAGCGATTCGCATGGGGCTGTCCGAAGACCCGGACAATTACATGGGGCCGGTCATCAACGAGAGGGCCAAGAAGTCCATGCTCGAATATATTGAGGTGGGCAAAAAAGAAGGGCGGCTGATTACGGGAGGAAACGCGGCGCCTGGCGACGGCCACTTTATCCAGCCGACGATTATCGCGGACGTGCCCCCCAAGGCGCGCATTTCCCAAGAGGAGATTTTTGGGCCCGTGCTGGCCGTCATCAAGGCGCGGGATTTCGACGACGCTCTGGAAATTGCCAACAACACGGAATACGGGCTCACCGGGTCGGTCTTTACCAACTCTCGGGAGCATATGGAGCGGGCGCGAGACAGCTTCCACGTCGGCAACCTGTATTTCAACCGCAAATGCACGGGGGCTCTGGTGGGCGGCCATCCCTTTGGCGGCTTCAACATGTCCGGCACGAACTCCAAGGCAGGAGGCCGCGATTACCTGCTGCTGTTTACCCAGGCGAAGGCGGTTTCGGAGAAGGTCTGAGGCGGGCAGGAGGCAACAGCGGGGGATTCCTCCATCTCCCAGGGTCGTATTCAGGCGCTGGGCTGTCTCCTTTTTTCTTTTCACAGCGGTTTTTTCGTTGTAGAATTTCCCTCCGGTGGCGTGGACAAGGTTGCACCGGTTGTAGAAACTCTGTTTGTCTGCGGCCAGGGGATTTATCCCTGGCAGGGAGGGTATATGTTTGAGACTTCCCAGCAAGAAACTAATTCCAGCTCCAACAAGATTGTAGGGGGATCCATTGTCGTTGTAGGGGTGCTGGTAGTAGCTTTCTATTTCTTATTCATGCATGGGAGTGAGCCTGCGGCAACTCCGGGAGAGGGCGAAGCCGGCATGGCGGCCTCCTCCGGACCTGTGGTAGATGAAGGACCGGCGGATCCGATGCGTGATCTGGCGATTCAGCGATTTTCTTTGGACCGCGACCGAACCCAAACCATGGCCCTGTGGACCATCCAACTGGCAAATCGGTCCCGGCAGCACGGTTACAAGGATATCCAGTACGCAACCAATTACTACAATGCCGAAGAGGCTTTGATCTATCAGAACGAAGGCATCATCGCCGAACAGCTCAACCCGGGCGACCAGCGCACCATCAGCGAGATCAATGATGGCTTGTATCCGGTGGGGGCCGTCCGATATACCATCGAGCTGAAAGGCGCTGAGGCTGTCGCTGAGGCGGAATAAGAAGCCGCCACCGACTGCAACAACGCAGGAACCCCGCAAGTCCGCTCACGGGGGTGGCGGGTTGGGCTGCTCAAAGCGTCTCGCGCAGAAAGCGGCTCATGGCCACCCCGTCGATCCATTTGAAGATACCCACCCCGGTTGTGTAATGCCCGCAGGGGAGGCATAGCCTTTGGTGGGAGAGCCCCAGCTTTCGGAAAGCCTCGATCAACTGCTCCGTCAGGTCGGTAGGAAACGTCAGGTCATACCGCGCGTGAATCAGGAGCGTCTCGACGCCGGCGCCCTGCATTCGACCCAAGTAGCTGATCGGGCTGATCACTCGCCAGTAATCCCTTAACTCCTCCAGCGTAATTTTGCCCGCCATGCTTTGCTGCACGTAGGCAGTGCTGATTCCGCGCCACACAACATCAGCGAATAATGTGGAGATGTGGTTGAGAACCTGAACCGAGACGCGGGGTTCATGAGCCGTGATGATCTGGGCAATGCAGGAGCCCAGGCTGGTGCCCACGATTCCAAAGCGGTGATAGCCCTGCGATTGCAGCCAATCGATGGCGGCGCGTCCCTCGGCGACTGCCTGCCGGCAGGCGTGGACCGTCCGGCCCACGTTGCTGCTCACCATGTAATCGGCGCGCTCGCGGCCCGGCGGAGTTCGGCCGTCATGATATGGCAGGCTCATGCGAAGAGCGGCAAGCCCGAAAAAATTCAGCAGGCGGCAAAGATTCACGTGCCCTTGCCGGTCGGCGTTCCATTGCGGCAGGACCACCACCGCCCGTCCGTTTGACTTGGCGGGAAAATACTGTGCCTGCGCGACGTTGTTGGCTTCATCGGCGGAAAGGTAAGGGCTCCGGAACCGCAGCAGATTCCCTTCCAGGACGAACTCTTTCACCGGAGAATAACTGAAGAACTGATCGCTGTTTTCGAGCGCCCGTTGCAACTCCGCCCGAAGATGCGCCGCAGGATTGTCGCCGTCTCCGGCAGAGCCCCAATCCGGCACCCATTCCAGACCCAGATCGAAGGGCAGAGGGGTGCGGTTCGTATCCCGTGATGCCAGACGCCTTTCCCAAAAATGAAACAATCTACGCAGCATGGTAAATGGCAGCCTGCAACTTGTTGATATGCGTCCAATTGTATCCGGCAGGAAAAATTCGATTTTCCGACAGAAAAGCAGCCCGGCCCGCCCGGCAGCAATAGGATAGGTCCCGTAGGGAGCTTCGCAATGCTGCATCAGGAGGTGGCATCTTGAGTTTCTCTCTGCTGATGATCCTGCTGGTTGTTTGGGTCGCTCTGACGGTTGTCCAGCCTGCGCCGGTCATCGCAACTTGCCATTCTCGTCTAATCAGCAATTCTGGATATTCTCAGAAAACTAACCTGGCGCACTGCTGAAGTCAAAATACTATCCGCCGAGGCGCGAGCAGGTTATGACGGGAAGCATTTCACGAACGGCAATCAACCGGCAAGGTTGTGATCCGGGCACTGTCCGGCACTTAGAGGCCAGGGTGCTCCGGATCATGGTTTTTCCGGTTGAATTGATCGCTAGGCGAAGTCCTCCAGATCAGCTATGGCTGTGGCCGGGACGGATGGCAGGATTCCCTGTTGGGCGGCAACCTTGAGGAACTGAAGTTGGGTTTCCTTCATGGCCGTGTCCCACCGCGCGATGAACAGTGGCAATGAAATGTTGCGCTCGATGAGGCGATCGATTGCCCTGTTTTCCCGGATGCCCGTTAGTTGCTTAAACCGATCTTCCCGAAAGAACTCGTACCCGTTACGGGAAACCCATTCGACCGTGTCGATCCAGGCATCGCGGAGCCGCCTGAGGATGTCCCGGTTCTTCCGAAGATAGTCGACCCGGACGGTGATTCCGGACAGGACCTTGGGCGTTCCCCAGATTTTCTCGAACTCCCGGGCAAAGGGGCCAAAAATGCTCCTGGCGTTCGCATCGAGTTCGGCCCGCAGGGCCAGGGGGTCAAACAAATTGGCGGCGTCAACATTCCCGTGCCTCAGCAAGGGGATGAGCCCCGGCGGAGATGCCTCCACCAGATCGAAGATCTGTTCGAGCCGGGGACGATTCACTCCGAACTTTACGGCCAGCAGGACCGCGAACTCGTTGAAGCCGGAAGAGTCACGGCCGTAGATGCCAAACTTCGGTTTGCGCCCCTCCCGTTGCTGGAAGTTCAGCAGGTCCTCTATGCGATCCATTCCGGAATCGGCCCGGACAATCACCACGTCTTGAGTAGCCTGAACACTGTTGACGATAGCCGTAGGGAATCTTGAGAACGCAATGGCTACCTGGCTCGGACCGAAGTCGAAGGAGACGTCCGAGAGCCCCTGCAAGAAGTTTTGGGCCCGCACGTCGGCTCCGAAGGGCTTCACTTCCACATGCAGCCCCCGCCTTTCCGCCGCTCCGGAGCGGACCAACAGGTTGGCTGCTACGGCCGTCATCCCGCTCGACAGGCCGCTGACCCTCACGGTGGGCAGGTTCTGCCCTAGCAATGCCTCCGGTCTCGCTCCGCTGAAAACCGCTGCGCCCAAGCCTAGCCCGCTACGCTTGAAAAACTGTCTTCGATTCATACCCGCAAGGTCTCCACAATTGTTTGCGCGCAAACGATTCGGCAATCAAACCGCATGAGCCCTGCCTTCCGTCTATGCTTCCCTTGGAGATTCATTCATCCGTTGCGATTTCGAAATCAGCTCCCAGAGCTTGTTCGGACTCAACGGCAATGAGGTGATCTGAATGTCCAGAGGTTTCAAGGCATCCGAGACCGCGTTGGCGATGGCGGCGCCTACTCCCGCCGTGCCGCCTTCTCCCCCTCCTTTTAATCCCAGAGGGTTCAGGGGGGAAGGGTCATTTTCAAACAGGTGAACCTCTCCGGGAGGCATCTCCATGCTCGACGGCAAAAGGTAATCCATGAAGCTCGTGGAGAGCAACTGTCCCGCCTCATCGTACGCAAGTTCTTCCAGAAAAGCGCCGCCCAAACCCTGTGCCACGCCCCCCACGATTTGGCCTTCCAGGAGCATCGGGTTGACGGCCCTTCCCACATCGTAAAGCGACCACAGCTTCTTCACCGTCACCACCCCGGTGCCTGCATCCACCTCCACCAAAGCCACCTGCGCGCCGTGAGGATAGGTCATGTGCTTTGCTTCAAAGTAGTGGGTCGCTTCGAGGTCAAGCCCGCTCACGCCCCACTTCCAGGAGTCGGATGCGTGCCGCATCAGCTCACCCAGGGAGAGGGCTTCCCGCCTCCCGCTTTTGGCAGAAAGCGTCGATCCCTCGAAGCGGACTTCCTCTTCCGAACAGCCGAAATACTCCGCCGCCAGCCGGATCACTTTCTCCCGGAGCTTGCGGGCGGCCAGCAGCACTGCGTTTCCGCCCATCACCGTCACCCGGCTCGCAAAAGTCCCGGTGCTGTGCGGGGCCAGCGAGGTGTCCCCGTGAACCACGGTTACGTCGTCGATGCCCAAACCCAGTTCACCGGCGCAGATTTGCGCCAGCGTAGTCTCCAGACCCTGTCCAACTGAGGTTGCGCCCGTGTACACTACCGCCTTGCCGGAACGGTCCATCCGAACTCGGACGGCTTCGAACGGGCCTGTGCCGGTCTTCTCCACAAAACAGGCCAAACCGATTCCTACATATTTCCCTTCCGCGCGCCGGCTTGCCTGTTCCTTCCGGAGGCGGCCATAGTCGCTGAGCTCAACGGCTTTCCGCATCAGCCTGGGATAGTCGCCGCTGTCATAGACGATCGGAGTGGTTAGCACGCTGGTGCCCACGCTGTAGGGCATCTCCTGCGGCTGGATAAAATTGCGGAACCGCACAGCGGCAGGGTCCAGACCCAGACGCGAGCTGATCAAGTCCATCAGTCTTTCTCTCACAAAGTTGCTTTCGTAGCGGCTCGGGGCCCGGTAGGTGCCAACGGGTGTCTTGTTGGTGATGACTGCATTCCATTCGCACCAATAGTTCGGAAGCCGGTAGGGGCCGGGAAACACGCCGGCGGCCAGGGCTGGAATCGTCGAGCCTCGAATATAGGCGCCCATGTCGTTCCAGACTCTTGCTTTCACCGCCTGCAGATCGCCCTCTTTTCCCGCTGCCACCTCCACCTCCCATCGCTGTTCGCGGGAGTGATTGGCGGCCAGAAAATGTTCTCTGCGGTCTTCGATCCACTTCACGGGACGGTCCAGGCGGAGGGCCAGAAAGGGAACCAGAAAATCCTCGGGATAAAATTCCCCCCGCACCCCGAAGCCCCCTCCCACGTCCGGTTCGATGAAGTGGATTCCGTGTTCCGGCAGCCCCAGAAATGTGGCCAGCACCGAGCGATTGAAGTAAGGAACCTTGGTCGGTCCCCATACCGTCAAGACTTTTGTGCCCCGATTGTACTCCGCAATCAATCCCCGGGTCTCCATCGGCATGCCGGTATGCCGCTGGATCGTGAATTGCTCCGAGAAGCTCAACTCGGCCCTTCGGAAGGCTCCCGCCACGTCGCCCAGATCGACCACGCCGCAGCCGGCCAGATTGCCCGCAGTCCGCTCGTGAATCCGCACGGCGTCTGCCTTCACCGCGCTCCGCGTATTCACGACCGCCGGAAGGGGCTCATAGTCGGTTTGGATGCACTCCAAGGCGTCCTCCGCCACGTACCGGCTGTCGGCAACCACAACGGCCACCGGCTCCCCCACGTATCGAACCTTTTCTTTGGCCAGGGGGTATTGGAGATAGTGAACGAAGGAAGGATGGGACGCCAGGCGCGTGGGAATGGGCTTGGCCAAATGAGAAATATCCTGGAACGTGATGACGCTCAGCACTCCGGGAATCCGGAGTGCTTCCCGGGCGTTCACCGCTCGAATCCGGGCGTGCGCGTGGGGACTCCGCAACAGGGCTGCATGTACCATCCCGTGGAGTTGGATGTCATCCACGTAGTTGCCTTCCCCGCGCAGGAAGCGGGGGTCTTCCTTTCGCTTGACCCGTTGGCCGATGAACTCTCTCCGCTGCATTGCGATCCCTCTCGGTTTGCTTTCTTTCTGCTTTATGTCGGATATTCCCGACAACGCCTCCGCCTGGTTCGCCCATTGAGGCTATGATCTACAGTAACAGGAGAAATGCTCTAATCTCTGCTTTGCCAGGCTTCGCCAGGGTTGCCGGAGAGCAGTTTATCAGAAGCGAAGCCGGCGTTGTGGCGCAACCGGGTTTTAAGCCGATGTTGCTTTCTTGTTCTCTCTCCATTACGCTGACTCCAACCGGGCTGGTCCCCGGTTCCAAAAATAAGGGAGGAATGCAATGAGATTTGCACTCGTCGCTCTGGTTTTGCTGTTCGCTGCCGGCAGGGGTTGGGCGTTCGACACAGGTGATGATTTCCTGAGGGAGTGCGAGCCGGCTACCCAGAAGGTCTTTACACAGCTAACAGACGATGAGCAGTACCTTGCGGTGAACTGCGGCGGATATCTTCGAGGATTCATCGGCGGGATTCGTGTGGCCGAGCGTGGTACGGCCAGCAGGGTCATCTGCTCCCCTGCCGGAGTCGAGATACGCCACGTCTTGAGGATAACGGTCCAGTGGATGAACGATCATAAAGAACAGTTGAAAAAGCCTGTCGTCGAACTCATTTTTTCCTCGCTCCTTGACGCCTTCCCCTGTTCCGAGAAGGAACCACCGTTAGAAGAAGATTCGGAGAAGGACCGATCTCTGAGGTTGTAGATCGCTCTGGTCACCCGAGAAATGCGGATGCGGAGAATGATTGGGCTTGCCAGGGAAAGTTTGCCCATTTTATTCAAGTTCAAACCACGCCAGGCTCTTCTACGGGCGACCATAAGATACTTGTAGACCGGACTCCGTTGATGCGATACCATGCCCCGACATGACCTGTAGGCTCCAGAGAGTGCTGCTTTGGATGATGGCCGGCTTGATGATCGTGGGGATTTGGATCGTCTTCCCGGTCCAAGCACATGGGCAAAGCCGCGTCTTTCAAACATTTGACGTAAGTAACCCGATTCTTACTTACATCTCTCAGGAAGGACCCGGCTATCGGCCGGGTGACGGCGCCCTGGCTGAATGGGCGCTGGAGGCCTGGAGGAAGGCCAGCGGTGAAACCCTTGAGTTTGAGATGGTGGAAGAGGAGCCGGCTCTGCTGCGCCTCTATTGGGTCTCCACCCAGGAGAGTCGCTACGGGGAAATGCGGCCGATTCGGGTGCAGGGCAGGCGGGGGGCTGCCGTCTTCGTGAGACCGGAAGTTGATGGCTTGGGAGCCGAGATCGACGCCCAGGCGCGACAAGACACTCTCTTTAGGGACACGGTAGTCTATCTCACGTGCGTGCACGAGATAGGGCACGCGCTAGGGCTGGAGCACACTGCCGACTACGAGGACATCATGTTCTTCTTCGGCTATGGAGGGGACATCCTGAATTACTTTATGAGGTACCGCCGGAAGATTCAGAGACGGGAAGACATTTCGCAGCACTGGGGTCTTTCGGAAGCGGACATCAGGCGCGTCCGCCGACTCTACCTTCCGTCTCGCGCTGCCCCTCCCAAAGCAACGGCGACACCTCCATGAGATTCTCTCTCTTCGGTTGGTATAAGTTCCCCTTCCGGCTCGGTCGCCTGCAAACTTCATAGTTTGCAGAGCACTCCTGTTCTCGCCCCTGCTTCCTTCCCCAAACCAAGCATTCAGTTCAATAAGGCTTTGGTTCCCATCCCTCCGGGATCGGTTCCGTCCAGGTGCTTGGGCCCACTGGCTGCATCCCAGCCTCGCTTGCCAGCGACGCATTCAAATGCACCGTCTTTCCGCCGACCACCGTCATCATCACCTCTATCTTGGGAATATCTGCTTCCGGGACCGTCAGGAAATCCCGGTCCAGGACGATGAAGTCGGCATACTTGCCCGGGTCCAGTGTGCCGAGCACGTCCTCGCGCAGCATGTAGTAGCCACCCCACACCGTGAGGGCCTTCAATTGCGTAATCCGGTCCGTCCGCTCGCCCGGACCGTACACGCGCCTGTCGCGGTCGTTGTAACGGTTCATACCCTTGGTAATGAAGAAGAACACCTTGTGCGGCAGAGGCCGGTCGATCTCAAAGCCGGTCATGATTTCCGCATCGGAAACGCTCTTGCGCGGCGCCACCCAGTTGGTGTACTCCAGACCGTATTGCCGCGCGATTTCGGAGGCCCCACGGTGCGTTTCCCACAGAATCGTGTTGATCATGCTCACCATCATTCCCAGGTTCTTGATACGCGGAATCTGTTCCGGACGAGGCGCTCCCGCCGCATGGTCAAAGGCGTGCCGCTTGGCCTGGATCTGCTCCAGGGTGAATCCGGCCCGTTTGCTTCCTTCCTCGATGGCATCCAGGAAGTAGTCGATGTCCTTGTCGCCTCCCGTATGGATGGCTGCCAGCCGCATCCCGGATTCCACGATTCGCTCCTGAATCTCCCGGCTCCCGGTGCCTGGCGTGAAAGCGCACCGTGACTCTCCGGTATAGGCAGGATTTTCTTGCCGCATTTCCTCGATCCAGTCTTGGCGCATCGGGACCGTCATGCAGCCGCTTCCGGACCCGCTGAAAGCTCCGATCAGCCAGAGATGGTCGGTGCCATGTTCCTGAGTTCCCGCCATCACCCGCAATGTTTCCATATCCCACTTGGGACCCTGGTAACTCCATCCGAAACGGCCCGGCATTCGGCCTTGCTGGTCCAGAAGATGCAGCGCCTGCAGGTTCGCGGCGGAGTAAGGCCCGGATCCGACGGTCGTGACGCCGTAGCTGGACCACAGCTCCATCTGCGCCCCAAGGATGTCGGCCAGCAGCGGCACTTTTCCCCGCAGCATGGCATCCGGGTCCACCGGACGGCCCAGTCTTCCCGTACGCTCGGCGCGGCGGATTCGCTCCGGGTCCATTTCCACACCGCGCCGGCCGGTGGTGTAAAAGTCCAGGTCCTCGCGCACCTTGCGGAACTCCTCGATGGCCATCTGGTTGATAACTGTGCCGATGAATCCATCCTTCACGGTAACGGGGTTATTCGGCGCCAGTTGGTCCAAATACTCCTTCGTGATGCTCCTGGGAAACAGCGCCTCCATATCGGTGGCCCACTCATAGTCCGGGCCCCAGTTGAAGATGATGCGAATCCACTGTCCCGGCTTCGCCTTCTGGACGGCCTCGGTCAGCATGGAGTCAAACAGCGCCAACTGTTCCCTGGGGGGCAAATTCGGCATCCAGCGGGAGATGATCTCATCGTCGTTCGGCAGCACATGCCGAAATCCTCGCGGCTCTATGAAGGCCCAATCGGTCGGATGCTCATGGGTCATGATGAAGCTCGGCAACACCGTCCGGCCCCCCAGATCGATCTGCCGCGTTTGCGGCCCGGCCAATGCCCGCACCTCTGCATCTGTTCCCATCTCCAGGATCTTCCCGTCCCGGATCGACATGGCCTGCGCAATCGTCCCCACGCGGGGCTCAAAGGAAGCATCGTTCATCGAGACGATCTTGCCGTTATAAACAATCATCTGGGGGTAGCCGAGCCTGGTAGCCACATCTGCCTGCTGAGCCCATCCCCACCCAGCGCATAAAATAGTGGCAAATGCCACAGCCAGAGTTTTCTTCGTGTTACTCATCTCACCTGTCACCTCGCCAAAAAGTTTCCCAAGCGTCTGCACCAGCAACTCCATAGTTTGCAGAGCACTCTTCTTCTCACCTCTGCTTCTTTCCTCAAACCAAACACTCGGTTCAATAAGCCTTGGGTTCCCATCCCTCTGGAATCGGTTCTGTCCAGGTGCTTGCGCCCACTGGCTGCATTCCAATCTCGCTTGCCAGCGACGCATTTAAATGTACCGTCTTTCCGCCGACCACCGTCATCATCACCTCTATCTTGGGAATATCCGCTTCCGGGACCGTCAGGAAATCCCGGTCCAGGACGATGAAATCAGCATACTTGCCAGGTCCCAGCGTCCCCACCAGGTCCTCCCGCAGCACGTAGTATCCGCCCCATACGGTCAGGGCCTTCAGTTGCGTAATCCGATCCGTCCTCTCCCCAGGCCCATAGACCATCTGGTCCCGGTCATTGTACCGGTTCATGCCCTTAGTGATGAAGAAGAACACCTTGTGGGGCAGCGGCCGATCTATCTCAAACGTGCTCATGATACCCGCATCCGTTACGCTCTTGCGGGGTACGACCCAGTTGGTGTACTCCAGCCCATACTGCTTGGCGATCACGGACGCACCCCGGTGGGTCTCCCACAGAATCGTGTTCAGTTGGCTGACCATCATCCCCAGGTTCTTAATCCGAGGGATCTGCTGCGGTCGAGGAGCTCCCGCGCCATGATCAAAAGCATGCCGCTTGGCACGAATCTGCTCCAGCGTGATCCCGGCCCGTCTGCTGCCTTCTTCAATCGCATCCATCAGATAATCAATCCCTTTGTCCCCATCTGTATGCATTGTGGCAAAGCGGAGGCCGGATTCCGCGATCCTTACATTCATTTCATATCCATGCGTGCCGGGAGCATTACTGCACCCATCACCCCGAGGATCCTGACTCGGCCGATTATCACGACGCTGCTCCGTCCACTCCGCCCTCTCCGAAACCGAGAAGCAACCGCCACCACTACCGAAAGCTCCGACAAACCATATGTGGTCCGTCCCATGTCCCATCATGCCAGCCAACATTCGCAGCGTTTCCAAGTCCCACGCTGGCCCCCGATGGCCCAATGCAAGCCTCGCCGGCATTTCCCCTTTCGAATCCAGCAGGTGAAATGCGTGCAGATTAGAATATGCATACCACCAGCCACCAAACGTTGTGGTCCCATAGCTGGCCCACAGTTCGAGTTGTGCCTTGAGCACATCAGCCAACTCCGGTATCTTCCCCTTGAGCATAACATCGGCATTCGCCGGACGTTGTAACCTGCCCGATCGCTCAATCCGACGGGCGACTTCCTCACTCGGCGGTAGGCCTACTCGGAGAGTTGAATAATGATCCAATGCCGGATGCACACTGCGATATTCTTCCACTGTCTTCGTATTGCCCATGCAAGCGCTGGTAAAGCCGTCACTGATGCAGACCGGGTTGTCGGGCGCCAATAAATCGAGATATTCTTTGGTGATGGAGTCGCTCCAGAATCCACCACGTGGCCCGCTAAATTGTTCAGCCCACTCGTAGTCTGGGCCCCAGTTGGGAATCACCCGGATCCACTGCCCTGGCTTCGCTTTCGCCACGGCCTCCCGCATCGTTGGCTCAAACAGCGCCAACTGTTCCCTCGCCGGCAGGTTCGGCAGCCATCGAGAGATGATCACATCATCATTGGGGAACACATGCCGGAAACCGCGGGGTTCCGTAAAGGCCCAGTCCACCGGGTGCTCGTGCGTCATGATGAAACTCGGTAACACCGTCCGGCCCTCCAGATCGACCTGCCTCGTTTGCGGCCCGGCCAATGCCCGCACCTCCGCATCTGTTCCCATCTCCAGGATCTTCCCGTCCCGGATCGACATGGCCTGCGCAATCGTCCCCACACGGGACTCAAACGAGGCGTCATCCATCGTGACGATCTTGCCGTTATAAAAAATCAACTGGGGGTAGCCGAGCCGGGCAGCCATATCTGCCTGCTGAGCCCATCCCCACCCAGCGCATAAAATAGTGGCAAATGCCATAGCCAGAGTTTTCTTCGTGTTCCTCATCTCACCTGTCACCTCGCCAAAAAGTTGCCCAAGCAAATCCTGCTTTTACAGCAGTTCGTTACAGTCCCAATCTACAACTGTTACTCATTAACCGGAATTGGTTTTTGGGGCTCCGGGCGGTTGCGAGTATACACCCATCAGCTTCCAACTGAGCCCTTCCAGCGCAATTGTTCTCTTCGTGAGCTCCGGGCAGTCCCCTGCAAGGCCTGAAAATCCGCAGGCCCGGCACCCGGAACCACTGTGCGGAAATCAAATTTAGGGCGGAGAGAAAGGCCGGGAAGCCCGGAGCCAAAAGAAGAAACGTCCTGGTTGTTTCCTGTGGGCGCCAGGCATTTCAGGTCTTAAAGCAAATCAGCTTTTGGATATCTTCGTGGACTGATTTCAGATTGGAGACACAGGGACGCTTGAATCACTTGCAAACGTCTACCTCATTGAGGTTCACAAAATACAGCCCGGACCTCGCGGCGTTGCAACGCTTTTACAGAGGGGCGCCGATCCACCGGAGGCCGAGCTGTAATATGCGAACCTCAGCAGTTACACGCGCGCAGCCTGGAGTGCTTCAAGTACGCGCTTGTCTCTGAACGGAACCCGGCGGATACGAACTCCGGTCGCATCGTAAATCGCGTTGGCCACCGCCGCAACCATCGGTTTGATTGCCGCCTCGCCTGCTCCATAGGCAGGAAGATCGGGACGGTTCGGATTGGGATCTCCGTTTATCAGCACGATGTCAACGCTGGCCGGCGCGTCGGTGTGCCTGAGGGTGGGATGCGAGACCCAATCCACGCTGGTTACCTTCTCGGTGTCAAACTGCACTTCCTCGTGGAGCGCGCGGCTCATCCCGTGGAGCATGTTGCTCTCGATTGCGCGGCGCAGCCCATTGGGGTTGATCACCAGACCGCAGTCGTGCGTGCAGACCAGCCGCTTCACCCAAACGTGGCCGGTTTCACGATTCACCTCAACCTCGGCGATCTCTACGACGACCGCATTGTTACGGTCGCAGTACGAGATACCGCGCCCGGTGAGAATGGTTCCGGTCCCGAGCGGTTTGGGCGAAGGACGGGTGTCCCAACCATACGCCTTTGCTGCCGCCTTGACGGCGGCGATGGCGCGGGCCCGCATAAACAGGTTGTCGTCGTCGGTGCTGGCGGTGAGCAGCCTCAAGCGGAACTCGACCGGGTCGGCTTTCGCCGCCGCCACCAGCTCGTCGATGAACGATTCGCCGGCGAAGGTCACCTGCGGACCATTGGGGTCCCGCAAGTTTCCGGTGCGAAGCGGCGTCTCCCAAACGAGGGGCAGGCTCACCACGTGGGTTGTCCTGCGCCGGTTCGGAATTTCGTACATCTCCGAAGGAAATGATGCGCCGCCACTGGCAGGTGTGGAGGGCCGCCTCCCCGTGAGCTGAGCGATCAGCACGGTATCGGGGTCGTTATAACCCAAGTGATTATAATCAGCGGCTCGAGCATTGTATTCCAATGCGATGAGGTTGCCCTGGGCGTCCAACCCCCCGCGCATCTTGAATGCAAACGCTGGGCCCTTGGTATCCCAAGCCGTCTCCTCGTGCCTCATCCACTGCATTCTGACCGGCCTTCCGATCTCTTTGGCCAGGAAGGCGGCCTCGAAGCCCGCGTCATCGGCTGCCGTGCGGCCCCACAACTGAGGTCCATCCTGCCAGATGACGCGCACCCGATCCCGTGGCATCCCAAGAAAATCAGCGACACCTATCCGTAGGCCATAGGCTTTCATGTCATTGGACCAAATCGTCATCTGACCGTCGGACGGATCGGCCATGGCATGGGCCGGGCCGATCGCCGTGTGCCCCTGGAAGGGGAAATCGTATTCGGCTTCAATGACCTTCGCCGCGCTCGCCAGTGCCGCGTCGGGGTCCCCAATCACGTTCGGGCGGCGGGCCCCTGGCCGGTCCCGGGTGAGGGAGGTGGGCGTGGCGTTGCGCATGTACTTGTACAGGTCTTCCGATGTCGGGAAGGACGGCGTCGCCGGCTTCTGCCAGTTGACCTTGAGCTGTCTGGACGCCTTGATCGCCTGCTCTTCTCGCTCGCATACAACCGCGACGTAGTTGCCCTTGCTCACCACCTTGATGAATCCGGGGATGCCCCGGACGGAAGATTCGTCTATGCTGATCACCTTGGCGCCCGCCACTGGCGGCCTCACGTTGCGGGCGTGAACCATGCCTGGAACCTTGGCGTTCACGGCCCACGGCAACGAGCCGTCCACCTTGGGAGGAATGTCATAGCGATGAATCGGCTGGCCCACGCTCTTGAGGTCCTGTACCGCCTTCACCTTTGCCACACCGGTAGTGGCATTGACGTCGTTACCCGTCAGCGTCACATTGAACCGGTTTCCGCCGATCAGCTCTCCGTAGGCGACTTTCTTGGAAGGATCCGCTTTGACGGTGATCACGCCCTCGCTGACGGCGAGTTGATCGACAGGCGCCCCAAACCGTGAGGAGGCCATCTCCAGCAGGACTCGCCGTGCCTCAGCAGCCACGCGCCGCATGGCCTGGCCATCCCGCGCGATCGCATCTGAACCTCCCGATCCACCCTGATCGACGGTTATATCGGTACTGCCCATGATGAGGTTGGTTTTGTCGAATGCGATGTCAAGTTCATCGGACATCATCTGCCGGAAGGCCGTTCCGGTACCCTGTCCACCGTCCGTCTTCCCGACGTAGAAGGTCGCCGTACTATCCTCATGAATGACGATCCAAGAATCGAGTTGTCTAAAGTCGGGGTCGGGATAGGGACCAGAAGCCTGGGCTGCCGCAGCGGCTTGGGCCTTTGCCCAAGGGCTGAGCGGATTGTCGGTGGCCATCGCTGCGCCGAAGCTCACGACGAGCAGCCCCGAGCCCTTGAGGAAGTTTCTGCGGGAGGTGCTCCCGTTCCATTTTTCCATCACTTCTTCAACCTGTTTCGGAATGTTTGTGAAGATTGTCATCCCACCACCTCCTTGACAGAATCTGACCGGGAAGCCGACATCTCG
Source organism: Terriglobia bacterium (assembly GCA_965222345.1). Classification (GTDB taxonomy): domain Bacteria; phylum Acidobacteriota; class Terriglobia; order 2-12-FULL-54-10; family 2-12-FULL-54-10; genus JADFGZ01. The sequence continues at coordinate 1,816,957 of CBDCTS010000007.1, read as the reverse complement.
TTGGCGGCCCGCTTGATGGCGGCCTGGACGCGGTAATAGGTCATGCAGCGGCACAAAGTCCCATCCATCCCCTTTCGGATCTCCGCATCGGTCGGATTCGGATTCCGGTCCAGCAGCGCCTTAGCATTCATAATTTGCCCGTTCTGGCAGAAGCCGCACTGAGGAACCTGCTCTTCAATCCAGGCCTGCTGCACGGGGTGTAGCGTGCCGTCTTGGGCTAGTCCTTCGAGCGTGGTGATCTCGGATCCATTAACGGCGGAAACCGGCGTGATGCACGACCGAACCGCCGCGCCCTTGATGATCACTGAGCACGCCCCGCACTGCCCAAGCCCGCAACCAAAACGCGGTCCCTGCAAGCCGAGATCATTGCGCAGGATATAGAGCAGCGGAGTCGAAGGGTCGATATCCAAGGTGTGCGTACTGCCGTTCACCTTCAATGTTATGTTGCTCATTCTCCATTCTCCTTACGAATTAGGTGGCGGACCGAGTGACGGAGATGATTTTCTTAGACACCCGAAACTTGACTCTATGGCAAGCTACGAACGAAATCGAGACGAGGCCACCCGCATCACTCTCTATCTGTTCCTTTGAGATAACGTCACCCTAGCTGATCGTTAATATTGGTCACCCAAAAGAGCGGATGACCGACGCGACTACTCGATGAAAATTAGCATTTCCATTTTGAGCTTCCTCATAACCAAAAACCCTATGCCTGTTGCCCTATCGTGTCAAGCTCAAATTGACCGGGCTCTGCCTCCTTGAGGCGGTAGTGCGGCTCATTTTGGCTGTTCTTCGGAGTCGCTGTGCGTGTTTTGCCCGTCCCAGCCTGCCTCTCCGGGTGTTAAGCAGGCAACCTCGTAACAATTCGGACACTTTTCGGACGGCTTGCACATTCTTGGCGCAGCAACCTTTCCGTTAACTCCAGCCAAGCTGTTGGGAAAACAAAGAGAGAGATGGTAGGCCTGGAGGGACTCGAACCCCCGACACGCGGTTTAGGAAACCGCTGCTCTATCCTTCTGAGCTACAGGCCCGAAATATTCAACCCATGCCCGCAGGGGTTTTCCTCTCGCACATTGGGCGGACGGGGTTTGCCTTTCGCTTGACCGTTGGCGGCGCATCTCAAGGCTCCCGGCTTGCAAGTGTTTTCTTGCGGGCAATCGCTTCCAGATTACGTCATGTCGGCGGAAAACGGAACGGGTTTTCTTTCCCCAGCCCCGGTTGCCATAGGCGTGAGCGCGCCCTATAATTACGCGAACCAATACTAGCAGACAGGATTCCGTGGCATCCACTATTCCCATCTTCATTTCCGCCGGTGAGGCTTCCGGAGACCTGTATGGAGCGCTTTTGATCGAAGCCCTGCGCGAGCGGCTGGGAACGGTGCATTTTTTTGGATGCGGCGGAACAAAGATGCAGGCTGCTGGATGCGAAACTCTGGTCGAGGCTCATCAGATCGCGATGGTCGGACTGGCCGAAGTGCTCCCGGGTCTGCCGCGGGTATGGAAGGCCTTCCGCCTCCTCTGCCGGACCCTGCGAAAACGCCGGCCGGCGCTTGCGGTTTTGATCGACTTCCCGGACTTCAACCTGCGGCTGGCGAAACAGTTGAAGCGGGCAGGCGTCCAAGTCCTCTACTTCGTCGCCCCGCAGGTATGGGCATGGCGGCGCAGCCGGCTGGCCCTCTTGCGCGAGTTTGTAGACCGCCTGCTCTGCATCTTTCCTTTTGAGGAGGAGTTTTTTCTGAAGGCTGGCGTATCGGCGGAGTTTGTGGGGCACCCGTTGGTGGGCCGGGTGGCTCCTGCCATGACCGCCTCCGAATTTAGAGAACGCTGGAGCATTCCGACGGCCTCGCCTCTGATTGCGCTTCTGCCGGGCAGCCGCCGGAAGGAAATCTCGTTGAATCTTCCTCCTTTGGTGGAGATGGTCCGGAGCATGGTGCAGCAAACACCGCAACACGTGACGCAGCAGGGAAAGCACTGCTTCATCCTCCCGGCGGCCTCCACTGTGACGGGCGATTTGCTTCGAGCCAGCGTGGGAAAATCCGGACTCCCCTTTTTTGTCGTGGAAGATTGCACCTACGATGCCGTGGCCCACTCCGCAGCGGCAGTGGTCGCCAGCGGCACGGCCACCATTGAAACTGCCCTGTTGGGAACACCCATGGTGGTCGTCTACCGGGTCACCCCGGCCACATGGTGGCTGGGACGAAAACTGGTTCAGACCAGCTTTTACAGCATGGTCAACTTGGTGGCAGGCCGGCAGGTCGTCCCGGAGCTCATTCAAGACCGCTTCCAGCCGGAGGTGGTGGCTTCGCACCTGCGGCAGTTGCTGGAAGACCAGGCAGCGAGCAGCCAGATGCGGCTGGCGTTCCGGGAAGTGGCCGGGCGGCTCAACGCTCCGAGCCGCGCCGGGATTGCCGGCACGCCTTCTTCGCCTGCATCGAATCCGCCGGCAGCTCCTGGCGGTTCTGCAGGGCAAAAAAATGCCGATGCCATACAACGTTCTGTTGCGGTTGCCGAATCTATGTTGAAAGAGAGAGAGAACCTCGGGCGCGGCTGAAACGGCAGGGCGGCGGCGGATTGAGGATGAAAACTGGAGAACGCGGCCCCGGAACTGTTTTGGCTTGGAAGTTGATTTTGAGATAATATCTTGACGAAGGCACTTTATTGGCGGCGGTTTGTAGTGATGAGAAGGAGCGATTTCCTGCGCTCGCGGGGGAAGGTCCAAATGGGAATACTGGCGCTCGCTTTTCTGGTGTTCCTGTTCCCAAGCGGTGTCCCGGCACAGTACAGCGAACAGGAAGACGCCCGGCCGCAACTGGTGAGGGACGATTTTTTTGGCGATTTCCAGGAGTTCCGAGACCCCGTTGCTGTCCAGCATTATGTGATCGAAGCCGAGTTGTTTCCCGAAACGCATCAGATACAGGCCAGGGCCCAGATTCGCTTTCAGGCTTTGGAAGACGTGTACTCGCTGGAATTTGAGCTCAACAACAACCTGTTTCCGACCAACATTGAGAATGAACAAGGAGATGCTCTTTCAGCCCAGCGCGGCGCTGACAATCTGACTCTCTCGGTGAGCCTGGGTCAGGTGCTTCCCAAGGACCAGACAGCAACCATCACCTTTGAGTACGAAGGGGTCTTTGAGAATGCAGACTACAGTCCGGCGGAGGGAGTCCGGCTGGCCTACGTCGGAGAAGAAGGGTCCTATTTGCTCTATCCGGCGCGGTGGTTCCCGCTGATCGGCTACCCCACCAGCCGTTACACGGCTGAGATCGGTATCACGGTTCCCTCCGGGTTCAATGTAGTCTTCGGCGGCAAGTCCCAGCCTCCAGCCTGGAACGAGGACAAGCTGCGGTTCTCGTTTTCCTACCAGCAACCGCAGCTCGCCGGAAGCCTCGCCGTGGTTCCTCTACAACCGGAAGTGGTGAATGCAGAGGGCCTCACCATGAACGTCTATTTTTCCGGGAAAAACTATGGAATGGCCCGGACCTACGGCGAAGAGACGGCCCGGATGATGAATTTCTTCAGCGGCCGGTTTGGGCTGCCCCCGCAGGCGGACCTTTCGATTGTGGAGATCGATGACCGCTCCCTGGGGGGATACTCGGCTCCCGGAGTGGTGTTTCTGGCATCACGCGCCATCGGCTCCGATGTCAACTACCGTTTGCTGGCGCATGAGATTTCGCAGCAGTGGTGGCGCGCGCTGGTGAGTCCGGCCACGCTGGCTGACCTGTGGCTGGACCACGGTTTGGCTACCTATTCGGAAGCTCTGTACTTGGAACACCTGGGCGGGGAAGCGGCGCTCGAGGAGCGCATGCGGGAGATGTCCGTCGAGGCCCTGACCCACGACACGGTTCCCATCAGCGCAGCCGGTAGCTTGACCGACTTTTCTCCCCAATTCAAGTCCATCGTCCACGACAAGAGCGGCGTCGTCCTCCACATGCTCCGCTGGGTGATCGGAGATGAGGCTTTCTTCCAGGCCCTCCGGCAATTTTCAGACCGGTTTGCCTTCCGTTCCGCCACCACGGAAGACTTTCGCATGGAGTTGGAGCAGGCCAGCTCCCAGGATATAAGGCAATTTTTTCTTCAGTGGATCGAGTCCACGGGGGCCTCCAATTTCGAGGCTGAATACGTCGTCTACCGGGTGCCGGACGGCTTTAAGGTAGTGGGGAAAATCGAGCAGGATATGGACACCTTCAGCATGCCCGTGGAACTCGAAGTGGAAACCGACGGCGACCCGGTGACCGAACGGGTCCAGGTAATGGGCCGGTCTTCAGAATTTTCGATTGAAACTTTCGGGAAGCCGCGCCGGGTTCTGGTGGACCCCAATAACCGGGTGCTGAAGTACAATGACTCGGTTCGCCTGAGAGTTGCTATCGCCCGGGGCGAGATGGCCGTCGAGCAGCGGGACTATTCCGGCGCTCTGGAGGAATACCAGCAGGCCCTGGATATCAGCCGTATCAGCTCGCTCGCCCACTACCGTGTCGGCGAGGTGTTTTTCCTTCTCCGGAATTACCAGTCCGCCGCCAATGCCTTCCGCGAAGCGCTCAACGGGGATCTGGAGCCCCTGTGGACGGAGGTTTGGAGCCACATTTATCTCGGGCAGATCTTCGACGTGACGGGCCAGCGGGACCGCGCCGTCAACGAATACCAGCAGGCCGTGCGGACCAAGGACGACACCCAAGGGGCACAGGCGGTGGCCAATGAGTATCTCCAGCAGCCTTACCAGCGGGGTGGCCGGGAAACCAGCAGCCCAGGCTGATTCTGAAGGGAGAGGTGCATGTGGCAAGCTGGCCGTTCGATCGGTTTGGCTGCCTCGGCGGCCACCTTCAGTCTTTGGCTCGTATTCCTCTTTTCAATCCGTATAGGAATTGCGGGAGTCACTGCGGGCACCTACGCCATCGCGGCTCTGATGCTCGGGCTGGCTCTGGTGGGGGCGGTGGCAGCTTGGAAGGCAAGACCCCTCTGGATGTTTGTGGTGTTTGCGCTTTCCTTCATTCCGGTGGGTCTCTATACGCTGGGTGTTCCCGGCTCCTTGAAATGGGTTGGAGTGTCGAACACGTTGTTGCTTGTCTCCGGTTTGCTGATGCTGGCGAAGCGGAAGCCGGCCGCTGCTTGATTTTCGAGTTGTCTTTGCAGGGGTGAGTGGCGTGCCGGTGCGAGCCTCTCCAACCGCTCGACAGGACGTAACATCCTTTTCCATTTCTATTTCGTTGTACAATCCTATGCAGAGTTCCAGCAGGAGATGCGAGATGACAGGATTTCAATCACTAACGGCGCTGATGGTGGTGGGGGTGGCATTGCTGGGGTGCAGTACGATCGGCACTCCGGAGCAGAGTTCTCCGGCTGCGGCACGCGATGCGGCGGAAGCTCCAGCGACGACTCCCGATGACATTTATCCCGACTCAGGGTCCCGTCTTCCCTTGATCCAACGGGAAGATTTGGATGAACGCGGTCAGCAGCTCTACGACTCATACGTCAGCCCCGAATCGCGCGCGCTGGCCGGGTTGCGGGGACCGGGCGGAATCCGGCTGCACAGTCCCCGCGTCGCGGAGCACCTGAGCGCTGCAAACCGATACCTTCGTTATGAATCCGGCATGGACCCGCGCTTGCGGGAGCTGGCGATTCTGGTGACGGCTCGCGAGATGGACAACCAGTTTGAGTGGACCGCTCATGAACCGGCCGGCCTGCGGGAAGGCCTCGAGCCGGAGATCATCGACATCGTCAAATACCGCAGACCCATTGCGGGACTCGGAGAGACCGAAGCCCTCATCATTCGTTTTGGCCGGGAGCTGTTTCAGGAGAAAAAAGTCCGCTCGGAGACCTTTGCCAGCGCCGTGGAGACGTTCGGCCGGCAGGGGGTGGTTAACCTGGTGTCTCTGATGGGAAGCTACTCGGCGACCGCGGCGCTGCTCAACGCCTTGGACCAGCAACTCCGCCCGGACCAGGAGCCGCTGCTGCCTTTGCCCTGAAAGACGCTTCGGCGAACGGTCATAACGCTTTCTCCATCCTCAGAACGCGGAACGCCTCCCCCATACCTTGAGGCAGAATCAACGTCTTTAGCAGTTGGGAGCGACGGATGCGTTCCACCTCGGAATCGCAGTCAGCAAACACCTCTCCGAACTCGTCCTCCTGGCCGAGCTTCATCAGAAAACTTGCCTGCGATTGCAAATCGCGAACCGGCATGTCGCACTGCTTTCCAGCCGCCGTCAATTGCGAAAAGTTCACGTGCGCCGTGAGGTCCTGTTCGCCGGGATGCGACAGCAGATCGCCGACCGTTTGATGCTTGCGATAGCCCAGGGCGCTTCCCTGGGGAAAACGGCCCCGTTGCCACTCCTCCAAAGTGTAGCCATAGTCAATCAGCAGTATCTCGCCTCTTTGCAGGCGCCCGCTGATTCTTTCAATCCAAGTTCCGGCCCGCGGGCAGATTTCGGCTACCCAGCCATTTTCTCGTTCTGTACTTTCCAGGCTCGGAACGAATCGCAGTTCGGCCTCTTGCGTCAACTCCGGCGTGCTCGGCTCGCCTTCGTGCCAAGCCAGCTCCTCGCCACTGAGCGAAACATAGCGTTCCCTCCAGCGCCCGTCTCTCCAGAACAGCATGTGTATGGGAAGGGCGTCAAAGAATTCATTGGCGAAGACGCTGCCTTGGAATCCCGCTTCAGGCCCCGCAGTCAGGTCCTCGGCGATTCCGGTCCGGCTGCCGTATCGGCTGAGACTTTCCTGCAAGCGTTTTCGGAAGCGCGCGCTTTGCTCTACTGCGGTATAGCGCAGGCAGGCGGACATGTCGGGGAACCGCCGGCCGATCCAGGAGAACAGCTCGCTTGCCAGCAGTCCGTCGCCGGGCCCCAGTTCGACCAAGTCGTAGGGGTCCGGTTTGCCGAGGGCAACCCAGGTCCGCTGGAAGTGCCGTGCCAGAATCCGCGCGAACACCGGCGCGACGTGCGCGCTGGTGTAGAAATCTCCGGTCGCTCCCAGCCTGACCCTGCTGGAGTTGTAGTATCCGTGTTGCGGATGATAGAGGCAAAGCTCCATAAAGCGGTGAAACGTGATGGGGCCGGAGGCGCGGATCAGGTCCCGAATGACCGGCAAGAGAGGCGGTTGGGAGGGCATCGCTCACTTCATTTGCATCTGCATCTACTTCATTGGAGGCGTCCGCGTAAACATCTCCACGATGTAATCGTGCAGGCAATCGTAGATCTGCCGCTCGAAGGTCCAGGGGAACTGTGTGTGGGCCAGGTCGCGGGGGTGGACTTCGTAATAGTAGGTATGAATCCCCATGTCCTTATTCCGAAAATCGATCATTACCTCCACCGCTTCGCCTTTTTCCCTGGCGGAGAAGTCAAACAGCGGGTGCTCGTACCGCGCCAGTTCCTGGCGCACCTTTTCGATACCGGACTTTCCGTTCATCTTCATCGAAGCCTTTCGGGGTTCCCTGCGGAGCACGGAACAAAAAGCAAGGGGTGACGGGAGGTGAACTTCTAGGATCGCGGCGATTCTTTCGCGAGCGTTTTCCAGGTTTCCTCAAAAATCTCCCGGCTTTGGCTGTCGAACAGGACAAAGAGCACCCGTTCGAGAGAAGTTTTTTCCTTCAGATGGTCTACCGCGGTCCGCAGCATGATCTCGGCGCAGCGCCGGGTGTCAAAGCCTGCGATCCCGGTTCCGACGGCGGGAAAAGCGATGCTTCGGATTTTCTTTTCCTCGGCCCGCAGCAAGCTGTTGCGCGTGGAGGCTTGGAGGTTTTCCACGGTCGTCTGACCGCCGAGCTGCATGCTGGCGGCGTGGATCACGTAGCCGGCCTTCAGTTGTCCCCCGCCGGTGATTGCCGCCTCTCCCAGCGGCACGCGACCGATACGGTTGCACTCCTGCTGTATGGAAGGGCCGCCTTTTCGGAGGATGGCCCCGGCCACGCCGCCGCCCAGTTGCAAGTCATGGTTGGCGGCATTCACCACGGCCTCGACGTCGGCTTCGGTGATGTCTCCCTGAGTAATTTCGATCTGCGGCATCGTTCTTTCTCACATCCCGTTCGCAAACAACACGCCAGCGATTGCGAGTGCCGTCTTCCTTACTGCTACTCGCCGGTAAACTTGGATTTGCGCCTTTCGAGGAACGCGGTCATCCCCTCATACTTGTCCTTGGATTCAAATAGAATCCCTTGGGCCAGCATCTCAATGGTTAGCCCGCTGTCGAGCGGTGCGCGAGAAGAGGCGTTGAGCGCGAGCTTGGCCAGCCTGACGGCCAGAGGGGCACGGCTCAGGATTTTACGCGCCAGCTCCTTCGCCGTCTCCATCAGTTTTTCCTGCGGCACCACGCGGCTGATCAAGCCCAGCCGCTCGGCTTCCCGGGCGTCATAGATATCGCCGGTCAGGACCCATTCCTTGGCGCGGGCCAGGCCCATCAGCCGGGGGAGGCGCTGCGTGCCTCCGGCTCCGGGAATGATCCCCAGGCTGGTCTCCGGAAAACCGAACCGGGCGTTCTCGCTCGCGATCCGGATGTCGCAGGCCAGCGTCAACTCGCAGCCGCCGCCCAGAGCAAATCCGTTGACGGCGCCGATCACGGGCCATGCAAAATTCTCCACCTCCGCAAACAGTCCGGTGTTGATGGCCTCGAGCGCCTGCTTCTTGGTGCGGCTGCGCAGGTCCCCGATATCAGCGCCGGAGACGAACGCCTTGCCGCCCGACCCAGTCAGGATCAAAACCCCCGCTTTGCCGGTGTCCAAACTCGCCAGCGCCTCGCGGAATTCCTTCACTGTGGTCGCATCGAGTGCGTTGCGCATCTCGGGGCGGTTAATCATCAGCGTCCATATTCCATTGTCCTCTTCGAGCTTAATATTTTTCCACTCCACTGAGAGTCTCCTATTCATTGATCCTGAAAAATAAGTAGCTGAATGAAGGCGTGTCGGCAAAACGAGTCAGGCTTTTGTCTGACCCTTCGCCTGGGGATATTCATGCACCCCCCGGCCGGTTTTGCGGCCCAGCCGTCCGGCCTTCACGTACTGCACCATCAGCGGAGAGGGGCGGAACTTCTCTCCCAGCGTTTTGTGGAGATACTCGAGCACGTGCAGACGCGTATCCAGCCCCACCAGGTCTACCATCTCAAAAGGCCCCATGGGATGGTTCAGCCCGAGCTTGCAGGCCTTGTCGATGTCTTCAGCGGTAGCAACGCCTTCCTGTAGCATACAAAACGCCTCGTTGCCGATCATGGCGTTGACGCGGCTGGTGATGAAGCCCGGCGCTTCATTCACTACCACGGTCTCCTTGCCCATCTGCTGTCCCACCTGTTTGGCGATTTGGATGGTTTCCTCGGCAGTCTCCAGCGCGGCCACAATTTCGAGCAGCTTCATCTTGTGAACGGGATTGAAAAAGTGCATTCCCAGGAAGCGAGGCGCGCGGCCGGTGAAGGCAGCCATCTCCGTAACGCTAAGCGAGGAGGTGTTCGAGGCCAGGATGGCGTGGGCGGGAGCGGCCTTGTCCAAGCGCGTGAAGGTGTCGGCCTTGATCTTCATATCTTCCGGGACGGCTTCGATAATCAGGTCGGCGTCTTGGGCGGCCTTTTCCTGGCTCGTCGCGAGCGTCAGCCGCGCCAGCGCCTGGTCTTTGGCTTCCGCCGCGAGCTTGCCGCGCGCGACCCCTTTTTCCATCTCGCCGCGAATGTTTGCGAGCGCGGCTTGCAAGATGTCGTCGGTGACATCCACCATCGTGGTCTGATACCCGCCGAGCGCCGCCACGTGGGCGATGCCGCGGCCCATCAGGCCGGCTCCAATTACGGTTACATTATGAATGGCCATGAATCCTCCAAGTTGATTGATGATTAATCCCAGTGCTGCTTTGTCTAGCAGTCAGCTTCTGCGGCTAGCTCCCGGCAGCGATGCCTGAACAATAAAAGCCGGGTTGTAGAGGGAAATTAAAACATATTTTGTGCCCCGGTTGCACGGATCAAAGTTCAGCCAGCGGAGAAGCCGCGCGTGAGGACCATTACCAATGGGAGTTAATGGGAGCATTCCCGTAGTTCGCTCGACGATCAGGGTCAAGCCGGGCCGGCTGCTGGCGTTGCCGATGGCGAGCGAGACCGAAACGGCGTCGCTGGGAGCTACAGCAGTCGGAACTCGCACATTGATCTGCATCAACCCAACGAAGACGGGGGCGGCGGTCTGAATTCCCGGTCAACACAGCAAAACCCTGGTTGACACGCAAAAAGCAGGGAGTAGAATCTTCACACGGTCCGAAGAATCTGCTTTTTGGCGAAACATTGCGTTAACGAACAGATTCCTAACGCTGCTCGGAATGACAGCGGCATTTCGCAGCATCGTCAATAATCGAGCACAGAACGACAGGAGGATATTGGTGGCTGAGCTTCCCAAAAAAAGCAGGGCGGCGGTGCTGAAGGCTCCCCGCGAGCGAGTGGAAATCCGCGAGATCGAGATATTGTCTCCCGAGCCGGGAGCGATGATCGCCCAAGTGGAGGCTGCTACCATCTGCGGCACCGACGTGCACATCTGGCAGGGCGACCTAGTGCCGGAATGGCCCGTCGGAATGGGCCATGAAATGGTTGGCTGCATCGCCGCGCTCGGCAAGGGAGTGGTGCGCGATGCCGGCGACCAGCCGCTTCAGGTGGGCGATAGGATCGTGTGGGCCTATCCCTGGTGTGGGAAATGCTTCTACTGCACCGTCGCCCGCCAGCCGTCGCTGTGTCCCTACGCCAGCAAAAACGGATGGCGCAGCGCGGAAAAGCATCCTTATCTGAGCGGCGGCTTTGCCGACTACTGCTACATTCTGCCGGAATGCCGCCCGGTTCGCGTCCCCGAGGGGGTGGACAGCAAAGTGGCCGCCTCGGCCACCTGCGCCCTGCGCACCATAGTCCACGGCTTTGAACGGCTGTATGCATTAGGGGGCTTCGGCGTCCAGCCCACGGTGGCCGTGTTGGGGACGGGACCGGTGGGGCTCTATGCCGTGGCCATGAGCATCGCTTCCGGGGCGGGACAGACCATCAGCATCGGCGCGCCGAAGCTCAGGGTCGAACTGGCCCGGAAGTGGGGAGCCGCCTGCGCCATCAACCTGGAAGAAGTCACCGACCCGCGCGAGCGGATCGAGATGGTCAAGAAGCGGACGGGCGGGCGCGGCGCGGACATCGTGATCGAGGCCGCCGGACCGGCTGCGGCTTTCCAGGAAGGCTTGGAGATGGTCCGCCGCGGGGGACAGTATCTGGTTATCGGGCAGACTTCCAACAAAAGCATCGAGTTCTATCCCCGCAAAGTCAACCTGGACATGCTGCAGATTGTAGGCGTTGTCTCAGCGCACGTAGAACACTTTTACAAAGCCTTGCAGTTTCTAAAGAATCACCAGGACCGTTTCCGCTTTAGCGATATGATCACCAACACCTATCCGCTGGAACAGGTGAACGAAGCCCTGGAGTCGATGGCGGCTCTGCAGGAGATCAAGCCGGCCATTGTCCCGGCGCTCGGATAGCGGCGGGGCGGCATCGGAGATGCAACAAATTCAGAAAGGGAGGACGCGAGCATGCCATTCACGGAGAAGGGTGTCCAGGAAGAACTGGCAGGGTTGATGGATGTCTTTACGGGAGCTGTGCACCGGGTGGCGTTGGCGTATTCGGAGCGGAGAAACCGCGACCGGGACATTTATTGGCTGGCTTTGCAGGCCACCAAAGAATATGGCGCGATGGTTTACCACTCCCGTGTAATGTTCAACAAGGCAAAGGAGATGGACGCGCTCGACAGCATCCAGAAGTCCAGCGCCGACAGCTTCGAGGAGGCCGAGCATTACTGGGGTTACATGAAGGTTCTGGATTGGTATCTGGAAGGCAAGCCTTGCGAAGTGCCGGAGATGTGGGGTTATGGGGATTTTACTGAAACACTCGGGCCGGGACCGGGCATGAAAAAATCCCTCTGGCCGGAGAGTCACTGCTATTTCGATCTGGCCCAGCAGCAGATGCAGCAGACGCGCTCCTCCTGGGTCCGGAGGGTGATTGCCACCAACATTGAAGGAGCGGCGGTGGGCTTCCACTACGTGATGACGAAGCTTCCCGTGACCGATGAATTCACTGAGCGATTTACCCGGCACGAGCGCACCGTCGTCCAAGACGAGTTGCACCACGGCCCCGAATTGATTCAGGAGTTGGCCAAGACCCTTGAATCACGGGAGGAGTTGGAGGAGGCCAAACAGAAAGTCACCGAGCTGCGCGTGCAGGAGTTGCACCAGCGCAACGAGCAGTTTTTGCATCCCCTGACGGCGGCGGAGATGAAGCAACTCGAGCAGGATTTTCGCCAGAAGCGGATCGAACCCATTCCCTTGTTCTCTACGGGAGTAGCGGCGTAGCAGCTCCCAGGCATCCTCCGCCTGCTATGGAGTCATCTTCCTCCCGACGGTCCCTTTGCCGTGGCTGTGGCTATGCGTGATGCGTAGCTGTTTGACCCAGCGGTCAGCCTCCCGGAGAGGCTTGGGGATGCGGTAGCCGTCCGAGCAATCGAGCGTCAGCCGGACCGCCGTCTGGAGCGAAATCCGGTGGCCGCAGGAGACAAAGACGGGACGCACGCCGGTGCGGGTGCGCAGCACTACGCCAAGCGTTTCTTTGCCATCGCACAATGAAGAAGTGGAACCGCGCTTGGCGGCCGGCATCGCGTATTGCCCGACCAGCACCGATTTGGCGCAGCCGATAGTCGGCGTATCGAGAACGATTCCCAGATGACAGGCCAGCCCCGCGCGGCGCGGATGAGCCCACCCGTGGGCGTCGGCCAGGATGAGGTCAGGGCGTCGCCGCAGCTTCTGGAAGGCTTCAAGCAAAAGCGGAATCTCTCGAAAGGCCAGCAAGCCCGGCACATAGGGGAACCGCAACTGGCCGGAACACCACACCCGTTCGAGTTCAGCCAATTCAGGATAGGAATAGAGAATGACGGCGGCGTAGCCGGTTTTTTTCTCCAGGGAGATGTCGGCCCCGGCTACCGTGCGCAACTTCCCCAGGCGGTCGCTGCGGACAACCAGCGCAGGTATTCGTTGTTGCAGGCGGCGCGCTTCCGAAGGGGGCAGATCGAAACGCACCAGCGAAGCAGCATTGTGCGGCATAGTCCACGCCAGCCGGCCGCACGTGCTTTACCGCCTCGCGCGGGAAGAGTATCCAGACTAAAGATTCGGCGACCGGAAACGCGCCCCTCTCGCCCAGGCCGGGCAAATTCCGCTCCAGGGCGACATTGATCCACTTCTGCCGGTGCCGGTATGCACCTGTCCGGGCGGCCTCTACCGGCGGCTAATCTTAGAGGGTTTGCGGCGCGCCTCCAGGTCCTTCATCGTGGAGACAATCATGCCGTCGCCGCTCAAGTTATATTCCTGCGCGAACTGTCGATGGACATACATGATTTTGCCATCCATCATGGTCAACTGGGGCTGCATTTCTCCGATGTCGTCTTCCGGCATCGTCATATAGTCCTTATCCAGAACGGCCAGGTCGGCGAGTTTGCCCGCTTCCAGAGTGCCGAGATGGTCCCCCTTCAAGATGTAGATGGCTGCGTTCCGCGTGGCCGTTTGCAGGGCTTCGGCCCGTGTGAGCCTTTCTTGAGGACCCCACACCTTTCCGCTGGGACCTTTGCGCGTGATGATTCTCTCGATACTTTGCCATGTGTTGCCGCCCGCCGACTCCACCGCCGTGATGACGCCGGCGTTGAACATGCTTTTCAGCGGAGACGGAAACGTGTGCGCAATTTCTTCCCCGTAGGCTGATCCCTCGCTGCCCGGAGAGCCCAGCGTGGCCGAACAACTGAACATCACGCCCAGCTTGGCTGCCCTGGGCAGGTCGGCCGGGTCCAGCATGCGGCAATGGTCAAAAGCCCAGCCTTTGACCACGTCGGGTCCATGTTGCTCAGCTAATTCCTCAAACAAGTTGAGCGCCAGCTTGACCGCCCGGTCTCCGGCGGCGTGGGTGTTCGCCAGCCTGACCTGATCGCGGGCGGTCACAGAAAACCAGTCCCTGAAGTAGTTGCCCCGGAACGGCGCTCCTTTCGCTCCCCGGTATTCAATGTCTTGCAGACATTGTCCGCTCGGGAACCACGCCTCCACGTCGGAAACGGCCCCGACACGGGTTTGGCCCGAGCAAGCCCGGCTACCGGAACCGTCAATGGCCGAGGGCGCTGCCGAGATCACCCAAAACTTGTCCGATCCTGTGCCCATCTTTGCAGCCGCATCCTTCATGCCCATCGACAGGTCCGTAACTCCGAAGTAGCCTTCCAGCCCATAGGCAAGCCGCACCGGCATCTCTCCTCTGGATTCCAGCCACTGGAAGGCGTCAATGGCATATTGGGGCAAACGCGTGGAAAACGATGTGACACCCTGCGCAACCCGCTCCTCGGAGGCCAGCTTGAAGATCGGGCCCATTTTCTCCGGCGGGGGAGTCGGCAGGTATTCCAGGGCAAACCGGAGCCCGGGCGACTCCAAATGGCCCTCCGGCTCTCCGTCCTCATTCACCCAATAGCGCCCGTAGGTCTCGAAGAAATCGCCATGCTCCGCCCAGATAATGTCCAAAGCTTTGCTGTTGACCACCACGCCGTTCACGTTCGGCCAGGTCATCCCCATGACAATCGGGTTATCTGGAGTCACCTTGTCCAACTCCCAGCGGTTGAGGCCGTCAATCATAATTTTGACGCTGCGGTCATTGCTTCCCCCGGCGCTGGCAAAGTAGATCCATTCGCCCGGCTGGAAGGTGAACTTCTCCAGGAGCCCTTCGACCTGGTTCAGCACGTCTTGCGTAGTGGTCACGCCGTTCCAGTCGATGGGATAGGCCATGATCCCCTCGTATCCGATCTCCATCCCATAATCGGTCTCCGCCTCGTCATTGATGTGGATATGGGTGTTAATCAGCCCGGGGATTACCGTCCTGGCCTTCAAGTCGAATATACTGGTGTTGGGACCCGACATCCGGAGAATATCCTGATTGGACCCGACGGCGGCGATCCGTTGCCCGCGGATGGCGATCCCTTCGGCGATGGTGAAGTCGGCGTCAACCGTCAGGATTTTTCCGTTGTGCAAGATGATGTCGGCCTGCCCCCCGGACTGCTGAGCTGCCAGCCCAACGCTGGACACCATCACGCAGAAGATCACACCGAACCACTGAGCAGAAAATCTTGCAAAAAATCTTTTCCAAGGCATCTTCCCACCCCCTGCTGTAGGTTTAGAAAACTTTCACCGCCGAAACCGGATATGCCGGTTTGCGCTTCCACTTAACCCGTATCATAACGCCCGCTGATCTGTCGGCTCAACCATTCTCGCCTGTCATGATCGAATCGGCGGAACTATTCCTTGCTCACGCGGCTGAGAAAGATTCTACTACCAAAAGCAAGCGGTAGGGCCAGCGCCGCTCGACCGTACAGTTGCGCAAGCCAGCACGGTCCGCCGTCTGTTTTAATTCCTCCTTACGGAATGCCTGTTCAAACGAGACGAGACCGTCTATGCGGCTCATGGCGCAGGTTGTAAATATAGGATTGAACAGGCGGAAGAAATAGTAGGGAACAGGGTGCCTTTCCAGATCACTGACGATTACGGCGTAGCGCGCCCAACGGCTCATCATCCGCAAAAGCTCGCCAGCTCGATCCTCCGAAAGGTGATGGAAGAAATGAGAGCAAGTGACAAAATCAAAGGCTTGATCCGGCACAGGCGCGTGTAACGCGTCGGCAGAGAACGGGTGCAGCTTGGTGTGTGCCGCGAGTTCATCCCGAAACAGCGTTAGGTATCTGTGCCAGTATTCCAACGCAAAGACCTGCGCTTCGAGTCCCTGCTGTTCTGCCCATTTCAGGATAGCGAATGGCAGATCGCAGGAGCCGCTGGCAATATCCAGGACACGGAACCCTGTCAGTTTATGGCGAGAAACTTGCTTCTCCAGAACTTCCAGCAAGAGTCTTCGGCTTCCAAAAAGCCTGTTGATGCGACGGAGGTCCAACAAATTCCGTCGCACTTCCTCATCGGGCATATTCCCGGCATCGATCAGTTCCGGGCGCAGAACTCGCGAAGAGAAATCACGAGCTTCTGGATGGAGGGTCGAAAACGGTTGCATTTCTGTCGCTTTTTACCATTCCAGCAAGGCCGCCTCGGCCGCAAAGCCAGGACCCAGGGCTAGGAGAACCCCTCGGTCGCCCGCGCGGGCGGAACCCGTTTCCAGGACATCGTTGAGCACAAACAGAACGGTGGGGGACGACATATTTCCGTAGTTCCGCAGGATTCGACGGGAGACGGCCAGATCGGCGTCGCTCAGGTTAAGCGCCTGCTGCACCCGGTCAATTACTTTTCGGCCGCCCGGATGGAGCAACCAGTGGCGGATATCGTTGCGGCTCAGCCCTTGTGGACGAAGCAACTCGTCGAGCAGCCGGTCGATGATGGGAGGAGCCATGCCTGGAATCGTAGGAGAAAGGATGATGCGCAGGCGCCCGTCCCGTTGTTCAAAACCTACAGAATCCTGACAGCTCGTGTCCAGCAATGAGGCAAAGCGAGCTATGCGCGGCCCGGTAACGGCCCGACAAGTCAGCAAGCAGGCGGCCGCACCATCGGCGCAGATGGCATTGCCCACCAGCGTCTCTAATTTATCGTCGATGTAATATGCGGCGGAGCAAATCTCCACCGCCACCAGCAGCACTTGGTGATCCGGATAGGCCAGGGCATGGTCATAAGCGCGCTGCAGCGTGGGAAGGGCTCCAGCACATCCCAGGCCCAATAAAGCTCCCCGTTGCACTCTGCGAGAGAGCAGCATTTCCTTGACCAGAATCGTGGATAGGTCCGGGCAGAGATAACCGGTGCAGGAGCAAACGAGGATGCAATCGATATCTTCAACGCCCAAGCCCGCCTTTGCCAAGCAGCGCTGCGCCGCCTGCCGGGCAATCAGTACCGCACCTTCTCTATAGCGTCGGTGCAAGTCGTCCGGGCTCTCGTTTACAGTTCCATCCTTGCGGTCCATGTAGAGGTAGCGGCAGTCAATGTCGCTGTTGAAAAAAATCTCCCGCGCAATCGGTCGGCTATAGCCTGCCAGCCGCAACACCTCTTCCTGTGTAAAGCGCTGCGGTGGAACGGCCGTCGCCACCGATACGATACGCGGTTCCGGATTCCTCATAGCCAGACCGTGTCTTTGCAGCCCACAGGGTCAGCCCTCCCGAATGGGTTTGAGCATCTTGTCCGGAATTATCGATCTTGAGCTTTCCCGCCGCCCGGCCGACTCAATCTTAGATCGTCATGGTTTCTTTCGGCTGCATCCATGGTTGTTTTGGGGTTCGTTATTATCGACATCAGCCCTGATCTCTCCCTCTCGAAGCCAGGCGGGAAGTCGCAACGCTCAGGCTTTCATCGCCGACAACTACGCCCCATTCTACCATGCTGTGGTACTCTGTGCGGGCTATTTGGCCGTCCGGGAATCGCCGCCACGTTGCGCTGTGACGCTTAGGGAGTCCAGTCCGGAAAAGGAGTGGGGATGGGACGATCAGAGGGGAAACGAGAGCCGTCGGACGCCTCGACACAAAGCGCTAAAGAGCCGAGTTCAGTCGCAAACGGTGAGGTGCACGATGGCCTCCAGATGGCGCCCGAACTCATGCTTGATCTCGCCCGCAAGGCGGCGGAGCTTTTGGTGGAGCGAATCGAGCACCTCCCTGGGGAGAATGCCTGGGACGGAGAGTTCAAGCAGGAGCTCATAGACCGACTGATGGAGAATCCACCCGGAGGGCGGCTTCGTCGAGTATCATTTCGACAATCCCGATGATGACTCCGACAGCGCCGAGATACCCAAGGTAACCTACGCCCGTGAGCGTATATTTACAGCCAACGTTCCTGGAGTTGGACCAGTATCCCGGACGTATATCATCGGCGCTGGCTTTTATATCGTTCCGTCCGCCACGCAGCCGTTTTTAATCACGGACAGGGGCGGGGTTTCCATTTCCTCCCAAGGCGCGTCCCCCTCGCTCGTCTCCGGATATGGACAGGTGGCGGTCGATGAAGGGATGACCCCTCCGGACCCCTCCAGGTCGGATCAGTCCGAGTGGCTGCGAACTTCGGCAGCTTCGCTCCGTCGGAAATGAGTATCTTCTCTTTCCAGAGCGGCGGCGTGACCGTTTCCCAAGCCGGTGTCCCGGCATCCACCCCAGGAGCCGCGTTTCGTGTTTGCGTTGAGGCGAACGGCACAGGCGGCCAACCCCACTCGGTGAGAAGCGGCATCGCCCTGACAAACACATCGGGGAGGGACACCGTGGTTTCCCTCGAATTGGCAGCATTGGACGGGACAGCGACGGGACTCACAGAGTCTCTCACCATTCCCGCCAGGGGCCAGGTTGCTCGAGTCATCGACGGCTTCTTCCCCGAGTTGACCATGCCGTTTTCAGGCATTCTGCGGATTGCCTCCACGGCGCCGGACATCGCAGTCGTCGGTCTTCGGATGACGCGCAACCAGCGGAACGAAATTGTGGTGACGGCGACACCGCCGTCCGATGAAAACTCGCCCCCCACCGTATCCGGCTTGTACTTCCCCTATTTGGCGGATTCCGGCGGATGGACGACGCAATTCATCCTCTTCGGCGGTTCCACGGGCCAGGCCTCGTCCGGATCGCTCCGATTCACGGGGCAGAACGGCCAGCCGCTGGAGTTGTTGTTGGCACCGGAGGTGGCTCCAACGATTCCTTGAAGGAGAGACTGCAACTCGGCGCTGTGCTGAGTTCTCTCTCTGTCCAAAAACCCCCTTGCGATCGGGGAGTGAAACACGCAGTGTTATCAGGGGTTTAGACATGCGATAACGGGACGTCAGAAAACTATAGTTTGTTCACAGTGAGGATCTGTCCCGCCGATCGATTCCAGGGCAAGGCCGCGCGCCCGGCATCACGTCCGCAAACTCCACTCATCCATCCTCCAAAAGCAAGTCGATCTCGCGGGCGAGGGTTGGGAGAGTGGTTTCAACCATATCCCACACCAGGCGGTCATCAACCAGCAATCTGAACTGGTCCGGGCGAGCGTAGTGTTTCCCAACGTCGCATGCCGCCTTCGCTGCCAGGAGATGCTCCAGGCTTCCCGTCGCCGTGAGTGTCGTTTCCCGCTCTGCCGGCCCGGCTATGACCTCTCTTCGTGGGTCGATGATATAGCTGTTGGCCGCTCAAGCGTAAGCAGCTTGCGGTATCGCTCGGGCACGTTCTCAGCCGTTATCACAAGAGAGGAAGAAATCACCTAGCATCCTCCCTGCGACGCGAAGGCTCTGGAAAGAAGCACTGGCGAGGGAAAAGCGGCATAGGGGCTTTTTTTAAACTGTTTAACGCACTGTTGGTGTATCGGAATGCGGAGTGGCGTAGTAAAGGCAGCGGGTGCCGCCGGCGAGTTCGAGGCTGCGTTCCACGCGGAAAAACTGCCGCAGGCAACTCTCAAAAGAGGGACGGCTATAAGCGTCATAGGTGTCGTCTTTGTTGAGCAGAAGCTGGCGAACCATGGGATCGTCTTTGCCCACGAACTCGATAATCAGGTAAGTCCCCAGCCTGGACAACCAGGCGAGGAATGATTCTGCAGGGATGTTGGCGCTGATCACTATGTGGTGAATCAAGGCCAGGCACAGAGCCAAATCCGGCTTGCCCCGGTCCGGCAAGGATTGGCGCTCGTTACCCGCCCATCCCTGGCTGGGAGAAATATTGGCCAGGTCCATCACCAGGGGAAGGATGTTCGGGCGGCCTTCTTTCCGCAGGTTTCGATAAAGGACTTCCACCGTAACCTGGTCGGCATCCATGGCGACCACATAATCAGCGTGTTCGGCGGCTATCCGGCTGAATTGGCCGACGTTGCAACCCAGGTCCCACACCAGACGGTGTTTCCGTCCGGCCACTATTTGGCGGACAAAATCCTCCTTTTGCCGCATGCCGGTATCGCTATAGCTGTGAGTTTGCGTGTAGGCCGCCCAAGTGGAGTCGCTTGCCTTTACCTTCAGTTTGCGGATCACACGGCGCAAGCCGCGAAGGTTGTTGACAATGGAACTTTTCGGCAACCCGGCTGCCTTGATTTTGCTGCGCACGCTGGTGTGAGCCGCGGCCAGGCGCTTCTGCATAAGTGCCTGCAAATAGACGTGCGTGAACACTCCGGGGCGAAGCAGGTCCAGAGTTCCAAAAAGCTGGGAGAAGGTGGCAGGATCCAAGCCTTCTAATTCGCTCCGCAGCCAGCTTTGAAACGGAACTTGCTTGTAGGCTTGGAGCATCAGAGGAAAAAGGAACATTTTGCAAAACTGGTTGTAGCCGATCCAGGGTTCCCCGAGGTTGAGCCGGGCAAACGAGAGAACGTCAATAAAGACGGGGCGGGCTCCGATGTACTGGACGTTAAAGGCCGAGGAGTCTTTGAGGATCAGATCGTGAGAGAGGCACCTTTCCAGTACATCGAGGTGCAGGAGGGCGGCCTCCTGGAGCATTCCAAACGGCCATTCGTAAGGGTAGGAGACAAAGGGGACGCGCTCGTGTTCGACCACGGTTATGCCTGAATCCGCGAGTTGCTCCGGGAACGTGGAGCGCACATCTGCCGCCACTGCATGAGTGGGGATGAGCAGATGATCTTTCTGTAAATCCTGGAACAAGGGCGAAGCTGAGAAGCAGTTCCAGTCCTCCAACGAATGCTGCCCGATGGCACGAAAAACCTTTCCGTCTTTCCGAAAGATAAATCCCCCCGGGTCGCGGAATGAGCCGTCGTCTGCCTGGATATCGCTTTTTTCTGGAATCGAGGCCTTGCCGTGAGGATGAGGCGGAAAATTCGAGCGCTGACTGTTGTCGATGGAGTGGCTCATTACGACATGAGGAAGGGAGTCAACCGCAACGGAGCACGCTGTAGCAGATCATAATATTTCGATGACGTCTCATTGGCCGCAGAATTTCATCTGCGATGGCTTCCAGACTATCCTTACTGTCATCAATTTTCCTGGTCATCCTTCCCGAGGCCAAGCAGGCTGAAAAGTTTTTGCTTGAACAACCGGAAAAAGACGAATGCGCCGGCTACGCCGCCCAGCAGCAACTGTAGCAGTAAGCTTTCTGCTCCCGGGTCGATGTATGCCTGGGCGGCTGGTGGATTGGCTAGCAGCGCCAGCAGGGCAAGAATCATGTGAGGATAATGCTTCATTCGGGCACCTCAAAGCAGTCTAAACCTAGTGGTTTATTTCTCTTCGATTACATACGGCAATTATATACGGCTCTCGGCGCGGAGAAAAACCTTGCATCCTCGCCCGGCTAAGGGGTGGACAGAGCATAGCACGAATCCGCCGGTTCCAGCCCGGATGATCACGGAAATGCTGACGCGAAGGAAACAGAGAGTTGCCAGTCGCCGCTACTCCAGCGGTTCCAGTCCGACATAAGTGAATACTACTGACAAAAGACGGTTGCCATTTTCAGACTTTGCTGCTTTTCCCATAGCAAATTCGATAACATTGACCTTTCCGCGGGGTAAGTCGTGCGGCAGGGGAGTGACGTGCCGTTTGCCTCCAGCCAAGTCTTGCTCATCCAATTTGGCGACAATCCGGTTATTGACGGAAACTTCCATTGATTGCCCAGTCATCGACGGGGGTACGTAGGTGTCGAACACAAGCTGAGCCCTGCCTTCGGTCGGGAAAGAAAGATAGGCGCGGGCTAGCGCGCCCTCAACCCAGCGCGTTGGCCGTTCTTGGCCCTCCATTGTGCTGAAACCCAGAGTGAAACGCGAGAAGCGCGGGTGATCCATTGTCAAGGCCGCAGGAGCCTCTTCCAGATGGGATGGGGAAGGCAGAATCCAGCCATCGCGGCTGTACAGATCGCCACGAATGCGATAGCGCATAGCCTTGGGAAGCGCCTCCAGAGTACTTTCATATGGGCCTCTAGGTCCAACATCATACCAGAGGAATACGCGCTCGCGCTCGGAGGTCTCATTAAGACTGAGCATGGGCATACCCGGGAATTGGCCATCCAGCGCAAAAGCATCGTTGATCGTCGCCGGGACGTCACCTATGCTCACTGGGGCACGTGAGAATCTCAGGGGACCCTGCATTTTTGGCGGTTTCACCAATATGGCAGGGTTTGCAGACCCGCTCACACGTGGGAGTATAACCTTGTCCCCCACGGAGTTCAACGATGCGGTGAGCCATTCGTTGCCGTGATCACCGTGCATGATGATCATAGTTTCATCATAAATGCCCAGTTGCTTGAGCTTTTGGACCAGACGCTCCAGTTGCAACAAGGTACAGGTGACTTGCGCTCGTGTGTTTTCATGGTCCGCTTTTTGCGTACCTACATAGTTGCAATGTTCGTCAAACTGGATTGGAGGATGACCGCCCGCGACATGGAAATAGTTGTACGAGCCAGGACGCTCATCGGTTGTCATGTTTTCGAGAAACAGATCTAAGATGGCCGAATAGGTGCGCGTTCTTGTCGCTAGCTGGGACAGAAACCACCGTTCGTCATTATGGATGTAACGACGAATCAGAACCGGCGTGACCTGAAATAAGGCGATATCCAAAAGGTCAAGTCCGGTTCGTGCCGAGTGGGCGGCTTTTCCCGGGCTGATCGTGTGTCCGTGGAAAACGTCCCCAGCCCTACAAGCCGTGTAACGCCCTGCACAATAGGAATCGCGCCACTGATAGCCGAACGCCTTGAAGTCGTGCGCGGCTAGCGTGTTCACGAGGGAATGTTCATTGAGCACCGTCCAATTGTACTGATGAGTGAAAGGCACAGATGGAACAAAGTCCGTCTCAGGGTCGGGCCCCAGGCCTGTCATGAAAAATGAAATCGCAGCAAAAGTGCGTGGATAGCGCCCGGCAGCACGGGTAAACAAAGTGAAACCATCGAACACTTCAGAGTATCGATCGAAGTCGGAAGCCAAAATCTCGTGCATCAGAGCGCCCTGGGTGTTATCCGGCACAATGTGAATTACGTTGCGCTCTCTGGATAAGCGATAAAAATCGCTAAAGTAAGGGGACGTATCTTGAACGCTTCTTGCGGATTGTTGAATCGCATCCCACCGGGTAATCGTCGCATGAAGGAACCCGAAGCTATGAAAGAGCAGAATGAAGAGAGAAACAGAGTAGAAAAGCTCTTGGCGCCGTCTGAATACGGCAAACAGCAATGCCAGGGCGAGGATGGCAGCCAATTCTACGTTGGAGAGCGCGCTCAGCGGCTCCCAATCAATCATATCGCCGGCAAAGGGTTGATGTCCTGCGAGACCAAAAAAAATCCTGGACTCAATGAATGCCACGACGCTGAGAAATGTAACGGCAGCCAGGAATATCTGAGAGGAAAGCTTGCCGGCCGCCAAGTATAAAACCGCGATCAAACCGGACGAGACGAGCAGGAACAACAATAACAATTGAGCAAAATCCGCTGAGAATTCACTGACGTTATTCAGAAAAATTTGCAGCGGGGTAAAGAAGCATACTTGCAGCACAAAAGCAGAAACGATTGCAATTGCCCGCCAGTCAACGCGCCTAATCATCCGTGTATGTCCCGCTTCATGCAATTGAGCAAGTGGTACGGCTCCTGAATGAATTCTTTGTTTTCAGAGCCTTGTTACTGAAACGAACTCCAGGCAGCCTTTTTTCTGATTACGAATATATCTTGTGCGCAAATCTCCTGCTCCGTGAGAACCGAATGCCGATGATGACCGGGAAACCATGCCTGTGCAAGCATTGCCCGACTAGCATATTTTGTGATCCGGTTTTCAAGGATTCTTCCCATTTCGGTTGGGGGATCGTCCCCGTTGCACTCTGCGCGAGAGCAGCATTTCCTTTCTAAAAATCCGGCGACCGAAAGACAATCTTCCCCCCCAGGCCAGTCATTAAATTCTTGATGTCAAACAACTCTCTGGGCGGAATGGTGAAGTAATCCCGGTCGATGACGGCAAAGTCGGCCAGCTTGCCGGGCTCGAGCGTGCCGATCTCCCGGTCGCGGAGAACATACTCGGACGCCCAATTGGTCCAGCCCCGCAGGGCGGAGACGCGGTCGATTCTCTCCTCCGGGGTCCAGACCTTGCCATTCAGCTCCCGCGTCACGTAGAAAGCCACCCAGGGCCAGACCGAGTCACGATAAGGCCAGTCGCGGATCAGCGCCTCGTGGATCATCTTCTCCGCCGTGTCGCTCATTGCCCCGATGTGAGCGTCGGAGGACAGGATCATCCGGCCCCCGGCGTCCAGCCAGCTTTTGGCCGGCTCAATCCAGGGAACGTACTGTTCGCCATAGTCTTGCAGGGTGAGCAGCCGGGCCCGCGAGTACTGCGTCGCCTGGAAGCTCATGAAGAAACCGAACCGGGCCGCGATGGCAGGCTGCTCGGGCCGGATGCGCTGCCCGTGCTCAAAGCCCCACCGCATGTTCCGAATTTCATCCAGCGTCAGAGCGTCCGGCTCCTTCATGGCTTCCACGGCCAATTGAAAGGCGCCGTCCAGCATCCCGTCGCTGGTGGCGTGCAGGATTGCCACCCGCAAACCGGACTTCACGGCGCCCAGCAGGGCGTCAAAGTAAGGTTCGCCCGGTATAGTCTTGCAGGCGGTGCGCCGGTCGCGCTCGCGCACTTCCTCGGTGAGCCCCACGGCCTGCGTGCAGCCCTGGCCCCAGGACTCTCCGCCTACGCCCATGTTCCACAGATAGTCGGTCCCGTGCCCGACGATGTCTCCGTAGAGCTTGTAGAACTCCTCCGGGTCTTTTGCCAGAGTGAAGCCGGCGCGGTGAACCCAGGCAAAGCGCATCGGCATTCTACCCTGCGCATCCAGCATCTTGAGGCCCCGCAGCACATTGATCGGTTCGATGTGGCTCCCGAAAGTGGTCAGCCCGTATGCCGAGTTCTCCTGCATCTCTTCTTCCAGGAAATCAGCGACGACCGGCAGCCGGTCCCGCAAAATGATGTCATGGGGAACAAAATAGCGGGCGCGCAAGCCCGTGACGACCTTTCCCAAATGTTCCTGCATCAACTCTCTCGCTTTGCCATTGGGAAAGGCGCCCCCGTAGCCGGACTCGATCAGGACGGGATTGTTCGGAGCCAGCCGATCCAGCTCCTCCTCCGTAACCACTCCTTTCTCGAAGGCTTCATCCCACATCTGCCAGGGAATATTGATGCTGACCCATTTCCCTTCACCCAGCTCGCGGGCGCGGTTCTGGATGGCAGGGCCCAGCTCGGAGCGGATCTCATCCAGGCTGCTGGCCGGAAGAAAGGCGGGCTCCAGTTGTTTGTCGTACTTCCCCCCCAGATGCCAGAGACCCCACAGGTGGGGATGCGTGTGGGCGTCGATAAGGCCCGGAACCACGGTCCGTCCCTTGAGGTCAATCACCTCGGTGGCGGGGCCGGCCAGGAAAACAAGCTCGGCGTCCGTTCCCAATCGCCAGATGCGGTCTTCGCGCACCGCCATCGCCTGATAGAAAGTCAGGCTCGGGTCCATGCTGGCAATCTTCCCGTTGTGCAGGATCAGGCTGGGGTAGACGGCCAGTTCGCGCAAGGCGGCCAAGTCTTGAGCCTGAGAGGTTCCGGTTGAGAAGCAAGCGGCAACCAGAAACAGACAGGCCAAACGAACAGCAGCGATAGGAAACTTTTTCATGGCTTCATCTCCACTAGGTTTAAGGAAGGAAAGGTTACGTTCTACGCGTTCGCTCTTTTACGCGCTCGTCGTTTATTCGCACGCCCTTGCCGAGTCAATTGGCGACGGGCCATTGCGTCCGGCCAGGGATGGATTCCGCTTCGAGAGGACAGTATAAGACAAGCCCGGCGTTTTCAGAAGAAAAGCCGTCAGGAAGCTTCGTCGCAGGGAGTCAAAGGCGGCAGTTCGGAGCGGAACTAGCTGCGCGGCGGGTTTTTCGTTTCCGGCGGCAGGACACGGTACCGGCTGAATTCATGGTCGCCGGCTTTACGGCAACTGATCCACCTGTACCAGGGGGCCGTCTCGATGGAGAATCCCGTGCCGGCAAAACTGGTCAGACGAGTTGCAGCGCCTGTCCGTTCATCCGGCTCGGTCCCTTCTTGACCGGAGGGAATGCCGGGACCGACCTCCTGCGGAGCGATGGTCAGGAACTTTTCGTCCACCCATCCGCCCCGAACCATGTGTCCGTAGAGGGTGGGGCCGGCCTCGCACAGCAAGTACCGCACACCGTGCTCTTTCCGCAGCGAGCGCAACAGCGCGCCCAGGTCCACTGAGTTTCCATAGCCGGAGACTAAAACCTGCGTCCCGCCGGTTTCTCCCAGGTTTCGGAGGCCCTGCGGGGTTGTGGCGACCATCGTCTCAACCAGCTCAGAACGGAACAAGCGGTAGTCGGCCAGCCTCAGGTTTCCGGAACCGGTGAGGAGGATATTTCTCTGCTTGCCCCGTCCCAGCCGCTCGCGGCGCAGGCGGAGCAGTTCCGGGTCGGTGATGCGGAAAACGGGGCCTCCCGGAACACCCAAGGAAAGCGTTTCCTGGATCAGGGAACCCGCGCCGTAAAGGACAGCGTCGGCCTGCGCGCGCAGCAGGTCCATCATCCAGCGGTCGTGGCGGCTTTGCGCGATCCATTGTCCCCCCGATCGCTTCCCGCCGAAGGTAACCATCCCATCGAGGCTCTGCACGAAGTTGGCGTAAACCCAGGGCCGCTCCGGGGGCGGCGGCGGGAAACCGAGGTTCCCTGCAAACCGCAGCAAGCCGGGGGGCAGCGCGGGATTCGGCTCGCTGGTATCAAACAACACTTCAAAGGGATCGAGGTCTGGAGGCGCTTGGAATTCCATGGTGGATGCTGCTGATGTGGGCTTTAATTTAACGAGTCGCAGTATAGAAGGGTTGTCGGTTGCAGGCAAGAGTGGTTAGCAAGCCTGAAAACACTCTGCAGGCAGAGGCGGCAGCATTGACTACCGGCTGCTTCGCCACGAATCCAACTAGTTGTAATATAATGGGATTACCCTTCTTTTCGGGCTCTTGCCGCCAGCGCAAGAACAGCCGGAACCGGCAGAAGGGCGCGTGCCATTGTAACGCAGGTAGCCCAGAGCGGCGAGTTGAGGGTGGCCTCATGCTGATGCTAAACAAACTCAGGGAGATCGAGTCGCGCTACGAGAAGCTGAACGTCCAGCTCAGCACGTTCGAGATCATTGCCGATACGCAACTCTACCAAAAGACCGCCAAGGCCCACAGCGAGCTGGCCGCCATTGTGGACAAGTTCCGCCAGTGGAAAGACCTGGAAAAGTCTCTCGCCGAAACCAAAGGTATGTTGCAGGAAGAGGACGCCGAGATGCGCGCCCTGGCAGAGGAGGAATGGGCCACGCTGGAGCAAAAGCGCGACCAGGTCGAAGGCGAACTGAAGCTCTTGCTCGTCCCCAAAGACCCGCACGACGAGAAGAACGTGGTGCTCGAAATACGCGCCGGGACGGGAGGCGATGAGGCTACTCTGTTCGCGCAAGAGATGTTCCGCATGTACTGCCGTTACGCCGAATCGCAGCGCTGGCGAGTGGAGATGCTTTCCAGCAGCTACTCCGGCATCGGAGGCCTCAAGGAGGTCATCGCGATGATTGAGGGCAGCCAGGTGTACAGCAAGATGAAGTACGAAAGCGGCGTGCACCGGGTGCAACGGGTGCCCCAGACCGAGCAGCAGGGCCGCGTCCACACGTCGGCGGTGACGGTAGCCGTGCTGCCAGAGGCCGATGAGGTGGAGGTAGCGATCGATCCTAAAGAGATCCGCATCGACACCTTTTGCTCCTCCGGCCCCGGAGGGCAGTCCGTGAACACCACCTACTCGGCTGTCCGCATCACCCACCAGCCGACCGGTCTGGTGGTATCCTGCCAGGACGAGAAGTCGCAGATCAAAAACAAGGCCAAGGCGATGCGGGTGCTGCGCAGCCGCCTGCTCGTCCTGGAACAGGAAAAGCAGCACGACGCGCAGGCCCAGGAGCGCAAGGCCATGGTGGGCAGCGGCGACCGCAGCGAAAAGATTCGAACCTACAACTTCCCTCAAAACCGCCTCACCGACCACCGCATCGGGCTGACGCTCTATCAGCTCGACTCGGTGATGGAAGGCCGCCTGGAGCCGGTGGTCGAACCCCTTGTCACGCATCACCAAGCCGAGAAGCTCAAGCAGGAGTTGGTGACGGCGTAAACGGCCATGAGAAAGCACTACGATTTTTCTAAAGCCAAGCGTAACCCTTATGCCCAGCGGCTGAAGCAGCAGGTCACGATCCGGCTGGATCGGGACCCGCTTTCTGCGGCCCAAGAGCGGGAGTTGAGTCGCCGGATTGCGGAACACCGGGCGAACCCGAAGCAGGAAAAACCTGGGAAGTGATTCGAGATTCCCTGGACGAGAACCAGTGAGGTTGCGCCTCACCCCACCCGAGGCGGGGCGATGGAGCCAGATTCGGAAGATTCGGGATCCTCGGAATTATCGGAATAATTTTGTTGCTCCCGGAATGGGCGAGAGGGAAAATAGGGCCGGAGGGCACGCGCGGCCTACGCGGAGGAGGGGGACGGGAAGAAAAAAGTTTTTTTGCAAAACGAAGCCATTGCAAAACTTCCGATATCCAGCTAACTAATTGTATATAAAAGAGATATGAGATATACAGAAGATTAGGGCAATGGCTTTGTTTTGGGTTTGTTTTGCTAAAAATGGCCACCGGAAAGCCAAACAAAGCCATTCATCGAGGGGTTAGGCAGGGCAGACCGGGGGGAAATGGAGCACAGGCCTTACCGGCCTGTACTCTAAGGGGACAGGCAGGAATGCCTGCCGCTACCTACCGGCTGGGAGATCGACATGGCAGAGCAGAAAATCAACCCGTCCTGCTCGGCGGAGTTGGTTTGTGTATGGTGGCGACAAGCATTCCGGCAGGGCAGGCGCGGCTCGGATCGGGTTCCACATAGCTCCTGATGGGGTGCCCTGACCCCCAAGACTCCATTCCTGAACCGGCCCAGGACGCAGGGACCATGCAACTGAAAGCCGCCTTGGCAGAGGGAATCGAGCTGCTCGAAAAGGATCGCGTTCCCTCGCCTCGCCTTACCGCCGAGGTGTTGTTGATGCACGCGGCCCAATGCGACCGCGCCCACCTCCACGCCCATCCGGAACGGGAACTTTCCCCCAGCGAATGGGCCCATTATGGACACTGCCTGAACGAGCGGTTGCGGGCAAGCCCACCCAGTACATCACCGGCCGTCAGGAATTCTGGGGCATGGAGTTCCGCGTGAACCCCACGGTTCTCATCCCCCGCCCCGAGACCGAGCACGTCGTAGAAGCCGCGCTCGATCTGGCCCGCCCGCACTTTCCCTCAGACGGCGACTGCCGTATCGCCGACGTCGGCACCGGCTCCGGCTGCATTGCGGTAGCATTGGCCAGCGAGCTTCCCCACGCGAAACTCTACGCCCTGGATCATTCGCCCGAGGCGCTGGAAACCGCGCGGCAGAACGCCCGCCGCCTGGGCGTGGGAAATCGGATCACCTTCCTGCAATCGGACCTGTTGGAAATCGGTTCCGGCGAGGCGCTGCCGCAACTGGAAATAGTGGCCTGCAACCCTCCTTACGTCGCCGAGCGGGATCGAAGCAAAGTGCAGGCTGAGGTGCGCAACTTTGAACCTCCAAGCGCCGTCTTTGCGGGAGAATCCGGACAGGAAGCCTACCGCAGGCTGATTCCGCAGGCTGCCCGCGCTTTGCGTTTGGGAGGATATATCGTGCTCGAACTGGGATATGATGCCGAGGAACGGGTGCGCGGACTGTTGCCGCCCTCCGATTGGGACCAGATCCGTTCGTTGCCCGACCTGGCAGGCATTGTGCGGGTCGTAACCGCCCGGCGCGCGCCGACGGCAGATGGAAAGAAGTCCGAGCCACGACCCCTTGGGCAAGCTCCCTTCGACTTCGCTCAGGGCAGGCCGTGAGGGAGCGGAATTCTAACTATGGAAGCCAAATCACCCACGTCCCCGGCCATTTTGCACGTGGACATGGACGCCTTCTTTGTCTCGGTGGAGGAGTTGTACGACCCCTCCCTGCGCGGAAAGCCCGTGATCGTGGGCGGGAAGCCCAACCAGCGGGGAGTGGTGGCGGCGGCTTCCTATGCGGCGCGCCGGTTTGGCGTCCACTCCGCCATGCCGCTCACTCGGGCGGCGCGGCTCTGTCCGCAGGCGATTTTTCTGCCGGGCCGCCGTGAGCGATACAGCGCCGCCTCGCAGCAGATCAAGAAGATTTTCCAGAAATTCTCTCCTCGCGTGGAGATGGTATCCGTGGATGAGGCCTATCTGAATCTAACCGGGAGCGAGCGCCTGTTCGGCTCCCCACTCCGCGCGGCCCATCTACTTCACGAGGAAGTCGCCCGGGATGCGCGACTGCCCTGCTCGATCGGGGTTTCCTGCACGCGGCTGGTCTCGAAAATTGCCTCCGAGCAGGCAAAACCGAACGGAGTTCTCTGGGTGATTCCGGGAACGGAGGCGGCCTTCCTGGCACCGTTGCCGGTGGAAAAAATTCCGGGCGTCGGCAAAGTCACAGAGAAAAATCTGCGGGGGATGGGCATTCGAACAATCGGCGACATGGAGCAGTGGCGAGCACAGCAGCCTTTGGCGGAGCTCGAGTCCATGTCGCGCCAATACGGGTTTCCTGTGGTTCCCACTTCGGGCGGGGAGCTTGCTTCCGGGGAGGCATCCGAGGTGGATGACTGGGAAGCGGAGAGCCAGGCCAAAAGCATCGGGCATGAGGAGACTTTCGGAGAGGACCTCGCAGACCCGGTCTTGCTCGAGGCCACATTGGCTGATCTGTCGCAGAGGGTGGCGGCGCGTCTGCGGGAACACGGACTCTATGCCCGCACGATTACACTGAAGTTGCGGTACTCCAGCTTCCAGACCATCACCCGCGCTCAAACCCTGGCTGAGCCGACCAACCTGGACGACGGCATCCTCGGCGCTGCTCGCCGTCTCTTCCGGCAGAACTGGAACAAGCTAAGGAAAGTACGATTGCTGGGGGTTCAGGCCAACGGCCTCAGTGACCGTGCGGGCCAGGCAAATCTGCTAACCGCTTCTGCGAACCAGAAGTGGGGCCGGGCGCTGGCTGCGGCTGACCGCTTGCGGAACCGCTTTGGATTCGATAGCGTTCAGTTGGCGACCGCGCTGCCTCCAACCGATGCCGAGCAACAACCGGAGGCCGCACCCCGGAAACCGCTAACCCGCAAGCAATCGTCTCGGAAACCATTGTCCTGGAACCGCGCCCATGAGGATTAGGCAAACAGAAGAGTGCCGGAAGGCGGCCTCGGCCGCCCGGCGATTGGCCGAGCGTGTGGCGGACAAGCTGCAGGAGAAAGGATTTCAGGCCTATTTCGTTGGCGGCTGCGTGCGGGACCTGCTGCGGGAAGCGGAGCCGAAAGACTACGACGTGGCCACCGACGCCCTGCCGGAGCAGGTGTTGGATTTGTTTCCTCACTCTCTGGCCGTGGGAGCACAGTTCGGAGTGGTGATGGTAGTGGAGGGCGGCCATCGCGTGGAGGTGGCTACCTTCCGCAACGACGGCCTGTATAGCGACGGACGCCGCCCGGACGAGGTCAGCTTCTCCAGCGAGCCGCGTGAAGACGTGCTGCGCCGCGACTTCACCGTCAACGGGCTCCTGATGAACCCTGCCACCGGCGAGGTACTCGACTTCGTCGAAGGTAAACAGGACATAAAACGGGGGCTGATCCGGGCCATAGGCAACCCGGAACGGCGTTTTGAGGAGGACAGGCTGCGGATGCTGCGGGCCGTGCGCTTCGCTGCCTGCCTCAGCTACGAGATTGACCCGGAGACTTTTGCCGCTATCCGCCGCCTGAGCGGGAATATCGCCGGAGTCAGCGCCGAGCGGGTGAGGGACGAACTGATCCGCATCCTGTGCGGGGGCCGCGCCCGGCGGGGCTTTGAGTTGCTGGACGGAACCGGATTGCTGCAAGAAGTCCTGCCGGAAATAGCGGCGATGAAAGGCGTGGAGCAGCCTCCGCAGTATCATCCCGAAGGAGATGTCTGGACGCACACGCTGCTGATGCTGGAGTCGCTCCAACAGGACTGCACGCCCACTCTCGCCATAGGCGTTCTTCTACACGATGTAGGCAAGCCCCCCACCTTCCGCGTGGCAGAAGACCGCATCCGATTCGACCAGCACGTCTCGGTCGGGGTGAGAATGGCGGAGGCGATTTGCCGCCGCCTGCGCCTTTCGCAGGGACAGACTGGGCAGATTGCAGCGCTGGTGGAGCACCATCTGCGCTTCCGCGACGCGCCCCGCATGCGCACCAGCACCTTGAAGCGGTTCCTGCGACTCGATCAGTTTGAAGAGCATCTGGAATTGCATCGTCTCGATTGCCTTTCCAGCCACCGCAGCATGGACAGCTACGAATGGGTGCGCGCCAAACTGTGGGAGCTGTCGGCAGAAGCCATTCGCCCCAAACCGCTGGTGAATGGAGATGACCTGATCGAGATAGGCTACCCGCCAGGACCTCGGTTTAAGGAAATTCTCCAGGCTGTGGAGACCGCGCAACTGGAAGGACAGCTCGGCTCCCGGGAGGCAGCATTGGAATTCGTCAAAGCGCAGTTTCGCCCGTGAAGCACTCGGCATTCATCCCGTCATCCAGCAAGGTCAGCGCGCCCCTCGAGCCGGAGGCCGCCTTGCGCCTGGCAAAATTCCGAAGGCTTCGGGAGCAGGGGGCGCTCAACGCCGAAGTCACCGAGAAGCTCGCAACCGGAGCAGCGGCGGCTTTCCTGGACAACGCTCGCAAACGAGGCGGGTATCTCGCAGACGCTATCACACTGCTGGCCGAAATTTCCACGCTGGAAGACCCTGCCTTGGCCCAACCCGGCCAGCGGGGGATTTTCCCCTTGTTGGTCGAGAGTCTCAGCGATTCGTTCGATCCGCAGCAATGTCGGCTGTATGACCGGGCTTTTCCCCAGATGATCTCCTTCTGCCGTCGTCTGCCCGCCGCAGGAAAGCTGGATGCCGCCTTGCGGCGATTCGGCCTCGACAATGAGCGCGACTTGCTGGAGCGCAAGGTCCGGCTGAGTGCCAGGGCTGAAGAGCCAATGCAGCGCGCGCCCATGCTGGACAGCAATGAGCGGCGGAAGGTCCGCAAGGTGCTGGTGCTCTCTCGCGTCACGCTGGGGGCCGACGTGGCTGTAACCAGCGTTGTGCTAGAAAAGGCCAGGCGAAGCTTCCCTAACGCCGAGCGGGTGCTGGTCGGTTCGCCGAAGCTGGCGCAGTTGTTCGGGGGCGACGGCAGCCTCTGCCTTCGCGACGTCCGGTACGCGACCAACGGCGGGCTACTCGACCGGCTGCTCGGCTGGCTTCCCGTGGTCGAGGCGGTGGAGGAAGAGACCCGAGAGATAGCCCCGGCGCAGTTCGTTGTGATTGACCCGGACTCGCGGCTGTTGCAGCTTGGCCTGCTGCCGGCAGTTCAGGACGAATCGCGATACTTCTTCTTCGAGAGCCGCCGGTTCGGTGAGCCGGGTCAGGGCAGCATCAGCCAGATTACACTCCGCTGGCTGAACGGAATCTTCGGCGGCCATGACGAGATTTTTCCCGCCGTGCACCTTCGGGAACAGGACAGCAATTTAGGTCGGGAGCTGTGCGGCAAGCTCCGGCAGGGCGGCTCGGACTTTCTGGTCGCGGCCAGCTTCGGCGTGGGAGGAAATCCGAGCAAGCGGCTGCCGGACCCTTTCGAAGAACAGTTGCTTATGCGGTTAATGGAGGGCGGCTGCACGGTGCTGCTGGACAAAGGCTTTGGAGAAAAGGAGCGCAGCCGCGCCGACCGTCTGGTGGAGCGGGTGCGGGCCAGTGGCCGCAGCGTCATCGAGATGGATCAAAGCAACGTCCGGCAAACGCTGGCTGCTCCGCCGCTTCCGTTCCAGTGCCGGATGCTAACCTGGCAGGGAGAGATTGGACCCTTCAGCGCGATGGCGGCAGGATGCGATGAATATGTCGGTTACGATTCGGCCGGCCAGCACATTGCCGCTGCGCTGGGGGTGCCGACCATCGACATCTTTACCGAGTCCGCTTCGGCGGTTTTCCGGGAACGGTGGCGGCCCACAGGCCGGGGGATCATAAAGACAGTGGCTGCCGCGTCCGCAGGCGAGAAGCTGCGCGAGGCCGATACGGTCCTCAGTGAGGTAGCAGCGCTTCATGGGGAAATCAAGGCCCAAACCATTCACAAAGAGAAGTGAACCCAGATTCAATAGGGAGTGATCCTTGCCAATCCCCCAACGTGACAGGACCGCGCGGGGACCGTTCGATGCCAGAGGGTGTCTATAAAGGCCGGTTGCCTGGAAATAACAGGCAAGAGCGAGACTCTGCGATGATCGAACCCATCCGCCCTCTCTCCTGAACTCGCTGGAGCGTTATGGGCGCTGGAGGCAGATAGGATGAAAATTTCGTCTCCAGTGAAAGCGGTGGAGAGTATAATTCCGGCGGGCGGAATTCAAACAGGAAATTCCGGTTTTCAGATCCGCGGCCCTTTATTTTGGCAATTGCGAGGTGGAAATGTACGCGAAGATTTCAGTAATCGTCCGGAGATATGCTGGTGGCAGGCGCTTCCTGCCGCATGCAATCATGCTGATCGTGTTGACAGGGGTTCTAAGTTGCAGTCAAGTCCAGGAAGAAGGTACTCCTTCCCCTGCAGAAGAAACACGGCGGCCTGATCGCGCGGTTCCCACGCAGCCATTCCAAATTATCGGAAATATCTATTACGTGGGACAAACAGACAATTCCTTGCCTGGGTCGGACGATGCTTCCTATCTGATCACAAGCCCCGAAGGCCACGTTTTGCTGGATTCCGGACATGAACACACCATTCCTCAAATCCAGGCGAACGTACGGGAGTTGGGTTTCCAAATGGAAGACATCAAGTATCTGATTCACAGCCACTCGCACGCGGATCATGTAGCCGGAGATACGCTCATCAAGGAAGCTGTGCCGGGTATCCAGCTTTGGGTGATGGAGGGCGACGCCGACGTCGTCTCCAGCGGAGGAGAAACAGATTTCGACCCCAACCGTCCGAACTTCACTCCAGCAGAGGCGGACCGTGTGTTACAAGACGGCGACCAGGTTCAAATCGGGGGAACGACGATGGTCGCCCATCGCACCGCTGGACACACGAAGGGATGCACCTCCTGGGGCACGGAAGTGGAGGATGGAGGAGAGAATTACAACGTCATATTTGTTTGCAGTGCGCGAATTTCGGGCGGCATGATACTCGTCAACAACCCCGCATATCCCGAGATCGCGGATGACTTCCAAGAAACGTTTGAGAAGTTGAGAGCGCTGCAGCCGGACGTGTTTCTGGCCTCGCATGGATTTTTCTTTGGGATGGTAGAGAAGGCCCAGAGACTGGCGGAGGGTGTAATGCCGAATCCGTTCATCGACCCGGAGGGATATACCGCCTTTCTCGATGAAGTGGAAGGCGCCTTCCTGGCTGAGTATGAGAATCAGGGCGGGATGCCCTAGCAGGGCGCGAGGCAGGACAGGCGGTTTGCCTGCCGTGTCCGCCAGCCCAAGCCAGGGACTCTTGCAGACAAACCCGCCCGGCAGCTTTTCTTTAGGGCTGCTGGCCTTCTTGCGCCGGAGCTCTCATCTCTTGAAATCGCTGTCCCCGTTGCGGTCTGAAACCGCCACGCCGTTGCCGCCTCGGCCCGCTTCCCCGCATCGCACGGGGAAGAGATCTACGTTGCGACCTGAAACCGCCACGCCGTTGCCGGGGGCGCTCGATCAGTCCAAAGGCGGCCAAGGGGCCTGCCTGAGACGACAGGGTCATCGCCTGTTGAACTTGAGCCAACTTCTCTTTCTGCGGCTCAGTTAACAGGGCCGTTGCAGCCTCCCGGAAGGATGCTTCTTGCAACTCCTGCCTGCCCTGCCGCACCTGCGCCAGCAGGCTGCGCTGCTGAATCACAATGGAGCCGACCTGCCCGGGGTCCGGGCTGGCCGAGTTCAGCATCTCGTTCTTCTGCCGTTCCAATTGCCGGACTTGGCGGGTCCATTCGCGTATCTGGGTCACTTTAGTTTCTCTTGCCTGGCGATGAGTTTGTCTCAGCTCCGCAAATTGCTGGGCCTGGGCGTCGGTCAGCTCCAAGATACTCTGGAGAGCCTCTATCGGTCTCTGCCGACGGGAGGAAGTGGAGTCATCTTGGGCCTGTGCCGGAATGGCGAGCAGAAGCGAGCACGCCGCCAGTATGGCAAACAACTTGTTTTTCATGGGCGATCTCCTGGAAATGAATTAGCTGCGCAAAATACCTCTGGGGGCGATCCCTCACCGCGGGATACCCCCACGCGGGTTGTAATACGGTGAAGCCCTATATGGCTTTCACAACTACAAACCCCGCCACTCTCAAAAAGTTGCCCACTTTCACACGAAGGTCGGAAGCCTTGCGCTGCACGGCAATCCGCAGCAGGTCATCTATTTGCATGTTATTCTCTCAAATGTATTTTTCGCTCAGGAGTGAGAGCACAAACGTGGGGCAGTGTCAATCGGAGTCCCCGCCCGGGAGGCGCTGCTTTGTATGGCTGTTTCTGGATCACCGATTTTGGAGTGGGCGAGCCTTGCAGGTTTTGACTTCGGACGTTTCTTACCCTAATATCGTTTCTCGTCTGGGATTGTTGAACTCCTCCGGAAGGGGAAACGGCGAGACCGTATTGCCCCCGCCGGAAGGAGCGGCCCCAGGGAGGAACTTATCCCTTCCCAACTGAAAAACTGAAAGATGATGAAAATTGTAATTGGAGACAAGGTTTCCCGCCGGGGCATTGACCTGTTGAAGGCAGAGCCGAAATGGCGTGTAACGGAACCGGGCTCCGTCCGGGAGAAGCTGCTGCGGGAGCTCCGGGACGCCAACGCCCTCATCATCCGGAGCGCAGTTCAGGTGGACAGCCAACTGCTGGAGCACGCCCCCCGGCTGCAAGTCATCGGCCGGGCCGGTATCGGGGTCGACAACGTGGACATCGAGGCTGCAACCAAGAAGGGCGTAATGGTGATGAACACGCCCGGTGGCAACGCCGTCAGCGTGGCCGAACACACGCTGGCCATGATGCTGGCCATGGCCCGCTCCATCCCCCGCGCCAATGAGTCCATGCACGCGGGCCGGTGGGAAAAGAAGCTCTTTGAAGGGCGCGAGTTGCGCGGCAAGGTTTTGGGCATTCTAGGATTGGGACGCATCGGCGTGGAGATTGTCAAGCGCGCCCGGGCCTTTGAGGTAAAGATCCTCGCTTATGATCCCTACGTTTCTTCCCTGGTCGCGCGCGACCTGAACATCCCGCTGGTTCCTCTCAATGAGCTGCTAGGCCGCTCCGACTACCTCACGCTGCACGTACCTCTCACGGCGGAGACCGAAGGCATGCTGGGCCGGGAAGCGCTGCGCCACGTAAAGAAGGGCGCGCGTATTCTGAATTGCGCCCGCGGGGAGCTGGTGGACGAGGAAGCACTGGCGGGGGCCATTCGCAGCGGGCAAGTGGCCGGGGCCGCTTTGGACGTCTACCGGCAGGAACCGCCTCGCCATTCCCCATTGCTGGCGCTGCCGCAGGTGGTCCTTACTCCCCATATCGCCGGCTCCACGGCCGAGGCGCAGGAGATTGTGGGTTACCGCATTGCCGAGCAGGTGCGCGACTATCTGAAATACTCCGTCATTCAAAACGCCGTGAACGTGCCCTCCGTTTCCGTGGAAGAGTACCGCAGCCTGCAGCCGTACCTGGAACTGGCGGAACGGCTGGGGCTGCTTCTGGCGCAGATTGCCGACGGAAGCACGGCCAGCGTTCTGATCCACTACTCCGGCAAACTGGCTCAAATGAACACCAACATGGTGCGCAACGCCGTTTTGAAAGGCCTGTTAACCCCCGTGCTGGCCGAAAAGCCCAACATCGTCAACTCCGTGGCCATCGCCGATGGGCGGGGAATCCAAATTGCGGAGACACGCAGCCAGCGGACGCAGTTCATCGATTCCATCCGGGTTACGGTCAAAACCAACGAGAACGAATCCAATGAGAACGAATTCATGGCCGAAGGCACCGTACTGCACGGCACCCACCCCCGGTTGCTGGTCCTGGATCACATCGACGTAGAGTGTCCGCTGGAAGGCAATCTGGTAGTTCTGAAGAACCTGGATGTGCCCGGGGTGGTGGGGCGTATTGGCAGCATTTTAGGACGGCGGAAGATCAACATTGCCAACTTCTCCCTCGGCCGAGGGCACCCCGGTCGTGCCCAGGGCGCCCGCGCTTCCCGAAGACCGCCTGAGGCGCTGGCCGTAGTCCACGTGGATCAGAAGGTTCCCGAGCAAGTCTTGAAAGAGCTGGGACGGGTCCCGGCAATGACCTATGTGAGGGCGGTGGAGTTCGACATCCCTCCCAAGGGCTGATTGCCCCGGCCTCGGGGCATTAGAAAGCTAATTCAGAAGAAGTTTCGGGGTATCCGGACCGGCCCTGTGGCGTTTACTAAGCTGCTTTTTTCCAAACTGAAGAAGGCGTATGGCTGCGGCAAGAATGACTCAGGCGCGATTGATTCGGAAGTTGGCTGAGCGTTGCGAAGCAAACAACAAGGTGGCTCGCGGGTTTCTGGAGGAACTGGCAAAATCCTTCCTGCAAGAGACCAGGGAAAACGGCGTCTTTGTGCTCCCGCAGCATCGGGCGGCTGGTGAAGTCCAAGCGCAAGGCACGCCTGGGAAGAAGTCCCGCTACCGGGGAAACAAGCAAAATCCCGGGTAAGACAATGGTTAAGTTTAGAGTCGCAAAGGCTGCCAAGGACGCCACCGCGCCAGGCAAAAGGAAGAAATAGTTTTCCCCGGGCCGAGGCAGAGTAGAAGGACGCTGCACGGCCCCTTCCCGGAAAATTTGTAGCTCGCTCTTCCCCACAAACCGGTTGACAAGGGAGCTGGGGTGTGTAATTATTCACTATTATGAATAATTATACATATCCGGGATCTTCCGTTTCCTCCCGGAGCACAGGGACGAAGGCGACGCTGGCTCGGCTGCCTTTCTCCGCCTCGGATCTGGTCTTCGACAACGACCTCAGCACCGCCGATGTACAAACGGTGCTGGCCGTGGCCGGCGAGATGCAGCAGCAAGCGGCGCGCTACCGCCAGGCGCTGGCCGGGCGGATGCTGGCGCTGCTGTTTGAGAAGCCCAGCCTGCGAACCCGGGTCACCTTTGAAGTGGCCATGAAGAGCATGGGCGGCGATGCGGTTTTTATCGATTGCCGTAGCGAGCCTCTGGGTCAGCGCGAATCGATCCCCGACGTTGCTCGAAACCTGGACCGCTGGGTGGACGCCATCGCCGCCCGCACCTTTCGGCAGGAGACGGTGAGCGAGTTGGCCGAATGGGCCTCGGTTCCAGTCATCAACGCGCTGTCGGACCAAGTCCACCCCTGCCAGGCGCTGGCCGATATGCTGACGCTCAAAAACATCTTCGGGCAGCTCCAGGGCCTGAAGCTTGCATACGTAGGCGACGGCAACAACGTAGCCCATTCTCTGCTCCTGACGGGAACCAAGCTGGGCCTGGAGGTGGCCATCGCCACGCCTGCTTCCAGCGAGCCGGACCCGGACATCGTAGCCTCCGCCAGGGAGATTGCCGGAGAGACGGGAGCGTCCGTTCACATATTGAATGATCCGGCAGAGGCCGCCGCCGGGGCACATGCTATTTACACGGATGTGTGGACCAGCATGGGATCAGAGCACGAAACCGAAAGCCGCCGGGAGCGTTTTCGTCCCTATCAAGTGACCGAACAACTATTCCAAGCCGCCCGTCCCCAGGCCGTGTTCATGCACTGTCTCCCGGCCCATCGCGGAGAGGAAGTGGAAACGTCGGTGATTGAATCGCCCCGCTCGGTGGTCTTCGACCAAGCCGAAAACCGCCTGCACGCCCAGAAGGCGCTCCTGTGGCTGCTGCTGGGGAATTCCAAATCCGAGTCGCGCGCGTAGGTAAGCGGGTAAATCAGAGCTGCGTCTGCGCGGCCTTGGAATTGCCATATCGGAAAGTAGCACAACGCCATCGCGGTAGAGCTATAATCATTGGCCATGAGCCGCGATTTCAAGGAACTGTTTCGGGATGCGGACCAGTTGTCGGAGCAGGAGCGAGCGGCGCTGGCTGGCTTGCTCATAGAGTTCCTCGAACCGGATCCGGACGTGGAAGCGGCTTGGTCCCAGGAGAACGCGTAGCGCGCGGCGAAACTCGATACCGGAGGGGTCGAACTGATCTCCTGGGAGGAATCGCGCGCGGATCTTCTCGGCCTCGGATAGTTGGCGAGAGCGGGGAGGATTACCTCTATCACAAAGGTCACTTTGTGTTTGTGGACTTTCCGCCAACCGTGAAGAACATGAAGAAAAAGATTCTTGCCTTGGAGAGCGCCGCCAGCTAGCGCCTCCGTCTCGATGGGCCGACCGGAGGCCGGCGCTACAACGGAGATACAATCAAGCTCATGACCCAAGAGAAAGCTACCTCAGCAAATTCAAAACCCAAAAAAGCAGTCCTGGCGTATTCCGGGGGCCTCGACACCTCCATCATCATCCCCTGGCTGCGCGAGCACTATGGCTGCGAAGTGATCGCCATGGTGGGCGACATCGGCCAGGGCGATGACATGGCCGAGGTGGCTCGCAAGGCCAAAGCCAGCGGCGCTTCCAAAGTCCTTGTGGAAGACTTGCGCGAGCAGTTCGTGACCCAGTTTCTCTGGAAACTGGTGCGCTCCGGAGCGGTGTATGAGCATAAGTATCTGCTGGGAACCTCCATAGCTCGTCCGCTGCTGGCGCGCCGCCAGTCGGAGATCGCCCTCGAAGAGAACGCCGATGCGCTGTCCCACGGCTGCACCGGCAAGGGAAACGACCAAGTTCGCTTTGAGCTGACCTACAAGGCGTTTGCGCCTCATCTTCCGGTGATTGCCCCGTGGCGGGAGTGGACGATCCGTTCCCGGGAGGAAGCCCTGGACTACGCCCGCGACCACAAAATCCCGGTCGAGGCCAGTCTGGAGAAGATTTACAGCCGGGACCGCAACCTCTGGCATCTGAGCCACGAAGGCAGCGGCCTGGAAGACCCGGCGACGCCTGTCCCCGAAGACGTCTGGCAACTCACCCGCAGCCCGCAGCAGGCTCCTGAATCCGCCGCCGAGGTCCAAATTGGCTTTGAAAAAGGCGTGCCGGTGGTGGTCAACGGGTCACGCCTGGGGCCGGTCGAGCTCGTCGAGACGCTGAACCGCATCGGCGGCGAGCACGGCATCGGACGGATCGACCTAGTGGAGAACCGTTTCGTGGGCATGAAGTCGAGGGGCGCGTATGAGACGCCGGGCGGAACTCTGATCGTGCTGGCCCACAGGGAACTGGAAGCGCTGTGCCTGGACCGCGAGACGGCCCACTATAAGCAGCACGTGGCGCTCGACTATGCGGAACTTGTCTATAACGGCTTCTGGTACACGCCGCTGCGGGAGGCGCTGGATGCGTTTTTCGCCCAAACGCAAGCGACCGTCACCGGGGAGGTGAGGCTGCGACTCTGCCGCGGAAACGTGGAGGTGGCGGGCCGCAGCTCTCCTTACTCGCTCTACGCGGAGGAGATCGCCAGTTTCACCATGGGCGCTTCCTACGACCAGAAGGACGCTGAAGGTTTCATCAACCTGGTCGGCCTTCCTTTCCAGGTGCGGGCCTCGGTTCCATCGCGCTTTTCGGCGGCGGCGCCGGAAGATTCTGCGGTTCTCGGGGATGCTCAAGACGTTTCGGCTCGCAAGCCAACTCGCAAGGAGTGATGAAAGTGCCGCCGGTAGTGCCTCCGATGCATTCCTGCGAGAACTCTTCTTCCGTTCTTCCATAAACAACAGCGATGAAAAAATCTCCAAAACAACCTTACCGACTGTGGGGCGGGCGATTTGAGAAAGGGGTCGGAGAGCAGCTGGAAGCCTTCTCCCGCTCGCTGCAGTTTGATTATCGCCTCGCTCAGGCCGACATCCGGGGAACCAAGGCCTACGTCGGAGAGCTTCAGCGCCTCCAGATACTGACGCGGCAGGAAGCGGAGACGATCGTCAAGAGCCTGAACGCGATTGCGAGCGAAGCCGCGGCAAAGGGAGAGCAGTACTTTGCAGGAGCCGCCGAGGAAGACATTCACACGTTTCTGCTCGGCAAACTCCGCGAGCGGGCCGGCGAGGTGGCCGACAAAGTTCACACCGGCCGCAGCCGCAATGAGCAGGTGACCCTCGATTTTCGGCTATGGCTCAAGGACGCCATCGGAGCCTCGCAGTTTGCGCTGAAAAGCCTGCTCGGGGCGCTGCTGCAGATGGCGGAGAGCCACTCCTCGGTGGTTCTGCCCGGCTACACTCACTTGCGGCGTGCCCAGCCGCTGCTCTGGCCGCACTACTTGCTGGCCTATTTTGAGATGTTCGTCCGCGACTATCAACGCCTGGAAAGGTGCTTTGAAAGCGCCGACGTGATGCCGCTCGGAAGCGGCGCGCTCGCCGGCGGCGGCTTGCCGGTGGACCGCAAAAAGCTGGCGAAAGAATTGGGCTTCTCCCGGATCTCCCGCAACAGCCTGGACGCGGTCAGCGACCGCGACTTCGCCCTGGAATTTCTATTCGCCGCAAGCCTCTGCTTTCTGCATCTCAGCCGGCTGGCCGAGGACTGGATTCTGTACTCCTCCGAAGAGTTCGGCTTTCTGGAAATGGGCGATGAGGTCTCGACCGGCAGC
This sequence comes from Terriglobia bacterium, assembly GCA_965222345.1. GTDB lineage: Bacteria > Acidobacteriota > Terriglobia > 2-12-FULL-54-10 > 2-12-FULL-54-10 > JADFGZ01. Next base: position 1,774,430 of record CBDCTS010000007.1, on the reverse strand, counting down.
AGCTTGATGCCTCAGAAGAAAAATCCCGATTCGCTGGAGCTCATCCGAGGCAAGACGGGCCGAGTTGTGGGACACCTGGTGTCTCTGGCAACCACGCTGAAGGCCCAGCCGCTGGCCTACAACCGGGATCTGCAAGAAGATAAAGAACCTGTTTTCGATGCCGCCGGGCAGTTGGAACCGGCCTTGCGGCTGGCCGCACAGGTGGTGGAGACAACCACGCTCCGCCCGGAGGCGATGCAGAAAGCCTCGGCGGAGGGCTGGCTTTGCGCCACCGATCTGGCAGAGTTTCTGGCAACGAAGGGCGTGGCTTTTCATCAAGCTCACGAAATTGTCGGCAAGCTCGTGCTCGACAGCGTCCGCGCCGGCAAGCAGTCCGAGAATTGCTCGCTTGAAGAGCTGAAACGCTACTCACCGGCCTTTGACGAGAAGGCTTTGCCTCTGCTGACTCCCGGAGCGTGCATCGCGCGGCGTGCCGTCCCTGGCGGCACTGCCCCATCCTGCGTAACGGAGGCCCTGGAGGAAGCTCGCGCCTGGCTGAAGGCCACCTGAATATTCCCGCATTCGCGCGACCGAGAGCGTGCAATTTCAGTTCCACCCAAACGCGATTTGCTTGGCCGAACAGAAAGCTTCTGCAGCATGTACCCGCTCCGGGGACTACGAACTGATGCACAACGCAGAAGGCTTCTGCGGGAACTAAATAGGGGGCAGGCGAAACTCCGCTCTGCAATTGGCAGAAACAAAAGGGATTCCTTTCAACATTGTGGCTCTGATTATTGGCGGCCCTTCTCTTTCACGCTTTGAGGCTGCAAGCTGTACCGCGTCCTGGCCTTTTCCTGGTGGCGTTCCAGGGCCAGTTCGATGAGGCGATCGATGAGCCGGGAATAGGGAAGGCCGCTGGCCTCCCACATCCTGGGGTACATGCTGATGGAGGTGAAGCCCGGAATGGTGTTGATCTCGTTCAGGTAGATTTTTCCACTGCCTTTTGCCAGAAAAAAATCCACTCGAGCCATGCCGGAGCACTCTGCCGACTGAAAGGCTTCGACGGCCAGACGCTGAACCTGTTTCCTCTGCGCCGCCCGGAGCAGGGCCGGAACGATCAACCGCGCGGTATCCTCCACGTATTTGGCCTCGTAATCGTAGAACTCGCCCGCAAGAACAATCTCCCCAGGCACCGAGGCGACAGGGTTGTCATTGCCGAGCACCGAGCATTCGATCTCCCGCCCCCGGATGGCTCGCTCCACCAGAACCTTGCGGTCATATGCGGAGGCGGTTTCTAGCGCATTAATCAACTCTTTTCGATTGCGTGCCTTGCTGACGCCCACCGAAGAACCCAGATTGGCAGGTTTGACAAAGACCGCGTAGCGGAACTTCTTCTCGACGGCCAGGCAGGTCTTGCGGGGCGCCGCCTCGAAGCTGCCGCGGTGAACAACAAGATAGGGCACGATGGGCAGTCCGCGTTCGCGGAACAGCCGCTTCATGACCTCCTTGTCCATTGCCACTGCGGAGCCGAGCACGCCCGCTCCCACGTAGGGAACGTCGACTAGCTCCAGCAGTCCCTGGATGGTGCCGTCCTCGCCGAATGTGCCGTGCAGCACCGGGAAGATCACGTCCAACAGGCCAAGGCTTCCTTTCGCGCCGGGACCTCCTACCGGAACGAGCTGCGTGCCTCCCTGCGGGCCCACCGCCGGAAGAACCTCCTGGCCACTGTTGAGGACTGCTTCCAGAGTTGAGCTTCCAACAGGACCTCCGGACGGGAAACCCGCCCGCCATTGGCCCTCCTTGGTGATCCCGACCGGAACAATCTCGTACTTACTGGGATCGGCAGCGTTGACAATGTTCCGCGCCGACTGGAGCGAGATTTCATGCTCGGCCGAGCGGCCTCCGAAAATAATCCCGACTCTCAGTTTCCTGGCCATATCCTAATATATCCGAGCCGTGCCTGCCCTGAGCGGAGTCGAAGGGACCGTGAGGGAGCGTAAACATTAACCGCTTGCTCACGCGCTCGGCTCCAAACCACAACCGGTATCATTTCACAGAATCAGCCGGCCTTCCACGAAATCAGCCGGCTCGGTGAGATTTTGATGACGGGCTTGCTGGCCAGCTTCATCTTGCGGTATTGGGCATATTTGCGCCGCAACAAGCCGAGGGCGGCCTGTTGCTCCTTGCCCTCCGGGAGCAGCTTGGCCGTGCCTTCGACCAGGATATAGAAAAGCCTGCTCCAATCTTCTTCGTAATGATCCACCAGCAGCGAGACCCGAGGATTGGCCTCGATATTCCTCAACCGCCGCAAACGAGCGGCGGCAACGCGCTTGGGCTTTTCATCGACGACCGAGTAAATGTTCCCCTTGCTGCACACAAAGCAGACGGGCACAACCAGGGGTTTGCCTGCTGCATCGGCGGTCGCCAGACGCGCCACTCGGAAGCGATTGACTCTGCCCAATCCAGAAGCCGGTCCAGGCTGCGGAGCTTTGTTCTTGAGGGGAACGCCCATGTTTCGGACTTTGTGCATCCGGTTGGCTTTAACGGTAGCTTTGTTTTATCGTTCCTCAGCACCTTCTGTTGATTCTACAGTGGTTAGTGTACTGTTTGGCCTTGTTCTGCAAAAACATTTTTCTCCATCCAACTTGACCTGTCTCGGTTTTCCAGTTTCCAGTAATTCTGAGATGGCAGTTAGCGCCAGGCATTCTTACCTATCCCCATAGAGTACAGGGCGGAAGGCTTGTACGCCAGGGGGCAGGCTGTTCCGCCTGCCCTGCCTGAGTGCTTGTCGCCACCATATACAAACCAACTTCGCCGAGGAGGATGGGTTGATTTTCTGCTCTGCCCCGCCGATTTCCTAACCATGCTGCAATAGCTAAAACTATTGCATAATCCCCCTATTGGGGGGTTCGTTTCGTAAAAAGTACCTATCCCCCCTCACTCGTCTCTAAACTTCACAAACGCCTTCCGGCCTGATTTTCCCTCGCGCAAATTCCTGAAGCAATAAAATTCTACCGAGGAAACCGAATCTACCGAGGAAACCGAAGCGCCCGCGTCCGAGCCAGGTAGCGACAGGCATTCCTGCCTGCCCTGCCTAAAAGCCTGAGGCGGGACAGGTCGGGAAGCCTGTCGCTACTCGTCCGTCGCTCCGGTCCAGGCCAAGCGGAATGCCGATGAAAAGGTACAAACCGGAGCAGATCGTAATGGTGTTGAGGCAAATTGCGGTGGCCGTGGCGAATGGGAAATCGACGCCGCAGGCATGCAAGAAAGTGCGGATCGTGATCGAGCATTGGCGGCAGCAGTACAACACGGTGAGGCCGCACGCCTCGCTAGCTTATAGGCCCCCGGCGCCGGGAGCTATACCCCTGTTTTAAACCTAGTTTCACAACCCAGGTTGTGATGTAATATCTCTCACAACGTGGGCACAAGACTTCGGCCCGTTCAGATATCAACTATCTACCCGTTGTTTATTAACCGTTTGTTTCTAGGAGGACGCAATGCAGAGAGTGCTATTGGTTGTAATGTGGAGTGTGTTTCTGTACACGGCTTCGGTGTGGGCTCAGAACGTAACTGCACCCGCCAAGCTGGTCAGTTACCCGCAGATGGTCCTTTACAACGGAAAGATCGTCAGCATGGACGATACCTCATTTACCTCCAACGTGGGGACCATCGCGCAAGCAATGGCCGTACGGGACGGGAAAGTTTTTGAGATGGGAAACAACGCCGATATCCGATCTCTCGCGGGACCGCAGACCCGGCAGATTGACCTCGGCGGGCGCACGGTGGTGCCCAGCTTCATCATGACCCACGAGCACCCGGTAGATTGGATGTGGACAGAGCCTCGTGCCTTTCTGCATGTCTTCCCGAATGACGATGAAATCCTCGCGCGTTGGCTGCCGAACCTGCCGGTGAGGGAACAGTTCGGTCTGTTTGAAACCACCATGCGGGAGTTGGTGTCTAAGGCCGAACCGGGGCAATGGATTCGGGTGATCCCCAACTGGGGACCGGACTACGAACGCGCTGCAGAATTTAGAGGTCCCATGAGCAGCGGAATCTGGAACAACTCTATCACGAAAGAATATTTGGATATATTGGCTCCCGACAACCCCGTCTGCATCAGCAACGGCTTTACCAGCGCTTGCCAGATGAACACCAAGGGCGTGGAAATATATCGCAGTGTGTTTGAAGACGTCAGCGATCGGGAAGTGCAAACGGGCAGGATGGGCCGGAATAGTCCTTCCGACGCAATACTCAAGGGCAAAGTGCCCGCGCTGGCGCAACTCCTGAAGGCGGAATTGGAGTTGTGGGCCAGCTACGGCATCACGGCGTATGCCTCCGCGCCTTATGCGTTCACCAACATGCAAGCCATGAACCTTATGGATCGAAACGGTGAAATGCCGGCGCGGATTGGTTTTTCATGGCAGCATCAGATAACTGGAGAGGGAGCATGGGAGTTAGCCACATTGCGACATCTGTCCGGCTTCCTCGGAATGGGATCAGATTACCTGTGGTTTGTGGGAGCTTTCCCCGCTACCGGTCCCGGCTGCATGACGATCCCGGAGATACCTGATTGGCGTGAGAAATTGGGCGCTCCTCCCCAAGGTGACGGCGGAGGCGCAGGTGGAGAGTGCAGCAACGACCCCGGCACGCCTGACTATGGAAGACTGATGAGGACCGCCCAAGCCGGCCTCCGCATTGCCACAATGCATACAGGGGGGGACAAAGGGATTGACAACGTCATGGCCGCCATTGAAGAAGGAAGCAGGAAAGCTGGCATGACGCCGGATCAGATTCGCTCCATGCGGCATGCCTTCGATCACAGCGCGGGTGCTCCCCGGCCCGGCCAGATTCCTCGCATCCAGGACCTGGGGATGATGGTCAGCATGCTCAATACCATCTTGTGGGAGAACTACCGGGGAGGCTGGGAGATTGCCCACCGATATGGCGTTGAATACACAAACTGGGTGGTTCCCCGCAAGAGCGTAAACGATGCCGCCATCATGAACACCTTTGAGATTGACCGGCCGCTGCCGAACAAGGTGTTTTTCTTCATCTTGCAGGGGATGACCCGCTACAATCCGGCCGATGACGTGGTGTACGGAGCGGGTGAAAGGACGGACCGGATTACCCAATTGAAGGCGCTCACGACCTGGGGCGGATACTACTTGCTGCGGGATAAACGGATAGGCATGTTGACGCCGGGCGCGTATGCCGATTTCCTCGTGCTGGATCGGGACGTCCTGACGATTCCGGAAGAAGACATTCCGAATACCGATGTGTTGATGACGGTGGTTGGGGGCAAGGCGATCCATTTGGGAGCGGCAATGGCCGGAGAGATCGGCATGCAACCGGCTGGCCCGACCACCTGGGCAGAACCAATCCCGGAGGGATGGGTGCTGGAATAATAGGCATGATTCATAGAGATCGTTTCAACTGTATCGCGGCTGAATCGATCCTATAATTGGGATCTCGGAGGCGTTCCTTCGCAGGGTCGAAGAGCGATTCGGCGACTTCCATACTGGCAGGCAAGTCGTGCGCTTTCCGCGTCTCCAGGCTGAGCAAAATTGCTTCCCGGATGTTTTCCAGCGTTTCCTCCCGTGTCCGGCCCTGGGAAAGACAACCCGGCAACGCGGGGCAGTCCGCGACCCAGTAGCCTGTCTCATCTGGTTCCAGCGTTACTAAGAATTGCACTGTACAGGCCCCTTCCCTTTCATTACATTTTATCACGCCGTGCCTACCGGCTTATGGCCGCAGCCGGTACAGCATCCGGGGAAAGGCGATGGTTTCCCGAACGTGCTCCAGGCCGCAGACCCAGGCCACCACCCGCTCGATCCCCATCCCGAAGCCGGCATGGGGAACCGAGCCGTACTTGCGAAGGTCCTCATACCAATCGAAGGTCTCCTCCGGAAGGTCCTGTTCCTGAATTCGTCTGCGGAGCAGGTCTCGGTCCGAGATGCGCTGGCCGCCGCCGATGATCTCGCCGTACCCTTCCGGGGCCAGCATGTCCACGCCCAGGGCCACCTCCGGGCGGCTGGCGTCCGGCTCCATGTAGAAGGCTTTGATCGCAGTCGGGAAGCGATGCACCATCACGGGCTTCGGGAACTCCTCGCTCAGCAGCGTTTCATCGGTCCCGCCGAAGTCTCCGCCCCACTCAAAGGCGCTTCCTTTGCGCCGCAAAATTTTCACCGCCTCATCGTAGGAGATGCGCGGAAAGGGAGCCTCGATCTTCCCCAGGCGTGAGACATCCCGTCCGAGGGTCTCCAGTTCCTGTCTTCGATTGGCGAGCACGCGCTGGACAACAAAGGTGACGAATTGCTCGGCCAGTTCCATGACGTCATCCAAGGTGGCGAAGGCCATCTCCGGCTCCACCATCCAGAACTCCATCAGGTGGCGGCGGGTCTTGGATTTTTCCGCCCGGAAGGTGGGGCCGAAACAATAGACTTTTCCGAAGGCGGCGGCCGTAGCTTCGCTGTAAAGCTGCCCGGACTGGGTGAGAAAAGCTTTGTCGTCGAAATATTGCGTCTCGAAAAGCGTCGTGGTGCCTTCGCAAGCCGCCGGGGTCAGTATCGGCGTATCAACCAGGATGAAGCCTTCTCCGTCCAGGTAATCCCGGCAGGCCTTGCTGATCTCATGGCGGATGCGGAGGATGGCGTTCTGCCGCTGGGACCGCAGCCAGAGATGCCGGTGGTTCATCAGAAACTCGACGCCATGCTCTTTGGGCGTGATCGGAAACGGCTCCTCCACAGGGACTCCCTGCACAAGCTCCAGTTGGGTCACATCCAGCTCGTATCCCCCCACGGCGCGGCTGTCTGCGCGGACCGTGCCGCGGACAATCACCGAGGACTCCTGCGTCAACTCCCGGGTGAGCGCGAACACTTCCGGCGCGACCGCCTTTTTCGTCACAATGCCCTGCAACAATCCGGTCCCGTCCCGGAAGATCGGGAACAGCAGCTTGCCCGACCGGCGCAGGTTATAGAGCCAGCCTTGCACCGTCACCTCTTTGCCTTCAAAGCGGGAGATGTTCTCGATGCAGACCACCGGCGGCAGACCTTTCCTTTCCTCCGGCGTGGCCGCGCCGTTCCCCTCTGTCATGGTTCAACCTCCTCCAGAATTCGCTCGAATTTCCCGCAGACTTCAGCCGCTTTGTCCAGGCTGGCGGGAATCTCTTCCGCGCTCCGAGCCGCGCTCCTCGCTTCAAGCAGAAGCGGAACTTCCCCGGCGGAGCTTTGGAGATTTCCGATGAGGGGTTCCCAGGCAATCCCGCCCTCGAAGGGAAACCGATGTTCGTCGGCTTCGCCGTTGTTGTCGTGCAGGTGGGTGGAGGCGATGCGATCTTTCAAGAGGTGGAATGCCTCCTTCACGTCTCCGTCCAGATGCGCGTGGCCGCTGTCGAAGCAAAGCTCCAAATCGCATAGGTGGGTGTGGCGGATAAACTCCAGCAACCGCCGGGGCGTCGAGAGTTCATTGGGGATGTTCTCAAGCAGCAGTTGAACGCCCCGCTGGCTGGCGAACAAGCGCAAGTGCTCCAGGCTGGTGAGGGCCGCGTCGAATTTGCGCAGGTCGTACTCCTCTCCGGGAACGCCCAGATGGGTGATCAGGTACCGGAAGGGAACCAATTCGGCCGTCTCCAGCGCTCGTTTGATTTCGTCCATGGAATCCTGGCGGCGCTGCCGTTCCAGATAGGTGATGGAAATGACGCCGTGAGGGGAAGCCTCCTGGGGCCCGCGGAAGAGCGGCGCGTGCAGCGAGTGCAGCTTTACCGGCGAGTCGCGGAACCATTCGGCGATCTCCCGCGTCTGGCTTCGGTTCGTGTAGTCAAAGTGCTGGCGGTCGCAAAAAATCTCGACCAGGTCGAATCCGGCCCGGGCGATCCGCTTGAGCAGCGAGACGGTGAGAACCGACCTCCGGAACAGATGGGTGGAAAGGGCTCTTTGCATACTAGGATCAGGGGCGTTTCCGCCCCCTATCATACCCCCCGTTTCTGGAAAACGGAATCCTGGAACGGGCTCACAAGGAGCTCCCGTCCGGCAACGCTTCCCGCACGCGGGCCAGCACCACTTCCACCATGACGGGCGAGCTTTCCAGCGATTCCGCTACCAGAATCTCCACCTTGGGAAACAAGGCACGCTGCTGTTCAACCAGGCGCGGCAGGTCTGCACGGACGTGGACGCCCATGACCAGAAAATACGGCATCACCACAATCCGGACAGCCCCCGCAGCGGCCGTTTTCGCAATGGCGGCTCCCAGGTCCGGCTGCGCTGTTTCCAGAAAAGCGCAACAGGCCGGGCAACCGGCGCGACGGGAAACCTCTTCGGCCAGCCGGGCGATCCCCTGGTTCGCCTCCGGGACAGAGGAGCCGTGCGCAAAGACAATAATCGCCGTGCGAACACCTTTCATCTGAATGTGGGTCCCGAGATTCAGGCTAGCATCTGCAGCGCAGTCGATTTAGAAGGGTATCACAAAACCCTCCGGCGGAATGCCTTCGCCCGTCTCCCTCCGTTCCTGCGATGATTTTCCACGCCCTCGCTCCCTCGCCAAGCCTGGCGGCATTAACGTATAGTATCTCCGGTTCCTGAACGTTCGCGAAGGGTCCGCAGGCGAGGCCTGCTCGCGGCGGGCTGCAGATGGGTAAAGTTCTTGTCTCTTCCACCGATACAGCCTGACCATTCCACGGCAACTCCGGTCCCGCTCGGTCGGGTGGGGCGGCTCTTTCTCAAATTGGGCTTTGTGGGTTTCGGCGGCCCCCTGGCTCACATCGCATTGATTCAAGACGAGGTTTCGGAGAAGCGGAACTGGCTCGCTAAACGCGAATTCATGGACGGCTTAGCTCTCTGCCAGATACTTCCCGGCCCCGTTTCCACGCAACTGGCCATCTACACGGGACTGCGTCTGCGCGGATACCGGGGCGGCATGGTTTCCGGATGCGCCTTCATCCTGCCGGCTTTCTGTCTGCTGCTGATTCTAACCTGGGGTTACTTCCGCTTCGGCGCTATTCCTGCCGTTCAGGGGCTCTTTTATGGCGCCACTCCCGTCATTTTGGCGATGATCCTGGCCACTTCCCACCGCCTGGGAAAAGTTGCTGCCACGGACCGGATTTTGCTGTCAACGCTTGCGGCCAGCGCCGCTCTGGTGGCCGTTTTCTCCTTCAACATAGTCCTTCTGTTTGCGCTGATGGGGATGTTGGGAATCCTCATTTATGGACCCAGAGGAAAAGCTTCCCATTTCCCGGGAAACCTTCCGGCGGTTGTTCCCTTTCCCCTGCTTGCGCAGTTGGGCTGGTTTTTTATCAAGGTCGGTTCGTTAATCTTTGGCGGAGGGCTGGTGATCATTCCCTTCATCGAAAGGGAAGTGGTGGAGATTCTGGGATGGTTGACTCACAAGGAGTTTCTGGACGGGCTGGCTTTGGGACAGATTACGCCCGGCCCGGTGGTGATTACAGCCACCTTCATCGGCTATAAGGTGGCTGGCTTTTCTGGTGCGCTGGTGGCGACCGGAGCCATCTTCCTTCCTTCCTTTGTCTTTATCTTCGCGGGCGCGGCGTACCTGCAAAGGATCAAAAGTTCCCCCTACGTTCGGGCGGTCTTGAAAACCGTCAACGCAGCGGCGGTAGGCGCTATTCTGGGCGCCTTCCTGCGGCTCTCCACGGAGTCGCTGTTTCATGTTTTCCCCTTTCTGCTGTTCGGCGCCTCCCTGGTGGGCATTATGAGATACAAAATCAGTTTTCTAAGGCTGCTGGCTGCGGGCGTGCTGCTGGGATGGCTGGCTCATTCCATAGGATTCTAGCCGAGGATAAGAATCCAGAGAAGTTCTCGGGATCGTGCAGGCCCAGTTTCCCCGGATGCTGAGCCAATCCGGGCCTCTCGCGCGGCACTGTCAAGTTAACCGATTTCTTGAAGGTCCCACTGCTTGACAGGCCAGCCAAGCTGCTGATTTTTTGTGCTGGCTGGAATCGATTTCGCGTCGAAAAAATGAATTTCGGTTAACTAGACAGTACCTGCAACTATACTAATCTACATGAGGCATAGGTTGGCGTTTGAGATGATGTCCCGGCTCTCGCAGCGCTCACGGATTCTCCTTTTTGTAACGCTTGCTCTGCTGCCTCGATTGGCTCAAGCCCAGCGGAGCTTTTTGTGATGGACCCCGAAAGCCTGCGAGAGGACTCCGTAGGCACGAATTTTGCCGGAGATTTCTGAATGATTCATGTGGCATTCCTGGTCGTCTTATTAGCCGCGGTACCGGTTCGCGGCCAATCCGTGGAAACGGAGAATTTGATCCAAAGGTATCAGGATTTACTTCTGCTAACGACCGATGATTATCAAATGGTTGACGTAGCTAGTACGGTGTTTCAAGACCACCTGCTGCCGCAGTTTTCGAGAGCAGTTCAAGATGCGCAATCGTATTCCTACGACTACCGGGGAGTGCCGGCATATTACGCGCAAGGGGAATCCGCCGGCACGGAGGAAGAAAAGGCCCTAGAGGAAGCCAACAGTAGGTTTCTTAGATTTTTTCGTAACACCCTGCCAATGTTAGCGTATGCGTATCAGACTCCCGGACCGATTCCAGGGGCCAACCCCCATTACCAGAATGACGAAGTGCTCGCGCTTTATCTGGATGGACTCGACTACTGTTACAGCCGGGGGCTGACCGAAGATGCGTGGATAATCGATAACGCAGGACGCCGCAGCGGCAGAGCGATGGAACGAGGATGGGTTCGAACTTCGGGCGATTTTTCCACGGAAATACTACGGCTTGGCGGGTTTATTCAAAGCATTTTCTTAATGCGTGAACCTCTCGCTGAGAACGGTCTCCTCGACAAATACCGAGCTGTAGCGCGAAATCTGGCGGTCAACAATGGTGCGATGTACGCCGTATTTTACCAGATCGCACGTTCAGAAGTTGCGGGCTCGCTTACAACGCCTTTACCCTTCGAGGAAAGGCAATACCTTAACGCAGACGGCATTCGCCTTTTTGCGGATTATTTTTTTCCATACTTTCTTCTGATCGAAGATGCCGATGAGCGCGATCAAATGACCTCTATCCTCAGGGAGGTGATCGGTGCGAATATCGCCGTCAAACCCGGTGTTCAGGGTACGATCAAACCCGACGGAACAGGGTATCACCATGCGACAGCCTATGTGGGCGCTTATAGCCCCTTTGCCTATGAAGCGATGGCGCAACTGCTCTATTTGCTGCGGGGGACTGGATTTTATCGCTCTGACAACGTGGAAGCCCTCAAGTTGGCTCTGCAGAGCTATCGAGTCATGGTGCAGAGATATACGGTTTCCACTGCCCTCAGAGGTCGCTTAATCAAGGGCAGCGGTGAGTCCCCCTCAGTCGCGGTTGCCAAGGCGATGGCATTCTTGGCTCATCCGGATGGTGTGGACGATGCGGACATGAGATCACGGTTCGCGGAGTTTTTTGATACCACCTATTTTTATGAAGACGACAGGCTTGCCTCGTTGTATCAAGGCCAGCGTTCGGTCTCGATCCGAGGCTTAGGGAGTTTCCGATTGATCGCCGACCTGCAGAGCCTCCCTACCCAGGCCGAGGAAACCCCTGCGGGAGTTTGGATCAAGCCCTATGCCGCGGGAGCTTTCTTCCGCCGTGACAATTGGCTGGTGACCGCCAAAGGCTTCAGTCAGTATTCCTGGGACTATGAGGGGCCGTTGGATACGCGAGCGAATAGCTTTGGCCAGAATTGGGCGTACGGTTTGCTGCAGGTATTCAGCGCCGGGCAGCCCGTGAGTGAAAGAGGTTCGGGATACGACTATTTTAACGGCTGGGACTGGTATCACGTTCCAGGAACCACTGCCAGTCACTATCCGATTGAGAAGCGGACCTCCCAAGCAGTCCAACAAGCCCGCCAGGAGCATGGTATTGTTCAGCGTTCGACACACCGAAATTACAACAACAAGACCTTCGTGGGGGGAGTCAGCATTGGCGGCCATGGTCTCTTCGTACAGGACCTGGAAGCTGTGCCGTTCACCGCCCCTACCGATCTACAGGCCCGCAAGAGCTACTTCTTCGTAGGCGATAAGGTCTTAGCGCTCGGAACTCATATCCGTGGAGGCACTGACGAAGACGAGACCCACACCACCATTTTCCAGACTCGCTTAGCGAGTGCCGATACGCCGACTGGGGCCAACGGCGACCAAGCTGCCGTTGGCGAGACGCCGATTCGACAGCCCGCCGGTTCGACGATGGCGATGTCCGACAGTGTTGGCAACAGTTACTTTCTGGCGAGCAGCACTTCCGACTTGTTCTTGTCCCGACAGGTCCAACAGAGCCTGTCGCCGGACTATGAACCGACTGAAGGAGCATTCGCCCAAGCCTATCTCAACCATGGGATCAAGCCTCTAGGGGATAGCTATCAGTACGTGTTGATCCCAGCGGATCCGGATGGCCTGAAGTTGCAAGCCTTGGCAGCCAATCCATCGGATTATTACCAAGTGGTCGAGGACGGGAACATTCATCTGGTGTATTTCCCGGAGCAGCAGATTACCGGCTACGCCTTTTTTGAGCTGGCCGAAACTCCCAACGATCAACTTGTAAGACGTGCCAATCTGCCTGCAGTCGTGATGACACAGGAGGACTCTGGCGGAATCACATTAGCTGCCAGCGTCCCGGATATAGGATGGCAGTTTGACTCAGAGATTGTGTCCCGCGGATTGTCCTATGCAAGCAACCACTTTAAGCGCCAGGAGGCAAAAGTGCATCTCCTGGAACTGAGCTTGCGCGGCAATTGGCGTTTGGCGGAAGACGTGGAGGGAGTTTGGCTGCATAGCACTAGCAATGGAACCACGCTTTTGCTTAAAAGCACCGATGGGCTGAGCTATTTGGTGCGACTGACACCGGCAGGCGGCTCGGAACCTCCGAATCTGACCCCGAGCGCGCGAGAGTGTCCAGCCGGGTCACCGACCTGGATGGGCTTGCCAGTCTGCGAGGAAGGCACACGCGCAGGCTATGACCCGGACGCCTTCGGTACGGCATACATCTCGCTGGAAGACGAGATCATCAGCGGACTGCCCCAGTCCGACGTGCAGGTGTACACACCGTACACCTGCACGCCGTTTGATATCCTGGCCGATGGAACCGCAGCTACGGATATCGACCACATCGTTGCGCTGGCGGAAGCATATGACTCCGGCCTTGCGGAATCGCAGTTTCAGACCTTCGCCGGGGACATAGACAATCTGACGATTGCCGATCCCGTCGTAAAACGGACCCAGAAAGCCGACCGCGACGCGGGCGAGTGGGGTCCGCCGCGAAACAGCGGCTGGTTCGCGGCCCGCGTTGTCGCCGTCAAGCAGAAGTACGGCCTATCGGTGAATCCGGCCGAGCGAGATGTCTTGCAGGCGATGCTCAACTCAGACCTGAGCCGTACCGTCAAGTGCGGCGAAGGGCTGACGCCGACGGGGGGTCCGACCTACTACTTCCCTCATCTTGCCGTGGGAAAGGGTTGGCAAACCACGATTACTTATATCAACTACTCCCCGCAGGAGGTGAACTGCCAGACCGATTTCCTGTCCGATCACGGAGGTCCGCTGCTGATCTCGTTTGCGGATCGGGGAACGGTGGTCAGCCGGCCCGACATTCTGCCGCCTGGGGGGTCCGTTCATGAGGAGACTAATGTCGAGTTGAGCGCTCCTCTTGTGCCCGGCTGGGCGCGGGCCACCTGCTCCGGGCCGGTGAAGGCCAGCCTTCTGTATCGTCAGTTCAAGGAAGGAGTGCCCGTGGCGGAAGCCGGAGTCAATGCGACGACTGTTCCGGCCACCCGGTTCGTCACCTTTGCCGAGCAGGGAGAAGGTCAGTTGGGGACCGGAGTGGCCTATGCCAATCCTTCCTCCACAGCGGCTCTGGTCACCTTTACGGCCAAGGACGCGGATGGGGAGACGCTGGCCAGCATCGATCGGCTCCTGTTGCCCGGAGGCCATGGTGCGAAAAATATGCGGCCCCTGTTTGGTCTCCCTAGCTTTACCGGATCGCTCGAAGTCACCTCTACGGCGCCCATCGTCAGCCTGGCGCTGAATAACGAAGCCGCTCCGGTATTCTCCTCTTTGCCTCCGGGGGAAGTGGATGCTGCCGCGCAGGAATCTACTACCTATTATTTCCCTCATCTTGCCGTGGGAAGGGAATGGCAAACTACGATTACCTATATCAACTACTCCCCGCAGGAGGTGAGCTGCAAAACCGATTTCATTTCTGATGACGGAGCTCCGCTGATGGTCTCGTTTGCGGATCGGGGGTCGGGGGTCGACCGGACTGACGATCTGCCGCCCGGGGGGTCCGTTCACCAGGAGACCAACGTGGCGTTGAGCGCTCCGCAGGGCGGCTGGGCGCGGGCCACCTGCTCCGGGCCGCTGAAGGCCAGCCTTCTGTATCGTCGGCGCGACAGCGAAGGGCTGCCCACGGGAGAAGCCGGAGTCAATGCGGCGACCGTTCCGGCCACCCGCTTTGTCACCTTTGCCGAACAGGGAGAAGGTCAGTTTGGGACCGGAGTGGCCTATGCAAATCCTTCCGACACATCGGCCCTGGTCACTTTTACGGCCCGGGACGCGGATGGGGAGGTGCTGGCCAGCGTCGATCTGCCCTTGTTGTCCAACGGGCATGGTGCGCAAAATGTGAAGCCCCTGTTTGGTCTCAGCAGTTTTACCGGATCGCTCGAAATCATCTCCACGGTGCCCATCGTCAGTCTGTCGCTGAATAACGAAGCCGCTCCTGTATTCTCTTCTTTGCCTCCGGGTGAACTGGATTTGTCCGTTGTTCCGGCGACAGGGCGGGAGTACACGAACAGCGGGCAGGAGCTTCGCCGGTGACCGCACACCCGAAAAACCATCTACGGGAGGGAATCGAGCTGTTCAACCGGGAACGGTTTTTCGAGTGCCACGAGGTGCTGGAAGAGGCTTGGCTGAAGGCTTCCTCGGAAGGCTCTGGGGAGCAGAGAACTTTTCTGCAAGGGTTAATCCAGGTTGCCGTGGCCTTCTACCACCTCCGGCGGGAGAATCTTGTCGGGGCTTCCCGGCTGCTCACGGCCGGGATCAAAAAACTCTCCGGGTTCGCCCCGGAGCGTGACGCGGTGGACGTCGCCGCATTGCTCGCGGCACTGGAGCCGTTGCGGGAGGCGGCTGCCGCCGGAACGATCCGGCCCGATTGCCGGCTTCCCCGGATAGTTACCAAAAATCAGCCGCTTCCTTCCTCTCCGGTTCCCTCCTCGGAATAACCCCATGACGCAGCCGGTCAGTTTGGAATCAATCCACTAGAACGTGAACCGCAGGACCAAATGGATATCGCGGGCGTGGCTGTCGTAGACTTGGTCCGGCCGGTTGAACACCGGATGTCCAGGAATCAGGTTGTTCCGCGTAATGTTAGAGGACACCGCCCGCACACTGCTGAGCGACCCAGGCGTGAACTGAGGGTGGTTGAGCGCGTTGTAGAACGCGGCCCGGAATTCGACCGCTTTGGACTCCCCGACCGAGAACCGCTTGCTCACGCTGACGTCGAAGTTGTTGATGCCGCGCAGCGGCAGCGTATTTCGCCCGCCGTTCGGATGGACGCCGGCGCCGGCCTTGACGTAGCGCGCGTTCGGGTTATCAGCCAGATATCCGACCTGCCCGTCGCTGTTGGTCAGCGCCGTCACATCGCTTCCGGTGTGGCCGACACCGTTCGGGTTGACAACAACCCGGTCCGTGGCGCCATCCAGATTGCGTTTGGAATCCAGTCCACTCTGCACCGTGGCGTATTGCGGCGACTCCGCCGTGTACATGCCGGAAAGCACCCAGTTCCCCAACACGTTCTTGAGCAACCAACGTTGCGAACTCCGGCAGGGAGACCGGTTGGGCGTCGATGTCGCCGAGTGTCAATGCCAGCGCGTCCAATTCGGATTGGGTCGGACGTTGGTAGAACGTGGGAAGCGAGCGCTGCGGATTCGCCCGGGCCGCCAGCGGCAGGATAGTCTGCGTGAAGAGCCTGACCCCGCGGGTGCCAAGGTAGCGAGCCGACAGTGTGTAATCCTCTGCGACGACCCGCTCGACCTCGAAATTCCACTGCAGAGAGTAGGGCAGGTGCTGGTCCGGGATGTAGGTCGAAGTAAGCGAGCGAGCCGCCTCCTCGTCGAGCTCGTCCGGCCGCTGATCGGGACGGATACCGCCGGTGGAGCGGCCGAATTCCGCACCGTACTGGTTCTGGAGGAGGGAGAACTCGGCCACCGCCTCGTTAGGCCCATCTACGATTCGCCCGGTGACGCCCTTGTCGTTGTTGTCGACGCCTTCGACCATAAAATTGTTATTACGGGGCCGCTGGCCGCCGATCGACGGTCCTTGGCCCAGGCCGGTGCCTCCGCTGGAAGCGACGCCCGCGCCCTGCAGCGAGAGGTTCAGCACGCCCAGGGTCAGGTCGGAGCTAGGGCTGTAGAGCGCTTGACGGGAATCGAAGGAGTCTCCGACCATCGACGAGGTGGTGTCGATCTGCGCCGTTGCCGCAGTGACCTCGACTTCCATCTGAACTTGGCCCAACTCAAGGGTGATGTTGACAGTGGTCGAGCGGTTGAGGGCGATGGCGATACCGGACAGAATTGTCGCTGCAAAGCCTTCCAGCTCGGTGGACAGCGTGTACTGCCCCACAGGAAGGTTGTTGAAACGGTACGCGCCGAGCTGATCGGTTTCCTGATTCCACCTCACCCCGGTGTTGACGTTCTCGACGACCACGGCGCAGCCCGGAATTGACGCGCCGGTCGGGTCGAGGACGATGCCTATGAGGTGTCCGTCCGCCGCCTGAGCGAGGGCTGCTTCCGGCGCGAACCATAGCATTGCGCCCACCGTCGCCATCACTGCGAGTACCCGTCGCACTGAAATTCTCCTCATTGGTTTGCGTTTATGTTCTTACCTAATTATAGGCAAAAGGGTGAGGACGGGAGTCCCTCTGTTGAGACACTGCAAGCAGCGTGCTGGAGAGGTCGCTATTCGCCGGGGAAATTCACAATGAAGTATGCCGCGTTGGAGGGGCTTCCTCCAGAACCCGGATTCACGACCGTCACCGCGTAAGTACCCACGTTTTTCAAGAGCATAGCATCCACCGTTGCCGTCAAGAGGGAATTGCTGACGAATGTTGTCGGCAGGTCAGTCGTGTCAAAGCGGATGAAAGACCGTGAGTTGAATCTCTTTCCGGACACCTGAATGGTCACTGCCGCATCTCCTGACCGCGTTATTCCCGGTGTAATGCGCAAGATCTCCGGCCCCTCATATTCGAGAGGCGTGTTCATATACCACGTGCGCGGCAAGGAATTGCGAAAGTTCGGATCTAAGCGCGTGTCCACGATCTTGCCGTCGAGGATCACGGTGCGAATATTCTGAGTAACGCGGATGTCCGCCAACGGATCTCCTTCAATCAGGATCAGATCGGCTAGTTTCCCCGGCTCCACGGTTCCAAGGTCCTGTTCCTTGCGCAGCAACTCCGCTGACCACTTTGTAGAAGCCAGAATCGCTTGCATCGGAGTCATGCCCGCATTCACAAGTGCCTCCATCTCGACATGCATTGCCAAGCCGGCGATGTTGGTTGCACTGGACCTCGCGCCGGTGTCTGGACCGGTGATCACCTTGCCGCCTGCCTGGACGAACCTCCGGATAAATTCTCGGATCTTACGGAGGGATTCCGTATTTTGCTGCATCTCTTCTCCAGTGTCGGCAGCCTTCACCGCATTCAGCCAGTGCTCGCGTCGGGCCTCAGGAATGAACTGTGCGGAAGGGTCTTCCAATAATTTCACCACCACGTCGTACCACTCGCGACTCTCCGGCCGGGGTCGGGTTAGGGTGGGATTGAAATAGACTCCATTTTTCACCATCAAGTCAATGAGAGGGCCGAACAACGTCATGTCCATCTCAGCCTGCGAGTTCGGGAGTCGTCCTTCTTCCATAGCCTGAATCTTTGCCGGGTCTCCCAGAGTGGAGTGTACAACCGCCCGCGCATGCTCGATAAACTTCATCCCAGCCAGTGTGGCTTCCCGTGCATCCATTGCGTGACCCACCACCTCCAGCCCGGCTTTGTGCGCCTCCTCGACCACGGCTTTCAGTGAATCGGTGCTTAGGCCTTCGTAAACTTTGATACCGTCGACGCCCTGGTCGATAAGATTCCGGGCGGCCGCTCGTGCTTGCTCGGGAGTCCGGGTATTGATCCTGTAGGCTGCCCGCTCCGCAAAAGTGGCCGGGTCGCTACGTTCCGGCGGTCCATCAATGATCGCTCCGGTCACAAACAGGCGGGGTCCTTTAATCTTTCCTCCTTTCAATGCCTCACGCTGAGCCAGAATCCATTCTGTGGGATTGGCCGTATCGAAGATCGTCGTCACGCCATAGTGCAGGAAGAGCGGGAGCATGTAGGCCGAAAGATGGACGTGGGCATCGATGAATCCAGGTAGCACAGTCTTGCCTTCCGCCCGGATCACTCGCGCCTCGGCGGGATAGGGTACAACTCCCTTGGTTCCGACCGCCTTGATCCGAGAGTCCTCAATCACGATTACGGAATCTGTCACGGGAGTTCTGCCAGTCCCATCGATTAACGTCCCGCCCTCTATGACCAGAGTTCGGTTCTGCCCCAGCGTCTGGATGCTCGTAAGCAAAATTGCTGAACAAAGAATCAGACTGTTCGGATTTATTTTTTTCATACGATTGACTTCCCCGCAGTGATTTTACCAACTCGTTTGTCGAGCTTGCCCCAAAACTGCCTGCAGATGGGGAGGCATATGCCTTCAGGCTGGTACGGAAACGATTCAGCTGCTGCCCCCGCCTGTCTGGAAATACTGGGGGAAGATTATACGAGTGGGAGTGGGGAAAGCAATTGGTGTCCGGGGCAATTTGGCCGTCTCCACAGGCTCAGTAGTGGGTGTAGCAGCTTCGGAGGGGATATGAGAGGAAGGGCAGGAGGCGATGTGCCAGGGAACCGGCGGGACCGCGCTGGAACGGGATGCTCCCGGATACTGCTGCGCTCATTGGCCTATCATCAGAAGAAAAATAATTAAACCTAAAAGGCGATCATGTGGGTGTATTTTAGGGTGAAGGTCCGGTCGGTCCGACGGGCGCCGCTGACCTCCCTTGCTTCGTTGTATACCAGGAACAGGTCGCTGAGCGGACGGTGGATGAAGTTGAACCGGATATTGGTAGTGATCAGTTTCCGGTCGCTGTTGTATTGGATGAAAGCGTTCAGGAACATCCTTGTGCTGAAGTAGTAGTCCGCCTTCGTACGGATCAGATGGGTGGAAAAGTCGCCTTCCCGCAATCTTACCTCATTGTGGCTGTAGCTGTTCTCAACGGAAAGGCGATAATTGGGACGAAACGTGCCAGCGAGCGTCAACTGCCTGATGTCTCCCGAGTAAAACTCCCCGGTTCTATATCTGAAGTCTCCGAAAATCATTCTACTGGCATCGGAGTTCGCCTCGAACACCCACTGGTCAAACGAGTATTTGCCTATCGGAATGACGATGTCGGGCCGGATTTGGAAAGGCTTCTCCAGGCGTTCGAAATAGGGATTGTAGTACACCTCAAAACCTGCACCGTTCTGAAAGACGAGATCCACAACCGAATAATGCCCTTCCTTGGAGAGCGGCCTGTTCTCTTTATCCATCTGGATGGTGTAGTAATAGTGAGGTCGCACCTGCCGGACAATCGCATTGCGAGGCCGCAGGAACGCTTCACTCCGGCCCCGCAGATACCGAAGGCCGGTCCGCTGTGTGAAGCCCATTTCCGGATTAAAGTTCTCATCCGTGTCGGCGTAGATGATATTGAAGCGGAACAAGCGATCCCGCCAGTCGCCCGAAATTTTCTTTGCCCAGTTCTGACCTTTCAAGTCGTCGGTCAATGTCTGGGCAAGATAGCCGTTCAGGGCCAACTTCTGCCAGAACTTGAAATTGGCATCCACTCCCCAGGCGCGATTGTAATCTTTGCCCTCCGCAGCCTGCCGGTTGACGAAGATCGCGCCAAGATCAGAATTGGCTAGGATATTCCGCTTCAGCCGCACTGTGGAAAAGTTGTTCCCTGGAAGGCCGCCGAACCCCTTCGCCTGCATGTTGAGCAGTCCGATGCTGTAGTTGCCCACCTGGCCGGAGAGCCTCATCCCGCCCCAAATCGGAATCGGCTCTCCGTCCTCCGACAAGCCGATGCGGCGGCTGAAAAACAGTTGCGTCTCCCTAGACCGATCCGGCCCCCTCTCCAGCGGTATGTCTCCAAACTGGAAAATCCCTTCGTTTTCCAGAAAAAACTCCCGCTTCTCCGGAAAGAACAATGGGAATCGCGTCAGATTGATCTGTTGCTCATCTACTTCAACCTGCGAAAAGTCCGTGTTGGCTGTGAGGTCCAGGGTCAGGCTCGGTGTTACGTTATACTTGAGGTCCACTCCTTCCTTGCCTTTTCGGGCCACATAATCGTTCTGCTCGAACTTTCTGGCCTCAGCTACTACAAAGGGTTTTACCTTGAAATTCCGACCTCGCGCAATGCCTTCCAAGCCGCGCAACTCTCCCGCTAAAGAAAGCCGGTTGATGCTGTACCGGCGGGGGACGGGAGCCCAATAAACGATTTCGTTATTCCGCCGGATACGCCGAGAAAAGTTGATCCCCCAAACCTGCTCCATCCGATTTTCATCCAGGCTGAGACTGCGGAACGGGATCACCATTTCGACCGTCCAACTGTCCTCGTTCATTCGTGCCTGCACATTCCACACCGTGTCCCAGTCCACGTTGACAGCGCGCCCTTCGTCGATCACTTGGACATCCCGTTTCGCTCCGCGAGGGTTGGTAATGAACAGGAAGCCGTTGCGCTGGTCCCCGAAGGTGTCCAAGATCACTTCGAAACTATCCGCCTCGTTCGGACTGAAGTCTTCCTTGAGGGAGTCCACCAGAATTCCGCCCGATACCGAATCATGACAATATACGCCGATGTACAAGTTTTCCTTGTCATACAGTACCTTCACTTCGGTCTGTTCCGTCGCGGCATCCCCCTCGTAGGGCTCCGCTTGGACAAAGTCGTTTGCGGATTCCGCTTCCTGCCAAGCCTCTTCGTCTAGGACGCCATCCATCTGTATGGGAGTGCTGACGCGAACCGCTGTTACGGTTCTTCGCTGCGCGGAGACTTGAAGGCCGGCGGGCGCGCGTTGACCAAACATCCGCAACCCTCCACCGCAGAAAAGCAATAAGGAGAGAAAGATGCCGTGAACAGCAGTTCTGCTGATCCCCATGCCTGCGGTTTTCTTCCGGAAGGATTTCATCCTGTTTGGTGGTTCCTTTGGGTGTCGGCTCCGTGAATTAACAAGGTCGGCAGGATCACTTGGAGATCTTTACAACTCGAAAAGATACACCAGCTCTACCGACGTGACAAGGTGCCTGATGGGAACAGTCTGTGAGAGGAAAAAATTCTATGCACCATCCCTCCCTCGTCGTAGTCAACCACTCTCCTCGAAGTGGCCGCCGTTGTTTTGACGTTGCCGACAGAAATCCTGGATTAGTGATTCTACGTAGGCGCCCGCCGCTCAATCTCTGGAACGGGCTGCACGCAATGGTTCCGCAGGATTGCCGCATCCGGATGCGGCGACAAACCTTGACGGTCACGGATTTGATCCTGGTGTTTCCGCGAGACGCCAGCGGCAACGTGGCCTCTCAGCTCGGATTGCTTCTCGTCAACCCTGCCGGTCGTCCCGGAGCAAACGGAAATGCTGCCTCGATACGCCCCGCTCCAAATATCGCTTGATCAGGTTTTTCATAGTCTCTTCCCGTTCTTCGTTGGGGACTATTTTCAGAAAACAAATCAACGCATTAAGGCTTGAAGGATTAACCGGCAAGACGCTTTCTTTCTGTAGCAATCGCCAGGCACCGGCGCCAATTTTGTGGTGATCGGCGCGCAGAATTGAAGTTCGCTTTCAAACACGGCAGGATATTTGCTAGGATGGAGCCCTGTAGCCAGCCTGCGCTTGCTCAGGCACTACAGCTTTGGCAGCTGAATTCCTTAGGTGTGAAAAACAGATGGGAGTATAGCATGACTCGCGCATTTCGGGTCCGTGAATGGGCTGGGGTGATTTCGCTGGTGTCGCTGGCCGCTGCGGTTGCCTTCGGAGTGTTATTCACCGGGGAGGCAACCAATCCGGAGCTGAGCGCTGCCTCCGAGGCGGCTTTGCGAAGGCCCGCCGGTTATGCCAAGTTGGTCTCTTACGAATCATTGCCTGTTATGGGGCCTGTTATGGGCGAGGAGATGTGCCAGTGGATGCCGGCCAGTACCGGCGCCTTTCTTACGGCATCCCTCCGGCAGTCGCCAATCTCCAGCCGTCCGGCAGGTCAATCCTCCGGGTCCAACCGAGTCTCCCTTGATGTGAACCGAGCCCCTCTGCGCACTATCCGGGACCCCAATCCGACCTACAGCGCCATCGCGGTGGAGCCGGAAAGCAACATGCTCGTTGTGACGGATGAGAATCTGTTTCAAATTCTGGAATACGACCGCCTCGACAACACCCCCGCCAATGCCGCGATGACGGAGCCGAAACGGGTGATCGGGGGTAATTTGACCAAGGCCGAGATGATGTGCGGAGTCTACATTGATCCGAAGACCCTGGAAACTTACGTAATCAATAACGACACCCAGGATTGGATGGCGGTCTTCTCCAAGGATGCTCGGGGCAATGTCGCGCCGGATCGATATCTGGCGACCCCGCACGGGACGTTCGGCATTGCGGTGGACGAAGGCGAACAGGAGATATACCTTACCGTTGAACACAGCAACGCGGTGGTGGTTTACCGCAAGATGGCGGAGGGGGAGGAGCCTCCGTTGCGCCGGTTGTTCGGGGACGATACGGAATTGGAAGACCCCCACGGCATAGCTCTGGACACAACAAACAACCTGCTGTTTGTCAGCAACCATGGAAACGTGAGGTGTCGAAACCAGACGGGAGAGCGCGATAGCGGCGGGATATACAGCCAGGGCGCTCAAAACATGAGAGGCTTTGTCCGTGGATCCGGAAAATTTGAGCCTCCTTCCATCACGGTCTATAGCCTGGACGCGGAAGGAAACACAGCGCCCATTAGGATCATCGAAGGCCACAGGACCCGGCTGAACTGGCCGATGCATCTAGCGGTCCATGAGGAGCGCGGAGAGCTGTATGTAGCCAACGACATGGACCATTCCATCCTGGTTTTCCGCATCACCGACCAGGGCGATGCGGCTCCAACCCGAATTATCAAAGGGACCAATACGGGCATCAAAAACCCTACCAGCGTGGCGCTGGACCTGAAGAATGGCGAACTGTGGGTCGCCAACATGGGGAACCACTCGGCTACCGTCTTCCCGCTCACGGCAAACGGCGACGTGGAACCATTGCGGACAATCCGGGCAGGGCCGGCCAACGAGGCATCCTTGATGATCGGGAACCCGGGCGGCGTGGGGTATGACACCAAGCGGGAAGAAATTCTGGTGCCCAACTGAGTGGCCCATCCGCAGATTGCGACCTTCGCCAGGCTGGCGAAGGGGGGTGACGCCCCTGCCAGGACAATTGCCGGACAGGCAACCAAATTGAGCCGCACCATGCACGACATCCGCTATGACGCCGTCAATGACGAATTCTTGGTGACCAATCCGTTCGCCCAGGCAATTCTGGTGTTCCGGGGCGGAGCGGAGGGAGATGAACCGCCGGTCCGGATTATTCAGGGCTCCAAGACGATGTTGCGGAGCCCTGACCGGCTGGACGTCGACCCGGTCCACGACGAAATTTTCATTCCCAACGGGGATTCGATTCTGGTGTTTCCGCGAGATGCCGGCGGCAACGTGGCCCCGATTCGGGTGATCCGCGGGCCGGATACTCAGTTGAGGAGCGCCTCTACACTTTCCGTCGACGCCACACACGACCTGCTCGTCGCCGGGCTCAACCAAGGGAGAGACCCTGCCGCACCCACAGGCGCCCTTCTGATTTACAACCGCACGGATAACGGAAACGTGAAGCCTCATGGCGTGATCCGCGGACCGAATTCAGGAATTATTCGGATTACCCAGGTAGCGGTCAATCCGCAACGGAAGCTAGTGATCGCCACCCAACCCGGAGCCATTGAGGATATGGAGCCCGAAGGGGCCTTTATTGGTGTTTGGAGCTTGGACGACAACGGAGATATTCCGCCGCGCTGGAAAATTTCCACAGGCTCGACGAGCACGCTGAAAAAACCACGCGGCGCGGTGCTCGATCCCAAGAACAAAGAGTTGATCGTGGCGGATATGCGGCTCAACGCCATACTGACATATTATTTCCCGGAGATCTTCTAGAGCATTTCTCGTAAAGGTGCATAACCCACGGCGTCTGGGAGCTACAGGCATTCAGGTAGGGGTAGGCATTGTTGCCTCAGGTAGGGCAGGCATTCCTGCCTGCCTTGGAGAGTGTAGGCCGAAAGACCTGCACTTGCCTGTCCCCTCAGAGTACAGGCCCCCTGGCCTGTGCTCCTGCTTCGCTTTGCTCCGCTTGACGGCGTTTCTGGTTGCTTGCCATTCCTGCTTTACACCTGCCAAACTGCTCTAAAAGCCATTGAATAACTCCCTATTAGGGGCTTGGTTCAGGGATTTCGGTGCGCTTTCTGGTGCCTTTTTTACCATCCCTCGAAGAATATCTGTTGATTCTAATAGACTTGTTGGCTTCGTTTCGTAATATATACCTATTTAACCTCCACTTGCTTCTCCTCTCGGTTCCCTAAACATCCTCCGGCTCGATCTTCCCCCTCGGCAAATTCCGGGAGCAACAAAGTTCTTCCGATAATTCCGAAACAGGTAGCGATAGGCATTCAGGTAGGGCAGGCATTCCTGCCTGCCTTGGAGAGAGCACAGGCCGGTAGCCCTGTGCTCCATTCTGCCCCACCTACACCCTCCGATCAGTGGCCTCGGTTGACTTTCCAGTGGCTTTTTTAGCAAAACAAACCCAATCAAACCCAAAACGAAGCCATTGCTTTTGTTGATTCTAAAAGACATAATGGCTTTGTTTTGCAAAAAAACGTTTTTCCTCCCGCTCCCCTCCCCCTGCAGGGTTTTCACAGTCGGTCCCTAGCTTCCCACAACGCCTGTAAAGCCCCAGCGGGGCGCAAGAGTCTAGCCCACGGCGCCAGCCGTGGGTGGGAAAAGCCACGCTGGACCAGCCCCGGAAGGGGCGAAAGAAGGAGGCCTTAAACCTCCCAAACGCCCTCCGGCCCGATTCTCCCTCGCGCAAATTCCGGGGGCAACAAAATTATTCCGAGAATTCCGAAGGAACCGAATCTACCGAAAGAACCGAACCAGGTAGCGACAGGCATTCCTGCCTGCCTTGTAGAGAGCACAGGCTGGTAAGGCCTGTGCTCTTTTCCTTCGGCCTGTACTCCTGCTTCGCTTCACTCAATATGACTGCGGATTGGGTGGGATAACACTGCGGGCCGTGGTAGTTATCACGGTAACCTGCCCCTTCGACAGGGGGAAGGCGCTTCGGCGAAGGATGCTGGACGAGGGATGAATCGGCTCTCCCCACAAGGGAGAGCGAAATGAAAATGAAAGGGGGCGTGGTGAAGGGTATGCCTGCCCCCTGGGTGATTCCTCTTTCTCCTTGCTTTGCTAAACGCAGCTCTAGCCGGTCGTTCTCTGCGCCTCTTCACTCACCGGTTTCTTAAGCTCTAAAAGATGAATTTGAGCGCAAACTGCATCTGCCGCGCCGTGGTCCGCGTGCCGGTGATCTGCTCCCTGGTAGCGGGCGCGTTGAAACTCCTTGAATTCCGGAACAACTCATCTGTGGGGTTCCCGAAATTCGGTCGGTTGAACATATTGAACATTTCCCACCGGAACTCGAATCTCTTCGCCTCCGAGATTGGAAAGTCCTTTATGACCGCCAGATCCATCGTGATCAAATCGGGTCCCTGCACGGTATTCCGGCCCACATTGCCCAGCAGTCCCGGCGTCTGCAACTGGAAGGCGCAAGGATCAAACCACAAATTCGGCGTTCCCAGTTCCTGGCCGCCGGCTATCGTAGTCGATCCGAAAGAACAACCGGCGGTGGTGCCGCTGACTGGACTATTTGAAGCGCCAGGGGCAACGTTCGGCCTTTCCTGGAAACCGAAGATGCGGGTATTGCTTCCCGACCGTTCGAACCGGTTTACCACCGTAAAGGGCTCGCCGGAAGAATAGTTAAACAGGCTGCTCAGCTTCCACCCGCCGAAGGCGCGTTCGGCAAAGCCGCTCAAGCCCCCGGACGGAAGTTCGTAAGTGCCGCTGACGGTGAAGTAGTGCCGGATGTCGAAAGCCGCCCGGCCGTAGTCCCGACTCCGGTCCTCCGGATCCATCGTAAAACTCGTAACGCCCTCGAAATCCGTGCTGCCGCCCAGCGCGGAGATCTCGTCCAGGGTCTTTGAAAATTGATAGACGACGTTCAAATCCAACCCCTGGGAATAACGCTTCCTCACCTGGACTTGCAGTGAATTGTAGTTGGAATTGGAGTCGTGCTCCCGCTGCAGGACCGCAGAGAAATTGGGATTCCGCCGCCCCAGCCGGCTGCCGGTGTAACACGGCGACCCCGGCACTGACCAGCATTTCTGTCCGTCGATGATCGCGGTCGGAAATGACGCATTCCAGTTTATGTTCCGGGTATTGTTCCGAGTCACCGATCCCATATACCCCAACATCAGGGAGAGGTCCGATCCCAATTGCCGCTGCAGGGTCAAGCTATACTGCATGGCATAGGGCTGATGCGGATCCCATCTCGCCAGATCGATCTGCACGTTGCGGTCGTGGGTTACCTGTGGCTGGTTCAGGAAATAATCTCCGGCGTTGGGGAACGGGATTCTATCCAATTCCGGCGGCAGAGTCGAGGTGCTGACAAGGAAGCGTTTCTGAAACGGCAACACTCGGAAGGCGCCCACGCGGTAATTCAACTGCGTCAACTGGTCATAGTAAACACCGAATCCTCCACGAATGGAGGTTTTTCCGTCGCCGGTCGGATCATAAGCGAAGCCGACCCGGGGGGCGAAATTTTTCAGTGATGGATTCAGAAAATATGGATTCCCGACGGTTACGTCCGGGGCGAACTGCTCGCGCAGGTTTGCGATGCGCCCGGCCACTTCGGTGGGGGAAGTGATGAACTCGTATCGAATCCCAAGATTCAGGGTCAATCTCGGACGAACCCGCCACTCGTCCTGGAAGTACATCCCGGCCAGCCACTGGCGCAGGCCGCGGGTGCTGGCAAAGACGTCCGACGTTTGAAAATCCCGGACATTGGCCTGCAGAAAATCATCCACCGATCGGAAGCGAAACTGGCCGCGGAACCGCGCCGCCGAAAAGCCGTTGAACCGGGTCCGCTTCAGGATTCCTCCCATTTTGAAGGTGTGAGCCCCGTGGGTGAGCGAAAGGTCGTCAATGTACTCAAAGATGTTCTGCGCCCAGAATGCAGGATTGGTGCCTCCTGTGGAGATGGTGCTGATGCCGCCGCCCGCTTGCAGAATGCCGAACCCGCGGCCTGGAATGAACTCCAGCGCGTTCAGCCTGTCCGAAAATAAGCTGTCCACGGTAAGCCGGGTGCGAGTGTAAACGGCTCGGAAATCGTTCACTGCGCTGGCGCCGAATATCTTTTTATAGTTAACGACGTAGCTCTGGATGCGAGAGTCTTGAACACTCTCCACCAGGCCGAGGCTGCCGGTATTGTTGCCTACAGCACCATCGTCAAAATAAATCCTTCCTGAAATCGAATCGGAGTCCGATAGCTGGTGGTCCAACTTGATCAGGAAATCGTCCTGGTCCGTTCGGGTCCGGCCAGGAAAAGAGTATCGGGCGACTCCCCCTCCCAGGTCTTGCCCGTTCGGCAGGGGATAGAGAGTGAGGTAGGGCTTCACGGCCTCGTCAATCTGGGGAACAAGGCCCCCGTCCATCCTGGCTTCGGCAGTGGGAACTGCACCCACCGCTGTGATCCCTTGACGGTCCCGCAAGCCCTCGTAGCTTCCGAAGAAAAATGTTTTGTTGCGCACAATGGGCCCGCCCACAGTGAAACCGAACTGGTTCCGCTTGAATTCGGGTTTCTCGCTGCCGAAGGCATTGTCTTCCCACTGAGCAGCGTCCAGATTATCGTTGCGCAAAAACTCGAACACCGTCCCGTGGAACTCATTGGTACCTGACTTCGTTACCGCGCTGACCACCCCGCCGGCATTGCGGCCGTATTCAGCGGTGAACGAGCTGGTGGATACGCGGAACTCCTGGATGCTATCCACGCCCAGCATGTTGCCGGAAGCGCCGGCCGGCGTGGTTCCGTCCTTGCCCATCATGTCCGCGCCATCCAGCAGGAAGCTCATCTGTTGTGGCCGGGCCCCTCCAAGGGACATCTTCTCTCCGGTTCCGCCCGTCGTAGTCTTGCGTCCGGCACGGGTGTAGATCACGCCCGGCTGTAGCGCCATCAGGTTGCTGAAGCTCCTGCCGTTGAGTGGAATCTCGCGGATGACTTTTTCATCCACCACCCCCGTCACTGCCGCCGACCTCGTCTCCACCAGCGGCGCGTCTCCCGTTACCGTCACTTGCTCTGCGACCGTTCCAACCTCCAGGGTCAGATCAATCACCACGTCCGCTCCCACGGCCAGCGTGATTCCCTGCCGGATCGTAGTTTTGAACCCGGACAGGGATGCCGACAGATCGTACGGGGCGGGAGCAAGAGCGTTGAATATAAATCTGCCTTGGGCGTCCGTCGTTGTTTGACGGTTGATTCCAGTTTCCGTGTTGGTAGCGACTACCGTGGCGCCGGGAACTACGGCCAGCGACGTATCGGTGACGAGACCCTCGAGCTTGGCTCCAATCTGAGCGTTCAAAACCGACTCAAACCCCGCCAGGGATATTCCTAGCAATACGACGAGAAAATACCGCTTCATGCTCCGCTCCTCCAAACCTACTAAAATCTCTGCAATCATCAGCCGCAGAGCTCAATACCGGATTGTATAGATATTGCCTTTGTAATGTTTCTTTTACGCCCACAAGAGCATGATGTCAAGAAAAAAGCCTTCTAATGTCGTTAGCACATGATATGTCCGGTCTAATTAACATGTGAAATGTCCGCTTTGAGCGGCGTAGGGTAGGGCTTTTTGCCAGGAGGTGGCATGAAGTTCTACTCGGAAGCTGCGATGGAGCGGGCGATGAAGATACAAGAAGTAATTTTGCGAGCGATAGGGAAGCGGATCAACTGGTGGCAGGCAGCCGAGATCATCGGGATCAGCGACCGGCAGATGAGGCGGTGGCGCAGCCGGTACGAGCAGTACGGCTACGACGGGCTGTTTGACCGGCGGCGGGGAAAGCCGAGTCCGCGGCGGGTACCCCTGGGGACGGTGGAGAAGGTGTTGGGGCTGTATCAGGAGAAGTACTTTGACTTCAACGTGCGGCACTTTCACGAAAAGCTGCGGGAAGAGCACGGCCTCCGGCTGAGCTACACCTGGGTGAAGCTGGCATTGCAAGGGGCGGGGCTAGTGAACAGGAGGCGGAAGCGGGGCCTGCACCGCCAGAGGCGGCCCCGGCGGCCGTTGCCGGGAATGCTGCTGCATCTGGATGGGAGCCAGCATCGGTGGTTTGTCGATGATCGCTGGTATGACCTGCTGGTGGTCCTGGATGATGCCAGCAGCGAGATTTACTATGCGCAACTGGTAGAGCAGGAATCGACGCGGACGGTGCTGGCTGCCCTGCGGGAGGTGGTCGAGCAGCAGGGGATCTTTTGCGCCCTTTATAGCGACCGGGCCAGTCATTTCTTCCTGACCCGGAAGGCGGGCGAGCCGGTGGATCGGCAACGGCTGACCCAGGTGGGCCGCGCCCTGCGGGAGCTGGGCATTCAGATGATTCCGGCCTATTCGCCGCAGGCGCGGGGACGCAGCGAGCGGAACTTCGGGACCTGGCAAGGGCGGCTGCCGCAGGAACTGCGCCTGCGGGGAATCATCACGCTAGAGGCAGCGAATCGGTTCCTGCGGGAGGGCTATATCGGGGAGTTCAACCGGCGCTTTGCCGTGCCGGCCACCCAACCAGGCAGCGCCTTTTTGCCGTCAGCCAGGCGGGAGTTAGAGCGAATCTTCTCGATCCAGCACCAGCGGATAGTGAATCGGGACAATACGGTCAGTCTGGAGAACCGCCTCCTCCAGATCGAGAAAACTCCTTGGCGCGGGACTCTGGCGGGCTGCCGGGTGACCGTCTATGAACACCTGGATGGGACGTTAAGCATTGGCTATGGGCCGCACACGGTGGGCCGCTACTCCTCCGAGGGGGTGGCGATCCGGTGCGGCGGTCGGCGGCGGAGCCCTGTGGCTTCCCGACAACACCATTTGGCGCTCACCTCCGTCGCCCTACGGGCTCCTTCGGTCAGCGCCAAATCACTTTCGGTAGAATCATGAAAGCGGACATTTCACTTGCTACATATACCGGACATTTTAACTTGCTAACAACAGAAAAAAGCCTTCTAACACCTGCCGAACGCAGTCCCCGGAGCCCGCAGGTCGGTCGCGGCTCGGATGGATTTACCGGCAAGGCGCTTTACACCAACTCTGAAAATGTCTAATGTCTAGGTTTAACTAGGAGGAAATATGAGTGCTGCCGAACGATTGCGAGCGTTGCTCAGTGGTCCGGACATCCTGGTCATGCCGGGCTGCTATGACGCCCTTTCGGCAAGGCTCATCGAGCGGGCAGGCTTCAAGGCCGCCTTCATGAGCGGGTTCGCGGTCTCCGCTTCACGGATCGGAATGCCGGACACCGGGTTGATCTCCTATGCTGAGATGGTGGATCAAGGGCGGAATATCTGCTCGGCTGTCTCCATACCCGTCATCGGAGATGGAGACACCGGTTACGGAAACGCCATCAATGTTCAACGCACGGTGCGCGGCTACGCGCAGGCGGGCTTCGCATGCGTGATGCTTGAGGATCAGGTGTCGCCCAAGCGCTGCGGACACACTCGCGGCAAGCAAACGGTCGGCAGAGAAGAGGCCTTTGCGCGCATTCAGGCTGCCGTCGACGCGCGCAATAACGGGGCCGACATTCTCATCATGGCCCGCACCGATGCCGTCGCCACCGAAGGCCTGGATGAAGCCATCCATCGCGCCTCAACCTTCGCCGCCCTCGGCGCCGACATCACCTTCCTGGAGGCGCCGCGGAACGAGGACCAGATGCGCTCATTCTGTGAAGCCGTGCCCGGCCCCAAAATGGCTAATCTCCTGGAACAGGGAGACACGCCTCTTCTCGACCCGCAAAAGCTGCAATCGATCGGATACCGGATCGCTCTCTACCCCCTTACCCTGATGCTCTCCGGCATTCAATCCATGGAAACCGCATTGGCTTCCCTGAAGCGGGGCAAGAGTCCTGCGGGCATCGCCGATTTTCCTCGCCTGCGCGAGATCGTCGGATTCCCCGAGTACTACGAAGCCGAGAAACGCTACTCCGGAAAGTAAAAGCGCCCCGGCGATTGTCCGCAACGCCTTGTTGTCGGCCTTTTCCTTGCAATCCTCCAGCCGGGCAGTCCCCGCCCGCGTGTGTTAAAATCGTCCGTTCTGGGCATTCCTGAAGGAGAGACAATATGCAACAGCCTGTCATTTTGAGCGCTGTGCGCACTCCGATTGGGCGGTTTCTCGGGTCGCTGTCGCCGTTGCGCGCCACCGAGTTGGGGGCGATTGTGGTGCGGGAAGCGGTCCGGCGCGCCGGGCTGGAGCCTGCGCAGGTGGAAGAGGCGATCCTGGGCAATGTTGTTTCTGCCGGGCTGGGACAAAACCCGGCCCGGCAAGCGGCTCTCCGGGCGGGCCTCTCCGAGAAGGTGGGCGCGCTGACCATTAACAAGGTTTGCGGATCGGGTCTGAAGGCGGTGGGTTTGGCCGCGCAGGGAATTCAGGTGGGCGACGTGGAGATCGCCGTTGCAGGTGGCATGGAATCCATGTCCAACGCCCCGCTTCTGTTGTCCAGAGCTAGGGAGGGGCTTCGCTTGGGCCACGGGAAGCTGCTGGACGCCATGATTCACGACGGTCTTTGGGACGCCTTCGAAGACATGCACATGGGCAATACCGGAGAAGTGGTGGCGGAAAAGTACCGGGTCACGCGCGAACAGCAGGATGAGTACTCCCTCAACAGTCACCGCAAAGCGGTGGCGGCCATCGAGGCTTGCCGCTTTCAGTCGCAGATTGTCCCGGTTTCGATTCCGAAAAAAAAGCGCCAGACCGTTCTGTTCAGCACGGATGAGTGTCCGCGTCCGGACGCGAATGCGGAGGCGCTTCGGAAACTGAAGCCGGTCTTCAAGAAGGACGGGACCGTTACGGCCGGCAATGCTCCCGGCATGAATGACGGCGCGGCAGCCCTGGTGGTGACTTCTGAAAAAGCAGCCTCGCGTCTGGGCAAGCAGCCCTTGGCGAGCATCCGGGGACAGGCGGTGAGCGGCATCGCTCCGGCTCTGGTGATGATGGCGCCGCTCGAGGCGGTGGAGAAACTCTTGAAGAAGGTGGGATGGAACCGGGACGATGTGGACCTCTACGAGCTGAATGAAGCCTTCGCCGTGCAGTCGGTGGCGCTGATCCGAGAGCTGCAACTTGATGCCGAGAAAGTCAACGTCAACGGCGGCGCGGTGGCGCTGGGCCATCCCATCGGTGCCAGCGGCGCGCGCATCCTGACCACCCTTCTCCATGAAATGATCGCCCGCAACGTCCGGCGCGGCATTGCCGCCCTCTGTCTCGGAGGGGGGAACGCAGTGGCCCTGGCGGTAGAGCGCTGATAAAACTCTCAGCCACAGAGCGTAAAGAGGGTTGGATGCGGATCAACAGCCTCGCTAGCAACCTGCATCGCATTCTTGGAATACGCTGGTCGGTGGCAAACCTCCCGCAGAATCTGCTGCACGGAGTTCGCTGTGTCGCCGTGTCTCAGTTGCCAGGGTCCCCACGTCCATGAAGGCTATCCAAATTCACGAGTTCGGAGAGGCGGAGGTGCTGCGGTACGAGGATGTCCCCGAGCCCCGGCCCAAAGAGAACGAGGTATTGGTGGAGGTTAAGGCGGCGGGCGTGAATTACGCCGACATCCTGACCCGTCGGGGGAAGTATTCCCAAAAGCCTCTTCCCTTCGTGCCCGGCTTCGAGGCCGCCGGGGTGATTTTAGAGACCGGCCAAGGTGTCTCGGGTTGGAAGCCCGGCCAGCGCGTGATGGGAACGGTTTTGCGGGACATATGCGGATGCTACGCCCAGAAGGCAGTCATGCCGGAATGGTTGCTGATGGCCGTCCCGGAACGGTTCAGTTTTGAAGAAGCCGCCGCCTTCTCGGAAGTCTTCATCACTGCCTACCTGGCCTTGCATGTCAACGGCAGGCTGGCGAAGGGCGAAAGCGTGCTGATCCACGCGGCCGGAGGCGGGGTGGGCACAGCCGCCGTGCAGATGGCCCGTGCTATGGGCGCGCGCGTCTTCGCCACAGTCAGTTCGGAGGAAAAGCTCCGCAGGGTAAAACAGATGGGCGCGGATGTTCTGATCAACTACTCCAGCCGGGATTTTCTCGAAGAGGTGAAAAAGCATACGGAAGGAAAGGGCGTGGATGTCGTCCTGGAGTCGGTC
Source organism: Terriglobia bacterium (assembly GCA_965222345.1). GTDB lineage: Bacteria > Acidobacteriota > Terriglobia > 2-12-FULL-54-10 > 2-12-FULL-54-10 > JADFGZ01. Next base: position 1,740,922 of record CBDCTS010000007.1, on the reverse strand, counting down.
GGCGGCGAGGTCTTCGATAAAAGCCTCCAGTGCCTGCGGCCATTGGGACGGCTGGTGGTTTACGGTGCGTCCTCTGCCAAGGTCGCGGCTGCCCGCGCCCCCGACTTGATGGCGCGAGCGATCAGCGTGGCCGGTTTCAGCTATGGATTTCTCAGCGTGGCGCGTCCGGACGTGGTCCGACAGGCGATGCAGGCGGTCATTGAATTGCTTTCCCAGGACAAGATTCGCCCCGTGGTCGGGCACAGCTTCCTGCTGCAGCAAGCCCGCGCCGCGCATGAGTTGATCAGCAGCCGCGCCAGTTTTGGCAAGGTGTTGCTGGCGCCATAAAGAAAGGGTGGTGGCGCGGACGTTTTCAGTAAGGTAAGCCGAGCCGTTTTGGAACCGCTCCCTGACCCCTCGACTCTGTGCGGGGCAGGCTCTCGCGTCTCGGAATGGCCAGGAATCAGATGCGCTGCAAGCTCGGACCTATCCCCCCGTCGGTGCGTAGTAACCTTTGCGGGCCTGTACGCGGAGTCCTCGCTGTATCGCCTTCACCTGCACTTTACGGAAGCTCCCGTCGCGCGCTGCATTGGTAGGAGTGTATCCCAGGCTGTACTGGCTGCGCAGCTCGCTGGAGATCTGCTCGAAGGCTTCTGACAAATCCTGATCCCTCCGGACGTTGAACATCTTGCCGCCGGTCTCCTCCGCCATTTTCTTCAGATTCGAATCGCCCGAATAGCCGCCTCTGCCAGGGCCGTAAAAATCACGGTCCACGAAGAGGATCGCATAAAGGATGGCATCGTTTCTTTGCGCAGCCTCGATGGCCGCTTCGCGCTTCATCCGGCTGCCATGGTCCTGCCCGTCGCTGATCAAAATAAGAGCTTTGCGGCCCACCTCCGGCGCGAGCACCTCCCGAGCGGCCAGATAAACGGCGTCATAGAGGACAGTGCCGCCCCCTCGCACGCTGGGGAACGGGCCGCTCTGGCTGCCTCCCCCGTTGATCCGGATATCCCCCAAGGCCTGTCGTAAAAAGTCCACGCTGCCGGTGATGTCCTGCAACAAGTCCACGTTCACGTCAAAGCTGATCAGGAAGGCCGCATCCTGCTTGCCGAGCACCTGCTCGAAAAATGCGGCGGCGGCGCGGCGCTCTTCCGGGATCAGGCGTTGCTGGCTGACGCTGGAGTCAACCAGCAGCCCCAGCGTCAACGGGAGCTTGGTCTCCTGCGTGAAGTAACTGATCTGTTGCGGCTTGCCGTCCTCGCGCAGCTCAAAGTCCGACTTTTGCAGGTTGTTAATCAGCCGTCCTTTGCCGTCTCGGACTGAGCAGAGCACGTTTACCACGGACACGTCCACTTTGATGACGCCGGCATCATCAGCTTGCAGAACATCGGTTTGCGGAACGGTCGCTGGCAAATCGGTCTGCTGGGAAAAGGCTGCATTGGCCAGCAGGAACAAACTCAAACAGAGGATGTGGCGGTTTCGACGAGTTACGGGATGGTTCACGGTAGGTTCCTCACCTATCTATTCTAACCCGGCCTGATGTCGCCGGTTGCGGTGATTCGTTCATCGCGCCGCTTGCGAAAACTCAACCGGGAAGCTGCAATCGGAAGGCTTCTATCCGCCAGCTTCAGGTGTCGGCTCGGGTAATCAGGTCCACCAGTTCCAGTTGCAGCCTCTCTTGGTTCATATAGTAATTACGCTCCAGACGGAAGGCCAGGTCCAAGCTGGAACTGGAGCTGGAGTCACCGTTGTTCAGCTTCTCCAGCCATGCGCCCTTGCGCCATCCGATCGCATCCAAAATGCGGCCTTGCTGGGCGACTTGCATCTTGAGGTGTTTCGCTTGCAGCAATCGCGGGCGGCCCGACAACTGGGCGGCCCGCGTGGAAAAGACAGGCCGGGGATTTCCGCATCCGTGCGGAGCCAGCCGTTCCAGCTCTTCGACCATCTCTGGGGAGATATCCTCGAAACGGATTTCAGCGTCCACGTTCATCTCCGGCTCCAGTTCATCGGGACCGAGGCGTCCGGCGGCATACTCGTTCAGCCTCCGGCGCAGCTCCTCGATCCGCTCCACAGGCAGGGTAAAGCCGACGGCCCCGGCGTGCCCCCCAAAACGGTCAAAAACGTCGCTGCACGCGGTGAGCGCATCCAGCAGGTGAAACTTCTCGATGGAGCGTCCCGAACCGTGGCCGGTCCCGTCCTCGCAGGAGATCACCAGAGACGGACGGTGAAAGCGGTCCACCATCCGGCTGGCCACAATGCCGACTACACCCCTGTGCCAGCCCTCTCCCGCCAGCACCAAACAGCAGTCCGCGAAGCTCTCCGGCTGCTGCCGGTAATGCTCGTCAATCTTGGCCAGAATTGCCTTTTCCGCGTTCTGCCGCTCGGAATTGAGGCGATTCAGCTTGAGGGCCACTTGCTGCGCGCGTTCCGAGCTGGCCACAGTGAACATCTCAATCACCTCTTCGGCGCTTTCCATGCGGCCGGCGGCGTTGATGCGGGGAGCCAGGCGGAACCCCACGTCCCCGGCCGTGATGGCTTTGCCGTCCAGCCCTGCAACCTGGATCAGAGCCTTCAGGCCGGGGTTGACGGGCAGGCGCAGGCCGTCGAGCCCCAACCGCGCGATAACGCGGTTCTCGCCCACCAGCGGCACGATGTCGGCAATTGTCCCGATGCAAGCAATTTTTAGAAAAGAAGATAGGAAACGGGCCAGGCGGGCCGAATCCGCCAGGTGCTTATCCAACAGCGCATGGGCCAGTTTGAAGGCCACGCCTGCCCCGCAGAGGTTTTTATCCGGGTAGGAACAGTTGGGTTGCTTGGGATTGAGCACGGCCAGCGCGCGCGGGATGCCGCCGCCCTCCTCGCCGGGAGCAGCCGGAAGATGGTGGTCCGTGATGATGCAATCCAGATTCAGCTCCCGGGCCCTCTCCACCACGGCGTGGGCGCGGATGCCGGTGTCAACGCTGATGATGACAGAGATACCTTGCCGACGGGCCTGCTCCATCACCTCTGGGCGCATTCCGTAGCCGTCTCGGAAGCGATTCGGAATGTAGTTCTCAACATCGGCCCCCAGCAGAGACAGCGCGCCGTGAAGGATGACGACCGCCATCGCGCCGTCCACGTCATAGTCGCCGTAGATGAGAATTTTTTCTCTGTGCTCGATGGCCTGAAATATCCGCCGGACGGCAGCTTCCATCCCCAGCATTCGGGAAGGGTCGTGGAGATGGGCCAGACTTGGATGCAAAAAGCGGGAAGCCGACTCCGGGCCAGCCAGCCCCCTCAGCGTCAACAGCCGCGCCAGCAAAGGCGAGATGCCCAGCTCTTGTGAAAGGCTTTGGACGGACTGAGCGTCCGGTTCCTGCATCAACCAGCGCATGGTGGTCCTGGCAACGGTTGTCCCGGCATATGATGCTGGCGGTATCTAAACACAAATCTACTCGCTCTACAATGCGGTTTTGCTGCTCCGGTCCGTTGATGCGGGGCAGTCGTACTCGTCCGGCTTGGCAGGTTGTTGAAAAACGCCATTTGTCCGCTCCCTCACAGCCTGCCCTGAGCTTGCCGAAGAGGTCGCAGCTCGGAAGGGGCGTGTTGATGGAGCTGTACGTGCCGAGCCGTGCGCCCCTGCCCCCCGCGAAGCCGAAGGATTAGCAAGCGGACCCATACGCCGGCTTTTCAACAGCCTCTTTTATTTTTTTGCCTTGCGTGCCTTGTAGAGTGTCCAGAGCTGGCGGGGCGCTTTCATCAACACCACGGCCGTCAGCCAGGGTCTGGCCACCAGGGAATAGACGCCTGCGGTTTGCGTTCGGTTGCTGAGGGAGCGGACCAGCTTGCGAGCCCGTTTGGGAGAACCCGACACGCTGAATACGGGCGGAGCCACGCTCCACATCATCACCACCCAAATGAGGGGAATTGATACCAGCGCCAGGGGCGACCAGGACCATCCTCCCGTAATGGCGAGCAAGAGCAGAGAAAATAAGAGGCTGATAACTGCGCCCTGCGCCAATGCCCCGGCCAGCACTCTTCCCCACAGGATGATCTCAAATTTCCGCAACAGCCGGCCCTGTTCGGAGCGGGCCAGTTTTTTCTGATTGGCCCGCAACTCGGCGGCGCGTTCCGGGTCGCCGGACAACTTGGCTTTCTGCCGGCGATTCTCCAGGCTCGCAATCCTTTCGAGATAAACCATCAAGGTGGAAAGATTTCCCTGGTCAAAAGGAGGAATTTGGGGAGTTTCCATGACCAGCCGGTGCTGGGCCTGAGCCTGCTGCATCTGCTCCAGCGTCGGGTTTTTTTGCCTCTCCACGCGGGCCATGCCCGATTGTTTCTCAAAACCGTCATCGAAAGCAAGTGCTGGAGCAGACAAATTCACGCTTTCCCGCTTCTGTGCAAATCTTTGCAATCGCTGGAGCATATAAAATTGCTTGCGACGGCCCATCCCTTCCGATGGGTTGAAAAACCGCGCTGGACGGAAATCGGCCCGGCACAGGAAAACCGGCGTTCCGGGAATGCCGGGCAAAGGCTCAACTCGAAAAACTGCACCCTGAAATACTCGACCAATGACTGGCACAATGTTACGATTAGCACTACGCTTAACGGTGCAGTCTGTCTTTCGTCCGGGCGAGTTCAGACGGGCGCGTTTCCGGCCGGCAGAAATTGGCCGGTTGCAGCCGTTCGGGATGGCCCAATTTTTTGGAAAAGGAGCATATGGCCAAACGAAGATTCCGACCGAAAGTAGCGAAGGAAAAAAAAGAAAGCGATGAAATCGTAAAGGAAGAAGGAATTGAAGTAGGCGGCACCGTGATCGAGAAATTCCCCGGAGGAATGTTCAGCGTTCAACTCGAGCAGAAGCAGCTGGTCCTGGCCCATCTGGCCGGGAGGCTGCGCAAAAACCGCATCCGAATCCTGGCGGGAGACAGGGTCACCCTGGAGCTTTCGCCCTATGACTTGACGCGCGGACGGATCGTCTACCGTTTCCGCTAATTTCGCTCCAGCCTCCCGCTCCGTTGTGGACACCATCACACATGGCATCACCGGCGCCTTGGTGGCCAAGGCCTTTCTCTCCGAGCGCCACGGCCGCATCGCCACGGCGGCGGTAACGATCGGGGCCGTCTTTCCCGACAGTGACACCTTCGCCAGTCTCATCACCAGCGGCGAGCTTTTCCCTCTGGAAAGCCACCGTGGCATCACCCATTCCTTGCTTGCCCTTCCCGCATTTGCCCTTTTGTTGGGTGTTCTGAGCTGCCTTCTGATCCGCCAGAGGAAATGGCTGCTGCTGACCTGCTTTTACGGGACTGGCATCGCGGCGCACATCGTTCTGGACCTCATTACCTCCTATGGGACGATGATCTGGACGCCGGTGAGCAACGCTCGTGCCGCCTGGGACATAACCTTCATCCTCGACTTTGTCCTCACCGCGATTGTGCTGCTGCCGCAGTTGGCGGCCTGGGTGTATGCCGAACCGGCTGCAGCATGGCGGCGGGGGCTGGGGGTGTGGTTCTTTTTGAGTCTCGCAGGCGCCGCTGTCGCGCAGTTCGCTGCGGCGATGCGAGTGCCGCTTTCCGTATGGACCGCGCCGACAGCGAGCCTTTTGATCGGGATCCTGCTCCTGACGCCCTCGCTGGGGAACCGGAGAATTCGCTGGCGCCGCTCCCGGTTTTGCCTCGCTGGAGTGGCGGCGCTGGCCCTCTATCTCGGGCTGTGCTGGGTCGCTCATCAGGCGGCGCTGGCACGCGTGGAAGAGTTCGCGAAGCGTTCCGAAGTGGTCCCTCAACGCCTGGCCGTACTGCCGTCTCCCCCGTCGCTTTTCCAGTGGTCGGGTTTCGTCGAGACCCCGCAGGGAATCTACCGGGGAACAATTGATCTGGCAGCTTCGCTCGAGCCTCCATTTCGCTTCTATCCCCATGCCGAGAGCAACCGGTATCTGCAAGCTGCCGAGGCTTTGACAGAGGTGAAGACTTACCGCTGGTTTGCGCGATTCCCGTGGGTGACTTACCGCCAGGATGACGGAATTCACGTGGTTGAGTACAGGGACCTCCGATTTCTTCGGCCCTCCCAGGAGGACAACTTTCCATTCACCTTTCGAGTTCTCCTCGACGATGAGGGCCGCGTCCTCCACTCCAGCCTGCTCAGTCCCTAGTCTGAGTTGCGACAGGCAGCGCCAAAGAGGCAAACCACAGAGACACCGAAATCACAGAAGGCATCGCAAGAGGATCGCGTCTGAGATGGTGCTGTGCCTGAATGAATCGGAAAACCGCGTCCGCATCCGGACTACCGGTCAGGCGGTGTTGTGAATATAATAGTCGCTGCATTTTTGGTTCCCATGAACAGGAGAATTTTCCAGATGAAAGTTGTGTGTTTGCTTTTTTTGTTTTTCTTCTTTGCGCTCTCGCCGGTGCAGGCGGGTGAAATCCACGGACGGGTTTTGAATCAGGAGGACGGTGCTGTCTCCACGGCGCGGGTAGTCGTGGAGAGAGAAGACGGTCAGTTTCACCACGAAGTGCGTACCCGGACCGGAGGCATTTATCAAATTCAAGGGTTGGGACAGGGAATCTACTCTATCACTGTTACCGCTCCCAGTGGCCAGCCTTCGCTCCGGCGCGAAGTGGTATTGGGCGCTCCCGATAGCTCCGTGCAGCTGGACTTCCGCCTGCCCCAGGTGACGGAGCCGGCCATCGCTGAGGAGGAAGAGGGGGATGAGGGGAATCCCAACATTTTCGTCTATCGCATGGACCTGAACGTCTTGCGAAAACGCCTGACCATCGTCCGCGGAGCCGATACGCGTTCGATCCCGGAGTTCCGGCCGGAGCGAAACTACTTCGGCTCGGAGTTTGGTGCGCCGTTGCGGGACTTTACGCCTCTCAGCAGCCGCTCCATCGCATCTCTCTGGCACTCTTCTGTTTCCGGCTATTTTGAGAACAGCATTCTCAATGCGCGTTCATATTTCAATGTGGGGCCGCTTCGCCCGTCGCGGTCGAACCAATTCGAGGTGTCCAGCGGGGGGCCGCTGGCTTCCGAAAAACTCTCCTTGCTGACCCGGTTCGGGCGGCTGTACCGGTCCGGAGAGGTGAACGGAAACGTGCAGGTGCCCCGGAACGCTGCCGAGCGGGTGCCGCAATCGGCTGACCCGCAGGTGAACGCCATTGTCTCCAGCCTGATTCAGGCCTATCCCACAGACCTGCCCAACCTGCCCAATGTGACCATCCGGCAACTGAACACCAACGCCCCCCAGAAAGTGAACAGCACGGAGGGGTTGCTGCGTCTGGACTACAAGCCCACCGACGATACATCTGCGGCTTTGCGGTACACCATTACCGACTATGCCGAAGACCCGTTTGAACTGGTCATCGGGAAGAATCCGCAGACGGATTTGCGCAGCCAGGGACTCCACACCAGCTTGACCCACTCCTTTTCCCCCAACACCCTGGGCCGCGTCGGTTTCCATTACGATCGCTCCAAGGCCTTGCTCCGGCCTACCAAGCGGTTTACGGAACTGTTCCAGTCCCTGGGCCTTCCGACGGTGCCCGACGTTGACATCCGGGCCGATTCTTTCCAGGACCTCGGTCCGGGAAAGCAGTTCCCCCGCTTCCGTGTTCGCAATCAATTCCACGGCTTTGGCGACTTGAGCAAGACGCTTGGACGCCATTCGCTGAAGATGGGCTGGGGCACGGCCCGAATCCAGGTCAACGATCTGCAGAGCGACAATAGCCGGGGAACGCTGACGTTCGCTAGTGATTTTGGCCGCTCGGAGGTGAGCAATTTCCTGCTTGGGCGACCCTCACGCTTCCGCTCCACCCTCGGCAATCTCTATCGCGGCTTCCGCAACTGGGAGCACTTCCTTTATATCGGGGACCGTATCCGCCTGACTCCCGCGCTGCAACTGAGCCTGGGACTTCGCTACGAGCTGGCGACGGTTCCCACCGAGGTAAACGGGTTGACTGAGATGGGCTATTCCACCGACACCACCAATTTTGCTCCTCGCATCGGCATAGCCTGGAACCCCAGAGGCGGGAATACGACGGTTCGGGCGGCCTACGGGATTTCCTACGGGAGTGTCTTCCCGGTGACCTACCAACTAGCCCGGTTTAACCCGCCAGCCGTGCAGGTGGTTGTGTCGTCCGCTCCAGACCTTGTGACTGCCCTCACGAACCCCACCCAATTCGCCGAACAACAGAAGCGTTCCGCCCTGAATCTCTTGTCTCCGGACCTGGTGACCCCCTACTCTCATCAGTACACGCTGACCGTGGAGCGCAGCCTGCCCGGCGCGCTTTCCTTGCGCTTGGCGTATATCGGGATGCGTTCGTTCCAACTGTTTTTTCAGAACGTCACGAACCGGGCACAGCCGGCTGCCGATGGGATCAACACGACGAGTAATATCGATGCTCGCAGACCCGATCCTCGTTTCTCCAGCATTACCACTATAGAAAGCGGCAGCAACGCCTATTATGATGCAGCCCAAGTTTCTCTGGAGAAACGGTTGAGCCGGGGCTTGATGTTCCGCGCTACCTATACGTTTGGGAAAAACATTGACCACGGAGGAGACTTCACCAATACGGCCTCCGGCGTGGAGAATCCGCAGGAGGTCGGCAATCCCACCTCGGAATTGACATCTCGTGTGGACGGGCTCAAGGGATGGAGCTTGTTTGATACGCCGCACGCTCTGGTAATCTCCTACTCTTACGCCTTGCCCTTTGCAGAGGGAGCGAACGGCTGGAAGGGTTTGCTTCTGCGCGACTGGGAGTTCTCCGGGACTACGGTATTTCAATCCGGGACCCCGTTTCATTTCCACACGGGTTCGGACGCGCCGGGCTTCGGCAATGTCGACGGAGAGCGGCAGGACCGGCCCAACCTTCTGGACCCGTCGATCCTGGGCATCAGCATCGACGACCCGGACACCTCAGCCGCCGTCATCGGTGTCGATACCTGCCGCCAAGTCAGCTCGGCCGGAGTTGCTCCCTTCTTGCAGTGCAAATATTTTGATACGAATCTCCCGCCCGGAGGGCGCGGGAATCTTGGATATAATCTTTTTCGCAAGGACGGGACCAACAACTGGAACTTCTCTGTCGGAAAGGCATTTCGCTTCCGGGGCGGGCGGGAAAAGGTTTTGCGGTTCCGTGCCGCTTTTCTGAACTTGCTCAACCACGCTCAGTTTGAAAAGCCGGGAGTTTCGATGGCGAGTCCCAAGTTTGGCCTGCTCACCAACACGGTGAACAAAGGCCGCGTGGCCCAACTGTCTCTGCAGTTGAATTTCTAGCCGGTGGCGTTTTCGCGCCGTCACAGGACCGTTTTTAGGGAGTGGAGTCCCAAGGACCAGAGATACCATGAGCAAAGAAATACGGACCATAGGCATCTTGACAGGCGGGGGCGACTGCCCCGGACTTAACGCTGTAATTCGGGCGGTGGTAAAAGCAGCAACCGTGCAGTATGGGTGGAAGGTGCTGGGTATTCAGGATGGCTATGACGGGCTGATCTGGACCGAAAAGGTCCATCCGCTCGGCGGCGCCGAGATCGCCGGCATTCTGCCGAGAGGCGGGACCATCCTGGGAACCTCCAACCGGGGCAATCCGTTTGCCTATCCCGTCACGGAAAACGGCAAGACCGTGCTGAAGGACATCTCTCCGACCATCATCGAGAATATCACCAAGCTGGGCATCGACGCGCTCGTGGTGGTCGGAGGAGACGGCACTTTGAAGATTGGTCTGGAACTCTGGCGACGGGGTGTTCCCCTGGTAGGGGTGCCCAAAACCATTGATAACGATCTTTCGGCCACCGAGATCACTTTCGGGTTTGATACGGCTCTCCACACGGTAACCGACGCCATTGACCCCGCATTTCCCGTTTGAAATCGTAGAAGCAACCCTCGACTAACCTCCAACATCAATATTGATGCGGGTTCCAGCATCAACATTGCATTCCGGAGGTGTATACCTAATGGGTGAGAGCCAAAAACAGGCATTTCAACTGTCATTCAACCGGTTTTTGCGGGTTGCCTTTCAAGGATCGCGAGTGACATCCAACGGTGGGCTGATTCTGGTGCGAGAGCTGGACGAGCGATTGGGATTCGATGAACTCGTCGAACAGCACTTGACCGACTCTCGGGCAAACAATGCGCGGTTGTCTTTTGCGGACCTACTTCGACAGTCGGTCTACAGCCGTCTGGCTGGATACGAGGATGTGAACGATGCCGAGCGGCTATCTCAGGACCCGGCGTTGCGGCTGATCGGTTCGGAGAAGATTTGGGATCGAGGGGCGGCTCTGACTTCTCGGTTGCAGACCTTCGAGACGGAGATGCTGGCTGAGGAAGGGAACTTCGCAGGGCTGGCACGGGTGAACCGGGAACTGATCGGCAGAGCAGAAGCAATCCATTCGCACTACCGAACTGTGCTGGACATGGATTCGACCGAGATTCCGGTCTACGGGGAGCAGGAGAATAGCGCCTACAACGGGCACTTCGAGTCCACCTGCTATCACCCCCTGCTGTTATTCAATCGAGACGGCGACTGTCTGGCTGCCAAATTGCGACCGGGCAACGTCCACAGCGCCGAGGAATGGGAAGAACTTCTCCTGCCGGAGATCGAGCGGCAGCAGAAGCGGGGCAAGGAGGTGGTATTTCGTGCCGACGCGGCCTTTGCGAAGCCGGAGATTTACGAGGCGTTGGAGAAGCGGGGTGTGAAGTATGCCATCCGCATCCCTTCCAACGAGAACCTCCAGCGGGACATCGAGGAGTTGCTGAAACGTCCGGTAGGAAGGCCGGGCCAGAAGCCGTTGGTGGAGTACAAGGGGTTTCTGTACCAAGCCGAGAGTTGGAAGACGGCCCGACGGGTGGTAGCCAAGGTAGAACATCATCCGGGGGAGTTGTTCCCGCGAGTGGGGTTCATTGTGACGAACCTGACGCTTCCGAGTCGAGCGGTGGTGCGGTTCTATAATAAGCGAGGGACAGCAGAGCAGTGGATTAAGGAAGGCAAGCAGGCGGTGAAGATGACGCGGCTCAGTTGCCATCGGTTCCGGTCCAACGAGGTACGGCTGTGGCTGACCATCATTGCCTATAATCTGGGAAATCTGTGGCGGCGACTGGTGCTGCCACAGAGAATCGGGAACTGGTCCTTGACGAGCTTGCAGCAGCGGTTGGTGAAAACCGGAGGACGCCTGATTAAGCATGCCCGCTACTATTGGCTATTGCTGGCAGAGAGCCATCTGACTCGGCGGCTGTTTGCCAGCATGCTGGGGCGGATAAATGGGCTGTCGCTTCCGTCGGGATAGCCTAGCCTGCGGCACCCAATAAAATGATTCCGATATCCCCCGGGAATGGAGGGGTGTCTGAAAAAGCTGGTTCTGGAAGCCGAGGCGATGGGTTTTTGGGGACTCGGAAAGAGCGGCTGGAAGCCGCTGGCAGTATCTCGGAGAAAATATTGGGCTGGAAGTGCTCAGTTGAAGGCCAACGGGTTTATACTCACGAGTCGGAGGGCCAAAAAACTAATTCCGGTTGACAAGATTCATACCACTGCCGAGAGCCACCATCGCATCATGCTGGTGGAGGTGATGGGCCGGGATACCGGCTGGATCGCCGTGCAATCCGGCATTGCCGGCGGAGCCGACGTCATCCTGATTCCGGAGATTCCCTTCTCGCTCGATAAGATCTGCGCCAAGATTCAGGAAAGAGCCGAGGTGGGCCGTCACTTCAGCATCGTCGTGGTGGCCGAAGGCTGCCGCAAGATCGATGGCCGCCCGCTTGCGGAAGTAACCAATGAACGCCGCATCCAGTCCCGGGGAGGTGCGGTGGCCAACGCCATCGGAGAATTGATTGCCCAGCAGACTCATCAGGAGATGCGCGTCACGGTCTTGGGGCACATCCAGCGCGGCGGCTCGCCTTCTCCTTTCGACCGTGTCTTGAGCTGCCGCCTGGGAGTCGCGGCCGTGGGGCTGCTCGCCCGTGGCGATTTCGGCAAGATGGTTTACTTGAAGAGCGCCGCCATTCAATCCTCACCGCTGGAAGAGGCGGTGGGGGTCCTGAAGACGGTGCAATTGGACAGTGAAATTGTCCGAACCGCCCGAGCTTTGGGCATCTCATTCGGCGACTGATCGGTTCGGATTAGCCGACCTGCGGGGCTGGAATCCCTTCCGGAAGCAATCTTTATGAACGCATTCATGATATGAGAATACTCGTCATTGGCGCGGGAGGGCGGGAGCATGCCCTGGTCTGGAAGCTGGCTCAGAGTCCTGCGGTCACGCAGGTCTTTTGCACTCCCGGCAATGGCGGCATCTCGCGGGAAGCGGTTTGCCGGCCAGCTCCGCAAATGGACCCCAGAGGATTGGCCCAGATGGCCTTGGAACTCAAAGCGGACCTCACCGTCGCGGGGCCGGAGGCGCCGCTGGTGGCAGGGGTAGCCGACGAATTTCTCGCCAGAGGATTGTCTCTGGCAGGTCCCGTTCAGGCGGCTGCATGGCTTGAAGGAAGCAAGATTTTTGCCAAGCAGTTCATGCGCCGTCGCCGGATTCCAACGGCTGATTTTGTGGTTTGCGAAGACCTACCGACGGCCCGAACGCACCTGGATCGCTGGGGAGGGCCCGCTGTGGTCAAAGCCGATGGGCTGGCCGCAGGCAAAGGCGTGGTGGTCGCTTCGGACCGCAGCCAAACCGAATCGGCGCTTCAGGCGTGCTTCTCGGGCCAGTTGGCCGGCGAAGCCGGGAGTCGCGTCGTGCTGGAGCAGCGTCTCCAAGGCGAGGAAGTTTCCTTCCAGGTTTTGACGGACGGCAAAACCGTCATCCCACTGGCTCCGACGCAAGACCACAAGCCGGTTTGGGATGAAGATCGGGGTCCCAACACCGGCGGCATGGGAGCCTATAGCGACGACGGAATCCTTTCCGAAAATCTTTCCCGCCGTGTTTTGGACGAGATCGTTTTCCCAACGCTCGAAGGCCTGCGATCCGAGGGGATCGTTTTCCGGGGCGTGCTGTACTGCGGGTTGATGATCGCTGCCGACGGACCCCGGGTTCTGGAGTACAATGTCCGCTTCGGCGACCCGGAGACTCAGCCCCTGCTGTTCCGCTTGCGGGGAGATTTGGCAGAAGCCATGAAGGCGCTCGCCGACGGCACCCTGAGGGAAGACATGCTTTCCTGGGAGCCGGGGGCCAGCGTGTGCGTGGTGGCCGCATCGGGAGGCTATCCCGGCCAGTATGCAACCGGAAAGCCGATTACGGGAATCGAGGAGGCGGAGGCCGAGGGAGCCAAGGTGTTCCACGCTGGAACCGCTCAGCGAGACAATACGCTGGTGACCTCGGGAGGCCGGGTCCTGGGAATTACCACGCGGGGTCCGGACCTGAAGACCGCCACCGGCAAAGCTTACCAAGCAGCCTCCAAAATTCACTTCGAAGGAATTCATTTCCGCCGGGACATTGCCCGCAAGGGTCTGCTGCGAACGCATCCTCTGTAACGGCAAATCTCGGCTGCTCTAAGGACTAGAAAACATGGCAAAACAGAAAACCAAAGCGCTAGTGGAAATTGCAATGGGAAGCGACTCCGACCTGCCGATCATGACCGAGACGGCTCGCATGCTCCAGCAACTGGGCGTTCCTTTTGAACTGGAGATCACCAGTGCGCATCGCTCGCCGGACCGAACGATTGAGTTCGCCAGAGGCGCCGCGGGACGGGGAATAAAGGTCCTTGTGGTGGGCGCTGGCGGCGCCGCCCATCTGGCCGGCGTGATCGCCGCCGAAACCACCCTGCCGGTGATCGGGGTGCCTATTGCCAGTTCGCCCTTGGGCGGCACGGATTCGCTTTTCTCCACCGTGCAGATGCCAGGCGGAGTTCCTGTAGCGACGATGGCTGTCGGCAAGGCGGGAGCCGTGAACGCCGCCATCTTCGCCGCTCAGATTCTAGCCACTTCCAACGCAAGGCTCAGACGCCGTTTGGCTCTCCACAAGCAAGAGATGGCGCAGGCGGTGGCGGAAAAGAGCAAGCGTCTCAAACGGGAGTTTCAGCTTTAGTCTTGGCCGCCATCCCGTCAGTGAAGCCACCTATTGAGGATTACGCAAGCGAGTGACAACTGTCCCAGTTTCAGTCCAGCCGTTGGGTATCGGAAAGCCGGCGATCCTTCTTGCGGCTTCAGCCGCTCACTCGTTTTGTTGAGCTGCCGGTTCCTCATAGCCGATAACGGAATCGATGATGCCGATCTCCACTCGGCGATTTTTTGCTCGCGAATGCTCATCTGTCCCCGACAGCAGGGGGCTGGATTTCCCAAAACCTTTGGTGGTAAGAAGGATGTCGGGGTCAATGCCGGCTTCGATTAAGTAATCGTGCACGGCTTGGGCGCGTCTTTCCGACAAGTCGAAATTGTACTCCTCCGATCCGACGTCGTCGGTATGGCCGAAGACCTGAACCCGGTACCCATCGGAAGTCAGCAAGACACCGGCGATTCTGCTCAGCAGTTCGCGATTCTCGGGGCGCAGGTTCGCCTTGTCAAAATCGAACTGAATCGAGTCGCTGCCCAAATTCATGATCAGCCCCAGCGCGGTCCTGCGTGTTTCTGCGATTTGGTTTAACGCCCTCTGCAATCGGGCCATTTCCTGTTCCCGCAGCTTGCGGATGCGCTCTGTTTCTTGGCGGGCTAGCTCCGCCTCCTGAGTTGCCGCCGCCGCTTGCTGAGTTGCCGCCGCTGTTTCCTGCCTTGTCAGCTCCGCTTTTCTTTGGGCTTCCGCTTCGGCTTGTTCGGCCCGAACCCTTCCGCGAGCCGCTTGGAGTGCATTTTCTTCGGCTTGTGCGGCGCGGGAGAGCGCGGTTTCCGATCTTTCCGAAGCCTCTTCGGCCTTCTGCACGGTTTCCTCGACGTGCTTGTTCAGCCGGGCGATCTGCTGCTCCATCTCCGCAAGCTGGCTCAGGAAAAAGTACCCTGCGGTTCCGAATAAGGCGAGCCCAAAAGTTGCCAGCAGGACAATCCGCAGCACAGGCCACCCCTTAGGCTGCTTTGCAGCCTTCTCCGATGTCGTTTGTGGCGTTTCCTCCGGCGCATCTGATCTCTGCATCGGTTACCACCTGATGGCAGGATACCATATGATTTCATGGTAAAGGAAAAGGGATGAAACGGAAGCGGGTTCACCTCATGCGACCGGCCGCAGCGGAACCAAAGGGCCAGGCTGCGGAAGGTTACCTTTCTGAGCGAGAACCTGGGGACCGGGGAGGGGATTAATCCGCTGTGGGTTTTTCCTTGGAAGTGCTGGAGGATTCCTTGCCTGGCTTGGTCTCCGGGGAAGCAGCGGCTGGCTTTTCCTCTGCCTTGCCCTTTCCGTTGTCTTTGTCGTCAGGTTTCGTTGGGGCCTTTCGCGCGTAGTCGGTTACATACCACCCGGTGCCCTTGAAATGGATCGCCGGGGGTGAAACCAACCGGGACACCTGCCCGCTGCATTTGGTGCAGGCGCTTACAGGGTCATCGGAGAATTTCTGCAGTACTTCAAATCGGTGCCCGCAACTGGAGCACTCATATTCATACAGTGGCAATCGAACCTCGCCCCAGCGGTAAAAAGCCCGCCAAATCAATACAGTAATTGTACTTTTTTGCCGTTTCCGTGTCAAGCGGAATGGCCGTAACTCATTAAAAACGAAGACTTTTCAGGTATTTTTGAAACGCGCTGCCCAGGTCCGGGCGGCGCAGTGCAAATTCCACAGTCGCTATCAGGTATCCAAGCTTGTCGCCGGCATCGTAGCGCTTTCCTTCAAAACGCCACCCGTAAACTTGTTGCTGCGCGAGAAGCGCCCGGAGTCCGTCGGTGAGCTGAATTTCGCCGCCGGCCCCGGGATGCGTGGAGGCGAGCAGCTCGAAAATCTCCGGCTCCAGGATGTAGCGCCCGATGATGGCCAGGTTGGAAGGGGCGGTTTCTTTGGGAGGTTTCTCCACCAGGTCGTCCACTTTGTACAGACGGTCTTTTGTTTCCCGGTAAGCAATGGGGCTCCCGCTAATCACGCCGTATTGGGAGATGGAATCGCGAGGCACCTCCTGAATGGCCACCAGTGACCCTGGATGCGTTTCATAGACATCCAGCATCTGCCGCAGGCAGGGAACCGGCCCTTCGATGATGTCGTCTCCAAGCATCACCGCGAAGGGCTCTTCTCCCACCAGCTCCCGCGCCATCAGAACGGCGTGACCCAGCCCCAGGGCCTTTTTCTGCCTCACATAAGCGATATCGACCATATCGGAAACCTTGCGAACTTCTTCCAGCAAGCCTTGCTTACCCCGCTCCCGCAAGGTGTTTTCCAGTTCGTAGGAGACGTCGAAGTGGTCTTCAATGGCGTTTTTGCCCCGGCCCGTGACGATGATGATGTTCTCGATTCCCGAGTTCAGGGCCTCCTCGACGGCGTATTGAATGATGGGCTTGTCCACCAGTGGCAGCATCTCCTTGGGCTGGACTTTGGTGGCTGGCAGGAAACGTGTCCCCAGCCCCGCTGCGGGAAAGACTGCCTTGCGGACTTTTCTTTTCATGAAGCTAGTTTCCCCCTCATCAATCGTCCCTGCGGTAGCATCCTCCCCAATACCTCCTGACTGCAATAAATGGCTTCGTTTTCACTCCGGAGATACACTATACTGTTGATTCATAATCGGTTAGCTAATTAAAATGGCTTTGTTTTGCAAAAAAAGTTTTTGCCGCCAAGTATTCCCCCCTGCCAAGTTGCTGGCGTGGCTCTCGCCGACAGTCTTAGGTTTGCCAATTCCACGGAGCTTATCCTGCTAATACCGCCGAGTTTGAAAATACCGGGGGTAGCCCTCTCGCTTGCTGCTGCCCAGACCGATTTGCGCGAGCACGCCTTATGAGAGCTTCTCTCGATCCCTGGGGTTGCACCCTGGCGCAAACTGCTGGCGGCAGCCCTCCGGTTCGCGATTTTGGCGCACGCTCATACCCTCGATTTTCCCGGAGGCAAACGGGTAAGGCAACAAAATTCTTCCGATTCTGCCCAAGCAATCCGAACCGCGAGCACCTCTTGCGCCGTTCTCGCTGGTTGGCTCTTTGACCATGTATAAAGTGGGACATGCATTCCTGCCTGCTCCTCCTGGCGGCGCAGTTGGCGCTCCTTTACAGTCGCGGCTTGGATTGCTCCGCCTTCACCGTAGTTTTCGCACAGACTCTTCAGGCGTGCCGAAATGCTCTGAACCAAAGTACGCTTTAGCGCCCGAGGAAAGTCTCATACTCTGCGTGTTCCAGCGATTCGACCCCGGCCTCGGCGGCTCAAGCCGCACCCTGATGGGACTAAGTCTGTTAGGTAACGGCTTGCAACATTTTGTCTGTCGATGTCCGGGGATGGATGATGCGGGATGAAACGGCGAAGCAATGAACCCGGCGCTATCGCGCGGCAGGAATAACGACCCGGTCGCCGATGTGCAGGGTGCGCCCCAGATGGCTGTTGGTTCGCCTCAACGCTTCCACCGAGGTGTTGTAGTTGGAAGCGATTTCCCAAAGGGACTCGCCCTTGCGAACCCGGTGAACCACGTTTTCCCGAGGCTGCTGCGGGGCACTACCCGAAGAGGATGCAGCGGAGGTCCCCACGCGCAGAGTCTGGCCTGGATGGATGATCTCGCTGCTCAGTTGATTCCATGCCATGAGCTGGGAGACGCTTACTCTGTAACGGCTGGCAATGCTGGAAAGCGAGTCGCCCCGGCGAACCCGGTGAACCACGCTTTCCCGAGGCTGCTGCGGGGCGCTACCCGAAGAGGATGCAGCGGAGGTCCCCACGCGCAGAGTCTGGCCTGGATGGATGAGCCCGCTGCTCAGTTGATTCCATGCCATGAGCTGGTTGACGTTTACTCTGTAACGGCTGGCAATGCTGGATAGCGAGTCGCCCCGGCGAACCCGGTAGGTTCCCGAACCGGGAGGCGGAGCAGTGGGCGGCCCCACGTGCAACAGGCTGCCCGCCCGGATGACCGTGCTGTCCAGTTGATTCCACATCATAAGCTGGGAGACCGACACGTTGTAGCGGCGTGCCAGGCCGGAAAGCGTTTCCCTTGGACGAATCCGGTGGGTTCCTCCTGGCGGCTGCTGTCGCGTGACCGGGATCACCAATTCGGCTGCTTCCTGAAGGCGCTCGTCGGCGTCCAGGTTGTTGACCCCGGCGATAGCCTGGATGGAAGTTTTGAATTTCTTGGCGATGCCGGAAAGAGTCTCGCCATAATGGACTGTGTGCCAGCGCCACCATACTCGCTTGTCCGGAGGAACCATCGCGATCCTTCTGGCGAACAGGTTCCTGGTGGCGAGCGGGATCCGCAGATCGAACTCCGGAACGTTGGGCGTGGTCATGCGCAGCAAACTGGGATTCAGTTCCCGAATGGTCTCCAGGTTCGACCCTACGATCTCCGACGCCAAACGGAGGTCCACGGGGTGTTCCACGGTGATCGTCTCATACGCCACGGGAGGTTCCGGCAGGATATCTCCCAGTCCGTATTTCTCAGGGTTTTTGTTAATGATGGTGAGGGCCAGAATGATGGGAACATAAGTCCGCGTCTGTTGAACCACGCCACGGCGATCTGCAATCTTCCAGAAATCCCTCGATCCGGTGCGCCGGATGGCCCGTTTCACGTTCCCCGGCCCGGTGTTGTAGGCCGCCATGGCCAGATACCAATCGCCGAACATCTCGTAGAGGTCTTTCAGGTGCTTGGCGGCCGCCCGGGTGGCTTTTTCCGGGTCGAGGCGGTCATCTGCCCACCATGTGCGTTCCAGCCCATACAGCTTCCCGGTGGACCGTATGAACTGCCAGAGGCCGACGGCTGCGGCGTAGGAGCGGGCCTTGGCATGAAAGTTCGATTCAGCCTGGGCCAGATAGATCAAGTCCTGCGGAACTCCTTCCTCTTGGAGTATCCGAAGAATCATGTCGCGGTAGTGCCCGGAACGCTGCAGCCCTCCTTCCAGTGTTTCCCGCCCGCGGCGGGTACAACAAAGGAATTTGATGAGCGCGGCGACCCGCCTGTTGACGACCAGCGGCAGATCGGAAACGGTGTTGGCGAGGTCCTCCTGAGCAATTTTTTGCAACTCGGCGGCGCTGATATTTTCCGGAATGGTGATCGTCGCAATCTCATCGAGCGGCGCCGGTTCGTAGAACTGCTCGGTGAACCCATCTCCTTGTTTGAGGGCCTCCAGTTCGTAGGCGTAAATGCGAGCGACCAGATAGTCGAGCTTCTGGAGCAGCCGCTTGTCTGCGACCACGGGCTTCGGAGCCTGCAAGAGCTCCTGAATGGCGATATTGAATTGGTCTTTGGCCGCCTCCATATGGCCGGCGGTATATTCCCTTTCTCCCCGGTGAAAAGCGTCTTCAGCCTTGCTGATCAACCAGACCACAGGGTCCAGCCTAACCTGTGAGAAACCTTTTATGACCGGAGAAATGACGGTGTGGGATAGCGGGAGGTTCTGCGCCAGGGAGGGGGCTTCCCGAGGCGGAGGGGGAGGTATGGCGGCTACAGGTTTCCGATTTAGGGAGCAACCCATTGCACCCAGAAGAGCGATCACCACTAGCAGGAACTGCACAACTTTATGGGATGGCATGTTTCGCGTCTGCCTTGAGCTGAATTGCCGAGAGCCTTTAATTCTGATCTTTCTGGTCGCCATTCTCCGAACCGAAATCCGGTATAAAACCCTCAAAAAGTACCCTAAGAGCCCGCACCGGGTCAAGTAAATTATTATGTAAGTGTTTTTTAATGAAAGGATTCAAAATAGTACTCATGCAGAAAAAGCGGGAACGCTATGCGAGGCAGGTGCCCGCAAATTTTTTCTGCCATCGAACCCTAACCCGGACTTCTTACCATTGCGCGGCCGGGCCGCCAAGCTCTACCTGGGCTCCGGTCGGCTCCATGCTCCACTCGCGGGCCGCAGAGGGAACCAGATGCACCGGCTTGCCGCCCACCATCGTCATCAAAACCCGCAGCTTGGGAATCTCATCCACCGGAACCGTCAGGTAGTCCTTGTCGAGCACCACCAAGTCCGCCCATTTGCCCGGCTCCAGCGACCCCAGCACGTCTTCCCGCAGCGTCCCGTAGGCCGCCCAGAGCGTTGCCGACTTCAACATCGCTTCCCGGCTAACCGCCTGCTGGGGAGCTATGATGTTCCCGTTCATATCCTTTCGGGTAATGCCGGAATAGAGAACCTGGAAGTAGGTCAGGTCGGTGTAACCAATGGGCCGGTCAATCTCTACGCTATTCATGATCCCGGCATCATAGAGAGCTTTGCGCGGAACTACCTGGTTGGCTCCTCGCTCCCCATAATCGTCCATGATTTTCTTTCCGCTTCCTTCCCAAATGTAGAAGTCCCAGCCACTGCCCATAATGCCGAGCTCCTGGAAGCGCGGAATCTGGTCCGGGCGGGGATACATCGCCATATGTTCGGTGACGTGGCGTTTTGCGCGGATCTCCTCTAGTGTCATGCCGGCATCTTTGCTGGCCTTTTCTATGATGTCCAGGATGAAATCAATTTCCCCGTCGGCCATGATGTGATCCCCGGCCAGCCGTCCGCCAGCCTTTATATATTCATAAAGCGCCCGCGAAACATCGGAGTCGGTATATTGACACTTTCTTTCGCGCTGCTTCACTTCCGGGGAAGTGCCCGGGAGCTTGCTGCAATTCATGCCCATGTTCGGGACCATTCCTGTCGTCCAGAAGTAGTCCGAGCCATGTCCAAGCCGGCTGGCTTGAGCTTTGACAAAGTACGGATCGAAAAAGAAGTCATTTCGGTACGGCCAAAACCAAGCCCACGCAAACCGGATAGGCATCTGGCCCTGACGGGACAGCGTGTCATAAGCTTGAATCGCACCTCCCGTATAGAGCGCCGTGCCATTGAGGGTCTGACCGTAACCAGCCATCCAGGACAGTCCCAGCCGATAAATTTCCTTAAGAACATCGGGGGGGTAAAGAACATCTTGTTCGGGATAGCGATAGCAAACGGCACAGGCGCCACTTTTTTCAACACTTCCTTCTCCCGTGCGGGAACCAACCAGGTCATCCAGAGTTCCTGCCTCCGGCTCCGGAAGAAATTCATATACTTGATCTCCATAGAATTTCTTGGTTTCTTCCAGCGCCTTTTGGTTCAGTACAGCTCCGACAAAACCACCGCGCACAATCACCGGATTATCGGGAGCAGCCAGGTCCAGGTGCTCCTTGGTGATCTGCTGCCCCAAGATACCCATAATCTGGTCTCGCCACTGATATTGTTTCCCATACAGCATACTGATCCGAATCCACTGGCCGGGCTTGGCCTTCAGGACCGCTTCCTCCAAAACCCGCGGGAATTTCTGCAACTGCTCGTCGGGCGGATCGTTCAAAAACCGCTCGATGTGCATATCGTCGGTGACCACTTTTTTGACGATATGCGGATTCAACAGGTCCCAGTCCTGCGGGTGATCGTGCGTGGCCCCGAAACCCGGAGTTACTGTCCTTCCCTTCAGGTCAATGGATCGGGTGCCGCTGCCCGCCAGGCTGCGAACCTCGGCGTTGCTGCCTACCGCGACGATTCTTCCATCCCGAATTGCAATCGCCTGAGCGATGGTTCCTATGTTCGAATTGACTTCATGGTTGTCCATCGTCACGATCTTTCCATTGTGCAGGATCGTATCCGGCGCCTGCTGGGCCAAAACAGGGCTCTGTGCAGCCCAGACAACACACACTAATACTGCCATTCCCCGACAGAGTGGATTCGCCATAATTCGACACCTCGGCTATTGTGTTCAGTCTAATCAGAAAAGCCCGGCTGAGCGGAATGCCGCCTCCACTTGCCTGCCGGATCGTGACTTCAGGTTTCTCAGAACCTACTGACTCCTGGTCTCCAGCATGTTTTCCTTGCCGGGAAACCTCACCACTGCGCAGCCGCCCCGCCAAGCTCCACCTGGGCTCCGGTCGGCTCCATGCTCCACTCGCGAGCCAGAGAGGGAACCAGATGTATCGGCTTGCCACCTACCATGGTCATCAAAACCCGCAGCTTGGGGACTTCCTCCACCGGGACTGTCAGGTAATCCTTGTCGAGCACCACCAAGTCCGCCCATTTGCCCGGCTCCAGCGACCCCAGCACATCTTCCCTCTTTACACCATAGGCCGCCCAGAGCGTCGCTGACTTCAACATCGCCTGCCGGTCCACTGCCTGCTGCGGCGCGGTTACCATTCCGTTCTGATCCTTACGGGTAATGCCGGAATAGAGAACCTGGAAGTAGGTCAGGTTGGTGTATCCGATGGGCCGGTCAATTTCCACACTATTCATGATCCCGGCATCATAGAGACTCTTGCGAGGCACCACCTGCATGGCGCCCCGCTCGCCGTAATCCCGCAGGACCTGCTGCGCGCTTCCTTCCCAGATGTAGAAGTCCCAGCCACTGGTCATCATGCCCAGCTCTTTATACCGAGGGATTTGATCCGGCCGCGGATACATGGCCATATGTTCGGTCACATGGCGCTTGGCCCGAATCTCCTCCGGTGTCATGCCGCCATCCCGGCTCGCCTTCTCGATGACGTCCAGGACCAGATCGATTTCGCCATCTCCCATTTGATGATCTCCAAACAACCGCCCGCCCGCCTTGATGTATTCATAAAGAGCCCCCGACATCTCCGGGTTGGCGAATCGGCACTTGGCTTCCCGCTGCTTGACCTCCGGCGAAGTTCCGGGCAGCTTGCTGCAGCCCCCGCCCATCATCGAAGTCATGCCGGCCACCCAGAAATAATCCGACCCTGTATCCTCCCGGCTGACCGCTGCTTGCAGAAAATAAGGATCAGAGAACAAGTCATTCCGAAATGGCCAGAACCAGCCCCAGGGAAGGCGAATGGCCATCTGACCCTGGCGGTCCACGCTGTTGTAGGCGCGAATCGCGCCTCCCGTGTACAGCGCTGTCGCGTTCAGTGTGACCCCGTATCCTCCCATCCAGGACAATCCCAGGCGGTAGATTTCCCGCAATACCTCGGGAGGGTACAGCACATCTTGCTCGACATACCGATAGCAGGTGGCGCAGACTCCTGTCTGCTCAAAATCCGTCGGAGCACCCCCGAGGTCCCCCAGCGGCGAGTAGAGAAACTTGTCCCATTCCTCCGCATAGAACTTTTTCGTCTCCTCAATTGCTTTTTGGTTCATCAAAAGCCCTACAAAACCTCCGCGTACAATCATCGGATTATTGGGAGCTGCCAAGTCCAGCATCTGTTTGTTAATCTGCCGGCCTAAAAACGCCGAAACCTCTTCTCTCCACTTGTATTCCTCTCCGTAAAGCAAACTAATCCGAATCCATTGGCCGGGCTTGGCCTTGCTGACGGCCTCCTCCAAAACCCTCGGGAATTGTTGCAACTGTTGCTCAGGGGGATCGTTCAAGAAACGCTCGATGTGCATATCGTCGGTGACCACTTTTCCTACGATATACGGGTTCAGGGGATCCCAGTCCGCCGGATGGTCGTGCGTCGCGCCAAAGCCTGGAGTCACCGTCCTGCCCTTCAGGTCAATGGATTGGGTGTTGCTGTCCGCCAGGCGGCGAACCTCGGAGTCGCTTCCCACCGCGACGATTCTTCCATCCCGAATTGCAATCGCCTGAGCGATGGTTCCTAAATCGGAGTCAACCGCGTGGTTGTCCACTGTCACGATTTTCCCATTATGGAGAATCGTATCGGGCGCCTGCTGGGCCCGAACGGAGCTTTGTGCAGCCCAGACAACACACACGAATACCGCCATTCTGCAAAAGAGTGAGCTCTTCATAATTCACCACCTCGGATTGTAAGTAGTTTGCTAAGAAAGCCGGACCCAACGGATTGCCGCTCCCGTTTGGCGGTTTGTGACTTCAAACCTCCGAGAGAGCCAATTGACCTTTAGACCATCAGTTTCAGATTGGATGTAAAGCGCATTGTTGGTGATTTCAACCGAGCCGCGCCCGCAAGAGAGTGGTCAACCAGCTTTGGATGCCCACTCATCATCCGGGAATCGCTTGCTGATCCATCAGCTTCGCTCCCATCGGCCATGCTCCCCTCGATTTCGCTCAGGGCAGGTAGAACAGGTGCGCGCGGCTCCGACTGTGCACGAACCGTGAAAGCGCCTTGATCTCTTGTTCCAACTCCTCGCCGGAAGTCTTACCATTGCGCGGCCGGGCCGCCAAGTTCTACCTGGGCTCCGGTCGGCTCCATGCTCCACTCGCGGGCCGCAGAGGGAACCAGGTGCACCGGCTTGCCGCCCACCATGGTCATCAAAACGCGCAGTTTGGGAATCTCTTCCACTGGAACCGTCAGGTAGTCCTTGTCGAGCACCACCAAGTCCGCCCATTTGCCCGGCTCCAGCGACCCCAGCACGTCATCCCGCTTCACCCCATAGGCTCCCCAGAGCGTCGCCGACTTCAACATTGCTTCCCGGCTAACCGCCTGCTGAGGAGCTATGATGTTCCCGTTCATATCCTTTCGGGTAATGCCGGAATAGAGAACCTGGAAGTAGGTCAGGTCGGTGTATCCAATGGGCCGGTCAATCTCGACACTGTTCCGGATGCCAGCCTCATAAAGAGCCTTACGAGGCACCACCTGCATCGCGCCCCGCTCGCCGTAATCCTGCAGGATCTGCTGCCCGCTTCCTTCCCAGATATAGAAGTCCCAACCGCTGGTCATTATACCCAGCTTTTGGTATCGCGGGATTTGGTCCGGCCTCGGATACATGGCCATGTGCTCTGTGACATGGCGCTTGGCATGAATCTCTTCCAGCGTCATGCCGGCGTCTTGGCTCGCCTTCTCGATGATGTCCAGGATGAGATCAATTTCCCCATCCGCCATCACGTGATCTCCGGCCAGCCGTCCGCCCGCCTTGATATATTCATAAAGAGCATTCGAAACTTTCGAGTCGGCAAAGCCGCACTCCATTTCCCGCTCCTTGACCTCCGGGGAAGTACCGGGCAGTTCGCTGCAATCCATTCCCATGTGAGAAGTCATTCCACTAGCCCAGAAATAGTCCGAGCCCGTGCCCTCGCGGCTGACGGCGGCTTGAAGGAAATAAGGGTCCGAAAAGAAATCGTTTCGATAGGGCCAGAACCAGCCCCAGGCAAAGCGGATGCCCATCTGCCCCTGGCGGTCCAGACTGTTGTAAGCACGAATCGCACCGCCGGTGTACAGCGACGTCGCGTTGATGGTAACCCCGTACCCCCCCATCCAGGTCAACCCCTCACGGTAGATTTCCCGCAACACCTCGGCTGGGTAGAGCACATCCTGTTCCACCTGCCGATAGCAGACGGCACAGGTTCCTGTTTTCTCAAAACTTTCCAGCGTTACACCCATACCCACAAGGTCTTCCAGCGGATGGTAAGAAAACTTCTTCGCCTCCTCTGCGTAAAACTCTTTCACCAAGTCAATGGCTTTTTGGTTCATCAAAGCTCCGACAAATCCGCCTCGGACCAGCACCGGATTGTTGGGAGCCGCCAAGTCCAGCATCTGTTTGTTAATCTGCCGACCCAGAAAGGCTGAAATTTCGTTTCCCCACCGGTATTCTTTCCCATAAAGCAGACTAATCCGGATCCATTGGCCGGGCTTGGCTTTGCTGACCGCTTCCTCCAAAACCCGTGGAAATTGTTGCAACTGTTCGTCAGGTGGATCGTTCAAAAACCGCTCAATGTGCATATCGTCGGTGACCACTTTCCCTACGATATACGGATTCAGCGGGTCCCAGTCCTGCGGGTGATCGTGCGTGGCCCCAAAGCCCGGTGTTACCGTCCTCCCCTTCAGGTCAATGGATCGGGTGCCGCTGCCCGCCAGGCGGCGAACCTCGGAGTCGCTGCCCACCGCGACGATTCTTCCATCCCGAATTGCAATCGCCTGAGCGATGGTCCCCAAATTCGGATTGACTTCATGGTTGTCCACCGTCACGATCTTTCCATTGTGCAGAATCGTATCCGGCGCTTGCTGGGCCAAGACCAGGCCCTGACTCGCCAAGATGGCACACACTATTACCGCAATTTGCCAAATCCATCGATTTTTCATAGTTCACCACCTCAGTTGTTGTGGGCTGCTTCAATAAGAAAAAGCAGGCTGAGCAGCATGCCGCTCCCGTCTGACCGCTTCGCGACTGCCAAACTGCTTAGAGCCAACTAAACCTAATCTCTAGCTATCGTTTCTCGCTTCAAAACTTACCATTGCGCCGCCGGTCCGCCAAGTTCTACTTGTGCCCCCGTGGGTTGCATGCCCAACTCGCGGGCCAGGGATGGGGCCAAGTGCTCGGTCTTGCCGCCCACCAGGGTCATTAACACTCGCAACTGGAGAATCTCCTCCACGGGAATGGTCAGGTAGTCCTTGTCGAGCACCACCAAATCCGCCCATTTGCCCGGCTCCAGAGAACCCAGAACATCTTCCCGTTTCACCCCATAGGCCGCCCAGAGCGTCGCCGACTTCAACATGGCTCGCCGATCTATTGCCTGCTGGGGCGCCAGAGTCTGGCCGTCCTGATCCTTGCGGGTAATGCCGGAATAAAGAACATTGAAGTAAGTCAGGTTAGTGGCTGCAAGAGCCCGGTCAATCTCGACACTGTTCATGATGCCCGCGTCATAGAGACTCTTGCGAGGAACCACCTGCATTGCGCCCCGCTCGCCGTAATCCTGCAGGATCTGCCGTCCCCATTGTCCGGCTTCCCAAATGGCGAGGTCCCAACCACTGGTCATAATGCCCAGGTTCTTGAAGCGCGGGATTTGGTCCGGCCGAGGATACATGGCCATGTGCTCGGTAACGTGGCGCTTGGCCCGAATCTCATCCAAGGTCATGCCGCCATCTTTGCTCGCCTTTTCGATGATGTCCAGGACCAGATCAATTTCGTCGTCTCCGATCATGTGGTCTCCGGCCAGCCGGCCGCCCGCCTTGATGTATTCATACAGAGCCCCTGAGATGAGCGGCTCGGTAAATCCACGATTGGCACAGTCCCGCTCCTTGACCTCCGGAGAAGTCGGGGGCAACTTGCTGCAGCCCCCACCCATGCGGGAAGTCATTCCGGTAACCCAGAAATAATCCGAGCCCGTACCCTCCCGGCTGACCTGGGCCTGAACAAAGTAGGGATCAGAGAAGAAGTCATTGCGCTCCGGCCAGTACCAGCCCCAGCCCATGCGCATGGCCATCTGGCCCCGGCGATCCAGGGTGCTGTAAGCCCGAATTGCGCCTCCGGTGTAAAGAGAGGTCGCGTTGAGGGTCTGCCCATAACCCGTCATCCAGGACAATCCCAGACGGTAGATCTCCGCCAGTACATCGGGCGGATAGAGCACGTCCTGTTCCACCTCCCGATAGCAGGTGCCACAGGTTCCTGTTTGTTCAATATTTGGATTTTGTAGCGGGTCATAGGCAAACTTTTGCCATTCGTCCCCATAGAACTTCTTAGTCTCGTCGATCACTTTTTGGTTCATCAAAACTCCGACAAACCCCGCGCGAACAATCACCGGATTGTTCGGAGCGACCAGATCCAGCATCTGCTTGTTAATCTGCCGTCCCAAAAACGCTGTGATCTCGTTCCTCCACCGATATTCCGGGCCAAACAGCATGCTGATCCGAATCCATTGGCCCGGCTTGGCCTTCTGGACCGCCTCATCGAGAACTCGGGGGAACTTTTCCAATTGCTGATCGGGAGGATCGTTAAAAAGCCGCTCGATGTGCATATCGTCGGTGACCACTTTTTCGATGATATACGGATTCAGCGGGTCCCAGTCCTGCGGGTGATCGTGCGTGGCTCCGAAACCCGGAGTTACCGTTCTCCCCTTCAGGTCAATGGATTGGGTATTGCTGCCCGCCAAGCGGCGAACCTCGGCGTTGCTTCCCACCGCGACAATCTTTCCGCCGCGGATCGCAATCGCTTCCGCTATGGTGCCCAAGTTCGAATTAACTTCATGGTTGTCCATCGTGACGATCTTCCCAGTGTGAAGAATCGTATCCGGCGCTTGTTGGGCCAAGACCAGGCCCTGTCCCGCCAAGATGGCACACACTATTACCGCAATTTGCCAAATCCATCGGTTTTTCATAATTCACCACCTAATGTTGTTGTAGGCTGTTTCAATAAGAATAAGCTGGCCGAGCAGGATGCCGCTCCCGCCTGACTGCTCATGACTGCCAAACTGCTTAGAGCCAACTAAACCTAATCTCTAGCTATCGGTTCTCACTTTAAAACTTACCATTGCGCCGCCGCTCCGCCAAGTTCTACCTGAGCCCCCGTGGGTTGCATGCCCAACTCGCGGGCCAGGGATGGGACCAAATGAACCACCTTGCCGCCCACCATGGTCATCAGGACCCGAACATTCAGAATGTCATCTACAGGAATGGTCAGGTAATCTCTGTCCAATATCACCAAGTCTGCCCACTTGTTGGCTTCCAGGGAAC
The DNA here is from genome assembly GCA_965222345.1 of Terriglobia bacterium. Taxonomy (GTDB): domain Bacteria; phylum Acidobacteriota; class Terriglobia; order 2-12-FULL-54-10; family 2-12-FULL-54-10; genus JADFGZ01. The sequence goes on along the minus strand of CBDCTS010000007.1, from coordinate 1,712,654 downwards.
CGATCCGATCCTCGCGCATAGCATAATAAGCTCCCCAAATCGTTGCCGACTTGAGTATGGTTTCGCGGTTCACTGCCTGATTGGGGGCAGTGATATTGCCATCCTGATCCTTCCGGGTAATCCCTGCATAGAGGACCGTGAAGAAAGTCAGATCGGTGTATCCAATGGGCCGGTCAATTTCGATGCTTGTCCTCACGCCGGCATCGAGCAGACTCTTCCGCGGGATTACCCATTGTGCCGCTTCCTCGCCGTAGTCCCTCAATACCTCCTGTCCTCTCCCTTCCCAAATGAACAAGTCCCAGCCGCCCGTTTGCATACCCATGTTCTTGATCCGAGGGATTTGGTCGGGACGAGGGTTCATCCCCATATGGTCATAGGTGTGCCGCTTAGCCCGAATCTCCTCCTGTGTCATCCCCGCGTCCTTGCTGGCCTGTTCAATAATATCCAGAACGTGATCGATCTCCTTGTCGCCGACCATGTGCGCTCCGGCATAGCGGCCGCCGTCCTTGACGTACTCATACAAGATATCCCGATTCTCCTTGCCGCTGGGGGTGTCCGGATCAAACCTGCAACCGCCTTCCCGCCGTTTCACTTCGGGGGAGGTGCCCGGCAGCGTGCTGCAATTCCTGCCATAATCGGACGGGATGGCGCCGTTCAACCAGAAGTAATCCGATCCTCTGCCTTTCATGGCGATCACAAGCCTGCGAAGATAGGGGTCGAAGAGGATATTCTTCCGTTCCGGCCAGAAGTAAGTCCAGGGAAGTCGGAGCGACATCTCTCCGCTGCGGTCCAGCGCGTCGTAGGCCGCAATCGCCCCGGCCGTATACATGTTCGACGCGTTCAAGGTGACTCCATAGCCTGCCCACCAGGACGTCCCCAGGCGGTAGATTTCCCGCAACACATCCGGCGGGTAGAGCACGTCCTGTTCAAACTCCCGGTAGCAGACCGCGCAGGTTCCGGTTTCCTCCATGCTCGCGTTCACCGGCCTGTCGATCAAGTCAAACTTTTCCCATTCCGCACCGTAATACTCCTTTATTTCGTCAATCGCATTTTGATTTGCCACCATCCCAACAAAACCAGCGCGAACGATCACCGGGTTATTGGGAGCAGCCAGATCCAGCATTTGCTTGGTAATCTGCCGCCCAAGAAACCCTGATATCTCTGTCCGTCCCCGATACTCTCTCCCAAACAGCATGCTGATCCGAATCCATTGGCCGGGCTGAGCCTTCCGGACTGCCTCCTCGAGAACCCGTGGAAATCTCTGGAGTTGCTGCTCGGGGGAATCTTCCAGGAACCGCTCCAGATGCAGATCGTCTGTGACCACCTTTTTGACGATGTAGGGATTCAACGGGTCCCAGTCGGTCGGGTGGTCGTGGGTGGCTGCCATACCCGGCAACACGGTCCGCCCTCTCAGGTCGATGCTCCGCGTACTGGGGCCTGCCAACGCTCGAACCTGAGCATTGGTTCCCACGGCCAGGATCTCATCTCCTCGGACAGCCAAAGCCTGAGCGATGGTGCCTATGTTCGCGTTGACTTCATGGTTGTCCACCGTCACGATCTTTCCGTTGTAGAGAATGGTATCCGGCGCTTGCTGGGCCCGGAGGGAACTCTGCCCGGCCCAGATGGCACACACTACTACCCCAATCCGCAAAATCCAATGACTTAACATAATTTACCCTCTAAGTTATTGTGGGCAGCCTAATAAGAAAACCAGGCTGAGCAGTACGCCGTTCCCACCAGCCTGGTGAATTGTGACTTCAAACCTCCCCGGCTAACTTATTATTTATTTCTCCATGCCGTCCTTAGGGGAAACTTACCATTGCGCCGCTGGTCCACCGAGTTCTACCTGGGCTCCCGCAGCCTGCATGCCCAACTCGCGGGCCAGGGAGGGAACCAAGTGTACCACCTTGCCGCCGACCATCGTCATTAAAACACGGAGGTTGAGAATGTCATCCTCCGGAACCGTCATGTAGTCTTTGTCGAGCACGACTAGGTCCGCCCATTTGCCCGGCTCCAGGGAGCCAAGCTGATCCTCTCGCATGGCGTAGTAAGCCCCCCAAAGCGTGGCGGACTTTAACATGGCTTCCCGGCTCACACCCTGCTGCGGTGACGTGATAGCGCCGTTTTGATCCTTTCGGGAAATTCCTGCATAGAGGACCGTGAAGAAGGTCAGGTCAGTGTATCCAAGGGGCCGGTCAATTTCGACGCTCGACCTGACTCCGCCATCGAGCAGGCTTTTTCGCGGGACCACCCATTGAGCCGCCTCCTCTCCGTAGTCCCTTAACACCTCTTGTCCTCTCCCCTCCCAGATGTAAAAGTCCCAGCCGCCTGTTTGCATGCCCAGATTCGCAAGTATCGGGACCTGGTCCGGACGGGGATTAATTGCCATGTGGTCATAGGCGTGCCGCTTGGCCCGAATCTCCTCCAGTGTCATCCCCGCATCCTTGCTGGCCTGCTGGATGATCTCCAGAACGTAATCGATATCCTTGTCGCCGCCGGTGTGCATGCCGGTAAATCGGCCGCCTGACTTGACGAGGTTATATAAGGCCTGCCGAGCCGCGGTGCCCGGCCCAAAACTGCATTCGGGTTCCCGCGCTTTTACTTCCGGGGTAGTACCCGGCAAGGTGGTGCAGTCGGTGCCGATCCCAGCCGGCCAGACTCCACCCATCCAGAGGTGATCCGACCCTATTCCCTGCATGAGGTTCATGGTAGCTCGAAAATAGGGATCGGCGAAGTGATCCGTTCCGTTCGACCCGAGCCAGGTCCAGGGAATTCGAATCACGATCTCTCCATTCCGGTCCAGGGTGTTGTAAGCGTTCAGGGCAGCGGCCGTATAGATGGCCGATGCGTTTAAGGTTACCCCATAGCCAGCCCACCAGGAGGTCCCCAGGCGGTAAATCTCCCGCAAAACATCATTCGGGTAGAGCACGTCCTGTTCTACACCGCGGAAGCTGACGCTACCGAGTCCGTTTTGCTCAACCTCCGGCCCCAGAGGCCCCCAATGAGGCATGTTATCGCCCCCGTTCTCTTCGTACCACTGATTGGTCAGCTCAAACGCCTTTTGGTTGACCACCATTCCGACGAATCCAGCGCGCACCAACACCGGGTTGTCAGGAGCCGCCAGATCCAGCATTTGCTTGGTAATCTGCCGCCCCAGGAACCCTGTATTCTCTCTCATCCCTCGATATTCTCTGCCATGAAGCAGGCTGATTCGAATCCATTGGCCGGGCTTGGCCGCCCGAACCGCCTCCTCCAAAACCCGTGGGAATTTTTGGAGGTTCTGTTCCGGTGCTTCATTCAGGAAGCGCTCAATGTGCATATCATCGGTGACCACCTTCTTGACGATGTAGGGATTCAGCTGGTCCCAGTCCATCGGGTGGTCGTGGGTGGCGGCAAAGCCCGGCAGCACGGTCCGGCCCTTCAGGTCACGGGATTGGGTACTGCCGCCTGCCATGCTGCGAATCTCTGCGTTGCTTCCCACGGCAACGATCTTTCCATCCCGGATCGCAACCGCCTCAGCGATAGTGCCCACATCTGCATTGATTTCATGGTTGTCCACCGTTACGATCTTCCCATTGTAAAGAATGGTATCCGGCGCTTGCTGGGCCCAGAGAAGGCTCTGTCCGGCCCACAGCACACTTGCCATTACCGCCATACGTAGAACCAATTGCCTTTTCATAACTCACCTCATCCTTTCATGTCGCCGCTTACGGTTTATGCGAGAAATCGCGGACGTCTTTGCCCTCGATCAGCAGGAAGCCTTGCGCAGGGAAGTACGTGGAAGAACTATAGAATACGGAGAAGCCTCGTTCCCTTGTCTGAGAGGTCTCTAGCCGGAGCGTCAAAAAAGCATAGGAGGAAGGCGAAGCTTCCTCCTAGCAAAGCGCCCTGGTTACCATAACTACCATTTGGAAGGTAATCCGCCGAGCTCTACTTGTGCCCCCGTAGGCTGCATGCCGATTTCGCCTGCCATCGAGGGAACCAAGTGCACGATTTTGCCTCCTGTCATGGTCATCAACACCCGCAGCTTCGGAATGTCATCCACGGGAATGGTCAAATAATCTTTGTCCAAGACAATCAGGTCCGCCAACTTGCCGGGTTCCAACGAGCCGAGGTCATCTTCCTTGAATACATAATAGGAACCCCAGGTTGTGGCTACCTTCAGCATCGTTTCCCGGTCTACCCGCTGCTCCGGAGCAATCACATTTCCGTTCATGTCCCGGCGGGTAATTCCGGTGTGAAGGACTTGGAACATGTTCAGGTCGGTGTAACCCAAAGGCCGGTCCAGCTCCAGCGTATTCATAATTTGGTTGGTAACCAACCTCTTCCGGGGCGTCACCCATCCCGCAGCTTTTTCCCCGTACTCGCGCAGGATTCTCTCCCCGTTGCCTTCCCAAAGATAGAAGTCCCAGTTGCCCACCATCATGCCCAGATTCTTGATGCGCACTGCCTGATCATCCCGGGGAGACATCTGTCCATGATCGTAAGCATGCCGTTTGTCCCGAATCTGCGCCAGTGTCATCCCGGCGTCCTCGCTTCCCTCTTCGATGACATCCAGCAGGTGATCAATGTCCTTGTCCCCGCCGGTGTGGATAAGCGCGATCCGGCCGCCTGCCTTGACAAAGTTGTAAGTCCATCTTCGCATATCCGAACCGGGAGCGAGTGTGCAATCCGGCTCTCTTGCCTTCACATCCGGGGTAGTGCCCGGCAAGGTGGAGCAGTCAAAAGTCATCATGGGAGAAGCGCCGACAAACCACATGTAATCCGTGCCCTCTCCCTGGCGATTCGCGAGATCAGCCAAAAAGTAGGGATCTTCGAAAGCATCGTTAAAGGGCGGCCAGAAATATCCCCAGGGCAGGCGGATAGGCATTCTGTCTTCCCTTTGTAAAGTCCGGTAACCACGGATCTGCGCCGGGGCGTACAACATAGTGCCATCGGTGGTGACGCCGTAACCAGCCAGCCAGGATAGGCCATACTCGTTCATCTTCGTCCAGACTTCGGGATGATCCTTGTAATAGATGATGTCCGGCTCGATGAAGCGATAGATGACAGCCCCACTGCCGGTCTCCTCGAAGTTTCGTTCGGTGGCAAAAATATCCCCGGCCATGTCGCCCCAGTATTTTTTCATCTCATCCAGGGCCCGTTCGTTGACTACCGCTCCCACAAAGCCGGCCCGGACCAGCACCGGATTATTTGGAGCCGCCAAGTCCAGATGCTGCTTGGTGATCTGGCTTCCCAAAAGCGCTGTGATCTCTGCACTATACCGATACTGTCTTCCAAAGGTCAGCGTAATGCGAATCCATTGACCCGGTTTGGCTGCACGGACCGCCTCCTCCAAAACACGCGGAAACTTCTGCAACGTCTCATCCGGAGGATCCTCCAAAAACCGTTCAATGTGGATATCGTCGTTCACCACTGCTTTTACAATGTACGGATTCAGCGGGTCCCAGTCCTGGGGGTGATCATGCGTATTGATAATGCCTGGCATAACCATCCGCCCTTTCAGGTCAATCACCTTCGTCTCCGATCCCGCCATGGCTCGAATCTGGTCATTGTTGCCCACGTGCAAGATTTTTCCATCCTTGATGTGGATGGCTTGCGCAATGGTGCCCACGTTCGAGGTAAACGAATCGTCATCCACCGTCACAATCTTTCCGTTGTAAAGGATCGTATCCGAGCTTTGTTGGGCGCTCACCGGGCTACCGAGAAACGGTAACCAGACACTGATCAATAACACAATCGCAGGTAATCTTCTTATACTCATTGATTCACTTCCTTTCATAATCGTAGATCAAGCTGCAGGCCCGTTCGCCGCCTTGCAGAAAAACCGTCGGGTAATCGGTGAGATTTGACCCCGGTTGAACCAACGGCGCTCAGAGAACACATAACCGAACTGTGCACCCCTGGCGTACCGGAAACAGCGGCCGCCCTTCCACGTTCCGCGTCAGGATATTTACCGAAAGTTCTCTCCTCTTCCGCCAACGCACCGGAAGAGACTGGTCAGGCATAAACCGAGGCCGGCACATTATAGGGAGAGAGATTTTCCTTTACCACTGGGCAGCAGCACCAAGCAGAGCCTGGGCTCCGGTTGGTTGCATGCCCATTTCTTGAGCCATCGACGGAACCAAGTGAACTGCTTTGCCTCCCACCACCGTCATGAGCACTCGGATGTTCTCAATTTCGTTTTCGGGTATTGTCAAGTAATCCCGATCGAGCACGATGAAATCGGCCCACATGCCGGGTTCCAGTGAACCCAGTTCGTTCTCTTTCAGGATGTAATACGCACCCCAGGTTGTCGCCGTTTTCAGAGCGAGTTCCCGGCTGATCTTTTGATTCTGCCCGTAGACTTTACCGTCATACGCCTTTCTATCGATCATGCGTGCCAATGTCCAGAAGATGGTTCTGTCCGTTGTGGACAGCGCCCGGTCGACCTCGAAGCCACTAGGGATTTGAGCCTCGACCAGCGATTTTTTCGGCACCACCCACTCCAGCGCTCTCTCCCCGTAGGCTTCCAGTATTCCAGGAGAGGCCTGATAGATTTCAAAAGCATCCCCGCCCAGGACCATACCCAATTGCTTAACGACCGGCAACTGATCTGGCCGCGGCGACATCACCGTGTGGTCGAACGTGTGCCTCTTGGCCCGGATTTCCTCCGGTGTAAAACCGGCGTCCCTGCTGGCCGTTAGAATTATATTGAGGATGTTGTCGATGTCTCTGTCACCCACGGTATGAGTTACCGAGTATCGGCCGCCCATTTTTACCCACTGATAGAGCATCTCGTAATTTTTGCTTCCAGGATCATAGGCGCATAGGGTGCGGAACTCGGGCAGCTCAATGCGGGGCTCCAGGGTAGAGCATCCCAGACCGACCGTTTGGGCGCCGCGGGAGCCGCTGTGCCAAAAGTAATCATTCCCGCTGCCGTCCATGGAAATCAGCGCATTCACGTAGTACTCGTCATTATTGAAAAAGTTTTCGCGCCAATTCCAGGACCACATGTTGCGGACCGGCATCTGCCCTCTTCGGGACAGATCGTTAAACACTCTCAGGTTGGCCGGATCGTATGCCTGCGAGGCAAAGGCGGTCATTCCATAACCAGCCCACCACGTCAGGCCCAGCCGCTGGACCTCCTTCAACTCTGCATAGTGGTCCCGCATAACCACGTCGCTGAACATCCATCGCATGGGATTGGCCGAACCCGCTCCGGTCTCATGGTTAATCTGTTCGGTCACATCCTCGGGAAACGTTCTGTCCACAATTTCCAGCGCCTTGGAATTCAGAACGAAAGAGACGAAAACGTCCCGCAACATGACCGGATTGTCGGGAGCCATGGCGTCCAACTGCTCCTTGGTTACCTCGGGCGGGTCCCCGCTGAACAAGCCATAGTCGAACTCGCCGAACCCGCCGTTCCCCCCGATGCTATATTCATAGTTCCTGCCGAAGGGAAACACCAGATAAACCCACTGGCCCGGCTTCGCCTTGCTGAGAGCTTCCCGCAAAACTCCCGGAAAAGCCTGGAGTTGTTCCGGAGGACTGCCCTCCAGAACCCGTGTAACTACAATATCGTCCGTAAGGACATGGCGGATGACATATGGATTGACGGGGCTCCAATCGAAGGGGTGTTCGTGAACGCTGATCAGTCCGGGCAGAACCGTGCGGCCCTTCAGGTCAACCACCCGGGTGTTGGGGCCGGCCATAGGCCGAATCTCGGCGTTGCTGCCCACATGCAGGATCGTGTCCCCTCTGACGTGCATGGCCTGCGCGACGGTTCCGACGGAGGAGGTATAGCTCTTGTCGTCCACTGTAACGATCTTTCCGTTGACGTAAATGGTGTCGGAATCTTGTTGTGCCCGGCTGACACTCCCAGACACCAGGAAGATCCCCAGCAGAAGTAATAACTCCCTGCTCCTTCTGTTATGCATGGTCACTCCGTTTGACGTTGATGCTATGGCAGAAGATAAAAAGAACGGGGCAAAGATTGGCAAGCCAATCTTTGTCCCAGGGAAACCCAACCCATCAGAAGGTGTATTTCAACCCGAACTGGATCTGCCGCCCCGGCAGGCCGGGTAGGGTTTGCGAGATCACTCCGGCGCCGCCTCGGTCAATTTGCGCAAACGGCGGGCGGAAGTGGGGAGTGTTGGTAATGTTGAAGAACTCAGAGCGGAACTCCAGGTTGCTTTGCTCGCCAAAGGAGATATTCTTGACCAGCGCTAAGTCGAAGTTACGGAGTCCCGGACCGATGAGCGTATTTCTGCCCAGGTTCCCATAGAATCCCCTCGTTTGCGGTTCAAAGGAACTGACGTCAAAGTACCGATCGGGACCTCCCCCCGTCGGGTTATTGTCGGCTCCCGGTCTGAGATTTGGGCGGGTGCTGTGAATGATCGCCCCATTATTGGATTGGTTGGAACCCATTCTTACCGTAAACGGGTTGCCCTCCGACAGCTTCAGGATTCCATTCACTTGCCAGCCGTTGATCAATGCTCTGGCGGCAGCGCTATCAAAGTCGCCGGCGGGAAATTCGTAAGTGAAACTGGTGGAAAAGTTGTGCCCGATGTGATAACTAGCCAAGCTGCGATCGTTCTTGTGATCATCCGGGTCCATAGCTCCCCCGACCCCATTGGTAGCGGTCGAGATCGTATCCCACCGATCGAAGCTCTCATCAATCGTCCGGGACCAGGTATAAGCGACCGCCACTTGCAATCCCGACTGGAAACGGCGGTTGAGATTCACCTGTAAGGAGTTGTAGAACGACTGCGCCCAACTGGATTGCCGCGCATCGAAAATGAAGTTGGGATTTCGGCGACGCATGCCGCCTCCGGTGCACCCTTCCATTGGTTGGAAGCACTTGCGGCCATCTGAAAAGGTCCCCGGTTCCTTGATGTTGGAAGCTCTCAGGAAGTCCAGGTGATTCCCTCTGGACCCTGCGTAAGCTACTGTCAACGAGGTGCCCGGGATGATCTCGCGCTGGAGGCTGAGGTTGTACTGCATGATGTAGGCATGGTCGCGTTCATAATCCATTGACTGAATTCCCGGCGCTCCGGCAGCGCGAGGGTCTTCCCCTCGGAAGACTCCCAAGAAGGTCGGGTTTGGGAGGTTAGCGATTGTATAAACGGGAGGCTGGCGAACCACCGTGATGAACCAGGTATTGGAAAGCATGTGCATTCGGAACGATCCGACCCCCCCGCGCAGAGCGGTTCTGCCGTCTCCTTGCATATCCCAGGCAAAGCCGACGCGCGGCTGCATGTTAATGGCCTGCGAGGCGTTCGTATAGAGCGGGCCGATGGTGCCCCCTTCTGCCAGGTAGTGACGAACGTTTGTCAACCGGTTATGATTTTCCGTGGGAACCGTGGACATCTCCCATCGCAGGCCCAGGTTCAAAGTGAGGCGCGGTTTGACTTGCCAACTATCCTCCAGGAAGGCTCCCACCATCCACTGGCGCATGCTTCGGACCGCGGCGCCCGAGGCGCTGACGCCCCCACCTCCCAAGGCGCCCTGCCATAGATTCGGTTTGCCCTGCAAGAAAGCTACGTGGTTAGCAAATCGATAGCTTCCTCCCAGATTCTGGGGTGCGGCCAGATTGCTCTGATATCGCTTCACCAGCGCTCCAAATTTCAGCTGGTGCGCCCCTTGGCTGGTGGTCACGTCGTTCTGGTAATGGAAGTTGTTTGCTACGTAAATCTTCGGCAAATTCGAGGCCACTCCCAAACCCGTCAGGCCACCCTGGAAATCGATGCTGGAACTCTGGCCATACGGGAGCCCGGAGGGCGGGTTAAAGGAAAGCAGCTCCGGGAAAAGCGGTTCGTCGTCCGCTATGTAGTGCATGCGGGTGAACCCCACCCGGACCGTATTGATCACGGTGGGCGAGAAGATGTGGTTGTGCTCCAGCGTGGCGTACTGCCATCTGTTTCTTCCCGTGCCCAAGGCTATACCGGTATCTTTACTCGGAAATTGCTGGGTGGAGTGGTCAAAGGTGTAGCGGACAAAAATATTATCGTTATCCGACAAGCGGTGGTCCACCCGCGACATCCAAAACCATTGATCGATCGGCTCGCTGAAAGAGCTGACAAACTGTGCTGTGCCATCTCCGAAATTTTGCCCGTTCGACCGCGGCATGGTATCGATGAACTGCACGATATCCGGATGGACACCGACATTTCCACCCGCCGACTCCGGAAGGATTCCCATTCGGGCATTGTCATCCAGGACAGTCCCGATGGTGGCTTCGCCTCTCCGCTGCCGTAAAAGTTCCATTGTCCCAAAAAAGAACGTCCGGTCCTGGGCAATGGGTCCTCCCGCGGAACCCCCGAACTGGTTGCGCGTAAACCCTGGTCTTCCCTTGCCGGCTTTATTGAGGAAAAAGTCGTTAGCGTCGAGCGACCTGTTGCGGTGAAACTCGAACAACGAGCCGTGAATCTCATTAGTGCCTGACATCGAGACCGAGTTGACTACCGCGCCGCCCTGGCTGGGGTGGGAGGCGCTGTAGCTATTGGTCAACAACGAAAACTCTCGAATGGCTTCGATACCCAATCCGCCGCCCGTCACCGCGCCGGGGGTCTGGCGGTGAACGTCCATGACCTCCGTGCCGTCCACCAGATACAGATTGGCGCTCACCCGGGCCCCGCTAACGGAAATTCTTTTTCCCGCACCGGTTCCGGTATTCTGCCGAATCGTGCCTCCCGTGCTCAATGCCTGATTCGCGCCCGTTTGCAGCAGCACGAGCTGGGTAAAATCGCGGCCATTCAAGGGCAAATCGCGAATCTGTTCATCGTCCACCAGAGCCGACAGAGTAGAGGTCGTGGTTTCTATGATAGGAGCTTCCCCGGTTACCTCCACGCTTTCGGTAACCGCTCCTACACTGAGCGTGATATTGATGGTCGCTTCCAGGCCAACCGTCAATCTGATCCCAGGCCGAACAGCAGCTTGAAATCCCTGCAGTTCCACTCTCAGGTCATACAATCCTACCGGAAGCAGCGGCAGGTGATAGACACCCCTGGCGTCGGTCTCTGTCGCGCGGGTAGCCCCGGTGTTTGCATTAGTGGTAGATACAGCCGCCCCCGGAATGACCGCCCCGGTGTCGTCGCTAACCGTGCCGGAAAGGGTTGCGGAGGTTACTTGGGCATGCCCGTTAGAGAAAGGAAACGCCAAAAGAAGCGTCAATAGGATCGGAGTGAAACGCAAAATCCGCCGAGAAGACATAGACTGGCCTCCATCATCAATAAATTTTTAATGCTTTTACCAAAAATCCTTGCAAATGTCAAACTGGTCAAATTCTCATGTCGTTAGCAGCATGATATGTCCGGTCTAATTAACATGTGAAATGTCCGCTTTGAGCGGCGTAGGGTAGGGCTTTTTGCCAGGAGGTGGCATGAAGTTCTACTCGGAAGCTGCGATGGAGCGGGCGATGAAGATACAAGAAGTAATTTTGCGAGCGATAGGGAAGCGGATCAACTGGTGGCAGGCAGCCGAGATCATCGGGATCAGCGACCGGCAGATGAGGCGGTGGCGCAGCCGGTACGAGCAGTACGGCTACGACGGGCTGTTTGACCGGCGGCGGGGAAAGCCGAGTCCGCGGCGGGTACCCCTGGGGACGGTGGAGAAGGTGTTGGGGCTGTATCAGGAGAAGTACTTTGACTTCAACGTGCGGCACTTTCACGAAAAGCTGCGGGAAGAGCACGGCCTCCGGCTGAGCTACACCTGGGTGAAGCTGGCATTGCAAGGGGCGGGGCTAGTGAACAGGAGGCGGAAGCGGGGCCTGCACCGCCAGAGGCGGCCCCGGCGGCCGTTGCCGGGAATGCTGCTGCATCTGGATGGGAGCCAGCATCGGTGGTTTGTCGATGATCGCTGGTATGACCTGCTGGTGGTCCTGGATGATGCCAGCAGCGAGATTTACTATGCGCAACTGGTAGAGCAGGAATCGACGCGGACGGTGCTGGCTGCCCTGCGGGAGGTGGTCGAGCAGCAGGGGATCTTTTGCGCCCTTTATAGCGACCGGGCCAGTCATTTCTTCCTGACCCGGAAGGCGGGCGAGCCGGTGGATCGGCAACGGCTGACCCAGGTGGGCCGCGCCCTGCGGGAGCTGGGCATTCAGATGATTCCGGCCTATTCGCCGCAGGCGCGGGGACGCAGCGAGCGGAACTTCGGGACCTGGCAAGGGCGGCTGCCGCAGGAACTGCGCCTGCGGGGAATCATCACGCTAGAGGCAGCGAATCGGTTCCTGCGGGAGGGCTATATCGGGGAGTTCAACCGGCGCTTTGCCGTGCCGGCCACCCAACCAGGCAGCGCCTTTTTGCCGTCAGCCAGGCGGGAGTTAGAGCGAATCTTCTCGATCCAGCACCAGCGGATAGTGAATCGGGACAATACGGTCAGTCTGGAGAACCGCCTCCTCCAGATCGAGAAAACTCCTTGGCGCGGGACTCTGGCGGGCTGCCGGGTGACCGTCTATGAACACCTGGATGGGACGTTAAGCATTGGCTATGGGCCGCACACGGTGGGCCGCTACTCCTCCGAGGGGGTGGCGATCCGGTGCGGCGGTCGGCGGCGGAGCCCTGTGGCTTCCCGACAACACCATTTGGCGCTCACCTCCGTCGCCCTACGGGCTCCTTCGGTCAGCGCCAAATCACTTTCGGTAGAATCATGAAAGCGGACATTTCACTTGCTACATATACCGGACATTTTAACTTGCTAACAACAACTGGTCAAATTCTCATGAAACGAATTTTCGTTTCATGGCTGCCGCTTCCCCATATCTCCGAGCGAGGTTAGACAGCTCCATCAATTCCTTTATCGTCATCAAGTTACGATCCTGTCGGTGGAAGGACCAACGGCCAGTGGATGACTCTTATTCCACCTCGCCAGCAATGGACGCTTCCCAGTATGAGTTGTTACGAACTCAGGACCGAAGCCTTTCGAATTTCGACATTCGCCATCTTCTCGTGATCAGCTACTTCTACACCCCACCCCTGGGGGCCGGGCGGGGACGGCGGGGTTGCGGCGCCTTCTCGCACATATTGGGAGAAGGTGCAGAAAGCCGCAGAAGTTCCTGTTCTCCGGTTATTTTTCTCCCTCAATCTCTACCTCATACCCGTCGGGGTCCTGAAAGGAAAATGCCCATCCCCAGGGATGTTCTTCGGGGGGGTGGGAAATGTTCACACCCCGCTGTTTCATCGTCTGGTAAGCGGCGTCGACAGAATCCGCGTGAATCCCGATAGTGATCGAGTTGGTATGGATGGGTTCGGAAGATCTGGCTTTCCCGAACCATAGACTGCCTCCTTCGAATTCCACACTCTCTCCTGCCCTTTCGGAGGTTACCTTGAGGCCCAGTTTGTCGCGGTAGAAAGCTGTGGTTCGGTCCACGTCTTTCACCCAAATGTGAATGTGCCGCACCTTCAGTTGAGTCGAGCCAGTTTGAGGACTGGCAACGGTTGCCAGCATCGGAATCAGAAAACCTGCCAGAAGTGCTGATCGAACGAACATGCTGTTTACCTCCTTGTTTGAAATTCTGTTAGCCGGGGAAACCGCTACGTGATTCCCCTCGGCCATCTGTGAAAGCATCCTCTTTACACAGGCGGAAACCACCTAGCAGTTGAGCGGCTACTTGTGGAAAATGCCAACGCTGAGAAAGGTGTCAATGATCCTTCGCGGCCTTCCCGAAGACAACAATGCCAAGTCTCATTTTTCCCTCGAGGCCACTATCCTATCCATCTCTCTCGTAGGACCCACCACCTCCGCAGCAAAGCTAACCAACTCCACCGCCAGTATGTCTTCGACAAGCCCAATGGAGGGTTGACCGATGCCCTCCATGTAGCCGATGGGACAGCAATGCGCGCGGTCCATGATCTCGACCAGACGGGCCTGCAAACCCCGCTTTATAAACTCGCCATAGAACCGGTGGGCCTGTTCTGGAAGAAGATAGAGGTCATGGTCGGTATAAGTGATCAGGAACGGCGGAGCGTCCGCCCTCAAATAGCGGATGGGCGAGGCTTCCGTCAGTGTTTCCCGGTCCGTGCCAAAGCCTTGCTCTCTGCCGGTCGGCACCTGTCCCGGCTCGGGCCAGGCCGCGAGATCATAGATTCCGCTGGTTGGGATTACCCCCTTGACGGCGCCCGGCGGCACCCCTTCCTGTTCCAAGTACTTCGTATCCAACCCCAACAATGCCACCAAGTGGCCGCCGGCTGAGCTGCCGGTGATGACCATCCGATCGCGGTCGATGCTGTAGCGGGAAGCGTTTCTATAGACCCATGCAAAGGCGCGAGCTACATCCTGAATGTGGGCCGGGTGCTTCACCGCCGGGGAGAGCCTGTAATTGGTGGACACGATCCCCCATCCCAGCCGACCGAACAGGTTGATCAAGGTCTCGGGATTGCCTTTGTCCCCGACTCTCCAGCGGCCCCCGTGCACAAAGAAAAGGACGGGGACGTCCGTCTTCCCTTCCGGCAGATACAGGTCCAAGGCATGGAGTTTCGGGTCAGCTCCCAGCCCGTCGTAATACTGAACATCCCGGACGACCTTCATCGCAGGGGCAGACATCTTGGGCACTGCCCGAGGCCCACCCTGGGGCCACACCGCATGGAAGCTGCTCGCGAACGAGCCGTCCTGCACTGTATTCACAAAGCGCACCAGCGCCGGCCCCAGCAAATCTTCCACCGGGACAATCGGCCTGCCGTTGATGTCCCTCATAACCACTTGGTTCCCGATTTCGGAGATGACGTTGAAATGGTCGCGCAAAGGGATTTTCACCAACTGAGCGGGAAGGTTGTTGTGCAGAAACAGCGAAAAGAACGTCTTGGCATGCTCGGCCAGACCAAATAAATCGCTGTCGGTGTAGGTGATCAGGAACGGAGGCGTAGCAGGGCCAGCCGCGCCCACTTTCAAAGATGGCGAAGCATCCCGGAGTATCTCCTGTTCGGTCCCAAAACCCTGCTCCATCCGGCTCGGAACGACACCAGGCTCGTAGAAATCCGCCAAGTCGTACACGCCGCTGCTCGAAACCACTCCTTTGATTGCTTCCGGAGACAGACCTTCTTTTTTGAGATACTTCGGGTCGAGCGCCAACAGGGCCACCAGGTGGCCCCCCGCCGAGTGTCCCGAGACAAAGATGTTGCCGGCGTCCACATTGTATTGAGCGGCGTTGTTATGCATCCAGGCAAAGGCACGCGCCACGTCCTGGATGTGCGCCGGGTGCTTAACGGCTGGCGAGAGCCGATAGTTCACAGAGGCAACCGCCATCCCATGACGGAGGAAGAGATCGATAAACTTCCCCAGCCTCTCCGGGGACTTGTCTCCGGCTCTCCATCCGCCCCCGTGCACAAAAAACATCAGAGGGACGCCGGATTTTCCCTCCGGTAAATATATATCCAGGGAGTGAAATTTCGGATTGGCCGCCGGACCCCTGAAGTACGGAACATCCCGAACAACCCTCATCGAGAACTGAGTTGGAAGGTCTTGCGCTGCTGCCAGACTCCAGAAAGCGCTTGCAACTACAATGGCGAGTGCTTGCAGGAGTTCCTTCCTCGGCTGCCTCATGCTAAAATCCTCCTTTCGTTTTGGGCAAGCCGCGCCTTAGCGATACGCGCACCGCTCACGCGGAAGCAGAAGACCGGCACGCGCGATACGCAGTATCTGCAACGGCTACTGGTTGAGAATCGGCACCTCTATCCAGGAGCCCATCCAGCATCTAATAGCCGGGGGCTTGAAACACGACCTTTCCGCCCACAGCGGTCAACAGAGTCTTGATAGTTCCGATCTGGTCTGCAGGAATTGCAAAATAGTCCTTATCAATCACGATAAAGTCGGCCAGCTTCCCCAACTCCAGCGAGCCGATATTTTCCTCGTTCATGGCCTGCTCGGCTCCCCAGATAGTAGCCG
Organism: Terriglobia bacterium; assembly: GCA_965222345.1. GTDB lineage: Bacteria > Acidobacteriota > Terriglobia > 2-12-FULL-54-10 > 2-12-FULL-54-10 > JADFGZ01. Next base: position 1,696,793 of record CBDCTS010000007.1, on the reverse strand, counting down.
CTTTCATTAGCGTCACTTTATCCAACGCCTCGCTCTGGTTGTAAGTAATCCCATCATGAGGCATCCTGCGGCTGGCAAAGAATTCCATGAATCCCCAAATGTTGCCATCCCATTGAGGCGGATAGTCCATGTCCTTCGACTCAGGAAGAACTTTGTTTATGTGCGCGTCGGTATTGAACACCACCTTCACTCCGGCGTCCGCCATAGTCTTCACGGGGGCAATCCAGGGCATATACTGCTCGCCGTAGACTTTCAGGAAAGCTCCGCCCTTGATGTCGCCTTGAACCTGGTAGCCATTGAAACCGGGCATGATCCCATACATGGCCATCTTTTCGGCTTGATCGGGGCGAAGCATCGGATTGTGCTCCGTACTGATCCGGGCAGCCCGAACTTGTTCCAAGGTCACCTTGCCTTCGGCGATCGACTGCTCAATCAGATGAAACAAAGCATCCATCGATCCATCGCTGTAGACGTGCAGATATCCAATCCGCAGTCCGGCTTCCAGAGCCGCCTTCACATTCCGGTAGCCGCCATATTGCTCGTAACTAGCCTTTGGATCCGAACAGGACATGAACAGTTCGACCGGGTTAGCGGGGTTCGGCTCGGCAGCGGTGCAGGTCCCAATACCGCCTTCACCCTGAGGTCCCCATTCCCAACCTTCATCGGCCACCCCGGCGTTCCAAATGTAGTCGTTTCCAATTTTTTGGAAGTTTCCCAAATTACGATACGTGAGACTGAGGTCGTAATCGCTGCTCCAACCCTGGCCGCCGCCGCCCATGTACCAAGCCCACCGGACGGGCAACTCACCCCGCTGGTAGAGCAAATTGTAGGTCTCCATGATGGAGGGAGAACCGTAGTAATGGTTCCCAAAAGTGGTAATTCCCTGGGCCACCACACATTCCAATAGCTCCCGCTTGAGGAAATCCATCTTCTCCTCGGTTCGCCCTTTGAAAAGAATGTCGTAAGTTACCGCGGTCCGCGCGTACAACCCTACCCTTTCGACACCCAGAATCCTTTCCATCTCCTCTTTGGCTTTGGTGTTGTTGGCGCCAGGCCCAATGGCTTCTCCAACCATCACCATGAGGGGATTGTCCGGTGCCAGCGTATCCAAGAATTCCCGGGTCAGTGGCGCGGAGGTTCCTCCTCCTCCCGCGGCAGCGCCTTGCGGGAAAAGGGAGTAGACAATCTTTCTCGATTCGACCAGGCTGTTGCCGCCGAACACAGAAGCCCAAATCCACTTGCCGGGACCCAATACCGCAACTCTCTCCCGAACAATCCGTTCCAGTTCCCGCAGCACCGTGGCTTGGTCATTCCCCTTGGCGTAGAAAATCTGCAGTTGGGGGTCGTTGTACTGCTTGGCTGCGAAGTCCCCTTCGGATCCCATCCAGTGCTCCACGGCCCAGAGGTGTGGATGAGTGTGACCATCGATCAGACCCGGCAACACTCTCCGCCCTTTCGCATCCAACACCTCCGTGTTGGGACCGGCCAGAAACCGGATCTCGTCATTGGTTCCGAGCGCCAGAATCCGGTTGTTCTTCACCGCCATGGCCTCGAACTCGCTCAGCCGTTCATCCATAGTGGAGATATTGCCGTTGACGACGATCAACTCCGGATAAGCCTGGAGTTGTTCCAGCTTCCTCATCAAATCGTCTGCGCTTTGCGCTTGCGCCCTCCCCGGCATCACAAGAAAAACCAGGGCCAGCAAAATCGCGCAGCTCGAAGAAGTGATTCTTTTCATTAGTTTTTTCCTCCCCTTTCAGATCTTTATCGTGCGATATAGTATGGAGACTCAATAGCTTGTTGAATAAAATGGTCTCATGAACCGCTTGTCAACGCGGGTGGCTTGGTGGGTGCTGAAATATCAATCCTTCCATTCCGAGCCGCGACCATCAGGGAGCGGTTTTCTGGGGTTCTTCAACATCCTGCTAAACAACACTTGCCCACGCTATAGTCTCCTGTGCAGTTGCAAGCAGAATTTTCTAATTTCAATTTCCGCCTCGGATGAAATCATACACGCAGTTTCTAAGCTCTCCAAAAGATTTTTGCCTTCACCCCCTCCGAGTATGGCAGGCAACTGGCAAGGGCTTCGGCAAGAAGGCAGTAACACGAACCCTAAGGGACAAATTCCTGACCAAGCGCCTGCTAAGGTTTCCCAGTCGGCTTAGTCTCGCAATGGTGGCAAGGTTTGGTGATCTAATTTTCACTGTGAAATAGTTAATGATAATGATAAGGAAGAGGGCACAGGTGGTTTTTCGCAGCAAGCAAGACCCCTTCCTATAGAGGACTACATAATATATAGTGAATCTTCTTCTTTCCTGCTGGTGTTTTCTGTGAGGTGGGAAATCCAGCCGGAGTGTAGCGAGACTTCACCTGCGATCTCGAACGCCTAGCGTGCTTTCAGCGCTAGGCATGGCGGGTTAGCCTCGCTGAGCCACTGAAACGTTGCTATGATTCACAAACTGGAAGATTCAGCGGTTTGCGCCATCGACGCCTTACCCGCGGTGTTACCGGACTAGGCGACGTGTTTAGCAAGTCCGTCATGGGAGGAGCATGAGCAGAGGAGCTTTTCAGGCCGCATTCGATCGCTCCATAAGAGATCCGGAAGGTTTCTGGGGCGAAGCGGCAGAGGCCGTCCATTGGCACAAGAAGTGGGACAAGGTCCTTGACGACAGCAACAAGCCATTTTATCGCTGGTTCACCGGCGGCATGGTGAACACGTGCTACAACGCCCTCGACCTGCATGTTGAAAACGGCCGGGCTGATCAGCCCGCGCTGATCTACGACAGTGCCGTCACCGGAAAAATCCAGACGTTCACTTACCGCGAGCTGCGCGACGAGGTGGCCACTTTTGCCGGCGCCCTCGCCGGACTGGGCGTGGGTAAAGGCGACCGGGTCATCATTTACATGCCTATGATTCCTCAGGCGGCTGTGGCGATGCTTGCCTGTGCGCGCCTGGGCGCGGTGCATTCCGTGGTGTTCGGCGGTTTTGCCGCCAACGAGCTGGCGGTGCGCATTGATGATGCCAAACCGAAGGTTATCGTTTCCGCTTCCTGCGGCATCGAAGTCAGCCGGATCATTCCTTACAAGCCGCTGCTCGATGAAGCGATTCAGCTCGCCAAATACAAGCCGGAAAAATGCATCATCCTGCAGCGCCCTATGAAGCCTGCCGAAATGATCGCGGGGCGCGACTTGGACTGGGAAGAAGAGATGCAGGCGGCAAAGCCGCACGACTGCGTGCCGGTCGAGGCGACTGCTCCTCTTTATATTCTGTATACGTCCGGGACGACCGGGCAGCCGAAAGGTGTGGTGCGAGACAATGGAGGCCACATCGTGGCCTTGAAGTGGACCATGAAGAACATTTATGGCGTCGATCCCGGCGACGTGTACTGGGCGGCTTCCGACATCGGCTGGGTGGTTGGCCATTCTTACATCGTCTACGGGCCGTTGTTCCACGGAAACACGGCGATCCTCTACGAGGGCAAGCCAGTCGGGACACCGGACGCCGGAGCATTCTGGCGTGTCATCTCGCAGCACAATGTAAAAGTGCTGTTTGTGGCTCCCACCGCCTTGCGCGCTATCAGAAAGGAAGATCCCAACGGCAAGCTCCTGAAGAACTATGACCTCTCCGGTTTCAAGACATTGTTCCTGGCGGGAGAGCGCGCCGACCCCGACACCCTGCAATGGGCGGAAAGCCACCTCAAGGTGCCGGTCATCGACCACTGGTGGCAGACCGAAACCGGCTGGTCAATCTGCGCCAACTGCTCCGGCATCGAGCAACTGCCGGTCAAGCACGGCTCTCCCACCAAACCAGTGCCCGGCATGGACGTGAGCGTTTTGAACGCGCAAAACCAGGAAGTGAAACGCGGCGAGGTCGGGGCCCTGGTCATCAAGTTGCCGTTGCCGCCGGGAACGTTTCCGACCCTGTGGAATGCGGATGAACGCTTCGTGGAATCCTACCTTTCCGAATATCCCGGTTACTACAAGACGGCCGACGCGGGATACATAGATGAGGATGGATACGTGTATGTGATGTCACGAACCGACGACATCATCAACGTGGCGGGACACCGCTTATCCACGGGCGGAATGGAAGAAGTCCTGGCGGCGCATCCGGACGTGGCCGAGTGTGCCGTGGTCGGCGTGAATGATGAGATCAAGGGTCAGATTCCGCTCGGCTTCCTGGTGCTGAAGGCCGGGGTACACCGGGATCAAAGCGAGATCATCCAAGAGGCGGTGCATCTGGTGCGGACGAAGATCGGTCCCGTCGCCGCTTTCAAGATTGCAACCATTGTCGAGCGGCTTCCCAAAACCCGTTCCGGAAAAATCCTGCGCGGAACAATACAGAAGATCGCCAATAGCGAGCAATACACTATGCCCGCCACCATTGAGGACCCGGCTGTTCTAGGCGAGATCACAGATACATTGAAGAAAGCCGGGTACGCTAAACCCACGTAACGTAGTTCACGAAACTCAAGACTCAAATCCTATCCTATGAAGTAACCCGGAATTCCCTTTTTGGCTCTCACCCATTGGGTGTACACCTCCCGAAGACCATGATGCTGGAACTCGCATCGTTATTGATGCTGGAGGCAAGTCGAGGGTGGCTTCTACGATTTCAAACTGGAAATGCGGGTTATATCCGCAGTTGAATCAACGGCAACTTCCCAAAATCTACTTCAAAAAACACCTTGACAGACTGAAGGAATAGACGTAAAACTTCTTCGCATCATGAGAATGGGCCGAGTCGTTCCTTGTGGCAAGGTAATTTTTGCTTGAACGATGAGTTTCCCACAGTCTAATTATTATCAGGAGGGTTCCCATGCAGTGGAGTGGATTCTTTTCAAGACTGCCCATGGATAAGGGCGGTGCTCTGACTAAAACGGTAGCGACCTCGGTTCTTGCCGTGGTGCTTTTCCTCGCCAACGGGTATTCGCAGGTGACCACTGCCACGATTTCCGGCACAGTGGCCGACGACACCGGGGCGGTTATACCGGGAGTGGCCGTGACAGCCACAAACACTGGCACGGGAGCCGTCCGCAGGGGGGAGACCGATGCCAGAGGCGTCTATCACCTGCGGCAACTGCAGGTAGGAATGTATGACGTGAGAGCGGAATTGGCGGGGTTTCAAGCGTCGATTCGCGCCGGCATCCAGTTAACGGTGGGACAGGAAGCGCTGATCAATATTACGCTCAGCGTAGGGGCGGTCACGGAAAGCGTGACCATAACCGGGGAGGCTCCCGTGGTGGAGACCACAACCTCTGCCCTGTCGCAGTTGGTCGACGACCAACAGATCCGCGATTTGCCCTTAAATGGCCGCGATTACACCCAGCTCGTTCTGCTGCAAACCGGCATGAACCCAGTGATGAACTCCCAAGGTGCGGCTGGAGCTATCCCTGGCGGGACCGGTTCCGGAAAAAGGATTTCCTCCGGCGGGGCCAGGGTGACCGCCAATCTGTTTCTGATGGACGGCACGGAGGTCTCTGACGTTCACCGCCAGGTCCCCGGAGCAGTGAATGGGGGTGGATTGGGCATCGAAGCCATTCGAGAGTTTTCGGTCATGACCAATAGCTACACCGCCTCCTTCAGCAGCCAGGGCGGCGCGGTGGTCAATGCGGTGACTCGATCCGGGACCAATGAGATACACGGCTCGGCGTTTGAATTTCTCCGCAACAGCTCGCTGGATGCCAATCAATTTTTCCTCAATGCGGCCGGGAAGCCCAAAGGAGCGTTTAAGCGCAACCAGTTCGGGGGCACCGCGGGAGGGCCCATTATTCGAGACCGGACTTTCTTTTTCGGAACAATAGAACTACTGCGGGAGCGGTTGGCCAAAGACATCAACGAAACAGTCCTGGACGATAATGCCCGGATGGGAATCCTTCCGGGTCTTGGTGACATCGGAGTCCATCCGGATGTCGCGCCTTTCATCGAAACGGTTGTGCCTCGAGTGAACACCCCAATAAACAATGGAGATGGCACGGGGCAGTTTATTACAGCTTTCAGCCAGCCGACCGATCAATGGTTTTGGATGACGCGGGTGGACCACCGCATCTCCGATAGCGATAACATTTTTTTCCGCTATACCTTCGACAATTCCACGATTAGTGGTCCGGGCAACCTCGGAGCAACCACTCAGGAGGCGAGATATAGATGGCAGTACGCCACCTTGGAACACAACCACATCTTTTCGCCCACCTGGATCAATACTGCGCGGTTGGGGTTCGCGCGCGCGTACCAAGGCGTTGACGACACAATCAATTTCAGCCCTCTGCCGGAACGGTTTGAGCTTACCCCCGGCTTCACATTTGGCGACAGTTCCGCCTTACGGTTCGATGGCGGCGCGCATGCGTCGATTGGAGGTTTCTCGAATTACCCGAAGCTTTACATAACGAACAACTTCCAGTTCCTGGACGACGTCAGCAGCAGCCTGGGAGCACACCAACTAAAACTGGGAGTAAACGTCAAGCGATATCAGGCCAATCTGAACGCCCCCACCAGTCAGGGCGGAGACTACTTCTTTGCTTCGGTGGAGAAATTATTGCGGGGCGCCCCCCGGCGGTTTTCCGGCGCCGCCCCAGGCTCTGGCGCGGTCCGCAGTATGCGCCAGTCTATGTATGGTGTCCATATAGAGGATTCCTATCAAGTCAGACCGAGCCTCACCTTGAACTTTGGGATGCGATATGAAATGTCCACTGTTCCGACGGAAAATCATGGCCTTTTGGCGAACGTCAGGGATACCCTGGACCCCGAGGTCACGGTCGGACCGTTCTTTAAGCAAGCCGACCAGTGGCTAAATTTCCAGCCTCGAGTTGGCTTCGCCTGGGATATGCGGGGGGACGGCAAAACCGCTATCCGAGGAGGATTCGGGATGTTCCGGCAGTATCTGCTTTCCAACGTTTGGTTCATCAATTCGGTTCGCAACCCTCCTTTTTTCAGTATTGGGAGCGTCACAAACCCGCCCTTTTTGGGAGTCTACCGGGGGATCGACCCGGGTGTTAGCGGGGTGCCGTCGTTGCAAGCCAACGATTATGACCTCGACCACCCGTATGTCATGCAGTACAACCTGACCATCCAGCGGGAGATTATGAGTGGAACCTCGTTAAAGGTGGCTTATGCCGGATCCAGGGGAAACCACCTGTTGATGATGAGAGCCGCCAATATCAAGAGTCCCACCGTCCTTTCCGATGGCCGCAAGTGCTTCAACTACACAGGCGGAAATCCAAGCTGCCCCAACGGCCCCACTAGCCGGCGCAATCCCAACTTCGCTAACGATGCTCGCCAATCCAGCTGGGCTCAATCCTTTTACAACTCCATGCAGGTGAATCTGGATCGCCGCTTCAGCCGGGGATTGCAGTTCGGGATCGCCTACACGTTTTCCAAGTCGATTGATGAAGGATATGACAGGTGGGATCAGGTCGGGAATAACGGAAATGGCGCCTCTGGAGGCCCGGACCCGGATGACCACAAGAACGAGCGAGGATTGTCCGATTTCGACACAAGGAACAGGTTTATCTTCAATTTCACTTACGAGATTCCAACCCCGGCCTTCGAGAACGCTGTCTCGCGAGTAATGTTACAAGGTTGGCAATTAAATGGAATCTGGAAGCTCTCGGACGGCAACCCGTTTTCTGCACTAACGCGTGCCCGCAGACACGAAAATGGCGCGGCTCGTTTTACCAGCCGCCCGGATCAAGCGGGAGCCACCAACAACCCCGTTTTGGGAGGTCCGGACAGGTACTATGATCCTGGTGCTTTCGTACTCCAGGAGCGTGGATTCTTAGGCAACGTGGGTAAAAACACCATTTCAGGCCCGGGAATCAACAACTTCGACTTTGTGTTGGTAAAGAACTTCTCCTTTGGCGAGCAGAGAAACCTGGAATTCCGGTCGGAGTTCTTTAACCTGTTCAATCGTCCCACTTTTGCCCGTCCAGGCGCGTTCATCGATCTCGGCTCTGCGGGAAGGGTCAGCAAAACGCTCAACGTGTCGCGGCAGATCCAGTTCGGTTTGAAGCTCAACTTCTGATGGGCCGATAGTTCTGAGGGCCTGAAGAGAAAAGGAGGCGCTTTCACAATGGGGAGATTCCTCATTCAGGAAGCGCCTTTTTTCTTGGGTCGGTTTTTTTGACGAGGAGATCAGGGATGAAAAAAACATTCACTGTGGTGATTGCCGTAATTCTATGTAGCGTGTGGGGACAGGCTCAGCAGGCCGACGTGGCTGCCATGTTGGGCTATCCTCAGATGGTCGTTTACAACGGTAAGGTCGTGACGATGGACGATGCCTCGTTTGAGTCGCGGGTGGGGACGATTGTGCAGGCGATGGCGATCCGGGACGGTAAGATTTTAGCTACCGGGAGCAACCGGGAGATCCGGCCCCTGGCCGGACCGCAAACCGAATCAATCGACCTGAAGGGAAGGACCGTCCTGCCGAGCTTCATCATGACCCACGAGCACCCCACCGACTGGGCCTTTCAGGAGCCGCGGGCCATTACGCACGTCTTGCCTAACGACGACGTGATTATCCATCGGTGGATGCCGAGCGCTCCGCCGGAAGAACAATTGGCGCAGTTTGAACCAACCATCCGGGCGGCCGTCTCCAAGGCCAAGCCGGGGCAGTGGATTCTGTTGAGCTTCAACTATGGCCCGGATTACGAATGGTCGAAGGAGATGTTGCCGCTGTTCAGAAAAAGCATTACCCGGGAATGGCTGGATCAGTTGGCCCCCAACAACCCGTTGAAGGTAAAGAGCGGGTTTATTTTTTCCGTGATCAACCAGAAAGCCATAGACGCGCTGCGCGTGGTCCACCCTACGCTATCCGTATTTACCAATGGCGTAGAGAATAGTACACCGGCCATCGACCAATGGTTGAGATCGGGTTTTAGCTTCAACCGACCGGTGGAACCCGATGTGATGTTCCAGGACAAGCTGCCGCTGCTCGCTGAGATTCTGAAGGCGGAAATGGAGTTGTGGGCGAGTTGGGGAATTACGACCTTCGGTTCTTCTCCCTATGCCTATCGGAACTTACATGCTCTGGACTACCTGGATCGGAAGGGGGAAATGCCGGGCCGCTTCGCCTGGGGCTATACGGGCCCCAACTGGGACGTAGATACATTGCGATATTTGGCAGGTATCCAAGGACACGGCACCGATCACCTCTGGTTGGTGGGGGCGTGGGGCAGATCCGGCACGAACTGTATGAGCGTCCCCGTTCGGCCGGATTGGGTAGAAACTCACGGACAGGAGGCCGCCGACAGCCTGGCGCGGTGCGTTTTGGACCCCGGGCGGGAATACAGGGACAGACTGGAGCTGATCATCAAGAGTGGATTGCGGATTGCTACGATGCATAGTGGGGGAGACAGGGACATTGACTATCTCATGGATGCAATCGAGAAAGCCAGCGAGGAGGCAGGCTTTACGCTGGAGGAAATCCGCGCCAAGCGTCATGCCTTCGACCACGGTGGCGGCGCCCCTCGGCCGGACCAGATTCCGCGCATGAAGAGGCTCGGGATGATAACAAGCCAGAACAACACCTACCTGTGGCAGCCGGGCAGCAGCGCGTCAAGAATTGCCGAGCAATATGGCATCGAGTACACCAGTTGGGTAGTGCCGCGGAAGCGTTTGACCGAGGCGGGGGTGATGAACACCTTCGAGATTGACCGGCCTCTGCCGCACAAAGTGTTCTTCTTGATTACCAAAGGGATGAACCGGTACCACGACACAGACCGGAGAGTCTATGGGCCGGATCAAAGGACGGACCGGATTATCCAGTTGAAGGCCCTGACTCGCTGGGGAGCCTATTACGTCTTGCGGGAAAACCTGTTGGGAACGCTCGAACCGGGTAAGCTTGCGGATTTTATTGTGCTGGATAAAGATTTCCTGACCATCCCGGAGGAGCAGATCCCCAGCATTCGTGTACTGATGACGTCCCTGGGAGACAAGGTCGTGCATCTCACTTCTTCCTTTGCTACGGAGACTGGGATGCAACCCGTAGGCGCTACCACATGGAATGACAAGATCCCGTCTGGCTGGTAGAGCGGAGAAACCGCTTTGAATAGGGCGCCGTTTTCAAAAAGAGAATTTTGAGACACAGCCAATGGAGGCTAAGGGCCATTCTGCCGTGATAAAAAACCCACTTCGGCTGGTGTTGATTTGAGTCAGGAGTTGCTTTGGGATGCTCGCAGCGCATTGTTTGACTTTGCGTGCTGGATGTTGTCCAGGAGAAGTCAGCGAAACCGCCCGGGCAATCGATGCTCGAACACGATGGCAAAAGTAAGGGATGAAAGGATGGGTGAATAATGAAAAGGCAATGGATTCTGCGATTTGCGCTAATGATGTGGTTAATCTGGACTGGACAGGATCTTCTTCGGGCTCAGCAAGGTCCGGACACCATTCTCCACAATGGCAAGATCGTGACGGTGGACAACCATGAAGTCAATTCGAACTTGGGCACTACGGCTCAGGCGATTGCGCTTCAGGATGGAAAGATTGTTGCCTTGGGAAGCGATTCTCAAGTTCGTCGCTTGGCGGGCAGCAACACCAACTCCTATGACCTGAAGGGCAGAACGGTCATTCCGGGCATCGCGCTCACTCACGATCATCCCCAGGACTGGGACCCGCTGAATCCATACATCATGAAGAAGGTTGTTACCGACGACATCATGGTCCACCGTTTTCTGGATGCGCCTCCGCAGCAGCAGCTCCAGCAATTCCCTCGCGTATTGGACGAGGCGGTTCGAAAGGCAAAGCCGGGCCAGTGGATCCGGATTGTGATGTTGTTCGGAAAGGACTACCGCTGGAGAGAAGAAGTTACCGCGTTCTTGGGACGGCAGCTTACCAAGGAAATGCTGGACATGGCGGCGCCCAACAATCCGGTAGTTGTGCGCACCAACTTTGTGGGAACTTTGTTTAACGAGAAAGTGGTCGAAGAGACCAAGAAGTATTACGGCGACCAGTGGGAAAAATTTGTAATCAAGCCCATTCCCCCCCGGGATGCAGAAAGAGGAGTTTGCAGCACTTGCTATCGCTATATCGAGCAGGATGCAGGTTTCCCGCCGGAGGTGCTGGCGGAGATTTATCGTCTGGGGTTGTCCTGGATGGCTGGTTACGGTCAGACCCTGAACGCGACCTCCCTCTACACGGGGGGCGCAATCCGTGCCTACAACCGGTTGGATCGCCAAGGGGAAATGGCCATTCGCATGGGTTGGGGTTGGTACTGGCCCTATAGGAACGACTTTTTTCAGGATCCTTACTTTGTGGAGGCTGTAGCGGCTCAAGAAGGCCGGGGTTCCAGCCATTTATGGGTGAATGGCATGACGCCTCGCATGGGCGGAAACTGCAGTAAGCTGCCCGGCACCTCGCCGGAGGTCAAGGAGCGGGAAAGTCCCTGCGTCTTCGCAGACCCGCTCGTTTCGCGTGCCTTCTACGAGTATTTGAAAGCCGGCGGGCGGTTATCCGGGGACCACATCATGGCGGACGGAGAGGTAGACCTGATCCTGGACATCATCGAGAAGGCGGGGAAAGATGCTGGCATGACACTGGAAGAGATTCGAGCCAGACGTCACGTCACCGAGCACATGGCCATGTATCCTCGCCCCGACCAAATCCCCCGCTTCAAGAACCTGGGCATGATGACCAGTGGTTGGGACTTCTATATCTGGGAGGCCAGGGGCCAGGATATTCTGAGGGACTACGGCGAACGAGGGGCGATGCAAGTGGTTCCCCGGAAGAGTCTCTATGACGCTGGGATCATTAACAGCATGGAGTTGGACCGGGCGATTGCTTCCACCAATCTGACCCTCTTCCATGTCCTGTATTCCGGGGTGACCCGAAAGGATTGGGACGGCAACGTTACCGCGCCGCAACAGGGGGTGGACCGCCAGGCAATGTTGAAGTCCGCGACGCTGTGGGGGGCCTACGGCTCGAAGAAGGAAGACGTATTGGGATCGCTGGAGCCAGGCAAATTGGGGGACTTGCTGATTTTAGATCGAGACTACCTGACCATTCCTGAGGATGACATTAAGAATGTCCGGGTGTTGATGACGATGGTAGGGGGTAAGGTGGCCCACTTGGTTCCATCCCTGGCGCGTGAGTTCGGCATGCAGCCTACCGGGGCCCAGGTGGAACTCGGCGGACCAGCGGCTCAATGGTAGAAAGATGCGCCGAGTTTCGGCTTCCGTAGAGGGGTAGGCCTCGTTCGATCAGAAACAGGAGCACAGGCCTGGAGGCCTGTCATTACCTGATGCCGTGGGGGTATGCGTCTTTACGAGAAATGCTCTAGAACCGAGCCGGTCGCCACCTGCCGCTCCATCCGGGGCTTTGGCTTTATTTGAAAACCCCTGTTCCCACGGCTTGCGCCGTGGGCTATTGTCTCTCGCCTCTGCGGGGCTCCAGAAGACGAACAAGCCGCCCGTTGCCGCCGCTTGGGCGATCTGTTTCAGTCCATGCTCCATCGTGCCTTTGGAGGCGAGTTGTGATGGGCGCGTGTCGATTCCTGTTCCATCAACCCGCATAGAAAAGCTCCCGGCCAAAAAACATTCGCCGTGGCTACCGGCCATTTTCGGGATTCTCGGGATCTTCGGAATGTTCCGAACATTCCGATAATTTCGAAATGACCTTGTTTCCGGTTGCTTGCCAGGTAGGGCAGGCATTCCTGCCGGCCATTTCGTTCCTACAACTACTTTCGCCATGCACGCTCCTCCCCCGCCAGCATGATTGAATGTAGGAACCTAAACCAGAAAAGTCTTACGAGGATTCCGAAGGAATCGAAAAACTCCCAACCTGCGGCTACAGCGAGAGCTTACAGGAACAGTTCGGAGGTGAGGGAAAGCAAGGTTGTTTGGTGAGCTTGGCGGCCTTCCTCCATCCGTTTGAACTTGCCTTCGCGGATGTCGGCTTTGGCCTTCTCCGGCAACGGCATCCAGCGTCCGCCATTCCAGATATGTCTAACCGGATCAATATCACGGGAAGAATCTTTCAAACCGTTCCGGGAGCGTCTTGACGATGTCGTTATAGATGACGAAGGCGGCGATCAGAAGCAGGAAGGCGAAACCCGCCTGCATGACCCGTTCTTTGAGGCGCAGGCTCAGGTCCCGGCGAATCAAGCCCTCGATCAGCAGCATTAGAATGACGCCTCCGTCCAGTACCGGGATGGGGAAAAGGTTGAAGATACCCAGATTCAAGCTGATGGCGGCCATCAGGCTCAGCAGGTCTCCCAGGCTCTGGCGGGCGGCGCGTCCGGAGAGGCGGGCAATCCCGATCGGCCCTTCCAGCGTCCTCGGCGACATCTCTGCGGAAAAAATCTTGCCTACGACCTCAAAGATCAGCAGAGCGAACTTCTTGTTAGTGGCCAGCGATTGCGAGAGGGCTGCGGAAAATCCCATTTGCCGCGTGACGACGTCGTTTTGAAAGGCCACGCCGATCCGCCATTTGGTCTGCGGGTCGCCGGGCGCAGTGCTGTTGACCGGGCTGATCTGGGTAGTCATCTCCTCGCCGGCGCGAAGAAAACCAATATCCAAAACTTTTCCCTCGCTGGCTTGGAGGATTTCAGGGATCCGGGGCCAGAACCCTACCGAGACGCCATCGACCGAGACGATTTCATCGCCGACCTCCAGGCCCGCCTGCGCTGCAGGGAGCCCGGGCTCGACTGCTTGCAGCTTTGCCGTCATGCGCGGGAACCAACCGGCCGAGCCGAGCCGCGTCCGGCCTTCGGGCCGTGGTGTCAGTGTGCTGGTCACAGGCACTCTGTCCCGCTCCACTGAAACATCTAGCGGTTGCCCCGGATTGGAGACGACCGACAGCTCCACGTCTTGCCACTGGGGATTTTGGTTGTCTTCGATGCGAGTGATGATGTCGCCGGTTTGGAATCCGGCGGCGGCGGCGGCGGATTCCTCCTCTACCCAGCCGATGACCGCTGGACCCTCCTGATAAGCGGGTATCTGATAGCGGTACATGAACAGGCCCGTCAGCAGGATGATGGCCAGAGCAATGTTCATGGCGGGTCCCATCACGGCTACGATAAAGCGTTGCCAGCGAGGCTTGGAGAGAAACTCATCGGGGTCTCCTTCGACCTTGTCGCCGGGGTTTTCCCCCGCCATTTTCACGTATCCGCCGAATGGCAGGGCGCAGACCCGGTAATCGGTGTCTCCGTATTTAAAGCCGAACAGGCGCGGACCGAAACCGAAAGAAAACACGTGCACCCGAATGCCAAAATACTTGGCTGCCAGAAAGTGGCCCATCTCGTGAATCAGGATCATGACGCCCAGAACCACGATCACAGCCAGGATGTTGGTAACAAACGCATACAGCATAAAATGAAAAGCTCCTAATTTCTGTAACGGGAAAGCCTCTCCCGGGCGCGCACCCGGGCCAGTTGGTCATGTTCCAGCACATCCTCTATTCCGGAGAACTTCCGTGGGGCGACGTTCTGCAGCACGTCCTCCACCATGCGGGAGATCGCGCCGAAGGGAATCTTCCGTTCCAGGAAGGCGGCTACCGCCACTTCGTCTGCCGCATTCAGGGTACACGGAGCCGATCCCCCCTGTTCCATCGCCCGGTAAGCCAGCCGCAGGCAGGGAAACCGCTTTGTGTCGGGTTCTGAAAATTGCAGCACGCTCAAACTCTCCCAATCGAAAGCATGATTATTGGATGCAACCCGCTCCGGATAGGATAGCGCATACTGTATGGGAATCTTCATATCGGTTGAGGAAAGCTGCGCCAGGATGGACCCGTCAACGAACTCCACCAGGGAATGGACAGTCGATTGCGGATGGATTTTCACCTGTACCTGTTGCGGGGAAAAACCGAACAGCCAGCAGGCCTCGATCACCTCGAAGCCTTTATTCATCATCGTTGCAGAGTCGATCGTGATGCGATTCCCCATCCGCCAGGTGGGATGTTGGAGAGCCTGCTCCACGCTCGCGGTCTGCAATTGGCCGAGCGGGGTGTTAAGAAACGGCCCGCCGGAGGCTGTCAGGACCAGCCGGCTCACCTCTGCTCTTCGTCCGGCCCGCAAACACTGGTGAACCCCGTTGTGCTCGCTGTCCACCGGCAGTAACTCCATCGCGTGCTCCCTCGCCGCGGCGGTAACCAACTCTCCGGCCGAGACCAGCACTTCCTTGTTTGCCAGGGCCACTTGCTTGCCTGCTTGCAAAGCGGCATAGGTGGCCGGCAAGCCGGCGACACCCACCGTGGAGGAGATCACCAAGTCCACTTCAGCCAGCGTGCTCGCTTGTTTCATCCCTTCCGGGCCATGGGAGATCTCCGGAAGCGGCTGGCAACCTGCCTTCTTGAGGCTCTCGTGCAGGCAGTTGGCCGCTTTTTCGTGGGCCATGCAGACAAATTCCGGATGCACCGACATGACCTGTTTCGCCATTAGGCTGACGTTCTCGCCGGCCGTGAGACTCACCACTCGGAACCTCTCCGGCAACTCCGCGACGACACCCAGACAACTGCGCCCGATGGAGCCCGTGGAGCCGAGAATGCCTAATCTTTTCATATGGATAGAAAAAAATGGAACTCAGGAAGCTTTCCACAACCAATAGTACCATAGAACCGGCACGGCGAAAAGTAAGGCGTCAATGCGGTCCAGCACTCCGCCGTGGCCTGGAACAAGTTGTGAAGAATCTTTCACTCCGGCAGCCCTTTTCAATGCCGATTCCGCCAGATCGCCCAACTGCCCTGCGCCGTTGAGAACCGCCGCCACCAGGACCATCTCCCAATACGCATCGGCTCCCCAAAGGAAGTGGGCGAACAGAAACCCGATGAGCAACGCTGCCGCCAGCGAAGCTGCCGTGCCTTCCCAAGTCTTGCCCGGGCTGATGCGTGGCGAGGACTTGTGGCGGCCCCATGTGCTTCCTGCATAGTAACCCGCCGCATCGCCCGCCCAAATCACCCCCAGCATAAATAGTACCAAGAAAGGACCGTCGCGGCGCAGGCAGATCCATGCCAGCAAGCCCAACGGCACGGCAACGTAGACAACACCCCAAAAGGTGGCGGAGACCGAGGCCAGACAGTCCGACGGCTGGCGGCCGGGCGACATCGCGGCCACCCACAGCAGCATCAGAAGGAAAACGACCGCTGCCAGGATCCACTCAGGCGGGGAATCCGTAAGAAACAACAGCACCACAACCAAGGCAAAGGCATATCCCGGAACGGGCAGCACCTTTGCTCCAGCGGCTTCGGCCAGCCGAAACAACTCCCACAAGGCAATGCCCGTAAGGGCAAGCAGCACCGAACCGAGCAGGTAAGGGGGGCCCCAGAGAACCAGGGCAATCACTAGGGGAATCAGCAGAGCAGCGGTAAGGAAGCGCCTCATTGGTTGGATTCAGCGGTTGGTCTCAGCGACACGGCTTAGGAGCCGTTATGGCCGAGCCCTCCATAGCGGCGCTCTCGTTTTTGAAAATCAATGACGGCTTGCATCAGATGTCTTCGGGTGAAATCCGGCCAGCAAGTGTCGGTGACCCAGATCTCGGCGTAGGCGATCTGCCACAGAAGGAAATTGCTCACCCGCATCTCGCCGCTGGTGCGGATCAGCAGGTCCGGGTCAGGCAGGCCACGGGTGTACAGGTGCTCGGCGATCATCCTCTCGGTTACTTCCGGCTCCCGAACCCCGCGGTCCAGCCTGTCTTTCAGGATGGCGTTGAAGGCATCCACCAATTCCGCCCGCGCGCCGTAATTGAGGGCCACGTTCAGCACCATGCCGGTGTTTTTCTCCGTCAGCCGGAGACCCTCTTCCAGGTCCTCTTTCACTCTATGTGGGAGCTGTTCGTAGCGTCCCAGGATTTGCAGACGGATGTTGTTGCGGTGGATATCCCCCAGCTCCTTACGAATGTATTCTTGCAGCAGGTCCATCAGCGTGTTGATTTCCCGCTGGGGCCGTTTCCAGTTCTCCACGGAAAACGCATAGAGGGTGAGCGCGCGCACTCCCAATTGCGAGCAGATTTCCACGGTGTTTCGTACGGCTTGGGCGCCGGCCCGGTGACCGGCGATGCGAGGCAAGCGGCGCCGTCGGGCCCAGCGGCCGTTGCCGTCCATGATGATGGCGATGTGGCGAGGGAGACTGCTCACGTCGATTTGCGACAGCAAATCCGAACCTCGATCCTCCAGCTTTCGCGGGGTTGTCAGTGGAAGGAAACTCAAACTCTTTCCTCGCAGGCGGGTCAATTTCACACTAGCATAGGCCCCCTATGCTGGCAAGAGCTTTCTACCTATGTGTCGTTAGCACATGATATGTCCGGTCTAATTAACATGTGAAATGTCCGCTTTGAGCGGCGTAGGGTAGGGCTTTTTGCCAGGAGGTGGCATGAAGTTCTACTCGGAAGCTGCGATGGAGCGGGCGATGAAGATACAAGAAGTAATTTTGCGAGCGATAGGGAAGCGGATCAACTGGTGGCAGGCAGCCGAGATCATCGGGATCAGCGACCGGCAGATGAGGCGGTGGCGCAGCCGGTACGAGCAGTACGGCTACGACGGGCTGTTTGACCGGCGGCGGGGAAAGCCGAGTCCGCGGCGGGTACCCCTGGGGACGGTGGAGAAGGTGTTGGGGCTGTATCAGGAGAAGTACTTTGACTTCAACGTGCGGCACTTTCACGAAAAGCTGCGGGAAGAGCACGGCCTCCGGCTGAGCTACACCTGGGTGAAGCTGGCATTGCAAGGGGCGGGGCTAGTGAACAGGAGGCGGAAGCGGGGCCTGCACCGCCAGAGGCGGCCCCGGCGGCCGTTGCCGGGAATGCTGCTGCATCTGGATGGGAGCCAGCATCGGTGGTTTGTCGATGATCGCTGGTATGACCTGCTGGTGGTCCTGGATGATGCCAGCAGCGAGATTTACTATGCGCAACTGGTAGAGCAGGAATCGACGCGGACGGTGCTGGCTGCCCTGCGGGAGGTGGTCGAGCAGCAGGGGATCTTTTGCGCCCTTTATAGCGACCGGGCCAGTCATTTCTTCCTGACCCGGAAGGCGGGCGAGCCGGTGGATCGGCAACGGCTGACCCAGGTGGGCCGCGCCCTGCGGGAGCTGGGCATTCAGATGATTCCGGCCTATTCGCCGCAGGCGCGGGGACGCAGCGAGCGGAACTTCGGGACCTGGCAAGGGCGGCTGCCGCAGGAACTGCGCCTGCGGGGAATCATCACGCTAGAGGCAGCGAATCGGTTCCTGCGGGAGGGCTATATCGGGGAGTTCAACCGGCGCTTTGCCGTGCCGGCCACCCAACCAGGCAGCGCCTTTTTGCCGTCAGCCAGGCGGGAGTTAGAGCGAATCTTCTCGATCCAGCACCAGCGGATAGTGAATCGGGACAATACGGTCAGTCTGGAGAACCGCCTCCTCCAGATCGAGAAAACTCCTTGGCGCGGGACTCTGGCGGGCTGCCGGGTGACCGTCTATGAACACCTGGATGGGACGTTAAGCATTGGCTATGGGCCGCACACGGTGGGCCGCTACTCCTCCGAGGGGGTGGCGATCCGGTGCGGCGGTCGGCGGCGGAGCCCTGTGGCTTCCCGACAACACCATTTGGCGCTCACCTCCGTCGCCCTACGGGCTCCTTCGGTCAGCGCCAAATCACTTTCGGTAGAATCATGAAAGCGGACATTTCACTTGCTACATATACCGGACATTTTAACTTGCTAACAACATTATCTCGTTCTGCTTGACGCTACAGTAGAGTGTCCCGGAGCAGGCGCAAGGGAGTAGCGCCTGCTGCTCCGCTAAATCCACATGATTTTCACTTCGCCTGCAACCTGCCGAAATTCTTTGTCTCCCGTCACCAACTCCGCCTTTCGCAATTTCGCCAAGGCGGCGGCGAAGCAGTCGGCGTAAGACATCTTTTTTCTAGCTTTGAACTCAGCCGCCTGCCGGGCCAGCTCCAGGTCGGCGGGGACCACCTCGACCGGGAGGGTGGAAATCAGGTGCGCAAGCTGTTCAGCGCGGTCCGGCCCACTTGTTCGCAAGGTGATGTAGAAGACT
The DNA here is from genome assembly GCA_965222345.1 of Terriglobia bacterium. Lineage (GTDB taxonomy): Bacteria > Acidobacteriota > Terriglobia > 2-12-FULL-54-10 > 2-12-FULL-54-10 > JADFGZ01. The sequence continues at coordinate 1,677,844 of CBDCTS010000007.1, read as the reverse complement.
TCCCCCCAGTTCACGGCGCAAAGCAGAAGCGGCTGTTGTGAGTCGCGGGCGGAGCGAAACAGGTCACCCATGTCGTCCGCTCCCGGTTCATCCCTCAGGAAGGCAATGAGGGCGTAGCTGTCCAGGACCACCCGCCGAGCCGGCCTCAAAGCTCGCGCTCCCGTGCTTTCTCCTTCTGCAAAGCTTTCCTGAGGTCCCCGCCCCAGTTGCGGGCGATTCCTTTCAGGCTGCGGATGTATTCGTCGGTAACGGGCCGGAGTACGATCTCCCCGTCCCGTTCGTAAACGGATACTGGCGTCCCTTTTTTTATGCCATACTTACGCCGCAGCCGGGATGGAATGATGATTTGGCCCTTTGCGGTAACGACCGATTTATCCATGAACCCTCCCCTGGCTGTACGATTCTCCGTTAGTATACTAAAAATATAATGGTGGTACATTTCATATTTGTATTAACACTAGGGAAAAGGGTCCAAAGAAGGGCCTTGCGAATCGTGGCTGCATGCTGACGCACGGTGCCTCAAGGGCTTTGGGTCTTAGGGTGCGCACGGCTCGGATTATTGTTGAATTGATTGACACGATTTCCACTGCGGCGAACCCCTTGCAGAAGCGCCAGGCCGCCCACGTTCCATGAATCTCTCAGAGCTGACGGATAAATCCATTTTGATCCTGGGGCTGGGCCGCGAGGGCCGCAGCAGCTGGCAATACTTTCGGGCTGCGTTTCCGGAAAAGACCCTGGGGCTGGCCGACGAACTGCCGCTCGAAAAGTTCTCCAGGGAAATAGCGGAACGGATCGCGCAGGACCCTCGCCTTCGGCTCCACTTCGGCCCGGATTATCTGGCGAGCCTTTCCGAATATGAAGTGATCGTGAAATCGCCGGGCATCCCGGTCACGCTTCCCGGCTACCGGCAAGCCGTGCGGGCGGGCAAGCGGATCACCTCCCAAACCGCGCTGTTTTTTGCGAACTTTCCGGGCACAATCATCGGGGTCACCGGAACAAAGGGCAAGAGCACCGTGGCGTCGCTGCTTTACTCCATGCTCGACCGCTCCTTTCCGGGCGTCCGGATGGTGGGCAACATCGGCATCCCCGCGCTTGACCTGCTCCCCAAAACCACCTCCCCCAATGTATGCGTCTATGAGCTTTCCAGCCATCAACTGGAAGGTCTCCGCCAAAGCCCGCACATTGCCGTGCTGCTCAACGTTCTGCCCGAGCATCTGGATTACTACGATAGCTTTGAGCAGTATGCAGCGGCCAAGGAAAACATCACGCGCTATCAGAGCGCCGGCGACTTTCTCGTCTATGACGCAGACCATCCCCTGCCCGGCGAGATTGCCTCCCGCTCCCAAGCTCAGGCGGTCGCCTGTTCGCTGGAAAAGCGGCCCTCTAGGGGATGTTTCCTTTCCGGAGAGTGGATTGTTCATCGCTCGGCAGCAGGCGAGGAGAAGGTGGCTGCGGCCGGGGATGTCCCGCTGCTCGGCAGGTTCAATTTGCGGAATGCGCTGGCGGCGATAGCCGCCGCCAAGCTGGCAGGATCGTCCACGGAGGAGATAGCCGGGGCCATCCGCGAGTTCCGACCGCTGGAGCACCGGCTGGAGTTGGTGGGCGCCTACGGCGGCGTGATCTACTACAATGACGTGCTTGCCACCGTGCCCGAGGCGACCATGGCCGCTCTGGACGCGCTGGGCGGCGATGTGGAAACGGTGCTGTTGGGCGGGACGGACCGGCACCTCGATTTTTCCCGACTGGCGCAGCGTCTGCTCCAAAGCGCAGTGAAGACCGTCATTCTTTTCCCTCCGACCGGCGAGCGCATCTGGCAAGCCCTGTGTGAAACCGCGGCTGCTCCATCCTCGCGGCCCCGCCACTTTTTCGTCGATACCATGAAGCAGGCCGTGGAGCTGGCCAGACGGCATACGGCCCAGGGAAAGATCTGCCTGCACTCTCCGGCTTCCCCCAGCGTGGGTCTGTTCCGGGACTACCGCGAGCGGGGAGAGATGTTCAAGCTAGCGCTCGTTGGGGAAGGATAATCAAGCGAGAGGTCCGGAGAAGTAAGGATACTCGATTCGACCGACCGTTCGATCTGACCCGTTACGGTTCAAAGTGACGACAGCATAGCCCCGCAACGGAAAAACTCTTTTCGCGGCGCGCTTCCGCCTTCTGAGCTTGCTGTCATCGTACACTTCTCATCCCTACTTCGCATCGAGTATGCGTCGGGTGCCGAGTGTGGGCATGAGCAGAGGGCCTTCCTCAGCCGCCTCGGCTGGCGGGGCCGCGGACATATAAACCTCCGCGCCGGGGGTTACCACATAGGCCATGGCCGTCTCGTCACAGGCATCGATCATCGGACAGCGCTGGCAATCTTTCCAGGCCTTCAGCGGCAGCGCGCCGCGATCAACCGTCCGGAAGTGCAGTTTTTCAAAAAAACCGGGCACATAGGTGAACACGAAAATCACGTCCACGCCGTACAGCCGACCCTGTTCGAGCAATTCCGCAGCGAGCCGCTGTCCCATCCCGCTCCGTGTGTGGCTCGGCGCAACGGCCAGCGAGCGCAGCTCGGCCATGTGCTGCGTGTAGAAATGCAGCGCTCCGCAACCCGCCAACTCGCCGTCCTTGAACGCCACCAGGAAGTCCCGCAGGCTCTCGCAGAGTTCCAGTTCCGTGCGCGGCAGCATCACGGCGCGGGCGGCGTGACTGTTAATCAGGCGCAGCATAGCGGGGATGTCTGGTAGCTGCGCCTGGCGTATCGTGAGCGTCTCGATGTTCCCGGCAGGCCGAACCGGCTCCTGCTCGACGGAATGTCCTGGGAAATTGCGCAATTCGGTCCTCCTCAATCTTTCTTTAGAGCAGCCGACGAGCGGACCACAACGGTCCCTGCCGTGTCAGCCTCTTGAGCCGTTTCTGCCTTCGGGCCTTGTGCGGCGGCCAGGACGCTCTCCAGAGCGTCTTCACTGTGGCCGTTGACAATGTGTACCCGCTGAACGTTCCCTGCCAGGGCCTCCCGAACGGCGTTCAGCTTGGCCAGCATCCCTCCGGTCGCCGTCCCGGATTCGATCAGGGTCGGTATTTCCTCTGCCTCCAGACACCGGATCGTGCGGCCCTGCGCGTCGCGGACGCCGTCCACGTCGGTCAAAAAAATCAAGGCATCGGCGCCCAGATGAACGGCGCAGGCGACCGCCGTTTGGTCGGCATTGACGTTGTAAATCTGCCCGTTCTCTCCGACGGCCAGCGAGGCCATTACGGGCAGCATCCCTCCTGCCAAAAGCACCTCCCAGAGACGAGGGTTCGCCTTCCTGATCCGTCCCACGTAGCCCCAGTCCTGGCCGCTCTCGCCGGTCAGCTTTTCCGCCTGCAGGCAGCCGCCGTCCACTCCGGAGATGCCTGCGGCGGGAACCCCGGCCTGATGCAGCGCCGCCAGCAACTGATGGTTGACCGTTCCGGCAAAGACCTTCACCACCCCGTCCAGGGTCTCCGCCGTGGTGAGGCGCAGGCCGTTTACGAAGCGGCTGGCGGTGCCGGACTTTTTCAGGTACTCGCTCAGTTGCTTGCCTCCGCCGTGTACGATCAGCATTTGGTAGTCGGCCCGGGCCAACCGTGCGATGCGCGCGGCGATCTTTTGCCGCTCGGGAGTCTGTTCCAGAAGCGTTCCTCCGATTTTGATAACCAGCTTCATTGGAAACTCTCAGGCGCCGTTGTCCGGGATCAGGGCAATCCGGCCGTCTCATCCAGACCGAACATGACGTTCAGATTCTGCACCGCCTGTCCTGCAGCGCCTTTCACCAGATTGTCGATGCAACTGACCACGACCAACCGACGGCCGTCGGGGCCCAGCGTGCAATGGATGTCGCAAAAGTTCGAGCCGTTGACAAGCCGCAGTTGAGGCATGCTGGCTTCCGGATACAGCCGGATGAACGAGGCGCCTGCATAGGCAGAGCGGTAAACCTCCAGCAGCTCCTCCAGCCGGGTGGCGCTGCTGAGCCGGAGATAGTGGGTGGCCAGGATGCCCCGTGGTATCGGCAACAAGTGGGCGGTGAAGGAAAACTCGCTCTCCTGCAAGCCCAGGCTGTTTAGCACCTCAGGCACGTGCCGGTGCTTCAGGATGGCATAGGCCGAAAAGTTGTCCGACACCTGCACGAAGTGTGTTGCCGGCGAAGGCGTCTTGCCCGCGCCGCTCACCCCCGATTTGGCGTCGCAGACGATCCCCGCCGCCCGGTCCACCAAGTCTTTTTGCAACAGAGGCCACAGAGCGCAAATCGCAGCCGTAGGATAGCAGCCGGGATTGGCCACTAGGCAGGCCGTTCGTATGGACTCTCGATTGAGTTCCGGCAGGCCGTAGACGGCTTCTTGCAAAAGCTCTGGACGGCCATGTTCGGCCCCGTACCAGCGCTGATATTGTTCCGGCGTGGCAAGCCGGAAGGCGCCGCTCAGGTCAATGACCCGCGCGCCCTCTGCCAGCACCTCCGGCGCTACCTCGATGGAAACCCCGGGCGGGGTGGCCGTGAACACGACATCCAGGCTGTTGTCGGAAACCACGCCGGGGGTCCAGGGCAGGCGGGCAAGCGGCTGGGATTGGTTGCTGATGCGGGCGGGGGAGAGAAGGTCTGGAGACGAGTCCCCTGCCTTGCGGTGATCCAGCAGGACCGGTGTCACAGCGGGATGTCGCTGCAGCAGGCCGGTCAATTCCAAGCCGCTGTAACCGGTATATCCCAAAATCCCGGCCCTGATTGGACTGGCCTGGGCTGGCGATGGTGAATAATTATGCATTTCAATGAATATTTATACTTCATCTGCCTCGCCAAGTCAACAGCAAAACGTTACCGGCTGCTTCGCTCAAGTAGCGACGGGCAGGTAGGGTAGGCATTCTTGCCGTAGGTAGGGCAGGCATTCCTGCCTGTCCCCTTAGAGTGCAGGGCGGTAGCCCTGTGCTCCATTTCCCCTCCGTCCTGCCCACCTACACCCCTCGATCAGCAGCTTCGGTTGGCTTTCCAGTGGATTTTCAGCCAAACAAACCCAATCAAACCCAAAACGAAGCCATTGCTTTTGTTGATTCTAAAAGACATAATGGGTTCGTTTTGCAAAAAAACTTTTTTCCTCCCGCTCCCCTTCCCTCCTAAGCTGCGTAAACGCCCTCCGGCCCGGATTTTCCCTCGCGCCAATTCCGGGGGCAACAAAATTCTTCCGAGAATTCCGAATCTACCGAACATTCCGAAAGAACCGAAACGCAGTGTTGAACCAGGTAGCGGCAGGCATTCCTGCCTGTCCCCTAAGAGCACGGGCCGGTAAGGTCTGTGCTCCATTTTCTCCAACCTGTCCTCTGGCGTACAGGCCGCAAGGCCTGCCCTTGCCTGCCCTGCCTAAAAGCAGGAAACACCTGCCGCCAAACCGCTCTGAGCCGTTCGTCCTTGCAATTGCGCTCCGTTGTGCCTATCCTAACCCCATCAGCCAGCGTTGTTTTCTTGAAGCCGGCCCAAAAAGCGGAGGCTCAGCCTGCAGGGATACAGCAGGCTGACGGACGCTCCGGAGCCTCGCATGGAAGCCGCATTATCTGAATCGGAAGTGCTGATCCCCGAGACTCTAATCTTTGTGCCGGAGATGGCAGCCGAGCCGGTCCCGGCTGCCATAGAGAAGGAAACCGAACAGCCCGTCGGCGGCCACGAACATCAGAACTGGGTGCTCGAAGAGATTACGGCTGCACGCCAATCTGACTCGCAGGCCTCGGCCTTTGAACTCTTTCTTGAAGATGCCCCGCGCAGGAAAAAGCAGCAGCGAACCAGCGGCAGGACCGACTCGCCGGGATGGATGCGGAAAGCCGACTGGGGTTGCTGTATGAGATGGCTTCACCCTATGAGGTTTCCGAAGACCGTGAATCGGCGTTGAAGCCTTTCAAGGAACTCTATGCCCCCAGCATTGACTACCGGGATGTCACAGACTGAATCGGCTCTCTCCGGCAAGGCCGCTGATCCTTCCGTCCGCGTCTCCGGCTGGGAAAGGGCGGGGAAACGGTTTGCGCTGGCGCTCTATATCCTCTATTGTGTCGAAATCGGGATGTTTTTGCTGGTTGTTCCCTGGTCGGAGGTTTGGGAACTCAACTTTTTGGTGGCCTATGTTCCAATGTTGCGCCCACTCTACCTGAACCATTTTTTTCGCGGCGCCGTAAGCGGCTTGGGAGTGATCAACCTTTGGCTTGGCGTTTCCGAGGCCTGGCATTTTCGGTGGTCCGGGTCGCGCGCTGCCTCCGGCAAGTGAGCGTCGGCAGGGAGATGCCACTGGCAGATTGCCGGCAGCCGTCTGGACATTCTCCGAATGTGCACGCTGACGAGACACGGAAAATAAATTAAAGACAGGAAAAATAAGAAGAGAGGAAGCAATGTTTCATAAGCTTGGCAAAATTGCGCTGTTGGTGCTGGCCGCAGGGATCGGCGCAGCATGTGAGAAAACACCCCCCGCTGCTGGATTGCCCGCAAGTCAGATGCTCGGCGTTCGCTCCGAGATGCTGGTGACGACCGAGTGGCTGGAAGAACATCTGGATAGCGCCAACGTGGTTGTGGTGCACGTGGAAAGGACGCCGGAAGGCTACCAGGCCGGCCATATTCCCGGCGCTCGTTTTCTCAGCCGAAGCGAGGTCGGCAAAACCCGCGGCGAGTTGCTGAACGAGTTGCCGCCGGTGGAGGAACTGGCGTCGCTGATTCGCCGTCTGGGGATCGACCAGGACGACCGCGTGATTCTCTATGACGAGGGAGCCGGACTTGAGGCGGCCCGCGCGTATTGGGCCTTCGACTATGCAGGTCTGGGCGAGCGCACCGCTCTTCTGGACGGGCACCAGACCAAGTGGCAGGCCGAGGGTCGCCCGATCTCTGTCGCCGTGCCGGAAGTCACGCCGTCTTCTTTTGTGCCGCAGGCTCGCCCCGAGGTGCTGGTTTCCTTCCAGGAAATGCTTGACCTGACGGCGGCGGCGAACCAATCCGCGTCGCGGATCGCTATCGTAGATTCCAGGCCCGAAGTCAACTACACGGGCGAAGAAGGCAGCCAGGCGGTCCCCCGCCCGGGGCACATTCCGGGGGCTGTCAACGTGTACTGGCAGCGGAACGTGGTCAGCGCCGACAATCCGGTGTTGCGTCCTGAAGCAGACCTCCGGGCGCTGTTTGAAGAAGCCGGCATGGACCCAGAGGGCTTGATGGTGTCCTATTGCCGCACCGGCATTCAGTCTTCCCACACGTATTTCACGGCGAAGTATCTCGGCTACGATGTGCGCATGTACGATGGCTCTTTCATGGAATGGAGCGCCGTGGAGGACCTGCCGGTGGCAACGGGGGCCGACAGTGGAAGAGGCTCGTTGAATGGACTGTAGAATGGACTGCGGAGACGGAAGATAAGCCGGGACAATGGCCCGAGAAAGCTACCACATGACGACAAACTCGACCGCCAAGCCAGAGAGGAACGAAGAGCTCAATCCGTTCGCGATCGCGCAGCGTCAGTGCGACAATGCGGCCCGATACCTGCCCGCGCTCGAGCCCGGACTCTTCGAGTTCCTGAAACGGCCCGACAAACTGACCATCGTGGAGTTCCCCATCGCTACGAGCTCTGGAAAGGTCCTGAACTTCGTAGGGTACAGGTGCATTCATAGCCGCAGCCGGGGCCCCGGCAAGGGTGGCATCCGATACCATCCCGACGTTACGGCCGACGAAGTTCGCGCTCTCGCTTCCTGGATGACCTGGAAGTGCGCGATCGTGGGCATCCCATTCGGCGGAGCCAAGGGTGGTGTGGTTTGTGACCCCAAGGTACTCAGCTCCGAAGATATCGCTCACATCACGCGTCGCTACGTCGCCGAGCTAGGCAACAACATCGGACCCTACATCGACATCCTGACCTGCCCCCGGTTGTTGGTCCACTTTTTATGTTAGTCCATAAGCCGTTGCAGCCGGGTGGAGCGGAGCGGAACCCGGCCGTAACGGCAGGATCGCTTCCGGGGCTGGCGGCCGGTAGCCTAACGCGCTGTGCGGGCGAACTTTGTTATACTCCCGCCGCCATCCCTCAATCAACACCTTCGCTTCCTGCAAGGTGTAGAAGATCTCCCCATTGAGAAACTCGTCTCGAAACTTCCCGTTCAACGATTCTACATACCCGTTTTCCCATGGGCTCCCCGGCTCGATGAACAAGGTCTTTACCCCTACCCGCTCCAGCCAGTTCCGAACCAACCGTGCTGTGAACTCGGACCCGTTATCCGAGCGAATGTAATCGGGAACTCCTCGCTCCACAAACAAGGCTGCCAGCCGTTCCAAGACACTCATCGAATCAGCTCGCCGTTCTACGTCGATTGCCAAACATTCTCGCGTGTACTCATCCACCACCGTCAACATCTTCAGGGGACGACCATCCTGGGTTCGATCTGCCACAAAATCGTACGCCCAGACATGATCCCGCCAGCACGGTCTTAACCGAAGACACGACCCATCGTTCAACCACAGGCGGCTTTTCCGGGGTTGTTTCTTCGGCACTTTCAGTCCCTCCTGCCTCCAGATTCTCTCCACCCGCTTATGGTTCACCCTCCACCCCTCCCGTCGCAACAGCGCCGTGATTCGCCGGTAGCCGTATCGACCGTACTCGCCGGCTAACTGCAGCGTCCGGGTCACCAGTCGCGGTTCATCCTGTGGTGTCAAGGTTCGATGCCGCTGGGTGGATCGGTACTGCCTCAGCACTCGACACGCCCGCCGCTCCGACACTCCCAAGGTCTGACAGACACGCTCCACTGCCTGCCTCCGTCGGCACGGGCTTAGAAGTTTCCCGAGGATGCCTCCTTCAGAATCGCAAGGTCCAACGCCTGATCCGCTACCAACTTCTTCAGTCGGCCATTCTCCCGTTCCAGTTCCTTCAAACGCCTCACCTGATCAACCCGCAAGCTCCCATACTCCTTCCGCCATCGATAATATGTCTGCTCCGTGATTCCCAACTTCCGACAGACCACTCCCGTTGTCTGGCCCTTAGCCAGTTCCACTTCTGCCTCTCGTAGATGTCGGATGATCTGTTCGACCGTATACCGCTTCTTAGCCATCCTTCCCCCTTTTTCAAGTCCAGTTGAAACCCTTTACTCTAACTTATCAACTGGACCGTTTTTGGGGGGGCAGGTCAATCCCGGCGCCCGACGTGAACACGAACGCTCGGATCATGGCGCTGGTCTACGACACCTACGACATGATGCACAAGGGCGAGAACAACCTCGGCGTCGTCACGGGCAAGCCCGTGCACATGGGTGGGTCCCTCGGCCGGCAAGAGGCCACGGCCAGGGGCGGGCTCTTCACCACCCTGCGTGCGCTCTCCCACGGCATACTCCCAGGCTCGACGAACCTGCAGGGGCTCTCGGTCGTCATTCAGGGATTCGGTAACGTCGGAGGGATCGCCGCCACGCTGTTCCACGAGGCCGGCGTTCGGATCGTCGCCGTGAGTGACACTCGGGGTGGTGTCCATTGCGCGGACGGCATCGACCCGGCCGTCGCCCACCGGCACAAGCGCGAGACCGGTTCGCTGAAGGGCCTGGCGGGCTGCCGGGACGTGACCAACGAAGAGCTGCTGACGTTATCATGCGACATCCTGATCCCCGCGGCTCTGGAGAATCAGCTCAGGGGTGACAACGCCAGCGACGTCCAGGCGCGGATGATCGTGGAGCTGGCCAACGGCCCGACCACGCCCGAGGCCGACTCGATCTTCCACGAACGAGAGATATCGGTTCTGCCCGACATCCTCGCCAACGCCGGCGGCGTGACCATCAGCTACTACGAGTGGGTGCAGAACAACAAGAACGAGCAGTGGGACGAAGACGAAGTGAACGGCAAACTCGAGCGGGTCATGAATCAGGCTACTGACGACGTCATCCAAAAGCGGACCGAGATCAACGGCTCCTTGGCGGACTTGGAGACGGAGCGGCAGCGCCTGGGTCGGGGCGGCGATCCGTTGGGCCCTGTCGATCTACGGACGGCAGCGTTCGTCCTGGCTGTTGAGAGGGTGGCGCGGGTGGCGCTCGATCGAGGGATATGGCCCTAGACGATAGTCCTCAATCACCAGGCTCGTGCTTCCGGTCCAACCCCATTCTCGAGCACCTTCCATCCGGGCCGTCTTCGCGAGGCGCACGGTTACGATGATCGCGCCCTCGGTGGTCGCCGACAATCACGTCGCCCCATTCGAGGGTGGCCGCTTCACTTTCTCACGGAACAGTCGGGGGAGATGGAAGACACCAGTGCCTTAGCCCTTGAACAGTACCTGGAGGAATTCATCGTCAGCAACTTCCCCGCGATTTTCAAAAGAGAGTTGGAGATTTACGAGGACGCAGAGGGGAATGACGGCCGGCAGTGGTCGTCGATATGCCGTTTTTTTCATGCCATCGGTGGTCCAAGCCAGAAGGTGAATCAGGATTTGAACGAAGGAGACATCATCTGGCTGGTCCCGCAGATATCCGACGAATACCGGCTCGAAGCCTTGCATTGGGAAGTGCTGTCGCTTGAGGATTCCAGCGACAAGCTGCTAGCGGCAAAAACAGTCAAACGCAGGGAGTTCGAAGAAGCCCTGCGCGCCAAACTTCAACCGCTAAAGGGAGAGACCGCGTGAACGTGCGTCTGGGTCAGGCAATTTCGCAAGCCAAGAACTTGGCAGGTTGGCTTCACGAAAAGACAAACAGAAAATTCCCGCCTAGAAAAACGAGGGCATTGGAGGTAGGCCTTCTGCAACACTCGTTGGATGTCGCCGACGCGATTATCATTTTATTGGAGCGCGACCGTCCGGGGCCAGCTTGGACGCTTGCGAGACCTCTTCTCGAAAGTTTCGTTCGTGGTGTCTGGATATTGCATTGCGGCTCTGATGAACAAGTCAAGAAATTCTACAAAGGAAAGTGGCCGAAGTCTCCAGATTTATTGAAGGCAATGGACGATCACAATGAAGCAAAGCTTCATGCGGCTTGGATTCGTGCGCAGATGGCGAACAAGGATATTTTTCACGATTTCACTCATGGCGGGATAGAGCACGTCCTACGTAGGATTACCGAAAACGAGGAAAAACCTCTCCCTATAACAGTGGTGAAATCAAACTACCCGGAGCACGAATTGGAATACTTGGTGGGACTTGGAACCGAGGTGTATATTCGTGTTGGTTGCGAGCTTCTTTCTCTTATGAAAGATTCCGAGGCGATCAGAGAACTACATGATAAGGCAGCCATTATTCACCGCGCCCATAAAGATTGAAAGTCGTCCGATGCCCCGAGAATCCCATGAAAGAATAATCCACACAGTCTAATCAAGACGGTTTAGCTCCCCTGCTTGTTTGTAATTTTTTTGTTTTTGGGTCAAAGTGGCTGTCAGCTATTACATTACGTCGCGAAGGCAACTGCACCCTCTGCCCGGCGAAAACGGCGTGGAGGAGGCGTTGAAAGCAGCCGTGTGCGCCGCCTACTGCGCCCAAGTGGATTACGTGCAGATTCGGGAGAGCGATCTGGCATCGCGCCGGTTATCCTTTCTGGTGGAGGATTTAGGGTCCCGCAGCGAGAAGAAAGCGACGCGGTTGCTGGTGAATGATCGCCTGGACGTGGCGGTCTCCAGCGGGGCGGACGGCGTTCATCTGCCCGCCGACTCTCTGCCGCTTTCCACCCTGCGGGCTTTTGCCGGAGATGATATGGTATTAGGCATCTCTTGCCACGGCGGGGAGGAAGTGGAGAAGGCCGTTCTGGCCGGAGCTTCCTATGCGTTGCTGGGGCCGGTTTTTGCGACGCCCTCCAAACCGGGCGCAGTCCCGCTGGGCCTGGCGGCTCTGGCAGAGGTTTGCCGGCGCTGCCCGGTTCCGATCTTCGCCCTGGGCGGAGTCGGCCGGGAGAACGCCAAGGATTGCATTCAGGCGGGCGCGGCTGGAGTCGCCGGGATACGGATGTTCCAGCAGGAGCAGAATCTGGAGGATTTGAGCGCCTATTTGCGCGCCCTCTGATGGTTCCTCTTTTGGCGGGCGTTCGGCATCCGTTGCGGTTTTTGCATTGCGCGGGGAACAGCCGGATGCTCGGATGCCGTGACCGGGATGACTTTTTTCGACTGGAGATTTTATGACTAAATGGATTTTGACAGTGATTTTTTTCGTGACGGCTGGCGCTCTGGGCTGTCAAAACTCGGCTCCCAGCCCGGAGGTGGCGGCCCGCGTCAACGGCAAGGATATTCTGCGGGTAGAGGTGGAGAAACATTACAACGCACGGACCCAGGATGCGGTGGCAGGTCCCAGCGGCGACGCCGCCAGGCTGCTGAGGTTGGAGATCGTTCGCGAGCTGATCGAAAGGGAAATCATGATGCAGCGGGCCGAGCAGTTGCAGTTGCTGGCGGAAGATTCGGATGTGGAGGTAAGACTGGCGGAGGTGAAGGCTCTCGCCTCGCCCGAGGAGTTTGAAGCAGACCTGCAGCGGCGTGGGATCAGCGAGGAGGACTACCGCAGGGAGATCAGCCGGACCCTCAGCATTCAAAACCTGGTCGAGGATCAGGTCAACTCCAAAATCGAGGTCTCCAGCGACGAGGTAAGCAGCTTTTACGAGGCCAACAAGGAGATGTTCAACATCCAGGAACCACAGTACCGCATCGGCCAGATCGCCGTCAGCCCCAATCCCGACGCGCCGTTCGCCAACTTGAAAAATGACAAGGCCAGAAACGAAGATCAAGCCAGCAAGAAGATCGAGTTGCTGGCAAGCAAATTGGAGGCCGGGGAGGATTTCCAGCAGGTGGCGCGGGAATACTCCGAGGACCCGCGGACGGCCCAGATGGGAGGCGACCTCGGCTACCTTTCCGACTCGACGCTGGAACAGTTGGGAGCGGACTTGAAACTGGCGCTGCTGGGGCTGGAGGAGGGGGAGACGACCTCTGTGCTTCGCGCCCCGGACGGGTACATGATCCTGAAGCTCATGGGAAAACGGGAGCCGGGCCAGCTCGCGGTGGATCATCCGGAGGTCGAGCAAAGCATCCGCGTGGAGCTGGAGAACCGCAAGCGGCAACTGCTCAGCGCCTCTTTTACCGAGCCGATTCGCAACGAGTCCCGCGTGGAGAACTTTTTGGCCCAGGAAATCTGGTCCGAGTTCCACGAGACTCCCTGACCGGCAGCCCCCGAAGCCCATTGCATGGGGAAACCTTCGCCAAAACCCTCGTCCCAAGCGCCCCGCTGGGTGAGCTTTGACTGTTACGGCACGTTGATCGACTGGGAGAGCGGCATTCGCCGCGCCTTCCGCGAATTGGCTCGCGTCCGCGAGGAGGAGGAAGAGAAGCTGTTCCAAACCTGGGAAAAGCTCCAATGGAAGAAACTACAAGAGCCCTACGCGCCTTATGCTGAAATTCTGCGGTCGAGTTTCCGCCAGGCGGTCGAAGCGTTTGGATACCGTTATGCCGGCTATGCCGGGGAGGCTTTTGTCGATTCCCTTGCCCGCTGGGAGCCCTTTCCCGATGTGAATTCCGCCCTGAACGGATTGTCGCATCGGTACCGGCTGGCCATCATCTCCAACACTGACCGGGAACTTCTCGGTCAAACCTTGCGCCACTTTACGGTGCGCTTTGACGCCCTGATTACCGCCCAGGACGCCCGGGGCTACAAGCCCAGCCCGGAGATTTTCCGCCACGCCCTGGACCGGCTGAACTGTTCCCCCGGACAAGTCGTGCACGTTGCCTTCGGCGCCGACTACGACTTCAGGCCGGCGCACTCGCTCGGGCTGCGGGTCGTCTGCTTAAACCGCAAACAATTGCCCGCCCCGGAGATTCCATTGGAAGCAACGATTGAAAGCTGTTGTTAGCAAGTTAAAATGTCCGGTATATGTAGCAAGTGAAATGTCCGCTTTCATGATTCTACCGAAAGTGATTTGGCGCTGACCGAAGGAGCCCGTAGGGCGACGGAGGTGAGCGCCAAATGGTGTTGTCGGGAAGCCACAGGGCTCCGCCGCCGACCGCCGCACCGGATCGCCACCCCCTCGGAGGAGTAGCGGCCCACCGTGTGCGGCCCATAGCCAATGCTTAACGTCCCATCCAGGTGTTCATAGACGGTCACCCGGCAGCCCGCCAGAGTCCCGCGCCAAGGAGTTTTCTCGATCTGGAGGAGGCGGTTCTCCAGACTGACCGTATTGTCCCGATTCACTATCCGCTGGTGCTGGATCGAGAAGATTCGCTCTAACTCCCGCCTGGCTGACGGCAAAAAGGCGCTGCCTGGTTGGGTGGCCGGCACGGCAAAGCGCCGGTTGAACTCCCCGATATAGCCCTCCCGCAGGAACCGATTCGCTGCCTCTAGCGTGATGATTCCCCGCAGGCGCAGTTCCTGCGGCAGCCGCCCTTGCCAGGTCCCGAAGTTCCGCTCGCTGCGTCCCCGCGCCTGCGGCGAATAGGCCGGAATCATCTGAATGCCCAGCTCCCGCAGGGCGCGGCCCACCTGGGTCAGCCGTTGCCGATCCACCGGCTCGCCCGCCTTCCGGGTCAGGAAGAAATGACTGGCCCGGTCGCTATAAAGGGCGCAAAAGATCCCCTGCTGCTCGACCACCTCCCGCAGGGCAGCCAGCACCGTCCGCGTCGATTCCTGCTCTACCAGTTGCGCATAGTAAATCTCGCTGCTGGCATCATCCAGGACCACCAGCAGGTCATACCAGCGATCATCGACAAACCACCGATGCTGGCTCCCATCCAGATGCAGCAGCATTCCCGGCAACGGCCGCCGGGGCCGCCTCTGGCGGTGCAGGCCCCGCTTCCGCCTCCTGTTCACTAGCCCCGCCCCTTGCAATGCCAGCTTCACCCAGGTGTAGCTCAGCCGGAGGCCGTGCTCTTCCCGCAGCTTTTCGTGAAAGTGCCGCACGTTGAAGTCAAAGTACTTCTCCTGATACAGCCCCAACACCTTCTCCACCGTCCCCAGGGGTACCCGCCGCGGACTCGGCTTTCCCCGCCGCCGGTCAAACAGCCCGTCGTAGCCGTACTGCTCGTACCGGCTGCGCCACCGCCTCATCTGCCGGTCGCTGATCCCGATGATCTCGGCTGCCTGCCACCAGTTGATCCGCTTCCCTATCGCTCGCAAAATTACTTCTTGTATCTTCATCGCCCGCTCCATCGCAGCTTCCGAGTAGAACTTCATGCCACCTCCTGGCAAAAAGCCCTACCCTACGCCGCTCAAAGCGGACATTTCACATGTTAATTAGACCGGACATATCATGTGCTAACGACAAGCAACGATTGAAAGCTTGGAAGAACTGCTCCATTTATGGTAGTTTTCTTCGCTTGCTGCAATTGAAGCTGAACACCAAGCTGAAAGGAACCGCGCAGTGCAAGCATACTCCTTGTTGAAGGATAAATACTCCCGCCAAGCCTCGAGCTACGACCGCCGCTGGAACCGAACGTATGGCCAAGCGACGCTGCAGGCCACCGTGGATGCCATTCCCTGGAACGATTTGCAGCGGGTTCTCGACGTGGGCTGCGGCACCGGGGGATTGCTGGAGGTGGCAGGGCACGGACGCCTCCATCCGGGGATTCGCGTGGTCGGCGTCGATGTCTCGCTGCCCATGCTGCAGCAGGCGCACAAAAAACTGAACGGCACGCGTCACGCGGTTTGGAGCAACGCGGTGGCGGAACATCTGCCGTTTCCCGGCCAATGTTTTGACGCCGTCGTTTGCGCCAACAGTTTCCACTACTACCGCCGGCCTTTGAGAGTGCTGGAGGAGTTTCGGAGAGTGTTGCGTCCCGGCGGCTGCCTGGTGCTGACCGACTGGTGCAACGATTACCTGGCCTGCAAGGTTTCCCGCTGGTCCTTGCGGCTGAGGGACCGGGCGAGTTTCCGCAGATACGGTCTCCAGCAGTGCTACGGAGTTGACCAGTGCCGGGAAATGCTGACCCGGACCGGCTTTCAGGTGGAATCGGCGCGGCGGTTCAAAGTTAACTGGCTCTGGGGCGTGATGACCTGCAAGGCCCGCGCCTGAAAGGTTATTGTGCCGGACTTATCCGCACACCAGCAGCGTTTCCCCGGCGTTCACGGCCTGTCCCTCCCGGACTGAAACTTTCCGAATCTTGCCGGCTGCGGGACATTTAATCTCGTTCTGCATCTTCATGGCTTCCATCACAATCAGTCCCTGACCGCTTTGCACGGCTTCTCCTTCCGCAACCAGGATTCGAACCACTTTTCCGGGCATCGGAGCCGTGATGTTCTGCTTTCCTTCCAGCACCAGCCCGGAGCCGCCACGGGGCCGCCGTCGCGGGTCGCGGACCGAAACCGCGTAGTGAACCCCGTCAACCTGCACGCTGTAATCGCCCGCGCCGGAACCGGCAGGGGCGGATGCAACCGTCGCGCGCGGGGCCACCTGTGCCAGAAAACTTTTCCCGCCCAGCAGAAGCGAGTAAACGCCCGGCCGGACCTCCAACGCTTCGGCCTCGAACCGCACCCCGTCCAGCAGGCAGGAGAAGCCGTCCCGGCGGGTGATCTCCAGCGTGTGCTCGCGGTCGTTGAGTGTGATCGAAAGTTTCATAGCAAGAGAGCGGAGCAAAAGCGGCGGTCCGGGCCGTTTTAGCCGCCGGATTCGGGAAGGGCGCGCCGCAGAAGCGAGCGACGACCTTCGGTCTTCCAGCGGCTCGGAGAGGACCGGAAATTCCCGCCCGCCGGATGTGAATTTCTGGCTTGCGCCGTCTCGAAAAGAGCCGCCGCCAGAACCGCCGCTCGCCGCCGATCCGGGTCCTCGCCCGGCAGGCCGTCCTCGCCGTTGCCAAACTGACTTTTGTGCTCCAGCATCCGGTCGATCAATCCGGTGTCGAGCCTTCCCTCCAGAAAATCCGGGAAGCTGAGGATGGTCTTAAAAAATCCCAGGTTCGTCTGGATGCCTTCCACGAAATATTCCCCGATTGCCCTCTTCATCCGGTCGATCGCTTCCCGGCGAGTGGCCCCCCAGGTAACCAATTTGGAGATGAGCGGATCGTATTCCATCGGTACCGTCCAGCCCGCGTACACTCCGCTGTCATCCCGGACGCCCGGTCCGGCGGGAACTTCCAGGGACCGAATCAGGCCGGGGCAAGGGAAGAAGGAGTTCTCCGGGTCCTCCGCGTACACGCGGCACTCCAGCGCCGCCCCCCGCAGTTGGACCTCCTCCTGCCGAAAGCCGAGTCTCTCGCCCGCCGCCACGCGAATCTGCTCCTTGACCAGATCCAGCCCCGTGACCAGTTCCGTGACGGGGTGCTCCACCTGCAGCCGCGTGTTCATCTCCAAGAAGTAAAAATTCCTGCTGGCGTCGGCCAGGAATTCCACGGTTCCCGCGTTGTAGTATCCAGCGGTGCGTGCCGCCTGCACGGCGGTTTCGCCCATGCGCTGCCGCATGACGGCATCGACCAGCGGCGAGGGCGACTCCTCCATGACTTTCTGATACCGCCGCTGTATGCTGCATTCGCGCTCGCCCAGGTGCACCATGTTTCCGTGGCGGTCGCCGAGCACCTGAATCTCGATGTGGCGGGGAGTTTCCAAATACTTTTCGATATAGACCTCGGAGTCGTTGAAAGCGTTTTCCGCCTCGGAACGCGCGTCACGGTAGGCCGAAGGCAGCTCCTGGGGCGAGGCAACCAGGCGTAGTCCCTTGCCGCCGCCGCCTGCCGCCGCCTTGATCAGGACCGGATAGCCGATGGAGTCGGCGATGCGACGTGCCTCGTTGAGATCCGCTGTCCCGGAGCTGGTTCCCGGAACCACGGGCACTCCCGCCGCCTGCATGGCCTGCCGCGCCAGGGTCTTGGACCCCATCAGCTTCATCGAAGCTGCGCTGGGACCGATCAGAATGATCCCGGCTTGCTCGCAAGCTGTCGCCAACGCCGGGTTCTCCGCCAGAAAGCCGTAGCCGGGATGGATGGCTTCGGCTCCGGAGCGGCGCGCGACTTCCAGAATTTTGTCCACCCGGAGGTAGCTCTCGGCTGCCGCAGCCGGTCCCACCGGGTAGGCTTCATCGGCTCGCAGGACGTGCAGGGCTGCGCGGTCCACCTCGGAAAAAATGGCAACCGCGCCGATGCCCATCTCCCGGCAGGCGCGGATCACGCGCACTGCAATCTCACCTCGGTTGGCCACTAATATTTTCTTGAACACGCCTGTCACCTCGGGAAAATGCAGTTTTACGCGGTTCCCGACGCCCGATATGGCTTCGGAATCCAGCCTGAATCGGCAGGTTGGTTAGCAATTCTTGTTGAAAACAAACGGCTTTTTAGCTTCGTTTCGCAAAATATACCTTCTCTGGGAGCCCTGCTTGCCATCGCCGGTGTATTTATTCCCGGCAGGCGCGGATAATCCGCGCCGTTGTGAGCCGAAAATTTGAAGAAAGAATAATCCTGTTCAGCTTCTATTTCATCTAGGTCTGGCTGAAAGAACACCGCTGTTGCACAGGTCCTTCACGCTATTGTTGAGTCCCCGCGCGCCATCAGCGTACACTAGCAAATCATTCTTCCCGAATACTGCAATGTTATTGCGATTTCCGCCGGACGTCCCTTCAGCTTGGCGTTCGTGCAGGACAAGATACTGCGCCGCCGCCCGGTTGGCCGTAATGAGTACGCGTGGACAGAACCTGCGCAGTTGTTTCATTACTTCAATGGTCTGGGGCTCTGTCGTGCCGCCTATACTGCCTCCTCCCCAGGGACTACCTGAGCCGCTAAAGCTGGACACTGTTGAGCCATCCACGAATACTGTGACACCGCTTTGCCCTTGAGCATCCGTATTAACGGCAACCATCATACTCACGGCGAGCGTTAGGACTAACACCATCCCAGCAACTAATATCCGCATAGTGACAATCCCTCCTTCAGGAAACAAATGAACCCCGTTTCACTTTCTTTTTTGCAGACTTCTTCCGGACCGGCGCGCGAATTACAGGATTTTGTCCACCCGGAGGTAGCTCTCGGCTGCCGCAGCCGGTCCCACCGGGTAGGCTTCATCGGCTCGCAGGACATGCAGGGCTGCGTTATCCACCTCGGAAAAAATGGTAACCGTGCCGATGCCCATCTCCCGGCAGGCGCGATGATCCGCACCGCAATCTCACCCCGGTTGGCAATGAAAATTTAGTGGAACCTTTTCCCTTTGCAAATCATCCTTTGAGACTGATTATTGGTGTTCCCGAAGCGTATAACGAAATAAGGTACACAGTATGCGAGTCTTGTGGCGACCGAGTATTCATTTTTATACTCAACTTCATTATCGTGTTTCCGACAATAATCACGGTTCACATAGAACGCACCAACTGCTTACCAAGGTGTTGTAACTGCCGTGGCAGATTTCTACCGAAGAGCTTGCCCACGGACTCACGCGACTTCGAGAAATTAGCTAGTGTCAGCTCTTTTCCTGACTCCCTTCGGTATCGCCTGCTGTCCGTCTTGTACGTGTCCCGGATCGCATCTACTCCTGATTTGCAGAACTTTAACCAATTATGCCGGGGGCTAGCCCCCCTCTCAAGGAACTTCGTGAGTTCCCTCTCACCAAACCTCGCACCACCTTCTTGAAGAGCCTTTACAGATAGCGCAAACAGCGCAAAGCGAACATAACTTGCAAGCTCCTTGATGTATCTTTTCGATCCTGCCAGCTTCTTCAGACACTCGTCAACAATCTTGCCAAGCAAGTAAACCTGATAAACGAGCTCTGGTTTTGTGTCCCTGATTAACTCGTATGGTTTCTCTTCAAACAGTTCCCCCTAGTTTTCCCTTCGCAACAATTGGGCCAAGCTGTCTTTCGCCCCAGTTATAACTCGCAATGAGTTGCGTAAGTAGCTTAATATTCGGGCCTCGTCTTATGCCTACGCTCTTCAATTCGGTACGCCGCTCTGCCCACTCTCCATCACGGCGCTCACAATACAATTTCTTCTTTCTAAAGAAACGGGCCAGCTCGTGTTGGTAGTTGTCGTTGGAAATGAGATTCCACTTCTTGACAGGGTTTTGAAGGTTGCTTCGGAGGGAAATCTTGCGGACGATTTCTCGCCGTTTCTCAGCTGCGGTGGAGAAGTCATTTGGACCAGGGGGACGGACTTGAATGATTCTCACCATGACCCGTGCTGCAGGAGACGGGTTCGGTACATCGCGGATACTGTGCAAAGTTTGTGATCCGTTTACGACACGTGGATTCTTGATCTTAACTTCTTGCGTCCCCGGATCGTGCGAATGTCCCTCGCATAACATCGTTATCCCGTTATTGCTGAAGACAAACTCTGTCGGTTTTGTGCTGAAGGTATGCCGGATATCTGGATTCACCTTCGAGTTGCGTAGTACTAGACGGATATTCCGGGCGAAAAGCAGATCGTAAGGGTCGTCTTGCATATAACGTATGAGGTCGGTCAGTTTGGCGAAAACAATGGACGTTGGCACCTTCGTGTCGCGTTTATCGGCTGAAAGCACGCTACTGATGCTAGTTAGCCGTAGTGTTTGAGTGTAAGGCATCGCATCTTCGATGTAGTCAACCACGAACTGTAACATCTCGTTCAGGTGGAAAACCTGGATCCCGGTAGCCTTCACTGCTTCGTACTGTTTCTCGTTGCGCCTGTGGTTTGTTACGAAGAACAATGATGCTCTGCCATCATCGTAGTAGCCGAAGAGCTTCTGATAGCGTGGGCGGAGTTCAGGGCGTACTACCGACGAGAGGTAAGACTGTCGATTCGATTTGTTTGCAAATGCCTGCCAAAACCGGGTAATTTCGTCGTAAAACGACACTGGTGCAGGAGCATCGTATTTCTGCGTATATTTCGTGTTTAGCACATAGTGTTGGACTTCCTTGCCGTCATTGACCTGGAAAAGGGAATCGACCTTACCGTCCCCGCTACCGTCAGGACAGATAAACTCTTGCGGGTTGGAGAAGTAGGTTGTGGCAAACCATTTTCCGAATGCCTGTGGCGGTTTAAGCCCGCTCTCTGTCGCAACCTCGTTGATACGATTCAGCATGAAATCGAAAAGTTTTCTCTGTTCGTACACAAATCACCTCTCAGTTGGGTCGGCGTGGCTTCCGTGTTGCGGAAACCACTATGTTCGTATCAAGAACGACCGCGGGTGGTAGCATTCTTCCTGCGCTCTGTACGCCGGAATGCGGCGATCTCCGAGTCGATCTGCCGCATCGTCAGCTTGTGAAGTCCCTTGCGTTTTGCCTCTGCGCGGATTTCCTTAAGGAAGTCTGGTGCTGGGGCAAAGTTGTTGATGTAATCCTTAATGCTCATAATGATGACCTGTGGCTCCCCCCGCCGGTCCACAACGAACCTCTCGTTTTTCTGGCTTGCCCGTCTCATAATTTGTCCGAACTGGGTGTGAGCCGATAAAGCAGAGACAACGTTCAACACGGGTTTGCTGCCCTTCTTGCGGATGGGAAACCTCCTCTGGCGGCAGTGAACTAATTAATTAGTTCAAGAAAGCAGGATAGCACTGTCCCGCTCACAGCGGAATATTCCCGTGCTTTTTAGGCGGCATGGTGTCGCGTTTGTTTGCCAGCATGCGGAGCGCCTGGATCAGCTTCCGGCGCGTCTGGCGCGGCTGAATCACCTCGTCCACGAAACCTCTCTCGGCGGCGATGTAAGGGTTGGCGAAAAGGCGCTTGAACTCCTCCACCTTGGCGGCGCGCGCTTTTTCCCCGCTTTTGGCGTCGGCCAGTTCGCGACGGTAGATGATGTTGACCGCGCCCTCCGGCCCCATGACGGCAATTTCAGCGGTAGGGAAGGCATAGTTTACGTCGGTGCGGAGATGTTTGGAGGACATCACGCAGTAGGCCCCGCCGTAGGCCTTGCGGGTGATGACGGTCATCTTGGGCACGGTGGCCTCGGCGAAGGCGTACAGCAGCTTGGCTCCGTGCTTGATGATGCCGCCGTACTCCTGCTGCGTGCCGGGCAGGAAGCCGGGGACGTCCTCGAAGGTGACCAGCGGCAGGTTGAAACAGTCGCAGAAGCGGACAAAGCGGGCGCCCTTCAGGGAGGCATTGATGTCCAGCGTCCCGGCCAGCACCGCCGGCTGATTGGCCACGACCCCCACCGGCTGGCCGCCCAGGCGCGCGAAGCCCACGACTATGTTCTGCGCGAAGTGCTCCTGCACCTCGAAGAAATATCCGTCGTCGACCACGTAGCGGATTATATCCCGCATCTCGTAGGGAATATCCGACTCGGCGGGCACGATGGAGTCGAGCGCTTCCTCCTCGCGGTCGATCGGGTCCGTCGATTCCTTCACCGGCGGGTCTTCCATGCAGTTGGAAGGCAGAAACGAAAGCATCTCCCGGATGAGCGACAGGCAGTCGGGGTCGTCGCGGGCGATAAAATGCGCCACGCCGCTGGTGACGTTGTGCGTCACGGGCCCGCCCAGCTCCTGTTTGGTCACTTCCTCGTGAGTCACGGTGCGAAGCACCTCCGGGCCGGTGACGAACATGTAGCTGGAGTTCTCGACCATGACGATGAAGTCGGTAATAGCGGGAGAATAGACCGCGCCCCCGGCGCAGGGCCCCATGACGGCGGAGATTTGCGGAATCACGCCGCTGGCCAGGGTGTTGCGGAGAAAGATGTCGGCGTAACCGGCGAGGGAAACCACGCCTTCCTGGATGCGCGCCCCGCCGGAGTCGTTCATGCCGATCACCGGTGCCCCCACCTGCATGGCCCGATCCATCACCTTGCAGATTTTGGCGGCATTGCTCTCGGCCAGAGACCCGCCGAAGACGGTAAAGTCCTGGGCAAAGACGAAGACCGTGCGCCCGTCGATCCGGCCGTAGCCGCTGACGACGCCGTCGCCGGGTACTTGCTGCGATTCCATATCGAAATCCGTGCACCGATGGGTCACCAGCTTGTCGAACTCCTCGAAGGTTCCTTCGTCCAGCAGCAGTTCCACCCGTTCGCGCGCCGAGCGTTTGCCCTCCTTGTGCTGCCGCTCCGTGCGTTTCGCTCCGCCGCCTGCTTCGGCGGCTTGGTTGCGCCGCCGCAGTTCCGCCAGTTTTTCCTGGATGGTCTGTGCCATATGCGTCAGTCCTCAGTCCTCGGTTTTCTGCTCCTTCTCGGAAGTTTCTTCCCCGCCGTCGGCGCTCAGGCCATTCCACAGCTCGCAGACGACGATGGAGTTCAGGGAATTCCGGGGATCGTACTTTACCGTCACCGTCGCGCCGGGTGAGCAGTTCTCCAGCCGAAACCGGTGGTTCAGGCCGTCGATGTCCTGTGCGGCTGAGTATTTCACGCCTGCCACGGAATATTGGTAAATGAGCAGGCCTAAGTTTCCCGCTTCGCCGGCAGAGTCCGGGGCTTCCAGCAGCGTGCCGTCCGTCAACCTGCCGACGGAATTCACGGCCAGGCAGCGTTCCCGCTCCTGCTCGGAGGCGGACTTCCGCCATTTCCGCAGCAGCAGCCACAGTCCGGCTCCCGCTGCCGCGCCGGAAGTCGCCAGAACAGCTATTTTTGCAAACAGGTTCATGATTTTTACGGCGTCATATATCTTTCCGGCGCAGTGGCCCAAGCGGCTCCCAGCTTACAATCACTTTCCCCTGGTTGGCAACGGCAATCCGCAAGGTCATTCGGCGGTCAGTTGAACCGCCTCCGAAGGAACGCTTTCATTTCCGTTGCCATCGGCTGCCGTCACTTGATAAGTGTATAGATTGCCCGGAGTGACGCTCGGATCGTGGAACAGCGGGGTGGGCAGCAATTCCCGGTTCAGCCGGAGGCGTGCGCCGTCCTGTTCCTGTTGCCGGTAGACGTTGTATCCCGCCAGGTCCAGCTCCGGGTTCGGACTCCATACCAGATCGACCGCTCCTGGAATCGTGACGCCCCGCACGTTCAGCGGGCTTGCGGGAGGAAACCGGTCGGCGGCGTCAACCTCGGCGGGATTGGAAGGCGGCGTCGTAACGGCAGAGTCTCCCTCTCCCACAAAAGCTCGGACAGAGTAAACGTAGCGCTGCCCGTACGCGAAGGTGCTGTCCTGGTAGGCGGGAGAACGGGCCGTGCCGAGCAGTGCGGCCGTCTGTTGGCTCCCGGCCTCTGCGCGATAAATCCGGTAGCCGTCCGGCTGCGGGGCCGGACCGCCGAATGCCGATGCGGGCGGAGCTTTCCAGGCCAGGTGAATGGCGTCCTCGGTGAGCGTGGCTTGGAGGTCGAGCGGCGCGTCGGGCAGATCGACGATCTTCAACTGGGCCAGGTTCGAGAAGCCTGCATCCCGGCCTATGTCGTTGACGGCCTTGACGGCAAAAAACGCCGTCTGGCGCAGTTGTCCGCTTGCCACAGGGAGTTCGTAGGCAATCTGTTCCTGCTGAGCGGAAATTTCATCCGCCTGCAGGGTGGCCAGGAGCCGCGAGCTTTCTGGAAAATTCGTCAGGGTTGCGCCTTCCGTGAGAAAAACGCCGTAGATTTCCAGGCGGGCGAGCCGCCGCACTCGCGTGCCCTCGGTGGTGAGGCTGGGAGGCGACCAGACGAGCCGGAGGCGAGCGCCTGTTTGGGTAATGGAAAGGTCGCTGGCCCGCTCCGGAATTTCCAGCAACGGAGGAAGCGGTTCGCCGGGCACTCCGCAACCCGCAAGCAGCACCGCTGCCAGCCAGACGGCTACCGGCTGGATCAACCGGAGACTTCTATCTGTGTCCCCTGGCCCCTTCTTTTTTCTAGGGTCCCTTTGGCAGCCGATGCGGTTCTCCTGTGCGGTGGTTTCGATCCGGAGAGGGGACAGCCTGAACGCTGAAGAAAACAACGAAATGGAAATCTTTTATAGTTTTACAGAATGTAACGGCTGAGGTCCTGGTCCTTGACGATCTCGGAGAGCTGCTTTTGCACGTACTCGGAATCCACCTTCACGTTCTTCTTGGCAAGGTCCGGTCCCTCGAAGGAAATCTCATCCAGCAGCCTCTCCATGATGGTGTGGAGCCGTCGGGCCCCGATGTTTTCGGTCTGCTCATTTACCAGGGCGGCAAACTTCGCCACCTCCAGGACCGCATCGTCGGTGAAGAACAGCTTGGTTCCTTCGGTCTCCAGCAACGCGATGTATTGCTTCAGCAGGGCGTTTTTCGGTTCCTGCAAAATTTTGACGAAGTCGTCCACGGTCAGGGCATTCAACTCCACCCGAATGGGAAAGCGGCCCTGCAGCTCCGGGATCAGGTCCGAGGGTTTGCTGACGTGGAAAGCGCCGGCGGCGATAAATAAGATGTGATCGGTCCGGATCATGCCGTAGCGGCTGTTCACGGTTGTGCCCTCGACAATCGGCAGGATGTCGCGCTGCACTCCCTCCCGGCTGACGTCGGGTCCATGGCCTGATTCCCGCCCGGCGATCTTGTCCAGCTCATCCAGGAAAATGATGCCGGATTGCTCCGCCCGCTCCACCGCCGTCCGGGTTACCTGATCCATGTCCAGCAACTTCTGCTCTTCCTCCTGGATGAGATAGTCGATGGCCTCGGCCACGCGCATCTTACGCTTCTTGGTCTTGGGGCCGAAAAAGCCGGGCAGGACGTCCTTGATGTTGATGTCCATCTCCTCGATGCCGCTGTTGCTGATGACTTCAAACGCCGGAAAGCTCCGTTCGCGCACCTCAACCTCCACGGTGCGATCATCGAACCTGCCTTCGCGGAGCTGCTGGCGGATTTTCTCCCGGCTGCGGGCAAAATTCTCTCCGGCCCGCTCCTCCTGGTCTGGAGCGGTGCGGGACTCGCCTGCGGCTGGGACGCTGACCGGACCCGCGACCGGATGGGGCAGCAGCAAATCCAGCAGGCGTTCTTCCGCGTTGGCTTCGGCCTTGTCGGCCACCTCTTCAAGTTTTTCTTCCCGCACCATGTCGATGGAGATCTCCACCAGGTCCCGGATCATGGATTCGACGTCCCGGCCGACGTAGCCTACTTCGGTAAATTTGGAGGCCTCGACCTTCAGGAAGGGCGAGTTGGACAGCCGGGCCAGCCGCCGCGCAATCTCGGTCTTGCCGACGCCGGTCGCCCCGATCATGATGATGTTCTTGGGCATGATCTCTTCGGCCATCTCCGCCGGAAGCTTCTGCCGCCGGATGCGGTTGCGCAGTGCGATGGCTACGGCCCGCTTGGCGGCCCGCTGTCCCACCACGTGCTTGTCCAACTCCGTGACGATCTCGCGCGGCGTCATCTGGTCGAGAGTCGCAGTTTCTTCGATGCTTCCTGGTAGGTAGATCACCATGTTTCCTCTGGCGATAATCCGTTCATCGCTCGCCACTCACAAATTTTCACCTGGCAGGTTGTTGAATCATGCCGTTTGTCTGCTCCCGCGCGCTTGTTCCCAGAGAAGCTGAGGGATTGGCAAGCGGACCCATACAGCAGTTTTTCAACAACCTCACTAGAGCTCTTCAATAGTAACGCTGTCGTTGGTAAAAATGCAGGATTTTCCTGCGATTGCCATTGCCTCGGTGGCGACCTCCCGGGCGGAAAACTTGGTATGCTGCATCAGGGCGCGGGCAGCTGCCAGCGCCACCGGCCCCCCGGAACCGATGGCGGCGATCCCGTCGTCCGGCTCGATCAAGTCGCCCTGCCCGCTGATCAGAAACATGTGTTTTTCGTCGGCCACCAGCAGCAGCGCCTCCAGGTGCCGCAAAGCGCGATCGGTGCGCCAGTCCTTGGCCAGCTCCACGGCGGCGCGGCTCAGGTTTCCGTTGAACTGTTCGAGCTTGGTTTCGAAGCGCGAAAACAGCGAGAAGGCGTCGGCGGTGGAGCCGGCGAAGCCGGCCAGGATGTTGTTGTTGTAGAGGCGGCGGATTTTTTTGGCCGTGTGCTTAATCACATTTTCGCCCAGCGTCACTTGGCCGTCGCCTCCCATGACGACTTTCCCGTTCCGCCTGATGCACAAGATGGTGGTTGACCGGACCTTCATATTCTTCTCTCGTTGGACCCTGAAACGAGTATATCAGAAATCAAACCGGGACAAGACCGCAGCCGCCGCAGGATGGCCGGGAGGAAGCGGTTGACCCGCTCATCGGCTCAATCCTTCAATTGCTGCGAGCACCTTTTGCACTTGCGGTAACAGCTCCTGGGAGTTGCCGCGGAACGGAATCCGCAACATGCCGGAGGGCGTGAACTGCACGTCCTGGTGTTTCGAGATGAATTTCGTCAGGCGTTCCGGGTCAACCGGGGCGCTGGAGTGAAACTGAATGTTCACCATCTCGCTTTTCCGTTCGATCGACTGGATCAGGAAGCGTTGCGCCAGAGCCTTCAAGCTAGCGTACTCCAGCAAGTTGAGGACCGCAGCCGGAAGAGCGCCGTAGCGGTCCTCCAACTCCTGTTCCACGGCGGCTCGCTGCTCGGCGGTTTCAATCGCGCCGATGGTTTTGTACATCCGCAAGCGCTGGCTCTCCTCGGTGATATAGGCGGGCGGGATGCGGATATCGAGTCCCAGGTTGATGGTGGTGGCCACCTCGGGCCGCGTCGTCTCGCCCCGCAATTGCTGCACCGCGCCCTCCAGCATCCGGCAGTACATCTCAAACCCGATGGCGTTCACCTGCCCGTGCTGCTCCCGTCCCAGCAGGTTCCCCGCGCCCCGGAGCTCCATGTCCAGGGCAGCCACGCGGAACCCGGAGCCGAGCTCGCTGAACTCCTTCAGGGCGCTCAGGCGGCGGCGGGCCAGCGGGGTCAGCTCTTCTTTGTTGGGAACCAGCAGGTAAGCATACGCGCGGCGGTTGGAGCGTCCCACGCGGCCCCGCAACTGGTAAAGCTCGGCGAGCCCGTGCCGGTCCGCGCGGTTGACCAGGATGGTGTTCACCTGCGGGATGTCCAGCCCATTCTCAATGATGGTGGTCGTGACCAGCACGTCCGATTGCTGCCGGATGAACCCCAGCATCACTTTCTCCAGTTGCCTCTCGCCCATCTGCCCGTGAGCCACGGCGATGCGGGCATGGGGCACCAGCTTCTGGATCAAGGCGGCGATGCTGTGCAAGGACTCCACGCGGTTGTGAACGAAGTAAACCTGGCCTCCGCGCTCCAGCTCCTGCTCGATGGCCGTGCGGACCAGTTGCTCGCGGAACGGGGCCACCACGGTCTGGATCGCCAAGCGGTCTTTGGGCGGCGTCTCGATCAGCGACATGTCACGCAACCCCGCCAGCGACATATGCAGCGTGCGCGGGATCGGCGTGGCGGAAAGCGACAGCACGTCCACGGATTTTTTCATCGCCTTGAGCCGCTCCTTGTGGCGGACCCCGAAGCGCTGCTCCTCATCGACGATCACCAGACCCAGGTCCTGGAAGGCGACGTCTTTGGAAAGCAAGCGGTGAGTTCCCACTACAACGTCCACTTTGCCGACGGCCAAATCCTGGAGGACCGCTTTCTGCTGCGCAGTGCTGCGGAAGCGGCTGAGCATCTCCACGCGCAGCGGGAAGGCGGCCATGCGCTGGCGGAAGGTCTCATGGTGCTGGAAAGCCAGCACCGTGGTAGGAGCCAGCAGCGCCACTTGTTTATTCTGGCTGGCGGCGCGGAAGGCCGCTCGCATCGCTACCTCCGTCTTGCCGTATCCGACGTCGCCGCACAGCAGCCGGTCCATCGGTTCCGCTTTCTCCATATCCCGCCGGACATCTTGCAAAGCTCCCAGTTGGCCCTCCGTCTCTTCATACTCGAACGTCTCTTCAAACTCCCGCTCCCAGTGGCTGTCTCCGGTGAAGGCGTGCCCGTCCGCCGTTTTCCGCTCGGCGTAGAGTTTCAGCAACTCATCGGCCATCTCCTGCATGGACTTGCGAATGCGGGCTTTGGTCCGCGCCCAGGAGCCGCCGCCCAGTTTGTCCAGGGTGGGGCGCCCTCCTTCCAAGCCCCGGTATTTCTGGACCAGGTCCAGTCGCGCCAGGGGAACGTAGAGCCGCGCCTCGCTCTGGTACTCCAGTTCCATGAACTCGCTGGTGATCCCGTCGTGCTCGATTTCCCGCAGCCTGCGGTAGCAGCCGATGCCGTGCTCCACGTGCACCACGTAGTCTCCCGCCTGGAGGTCCCGGAAGTCGGAGAGAAAGGTGGAGACCTTGGAGCGGGGCGCGGCGGGCCGCGCCACCGCCTCGGAGGCGTCGTAGAGGTCCTGGTTGCCCAGAATCAGGAGCCGCCTGGGGGGGATCATCACCCCGTTCGGCGCAACTCCTTTGCTGATCCAGCAGGTGGGGAGGGCTGAAGACAGTTGGGACTTCTCCTCCCAAAAGGCGTCGCTCTGTTTGGGACGCTCCGCCAGGTGGAATGGGATTTTGTATTCGGCAAACAGTTCCGCCAGCCGCTCTGATTCTCCCTGGCTGGCCGTCAGAAAGAGCACCCGGTATTGTTGCCGCAAGAGATTTTCCAACTCCGAAAGACAGAGCGGCACGTTTCCGTGGAAGCGGGGCGCCGGGCGCGTCGAAAACGAGAATCGCGGGGAAGCTGCCTCCGGCGGCGCGGCCATGTCCAGCTCCTCCGCGTTCAGGACGGGAAGGCGAGCCCACCCGCCGGCCAGGACCTCCCATCGGAGAAAGAGTTGCTCCGGCGCCGCTGCCACGCGGCCTTCCGACTGCGCCTCGGCGAACTCCGCTTCGAGCAGCAGCCAGAGGTGCTCAATCTGCTTGCGCAGTTCCTGCGGCTCATCCAAAAAGACGACCGCATCGTCGATCAGGTCCAGGATAGTGCCCGGCAACGGATTGAGAAGAGGAACCAGGAACTCCCAGCCGGGAAACGGCTCGCCGGGAATGAAAACGGGCGATTGCGAAACCTCCGGATGAGAAGAGAACTCTTCCAGCAGCTCCTTGCGCAGCGGAAACTCGGTCAGGGGCAGGATGGCAGCCTTCTCCACCGGCCCCACGGATCGTTGCGTGTTGACGGCAAACTCCCGGATGGAATAGACCTCATCGCCGAACAGTTCCAAGCGCACCGGACGCCGGGTTTCGGGCGAAAACAGATCGAGGATGCCCCCCCGAAGCGAGTACTGGCCCGTCATCTCGACCGGATCGTGCGGCGCATAGCCGGCCTGCTCCAGGTGGCGCAGCAGATCGTCCAGGTCAATCTCGTCGCCTCTGCGAATCAGCCGCGCCAGCCCCTCATAAAACTCACGCGGCTCCATGCGGCTGGCGAGAGCCGCCGCCGGGAGAACCGTCAAAGGCGCCTGCCGCGCCGCAATCTTCCACAGGCCGAGCGCTCTTTTTTCGCTGATGTCGGCGTGCGGCGAGAGTCCCTGATAGGGGCGGATATCGTGCGCCGGGACGAAAACGGGAGGAGATTCACCCAGCAGCTTTGCCCAGGTTCCCAGCAAATCGAGCGCCTGCTCGGCCTCGCGGTTGGAGCGGGTGACGTAAACCAGCGGCTTCCGCAAGGCGCGGCGGAGCAGCACGGCCAGGAGCGTCTTGGCCGGAACGGTCAGGCCGCAGGCGTAGAGATCGGCCCCCCTCCGCTCGGCGGCGGAGCGCTCGATCTCGCGGAGGATCGCTCGAAACTCCGGGCCGTCAGCGACCTCGAGCAAAAGCTCTGCTACGGGATGCTCGATTCTCATCGGTTCGTATCCACTTTCCCTTGTCCGTTGCGCGCCAACCCGCACTGTCATTGTAGCTGAACTGTCGGCAGGGCGGCATTGGGCAAGCGCCAGTCATCCGTGGCTCCGTGCTACAATGAGCTGCCGCCAGACGGTGCAGCTTCCTTTTGCAGGTGGAACCTCGGTGAGCCCATCACGAAACCGATTCCGGTCCAATGAGCTTTATGAACGTGCCCGCAGGCTGATCCCCGGCGGGGTGAACTCGCCGGTGCGCGCCTTTCGCGCCGTGGGGGTCGATCCGCTGTTCCTCGCCGCCGGCCGTGGCTCGCAGGTGACCGATGCGGATGGCAATCGCTACATTGACTACATCGGAGGCTGGGGGCCGCATATCCTGGGCCATGCCCACCCCGGCATTCAGCGGGCGATCCGCGAGGCGCTCAAGCGGGGGACCAGTTTCGGCGCGGCGACCGAGGCCGAAACCGACCTGGCCCAGCTCATCTGCGACGCCATTCCCTCCATTGAGAAAGTCCGGCTGGTCAACTCCGGAACCGAAGCCACGATGAGCGCGGTTCGCCTGGCGCGAGGATTCACGGGGCGATCCCTGGTGGTAAAGTTCATCGGATGCTATCACGGTCACGTGGATTCCCTCCTGGTCAAGGCCGGTTCGGGCGTGACCACCTTCGCCCTGCCGGAGTCGGCCGGCGTGCCCGCCGAGTTCACTGCCTTGACCCTGGCCGTTCCATTCAATGATTCCAATGCCCTCCAGGAGGTTTTCTCCGCCCACGGCGAGAAGATCGCCGCCGTGATAGTGGAGCCGGTGGTGGGCAATATGGGCTGCGTGCCGCCCGCCGACGGTTATTTGAAGACCCTGCGCGAGCTGACCCTGCGTGCCGGGGCCGTGCTGATCCTGGACGAAGTGATGACGGGCTTTCGCCTGGCCTACGGCGGAGTCCAGGAAAGCTACGGCATCCGCCCCGACCTGACCACTTTGGGAAAGATCATCGGCGGCGGGCTGCCCGTGGGAGCCTACGGTGGCTGCGCCGAGATTATGAACGCGGTCGCCCCGGAGGGTCCCGTCTATCAAGCCGGAACGCTTTCCGGCAATCCGCTGGCGGTGGCGGCAGGCATTGCGGCGCTGGAGCAATTGCGCCGCCGGCCGGGTCTTTACGCCGAACTGGATAACCGCGCCGAGGCGCTCGGGGAAGGGCTGGCGGAGTGCGCCCGGCGGGCAGGCGTGGAGGTTTGCGTGAACAGGGCGGGATCGATGTTTACGGTCTTCTTCACGCCGGGGCCGGTCGTGGATTTCGATACCGCCAACGGCGCCGACAGGGAGGCCTTTGCCTGCTTTTTCCAGGCGATGCTAGAGCAAGGCGTCCTGCTGCCGCCTTCGCAATTTGAAGCGGCGTTTGTTTCCGCAGCGCACACCGACCGGGACGTGGAGCGAACGCTGCGCGCCTCGAAGAAGGCTTTTCAGGCCGTAGCCCGCCGGCGCAGGGGCAAGCCGGGTAGCCGGGCCGGTTAAGTATTGCGTTTCGGGGAACGGCTCACATTCAATGCCGCATCGGCTGGGCCATTTTTTTCACCATCTGGAGCAGTTCCTGGCGCTGATCGGGGGAGAGCTGGGGGAGATAGGATTTCAATTCTTCCAGATAATCGGGCGGGCCATCGGCCTCAGCCGGCGCGGGCGTCACGCCTTCGGGCGCGAAAAAGTCTGCCAGGGTCACCTCCATGGCGGAGGCCAGGCGCTGGAGCGTGGCCAGGGATGGGGTAGTATGCCCGTTCTCCACCCGCGAGAGATAGGAGCGCAGAATTCCGGTGCGCTTCTGCATCTCTCCCTGGGAGAGCCCCTTGATATGCCGAATCTTCCGGATTGAATCGCCTAGATTCATTTCAGACTCCGTCGTCACAGAAAAAGCGCGAAGTTCCGGTCTATTGTGCCCGGCGCCTTGTTGGTAAATTGCGCCTGGAGCAGCGCCGCGCTCATCCCAAACAAGATCAGAGGCAGCGTCCGGATACCCAAGGCTGCTCGCCGCCTCATGGATTTGGTTCCCTCCCGCGCATGTCCCGGCAGCCTTGCAGAGCAGCAGCCCTGCTGAGTGCATTCAGCAAGTTTTCGCGATTCTACCACAACTGAGCGGGGCGCCTGGGAGTGTGCTATCTTGAAGAAAGTTTTTTCAGGGACAACTCGACTGAAACATTCCAGTCAAGCAGCCCTGAGTCCGGACATGGCTTCAGCGAACGAACTCGAATTCGATCTGAAAAAAGTAGTCCGGGGCGAGGTGCGCTTCGACGCCTACTCCCGCATCCTGTACTCCACTGACGCCAGCATCTACCGGATGGAGCCGATCGGCGTGGTGATTCCGCGCGACCGCGACGACGTCATCGCGGCTCTCGATACCGCCCGCCGCCATCAAGCGCCGGTCTTGCCCCGGGGAGGAGGAACCAGCCTGGCGGGACAGGCCGTCGGGCGGGCCGTCATCTTCGATTTTTCCAAGTACATGAACCGGGTGCTCAGCGTGAATCCCGAGGAGCGGCGCGTCCGCGTTCAGCCGGGCGTGATACTGGATGAGTTGAACGCGCAGCTCCGGCCTCACGGACTGTTGTTCCCGCCGGACCCGGCCAGCGCCAGCCGTTGCAGCATCGGGGGCATGATCGGCAACAACTCCTCCGGCGCGCGGTCCATCGTTTACGGCAAAACCGCGGATTACCTCCGCAGCCTGCGGCTGGCCCTTTCCGGCGGCGAAGAGATCCAGACGCGGACGCTCTCGCCGGAGGCCCTCGGCAAAAAACGGAAAGGACAAAGCCGCGAAAACCGGCTGTACGGAGAACTGCTCCGGCTGGCCGCTGAGAATCAGGAGGAGATCGGCAGGCGTTTCCCGAAGATTCTGCGCCGGGTGGGCGGGTACAACCTGGATGCCTGTCTCGACACCCGGAGCATCAACCTGAGCCGCTTGATCGCCGGTTCGGAGGGAACGCTCGGAGTCGTCACCGAAGCCGAGATCGACCTGGTGAACAGGCCCCGGTCGGCGGTGTTGATGGTGGCGCATTTTCGGGAGCTGGCCGAGGCGCTGGACGCCACCCAGGTGATTCTCGAAACCGGGCCGTCTGCGGTGGAGTTGATCGACAAGATGGTTCTGGATATGACCAGGGGAACGCAGGAATACCGCCGCCGCATGACCTTTGTCGATGGGGACCCAGCGGCGCTGCTGGTGGTGGAGTACGCCGGCGAGCACCCCGACGAGTTGTCGGCCCGGCTGGAGCAGGCCGAGCAGAAGCTGCGCCGTGCCGGGTTGGGGTACACGTTCCTCAAAGCGCGCGACGCCGCCTCCCAAGCCAACATCTGGAAGGTGCGCAAGGCGGGACAAGGTTTGCTGCTTGGGATGGTGGGCGACCGCAAGCCGATCACCTTTGTAGAGGACACTGCCGTCTCTCCGGAGAAGCTCCCGGCCTACGTTGCGCGGTTTCGGGAGATCATCAAAGAACACGACACCAAGGCGGCCTTTTACGCCCACGCCAGCGTCGGGTGCCTCCATATCCGCCCCTTGATCGACCTGAAGCAGCCCTCCGAAGTCCGCAAGATGCGGTCACTGGCCGAGGCGGTCTCCGGGCTGGTCCTGGAGTTCGGCGGCGCTTTGAGCGGCGAGCACGGCGACGGGCTTCTCCGCAGCCCGTTCAATCGGAAGATGTTCGGGCCGCAGCTCTATGAAGCCTTCCGCCAGGTGAAGAGGGTCTTTGACCCGGAAGGTCTGATGAACCCCGGCAAGATCGTCGATGCGGCTCCCATGACCGAGAACCTGCGCGTCACTCCCGCCCCGCCGCTTGAGGTGGGGCAGACCCGATTCGACTACAGCCGCCAGGGGGGATTCGCCCGCGCCGTCCAAATGTGCAGCGGCGTGGGAGCTTGCCGCAAGCGCACCGAGGGGACCATGTGCCCTTCCTACCGGGTTACCGGCGAGGAGGAGCACTCCACGCGAGGCCGCGCCGTGCTCTTGCAGGCGGCGCTCGACGGCAGGCTGCCGGCGGAAGAACTCAGTTCACCCCGTATGTTCCAGGCCCTGGACCTATGCCTGGAATGCAAGGGTTGCAAGGGTGAGTGCCCGGCCAACGTGGACATGGCCAAATTGAAGTATGAGTTCCTGGCGCGCTACTACCAGCGCCATCCGGTTCCCCTGCGCGTGCGTTTGTTCGGAGAAGTGGCGCGGCTCAACGAACAAGCTTCGCGCTTTGCCCCGGCTTACAACTGGGCAATCGGGAACGGGCTGGTCCGCCGCGCGATGGAACGGATGGCAGGCATCGACCGCAGACGTCCGCTCCCGGCGCTGGCCCTGCAGAGGTTTTCCAGATGGTTTGCCGAACGCAAGGCAGCAGGAGGCAAGGGAAGGCCGCAGGTCGGCTTGTTTGTGGACACCTTTACCGAGTTCCACTACCCGGAGGTGGGAAAGGCGGCGACAAGGGTTCTGGAGGCTTTCGGATATCAGGTCCGGCGTCTGGAGACCGTGTGCTGCGGGCGACCGTTGATCTCAAAAGGTTTATTGGACCGGGCTATTGAAAATGCCCGCGCCAACCTGCGGGTCCTTGGGGAGGCCACCGGCCAGGGAATGCCCGTCATTGGCCTGGAACCGAGTTGCTTGCTGACGTTTCGGGACGAATACCCCGACCTCGTTGCCGGGCCCCAGGCGCAGCGAATCGCACAGAATACTTTTCTGCTGGAAGAGTTTCTCGACCCCGGAAGGCAGCATCAACACCCCAACCCGGCCTTGGGCTTCCAACCGCTGCGGCAACAGGGCCTGTTTCACGGGCACTGCCACCTGAAGGCCCTGGTCGGCAGCGAACCTTCTTTAAGACTTTTGCGGAGCATCCCCGGCTTCGAGGTGAAGGAGGTGGACTCGGGCTGCTGCGGCATGGCCGGGTCTTTCGGATTCGAGAAGGAACATTATGATCTCTCAATGGCCGTTGCGGAAACCAAGCTCCTCCCCGCCGTGCGGGCACTTTCCCAGGATGCAATGGTGGTAGCCGCCGGGGTCTCCTGCCGCCAGCAGATTCTTCACGCCACCAGCCGCCGGCCGCTCCATCCCGCCGAGGTCTGCGAACGGGCTTTAAGCTCCTTCTAAGGTCGTCATCCTAAAAAGGCCGCGAATTGCTATGGTTGCCTCACAAGGTCGGCAGCGGTCCCAAAAGAAAACAGATTCAGGGCACCAGATGGATCAATCGGGAGGAGCGTGGCGGAGAGGTTCCTGCTTAGGAGCGTTTGCGACGATAGTGCCGTTCTATGTATTCCCGTATATCCTGCTCGCCGATGTTCAGGCTGGATTCGGCGAGCGACTCTTGGGTTTCGCTATCCAGTTCCTTCTGCACTAGCTCAAAGCAAATCGATGGGCCGTCCTGGTATTGCAAGGAGGTCGAGCGAAACAAATCCAATGAAACCTTGACAGTGAACTGGCGGGATTCCCGTAGGGCGTCAATCACGACGAAATTATAATCGCGAGAAGTGCCTGCAACAACCAAACCCTCATACTGTATTAGGATACTCATCTACGCATCCTTATGAACAGCTTTGCGGCTTCCGTTCGACTGCAGCCGGATTCTGCCGGGTTGCCGTCCTGCAAACTCTCTGTAGCTAACAAGAAAACCCAGCCGAACCGTGCCACTACACCCGGACCAAAGCCTGCACAGTAGAACACCTTATGCTGACGCGGACGGCGGGCTCACGTCGCCTGCGATTCGATCTCCGGTTCCAACTCTGAAGGGGGGATTGGCTTCTCGGTCGTAGCCTCACCTTCGTGCGCAAGTTTTCTTTGCGCCCGGCGTTCCTCTTTCATTTGTCGTTTTTCTTTCCTCGCCAACTCTTTCTGCCGCTTTTGAAACGTGGTCCGTGCCCTGGTTGCCATAGGCCCCTCCTGAGATGGTGTTGGGGGCGACGGGAATCGCCCCCAGAGGAATTTCGTTGCTTGCTACCAGCGCGATTCGCGTGATTGGTAGCCGCCACCACCGCGGCCTCCTCCGCCCCTCGGCCCGCTGCGCTCCGGCTTGGGACGCGCTTCATTCACGTTCAAGGCGCGACCGTCCAGTTCTTTGCCATTCAACTCCGTAATTGCCTTGGCTGCTTCATCGTCATCGGTCAATTCCACGAAAGCGAAGCCTCGGGCCCGTCCTGTGTCGCGGTCCGTCATCACTTGCAGACGCGTAATTTCTCCATACGGCTCAAAGACCGACCGCAGTTCATCTTCCGTGGTTTGGAAACTCAGGTTTCCTACAAACAAGTTCTTCATTCTATTTTCTCCTTAAGTTTGCCGCACCGCTCTTGTGAAGCGGTCAGGTCAGCCAGCCATAGAGCGGCTTGCCCCCGTAACGGCTATTTGCATTTGATGGAGTCAACTAGGCAGGAAGCAAACGTCTGGCGTGTATGGTTTCAAGCAAACCGACTTTCTCAAATACTTGCGCTAGTATAACACCGCGAGAGACGAAATTAGGGGAAAAATGAAAATTGCAGAAACCATGCAGTGTTTCGGAGGCGTGAGAATACAAGTGCGGGAAGATTGGCG
Source organism: Terriglobia bacterium (assembly GCA_965222345.1). Classification (GTDB taxonomy): domain Bacteria; phylum Acidobacteriota; class Terriglobia; order 2-12-FULL-54-10; family 2-12-FULL-54-10; genus JADFGZ01. The sequence goes on along the minus strand of CBDCTS010000007.1, from coordinate 1,640,953 downwards.
ATGGTTATTTCCTTGCCTCCATCAACCGAATGTGCTGAGCAAGCTGGCAATTTTTCCAACGGTGTTGTGGAAAACTATGTGGAAAATCATGGGTAATTTTCTCTAATCTCTTTATTAACGTTGCTTAGTGCAAAGTGCACCAAAGTGCAGCACTGCCGATAAAAAGCTTTTATGTGGCTAGAATTGAATAGGTTAGCAACAATTGTGGAGCCTAAAAAATGGACTCGCAAGACTATGGGAGCTTTTCCCAGCCGATGTGGGCAAGGCAATGCAAAGAATGCGGGAAAAGAATGAACGAGTGGCCGTTTCGGGGAAGCCTGCGTTTTCAGTAAGCGGAGTGCTGGCTCTGCGGGGGATTCAGCAGTATGGTTAATTCCTCGTTCGGCTTGCTGATCTCGTGCTCATTTCCGTAGGTTTGATAGCCCCGTGCAATGATCTGGACCTGTATGGTGCCGTGGGGAACTTTGTTCAGCACAACGAAACCCTTCCGGTTGGTTTTGGTCTCCCAACTGGAGCGTTTGTCTCTGAGGAGTCTCTTCTGCACAAAACGAACCACCACGTGGGCGTTGGGCACGGGCTTCTTGCTTTCGCTGGTCACGACCTGAAGTTTCAGACTAGAGGTGGTCGCCTCGTCTGCCGCAGGCAGGTTGGCTGCCAGAACCGCCAGCAGCACTCCCACAAAGGTCAAATTTCGCATGGAGTTCCTCCCACCGGACGGGGCATATTTTACTACAGCCGGCAGAAAAAGGTATAGTCCTGAAGCAATTTTCTAATTTCCGGCCCCCTGTTTGCGGCAGGAAGTGCGACCGAGGGGCCGGGGATCGGTCGGCGCCAAAAAACTAAAGACTAGGGAATCCACCATGGGTTTTTCAACAGACGCGATTCATGCCGGACAGGAACCGGACCCCTCCACCGGGGCCGTCGTCGTTCCCATCCATCAAACCTCCACCTACGTGCAGGAGGAATTGGGGAAGCATAAGGGGTATGAGTATTCCCGCACCGGCAATCCTACGCGGGCCGCCCTGGAGCGGAACATGGCAGTGCTGGAAGGGGGGCACGGCGGGCTGGCTTTTGCCTCCGGGATGGCCGCCATCCATGCCGTCTTCACCTTGCTGAAGAGCGGAGACCATGTCATCTGCACGGACGGGGCCTATGGAGGAACGCCGCGCTTGCTGGATTTCATCGTGCAAAAGTATGGACTGGATTATACTTATGTGGACACCAGTTCCGCCAGCCGCGTTCGGGAGGCGCTGCGGCCAAACACTCGGATGGTGTTTGTCGAGACGCCCACCAATCCTCTCATGATCGTCTCGGACCTCTCGGCGATTGCGGCCATCACCCGGCAGAGCCGAGTTCAGTTGGTGGTGGACAACACCTTCCTCTCGCCCTTTTACCAAAGACCCCTGGAGATGGGAGCCGACATCGTGGTGCATTCCACCACCAAGTACCTGAACGGCCACAGCGACGGCGTGGGCGGCGTGGTGGTCGCGGCTGGGGAAGAAGACGCCGCCCGGCTGCAGTTCATTCAGAATGCCGCCGGGGCCGTGATGGGACCCATGGATGCCTGGCTGGTGCTGCGGGGGGTCAAGACGCTGGCCGTTCGGATGCGACAGCACAGCGCCAACGCCAAGGCGGTGGCCGAGTACCTGAACCGTCATCCCAAAGTGAAAAAGGTCCACTATCCCGGACTGCCGCAGCATCCCCAGCACGAGCTGGCCAAGAAACAGATGTCCGGGTTTGGCGGGATGATGTCGTTTGAGACCGGATCGCTTGAGAACGCGCGCGCGGTGCTGAACCGCGTCCGGCTGTGCTTGCTGGCCGAGAGCCTGGGCGGAGTGGAGACGCTGATCACTCATCCCGCCACCATGAGCCACGCCTATCTTCAGGAAGAGCAACGCCAGCGGATCGGCATCACCCAGGGACTGATCCGGCTCTCGGTGGGGATTGAGGACGTGGACGACCTGATCGGGGACTTGGAACAGGCGCTGGAGGGGATTTGAACTGCATCCTCCATACCCAATCAACCTGAAAGACCTTTCAATGGACCCTGACCAACTCCGCCGCGATATTCTGGAATACCTGGAGACGCACAACGTCATGACCATTGCATCCTGTGCCAAGGACGTCCCCTGGGCGGCGGCCGTCTTTTACGCCAGCGACGGGCTGGACCTCTACTTTTTCTCCAATCCGCGCTCCCGCCACGGCGTCAACATGGCTGCCAACGCGGAGGTCAGCGCGGCGATCCACGAGGATTACCGCGACTGGAAGCAGATTCGCGGCATTCAACTGGAAGGCCGGGCCGAGCGGCTGCGAGGTCTGAAAATGCAGGCGCAGTTCTGGAAGATTTACATGAAAAAATTTCCCTTTGTGAAGCAATTCTTCCGGGAAGGGCCGCTGCAGGGGGCGGTGCAGCGCAAGCTGGCCGGAATCCGCCTCTATCGCATCGTTCCCCGGGCAGTGTGGTATCTGGACAACAGCCGCGGCTTCGGGCACCGCGAGATGCTGGAGATGCCGGCAGAGGGAGCTAGCCCTCGGAAGGACTGACGCACTCGGCGACCCAGTTGAGATAGTTCGGGGCGCCGTCGATGATCGGCAGCGCGATCACCTCCGGGACGGAATAGCTGTGGTGCTTCTCCACCTCCTTGCGCAGCTCGGGGAATAGCTCGCGGCTGGACTTGAGGATCATCAGATATTCCGGTTCGTCGGCGATCTTTCCCTGCCAGCGGTAGAGGGAGCGAATCCGCGGCAACAGATTGACGCAGGCCACCAGCCGCTTTTCGAGGAGCCTGCGGGCGATCCGTTTGCATTCCCTGGCGCTGCCGCCGGTGACCATCACCACGATCTTATCGGTCATTGTCCTAAACCTCCTCAACGCAAGCACGAATCCGGCTCGCCCGTCCCGGGACGCTGGCCCATCGCTGACCGTGGGTTATGATACACGCTTCCTCTCGGAAAAATTCGCGGCAATGCCGGCCCGGCTTCCGGCGCGCCACGGCATCCGCTGCTTTCTGCCACAGCAAGCCGGGCAGCTACTATCGGGGCCGCCGGGATGTTCCATTGAAGGAAACCGTGAAAAGCGCTTTGTGGAAAGGAGTAAACCAGAGTACAGTAGTTTTGCGGGGCGGCGAGTGGTGAAAACGCTCCGCGCGGACGGGCTCAAGCTGCTGCAGAGTGACGGCTGAGGGGTCCTGTTGCGGCTTTCGGGCGCAGAACCCGTTTGCCGACTCCATTGCGCGGCCCAGGCCGAAAGGGACCTGGAAGAGTTGCCTGGAGCAGCGCTGCGATTCCTGTTCGGTTCATGCGATCTTCCATTCCAGCAAGCAAAAAACGGCGGGCCAAGCGGTATCTGTGGATTGCCGGGTGTGGCTTGGCGCTTCTGTTGCTCACTATCCATGAGATTGCGGGAGAAAACGGGTATCTCACTCGCCGCCAGCGCCATCTCCAGATTCAGGCTCTGGATGAGGAAATCGAAAAGCTGAAAGAGGACAACCTGCGGCTCACCCACAAAATCAAAGCCTTGCGCAGCGACCCGCAGGCCATTGAGGAAGTGGCCCGCGAGCAGCTTCGCATGGGACGTCCCAACGACGTGGTAGTGACCCTCCCGCCGGTGGAGCAGCCGGATTCGCCTTCCCCGGAAAGTTCCCCTCCCCGTTAGCTATTTTCAAAGTTGCCGTAAAGTGCGTTGCCGAGGAATCCCTCCGAGACGCCACCGCCCTGCGGCCCGGAGCCTTCGAGCGGAGGGCAGCTAGGGGTAGCTCTGGATTTTAGTAACGGGAATGCTCTCCGGAAGTTGTCCGGCGGTTTGCAGGCTTCGAACGGGAGCAACCGCAGAAGAAAATCAGCTGATTTCCACGAAGTGAGGAATTCCGTTGAGGATCATTCGCAGAGCCAGCGCCAGCAACGCCAGCAAAACGAAGACGAAGTAGGCTGGCTGATGCCGCACCAACTGGAGCGTGTAGAAGCGGCCTTTCTCGGTTTGATCGATCTCTAGAAAAGCATCTTCCAGGTGCTGCGGGCTGGAAACATCAAAATACCGGCCCCCGGTCGCTTGGACTCCATCGACGATCTGCTGGGCCGCGCCTTGTTCCAGCGCAACGCCGATGAAATAGATGCGAGTGCTTTCCGTCCGCGCCTTCTCGATTTGCTCCATCGGGTCCCGGCCGTAGTTCTGATCGCCGTCGCTGAACAGGATGATAATCTGCCCTTTGCGCCGGCCTCCTTGCTGCTCATTGAAATCAAAAAACCGATTGGCTGTGTACAGGCCCTCGCCGATAGCGGTAAAACCTTCATTCACCAAAGTCTGGGAGTTCACCAGATGAAGGTATTGCTCAAGGCTGCCGTGATCGAACGTGGCCGGGGTGACCAGATAGGCATTGTTGGAGAAAACGGCCAAGCCGATGGCATCGCCGGGGCGCTTGCGCACGAATTCGACCGCGCTGGCCTTCACAGCCGTCATCTTGCTCCTGGTCCCATCTACTCCGGGAGGCGGCGGCGGAGTGGCAGACCGACTCCCCGGCGGCCGCAGCCCTTCTTCCATGCTCTGGGAAAGGTCCAGGACAAATAAAATCTGGAGTCCGCCTCGCTCGATCCGCTGCAAAACGAAGGGATAGACGGGACCCAGAAGCGCCACCAGCAGAAAACCCACGGCCAGGGCTTCCAGCAGCACAGGCATCCGGAACAGGGGATTCAAGCCGCCCATGTGCTCCCGCACGTACTCCACCAGAGAGTGGCCCCAGTAATGCCTTCTCCAGAAGCGCACCCCGACCAGGAGCGCCAGCAAAGGCACTGCCCAAAAAAGCCATCGCAGATTCTCGAAGGTCATCGTCGTTTCCTGATAGTCCGGTTCCTACTGCCCCGCGTCATAGTTCAGGATTTCTCTCATGTCTTGCGCCGTGCTCTGCACCGCCTTGCCGCTGGGCGCCGCTCCATTTTGGGCGTAGCGCACTTGTTCGCAGGCCCCCAGGACGGTAACTACCTTTTTGCTGAAGGTGGCATCGGTGCCGAGGCGCTGCATCTCCTCCTGCAACTCATCGGCGGTCAAGCCCTCGGCGGGGGTCTCCAGATAGAAGGTCAGGTATTCCTTGAGGTTTTGATAGGAACTGTCATAAAAGTCGGCCACAACTTGCGGATCGGAAAACTCGGAGGGGACTCCGCGGGCCCAGCGCATGCGGATGGACTCCATCGCTTTCCGCCGGTCCGGACCTTTGCGGATTTTCCGGCTCTGCATATAATTCCATGACTCCCATCCTGTCCCAGCCAGCAGCAACATCAGAGAAATCCATCCGGCGTAACCCAGCAGCCATCGCGTGCCGGGCCAGCTGGTAACCGCCATATCGTCGCGGATGTCGCTGGCTTCGGGAGGCAGCGTGGTGCGCAAGCCTACTATGGGACCGGGGACGGTCAAGCTCTCGGCCGCTGCTTCATCCGCGCCGACCGCCGGGCGGTCGCGCCGGAAGTAAAACAGGGTGATCTGAGGGATCTGTTCACTGTCCTGTCCGGTGGCAAAACTGACCAGGGTGACGTTCAAAAACAACCGCGTATTGCCATCCTTCAAGGAATCCGTATACCAGTCCACGGCGATGACCTGAAGGGGGTCCATGTTGATGTTGTCCCTATTCAGGTTTTCCATCACGAATTCGTAGTTGTCGGTGTGTTCCACGCGGATCTGATAGCGGAATTGGTCTCCCACCCAGACGGCCGTGTGCTCCAACTGCGTGGTGAACGACATTCCTTCCGGCGGGGGAGTGACGGCGGCGGCCTGCGCCCATGCCGGCAGGCTGCCCAGCGTGAGGGCGGCGAGCATCATCCCACCGAAGACCCCCAGGCGCAGAAGAGCCCGCCTGTCTCGCAAGCAAGCCTTCCGGCCCTGGACTGCTTTCCTCTCCGAATTCGAGCCCTGCGCCGAACCATAACTTTTCATCTCGACTTTCGACCACCAAATCATATCTTCCTCCGCCTTTCAAAGAGCGCCATGAGGGGATCCATAAACGGTTCGCCCACCTTCAGGAAGAGGCACTCCATTCCGAGCAAATAAAAGAGATTCCGCAAAGAGGCTTTTCTTTCCTCGACCAGGGCTTCAAATGTTTTCCGCTGGTTGGAAGAAAGGCTGAGAAGCATTTCTTGGCGGCCTTCCGCAGAACGAAAACGCAATAAACCGCGGCCAGCCGGAAGAACCGCTTCCAACTGGTCCTGGAAGACAATCGGGACGACATCGTGCTTTTGCGCCAGCACCTTCAAATCGGGCATCTCGCCCAGATGGACCGACTCGGGATCGGTGATGAAATCCGAGAGCAGGAAAATAATCGACATCCGCCGCAGACGTCTCCGCAAAAAACGCAATGCCGGTTCCCAGGCCGTTCCCCGCCCCTCGGGCTTCAAATGATAGAGATGATCCACCGTCCGCCAGACGTGCCCTCGCCCCTTGCGGGGAGGTTCATAGGCCTCCACCTTGTCGCTGAAAGCCATGAAACCGAAGTTGCAGCTGTCACTGACAGCCGAAAAGCCCAGGGCCGCCGCAATTTGCAGCATCCGGATTCGTTTGGAGTACAGCGCGGTGGAGAACTTCATGGAACCGGAAACATCGGCCATCAGGAACACCGTCACCTCTTTTTCCTCGAAGTGGCGTTTCATGTAAAGTTCCTGCATGCGGGCCGAGACGTTCCAATCCACTCTCCGCAAGTCATCGCCTACGACGTATTTGCGATGGTTCTCAAATTCGTAGCCGGAGCCGCGCACCGGGGAGCGACTCTGGCCATACCGCAGGCTTCGGATGCGCCGGGATGCGGTGATTTCAATATATTGCAGCTCTTCGGCAAGTTCCGGTGCCAGCATGCAACCGACTCCTCATGGAATGGGGGTGTGGCGCAAAACTTCCGCGACGATTTCGTCCGTCCCGACGTTCTCCACTTCCGCGCGGATCGTGCGAACGATTCGGTGGTGCAGCACGTCGGTGGCGATGAACTTGACGTCGCCGGGCAGAATGTAATCCCGCCCGCGGAAGAAAGCGACCGTCCTCGACATGGCCAGCAGGTGCTGGTAGGAGCGCGGAGAGGCTCCGTGCTGCACCATCTCCTTGACGATGGACAGGCTGTCGGGACGGGTGTTGCGAGTGGCTTGTCCCAGGGCGACAATATAGCGCCGGACTTTATCGTCCACGTGGACTGCGCTGACCTGCTGCCGGATCGACACCACGGCATGCGGGTCGGCCACCGGCTCGATTTGCGTATCTTCCAGGCGGGCCAGGAGGATCTGGAATTCGCTTTCGGCTGAAGGATAATTCACGCGGACCATCATCGCAAAGCGGTCCAACTGCGCTTCAGGCAAGGAAAACACTCCCTCCTGCTCCACCGGGTTCTGCGTGGCCAGCACCCAGAAGGGGTCTTCCAGCGCAAAGGTATTCTCCCCGATGGTTACCTGGCGCTCCTGCATGGCCTCCAGCAGCGCACTCTGCGTCTTCTGCGGAGCGCGGTTGATTTCGTCCGCCAGGACGATGTGGGCGAAGATGGGACCTTTCTCGGTTCGGAACTCGGCCGTCCTGTTATCAAAGATCCGCGTGCCAACGATGTCGGCCGGCAACATGTCCGGAGTAAACTGAATGCGCTGGAAACGGGCGCTGAGGGAGTTGGCGATGGCGGAAACCAGAAGCGTTTTGGCCAGGCCCGGCACTCCCTCCAGCAAGATGTGGCCGGAGCCGGCCTTTTCCTCTCCTTCTTTCCGGAAGGAGTAAGCAATGCGGCCGAACAGTCCGATCAGAATGCGCCGCACGAGACTGTCCTGGCCGATGATCACCTTCCGAACCTGTTTTTCGATCCGGTGAATCACCTCCCAAGCTTGTTCCTGTGTTTCGTATTGAACCTGCAATGCGTTCCCTCCTTACACCCGTGCGCCAAAAGGCGTTACAGAAATATGCCGACAATCAGGCAAACGAAAGCAGCCGTTAGAAAATAGAAGTAGAGGTCTCTGCGGATTGGGTTTGCCTGATAGCCCGCCACGGGCCTGCCGCTCACCAAGATATCGTCGATGCCCTGCTGCACTTGGGTGCTGCTTTCACCTCGATAAAACCGGGCTCCCGTCCTCTCCGCGACGTCGCGCAGAGTGCGATCCTCGGCGCGGCTGATGACCCGCGACCCTTCGCCCCGGGTAATGTATTTGATGATCTCGCCGTGCACGCCGCCGGACATCACCACCGGCACATAGGCGCCGTTGGAACTGCCCAGCCCGAAGGTATACACCTTGATTTCGCGCTTGGCCACTTCCACAAGCGGATCGGCCAACTCCCCGGCATTGTCGTCTCCGTCGGAAATGAGCACCAGAAGGCGGCGGCGCTTTTCCGCGTTGCCCGGGTTTACCTGGTCGTCAATGTCGAAGACACGCAGGGCGCTGGTGATGGCAGAACCTATGTTGCTGCCCAGTTCCGGTTCGTCCTGCTGGTTCAGATAATCGAAATAGAGCAGAATACTTTGCGGGTCGCTGGTCAGATAAGACAGCACCACGCTGTTCCAGTTATACACCACCAGGCCGTAGCGGTCCTGTGGCTCCTTCAGCAAAATGAACTGCTGGATGATTTCCTCGGCTCGCCCCAAGCGGCTGGGGTCCATATCGCGGGCATACATCGAAGGGGAAATGTCCAGCAGAAACACCACGTCGGTGGGCGTGGGGACGGGATTCAACTCCCGGTACACCATCCGGGGATAGGCAAGCCCCAGGACCATCGCGATTATGCTGATTGCAAACAGCGCGCCCCGAAACCATCCCCGTCCGGACCAGGAGATTCGAGAGACGTCTTCGAGGTTGGTGATGTTGCCGAACCGGGAGCGCATCCGCCGGTGGTGCCACAATCCCAATCCCCATAGGATCAACAGGAAGGGCACCGGAATCAACAGCCAAAAATACCTCGGTTCAACGAACTCCATTGGACATCATCCCGTTTCCGCGAGGCCTCAATTCAGCAGCCGCTTTCCCTGGAAAGTCTTCTCGGAAAACCGGCCAAGTCTCTGATCGGACCCGAAAGTCGTCTCACAAGTAGATTGCGATATCCTGCGAACTAACTTTGCTGGTCTGGTGGAAGGGCTTGGGGCTGGGTTTGTTTGACCCGCACATTTTCCATCAGGATCTTGATCTGCTCCTCGTCCTCGTTTTGGTTCATCATCCGGCGGACGTAATTGATAAATTCATAATTAAACTTGGCGTCCCAGTCGTCGGGAACCAGCCGCAAAGAGTCCCGGAGATTATCCTCTGCCGAGCGAAAGGCGTCTTCCAGCACCTTGGCATCCTTGCGCTCCGACTCGCGGTAATCGGACACCGCTTTCCGGAAGGAGATATCACCGCGCAGCAGGAAAAATCTGCCATCGGTGGTCAGGCCGGCGATTTCGTTTTCCCGCTCCAGACACTCGGCGGCCTCATCGTAGTTGCCCAGGTCATATTGCAATCTGGCTTGGTTGAGGAAGAGGTCTTGACGGTCCCCGGTGGGCATGAACCGCAACAGGCCAACCCCACGGATCTTGCCTTCCACGTTTTCGTACCGGCTCAAAGCGGTCTCCGCGTCGCCCTGACGGTAATCTTCTGCCGCCCGATTCATATCGCTCAACAGCGACCAATACCACAGGCCAACTCCGGTGACGAGCAGCAACGCAACGCCGAGAACTATCTTCGCCGCTTTCATACCATTCTGTTTTTTTGCCATCTCTAATCCTCAACTTCCTTCATGGAGTGAGTAACCAAACGGTCTGTCTGCTCTTCAGCGCCAGTACGCAGCCCTCTGCAGCATACTCACCGCACAATTATATATTAGATGCTCCCAACTTCATCTTGCGAACACCGGGAACCCTCGCCGAAGCAGAACTGCCGGGAACAAAAACGCCGAGCAATCGCATCGGCGAAACAACGCTTTCACCAACAGCCCAAAACACAACACCGTGGACGTTTTCTACCACCATTTCAGATAAATGTAAAGAGTGAGGTTGGATTCAACCAAACAAATTCATGTTAACTAGATCAAGAGGGAATGTAAAGTCTATTCTTCACACAGTTTGGAATGGATTATTTCGGAGAGTAGCGGGCTCTTTCCGGCCTTGCCTGGTTCGAAGCTGGCCGGCCAAAACAAGAGGGATGCGGCCTGCCTGTCGTCAGACAGCCGGCAGTTCAGTCTCCTTCGTCAGGAGAAGGCCGCAGGGCCACTACCCGGTTGCGCAGCACGCCGATCCTCTCTATCTCCGATTCGACCACGTCGCCGTCCTGCAAATACTCCGGAGGGGTGCGACCCAGGCCCACGCCTTCCGGAGTGCCCGTGGAGATAATGTCGCCCGCCTCCAGGGTCATCCCGCGCGAGAGGAATTCCAGAATGGCGGGGACGTCAAATATCATGTCTGCCGTGCGGGCGCTTTGCTTGACGACGCCGTTCACCCGCAGAGAAATCCGCTTGGCGTGCGGGTCGCCGAACTCATCCGCCGTCACCAGGCAAGGACCCATCGGACAAAAGCCGTCCAAACTCTTTCCCTTGAACCACTGGTAATGCCTTTGCTGGAGGTCTCGCGCCGAGGTGTCGTTGATGATGGTATAGCCAAAAACATGCTGGTAGGCCCTGGCGCGGGGTATATTCTTGCCGGTCTTGCCGATGACCACGCCCAACTCCACCTCATAATCCACCTCTGCGGTCACCGCCGTATCCCAGGGAATGGGGTCTGAGGGGCCGCTTACTGCTGTGGGCGGTTTGGTGAAAAAGACCGGAGCTTCGGGAATCTTCACCTGGCGCCCCCGAGCCCGCGCCGTCTCTTCCATGTGGGTGGCGTAGTTCAAGCCGAGGCAAACTATGTTTTTGGACGGCCTGGGAATGGGCGCATGGAGATGAACCTGCGACAGGGGATGCTCTGCCCCAGCCGGCAGCTTTGCAGAGAGCGATTCCCCGGCCAGGGCCGCCATCCTGCTGCAATTTTCCGGACCTGACGCCAGCAGGTCGAGCAACGTCTTCGGAAAATCGCCTGCCCAGCGGCCACTCACCAGGACGCGGAGGTCGAGGAGGTCTTGGCCGCGCAATACGCCGATGCGATGCACAGGATCATATGGAAGTGAGAAAGTTACATATCGCATGCTGGTCATTCCAGTGAGAGCGTGCCGGAACTCCACCGCCGCCGGCTGCTAACCGGCAGCGTGCCCGTCAACAGGGACATAACACTAACTTATTGAAATATTGAGGTGCAAGAAGAGATTTTCGCCGGGAAATAAAAAGGGGCGCTTCAGCGCCCCCTACTGACTAGAGCGGACCAAAAGAAATTAGGAAAACCTGATCCTTTTTCAGTTCGGCCAACTGGCTGCCTTCCTATTAGCAATTTACTCCCCAAACTTCTCCCTCAGCGCAACTTGATGCAAATACAAGCAGTTAGAGACTTCTCTCGATTTCGTTGCCATAGAATCGAAGAAAAAATCCGGTTTGTTGAAGGCTGAAAATATGAAATATGGGATGACTTTATCGTTGTGGTCGACCTAACCAACTCTAATCTGGCGAATCTGAAGGGTCGGATCGTGGCGGCGCGTTCTGAAGAAGGCGCCATTATTAAGAGGCTGGCCCCTGCCTCGAAGTCCCACCGTCTTGTTTTCCGGTCTGAAAACCAAGCGTATGATGATATTATTTTGGAGAACCCGGAGCAAACCCCCATCATCGGCGACATCGTCTTCTGGTGGGGTGTTCAGTAAATCCGATCCGCGAAGTTCAACCAAGCGCTGTCGGCTGGCCAGCGACAACGATGACTACAAGCCTCGCCCGATCCGCGAGGACGATCAAATCCTCGGGCTCGTCGTGTGGTGGGCGCACACGGAGCGATGAGTACTCGGCGAAGTGATATGGATGGCGATGGAGTGGTAAAGATCGGGGAGGTCCGTTGGACAGGGAGGACGCTGTGAGCCTGATTGTATCCGAGGTCTACGATGCGCTGATCGAGGCTGGGACTTCTGAAGAGAAGGCGAAGGCCGCGACGGGCGCGATTCCGGTAGCCAAGGAGTTGGCGACGAAGGAGTATCTGACCGAAATGGCAGGTGGGCTGGGGACGAAGATCGTTGACTTGAAGCGCGAGATGGCGGTTTTGAAGCTGGGAATCTTCAGCTTCGGCCCGGCTATTCTGGCGCTGCCGGTCAAGCTGGTCTTCTTCCCTTGAGGAATGCCAGCACACTAGTGACGGATTGAAGATGTCGCCACCGGACGCGATGTGCACATGAGAAAAACCCCTGCTGAAGTCTCTGGCTCGATTCGTATCTTTCTGTTCGCGTTTCTGTATATATGGATTTTTTCTGGTTGGGCAGTGTATTGATTGCCAACCGAGAGAATCCATCGGTGCCGTTGCAACTGCCTCAATGGTCAGACGCTATCTGGTGGATGGGGCACCCGGATACCGGCTGGTATTGGGAGATCATCGAGCAGGGTTATGAACAGAGGGCATTTCCCGCTGACCAACCAGCAAACTGGGCTTTTTTTCCCGCATACCCGCTCCTGGTGAAGCTCCTCACGCCAGTCTTGTCGCTGAATAGGAGTCCTTCCGCCTTGGAACATCTCGCTGTCGGTTGGGTACTTTCGGTTACATTCTTTTCCTCCTTTTCCTCCTACTGCTTTCATTATGGATCCTTCTGTCGCTTGATTTTGACAACGAGACGGTATTTCGAAGCGGTGTGCTGCTCGCCTTTTACCCTTTTAGCTATGGGATGGCCGCCTTTGGGCCCGATTCCCTTGCGTTGCTCTGCGTGTGTGTCTCCCTCTATTGTGCCCGAAGGGAAAGCTGGCTCTGGGCCGGGTTATTGGGCGCAGTGGCTTCAGCGACGCGAGCGCAGGGAATCTTGTTGGCTCCGGTTCTCGCATATCTTTACTTTCGTTCCCGGCGCGATGGACGGAACCATTCGAAAACTGCGCTGTTCGGATTAGCCTTGGCGCCGAGTGGATTGCTTCTTTTTATGGCATTCCTGTATCAGCGGACGGGAAATCCATTCGCTTTCCTTCAAATCCAGAGCATGTGGGAGAACGCGATCACATATCCGTTTTCCTTTGCGGTGAAATTCTTTCGAGAACCCTCGCTCGTGGGGAACAATGGATGGAACCCGGAGCTGCTTTCCGTTCTTTTTACCGCTTCGGTTCCCGTAATTCTCCTCTGGGCCTGGAAAGGAAGGAAGATGCCCCGCGAGTACCTCTTATTTTTTGCCCTTCAAATGCTCGTCCTCATCTCACGAGAATCCACCCTTGGAAACCTTCGCTATCTTCTGGGCAACTTCCCCTACTTTCTCGCGCTGGGAATCCTCACAAAAAACACGCAAGTCTTCACGTTTATACTGGTACTTTTTGCGGGATTCCTCGGTCTCTTCACCGCCCTTTTTGCAAGTGGATACCGTGTCGCTGCGTTTTGACTCCGGGAGCGACACTCTCGCTGTTCGTATGTCTTCGCCCCCAACTTTTCCTCCCACCCCCTTGTATCCTCGAAACTTGCCTTCTATTTTCAAAGTGTGAACAAAACCGGAGGCGAAAGTGTCTCAAACTTTGCAGATCGTTGTGGTCTATTTCCACTTAATCCTCTTTATTAACTTACAGTTCACGATTCGCGTGTCGATCCGCACGATCTGCAAAACGTGCGGTCAAATCCTGTGAAAAACCCTCACGTTCTGCAAACTCACCGAGAGCCGTTATAGCCAACCGGTGTTACGATCCGAATGAGTCAGGGCCAGTGCCCCCGCCCTGTTCGGAAACTCAACCACATTTCCCGCCTGTCATCCCGTTTGGTTTTGCGAACTTACGGTCCAGGGCACACCCGGCCTGAACCATATCAGTTACTCCCTCTCGACAGAGCAAACAGTGCCGGACCCGTACCAGAAAAGAAACGCGGAAGGCTTTCAACCCCGCGAATAATGGATACTGCGAACTGCCTCCATAGCCTGACGCACCTGCGCCAAGGAACGGAAAAGAAAGGAAGTTGTCGGGTTTTTTCGAGGATTTCCGATATTTGTGCTTGACTCAGCGGAAAATTAACCCACAATAGGAATCGCCAATACCGTGATCTCCGGTGCAAAGTATATCGTCCCCACCCCCGGCGGCGATTCTCAAACTTTACCTTGAGCACCGTTACGATTGAGGTTCGTCCACGCGAAGTCCTGCGCTGTCAACGCTGTCTTTTGGTCCAATTCCGAACGCTTTCAGGTCTCTGCCGGCGATGCGATCAGCCGCTGCCGCCACCGCCTCAGTTAGAGGAGGTGCAAAACGAAGACCTCCGCGCAATCCGGGCGAAAAGCAACGGCACGATGGCCTGTTCCTCCAAAACCGACCACCACAACGGCCTGCTGCCACGAGGCAAAACCGCTCACGAACTGACGATCGGCCGAAAGCTGAGAGACTTCCGGGAGCATCGGCACTTGACCCAGCAAGAGATGGCCGGGCGAGCGGGCGTGCCGCGCACCTACATTTCCCGGATTGAGAACGCACGGCTCCTGCCGGGCCCCATCATGCTGCACCGCATTGCCGGCGCCTTGGAGGTACCGATCCTGGACCTGCTGCCGGGGAACGGAAATGGCAACGGCTCCTCCGGTTCCGGCGAGGACCCGTTCTGGAAGACCCTGTCCGGCTATTTTCGCCAGTTGCAACCAGAGCAGATGGCCACAGTGGTTTCTCACGTTCGAGAGATGGTGAGCGAGCGAAAGGAATTCCACTTCACAGCACACTCGCTCGAGAGCAAAGCCGGAGCATAGGGCCCCGACCTCTCTTGGTGGATGCGAAGCAGGAGCACAGGCCTACCGGCCTGTACTCCTAAGAAGGCAGGCAGGAATGCCTGCCCTACCTGCCTGTCGCTACTTGTGCTCAAAACGACACGCCGCGCCGGTATTCCGCCGGTCGCGGCCAGACGTTGTTGCAGCGAATCCCGGAGGCGACCTTCTCCCCCGCTCGCTTCCCGGGGTTGCTTCCCATTCGGCTGCTTTCCAGGTAGTCTTGACCGGATGACCTCCTGCCCAATATGGATTTGCAGAAGAGAGCGCCTGGTTGCTGTGCCGGGCCTGTCTCTGTTACTTGTGGTCCTGGCATCGGTTTGCCCGGCGATGGCATGGGGTCCGACCGGACACCGGGTTGTGACTCAGGTCGCCGTAAACTCGCTGCCTGCCTCTTCCTCCGACTTTAACTTTATCCGGCGGAACGAGTCGCTGCTTGCCTTTCTGTCGATGGAGCCGGACCGCTGGAGAGACCGCGACCAAGCTGCCCTGCGCCCGGCAAACTTCCCGGACCACTTTATCGAGTTTGAGCGAATCGCTTTCCTCGCCACGTTTCCTCCGGACCGTTACCAGTTCTCCCGGGCGCTTTCCGCGCGCCGCCGGGAGCTGGGCCAGAACCGTCAATTTTCCCAGGCAAGCGGACTGTTTCCGGAGCAAGTGGGCTTGCAGCCTTACGTCACAGCGGAAATTTACGGGCGTCTGAAAATCGCCTGGCGGCAGTACCGTTCCGCAAAGGCCGCCGGAAGACCCTTGGAGCCCATCGAGCAGGCCATCCTGTTTTATATGGGCTGGCTGAGCCACTACGTCGCGGACGGCTCTCAACCCTTGCACACCACGCGGCACTATGACGGATGGGAGGGCACAAACCCGAACGGCTATTCAACCGGTCCGGGCATCCACGCGAAGTTCGAAGATGCTTTTCTGAATGGCAGCGGGCAGGCGCCGGTAGTGAGGGAAGAAACCGTTCGAGCCAGGCTTCTGGGCGACCCGTTCGCGGACTACCTGGCCTACCTGCGGGGTTCCTTCTCTCTGGTGCCCAGGTTCTACTCGCTCGAAAAAGCTGGCGCCTTCAATGGCTCGGGAACGCCCGCCGGCAGGCAGTTTCTGGTTGAAAGGATGCTGGCAGGGGCAGAAATGCTGGCCAGCCTCTGGCACACAGCCATCCAAACGAGCGCTTTGTCGCGCTCCAGCCCATAAGCGCTTTGGTTTTGCTTGCGGGCAAGCCGTCCTTGCGCGTTTATGAAGACAACTCGGAGATACAAAGAGAAATTATCGCCCACCAACTGTTCAAGAGCCAGGTGGATGAACGCGACAGCGGTCGCTGCTGCGGACGCCCTTCGATTAGCAGATCGCGACCCTTGTCTGCAGACAGCAACAGCAGTAATATAGTCAAAGGAGCTTCATACAAGCATCGTCATGACCTGCCTGAACAGCAGTAAAATCCGCAATGAATTTGCTGCGGTTCTCAACCGAGTCGTGCGCCGCGGAGAACGCATTGTCGTGCGTCGTAGCGGGAAGGACGTGGCCGCACTGGTCTCTTTGGAGGACCTGGATATCTTGCGGAAGATCGAGGACCGCCTGGATAATGAGGCTGCCGATAAGGCCCTGAAAGACCCGCACCGGATTCCCTGGGAAAAATTGAAGAAGGACCTTGGACTTACTTAGGGCTGGATGAATGCCCTACCGAATTGAGTTCGTTTCCTCAGCCAGCCGAGAGTTCTCGAAGCTGGCTAATGCCTCCAACAGCGGATTGCTTCCAAGATTGACGCTCTCGCCAGTCAGCCCCGACCACGGGGTGTAGAAAAGCTGGAGGGGCAGGAACGGCGCTACCGCTTGCGGGTCGGAGATTATCGTGTAATTTACGAGATCCAAGACGAGGTTCGCGCCGTGGTTATAGTCAGAATCGGACACCGCCGGGAGGTGTACCGGTGATGAAACCCAGGCACAGAGCCGAACCAAACCATATCCGTCCTTGCAGAGTTTATTGCCTCCCGTCAGGGGACCTGAGCGGCCTCCAGTTTCTTGCCAACTCTTCGGCCTCTGCGATCTGCTCCGGGGTCATTTGCAGGGCCACCAACTCTTTGTTTCTGTTGGCGGGTTCCCGAGCTCCCTCGGGGGCCAGAGCGGCAGCCACGGCGAACCACATGTAGGCCCGAACAGGGTCCGGCTCGACCCCCTCGCCGCTCAGGTAGATGGAGCCCGCCTTAAAAATCGCCGTGAAATATCCTTGCCCGGCGGCCATCAGATACCACTTGGCCGCCTCCGCGGAATCCTTCTCCATCCCCTGGCCTCTGGAGTACATATCTCCCAACACAAGCTGCGCCGGAGCGTACCCCTGCTCGGCCGACATGGTGTACCACTGCACTGCTTCCTGGAAATCGCGGCGCGCAGCCCGGCCCTCGGTGTAGGCGAATCCCAGGTTGTACTGGGCGTCGGGATGTC
The DNA here is from genome assembly GCA_965222345.1 of Terriglobia bacterium. GTDB lineage: Bacteria > Acidobacteriota > Terriglobia > 2-12-FULL-54-10 > 2-12-FULL-54-10 > JADFGZ01. Next base: position 1,623,787 of record CBDCTS010000007.1, on the reverse strand, counting down.
CCTGCACGGCGGCCATGCGGTACCATTTCAGCGCCTCCGGGAAGTTCCGCCGGACTCCCAGTCCCTGGTAGTACATGACACCCAGGTTCGACTGGGAGCTGGAATGTCCCCGCTCGGCCAGGGGCCGCCATATCCTCAGAGCCGTTTCGTAATCTTGCTGCGAATAGGCCTCCATGCCCCTTTCGAAATCCGCGTCGCGATCCTCACCACAGCCCGATCCCGCCAAGACACAGGCCAAGCCGCCAAGCACAAGCCCTGTCCGTATGCAGTTGATTCTAATCATGATGAGGTTTTCCCGTCCCGCTGATTCGGTTGCTTATGGCACCGGACCCAGGCCCGTAATGCGGATGCCGCTGTGCTGCACGCGGTTCTTGCGGTTCACGGAGATCAAAAGGGCGGTCAGGCCCTCCACAATGCGAGCCATCTCCAGCCCGCCGGCATCGACCGGCCGCAATCCTGCTATCAATTTTACCAGGAAAAAAAGCTTTTGCTTGGCTGCCTCATCATCGCCGCAGATCAGGATGTCGCAATCCAGCGTCGCCGACAAGTCCTGCAAGGCTAGTCCCGATAGGTTATGGAAAGCGGCCAGCACAGGAGTGGCAGCAGGCGTCAACTCGCGGGCCTGCTCGGCGGCGGAGCCTTGCCAGACTCCCAGCACCCTGGTCAGCTTGCCGCCGAGAGTTGCCGCCAAAGGGACTGTGGTGTCGATCAGGATCGAACCCTGCAGGTTGCCGCGAATGCTCTTGAGGATGCCCACTTGGGCGGGGAAAGGAACCGCCAGCACCACCACCGCCGCCTGAGCGGCGGCTTCAGGGTTCACAAGCCCAGTAACGGAAACGCCCGGCCCAGCCTTTGTCCGCACCCGCTGAGCAGCATCCTGCGCTTTCCCGGCATCGCGGGAACCGATCAGAATCTGCTGCCCGGCGCGAGCCCATCGCAACGCCAGGCCGAATCCCAGGTCGCCGGTGCCTCCGATGAGAGCGATCTTTTCTTTTTCCGTGTTCACGCCACCGCCTCAAAACGCCGGAGAACCCGGTAGCCGGTACTGCGCTCCACCGGCGAGCGGCCCTCCGAAAGGATGAATGACCGCAACTGTTCGGCGGTTGCGGAGCTGGCCGCAATCTCGCCCGACGCGCCGGAGATGTTCTCCTCCATCAGCGTGCCGCCGCAGTCGTTGGCGCCCGCTTGGAGACAGAGCCGGGAAACCTCCCATCCGAGCTTAACCCAGGAAATTTGCAAGTTGGGGATGGAGTTGTTGAGCAGGATGCGGGCCAGAGCATGCACGGCCACGTCCTCCTCCACGGTGCTGCCGGGCCGGGCCTTCCCGGTGCGGTACAGCGGCGTCTTCTCGTGGATGAAACCCAGCGGCACGAACTCGGTGAATCCGCCGGTGCGGTTCTGAATGGAGCGCAGCAGCAAAAGATGGTTGACCCAATCGGCGGGCTGCTCGATATGCCCGTACATCATGGTGGAGGTGGTGGGGATGCCCAGTTCGTGCGCCGTGGTGATGACCTCCACCCACTGTGCCCGGGTCAGCTTGATGCGGGAGATGAGGGAGCGCACACGGTCATCCAGGATTTCCGCCGCAGTCCCCGGCAGGCTGCCGAGCCCTGCTTCCCGGAGCATCTTCAAATAGTCACGCAACGGGAGGCCGCTCCTCTCCACGCCGTAAACTACCTCCATAGGCGAAAAGGCATGAATGTGCATGGCGGGCACACGGCGTTTGATGGCTTCCAGAATGCGGCGATAGTAGTCCCCGTCCAGTTCCGGCGGCAGGCCGCCTTGCATACAGACCTCGGTGGCGCCCGTTCGCCAGGCCTCCTCCGCCTTGTCCGCCACCGTATCCAGCGAATGCCAGTAGGCGTCAGGCGAGTGCGCGCTCTTTCCAAAACAGCAGAAGGTGCAGCCGATGACGCAGATGTTGGTGAAGTTGATGTTGCGGTTCACCACATAGCTGACGTCCTCTCCGACGGTTCGCCGTCGCAGGCGGTCGGCCACCGCCGCCACGGCAGCCAGCGCCGCGCCGCGCGCCTCCGCCACCAGAATGCCCTCGTTCCGGCTGAGGTCATTTCCCGCCAGCGCCTTCTCCAAAGCAGCGCGCAGCGGCCCCGCGAGCGACGGCGCCAGCTCCTCATATTCCGCTCCCCGCAATTTCAGGGAGACGTTTCGTTTGACAGCCATAATTTTTGCGCCTTTCCCGCTGGATAGTCGTTTGAGCAAAGGGTGGAGGACAGATAGCCGTCCGGGGTTGCGCGCCCCTGGAGGCGTTTCCAGACCCTCGGAGAGAAAAATTCCCGCCGGTCGGTGTATTCCGGATAGACCGCCAGCCGCTCCCGCAGGAGGAGCCCCTTGCTGCCGACCAGCGCCGCCAGCTTCGTAATTTCCGGCCAGGGCGCCTCCGGGTTGATGTGATCGAGCGTCAAAGGAGAAATTCCGCCCCAGTCGTTGAGGCCGCTGTCGAGCAACAACTCCAGGCCTCCCGGGCTCAGGTTGGGCGGCGCCTGGATGTTCATCTGGGGGCCTAACAGAAGCCGCGCCAGGGCCACGGTCCGCGCAAAGGAGCGCTGCGAGGGAGCAGGCCAGTCGCTCATGGGAATCTCCGGCTTGGGCACAAAGTTCTGGACGATGACCTCCTGAACGTGCCCGTAGCGAAGGTGCAACTCGCGAATGGCGAACAGGGAATCAACTATGTCCTCCGCGGACTCACCGATGCCCACCAGAATCCCCGTGGTGAACGGGACCTTCAGCTTCCCGGCCTCCCGGATGGTCTGCAAACGGCGCGAGGGCCATTTATCGACGGCGCCTTGGTGCGCCCCTCCGGCGGCAAACAATGCCGTGGAGGTGCTTTCGAGCATCAGGCCCAGGCTGACATTCGATTGCTTCAGGCTGGCGACGTCGCGGCGGGACATGAGTCCCGGATTGCTGTGGACAAACATGGTCGTCTTGTCCAGCAGAAGCTCGCCGATGGCCGCCAGGTAGTCGAGAGTCCGGCGAAACCCGTGCCGCCGGAGCCACTGCCTTGCCTCCGGAAAAGCAGCCTCGGGGCGGTCGCCGAGGCTCAGCAAAGCCTCCTTGCAGCCGAGCGATTCCCCGGCGCGCGCGATGGCCAGGACCTCCTCGGGCTCCATCCAGTGCGCGCCCTCCTGGTCCGGGTCACGACGAAAGGTGCAGTAGCGGCAACGGTCGCGGCAGAGGTTGGTGAGCGGGAGAAAAACTTTCGGTGAATAAGTGATGACGTTGCCCTTGCCGTCGCTGCGCAGTTGCCGGGCCGCCTCGGCCAGCCGCTCCAGCTTGACCCGCGGCGAGGTGTACAACCAAAGGGCTTCTTCCCGGCTGAGGGGCAAGCCAGCGACAGCTCGCTCTACCAACGCAACACCTTTCCAATCCGTCACAGACATGCTGCCACCTTCCGACCAGCCCGGAGGAATTGCCGGGCCAGCTCCGTGGTGCGACAAGGGCTTTGCAAGGAAAGAAACCGAGACAGGTCCTCGGGCGTGTCAACGTCGCCCATCAATCCCGGCGAGGGAAAAACCTTGCAGGGCAGCCCCCTGGCCTCCGCCGCCTCCAGGTGCAGCCGGCAACTGCCGGGTCCGAAGCGGGGATCGATGGCATCCGGCGGGGTCCGCAGCAAAGCGTTGGTGCCGCTGCCGTCCGCGGAAGGAACAACCACCACCGGGAACTTGCGGCGCGAGCGGAGCAAGGACAAAATCTCGCGCGGAGTCACCGCAGGAGTGTCAATGGGAACCGAGAGCAGGGAGGTCGCGCCCAGGCGAGAGGCCCAACGAGTGGCAAGCTTCACCGAGTCGCTGTGGCTGCGCTGTTCCCGTTCCTCAAGAACCGCGACGCCTTCCCGGCGGCAGCGCCAGAGCACGTGCGGCTCGGCGGAGACCACCAGCAACCGGTCCAGGCCCTGCTTCATCTCTTGCGCCTGGCGCAGGACGGCAAAGACGTCTTCAAACATGGTGCGGGCCAGCAAGGCTCGCTGCGATGCCGTGAGAAAGCCCGCCAAGCGTTGCTTGGAGGAGGAAAAAACTTTTACAGGAAGCAGTGCGGCGATCATTCGATTTCCCTCTTCCGGGACTCTGGAGGTGACTCGATGGTTTATTCCTATCTGGGGAGCCAAGCAAATTCGCAGTTCCGATTTGCCGTGGGTTTGCAAATGCCTGAAAAGCCCAGGCTAGGAAAAGCGCTCGCGGCAGCTACCCGCTAACCGTGCCCGATCAGTCTGTTGTACTCCGCGTGCGGCCCGATCCAGAACCAAACTACGTCCGATTCCGCTCGACTGCAAGAGCCCGGTAGTGTAAACCAACCCGAACAGCCCAGAAGCGGCCAATTTTCTAAAACTGCAAAGAGGGATGTTGCGGGTTTTTTAGCAACAATTCGTAGGAGCGGGCCGCCAAGTGTTGGATGTTCTCCGGCAACTGATGGTAGCAACGCCAGAACCTTGGATTGGCGCGGTGTCTCACCGATCGGCGCAGCGGCCCTGGCGCAGGTCGTCCAGGGCTTCATCCGCCAGCGCATCGAGACGGCCGACGGCTATATCTTGTTCAATCTGGTGGTCCCAAGCCGCCGCGTCAAACTCCGCGAACCACGCCCGAAACGCGGCGAGTTCCTCACTCGAAAGCCGCCGGACAGCTTCTTCAATCTCTTCAATCATGCTCATGCTCTTCAGCTTACTCCTCCCCCGCTGTCCAGCGCAAACGACCGGTAGCTGTCGGAAAGACACTAAGGCATGCCCGGATATCGCTTTCCATCAATTTCCTGCTGCGGGCAGTCAGGCGACCGTCAGCATTTTGTTAGCATAATCTTTCCCGCAGGTGGGAGGCGGCAAGGGTTTCCCTTCTTGCTTGTAGAGGGCAAGCACCTCCTCCACCTTCTCGCAAACCTCCGCAAACACTTCTTTCTCGTCGTTGCCGTGGCAGCCACCGTAGAACAATCCCGGACAACTACCCACAAAACATTGATCTTCTTCGGACCATTCTACTATCTTGACGTAACGAGCACTTTCTTTCATTGTTTCGACTCCGCTGGTGCTCCCCGGACGGCTTTTTCCTGGCAGCGCTTGGCGTAGTCTCCGGGCTTACCAGAAAGGGTAACCGGCTTGGTTACTCAGGGATGCACAAAGCTTCGATGATCCCCCCTGCCTCCTCGATCAATGAATCCGGCAGATTCGGGATTTCTGATAAGCTCTCTAATTTGGGGGAATTACATACTTAACTCCCCTTTAGCCCAGAAATCTACGGATTTTGGCCCGCAATCGGCGTTCGTCTTTCAACTGGCATTCCCATAGTACCAGAGAACGCCATTTGAGGCCTTTAAGCCTTGAACGATGCGCTTTGTCCCGCTCCAGGTTGCGGGCGATCTTCGCCGTCCAATACTCGGAATTCGTCTTTGGCGTCCGCGCCCCGCGTTTGCATCCGTGACCGTGCCAGAAACACCCGTTAACGAATACCACGGCGCGCCGGGACGGGAACACTAGATCGGGATTTCCAGGTAGATCGGCGCGATGAAGGCGGAAGCGATAGCCCATTTTGTGAGTAAGACGGCGAACGATCATTTCCGGCCCGGTATCCCGGCCTTTGACTGAGCGCATAATGCGGCTGCGTTCGGTTGAAGTCATCGCCGCTTGATCGCCGTAGCCCTTGATTTCCGTTGAGTGACGTTCGCGCGTTCGATAGACGTGGTTCGCACCGTGTCACCGCCCTGATGCGCGACTAGGAAGCGCACGTGGTTGATCTCATCGAAATAGCCGCCGAAGCACTCATTCAGGGCGAACAGAAATCCGACATCTTCGAGTTTGTGAGGCTCGGGATTTGGATTGTTCCTGACGCTCGGCACCGTTCGAGGGAATAGGTAGATGCACGGTGGCGGCAGCTTGTGCTGTCCCACGGTCGTTAGGCGTTGGCCTGGAAGGCGGTCCAGCTTCGGGCACGGCCTCGCTTTCGTTCCGCAAAGCCAGTCCCAAACGATCAGCCCATCAACTTGTTTTTCGTTCTCGATGATCTCCGCGCTGAGCCGAGTGTGGATACCTGACCAGACATTGTGGCGAGGGTCCGCGGAAGCATTGGTGCAGATGCTCCAAATGATGAATTCCTGGGCGTGAGTCGGGCGTTCGAAGATGTTGGTGTTGTTGCCGTCTAGACAACCCTTCAGTTCGACAACAGAAATTCGCCCGTTCTTCAGCTTGATCGAATAGTCATGGCGATTGGCGCTTCCGGTAGAATGCCAGTCGTCGATGTAATCCTGATCTTGCATGTAGTTCAGGATGCGGGCGATGAAGTCGCGCTTCTCATGCATTGTCGCGGAGTATTGGCCGCGAATGCGCTGAATCGCGCCTTCGAGAATGCCGCTTTGGTAGAAGTCGGATTCGGAAAGGCGGTGTTCCCAGAGTTTGTGAGACTCGGTCTTTAGAACCTCGGCAAATTCCTTGATCTGCCCTTCAAGTTCAGTGTTCCGTTCGCACGGAATCTCGGCTGGCATTGGCACCCTTTGGCTGGTTGCTCAGCACGATAGGTTCCAGCAAGTTTTTTGCTAGAAATCGCACCACGGGGACTACAACGCCGTCCCCGGCCAGATGGTACGCCTCATTGTAACTCGCGGGCAACTTGTACTCATCGGGAAGACCCATGAGGCGCGCAGCCTCGCGGCTGGAAAGCAAGCGCGAACGCACTTCGTCACCTTTCACCACGAGTATCAATTGGCGGCTGGAGCCGCCCGTGGATGTTCTTAGGCATCCCGCAATATCGTCGAAGCGGACTTCGGCGCGTTGCACCTTTTCGTCTTTGTCGTCTAAGCGGGTGCGCTTGTACACGGCGCCAACCAGCAATTGGCCACTTTTTTTCGCGGCCTCGAACTTCTCTTTGTTCACCGAGCTCATCATGCCGAGCAGCTTCTTGGTCTCGTTTGGAGTATGCCATTTGACGCTTGCCGGATTTTCCTCGACCAGATCGGCGAGGAGCGTGTTACGGCGCGGAGGCGTGGGCAGTTTCCACCACACCCACTGTTCCTTAGCCTTTCCTTCGAGCCTCAAATACGCAACCTGTAGCGCCTTTGTATGCCACAGAAAGGACGCCTCGTCGGAAACCAGATTTGCGAGCACCCTCGCGCTGTTCGCCACAGCGATGACGAATAGGCGCGGGCGAGACTGAGGAACGAATTCAACAGCGTCGATTACAATCGCGCCGAAGCGATAGCCTCCTTCCGCCAACGCGTTCGCGATAGCCGTAAAGTCTTTCCCTTTGTGCGAGGTGAGGGTACCGCATACGTTTTCGAGAACCAGAACGCCAGGTCCGCGATTTTCGGAGTCCAGCTTCTTCACCAATTCCCAAAATGGCCAAAAAGTGCCAGAATGATCTCCCTTGAGCCCCGCGCCCATGCCAGCAAGCGACAAATCTTGGCAAGGGAACGACGCCCAAATCAGATCGGCACGGCCCTTGAGTTCCTTGGTTGTGACTTCGCGAACGTCTTTGGTGACGACAACGTCTTCGCCCCAATTGGACTTGTAAGTGGCGGTTTTCTTGTTGTCAAAATCGTTTGCGAACAGGCACTCCCAATTGAGGCCAAGACCGCGCCGGATCATGCCGCCGCCCGCGAAAAATTCATAGAAAGTGAAATCCGCTACGGGGGCGGAATTCGGTTTTTGATTCTGGCCTTTCTTGTCGCGCCGATACGTCAGCACCTTGTCGGTGATCAGATTCAGCGCGTCTAGATCGGTCGTCATGCGGTCAATTCTTTGTAGGTGCTACGCCGCGGGCCAAACGAAACCAGCATGAGGCTGGTGAAGCGTTCGAGGGTATGCCGTTTTACGTCACCATCATTCAGTCGGAAAGTGAATTCGTGGATGTAGCGGCGCAGATGCTTTGTGCTGGCGTGGTGATACACCCCATGCAATCCGCGCTTCATGGCTGCCCATACGCTTTTGCTACCGTTAGTCGTCACGCTGGCGCGGACGTACTCTTTGGCGCCGTGGTCGATTCGCTCGTGAGTATAGTACATATCGCCTAACAACAAGATGATAGCCTCCGTATCAGGAAGCATTTCGAAAATCTGATTGGTGCTGATCGTCGAACGGCTCATCTGCCCCCCTTGCTAGGTGGTAGATAACTACCCTTTTCAACGATGGAGTCAAATATATAATTCCCTAATTTTCCGAGGCATTTGTATTATAGCAGCCCTAGCACCCTGTCCCTTCGACAGGCTCATGTCGAACTCTGAGCTTCCGAGGGGAGCAACGACCCAGGACAAGTAAAGCGTTTGTCGTGATGGCTACCACTGGTGCTGGTAGGCAACTTAGGGAGAAGGCTCGCACCGACCACTACGCAGACCGATTTGGCGCGAGCGCGCCAAGCCGAGGAGATGTAACATTGCCGGAGGCAGCCCCTTGAAGCAGCCAGCATGAGAAAGTAGTCTGGGGCGCAAAGGTTGTCAAGGACAAATGCCTCAAACTGTCGTGCACATGATATGTCCGGTCTAATTAACATGTGAAATGTCCGCTTTGAGCGGCGTAGGGTAGGGCTTTTTGCCAGGAGGTGGCATGAAGTTCTACTCGGAAGCTGCGATGGAGCGGGCGATGAAGATACAAGAAGTAATTTTGCGAGCGATAGGGAAGCGGATCAACTGGTGGCAGGCAGCCGAGATCATCGGGATCAGCGACCGGCAGATGAGGCGGTGGCGCAGCCGGTACGAGCAGTACGGCTACGACGGGCTGTTTGACCGGCGGCGGGGAAAGCCGAGTCCGCGGCGGGTACCCCTGGGGACGGTGGAGAAGGTGTTGGGGCTGTATCAGGAGAAGTACTTTGACTTCAACGTGCGGCACTTTCACGAAAAGCTGCGGGAAGAGCACGGCCTCCGGCTGAGCTACACCTGGGTGAAGCTGGCATTGCAAGGGGCGGGGCTAGTGAACAGGAGGCGGAAGCGGGGCCTGCACCGCCAGAGGCGGCCCCGGCGGCCGTTGCCGGGAATGCTGCTGCATCTGGATGGGAGCCAGCATCGGTGGTTTGTCGATGATCGCTGGTATGACCTGCTGGTGGTCCTGGATGATGCCAGCAGCGAGATTTACTATGCGCAACTGGTAGAGCAGGAATCGACGCGGACGGTGCTGGCTGCCCTGCGGGAGGTGGTCGAGCAGCAGGGGATCTTTTGCGCCCTTTATAGCGACCGGGCCAGTCATTTCTTCCTGACCCGGAAGGCGGGCGAGCCGGTGGATCGGCAACGGCTGACCCAGGTGGGCCGCGCCCTGCGGGAGCTGGGCATTCAGATGATTCCGGCCTATTCGCCGCAGGCGCGGGGACGCAGCGAGCGGAACTTCGGGACCTGGCAAGGGCGGCTGCCGCAGGAACTGCGCCTGCGGGGAATCATCACGCTAGAGGCAGCGAATCGGTTCCTGCGGGAGGGCTATATCGGGGAGTTCAACCGGCGCTTTGCCGTGCCGGCCACCCAACCAGGCAGCGCCTTTTTGCCGTCAGCCAGGCGGGAGTTAGAGCGAATCTTCTCGATCCAGCACCAGCGGATAGTGAATCGGGACAATACGGTCAGTCTGGAGAACCGCCTCCTCCAGATCGAGAAAACTCCTTGGCGCGGGACTCTGGCGGGCTGCCGGGTGACCGTCTATGAACACCTGGATGGGACGTTAAGCATTGGCTATGGGCCGCACACGGTGGGCCGCTACTCCTCCGAGGGGGTGGCGATCCGGTGCGGCGGTCGGCGGCGGAGCCCTGTGGCTTCCCGACAACACCATTTGGCGCTCACCTCCGTCGCCCTACGGGCTCCTTCGGTCAGCGCCAAATCACTTTCGGTAGAATCATGAAAGCGGACATTTCACTTGCTACATATACCGGACATTTTAACTTGCTAACAACAGGACAAATGCCTCAAACACCACAAACATCGGACCAGCCGCCGCCGGAGAGGCTCGAAATTCTTGCGATCACGGGCCTGCCGGAAATCGTCTGCGGCGATCCCCTGGCCGCTTTGCTGGTGCAGGCGATCGAGCAGAAGGGACCGGGCCTGCAAGACGGCGACGTGCTGGTAGTGGCGCAGAAAGTCGTCTCCAAGGCCGAAGGGCGCATGGTGGAGCTGAACAGTGTAGAGCCTTCTCCCTCCGCCCTCTCGCTGGCGGAGAAGCTGGGAAAGGACCCAAGGCATCTGGAGGTCATCCTGCGGGAGAGCAGGCGCGTGGTCAGAATGGAGGCGCGCAGGGACGAGCGAGGGGATGCCGGAGTCCTTATCGTAGAGACTCATCAGGGACTGGTCTGCGCCAACGCCGGTGTGGATAGCTCGAACGTCCCCCAGGGATGGGTTTCCTTGCTGCCCGCCGACCCGGACGCCTCCGCCGAGCGGCTGCTGGAGGAACTGGGCAGAGCGACGGGCAAGCGGCTGGCCGTAATCATCTCCGACACCTTCGGGCGGCCCTGGCGCGAAGGCCTGACCAACGTCGCCATCGGCGCAGCCGGTTTCAAGCCGTTGCGCGACTACCGGGGCGGCGTGGACCGGCAGGGGAATCCGCTTGCGGCCACCGTAATCGCTACAGCCGATGAGATGGCCGCAGCAGCGGAATTGGTGATGGGGAAGACCTCCGGCTGTCCGGCGGCGATGATTCGGAATTTCCCCTGGGCGCCGGGGCCGGGCAAAGCCGCCGACCTGATTCGGCCCAAAGAGAAGGACCTGTTCCGGTAGGGATGGCCCGGAGACGGGTTTTCGTCTGGCCGTGGTCCAGTCCTTCCGAACTCGTTCTACCGAATCTTCCGAATCTACCGAGCCTACCGAATCTTCCGAGCTTCCCTCAAGTTTTCCCTGCGGTCGGATTATGATGGCGGTAGGAAGCGGGGAGAGGCCTGGAGGCCTGTTCCCTGCAGGGCAGGCAGGAATGCCTGCCGCTACCTACATACTATGGAGGAAAACAGATGAGCGACACGAAACCGACCTCACAGCGAATGGTAAAGGCAAACCGGCAAAACGCCCTGCGTTCCACCGGGCCAAAAACGCCTGCGGGCAAGATTGCCGTCCGATGGAATGCCTTGAAGCATGGCCTGCACTCCCGGCAACTGCTGTTGCCCGGAGAGAAAGAGAGCGATTGGCTGGCTTTCCGAGAGGAGCTTTCCGCCGGGCTGAAGCCGGTGGGAGAACTGGAGTTGCTGCTGGCCGACCGCATTACCGCGCTGGCCTGGAGAATTCGACGGCTGAGCGGGCTGGAATCCGGCTTGTTCGCTTGGAACTATTACGAGATCGTAGCGAAGCAAAATTGGAGCGGCTATGAATGGATGCCGGATACTCCAGAGTTGGATAAATTATACAAGAAAAAACCGGTCCCCAAGGAGAAGTCTGCTTCCAAAGCCCTGGAGGAGCATGCGCTGGCTCAGCAAAAAACCGAGAGCTCTACGCTGGGTCACGCCTTCATCAGCGACAGCGAGGGGGCAGACAGCTTTGTGAAGCTCTCCCGTTACGAGGGCTGGCTGGAGCGGAGTTTCTACAGCGCGCTGCAAGAGTTCCAACGCCTGCAGGCAGCTCGGGCCAGACGCTCCAGAGGCGGACTGGTCGGCGAGAGAGGCTCGGAGTCCGCTGATGCTGCCGGCAGCCGGGAGTAAGTTATAAACCGGAAGGCAGGCGCCGAAAAAAAGTTTTTTTGCAAAACAAAGCCATTTCAAAACTTCCGATATCCAGCTAACCTATTGCAAAAAAGGGAGATAAAAGATATACAGAGGATCGGGGCAATGGCTTTGTTATTGGCTTTGACATGATCGCTGTACTGGCAGGCGGCGTGGGCGCCGCTAAATTTCTGGAAGGGCTGGCGGCTGTGATGCCCCCGAACCAGATCACCGTCATCGCCAACACCGGCGATGACGCCGAGTTTCACGGCCTCCACGTCTCCCCGGATATCGACACCGTGCTCTATACCCTGGCGGGAGTGGTGGACCGCAAGCAGGGGTGGGGCCGGGCCGAAGAGACGTTTCATTGCCTGGCGGCGCTGGAGCGCATGGGCGAGGAGACCTGGTTTCGCCTGGGCGACCGCGACCTGGCCACGCACCTGCGCCGAACGAGGCTGCTGCGGCAGGGCGCGACGCTTTCGGAAGCCGTCGAGGAGTTGTGCCGCACGTTCGAAGCGGGTGGCCGCGTGCTGCCTCGCCTTCTGCCCATGACGGATGACCCAGCCGGAACGCGCCTGCGGACCGATCAAGGCGAGCTTTCCTTTCAGGAATACTTCGTGAAGCTGCGCCAGCAGCCGGAGGTGCTGGAGGCCGATTTCTCAAAAGCTGCCGCCAGCAAACCCGCGCCGGGCGTGCTGGAATCGCTCAGCAGCGCAGAGGCAGTGATCGTGGCTCCGAGCAACCCGATTCTGAGCATCGGTCCGATACTGGCAGTTTCAGGAATACGGGAGGCGCTGCGAAACACTTCGGCGCAGGTGGCTGCCATCAGTCCCATCGTCGGAGGCCGCGCGCTGAAGGGGCCAGCCGCCGGCAACCTAGCGTCGCTTGGTTACGGCGCTTCCGCAGCGGCGGTGGCGGAGCTGTACCGGGACTTCGTAAATGTCTTCGTGCTGGACAAGCAAGACGCCCTGCAGAGGGAGAGCGTGGAGCAGAAGGGGATGCGAGCGGTGGTGGCGCAGACGGTGATGCGCTCCGCCGAGGACCGGCGGGAGCTGGCGAGCATGGTAATGGAGGCTGTTCAGTCTTGAGCCGGTAGCGCGGCAAGGCGGCAGTTCCAATTCGAGGCGGGTTTGTAAATGGGGGACGGGAGGAGCGGAACACACAATCAGCGGACAGATGCAAGAAATGGCCGGTGCATACCCTGCTACATATCCTGCAACATATCCTAACAACTACGCTTGCCTGAATTTTTGTTCCTTCAAGCGAGGTTCTGTTTGAAGAAGGCGAGGGTGCGGCTCCAGGCGTCTGCGGCGGCTGCTGAGTCGTAACGGGGGCCGGTATCGTTAAAGAAGGCGTGGCCCGCGCCGGGATAAATTTTGTAATCGTAGCTCTTGCCCAGCCGCTTCATAGCCGCCTCGGTGGCTGCAACCCCGGAGGTAACCCGCTGGTCGGTCTCGCCATAGTTGGCCAGCACGGGGGCCTGAATGCCGGACAGTGCGTCCTGGTCCGGCGAGGAGCCGTAGAAAACCACCGCAGCCTTCAGATTGGGATTGGCGGTGGCGTACAGGAAGGACCGCTGCCCTCCCCAGCAGAAGCCGATCACGCCCGTCCGGCCCTGCCGAACCATGACATGGGCTTGCAGGTAGTCGTAAGCGGCGTTGAGGTCTCGCACTACGTCTTGGTCGGCTATGTCCCGGAAGACAGATCGGGCCGCGTCCGGGTCCGGCATGGAGGCCGTCCCTCCTTGCCGGGACAACATGTCAACGGCTAGCGCCACATATCCTTGGGAGGCCAACCGGCGGGCCACGTCGCGGATGTGGTCGTTCAAGCCACGGTTTTCGTGGATGACGATCACAGTCGGATAAGGTCCCGCCTCTCGGGGGCGGCTCAAGTACCCTTCCAGGGTAGCCTTCTCGCCGGGATATTTGACTGCGGTGGATTCAACGTCGAGGGCTGCGGACTCGGCCTGGGAAAGAACCGACATTGCCATCCCGCTGGTCTCCAGCAGATGGTGAGCCAGGGGATAGGCGCCGGTCACGGCAATCAGCCGCTCAAAGAAAACGCGCCGGTTGATTTTCCGTTCCAGATAGCTTTGAACGATCCGTTCGATCCGTGGGTCGATCACTTCAGTCTTGTTGGCAGTCATGCCGGAAATTTCAGGCGGACCGGTGCTGCGGACCACCCGGAAGCTTAGCGTTGCCGTGCCACCGTGCTAGGAGGCACCATGCCGTTCAGCCGCATGTAAACCACCAAATTCCCATAGTGCCCGTGGTTGTCCTTAATGTTTCCCATGATGGCGGCCAAACGGGAAACTTTGCGCCCGCCCATAAAGGGAACCTGATCCAGCAGCTTCCGGTCGCTCAGGCCGGCCAGAACTGTTGCGCCGTAGTCATAGCTTTCCGAAAGCGCCTTGAGTATCTCGGCGCGGCTCCGGAGGCCGTTCAAGCTGTCGCGGTCCAGCGGGCTGCCGGTTCCCGCTGCAAACCCCATAAACATGTAATTTTCGCTGGCCAGGTGAATCAGTTGTTCCCGGAAACTGCGCACTTCGGGAGTGGGCTTGAAGTCGTACTTGTCCTCCGGCACTGCTTCAGCCATAGTGTAGATCTGATTCCCGGTCGCCTCCCACTGGCTCTGCAACTCTTCGAGGATCGTGTTTTGGGCGGCTGCGGTTTCGATTCCTGCCAGAAGAACAGCGGCAAAGAAAAGAACGGACTTTCTTCTGTGACAATTCATTTTTCTCCTGCCAATGAAAGCGATCGGTTGAATGGGCGCGGGCTCAGGAGTTACCGAAAAACGCCGGCACCCTTGGCAGCCGCAATCGGCTCCCGGAGGAAGTCTAGGAACCGTCCTACTGCGGCGGCCGCGGCGCGCTGGAGGGCGGCACCATGCCGTTCAATCGCAAGTAGGTTACCAGATTCCCATAGTGCTCTTTACTGTGGCCGATGGCCTGCATCACAATAACCCAGCGCGGCATGGGCCGGTTGCGCCGCATGACGGTTTCCATCGCCGTCTGGTCCGTCAAGCCATCCAGAACTTTGGCCCCGTAATCAAAGTAGTCCGCGGTGGCCTTGACCACGTCCTGGCGGTCGGTGAGATGATCGAAACGAGTGTACTCTCCGGGATTTTCCACTCCGCCCACGATCTCCATCCAGCTCAGATTTTCTCCGACCACGTGAAGGATGATTTCACGGAAGGTGCGCACCTCCGGCGTCGCCCGGTAATCATACTTATCCTGCGGTATGGCCTCCACGACTTGCACCATTTGCCTGCGGGAAGACTCCCACTGTTGTTTTAGCTGCTCCACGAACTCACCCTCCGCCGCGCGCATCGGGACCACTGCCAAACCCGCTGCCAGCGAAAACAACATAAGCTTTCCGATTACATGTTTCATGATTAGCCTCCCTCAAAGAAAAGACGGCCTTCTGCAGGGCCGGCCGCATCAGGAAAACCCTGCCTGCCCCATCCAGAAGACCTTTTCGAACCGCCCAATGGACGGCCCCATTATAACTCACGGAACCTGCAAAAACCGGAAGTTCGCAATGCCGGGATTTTGAAAATGAACCCAGCCGACCGGAAGCGATTTCCCCGGCTACAAGTTCTTCATGCGGTTTCGGATCTTCTTGGCAAGTTTTTCAATCTCCTCCGCTTTCTGGATGCCGGAAACCGACATGACATCTTCATCCGCTTTGGTCACTTCGTCTTTGAGTTGGGTTGACAACTCAAAGAGCCGCTCAACGTCTTTCACGACCTGCTCATAGCTGGCCTTGAGCATTCGCCTGCTCAGGTGCCGCTTGGCCGGGAGGTTCATTGGCTCCGGGAAGCGGGGGAATGGCCGCCGTCCGGACCCTCTGAACTGTGCCCCGCCATCCTGTAACGCCAGCGGCAGAAGCGCCACGCCGAGGATCATTGTCCGGAATACGGTCCCAAATGGCGGCCGGAACGAATGCTTTTTTCTCATCACTCTACCTCCAGAAATCCCAGAATCGCCCCATCTTCCATTGCATGGTCCTCCCCGGCACGGTCTTCGCGCAAGACGCCAAGCCGCGTCAGGCTGTTGGCGTCCGTCAAATGGGGAAAGCGGATTGCGTGTTCCTTAAACTCCTCCCGCCGTTTGCTCGTTGCGGTCACTGCGAGAGCGCCGCCAGCACTTCCTGAACGTGGTCCGCGACGCGAACCTTTGGAAATATCTTCTGGACCTTCCCGGAGGCGTCAATCAAGAACGTGGTGCGCTCGATGCCGAGAACCTTTCTGCCGTACATGTTCTTCTCTTTGAGCACGCCGTAGGCTTTGGCTACTTTCCGGTCCACATCGCACAGTAGCGGAAAGGGCAGGGAGTATTTCTTCTTGAATTTATCTTGCAGCAAGGGAGTGTCCGAACTTACGCCGACCACGGCCACTCCCCGTTGCTGAAAATCAGCGATGGCATCACGGAACCCGGATGCTTCCGCAGTTCAGCCAGGAGTATCGGCCTTGGGGTAGAAAAAGAAGACCAGCGGCTGCCCCTGAAAGTCCTTGAGGTTCACCGCACGGTTTTGGTCGTCCGCAAGTTGAAAGCCCGGTGCTGGTTGTCCTACTTCAAGCATAATTTCCTCGCAACATGAATTTTCGTTTTTGATTATTGCTACTGAATACTAAATGTCAATTGGGAAAGCCACCTTTTCCAAAGAGGCCACCGGTTGCGGCCCCCTTCCCGGCCAGAGCTCAGCCGGCAGGGACGCCGGGATACATTAAGCTCCGCCGAGTTCTTCCTTCAACAGTTCATTGACCTTCCGGGGATTGGCCTGGCCTCTGGTGGACTTCATGACCTGGCCCACGAAAAAGCCAATCAGCGCCGTCTTGCCAGACTTGTACTGCGCCAACTGCTTGGGATTGGCGGCGATGACTTGGCGGATGGTGTCTCGAATCTGGCCGGAATCGGTAATCTGACGGAGTCCCAGCCTGCCGACGACCGCCTCTGCGCTTTCCGAGGTGCTAAACATCTTCTCAAAGACGCTCTTGGCCATCTTGCCGGAGAGCGTCTTGTTCTGAATGAGCGCCAACAGCCCTGCTAAGGCATCCGGCGAGACGGGCGATTCGCCGATCTGGTTTCCTGCCGCTTTCAGAGCCCCCAGCAAATCTCCCATCACCCAGTTGGCCGCCAGCTTGGGGTCGGCGCCCGCCGCCGTCACTTTCTCGTAGTAATCGGCCAAGACCCGTGATCCCGTGAGCACCTCAGCGTCATATCCGCTCAGTCTGTAATCTTTCGTAAAACGGAGCCTCTTGTCCTGGGGTAGCTCCGGGAGCGTCTGCCGAATCTCTTCCCGCCACGCCTCGCCGACCACCAGGGGAAGCAGGTCGGGCTCCGGGAAATAGCGGTAATCGTGGGCGTACTCTTTGCTGCGCATGCTGACGGTCTTTTGCTGCTCGAGGTTCCAGAGGCGGGTCTCCTGGGCGACCTTTTCTCCGCGCTGGAGCAACTGCGACTGCCGCGCGATCTCATAGTCGAGCGCCTTTTGCAGGTAGCGGAAGGAGTTGAGGTTCTTGACCTCGGCCTTGACGCCGAGCTCCCGCTGGCCGCGCGGGCGCACGCTGACGTTGGCGTCGCAGCGCAGGCTGCCTTCCTCCATGTTGCAGTCGGAGACTTCGAGGTACTCCAGTATCTGCTTCAGCCGCGTCAGGTAATCGTAGGCCTCGGACGAGCTGCGCAGCTCAGGCTCGCTGACGATCTCGGCCAGCGGGGTGCCGGTGCGGTTGAGGTCCACATAGCTTTTGTCCTTGGAGTCGGGAAAGCCGTCGTGGATGCTCTTGCCGGCGTCCTCTTCCATATGCAGCCGGGTGATGCCGATCCGCTTGGTTCCCTTCTCCTGAAGGCCTCCCTCCGCCTCCTCTTCTCCGGAACGAATCTCAATCCAGCCGTGCTCGGCCAGCGGCTGGTCGAACTGGGAGATTTGATAACCCTTGGGCAGGTCGGGATAGAAATAGTTCTTGCGGGCGAAGCGGGAAGACGGATTCACCCGGCATTTCAGCGCCAGCGCCGCCTTGACGGCCATCGACACCGCGTCCCGGTTCAGAACCGGAAGCGCGCCGGGCAGGCCCAGACAGACCGGGCAGCAGTTGGTGTTGGGGGGATCGCCGAAACGGGTGGAGCAGCCGCAGAAGATTTTGGAGCGCGTCCGCAGTTGGACGTGCACCTCGAGACCGATCACCGGCTCGTACTTCCCCTTCAGAGTCTCCGGGATCTCCAACGCGTTTTTAGTCATGCCCATAAGGCGTCAATGCCATAAAGACATTCGCTGCCGCAGCCGGGACTCCCCGGCCCGTTGCGCCGGAACGAGCCTGCCGGTTTCTCTCCTAATAAGGGAGGGTCAAGAGGGTAAACTCGAATTCCGCCGGATTGAGATTCCGGCTGCGGAGTTGAGCGTGGCACTCCTCGAAGCTGGCTCCGGCAGCCTCGATCGTTTTCAGACATACATCCGCGTACTCGATCCCATTGCGGATTACTATTCCCGGAGGAGTGTAAATCCGAAAGGCCACCCACTTCCCGGCGTATTCCATACGCTCCGAAAGGCTCAATTCATCCACCCCCCGGCCAACCGGGCCGGGAGCCTTGTTTGTTGCGGTCCCGCGTGATTTCTTGCCGGCCATTTCCCTCCTTCTACAGCAGAGCCTTTTCTCCAGCAACAAACCGTCTTGAGCTGGCAGCAGGCAGGTTCGCCATCCGATCAACCCTCAAATTATCCTGATGTGCGGCGGGAACTGCAAGGGGTTTTGGTGCCGGGCAGTTGGTTTCTTCCCAGGCGGGAGGTAGGAACACGCCAGAGAAAGAATATCTGTCCAAATGGAAACGGGATGGAAAACGTGAGAAGGACAGTGCCAATTGAAGACTTGAGTGTGGCCTGCGTTATCTGTTCATGGCGTGCTCAACGCGCTCGAACCTTTGTGACGAAACAGACCCTTGGGGATCATTCACCTGCATGACGGGCATCTGATCATAAGTTTCTCCCTCGAGCTTCCTGCCAGTTGCCTTCTTATTCCGTCCTCCCCATTGCTTGAAGAAAAAGGGAACGTGGGCGCGGCTGCACTGGTCTCGAATGTCAACCACCCAGGATGTCTCGATAGGGCGCGCTCCGGGTCCTGATTCTCCTCCGACTATCACCCAATCCATGCCCTGCAAATTCAGGCTTGGAAGCGATTCCAGAAGAGGCTCCAAGGAAAGAAACTTTACTTGGGCGCCGGTCTGGCGTAGATGCTCGATTCGGAATGCGTAATTTGGGGTTTCTACGCTCACGCCCATCCAAACATTCGGGGGCCAATCGATTCTGGAGCTACAGTCAGCCAGCCGCTCCGATCGCTTTGTAAGAATTTGAAACTGGTGCCATTGCGCCCGGTGCATGACAGCAAAAATCCTCTGTATGAAATCGAAGGGCACGTTTCTGTGGAAGAGATCGCTCATGGAGTTGACAAAGATGAGCTGTGGCTTTTTCCACTTGAGCGGAGCCGCCAGGACGTGCTCATGCAAAGTGAGCTTGAAGCCGTTTCGGTAGTTCGGCTGTCCCATTGCGCGCAGCCTGAGTGCCATCCGCTCGGCATAACAGTGCTTGCAACCGGGGCTGATCTTTGTGCAGCCGGTTAAGGGGTTCCATGTCGACCGGGTCCACTCAATGCTTGATTGTGCCACTGTCGCCTCCTCTACGCGGAAAAGTTACCTTTATTTTGTCCCCGAACGTACCCTTTGGGCGCTTCGATGGTTCACAGTGGATCACTCCTTTGGCCTGCATCTTCTTCAGCACGTCTTTGTAGTTCCTTCTAATGAAACGGCGGCCTACATGGTGCCGTTCATAGATTTTTTTCATTGCGATCGTCTGGCCGGCGAACTCGGCGAGCAGCATATCCTCAAGGTCGTCCAACGGCCGGTTTAACTCGAACAACAGCGGGAAACGCGTGTCGGCGGGGCTGTACTGAAAGCTCGGAACCCCCTGCTCGTGTAATGAGCTCTCAGCCGCCATAATTTCCTTCATGATGCTATAGCCAAGAAGGTTTTTACTAACGAAAATCAGATGGTGACTAGTGCGTGTTCCCTTATCGTTCTTGAAGCTAAACGGTAAGACAAACCGACCCTCTTTCGCGCCCAGCGCTTTGCATAACTCCTCGAGGATGCAACTTTCGCGGTCATCTGGCGAGAGGTCCTCAAGCCTTTTGCGCAGAGTTTGCGCCCGACTGACACCGAAAAGCGCGGCCATGTGTTCCTGTACCATAGGGTTGTTGAGTCCCATGTTGATTCGGTTGTAGTTGAAAAAGAAAATGCAATCGCAACCCCAGTCCTTGAGCACCGAGTTGACAAGTTGCAGCGAAAGCCCCTTGTAACCCCACGGATCGACAAAGAACAGCGTCGGCACCAATTGAATTGAAGAGAAATGCTTCACCATCTCGGAACCAACTTCGCTATTCCAGACATCGGGCGGGTACTTGAGTTTCTTGACTCCGGCGAGTTGGTTGATGGAGAACTTAAGGTCTTGGGTGTTGTGGTCATCCCTATCGTTAAAGATCGTGACGAGCATCTGGCTCATCGTGTTGTCTTTGATCGCCTTTTCGAGGATGAGTAAGGGGGTCGATTTCGCACCGTCTTTGTATCGGCCGGGGCCGGCAAACAAATCCAGGTAGGCGATCTTTTTCTCTCTGGTCTTCTGAGCTTGAGGCATGATGACCTTCGCCCAGCTCCAGAAGTATTTGGAGACAATCGCAGTCTTCACCGCAGATTGCTCCCTTGATTCGTCGAAAAAGCTCTCGGCGCTCACACTTGCCCCCTGGCGCTTTCGAGTGGGTCTGTAGATTTGGAAGTGTCCCAAAGTCCACGGCGAGGAAAGCACTCACCGTGGCTACCCTTGCTTGCACCAGTCCCGGCTTAGCGGGCTGCGGAGACTGCTTTTTGCGCGGGAACGGGCACGGCGGCTGAGCCGTTGAACTGGACGGAGACGATCTTCGACACTCCTGCCTCCTCCATGGTGACGCCGTAGAGAACAGGGGCGACGCGCATGGTTTTGCGGCTGTGGGTGATGATAATGAACTGCGTTTCGCGGCTCATCTCTTCAAGCAGCTTGGTGAAGCGCTCGATATTGGCGTCGTCGAGCGGGGCATCCACCTCGTCCAGAATACAGAACGGGCTGGGGCGGTAGTGAAACACCCCTATCAACAGGGCCAGGGCCGTCAGAGCCTTCTCTCCGCCGGAGAGCAGCAGGACGTTTTGGAGCCGCTTTCCGGGCGGCTGCGCCACGATCTCAATGCCGCAATCGGCGATATTTTCCGGGTCCGTCAGACGCAGAAACCCCTGGCCGCCGTTGAAGAGAGTTTCAAAGGTGCGCTGGAAATGCGAGTTGATCTGCTCAAAGGCTTCCAGGAACTTTTTGCGGGAGACGGTGTCGATCTCCGCGATCGCCTGGGTGGTGTCCCGGATCGAGTCGAGCAGGTCCTGCTTCTGAAGCTCCAGAAAATCGTGCCGCTGCCGGCACTCTTCCAATTCTTCCAGAGCCATCATGTTGACCGGCCCGAGCGATTCGATCTTGCTCTTCAGTTGCCGACAGCTCTCATCGGCAGCGGCCATCTCCTCCGCATTCAACCGAGGCAACTCCTCCTTGGTCAGCTCCTCCATCTCCAGATTGAGTTCGTTGCGGCAGGACTCCTTGAGGTGAGCGAGTTCCGAATCCATCCGGGCCAGTTGCACCTCCGCCTCCGTCTTCTGGCTCCGGACCTCCTCCAGCTCCCGGCGGGATTGTTCCAGCTCCTGCTCCAAAACCGTCAACTGCGACCGATGCTGCTCGCAATCTTTTTCGAGCTCCGCCAGCCGGACCGTCAGTTGCTCGGCGCGTTGCTCGGCCTGCGCGGCTTCCTGCTGCAGGCGGAGATTCTGCTGGACGGCGCTGTCCCTCCGCTCACGCCATTGCTCCCATTGCCGGGTGACCTCAGCGGCGCGGCTGGAAAGCTCATTCATCGCATGCTCCACGCGCTCCAGCGCCTCGGCCACCGCCCGATGACGTTCCTGGAACGCGGCGAGCCGGCTTTTGGTCTCCATCGCGCTCGCGTTGGCCTGCTCCCGGGCAACCTCCAGATCGGCCATGCTCCGGGTCAGGAGACCGGTTTCGGTTTCAATCTCCGCTCGCCTTTGCTCGCGAAGGGAGATTTCCTGCGTGTCCTGCGCAAGCTGCCGGCGGGCACGCTCCGCTTCCCGGCGCAACCGCTCCACTTCCAGGGTGCACACGGAAAGACGCTCCGCAGCGCGCTCCAGCCCTTCCTGCGTCTCCTTCCAATCCCGTTCCGCCATCACCCGGCGCTTCTCCATCTCTCCCTGCTCCTGGGACAGAGACTGCACGGCGATCTGTAGCCGGTCGATCTCCACGGTCGCGCGGGCCAGCTCCTCGCTCGTCCGCGCCATGATCTTTTCCCGCTCCGCCACGCTGCGCGTCAATTCGCGGAGTTCCCGCTTCAAGGCCAGGGGACTGCCGAGATTGGCTTTGCCCGCCGTAACCAGTCCGCCATGGAAGCAGTCTCCCTCGGGGGTCAAAAAATAAGAGTTCCGGTGCTCTCCGGAGAGAGCCCGCCCGGCCTCCACATCGGCGACCAGGTAGCAACTGCGGAGCTTCGGCAGCAACGCGCCCACCTGACCGGAAAGCCCATTTGAAAAACGCAGGCGAGCCTCCAGCGGTCCCAGCACTCCGGGGAGCGAGCTGCAATCCTCCTGCACAGCGGTTCCGTTGCCCTGTCGCGGGCTGTCGCCGACCAGCGTCAAAGAGCGGCTCTCCGTGGCAGTTTTTGGGGAAAGCGGACCTGCACCAAAGCTTCCGGCGAGAGCCCTGGCAGGGGAGCCAAGCAGGGTCTGAAAACCTTTCGCCGGACCGTCGCCGTTCCCGTTGGCCGGAGCCGATTCTGCCGAGTGCAACAAAAAGGTGGCGCGTCCCGGAATCTCAGTCCGCAGGAGGCGCATGGCCTCATTCACCGAATCCCAATCGTTCACCACAATGTAGTCGAGCTCCTCCCGCAAAAACTCCTCTACGACGTGCTCACAGTCCGCATCCACTTCGACAAAGTCCGCCAGGACCCCGGCGGGCTGGAAGCAGGACTCGATCGCGCCTCCGCCGTCCGCGCTCGCGGCGGCCCCTTGCGGGGTCTGCTTTTCAAACAACCGCTGGACCGTCTCGGTGCTGTAGGCGCGGCGGGCCAGAATCTCTTGCAGAGAGGAATGCCGCGCGCGCTGACCGGACAGTTCCACGCGCAGTTGTTCGAGCTCCGTTCTTTGCCGCGACTCCTTTTCCCTGGCAGCGCGCAGATTTTCCTCCAAAGAGGCGCGCCGGGCGGCGATCGATTCCAATTCCGCCTTCTGTCGGTTCATGTCCGCGCTGAGGTCTCCCTGCCGCGAGGAAACGGCTTCGCACTCCGCCTGTGCCGCAGAGAGTTCGCTTTCTTCCTGAAGGATTTGCCGTTCGGTTCCGGCGAGGAACTGCTCTAGTTGGACAACTTGATTGCGGAGCGTGGCGCACTGGTCCACGGTTTCCAGCATCTCCTGGCGCAGCTGCCCGACCCTTTTTTCCTTTTCCTTCAGATCGTTCTGGCAGGCTTGCGACAGGCTTTCAAATCCCCGCAACCGGCTAGCTAACGCCTCCGCTTCAGTGTCGATCTCCGTCAGCGAGGCTGCGTGCCGGTCCCGCTCCGATTCCTGATTCTCCCGCCGGGACCGCAACTGGCCCTGCTCTGCCTGCGCTTCCTCCATCCGGCTCTCCAGGTGGGTGATCTCCTGAGACTGCGCGGCGAACTGGCTGCGAGCCCGCTCGGCGGCCAAGCGCAATCCCGACCGCTCCTCGACACCCTTACGCAACTCCGCTTCGTCGCGCTCCACGACTTGATGCAACTCCCGCTGCTGCGTTTCCCGGCTCTGGGTCTGCTCGATCTGCTCCTGGAAGGAAGCGTTCCTCATGCTCAACTCCAGGGCAATTCGCACCGCCTCCTGCTCGCTCTCCTGGAAGCGCGTCGCCAGCAAAGTCCGCAGCTGGCGACGCATCTCCTGCTGCATTTCCCGGAAACGGCGCGCCCGGCCGGCTTGCCGCTTGAGCGAGTTCACCTGGCGCGTGACCTCTTCCAGAATATCCTGCACC
Organism: Terriglobia bacterium; assembly: GCA_965222345.1. Lineage (GTDB taxonomy): Bacteria > Acidobacteriota > Terriglobia > 2-12-FULL-54-10 > 2-12-FULL-54-10 > JADFGZ01. Next base: position 1,600,086 of record CBDCTS010000007.1, on the reverse strand, counting down.
CGCGCCAGGTTTTGACGCGAAGACTCCAGCTTCGCCCAGGCCAGCTTGCGCTTGGCTTTGAATTTGGTGACGCCGGCGGCCTCCTCAATCAAGGCCCTGCGTTCATACGGCTTGGAGCTGAGGATTTGCCCGATCCGGCCCTGCTCGATAATGGCATAGGAGTCCGCGCCCAGACCGGTTCCCAGAAAAAGCTCCTGGATGTCGCGCAACCGGCAGATGCGGCCGTTCATCAGATATTCACTCTCGCCGGAATTAAACAGCCGGCGGGAAACCATAATCTCCCCAGGCCGGGATGGCTTCGAATGTCCGTTTGTCGAGGACTGGTCGTTGGAACCGGCAGGAGCAGCCGCAGCCTTCTGCGGGTCCACGATGGTCAACCGAACCTCCGCCATCCCGTTGGCCTTCCGGCCGGGAGTCCCATTGAAGATGACATCCTGCATGCGGTCGCTGCGCAACTGCTTGGCGGATCGCTCCCCCAGAACCCAGCTGATTGCATCGCTGATGTTGCTCTTGCCGCACCCGTTTGGGCCCACGATGGCCGCGATCCCAGCGCCATCAAAACTGATCCGGGTGCGATCCGCAAAGGACTTAAAGCCAAGCAGTTCTATTTGTTGAAGTCTGAACAACTTGCACCTCACCTGGAAAATCAGAAAGCCGGGTAAACTTGAGGACGTCAGGAATCGCTCGTTCTACCGTACCTCGAACGCCACTCTGGCCGGTCTGCTTTCGAAAGAAAGTACAGTATATAGATCATCCCCAAGTAAATACACAAGATTTTGGGGGTTGTCTACAGGCTGGGACCCGCTTGAAGAGAGAATCTGGGGGGCTGAATCTCATTATAGCGTACCTGCTTACCTTTCTTATCGCTTTCCAACTTCCGTATGCCCTGATTGAAAATGTACCCTAATGGTTAACTCGTCCAGTCCAGCAAGCAACGTGGAAAATCTTGTTTCCTGATTGCTTCTACGGGCTAGCACGATGTGAAGATGAACTCGCCGGCAAGCTCCCAAATTGACAACCTGCCTGGCGTCTGATAGATGTAGAAGTGCGGGGCACGCGCATTCGCACGGATCGTGCCTGCTGCCGGTCGGCTCTGGATTGCCGGCAGAGGGAAACCCCATCCTTCCGCTCCTCGCAAAATCGAACTGAGGAATCTCCGGGCGATTCCCACAAACCTGCATACGCTCAGGCTATGGACACCAAACTCATCCGCGACTTTTCCATCGTGGCGCACATTGACCACGGCAAATCCACCCTCGCCGACCGGCTGCTGGAGGTGACCGGCGCGCTAAGCGGGCGGGAACTTCGCGAGCAAGTGCTCGACGACATGGACCTCGAGCGGGAGCGTGGCATCACCATCAAAGCCCGTGCCGTGCGGATTCTCCACAAGGCGCGGGATGGGAAAACCTACCAACTGAATCTGATTGATACGCCCGGCCACGTGGACTTTTCCTACGAGGTCTCGCGCAGCTTGGCGGCATGCGAGGGCACGCTGCTGGTGGTGGACGCCTCCCAAGGCGTGGAGGCGCAGACGCTGGCCAACACCTACCTGGCGCTGGACCACAACCACGAGATCATTCCCGTCATCAACAAAATCGATCTGCCCGGCGCCGATCCGGAGGGCGTGATTCGTCAGATCGAAAGCGCCATCGGCCTGGAGGCGCATGACGCCCTGCTGGTGAGCGCAAAATATGGCAGGGGGATCGAGGAGATGCTGGAAGCTATCGTCCACCGCATTCCGCCGCCGGACGGTTCTCCAGAAGCGCCTCTGCGAGCCCTGCTGTTTGACTCCTGGTTTGATCCCTATCGCGGAGCTATCGTGCTGGTGCGGGTTCGCGAGGGCACGCTGCGGCAAGGCACGCGCATTCGCTTGTGGTCCAACAACCAGGTCTATACCGCCGAGACGCTGGGCGTCTTCACGCCCAAGCCCGTGACTGTCCGCGAGCTGGGTCCCGGCGAGGTGGGCTATCTGATCGCCAACATCAAGAAGGTCTCCGACACACAGATTGGCGACACCGTCACGGAGGACGAGCGGCCCGCCGCCGAGCCGCTGGCGGGCTTTGAGGTGATCAAGTCCATGGTCTTCGCCGGGCTCTACCCGACCGACGCCGACCATCACGTGCCGCTGCGCGAGGCGCTGGAAAAACTCCGCCTGAACGACTCCTCTTTATCCTACGAGCCGGAGAGTTCCGTCGCGCTCGGCTTCGGCTTTCGCTGCGGCTTCCTCGGCTTGCTGCACATGGAGATTGTCCAGGAGCGCCTGGAACGCGAGTTCAACCTGAGCCTGATCACCACCGCGCCGGGCGTTCGCTACCGGGTGACGCGGACCGATGGGGAGGTGATCGAGGTGGACAACCCCGCGCGATTCCCTCCGCCGGTTGAGATTGCCCGCGTGGAAGAGCCCATCCTCACCGCCACCATATTGACGCGCGATGACTGCCTGGGCGGCGTTTTGGCGCTGCTCGAAGAAAAACGCGGCGTGCAGAAGTCGTTCGAGTACCTGTCGTCCAACCGGGTGGTGCTGACCTATGACCTGCCGCTGAACGAAATGGTGCTCGATTTCTATGACCGCCTGAAGACCACCTCCCGGGGGTACGCCTCTCTCGACTACCACCTGGCGGGCTACCAGGAATCGCCGCTGGTGAAGCTGGACATCTTGGTGGCCGGCGAGCCGGTGGACGCGCTCAGCGCCATCGTGCACCGGGACCATGCCCATCCGCGCGGCAAAGCACTGGTCGGGAAACTTCGAAAACTGATCCCCCGGCAGATGTTTGAGGTCAGCTTGCAGGCCGCCATCGGCAGCAAGATCGTCGCGCGAGAAACCGTCTCCGCCATACGCAAAAACGTCATCGCCAAGTGCTACGGCGGCGACATCACCCGCAAACGAAAACTTCTGGAAAAACAGAGGGAAGGAAAGAAACGGATGAAGCGCGTCGGGCGCGTCGATATTCCCCAGGAGGCTTTCCTCGCCGTGTTGAAGATCAGCGAGTAACAGCAATCGTTTCCGTCACCGCCCGCCGGCTGGAGCGTCACAGTTGGTGTAAACCACAACGCGTTCACACCGAGCGCAGCGAGGAACTGCTTGAAGCGGTTCCCACTCCGCCCCGGAACGGCGGGCCATGCCCTGACGAGAGCCGATATGGGGTACACGAACTGTGGAACCGCTCTAGCGAACTTCTTCCGCGACGGAGATGGGCAAACCGTCCGGGTCGAGCAAGACTGCGCGTTTGCGCCTGGAATCGGTTGTCGCGGGGGGAAGGGAAAACACCGCGCCCCGCTCTTTTTTTTCCTGAAAAAACTTTTCGATGTCCAGCACTTCAAAGCTCAGACGTGCCTCCCCGGCCCGGTCTTGACCGTGCTGCCGCTGGTTCTGTGCCGCTTCCGAAGTCGCAGCAAGACGCAGGGCCAGCGTCACGCCGCCGCAGTGGAACTCGGTCCACTCCGCCGACTCCCGCTTGACCGGAAACCCGAGCACATCTCGATAGAAGGCGGCCGACCGTTTCATCTCCGAGCAACAGATAATCACCTGCTCCAGCTTGCAAAGCATTCTGAGTGTCTCCTCCGCTATGTTTCTGACAGCTTCTTGTGGCGGTTTCCTGCCACTGAATTTCCGCGGCAACTCTAGCATCACGCCGAAAGGGAATCTAGGAAGTGAAACAAGGATTAGAATAATACGTGATTGAGATGTTGGAAGATCTTCTGCGGCAGGGTTTCACTTTTTGTAGCTTCCCGGCCCACCCTCGCCATCTGGACGCGGAGAAGCACAACTGCGCGGCCCTGCTGGAGCTGACACCGGAGGGCGGATTGCGAGCCGCGCTCATGCAGCAGGAGAGGAATGCGTAGCGAGGAATGCCCGCAGCAGGGAAAAATTCTTCCGTCGGCAAGCTCAGGGCAGGCTGCCATAGCTGCCCTTCAACACCGGTTGACCCTATTGACCCAACGCCCCTCAAGACCTATTATTCGATGTTCCTATGACTACTTATGACGTAATCGTTGTCGGAGGAGGCCCCACCGGGCTGGCTTGCGCCATCGAGGCCAAGCGGCGGGGGCTGAGCCATCTGGTGCTGGAAAAGGGCTGTGTGGTGAATTCCCTGTACCGCTATCCGGTCAATATGGGTTTCTTTACTACCCCGGAGCTGCTTGAGATCGGCGATCTTCCCCTGGTGTGCCAGAGGGAAAAGCCGACCCGCCTGGAGGCGCTGAAGTATTACCGGTTGGCCGTCCAGCACTTTAAGCTAAACGTCCATCAATACGAGCGGGTAGAGAAAATCCAGGGCTCGGATGGAGAGTTTGAGTTCTCCACCCGCGACCGCTTGGGCATCCCCCAGCACTACCGGTCGAGCAAGACCATTCTCGCCACCGGCTACTACGACCTGCCGAACATGATGGGGATTCCAGGGGAGGACCTGCCGAAGGTTTTGCATTACTACAGCGAAGCTCACCCTTACTATGACTCCGATGTCGCCGTCATAGGCGGAAAGAATTCCGCTGCCGAGGCGGCGCTCGATCTCTACCGGCACGGCGCGCGCGTGACCTTGATCCACCGCCAGGCGGCGGTCTCAGACCGCATCAAATACTGGGTCCGCCCGGACATCGGGAACCGAATCCGTAAGGGAGAGATCCAAGCCTTTTTCAATACGCGTGTCGTGGAAATACTTCCCGATTGCATCCGGCTGGCTCCAGCGGAAGGTGCCAATGGAAAGGGCACGACGCAGACGCTCAAGAACGACTTCGTGCTGGCCCTGACGGGCTACCATCCGGACATGGATTTTATCCGGAGCGCAGGCGTCGAGATGGAATCAACCCGGATGCGACCGCGCTGCCATCCGGATACCTTGGAGAGCAACGTGGCTGGACTTTATCTGGCGGGCGTGATTATTGCGGGCCTGGAAACCGCGGAAATTTTTATTGAAAACGGCCGCTTTCACGGGAAACAGATTCTTGCAGACATTGCGGCCAAGCTGCAAAGCCGGTCTTCCCTGTCCGGATAGTTGCTGACGATTGGCCGCTGCCGCGCAAGTTATTTCTCCGCAGCCGCCACGTGCAAACCGCATTCCTTCTGCAGGTCCTGTTCCCACCACCAGCGGCCCGCGCGGGGATTTTCTCCCTCCTGAGTCGGACGCGTGCACGGTAGGCAGCCGATGCTGGTAAAGCCCTGACTATACAATGGGTGGCTCGGGACGTTGTGCTTCTGAACGTACTCTTTGAGTTGCTGGTCGGTCCAATCGGCGATCGGGTTCAGCTTGGCGATGCCATTATTGCCCGCGTCGATCTCAATCTTGCTAATAGCAGAGCGCGTAGCCCACTGGTCGCGGCGCAGGCCCGTCACCCAGCAGTCCACCCCGGCGAGGAATTTCTTCAACAAGTTCACCTTCCGCACCCCGCAGCATTCGTGCCTGTTTTCCGTGCTCTGGTAGAACAGGTTCAGGCCCTTGGAGCGCACCATACTCTCCACCTCCGCCGCGTCCGGGAAAAGTATCTCCAATTTCATGCCATATTGATCCCGGACCCGATCCATCACCTCGTAGGTCTCCTGGTGCAGGCGTCCGGTATCCAACGTAAAGACGCGCACCTGAGGCTGAATACGCCAGGCAATATCGAGAACCACCATATCCTCGGTCTGAAAGCTGGTGGCGAGCGCCATCTTAGGATGGAAGCGGTCTAGCGCCCAGCCCAGAATTTCTTCTCCCGAATTCTTCGCGAACTCTTCGTCCAGTTTCTGGACTTCCTCTGTAGATAAAACCATATAAATTCCCTCGCTCCTGCAATGTCAGAATGATTTCAATTTTGAACCATCCAGGGCGGTCCCCCGCAGGGAGCCCGCAGCGGATGGCCTCAATCGTTTATTTGCCTCCGGCGCCTGCATCAGCCGGCGCCAGACTCTCGATCAGAATCCGCCCTACTTCCTCCCGCGTGAACTCGGGCGGGGGCAACAAGCCTTGCCGCAGCATTTCTCTTACCTGAGTCCCGCTCAGATGGACGTGGGCTTCCTTGCCGTGGGGGCAGGTCTTGGGCGTTCCCATGCCGCCGCACGACTTGCAGAAAAAAACCAGGTCAAACATCAGCGGCTGAATCCCGAGTTCCTCGGCGGAAAATTGCTGGAAGATCTGCTGTGCTTCAAACGGACCGTAGTAGTTGCCCACGCCCGCATGGTCGCGCCCCACGATGAAATGAGTGCAGCCGTAATTTTTCCGAACCAGGGCGTGAAAGATCGCCTCGCGCGGACCGGCATACCGCATCCAGGTAGGATAGAGCGCCAGCAGGGTCCTCTCGGGAACAAAGTAATGATCGATCAAGGCCTGGTAGCACTGAAGCCGCACTTCGGCAGGGATATCGTCGGACTTGGTTTCCCCCACCAGTGGATGAATCAGAATGCCATCGCAGCCCTCAAGCGTCACCTTCAGGACGTATTCGTGAGCTCGGTGGATGGGGTTGCGTGTCTGGAACCCGGCCACCCGCTTCCATCCACGGTCCGCAATCACCTGGCGAGTCTCCCGGGGCACGGCGGGATAACCTTCATAGGTATGCGGTCGCCATCCCGGAAATACGCTCACCTTGCCTCCCAGGGCGGTGTCCCCGCTGCCGTAGAGCCAGGCCACGCCGGGGTGTTTTTCTTCTTTTGTCCGAAACACCTGTTCGGCATACTCCGCCTTCGGCAATGGGAAGTTGTCTTCCAGATGCAGGACCCCTACGGGATTCTCGCCGGAGTCTAAAAGCAGCACGTCCGTGCCCGGCTTCCAGTCCTTGGATTCCTCGCCGGTCAGCAGGACCACCGGAATGCTCCAGACCAAGCCTGAGCATAGGCGGCAATCACGCAGAACGCTCTCAACCTCCTTCTGGTTTTGAAAGCCTTCCAGCGGACTGAAGGCGCCTTCGCCCAGAAGGTAGAGGTCCGTGAGCTGTCTAAAATCCAGCTTCAGCCGAGGCAGCTCCGCAGCCCGCCCGGCCCATCCGGCAGCTTCTTCCTCGCTGACCATGCGATTGACCAGCCGCCCGCCGTGCGGTTCCCCGTTGCTCCCATTTCTACTGCCGGCATTCGTTTTCTTTTCCACTCGTATGTACCCCGTGCACTTCCCTAGTCAGGTGATCTCCAAACCGAAAGCCGCCTGAAAACAAAAATCCCGCCGATTGGGTTGTACCGGCGGGCCCGTTTTTTATGACTGCTCAGTTTCGATTGCGTGTCTTTTATTCGACTGCGTAGTCCGTCTGCGGGCACCTTCGATACGACTCCCTGCAAGGACAACAGCAGCCCATCTCGAAGGTGAGTCTAAAAGGCATGAGAGGGCAGTTTAGCAAAGATTACCCGGTGCGTCAATTGCGCTGACGGTTAAAGAAGGAGGCGTCTATAAGAGCTGCTCGCCTGCTATTCCACGAAGACCACTTCCGACGGAAGTGTTTGCCGCTGTTCCGAGGGGAGTGTCTGCCGTTCCCCTGGGGGAACTTCCTCTAACGTATTGAACGACACCGGCCGGGTCAGTTGCAGCACAATCTCGCTGCCGGCGGGCAGCACCGCGTCCTTGCCTCTCTTGAAAATCCGGTGGAACAGGGCGATGGCCCCCACGGCCCCGGCGCCAATCAAGGCGCCCTTGCCTCCGCCCATCGACGCTCCAATGCCGGTAGCGGCGGCGGCCCCGGTCCCCACTTGTCTCGCGTTGATTCCGTCCTTGCCCGGACCCGTGAGGGTTCCCTCTTCCGGGTCTACGTCGATCTCTCCGCCGGTCTGTGCATCGGTCACCGATGCCGTCAGGGAGATGCTGCGGCCATCCGGGAAGATCAGTTTTTCAGGACGCAGCTGCATCTGGGCCTTCCCCTTTACCCGCCCGGGAGCTTTCATGCTGGCCAGCGTGCCTTCCACCACGGATCCCACAGGAAGCGCTTCTCGCTCGTTAATGAAGACCGGTATCACCAGGCGCGATGTGAACGGGTCGCCCGCGTCGCTTTTCTTCGTGTTGAGCGTCGTCTCCAGCACCAACCGGAGCTCGGTGCCTGCCGGCATGACGATTTCCTCAGCTAGAGCCGGACTTGCAACTATCCAGCATGCAAACAGAACCCCTGCAACGCTTATAGTCTTGTTCATCCGATTTTCCCCCACCCTAGACATATGCCGTCTCTTGGAAAATTGAGAACCTCTTCCAAAACACCAATTTACCCCTTTGCTGGCATTAGATGCAAGGATATCTCGGAAAGGCGCAATTTCAGATCCCCGAGTGTTGCCATTTGCGCAGGCGTCTCCACGCCTTCCACAATCCCTGTCTGCAGCCGCCTCGTGAATTCAAAGTGGAAGTCTGGACGCTAATCTGAGTCAGCGTAGCATCCGGTAGCCGTATCGAGAAAACTCGCCTGCCAAAGCCCTCAGAGTGTGTTTAAAATCCCGATTGAACGGGTTATGTATAATGCACCTAAGGGAGGCGCGATGAAATTCTTGACCTACAACTCGGCGCAAGCCTATCTGCTGCCGACCGCGCAGCACAGGTTGCTTTGCTGGAGACGGTCCAGCGACGCTGCCGGGAACGCCCTCAGTAGGTCAGCGCCGACCGGGACTTTTGGGGCATGGAATGCGGCAGTTCCGGCGGCGGAGCCTGGGAAAGCTCGCGGTGAAGTTCACGCTGGCCGCAACGACTTTCCACCTCACCCGGCTGTGGCGCAACCAACCGAAGCTGGATCAGCAAGGCAAGTTCGGCAAATTCCCCCGACCGGCGACTCGGCGAAGACCGAAACACCACAATTCTGGAGCCGATCATACTAATCCCTTTTGACTACCACACAGTTAAACCGAGTTTCCACACAGGCTCTGAAGGCCATCGCTACGACGCTGACCTATCGGCGCGGTTGAAGCCGTGCCCTCGCTTTCTCAAGACGGTATCTGACGAGGAAACCTGCCACCGATGAACAGACCGCCCAGTGCTCACCCAAAACCAAAGCTCCTTTGGCCCTCCACCTCCAGACTTCAGTATTTATGGGTCCCCGCTTGGGTAGAGGAGACCATCCGCCGCCAGTTCCCGGAACTCGAAGTGGTCATCGCCCGTGACCCGGATACGGTTACGCAAGAACTTGAGGACTGCGAAATACTGATCTCCTGGAGCTTGCGGCCGGAGCAGTTTGCGCGCTGCCGGAAACTGAAGTGGATTCACTGTCCTGCGGCCGGCATCACGCAGCTCCTGGTGCCGGGAATGGCCGAAAGTGCCGTGACGGTGACCAACTCCCGCACCGTGCACGCTATTCCCGTAGCCGAACACACCATCGCGCTGCTGTTTGCTCTATCCCGACGGCTGTTCGTTTCCTCCCGTCACCAAGCCGAGCGGCGCTGGGAGCATGCCGAGGGCTGGGAGGCGGAACATATTCTGACCGAGATCAACGGCAAGACGCTGGGGTTGGTCGGCCTGGGATCGATTGGCCGGGAGGTGGCGGCACGGGCGAAAGCATTGGGAATGCGCTTGGCCGCCCTCAAGCGCGACCCGACGCGCGGAGCCGAGCTGGCCGACCGTCTGTACTCTCCGCCGCAACTGCACGCGCTGCTGGCAGAGACGGATTTCCTGGTGCTGGCCGCTCCCGATACGCCGGAGAATATCGGCCTGATGGACGAGGCCGCGTTTCAGGCCATGAAGCCGACGGCATATTTAATCAACATCGCCCGAGGCATATTGGTTGATACCGATGCCCTGATGCGGGCGCTGCAGTCGGGCAGGATCGCCGGGGCGGCGCTCGACGTGACCGATCCGGAGCCGCTCCCGCCGCAACATCCCCTGTGGAAGCTGCCTAACGTTTTGATTACAGCCCATCTGGGCAGCGCCACGGAGCGTTACTGGCGGCGCTTGACCGATCTGGTGACAGAGAACCTGCGCCGCTATTTGGCCCGTGAACCTCTCCTGAGCCGGGTGGACAAGACAGAAGGATACTGAGGGGTAGCGTGGCCCTCATGGCATCGCCATCCGGGCAGCCCTAATCCAAGCCGCGCGCCTAAGCAAGCGGTTACCCAAGCTGCCGGTCCCGCTATATCCCTGTTCCATTGGACCCGCTTCATTTGCAACTCTGGGGGGAAATTAGGTAGTGATAGGCATTCTTGTCTTAGGTAGGGCAGGCATTCCTGCCTGAGGTAGCGACAGGACTCCAGGCCTGCCCTCTGGCGTGCAGGCCCCTTGCCTGCACTTGTCTCTTGCTTTCCAATCGCACACAACCTGCCTAACCCCCGATCAATGGCTTTTTTTAGCATATCAAAGCCAAACGAACCCAAAACGAAGCCATTGCTTTTGTTGATTCTAAAAGACATAATGGGTTCGTTTTGCAAAAAAACTTTTTTCCTCCCGCTCCTCTCCCCCCGGAGGATTTTCACAGTCGGTCTATAGCTTCCCACAACGCCCATGAAACCCCAGCGGGGCGCAAGAGTCTAGCCCCCGGCGCCAGCCGTGGGTGAAAAAGGCCGCGCTGCATCAGCCCCGGAAGGGGCGAAAGAAGGAGGCCTTAAACCTCACAAACGCCCTCCGGCTCGATTCTCCCGTGTGGAAATTCCGGGAGCAACAAAATTCTTCCGAACATTCCGAATCTACCGAGGGAACCGAATCTACCGAACATACCGAGAATTCCGAAGATCCCGAATCTCCCGAATCTGGCTCCATCGACCCGCTTGGGGTAGCCGCTGGCTCACACCTTGCCCTGCCGCCCTGAGCAGCTTATCCCGAGCGTAACCGAGGGAGTAGTCGATGAAAGTCGAAGGGGGCTTGCCGAAGGCATCGAGGCTCTGCTTCGTCCGCAGACTTGCGCAAAGCTCACGGCGAAAAAAGAGCGTTCGCCGGAACTGCTCTCTTTAGGACCCATAGTAGAGCTAGTCTCAATATGGTTCTTTACTGTCAAACGGCAGGGCACGGCTGAAGCCGTTCCGGATCACTCGCCAACGAAACTAGGGGACAGCAATTCAAGCCGCTGAACTGAAGGAAGGAATCCAATGGTGTTCGGCCCCAATGCAATGTTTCCGTTGATAGATTCAACTGTATTGATTACATTCTGCGCGTGATTTCGTTCCGGGTCGCGTGATGCGGGGGTTGACTCTTGGGTAGCAACCAACTTCTGGTATCGCTGCCACAGCGGTGAACGGGTTGCCTCCGATGACCGCAACGGAGCGAATTTATTCTCTTGGGTGCCTAGAATGATCATGGCTTCAAACAGTCTACCTTCGCGCTCCCGTTGCAGAGTTTTGATCCCGTCGCGGCCAAACACCTTTTCCACGACCTGGAGATCAGTGGCCTCACCACGGACGAACTGGTGATAGAGGGTCGAGTCGATCGTCCGAACGATGAGCACCACAACGGTCATTGTGGCAAATGACCACTGGTTACTGCGCAACGACGCGAACACCAATCCCAGGCGATGGATGGCCTGTGCAATCTGCCGCAGGCTGAGGTCTGGCACACGAAAAAACCCTTGCAGCAAGTCTCGAACAATATCTTGACCTGCACTCTGATCACGCGTCCGATTGAAGTACTCGTTGATCTGTGTCGCATCAAGCAGCGCGTCGATAAACGCGGCCCGGTCAGGGGCAGGGAGTCGGAAGTCCAGATCGAAGAATCGGCGAAGATAGCCCTGCGCGTCAAAGTCCGCGCCGTAGAGTGCCTTGATCGAATGCGCGAGTTCAGAACGATTGACAGCCAGCACGAAAACAATGTGGTCCACTGAAAACAGGTGCTTGGCGACCTCAAGAAGTTCGACAGCATACGAAGGGCGGCACCGGTCCAGCTCATCAATCATCACGATGAGAGGGTGCCCCTTCTGCTCCGACAATTCTTCTGCCATGTCCTGCAGGGCGCGCCTAAATGCCTTGACCGACTTCTGCGCCTCCTGGTATTCGGATAGTCTAGCCTCGGCGTAGGACGCAAGGGCTTGACCCACTTCCTTTTCTAAGAGTGGGCCGACATCCAGGATGCCCGCAGTTGCGACGCGAATCAAACCCGGAACGGCTCGTCGCAAAACTTCCTTCCCCTTCTTCTTAGTGTCGGCGATCTTTGTCGCCAGCGGTTCGTCCTTGTGCTCGTGGAGGCCCTCCGTCAGTTCCGTGGAGAGAGCGACAAAGGGATCCCCGGAAAAGTCGGTCTCCCAGGCATTGAACTCGACGATAGGAAACCCCTGGTTGCGAAGGTGCTGCGCCCAGATTTTGAGGAAAGTGGTCTTGCCGGTTCCCCATGCGGCATCGACTGCCAGAACGCATGGTCCTTCGAGATTACCGACGAGGTGGGTGAGGACCTCTACCGACTCCTTCCGGTCCAGCAGGTCGTTTTTGAACGGATCGTCCGCGTTTACGTCGATTTCACGTGGTTGGATGCGTATTCCCATAGTCGGTTTGAACTGGTTTCAAAAGAAATTGTCGGTGTGGAACTCTTAGCGCGTGAGCAAGCGGCGAAACACTGACAGCCTTCTTGCTGTCCAAATGATACTACATTCGGTTAGACCGTGTTCACACAACCCAAACCCCGCAGTTACGATTCCCTGTGGCCTGGCTGCACGCCGACAATCGCAATGCCTGCCTCATCCGCCCGCTCGATCAATTCCTCGCGGTCGAACAATAACGTCTTTCCGGCGTCCACGCTCAAGGCCGTAGCGCCGGATTCCTTCATGACGGCGACTGTGGGCAGTCCCACCACGGGAACGTCGAAGCGCATGTCCTGACCGGGTTTCGAGACCTTCACCACGCTCAAGGGCTTGCCCTGGGCCAGTTGCGCCGCGCGCCGGATGACGGCGTCGGTTCCCTCCATCGCCTCCACGGCCACGCAGGCCCGCTCTCCCACCACCACCGTCTGCCCGATGTCCCAGCGGGCCAGCTCCCGCGCCACCTGCCTGCCGTAATCCAGATTGGCCTGCTCGTCCCCGTCCGGTCCGCGCCGCGTCAGCACGCCCTCGCCGGCCAGCAGCGGTTCCAGAAACAGCGTGGACTTCTCCAGGACGATGCCCTCTTCGCCGAGCACCTTGGCCACCCCCCCGATCAGCGAGTCGGTGTTCTTTTTAGGAAGCGACATCAGAACCTGAAACAACCGCCAGTCCGGACGCAGGGAGGAAAAGATTCGGTTGTGCTTCACCTGCCCGGCCATCACCGCCCGGCTGACGCCCTGCTCCTTGAAGATTTGAATCAGCCGGGAAAGCTCGCCCAACCCCAGCCAGTAGAAGCAACCGGCGCGGGACTCCAGCTCCGGGGCGGCCTCTTCCCGGATGGCGGCCACCACCATCTGGATGCCCCGGCTGCGGGCGGCCTCCAGAACCAGCAGCGGAAACTGGCCGCTGCCGGCGATCAGGCCGTAGCGCGGCAGGCTGTCCGCGGCGGCGGTCATTTGATCACTCCCCGCTCGGAGCTTTCAATAAAGCGGATCAATTCCTGAACGTCTTCCGAGTCCGCAACCTCTTCGCGAATCTTTTCCAGCGCTTGCGTGGTGTTCAGCTTGGAGGAGAGCAGCAGGCGCATCGCGCGGCTCAGCTTGTCTCTGCGTTCAGAGGAAAATCCATGCCGTTCGAGGCCCACCTTGTTGATGCTGTAAGCGTGAACCTTCCTCTCCGAGACGGTCTTGGAAAAGGGGAGCACGTCCTGCGTGATCACGCTGTAGCCTCCCACCAGGCTGTGGCGTCCGACCCGGCAGAATTGATGGACGCCGGAGAAGGCGCCGATCACGGCGTAATCCTCGATCAGCACGTGCCCGGCGAGCGTTGTGCCGTTGGCCAGCACCGTATGGTCGCCGATGCGGCAGTCGTGCGCGACGTGGGCGTAGGCCATGATGAGGTTGCCGTCACCGATGCGCGTGAGGCTGCCGCCCCCCGCCGTCCCCCGGTGCACGGTGACGAACTCGCGTAGGGTGTTTTCGCTGCCGATTACCGTCTCAGACCGCTCCCCACGAAACTTCAAATCCTGCGGCACGACGCCAATGGAAGAGTAGGGAAAGAAGCGGTTGCCGGGGCCCACCCGCAGAGGCCCGTCCATGTAAACGTGGGCCATCAGCTCGCAGCCGTCTTCGATCTCCACTTCCTCGCCGAGGACGCAGAAGGGACCCACCTGGACGTTCGCTCCCAGCTTCGCCCCGGGGTGGACTACCGCGCTTGGATGTATCCGCTCGAGATCAACACTGCTCATTAAGCTTTCTCCGCCGCCTTTTCTGCTGTCTTTTCCGATATTTTGCACAGGATCACCGCTTCTGCAACCAACCGTCCGTCAACCAATGCATTCCCCTTCATCCGGCAGAAAGTACTCCGCCTGGACAGGACCGCCACCTCCAAACGCAATTGGTCGCCGGGGAAAACGGGCCGCCGGAACTTGGCCTCCTCGATGGCGGCGAAAAACACCAGCCTCGTTCCCAAATCCGGCACGTCGCGCAAGACCAGCACGCCGCCGGTCTGCGCTATCGCTTCCACAATCAACACGCCGGGCATCACCGGAAAATTCGGGAAGTGGCCGGTAAAGAACGGCTCGTTGATGGTCACGTTCTTGATTCCGACAATTCGCTTTTGCGGTTCTAGTTCCAGGATACGGTCCACCAGCAGGAACGGGGGACGGTGCGGCAGGATTTTCTGTATCTCATTGATATCGAGGGTCATGGTGTTTTATTCTGGGCGCTCCATTCTGGGTTCTACCTTCTGCGAGACTCCGCGGACACTCCGGCATGGTAACAAAAGGCTGCTGATCTCCGCTCCCGGGATGAAGCTGCTTTCAGGGACCCGGCTCGGAACATGCCGCTTTGTTAATGGAATCTAGTTGATTATATTCGAATTGTTGCATGAATCAGTAAGGATTCCGGAGTAACCCCGATGGATTCTATTTTGCACGCCCTCCAGGCTCAACAAGGCGAGATGGTGAAGATGCTCCGGCGTTTGGTGGAAGCCGAATCGCCCAGCACGGACAAGGCCGCCGTCGATCGCTTCGGAACGATGGTGGGTGAGATTGCCCGCGGCATGCAAGCCCGCGTCCGGGTTGTTCCTTCGCGGCAGACCGGCAACCACCTGCGGGCGGAGTTCCGGCTGGGTCCGGGACCAATGACCGGACAAATTCTGCTACTGGGACACCTCGACACGGTCTGGGCCTGCGGCACGATTGCCCGCATGCCGTTCCGCGTGCGGCGGGGCCGCGCCTGCGGGCCGGGCGTGTTTGACATGAAATCGGGAATCGTCGCCGCCCTGTTCGCGTTGCAAGCCCTGCGGACACTGCGCATCCCTGTAAAGAAAAAAGTCGTGCTGCTGCTCGTCTCCGATGAGGAGATCGGAAGTCTCTCCTCTCGTCCCCTTACGGAACGCGAGGCGCGCCGCAGCGACTGCGTCCTGGTGCTGGAACCGGCCCACGGCTTGAAGGGAGCGTTAAAGACTTCCCGAAAGGGGGTCAGCGAGTTCGAGATTCGGGTAAAAGGGCGCGCCGCTCATGCCGGGCTGGACCCGGAAAAGGGAGCAAGCGCCATTGAGGAACTGGCCCGGCAGACATTGCGCCTGAAGCAGTTCGCCGACCGGCGCAAGGGCATCACCGTTAACGTGGGAGTGATCTCCGGCGGAACCCGCTCGAACGTCGTCGCAGCGGAGGCCGCCGCTGTGGTGGACGTGCGGGTTGCCAAGGTTCGGGACCAGACGGAGGTCGAAAAAAAGTTTCGGTCGCTCAAACCCGCTGACCGCCGAACGAGCTTGAAAATTTCCGGCGGCAAGAATCGTCCGCCGCTCGAACGAACACGGCAGGTCGCCCAGCTCTTCCAGCGGGCGCGCGTACTGGCCCAACCGCTGGGCATCACGCTCTCGGAAACCTCCGTAGGAGGCGGTTCGGACGGCAACTTCACGGCGGCTCTGGGAGTCCCCACCCTGGACGGACTGGGATGCGTCGGCGAAGGCGCCCACGCACCCCACGAAAACATCTTGCTCCGGGAGCTGCCTCGCCGCGCCGCTTTGCTGGCGCACTTGATCGCCGGCCTCTGAGGCCCTATGGCTTTTCCAAACGCCTGATTCAGCTTGCTCCCGGATGCCTGGAATAGTTTTATATCCTACCGGCTGCCCCGGTTGCGGTAAACTGGCCGCTTCTAAAAACCCTGAAAGTCCGAAAAGACTAATGCTCAAAGCAAACAAAAATATTCAGGTCCCAAAAGGTTTTCTTTTCGCCGCAGGCGAAGGGGGCCTGCGCACGCACGGCCACGGCCCGGACGTGGCGTTGATTTACTCGACAGTCCCGGCGCGTGTGGCGGCCTTGTTCACCACCAACCGGCTGCAGGCTGCGCCGATAGAGATTTCCCGCGAGCATCTCCGGCGAAGCCGTCACGCTGCGCAGGCGATCCTGGTCAACGCGGGCAACGCCAACTGCGCTACCGGAGCGCAGGGCGTGCGCACGGCCCGGCAGTGCGCGGCCAAGGCCGCCGAGTTGTTCCGCATCCGCCCGGAGCAGGTTCTGGTGGCATCGACCGGAGTCATCGGCGTGCCGCTGGAGGCGCGCTGCATCACGGAGCTGCTTCCATTGCTTGCTCGACGGATGCATCCGCGAGGCTACCGGGCCGTCTCGCGCGCCATCCTGACCACCGACACACGGCCCAAGGTGGTCTCCCGCAGCATCGCTCTGGCGGGCCGCTCGATCACCATCCTCGGCATCTCCAAAGGCGCCGGGATGATTCATCCGCGCATGGCCACCATGCTGGGCTTTTTCTGCACCGACGCGAATGTCGAGCCCCGCTTCCTGCGGGCGGCGGCGCGCCGGATGTGCGACCTCAGCTTCAACCGCATCTCGGTCGACGGCGACACCTCGCCCAACGATACGGTCTATCTCATGGCCAACGCCATGGCCGGGAATCGGGTCATTACGGAAAAAGGGCCCGGCGGCAAGAAGTTTCTCCAGGCATTGACTGAGGTCGCGCAGCAACTGGCCATAGCGATGGTCGCGGACGGCGAAGGCGCGCGCCGGGTGGCGGAGATCCGCGTGGAGGGAGCCGCATCGGAAAAGCAGGCGGAGGTCCTGGCCCGCTCCATTGCCCTTTCGCCGCTGGTCAAAACCGCCCTGGCCGGTGCCGACCCGAACTGGGGCCGCATTCTTTCCGCTGCGGGCAACGCCGGCGTGGAGTTTGACCCGCTCCGCGCCGACATCTATCTGAACCGCGTCCGGGTCTGCCGCAAAGGAGGAGCGGCAAAGTTCAGCGAAGCCGCCCTTAAGCGGCAACTGCGCGGCAAGCAAGTGCTCATCCGAATGGTGCTGCAGGGAGGGAAATCTGCCGCCCGCTTCTGGACCTGCGACTTCACCGAAGAGTACATACGCATCAACGCCAGCTATCGGACCTGAAAATCCTCATCGAAGAAGATCATAGCTTCCAATGGCGAACCTGCCTATTGGCTTACCGCAGGTGTAGACTTGAGAGACGCCTCTATCGCTCGCAGTTCGGTTGTGACACTTCGAACGCCAACTATTGACTATGGTCTCAGACCATAGCACAATATATTGGGAGATCCGCTGTTATGGAGAAAATAGCCATTTCCAAATTTAAGGCGACTTGCTTGGCTGTACTCGAAGGCGTCCGCCGCACGCGGAAACCCATTTTGGTAACCCGTTTTGGGAAGCCGGTCGCGGAAATCGTTCCGCCCCCGGCGCCGCCGCGCCCGAAACGCTGGCTGGGCTGCATGAAGGGTACAGCACAAATTCAGGGCGACATCGTCTCTCCCATCGTTGACGAGCAGGATTGGGAGGCGCTCCGCGAGTGAAACTGCTGCTGGACACCCACATATGGATTTGGAGCCTGATTGATCCGGAGAAGCTCAGTGCCCGTGTGAGCAAGGCGCTGGAAAACCCGGATAACCAATCCTGGTTATCTCCCATTAGCTTGTGGGAGGTGCTGATGCTAGGGAAGGCGGGGCGGATCGCAGCGAATGTCGGAACCGAGGAATGGATCAGGCGGGCGCTCCAGGAAGTGCCACTCAAGGAAGCTCCCCTGACTCACGAAGTGGCGCTGGAAACCTGCAAGCTTCAACTGTCTCACCGAGACCCTGCCGACCGGTTTCTGGCGGCTACGGCCAGGGTCTTCGGGCTGACGATCGTCACGGCAGACGAACGGCTCATCGGCGCCAAGGGTCTTTCAATCCTCGCCAACCGATAACAGAATGCGCTGCGCCCTGACCTGGGAAAGTCGCAATCCACCCTTCGGGATAGAGTGATGTTCGGCCCCAACAGGACAGGCTCGTGATAGAGTTGCCTGACTGCGAGGTGCGCTATGAAATTTCCAAGATATTCAATGAGATTCTATCCGGGGTTCGTCTCGCCTCTCTGCCTTGCTGTTGCCCTGACCGCTTGTTCCCCTGCGGGAGAGCCCCAGGGACCCGCTACTGCAGCCGACCTGGCGGCAATCAACGGAGTGCACGATGAGTACTTCAGCGCAATGAACAGTGGCGATGCAGCCGGTTATGTAGCGCGCCTGACCGAAGACGTTGTATTCATGCCCCCCAATGAACAGGCAACCATTGGGCAGGAAGCAAACAGGGCGCGTATTCAGAGAGCCTTCGATCAGGCTGAGTTTGAAATGACCTCCTCTTTGGAGGAGGTCGTGGTTTTCGGGAACTGGGCCTTCGGGCGCAACACCGCCTCGGGGACGGCGACCCCCAAGACTGGCGGTGAGTCCAGAGAGATTGGCAACAAGGGCATTCTGATTTTCCAACGACAGCCCGACGGCTCCTGGAAGATCGCACGCAGGATCCGCAACAACAACCATCCGCCGGCTGACCCGGGACAGTGAGAAAGTCACCCGCAAGCGGTATAGCGGGAAGCCTGCCTCAGCCAACTCTGTCGCTTAATTCCTAAGTGGCTGCCCTTTGGCGTCCTTATTCATGGACCCGGTCAGGATGAGTATTCCTTCAATGAAACCCCAGATCGCACCGAACCCGACCGTAAAGATCGTGACGATAATCTGGACGATCCCCAAGCCGACATACCCCAGGTAGAAGCGGTGTACGCCGAGTCCCCCAAAGAATATGCCGAGCAGCCCCGCCGTCACCTTGGATTTGGCATCCTCGGGTATGGCAACGGCAAGTTTGACGCCGCATTTTACACACACCTCGGCAACGAGATTCGTTTCGGCCCCGCACTGCTGGCAGAACTTCCTCCCGCTTTTCGGAGGACACCCACAGGACATGCATATCACTGCTTGCTCGGGCATCTCTTTCCCGCAACTTCTGCAGAACATGGATTCACATCCTTTCTCGGCGGCTTTCTTTCCAAGGAGATAATTCGCTTGACCGTATCGAGCCGGGTGAAGTTGGAAACATTTGGGAGAACGCGGCGAGCCGTGAAGCCGAAAGGGATCTCACAGCCGCGATTCGACTGTGAACTGGCTGAAGCGTATTCTCCCTTCTGCTGAAAATGTAGAGCGAACTCTGGCGGTGAGGGTGGGATTCGAACCCACGGAGCCCGCAAAGGCTCAACGGTTTTCGAGACCGCCCGATTCAACCACTCTCGCACCTCACCGTTTACTTTATTTTCAATAGATTAGCAGCTTTCACCCCAGGTGCACAACCGGTTGCTGAGGGAACTTTGGTGGGAACCCCCTGCTGCCTTTCATGCGCTTGCAACACTTGTCCGACGTTGAACTGCTCCGGCTTTGCAAACGCCGCCCGCCTGTGTGCCGGTGTGGGATGAACGGAGCGCATCGTCATCGAGATATTGGAATCCCCCCATCAACTCCTTGAGAGTCACTAGGTCCACTCCCGCCATCGCGGTTTGAGAACCAAAGGTGTGCCGGAAGTCGTAGAGCCGGAATGCGGGCTGAAATCCCGTCTTGCGAAGGACCTTTCGACGTTCCCGGCAAATCGGACCCGTCGGCCTGTTCGGGTTCCCCTTGTTGACGAATCGAATGGACCCGTTCAGTTGCCGAACAGGCGTTTGACGGTAAACGTCAGCGCCCAGGAACGCGCGCCGTTGAACCTGTTATGGTTGGAGAGGTCGGGATCCTGCTCATGAAACGGGTGAATCGAGTAATCGCCGCGGGCTTCAATGCCGCCCAGCATCGAGTAGGTCAGCTTCAGTCCCAACAATGTCTTGTCGCTCAGGCTGTAGTCGACACCTGCGTGCAGGTGCCCGGCCAAGACCTTGTCGGATAGGTCGGCGTCCTGGCTGCTGTTGTAGAACGTCAGGGGAGGATCGTAAGCCGCAGCATTGCCCGATGTGTCCTGGTAATCGGTGGAGAAGTGCACCCCGGACACCTCGACGAACGCGGGACCCAGCCCGATGCCCAGGTATGGGGAAAACCCGCCGAACGCATCCGGAAAATCGTAGTACGCGTTGAGCGAAAGAGTGCGCACGAGGAGACTGTCGATCGAAGCCTGACCATTGGACACGACCGTACCGCGGCGCCGTTCCCCCAGGGGCGTCCCATCGTAATAGGTGATGCCGCGGAACATCTGGTCGAGGCCGTTCTTGCGCTGCCCGAACGATAGCTCCAGGCGCGTGCGATCGAAGATGCGGCCGGCCGAAAGCTCGAACACGGCTCCGGCGGCTGCCGGGATATTGTAACGCCAGCGGTATCCGGAGATTTCGGGTACAGGGTCCGCATCGAAACAAGCATCCGTCGGATAGCAGGTCGACTCCCGATTCCAGCCCTCCTGATCCAGGTCGGCCGCCCAATTCGACCCGATGCCCCCGCCGAGGTACCACCCGGAGCGCTGCGGCCCCCCGGCCCCGCTCTGGGCCAACAGGTTGGAGATGGGACAGAGTATCAGGATTCCACCGGCGGTGGCTGCGATGAACGATGCAAGACGCATGGAGAGTTTCTACACGGACCGACCGTGCCCGGAATCCGTTACTACATCACAGTTAATAAATCCGTAGCAAGATGTTTTTTGCTTCGCAAAAACTCTTGCCGGGGGGCTAGCCCCCTGGCCCCCGTAGGCGGTTTATAAGGACCACTCTGTAACTTGCCTCCTCGAGCGCACCCGGCGTTCGGCTACAGGCTCCGGAAACTCTTTCCAACAATTGCTTTACCATCTCCCGTCGTGTAATCTGAGACCAATATTTCCAATTAAGCGAGGGTAATACATGCCCACATCCCCAGGTGCCCATTTTGACTCTTACGAGGTCCCCAACCCCTCAAATTCCGGGGGGGTTGCACCGGGCTGCATAAGCGTGGACTTTTGTTTTTGATATGGAACGGGATTGAGGGAGGTTACTATGCTCGGAAGATTCCAATTGCGATCCAGGAATAGCGTGGTTGCGCTGTTGGGCATGGTGGTCACCGTCGCTGTGTGGGTACTGTTTGCCGGCGGGCCGAAATGGCTAGATTCGAGCGCAGCAGCTTCGCAGGCCGCGTTGCCAGAACCCACCGGCTATCCCCAACTGGTTTCAATCGAACCCTTTCCCGCGATGGATGGGGAAATGTGCGCCTGGGCGCCCGCCAGCACCGCTACAACTCTGTCAGGGGTTCTTCAGCAGAAACGGTTGGCCTCGCCCGCCGCTCCTGCCTCGCCCGCCGACGCAAGGACCAGCGCCGAAATCGACCGGGCGCCGACGCGAGTCATCCGGGATACTTACCCCACGTACAGCGCAATCGCAGTGGACACCAACTCCAACGAAGTGTACCTCCAGGACGAAAACCTTTTTGGCTACAAGGTGTTCGACCGGCTGGACAACACCCCTCCCACTGCCGAGTTTACCGAGCCAAAGCGGATGGTGGGCGGCAACAAAACCAAGCTGGAGTTCAACTGCGCCCTATACATTGACCCCAAAACCGGCGATGTTTATTCGGTTGCCAATGACATCGTAGACACATTGGTGATTTTCCCTCGTGATGCCCGAGGCAACGTCGCTCCCAAGCGAGAACTCCGCACGCCCCACGGAACGTACGGCATCGCAGTGGATGAGGATGCGCAAGAACTTTTCCTTACGGTAGAACACATCAATGCGGTAGTCGTTTACCGGAAAATGGCCGCTGGGGAGGAAGAGCCGATCCGGACGCTCCAAGGAGATCGGACCGAACTGGAAGACCCGCACGGGATTGCCGTGGATACCAAGAACAACCTGATGTTCGTCAGCAATCACGGCAACGTCCGGGATCTCAAGCCCCCTCGTCCCGGCCGATTTGAACCTCCTTCGATCTCGGTATATCCGCTCCAAGCGAGTGGAGACACCCCCCCGATACGGGTCATTGAAGGCCCCAAAACCCAGTTGAACTGGCCGGCCCATCTATTCGTGGACCCGGAGCGTGGGGAACTATTCGTTGCCAACGACGCCGGAGACTCCATTGTGGTCTTCCGCGCCACGGACAGCGGCGACGTCGCTCCGATTCGGGTGATCAAAGGCCCCCAAGTCGGCCTCAGAAACCCCACCGGACTCTTTGTCGATCTAAAAAACGACGAACTGTGGGTATCCAGCATGGGCAACCACTCGGCCACCGCCTATCCTCGCACGGCGAACGGGGACGTGGCTCCGCTGCGGACCATCCGGAGCGCGCCGCCGGGCAAAGTAGCCCTGGCCATTGGCAATCCGGGAGCGGCGGAATACGATTCTAAACGAGACGAGATTCTGGTTCCCAACTGAGTGGCGCACCCGCAGATTGCGGCTTTCGCCAGGCTGGCGAAGGAAAACGCTATGCCAACCAGACTGTTGGCAGGTCAAAGCACCCGTTTGGGCCGGTCGATGCACGACATCCGCTACGACGCGGTCCATGACGAATTCCTGGTAACCAACCCCTTTTGCCCAGGCGATCCTTGTATTTCGGGGGGGAGCCAGCGGGGAAGAACCGCCCATCCGGATCATCCAGGGACCCACGACGCAGTTGACGGGTGGGCTTTTTTCAGGCGGCGCCGACCGATTGGAAGTGGATCCCGTCCATGATGAAATCTTCATCCCGGGCGGAGATCGGATTCTTGTCTATCCCAGGACGGGAAACGGTGACGTGCCTCCGCTTCGGATCATTGAAGGTCCCGACACGCGATTGAGAAGGGTTAATTCCATTGCGGTCGACCCCCTCCACCACGTGGTCGTAGCGGGCACAGGCTCGAGATACCAGGACGGATACGCGGCGATCCTGATCTACAACCGCACCGCTGAGGGAAACGTCAAGCCACGGGGCATGATCATGGGTCCAAAGACAGGGCTAATCAGCGTCCATCAGCTCCGGGTCAACCCGGATCGCGGCTGGATTGTGATGGCTCAGGCCGGCTCCTACGGTGATCTGGAGCCGGAGGAGGTTTTCATCGGCGTGTGGAGCATCAACGACAACGGGAACGTGGCGCCCCGTTGGAAGCTCGGTGGGCCGAATAGCATCATGAAGAAACCGCGCGGCATAGCCTTGAACCCAAAGGATAAGGAGATCTACGTGGCCGACATGCGTCTGAACGCCGCGCTGACGTACTATTTCCCGGAAATCTTCTAGTTGCCCTTGCCGAAGCCAGACCCTGAAAGGCTTATCTTCTATCCCGGTTGACCGTTTTCTACGCCTGCCGCCTATCCTCTGCCAACCTACTTGGGCTGGGGGACGACGCGAAGATAAGGTTTGACGGTCTTCCACCCTTCAGGATATTTCTGTTTCGCTTCTTCGTTCGATACCGCCGGCAGGATGATGACATCATCGCCTTGCGCCCAATTCACTGGCGTGGCAACTTTGTGCTTAGCCGTAAGCTGCATGGAATCTATCACCCGCAGGACTTCGTCAAAGTTGCGGCCGGTGCTCATGGGATAGACGAGCATCAGCTTGATCTTCTTGTCCGGACCAATCACGAATACGTTGCGCACTGTGGCATTGTCCGCCGCCGTCCGGCCCTCGCAGGAATCCCCGGCTTCGCCCGGCAGCATGCCATAAAGCTTGGCAATCCTGAGCTCCGGGTCGCCGATCATCGGGTAGGTCACCTTGTGGCCCTGCGTCTCTTCGATATCCACCGACCACTTGCTGTGATTTTCCACTGGGTCCACGCTCAACCCAATCACCTTGCAGTTTCGCTTCTCAAACTCGGGCTGCAGCCCCGCCATATAACCGAGTTCAGTGGTGCACACGGGAGTAAAGTCCTTCGGGTGGGAAAACAGGATCACCCATCCGTCCCCGATCCATTCATGGAAGTTGATCTTCCCTTGCGTGGTCTCGGCAGTGAAATCGGGTGCTTCATTATTTATGCGTAAGGTCATGGTTCTCCTCCATGCGGTTCGCTCGCCGCTGTTTTAGTTCTGAATTCTCCAAGTGGGAAATTGTACGTCATGTCACGCTCTTCTTGTCAACCTCCTATCGTGTTTAATACTGCCACCTGCTGCAAGCTGCCTTTCCACAGCCGAGCCCGCCGAGCACAATCTATTCTCCCAGACGGTCGCGCCGTTTCCGGTGCTTCCGCAGAAAATTGTTGTTGAGATATTTGCAACCCGTTCATGTGGCATGGGTTAAGACCTGTTTTTGTGCTCCCCGTTCTGCTGACCAACGGATCCAAGCGCCCTAAAGACTCGCCGCTGTCCAAATACCCAGTGTTTGCTGCCAACAAACTTTGGGAAAGATCGTTTGTTTTGATTTTTATTCAACCCGCTGGGGCAAACGCCATCGGTTCCGGTGCAAGATGTGCCGCAGGACCTTCTGCAGGAACAGTGGCGCAATGCAACCCGCCACCCCCCGAGGAGCGATCACGAGACGCCAACAGGCGTGGTTTGGCGACTGCTCTTTCGCATCTTTTCCAAGCTCCAGGTCAGGCTTGGCAAACTCGCGTGGCGTGGCGAAGACCATGAGCGGCGAAAACTGAAGCCCGATATCGTGAACCGGCTCCGTAAGGTCATAACCAAACCAGCAAGGTCAGGGTTCGCCTCGTTTAGTTTGGTATATAATTCCCAATTAGTTTATGAAGACAAGCATGGCAAGCAGTCCAGAGCCTTGCGCATCGCAGACAAAACCGATCTGGGGTGGAGTGTCAAACTCATTGAGCCAGTGCTCCGGGACATGTGGGGCAGGATTACCTTCGCCTGATTCTGGAGCAGGCCGAAGTCCTGGTCGGAGGACTGGGCATAGTCACGTGGAGCGTGTCGGGTTCCTGAGATGAAACCAACCGCATGGGTCCTTTTGCTTCTGGTCAGCATCTCAGGAACTGCCGGCTGCGTCTCGAAGCCGACGTTGGAGATGTTCCGGACCGATGACGCTTCGTGCTACGACCGCTCCATCCAACCCCAAACCTCGATCGTGGATACCCACCTGCACTTCCGGCCGTTTGGAGGTCCGGCGATCCCGTTCGAGGAGATGGTCTCCTACCTCAAGCAGACGGGCGTCCTGTTCGCCAACATCTATGGCATTGGTCAGATGCTTCCAACGGCGTCGTCTTGCACCTATTACTTGGATTGTCCCGGCACGCCGGTGACGCCGACGCTGAAGAACGACTTCGTCAACGCAGCCAACTACATTATGCACGCGTCATCAGGCGTCCATCTGACGCTCTCGATGACCTTTCCGGATTTGTCGCGACCGGAGTCGATCCTCCCGGGGATGCAACTGCTGGAGGAAGAATACCCCGGCGTGTTCACATGGATGGGCGAGGTCAATTTGGTGAAACAGGCATTGTCCCGCAACGGGCGTGAGCCCGTCCCCATAGCCATACTCACGGAGTGGGCGGCCTTCATGGAGGCGTTGCGGGAACGGGACGTCCCGCTCGCGATTCACGCGGATTTAGGCAACGGCGAGGACCCGATCCGATACCTGCCCGTAATGCAGGAAGTGCTGCGCTTGTATCCTGACAACAAGATCGTCTGGGTACATATGGGACTGTCGAGGGAACTCGTCGATATGAACGCCGCCCAGCACATCCAAACGATGACGGCGCTGTTGGACCGCTACCCGAAACTGATGTTGGATATTTCCTGGCGGGTGATCGACGATTCCTACTTCTCAAGCCCGGACAAACGGGCACTCTATATCCAGTTCCTGAATGACTACTCGGAACGGATACTGCCCGGCACGGATTTCTTGGCGTCGAGGGACAAGAACATCCACGTCTATCGAACGGAGCTGCGCGTCACCAGTCGGATCCTTCGCGACCTGAACGACACCGCTTTCCGGAACATTGCATTGGGGCAGAACTACTTCCGGCTGCTGGGTCTGGACTATACCGCACCGCCGGTGTGCGCGAGTTAATAGATAGGAGCTTAAGACGGCTGCGTACGCGAGCCCCCAACCGAACGATTAAAGTGTGTTATCGTTCGGTATGTGAACAAGCGGTATGCGAACGAGCTTGTTGCGCCCGGTGAGTTTGGAGGGCGAGACGATCAGCACCCCATTAGCCGCCGCGTAGTTCAGTTCCGGCTGGCGGAGAACTTTTTCAAGCGAGTGCTTCCCCCAGCCCTGATGCCGCACAGGCCGTGCCGGTCTGGTCGCCAGCATCCCGCTGCATTGCCATGGAACCATCAACAAAAACCTTGGGTAACGCTAAACCAACCCCGAGACTGCCGTTTTCCTGGAATTATTGGAAGACGCCCGTGCTCTTTGGCGCGGGCTTATGCATCCTGCAAATCCTGGTGGCCATTGTGCGATTCGGCGGCAGGGAGGATTGGAATCCGGGCATCCTGTTCGCGATACCGGCAATGCTGTTCGGGCTCGCCATGTTCTTCCTGTGCGGCCTGTTGATTGGATTGCTGGTGCAACGTCTCTTGAAAGGCTGTACCGGAGCTTGGCGCACTACCTTGATGGTCGGAGTTGCGCTGGCAACTCCTTTCGCGGTCCTGTTCAGTTTATTCGGAGGGTTGCTCGGTCCGCCCGTCGTGCTGATCGGCGCTCTGATTCCCTATCTGCTCCTGGTCGGGCTCCCGGTGTTGATCCATAAATTCTGGTTGCGCTTCGCAAGCTCGCGCCGCCCCATAGAGGATCGCCGCGACGATCACTAGAGCAAGCCCCAGGTGTACTGCGATGGCACGCCATGGCGGTGGCCAGACCAGCCAAGCCGCCGAGCAGGACGGCGACACCCCCAGCGAGGGGCACGGTGGAACCCTAACGCTTCCCTGAAAAATTGGACGAGAAGCGAGTTCATCAGCAACTCCTGTCGGCAGTGTCGTCGGGTTTCCCCAGGAAGGACGTTACCGGCAGGTCGCAGCGGGGCGGTACACCTGGAGAAGGTTGCTGCGACCCCTCCCGCCCCGGCCTGTTGCCCCGCCCGGCAGGTAAATCCAGCCATCCAAAAAGCCACCGCCAGTCACTCCATGCACCGGAATGGGCATGTCCGGCAGTTGCCTCCAAGAGTCAGTCACTGGGTTGTAAACGTCGTGGTTGGAAAACATTCCGCTGGGGTCGTTGGGGTTCCCTTCTCCGCCGAAAATGTGCAGGCAGCCGTTGGCCACGACCTCATTGACTCCACCGCGCGGGATGGGCATGCGCGCACCCTCCGACCATTGATTGGTCTCTGTGTCGAAGATTTCCAGGATGTCCGTGACTTCGCTTGCGGAACCGGGGCCGAAGCGGCCCCCTGCGACGTAAACCTTTCCCATTATCGCGGCTGCCGCCAAGTGGTTTCGCTGCGTGGGGAGGTCGGGAAGCTGGCTCCAGGTGGTGGCTACGGGATCGTACACGGCGAAATCGTGGCCCCGTGGCGGGCGTCCGCCCGCTACGTAGATTTTTCCATTCACCACTGCAGTTGCCCCCGCACTGCGCGCCAGGGACATTGGAGCAAGTTCGGTTAACTGTTCCGTGGCAGGGTTGAACTCGTACACTGCATCCACGAACGGGCTATCCCCTTGCGTGACCGTCTGGCCGCCGAAAAGGTAGAGTTTTCCGTTCACTGCGGCTGCCATGTTGTGATTGACGGCCACGGGCAGGGGGGTGGTGTGCGTCCAGCTATCCTTTGCGGAATCGTAAACCTGGATCGTCGCCACGGTCCCCCGATCGTTTGAATTGCCCGCAATCACGTAAATCTTGCCATCCAGTTCGGCCACGGCATGCTCCGAAATCGGTTCCATCAAAGGGGTGCGCATTCCCCATCGTCCAACTTGGTCCTGGGGCTGGCTGCAGCCGGAAAGGATGACAATAATCGTAGCGGACAGCAACAATGTAAGCCGAGACATATTCCGTTTTCTCCTGTAATGATTGCGTTGCAAGACCCCGCGCCTCAATCGGATGATCCTTCCTGCTCCCCGATGTCGTACAGGGTGCAGATGTGCGGATGGTTCAAGCCAGAGACGGTTCTGGCTTCCCGCTCGAATCGTTCCCGCAGACGGGTCTTGTCGGCAAGGCGAGAAGGCAAAACCTTGATGGCAACGGTGCGGTTCAGACGTCTATCTCCGGCTTTGCAGACCTCACCCACACCACCCGCGCTTGGCGGACTGAGAACTTCGTATGAGGCAAGACGGGCGCCTGGGGATATGGGCATGCTTTAACCCCGCCAACGATTGAAATTAATGAGGGAAGATTACATGAGGTGGGAAGGTAAAGCAATTGTTAGAAAGGGGTTGCTGTGCCTGTAAAGCCTTCTCCTGCCGCTGAAACCCGTTTCACAGCCCCAGGCTGCGATGTGGACTCTTCTCACTCCCCCCCCGGCACAAAAAACGCCGGTCAGGTCAGGAAGGTCTCATGCAAATAGGGAAAAGCTGTATAATTGGCGGGTCGGTTTTGTGATCCACTCCGAAGCTCTCTTGCAGTAACTCAGCGGAAATACGATAGAAGGTGAAATGAACCTAACCCCACAGTTGATTTTTCAATTAGGAAAGTCAAGGTTGCTGACATAAGCAACTCATTGAACCGAGGTTAAATGTTTTCGACAGTCATTCTGACCACGTTATTTCTGTCCCTGTCAACCGGGGCATTGGCACAGCAGACTACGGCTACGGTGCACGGCACAGTTCAAGGTCCCGGAGCAGTCCCTCTTGCGGATGCAACAGTGGTGTTCAGGAACCTTGAGACGAACCGGAGCCGCACGACCCGCAGTGACGACCAGGGATTGTTTGAACTCCAGCAGCTAGCTCCTGGCGCCTACGACGTGCGGATCATGCTGTCTGGCTTTTCCAGCCGCATGCAGACAGGACTGGAGCTTCGTCCCGGCCAGTCCGCAGACTTGGACTTCGTGCTGGAACCCGGGTCCGGAGACCTGGAGCAGGATATGGAAACTCCAGGCCAGGGCGCGGCGGAATCCTCTTCCCAAACTGAGACAGCGAATCAGATCAGTGAGACCCAACTGGTGGGACTCCCTCTGAACGGTCGCAGCTATAGCCAGCTGGCAACCCTCCAGAGCGGGGTAAGCGACCCGTTTGGAGGTTCAGCTTCCCGGGGAGGCGGCAGCGGAGGTATGACAGTTGCAGGAGGGCGATCTACCTCAAACAGTTTCCTGATGGATGGAACCAACATCATGAACACCGAAAACAGGGTCCCCCGAAGTGCCGCAGGTGTTCAACTGGGATCGGATGCGGTGCTCCAGGTTCAGGTGTTCAGCTCCAGCTACCCGGCTGAGTATGGCCGCGGCAGCGGCGGTGTTCTGAACTCCATCAGCCGTTCCGGGACACCGCAGTTTCACGGTACCTTTTTTGAGTTCTTTCGCAACAGTAAGCTCGACGCCCGGAATTTTTTTGACCGCGGTCCGGAGCCGACCCCCTTCAAGCGCAACCAGTTCGGATTCGTGCTGACGGGACCGGTTCTCAAAGACAGGACCTTCTTTATGGGAAGCTTTGAAGGGTTGCGCGACCGGCTGACCAAGACGGAAATCGACTTCTTTCCCAACGAACTGGCACGCCAGGGGATCATCACGGACGCTGCCGGAAAAGTGATTCGAACGCTGCCGGCCGTGCATCCCAGCGTGGTGCCCTACCTGGAGCTTTTCCCTGTGCCCAATTCCGACAGCCTCGGAGGAGGAATCGGCGTCAATGCCGCTCCCATGTTCCTGCCAACCGATGAAAACTTCTGGACCGTCCGCCTGGACCATCGAATCTCCGAATCGGACAGCCTGTTTGTCCGATATACGATTGATGATGCCGTCGGCCGAAGGGGATCCCCGTCTTACCTTTTCTCCACGGAGACCAACAGCCGCCAACAGTATCTGACGCTGGTGGAAACGCACATTTTTAATCCCGGACTATTGAACTCCTTCCGCTTCGGCTATACCAGGCCAGTAGATCAATCAGATATTCTTTCGGCCATTGAGATTCCCCGTTCGCTGCTCTTTGTCCCGGATGCTCCTCAGTTTGGCTGGCTCGAGATTCCCGGCATGACTCCTCTCGGCCCTTTTAACGTTCCGCCGGATCTCAACATCATGAATACCTTTCAGTTTTCCGACGACGTGCTGATGCAAAGGGGAGCCCACGCGCTGAAGTTCGGAGTGGAAATTCACCGCTATCGCTGGGACTTGTTTTCAAGCTGGCTCAAATCCGCGCAATGGTCGTTCAACAGCCTGGATAGTTTTCTCCAGGCCGGACCGCAGGGAACCACCCTGCAGGTTGCTCTGCCGGGGTCGGATAACAGGCAGAATTACCGTCAAACATTGGTGGGTTTCTATTTGCAGGATGCCTACGCAGTCCGGCCCGGATTGCAACTGAACTATGGCCTTCGTTATGAGTTTGCCTCGCTCATTCACGACAAGTTTGGAAAAACCTCGTTTCTTCCCGACCCGGTGCACGATTCAACGGTGCAGATTGGGCCTCTCCTGAAAAGCAATCCTTCGCTGCGTAATTTTTCTCCGCGCTTGGGGATCAACTGGTCCCCCGGAGGCAGCCAGAGGACAGTGCTAAGCGCTGGCTTCGGCATTTACTACGATCAGTTGCTCGAATATGTGGTGGACGAGCAGAAGAGCACGGTTCCTTTTTACAAAGTAGCCTTCAGAAGGAACTTCGATTCCTCAGATACTTTTCCCGACGCCGCCGCGGCGGCGGCGGGAACTCCCCTGCTGGCCCAGGTGCTGGATTATCAGAACACGACCACTCCGATGGTGCTGCGTTACAGCTTTTCCCTTCAACAGGAGTTGACTGGAAGCTGGCGCCTTCGAGCCGCCTATGTAGGCGCCAGGGGAAATCATCTCTACCGAACCCATGAAGCCAATCTGTTCCCCGTCCCGATCACAAGGGATGACGGTTCCCTCTTCTTCCCTCCGAATGCCGGTCCGGTGAACCCTGCCTTTGGAGGAATTCGCGTCACCAACACAGACGCACAATCCTTTTACAATTCGCTTCAACTCTCCACCAACAAGCGGCTCGCCGGAGGGTCTTCCATACAAGCCAGCTATACCTACAGCAAGTCTGTGGACGATTCCTCCGGCCTCCGTTCTGAATTTGGCGGTTCCGATCAATACGGGTTAGCGAGAACTCTTGAGCGGGGCCTTTCAGAGTTCGATGTTCGGCACCGCGCAGTCGTCAGCTACTTCTACGCTTTTCCTTTAGGCAGCGGACAGCGTTTTTGGAACGATGGTGTGCTGTCACACATCTTCGGAAACTGGCGCATAGGAGGCATTGCAACCCTCCGCAGTGGAATTCCCTTCACCGTGCAAGTCAGCTCGCGCACTCCGGGTTTCCTGTTCGCCGCCAACCGGCCGAATCTGCTTCCTGGCCGAAGCAATAACCCCGTTACGGGCAGACCTGAACAGTATTTCGACGCCTCCGCGTTTAGCCTCCCCCCTCCGGGCACACTTGGGAACGTCGGCCGCAATACAGTCATTACACCGACTGTGTTCAATGTGGATATTTCGCTCCAAAGGGAATTCTCCCTGGATGCGAAGAGAAAGCTGCAATTCCGGGCAGAATTCTTCAACCTGCCAAACCACACCAACTTCCACCGCGGACGCGGAGCTTCGAATACGGTGTTCTTGGGGGAGAGCGGTCGTCGCAATCCCACCGCGGGAAGACTGACAGGAACGGCCACCACGGCCCGACAGATTCAGTTTGCGATACGATTCTCGTTCTAGGCAAATTGACCGGACCGATCTCTTGTAGCAACCAGAGAGAACCGCTAAACCCACATCAGGGTGAGGAACCGTCCCTCCCACACCAGCGCGATAGACTCCCGGCCTAGCTGAGGTCCTGCCCCAAGCTACGCGCACCAGCCTCCCAACCCGCCCAAATCCCCACCGTCTCCCCGTCATCCTGTCTGTTCGAGCTGGAATGGTGCCGGCGGCGTTGCTCATGTGGGCGGCGGATTAGGTGGTTCAGAAGGGAACAAACCCCCTCCGGTTGAATTAGGGCAGATCCGGGAAACCCGGTGCGGTTCATGTGGACGTTTGTGTGGACAGGAGCCTCGCGAGCGGGTGGCTGTTTTCTGCTAGGCCCTGAAATTATTGGTCGGGGCGAGAGGATTTGAACCTCCGACCCCCTGCTCCCGAAGCAGGTGACGTCCTTCTTTCAGTTACATTGATTCCATCCGTTTCCTCGTATTATCACTAACTTGGGGAACCTGCTTTCGCTCAGTCAGCAACCCCACTCGCTTCCGAACATAGGGTTTTGATACGGTTTTGATACGGTACCATCTTCTTTAGAGGCGCAGAGCCGCCCTTTCCACGAGTCCCCTTCATTTCGTCCTCTTGCACTTTTCTTCAAGCCGGTTGTTCAATAAATGCCGGTCTGGTCACTACCTCCATGGTCGCCGAACCAGGGTATTGCCTGACACTTTTATGATATCATTGTGGTATTATGCTTGCTGAAGGAGGCCAATTTGCCAGACATAGCGCTTCGTGGAATCCCCGACCCCCTGCATCGGGAGCTCAAGTCATCCGCGAGTCGGAA
The DNA here is from genome assembly GCA_965222345.1 of Terriglobia bacterium. Classification (GTDB taxonomy): domain Bacteria; phylum Acidobacteriota; class Terriglobia; order 2-12-FULL-54-10; family 2-12-FULL-54-10; genus JADFGZ01. Next base: position 1,567,496 of record CBDCTS010000007.1, on the reverse strand, counting down.
CCACCGCAGCCTAAATGGGGAGATCCTCGCGAGGTTAACGGAGTCGGTTAGCCCCAAGCCGGTAGACCCGCAGGCCCTCCTGGATCGCATCCGGCAGCGAAACGAGAAACTTGGACCGGTCGATCTCAGTGAGGACACGCTACGTGAGATGCGGAACACGGGACGACCATGATCGTAGTTGACACGAATGTGATGGTTCGTCTGGTAGTGGGCGGAGCAGACGGCACCGACGCGGCCATGTTGTTCGAGCGGGAAACCGAGTGGGCGGCCCCCAGCATCCTCATGAGTGAGTTGCATAACGTCCTGATCGGCTTCGTGCGGCGGGGCACGGTAACCTCGGCGCAGGCCAAAGCGATGAGCGATGATGCTGCTGTCGTTCTAGGAGACCGCATCGCCAACGTGTCTGGACACCAGGTGATCGATGTCGCGCTGGAGTGCGGCCTAACTGCCTACGATGCCGAGTTCGTCGCGCTCGCTCGGGCCCTGGGCGTTCCTTTGGCTACTCTGGACAACGCGGTCCTGCACGGCGCCGCAGACGTGGCGGTGTCGTTGCGGACGCTCGTGCGCTAGCCGGGATGCCGCCCTTTGCAATCGAACTGCCGCGAGATCGACGGGGGGATGAGTTGATAATGGAAGTTGAGCGGTTCGTGAGATATTGTCAACTTACGGTTCGAAGGTTGGAGCTGTGCGCGATCGGCGCGAGTCGGTCAACCTACCGTGACCGCTTCCCAAGTCGCGAAAGAACGTGCCCTTACCAGCCGATGGTGAACCGATTTTAGTCTGTGCCTCGCCAATCTGAAGAGATTCAGAACGACACCGTGAACCGAGAGGAAGAGTTGAGCCTGCCGTGGCGACTTGAACCGTCGCATCTGACGTTCTCGCTGTCGGGTCGGTTGATGTGAAACTTCAACTCGATTATTGGCGTACTGTTCCGTGTTATGGTTCACCGTAGGCATGATCGTCCGGAGTGCTGCACCATAACTCTTCAACTTGTCGGTAACCAGGCGAAACGGAACCCTCCCTTGACCTCTCAAGAGTTTGCGAAAGAAGCACTCCGCTGCACGACGGTTGCGTCGCGACTGGACGAGGATGTCGATCACGTCGCCGTCTTGATCGACGGCACCCCACAAATAGTGCCTCTTACCGTTGATCGTGACGAACACTTCGTCCAGGAACCAGGTATCGCCGAGTCGACCTTGCCGTCGTCTCAATCGCCGAGCGTAGTCTGGCCCGAACTTTACGCACCAGCGGCGGATTGTCTCGTAGGAAACCACAATTCCTCGCTTCGCCAGCAGATCCTCGGCATCTCGCAGGCTGATACCGAATCTGTAGTAGAGCCAGACTGCGTGACTGATGATCTCGGAAGGGAATCGGTGTCTGCTGTAGCGTTCTCTCATCTCGTTAGTCTGACACCGGGAGCGTTAACGTGATAATACCGTGGGAAGGCCCGGCAAGAAACCGTTGGTGGAGTACAAGGGCTTTCTGTACCAAGCCGAGAGTGGGAAGACGGCGCGCCGGGTGGTGGCAAAGGTAGAGCACCATCCGGGAGAGTTATTCCCGCGAGTCGGGCGGTGGTGAGGTTCTACAACAAGCGAGGGACGGCTGAGCAATGGATCAAGGAAGGCAAGCAGGCGACCTGCTGGACCAGGCTGTCGTGTCACCGCTTCCGAGCAAACGAGGTGCGGCTGCAACTCGCCGTTCTGGCCTACAACCTGGGCAATCTCTGGCGGCGGCTGGGGCTACCGCAGCGAATCAAGAGCTGGTCGCTGACGAGTTTGCAGCATCGGTTGATGAAGACCGGCGGGCGGCTGATCAAGCACGCGCGGTATTACTGGCTCTTGTTGGCCGAGATGCTGGGGCGGATTTGGGCCGTGCCGCTGCCGGGAGGCTAAAGCGCCTCGCGCGGGCTTGAAGGGAGGGTTGAACGCGACAGGAACACAGAAAACCGCTGCATGGCAGCTCCGGGTCGGCTATCCTAACCATGGTACGATGGCCAAAAAGGAAATCCTGGATGAGAGCCAAACGAGCTAAGGCGGGATGATGTCTATCCCGGCGACGACGAACCGATCAGCCTCGCATTGATCAGCAACAATCGATATTCCCGGCCGTGACTTTCACTTGTCGCTGATCAGCAGTACAATCGGTACTCGCGAAGATCATGGCGGGCTGGTCATGGAAGCGCCGCTCACGGGACCGCAGGATTGAATATGGATTGGTGGATCTGGATAGTAACGGGTTTCGCGCTGTTTACTTTGGAGCTGGTGTTTCCGGGTGGTTTCTATCTCTTCTTCTTCGGCTGCGGAGCCCTGGGGGTTGGCCTGTTGGCCGCTCTCGACTGGACAGGCCCGCTCTGGTGGCAAGGAGTGCTTTTCACCTTCCTGTCGTTGTCTTCGGTCTTGTTCTTCCGTCCTCCGCTCATGAAGAAGACGAAGGCCGGTTTAGGCAAGGTGGACGTAGACAGCCTTGTTGGCGAGAGGGCCTTGGTGCGAGATGAAATCGTTCCCAACGGCTGGGGTAAAGCGGAGCTGCGAGGGACGATATGGAAGGCGAGGAACGCAGGAGAGACTCCTGTAGAGCCGGGCCAATCGTGCCGTGTTAAAAAAGTCGATGGTCTGACTTTGTGGATTCAAGGAGACTAGTCGAACGTAAGGGAGATTGAATAATGGATATAGGTATGATCGTGGTAGCAGCGATGATCCTGATGGTTGTCATCATTCTTGCCAAGACAGCTGTGGTCGTTCCACAGCAGAGTCAGTACGTTGTCGAGAGGCTTGGAAAGTACGCAAGAACGCTCGATGCCGGGTTTCACATTCTGGCCCCGTTTCTCGATTACATCCGTTACCGCCACTCGTTGAAAGAGTCGGCTCTAGACATCCCGGAGCAAATCTGCATCACGCGTGACAATGTGCAAGTGGGGGTGGACGGCGTCCTGTACCTCAAAGTGCTTGACGCCACGCGCGCCTCCTACGGTATCGGGAATTACCTGTTTGCGATTATCCAGCTTGCTCAGACGACGCTGCGTAGTGAGATAGGAAAGATCGAACTCGACAAAACGTTCGAGGAGCGAGCTCTCATCAACATTCAGATTGTAGATGAGCTTGACAAAGCGACGGAACCCTGGGGCGTCAAAGTACTCCGTTACGAGATCAAGAACATCAATCCTCCGCACGACGTGCTTGCGGCCATGGAAAAACAGATGCGTGCCGAGCGCGAAAAACGGGCCACGATTCTGGACTCGGAAGGCCTCCGTGACTCGGCTATCAACAAGGCCGAAGGTGAGAAACAGAAAGTCATCAAAGAATCCGAGGCGACAATGCAGCAACAAATCAATGAGGCAGATGGACAGGCCGCTGCTATCAAGACCGTTGCAGTAGCTACGGCCGAGGGTCTTCGCAGTGTGGCCGAAGCGATCGAGGCACCCGGTGGGCATCAAGCGGTGCAGTTGCGTGTCGCCGAGCAGTATATCGAGAAGCTTGGCATGCTGGCCAAGCAGAACAATACGATGATCATTCCGGCAAATATGGCTGATATCTCTTCAATTATCGCCACGGCAATGAGCGTGATCAAAAAGACTGGAGACCCGCAGGACGGACGATAGACGCCGATCACTATTAGCCCCTGGTTAAGGTCGAATGTATAGATTCAAAGGGTATTGTCAAGTTAAGGTCCAAAGGTCGAACTTGTGCCGTATGGGTGCGGGTTGATCACGCTGCCGTGACCGCTTCCCAGATGGAAAAAGAACGCGCCCTCAACATCCGGTGATGAACCGATTTGAGCCGGTGACGACCCAATCGGAAAAGATTCAGAACGACACCGTGGACCGAAAGAAAGAGTTGCGCCTGTCGCGCAGACTTGAACCGTCGCATCTGCCGTTCCCGCTGTCGGGTTGGTTGCTGTGAAACCTCCGCTCTATTGTTTCCGTACCGTCCGGTGTCATGGTTGACCGAAGGCATGATCGTCCGGAGCGCTGCACCGTAGCTCTTCAATCTGTCGGTAACCAGCCGGAACGGTACCCTGCCTTGACCTTTCAAGGGTTTGCGAAAGAAGCGCTCCGCTGCCCGACGGTTGCGCCGCGACTGAACAAGAATATCTATCACGTCGCCGTCTTGATCCACGGCGCGCCACAGATATTGCCGTTCACCGTTAATCGTCACGAACACCTCGTCGAGGAACCACGTATCTCCGAGGTGGCTCTGCCGTCGTTTCAGTTGACGTGCGTACTCCGGACCGAACTTCAGACACCATTGTCGGATGGTTTCGTAGGAAACGATGATCCCGCGCTTGGCGAGCAGATCTTCCACATCCCGGAAGCTCAGGCAGAACCGATAGTAATGCCAGACGGAGTGGCTGATTATTTCGGGCGGATAACGATGCCCGCGATAGAGAGGTCTCGTGGAGTTCATGCTCCAAGTCTGCCCACGGTGGTCCAAGTTGACAATGCCCCAAGGAGGCAAAGTGTCACTAATCTACTGGACGAGTACAATCCATTGTCCTGCGGCTGTGGATACGCTATCTTAGTCGGGCCGGGACGACCAAAAAGGAAATCCTGGTCGAGAGGAGTCTGTTATGAAGACTGGAACGAAGACCTTGCTTGCCGCAGCAGTTATTTGCTTTCTCATCGCTGGAGGGTGCTCCGAAACCCCCGAGCCGGAGCCGATCACGGAGCAGCAGCCGGAACCCGTGTCCGAACCGGTCCAGCCGGAACCTGAACCCACCGCGCCGAACGAACCGACCACCCCTCAACCACCCCCACCGTCCACATCCCATGAAACCTCCGGCGGAGAGCCCGTATGGGCTGGTGGCAAAGGCCACGGTTGGATTTTGGTTCGAGGCCTGGACGATGGAGACTATGAGAATTACTACCCGTCCATGGTGCGAAAGGTTCAGAACGCTCTTCAGTCCCAGGGCCTATACAGCGGACCCATTTCGGGCGTACTCGACGAGGCGACGATGAATGCGATTGGGGAGTATCAGAGAGCTGAGAACCTGCAGGTCGTGGGTGTTCCGACCCCCCGTACCCGTAAGGCCCTGGCGATTCCGCCCCGTGATCCCCAGGAGAGGTAACGAAGGCACTGTCAAGTTAATTTATTTCCTGGAGGTTCCACTGATTGACATGCCAGCTAAGTCGCTGATTTTTGGTGCTGGCTAGAATTGATATCGCGTCGAAAATGAGTGAATTCCGGTTAACTTGACAGTGCCCATTGTTCAGTATTGTTCAGTTTCCTGGAAAATCGTCCCAGCAACAGTCTGTTCAAGAAATGGCTAAACTGTAGAATAGAATGAGGATTCCAATTATGGGCGGTTAGCTCAGTTGGTTAGAGCACCTGCCTTACAAGTGGCTACCTCTCCTCTTCTCCTTTTACTCTCTCCCTTATTTTCCATAGCTTTACACCCATTCAGGGACTCTGCTTTCGCTCAGCACATAACCCTTTTTGGCTGTTTGACCTGCATTTCTGACACATTTTTGGCACAGCAGGAGGTTCATGAGAGCGACTGCCGTGGGCAGATGCTCTGTTTGAAGATCGCGTCCGCGGGAGATTGCTATTCCCACTCATGGGCCGAGGCGCTCGTCTGCGATTACCAGTTAGCGCATGCCTTGAGCACAAATGCGTCCTGCCCTCTTCAGCTGGACCGGCACGGCCAGTCCGGAAATATCTGGATACAACCTGCAAACTGAGCGAGATACCAAATTGGGTCGTGCCACATTCGCACTTCGGAAAATGCCACACACACCCCTTTGTCAGTGTGGCAATCTGGTTGACCCCCTCCTTGACCCCGGCAACTCTTAAACTCTTCCCGTCCGGCACCGACTTTTGGGGCTCCATTCTTGTGGTTCATAGGTCCGAATCCGGCCCGCTCAACCGGCTCGTGATCCAAGTGGCGTAGCTGTCGATCGAGCGGCCCCGGTCCCGCGTCGCTGTCGGAAGTTCTCGCAGCGCAATCAAGCAATCGCTCGCCCCGTTGACATCCCCATACTCGGTACACACCCGCTGATCTGGCCGAGGATTTGAAGTAGCAAGTGAAGCTCTTGGCAGCCGACTTCAGGGAGATCGCCGCAGCGTTGAGAAGGGTCTGAACACTATCCGGCATATCGTCCAGCGGCAGCAAAGCGGGCCGAATGTGCGTCAGCGCGCGTTCAAGTGCGGCTGGATTGCCGTTCGAGTCCGAGTGGATCCTTGTTCAAGTGTTAGTGGATTCGTGTTAAAGTGCGATGGATTCAGCAAACATTATGATAAGTTTCGCCGCCATGATCGATTCTGATATCCGCTCGGCTCTTCATCGCAAGCGCCTCCGGCATCAGAGGTCGCATCCCGACACCGTGGTCATCGATGAGCTTGGTCTGGCTCATGCCCGAAGCCGGATCGATGTCGCCGTGATCAATGGATATATCCATGGTTACGAGATCAAGAGCGCCCAGGACAACCTAGATCGCTTGGGAAGCCAGTTGGAAGTCTACCGACAGACGCTCCAGAAACTGACGCTCGTCACGGCCTCCAGACACTTGTCTAGAATTCTGTCTGAAGTACCAGACTGGTGCGGTGTGATCGAAGCTAAGCAGGGACCACGGGGTGGAATACGGTTACATTCTGTCAGGTCTGCCAGGTCAAACCCAGACATTGATCCCGTTATGCTGGCACACCTTCTCTGGAGACCGGAAGTCCTCGACTTGCTCTCCAGGATTGGATACGCTCCGAAGGAACTGCGTCACCCCCGGAAGCGGCTCTACGAGCTGCTATGCGAGGTCATGACGACTCGGGAATTGGCCGCCGCGATCCGCGAGTTCATGGCGCGCCGCCAAGCGTGGCGAGATCATCCAGCACATGCGTGATGTGGTGATTGATCGCCACCTCCTTCCATCGTGTCAGATTGCTAGGGCCTTCCTGCCGTGCGGCGCATTTCGCGATGTAGTTATCACCGCTTGAATATCCCGGCCCCTTGAAAATGTTCTTGCTGACAAGATCCGCGCAGTAATCATGCATCTGCTTGGGATCGTCCCGAAACGCTCCGCCCTTGCGCACCGACCAACTACGCGGCGTCGTGTAGACGATCTTAGCTGCTGGCTTGATTATGCGCATGTCGACCGCCGTGAATTCGGGATGGACGATCGTGTAGTCGCCGAAATTCGGGCGCCTCATCCCGGAGGGCAATCTTGCCATCAGGGTCTGATAAAACAGCCAATCATGGCGCGGAATTTCATCGGTACCCTTCGCAATATCCCTAAACGTCTCGGGCATCGCTGTCCCGATCAAGACCAAATTTCGATACGCCGGCAGAGCGCTTAATTTGAGCAAGGTCACAATCATGGCGTTGGAGAATGCCCCATACGGCTCGAAATTTGGGGCACCCAAGTCAACGATCAGATCAGTATTCGGTAGCTTGACACCAAGCGAAGATGCCACAGCTCGCACCTGCGCATCCGGATTGGGTTTCATCAGGTCTTCGAGCCGAACTGATATGGCCACTCCAAGACCGTCCCTCTTCACGATGGCCGCGACTGCCCGGACCGTATTTCCATCTACGTTGAGGGGGATTGCGGGGACGGCATTCGCATCGAACGCTCGCAATTCTTCGAAAACGTAAGTGAAAATATCTCGACCATCATTCATGGGCTTCTGGACGATACTCTTGTGCACCCCGACCCATGCCGACCGCTTACCCCACTTCGATTTGTAGCGGGCTGCAAAGGGATGGACGTGCTCCTGGGCGGATTTCTTCGGCCGCCATTCCTCGAAATCAAACTCGATTGCTGGAATGGTGATGGACGGCACGATTCGATCCTTGACCGGGTCGGTAAGGCGGAGGAGGGCTTGGTATTCACCCTGCCGCCACCGAAGGGCGGGCACATACGTATCGCTAGTCAAGATCATTAACCGCATCCTCGAATTGTGTGCGGACCTGATTCTGACCGACGAGATCGCTTAGAATTGTGTAGTTCCCACGCTCTTTGCGAATGCGGCCTGCGATGATGTTCGGATTAATGCCGAGATTCTCAGCGTCGATGCGCACCGCTTCCTCGGAAAGCGCGAAGCGCGACAAGCATCGCTCCCAAAGGCCTTCAGGGATTAGCGCGTTCAGCGCGAATTGATCCGCTTCGGCCTCAATGGTATCGGTGTCTGATGCGCTCTCCTCATCGAAGAAATCATAGCGCAGCCCGTCTAGCAGATGCAGGAATACGTGACCAAGTTCGTGGAGCAGCACGAACCAGAAATTGTCCAACCGGTCATGTCGAAGCGTGAGGCCAATAACCGGCCGTTCCGCGTCGCCGAGCATGGCCGCGCCATCAAGATATGATCCAGGCAGATGCCGTTCAATGATGAAAGCGATACCTTTCTCCGCGAGTAGTCGGCTCGCACGCTTCGCGCCATCTTTGAACCTTGTCAGGTTTACCAACTCCGGTAGCCAACGATCATCCGGCTCGAACTCGGCAAGCTCGTTATGCGTTGCTAGGTCTCGTGCACGCTCCAGGATGCGTGCCTGCCAAGCCAATAGTGCGTACTCGTTCGGCACGTTTCCGCTGCGCATCTTCTTTCGATGGTACGCCGTCGCAAATTGCGGACCCGCAGCACGGAGGAAGTATTCTTTGGCTTTCTCTAACTGGTTCGCGTTTCGCGGTACATCGAACCATTTGCGTTTGATCATCTCCCTGTATGGGAGCTGACCCCAGACGATATTATCTGCATCGCCCCACACGAATACGGAGCTACCGGCCTGTTCGGGTCCCTCGAACATTCCAGAGGTCTTGACGCCAAGCGCACGGGAGACTTCGATTAATCTGCCGAGGCTCGCGCCCATGTAGTCGGTTGCTTCGTATCGCTGTATCTGCTGCGGCCTCATATCGAGCTTCTTAGCGAGATTCGTCTGGCTCATGCCAGCCGCGATCCGAGCCTGCACCAGCATGTGCGGCAGTTCTTCGAGAGCATAGGTCTTCGAGAAAGAAATCTGTCCGGATTTGAGTAGTTTGTACTCCGAGAGTTCCGCCTCGATCTCCGCGATCTGACTCTTGAGCGCATTGATTTCGGCCTGCTTCAGCCACAGCTGATCCGCTTCCCGACCCTCCGCAGCCGACAATGCAGTCTTCAGCTTTGCGAGTTCCGTGCTTGATACGCGGTATTGTTTTTTGCTGTAAATCATGGCTGCCCCTTTCGCAAAAGAACCGGATCGGCCGAAAGCGAAACAGAAACGATTCCTTTCTTTTTGCCGGTGAAACGATCCAATTGCAAAAACTCAACAAATGTCTGGCTCACATCTGCGCACGTCATGGACGATGGGAAAAACTCTCCCTTGAATGCCGCTTTCTGCGCAACTCGGCCATTGTTGAAATCAAGAAAAATAGGGTCGAGCTTGCTGTGATCGACCCCGACGGGATCCCAACAAACATCGAAGTCTCTTGGCCGCGGCTTTCCCGTCACATAGCTTCCGTCCAGGTAGATTATCAAACACCCAGCTGACCAAAGCCGTCCCGCGGCCTCCACCAAGCCGTTGAACAGATCGCGCCGCCACGTGTTCGTAGCAAATGTGGTCTCAACCTCATCAAGATCAGCCTGGTGTATACCCGGCGGCAGAACTGCCCAAGGCGATCCCTCCAAAGTGACGAGCCTCAGAATCATATTACAACAATACTATTGTAATGCGACCTCGTCAAGAGCTATCTCAAGGTGACCTGACCGGCCCTTTTTGTACCAAGTGGAAAGAGAGAGAATCCACTTGAGGAGGAAGTCAGGTCATGCCAACCCGGAATTACAAACCAGAGCAGATCGTAACGATCCTACGGCAGATTGAGGTGCAGATGGCGAACGGGAAGACCGCGCCGCAGGCCTGCCAGGAAGCGGAGATACACACGCAGACCTACTACCGCTGGCGGAAGGAATACGGCGGGTTGAAACGAGAGCAAGCGAAACGGCTGAAGGAGTTGGAGAAGGAGAACGGGCGGCTGAAGCGGCTGGTGGCGGAGCTGTCGCTGGAGAAGCAGGTGCTGCGGGAGGTGGCCCAGGGAAACTTCTGAGCCCTGAGCGGCGGTGTTGTGCGGTGGAGCGTGCCGAGCAAGGATATGGGATGAGTGAGCGGCATGCCTGCCGGCTGCTGGGGCAATGGCGAGGGACACAACGCTACGAGCCGATGGATCGGCCAGACGAGGATGAACTGACCCGAGCCGTGATTGAACTGGCGATGCAGTACGGACGTTATGGCTATCGGCGAATCACAGCGCTGCTGCGGAATGGCGGCTGGCAAGTAGGCAAAGAGCGGGTACAGCGAATCTGGCGGCGGGAAGGGCTAAAAGTGCCGCAAAAACAAAGGTGTCCCTGGCGAATTGCTAAAAGGGGCCAATTTTCTGCCATTTTCAAGATTTGATAGAATGCCAAGATGCGTGATCTTGTCATCCTTTTCGTTCATTTAATCGTTACTCTTGCCCGACTTGCAGGTCCGGGTGGCATCCGTTCTGTGGTGGCTGAGTCCGTTCTCGTCAAGCAACAACTTCTGATCCTCCATCGTTTGCGGCAGCGGTCACTCAATCTACGCACCTCAGATCGCCTTGTCGCCGGTTTGTGTGCTCTCTTCATTCGCCCCGCCCGCCTGATTCGTTCAGCAATCGTGCTGAAGCCTTCGACTCTTTTGGGCCTCCACCGGGCTCTGAGGAACCGAAAATATCGCCTGCTCTTTTCATCCAAGCACCGGCCTAAGCCCGGACCAAACGGACCCAACAAAGAACTCATCGACGCTGTTGTCCAGATGAAGCAGCGCAATCCCACCTGGGGCTGCCCGCGAATCGCTCAGCAGATTGCCGTGGCTTTCGACATCCCCATCGACAAAGACGTTGTTCGAAGGATTCTCGCCAGCCACTATCGGCCGAAAAAGGACTCCGGTGGTCCATCCTGGGTGACCTTCATTGGACACCTGAAAGACAGCCTCTGGAGTCTAGATTTGTTCCGGTGCGAATCGGCCACATTGCGGACCCACTGGGTCTTGGTCGTCATGGATCAATACACTCGCCGGATCATGGGGTTCGGCGTCCACGCCGGAACCGTCAATGGAGTCGCACTTTGCCGCATGTTCAACCGCGCCATTCGATGGCAACCCTGGATGCCAAAGTACCTCAGCTCCGACCATGATCCACTTTATCGGTTGGGGCAGTGGCAAGCCAATCTGCGGATCCTGGAGGTGACCGAAATCAAGATCGTTCCCTATGTTCCCCTGTCCCATCCCTTTGTGGAACGGCTGATCGGCACGATTCCACGCGAGTATTTGGATCGCATGTTGTTCTGGACCACGGCGGACCTGGAGAACAAGCTGCTCGATTTCCAAGACTACTACAACCACCATCGGACGCATTCAGCACCTGCAGGATGTAGGCCGCAGGAGACGTCCGGCCCGAAGGTCCCTCTGAGCTTCGGCTTCTACCGATGGCGACGACATTGTGGAGGTTTATATCAAACGCCCATTGCCGCCTGACTCCGGATCGCCAAACTTTGAAAACTCGAACGAACTGTCGATGAACGAAAAGATTTCATGGTCTGGGGCTGTCACTTCGGTCCAACCTCGAATTCGTCTGACCCGTTCTTTCGATGAACGGAGCCACACTTATCTGGGTTACCTGTTGCGGATGGAGGGAACAGTCGGCGGAGTTTCTGCTGAATTTCGAGTCGGTATTGGCTCCGGAACCCACGCCAAACACCAATTCCGAATGGGTGACCTCGTCGAAGGGCTGGGGCATCGGGTTGCGGATCCGCGACTCGAAACCGCCGACATCTATAGAGTCAGCAAACTGAAACTGATCCGGCGTGGAGAAGAGCAGGCCTTAGCGGCGCCATGGCATGGAGTGCCTCCTCCGTTGCCCGCCTATCGCGAGCGCGGGCATCGGCGCCTGGCGGTAACGACCTACGATTCCAAATGTAATAGCTGTATCTGGGGCTGTGCCATGGCTGTGGAAATGATCATCGACCAATGGAACCCCGACCGACGGCGCTACAGGACGGAAACCTTCTGTTACGGACCTCTGTCCTGTTCCAGCTACAAGCCCGGTCCCACCCGAAAGGTTCCCGGTCGCCACGGCATGACCTATGAAGAGGAAGACTGCGTCGACCAGGACGCCACCGCGCATCGCGGTCCGAATGAATAGCAGCGATCCGGCTGACTAAGAACGCGCTTCCGTTTCTCCAGAAGGCCCTCTTTGAGGGCCTAATTAGTAATTCGCCAGCGACACGGTTTTGGGGCGTCTGCTTTCGCTCGTAACGCCTACGGCTAGCCCGCTTAATTCCGATACACTGTTTGCCGTATGAAAAGGCGCTGTTGCACGATTCCATCTCGGTGCGAGTGCTCGTCGCCCGACCTTGCGAATCCTCCCTTACTCCCGGCTGGTGAAGTGGGCGAAGGAATCGGCTGGAAAGAAAATCCGTTCCGGTTCTGGCAAGAAGATAGGCAACGTTCGGGACTATCCGACAAGCCCCAGCACCCGGGCCAGTTGCAGCAGCGACAGCCCTGAGATCACTAGCACGACGATTGCGCCCAGGACATTGGCAAGCCGCGAGTTGCGGTGGGGTCCCATGATCCTGGTCTTGTTGACGACAATGAGCAGCAGGATCAGAATCAGCGGGAGCACGATGCCGTTGCCCGCCTGCGCCAGCAGGATGACCTGGTAGGGAGCGCCGCCGAGCGTGATGGCGCAGACCACGCCGGTCGCGAGCACGAGGCCCCAGAGCAGCCGGAACCGGCCGCTCCGAAGGTCCGGAGGCCAGCCGAGCGCGCCACTGGCCGCATACGCGGCAGCGAGCGGGGCGGTGATTGCCGAGGTCAGCCCGGCGGCGAAGAGCCCGAGGCCAAAGAAGACTGGCGCGGCGCGCCCGAGGAGCGGGGCCAACTGGTCGGCAACCGCGGCAGCGTTGGCCGCGTCCGCGCCCTGGCCGAGGAGCGGGGCGGAGGCGACGACGACCGCCGCTGTGATGAGGCCGCCGAGGGCTACTGCGAACACCGTGTCCCGGCGGCTTTCCCGCAGGTTCTCGTCGTTGCGGCCGGCGTCGGGCCAGCGTTCCAGCACGGTGCTGGCGTGCAGGAACAGGTTGTAGGAGACGAAGGTCGTGCCGATGAGCGCCAAGACGGTCAGCAGCGAGCCGGGAGGGAGGCGAGGAATCAGGATCCCGGCAATCAGGTCGCCGAGGTCCGGGGCGGTGAGCACCGCAACCGCGCAGAACACGATGCTCATCAGTCCGACCAGTCCGACCAGCGTGTTCTGGATCGTCCGATAGGTCCCGGTCATCAACACCCCGGCGGCCAGCCCGCCGACGCTGAGCGCCAGCACCCCCGCCGGCAGCCCCGACAGCAGGTTCAGGCCCAGCGCCGCCCCGATCAGGTTACCGGTCTGAAACGCGGCGGTGCCCACCAGGATCGTCCCCGCGATGAGGCCGAGTGCCCCCACCCTGATCCACCGGTTGGCAAAGCTGTCGTGGATGGCTTCCGCGAGCCCGCGCCGGCCGGCGAGGCCCACGCGGGCCGCCATGTCCTGGAGAATGCCGGTGGCGGCCACCGAGAACAGGACGGCCCACAGGAGTGTCACGCCGTAGCCCGCCCCTGCGCGGCTGGCGGTGACGAGGGTCCCGGGACCGATAAACGCCGCAGTGACCAGCAGGCCAGGTCCGAATCGCAACCGGGTCATCTCCGCTTCCTCTTCCTCCATCCAGGCACCGGCATCCGTAGCGCCGATCGCCCCAAGCGATCGGGTCGCCAGACCAGAACGAGATCAATCTCTCCGCCGCCGGGCCGCCTTGATGAGCATCTCTCTCTGAGGCGTGTCGTGGCCCCAGATCCCACGTCGTGAACCTCGATGGCCCAACGCCTCCTCTTTGCATAGTCCCGCATTGCAGCGAGCTGCATGGGCAGTGTCTTCTGGTCGTGTGTTGAGTGTACCGCATCCGGTGATGGGTTCCCAGAAAACTGAACCAGTGCGGATGAGAGTTTTGCGGCAAACATCCCTCCTTCTGGAGGCTGGAGATATGACGCCGGATCGAGACTATGGCCCCAGCTGCTAGTTCTCTCTCAAGGACGTTTAGCCCCCTTTTGTGACCGGGCTTGTTTCTCTGTGTTGCTGAAGCCGACTGCGCTCCGCTCCGTCGTTCGTTCCAGGACACCCTTGAGATAAGCAAAGAGTTGATGCAGTTGGCCTTGGCCGTTTGGATGACCGAGGCAATGATGGCCAATCGCGTTCTCAGGTAGACGAAAGAGATACTTGTGGATCATCAAATACAAAGGAGAACACCCCATGGGCGCTGTATCCCTTCGCTTGCCTGATGAAATCTCTCAACGCCTGCAACAATTGGGCGAACTAACCGCTCGCAGTGAACAGACCGATTTTTTGTACCAATCCTAGTGAGAGAGTCTACATCGCTTGACCCGGCAGGGATTTTTGTACCAGCAGGAATGGAGATGTGTCTGAAAAAACAGCTTCTGGATGACCCGGAGACGAGTACTCAGGGGCTATGGAGAGGTTTTGGTCAGTCAGTGTACCCACCTGGAGATATAAGTGTACTCGGTTGCACCCAAGTGGGTGTATATTTTCAATCGCCGGAGGGCCAAAAAGGAAATTCCGGTTAGGGCCTCCGCCCGGTGATCCTGTTTCTTGCATCTCGAAACCGAACTTTCCTCGATGGATGAAGGATCACGAAGAAGGGGAATGACTTATGACGAAGGCTAATCTGATTGTCGAGGTTTCCCGCGCCGTGGAAATGACTCGTAAAGATTCAGAACTCATTGTAGAAACCATCTTAGAAAGCATCGTCGGAGCCCTCCACGCCTCCGATAAGATCGAGATTCGCGGGTTCGGCAGCTTCCGCACCCGACAGCGGCAGTCCCGAGTCGGGCGCAACCCTAAGACCGGCGCACGCGTGAAGGTTCCTCCCAAGAAGGTTCCGTATTTCAAACCCAGCAAAGACTTGAAGGACCTCATCAACGGTTCGAAATCCGAGCCGAAGGTGAGCACCTCTCCAATGTAGGCCTTTGGATTTTCCGCCATGCGGCCGCTCGGAAATTCGGGGATTTCGGCAGCATGGATTATCTGTGGAGTCCGTGGCGGTACTGGTACGTGACCCAGGCCGTGCCCCAGGAGGACTGCGTCTTCTGCCTTAAAATGCAGGAAAACGACGACGAGTGAAACCTCGTCTTGTATCGCGGCGTCAACAATTTCGTCCTGCTCAATCTCTTTCCCTACTCAATTAGATCTCTCAAGCGAAAGGTCACTCATGCTGCGAATGATCTTCGAGTTCAATCTCAACGGAATTGATTCTCAACCTCTGAACGGACAGCGAAGAAGGTCCGGCCAACTGGTGGTGACGCTCAGAAATACTGCCAATATTATCAATCATTTGTGGCCTGACCGGCCTTTTTTGTATCAGCAAAAGGGAAAGAGAATCTCACGAAAGATGAAGGCTTTCCCACCCCCCGCGTATCTCACAACCGCCGCGCCACCCAGACGGCGCGGCCGACGACACGGACCTCCTCGGCAAGTCGTTCATAGCTGGCGTACTCCGGATTCAGCGACTTGATCATCACCTTCGACGGCTCGGAGTGAGGCACGTGCTCGATCCGCTTGGTGACCAGCCCTATCCCATCCCAGATCACGAAGATGCCCGGCGGCGCCGGAACCCTCTGGCTTACATCGATCAGGATGCGGTCGCCGCTTGACAGCAGCGGCTCCATCGAATCCCCGTCAACGGTGATCATCCGCAGATCCTCCGGCCGCGCACGAAACTCGTGCCGGATGAGAGGATCGGCGAAAAGCCACATCCGTTTGGTCTGTTCGGATTCATCGTTCCAGGCCCCTGAGCCCGCTGCCGCACGGACATCGATTTCCGGAATCGCCACATAGCCCCTGGGCGCAGCCCGCTTAGCTTTCGGTTTAGGCGCAAGCGGCTTCGGACGCGGCCTTCGAGGCGGAACCTGCGCGTGCTTGAGTTCTTCGGGCTGGCAACCCAGATGAACAGCCAAGGCTTCCCGGTCGTGCTCGGCAAGAACCCGAGGCGTGTCGCGGTGGATGAACTGGTGTAGATAGGCCGCGTTTCGGCCGATGGCGACCGAAGCCATCCGCAGGTTGCTGCGGCTCTCCGAGAGCAGTTCGAGGATTCTGCGGCGCACCGGGTCAAGATTTTTGTGAGGGTAATCCGTTTGCAATCTCACATATAGGATATTACCTACTTTATATCGTTGACGCAACTAATAAGTTTATCTTTAATGTTCTCTATGAAAACCCTGACGGCGGAGTTATAGGGCAGCGCATCGAGAGGTCTTTGCTGCTGTCGTTCATCGCACCGGTCGATACGAGAACAACAGGGCTGAAGCCTCGCATCAGCCAACGCGTCAGCAAGAACGCCGGATGAGACGGTTCAAATCAATAGAACATACACAACGATTTCTCTCAGTCCACGGTCTCATTCAGAACTTGTTCCGAGTCGGTCGTCATCATCTGAAAGCGCATCATCATCGACTTCTCCGCACCCGGGCCTTAGTGACCGACGAGTAGCTATGATTAAGCATCTTCACGATCGAGAAAAGGCCCTGGAGCAGTTCGGCTTGAAGGGGCGCGAAGCGGAGTGGATCGCCCTGGTCTGTCTGCACAGCGGTGTGTTCATGAGGTCGCAATTCTGCCACTTCTTCGCCCTTGAGAACCGACAACGGGCCACTCGCTTTGTCCGCGACCTGGTAGAGCGCGAGCTGGCCGTGGAATACCCCCTGCCTAACAAACGCGGCGGCGCAAAGGCCATCCGAGTTTCCTACAGACCCGTCTACCGGGCGCTTGGAATTGAGAACGTAAAGCACCGCCGTCAGGCTGATGACATCGGGATGCTCCGGCGGCTTCTCTCGCTCGATTACGTTCTGGAGAACCAGGAGCTTCCTTGGCTTCCCACCGAGCAAGAAAAGGTCACTTTCTTCGATTTACTGGGCATCGACCGCAGGCGGTTGCCCAAGCGGGTCTATCGGGGAGCCGTGGGGAAACAACTCCGTTACTTTGCCCTGAAACTGCCCATCGCTGCCAATGCCAAGAGCGCCACGTTCGGCTACGTTGATCCGGGCAAAGATACCGATACCGAACTGCGCTCCTGGGGTGATTCGCATGAGTGGCTTTGGAGGGCTTTGCGGTTGAAGGGGATCGAGGTCCACGTGGTCGTAATCGGAGCGGATCACAAAGTCACAATCCGGGCCGAGGCGGCGCTAAAGACGTGGAGCAGCCGAGGGGGTGAGCAGAGCAGTCAGCGGGCAGATGGACCGTGCCGGAACGACCCGGATGTGCAGGCGGAAATCAAGCTGATCGAGGACGCAATTATCAATGTGGACATGCGGATCATAAGGAAGTACGGCAGTGTCGAGGCAATCTCGGACAGATTGATGGAACTGAAAGACCTTCCCAAGAGAAGCGGCTCAGTCGGAGTCACCATTGACGGCTTCGAGACGTGGGTTTCTGACCGCGTGAGGGCGGAGGAAACAGTCTAGTGAAACGCACTAATAGAACCTCAGTTTTGAGCCGGTCCGGGGTCCGGTACGCCTGTAACAAATATAAAGGGGGGGTTGTAACACAAATCGGCGACGATTTGTAACACAGCCCATTTTGATATGTTGTTGTACCTCAGTTTCTTACCTACTACTACCGTACCGACCCGTTCAGATTCAGAGGAATCGGGGAGGACGATAGCGACCCCCCCTTTTTTGCCGCTCTATCGGCAACCAGGGCGGGGGTTTGTAACAGGGTTTGTGGCATACCCTGTCCACCCCCTTTTTGGGGTCGCTATCGTCCGATTTATCCCTGCGGGAAGGCTCCGAACCCTAACCCCAAGCGGGCGCTAACGCGCCGGAGGCAAGCCCCATGAAACTGCGCTATCCGATCCTCATCATTGGCGGGCTTGGCTGCTCCGCTTGGGGTTTCCTCTACCGGCCTTTCCCCTTGCCCGGCGACGATCCAATGCTCGACCTGGTGCTCTATCACACCCCCAACTTCTACACCTGGATCGTCTGGTGGTACTACCTCGCGCCCGCCGCCGCAGTCATCGTCGGCGGCCTTGTTCTTATCTCGGTCTGGCGGGTCTGGTTTGAGTCTTGGGGCATCGGCATGCCGAACATTGGAATGCTACCATCGTGGCCCCTGAATCCCGCAAAAGACGCCGGCCCGGCGATCGTTGTTGGGGAGGTTCACCACCCGGTCAAAGCCGTCGAATCTCGCAACCCTTCCTGGCTCGTCATCCCGGAGCGCGGCCTCTACACCGGAGTGGCAATCTTCGGCGCCGTCGGGTCCGGCAAGACCTCGGCTTGTATGCGCCCATTCGCGGAGCAAATCCTGTCCTGGCAAGCGGGCGATCCCCAGCGCCGGGCGGCCGGCCTGGTGCTGGAAGTCAAGGGCGATTTTTGCCATGAAATCCGCCGAATCCTTGCCGATGCGGGCCGGGAGGAAGATTACATCGAGCTGGGAATGGAGGGGAACTGGCAATGGAATCCACTCTCGGCAGAATGGCTCGATTCTTACTCGCTGGCCTACACCGTTTCCTCCCTGCTCAATCAGTTATTCGGCAAGGGCAAGGAGCCTTTCTGGCAACAGGCTTACACCAATCTGGTCCGCTGGATCATCGAGCTTTACCGGGTCTTTCCCGGCCAATGGGTCACATTGCAGCAGGTCTATCATTGCGCCATCGACAAGGAGCTGTTCGCGGCCAAGATTCAAGAGGCCGAGGCTTACGTCCGCGATCTTCGGGAGGGAACCGTGTTTATATCCGCCACGGACTATGGAGCAAACATCCCCTCGCTGCGATCCGGGAACAGAAAATGGATTCCGATCGAGCAAGAGAACACATTCTACACGGACCACAGCCCTGCGGTTGTCGCCCGGCTCAAAGAACTCCAGATCGAATATAAGATCGAGTGGACCGAGAGCGTAAGGGGCGAAGAGATTCGCAAGCGGGTCGAGGCCGTCAATCGCTGGTATCAACACGACTGGCAGATGATCGACAACAAAATCCGGTCGAGCATCGTCGAAGGCATCTCGGTTTTCCTGTCCATATTCGACCTCCCGAGCGTGGCGCGGGTTTTCTGTCCACCACCGCCACCAAAGAAAAAGGCAGCGGTGGCCACGGCCGAAGCGCAGAAGAAGAACGAACAGCCGGGACTTGGAACGAGAGTACGGCAGAGCTTGCCGCCCCTCGATGAGCTGATCGAGTCGGGCAAGGTGCTGGCCCTGAATATGCCAGCCGGCAGCAACCCGGCGCTGGCGCGAGCTGTAGGCGTAATGCTCAAAAACGCCTGGCTTCAATCGCTCCTGCGGCGACCGGCTCAAATGAAGGCATCGCCGGATCAATACTTCCGGCCCGCCGTGTTCATCTGCGACGAGTACCAGTCGTTCGCTTCGGTCGGTGAGGACGATCCTTCCGGCGATGAGAAATCCTTTGCCCTCACCCGGCAGTGTCGTTGCATTCCGATCGTCGCCACCCAATCTATTTCCTCGCTGCGCTCCGTTCTCGGCAGCGGCGAGGCATGGCGCACCCTTCTGCAAACCCTGCGGACCCGGATATTCCTTTCCTTGAGCGACGATGCTTCTGCCCAAACCGCCTCTGCTCTTTGCGGCCAGGTCGCCAAGATCAAACCCTCCTACACCATCACCGAGTCAGCCAAACAGAGCGAGGTTTCCCTGCTCTCCGCCCAGGCCGGAGGCGGACGGGGCAGCGTCGGGGCCAGCAAATCCTTCCGGGAGCAGCGCGAGGCAATCTTTCAGCCCCGCGAGTTCGCCTTGCTCTCCAACTGCCAGGCCATCTGTCTGCCCTACGACGGCGCTCAGTCGCTCCCGGCAACCCGGGTGTACCTCAAGCCTCACTACCTGCCCCGGACGCTTCCCTACTGGAAGGCGAAGGCTAAGGGGAAGATATGAGCGACGGCCTGGAGCTACTAAAACCCTTTTTGCCCGGCCTGGAGGATGTTCTGGAAGACCCGGACGTGAGCGAGATCATGATTAACGGGCCTCACAACGTCTGGATCGAAGGACATGGAAAACTCTATTCCCACGAGGCCCCGCTGCTGACCGCCGCCGCGCTTCAAAGGGCCGCGATCCATATCGCCCGGCCTCTCGGCCTGGACCCGGCCACAGCTCCTATCGTCGATGCTCGCCTCGTGGACGGCTCGCGGGTTGCCATCTGTGTGCCGCCGGCAAGCCCGCAGGTGGCGATCACCGTTCGGAGGTTTGGCAAACGGTCATTCTCGGCGGCGGACCTGGTTGAACAAGGGGCGCTGTCGAAGAACGTGAAGGATATGGCGGAGAAGATGCTGCACACTCGCCGGAACATCCTGGTTTCAGGCGGCACCGGATCGGGCAAGACCACACTGCTAAACGCGCTAATCGAATTGCTGCCCGACGACGAGCGCATCGTCGCCATCGAGGACACCTTGGAGCTTCGCATCGAGCACTCCAATTGCGTCCGCTTCGAGGCTCGTGGACTCTCGACAGGAGCCGTGACGATCCGGGACCTGGTGCGCCATGCCTTGCGCCACCGCCCGGATCACATCGTGGTGGGAGAAGTCCGCGGCGGGGAGGCCGCGGACCTACTGCAAGCCCTCAATACCGGACACGGCGGCTCCCTCACGACCGTGCACGCCAACAACGCCGAGAGCGCCTTGTCACGGCTCGCCAGTTGCGCCATGCAGGGCGGCGGAGAGCTGCCCTGGGAAGTCACCTGTAGGGGCGTGGTGGACGGCATTGCGATGGTGATTCACATGACGCGCCGCGAAGGGCGGCGGTTTGTGGAGGAGACCTTGCTCGTCGAAGGTTACGACGCGCCACAGAACCGCTGGCTCATCAAGCCGATCGGGAGGCAATACGATGAGGGATGAAGAAAAAATCATACGGGTGAAAACCTTCAAGGATTTCGGCCGGGACGGTGACGAGGAGAGTAGGGAGGGAAAAATGAGCCTGGACGGAAAAGCGACAGACGCCCCCATCACGGTGAAGGACGCTGCCCAATTCTTGGGCGTCAGCCCCTCGCTGGTGTATGCTTACGTCGAGCGAAAGCAGATTCCCCATCTCCGCGTGATGGGGCGAAACATCCGGTTTCTCAAATCGGATTTGGAGCCCTTCCGCGCAAGATTCAGACAGGAGGTGGAGAATGGCAAGACCGAGTAAGCATGATGGTGTCATCTATCACCGGAACGACAGCAACATTTGGTGGATGCGCTATCGGGATAAGGCCGGGCGGCGTCGCCTGGAATCAACACGAACGGAGGAATGGCAAGAAGCCCAGCGGTGCCTACGCGAGCGGCTTCAGGCCAGAGACAATAACACCTTAGCCGCCCTTCGCCAGGGTCAACAGATAACTTTCGGGGAATGGGCCGACTTTTTCCTGGTCAACTACTCTCAGCCCCCGATTCGGGCCGAGAAGACTCACGAGGCAAACGAATGCGCGCTCAAGAGTCTGCGGCCAGTGTTCGCATCGATGAAGATAACCGAGATCGGAGCTGAACAAATCGAGCTTTACCTTCGCCAACGACTGCAACAGCACAAGCGAGTCCGTCGTCGCAGTGGTGTCGTCGAACTCGGGCTTCTGAAACCCGCCACCGTGCATCAAGAGCTTCGAGTTCTCCGGCGTATCTTTAGTGTTGCAGTGAAGAAGAAGCTCTGCCCGGCCAACCCCTGCGCCGGCGTGGAGTTTCCGGTGATCCTGAAAGGTTTCTTCCGACCCCACTACATGACCTGGTCCGAGCAGCAGAAAATCGAGCGGCATGCTCCCGCCTACCTCAGGAACATCATTCGGATCATCACGGAAACGGGGCTCCGGGTCTATAAAGAACTTGCCGCTATGCGCAAGGATCGAGTAGACCTCGCCAACAAGGTAGTCTTCGTGGAAGATTCGAAGACACCGACCGGGGTAGCCGAGGTTCCTTTGACCAACATGGCTGCTGAAGCCTTCCGTTGCCAGATCGAATTAGCGGGACCCGGTTCCTGGCTCTTTCCCAGCCCGCAGAACCCAATTGGGCATCAGACCAACTTCAGACAGACCTGGGAAAGAGCGCTCCGCAGAGCCGGAGTTCCCTACTTCCGCTTATACGACCTGCGCTCCACCCACGCTACGCGCCTGAGTGCCGGCGGCGTTGCGGACGAGTGGGTGACCCAGCTTCTTCGTCAGACGGACGCCAAAGTCTTCAAGAAGTATTCTCAGATGAAGCTCCAGATGAAGCGGGAGGCGTTGACAAAAATCAATCGCCGTGCGAATGAAACTGCAGCCGTGGGGTTTTGATACGGCACAGCAACAGTTGTGGGGTTTTGATACGGTTTTGATACGGTTTTGAGGTTTAGGGATGGGCAAATGCAACCGAGGCTGACGTACCCCATTGATTTGGAAGGACTGAAATGGTCGGGGCGAGAGGATTTGAACCTCCGACCCCCTGCTCCCGAAGCAGGTGCTCTACCAGGCTGAGCCACGCCCCGACTAAGCCTCGGGATTCCATCAACTCTCCGAAATCCCCCAAACGGCTAACATCAGTGTATGGTTCCGCTCGAAGCTTTGTCAACGGGAGGCTATAAATCCTCCGCGTCCCCTGCCGCAGGCAGGACCGCCAAAGGCTTGATCTTACCGCGAGCCTCCCTGTCAACGAACCGAAAACGCGTTGATGGATTGGACTTAATGCACCAGTGAATTCAGCCTCAAAGGATCGGAACGGCTAAGGGAAAGCGGGGTGATGGCGATATGGCCGCAGCGAATAGCGGCTTAGTCGGAGTCCGGGTGGAACCTTTTGCGAGTCCACCTGTTCAGATATCCAAATAATACTTGCGATCCTAAGGGTCTGTCGTCTCCACCAGAACATTCCGGGCAATCCACACACCTTGGAGCGCCAGGCGAACTCCGTTGCGCCAACCGTTGGGCACGTTCACATTCAATGTCCCCTCCGCCGGCAATCCCGGTTCCAAAACCACTCCGCCCAGCCGGGCTTCACCTGTCTGCAGCGGAGGGGCCGCGATGAAGAAATGGAGTGGTTGGAGGCGCTCATCTCCCGGCGAGGAGCTTCGATCTTCACCTGCCTTATATTTTCCAGGGCCTCGATCAAGGCAGCAATGCCTTCCGAGTCAATTCCATCGTCATGGATCACCAGGATTCAGGCTCTGGAACTTGAGGCCACCGGAAATGTTCCTTATGGGATTGGGTCAAAGAGCATGGCACCATTCACGGCTTTCCGTTTGGCGATGCTTTCGACGGCACTGAGATCATCACTTGGCCGGCGGAAATCCTGATCCCCGCGGCTCTCGAGAACGTGATCACAGCAGACAACGCCGGGGACGTTCAGGCCAGGATTGTGATCGAAGGAGCCAATGGTCCCACTACCCCCCAGGCCCACGAGATTCTTTTGGAACGCAGTGTCACAGTAGTTCCGGACATTCTCGCCAACGCCGGTGGCGTTACTGTCAGCTACTTCGAATGGGCTCAGAACATCCAGCAGTTCAGCTGGGAATACGACCGAGTGGTCAAAGAGCTCGAGAAGGCCATGCGACGCGCCTACCGGGCGGTCCGGAGTCTCGCACAGGAGAAGAACAGCGACCCGCGAACAGCGGCTTTCGCACTGGCGATTCAACGAGTGGGCAGGGCGGCTGTCTCTCGCTCAACGATGCGCTTCCACGACTTTTGACGACCAGAGAGAGTGATGGGTTTAGAACCCCAAGTAGTGATGTAATATGTTTCACATCTACTGGTACAAAAACTTCGGCCTGGTCACTCGAACGGGTGGACTACAGCCCCTTTCGTGAAGGCCGGCGGCGGTCCATGGGAGGTGGGTTGACTCTGTCGTGCCTCTTGCTGCGTAGTGTGTAATCGACCTCCTCCGTGCCCATATCCATAATAACCACGTCACTGGAAAAAGGGGGATTCGGTCATGATTGAATGGCTTGGTATTGGCCACCTTTTCGAGCTTTCCCGGTCGGAAGCGATTGCGGGGTTTTTCACCCCGCTGGTGATCTTCGCCGTGTTTTTCCTGGCGCAGCTCATACTGCCAGGAAGGCGGGTTCCCGGCTACGTCATCAATCCGGAGACCGCTGAACCCCGCAGCTATCGGCTAAACGGTATTCTGGTGTTTGCAATCGCGCTGATCGTGTGGGCTCTCGAACTCACCGGGATGCAGCGTGATTGGTTCTACCGGTCCTCGATCTATGCCGTGGCTGGCGGAACGGTGTTCACCACTATCTTTACAATCATAGCGGTGTTCAGCCAGCCGCAAGGCAAGATAAAGAATCCGATCTTGGCGCTGTGGTTTGGGCGGGCCCAGGAGCTGTCGTTCTTCAACAACCGCTTCGACATAAAGATGTATTTCTATGTCGTCGGTGGGACGATGTTGTCGCTCAACGCCCTGTCCGGGGCCGCGTACCACTACGAACTCTTTGGCGAAGACTCCAATCCAGGCGTTTTCCTGTATGCGGCGTTCTTCACTTTCTACGTACTGGACTACTTCATCTTTGAGCGCGTGCAGCTATATACCTACGATCTGATCCATGAGAATCTCGGCTTCAAGTTGTTCTGGGGTGGCCTCGTGGTCTACGGGTGGCTGTTCATCCTCCCGTTGTGGGGCATGGCCGCTTACCCGGACCCCGGATTCTCGCCGGCGTGGACGTATGTTTGGCTCATCGGAACGGCTGCGCTGTTCCTGTTCGGGTGGAGCATCTCGCGCGGCGCCAACTTGCAGAAATACACATTTAAGCGATGGCCCGACCGCAAATTTCTCGGGCTCATCGAGCCTAAGTACATTGAGGCCGGTGACCGCAAGATACTGTGCAGTGGTCTATGGGGTGTCGCCCGCCACTTCAACTACATGGGCGAGGGGTTCCTTTCCCTGTCAATTGCGCTGGTATTCGGCTACTTCACCAATCCCTGGGCTTGGACCTACTTTGTCTTCATCGTCACACTGTTCACCTTGCGTCAACGTGATGACGACAGGCTCTGTGCCGAGAAATACGGCGACGATAAGTGGGCAGAGTATCAGGCACGGGTGAAGTACCGGTTTTTTCCTGGCGTTTATTGAGAGTGCTCCCCTGCGGAATCCATGCAGGGCGCCTGTGATGAGTTGACCCTGCTGACGTGCGGTCCACACGGGCCGCGAGCCATGACGATGTGCTCCAACCCATCACTGGGGCAGCGGAGGGTCGCTCCCGTCCAAAGGTGTCCCTGCGGGAAGGCTGTCGAGCTGATGAAGAAGCCGGGGCCGCCATTGTCCGTGGCGACGAACCGGACGCGGCAGCCGAGCCGGAGGCGAACGTGCCTGCGACGATGCGGATGAATACACCGGCGGTGGCGAGGTCATCATCGCCGATCTGCAGAGACTCTTCTGGCGTTGCGAGTCTGAAGCCCATTCGATCATCGGGGGATCGGCACGACTTTCGCTTCGCGGCCACTCTTCCGTTTGGGAATTCGTTGCCTATTGATATAGGTCCTATGTCTGTCAGACTCTACTGATAGCATCCGTGGGCATAGACCGTAACCATTCGGAAGCCACCACATGGTCCGCATGATCAATCTCGAAGCGCTGCGGAATGGCTGCACTGATGATGCGTTCGACGATGGCATCCGAATCGACACGGAGTTTGTACCTCCTGGGGGT
This sequence comes from Terriglobia bacterium, assembly GCA_965222345.1. Lineage (GTDB taxonomy): Bacteria > Acidobacteriota > Terriglobia > 2-12-FULL-54-10 > 2-12-FULL-54-10 > JADFGZ01. The sequence continues at coordinate 1,541,912 of CBDCTS010000007.1, read as the reverse complement.
CCATGCTACCCCGTCAAACCAGCGATCTACGAAGGCGGAACCTACCAACAGGATCGCCGTTGTCGAGTCAATATTCATTCGAAGTTCGAAGGGTGCGGTGTGAGTCGTGGTTGGGCACCATTCAGGGTACGAGTTCCAGCGGGTGGCGATGCCGAACAAGAGAACCCGGGGAGGTCTTTATGAACAGGTTCGGTCGGCAAATTGAGCCGATTGCAGTTCCGCAGGCCGGGAATAACCCATGACCGAGGCTGCAAGCCGGGAAGATCTCGCGATCACGCTTGGGGTCGAGGAGGAGTTCTTTATCGTCGACCCCGGTTCCCGCGACCTGATTGCCGACCCAAACCCCGCTATCTTCGACACCTGCGAGAAGACATGCGGCCCGCATAAGATCGTGCATGAGTTCCTGCGCTCCCAGATCGAGACCAATACCCGTGTGTGCGAGTCGGTGTCCGAGCTATCTCAAGCCCTGCGCGAGAGCCGGCGGGTCGTCATTGAGGCGGCCGAACGACACGGGGCAACGGTGATGGCCGCCTCCACGCATCCCTTCGCATCGTGGAGGGAGCAGGCGCCCACGCCGCGGGAACGTTACAGGAGGTTCGCGGCCACGTTCCAGGACAATGTGCGTCGGTTCATCGTCGGCGGCATGCACATCCACGCCGGCTTCGGCAACGCCGATTCGCGCATTCGGATCATGACAGCGATCCGCCGCTACCTGCCGTTGCTCCATGCACTGTCCACATCGTCGCCGTTCAACGCTGGGCGCGAGACGGGGTTCAAGTCCTGGCGGCTGAGCCTCGTCGGCGGTCTCCCGCGCACTGGCATGCCGGGTCCCCTGCGGTCGCGGGCGGAATATGACCGGCTGGTCGCTGAGTACCGGCGCATGAAATTCATCAATGACGGCAGCGAACTGTGGTGGGACATTCGCCCCTCCCAAGCCAACCCGACGGTGGAGATGCGGATCTGCGATGTTTGCACGCGCATCGAGGACGCGGTGTGCATTGCGGCGCTGTATGCGTCCCTCATTCGGCTATTGATGCGCTGGGACCGGGAAGGCGCCTTGCCGCCGGAGCCGCTCACCGAAATCATCGCGGAGAACCGCTGGGTTGCCCAGCGCTACGGGGTGCTCGCCTTCTTCGGGGATACGACGCGGGAGGAAGGCAGGGTGGACATCGACGATCTTATGACCGATCTGGTAAAGGAACTCGCCTCCGATGCCCGCGCCCTCGCCATCATCCGCGAAGGAACCAGCGCGGACCGGCAGGTCGATCTATTTCGCCTGCGCCGCCTGGAGGGGGACACGGAGGAAGCGGCGCTCCACAGAGTGGTCGATCTGCTGCTCGCAGAGACCCGGAAGGACATAGGGGAAGCGTCTGGTTGATTCGCAGGAATTCCTGGCGACCCAAGCGACCAATGCCGATCCGGGGACCGATCCGGTCACGGGGGGATCGGCGCGATCTGTGTGTCCCGATTCCCACCGGTCAGGAACTCCGCCCACTGCTCCATCAGGCGGCTCCGGCGGTCAATCCGTGCGGCAGTGTGGAGTTTCCGGTCCCGTTGGCGGGTACGACGCGCAAGCCACACTATCTGACTGCCTCGGAGCAGGTCTGGAAACAGATTCAGCTCGGTTGGTGCAACCCCAGGCACCCGAAGAGCTGGCTGAGCAGCCTGGAATGCTACACGTTCCCGCGCATCGCTGGGCAGCCGGTCTCGGAGGTGACCAGCGCCGACTTGATCGGGATACCCACTCCCATCTGGAACGTGAAGGCTCAGACCGCCCGGACTCAAAATTCACATATGTGTTGCAAAGATTGAAGAAAAGACAAGGAGTGAGTGGGGTCTCCGGCAGACCCAGGGCGGGTGATAAACCGTCCTGAGAAGCGTCGAGCCGGTTGGCGCTTTCGATACTGTTGATCCTGCGCAGCGATATTTCGCGGAGTTGAAATCCGCATGTCCGGCAGATTTCAGTTGTTAAAACTGAAAATCTTGAACTGCCCGTCGAGTTCGAGCACCGAGCCAAAGAGCCGCCCCGTTTGGATCTCGCCGTTTTCATCCTGCAGGACAAGTTGCGAGTCGCGGTGAACCCGGAAGGTTCCGTATTCGGTGACTTCGCCGGTGAATCGGATTTCTCCCAGTTTCAAGCGGCGTCCCCCCAGCGTATCCATCAACTGCCCCAGGTTGGACAGGCTTCGAATATTCATCGTGTTCCAGACGAATTCGGGCGTCAGGTTGCGTTCCGGGGCCGCTGCCGGCAGATCGGGCCAGACGTAGGTAATGAACTCATCCTTGGAGATGGCCAGCCTGCGAACCGCGCGGATATCGTTGTCGGCGAGGGCGTCCAGGAAGTTGCGGACAAGTTCCTCGGGGGAACCCGCCGCAGCTTCCAGGTTGCGGCGTTCTGCCGCACCGAACTCAAATGTCAGCCCGAGGAGCAGACATGCGGCTAGAACGCCCAGGGAGAGATGGAACGGTCTCATTTTCAATTCAAATGGGACGTTGTCCAACCTCGGGTCCAGTCGTTGCGGGGATCGACGCCGCCGATGTAGTCCACGCTGGTGTCGAAGAAGCCGTCATCCGGAGGCGATTGGACCCTGTTGGCGTCGAGCGCCGGAGAGCCGTCCGCCGGACGGAAGTCGGGGAACATCAGATCATATGGATCGAGAAAGTCCGGGTCGATCACATCGATGTTCTTGTCGGTCACGAACGGCGAGGCGTCAGTGTCGAACGTTTCGCCGTTTTCGAAGAAGATGGCGTTGTCGAACGACAGATTGCCGGCCTGAGCTTCCGCAATCGTGGCGTCGTGATCGACGTTGAGGCCCCTTACATTGAAGCCCATCACGATGAAGTTTTGGTAGGTTCCCGCGCTACCTTCCCGAATCAACATGCCGTCGTCGCTCTCGGTGCCTTCCAACTCGTCAGGATCCCCGAACAGCGTAAAGTTGTAAAGCATCGGCGCCGAGCGGGGAGTCAGGGTGTTGTTCTCGGCGTTGTTGTCGCCTTCGAAGCCGTTGTCCGCAGCTTCGCCGTTCTGCTGGGCCACGAGGAACTGGCCCCTTCCGGTCCAGCCCTCGGTCCAGTCGAAACTGTCGTCACGGATATTCGTGATGAGGACATGCTTGACATCGACGGTTCCGCCGAAGAACTCGACGCCGTCGTCCTGGTTGAAGTGAACCTGGACGTGGTCCACGGTCGTTCCGCTGCCGACGCCCTGGAAGGCGATTCCGTTCAGCTCGTTGTCGGGGCTGAACTCGGTTCCGGCAAACTCCACCCGGACGTAACTGAGCGTCCCGCTGGAATCCTCGGGGTCGGTGCCTCCGTATGTGCCTGTATCCCCTTCGCCGATGGAGGTGCCGCCCGGAGTGTTGACCGGTGCACGTCCGTTAATGATCAGGCCGCCCCAGTCGGCGCGGGCTCGATCCCCTACCTCCTGGTCACTGGTCATGATGATCGGGCTTCCCCAGGTGCCCTTCGCGTTTATTTTTGCACCCTGGTCGATGACAAGGGTTCCGTCTGTTGCACTCTCGCCCAGGACCACCGTGCCGTGCTCGATCGTGAGGGTCGCGCCGCTCCTGACAAAAACTGCGCCGCTCAGCAGATAGGCTTTGTCGTTATTCCAGGTCGTGTCGCTTGTGATTTCGCCCGAAATCGTTTCGACTTCACTGACGACGTTGAATGCGGTCCGCGTGCTGTACATGACGGAGGCGCCCTCCGAGTCCCGCAGTTCCAGAACGAGGGTGTATCTGCCAGGCATTGAAGCGAAGTTAGAGATAAGCGACTCGGCTCGGTTTCCGTTCCACCCATCCGGACCCAGCATCTGGAAGGCCGAGACTGTGGGGACTTCATACGTGCCGTAGCCAGACGTCGCGCCGAGCATGTCGCTGACGACGCCGTCTTGGAAGTTGGGGTAATACCATCGCTGCCCCGTGTCCTGCTGCTGGATGTAGATGAAGAACGTGTACCTGGGAGAGGGGGTGGCTCCCGGGCTCCAAGGCTTGCCCTCGGCGTCGAGAGTAAAGGTGAATTCGTCGGCAGACTGATATACGACCTTGTCGGGCGTGAGCAGGAGCTTTTCGCTGGCGCGGTTCGCCGCGGGCGAAGGAAGCTGGGCCAGGGCCGGCACAACGCTTCCAAGAGTCAAGAAGAGCAGCAGACCGAAAAGACCGAGAGAACCGAGAGAACTGACAAGGCCGATAAAACCGATTGACTTTAGCGAGCTGTGAAACATTGATTTCTCCAAAAGTAATGTTGAATTGCGCCAGCCTGTTTGATCCGGTCTCCCAAGGAAACGGAGGGAAGCCGGAGGGCAGCCTCCAGTTGCCCTGAATATCCTCAGTAGAACCGGATACTCAGTCCGGCGCTGTAACTGCGTCCATTGCGGTAGAGCCTGTAAAGCTCACCGCCTTGTGTAAACTTCTTTTCGTCGTTCAGAAGGTTGTCCGCTGAGAAGCTGAGTTCCATGGGACCCTCCTCGCCTCCCAGGCGGTGCTTGTAAACGATGTCGAAAACGTGCTGCGGTTCCTGGTAAATGTCCGGCAGGCCCAGGGCGCCGACGTCGGTGATCCGCCGTCCCACCATGTTATAGAGGAGTCGTATGCTGTTGCCGAACCTCGGATTGGCGTACTCGAACGTTCCGTTGAATACATTCTGGGATTGCCCGGCCAGGGCTCGGTTGGTCGAGGTCACCACCGAGAGTTGCCGCTCGCCGATCTCGACTTGCGAACTGACAAACGTGTAGTTGGCGGAGACAGAAAAATTTTGAAGGCCAGAACTGAAATCTCCAAGGCTCTTCCGAAGTTCGGTTTCCATGCCCAAGTTTCGGGCTCCATCCACATTCTCGAAGCTGATCCGGAGCTGGGAGGTGGGTTGGAAGATCTGCTCGATGGGGTTGTCGAAATTCTTATAGAAGACGCTGACCGCGAGAAGATCCGACGCCCCCTGGAACCACTCCCATCGGAAATCGACATTGTTGAGCTTGGTCCGGACAAGGTCCGGGTTCCCCACCACGGTGTTGCCACCCGTGACGTCGGTGAAATCGAACGGCACCAGCTCGCGGAAGTTGGGCCGGGACAACGTCTGGCTGAAAGCGCCTCGAAGGTTCATTTCAGGCGATATCGCATACACGACGTTGATGCTGGGCAGGATGTCCGTGTCGTCGAGTTTGGTTTGGATCTTGGTTGGATTGATGGCGAACAGGTCGAAACTGTCGAGCTTCTGCACCGACTTTTCTACACGAGCCCCACCGATGACTCTCCACCTGGGGCTGAGAAAGAAATCGACCATCGCGTAGCCCGCCCGGATGATCTGGTCGCCGAGGTAATGGTCCGTCGGCCGGGTATCTTCACGAAGCTCGAAGTTGGGTCCGATGTACTCAGGCAAGAACAGCGCTTCCGGATCCTGACTGAGATCGAGCCCCTGGTCGACCGGTGCGTGAACCGGAAGCGCCTGGAGTTAAACCTGCGGTCGCGGGAAGAGTAACTGCCGCCGGCCTTAATGCTGCCGCTGACGCTGCCGAGCGTAACGAACTTGACGAAATCGAGGCCGGGCTCCCAGATTTTGTCGGTTGCTTCGATCCACTGACGGAAGCCGCTCTGGGTCTGCTCCCGCAATCGATAGTTGCCCGTGGCCTGGTTCTGGATGTAGAGGGCTTCCCGGAGGTCCGGCTCGTCCCGGCCAGCACGATTGAAGGCGACGCGCCACTCCAGGAGGCCGTTCAGTCCTGAAAAAAAGTGTTCACCGGCAAGCTGACCCGCGTAGATCGTCTCTTCCACGAAGTGAATACGCTGGTTCCGGATGTTCGTTGCAAAGTCACCGTTGTAGCCTTCGAACACCCGGGCTTCATCCGATGCGTCTTTCGAGAAGAAATTCTTAAAGAGAAACTTGTGGTTGTTGTTCGCCCTGATCGCAAAATTCAGCGTGTTTCCGAGGCGAACGGTGTTCGTGCCGCTCTGGATATTGTACTTGTTGATCTGCCGCGGTTTGTTGTTCAGCCCGACCACGTAGTAGTTCTGGATACTGTCACCGGTCTGAAACTTATTGCTATAGGTCAGGGCGTAGACTACCCCCAGCCTGCCGAAGGTGTTGCCAGCTAGAAAATTGAAGCCCTGGTTCGGTTTTCCGCCCTCGGTCCTCGGATTCCAAATATTCTCGAAGGACTCCCCGAAACCTTCAATTTCTGCCGGAGTGTAACCCCGATCGTTGAAGATGCTGCCTCGGGCTACGCGGTCGACTGGAATCGCCGAGGGCAACGCCCTCCGGCTGTCTCCGAAGCCCAGCCAGTCGTGTTTGCCTCCCGGGTAGGTCAAGAAATCTTTAAAGGTGGACTGGGTGTTGAATCCCTGGGAGGCAGAAAACTTCAGAGTTGGACCCGCTGGAAACTCGACGGTTTCAATCTTAACCAGGGCACCCGAGAACTCGCCCGGCTGATTGGGAGTGAAGGTCTTTTCGAGCTTGATGTTGTCCACAAGGTTGGCCGGAAACAGATCCAGGGGAACGACTTTACGGTCCGCTTCCGTGGACGGCATCAGGGATCCGTTCAGCTGTGTGGTTGAATATCGATCTCCCAGCCCGCGGACGAAGACGTACTTGTCGTCCATGAGGGAAACGCCCACGACGCGTGACATCACGCCTGCGGCATCTGAATCCCCATTTGCCGAAATCTCCTCGGAACCGATCAAGTCGCTGACGGTGGTCGACGCGCGGCGTTCCAGCAGCATGATCTCCTGTGTGGAAGTTTCGAGCGTTACTGCATCTGCCGTCACTGTGATGGACTGCACTTCCGTTCTCGTCGGAGGCAGAACAACATCCAGCGTGATGTCGGCACCGCTGGCAACATTCAGAGCCTCGATGCGGTTCGGAAAGAATCCATCATGCGAGACTTCGATCTCGTAAGTTCCAGGTGGGAGGTCGAGGCTGTATTGCCCATCCAGATTGGTCGAGACGGCGAAATCTGTACCAATAACTTCGACCAATGCATTGCGCACCAGCTCCGCTGATACACCGTCAAGAACCGTCCCCCGAACGGTGCCGGTTTCCTGTGCCCATACCGGCGTACCGGACAGGATCAGCAGGAGTAGAAACAGAAGTGCTCTTTTTATGGTCACTTGAAAATTCCCCGCTTAAGGATTTGCCCCGGGGCGGTTAGTCTGGCCTCTAAAGGCCCGCTCGACCCGGAGCTTTGCGTCGCCTTTCTTGATAGAAACATAGGTTCCTTCTTTCGCTTTGCTCGTCCGGCTCGCGACAATGGCTAGCGTCGGAATGCTGCTCTCTCCGCTTCGGCTTGCCAACAGAACCTGCGGTTTCGTCTCAAATGATTTCATCTTTTCGAACCAACGATATCCGGTTGGCACGAAAGTGGTAAATACACAAAATTTTCATGATGACTATTCTCATATTAAGAATAGTAATAGAGGCCATCATTCGCCTCTCTGGTAAATACACATAATTTTAAGGGTAACCATTCTCTAATTCAGAATAGTGACTGAAACCAGCATTCGTCTGTTATGTGTTCTCGTTTTTTATAGAAACTGAATATGGCAGGGCATGGGGAGTTCTGCCAACTGGCGTATCTGTGCGCGATCCATTCACCACAACCGAGAATAAGGGTAGAGCAGGCCGGGGCTCACTTCTTGCGGCCCACCAGGAGGGTGTTTGGGCGATCCTGCCATACACATTCAGCATGAAATTTGGCTTCGCGCATGGCAGCGAGTTCGTCGTCGAGGGGAAAGTAAGTGTCCTCCGCCGACCACTCGGCGAAGTGCTCATAGGCGCGCTGTTCGTCGATGCCGCACGAAACCAAGTGGGCGGCCCATAGACGGTAGGATCGCTCACGCGCCAGAGGATGTGCGCTAATAGTCACGTCGGCGTTCACGAATACGCCGCCGGGGCGGAGCGCCCGGTAAATGCGTTCATATAGAGTGTGTTTGCGTTCCATGGTGGGAACGTGATGCAGGGCCAGGGAAGCGGCCACGGCGTCACATTCGGGGAGCGGGACATCGAACGAACGCCGGCGGAAACGCGCACGGGGTCTAAATCGCTTGAGCCGGATGCGCGCCTGGGCCAGCATCTCCGGATCGATATCGATAGCTTCAACGGAACCAACGCATTCATGTTCCAGAATCGCTTCGGCCAAGGCGCCCGTTCCCGCGCCGAGATCAAGCACCAGGGTTGGGCGAGCAGCGGCGATTTTGTTTGCGGCCCTGGTCAATCCTTCTGCATATCCCGGGATGAACTTGCGGATGGTATCGTCGTAGGCATCAATTTCAAGGCGAAGATGGCTGCGGACGGAGTGGCTCATCAGTTGATCGTAGGTCGCCGGATCATAGACGCTCCCATGCGGAGCTTCTGGGCATCATCACAGTGACATGGGTGCATGAATCAGCGTAAGCGGCCACGCTAGCATAGGTGTGTACTGCGCATACCAAAGTCGCTTCGCCGACACAGCATTAAGCGCGATAAATTATCTTATCGTGCCTCGCGCGACGACCCCGGAGTGACGTTCTCTCCGTCTTGCCGGCAATACTTCGACGTGCCGGGCGAGTGTTGTCCGGCCGCTGGATGGGTCACGAATGGATCTGGAGCCTTCCGCTTGCACGTCGACTACCTGCGGAGCCGACACCGAGCGGAAGGCCGCGGCAATTACCCCATCCCGCATGAGGGGCAGGAAGCCAGCGTGCAGCGCGCCTCTCTCGAAACCGAGGCCCGGCTTGAGAGTAACCTGCTGGTATCGTGGCGTGCGTTGGGCAGCCCGCACTACTCGCTGCACGTCCTGTTTGGTGTCCTCTACACGCATTCGGTAAAGAGCTTCTGTCGCGCATTCAACGGGCCGCTTGTCCGCGTGCGGTCGACGAACGCCGCCAATGCCAGCGGGCCGCCTACGCCGATTCCGGATTCACCTCGTCCCCACTGCCCCCTTCCACAGCGGTGGGAGGGGGCGCCAAGGGTAGCTCAACAATCATCTCGGTGAATTCGCCAGGTTGGGACTCGACCCGAATAGTCCCGCTGTGCTTGCGCACAATATCGTTGGAGAGCGCAAGGCCCAGCCCGGTGCCCCGGTCCGTGGGCTTAGTTGTGAAGAAGGGGTTAAAGATCTTGTCAAGAATGTGCGGTGGAATCCCGCCTCCGTTGTCCTTGATGCGAATCTCCATACGGTCCTCTCCGCGCCGGGTGGAGACCCATAGCGTCGGATTGTAGCTTTCCTTCGCCTCCGCCGCGGCACGTCGTTTCTGGTCGGTCGCGTCGCAGGCATTGCTCACCATATTCAAAAAAACGCGGCCCAGATCCTGGGCGACAACTTCGATCTGACCTGCCTGGGGATCCATATCCATCTTGATGTCGAGTTGAAAATCCGGATCAATAGCACGCGCGCTGTGATAGGAGAGCCGGGTATGTTCGTCGAGCAGATTGTTGATATCGGTGAGCCGCCATTCACCTGTTTCCCGACCCATCATGAGCATGTCGTGAACGATCCGGTTGGCCCGTTCCCCATGTTGATGAATACGATCAATGTTGTCGGTGAGGTCCTGGATGAGTTCCTGTACGAGTTCGTGCTGGTCTGCGCTCAACTTCTCGCTGCTTTTGCTGAGTTCTTCCCGAAGTTCTTCCAGAAGTTCCTCCGAGACCTCCGAGAAGTTCTTGACGAAGTTCAGCGGATTCTTGATCTCGTGGGCGACCCCCGCGGCGACTTCGCCGAGCGCCGCCAGTTTCGCACGCATGACGATCTGATCCTGCGCCCGCTGTAATTCTGCGAGCACGCTCTCCAACTGGGCATTCTTTCCCTTCAATTCTTCCGCCAGCTTTTCTACCAAATTCAGGCGCTGGACCTCCAGGGCGTGACGGCGGAACACCTCCAGGGCTGCGGCCATATCCGCCACCTCATCGTGGCCCCCAATCTCGACCTTTTTCCCCAGCTCTCCTCCGGCCATTCGGCGCATCCGCTCCGACAATAGCGCCAAGCGGCGCAACAATACACGGCCGACAAAAAGCCAAGCGATGAGCAAAGCGCCGACGACGCTGATCCCGCTGATGGCCAAAAGGAGGGTGCGCCCTGTCAGAATGGCCTGAGTGGAAGCGAGAATGATTTCTTGTGCGCTGGCACGGGAGGCGCTCACCAGACCGTCGACCTCGGCGACCAAGTCGACGGAGATGTCGCGATTCTGCACGAGCAGGTCCCGTTGGCGCTCGGTGAGCGTGAGTTCCCGTACCAGCAGATCGAAGCTGCCCTGTTCCCCAATCCCTATCTCAAACAGCCTGTTGAATATAGGAGTGACTTCGGCACGCAACGAGGATTCTCCAAGCGCCGCCAAACTCCGCTCGATACGGTCGACGGCGGCCTCGAAACGCTCCCGTAAAGGCTCAACCAAAGAGGCCTCCGAGACGGTAAAGGCACTTGCCAGAAGCTGGGTTGCGATGTTGGCGTCCGTTTGCAGATCGGTTAGATGGCGATAGCGGCTGAGCTCGTCCTCCGATAAGTGTGCCCCGCGAGGGGATGGCTGTTCGCTAAGTTCACGGTAGCCTGTCATAGCGTAGAAGAATTGGTCATCAATGGCCGGAAAGACGATACCGTTCAGGCGGTCGCGCAATACTGCAAGTTCCATTCGCAAAGCTGCATTCTGCCCGGTTAGTTCAAAGAACTCGGACATGTCGAACTGAATGGCCTCGATGTTGGAAATCAGCGTGTCGGCATGGGCGCGGATGCGCCCGAAGCGCTCATCTCCCGAGCCTCCCCGCTCCAAAACGGCCACCTGTTCTTCGAGGGCGTTATGCACCTCGGCGATGCTGGAAGCGACTCGGGAAAAATCCTCGGCCGTTTCGGCCGTGGTCAGGCGCGGGGCGGCGGCCACCAAGGTGCCGCTAAACTGTGCAATCCCGAAAGCAGCCGCCAACTCGGGGATGCTGCCTTCATTGACGCGACTCTGGATATCGCCCACGCGATTGAACGAGAACCAGCCGATCAAACTCGCGGCTATGGTGAGAGCGACGGCTGCTCCAATGCCGAAGTAGAGTTGGGTGGATATGCGGAGACGGCTTTTCAGCAGGCTCCGGAGCAAGCGTCTCAGCCGGGCGGTCACGGTTCCATGTCCCGTAGTGAGTTGATGGGACGATAACGGCCATCACGACCAATCGCGGTTAGGAAGACGGAGTCCGAACCTTGGTTGTCCGCTTCACCGTAACGGAGTTCGAACCCGTCCAGGTCGATAATGACATCGTCGCTGTACAGGGCCTCGAGAAAGCAGGTTCGATTGACCACCTCGCCACAGCGTCTTAGGCCGACAATGGCCAAGCGGCCAGCTAGATAGCCCTCAAAGGAGACAAAGCCTGGAACGGCGTCGGCCGCGTAGGCCGATAGTGCGCGGAGGTAGGCAGCGGTGATAGGGAGGGAATCGTCCGTTGGAAAAGGCACAACCTGCGTGACGAGAACTCCTGCGCCGGCAGGGCCAAGTTCCTGCGCCAACGCGTTACTCCCTACGAAGGAGACGTTTACAAAGATGGGGTCCAGCCCCGTGTAGCGCGCCCAGGCGATCAACGCGGCGAGCGGCTGATACGCTCCTATCAGAATCACAGCTTCGGGATTTCCCTGGCGCAGGTCGAGCAAAGCCATCTTCACCGCCTTGGTATTGCGCGGATACAACCCTACGGCCACCGGCGTCATCTGGCGCCGTTCGAGCGCGGCCCGTGCTCCGAGGTAGCCGTCGCGACCAAAGGAATCGTCCTGGTAAACCACGGCGATACGCTGGATGCCAAGGTCTTCGGTTAAGCGAGCGACCATTTCCTCGGTTTCCTGATGATAGGAGGCGCGCAGGTTGATCACGTTCCCCCACGTGGCATCGCGCAGCAAGGCCGCGCCGGTGAACGGCGCAATGTAGGGAACCCCCTCGACTGCAGCTACGGGAACGGCGGCGCGCGACGTTGGCGTTCCAACGGCGCCGATGAGCGCGAAGACTTCTTGCTCCTCGATCAGACTGGTGGTGTTGGCGATGGCGGCTTCCGGTTCGTAGGCATCGTCCAAATATACGAGGTCCAACCGCCGACCCTGGACGCCGCTAGCCCGGTTCACCTCAGCGAAGGCAGCTTCGATCCCGAGCCGCATGTTCCTGCCCAGTTCCTGAGCGGGACCGCTGAAGGCGGCGGACTGACCGAAGAGAATGCGCTCGGCGGAGACGCCGGGGCCCTGGGCAAAGGCTACTGTCGCGGCCGAGAACGAAACACCCGTCAGACACAGTAAAACTGTCCGCAAACGGAATCTCCGGCTCACTGAACTCTCCCTTTGATCAGGGTCAAGTGGTTTTTGCCCTGCTCCCGGCGATAGTGCAACTTGTCCATCATGGTTCGTACCAGATGGATGCCGAGACCGCCAATAGGCCGATCTTCGAGCGCTGACTCCAGATCGGGCGGGGGAGCATCATGCAGCGGATCGAAAGGACGGCCGTCGTCGGTGATCTCGATGGTGAGGGCATCCGCTTCCGAGGTGAGCGTGATCTCGATCTCGCGGAGATTTTCGTCCTTTCCATATTTCATGATGTTGGTCCCCAGCTCATCGAGGACCAGGTTTACTTGGAAAATGAATTTTGGGGGCCATTGCTCTGCCCCGCAGAAATCTTCCACGGCGGCGGTGATGCGCTCCAATTCTTCGATTTTAGGTTGGACCTTTAAGGTCAGTTTTGCGCTCACTGGACCCTCGCGCTGCGGCATAACGTGAGACAAGTGATGTCGTCCGACTGCGGCGTATCGCCCACAAAGCTTCTCACAGCCTCGAAAACCGCCTGGTTAGCTTCTCGGGAACTCTTGGGAGGGGCCGCCGTAAAGATCTTGTACAGGCGCTCCGTCCCAAACTCCTGGTCGGCACCGTCCATCGCCTCGGTAACACCGTCCGTGTAGAAAACGACGGAATCGCCCGGCGCGAGGGTGATGGTGTTCTGCCGGTATTGGAGGTCAGGGAGCATACCCAGGGCGATGCCGCCAGTCAAGGGAAGCAAGGCTGAGCTTCCGTCGGCATGGACGATGAGCGGGGAATTGTGCCCACCGTTGGCATAGGTGAGTTCCCCGTTCTCCGGATTGTACACCGCATACAGGACGGTGACGAACATGTCGGCCTCGTTGTTCTCGTGGAGCAAGTTATTGACCTCATGCAACACCTGGCTCGGGTCGGGAACGCCGAGGGCTGTACCCTTGAGCAGGGTTCGGCTGGACATCATGAAGAGAGCGGCGGGCACTCCTTTGCCCGACACGTCCGCGATGGCCAAACCAACCTGATCTCCCTCAAGAGCAATGACATCGAAAAAATCGCCGCCTACATTGCGCGCCGCCTCCATGCTGCCAAACACTTGGTAGTCGGGGCACCTGGGAAATTTGGTCGGAAGAATCGATTGCTGAATTCGGCTGGCAACATCGAGTTCGTTCTGCAGTGCGACCAGCTTGTCGCGCGAGTCGAGGGCATCGCGCCACTCCACCAAGTGACGTATCGTTCGCTCGATGGTAACTTCCAAGTCCTTGAAATCCAGCGGTTTGGTAACGAAGTCGAACGCCCCCCGATTCATCGCCGTGCGGATATTTTTCATATCGTCATACGCCGAAATGATGACGCAACGGATGTTGGGATCGACTTTGGGGATCTGTTGTAACAGCGTGAGTCCGTCCATCTGAGGCATGTTGATGTCCGAAAGCACCATGTCAATATCGTCGTTTTGACTCAGCCGCTCAAGAGCTTCCACGCCATTGTGGGCAAACACAAATTCATAGCGGCCGGCACGAATGGCGCGCCGCATGCGCTGCAGCATAAGCGGCTCAAGGTCGACTTCGTCATCGACCACCAGGATTTTGCACGGCTGCTGGGACATCCCCGTCTTCTTCGATTCCACTTCCTGTTTGCCTTAAGCGCTCGTGGGTTCTCTCCTTGTCAGGCGGGCGCATCAACAAGGCTTGGCGTTAGCGGGACTCTCACCACGGGCTCTTAGTCACGGTGGGCGTCGAGCGCTTGGGACCGGGACGTATAAGTTGGGATGATCTGGCTGAAGCCACTGATATGAAAGACCTCGTTGATGGGATCTGAGAGCGAGCAGACCGCGCATTTCCCGCTCCGTTTCTGGAGCTTCTTGGCAGTCAGCAGAATAACGCGAAGACCTGCGCTGCTGATGTACGAGAGAGCCTTGAAATCCAGGATCACGACACGATCGTTCTCGCCGATTATTGCTTGGATCGCCTCCTCAAACTCCCGGGAGTTGGCACCATCGATACGACCCTTCACCTTAGCGATCAATATCCCTTCTTCCCGCTCACCTTGAACCTCCATTCACAACTCCTATCAACCTGAATCTTCAAATGATTGCTGGGGAAAAATATTACCACAACTATCCTACTAGCAAAACCGTGCTCAGATCGTCAACTAGAGTACACTAAAAAACGGCAGGCATCTTCAGCTGCCAAACCCGGTCAGTTTACCTGGCCTTCCGCGTCGATCGCCGAACCCGGACGACTGCTGGCCCGGATCGAGTGTTCCTGTACGGTTTCCGTCTAATCTGCCGGAGGGCAGTGCGAGCCCGCCGAGAAACCACCGCAATTCGCACGGAAACCGGCCCAGGAGCTACTAACAGAGGTCGCGGTAAGCCCTTTTAGGCGGGAATTGCTTAGAAGGCATCCTGGCGGGTTTGGGTTTTAACATTCCATCGGATATCGTATTCCATAAGGCTTGTCCTACAAAGTAGCCGTGGAAAACTTTCTTTTCCCACAGGTTTTTCCACAGGCACGATTGTTGGGAGGGCGTCACTTTCCGCTGGGCAGTCTGCAGCGCTTTGGACGGGAGGCAAGCTGTGATACAGACACATGCCCTTGCCATCCAAGTCAAATTTGGCCTCGCGATAGACTGCGCATACCTACTGGAGCGTTGTCCGGAAAACGCGCTCAAAATTGTCCATACGGGCTTATCCATGACCGAATTGCTCCTGCAGGGAGACCCGCGGGATGAGGGCGGGTTTGTCGGGGTTCACGCGATGGAGCCGCTGGGCCAACTGGTTTGGGTCGAACGACAAGGAACGCCTAAAACAAGTCTCTCCGGACGGAACGCTGACGGTAGTACGTCTGAACCCCCTATCGAAACAGAACATCAAAGACATTCTGACTAACAAATATGGCATCGAGGATGCGGACCACTTTATCGGTAAGGCCCGGGACCACGGAATCGACGGGTTGCTCAAAAACACGCAAAACCTTTACATGTTGGTGAGGTTGGTCTCACAGGCTACATGGCACGAGTCCCGGGTGGAAACTTTCGAGGTGGCGTGCGGAATGCTCGTGCGCACGCCAAACGAAGAACATCTCGTCGGCAATGCGCGGAAAGAAAAACGGGTGCTGAAAACACAGAAGTTAAATGGTCGGGACGCCGGGATTTGAACCCGGGATCTCTTGCACCCCAATCAGGCAGCCGTCTTCCACAGCTTTCCCCCAATTCCTTCCTTTCGTTGCTCTTACACGGTTTTGGGGCATTTGCTTTCGCTCCCAACGCCTACGCCTAGCCCGCTTGATGGGCGAATTTCCTGACGGTTTCTTGACGGTAGTTGCTGCTACGGGCTGTGCAGCACGTTTTTTTAGTAACGGTTTTCGAGCTGCAATCGCCCCGCTCGTCGTTAGGGTGGGCTTTGACGAGCCGAGGGAGGCTACTTTCCCCAACCACCACCCTCTGTTGCGGATTCCACAGCAAAGCTGTAGTGACCGCTCTTCCCGCATTTTCGATTTGGTTCCGGTACCAAACGGTGAGCGGGAAGAAGCCCAGACGGATTGTTGCCAAGGTCGAGCATCATTGCGGCGAGCTGTTTCAACGAGTGGTTTCATAGTGACGAACATGAATCTGCCGAACCGGTCGGTGGTGCGTTTCTACAACGAGCGCGGCACGGCGGAGCAATGGATCAAGGAAGGCAAGCATGCCACGAACTGGACACGGCTATCTTGCCATCGCTTTCACACAAACGAGATGCGACTCCATCTCAGTGTCCTGGCTTACAATCTTAGGAATCTTTGGCGGCGACTGGTACTGCCTCGGCGCATCGTCAGTTGGTCCTTGACCAGTGTGCAACAGCGCCTCGTCAAGACCGTTGGCAGCGTGGTCAAACATGCGCGATACTATTGGCTGATGTTGGCGGAGAGCCACTTGACCCGTCTCTTGTTCGAGGCGATGCTGCGACGAATTTGGCCCTGCCGGTACCGGCAGGCTGAAGAGTGAACGATTGCCCAAAGACCTTATCGGCGAAGAAACGGATTACGAGCGGAGACGTGTCGATGAATGCCCCCGGAGTCGTCGCCTCCTGTGGGTTGATCCTCAATTCAGAGGCATTGAGGGGCTTGGGCCGTTAGAAGAACATATTTATGAACGATCTGTTCTGCTATCAGGGTGTCGGAGTATAAGAGTCGTAATCCGACGTAGCTAAAATGGAAATCACGGTTGAAGGGAATTTCGATGAAGACGATCTTTCTGACATTAGCGGGCACCGTGGCGATCCTGGCATTAACAGCCAACGGGCTTGCGCAACAGAAACCCTTCGAACGGCTCTCTGCTGAGCAGTTCGACGCCACGCCACCTTCGGCACTGGTCGACGGTTCGCCAGGACAAATGAGCGTCCAGTCCAGCGCTTGCCGGAACCTACCAACCAGGGAAACGCGGCGGCGAATCGTAGACGTTGCCGTACAGGAATGGGGCTTCTTCGGGTTTTCAATCGTCGACGAGACCATCGAGGAGGAAGAGCCCTCACCCGTCCGAGACCAAGCCAACAATCGCAGCTCTCAAAGATCGAATCGACGGCGTAGGCGGCGAGTCGACCCCATAGAGGGTGCCCGCGTAGCATCGACCATCGCTGGCTATTGGGCAGCGACGCCGGACGGATCCTGGATGGTCGATCGTCA
Organism: Terriglobia bacterium; assembly: GCA_965222345.1. Taxonomy (GTDB): domain Bacteria; phylum Acidobacteriota; class Terriglobia; order 2-12-FULL-54-10; family 2-12-FULL-54-10; genus JADFGZ01. The sequence goes on along the minus strand of CBDCTS010000007.1, from coordinate 1,525,031 downwards.
GAACGAGAGGTGGAACGGTCCGGATGGCCTGGCCTCGCGCTGGCGCGATCCCTGGTCCGCGGCATTCATCTCCTGGGTGATGTGCGAGGGCGGACTCGGCAACTCGAATCAGTTCCGACGCTCAATCTCCCACCATGTCTTCGTCGATCAAGCCATCCGCGCCCGCGATGCGGGTTCCTCACAGGTTGCGTTCACCGCATACGACGTCGGCAACACCGTCGTCGAGCCGGGCGATCTGCTGTGCAGCAGCCGGCGGGAAAGTTATACGTCAATCGCCCAACGGCGCCGTCATCTTGGAGTCGGCGCCCGCATGCATTGCGACATCGTCGTCAAGCTGGAGCCGGATCTCGAACGCATTTTGGCCATCGGCGGCAACGTGCGAGCGACAGTCAGTTTGAAACTGCTGCCCGCGGCCCTTCGAGGCGGACACTTCGCTCCAACCCGTGAGATATTCGCCCACCTGAAACTGCGGGCCGACGCCATCGAAGACGATGCGCTGAACAGCAGCCCAACCTTCCAGGCCCTCGAGTGCACGGCGGGGGTTCAGCCCCCGGTCGAACTGGCGTTTCTGACAACTTCAACCACCCGATCCACCAAACTGCGCTGCTGAAGCGGAGGTCACACCATCCCGGCGATCGGTCTCGACTCGCCACCAATGACAAAATGATCCTCGCTTTCATTCGTGCCTTCGCGTCTTCGGATTGAACGCCGCGATTGATGGAGCGATCTAAGAGAGAAAGGAACTGAAGGGAAGAATCTAAAAAGCAGATTGAAAATGCCCGCTCTTTTTTCTTCTTCGCCTTTGTAAATATTCACCAAGGGTTGCATCATCTAAACCTACGCGCCTTTGCTGCCGCGACGGTACTCGGCATATCACGCTTAATGCTCTCGACCTTTCTGAACGGCCATACCGATCTCTCCGGTACCATGACGCTACGGATTGAAAAGGCCTTCGGCGTGAAGATGAACACCCTCTACTCATGCAGGAGTCCTAACGATATCGCTGGCACACGCAAGCCAGAGGCGGTGATCACCGTCCGCCCCTACCGTCCAATCCAGGCAAACCAGTTGTGTTGAGGATTCCTGTATTGGCGTATCCGCTGATGCCAGGATAGACCTTGAACTGGCTCGCTGCATCCAGAAGCCGTCTCTCTAATGATTCGCTCGCAGGAACGGTTTCTTTACGTTTCCGTCTTCGGCAATGAGAGGAAAGAAAAGCGGGTGCTGGAAACACAGGGGTTAAATGGTCGGGACGCCGGGATTTGAACCCGGGACCTCTTGCACCCCAAGCAAGCGCGCTACCAGGCTGCGCCACGTCCCGAAGTCTTCACAGGTATCACGTTTTCTGCAGAATGGTCAAGATTTCATCCAGCTCCCGGCGAATGCGCCTGAAAGCGGCACGGGATGCCTCGGAGAAAGGCAGGCTAGTTTGTCGCCCGCCGGACGGCGAGGATTCCGAGCGGGAGCGTTTCTTCTCTGTGAGGTGGTTCCGAGCGCCCGGGATCGTAAATCCCTGCTGGTAGAGCAATCGTTTGATCTCGAGAACCATCTCGATGTCTTTCCGGCGATACCGCCGATGTCCTGATTTGCTCTTGAAGGGACGAAACATAGGGAACTGCGTCTCCCAAAAGCGCAGCACGTACGGCTCCACGCCGATGAGGCGGGATACCTCCCGGATGGGGAAGTAGGGTTTGTCAGGAATGTCCCCAGTCCCTTTGTCTGTGCCGGCCGTTGCGGAGAGGGCCACTGCATTCGAAGACGTTTCTCGGACCATGTCTTCACTCTTTTTGCTGTTTTCTGCGGAAGCGGAACACCCCTCATCTTAACAAGAGTGCAAGTCTCTGCGCAATTGCCAGTCGCTAAGCGCAACGAAATTGCTCTCCTTTCATTCCGACTAGGGCCTGTTAACACTAGTGAGCATAATCATGTTATCATGCGCAGATGGAACTCACGCAAGCTCAATACGAACGGATCGCGCCACACCTGCCGGTGCAGCGCGGCAACGTCAGCCTTTCGAACCAGCAGGTGCTCAACGCCATCTTGTATGTCGCCGAACATGGCTGCAAATGGCGCCGGTTACCCGCACGGTTTGGCAACTGGCACACCCTCTACACCCGCATGAATCGCTGGTCGAAGAACGGGGTGCTCGACCGGGTCTTCGAGCACTTGCAGCGAGAACAGATGGTGCGTGTCAAGCTCGAAGCGGTGTCGCTGGACAGCACCATCGTCCAGGTCCATCCCGACGGGACGGGGGCGCTAAAAAAAACGCTCCCCAAGCCATCGGCCGATCCCGCGGCGGTGGGACCACCAAGATTCATATGGTTGCCGCGGATGCTCGAACGGCCGTCACCTTCTCGCTCTCCCCGGGACAAGCCCACGACGCTCCAGAAGGGCGTCAGCTGCTGAATCGCCTGGGTCAGCAACACGACCATCCCTGGCTGATCATGGATCGCGCCTATGAAGGCAACGAGACACGCCAACTGGCTTTGGCACTGGGGTTTATACCCGTCGTGCCACCATCCGCTGCGCGGCTCGACCCATGGGAATACGACCGCGAGATGTACCAGCGGCGCAACCAAATCGAACGCTTGTTTCGTCGTTTGAAGGGATTCCGACGAATCTTCTCACGCTTCGAGAAGCTCGACGTGATCTTTCTCGGTTTCATCCTCTTCGCACTCATCGTCGAGGCATTGCGTTAGTGTTAACAGGCCCCAGCTTTCCCGGACGGGAAAAATCCGCCTTTCCGTGACTACCAAAGTAACCTGGTTTCTCCGAAACCAGCCCATATCTGCCGGTTCTTTCTTTGTGATATCCTATGAACTGACAATGAATTGCAGACGATTGACGTTATATCTGTTCCTTTTGGGATCGACTCTGCTTGCCTTGGGCACCGCAGCAGGAATCCTGGCCCACGCCGCTTCTACTGTGGCCCCGCAGCGGTCACTCACCGCGGTATTGAAAGACGTGGAAAGCAAGTACAATCGGCTGAAAACCGTGCGCATGCGCTTCAAGCAGATCTATCGCCAAGGCGACCGCGTTGTTCGCGAAGAAGCAGGCACTCTGTACCTTCGCAAGCCGGGCCGGATGCGATGGGAGTATGAGCGCCCCGAGCCGAAACTGTTTCTGACCGACGGGCGGCAACTGATTCTTTATCTCCCCAATGAAAACCGGATGACGGAGACGGCGGTGAAGGAAAGCGGGGACTTGCGCACCCCTCTGCGATTTCTTCTGGGAAACATGCGGTTCACAGAGCAATTCCAGCGATTTGAAACCTCCCTGGAGTATGAACCGCTGGAGAGCGGCAATCTTGTTCTAAAGGCATACTCGGAGCGCCTGGAAGATCGCCTGGAATGGGTGTTGTTTGAAATCAGCCCCCAGCACCGTATCCGCAGGCTGATCCTGCAAGAGCTGGGCGATATCCAACAGGAGTTTCGGTTTGAAGGCGAAGAATCGAATCTCCCTCTATCGGAGCAATTATTCCGCTTCCTGCCGCCTGAGGGCACGGAGGTCATCCGGCAGTAGGAGGGGCTCCCGCTCTGTTGCTCGAAAGACTGCGAAAAACGGAGGCGGTCTTCTCCGGGAAAGTGCGATGCCCGAATACATCTGCCGACTCGCCAACGATCGGGGAAAAGTCCTCAAATTGGTGGAGAAAGCTGACTCCGAATCGGAGTTGCTGGAGCGGTATAAGCAGCAGGGGATGTACGTCTATTCGATCCGTCCCCGGACGCAACTGGGAAGCGCGCTGATAACGAGCCGGACCAAAAAAAAAGTCAAGCTCTCCGAATTTCTGATCTTCAACCAACAGTTCGTCACCTTGATCCGGGCAGGGCTTCCGATCCTGAAGGCCCTGGACTTGCTTGCAGCGCACATTGCCCATCCCTCGTTGCGCAGTTCGATCAACGAGATTCGCGAGAGCGTTCGGGGTGGCGCTTTGCTTTCCGAAGCCTTCCGTGAGCAGGCCATTTTCCCCAATATCTACACCACTTCCGTGCTGGCCGGCGAGAAGAGCGGAAACCTGGACACGGTGCTGGAACGCTACATCAGCTACCAACGTACCGCCCTGAGCGTGAAGAGGAAGCTGCAGGCTTCCCTGGTCTACCCGGCCCTGCTGCTGGTGATGGTGCTGGTGCTGGTGACCTTTCTGGTAACTTACGTAATCCCCAACTTTGCCGATCTCTATCGGACCATGTCCGAGGATCTCCCTCCCATGACCCAGGCCCTGATCACTTTCACCGACGCCTCCCGACAATACGTCGTCATTTTGACGCTGCTGCCGGCGGGGACGGCGCTCGGCCTCTGGTCGTGGAGCAAGACGCAAAGCGGCGCGCAGGCGCTCGACCGGTTTAAGATGAAACTGCCGCTGGCGGGAAGCGTTTGGACCAAACACCAAGCGGCGCAGTTTGCCCGCATTCTGGGAACGCTGCTGTCCGGGGGAATTCCGCTGGTTCAGGCCCTCGACACCGCCCGCCATTCCGTGACATCCTCGTTGCTGAGACATTCGCTGAAAGCCGCTACCCGCCAAGTGCGAGAAGGGCAGCCTCTGTGGGAAGGCTTGTCGCAGACGGGTTTCTTTCCGGAAATGGCTATCGAGATGGTCCAGGTCGGAGAGTCCTCCGGCGCCCTGCCCCAGATGCTGGCCAGTGTGGCGGAATTCTATGAGGAGGACGTCAGCACGCATCTGGCTGCCATGCTGACGTTGATTGAACCGGCCATCTTGATCTTTATGGGCCTGGTGGTGGCTTTTGTGTTAGTGGCGTTGTACCTGCCGATCTTTTCTCTGGCCGGCAAGGTATGAAGGCTGACAGCCCAGTGACGGAGAACGTCTGAATCATTCCGGAAGGGTTGTGTTCCCGCACAACCTCTTCTCTGTGGAAGGGTTAATTCAAGCATGGAGAACGAGCACACAAGCTCAGCGGCAAAAGTCGGCAACGGGATTGAGGCAGCAGACGCCGTCCGGGAACAGGAGCGCAGCAAGCAATTGGCGTCTCGCTATCGCTACGAATTTATTCATCTGCACCACTACAAGATCGACCATGAACTGTTCCGCACGATCCCCGTGGACCTGATGTTCCGCTATAACTTTGTTCCCTTGCGGGCCCAGAACGACACGCTGGAGATCGCCATGGCGGACCCCAGCCAATTGATGATGATCGACGAGGTGTCCCTGCTGCTGGACAAGCGCTTGGTCGTCCGCGTGGCCACCCTTTCTGAAATCAGCGACTATCTTAAGAAAACCGAACAGTCGCAGCGCGTTCTCGACGAGGCAACCGAGGGCTTCACGCTAGACATCATCCGTGACGAAGAAAACGGCGAGGAGACCATCTCGATTGACCGCCTGACGAGGGACAGCGAAATCAGCCCGGTCATCCGGCTGGTGGATACCACGATTTTTACGGCCCTGGAGCGCAGGGCCAGCGACATTCACATTGAGACCCGCGACAACGAGGTGATGATCAAGTACCGGATAGACGGCGTGCTCCACCAGGCCATGCAGCCGATCTCCAAGGAGTTCCAGTCGGCCATCATCTCCCGCATCAAGGTCATGTCGGAGCTGGACATCGCCGAACGCCGGGTGCCCCAGGACGGGCGCTTCCGGGTCCGCTACAGGAACCGCTACATTGATTTCCGCGTATCCATCATGCCCGCCATCCACGGGGAGGACGCCGTCCTGCGCGTCCTGGACAAGGAATCGATGAGCGAAAAATTCCGCACCCTGACGCTCGACGTCGTGGGCTTCACGGCGGCGGAATTGAAAAAATTCCGGCATTATATTTCAGAGCCGCATGGCATGGTGCTGGTCACGGGGCCCACCGGCAGCGGGAAAACCACCACCTTGTACGCGGCGCTCAACGAGATTCGCTCCGACGAAGATAAAATCATTACCATCGAGGACCCCGTTGAGTATCAGATTCGCGGCATCACGCAGATTCCGGTCAACGAGAAAAAGGGTTTGACCTTCGCGCGGGGATTGCGGTCCATCCTGCGGCACGACCCGGACAAAATCATGGTGGGGGAGATCCGCGACAATGAGACTGCCCAGATCGCCATCCAATCCGCCCTCACCGGGCACTTGGTTTTCACCACCGTTCACGCCAACAACGTGGTCGATGTGCTGGGGCGCTTCTTGAATATGGGCGTGGAAGCTTATAATTTCGTCTCTTCACTCAACTGTATCCTGGCGCAACGTCTGGTTCGCGTGGTTTGCAGCAATTGCAAGACCCAGGTTCGCTATCCCAATTCCCTGCTGGAGGAATCCAACCTTCCTCCCGCAGTCTGGTCCGAGGTTCCTTTCTACGAAGGGGCTGGATGCATTGAGTGTTCCGGAACTGGATTCCGAGGACGCACGGCCATTCACGAGTTGCTGGAACTTACCGATCACATTCGGGAATTGATTCTGGAGAAACGGCCCACCTCCGAAATTCGGCGGGCAGCCGAGGAAAAAGGCCTGACACCACTGCGTGAGGCCGCCGTCGCAAGAGTCAAGGCCGGTGTGACCACGCTGAAGGAGATCAATAAGATCACCTTTATCGGATGAGCCATTATTGGGCGAATCATTATTGAACGAACTGTCGCAGGAAACCGAAGGAACTCACGGTACGATGCAGGAAAACGGCGCACGAAACAAAGCAAGCGCGGCCACTCGATTGTGGCGCAAGCTGTGGAACAGCCCGCAGCCCACCCTTGGGGTCGAAATTTCCACCCAAGCCGTCAGTGTGGGGCGCTGGTCCAGCAAGTCGGCCCAAATCGAGACAAGCGCCTGGAAATCGCTTCCCGATGGGGCTGTGCAAGCCTCTCCTTTGCGCGAAAACATCCAGCGGCCGAAGGAGGTCCAGCAGGCTCTTTCCGCCGCTTTTTCTTCGCTGGGCATCCTCCCAGGCTCAGCCGCCCCGGCCAATTCCTCGAAGCGCCCGGCCGATGTTGTTCTGGTAATCCCCGACCAGGCCGCCCGCCTGTTCGTTCTTCATTTCGATACTTTCCCGGAGAAACCTCGGGAAGCGCGCCCGCTGGTGCAGTGGCGGTTGAAGAAGTCCGTGCCGTTTGAGATCGAATCGGCAGCCCTTTCCTATTTTGTGCGATCGTCAGGAAATGAATTGCAGGTGGTCGCCGTCACGACGCCTCAATCCATCCTCCGGCAATACGAGACCGTAGCGGAGGATTTTGGATTCCGTCCCCGATGGGTGATGCTTTCCACGCTGGCGTCGCTTGGGCTGGCCGAGACCGCAGGGCTGGAAAATGGGTCCCCCGGGGGGCACCCTGCACCGCAATCGGAGGGGCCGGACGGGAAAGACACTGGCCTGCCGGGTGTGTTGGTTGCCAAGTACAGTCCTCCGGGGTTCACCACTGCCATCCTGCAGGGCGGTCATTTGCGCCTGTTTCGGACCGCAGGAGTTGAGGCAAACGGAGAGGGGTTGCTGTCTCCCGCAGACGTGCTGGAGGTGATCTATCCTTCCGTCGTTTATTTTCAGGACAACTTTAAGGGTTCTTTGAAGCGAGCCTACCTGTGCGGCCTGGGGGAAAACAGCGCCGCCATTGCGGAGTCGCTTGAAGGCGAGCTGTATTTGGAAACCGCGCCCCTTGTGCCGGAGCAGCGCGGCGGCTCTGCGGATGCCGACCGCGGCCGATGGGAACGGCATTTCGCAGCCCTGCTGGGCATCGCCAGGGAACAGACAGGACAATGAGAGTTCCGATCAATCTGGCCTCCCGTCCGTATGAGAACCTGCGGCCCGTCTACAACGCCGCCAGCCTGGCCGCAATCTTGTTGGTGGCGCTGGCCCTGGTGGTGGCGTGGGCCGATTGGCAGAACCGCAGGGATACCCGGCTGCTGACCGAGCAGGTCAGCCAGTTGGAGGCGGCAATGGCGGACCTCGCAAGGGAACAGCTGGAGCTGGAGCAAGGGCTGCGACGGCCCGAGATGCAGGAGATTAGAGAGCGTTCTGCTTTCCTGAATTCACTCATCGTCCGCAAGAGCCTTTCCTGGACCCAGATGTTCATGGACCTGGAAACGATTCTGCCCCCGCGCGCTCAGGTAACCGCTATTCGGCCCCGCTTGAACCAGTCTCAGCAGGTGGAAGTGACCCTCACGGTGGCGGCGGCCAGCATGGGTCCGCTCGTGGAGTTCCTCCAAAAACTGGAATCGGCCCGGCAGTTCGGATCGCCGGAGGTGCACTCCCAGCGGCCTCCCGCAAACCTGGGCGAACAAGAGCAAATCATGATGGACTTGACCGTTCTGTACCGCCAGGCGGCTCCGGACACGTCTTCTTCCGCAGAAGCAACCGTAGCGCGAGAAGCAGCCGGGTCGCCCTTGCTGGCAGATGTTTTTCCAAGAAGCTCACCGAAGGAGGAGAGATAGCCATGCGACTGGCCGGATTCTTCTTCAGCGGTTCATCCGCTTCCCCGGGCGGAAATGGGGGCAAACCGGCCCGCACAGGCATCCGGACAATCCTGACTCTCTTGCTGACTGCCGACGGGCTGCTTGTGCTCCTGGTTTTTTGGCCTCCCGGAGCATCACTTCAGTCGCGACAGGCGGAATTTCAGCGGCTCCAGGCCGAGCATGAAGCCGCCCGGGATATGGTCCAACAAATGCGCGAACTGCAAGCCAAGCTGCAAGATGCCATCCAGAATCACCAGCAGTTTTCCCGGCAGAACTTCTTGCTGCGGGAAGGCGCCTTCTCCGTGATGCTGGAGGACCTGGAACGGCTCGCCACTCAGAACGGGCTGAGAACCGGCGGCGTAAGTTACGCGTTGCAGGAAGAACGCGAACAGGAACTGGTTAAGCTGGAGGCCACTCTGGCTATCGAGGGCGGATATTCCAACCTGGTGCACTTCATCAATCGCCTGGAGCAGTCGCAGTTATTCTGGATTATCGACAGCTTGAATGTCTCCGGTTCCGTCAGCCGGGAGTTGCGGCTGAACTTGCAAATGGAAACCTACTTCGTGCCCTCCTAGAGGCGGAGAGTATATGCGGATTGGCGCACAAGAACGCGGGAAGCTGATCGTGCTGCTGGTGCTGGCGGCGGTTTGTGCTCCGCTGTTGTACCGAAACGTCCTCTCGCCGGAGGAGCCCCGCGTGCCGGCGGCTTTGCCGGCCGACAGCACCGTGCTGTCTGATACGGAATCCGGTCCCGGATCGCGCCAAGCCTTGTCCTCGCCCCGATCTGCTTCCCGCAATGTGCGGGCGCTAGAGGACGGCACGATGAGCCAGCAGCAGCTTGCAGCGCTCGACCCGACACTTCGCATGGAACAGCTTGAGCGAAGCCGGCACGTGAGCTACTCCGGCGAGTCCCGCAACATCTTCCAGTTTTATACGCCTCCGTCGCCCGAACCAGCTCCGGCCTCCGTTGTCCCAACCCCGGCGCCACGCAATCCTTCCTCGCGTGCTCCGCAGCCGCTCACCATACCCCTGAAGTTCTATGGCATTGCCAGTCGTCCGGGAAACTTGAACAAAAAGGCGTTCTTGACCGACGGGGAGGAAATCTTCATCGGGGAAGAGGGAGACCTGATCGCCAAGCGTTACAAGATCATCCGCATCGGGGTGAATTCAATTGAGGTGGAAGACAGCCGGGACCAGCGGCGCGAACAGCTTCCGTTGATTGAAGAATAACCCACTCGTGAAGGGGCGCATTCAGCAGCTTCCAATGCTGTCCTAATTTGAAATAGCACGGGGAATCCATTGATGCCAAAAACCGTTACACCGCTATATTGGAAAAAGAGAGCGGCTGTTAGGTTGCTCTCTGTCCTGAACTGGACGTGGCCAGCCAGGGAGTAACGGTGGAACAGGCATTGCCAATCTAAAGGAAACCGTAGAACTGTTTGTGGAGTGCGCTGACCCGGTTGAAATCAAACAGCGTTTGCACAGTGAAATGCTTGTGACGCGATTCGAAGCAGCGCATGAGTAAGCTTCGTGTTCTTTTGGGCCGAGAGTTGCGATGATTGCTAACAGCAACCAAATAGGCACAGGCAAGACCGCTGCCGCAGGGCGAAAAAACGAAGCAGGCTACGTCCTGTTGGTCTTCGTGATGTTTTCCGCCCTGCTGGTGGTGGGGCTTTCCAAGATCATCCCGCAAGTGGCTTTTGAAGGACAGCGAGAAAAAGAGGAAGAACTGCTCTTTCGCGGCCAGCAATACCAGCGCGCCATCCAGCTTTTTTTTCGCAAGTTTGGCCGCTACCCCAACTCCCTGGAGGAATTGGAGGAAACCAGCGGCATCCGCTTCCTCCGCAAGGCATACCTTGATCCCATAACAAAGGAAAACGACTGGCGGCTGATTCACATCGGGCCGGGCGGGGGCTTCCCCGACGCAAAGAATCCTCCCACCCCGCCAGCCAACCTGGGCGACTTGCCTGCTTCCCAGCTGGGTGGCACGGGCCTGGAAGCTTCGCCGGGACTGGTGCCTTCTCCGGGAATGTTTGGTTCCACCGGGCAGTCCCCCACCGGCGGTATGCCAAGCACCACCCAAGCCGCAGCGGGAGGACAACAGCAGCAAGGCTTCCAGGCGATTGGCCAGGCGGTCATGGGTCAGTTGCAGTCTTCTGCGCCTGCCCTAAATCCCTCTGCCAATCCAGGCAGCAATCCCCGGCTGCAACCAAGGGCATCCGGGCAGGTGCAGGGCACGGAAGAGGAGGCTGCTTCCGGGACTCGCCAAGCCTCCGGCGCACAGGTGTTCGGGGGCGGAGGCATTGCCGGCGTGGCCAGCCAGAGCACGGAAGGCTCGATTAAAGTCTTCAACGGCTACCGCCAGCATGACGATTGGGAATTTATCTATAACTTTAGCTGGGACCCGCTCGGCGTAGCGGCCCTCGCAAAGATTACAGGCGCGCCGCAGCAACAACTCCAGACCCCGACAACTTCCACCACGCCTTCCGCGCCTCGTGTCCCGCAGTGGCTCGGAACGCCGCCTCGCGACGCGCGGCGTCCCGCTGCTCCTGTGCCAGATTTTCTGCGTTCGCCGATTCCGGGAACGCCTCCCGTTCGGCAGCAGAGATAGAAAAAACAGGCAAGGACGCTTCCGCTGGATTTTTCCCTGGGCAGAATGGACGGAACAGGTTTTTTCGGGAGTGCAGAAAGAACGGAAGAACGGACGTTGCGCCAGGCAGAACCCGTAAACAATTTAGAGAACGTACTGCTCGATGGCGTGCGCGACGCCGCCGGAATCACAGTCCAGCGTGGTGGCCCAGCCCTCTTGCTTTAAGGCATCATCGGCGTTGCCCATGACCACAGGCAACCCGGCAAACCGCAGCATCTCCAGGTCGTTGTAGTTGTCCCCGATCGCCATGATCTGGTCGGCGGGAACTGACCGCATCCGGCTCCAGTGCTGCAGCGCGCTCCCCTTGGAAGCGCCCGCGCGGATCACATCCAGAATGCTCATATCCCGCTCCGGATATTCGGTTCGCAACAACTGAAAGCGGTCTTCCGGCGACCGGTCGCTTCCGCAACCATTCCCTCCCGAATCGCAGCCCAGAGAGGCTGCGACCGAGCGCATCACGGCGAGTGGCCCGGTGAACATGATCTCCAAAGGGTCGCCGTCCAAGACCGTCTCCAGGGAGACGGCTGCCTGAACCCGCTTCCGGTTGCGCTTCAGCCACGGCGACATGGCCACTCCGTTTATGGGCTCCGCCGCTTGCCTGCCAGCGGAGCGGCCATCTTGCGGCGTTTCAATCCGCAACTGGCCGACCCCCGGCTGGTCATACATGAGGACAGTATATGGTCGAAATTCGCGCGTGGCCTCCAGCACTTCTGCCGCAGTCTTCACCGGCAACAGTTGCCGCAGGAACGTCTGTCCCTGTTTCGAGCGGATGATGGCGCCGTTGCTGGCGATGACGGGAACCTCGAAGGGGAGCAACTCGACCTTGGAGAGCGCGAAGTAGAAGTTCCGGCCTGTGACCGGCACGATCTCCACGCCGCGATTTACGGCAGCCTGGAGCGCCTCCGAATCCCGCTCCGAGATTTTCTTTTTAGAGTTGAGCAGGGTTCCATCGAGATCGATGGCGATCATTCGGATGAGGGGCTTCATTGCTTAAAAAGGGTATCATAAAGCGGACGGGGGCGGACAACGCCGCCAAAATCAGGAGGCTGCCGATAGCATTTCAGCCTAGATCACCGCTTGCTTACGCGCGCGGCTCGGATTGGATTTACGATCTCACGGCGAATTCGAGCGGCCAGCTTTACACAGGATACAGGCGAGTCCTCTCAAGCTTTTGCGGTCTTCTCATATTCGAAAAATCCACGGCCCGTCTTGCGGCCCAGCCGGTTTTCGGTGACCATCCGGCGCAGGATTGGGCCGGGCTCAAAGCGCTCTCCCAGCTTTTTGGTCAGCGACTCCATAATGCGAAGCTCCGTATCCAAACCGATCAAGTCCGCCAGTCGAAACGGTCCCATGGGAAAGTTGTAGGCCAGGCGAATCCCTTTATCAATATCCTCGACCGTGCCCACGCCTTCTTCCAGGCAACGCAGCGCCTCGCAGAGGTAGGCATGCCCAACCCGGGTGGTGATGAAGCCGGGGCGGTCCAGGGACACGACCGCCTCCTTGCCCAACTCCTCACAGAAACGGCGCGCGGCAGAAACTACCTCTTCCGAGGTCTGCTCGCCCCGCACCAGTTCCACTAGCTTCATGACCGGGACCGGGTTGAAAAAGTGCGTTCCCACCACCCGCTCTGGGTGGCGGGTGGCGCTGGCAATCTGCGTGATCGAGATGCCGGAGGTATTGCTCGCCAGGATCGTCCCAGCCGGGCAGGCTTTATCCAGTTGTGCGAACACTTCTTGCTTCAACTGCAAATCTTCGAAAACGGCCTCCACCACAATCTCTGCCTCGCCGATGGCGGCGATGCCGGTGACGTAGCGAACCCGCTGCCGCATTGCGGATGCCTGCTGGTCGGAAACAAGCCCTCGCTTCTTGCCGTTTCCGATCAGCTTGTCGATTCTCGCCCGGCAGCCGTCCAGCAATTGCTCATTCAGTTCGACAATCGTGACCGACGCACCGGATTGGAGAGCCACTGTATAGGCGATCCCCGCTCCCATGATCCCGCCTCCGACAATACCCACGCTTTTCACCATAGCTTTTACCCTCTCTAGTGCCCCCTCTGGAAATAACATGCCTGCACGATCCGTCCCTACCCGTCGCTCCCGGTGGCGGCTCAGGAAGCCGGCGCCACGACACAGGCCCCCGCCGCCCCCAATTATGCGCCAAGCCCCGCCGGGCGAAACCCGGTTGCTGGCCGGAACCGGGCAATCCGTTCGGAGGTTTCCAAGAGAAACACATTCGCCCCGTCACAGGAGGGCGCCAAAAAAGCTTTTCAGAAGCTGGGGATTCCTGCCAGGGAAGAGAAAGCAACGCTGGTGACGATAGTCGACCACCCCGGCATCACGGCTAGTCTGGGGCACAAAACAGGTCGCGTCGCTGAATTTGCGGTCTTCCGGAGTACCGTCTCAAGAGAAGCGGCTTAGATTCCCAAGCCGCAGATGGAATATTGCCGCCTTCTGCCGGAAGCCCGGCGGGAGAGACAAACGCAGGCGGAATCAGGACGGCAGTCCCGACCCGCCCGTGATGCTGTAAAGCAGGAGATTAACTACCACCAGCACGATCCAACCCAGCATGCAGACTCCCACGGCCCGGCCCGTACTTTTGTAGTCCAGTGCCTGCCGGACGGCTATGACCATCGCCACCAGCATCCAGACTGCGGTGACGAAGAAGACCAGGTCCCACAGGACGGGCACCACTCCCAAAACACGAAGGACTCCAGGTGAGCTGGAGAAGCCGATGGTCCGCAACAGCTCTCCCACGTCGGCCCGGGTCTGAGGCTCGGGCAGAAGCCGGGTACCGATAAAGTACGTGAGAAAGGCCCAGATGAACCAGCCGGCCAGCGCCGCGACGGTGCCCCAGAAGATCCCCGAAACCCCTACAGTTGAGATGGAACCCACACCTGCCGCCACGCTGGACAGGATCACCACCGTCATGGCCTGTCCCATGGCCTGTTTGTCCGCCTCGATCTCCTCGTAGAGGTTAACGTCCAGTTTAGCTGCACGAATCATGCGATCTTTCAAATCGGCCACGTTGTCCTCCAAGTCGCTACAGACTATTCATGGAGCGCGCTCCGCCGCGAAGGCGTATCTGTCTCGGCGCGCCGTTCTAATACCACTCGCGGAGGCGAACTTCGACACCCGCCGTGCCGCTGAGCGCGTCGGTAAATTCCTGGGTGTTGCTGCCCCGGTAATGATACGGGTAGACCACTTTTGGCCGAAAGCCCTGAACGCACTCGGCCGCCTCGCCCGGAGTCATCGTGTAGGGAAGGTTCATGCAGACGAAAGCAACGTCGATATTCTGCAGAGCTTTCATCTCCGGGATGCACGCGGTATCGCCGGAAATATAAACCCGCTTATCCGCCAGGGTCAGGATGTAGCCGTTGCCCCTGCCTTTGTCGTGGAACAGCTTGCCGGGCTCCGGTCCCCGAGTCAGGTTGTACATTGGCACGGCTTCAATCTGAACACCCGCCACGGTTTTGCTTTCGCCGTTGCGGATGGTCTGGGCCTCGGTGATGGTCTGGGCGACAGCAGGAGGAGCTAGGACGACGGTTGACGCCTGCTTCAAACTATTGATCATGTCGCGGTCCTGATGGTCGCCGTGGACATCGGTTACCAGAATCAGGTCGGCCTTGGGAAGACTGCTGAAGTCTCCTCCGCTGGCGCTGGCGGGGTCAACGTGAATGGTCTGGCCTCCGAACTCCAACATGAGGCTGCCGTGACCAATCGGGGTTATGCGAAGATCACCGCCGGAGGTCTGGACCACGTCGGCAGACCGCGCCAGTGGCGCGTAACTGAAAGCCACCAGAACCGCCAGGGAAGCGGCGCAGTGGAGAGCATAGGATTTCCATTTCATAACGGGTACCTCCTGATGAGTAATCAAGTCAACAATCAAGAGAAAAAACAAAGAATCGGAAAACACACAATAGCTTGAGAGAACGGCAAAGGCAACCCCAAACAGGGTGGCAAAGCATCTCATGGCCGTTCATAGGCATAACTTTCCATCTCGGCCCGGCTTCCGCCTTGTGGGTAGATGTGGCACGTGGAACATTGCCCGCCGCCACCGCCGCTACTTCCATTCGGCTATGGATCCGTGGCATCGTCCAACTGTCCCGGAGGCAGGGAGGAAAAGCTCGGATAAGCTTCGAAGTTCAGCGACAGGCTGATAATGGGCACCGAGGAAGTAATCGTGACCGAGCCGGTGAAACTCTCAAGACCCGGCAATTTATGCAGGCTTGTGGCCCCATGCTTTCCCGCACCCAGCATTATGGGCGGCATACCCACAATCGTTCCCCGGGTGTCCTTTGCAGTGAAAGTGATTGTCGCCATCTCGGGGGAGGGATTCGCATAGGCGACCCCGGTATTCTGGTCGGCAAACGTGACGAACCGCCGGGCGGGCTCCGTCATGGCAATCACGGAGGCTTCCGACTGGGGCACCCCGTCCTGGTAGAAACGATACAGCGCGCTGGCCTGGACAGGCCCGCTGCATCGCGCCTGCGCCCAGCCGCCCGCCACGTCGGGAGCATTCGGGTCGGCAGCGGTTTCCTCATGGATCGTACCGCCTGCCGGGATGGGGTCCGTTCGGCTGGAGTCAGCGGTCCCACCGAACGGGACAACCAACGGGTTTCCGGAATCGGAAAAGAAAGAGGTCTCGCAAGTTACCGCTTGGGTGAGATAGTTGACATAAGTCAACGTGGTTTGCCAGCCTCCTCCCAACGCAATGTGGGGGAAGTAATACAAATTGGAGAGTTCCAGCCCTGGCTCGGGGTGCAGCGTCTCCGAGGTGGTATAGATGTGGTCTCCCGTAGGGGAAAAGTTGCCGTTGGCAGCATTCCCGGCGGCGTGGAAGATTACCGGGCCGGCGGAAACGTCCGGAGCTTGCCACTGCAAGTCGAAGCTCACGCTTCCGGCAGTTGTGCCGTATCGAGTGCCTAGCCCGGTGTGGCCGATGTACTGTATGCCATTGAGAGGATTCAGAAGCTGAGAAAAGCCGTCATCTCCGTGGATCAGAACGCCTGCCTGCTGGCCCTCCTGCGAGCCGCTCTGTATGCGGGCGCTGATCTCAAATCCCCAGCGCCGCTGGTCCGGGTCGCTGACGGTAACACTGATCGGGAACGTGTCTCCACTGGTATAAAACTCCGGGACGGTGATGGTCACGCCACCGGGACCCGAGTTCACAGTGCCGACGTGACATCTCGTGCAATCCCCCTCTCCGAACCCGCCTGTTGTGCCAGGAGGAGGCATTCCAGGGAATGCGAAGAGGACAAGTGAGATCGCGAAGGTACCCCACAATACACCCAACCAGACCATTACCTTCTTTTTCCTGTTCAGCTTTTTAGCCATTGCCACCCTCAGAATCGACCCAAATAGTGCAGGTCCATTTATCTTTAATTTTTTGATCTTCGCCTGCCGGATTTCTGACCATCAAACCGCAAGGAACAAACTAGCCACGGGCCTCTGTCATCAGATGCCCCAGGGCTTGGTTTTGATCCTGTATATTATTTGCGCTGCCCGCCTCGTTCGCGCCGAACAAAGCACAACCTGACTTGCTCTCAACCCCAACACAGCATCTTGGATTATCCCTGCACTGGTTCCCGAAAAACTCTCATCCTAAAGAGCTTATGATAATTATGACCTGGTCCATAAAGCCTAAATCATGCTACCGATCGTTCGGAGCCCGATCAAGAACAATTCCGCTCTTACAGACAGGCCAGATCGTCTATAACGGCGTTATAGACGCGCCCTGACGACAGAATCACCGAATAGTCTTTGCGCTATTGCGGAAACTCATTGAATCCCCGCTGCGCAGGACTTTCTGGAGCGAGGCGAATTGGGCCAGGGAGAGGGTCTCCGCCCGCGCCCGGGCGTCGATCTGCAACCGTTCCAGAGCGCGCCGCAAGAGTTCCGCATCGCAGATCGCTTTCAAGTTATTGAACAGCGTTTTTCGTCTTCGGGCAAAGGCCGTCTTCACCAGCTTCCAGAAGGCGGCTTCGTCTTCGTCCATGATTCCGAGAGCATCCCCTTGCGGGGCCACCGGCATTCGGACCAGCGCGGAACGCACCTTGGGTTGGGGACGAAAAGCCTGCGGAGGAATAGAAAACAGCAACTCCGGCTGCGTGTAGTATTGGCAGGTAATCGAGAGCAACCCGTAGTCGCCCGATCCGGGGGCGGCCACAATGCGCTCGGCTACTTCCTGCTGCACCATGACTACGATCTCCTCGATCCAGCGGTGATATTGAAACAGATGCATCAGGCAAGCCGAGGTGATGTAGTAGGGCAGGTTGCCGAAGACTTTGATGCGCTGCCGGTTGGTCGATCCGGCTACGCCGTCCAGGGAGAGCTTGAGGATGTCGGTTGCGAGCACCTCGACGCGGCCGTTGCCTGCGAATTTTTCGCGCAGCAAAGAAACCAGACGGCTATCGACCTCCACCGTTCGCACCGAGCCCGCCTGCCGGGCCAGCAGTTCCGTCATGTTGCCCCTGCCCGCCCCGATTTCCAGCACCGTGTCATCGGCCTCCATATGAAGCGAGCGAAGGATGTGCTGCTCCACGCGGCGGTCGGTCAAAAAGACCTGTCCCAGAGGTGGTTGATGACGCTTTGCCACAGGGTCATTGTAACCGACGGGGGCCGAACGGCGTTGTCGCCGGCCAGGATTAGTCACAGACCATGCAATAGGCTACACGGAAAAGCAGACGGTAGGCCGCACGGACCGGCTATTCGGAGAGATGGTGCGGCGGACCGCAGCGTTGTCGCTAACGGCAGGCTGGCTCCAGCAGCTGACGGAAAGAAAGTCAGCGACGCTGGGAGGTGGGGCGGAGAGGCGCTTGCAGAATCACTAGAAGCAGTGGCATAACCTGCCTAATCTATTGATTCTAAACCCAGGTTACGCAACGACTTCCAGGAAAATGGGTGGTTCCAAGTTCTCCTGAATCCGGAAGAGGCAGGACTGGCCGTCATTGGAGGACGGGTGGCACGCATGATGAGAAATGCGGCTGTAACGAAAGCAGTTGGGCGAATAACCCTCGTGGCCTGGAGACAAAAAAATTTCCGATGAAGAGTCTTTTCTGGGGATATTTTGGGTGATTATAATTGAAATGCTTACTCAAAATTCTGTCATTAGGAGGATTTGATCCAATGAAACCTGCTGTAGAATCCTTTTGGGGAAACAGAGGGCAAGCGAGCCGGAAGCTGGTGTGGATGGCATTGCTGGCCATTCTCGGAACGGAGACGGTTTGATCTGGAACCAAAGAATGGACAAGCCTTGGGCCGGAAGGAAAAACGGTCGAGGCGCTGGCGATTGTTTAGCAAACCCCCAGCCCATTATATGCTGGGACGAATGGCGGCGAGGTATTCAAGAGCACGGATGGGGGAGCGAGCTGGACTCAGGCGAATTCCGGTCGGGCGAATACTGCCGTCCTCAGCCTTGTGATTGAACCCCATAACCCCAGCACGGTGTATGCCGGAACTGGCCGTGGGCTATTCAAGTGCACGGATCAGGGAAATAGCACTGTTCAGGCCCTGGCGATTGACTCCCAAAACCCGAACACGGTGTATGCGGGGACTGAAGGTGGAGTTTTCAAGACTACGGATGGAGGAGCAAGCTGGAGTGAAATAAACTCCGGGCTGACAACGACGGAAATCCGTTCCTTGGCAGTTGACCCGCGAGACCCGAACAGGCTGTACGCGGGATCCTCTGAGGGCGGAGTGTTTGAGATTACGTTCGTCCCCTGAACTCCAGGGCTTCGGTCTTCAACAAGCCCCTGGAAAGCGGCTCGAACGGAATGCTGTATTTCCGGCTTGATGAGCCAGGCGGAGCAGGCACGGTTACTGCAAGGTTAATCGCTCCTACATCAGCCGCCTGGGAAAGCACGGCATCCTTGCCATGCGCGGCAAGTTCGTGGATGTCGCGGCTAGCGACGCGGGGCCGGATGACCGCCCGGTAGCTATGGAGAGGACTGCGGCAAAAACAGCTACCCATTCACTCGGATGGCTTATGGCAATTTCCAGAAGAATCGTCAACCTGCTCCTCTGGGGGTTTTCAAGCTGATGGAGCAACAAATTTTAATATCTGTTGAGCCTGGGCGCAGCAACGGGTTGCGTGGGAGTTGCAGTGTGGCTGATCGTAACCGGCCAAGTGACGGCTCTAGATGGTCTTTTCTTGCTGATGGCGTGCTTGTGGCTGGGAGCGGTCTTCGCGTACCTGGCCGTTCAGACCAAGCGCTCCACGTAACAGTTTGTGGAAAAATCCGAATTTGAGAATAAAGGCCGCGGTTTATGTCGGCCATCGAGATTTCAGGGCTAAGCAAGGACTATCCCGTCGGCTTCTGGCGCAAGCATCCGAGCCGCGCCCTGGACCGTCTTTCCCTCCAGGTGGAGCGCGGGGAAATTTTTGGGTTCCTTGGCCCCAATGGAGCGGGCAAGACAACCACTCTGAAGCTCCTGACCGGGCTGATTTTCCCGACCGAAGGAACAGCGACGATTCTCGGCAGCCCGTTGGGGGACCCGGGGACTTTACGGCAAGTGGGCTACCTCCCGGAAAATCCCTATTTTTACGATTACCTCACCGCTCAGGAACTGCTGGACTATTTCGCACGCTTTTTTCCTTTGCAGATGGCCGAGCGCAGGAGCCGCAGGGATGCCGTCCTGAAACAGGTGGGCCTGGCAGAGTTTCGAAATCTGCCCTTGCGGAAGTTCTCGAAGGGAATGCTGCAACGGATTGGAATCGCGCAGGCGATCCTGCACGAGCCGGAGATTGTTCTTTTGGACGAGCCCATGTCGGGGCTGGACCCGATGGGACGGCGGGAAGTGCGGGACCTGATTTTGCAGCTCAAGGCGGCAGGGAAAACAGTCTTCTTCAGCACGCACATTCTCTCCGATGCGGAGGTCCTCTGCGACCGGGTGGCAATCCTGAACCGGGGCAAGCTGGTTGGAGTGGGACAGCTTCCGGAACTGTTAAAGCGGCAGCCAGATTCCGGGGCGGGCTCCGAAGCGGACTATGAGGCCGTGCTGGAATGCTCCTCGCCGGAGATGCTCCCGAAGATCGAATCTCTGGCGGCCAAGCCCTTGATCGCCTCGGGAGGCCAATACCGCCTGGAACTCCGGGAAGAAAATATCCGGAAGCTGCTGAAGCTGTTTGAGGGGGACGGCCTGCGGCTGATTTCACTCAGCCCGGTCCGCTTCAGCCTGGAAGATTATTTTGTGGAGATGTTTCAGAGCCCGGCCGCAGGTTCGGATACAAGGCAAGACGCGCGCCGAGGCTCCGCGGCGGCGCCATGAATCTCTCACAGCCGCTTACGATTGCCCTCAACACCTTTCGCGAAGCGGTGCGTGACCGGGTTCTCTACAATCTGGTTGCCTTTGCCGTCATCCTGATCGCCTCTGCGCTTCTGTTCGGAGAGATCTCCATAGGGATCCAGAAAACGATCCTCATTAACCTGGGTCTCGCCTCCATTTCGATCTTCGGACTGTTGATCGCCGTCTTCTTAGGGGTCGGCTTAGTCTATAAGGAAGTTGACAAGCGGAGCCTCTACACGCTGCTGAGCAAGCCAATCCGCCGGTGGCACTTTGTGATGGGGAAGTTCGCGGGATTGATGCTCACCCTGCTGGTGAATACGGTCTTCATGAGCGCGGGGTTGTGGGCGGCACTGTATTACCTGACCCGCCAATTTGAGCCGCAGGACCAGTTCGTTTGGGTTGGCATTTATTTCATTCTGCTCGAGCTGACGCTGGTTACCGGCGTCTGCCTGTTTTTCTCCTGTTTTTCCACGCCTGTGCTCTCGGCCATCTTTACCTTTCTCCTTTTTGTGGTCGGAAGCTTTGCCTCCGACATCCGCGCTTTTGGAGAGCTCACCGAGAATGCCTCCTTAGAAGCGTTCACTACGTTGCTCTATTATGCGCTGCCGAACTTCAGCGACTTTCACATCGCAGGATGGGTTGCGCATGGCAGGCCCGTGGAGGCGAGCTTGGTTCTGTTCAATACCCTCTACACGATCTGTTATGGAAGCTTCCTGCTCCTCTTTTCCGTTGTGATCTTTTCCCGCAAGGACCTGAAATGAACCGCTCCGCTTCCAAACCGTTCGTCGTTGGGATCGTTCTACTGCTGGCAGGAACCTGGGCGGCCTCGGCCAGGGTGCAGATGGAGATCGACCGGCGAATGCTTCCATACCGCGAGGCGCCCGATTTGCTCTGGATTTCCTCCGGCGAGGCGCTGCAGAAGCTCAGCCTGGGTTACGACGGATTGATGGCCGACATCTACTGGACCCGCGTAGTGCAGTACTATGGCGGCCGCATCCGCGACCGCAAGGCTGATTTCAGCCTGCTGGAACCGCTGCTCCATATCACGGTGACGCTCGACCCCCACCTGCTGGTCGCCTACAAGTTCGGCGCAAATTTTCTGACCGAGCATCCTCCCCGGGGAGCCGGCCAGCCGCAACAGGCCGTTGCCCTGATTCAACGGGGAATCGAGGCCAATCCCGACGAGTGGCGTCTGTGGCATGAGCTAGGCTTCATTTACTACTGGTTCCTCAGAGATTACCAGCAGGCCGCCGATGCCTACCGGGAGGGCAGCCGGCATCCTCGCGCAGCCCCCTGGATGAAGGTGATGGAGGCCGTGATTCGGGAAAATGGAGGGGACAGGGAAACCTCTCGCTTCCTCTGGACCGAGATCCATCAGTCAACCGAGGATGAAATGATCCGCCGGAACGCACTCGGCCATCTTCAATCGCTGAGAGCATTGGACGATATCGAGGAACTGGAAAGACGAGCGAACAGCTTCCGCGAGCAAACGGGCCGCTGGCCGCAATCGTTCTTGGAGATGGGTTCCCAAGGGCTGATCGAGGGCAATCCCGCAGACCCTCTCGGATTCCTCTACCAGCTACAGCCCGGCGGTAAAGTCGGCTTGCATCCCGATAGCGAAGTGAGGCTGGAGCAGGGTCCCTCCCCGCCTTAAACCAGAATGCGATTCCGGTTGACGCACACCAAGGCAGCGGCGATCAGCAGCAAGCCCCTATACGGCTCTCCGTAGCGAGAGAGACAAAATGCGGTAACTTCACGTCCCCGTCACAGGTCCCTGACTTTCCAGCCAAACCTGCTTGGGAAATTCAGCGTAGCCCACGACTTGGTGGCGCACGTCGTAATTGGGTTCTATTTCCGGCTTCGGGGCCAAATCCTACGTCCATTCCCGCCCCCCCTTCGGGCAAATCAACACCCCACAGAGACCCTTCCCGGCAGACGACGTTCTTCCCATCACAATAAAGGCGTTCCAGGTCCGATATCAGACAAACGTTGCCTGCAAACGAAGCCAGCCAATCCAAGTGGTTGATAACCAGCCGGCGGGAAAATTCCCTCACCTGCCAAGGCGTCGACCTGTTTCCCCGTCGGGTCGCATAGCGAACGGGAGCCAACGGAAGCTGGGACAGGATATTTGCCGAATCAACCAGATCGAACCCGTCTTCATGAAAAAAATCCGGCTTGTATTCCGGCACCCCCAGTGCCCGTCCACTGCGCGCCAAAGCGTGCACCTCTTTGACGATTCCGTTGACGTCGACGCATTGAAGACGCACGTTGGGATACCGGCTCACCGCTGAACGAACCTGCCAAAGATGCAAAATGTCCACTTAGGATGACTTCCCGGAAGCGCCGGCTCAGTTCGGCTAGCGGGATATCGAAAAGCAGGCCCGATCCAAGGATCAGCAGTTTCTCGTTTCTGGCGCAATAATCCGCAGCCTCGAGAATCAGCGACCGGCTGCGCTCCAAATGAGGCTGCCAGGCGACCTGACAACGCCGCCCTCGGGAACCGAGTCGCCTCAGTCCCCGCGCATATCCCATGGCCCTCAAGTGGCGGGGGAAAGGAGTTGCCAGATACCTAATCCAGTCCTATATCAAAGTAGCCCCTGCATTTTCGGAAATTAGATTCCTAAAGCTGCGGGTAGCGGTGTGAAATTTGCCTCAGTGCAAAAGGGAGCAGGGCTGGCCGGCTTCTATTTTCTTGAGTAGGGCTAGGGGCAGGTTGTAGAAAAGACAACGAACTCTACAAGCTATTGCAGAACTCCCTTAGCCTTGCGTCAGGGCGCGACTTCAGCCTTGCCACCCAAGTGGGGTAGGACCCCAGTGGCTTAAGCCGCCGCTGCTGAAGCTCGTCAGGGACCATTTGTCGATTCTCATGGGTAGCACAAGCCGCCGCCACAAGTTTACAATCATTGCAAGACTGACCTGTCGGCATGGCATTTATGGAGTGGCGGTATTGATGGCGGCGCGAGTGCTCGGTCAAACCGAAGTGGTCGTAATCCTCCGGAAGTCCGAGGCTAAGGAGGCCAAATGAATACCCGAATACGTTTGTCTCTGGTTGCAGTTCTGTGCTTGGTGTGGACATTCACACAAGCATCCGCCCAAGACATGCTATGGGAAAGCTACTACACCGCTGGGAGGAAGGCTTATCGGCAAGGCCGTGACGCCGAGGCTGAGAAGCACTTGCTGGCCGCGCTCCAGGAGGCAGAAAAGTTCTTGCCGGAAGACTCACGCCTAGTAAGGAACCTCAACAGCCTAGCGATGCTGTACATTAAGCTGGGCAGTTACGCCAGGGCCGTGACGTTCATCCGGAGGTCTTTGGTAATCCAGGAGAAGGTCCCGGGGCCGGTGCATCCGAACCTGGCCACGACACTCAACAACTTGGCGACGCTATACCGTCTCCAGGGAAAGTACGCCGAGGCCGAGCCCCTGTATATACGCTCACTGGCGATCCGTGAAAAGGTTTTAGGCCTGGAGCATCCAAACGTGGCCATCAGCCTGGAGAACTACGCCGACCTCCTTCGGAAGACGAACCGGAATGACGAGGCGGCAGAAATGGAAGCTCGCGCCAAGGCCATCCGGGGGAAAAAGGCCCGGGAGAACAGCAACAAAGGTAATTTGCAGGATCACAATTGAACGCCGTGCTCCACCGGTTTGAAGAGCTGAAGCTGCGGCAATCTGCTTGACAGTATCGGGAGGCCGCCGTAGGATGCGAGGTGCTACCTGAACAGGCGGGGACCCTTTAGGGGGGCAAACCTGTCAAGCTAGGCGGATGGTGGGAAACTAGAGGGCTATCGGGGAATACAGCGGGCTTGTAGGCAGCGGGAAAAACGGGAGAGTGGCTGCAGTACGAGTTCGGCTCCTTTTTCACCCTATTCACCTTGCCCTCATATCTGCGGAATGAAAAGATGACCGAACTCGAAGAGCGCACCGAGCGGGTTAAGGAAGTGGGTCGCAAGGCCGGCGGGCTGGTGGTGGGTGTGACGGACGTCGAGTCCTTCAATGAGCACGTCCCGGAGGGCCACCGACCAGCAGATATCCTCCCGGGCGCCCGCAGTGTCGTGGTGGCAGGCGCTCAAGGCCCCACCAATGGCGCTTGGCGCAGCCCCAATCACCGCCTGATGGAAGTTGCCGGCTACGACTTTCGTGAAAACGTCGCAGTTCACATCATGGCCGATTTTATCGAGCGAGAGTACGGATATTACGCCGTACAGGGCCCGGCACTGCCGACCGGCGGCCACCACCCGCCGATGAGTATGATGCTGGCGGCCGTCCTCGCCGGCTTGGGAACGCGCTCGCTGGCAGCTAACATCATCCTGAATCCCAAATACGGCCTGCTCTATTACGCCGCCTGCATCACCACCATGCCGTTGCAGGCCGATCGCCGGCTGGAACAGGATGTCTGTCCGCATCCGATGTGCGTGGTTTCCTACCGTAAACTGGGCAAAACACCCTGCATGGCCTCCTGTCCCTCGGATGAAGGGGGCTGCCTGGACGGCACCCTCGACGAGAACGGGCGCATTGAGACCTCCCACTACGACCGGGAGCGCTGCGCTGCGCGCTCGATGAATTTCGGCATCATGAGTTTTCAGAAAGCACTGGTGCAAATCGTCACCGAGGACGACAGGAAAAAGCAGAGCGCGATGATTCACTCCGATTTTTTTAGTCGCTCAGCCTCGGCGATCAGCTTTTACAAGGATAGCGTGGCACAGTGCTTCGAGTGCATGCGCGTTTGCCCCGTGGGCCGGGAGGAACGCAGACTGAAATGACACCGACGGAAGAGCTGGACCTCAACCAAGCCAAGCAGGAGCTTTTTGCCTATGCCAAGAAGAGCGGCGCGCTGGTCACCGGCGTTGCGGACGCTGAGGCGTTCGACGAAGCGCCCGAGGGTTTTCGACCCACGGATCTGCTGCGCGGCGCCAAACGAGTCGTCGTGGTCGGCGGCAGTCCGCCTCGCGCCGGGGATTGGCTGAGCCCGAACCCCCAGCACATGGAAACGACCGGGGCGAGCGACCGCGTGGCCACCGTGGGGCTGCGGGTCGCGCATTTCATCGAAAACCACTTCGGCTATTACGCTCTATTTGTCCCCACCGGATCGGACAAGGGCAACCAGCCTTTCCTGAGCTTCCTGATGGCCGCCGAAAAGTCAGGTTGTGGGTCGCGCAGCCTGGCCGGGCCGGTTCTGCATCCTAAGTACGGGTTCATGTACTACTCGGTGATCCTGACCACTCTGCCCTTCCCGCCCGACAAACCGATCGATCCGCCTGCCTGTCCCGCACCCGAGTGTGTGGATATGTGGGAAGAAAAGGGCACCACCCCGTGCCTGAGCATCTGCCCGATTCAAAACGGCGGCTGCCTCGGCGGGAAGCTCGAAAACGGGCGCATCGTGGAGCGCCAATACGACCGCGCAAAGTGCACCACGCGAGTCTATACGCATTGGGTGCCCGGATTTCAGAAGGCGCTGGAGGCCACGCTGCAGGAGCCGGACAAAGAAAAACAGAAAATGATCCTTTACTCCAGCCTTTTTACTCGCAGCTTGTGGTCCATTACTTACTCCAGCATCAGCCAGGGGCAATGTTACGAGTGTATGCGGGTCTGTCCAGTGGGCAAGGAGCACCGCACCAAGAAATAGGAGAGAACTATGGGCTTTTTCTTCGTCGATCCAGAGGTCTATCGCAAGTATAAAGACAAGGTCCTCGAGCTGTCGGATTCCATTCAGGTCAACATCAACGAACACCTGCCTTTGGAAAAGAGGCAGGGGTGTCTTTCAGACAAACAGATCGCCGAGAGGCTTGGCCTGGAGGAGCGGGTAGTGCGAGAGATTCGCGTCGTGGCCGAGCGCGATTACTATCCGATCGACGAATGGGAAGAAGCTACTCGATTCAAAGATGAAGCCTGCCGCGGATATGCCAAAAGCGGTGTCTCCTTCATGATGAAGAAGTACGCCCAGAAACGCAAGGAAAGCTCCTGACGCTTACAAAGACCACCTGCTTGCCCGCTAAGAAGCCACCTCTGAGCGTTCGACTCAGGCTGCTGCCAATACTTTTTTCCGGCACGCCGCACTTTCCATAGCTCTCATTTTCGCTTGGCCGCACCTCAGGGTGCTTCCTCAGCCTGCTGTTGCTGGCTCGGCCCCATCTCCTTCTGAAAAAGGCTCTTATGCAAGATTTGGCGCAAGCCAGAATCAGCGACGCCAAAACTGGCTTTAATATCGCGCTCCGTAAAGCCTTACGCTCATCCCAGCAACACTCCATGACGGAAGCATCAATAAATTTGCGTGCACGAGGAATTTGCGCGCACCGGCGACCTACGGCAGTCCATTCCGTGGTTGCCCGGAATTCAAATCACAATACTTGTTTCCCGTTTGGAATGAAGCAGTTCTAATGAGCGGGAGTCCGGTCAGTACATGGACGAGCCGCCATCCACATTGAGCAGTTGGCCGGTCAGCATGTCGCTGTCGCTTGAGGCTAAATAGATCACCGTTCCGACAAGGTCTTCCTCCAGAAGATCTTTGGGCACCGAGCGCGCGCCGCGCGCCGCTTTGGCCAGGGAACCGAATGGCAGTTTTTTTTCCGCATCGAGTTGTCGGCTGGATTCGTTTAATACAAAGCCGGGCGCCACGGCGTTCACCGTGACGCCGATCCTTCCCAGTTCCCGCGCCAGTGCTCGCGTGAATCCGATGACTCCAGCCTTCGAGGTCACATAATGAAGCATGCCGGGAAGCCCGAAAAGGACGGCGCTCGACGAGATGTTGATGATCTTCCCGCTGCCCTGGCGTTTCATATAGGGAACTACGGCTTTGGCGCAGAGGAACAAGCCGCGGAGGTTCACTGCCATCATCTGATCCCACTGCTCGACGCGGATCTCCTCAAATGGCTTCAGCACGATTCCCCGGTACACGGCCGCATTGTTGATCAGCACATCGATCCGGCCAAAGCGCTCGTGTGTTTTCCGGGCCATCTCCGTCGAGCTTGCCTCTTCTTGCACGTCGGTACGGATCGAGATGGCCTCGCCGTTTTGGGCCTCAATAGCTTGGACCGTCTCCGAGCCATCCATCAGGTCGGCGACCGCTATTTTGGCTCCTTCCCTGGCTAAACCCAGTGCATAGGCCCGCCCGGCGCCCCGCGCTCCTCCCGTTACGATTACAACTCTATTTTGCAGTCTCATCCGCCTGCCCTCGAACGCTGCCTGAACCCCGCTTCTCGTCAGAGTTGACGGGTGTCCTGAACCCTTTTTGCTTTGAATTCCGTCCGAGGCAAGGTCCTGGAAGGGACCACCCGGACAACAGGTTTGATGCCCAGTTTAGAGCTAATTTCGCTTTTTATTTCTGCTTGAATCCGGGAATAGGCGGCTTCGGTCACCTCCGGTCTCGCCTCGACCACGAGGGTCAATACATCCAAAGCAGCCTCGCTCGAAACCACGATCTGGAACTCATCCCCCAGCTCTGGGATGCCTCGAAGGAGAGCCTCCACAGCACTCGGGAAGATCGCCACCCCCCGCACCTTCAGCATATCGTCCGCGCGGCCGAAGAAACCGCCCTGGGCGCGCACCTGCCGACGGCCACAGAGGCAGGGCTCCTCGGTGAGGACGGCATAATCGCCGATGAGAAAGCGGATTTGGGGGGAGCCTTCCGAAAACAGATTCGTCACCACTGTCAGTCCTCTCTTGCCTAAAGGAAGCGGCTCGTAGGTTACCGGGTCCACCACCTCCCAAATCTGGATGTCTTCCATCAGATGAGGATTCATGGCGTGGTCCTGCTGTTCACTTTCTTCCCGACAAGTGTATCCACCCGCAGTCGGAGAGGCTTCCGTACATCCGTAAAATTCCACCAGCCTGGCTCCCCATAAACCTTCTATCCTGGCCTTCGTCGCCGGAATACAGGCTCCCGGCTCGCCCCCGGTCACAATCAGGCGCACGGAACTCTGTCGGGGATCATAGCCTAGCTCCTGCATCGTGCGTCCCAGATACAGCGCATAGGAGGGAGTGGCTCCCAAAATTGTGGGACGAAAAGTGTCGATCATATAGGCCCGGCGCTTGCTATCCATTCCGCCGCCGGAGAGAACGGGGATGCTCATCAAGTTCAACGCGTAATGGATCCCCCATAAAAAGACGTGAGGGCCATAGCCAAAAGCTAAAAAGGCGCTATCTCCTGGCCTTGCTCCCTGTGCCCACAACGCCCGCGCATCGTTCCAGGCCCATTGCTCCCGATCATGGGTGGTGTAACGGAAGGGGCGCGGAACAGCCGTGCTGCCCGACGTGGCGAATACCATCCAGCCGCGATGAGCCCACATCGCCTCATCCACCGGCGTGTAGGTCCCCCAGGGCGGATGCGCCAGAACATCTTCCGCCATCTCTCGCGTGGTGGTGAGAGGAACTTTCGGCAGGTCCTCCAGCGAACGGATATCGGAGGGCTTCAGCTTGGCGCGACGGAACTTCTCACGATAGAAGGGGCTGTACTCGTGCATGTATTCTACCAGCACGCGCAGCTTTTCACTTTCGATCTCCTTCAGCTCTTCCCGAGAACAGGTTTCCAGCTCCGGACACCAGTATCTCTCGTTGGCCGGCTCACGCGGGTGCAACCGATACCTCTCTATGATTTTTCGCCACTTTTCCCTTAGATCGGCCACTTCCAGGTTCCTCCCTCAGAGCGCTCCCATTGCTCAACTGAGCAGCGGGTGACAGGGAGCGCCAAAAAATCGGCGGCGCTGCAGTTTTCGAAAGGTTTCTTGCCGGAATGCTCAAGCTGGCTGGCCGCTCCCCACCGTGCGGAGATCAACGAAAGACGACCTGCGCGAACCGTCAGGCAGCCGTGCGTTTCAATCCCAACGGAAGAGCAACTCGATAGTAGTTTGCCAGATAGTCTTCCCACCAGCCCTTCCGCTCCCCGCCTTTGGCCACATCATACCAGAGCTCCAGAGCCTCATCCTGCCACTCTTGGATGACCGCCAGGTTCTTTCCGTCGTCCTCGATCAGCGCCCAGGCCAGGACCCAGCCTACTTTGCTGTGCCGCGACTCATCCCGCATCCTCGCCTCATGGTTGACCGCGCTCAAAGGGTCTCCCTTGCGCCGCGCCCATTCGGCCAGGGTACCAAAAGTAGCATTCGCCACTCCGGTCTCATTAACGAAATTGGCTTTGATCATGATCTCGATCGGGTCCTCCAGCGACAGGACATGTTGAAAGAATCGAAAAGTGGTTTTTGCCTCTTGCCATCGCCCGAACCATTCGCTTTCGGGGACACCTGAAAGCCGCAAAATATTGCGATCCATTTCCATGTGCCGCTGCTCGTCCATCGCCTGGAACAGAGCCGCCTGCTTCAGTTCCTCGTAGGGTGAGTTCTTAACCACAGTTGCCAGATATTTGGTGGCGCTCCATTCCCCGAAGTAGTTATCGAGGAACTGTTCGCGTTTTACCTGGTCCAAATACTTCGGGTCGGCCGACTTTAATTCCAATGCCTCGGGCGGCAGTTTCGCCTTTTCCTTTTCATAATGTTCCTTATCGCGGGCTTGCATGGCAATGTACTTGGGCCACGTCAAGCCGAAGGGATCACTAAAAAGGGAAGGGTCTTTCAACGTAATGCGGAGTGTGCTCATCGGTCTGTTCCTTTCTACCGGAATCAGTTTTTTGACCTTCAGGTGGCAATTAGTGTACACCCATCAGCCTCCAACTGAACCCTTCCAGCGCAGTTTTGCTTTCCGGGGGCTCCGAGTGGTTCTTTCAGGGTCCTGCGAGCGCGTCGCCCCGGCTTCCAACCAGCTTTTTCAGACAACTCTACATTCTTGCAGGAAATGCAATTTCGACGGTTGGGCTAAAGGGTTTGGGGACTGTCGGCAGCCCTGTCGCCGGCTGCCTATCCCTTGGGAGGTGGGTCCCCTCGGCCCTGTTCATGCACCTCCAGAAGCTTCCGCCGCAAATCGTTCGCTTAGGCTCGTGGCATTGATTAATTTTCGGAATCGCCAGACACTCCATTCTGCACTAATTGTTAAAATGGTATTATCAAGTCCAACTCAGGTCAGTTAGGTTATGGCCAGAAAAGTCGAAGTTGTTCCGCATAATCCCAATTGGCCAATGCTTTTCCAGTCGGAAGCCGGTAAGCTTGCCGCAATTTTGGGTGAGGAAGTGTTAGCCATTCACCATATAGGAAGCACGGCTATTCCGGACATGAGTGCCAAGCCGATCATTGACATACTGGTTGCAGTACATCACATTGCCAAAATAGACGGCTTCAACGAAAAAATGATGCGACTTGGTTACCAGCCCAAGGGGGAATTTGGCATTTCTGGAAGAAGATTTTTCATCAAAGGCCGCGACTCTGTGCGAACCCACCACGTTCATGTATTTCAAGCCGGGAATCCCGAAATCTTACGACATCTCAGCTTCCGCGATTATCTGATCGCTCACCTTAAAGAAGCACAAGCCTATGGTCACTTGAAAGAGGAGTTGGCGGGGATGTTTCCGGACGATATCGAGAGCTATATTGAGGGAAAAGAAAGTTTCCTCCAAGAAATCGATCGAAAAGCCAAGGCGTGGAGAAGCCTTCTATGAAGCAGCCGTGAAGGCGCTGGCGCGCAGGGGGCGCTCCACCGCCGAGGTTCGGCTGCTGCTGGAAAAACGCCAAGCGAGCAAGAACCAGATTGAGGCCGTTATCCGGCGGCTTCGCGAAAACGGCTATCTCGACGACGCCCGCTTTGCGCGCTGGTTCGTCTCCACTCGTATCGAAAATGAGCTGCAAGGCCCCCGGCGGGTGCGTCAGGATTTGGAGCGCCGGGGAGTAGCTCCGGAGATCGTCCGGAAGGCAGTCGAGGGCGGGTTTCAAGAAGTGGACGAAGCCGGGCTGTTGCGCCGCCATATCGCGCGCAAGCTGCGTCCTTCGCGGCCGTTTTCCAGGCCTTCTGCGTTGGTTTCCCTGCACCGGCGGCTCTTGCGGGCCGGTTTTGCATCTGACACAATTGTTCGCGAGTTGAAAAGGATGCTTCGTGTCACGCTCTCGAAAGGGCGTCCGGCAGGCCGCGCAGAGCGGGACTCGGCTGAGTGGGACGAGATGCTCGATTCCCTTTCGGAGCTTCCCGAAACAGAGGCTGAAATTGACGGGTAGCGAGATACGCAAAAAATTCCTGGATTATTTTGCCGCGCGCGGGCATCGCATCGTCCGCAGCTCCCCGCTCGTGCCTATGAACGATCCCACACTGCTGTTCACCAACGCCGGTATGAACCAGTTTAAGGAGACTTTCCTGGGCCTCGAACAGCGGGATTACGCACGCGCCGTCTCTTCTCAGAAATGCCTGCGCGCCGGGGGGAAACACAACGACTTCGAAAACGTGGGCCGCACCCGCCACCATCACACCTTTTTCGAGATGCTCGGCAACTTCTCCTTCGGGGACTACTTCAAGAAAGAAGCCATCGAGTACGCCTGGGAGTTGATTACCAAGGAGTACGGGCTGCCAAAGCAGCGACTCTACGTCACGGTGTTTGGCGGGGGAATCCTCGAACTATCCCAAGAGCCGGGCAGGACCGCGCCCGGCAACTCTTTCGCCGAACTCGCCCCGGACGACGAGGCCGCCAAACTTTGGACGGAAGTAGGCGTACCCTCTGACCGTATCAAGCACCTCGGCATGGATGCCAACTTCTGGCAGATGGGCGAGACCGGCCCGTGCGGGCCTTGTTCAGAGATTCACTATGACCTGGGCCCGGATGCCAGCGAGCAGCACTCCGACTGCGCCTTTCCGTGCGAATGCGGGCGGTACACCGAGATATGGAATTTGGTTTTCATGCAGTTCAACCGGCACGCCGCAGGCACGCTCGCACCGCTGCCCAGTCCTTCGATTGACACCGGAATGGGCCTGGAGCGCATGGCTGCGGTCATTCAAGAGAAAGGAAGCAACTTCGAGACGGATTTACTCTACCCCTTGATCGAAGAGGCTGCCTTGCAGACAAAGACAACCTACGGCGTAAACCCCGCAAAAGACGTCTCTCTGAAAATACTGGCCGACCACAGCCGGGCAGCGGCGTTTCTGGTTCACGACGGAGTGCATCCGGCCAACGAAGGGCGCGGATACGTGCTGCGGAAGATTCTTCGCCGCGCCGCCCGCCACGGGCGTCTGCTGGGCCTGGATCAGCCGTTCTTATATTCCCTCACGGGGCGGGTCGCCGAGCTGGCGTCGGACGCTTATCCCGAACTGGCAGAGACCAAGGACCGGGTTGCGGCAGTGGTCAAATCCGAAGAGCAGCGCTTCGCGCGTACCATGACGGTGGCCTTGCAGGAGTTTGAAAAGGTCGTCAAGGAGGCGGCAAAGTCTTCGCAAGGCAGCCCCGTTCTGCAAGGGGAGAAGATTTTCCGCTTGTATGACACTTTCGGGATGCCGCTCGACTGGATCAAGGAGATCGCTGCCGAGCGGAACATCCGGGTGGATGAGGGGGGATTTCATGACGAGATGCAACGCCAGAGGGAACGGGCTCGGGCTAGCTGGCGTGGCGTGGAAAAGGCCACGCTCTCGTCCACCTATGCAGAGGTGCTGCAAAGGGGCCGGTCCGCTTTTGAGGGCTACCATCAGACCATCTCCGAGAATTGCGTAGTGACGGCCCTGCTGCAGAAAGCCGGCAAACCTAAGACGGTTACGATGGTTGAAGAGGTTCCGGCGGGCTCTCGCGCGGAGCTGGTGTTGGATCGCACTCCTTTTTACGCGGAATCCGGCGGGCAAGTGGGAGACACCGGCGTGCTGCTCGCTGAGGAGATCCATGAGGCGGCAAGTGAACAAGAAACCGGGAAAGAGGTCGCCGTGGTCGAGGACACCTACAGTCCGGTCTCCGGGGTGATCGCGCACCGCATCACAAGCCGCGCACCTCTCCGCGTGGGAGACCGTCTGAGGGCCGTGGTCCGGGCCGAGGATCGCTGCGCCACGATGCGGAATCACACGGCAACGCATCTGTTGCACGCCGCGCTGCAGGAGGTGCTGGGGACGCACGTGAAGCAGGACGGGTCGGTAGTGGAGCCGTCGCGGCTGCGATTCGACTTTGCCCACTTCACCTCGGTCGAAGAGAGCGAACTGGTGGAGATCGAACGTTTGGTCAACGCCGAGATTCTGAAAAACTCAGCAGTCGAAACCGACGCCATGGGGCTGGAGCAGGCAGTCGAGACGGGAGCCATGGCGCTGTTCGGAGAAAAATACCAGGACCGGGTCCGAGTGGTTTCCGTGCCCGGTTTCAGCAAGGAACTTTGCGGCGGCACGCACGTCGGCCGCACCGGCGACATCGGCCTCTTCAAGATCACCGCCGAAGGCAGCATTTCGGCGGGCGTCCGCCGGCTGGAGGCGGTGACCGGAGAAAAGGCTCTGGAGCAATTTCAGGCCGTGACTTCGATGGTACATCGGGCGGCCAGCGTGCTGAAGAGTTCGGCCTCTGATTTGGTGGAAACGGTGGAGAAGCTGACCGCATCGGAACGGAATCTGAAAAAACAGGTGGAGTCGCTGAAGCTGAAGGCAGCTCAGTCGCAGCTTTCCGGCATGGAAGACCGTATCCGATCCGTCAAGGAAGTGAAGGTTCTCTCGCTGCGCCTGGAGGCTCTGGACCGCAGTCAAATGCGGTCTATGGCGGACTTTCTGCGCCAGAAGCTGCAATCCGGAGTGGTTGTGCTGGCGACCGCCTCGGACGGGAAGGTGGCGCTGACCGCCGCCCTCACCCAGGACCTGACGGCCCGCTTGCACGCCGGCAAGATTGCGCGGGCCGTGGCGCAGAAACTTGGCGTCACAGGCGGCGGCCGTCCCGACATCGCGGAGGCCGGTGGCAAAAGTGTAACAGACCTCAATTCGGTTCTCGACGAAGTGTATGACATTGTTGCGGCGATGCTATAATTTTAGGCGTTTCCTGCGCCTTGGAGGAGCGGCGCGAAAGCGGTCCCGGCTTCCGACGGACGGGCGCATGAAACACTCCGGGAAGATTTTTGGAGGGGAAGGGTTCGCATGGCGCTCGACGAAACCAGGAAAAAGGACAGCAGTAGGTTTCTGGGCGGCTTTCTGGCAGCGCTCGTCGGGATGGGATGCGCCATCGTCTCGACAGCTCAGGCCGCAGACCCGATCGAGGCCTATCTCGACTCCAGCGGGCGGGTGGTCTTTGTCAACCAAGCGCGAGTGGCTCCTACCCCCAGGAAAGCAGCTTCCTCCGCCAGCCAGTCCCGCTCGGCAGATAGTCCTAATCTTAGTTCAAAACTAGGCAGGCCAAGCCTGGACCGCGTGATCCAGCAATCAGCCAGCCGGCATCAGGTTGACCCTGATCTGGTCCGGGCCATCGTCCGCGTGGAATCCAACTTCGATCCCTATGCGGTGTCCTTGCGCGGCGCGCAGGGATTGATGCAGTTGATTCCAGCCACGGCGCAGAGGTTTGGCGTCCGGGACGCCTTTGATCCGCGAGCGAATCTGGAAGGCGGAGTCCGGTATCTGAGGTATCTGATCGACCTGTACGGCGGAGATCTAGAGCTGGCCTTGGCGGCCTACAACGCCGGCGAGAACGCGGTCAGCCGCTACAACGGAGTGCCCCCCTACCGAGAGACGCGGAATTACCTGCGCAAAATTTCCCGCATCTACCCTCTCGATTGGCCTCTCGATCGGCACAACCGGGAGGCTCCGGAGATCATGAAGTTTGTGGACAGCAGGGGAATCGTGCATTTCAGCAATATGGATACGCCTTGACTCATCTGAACTCAATCCGAAGCGCTTGCCAGCTTGGAGGGAATCGCCCCCGCGCGAGACGTTCCGCGTTGCAGGTCCCGTTTCAAGCCCCCATTCAAGCTTTGTTGCTGGTGGCGGTCTTTCTGGCCCCGTCGGCAGGTTTCGCGGCCACTACGGCCCAGAAGATACAGCAAGCCAGGGTTTACTTTCAGCGGGCTACAAAAGCTCACGAAGCCCTGAACAAGAAACCCGCGGAAAAGCGCAGCCAGAGCGATTATGAGCGGGTGATCCGTGCTTTTCGCCGCGTGTATCATGCGGCGCCCACGTATCAGAACAATGCCAAGAGCTTGACGGTGATGGGTGAAACCTATGAGGAGATGGCCCGGCAGTTCGGAAGCGACAAGCACTTCCGCTCCGCCCTCGGAGCCTATGAATACCTGCTGCGGGAATATCCTCACAGCCGCTATCGCTACAACGCCCTTTTGAGCATCGGACGGATTTACCGGGAGGAGTTGGGGCAGCCGGAAGAGGCGCTGCAACAGTTCGAGCTTTACCTGAAGAAGCATCCCCGGCACCGGCTGGCCCAGCAGGCCCGCAAGGCCGCCAGTGAAATAAAGGAAGAGATCGCAGCCCGGAAACGGGCAGCTTCCGAAGCCAGGATTGCCGCCAGCAGGCGCCAGCCTCGCAAGGGGCCAGGCGGACATCCGCTGGTGACCAACATCCGCCACTGGGCCACGCCCGATTACACCCGCGTCGTGATTGACGTGGAGGAGGCGGTGAAGTACCGGATAGGCAGGCTCAGCAACCCGGACCGCATCTATTTCGATCTTCAGGATACAGAAATCGATCCGGCCGTTTCCGGCAAGAGCTTCCCGGTGGAATACGGTCTGCTCAAGCAGGTGCGGGTGGCCCAAAATCGAGTGGGTATATCCCGCGTGGTTCTGGACTTGGGCGAGATCAGCGACTATTCCGTCTTTGAGTTGCCGAACCCCTATCGGCTTGTCGTAGACATCCACGGGGAAGAAAGCCCCGGGAGCAGAGAAAACAGGCAGCCAGGATCACCGGAACAGCTTTCCGCCGCTGCTACTGCCGGAGCATCCGGCAACGCTGTGGCCGCGGCAGAGCCGGTTGTGGAAAGCATCCAGACGGCGCGGCCCAACGACGACGGCTCCCGTACCCTGATTCGCGCGCTGGGGCTGAAGATTGGCAGGATTACGATCGATCCGGGACACGGAGGGCATGACACGGGCACCATCGGCCCCTCCGGCCTGCAAGAAAAAGAGCTGGTTCTGGACGTGGCCCAGCGGCTCGGTCCGCTCATCGTCGAGCGGCTGGGCAGCGAGGTGCTCTACACGCGACAGGACGACCGTTTCGTTCCGCTGGAGACGCGGACCGCCATCGCGAATGAAAAACGGTCCGACCTGTTCATCTCCATCCACGCCAACTCCAGCCGCAACCGGAGGGCGCGGGGCATTGAAACCTACTATTTAAATTTCACCACGGACGCGGAGGCGCTGGAAGTGGCCGCGCGGGAAAACGCGGTTTCGCAGGAATCGATCTATCAATTGCAGGACCTGGTCAAAAAAATCGCGCTCAAGGACAAGATAGATGAATCGAAAGAGTTTGCCGCCCGCGTCCAGTCGGAGTTATGGAAAAATATCGGCAACGGCACGCGGCGGATGAAAAACCGCGGTGTGAAGAAAGCGCCGTTCGTCGTTCTCATCGGCGCCAACATGCCCTCCGTGCTCGCCGAAATTTCCTTCCTCAGCAACCCGCAGGACGAAAAGCTGCTGCGCACCGGCGAGTACCGGCAGAAGATCGCCGAAGCGCTCTACGCCGGGATCGAGCAATACGTGGACAGCCTCAGCGGCATAAAAGTAGCCCGGTCGGAAGACAGCTCCAGCCTAGCGGCAAAGTAGAGATTCTTTAGCCTCTCGGATCGGAATCTACAACGAGGATATCGGTATCCGTGATAGCTGGATCGGAGGGTTTTCATCCGGCTAGCCAGACAGGTTTCGGTTCAAGTTGACAGCACCGTTTACGGCAGCCAGATAATCAGCAATATATTAATATATAACAAGTTATTATGATTTCCAGCCTGTCGGAACATCTTTAACAATCGAGACCGCATCGGGATGCGGAAGAAATTTGCGGAAAGCAATAAATTTTTATTGCGATCAGGAATCGAAATGGATAGACTAACCTGCTACTCTCAAGGCTGTAGTTATGGATATAGAACAACTACCCACTGAACTCAATGGGATGTCGCCGCAAAGAGAGGCAGCCTTTTTTTACGGGCTGTTCCTACGCGGACATTCCGTGGACAGCCTTCGCGAGGACATTGACGTTTCTCCGGATGTTGTCTCCCGGTGGGAAAACATGTTGAGCCATGACCCCTGGTACCGCGAGGCGCTGGAAGTCATCGTTCCCTACCGGAAACGAGTCCTGGCCATCTTCGAGTCCCTGATTACCTCCGAACTCAGCCAATTCCGCCACCAATAAGTGCATTCGTCCTGCTGACTTTCGTTTTCCCAGCCGGCATTGTGCGATTCCCTGCAACGCCTAGCGAATGTGTTATATTCATGGAGCGGCGTCCATGATTCAAACCCTTTTTGGCAGCACAGAACCGAAACCCAGGCTGCTCGAACGTCTACAGAAGGCTCTCAAGTCCACCCAATCTAACTTGGTTGCCCGCGTGGACGACGTCGTGCGGGAAAAGAAGGAGATCGACGCCGAACTGCTCGAAGAACTGGAGCAGGCGCTGATTGGCAGTGACGTGGGCGTGGGCACCACCCAGGAAGTGCTCGACGCCGTGCGGAGCCAAGTGAGCCGCCGGCAATTGAGTGACGCCGCCGAGGTCAAGTCGGCGGTAAAAAAACATCTCCAGGATATTTTCAGGCGGACCCCGAACGGGGTTCCCGGAGAAAGAACCCCGCCGGTGGTGATTTTCATGGTTGGGGTCAACGGCACGGGCAAGACCACGACCATCGGGAAGCTCGCCTTTCAATTAGGAAACCAGGGGGGGAAGGTGCTGCTTTGCGCCGGGGATACGTTCCGCGCCGCCGCCGTGGAGCAACTGGAAGTCTGGGGACAACGGAGTTCGGCCGCCGTCGTCAAGCACAGGTCCGGCAGCGACCCCAGCGCGGTACTCTTTGATGCCCTCTCGGCTGCCAAGTCGCGCCAGGCCGATTATGTGATTGTGGACACTGCCGGGCGCCTGCACACCAAGTCCAACCTGATGGCGGAACTCGATAAGATGCGCAGGACGGGACAGCGGCTGATTCCCGGCGCCCCTCACGAAATTCTGCTGGTTCTGGACGCCACCACCGGGCAGAACGGGCTCGAGCAGGCAAAGCAGTTCTCCCGTACCATAGGCGTGACCGGCATCGTGCTCACTAAACTGGACGGGACCGCCAAGGGAGGCGTAGCGCTGGCCATCGCCCGCGAGTTGCAGTTGCCCATTCGCTATGTGGGTGTCGGGGAGCAGCCGGACGACCTGCTGCCCTTCGACCCGGAGCAATTTATCGAGTCCTTGTTCGCGTGAGCTTCCGGGCGCTGCACTTTGCCCGAAGCCTGTCCTTGCTCCGGTCAACATGCGCAGGAGGTCACTCCCGGAAAGACGCCACAGGCCGTAGAATGCAAGACGTGGAATGGATGTCCAGAGCACTGGAACTGGCCCGGCAAGGGACGGCGCTGGCCTCCCCCAACCCGCTGGTCGGTGCGCTGCTGGTCCAGGACGGACAACTCATCGGCCAGGGCTGCCATACCTACGACGGCAAGGATCATGCCGAGGTCCGGGCGCTAAAAGAGGCCGACGCCGCTGGAGAATCGGCCCGGGGAGCGACGCTTTATATTAATCTGGAGCCTTGCTGCCATCAGGGGCGCACCGGCCCTTGCACGGAGGCAATCGTGTCCGCCGGGGTGAAGCGGGTGGTGGCGGCCATGCCGGATCCCAACCCACAGGTTGCGGGCCAGGGGTTCGAGCGGCTTCGCCGGTCCGGCATCGAGCTGGAGACGGGGCTCTGCCGCGAGCAGGCGGAACGGCTCAATGAGAGCTTTGCCCGACACATCCGCAGCGGTCTGCCGCTGGTCACCCTGAAGGCCGCTATGACGCTCGATGGGAAGATCGCCGCCCCAGATGATAACAGCGGCTGGATCACCGGTGCGGAGGCTCGCGAGCAGGTGCAGCAGCAACGTCACGCCCACGACTCCATCTTGACCGGCGTGGGTACGGTGCTGGCCGATGACCCACTTTTGACCGACCGCAGCGGGCAGCCTCGCCGCCAGCCTATGTTGCGGGTGGTCATGGACTCCAGCCTGCGCATCCCGCTGGGGGCGAAGATGTTGCAGCAGGTAGAGAACGATCTGTTGATCTTTTGCGCCCCCTCGGCAGATGCGGGCAAGGGGCGGGAGCTGGAGCAGCGCGGCGTCCAGCTATGTACCCTGGATAGCACCGTCGCCTCGGCGGCATTGAAGGAGCCGGGGGGACTCCGGTACTGCCCCCGCCCTGACCTGCGGGAGGCTATGAAAGAGCTGGGGCGGCGGCAGATCACAAGTGTTCTCATCGAGGCTGGCTCGGAGATCAACTGGGCAGCTTTGGAAGCCGGAGTAGTGGACAAGGTCTTCCTTTACTATGCGCCGAAGCTTCTGGGGGGCGCCGAATCGCTCTCCCTGGCGGGCGGAGCAGGCATTCGGGCCATACGGGACGCCTTGCCGGTTGAGAATATCCGCTTGCACCAATTCGGTGCCGACTTTGCGGTGGAAGGATACCTCAGAGACGTTTACAAAGATCAATGACGTTTACGAGAAGCATAGATGTTTACGGGAATCATTGAAGAAGTAGGCGCGGTAATCCGGCTGGATCGCGGAGCGGAGACTTCGGGGGGAGCCAGGATGGTGATTCGCGCCAGCCAGACTCTGGGTAGCGTTCCCGGAAACGGAACCGCAAAGCTCCAGCAGGGGGAGAGCATCGCCGTCAACGGCGTTTGCGTTACGGCCCGCGACATCACGGCCAAATCGTTTGCAGCAGACCTCTCTCCCGAAACGCTGGAAAGGACCGACCTGGGATCGCTCAAAACGAGTTCGGAGGTAAACCTGGAACGGGCCATGACGCCTTCCACCCGCTTCGGCGGCCACATTGTTCAGGGCCACGTCGATGGGGTGGGCAAACTCGCGGCGCTGGATCCGCTGCCGGACGGCAACTACTGGTTGTCGGTGGAGGTTCCGGCGGAACTGGAGCGCTACATCGTGTGGAAAGGGTCGATCGCGCTGAACGGCATCAGCCTGACGGTGGCGCGCCTGGATGGGAACCGTCTGGGAGTGGCCATTATTCCCCATACCTATGAAAACACCGCCCTCCGCAAGCTGCGCCCCGGCGACCCGATGAATGTGGAGTGCGACGTTCTGTCCAAGTACGTGGAGAAGCTGCTTGCGAGTATGGAGATTCCATCCGGAACTCGCAAAGCGACCACGAAGCAGTCTTCGGTTACGCTAGAAAGGTTCCTAGAAGAGGGGTTCTGACGACCAGAAGGCAGGGGACAGAAGAAGGGATTCTTTCGCAAGATTTTTTCGATTGAGCTTCTGACTTCTAACTCCTGACTCCTATAATAAGTAAACTCGCTTAAGGGGGATACCGCCTTGTCAATGTCAATCCGCATTGCTTATTTCGTCAGCTTCGTCGCCGCCTGCATGGCGGTGGCCTGCACCTCCGCTTCACAGACCGGCGACGTTTCCGAAGCCGGCGCCGTAGTGGAAGTGGGGCCGTCGGCAGGCCTTGCCCTTCCGGAACCCTTTGCCACGGAATCGGTCCGCAAGCGCTCCGTCGTAGTCGGCTGGCCGGAGGGGCATATGCCCACCGCGCTGCCCGGTTTCGAGGTGACCCTGTTCGCTGATGATCTGGATAATCCGCGCCAGCTCTATGTGCTTCCGAACGGCGACGTGCTGGCGGCCGAATCCATCCGGGAGCGACTCGCCGAGGGGCGCGTATCGGCAAGCCGGATCACCTTGTTTCGGGACGCTGACCAGGACGGCAAACCCGAGGTCCGCGAAGTCTTCGTGCCAGGGCTGAACATGCCGTTCGGCATAGCGCTGGTCGGCGACACCTTCTACGTGGGCAACACCGACGGACTGGTGCGTTT
Source organism: Terriglobia bacterium (assembly GCA_965222345.1). Classification (GTDB taxonomy): domain Bacteria; phylum Acidobacteriota; class Terriglobia; order 2-12-FULL-54-10; family 2-12-FULL-54-10; genus JADFGZ01. The sequence continues at coordinate 1,483,940 of CBDCTS010000007.1, read as the reverse complement.
CCCTTACCAGCCGGGCCAGACGCGGATCACGGCAAAGGGGGAAAAGATACTGGACCTTCCCGCCGGGGGGCACTATACGCGCAACGTCGTGGCGAACGCGGACGGCACCAAACTGTATATTGCCGTCGGCTCTCGCAGCAACGTGGATGAGGATGGGGAAGATGCCAAGGATCCCCGGCGCGCCGCTATCCTGGAGGTGAACCCGGACGGGAGCGGGATGCGCGTCTTCGCCAGCGGCCTCCGCAACCCGGTGGGCCTCGATTGGGAGCCCGTGACGAACGCGCTGTGGACGGTGGTAAACGAGCGGGATCGTCTGGGCGATCAACTGGTGCCGGATTACCTTACCAGCGTGCGGGACGGTTCCTTTTACGGGTGGCCGTACTCCTACTTTGGACAGAATGAAGAACCGCGCAAGAAAGGCGAGCGGCCCGATCTGGTGGCCATGGCTATCCCGCCGGACTTTGCGGTGGGGTCCCACAGAGCACCGCTGGGGCTGGTCTTTTATGAAGGCTCGTCGTTTCCCGAGCAGTACCGCGGCGGCGCCTTTGTGGGGTTGCATGGATCGTGGAACCGGTCCGAGTTTGTCGGCTACAAGGTAGTCTTCATTCCCTTTGAAAACGGACAGCCGAGCGGCCCGATGCAGAATTTCCTCACCGGCTTCATCTCCAATGAAGAAGCTTCTGAAGTTTACGGACGGCCCGTGGGCGTTGCCGTCATGGAGGACGGGTCGCTGCTGGTGGCCGATGACGGCGGCAACAGTATCTGGCGCGTGAGCGCAACGGAGACCATGAGCTCATCCCGTTAGCGGGATTCCAATAAAGCAGTGTCAGGCATTACCCATGTTGGAGGAGAGTTGCGGGCGTTGCGTTTAGCGGCTTCCCCGGCGAAGCCTCTCCGGCAAGGCCCAAAGACGCAACCGAGGACCGGGGAAAAGGATCAGGGAGCGTGCCTCCGGCAGCCGTTCCTCTTGCCGGGTGATTATGAACGAAGCTGCCGAGGTTCCGTCATCGGGAGACCATTCCGGCAGCACCCGATCCATATAATAGCTGAGTCCGTAGGAGTGGTTGCGGTGGATGCGGTAGATGGCAAGGTCCGCACCGCGAATGCCACGCGACTGCAAACGCTGCGCCACCGGCTGCACGGATGCCGCACGATTAACGACAGGCGACAGGTATTCGACGATACTAAACGCTCCCAGCGCGACGCCGACGAGCACCACCAAGACGGCTGCGTGGAGCCGCCTCAGCCACAGCAGGTAGAGGCTCAGCGGTATTAGCCCAACCAGAGCGAGCCACACCGGAAAGGGAATACTTCCCTCCCAAATTTCCCCCCAAAGAAGGGCTGGGGTCGTGGCCGCAAGCGCCTGGCGGAGCCCCCCGGCCAGCGACCCCGGCAAGAGCAAACATAAAACGGGAATAGCCAGCAGCAGCAACGCCGACAGGCCAACCAGCCACGGAGCGAGTCTTGCGAGCAGCGGGTCTTCAGGAGGATTTTTTAAAAGCTTTTCGTCTGCTGATTCTGTTGCCCGGCCCGGCCAATTTTTCTCCACAATGTGAGCGATCCACAGTGTCAGGGGAGGCAGCACAGGCAACAGGTAACCGGGAAGTTTGTTTCGAGAGATCGTAAAGAAAACAAACGGAAGGGCCACCCAATAGAACAGAAACGCAGTCTGCCGGTTTGCCAATACGGACCGCAAACCGGTCCGGATGGTTTCCAGCACCGGCAGGAGCAGCAAAGGCGTCCACGGGAAAATTCCAGCCGCCAGCATGGGAACGTAGAACCAGAACGGCTGCGGATGGCCGATCGCCGCCGAAGTGAATCGCGCGACGTTGTGTTTGAGGAAGAACTCCTCGATAAAAGCATAACCATTTTGCTCCAGGCACAGCAGATACCAGGGAGCGGCCACCGCAAAGTAGATGAGCAAGGCTGGATTCCAACAGAGACGTTTCAGTTGCTTCCATTCCCGGAAAGTCACGACGTACGCCAAAGCCACCAATCCTGCCAACACCACCGCGAGCGGACCCTTGGCCAGGGTTGCCACTCCCAGCAATCCATAGAAGCCAGCCAGATGGAGCGGTTTGTTATCCCACAACCAGAGAGCGAGAAAGACCAGGGCTGCGCCCAAAGTGGACGACAGCAGCATGTCCATCGTAGCCGCGCGCGAAAAGCCAATCCAACCGGCCGTTGAGGCCAGCAGCATGCAGCCGACCGCCGCAGCTCGTCCGCCGAAGAGCCTCCGGGAAAACCAGAACCAAAGGCCCAGAAACCCGCTGGCAAAAACAGCGGAGGGCAGTCGCGCGACAACTTCATTCACACCCAAACGAAAGCCAAGTGCCGCCAGCCAGTAATAAAGCGGCGGCTTCTCCAGCCAGACCGATCCGAACAAGCGAGGCGTAACATAATCGCCCGAACGAAACATTCCCCGGGCCACATCGGCGTAGCGAGGCTCATCCGGGCCGACCAATCCCACGGCTCCCAAGCCAACAAAAAACAAGGCGAATGCCAGCAGGGAACAAAGAATGGAGATGAAGAAAATTCTCATTCGGTATATGCTGCCTCGCTATCAGTACCGAGGCCCGGATCAGTTGCCGGCGGGCTAGGTTGCCAATGTTTTCATAGCCAACCCGTGGAGCAGCTTTCCGTGAATGTCTCCGAAGTCTCCGTTTGACATAACTACCACCACATCTCCAGGCTGCAATTCGGGGAGGATGGACTCCGCGATCTCGCCGGGGGAGCCACCGCCCGCCGCTTGGATTCCCTTCCGGCGCAGGCCATCCGCAACTCTCTCCGGTTGCAGCCGCTCCGGTGCGGGAAGCTTCTCTTTACGGTGGACTTCGGCCAGAACCACACGGTCGGCTGCGGCCAGCGCCTCCGTCAGTTGCTGTTCCATGACGTTGCGCCGCAGCGTGTTGGAGCGGGGCTCGACGAGCGCCCACAAGCGACGCTCCGGGAAGCGTCCGCGAGCCGCGCGCAGCGTCTCGCGAATGGCGGTGGGATGATGCGCAAAATCATCGACTATTACTACCCCGCTCTCCTCCCCGACTATTTCCATGCGCCTCCGCACCCCGCGGAACATCTCCACGGCTGCGCCAATTCTTTCCCAAGAGATGTCGTAGCGCCAAGCCAGAGCGGCGGCGGCGAGCACATTCATCACGTTGTGTTCGCCGGATAGCTTCATCCTCAGCCTCCCCAGGGGCTTTTCCCGGCGGTGCACAGCGAAGTCCGTCGTCTCGCCCTCGCAGCGAATCTCCGATGCCCGCCAGTCTCCTGCCCGCAAGCCAAAGGTTTCAACCAGGCAATGCGATCGCGTCAGGCACTGTGCCACTGTTTCACTCTCCGCCCGCGCCAAAATGAATCCCCTCTGCGGGACCAAGTTGAGCAGTCTTCCGAAGGCGGTCTGGACGGCGTCCAGGTCGCGGTAGATATCCGCATGGTCAAATTCCACCGAGGTCAGCAGGACGGCGTCCGGCCGGTAGTGCAGGAATTTGGGTCCCTTGTCAAAAAAAGCCGTGTCGTATTCATCTCCTTCCAAGATGAAGTGGGGGCTGCTGCCGCTGCTGAAGCCTCGGGAGAAGTTCAGCGGAAGCCCGCCGATCAAAAACCCGGGTGACAGGCCGGCGGAATGGAAAATCCAGGCAAGGACCGAGCTGAGGGTGGTCTTACCGTGCGTTCCGGCGACCACAATCGTCTCGCGCCCCCGGAGAAACAGCTCCCGCAACGTCTCCGGCAGGGAGGCATAAGGCAGCTTGTTGTCGAGGACCGTCTCCACCTCTTCGTTTCCGCGCGAGAGAGCGTTGCCGATTACCACCATCTCCGGCGCGGGTTTCAGGTGAGAGGCGCTGTAGCCTTCAAAGACCGGGATGCCCATTTCAGCCAACATGGGTGCAACCGGCGGGTAGGCGCCCGTGTCGGAGCCAGTCACGCGGAACCCCGCCTCCTGCAGCAATCCGGCCAGCGCCCCCATGCCTGTGCCGCAAATGCCGATCAGATGGAGGTGCGCTCCCGGCGCCGGCGGAATCACGGCTTCTTTCCCTTTCCTGCTTTGCCTGGCGGCTGCACCGCCGGTTCCATCAGCGTGAGCTTCACTTTTTCCCCGGCAGAGAGGCGTGCCCGCGTTCCCAGCGGCAGCGTAAGGCATTTCCGGGTGGTGTGGCCGAACCGGAGCCCAAAGGCAACCGGCACATCCAAGCCGTCCAAAGCCTCTGCGATCACATTACGCAATGCCCCGTAGGTTTTTGACCGCTTCCCGGCAGTCGCGGCTCGTACCGTCGTATGCACGCATCCCGGCATCTGGCCGAACACGATGCCGCGGACGTGGCGGAGCTTGCCGGCTTGTCTCAACTGAAACAACATACGATCCAAGCGAAACGGTTTTTCGTCAACGTCCTCGATAAGCAGAATTGTTCCCCGCGTGTCTATTTCCTGCCGGGTTCCCAGCGTCGCGGTCAGCATGGGAAGGCAGCCGCCCAAGAGCCTGCCTTCGGCAACGCCGGGCCGCAGGCAGCGGGCGTCTGATTCCAAGCTGTAGCCGGAGTCAGCGCCGGAAAGAACCTGTTCCAGAACCGCCAGGTCGTAGGCGGATTTTCCTTTAGCAAAGTCGATGCCAACCATCGGCCCCTGGAACGTCACCCAGCCAAGCTTCTGGTTCAAGAACAGCAGCAGGCTGGTGACGTCGCTATAGCCCGCCACGATCTTGGGCGTTTGACGCTGCAACCGGCGCAGGAAGGGTCGGGAAGTCAATGATTCTACCAAGTGATTTGAGCCGTAGCCGCCGCGCGCGCAGAACACGGCCTGAACGCACGGATTCTCGATCAGCGCCAGGAAGGCTTCGGCGCGCCGGCGGTGATCCCCGGCAAAATATCCCCGGCGCGCCAGAACTCCTGGCCCGTAAACAACCCGGTAGCCGATGCGCGCAAGCTCCCGTGTCCCTCTTTCGAGCGATGCCCGCTCGATGGGGCTGGCCGGCGCGATGACGCCCACGGTGTCACCCTTGTGTAAGGCGGGAGGTTTGCGAGGCGGTTTCATGTTACCCAATAAGTCCAGCAATTTTTGCTGAATTGCACCGCAGGCAGCAGCCGGAAAAAGCTTGCCATTGAAGCTGTCGCCTGCATAACATAATGCAACCCATTTTGGAGGAACAGTTGTGGCGGAAACACGGCAAACAAGAACTCCCCTTTTTCGAGCTGACCTGCACGTGCACTCGCGCCACTCCGGGACTGCCAAGCATCTGCGGACCCTCCGATGCCTGGACAGCTACTCCCAGCCGCTTGCGGTCTATCGCCGGGCGCGCGCTCGGGGAATGAACCTGGTTACCATCACCGACCATGACTCCATCGACGGCTGCCTGGAACTGCTGGAACAACTGCCCGGAGACGACATCATCATCGGCGAGGAAGTGACCGCCTACGTGCCCGAGCTGCATCACAACGTCCACGTAGGCGTCTATGACATTACCGAAGCCCAGCATAAGGAGATTCAGTCTTTGCGCGGGAACTTGGTGGAACTGGTCGGGTACCTGCGCTCCCAGAATATCCTGTATGCCCTAAACCATCTGTTCCACGACTTTACCCGGGACGATAAGCTGCTGGACTACATTACGCTGATGTTCGGCCTGTTCAATATTTTCGAGGAACAGAACGGGTCGATGCAGCGGGTTCACAATCAGTTCATCGCCAGGCTGCTGGGGCAGATGGAGAGCCAAGGAAAAAAGCTCGGACGCATTGGAGGAAGCGACTCGCACACCCTGCGGCGCATCGGGCGCACCTACACTGCTTCCCCGGCTACCAACAAACAGGAGTTCCTGGCGGATATCCGTGCCGGACGAAGCTTTGTCATGGGCAGGCATTGCAATCAATTTCAGTTGGCGGGCGACATCTACGGCGTCGTCCTGGGCTACTATCCCTATATTCTGCAATGGCGCTCCGGAAATTTTTCTCTTGCAGCCCGAGTGAAAAACATTGCCCTCAGCCTGGGCCTCATCCCTTTTCTGTTCATTCCCTACCTGGCCGCTCGGCGTCACAGCAAGAATGAGATTCAGCGGCTGGAGCAGTTTACCCGGTTATTCTTTGACGGCCCGGCTGTGCCGCTGGCCGATATCCCCTCCGAGTAAAGAGCCTCCCTCACCTGCCGGTTTGCGTTGCCGCAGGTACGCCGGAGTGCTCTGTTCCGCAAAGGAACTCTCCCCGGCAAACGATTTCAGCCGGCCCCGTTAAATAGATTCCGTCTTTTTCCCACCGCACCTGAAGGTCTCCCGCTGCTGTTTTAACCGTCACGGGACTCTCAACCCGATGCCCAAGAATAGCCGCCGCCGCCGCCGCACAGGAGCCGGTGCCGGAAGAGAGCGTCGATCCCACTCCGCGCTCCCAGTAGCGGACCTCCACTTCGTGCCGCGAGAGCACGCGGTAGAATTCGACATTAGTGCGGCGCGGGAAAAAAGGGTGCCCTTCCATCTCGGCGCCGAGCGCCTCCCAATCCCAAGCAAAATGCTCCACCGGGACCGAGCAGTGCGGGTTGCCCAGGGAGGTCACCGTTACTGTTTGCGGCCCCGACGACAAGAGTAACTGGAATCCTACAACGGGCTCGGCGACAGGCGACGGGGGGTGAAAGGGAATCGAAGCGGCTGACAGGATGGGGGCGCCCATAGCCATCTCAAAGACGAAACGGTTTCCATCCCTGTGGGTCAAGGTCAGTCTTTTGAGGCCTGCCCCGGTATGGATCGCCAGCCGGTCTCGGCAGCGGCCTGTTTCAACGAGAAAAGCGGCGGCGCAACGGGTTCCATTTCCGGAGATTTCCGCCTCGCCTCCGTCGCTGTTGAAGATTTTCAGGTCCGCATCCGCTCCGGCCTCGGTTCCGGGAACGGACAACAGCAGCAGTCCATCGGCTCCTACCCCATAGTGGCGGTCGCAAATCTGCCGCCTCCATGCCGGTGAGGGAAGCCGGGTTTCCGGCGCGGCTTCCACGATGAGGAAGTCGTTGCCGGCCCCCTGTGCCTTGGTGAAAGGTATCTTGAACATTGAGCCTTGCCGCGTGGCGGAACGCGCCGGCAAGCCGGGCGGCTCCTTTATGAGTTGCCCTGGTAGCGCTCCATCTCATCGATCCAGTCGGGGCGTTTCAGCAGCTCCCGGGGTCTGCTGCCGTCGGCAGGTCCAATGATACCGTCTTTCTCCATGATGTCCAAAATGCGGGCGGCGCGTCCATACCCCAGGCGGAGCCTGCGCTGCAAGGTGGAGGTGGATGCCTTGCCCATCCCCACCACAACCCGGACGGCTTCCTCATAAAGATCGTCTTTCTCCTCGGTCCTCTCTTCGTCCTCTTCTTCCTCGGTAGAGGGAGGTTTCAAGAACTCTTCCGCGTAGGAGGGCTGGGCCTGTGCCCGCCAAAAATCCACTACCTGGGCGATCTCCGGCTCCGTGACCAGCGGGCCGTGGATCCGTATCAGCCGTCCCGAGCCAGGGGGCAGCAACAGCATGTCGCCCTTGCCGAGCAGGGCCTCAGCGCCGTTGGTGTCCAGGATGGTCCGGGAGTCCACTTTGGTTGCCACGCGAAATGAGATCCGGGCGGGGAAGTTGGCCTTGATGAGGCCGGTGATCACATCCACACTGGGCCGCTGCGTGGCCAATACCAGATGAATCCCCACGGCCCGGGCCATCTGCGCCATACGGGTGATGGAGACTTCCACATTGCTGGAGTCGGTCATCATCAGATCGGCCAGCTCATCGATGATGATCACAATGTAGGGAAGCCTCCTGTTCTTTTCTTCCGTATCGAACAGATTGAGGTTTTCTTCCCTCTCGAAGAGCTTGTTGTACTGCTGAATGTTCCGGACCCCTTCCTCGGCCAGCAGTTTCAGCCGCCGCTCCATTTCCCGCACGGCGTTGCGCAGGGCGTTGGCCGCCACTTTGGGCTCGGTAATGATGGGAGTCATCAGGTGGGGCACTCCTTCATACAGACCCAACTCCAGGCGCTTGGGATCGACCAGGATCAATTTCACTTCATCGGGGGTGGTCCTGTAGAGGAGCGATACGATCAGATTGTTGATGGAAACGCTCTTCCCGGAGCCGGTGGAGCCAGCGATGAGAAGATGCGGCATGGAGGCCAAGTCCGCCACACGGATATGCCCGTTGATCTCCTTGCCCAGGGCTACGGTGAGCGGACCCCGAGATGTGCTGAAGGGCTCCGACTCCAGCAGTTCCCGCAACACGATGGTTTCCCGCTGCGGTTTGGGCACCTCAATCCCCACGGTGGACTTGCCTGGAATGCGCTCGATCAAAATGGATTCGGCCTCCAGGGCCAGGCACAGGTCCTCTACCAGATTGGTGATCCGGCTGTACTTGACTCCCGCCTCCGGCTTGAACTCAAAGGTGGTGACCACCGGCCCGGGGTTGATCTGGGTGACCGCCCCGCGAACGTCGAATTCATCGCACTTCGCGGTCAGGTGCAGAGCCTGGCGCTTGAGATCCTCCTCATCCTGGGCCTGGGATTCGGAAGGCAAGTCAAGCAAGCCGGTGCCCGGCAATTTATAGGATTGGGAGATACGAACAGCACCTACGCTCCTGCCGTCTGTTTTCGAGGAGTGCGTCTCTGCACGGCTGACCTGAATCGCTTCTGCTTCTCCCTCCAGCAGCCGGGAGGTTTCCGGTGCGGGATCGGCTGGAGACAACCCCAGCTCAGAACGTGGCGCCACCGCCACGCGCTGTTCCGCTTTCAAAGCTTTCTTGATCTGCTTGCGTTCCCTGCGGGCCTGTCTCCACTTCTGCAGGCGCTCGGAAAGGGGGGCCAGCCAGGCGAAACGATCCCGAAGCCAGGACGTGGCGCGTTCCACGGAAAAGGTGGTCAGGATGTACAAAGAAACCAAAAACATCCCTGACAGGAAGACCGCGCTGCCCGGCCCGTTGAGCCAATTGCGCAGGCTTTCGCCTAACAATAATCCCACGGCGCCATCGGCGGAGAAGCCCTGGAACAAACGCAACGAAATAGGGAAAAGCGCCAGCCCCGCGGTGAGCGAAAGCATCAGCAGCACCGCCCCCACGCATTTTGCTCCGGGAGAACCAATCGGCCGGCTGCGGAACCACCGCCAGCCGAGGACACCGAACAAAAGGGGAAACAGGAACGAAGGCGCGCCGAAAAGCTGGTACAGCAGGTCAGCCGTATAGGAGCCGACAGAGCCCACCAGGTTGTGCACGGGCGAGGGGCTGGAAGAGACATGGGGGGCGACATTGAAAGAAGCGTCGCTTGGAGAATAGGAAACCAGGCTCAGAATCAATAGCAGCGCCAGGGTCATCCACATCAGGCCCACTAGCTCGTTCAAGCGACGATTAGCAGTTGGTTTAAGTGGCCTCATGGTTTGTTACTTTTCCCCTTCGCCTATGGCATCCGCAGTTTTCCGGGAAGCTCCAAGGCTCATATTTTCAATAGATTGGAAAGAACCGGAGGCCGCTGGGAGATGGCGCTGGGGCATCGGGACAAGGAGACAGCAATCCCCTTGAGTCCGAAAGACTATCTCCTATGGGAATAAAAACGCCAGAGTCAACACTATTATGCCAAATATAATGCGGTAGTAAATAAAAATCTTAAAGGTCCCAAACGCCAGGAACCGAAGAAAGAACGCGATCACGGCGTATCCGACCAGGGTGGAAACAACAATGCCCAGCAGAAAAGGCAGCTGCATCTCCGGCGGCATGCCCTGGTCTCGAAGTTCCAGGAACTCGTTCAGGGCCGCTCCCGCCATGATGGGGGTCGAGAGCAAAAAGGAAAAACGGGCCGTGTCCTCCCGGCGCAAACCTCGAAACAGGCCGGCGGTCATCGTGATGCCGGAGCGGGAGACCCCCGGAACCAGAGCCAGAGCTTGCGAAAACCCGATCCACAGGGAGTCATTCAAGCTCACCGCGTGGAGTCCCTTCCGGGTGCGGCTTAGCTTTTCCCCCCAGGCCATCGGCAAGGCCAGCAGAATCAAAGCGCAGCCGACAACTACAGGGTTCCGCAAAGTAGTGACGACCTGGTCATGAAAAATCCAGCCGGCAACCGCCGCAGGGATGGTGGCAGCGACCAGATACCAAAACAAATGCGGATTGTGATTTCCTGCCGTTTCCGAGCCCGCTGCCGAAGCGGGGTGCCCGCCGGCAAATAGAGGTTTTCTTCCCAGTCCCGTAAGCAGCAGATCAGCCCACGCCTTGTAGAAATACACCAGCACCGCCAGGAAGGTTCCCACGTGGAGGGCCACGTTGAAGGTCAGTCCCGGGTCGTTCCATTGGAGAAACCAGGGGAACAGGATGAGGTGTGCCGTGCTGCTGATCGGCAAAAACTCGGTGATGCCTTGTACGACGGCCAGAACGAGAACTTGTAAGAGAGGCATGTGTCTTCAAAGAGCCTGGATAGCAACGGCAGATGGGCAGTTCCAGTTTGCCTTGGGTTCCGCGCCAATTTCCTATCGTCATCGATAGCCCGCGAGGAATCCTTATCAACCGGCCGAGTTACCAGTCGAACCGTCGCAATCCTTTGATCAGGTCGAAATGCCGGTCCCGGCTCAATATGGGAAGGGCATGTTGCCGGCACAACGCCGCAATCCACGCATCGTTGGATGGAATCGGCGTACCAGCCTCTTTCAGTTGAACACGAAGCCGGGCATACCAAAGGGCGGTTTCCTCGTTGATGTCGAGCAGGCGGGAGACAGAAACCATCTCCTCCAGCCAGCGCTCGTATTCCTGCTTGTGCCGCGATCGGGCGATCCCAAAGTGAAACTCGCCTAGAACGACGACCGGGATGGCGGCCTGAGGGGAGCGGACAAATTTTTCTGTCGCGCCAGGGGCTCCTTCGGCAATGGCGGAGAGAGCGTTCGTGTCCAGGACCAGGCCGCCGGTCAAGCCCGTTCCTCCGGCTCGGTTCTCTCGAACTCTCTCTCAATGATTCGGTTGATTCGAGCGGTCTCCTTGTGCAGGCGCCGCAGGCGCCCGGCCAGCCCGCCCTTTGCTTTGGCCCGGTCTGGAGATTCCGCCTCCAGCTTCTCGGCCACCGCGTCGCTGACAAACTGGCGCAGCGGAATTTTCTGTTCGGCTGCCTTCGCCTTGGCGCGGCGGAAGACCGCGTCGGGAATCTCCAACGTCGTTTTCATGGCCTTATGTTCCCATATTTATGGGAACACATCAAACTCATGTTGAGCCGCGCGCGGCTGTCCCGAGCAAAGCCGAGGGATCAGCAAGCAGTCTTCGAACGCCAGGTGAGCCAGCAACGCCTGGTTGACCGCTCCCTCGCGGTGGCGGCTCGGATTCGCCCGTAAACTTGAGCTAAGCCCACGGCGGAATACCTCCTTCGCCGGGGTAACCGCTGAAGAGGTCAACAAAAAGCAGGATGGCTTCCATTGCTCCGACCGGCGCGGCGGAGGTGCTGACCCGCACGGGAACGGACTCACCCAACAAAGCCCTCTTCAAATCTCCAATATGACGGGTAAAATGAGCGGATGACGGGAGGTTTGTTTTCTGATGTGGCGCTTGAGGTCCGCGCGGATTTTTTCTTTGATGACGCCCCAGTCGGTTCTTTCTTCTCCGCTGGACTCTTCGAGCGTCTGCAGGATGATCTCCTTCGCCCGTTCCAGGATTCCGTCGCCGCCGTCGGGGGACACAAATCCCCGGCTCACGATCTCAGGCGAAGTTTCCACCTTGCCGGTGTTCTTATTGATGGCGATGATCGGCAGTACGATGCCGTCCTCGGAGATGTGCTTGCGGTCCCGGATGACCATGTCTTCCACGATCTCGTCCACCGACCCTGAATCGATGCACACACGCCCGACGGGCACCCGCCCCGCCTTGCGGGCGCCCTTGCGGTCAAACTCCAGCACGTCTCCGCTTTCCATCAGAAACGTCTCTTCGATTTCCTTCAGATGAGAAGACAGCCCGGCGTGCCGCGACAACTGCCGAAGCTCGCCGTGGATGGGGATGAAATAGCGGGGCTTGGTCAGGTTCAACATCAGCCTGAGCTCTTCCTGGCTAGCATGGCCGGAGACGTGCACGGGGAGGCCGCCCCCGTCGTCGTAAATCACCTGCGCTCTCCGCTTGAAGAGGCGGTCGATCATGCGATAGATGGCTTTCTCGTTTCCGGGGATGATCCGGGAAGATAGCACCACGGTGTCTTCGGGTTCAATGACCGCTTGCTTGTGGTTCTCGACGGCGGCGCGCGCCAGCGCCGACAAGGGTTCGCCCTGGCTGCCGGAGATCAGGAGGGTGAGCCGGCTGCGCGGCGTCTGTTTGATCTCGCCCGTACGCAGCAGCAACCCATCCGGGATGTTCAGGTATCCCAGCCGGTGAGCGATTTCGGTGTTGTTCACCATGCTGCGGCCGACAAAGGCTACCTTGCGGTTGTTCTGGAAGCAGAGGTCGACCATCAATTGGATGCGATGGATGGAGCTGGTGAAGCAGGAGACGTAGATGCGGTTTTGCGAGTGAGCGAAGATCTCTTCAAAGCGTTCCCTCACGGCGAATTCGGAAGGGGTGGCGCCCCGCCTTTCGGCATTGGTGCTGTCGGAAAACAAGGCCAACACCCCTCGCTTTCCGTAGTCCGCCACGGTGTGCAGGTCGAACAGTTCGCCATCGGCGGGAGTGGGGTCCACCTTGAAGTCTCCGGTGTGGATCACCACTCCCAGGGGAGTGGTGATGGCTAGCATGGTGCAGCCGACCGTGCTGTGGGTGACGTGAATCCATTCAACAGAAAAGGGGCCGATGGGGACGCGGTCCTTGGGGCTGATCTCGCGGAGGTCCGCCGATTCGAGCAGGCCCTGCTCCTCCAGTTTGTGCTCCACTAAGGCCAGCGCGAAGGCGGTTCCGTAAATGGGTACGTTGATCTCGGCCAGAATGAACGGCAGCGCCCCGATATGGTCCTCGTGGCTGTGCGTCAGGACGATGGCGCGCACCTGCTCGCGGTTTTCAAGCAGGAAAGAGATGTCCGGGATGACAATATCGACGCCAAGCAGCTCCGCCTCGGGGAACATCAGCCCGGCGTCGATGACAATGATATCCTCCCCGTACCGGAGGGCCAGCATGTTCATGCCGAACTCGCCCAGCCCTCCCAGGGGAATGGCTTGCAGCTTTTGGTCACTCATAACTAATTTAGGTCCTCAGAGCACATTAATAAGAAACAATGGGGTTGCAAGGCGCATCCAATCTTGCTGGTCCGCACGCTGGACCATCGTTCCCTCGCGCACACCCACATCCCCGGCGAACGGTTCCGGAATTCGCAAAGCCAAGCTATTGCTCCACTTTTGGACTTGAACTCGCACAACCGCCCTCCTGCACGGATCGTATCTACAAAGACTATTCCCCCTCCGGGAGCACCGCCAATGAGTTGTTTGGTTTCTCAGGCGAGGTCGCGCCGGAGACCGTTCGGGGCCAGAGGCAAGGATCGCAGGCGAACGCCAGTGGCATCGAAGATGGCGTTGCCTACAGCAGGAGCCATGCCGACGATGGGTGTCTCTCCGGCCCCAGCCATCGGCTGGTCCTTGCGGTCGATCAGCACGGTCTCCAGCACGGGGACATCGCTGAAGCGAGGGACACGGTACTGGGACAGGCGCGGGTTCAGAATCTTTCCGTTCGCAAAATCAACCTCTTCAAACAGCGCTCCCCCGATGCCCATGATGTTGGCGCCTTCGATCTGATTTTTCAGATGATCGGGGTTAATGATGGGTCCGCAATCGAAAGCCGACACGACGCGCGTGATCTTGACGTCGCTATTCGAGCCGCCGTTCGAGCGGTTGACAGAGACCTCGGCGCAGGTGGCGATGTAGCCGCCCTTGTCGAATCCGCCGGCGATGCCCCAGCCGAGTTCCGGCGAGGGTTTCCGCTTGCCCCAGCCGAACCGTTCCGCGGCAGCTTCCAGCACGGCCCGCAGCCGCGGGTCTTTCAGATTGCGCAGGCGGAACGCCAGCGGGTCCATTTTCACCGTATGCGCCAGCTCGTCCATATGCGTCTCGCGCGCAAAGTGGTTGGCGGCGGCGGCCAGGGAACGGTAGGAGCCTTGCCGCAACGGGTAACGGGCTCCGTGAAATTCAACTTTCTGGTTCGGGATGTCGTACAGGACGTTGAAACCTCCTGGGCCGGAGTTGTAGTTGTGAAATTCCCAGGAGGTTACCTGACCGTCGTTGCGCAGTCCGGAGGAGACGTCGATCACGCCGGCGGGGCGGAAATAGGCCCAGGTGAATTCCTCTTCGCGCGTCCACACCAGCTTCACAGGCTTGCCGGCGGCCCGGGCGAGACGCGCTGCCTCGACGGCCGTTTCTCCGGTATGCTTGCCGCCGTATCCGGAGCCGGTGTCGGGCATGATTACCCGCACGCGGTCCTCCGGGATCCGGAATGCCTGCGCCAACTCGCTCCGAACGCCAAAGGGACGCTGCGTTCCGGTCCACACGGTAAGCCTGCCGCCATTCCATTCGGCCACGGCGGCACGGGGCTCCAGCGGCACATGCTGGATATAAGCAACCGTGTAGGTCCGCTCGATCTTGTGGTCCGCCTCGGCCAGCCCGGCCTCGATGGAACCCCGGGGAGGCAGGGCCCGGCCTGCGTATTGCGCCCCGTCCGAAGAATTGTTCTTCAAGTAGTCGAACAGCTCGCCGCGGGAAATCTGCTGAGGCGCGCTCCAGTTAGCCTGAATGGAAGCGACGGCGCGGGAAGCCAGTTCCTCGCTGGGCGCTGCGACGCCGATGAAGTTCCCATCCCGCACGACGGTCACGCCGGGCAGCTTCCTGGCCTCCTGCGCGTCCCAGGATTGCAGCGTGCCGTTGAAGGCCGCGGGCCGCAGGACCTTGCCGTACAACATGCCGGGCCGCCGCATGTCGGAGGTGTACTTGTGCTTGCCGGTTACGATGTCGCGGGCTGCAACCTTCGGGACGGCGTGGCCCGCGATCTTCCATTGGTCCGGGGGAATCACGGGGGCCTGCTCGCCGATGTTCCGGATGAGTTTCCGGCCTCTGGTGAGTTGCCCGAAATCCGCAGACCGGTTTGTAGCAGGATGGGTGACCTTGCCGTTATCCACGGAAAGAAAACTGCGGTCAACTTCCCATTGACTGGCTGCCAGATCAATCAACAGCTGGCGCGCAGTGGCCCCGACTTTCCGCAGTTGAGGGCTCATATCGCGAGTCGTCCGGCTGCCGAAAGTTCCCCGGTCAAACGGCGTGAGGTCGGTGTCCCCCATCACCATTCGGATGGAGCTGACGGGAACATGAAGCTCCTCGGCCACGACCTGAGTGAGCGACGTGCGGATGTTCTGGCCCACCTCGACCTTGCCGGTGTAGACCGTCACGGCGCCGTCTTCCCCGATATGCAGCCAGCCGGCGAGCTCCGACGGTGTCTGCCGGGAAGAAGCGGGTTGACGACCGCCGCCCGATTCCTGCAGCGCCCGTGCCTCCGGGAGCGTGAGGACGACGACGATGCCACCGCCGACCGCTTTGAAAAAGTCCCGGCGGTCTAAATCAAAGCGGTAGGAGGGACCCTGGTAGAGTTCGTAACGTTCCGGTTCCAAGCTGTCTTCCCACATTGGCGGCAGGCTTGTCTTCCCGATCTTGTTCATCGCGCGCCTCCCGCCCCGGCCTGCCGGCGCTGATCCTCAGCTTCCGGCCGGGGTGGCTCGTTGCCGGATTGGGACTCGCTCCCCTGCAACGTCTTGGCAGCCATGCGAACGGCGGCAACGATTCGAGGATAGGTCCCGCAGCGGCAGATGTTGCCCTCCATGAAGCCGACGATCTCCGCGTCGCTCGGATTCCGCTTGCCGTTCAACAGGGCAACCCCGGAGAGAATCATCCCTGCCGTGCAGTAGCCGCACTGCATGGCCTCCGTTTTGAGGAATGCCTCCTGCAAGGGGTGAAGCTTGCCGTTCTGCTCCAGGCCTTCAATGGTGGTAATTTTCTTTCCGGCGGCGACACTGACCGGGGTGACGCAAGACCGCGCCGGACGGCCGTCGATGAGCACCGTGCAGGCTCCACATTGGCCCTCCCCGCAGGCATATTTGCTCCCGGTGAGGTCCAGATTGTCCCGCAGAACACTGAGCAGATTCCTGGAATCGTCAACGTCAATCCTGCGGCTTGTTCCGTTCACGTCCAGTTTCAGGACCCTTGGCATAGAGTTTCCCTTGCTGTGAGACAGGGCAGAAAATGGACTGGTTTCCAGTGCCTCCACAGCCGGAGATATTATCGCACGATAATGACTTCCCGCAGATTGTCGCGGGTCAGATAGAATTTGAGCGATGCGAACCGCCGGAACAAGTTCTCAATGGTGCGGTTGTGAAAGGTTTGGTGAAGTTTTACGACGCCGCGGCCAGTGACCCGCAAGGCATCCTGCGACTGAATGCTGTACTGGTACAGAGGCACCTCCTGGCCAGCCTGGCCGGTATGGAAAAAAGTGAGCAGGGTGCCGCCCGGCTTCAAAGAGCGATGCAACCTTTCGATGAGCGGCTTGACCAGCGGATCGGCAAGAAAGTCCAGCAAATCCCAGCAAAGAATCCCGTCAAGCTGGCCTTCCCGGAAATTCAGATTTTCCTGGAAAAAGCGGGTTTCTTCCCAGGTGGCACCCTCCGGGGACGGCTCGGCCAGAGCAGAATCCTGCACGGTTCGGAGCAGATCCTCGGTGTAGAGCTTGTGGCCCAGTCCAGTAATGAAACTCACGTTGCTCTGGGAGGCGGAACCCACGTCGAGAATCTGGAGACCGGCAGGAGCTTGAATTTCCTTCCAAAATTCCCGCAGTCCGTTGCTGCGGCGAACCAGAGGGGTGGGCGGGGCCTGTTCGACCGGAAGGGCTTTTCCTTCCTGCCCCAGCGCGCGCCGCAACAGCTGCCCGATGTTTTCAACAATAAGCAAGGACACAGGCCAATTAGTTTGCGGGGAGACAAACCGGTACGGGTTTCCGCCACCCATCCCTGTCAGCGATTGCCGCCCCCGGGAATCTTACCAACCGCTCTCTGGGTGACATCACTCAACCGGTTATGAATTGCTGTTCGAACTAAAAAAACTTCTTCTTTTCAACTGGAGTGCCGGCAAATTTGCTTATGGTGTCGCTGGGGAGCGGGTCATCCGCCCTCTTGGATACAGTGACCTTGGTTGCCGCCTTCCCGCTTTTCTGAATGTCGACGCTGCCTTTTAAATATGCGCCGTCTTCAATGACCACACGGGCTGCCACCAAATCGCCCTGCAGCGAGCCGGATTTTTTAAGGTCCACGCGGTCGACAGCGTGAATATTGCCCTTCACGGCACCGAGGATAATCACATGCTTGGCACTAATATTGGCATGAACTTGCCCGTTGGGTCCGACCGAAAGGTTATTCTCCCGCAGCTCGATCGTGCCTTCCACCTTTCCATCGATAAACAGGTCTTCGCTGCTGGAAAGCTCCCCCTTGATCAGGACGGATTTGCCTATATACGCCATAATAGCTTTGGCACTCTCATGCACCATTTCCATTTTCCTTTCCTGAGGCAGGGTTGACATGCTGGTGACCTCCTTGCTCGGATTGACGGCCGGATTGACACCGGACTCTTCCTTGCGCTTCCACATGATCCATGCTCCTCGGGGGCTGGTTACTCCGTCCTAATTCGCCCCCTCCGGCCCCTGCCTTCCTCTCCAAGCCGGACGGCTGCAAGATGAGCAACGGAGAGCAGCCATTGACGACTCGGTCTCAACAGTAGCCAGAACGAAGTCTGTAGTTGATACTATAATATAGTACCTTTCCCGTGTAAATTGAAATCAGTAACGATTTGGCCTTTTCTGGACATTACAAAGCTTTCCTCCGAAGCACTAGAGCCTTTCTCATAAAAGTGTATAGCGCCACGGCAGGGCCATTCCGAGCATCAGTGAAGGACCTGCTTATTCAACGCAGTTCTGCAGAGTCCAGGAAACTGACCGAGTTCGCATTGGAACCTTCCTATGGAACCATTGGGCGGAAAAGGATTGAAATTTTCTCCTGTTGGCAGTATATGCAACAGATAGAATGTGATGCCCTGGGCGGAAAGTTCCTGCTGAGCTATGACACGGTTAAAAGCCTTCCGAAAAAAGAAAGCCGCTGTCCATCGCCGGTTTCGGGAATGGTGGATGATCGGCAAGGGTTTGCTGAGCACACGGCATCCCGTGCTGGCCCACATTATTCCCATCCGCCGCTGCAATCTGTCCTGCACCTACTGCAACGAGTACGACGACTTCTCTGCCCCGGTCCCCGTGGAGGACGTATTCAGAAGGATTGACCGGCTGGCATCGTTCGGCACCACCATCATCACCATCAGCGGCGGCGAGCCGCTGCTGCATCCGGAACTTGACCGGATCATCGCCCGCATACGCCATCACGGCATCATGGCCGGGCTCATCACCAACGGCTACCTGCTGACCGCCGAGCGCATCGAGCGGCTCAACCGCGCCGGTCTTGAGCATTTGCAGATCAGCATCGACAATATCCAGCCCGACGACGTCTCGAAGAAAAGCCTGAAGGTGCTCGACAAGAAGCTCGTGCTGCTGGCCGAGCACGCCGAGTTCGGAGTGAACATCAATTCGGTGATCGGGGGCGGAATCCACAACCCGGAAGACGCCGTCGTGGTCGCGCGCCGGGCCGTGGGGCTGGGCTTGACCAGCACGCTGGGCGTCATCCACGACGACGGGGGCCAGATGCGCCCCTTGAGCGAGGCGGAGCAGAAGGTCTATCGCACAATCAAAGAGCTGGGCCGGAAGGTCTATGCCCGGTTCGACAAGTTTCAGGAAAACATCGCCTACGGCAGGGCGCACAACTGGCGCTGCCGCGCCGGAGGGCGTTACCTCTATATCTGCGAAGACGGGTTGGTGCACTACTGCTCGCAGCAGCGCGGCTATCCCGCCGTGCCGCTGGAAGGATATACGCGGGAGGACCTGCAGCGCGAGTATCACACGCGCAAATCCTGCGCGCCTCACTGCACGGTTTCCTGCGTGCAGGCGGTGGGCATGCTGGACAACTGGCGTTCCCCGCAAACCTTGAAAGGCCATCAAAAACAGCCCGAACCACTGGTCCAACTGCAAGGCCACTTGCAGGACGGGGGCTGAGAGAGTTGCGCGAGAAGGAATCCGAGCCGCGCACCGCGAGGGAGCGGTTACCCGCCAAGACATTTTGATGCGAAACTATAGGGCTTCTCGCTTCGCCCTCAGGACATATTGCAACTGGAATTTCGGTTGAATCCAACGCCTCTTCCCGCTAGACTCCGCCCCAATAAATTCATAGCAAACGGAGCAAACTAGTTGTCCACTTCTTTCGATGCCTTTGTGGAAAAGCTTGGAAAGCTGATCCAGAAGTTTGAAGCGGACAAGGCGTATTACCTCGCCAAGGGGTATTCAGAAGCCCAAGCTCGTGTGGACTTCATCACCCCATTTTTCAAGGCGCTCGGCTGGGATGTCGAAAACAAGGCAGGCCTGCCGCATCACCAGCGGGAGGTAATCGTTGAAAAAGGTGAGACGCAAGGCCGCCCCGATTACAACTTCCGCCTTGGAGGCCAGACTAAATTCTTCGTCGAGGCCAAGGCCCCGTCGGAACCGCTTGACACAGCCAAACACATCCTCCAGGCCAAAGGCTACGCGTGGAACACCAAGGAAGTTTTCTTCGTCATCCTGACGGACTTTGAGGAGTTCCGCTTCTACGACGCCTCCCTCCGCCCCGACGAGCGCAAGCCGGAGGAGGGGCAATTGTTCCGGCTTGACTACGGCGATTATCTGAAAAACGCCCGGAAGCTGTGGGAATTTTCCAAAGAGCGGGTCACAACGGGTTCGCTCGATGCCATGCTGCCGCGCGTCCGCCGCAAGCAGCGCCTCCGCAAGCAAGTCGATCAGCAATTCCTCGATGAGATGACCGAATGGCGCAGGTGGCTGGCGAAGAACATTTTCAAGCACAACCGCACTCTCACAGCAATGCAACTGAATGAGGTGGTGCAAAGATTGCTCGACCGCATCGTTTTCATCCGCATCGCCGAGGACCGCCATATCATCGAAAAGCGTCAGCTCGCCGATGCCGTGGACGAGTGGAAGGCACGCGGCGGAAAGTTCCCTCTGCCCCGCGATTGGCTTAACCCCCTGTTTCGCGAAATCAATGAGGACTTTAACGGCGAAATTTTCAAGCCGCACCTCTGCGAACAGGTAGCGATGGACTCGGATGTGCTGGCGAAGATCATCAAGCGGCTCTATCCGCCGAAAAGCCCCTATCGCTTCGACGTGATTGGAGTAGAGCTGCTCGGCTCGATTTACGAGCGGTACCTGGGCAACACCATCCGGCCCACCGCCAAGCAAGTCAGGTTGGAAAAGAAGCCGGAGGTCCGCAAGGCGGGCGGGGTCTATTACACACCACAGTACATCGTGGACTACATCGTGAAGAACACAGTGGGGAAAGCCATCGAAGGCAAGACACCCAGGCAGATTGAAAAAATCCGCATTCTCGACCCGGCCTGCGGCTCCGGCTCGTTCCTGATAGGAGCCTTCCAATACCTGATTGATTACCACGTGCGGTATCTCACGGCCCATCCAAAAGAGGCCCGCGCTCACCTGCTCTTTCCAGATTTGATCCCTGACGGCAACGGCGGGCACAGGCTCTCGGTGACGCGGAAAGCAAGAATCCTGAGGAACAATCTCTATGGCGTGGACATTGACCCCCAGGCGGTGGAGGTCACCATGATGAGCTTGTATTTGAAGGCGCTGGAGGGGGAGAAGTCGCAACTGCCGCCCAAGCAATCGCTCCTCCCGGAACTCAAGTACAACATCATCTGCGGTAACTCGCTCATCGGCCCGGACATCTACGACCAGGGTAACCTCTTCGACGAAGAAAGAGACCGCATCAACGCCTTCAACTGGAACTCGAAAGCGGTTGGCTTTGGTCGCATTATGAAGAAAGGTGGGTTCGATTGTGTCATTGGTAATCCACCGTATGGAGCCCTCATAGGCAAGGCGGAGGATGGTTATCTGCGGAAGAACTTTAGGACCGCTTCAAATTCCTTAGATACTTATAGCTTATTTATGGAAAAGGCAGTGCAGGTATGCAAGTCCGATGGCAGGGTTTCCATGATTGTACCAACGGGATGGTATAGCGGTTCCCGATTTAGCAAACTTAGACAATACATAGCTTGTTACACAGACCCTGAACTCTTAGTTAATTTGCCGTACGACGTTTTTGAGGGTTGGGTTGACACAACAGTTTTTGCTTTAAAGAAGCGGGCGAATGAAACCACCTGGCCTCGAAAATCCCGCCAAAAAGTTGTGCTGAGGACGTTTCCCAAGCGACATAGAATTGAGTCCTCTTCCGAATTCGAGCAGGAGACCGAAGAGGCAGAACTTACAGCTTGGTTTGCAAACTCCTATGATGAATTTCTTACTTATGCAAACCTTGAGGTGAATGCCATCATCAGAAAAACGCAGATTGCAGGTAAAGCACTTAGCGAACTCACGGACGTTCAAAGAGGAGTGACGCCGTTCAATCTGACTGACAAGTCTCAGCATCGAAACAGCTTATTCGCCTTTGCCGGCACGGCAAGAAGGTACTCCATCGAATCTGGACCGAAGAAATTTATTAGATTCGACAACACGCTTGCAGAACCGAAACCGGATCGTTACTTCAAAGGCCCCCGCTTGCTTTTACGAGAGTTAATCAGCCGACAATTCCGGCTACAGGCAGTCAAGGTTACCGAAGATTTTGTAACCAACAAATCCATGCAGAGTATTTTACAGAAGCCAGGAAGTCCGCACCTTAATTATCTCCTTGGCATGATGAATAGCCGCCTCCTGTCGTGGTACTTCCTACACCGATCGAACATAGCACAGAGGGATGATTTCCCTAAGATTGTTTTGAAAGAGACCCGGAACTTGCCTGTTCGCCCAATTGACTTTTCCAAAGTTTCCGATAAAACCATTCACGGCCGCATCGTGACGCTGGTCGATCGGATGTTGGATGCGAATAAGAAGAAGCATTCCGGCAAGCTCGCGCCGTCACAGCTTGACCGGCTTGAGCGAGAAATCGCTGCCACCGATGAGGAGATTGACGAGTTGGTCTATCGTCTGTACGGCATCACCGAGGAAGAGCGGAAAATCATTGAAGGGACGTAGCGGCAGCGTCTAGCGGGGCTGCCGGGGTCCCGAAGGCGTTGCTTTCAGCGCGTTAGGGTGCCCCTGCTGTCGGCACTATGACCGCTCCCTCACGGTCGCGGGTCGGATTAAGGCCACCCCAGGCGGGTCGATGGAGCCAGATTCGGCAGATTCGGTTTCCTCGGTAGATTCGGAACTCTCGGAAGAATTTTGTTGTCCCCGGAATGGGCGAGTGGGACAATCGGGCCGGAAGGCGTTTGGGAAACTGACGAGAGGAAGGGGAGCGGAAAGAAAAGTTTTTTGCAAAACAAAGCCATTTCAAAACTCCTGATATCCAGCTATCATATTGAAGTATAAAGAGTTATGAGATATACAGAAAATCGGGCATTGGCTTTGTTATTGGCTTTGATATGCCTAAAAGGCCGCCCGAAAGCCAAATAAAGCCATTGCTCGGAGGGTTAGGCAGGTTGCGTGCGATTGGAAAGCAAGAGACAAGTGCAGGCCAGGGAGCCTGCACGCTAGAGGACAGGCAGGAATGCCTGTCGCTACCTAATTTGCGGCGAGGAGAATCGAACCGGAAGGCGTTTGGAAAGCTGGCTTTGTTTAGCTTACAGGGGGAGGCGAGCGGAGTAAAAAAAGTATTTTTTGCGAAACAAAGCCAACAAGTCTATTAGAATCAACAAAAGAATTGGTGGGGGGGGTCAGAAAAGCCACCAGAAAGCCAACCGAAAACCTGAATCGGGGGTTATGGAATAGCTTTTAGAGCGATTTGGCAGGTGTAAATCAGGAATGGCAGGCAACCAGAGACGCCGCGATGCGGAGCGAAGCAGGAGCACAGACTGGGCTTGTCCTGAGCGGAACCGAAGGAAACGACTGAAGCAGGAGCACAGGACTACCGCCCTGTGCTCTCTACAGGGTAGGCAGGAATGCCTACCCTACCTATGGCAAGAATGCCTGCCGCTACCTGGAGGCCTGTACACCTAATCCCACGCTCGGTGCTGCTATACTCGCATCGGGAGACTCCGGGTGTGGAGAGCGTTCGCAGTGGCTTGCGGCGTTTCTTCGAGCGAATCCGGAGGCGCCAAACTAAACAGGAAAACTTCAGGGATGCCAGAGCGTACCAAAGTCGCGGTTGTCGGGGTCGGACAGTTCGGCCGCCACCATGCGCGCGTTTACCGGGATTTGCCGGAAGCGGAGCTGGTGGGCGTCTTCGACATCGACGAGCAAAGAGCAGCAGCCGTTGCCGGAGAATACCATTGCCGGAAGTTCTCCCGGTTGGAAGAGCTTTTCGGAGAGGCGGAGGCGGCCAGCCTGGCCGTGCCGACCGAACTCCATGCCGAAATCGGCATAAAGCTCCTGGAGGGAGGAATCGACCTGCTGGTGGAAAAGCCTCTGGCTCGCACGACGGCAGAGGCCGACGCGCTGATCGCCGCGGCCGCAAAGCAGAACCGCATCCTGCAGGCAGGCCACCTGGAGCGCTACAACCCGGCCGTTCAGGCGGCTCGCCAGATTCTCAACTCACCGCTTTTCTTTGAGGTCCACCGCCTGAGCGTCTTCACCAAGCGAAGCCTGGACGTGGACGTGGTTCTGGACTTAATGATCCACGATCTGGAGATCGTGCTGTCGCTGGTCGATTCGGAGCCGGAGGAGATACGGGCCGTGGGTCTTGCCGTGCTAAGTCCGAAGATTGATATTGCCAACGCGCGGCTATGCTTCCACAATGGTTGCGTGGCCAATTTCACGGCCAGCCGGGTGAGCCCGGAACAAATCCGCAAATTGCGCTGGTTTCAGCCGCGTGAATATGTTTCACTCGATTATGCCCGGCAGGACGCAGCGGTCACAACGGTGGATTTATCCGGCGGGCGGCCCGCGCTCTCGCAGCGGCTGCTGAAGCCGCCACGGGCGGAGCCGCTGCAGTTGCAACTGGCCGACTTTCTGAAGAATGCGCGCCAGCGCTCCGTTCCCGTCGTGGGAGGAAAAGAAGGGCGACGCGCACTGCAGTTGGCGCATCAAATACTTCAGCAGATCGGCAGCCACACCGAGCGGCTGAGGACAGCGGGGGCGAAAACCTCCGCCACTTCTATGCCGGCCGGGGGAAGCTCCGGACTTTAGATTTTTGACGGCGTCTCGCATAGCGAGGACATCCTGCAAGGGGCAGCCGGAAACATGGCGGATCGGGAACCCCATCTGTTGCTGGAGCTGGTAAACGAACGCACCTCTGCGCGCCGCAGGGAAACCTTTCTTTTATCCGTTATTGTCCACCTACTGGTCGTCCTGCTGGTCATAACGCAACCGGACCTGTTTCGCAGGATGATCCCGGAGGCGATCGTACCTCAACCGAAGCCGGAGGATGTGACTCTGCTCTATCAACCGCCGGACCTGCCGGAGGCAGAAACTCCTCCAGATACTCCCGTGCTGTCGGACAGGGACCGCAGGGCGCAGCCGGGCGTGGAGACGCCCGAGCCTTCTTTCCTGTACCGCCCCCCGGCCCCACCGCCGTTACCTCCTCCTGCTATTGGGCCCGATCTGGGGGAGAGAGCCCTGGGAGGGGTTCCGGAGATCGGAATTCCTGATTTCCCGGAGGCACCCGATGACCCGCCCGAGGAGCAGGCCGCGATTGAGCCCGTGCAGCCTCGGGAACCCGATCCTCCTCCGACCGAGGCCAGGCTGAGGTTGCCCCAAATCGTTCCGCCGAGGCGGGGAACAGACGCCATCCTAGAAGGCCTAGCGAGGGATCGCGCCTCGGGAAAAGGCGGCCGATCGTTCCAGGGTGGATATCCCAGCACCGGCCCGCAGAATCCGAACCTCTACCTCCCCGGTCCTCAAATCCTTTCCGATACGATGGGCGTTGATTTCCACCCGTATCTGTTGCGGCTGCTTGCGCTGGTGCGCCTCAACTGGTATGCCGTGATTCCGGAGATCGCCCGCCTGGGGAGAAAAGGCCGGGTGGTGTTGCAGTTCTCCATCCTGCGCGACGGCTCCGTGCCGGAACTGGTTCTGGCGGAGGGTTCCGGGACACGGTCGCTGGATGGCGCGGCGCTGGCCAGCATCAACCTGTCGAATCCCTTTCCGGCCTTGCCGCAGGAATTTCCGGGCACCGACATCCGCTTGCAGTTCACCTACCTGTACAACCTGCCGGTTGAGTATTAGTGACGCACATGGAAGTCTCCCGGCAACAACTTCTGGGCACTCTGCTGTTGCTGATCTTGCTGGTCTTGGTGGCGTGGTGGAAATATCTCCGGATGGCGCTGTTCTAAGATGAGCAAGGACGCTGTACTGCTGGCCGTCTTAGGCCCTACCGCAAGCGGCAAATCCTCGCTGGCAATTCATCTGGCCAAACAGTTTCAGGGAGAGCTCCTCAACTGCGACTCGCTGCAGATGTACCGCCACTTCGATCTCGGCTCCGCCAAGCTGACGGGGGCGGAACGCGAAGGCGTTCCCCATCACCTGCTGGATATCCTGAGCCCGGAGGAGGAATTCACGGCGGGAGAATTCGCCCGCCGGGCAAAGGAGATTCTCTCCAGGGTAACGAGCCGGGGCATGCTGCCGGTTATCGTGGGAGGAACAGGTTTCTATCTGCGGGCGCTGGTGGACGGGTTGTTCCCGGGTCCTGCCCGCAACCGGGAACTGCGGGAGCGGCTGCAACGGCGGGCCGCGCAGAAAGACTCCGGCTATTTGCACCGCATGCTGCGGCGTCTCGATCCGCCCTCGGCGGAGAAGATTCACCCCCATGACACGCCCAAGTTGATCCGCGCGCTTGAGGTCTGCCTCCAAGCCAAGCGTCCGATCTCCGAGCTGTTCCGGGAAGGGCGAGACCCCTTGCAGGGCTACCGGGTCTTGAAGCTGGGCTTGAATCCTTCCCGGACCGCGCTTCACGAAAAGATCAATCAGCGGACGAGATGGATGTTTGAAAATGGCCTGGTCGAGGAAGTCAGAGGCATCCTCGCCAACGGTTTCCCCAAAACGGTGACTCCGTTTCAATCCCACGGCTACCGGGAAGCGCTGGATTATCTGGAAGGGAAAACCAGCCTGGAGGAAGCCGTCAAACTGGCTCAGACCGCAACCCGCCAGTACGCCAAACGGCAGATGACATGGTTTCGCAAGGAAGACGGAGTCCGGTGGTTCTCAGGCTTCGGGACGGACCGCGCGATTCAAACCGAGGCTGCCGACTATGTTGCCGAACAATTACCCGGCAAGGCCACTGCAAAGCAAGGCTGAACCGCAGCGGCCAGGAGGAGCATTCTTTGGCCTTCGCACTTTGACAAAAAAGCGGCGGCGTGTTCCTTCGAATCAGATGGGTTGAAACAGGGCACTTCAATTCAGGAATCGACAGGGAGAAAAATGCGCGTCTCGGAATGGATTTCCATCTTTTATTTTCTCTCTGTAATGCTGCTGTCGTTTTTCCCCAGTCTTGCTTGGCGGCGGCGGATTTGGGTTGTGCTCTGCAGCTCGGCGCCGGTAACCCTGCTGTTGCTGATTCCCTACGGGGAGCGGCTCGCCTCGCAGCAGTTCATGTCGGTGGCGCGCGACTGGCTGCCGCTGCCGTTGATTCTGGCAGCGTATTATCAGGCGGGGCTGCTGATCTCCGCCCGCCGAGACCACGCTTGGGAGCAGAGGCTGCTGGCCTGGGACAAGGCACTGCTTGAAAAAAGCCGGCTGCACCGCTTGCGCGCCTCCGCGCTTTGGCTGGAGCAGTTCGGGGAAGGCTGCTATTTGTTATGTTACCTTGCGGTCCCGCTGGGCATCCCCATACTATACATGGCCCGGCAGGGAGCTTTAGCCGACCAGTTCTGGAGTGCGGTTCTGCCCGCCGTCCTGCTTTGTTACGGCCTGTCGCCTTTCTTTCCTTCTTTGCCTCCTCGCACCATCGCTCCCGGCCTGCATCCGCCGGGGAAGCGTTCATTGCTCCGCAGGGTGAACCTCTGGGTCTTAAAATATGGCAGCATCCAGTCCACAATCTTCCCCAGCGCCCATGTCGCCGCCGCGACGGCGACGGCGCTGGCCTTGATGCGGGTCCTTCCGCTGGTGGGAGTTTTTTATCTGGTGATTGCCGTCGGAACTGCCCTAGGCTCGATGTTCGGGCGTTATCACTATGCTGCCGACAGCATCCTGGGGGTATTGGCCGGCGTAGCGGGGTTCGCTCTGGCCGGCTGGTTCTGGGCTTAGGGGTAGGGCCTCGAAGAGTCACCGGCCATCGGCAACGTTGCGGGGCCGGTCTAGCCAGCCCTCCCGGCTCCGAAGCAAAGGGATATACATGTTGTTAGCAAGTTAAAATGTCCGGTATATGTAGCAAGTGAAATGTCCGCTTTCATGATTCTACCGAAAGTGATTTGGCGCTGACCGAAGGAGCCCGTAGGGCGACGGAGGTGAGCGCCAAATGGTGTTGTCGGGAAGCCACAGGGCTCCGCCGCCGACCGCCGCACCGGATCGCCACCCCCTCGGAGGAGTAGCGGCCCATAGCCAATGCTTAACGTCCCATCCAGGTGTTCATAGACGGTCACCCGGCAGCCCGCCAGAGTCCCGCGCCAAGGAGTTTTCTCGATCTGGAGGAGGCGGTTCTCCAGACTGACCGTATTGTCCCGATTCACTATCCGCTGGTGCTGGATCGAGAAGATTCGCTCTAACTCCCGCCTGGCTGACGGCAAAAAGGCGCTGCCTGGTTGGGTGGCCGGCACGGCAAAGCGCCGGTTGAACTCCCCGATATAGCCCTCCCGCAGGAACCGATTCGCTGCCTCTAGCGTGATGATTCCCCGCAGGCGCAGTTCCTGCGGCAGCCGCCCTTGCCAGGTCCCGAAGTTCCGCTCGCTGCGTCCCCGCGCCTGCGGCGAATAGGCCGGAATCATCTGAATGCCCAGCTCCCGCAGGGCGCGGCCCACCTGGGTCAGCCGTTGCCGATCCACCGGCTCGCCCGCCTTCCGGGTCAGGAAGAAATGACTGGCCCGGTCGCTATAAAGGGCGCAAAAGATCCCCTGCTGCTCGACCACCTCCCGCAGGGCAGCCAGCACCGTCCGCGTCGATTCCTGCTCTACCAGTTGCGCATAGTAAATCTCGCTGCTGGCATCATCCAGGACCACCAGCAGGTCATACCAGCGATCATCGACAAACCACCGATGCTGGCTCCCATCCAGATGCAGCAGCATTCCCGGCAACGGCCGCCGGGGCCGCCTCTGGCGGTGCAGGCCCCGCTTCCGCCTCCTGTTCACTAGCCCCGCCCCTTGCAATGCCAGCTTCACCCAGGTGTAGCTCAGCCGGAGGCCGTGCTCTTCCCGCAGCTTTTCGTGAAAGTGCCGCACGTTGAAGTCAAAGTACTTCTCCTGATACAGCCCCAACACCTTCTCCACCGTCCCCAGGGGTACCCGCCGCGGACTCGGCTTTCCCCGCCGCCGGTCAAACAGCCCGTCGTAGCCGTACTGCTCGTACCGGCTGCGCCACCGCCTCATCTGCCGGTCGCTGATCCCGATGATCTCGGCTGCCTGCCACCAGTTGATCCGCTTCCCTATCGCTCGCAAAATTACTTCTTGTATCTTCATCGCCCGCTCCATCGCAGCTTCCGAGTAGAACTTCATGCCACCTCCTGGCAAAAAGCCCTACCCTACGCCGCTCAAAGCGGACATTTCACATGTTAATTAGACCGGACATATCATGTGCTAACGACAAGCAAAGGGATATACATTGACACATGCAGCAGGCCCCCATAGAATGGCGGGCAGAGCGAAATATGGCTTTGCTTCTTGCCTGTCGAGGTCCTGATTAAGACATTTGTGGAGAATTGCTCGGCTGCTCGGGAAGGGGAAACATGGAACTGGATGACAATCTCAAACAACTAACCAAAGATTTGGGGACGGCGATCAACGATTCGCTCTCCCGCTCCGAACCTATCTCCGAGGCAATTGCCAACATCAAGGACGCCGGTTATGACGTGTTTCTGGTATTGGAGGCCACGATCGGTTTTAACAAGAGAGGGAAAGAAACCAGCACTCCGGTGACGCAAGGCCCCGCAGGAAAACTCCTTCTTACACCCCAGGACGCCCGGTTTTTGAAGTCATTGAAGATCAGCCTCAGCGGCCCGGAAGATTTGCGGACCAAGTGAATTCATTCCGATTGCCGCCCCCGCGCTTTCCGGCGCGACTGAATCAGAGCGCGCCGCTGCTCCGCATCTAAAACCCGGATTACCTTGGAAAGGTGCCGGCTCTCCAGTTTTTCCAGTTCAGGTGGGCTGACCTGCTCCCCCTCCCGGCGCAGCAGGCGACGTTGCTGATTGTAATCGCGGAATTCGGCTTGCAACTGCTCTTGCTGAACGGCGGTTAGAGGAACTCCGATCTCCTCTAACATCAGGCGCAGCGCCGGGTAGCCGCCCCGGCGGCGGATTTGATCGTTGCGGTAATTGTCCCAGACCGCAATCTGTTCGGCGGTCAGGACGCTCCGTATTTTTTCCTGCATCGCTTCGCCTGGGCCGCCTCCCCTGCCGAACGCTCCTCTCCGTTCCCCGCCGCCATCGCGTCCGCGGTTTCCTCCACCTTGCCGTCCGCGCTCCTCGCCGCTTTCCTGCCCCCCTTCTCGCCTGCGCTGGCGGAACTGCTCCCTGGACTCCATAAAGGCTCTGCGCTGTTCTTGCAGAATCGCCTGGAGAGCTTCCTGCTGCTGTTCGCTCAAGGGAATACCTGCTTCGGTCAGCATATTCTGAACCTGCTCCATCGGGTTCCGACGGCGGAAGTTTTCTCCGCGCTGGGCCAGCAAGGGAAGCGCAACGAGCAATGCCAGCGATATCCATGCCAGACGTTTCATGTTTGCATACTCCTAAAAACTGAACCGGACGCCTACTTCCACTTCCCGGGGGCTGCGGGCGGAGTTCGGCTGTCCGAAAAACGGCGAAGTCTTAACGCCGCTGAAGCGCGTGAAGTTGGTGTGGTTCAGAGCGTTCCTCAAGTTTGCGAAGATGCGCATCTCGGGGCCGCCGCCCCGGCTACGGCCGCCGCGTCCGCCAAACCTGCCGCCTCCTCGTCCACCGCCTCCACCACCCGGCCCCCCACCTCTGCCGATTCCGCCCGGCGGGGGAGCGGCGCGAGGGAAATTCCCGGCCTGCCGGCCATTCCGGCTCGAACTCAGCGAGATCGTCTTCGCCAGGGTCAGGTCAACATTAAATAATCCCGGTCCCTCGCCGGAGTTCTTGCTGACGCCCGCGGGGCGGTCATTGGTGACGGTGTCATGGTTGTCATCGAATCCGGTGGTGATGTTAAAGGGCCGTCCGGAATTCATGCGCAGGCGGGTGTTGGCGGTCAGGTTCCAGGGAAGCTGCAGGTTGAAGCCCGTGAAGACCGAGTGACGCCGGTCCTGCGAGGAGCGTCCCCACTCAGCGCGCAGGTCGTGGTTTTTGGCCGGGAGGCTGAAGGTTCCGCCGGTGTCGCTGAAGTTCCTGGAATAGGTATAGCGTACGAAGACGGAGGTGCCGCCGATCCGCCCGTTCAGGCGCAGTCCCAGGGAGTGGTAGTTGGAGGCTGCTGTCGATTCGAGCAGGTTGACATTTCCTCGCGACAGGTCGGGCCGCTCGGTCTCGCCCGGAAGCGGCGCGTTGATATTCCGACTGCGGTACAGGCGGATGCCGCGAACGAAATCATAGCTCGCCGCTACGAACAGGCCTTTCGGCAGACGTTGTTCAACAGAAAGCGAGGAGTTCACCGTGTAAGGCAAAGCCAAGTCAGCAGCGCGCTCGCGCAGCGAGGTAGGAGGGATAGCCTCCACCCCGTCTGCGGTTAGGAACGGGTCCGGATACGCCGGGTTTCCTATTACGGTCTGCAGTTGCCTGGTGCCGTCCAGGCGGAGCAGCGATGCCACCGTTCCCGTCCCCAGCCTCTGATGAAACAGCCCCACGCCGCCGCGCAAGACCGTGGTCCGGCCGAGCGCGTAGGCGATACCGAGGCGCGGATCGAAGTTGTTCTTGTCGCCGATGTTGGTCTGCGCCTCGTAGCGGAGGCCGAAAGAAAGCGTCAGATTGGGCCTCATCCTCCAGTCGCTTTGCAGAAAGGCGCCAAACTCGAATTGATTCGTGTCGAGTCTCGGGTCTCCGCTGTTGATGGTGAAAGTTGTCGGGCGGTTTTCCTGAAACGCTTCCAGACTGGAAAACACGAAGGTCCCCAGGAAGTTGTTTTCCGAAAGGCTCTGGTATTGCTGGTAGTCGGCCTGCAGACCCGTCTTGAGGCTGAGGCTTCCCAAGGTGGCCATCAGGGCGTTGCCGAACTGATAGTTGCGGTCCGTCTGCCGGCTCCGATCCGTGGCTCCGCCGCTCCGGAAGGCATCCAGGACATTGATCGCCACGCCTTCTCCCAGCGGTTGGCTGTTCGACCGGTTCCGCCGGAACCGGAACCGGGTCTCGTGAACCATTGCATTCGAGAGGGTGGAGGTTTCACTGATCTGGAAAGTAAAGTTATTGGAATCGGATTGGGAAGCGCGTTCCGGCAGCGTGAAGCCGCCGACACCTTGGTTCTCCCGGTCACGCGTGGAATATCTCGCCATGAGACCCAGCGTATGGTTCCGGGAAAGCTCATAGTTGCTGCGGCCCGTCAGCTCGTTTCTCCGGTTGGGACGAACGATCGCGGTGGAAAACGGACCGTCGGCGGTAATCGCCTGCACGGTGTCGCTGTCTTCCACGGTGGAGCGTCTGGCAGAGAGGGAAAACGACATCCGCTCCCGGAGAATCGGACCGCTGAGGGTGGCGCGCAAGGAGCGCTGCTGATAGGGAGGCTTCGTGCCGGCAAAGGCATTGCGCGCATTCAAGGCCTCATCGCGGAAGTTGAAGCTCAGATTACCGCGAAATTGGTCCGTTCCCGCGCGGGTGAACACTTCTATGCGGCCGCGGCCCGGACGGCTGAATTCGGCGCTGAAGGGGTTTCGGTTGATCCGGATTTCCCTAATCTGATCCGTCGGAGGCAGTTGTCCGCCGGAGAAGCCATCGACGATGAAGTCCGTTCCGCCTGTGGCATTGGCTCCCGGCCCGGCCATTTCCCGGAGCAGTTCGGCAAGTTCTTCTTCGTCTTCGGGCAAGGACTCCAGGTCTTCTTCGTCGAGCGTGATGGCAGTCAGGTTCTGGTCCGGCTCCAGGCTGATCGTGTAGGGGTCTTCCTCCACATCCAGGATTTGCCGGATTGGAGCCAGCTCCAACGTGACCGAAAGAACAGGCATCCCGGCCTGCACCGCAATGGCTTCCGTATAAGGCTCAAAATCGGGAGCAGTTATATGAAGCCGGTACTCCCCCGGCGGAAGAGAAAGTTCAAACTCCCCGCCGTCGTCGGTCAGGGTCTCCGACACAACCTCTTCGTCCGTGAAGGCCGCGACCGAGGCGCCCGGGATCAAGGCGCCTGTCGAGTGGAGCACGCGGCCCCGCAGCGTCTCGGTTTGTGCCCAGGCTGCGGTTGTCAGCAGCAGCGCCGCAATCAGGAACAAACTGCTTCGCATGATCGAATGGCCTCCCAGGATTGAGACAGACACACTAAACCTTCCACCATTGTAAACCCAAAAGGCCTGCGAAAGTTGCGGCAAAGGGGTGGCCGTTGCCGCCGGCTGGAAGGCCGGAAGCCTGCTCCGGTCATGAATCAGTTTATGGATCAGTTTCGGGAAAGGCCGCGCCTTCGCCAGTAGAAGTACAGCGGCAGGCCCAGCAGGACGGTTGCGATTCCCAGCAGTGACTCGGTTGGCCGGCCCTGGATTGTGAAGATCAGTATCCAGGCCGAGAATGCCAGGAACAGCAGCGGAGTAAAGGGATAGAAGGGCACGCGGAACGGACGGGCCAATTCAGGCCGGCGCAAACGCAGGACAATCACTGCGCCCACAGCCAGGGCGGAGAAAAACACCAGAGCAAATCCAGCGTAGACGATCAACTGCTCAAAGGTGCCGGAGAGAACCAACACGGAGGTCCACAGCGCCAAGACTAAGATCGATGCCGCGGGGGTCTGGAAGCGCGGATGGATCCCTGCCAGCCGCAGGGGAAACAGCTTGTCGGAGGCCATAGCGTAATAGACCCTGGGGGCCACCAGAATCATGGCGCTGGCCGAGGCAAGGATAGATATTGCCATGAAGGCCGCCACCAGATGCGTGGCCACGGGACCGAAAAGCGCCAGAGAGGCTTTCTCTCCCACCTCAAGCACCCCGCTCATCTCCGAGATGCCCAGGCCATAGAGGAACACCACATTCAGCCCGAGATAGAGCAAGGCCACTGCACAGGTCCCGGCCAGCAAAGAGATCGGGATGCTTCGGTGCGGCTGCCGCATTTCCCCGGCAATGTAAGCCGCCGCGTTCCAGCCGCTAAAGGAGTACAGAACAAAGATCAGCGAGACGGCTCCGTTGCTCAGCGCCCCCTCGGGCACCAGACCCTCCGGGCCGGATTGGAGGTGTCCCCAATCGCCCGTTCCGACCATCACGCCCAGCACAATCACGGCGACAATGGCGGCGACCTTGATGATCGTCAGCCCAATCTGCAATCTGCTGCCGCGTTGCACCCCGGAAATGTGAATCCAGGCAAGCGACCACACGATGACCAACGCCAAAACCTGCGCGCCGCTCAACTGTATCTGGAGAGAGCCGAGTTGAAGGGACCAAAGAATGTATTCGGGACTCAGCAGGGGGGCAAAGTGGGACAGATAGGCCGATACGGCGATGGCAGCGGCGGCAATCGGGGCCGGGAAAGCAATCAAGCAAGACGTCCAGCCGGTCAGATAGCCCCACAGCGGACCATAGGCCTCCCGCAAATAGACGTACTCTCCCCCGGCTCGCGGAAAGGCTGCGCCCAACTCGCTGTAACAGAGCGCCCCGGCTAGCGCTAAAAGAGCACCCAGGACCCAGATAGCCAATATCGCAAAGGGGCTTCCCAGGTCCCGCGCAAGGAAGCCCGGCGTGGTGAATATGCCGACGCCAATACAGTTGGCGACCACCACGGAGGCTGCCGTAAGGGCTCCGACGGAACGTTGTAGAGACGGCGGGGAGATTGCGCCCTGTGGGGTTTGCTGTGGCATGCTTTGGGTGTCCGGGCCGATTCAGTAAAGCATCACTGCCAGCTGAAACAGACCGCTGTCCCAATCGCTAGGAACGATTTGTTTTGCCCCGTTGGAATCGCAGTTTGCCGACTATCTGCGGGATGATGCCCGCCGGTTCCCCAACGCGGCCGATCCGCTTGGAGAGGCCGTTCCTTGCCAGGGGCTGTACAGGAACGGCCGGCCAAATCACAAGCAAACGAAGGCCCTCTCGGAGATCGACTCCGTCAGTCTTTCTCTTCAATCATTGAGGAGCACGCTGTTGCCAGCGGGCCGCTGGTAGCTGACGAACCACTTGTCGTCGAACACCCCGAACCGTTCAGCCGGATAGAATCCGATGGCCGCCATCCAGGAGTCCACATCCGACCGTCTCAGCCACATCCAATTGGTGGACTCCTCCGGTTCCTTTTCGATGATCACGATGCGCCCGTCCGGCTTGAGGTATTTTGACACCGCATTCACGTAGGCTTGCCGAAGTTCGATCATGTGCAATACCCGATGAAAAAATGCCACGTCCACATCGCGCACCGGCAGCTTGGGATCGTCGTATTCGCCCAGCACCTTGCGGACGTTTTTCAAGCCTGCTTTCTCAGCCCGATCGCCGACAAAATCGATCATTTCCTGGTCGATGTCCACCGCGTACAGCGTCCCGGTGGGACCGACCGCGCGAGCCATTGGAATGGAAAACGCACCGCTGCCAGAACCGACGTCGGCCACGATGTCTCCCGGCTTGAGTTGCAGTTTTTCTACTACCTCGTCGATCTTCAACCCGGCGACCCGTCCGGGCCGGTCCATTCTCTCGATGTATTCTTTTGCCGGCCGCTGTTGCAGTTGGAAAGCAGCAGTGTCCGTCAAACCAATTCCGAACACCCACAGAAAAACGAACCCTAAAACTTGGAACTTTCTTTGTATTGTCATTCCGGCTCTCCTTAAACGGGAATTTCCGCTTTCAGCTTTTGCTGAGCTCAACCTCCTGCGCCAGCCGCCCGCGGTCGACTCAAACGCAGGTCAGTATAGCCCCTATTGCCAAACAAGTCCTTTATTATACATTACATTATATCTGAGGCATCTTTCAGGGCGCGAGGAATGATACAGACCAAGCGCAGCGGATATTTGCTTTTCTGGCTCTGGAAGGGCATAATTC
Source organism: Terriglobia bacterium (assembly GCA_965222345.1). Classification (GTDB taxonomy): domain Bacteria; phylum Acidobacteriota; class Terriglobia; order 2-12-FULL-54-10; family 2-12-FULL-54-10; genus JADFGZ01. The sequence goes on along the minus strand of CBDCTS010000007.1, from coordinate 1,448,739 downwards.
TTAGAGTGAAAAGCAGTAAATACCCAGCATAGGAGGCGAGACAGTGAGGCGAATTGCTATTTGGAGCTTGAAAACACTGCTCCTTTCGGTAGCGTTGATTTCGCTAGCCGCTGTGAAAGGCGAGGCGCAACGACCCTCGATGGAGCTGCTGGAAACAAACATTGCGGCCACGCAGACTTCCATTAACATCGATGGCCAGGTCAAGAATATCTCTCCCCGGGAAGTCAGCGGAGTGGAAGTTTATTGCAACTTCCAGAACAGCAACGGCGAGAGCGTGCGGGTCGAGCGCGGATATCTGGATACGGACCCACTGGCAGCCGGCGAGACTTCAACGTTCAAAATCAACACCGAGTATAACGCCAATATCAAGCGCTTCAGCGTTACGTTCGGAAGAACGTTTGGAGGCCCGCTGGTCACCAAAGACAGCCGCGAGCAGTAGCAGGCTGCCGGCGGCAACTTCACGGTCGCGGCCCCTGTCAAGTCCTCTGTAGCCCGGCGCTCGCGCACACGGGTTTGCGCAACCCTTTAGCGGGCGAACTCGACCTGTGGCACCTCGCGGGCCTCTTCCGTAGTCTCGAAATAGGCATCTTCCCGATCAAATCCGGAAAAGGAAGCCACCAGGTTGTTGGGGAATAGCTGGATATAGGTGTTGTAGCCCTGGACGGTTTGGTTGTAGCGCCGTCGTTCGATCGCAACCCGGTTTTCCGTTCCCGCCAGCTCATCCTGCAATCGCATGAAATTTTGGTTGGCTTTGAGGTTGGGATAGTTTTCCACGATCACCAAGAGCCGCGAAAGAGCCGATTCTACTTGCCGGTTGGCGGCGATGCTTTCTCCCGGAGTGCGTGCCCCGGCCAGCGCCGCGCGGGCGTCGGCCAGCCGCGTGAAGATCTCCTCTTCGTGAGCGGCATAGCCCTTTACGGTTGACACCAGGTTGGGAATCAGATCGGCTCGCCGCTGGAGCACCACGTCCACTTGCGCCCAGTTTCCCGTGATCGCTTCTTTCTGGCGAACCATCTCATTGCGATGGCCCATAAAGGCGGAAAACAGCGCGATCCCCACAACGAGTACGATACCGACGATGCAGGCGGCGACAATGGCGAAAATCTTCAGGCCTCTGGACACTTCCACTCCTCCGTTTCTTGCGGCGTTAGTTTAGCGACGACGTTCTGCTGTCCCGCACGTTCCGGCAACGCTGCGCCTGGTGCGTTAGCCTTGAACCGGCAATTCTTTGTCTGGTCTTCTGAGCAAACAGCGCACTCCTCGCCTCTTCTTTAATAGTATACCGGAAACCGACCCGGCCTCTACGGTTGTGCTCCCAGTTGGTCCACGGCCTCTGCCAGCCGGGCGATCTGCTTCAGGTAGGAGGCAAACAAGTCATGCACCCGGCTGGAGGGCAGCTTCTCGACTCCCTCGCGGACCCCGAGCACGGTGAGGAACGGGGCAGCTTCCATTGAGAAACGAGAGGAAGCCGCCTGGAATATCTCCCGCTTGCGCACGGGAGCGGCCACTCCGGCCAGGATCAGCGCATGGCGGGCCAGGGTGGCGAAGGCCGGCAGGGACTCCACCATCAGCCGGGTTACTTCCTTGTGGCGCCGCTGCAACCGCAAGTACCGTTCCCGCAGCCGCAGCAGATCGGCGCGCAGCTCGTGCTCCACTTGACGGCGATGATGCCGCGTATCGACTTGAATCCCAGCCACCAAGTCTTCTCCGTGCAGGATGCGATGGCTTTGCTGAATGTCCAGGAACTCAATCGGAAAGGCGTCGTGAGAGTTTTTGGTTTCCTCCAATGAAAGCAGGAGCGGGGCGGGCTGTTTCTGCTTGATCCACCACTCGATAGCCTTCGCTCCCCGGCGCAACTCGGGCGCCCCCACTTGGCGCAGGGTGCAGAGGACATTCAGATCGGAGTATTTCTTCTGATAATCACCGCTCACCGCCGACCCGTACAGGACCACGCTGACCAGATCGTCTCCGTAGGCCTCGCGCAGCCGCTTCACCAGTCCTTCCAGTAGCTTTTCTTTTTCCATAGAGATGATTCCTATCGACGATTACATTCTTTCAGGGCAAATACGAAGGCGCTGTTTTCAAGAGTGCAGGGTTCAGTCAGCTACAGCCGCCCTCACCAACTGCCGGAAGCGCCTCCTCCTCCGAAACCGCCCCCTCCAAATCCTCCAAAGCCGCCTCCGCCACCGCTAAAGCCTCCCAGGCCGCGTCCCATCATGCCTGCGCCGTAAAGCGGCATTCCATACCACCCGCCCCCGTACCGTCCCCGGCGGCGAGAAAACAGAAGAAAAGGGAGGAGGAAAAACATTGGCAGGAGCCGCCTCAAACCACCTCGCGAGTCGGTGACGGTTCTGCCTTGGGGCCTGCCGCCGGAAAGCACGTCGAGGGTGACTCCGGCGTCCTCTGCAATGATCTCGGCGGTCGCTACCATTCCCAGGGCGACAGCGTTGTCGTAGTTGCCGCTTTGCAGGTGCGGGGTCATGGCGCGCAGAATGTCACCGGAACGGGCATCGGTGAGGATGGGCTCCAGCCCATAGCCGACCTCGATGCGGCTGCGGCGGTCCTCAATCGCCAGAAACAGCAGGATGCCGCGGTCCTGCTGATCCCCGATTCCCCAGCGAGTAGCCAGATCGTTTACAAAAATCTCCAGCGACTCCCCTTGCAGCGACCCGACGGTCACAACCGCCATCTGAGCGCCCGTTTTTGCGTTCAATTCCGCCGCCAGAGCCTCCATCTGCTGCCGCGCCCCCGCGCTGAGGACTCCGGCCAAGTCGTTGACGTAGCCCTGCGGTCTTGCCTGAGGAACCTGGGCGGTAGCAGACGGACCAGACAAAGAAAGCGCGAGCAGCAGAGCGCTTGAAGCGGCAAAGCGGTTCAGATGCCTGCCGGCAGAGGCGGTACGGCTGCGGAAAGCAAATTTTCGGAACATAGCCGGGGTTTGCGACATAGTTGGATACTTCAGGTTAGCACGCTTGCGGTGAACGACAAAGAAACGGAGGGGACGGAGAGAAGATCTGTCCGGCGGCGATTATTGCTCGCGGGCCACAAACAGCGAGTCCGGCAAGGGAAGATTGTAGTAAACCTTTTGGACGAATGCTTCAAAGATTTTTGCGCCATGCCGCTGGCGCGTTATCTGCCGCGGCGCGGTGACGCCCTGGCCGGTGAAGTAGTTGGATAGAATCTCCTCTTCCTCAATTCGCTGGCGGGTCTTGGGATCGCGGCGTATCCAGATCACCCGCACGGGCAGATGGGTTAGCCGGTCCAAATAGAAAGTGGCGACGCGATTGTCGGCATCAATGAAGTTCACCACATCCACTGCCTGCGCGCCCAGGAGGTCCCTTCCGGCATACTCCAGCAGGATGCCCGGCTCCTGCAGCCGGTAACGAAGAATGTAAAAGGCCCCCATCGATCTCCGTTCCCGGCGGAATTCCATTTCTTCCTCGGGAACGGGCTTGACCCCGTGGATGTCAATCTCCCATCCCTGGTCCCCGCTGTAAACCATAATGGTCTCTTTATTCTTGCCATATTCTTCCCGTTGCTGATCCGGGTAACGGGTGTAGGAGACAAACGTTGCCAGGCCGGTGAGCTGGTCGCGACGGAAAGAATAAACTCTTCCCTCCATCTTTTCGCTCTTCAGGTTCAGGAAGGCCTCGCCCCCCAGAGCCTCGATGGCCTGATCGAGCAGGGCTCGCGCTTGCCGGGATTTTTCCAGCGCCTGAGCCGGCGACATGGCCGGACTGGCTGCCGAAGCGGTTACGGCAAGCAGCAACATCCAGAAAACAGTCTTCATAACGACTATTCCATCAACTTTCCAGGGAGCGGATTTAGGTCCTGCTCCGGATTTTGAGCCAGATGAACATCCAGACGGCGGCGAAAGCGGTGCAGATGGCGGCCAACCGCCACTTGTAGCAGGGGACGACAAGGGTAAGCGAGGGGTTGATGTTCTGTGTCAGGGAACAGGTCTGCAGAGAGGACAGTCATAGATGGCACTCCGACCAGGGAACGTCAGCTACCGCTAACTAAAGCAGGCGGGATAGATCGAACGAACAGGCAAGGGGGACCCCGCTCGTATTCATGCAGAACTTCCACATCGGGAGTTCCCGCAGCAGCAGCCATTCCACGATATTCCGGTCAAAGCAGGCCGTCAGGGTCTTCGAGCGTTCCTTCCAAGCTCTCCGTCCGGCTCAGGAAGCCCTTGAGCCGGGTTACCCGAGCCTTTCTCAATGGCTGCCGACCCCAGGGAGCCGTACGGCACGAAGGAAGAAGCGGCTTCTCAGCGGCATACTTTTTTTCATCACGCCTTCCTGCAGGTTGCAAAGGGGGGTGACCTTTTTCGCACAATACTCGGATTTTTTAATCAGCCCCGCAGGGGCGGCAGAGATGCCGCAACGGGGGGGGGTGCCCCTTCCGAGGCTCGATCCCCGTTTGGAATCCCGTCATCCGGGCTCACACCCGAGGATATACCCTGTCGCTCCCTCCGGGGCTGGGAACCGCCCACAACGCCCAGATCGCCGAGGCCTTCCGGACGATCCGTCGGGAGGGCTGGCGAGAAATCCGGGTTGCCTACCCATCCGAACGCGCTACTGCGGAAGCATCGGCTCCGTGACGGCGTAGTTGACATCCAGCGACCGGAGAAAGGCCAGCAGGTCCGACTTCTCCGCATCGGTCAGCTCCACCGGCTGCAGGTTCACGGTGTCGAGATTCGGATTCTCTTTCCCTCCGCCGAGCATCAGATCCACGGCCTCATCCAGCGTGGCCACGCTGCCGTCATGAAAATAAGGAGCCGATTTGCTGATGTCGAGCAGCGTAGGCGTCTTGAAGGCCCCGGTGTCGCTTTCATTCTCTGAAGCGCGGAAGCGCCCGGTGTCCGGCTCCTCGGCGTCCATGCCGATCCCGACGTTGTGATACTGCAGGTCGGTCAACAGCACGCCGTCGTGGCAGTTGGTGCACTGGGCCTTGTTGCTGAAGATATCCCATCCCCGCTGGGCCTCCTCGCTGAGCATATCGACGTGTCCCATCTGCAGATGAATCCAGAGCGTATCCGTGCTGACGATGGTTCGCTCAAAGGCGGAGATGGCCATGACTATATTATCCGGGTTGGCAGGCTCGCCGAAGACGGCCTGGAACTGGTCCTGGTAACCTGCGATCTCATTCAACTGCGCACTGATGTCCTCCGCGCTGGGTCGTCCGTCCTGCCCGGAGGCGCCCATGTTGCCGCCACGCCACGCCGCCATCGCCTGCGCTTCGAGCGAACCGCTGCGCCCGTCCCAGTAGAACTCGGTATGGTAACCGATATTCCACAGCGTTGGACTAGCGCGGGTCAGCGCGCGTTCATAGGCTCCGACGGCCGTCGCTCTGCCGTCGGTCAGGCCGTACTCAGGCAGATGGCAGGACGAACAGGAGCGGGAACCGTCTCCGCTGAGGCGGGCGTCGTAGAAGAGTTGTTTCCCCAACTCGACCTTTGCCTCCGTCATCGGGTTGTCGTCCGGAATCATCATCTCCGCATAACTTTCCAGTTCAGGCCAAGCCGACTCTTCCATCTCAGCCGGAGTTTCTGCCGGAGGCTGACAACCCGCAAAAAATAGCGGCAGCGCGACGGCGACAATTAACAAAAACCGTTTTGGCAAAAAACGTTCTGCCGGAGCCCAGAATGATTTTCCAATCTTCATGAATCCCCCCTCTGTACATTTTCTTCCTTGGAAGTGTCTGATGGGGCCTTCTCCCCCCGCCAACGCAGAACATTCTAGTTCATTTCTCCCGATAGTGTATAGACGGAATGTAGCGTCGCCATCCCCTCGGCTGGCTGGGGCAGGCTCTGGCGGCTTAATGGGTCAGGGAGAATGCCGACGCTACGCGGCTGCCGGAACCCTGTACCTACGGGAGAAATGAACTAAAATCATCGGACGGTCAAGTCCAGGGTTTGGCAACGTCCGGTTGCGCCGGTCGCCGGAGCGAGACCAGATAAATAGATTGTTTTTATGGATTGAATAAGTAATATTTATATACTAGGAGAACAGGCCGGCAGGGAAAGCGGGCTAATCCCTGCTGCACCGAAGCTGATGGATCTCGATCAAGTCACCGCATTTTTGGAAGTAGCTCGCCACAAGAGCTTTTCGCGGGCGGCAGAAAAACTCTACCGCACGCAGCCCGCCATCAGCGCGCAGATTCGGGCGCTAGAACTGCAGTGCGGGCAAAAACTCTTTGACCGGCTGGGGCGGAAAATTTTCCTCACCCCGGCGGGGAAGGTCCTGCTTGAGTGCGGGGAAAACATGGTGGCTCTGCACCGGGAAACCCTGCAGCGGGTGCGCGAGGCACACGGCGAGGCCGGCGGCACGCTGGTGGTAGGGGCCAACGAGGCTACCTGTTTGTATGTGCTCCCGCAGGTATGTGCCGAGTTCAAACGAAAATATCCGCAGGTGACCATCAGTATCTATCGTAGTTTCAGCCAGAAGATTCTGCTGAAGATGGCGGAGAATCAGATCGACCTGGGAATTGTCACGCTGCCGGTGTCGCAGAGCAACCTGAAGGTCATCCCCATCTTCGAAGATGAACTGCAGGTGGTGGTTCCCGGTGGACACCGGCTGGCAAAGCGCGCCTGGGTGAAGCTGGATGATCTGCTGGAGGAGCAGTTGATCTTCCCGAAAGGCGGCCATACCCGCGAGCTGCTGGAAAAGCTTTTCCGGAAGCAGCGAAACCGTTTACATATCTCCATGGAGCTGGCCAGCGTGGAGAGCATCAAGAAATTTGTAGGCGCGGGGCTGGGAATCTCATTGATCAGCCGCTCCTATGCCGAGATGGAAACCCTGTCTGGAATCTTAAAGCTGCTCCCGCTCCGGGGCGCCAAGCTGGTGAGGCGTCTGGGCCTGGTTTACCGCACTGACCGTCATCTTTCACGCAGCGCGAAGGCGTTCTCAGAAGTTGTGAACTCCCGCCCCTCGAAATCCTCTTCGTAAGGCCACGGCAACTGCGGCGCCAAACCGCCGCCAAGCCTTCTCTGCGCGGGCTAGAGCATTTCACCCGTTGGTGCAGCAACGCCCCACGACGAGGAAAGCGCTCGTCGTGGCTGCCCCTGCCCGGCATGCGCCTTTACGAGAAATGCTCCCGATGACTTGAGATCAGAGCACCGGTTGCTTCTGGCGCCAGTCCGTTGCGGACTCATAGGCGTAGGCCAGGGCCAGCACCACCGAATCCTGAAACGGCTTGCCGGATATCTGGAGTCCAAGGGGCAATCCCGGGGGCGAAACCGAGAAACCGGCCGGCACCGAGATGGCGGGAAATCCGCACAGATTGAACTCCGGACGGAAGGTGATGGAAGGGTTCGAGAGTTCCCCGACCGGGGCCGGCAAGGTTGGGGTCAGCAGCGCGTCCAGGGGCTCATAAAGCTGAAGCATCTCCCGGATAAAAACCTTGCGGACCTGCTGGGCGCGCAGGTATTGGGCGGCGGTCAGCAACGAACCGGCCTCGACGGTGGTCCTCACCCGCGAAACCGGCGCTCCCGAGGGAACGTCCGCCCCGTAGAGGTTGGCCCGGGACAGCAGATACTGGCGGTGGTAGGCCGCAGCGTCGCAGATACGGATAATCTGCTGCGCGGCGGCAGGGTTACTTCCCGAACCTCAGCTCCGAGACCTTCCATCACCTGGACAGCGCGGCGGAAGGCGCTCAACGTATCGGCGTGGAAGCCCGCGAGAGCTGCAGCGGGAGGAATGCCCAGTTGCATCCCACGAATATTCCTTCGCAAAAGTGCGGGGTAGTCGGGGACGGGCACGCGCGCGCTGTAGCGGTCATGGGGATCGTATCCGGCGATGACCTTGAGCAGAATGGCGCAATCCTCCACGCGCTTCGCCATGGGACCCAGATGGTCCAATGTCCAACTGATGGGAACCACGCCGTAGCGGCTGACCACGCCGAAGGTGGGTTTATGTCCTACTATGCCGCAGGCGCCGGCAGGGTTGCGAATGGAGCCGGAGGTGTCGCCCCCGGTCGCCCCCAAAAGCATGGAGGCGGCCAGGGCCGCGCCGGAACCGCCGCTGGATCCGCCGGAGTTGCGCGACAAGTCCCATGGATTATTCGTGCCGGGGGTGATTCCGCCGAAGGAGAACTCCGGCAGGTTAGTCTTCCCGATGGGGATGGCTCCGGCATCTTTTAAGCGGCGGACGACGGTGGCGTCGAAGTCCGGGACAAAATTTCCGAGCACCGCCGTCGCGGCCGTGGTGCGGATGCCGCGCGTGTAAAAGGTATCCTTGAACCCAACCGGAATGCCGTGAAGCGGCCCCCGGTATCTCCCCCGCTGGATCTCCTGCTCAGCGGCGCGGGAGGCTTCCAGAGCCTCATCGGCAGCCACTGTGATAAATGCTCCGACCTTGGGTTCGAGCGCAGCGATGCGGTCGAGCACGGCCTGCGTCAGCTCCAGCGGCGAGAGTTGCCTTTGGCGAATCCGGCCAGCGGCTTCCACCAAGGTAAGCGACGGCAGGTCGATGGCCTCCGAGCCGCGGCCCGATACAGGAGCCTGCGCGGACGCCGCCGAAGGGGAAGAACGAGTTTGGGGCGAGAACGTAAGGCCGGCAACAGCGGCCGCCGAAAGCTCCAGAAAACCGCGACGGGTGGTCTTTCCCGGTTTCTCGGGAGATGGATTCCTGTCAGCTTGTTTCACGGGCTTACCTCCCCTCCGAAGTCTGACCTTCCGCGTCCTCTTGGGCCAGAGTAAAAGTGGTGGCAGGCTCCGCCTCCCTGCCCAGTGGAAAAGCATTGAGGCGCGCAACGGATTCCAAATAGGCTCTGTATTGCTCCAAGACGACCTCCAGCCGCTCCTCCGGGATATCCAGCCCATTGGCCAGCGCCAGGGAGCGGATCGTCTCCGTCGTCACTTGACTTGGATCTGCTTGCATATTCTCCTCCGTGACAAGCTGTTCCCCCCGCCGGGGGCAAAAAGGAATCGATTCTGCCGAACCGGGCTATCGCGCCGTATTCTACACCTGATTATGGCGCGCTGCCGCCGGGAACAAAACGTTCGCCTGCGGTTCGTCGGCAGGAAACAGCCATGCGGAGCAAGAGCCTTGCTGGAGCGGGAACCTCTTCGGGAAGCAATCCCGCGGCGAGGGTTAATCGGGAGGGTTCGCGAGTTAGCCGATGGATGAGGATTTATGTTGCTTGAGAGAACGATCCCCGGCGGGATAGCGCGCCGGACGCCGCCGAGATGCGGTTTCCTTGGCCTCTTCCCGCAGGAACTTCATCTCTTCCCAGCTATAAGGAAATTCTTTGCCGCAGTCGAGGCACACATCGTAGGTTTCGCGCAGCGAACCGGATTGTTGGGTCCCAGCCGCCGTCTTCCGCCGCTGGGTAATCGGCAAGCTGGTACTTTGATGCGCACAGCCGAACAGAAAATCCAACCACAGGCCCATAGCGCTTAACCTCAGTGCTTACTGACTCGATGCTGACTCACTAGATGCTTGCGGAGCGGATCTTGAGCAGCTTCGGCCATCGAACGCCGCTTGCCCTCCGCAGGCTTCTATTTTGCCACTGCGTCATTTTACGCATTTTTGAGGCTGGCTGTAGTAAAAATTTGCAGTCGCCTTCGTTTTGGGTATCCCAGCAGTTACTTTATCGGTTCAGAGTTTTCAACAGGCGGGATGGAGAGCCAGTCGCGGATGGGGGAGTCCTGATCCATGCGCTTGCGGATTGCTTCCTGGAGCTTGTCGTGAAGGCCCTCGGGGAGGGAGTAGGGGGCAGACCCTCAAAAAATAGCTGCAAAGCACAGTACCGTTATGCTAGATTGAAGAACTGATGTCGAAGCTCAAAAAACCCAAAATCTCCGCCAAATCCCGGCGCAAAAAGGCTAAGGTTTGGTATGGAGCGATCATTGGGCTCGTGCTGGCGGGGTTGCTGGCCTATGCCTTTGTGGGAGGCAACCAGGGGACTTCCGCCGCCGGACAGACGTCCAGCCAACCAGCCCAGACCGCATCCTCGGGGACTGATTCCACGCTGAGGGATCGGCTGGTGTTGCCGGCTGAACCGAAGAGTCCGCGTCCCATTACCCTGAGCCCGACGGGCTTCTCCGATCCGGAGGTGGTCCGGTCCTATCAGGTAGCCAGGGACATCCCGGAGATTCTGGAACACATGCCCTGCTATTGCGGCTGCTACGGCTCTTCCGGTCACCGCAATAATCTGGACTGCTACACGGACAACCACGGCACCACCTGACTGCTTTGCCGTCAGATTGCGCTGGAGGCGCAACGCCAACACAACATGGGAGCCTCCAACCGGCAGATCAAACGCATCGTGGACCAGAAGTGGGCTCCACGAATGCGCTAGCTGCGCCCTCTTCAACGTGCCTGGAGACGCCCCCTCTTCCGCTTTTTCAACAACAGTCACCGTTTTCGGCAGCTCTCGCTGCACCGAAGCGAGTGAGCCCTACCGTCTGGCCCGCCAATTGGGGGGGGCTCTGGCTCAGGCCGGATTCGCCGTAGCCAGCGGCGGATACGGCGGCGTGATGGAAGCTGTCTCGCGGGGCGCTGCCGAAGCGGAAGGAAGCGTGATCGGAGTCCTGGCCGGAAGCTTCTCCAGCAAACCCAATCGCTGGGTTCAGCAGCAAATCATGGTCGAAAACTGGGAGCAGCGGCTACAGAAATTGATCGCGCTCGGAGACGGCTACGTAGCCTGCCCGGGAGGCACAGGGACTCTGGTGGAGCTGGCGGTTGCCTGGGAGATGATGCACAAACGCCTGCTGCCAAGGAGGCCTCTGGTAGTCCTGGGAGAGTTCTGGCGGCCGGTGGTGGAGCAGATCGAGGCCACCGATCCAAAATCGCGGGGAGTGGTTTTTCAGGCGGATTCGGTTCCGACGGCGCTGGATATTCTCAGTAAGAACCTGTCGGAGAAGCGCTAGTGGGGCGTTGAATTTGCTTACCTGAACGTGACGGCCCCCTCCGCTGCCGCGTGGCCTCGAACAACACAATCCCGGCAGCGACGCTGACGTTGAGCGTGGATATCTTTCCCACAGCGGGGATGCGCACCAGAAAGTCGCACTGCTTCCGCAGCAATTGGTGCAGACCTTTCCCCTCGCCTCCCACCAACAGGGCGCAGTTGCCTCGGTAGTCCACCTGGTCGTAATTCTGGTCGCTGTGCTCATCCAGACCAAAGACCCAGAAGGACTGCTTCTTCAAGGTCTCGACTGTCCGGGCCAAGTTGCCTACCCTGGCGACCGGCAAGTGCTCGGCGGCGCCGCTGGCCGCCTGGGCCACCGCCGGGGTCAAACCCGCCGAACGTCTCTGCGGCAATACCACGCCATCGGCCCCGGCGACGCAGGCCGTACGGATCAACGCCCCCAGGTTGTGGGTGTCCTCGACGCCATCGAGAAGCAGCAGCAATGCGCTCGACGGCTGCGGCTCCAGAAGACTCTCCAGAGTGGCGTAGCCGTAGGCGCCCGCGACGGCGACAACACCCTGATGGTGACCACCCTGAGCCAAACGGTCGAGCGCGCGAGGAAGGTCAAAACGCAGTGAAATGCCGCGCGAGCGGCACTCCCGGATCAGCTCTTGCAGGCGCGAGTTGCCCAAGCCGTCCTGAAAATGCACGTGCTCGATGGGCCGACGCCGACTCTGGATCGCTTCCCGAACCGCGTGGATTCCCCAGATAGTGTCTGTTTTGTTCAATGCAATGTTCTGTTCACGAATTGCCGGTCAGCGCTACAGGCACTATCCCTGCCACGCCCGCTGGAATTCCTCAAGGCGCTGGCGGCAGCTCTTAACCGGCGTGGGCAACTTCAGCCGGCTGCCTGCTTCTAGCAGCGGAATCAATCTGTCCAGTGGCCGACCGGAGGGCGAGCCGGTCAGCGCAATGCGGACCGGGTGGAACAAGTTCTTCCCCTTCTGCCGAGTCGTTTTCTTCACTTGGTCGAGTATCGCGCGGAAACTCGCGGCCGTCAGTTCCCCGTCCTGCCGAGCCAGCTCCGAAAAGCCTTCGATTACCTGCCGCGCGCCGTCTTGCGCCAACACCTGCTGATTCTCCTGGCGCGCGATACCGGCTGCGGCATCATATTTAAAAATCACTTCGGCCTGTTGCGGAAGCTGGCTGAGATCATCCACCGAAGGCAGCAAGAGGTCCACCACCTCCCGCAGCCACTGGCGCACGTCTTCAGCGGCTGCATCCGAGACCTGGCCGGCGGCCCGGAGTATGGGGACCGCCAGATTCAACACCCGCTCGGGATCGCCCTGCTTCAGGTAGTGGCGGTTCATCCAGTGGAGCTTGACGGGATCAAAGATTGCCGGGCTGCGGGAAACCTGCTCCAGGCTGAAGGACTCGACCAGTTCCGAAAGGCTGAATATCTCCCGGTTGCCCCCGCTCGGAGCCCATCCGAGCAGCGCCAGGTAGTTGGCCAGCGCCTCGGGAAGAATCCCCCTCTCCCGGAAGCGGGCCAGCGAGGCGACTCCGTGCCGTTTGCTGAGCCGCGCCTGGTCGGGTCCCAGAATGGTCGACAGATGAGCGAACTTCGGCATACGCCAGTCGCAGCCGTCGGTGGCCGCCGCCGGCAGGCTGGCCAGGGCCCGGTAGACGGCTATCTGGCGGGGGGTGTTCGAGATATGGTCATCGCCCCGAATGACGTGGGTGATCTGCATCAGGCCGTCGTCGATCACCACGGCGTAGTTGTAGGCGGCGGTGCCGTTCGAGCGCAGCAGGATCGGATCGCCGATCACCTCCGGGGAAAACTCCACCATCCCGCCGACCAAATCCTCAAATCGAAGCGGCTGGCCGGGAATTCGCAGCCGTACGGAGGCGGTCTCTCCGGCTTGTTGCCGGGCGCTTACCTCAGCAGGCGGCAACGCGCGGCATTTGCCGGAGTATATCGGCTGGCGGCCCGCCGCCTGTGCCGCCCGGCGGTCTTGTTCCAGGTCGTCGGGCGAACAGAAGCAGTAATAAGCCTTCCCGGTTTCGATCAGCTCCCGGGCGTATCGCTGATAGAGCGCAAGCCGCTCCGATTGGCGATAGGGCCCGAAAGCTCCGCCGCAGTCGGGACCCTCGTCCCAGTCAAGCCCCAGCCACCGCAGGTCCTCCATCAACTGCCCCTCGAAACGCGCCTCGGAGCGTTCCTCATCAGTGTCCTCCACGCGCAGAACGAACGCACCCCGGTTGCGGCGCGCGAACAGCCAGTTGAACAGAGCGGTGCGGGCGTTTCCCACATGCAGTTCTCCGGTTGGACTGGGGGCAAAGCGCACCCGCGCTGGCATCGGTTTTCTCCTCGGCAATCTCAACTCTAGCATAGCACCGCGCGGGTCATTTGAACCGCTGGAGCAGTCCGAATTCGGCCAGCACCGGTTCGGCAGCTATAATGGTTAGTTCGACCGGCGCACCGGACATCGCAGAACCGAATCACGGAGAAGAAATTCTGGGCGCTCCACAACAAACAACCGACAGCAAGGCCGGCTGGCTTTTGCAGGCAAGGCTGCGGGTGGTCACTCGCACCCTGCGCCATCGCAATTTCCGCCTGTTCATCACAGGGCAATTGCTGAGCCTGATCGGCACCTGGGTGCAGATGGTAGCGCAGATATGGCTGGTTTACCGTCTTTCCGATTCCCCGGTGATGCTGGGCCTGGTGGGCTTTGCCAGCCAGATTCCCTTTTTGCTGCTGTCTCCCGTGGCGGGCGTGGTGTCGGACCGGGTCAACCGGTGGCGGATGGTGACCGTAACGCAGATTCTGGCGATGCTCCAGGCCTTTCTGCTGGCCGGGTTGACCCTGGCCGGGGTGGTGGAGGTCTGGCACATCTTCTGCCTGGCCTTCACCCTGGGGGTGATCAACGTCTTTGACATGACCGCACGGCAGTCCTTCCTGGTGGAGATGGTGGGCAGAGAGGACCTGATGAACGCCATTGGCTTGAACTCCAGCGTCTATAACAGCGGGCGCATCGTGGGGCCGGCCGTAGCCGGAGTGCTGCTGGCCGCCATTGGCGAGGGGTATTGCTTCTTCCTGAACGGCTGCACGTTTCTAGCGGTGATCGTCAGCCTCCTGATGATGCGCCTGCCAGCGCTGCCCCGGGAAGAACTTGCCTCCCCCTTCGAGCACTTTCGCGAGGGATGGAACTACGTGCGGCATCATGCGCCATCGCGCGCCCTGCTGATGCTGCTAGGCGTGGCGAGCATCATGAACTATCCCATTCTGATCCTCATGCCGGTGTTCGCCGAAAGCGTTCTGCACGGGGGGCCCAAGACGCTGGGCATCCTGATGAGTTCGATGGGCGTGGGCGCCATCCTGGGCTCTCTCTACATGGCGGCGCGAACCGGCTTGCGGGGACTCAGCCGGATGATCACCGCCGCGACCATCAGCTACGGCACGGCGCTGATCCTTTTTTCCTTCTCCCAGAATCTCTATCTTTCCGCTCTATTCCTGCTGCCGGTCGGGTTCGGCATGTTGTTGCAGATAGCCGGAACCAACACTACGCTGCAGACCATCGCTCCGGAAGCGCTGCGGGGCCGCGTGGTGGGCTTCTACGGGATGATGTTCCTGGGAATGACGCCGATCGGCAGCCTGATGGCAGGATGGCTCGCCGACAGGATCGGAGCCCAGTTTACGGTGGCACTGGGAGGCGCGGCCTGCATCGCCGCCGCGTTGGTCTTCCTCCGTCACCGCCCGTTGGTCCGCGCCGCGCTGATTCAGACCATGGAGCAGAACGTCGAGATGCTTCCCGTGCCCATTCCGGGGTTGGTCAAGAAAAAGCCGTAAGGCCGGAGAGCGCCGAAATTTCGCGCTCATTGGCTTTCTTGGGTAATTCACTTGCAGAGTTTCCTTCGACCTCTGCTCCGCTTGACAGGTCTCCTGCGGCCCGGTATGCTTTGGTTGGAAAGATGAACTGTTCAACTATCCAACTGCCAAACCAACCGGGAGTGTGATTCGATGTCTCTTGTCGCGGTCAAAAACAAATACCAGATTGTCATCCCCGCCAAGGTGCGCAAAGAGGCGGGAATCAAAGTCGGGGATCTGCTGGAGGCCAAGGTCGAGCGGGGGAAGATCACCTTCGTACCCAAAGCCCTTATTGACCGAGGAATTGCTGAAAGTCTGGAGGACTACAAGAAAGGCCGTGTTTACGGTCCTTTTGACACTGCCGAGGAGATGATTGCTTCACTTCACCGCAACGCAAAAAAACTCCGCCGGACAAGGAAATCGAATCGTTCCGGGCGATGAAGCTGCTCTATTCGCAGCACTTCCTTCGCAGTTATAACACCGCTCCCGTGCGGATTCAGCGGGCCTTTGACAAGCAAGCCTCGTTGCTTGCCCAGAACCTTCGCCACCCATCTCTGCGCGCCAAGAAGTACGACGAAAGTACCGGTATGTGGCAAGCTAGGGTCACTCGGGATTGGCGTTTCTACTTTACCATCGAGGGGAGTGCCTGCCATCTGCACGAAATCAAGTCCCACCCCAAAAAGTAATCCGCCCTGCCTGCTTGTTACCATCGCCACGACTATTCCTTGACATGTGCTTCTTTACTCAGCTTTTTCGCAGAAGCTCACTCGCCGTAAAGACGGCGTGGAAGGGGCAATGTTTTTCGATGTTCTCTCTTCCGCCCTCCTCCCGGTCCACGATACAGACAGCAGCGATCACCTGGAAACCGGCTGCCTGAGCCTGCTCGATGGCTTTGAGCGTTGACCCGCCGGTGGTGCAGACGTCATCGACGATCACCACCGGATCGCCGGCCTGCCCCTGGTAGCCCTCCAGATACTTGCGCGTGCCGTGCTTCTTCGGCTCCTTGCGGACCAGGAAACCTGCCACCGGCGGGCCGCCCTGCTGATGGCTCAGCGCGGCCACCACGGGAACGATCGGGTCGGCGCCCATCGACAGGCCGCCGATCGCTTTCGGATAGGGGGTGAGCTTTTTGAAAAGCTCCAGGACCGCCATCGCAGTGCAGAGGGAGCCCTCCGGGTCGAGCGTTGTCAGCTTGACGTCGGCGTAGTAGTCGCTGGTTTTTCCGGAGGCCAGGACAAACGAGCCTCCCTTACGGATCGACTTCCGGCAGAGGATTTCCTTCAGGCGCTGTCGGTATTGCATTTGCGGTCCCTTGGTGGAGTTAGTTTGGCGGCAACCCTACGCCACCGTCACGCTCTTGGCCAGGTTGCGCGGCTGGTTCCCGTCAAGATCATGCGGGGGCGTCTCCTTTGGTGCTCTTTTCCACCCCGGATTCGGCGCACCTGCCCTCCGACGGATCAGGCTAGCCGGTTCCAATAATCCAGAGTGATCTCGGAATCTAGGATGGCTTCCACTTCTCGAATCAACATACGAAGCTGAGGCACTGAGTATTCCCTATTCGAGGGAATGGCAAGCCGACATTCCCGATGAACCATAAACTGATGGCGGGTTCCGGAGAAGGGACCCGCAAAGCCAAGCTTGTAAAGACGCCGGACGAAATCGCTTCGCTTACAGGGAGTCCACCGGCTCATGCGCGGGTTCCTTGTTTAGATCGATACCCTCGATGACCGGCAGGGGATGCCCGAGCTTCAATCCGACGATCACCCAATCTTCCAGCGTGGAACGCAACTCGCCGGCGCATTCGCCAAGCGTGGTTCCGAAGGCAATCACACCCTTGCACCCCGGAATGCGGCCAGTGAAAGTTCCATCCTCCAGCTTGTCGAATTCCGCCTGGGCAACCGCCCTTTCCAAGTATTCACTGAGAATGTAGCGGATCGGCATGGCTACAGTATTGAGTGAGGAAAGCCACGGCGTCAAGCACTACCTGCTCTCCCCACTTGCAGGATTGTCGCTCGGAAATGCCTACTCCACCGTCACGCTCTTGGCCAAGTTGCGCGGCTGGTCCACGTCGCAGCCGCGGCGCACCGCGATGTGGTAAGCGAGCAGTTGCAGAGGAACGATCTCCAGAATCGGAGAAAGCAGGTCGCAGGCGGCGGGAATCTCGATGATGTGGTCGGCGGAATCCTTCACCTCGCGGTCGCCCTCGGTGACCACGGCGATCACCACGCCCTCCCGCGCGTTGACCTCTTTAATGTTGCTGAGGGTCTTTTCATAGCAATTCTCGCTCGCCCGGTTGCCCTGCTCGCGGGTGGCGATCACCACCACGGGGAGGTCCTCGTCGATGAGCGCGTTCGGCCCGTGCTTCATTTCTCCGGCCGGATACCCTTCGGCGTGAATGTAGGAGATCTCCTTCAGCTTCAGCGCGCCTTCCAGCGCGATGGGATAGTGGATGCCGCGCCCCAGGAAGAGAAAATCCGTACACTTGACCAACCGCCGCGCCAGATTCTGCAGTTGCCGGCTGAGCCCCAGCACCGTCTCTAGCTTGCCGGGCAGGCTGGTCAGCTCCTGGACCAGCTTGACCGACTGTTCCTCGGAGATTTTGCCCCGCTGCTGGCCCATGTGAACCGCCAGCAGGAACAATGCCGTCAGTTGGGAGGTGAAAGCCTTGGTGCTGGCCACGCCGATCTCCGGCCCAGCGTGGGTGTGGATGGTGCCGACCGCCTCCCGGGTGGCCATGCTGCCGAGCACGTTGCAGATGGCAAGCGTCTTGGCGCCTTTCCGTTTGCACTCCCGCTGGGCCGCCAGAGTGTCGGCGGTCTCGCCCGATTGCGTCACCACCACGCTTAGCGTATCCGGGCTGACGATGGGGTCGCGATAGCGGAACTCGGAGCCGTAGTCCACCTCGACGGGAATCCGCGCCAAACTCTCCATCAAGAACTTCCCGGCCAAGCCAGCGTGCCAGGAGGTGCCGCAGGCAACAATCTTGACGTCCCTAAAGCTGCGGAAATCCTGCTCGGTGAAGCCCCAAGCGTCATCGTCCAGGATTACTTTTCCCGTCCCCTGATTGATGCGTCCCAGGGTGGTGTCCTGCACGGACCGGGGCTGCTCGTAGATTTCCTTCAGCATGAAATGCTTGTAGCCGCCCTTCTGGGCCATGATGGGGTCCCAGGCGACATGCTGGACCTCCCGGCGGACTTGACGTCCCTGGAAGTCCGTCAGCCGCACCCCGCCGGGGGTCAGGATGGCCATGTCTCCATCGGCCAGGAAAAACATTTTTCGAGTGTGAAACAGAATGGCGGGAATGTCGGAGGCTACGAAGTATTCATCATCACCCAACCCGACCACGGCCGGGGGTCCCGAGCGCGCGGCTACGATCTTGTTGGGGTCTTTGGAAGAGATGGCAGCCAGGGCGAACACCCCTTTGAGCTGAACGACGGACTGCTGCACCGCCTCCTCCAGGCTGACCGTTTTTCCGGAACCGTCTCCGGCCAGGTGCTTCTCGACCAGGTGCGCGATGATCTCCGTGTCGGTCTCGGTGACGAACCGGTGCCCCTCCACGGTAAGGAGCCGCTTGAGCGCCATATAGTTCTCGACGATGCCGTTGTGAACCACCACGATCTGGCCGCTGCAATCGCGGTGGGGGTGGGCGTTCTCCTCGGTGGGACGGCCGTGCGTGGCCCAGCGGGTGTGGCCGATCCCGTAGGTTCCCTCAAGCGGCTGCGCCCGCACCGCCTCCTGCAGGTTGCGCAGCTTTCCGGAGGCGCGCTGCACCTGCAGTTGCCCGCTGCCGTTCCCCACGGCGATTCCCGCGGAATCATAGCCGCGATACTCCAGCCGCTCCAATGCCTCGAGAATTACGGGAACCACCCGCTTGCTTCCTAAGTAGCCTACAATCCCGCACATTTTTCTTTTTCACCGTTTCTGCCGAGACGTTCCGCCAACCAAACTGTGATTGCCCCGCAGGAGTGCCCAACCGTTCCCTCACAGCCTACCGGGAGCGGAGTCGAAGGTGGCTTGCCGAAGGGGTCAGGGCTCGGAATGCTGTTTCCCATTCTTTATTCTTCCAACCGGTAGCTGAACTCCTCGATTACCGGATTGGTGAGAACCTCTTTGGCAATGCGTTCCACCTGCTCGCGCGCCTGCGCGGGGCTGAGGCCGTCGGCCAACCGTATCCGGAAATGCTTGCCCTGCCGCACCGCCTCCACTTGGCTGAAGCCGAGACTGCGCAGGGAGGCACAGATGGTTTTTCCTTGGGGGTCGAGCACCGTCTTTTTCAGGCTGACATAAACGTGGGCATTCATGGGAGGGAAACCCCATGATACCAAAGGCCCCGTCCCATTCCTATCAGGAAAATGTCCAGATTACACATGTTACAATCGGCTCCCGAATGCCGCCGCCGAAGCTGATCTACTCAGACCAGTACGACCTGAAGCTGGGGCAGCACATCTTCCCCGCCGTTAAATATAAACTGGTCCGTCAAGCGTTGCTCGAAAAGAAGATCGCCAGCGAGGCGGATCTTCTGGAACCGGAGGCGGTCCAAGACCGGGACGTGATGCTGGTCCACTCGGCTGAATACGTGCGCAAGCTGAAGAGCGGCGCGCTCTCCGCGCTGGAGATCGCCCGCATGGAGATCCCCTACTCGCCGGAGATGATCCGCGCCGTGTGGCTCTGCGCCGGAGGTTCCACGCTGGCGGGCCGGCAGGCGATAGCCGAAGGGATAGCGGTAAATCTCGGCGGGGGCTTCCACCACGCTTTTCCTGCTCACGGCGAAGGCTTCTGCGTGATCCACGACGTGGCAATTGCCATCCGCAAGCTCCAGGCCGAAGGCGTTATCGCCAGGGCAATGACCGTCGATCTCGACGTGCACCACGGCAACGGCACCGCCGCCATCTTCGTACAGGACGACTCCGTATATACCTTCTCCATGCACCAGGAGAACAACTACCCGTTCGAGAAACCGCCGGGCAACCTTGACGTTCCTCTTGGCGACGGGTGCGAAGACAAAGAGTACCTCGGCCTGCTGCGGCAGAACCTGCAGCGCGCCTTAGATGAGTTCGAATCCGAGTTGATCTTCTATCTGGCGGGAGCCGACCCTTATTGCGAGGACCAGTTGGGCGGGCTTTCGCTTACGCTTGAAGGGCTGCGGGAGAGGGACCGGACCGTCTTTCAGATGGCGCGCGAGAAGAACATTCCCGTGGCGGTGACGCTAGCCGGGGGTTACGCCGCGCGGGTGGCCGACACGGTTGCGATTCATGTGGGAACCATCGAGGCTGCCCGGGCCACTATGCAGTCGCGCTAGAAACCGTGCATTCGACCCCAACAAATTTTCCCTCTCGGCTTACGAACAGCACGCTATGGAGCGAGTGCAGCAGTTGCCGCCGGGAAAAACACAGGTGGGCTTCGGTCGAAAACCTTATCATCCACAAGACCATCGCCAGCCGCCTCACTGACCTGCTCTCCATCCGCGACGGAACTACAGCACCTCATTCAGCGAGCCGGTGCGGTAGCCTTCCAGATCAAGCGTGACGTACTGATAGCCCAGCGGCTTGAAAATCTCCCGGAATCTCTGCGCCATCTGCGGATCAAGAGCCTTGGGCAACTCCTCCGGGGCGATCTCGATTCGCACCAGCTCCCCGTGGTGCCGCACGCGGAACTGCCGGAAGCCGAGCGCCCGGATTTTGTCCTCGCCGTTTTCAACCATCTTGATATTCTGAATCGTCACCGGAGTCCCGTAAGGAATCCGGGAAGAAAGGCAGGCCGAGGCCGGGCGGTCCCAAACCGGCAGGCCGGCTTGCCGGGCCAGCTCCCGAATCTCCGCCTTGGTGAGTCCGGCTTCGAGCAAGGGGCTGCGCACGCCGTGCCGGTCAGCCGCGCGGTGTCCGGGGCGGAAATCACCGGTGTCGTCCGCGTTTACCCCGTAGACAATCGAATCGAGACCCCGCCGCCCGGCGATTTCGGCCAGCTTTTCAAACAACTCTTCCTTGCAGTGAAAGCAGCGGTCCGGGGCGTTGGCTGCGTAGTCGGGATTGCGAAACTCCTCGGTGCGGACCAGCTCCAGGGGAATCTCGAATTTGCGGGCGAACTCGATGGCGTCTTTTTTCTGGAACCCGGCCAGGCTGGGTGAGTCGGCCAGCACGGCCAGCATACGGTCGCCCAGCGCCTGCCGCGCCGCCCACGCCAGGTAGGCGGAATCCACCCCGCCGGAATAGGCCACCAGCGTCGAACCGAGAGCGGCCAGGTTCTTTGCCAGCAAGCTGGCCTTTTGCGGAACCGTCATGATGAAACCGCGCGTACCCTTTTCGATAGCCGCTTTGCGGCGCCTAGCGCCGGTCCAACGATCATGCCTTGGGACGAATTCGAAGCGCCCCCGATGAAACCACGCTAAACGCTCCGACCAGCTTAACCGCGTGATCCCGAAACACCCAGGCGACTGTCTCAGACTTCACCGCCGCCGGTAAACCTGCCAAGCGCAACAGCACGACGCCTCGGTGCGCTTTTCCGAGTCGAAACACCAATTCCCCGAAATCCTTGTCGGCTGTCACCAACAAAGCATCTCGTTCATTTGCGTACTGAAGCACTTGATCGTCCGCCATGCGTGGTGACAACTCTGCCACATAGACCACCTCATGGCCCTGCTGACGCAGTCGCTCGACAATCGGGCGGTCCACGCTCTCGTCGGCCAGCAGGTTCATTCGGCTTCAGTACCGACGGGATAGAGGACATCCGCCCGAAGCGCTTAGGCGGCAAAAGCCAGCGCCGCTGAAATTCCCTCTGTCGTCAAGCGAGGATGCGCTTCCAAAACTTGTTCGATGGTTTCACCGCCAGCCAACTTCTCCAGGATCAACTCGACCGTTATGCGGGTGCCGGAAACGACGGGTTTTCCCATCAGGACGGCAGGATCGGACACGATCAGGGTTTGCTTCATCCCCCACCTCCAAGGGCCAGTATACGCACCCCGGAATAAGCACGCAACGACACCACCCCGCCGGAATAGGCCACCAGCGGCGAACCGAGGCCAGCCAAGTTTCCGGCTAATTGCTCTGCCTTCCGTTCCAGGATCGTTGTGCTCATTTTGATCGGAAAATTTTCACTGAATCAACGGCGGCTTCTCGTCCTTGCCGGTCTCTCCGTTGTCCCCGTTCCCATTGACCTCCGGGACCAGGCAAGCGGCGGCGATGCGGTCGCCTTCCTCCAAGCGCAGCAGCCGCACTCCCTGCGTGCTGCGGCCCGCCGAGCGGATTTTTCTGGCCTCAATGCGAATGACCTTGCCCTGCTGCGTGATGATCATCACGTCGCTTTCCTTGGCGACCCGGAGGACGGCGATCACCTTGCCCTTGCTCTTGGTGGTCTTCATGTTGATGATGCCCTTGCCGCGCCGGGACTGCACGCGGTACTTTCCCAATTCCGTTCGCTTACCGAAGCCGCCTTCCGTGACAGTGAGTATCCAGCCATCCTCGGTCACCGCCTCCATTCCGACCAGGTAATCCTTGGAATCGAGCCTCATGGCCCGGACTCCGCGCGCCTGGCGACCCATGGCCCGGACGTCGGATTCCTGAAAACGGATGGCCTTGCCGTCGTGCGTCCCTAAAAAGACGAACTGGTCGCCGGTGGTCTCGCCCACTGCGATCAGCTCGTCGTCCTCATCAAGCGTGATGGCGATGATGCCGCGCGACATGGGGTTGTCAAACTCCGACAGGCGGCACTTTTTGATGACTCCCCGGCGGGTGACCATCACGGCGTACTTCTCACTGGAAAAATCGCTTGCCGACAGGATAGCCGCCACGGTCTCTCCCGGGCTGAGGTTGAGCAGGCTGACGATGTTTTTGCCTCGGCCCGCCACCCCCACCTCGGGAATCTCATAGACCTTCAGCCAGTAAACCTTGGCGCGGTTGGTAAAGACCAGGATGTAGCTGTGGGTGGAAGCGACGAACAGATGCTCGACGAAATCCTCCTCGCGGGTGCGCATCCCGATCCGCCCCTTGCCGCCGCGCCCTTGATGGCGGTAGATGGCGACCGGCGTGCGCTTCAGGTATCCCCGGCGGCTGACGGTGACGGCCACGTCCTCGACGGCGATCAAGTCCTCCAACTGAATCTCGGCCTGCTCGACGGTGATCTCGGTGCGCCGCTTTTCGCCGAAATCCTTCTGAATGGCTCGCAGTTCCCCGATGATGACTGCCTTGATCGCCCGTTCGCTCCCCAGAAGATCGGTAAGCTCCTGAACCCTCTTCCGAATCTCCTTCAGCTCTTCGAGTATCTTCTCCCTCTCGAGCGCAGTCAGCCGTTGCAGTTGGAGGTCCAGTATGGCGCGCGCCTGAATCTCGGTCATCTCGAAGCGCGTCATCAGCCCCTCGCGGGCCACTCGCGGATTACTCGAAGCGCGGATCATCCGAATGACGTCGTCCAACTTGTCGAGCGCCTTCCGGTAGCCCTCCAGAATGTGCTCGCGGGCGCGCGCCTTTCGCAGCTCGTATTCCGTGCGGCGTCGGACCACATCCACCCGGTGGTCGATGAACAACTGGATCGCATCGGCCAGACCCAGCACGCGCGGCTGTCCGTGAACCACCGCCAGCAGGATCATGCCGAAATTGGTCTGCATCTGGGTATGCTTGTACAGATTGTTGAGCACGACCTCGGCAGGCCCCCCGCGTTTCAGCTCGAATACGATGCGCATGCCCTCGCGGTCGCTCTCGTCGCGGATGTCGGAGATACCCTCGATCTTCTTGTTCTGCACCAACTCGGCGGCCTTCTCAATGAGGCGGGACTTGTTCACCTGGTAGGGAATCTCGGTGACCACGATTTGCTCCCGGTCCTTGCCCACCGGCTCAATGGCCGCGCGCGCGCGCATCACGAATCCCCCGCGCCCGCGGCGGTAGGCCTCCACGATGCCGCTTTTGCCGTAGACGAACCCGCCGGTGGGAAAGTCCGGGCCGGGAACCATTTCGATAAGGGTTTCGATGGTAGCGTCCGGGTGCTCGATCTTGTGGACCGTGGCGTCAATCACTTCGCTCAGGTTATGGGGCGGGATGTTGGTGGCCATGCCCACGGCGATGCCGGCCGCCCCGTTCACCAAGAGGTTGGGAACGCGGTTGGGCAGATACTCCGGCTCCTCGCTGCTCTCGTCGTAGGTGGGGCGGAAATCCACCGTCTCGCGCTCGATGTCGTCGAGCAGACGCTCGGCAATGGGTGCCAGGCGGGCCTCGGTGTAGCGCATCGCCGCCGGCGGGTCACCGTCCACGGAGCCGAAGTTGCCCTGCCCGTCCACCAGCGTATGGCCCATGCTGAAGTCCTGAGCCATGCGGACCAGGGTGTCATAGATGGCAACGTCGCCGTGCGGGTGGTAGTTTCCCATAACCTCGCCGACGATTTTGGCGCACTTGCGGTAGGGGCGGTTGGAGCGCAGGCCCGCTTCATACATGCCGTAGAGAATCCGCCGCTGCACCGGCTTCAGCCCGTCCCGCGCGTCGGGCAGCGCGCGCCCGATGATGACGCTCATCGAGTAGTCCAGATACGACCGCCGCATCTCGTCTTCGATGTTTACGGGCATCTGGTTTTTGGCGATCGGCAGCTCCTGCTGCAAACTGTCGCCGGGAGGGATGGTCTGATCCGCCATGAAGTCTCGTGGGTCCTTCTATGAAAATTGGGTAGCTTGCCGCCGCCGTTCGGGGGGCAGGGCTGGCCGCTCTTTTAGCTATCTCCGGCTGTTGCTGCGGCTATTACTGCAAACCTTAATTATAGCTGGTTACAGCCGAATTTCACCAGGGGGTCGGCGTCATACTTGGGGGATATTGGCCGACTTTTGCGCGTATGCTCTTTTCAGGAGCGAAAAGCCATTGCCATCCAAATCAAACAGGACACTACCCGGCCTCCCGATGGGCCCGAAACCGCCCGGAAAACAGCGGGCCAGGAACACGAGGAGGTAATGGTTAGCTAGATTGTTGCTAGTGGCGCCTCGCGAATGCGGGCCCCAAAGAATCACGTTGTGCTCACCAGAACACCCTCTTGAAACGGGTTGGCGATGTTCTGAAATTCTGCATCATGGATTTTCTTGTAGATCATGCGAAGCTCAACGGATGCACTGTAGATTCGTCCGCGCTTTTCACCAACGGATTCTAACAGCCCCGCATCGACTAACGCCCTTAGATCTCGACTCGCAACAACTGCGCTTACGTCGGCAGCGTTTCTGTAATGTACGCTCCTAATCCGATACCCCATCGCTGCATCAACCATCGCCACATAGGATCGATCAGGCAACCCTTTTTCCTTTACGACGCGCTCTACTTCATCAGATAGCTTGGCGATCATTCGCATTCGGCAAAGTGAGGTGGCCGCCTGCTTGTAGTGGGCGGTAAGATTGAATCGAATCCAAGGCCGAGTATCACGGCCTGGGTTCCATGATCCTTGCCCGGCTTCGGCCAAGACATCGTAATAAGCCCGCGTGTTCCTTCCCAGGTACTCTTCGATTGAACAAAAAACAGGGTGTGGAACGTGCATCGCCATAATCAGGGTCTGTAGGCAGCGGGCCATTCGCCCGTTCCCGTCAGAGAACGGGTGAATCATGACGAGATTCAAATGTGCCATCGCACCCTTGACTAAAATGTGATCGCTGTCTGCTCTTCCTCGAATGTAGATGACGAGTTCATTGATTAGTTTCGCAAGATTTTCGGCGGGAGGGGCTTCGTAGACCGCCAGGTCTCTTTCCTCGTCGCGAACGTATATTGGTCCGGGTCGCCAATTGCCAGGATGCTTGCTCAAATCGTGCTGCAACATCATGAAGTGGAGGCTCCTCAAAACATTTTCATTGAAGCTGAACGAAGGATCTCGCACAAGCTGGAGCACGAATGTCATTGCGTTTCTGTACCCCACTACTTCACGCCACGTTTCTGCTTGCGCCTCCAGAGGCTCTTCGCCTTCAACGGCGGCCACAGCATCATCCTTACTCACCAAGTAACCTTCAATGCTGTTCGATCCTCTAATCGCTCTTGCCAACGTGTTTCGGCGAATAGCTCCATACCACCGCGGCGGAGTAGAAAGCGCATATTTCATCCGTACATAGATGCTGGAGACAGCCTCAATTACCTCAAGCTCTTGCGAGTCCAGCTTGGAGCTTTCAAAAAGCATGTCTCTCCCTGAAAATATATAAATATCAACACCCTGTCTGTATAAATAATAATCGACCTTGTGTCGATTTTCAATGTACTATTATCCCTGTGAACGAAATCTAAAAAGAAAACAGCCCCGCTCAGTGGTGGTGACACCGAAACGGGGCCTAACCAACTCAAGGGAACACATGGCTACTTGCCGATTCGCTGGGTATATGGAAAGCGGCAGAAATTCGTGACAAGGTGAAAGAGTTTTTTCCCGGAGTTAACAATCTTGTCTTGGAACTCCGCAGTGATGGTACGGACACATGGGCGGGTTTTGGTCCAAAAAGCGACGACAAGAATATGTTCGCTTGGATTCTTCAGAATTGGAGCAAGTAGGGTTTTCAGATGGAAACAATCTAGCGGGCCATTACCCACGGGGCTCAGCCCTTGTTTCCTCCCGGCGGAGCGGCTACACTGAATCGGTTTGGAAGCCCATGCCGCCGCCTCGCCGCATAGAAATCAATGAACGTCTGATCGTCGCTCTGGATGTTCCCACGCAGGCAGAAGCCCGAAAGCTAGTCGCCGACCTGAACGGGTTGGTTTCTTTCTTCAAGGTCGGATTGGAGTTACAACTGGCCGCCGGCCCGGATTTCGTGCGGCAACTGGTTGCAGAGGGGAAGAAAGTCTTCCTGGACTCGAAATTCCTGGACGTGCCGGAGCAGGTGAAACGGGCCGTGGCTCAGGCGGTCCGGCTGGGGACAAGGTTCCTCACCGTGCACGAGAGCGGCAAAACCGTTCAAGCTGCCGTCGAGGCATCGCGCGGCAGCACCTTGCAGATACTCGCCGTCACGCTGCTCACCAGCTTCGATGCCGCCGACGTTCAGGGTTTGGGTTTTGATTGTTCTCCCGAAGAGCTGGTCCTTCACCGCGCCAAAAAAGCGATGGACGCCGGCTGCCAGGGCGTGATCGCCTCCGGTCTTGAGGCCCGAAAAATCCGCGAGCTGTGCGGCGAACGGCTCATCATAGTGTCGCCGGGAATCCGCCCGGCAGGCAGCTCCACTGACGATCACCAAAGAAGCTCGACGCCTGCCAATGCCATCCGATCCGGAGCCGATTACCTGGTGGTGGGAAGGCCCATCCGAGACGCCGCCGACCCCCGAAAAGCGGCACAGGACATACTCGAGGAAATGGAAGCGGCCTGGAAGGCATAGCAGGCTGAAGTAACCCCCACCCCTACACATCCAGGTTCTTCACGTCGAGGGCGTTTTCCTCGATGAACTCGCAAGCACTTTCCACGACGACCTATGCTGAGATTTGCTCGTAGGAGAACTTCGGTATGTCGGTGCGGTCTCGTGCATGCTCGATGGTAATCCCGCAAATATTCCCGCCAGAGTCGAGGTCCAGCAAGGTATTCTCGTCAAGGTCTCTGGTTTCGGCAACCTGGGCAGCTCGAAACTCTATGTACAATGTGTCCGTACCCTGAAAATATTTGATCTTCATGGAACAAATGAGCGGTCAAAAAATGCGTTGTGAACCGTCTCTCCATCCGACAACAGTATAACCCTCAAATACCTCCCGTCCATCTCCTGGATTGGAGCCCAGCGGCGAATTCGCCCGTCCTGTTGAATGACCTCTTTGACGGGATGTTCCACCACCCGCTGGACCCACTCAGGCCGGATCATTGCTCGATCCGGTCGCAGGCGCATCGCCTGAAAGTACTCTGTGAATTTCACGGGAACTCAGGGGGCCGGAGAAAAGCTTGTTTCTACACATCCAGGTTCTTCACGTCGAGGGCGTTTTCCTCGATGAACTTGCGCCTCGCTTCTACATCGTCGCCCATCAAGATGGAGAAGATCTCCTCGGTCCCAGGCGCGTCATCCAGACGCACCTGAAGCAGGGACCGCGTCTCGGCATTCATGGTAGTCTCCCACAATTGCACGGCGCGCATCTCGCCCAACCCTTTGTAGCGCTGCACGGTGAATTCCTTTTTCCCCTGCTCCAGAACGGATACGAGCAACTGCTGGGCGTTGGTGTGCTTCACTTTGGAGCCGTTGGTCTCGACTATGAAGGGCGGCTGGTCCAGCGGGATGATGTTCTTGGCCAGCGCCCGCAGGCGCCGATACTCCGGCAGGGCCGCCAGATCCCAGTTGATTTTAGTTGTCCCGGAGCCGTTGCCGAAGACCAGTTCGTGCAGGCTGTGCTCTTCGTCAAACTCGACACTGGAACTGAAACCGGCCTCCTTGATCTTTTCATCCAGCCGCTGGAGCTTCTCCGGAGAACCGAAATCCGCCTTTTTCTCCAGGTCCGACTTGGCGAGCAGCTCAACCACCCGGCGGTTGCGCAGGCGTTTCTCCAGTTTTTCAAAGAGCGCGAAATAATCCGCCAGATCGCTGAGAAATTTCGTCAAGGTCCGCCCCCCCAGGCGCATGCCCGCGCCGTTGCTGATGAGGCGGTCCTCGGTGGCGCGCCGCATCACCTCGCGGGTGAACTCCTTCTCATCCAGAATGTACTTCTCCGACTTGCCCTTTTTCAGGCGGTAGAGAGGCGGCTGAGCAATGTAGACGTGGCCGCGCTCGATGAGCTGCTTCATATGCCGGAAGAGAAAGGTCAGCAGAAGCGTGCGGATGTGCGAGCCATCCACGTCGGCGTCGGTCATCAGGATGACCTTGCCGTAACGGAGCTTGGCGAGGTCGAAATCGTCCTTGCCGATACCGGTGCCGATGGCGGTAATCATGTTGCGGATCTCTTCGTGGCCCAGCATCTTGTCGTAACGGGCTTTCTCCACGTTCAGAATCTTTCCCTTGAGCGGCAGAATCGCCTGATAGCCCCGGTCGCGGCCCTGCTTAGCGGTGCCGCCAGCCGATTCCCCTTCGACCAAAAACAGCTCGCAAAGGGCCGGGTCCTTCTCCTGGCAATCGGCCAGCTTGCCAGGCAAGGAACAGGAGTCGAGCGCTCCCTTGCGGCGGGTCAACTCCCGAGCCTTCCGCGCCGCTTCCCGGGCGCGCGCCGCCTCAATCGCCTTCTGCACGATCCGTCGAGCCATTGAGGGAGTTCGCTCAAAGGCCTCGCTTAATTTCTCATTGATGAAGGCCTCGACCATTCCCTTGATGTCACTGTTCAGCTTCCCCTTGGTCTGGCCCTCAAACTGCGGCTGCGGCAGCTTGACGCTGATGACCCCCACCAGCCCCTCCCGCACGTCGTCGCCCATCAGGTTTTCCTTGACGTCGCGGAACAGCCCGGCCGCGGCGCCGTAGTTGTTGATGGTGCGCGTCAGCGCCGAGCGCAGGCCCGACAGGTGCGCGCCGCCGTCCACGGTGTTGATGTTGTTGGCGAAGCTGAAAACGGTTTCCGAATAGGAATCGTTGTATTGCAGGGCGACCTCGATCTGCACCTCGCCGACGGCATCCGCTTTGCGGACCCCTTCAAAGCAGATCGGCTTGTCGTTCAAAACGCCCTTGCCCTTGCTCAAGTGCTTGACAAACTCGGCGATGCCGCCCACGTAGCGGAATATATGTCCCTTATCGGTGCGCTCATCGCGGATCGTGATTTTGAGACCTTTGTTCAGGAAGGACAGCTCCCGCAGGCGCTGCGAAAGGGTGTCAAAGCTATATTCCATGCTGTCGAAGATGCTGGAATCGGCCAGGAAGCTAACCTTGGTACCCTGCTTGCTGGTTTTGCCCGTCTTCCTGAGAGGTTCTTTAGGGGTTCCCTTCTCATAGGACTGCTCCCAGGTGTAACCGTCGCGCCATATCTCCACCTCCAGCCACTCGCTGAGCGCGTTGACCACCGACACCCCGACGCCGTGCAGTCCGCCGGAGACTTTGTAACTGTTGGTGTCAAACTTCCCTCCGGCGTGGAGCACCGTCATGACGACCTCAGTAGCCGAGCGCTTTTCTCCCTCGTGGTATCCCACCGGTATGCCGCGTCCGTTGTCGACGACCGTGACCGAGTTGTCTGTGTGAACGGTCAAATCTACGGCGGAACAATACCCCGCCAGGGCTTCATCCACAGAGTTATCCACTACCTCGTAAACCAAATGATGCAGGCCGCCGGCACCCGTCGAGCCGATATACATGGCCGGGCGCTTCCGCACTGCCTCGAGGTCCTTCAGCACCTTGATGCTGCGAGCGTCGTAGCCCTCCTGAGCGGGTTTGCCGGTCCGCGAGGCGCTCTGTTCCTTGTTGGTCATCCTTTTCGTATTACTCCATTAATTGCAATTACTTTCCTTCTCTGTCGTCCGTCCGCTGCGGCACCCCCATAACGCCCGGTGTCCCGTCCCCTTCTCATATCCTCATCGGCATAATCACATAGCGATAGTTGATATTTTCCTCAGCAGTCGGCCTCAACTGGCCCGCACTCTGCTCGTCTTTGAACTCCATGGAAATCTCCCCTCCGCCGGAAGCGGCCAGAAAATCCAACAAGTACTGCCAGTTGAACCCGACTGCGATCATCTCTCCCGCGTAGCTCACCGGCAGGGATTCTTCAGACTCCCCAGCCTCGGAACCAGAAGAAACGATCTTCAGCTCATCTTTGTTTAACTGACACCGGATGCTATGAGTCCGTTCGTCGGAAAACAAAGAGACCCGCCGGATGGCAGCAGTAAACTGGTCCCGGTCCAGCATCACTACTTTGTCATTTTCTTTCGGCAAAACGGCCTCATAGTTGGGAAATTGCCCGCTTAGCAAGCGGGAAACCAGCAAGCGTCCCCCCACTTTAAAGAATAGATGATTGTCATCCTTCCCAAACTCGATCCCGGTATTTTCTTTTAGCTCCCCTAGCAGGCGCGTCAACTCTGCCATTGCTTTCCTGGGAACCAGAATCCTCACTTCTCCACCGACACCGCTGTAGCCCTTTTCAGCCAGCGTAGGATCGCTCTCTACATGAGCCAGCCGGTGCCCGTCGGTGGCAACCATCGCCATCCTCTCCGGCTTCAACAACAGCAGCGCCCCATTCAGCGTGTACCGCGTTTCCTCGCTGGACACGGCGAAGATGGTGCGGCTGACCATCTGTAAAATCGTCTCGGAAGGAAGCACAGCCAGCTTTCCTGGGAAATCCGGAAGAACTGGAAAATTGTCTTTGGCGATCCCAGGCATGCGGACGTGAGAATTCCCGCAGTTCAACTGCAGAGTCCCACCCGATTCGGAATCCAGAGCGTTGAAGCGTATCTCCGGCTGCTCCAGATTCCTTACATAGTCGAGCAATCTTTTGGCAGCGACAGTCGTGGCCCCTTCTTTTTTTACCTTGGCCGGGCAGGAGCTGCGGATTCCCAACTCCAGGTCCGTAGCCGTTATCTGCAACGAGTCACCGGAAGCTACCAGCAAAACATTCGACAGGATCGGTATGGTCGTTTTCCGCTCAATGACCCCCTGGGACAGATTCAGTTCTTTTAGCAAGTCAGCGCGCTGTACGGAAAATTCCATCTAAATCACCTCTGTGAAAATCTCTGAGTTGTCCTTCCGCATTTCATCATCATCAGAACTTGCGATCTGTGGAAAACGGGTGCGTGGCTGATTTTTCAGGAGAAGCGGCCGGTCGCACCCTGTGGATGAATAGGGTGTCCATAAAAGATTCTGAGGAAACCTGTCAGAAGGCGTCTTCCTAATCCTAAAGTTTTCCACACACATCCACAACCAATCCACAATAGATTCACAGCCGAGTGACGCCGGCCCAACTACCTTAGGGATATCTTTTACTGCAGCAAATCGCTCAGTTTGTGAATCAACCTGTTCATAGCCTTATCTGATTTCCTGGCTTCTCTGATTTTTTCAGTGGAATGCAAAACCGTTGTGTGATGCTTGTTCCCAAAGGAACGGCCGATTTCCGGCAGCGAAGCGCCGGCAAGTTCCCGGCAGAGGAACATGGCGATCTGCCGGGGATATACCACTTTACGGGAGTTGTTTCTGGCCTTCAGGTCGGAGACCCGCAAATGAAACTCATCTACAACCACCTTCTGAATTGCCTCGATGTTCACCTTTTTTTCCTGGGCGGATAAGGTGCTTTTCAGAATCTGCTGCGCCATTCCCAAGTTGATTTCTACGCCGGTCAGCGAGGAGTAGGCCAGCAGCCGTGTCAAAGAACCTTCCAACTCGCGAATATTGGTGCGGATTTTTCCGGCGATGAATAATGCGACATCGTCGGGCAATTGGACTCCTTGCGATTCAGCCTTTCTCATCAAAATGGCGATCTTGGTTTCCAGGTCCGGCGGCTGAATGTCAGCCATCAATCCCCACTCGAAACGGGATCGCAAGCGCTCCGCCAGTTGGGGAATCTCCTGGGGGAGGTGGTCACTGGTGAAAACAATTTGCTTTTGCGCCTCATAAAGCGCGTTGAAGGTGTGGAAGAAGACCTCCTGGGTGCGCTCCTTGCTTCCCAGGAAGTGAATGTCGTCCACCAGGAGCGTGTCCAGACTCCGGTAACGGTCATGGAAAGAGACCATGCGGTCGTACCGGATGGAGTTGATCATCTCATTTACAAACTGTTCGCAAGGGACATAGGAGAGCCGCTTGCAGCCGTTAGAGCGCAGGGCGTGCCCGATAGCCTGCATCAGGTGGGTCTTCCCCATCCCCACGCCGCCGTAAAGAAACAGCGGGTTGTACGCCTTGGAAGGAGTGCGGGCAACTGCGTCGGCGGCGGCATGCGCGAACTGGTTCGACGTGCCTACTATGAAGGTGTCAAACGTGTACCGTGGGTTGAGTTGAGTGAGGGCGGAGTCGAAATCAAACCGGGTTTGCGCAGCGGGGCCTTTTTTTGGTTTGTCCGCCTCACAAACGAGCTGAATCCGGTGAATGTCGGGTTGCAGAGTTTGCAAGGCGCTTTGCAGCAGGTCCCCGAAACTTTGTTCATACCAGTCGCGGAAAGTTTCGTTGGGGACGCGGACGAAAAGGGTGGAGTCCTCAACATGACTGAAGCGGGCCGGCATCAGCCACGTCGAGTAGCTCTGAGAGCTTACGGTTTGCTTTAAACGACCCAGAATTTTTTCCCACGGATTCATCTACACTGACTTTCTTCTGCGGATGAAGGGCAGTCCAACCTGATCGAGAGGAAAGAAACCGAGGGAAGAAATCGGAGATGTCTTCCCACAAAAATCACAATATTTATATATAAACCACAGTTAACAAAGGATTTACAAAGATAACCCAAAAATCCGCCGCCACGCCCCGAAAGCGAGAGAAGGCACTGGCTACGGCCTCCCACCTACCGTTTTGCTCCACTTCCATCCCGGAGGCAACGCGGAACAAACTGCGTACAGCCTTTCCGTTTTAGACATGCTAATTTTAGCACAGCGACCGGATTCTCTCAACGAGTAAAATAGCCCGTCTTGACCGGCGGGAAAGCCGGGTCCGAATCCTGTTGTTAGCAAGTTAAAATGTCCGGTATATGTAGCAAGTGAAATGTCCGCTTTCATGATTCTACCGAAAGTGATTTGGCGCTGACCGAAGGAGCCCGTAGGGCGACGGAGGTGAGCGCCAAATGGTGTTGTCGGGAAGCCACAGGGCTCCGCCGCCGACCGCCGCACCGGATCGCCACCCCCTCGGAGGAGTAGCGGCCCACCGTGTGCGGCCCATAGCCAATGCTTAACGTCCCATCCAGGTGTTCATAGACGGTCACCCGGCAGCCCGCCAGAGTCCCGCGCCAAGGAGTTTTCTCGATCTGGAGGAGGCGGTTCTCCAGACTGACCGTATTGTCCCGATTCACTATCCGCTGGTGCTGGATCGAGAAGATTCGCTCTAACTCCCGCCTGGCTGACGGCAAAAAGGCGCTGCCTGGTTGGGTGGCCGGCACGGCAAAGCGCCGGTTGAACTCCCCGATATAGCCCTCCCGCAGGAACCGATTCGCTGCCTCTAGCGTGATGATTCCCCGCAGGCGCAGTTCCTGCGGCAGCCGCCCTTGCCAGGTCCCGAAGTTCCGCTCGCTGCGTCCCCGCGCCTGCGGCGAATAGGCCGGAATCATCTGAATGCCCAGCTCCCGCAGGGCGCGGCCCACCTGGGTCAGCCGTTGCCGATCCACCGGCTCGCCCGCCTTCCGGGTCAGGAAGAAATGACTGGCCCGGTCGCTATAAAGGGCGCAAAAGATCCCCTGCTGCTCGACCACCTCCCGCAGGGCAGCCAGCACCGTCCGCGTCGATTCCTGCTCTACCAGTTGCGCATAGTAAATCTCGCTGCTGGCATCATCCAGGACCACCAGCAGGTCATACCAGCGATCATCGACAAACCACCGATGCTGGCTCCCATCCAGATGCAGCAGCATTCCCGGCAACGGCCGCCGGGGCCGCCTCTGGCGGTGCAGGCCCCGCTTCCGCCTCCTGTTCACTAGCCCCGCCCCTTGCAATGCCAGCTTCACCCAGGTGTAGCTCAGCCGGAGGCCGTGCTCTTCCCGCAGCTTTTCGTGAAAGTGCCGCACGTTGAAGTCAAAGTACTTCTCCTGATACAGCCCCAACACCTTCTCCACCGTCCCCAGGGGTACCCGCCGCGGACCCGGCTTTCCCCGCCGCCGGTCAAACAGCCCGTCGTAGCCGTACTGCTCGTACCGGCTGCGCCACCGCCTCATCTGCCGGTCGCTGATCCCGATGATCTCGGCTGCCTGCCACCAGTTGATCCGCTTCCCTATCGCTCGCAAAATTACTTCTTGTATCTTCATCGCCCGCTCCATCGCAGCTTCCGAGTAGAACTTCATGCCACCTCCTGGCAAAAAGCCCTACCCTACGCCGCTCAAAGCGGACATTTCACATGTTAATTAGACCGGACATATCATGTGCTAACGACAAAGCCGGGTCCGAATCCTTGACAGTTACCGGCGGGGCATTTATACTCAATCATTGCGGACCGCACACGCAGACGTTCATTCATTTTGTAAAGCCTCCACAACATGCCAAAAAGGACTTACCAGCCAAAGAATCGGAAGCGCGCGAAAACGCATGGCTTCCGGGCGAGAATGAAAACCAGAAGCGGCCGCAAGATCCTGGCCAGAAGACGAAAACGGGGCCGGAAGCATCTTACGGTTTCCTCTCGCTAAGGGGCTGGGTTGACACGGCAGGACACTTCAGAGAACTCCGGCGGCAAATATGGCTTTCCCAAGCAGGCGCGCCTGCTGCGCAGGCTCGATTACCGGAGAGTGTACTCGAAAGGGCGCCGCCACAGCCTGGGTTTCCTATTGACGTTTTCCTTGGCAAATGAAATGCCCTGCAGCCGCATTGGGCTCACCGTGCCGCGCTCTCTAGGAGGGGCGGTCGAAAGGAACTTCCTCAAGAGGCGGTTGCGCGAGGCCTCCAGGAGACACCTGCCGGAGTTGGGGCCGGGGTGGGATATCGTCTTCAACCCCAGGCTCTCGGCAAAGTCGGCGAGATTTGACCGACTGGAAGCGACAGTGGAGAGTTTTTTCCGGGCCTGCGCGCGGTCGGCCGCAGCGGCAAAGACAGAAGATAGAGACTCATGAAAACTTTCTTGCTGGCGCTGCTGGGGTTTTATCAGCAGGCGATCTCTCCGACCCTGCCCTCTTCGTGTAAGTTCTACCCCTCCTGTTCCAGCTACGCGTCAGAGGCGGTGAAGAGGCATGGCCCGGCAAAGGGACTGTGGATGACGGCGACGCGCTTGCTACGCTGCCGCCCCTTCCATCCCGGGGGGTACGATCCCGTCTCGTAGAAGAATTCCGCCGGCGGGAGAAGCCGGCCATCCAGACCGTAAAGCTTTCTGCATGCGGGTTTGAGTCCCGTGCTGTTGCCCATGGCTAAGAGAGAACTATCCCCAGAACTGCGAGTCCTGCTGGCCTTCGGGCTTTCCTTCCTGGTGCTGTTGTTGTCGCGCCCGCTGCTGGTGCAGTCGCCTCCGCCGGGCGGAAGGGAAGCAGAGGAGGTTCCGGCGGAACAACAACCCCCTGAGTCCCTGGCCGAGGCTCCGGCAACAGAGCAGCCGGCGGCTCCTGCCGAGTTTGCGATGGCGCCGACCGGGGCGGCCTCCGAACGGGAAATCGTGGTGGAGAACGATCTCTTTCGGGCTGTCTTTTCCACGCGCGGCGCGGTGGTGAAGAGTTGGACACTGAAAGGCTACCTCGACGCCGAGGGCAATCCGCTGGAGTTGGTTCATCCCGAGTCACAGGCTCAGTTTGGCGAGCCGTTCTCCCTTTGGGTCCGGGAAGAGGCCCTCCGGGAGGAGATCAACCAGGCGCTGTTTGCCGCCTCTGCCAGGGATCGGCTACTGGTTCCCGGCACCTTGACGTTTGAGTACAGCAGCGGCCAAGTCGCCGTCCGCAAGCAGATCGTTTTCTCCCGCGACAGTTACGTGGTGGAGATCGAGACCACGCTCTCTCGCGACGGCAGAATCATCGACCACGGGATCGGCTGGCCGGGAGCCTTCGGCGAGATGCAGCCTGGGGGGATGCGCGTGGGAGGAGGAGGGATCCGGGTGCTGTACCGGAAACCGGAAGGCATGGAGCGTCTCGACCCCGGCGACGTCGAGGGAGAGGAAACTTTCAGCGGCCCGTTCCGGTTTGCGGGAATCGAGGATCACTTCTTCTCGGCTGTTTTTCTGCCGCAGCAGGGGCCGCTCCGCGTGACCGCCGTCCGGGACGAGATTTTCCTTCCGAACCAGGAAAGCAAGAGTGCCTCCCTGGGAGTCGCCGTCGGGAGCGGAGATTCTCCAGAGAACAGCATGCGGTTATACGTGGGGCCCAAGGAGACCGGCGTGCTGGCCGAGGTGGATGAACTTCTGCCGGAGTTGGTGGATTATGGATGGTTCGAGTTCATCGCCAAGCCCCTTTTCCTGGGCTTGCGGTGGGTTCACGACAACATCGTCAGCAATTACGGCTGGTCCATTGTCTTGCTCACCATCGTCATCAACATGCTGCTGTTCCCACTGAAACTCAAAAGCCTCCGCTCGATGATGAAGATGCAGCGGTTGCAGCCGCAGATCAAGGCTATCCAGGAGAAGTACAAGCAGTACAAGATCAAAGACCCGCGAAAGCAGGAGATGCAGCGGGAAACCATGGCGTTGTATAAGAAGCACGGCGTGAACCCTCTGGGGGGCTGCCTGCCGATGCTGCTGCAGCTTCCCTTTTTTATCGGATTTTACAGGGTCCTGATCTCCAGCATCGAGATGCGGCAAGCCCCTTGGATTTGGTGGATTCAGGACCTTTCGTCGCCCGAATCGTTTTCCATCAAGGTGCTGCCGCTGCTAATGTGCGGCACGCAATTTCTGTTGCAAAAAATGAGCCCGTCCACCTCGCCGGACCCGACGCAGCAGAAGATCATGATGTTTATGCCCGTGATGTTCTTGTTCTTTTTTTGGAGTCTTTCCAGCGGCTTGGTGCTTTACTGGCTGACGGGCAACTTGGTGGGGATCGCTCAGCAGATGTACATTAATCGCACCGAGATGAAGCACTTGGTGGCGGCCAAGAAAGCCGCCTCGGGCCGAAAGAAAAAGGCTCTGGCAAAGAAATAGAATGACGGAACACGACCTCGAAAAAGTGAAACTGCAAGTGGAGCAGGTGCTGGGCCAGGTGCTGAAGCAGGCCGGGTTCGACCTGCAATTTGAGATACAGGCGGGAACGGAGAGATATCGCGACCTGGGAAGCCCGGCGATAGTAGTGAACTTCTCCGGCCCCGACACGGACTTGCTTTTGGAGCGCGGAGGGGAACTGCTGGAGGCGCTGGAACACATCTTCAGCAAGGTTTTGCGCCTGCCGCTGACCAATCAAGGCAAGATCGCCTTCGACTGCCAGGATTACAGGACCCTGCGCCTAGACGAGCTGCGGCTGATGGCGGCAACGGCAGCCGAACGGGTGGCCAGCGGCGGCATGCCCTTTCCACTGAGTCCCATGAACTCCCGCGACCGCCGCATCGTCCACCTGGCTTTGAAAGATAATCCAGCAGTGCGCACCGAAAGCCAAGGCGGGGGTCCCTACCGCAAAGTCGTCATTTTCCCTGCGGAAGATAAATAGAGAGCTTTTCGGACGCGCCCGGAACCCAACCATGGCACCGAGAAGTGACGATACCATTGTTGCCATCTCCACGCCCGCCGGGCGCGGCGGCATCGGAATTGTGCGTCTTTCCGGGCCGGACGCCCTGCGCATTGCGCAACAAATATTGCGGCGGCCTGCCGGGGTTACGGAAGAAAAATCGGCGGCGGCGCTGGAGTTGGCTCCCTGGCGCGTTGTTTATGCCGAGTTGCCGGGCGACGAGGAAGCCGAGTCCGGAGGCGAGGCTGAACAAAACACGGCCATCGACCGCGTCTTGGCGACATACTTTCCGAAGCCCCGCTCCTACACCGCCGAAGATGTTGTGGAAGTCAGTTGCCACGGTTCGCCGGTGGTCCTGGAGTATTTGGTCCGGCGGTGCCTGGCAACGGGGGCGCGGCTGGCCGAGCCGGGCGAGTTCACCCTGCGAGCCTTCCTCAACGGTCGCATCGACCTCACCCAGGCCGAGGCCGTGCGCGACCTGATCGAGGCGCGGACGCTCTACCAGGCACGCGTCGCCGCACAGCAGGTGGAAGGCGCCGTCTCCCGCCGCCTGGCTCCCGTGAAAAAACAGCTTGTGGACCTGATCTCGCTGCTGGAAGCGGGGATCGACTTTGCGGAAGATGACGTCAGCGTTCTTGCCGCTGCCCAGATCGGCTGGCGCATGGAGCCGGTGGAGCAATCCCTGGCGCGACTGGCGGAAAGCTTCGAGACGGGCAAGCTCATCCAGCAAGGCCTTACGCTGGCCATTCTGGGGCGCCCGAACGTCGGCAAGTCGAGCCTGTTTAACTGCCTGCTGGAACAAGACCGCGCCATCGTTACGGCCACGCCGGGGACCACGCGAGACCTGGTTTCAGAGACCGTCGATTTGGAGGGAATCCCGATACGCTTTGTGGATACGGCGGGGGTGCGGCGCGCCTTCGAGGAAGCAGAGGCCATCGGCGTGCGCAAGTCCTACGAGGCGGCGGCGGACAGCGACTTGGCGCTGCTGGTGCTTGACGGCTCCGAAGACTTGACGGCGGAGGACCGTGACCTGCTCGGGCGACTCGCGGCGATCGGCAAGCTGCTGCCGGTGGTCAACAAAAGCGACCTGCCGCAACGCCTCGACCGGAAGACATTGGCCGCGCAAGACAGCCGGCCGGTCTGCACTGTCTCCGCATTGAAACGGGAAGGGATCGGAGAGTTGCGGCGGGCGATCCTGGAGGCGACGGCCCCGGCGTTGGCCGGAGACCGGGAGTCGCAGTTTCTCACCAACGCCCGGCAGGAGCAACTGCTCCGCGAGTCGCTCGACGCGCTGGCCGCTGCCCGCAGGAGCTTGGGAAACGGCGTCCCGCACGAGATGCTGCTGCTTGATCTCTACAACGCCCTGCGCCCGCTCGACGCCATCACTGGCGAGACTACAGTCGAGGACATCCTGAACAACATCTTCGCTACGTTCTGTATCGGGAAGTGAAAAAGGGATAGGAGGAGGTGAATTTTCTGAAGTTTGGATTCTCCGGTGCTTGAGGTAATATGCCGTTGTCCATCCAAATGTTTTGAGTAGGAAATGGCAGTTAAGACTTACGAAATCCGCGATCCAATTCACACCTTCATTCGGTTTGACGCTGAAGAGCGGAAAATTATCGATTCCCGGCCGTTTCAAAGATTGCGCCACATTCACCAACTTGCGCTAACGTACCTCGTTTATCCTGGAGCAACACACCGTAGGTTTGAACACTCGTTGGGTGTTATGGAGGTTGCCAGCCGAATCTACGATGTCGTCACAAATCCGGATAATATTTATGACGAGGCGATTCGAAGAATTCTTCCGAGTCCGGAAAAATATGAATGGCACTACTGGAGGAGAGTTCTTCGTATGGCTGCTCTGTGTCACGACCTTGGGCATCTCCCCTTCTCTCATGCTGCGGAAAAGCAACTCCTGCCGGAAGGGTGGAACCATGAGCGTATCGGCATGGAAATTATTCGTGACAACGAGCTGAAAGCCATCTGGGACGCGCTGAAGATTCAACCCAACGATGTTGGAAAGTTAGCGGTTGGTCCCAAGTATTATCAGGGCGAAACATTTAGCGATTGGGAAGCGATCCTCTCGGAGATCATAACGAGTGACGCTTTCGGCGCGGATCGGATTGATTATTTGCTCCGTGATTCCTATCACGCAGGGGTCGCGTATGGTCGATTTGACCACTACCGTCTCATTGACACCCTATGTGTTCTCCCAAGAAGAATGGAGGATGAATCGGAGGAGCCAGCTTTAGGAATAGAGGAAGGGGGATTGCAATCAGCTGAATCCCTCTTGTGGGCACGTTACCTTATGTATACACAGTTGTACTTCCATCCGGTGCGGCGGATATACGACATTCATCTACAGGACTTCATTAAGGCATGGTTGAATGGAGGGTGCTTCTCGACAGATGTGAAAGATCATTTAAACCGGAATTAGTTTTTTGGCCCTCCGACTCGTGAGTATAAACCCGTTGGCCTTCAACTGAGCACTTCCAGCCCAATATTTTCTCCGAGATACTGCCAGCGGCTTCCAGCCGCTCTTTCCGAGTCCCCAAAAACCCATCGCCTCGGCTTCCAGAACCAGCTTTTTCAGACACCCCTCCATTCCCGGGGGATATCGGAATCATTTTATTGGGTGCCGCAGGCTAGGCTATCCCGACGGAAGCGACAGCCCATTTATCCGCCCCAGCATGCTGGCAAACAGCCGCCGAGTCAGATGGCTCTCTGCCAGCAATAGCCAATAGTAGCGGGCATGCTTAATCAGGCGTCCTCCGGTTTTCACCAACCGCTGCTGCAAGCTCGTCAAGGACCAGTTCCCGATTCTCTGTGGCAGCACCAGTCGCCGCCACAGATTTCCCAGATTATAGGCAATGATGGTCAGCCACAGCCGTACCTCGTTGGACCGGAACCGATGGCAACTGAGCCGCGTCATCTTCACCGCCTGCTTGCCTTCCTTAATCCACTGCTCTGCTGTCCCTCGCTTATTATAGAACCGCACCACCGCTCGACTCGGAAGCGTCAGGTTCGTCACAATGAACCCCACTCGCGGGAACAACTCCCCCGGATGATGTTCTACCTTGGCTACCACCCGTCGGGCCGTCTTCCAACTCTCGGCTTGGTACAGAAACCCCTTGTACTCCACCAACGGCTTCTGGCCCGGCCTTCCTACCGGACGTTTCAGCAACTCCTCGATGTCCCGCTGGAGGTTCTCGTTGGAAGGGATGCGGATGGCATACTTCACACCCCGCTTCTCCAACGCCTCGTAAATCTCCGGCTTCGCAAAGGCCGCGTCGGCACGAAATACCACCTCCTTGCCCCGCTTCTGCCTAGTGCCAGTGCCGTTGCTCGATCCGGCAGTGGCCCGCGGACGATAAAATGATTATCTCCGTGTACCAGAACGCCCAGCATAGAATTTAATGATCCAAGGGGTGAACCGAACCTCAAACCGTGTAGTCTACGGTCCGTCTCAAATCGCTCCCATTTCTGCTGAAATCAAACACACTACGGCATCGTCAGCAGCGGCTTCTGACCGGGCGGTAAATGCTGATCGAAAACCGTCAGAATCAGAG
The DNA here is from genome assembly GCA_965222345.1 of Terriglobia bacterium. Lineage (GTDB taxonomy): Bacteria > Acidobacteriota > Terriglobia > 2-12-FULL-54-10 > 2-12-FULL-54-10 > JADFGZ01. The sequence goes on along the minus strand of CBDCTS010000007.1, from coordinate 1,407,412 downwards.
CATCTCCTGCTTGAACCGCCATCAGACCCGCCAGGTCAACTACATTCCTCTCGCCAAAAAGTTTCACCACATTCGCGTAGGTTTCCGGAGTCACTAAATGCTTCCCAAAAACCTCGCGACCCAACTGAATAATCGCCGCTTCTTTTTCACCCAAGCCTGTCAGAGGCTTGCGGTCCCTTACAACGTCTATTATGTAATGCTCCAGGCCTAGCTTGGCGGCTTCCAATTCGTGCATCGTCCACAAGTATTGTTGGTTCAATTCGCGGGCTGTTATGAGGATCGCTAGTTCCATCAGCCTTCGTCCAAGGTCTGCTTCGATAAGTTCAAGGAACTTGGCACCACCGCTGTGGAGGGATATTTGGTTCGGACCCGTACCCCAAGGGGCCAGCCTGGGACGATCAGGATTGGATGGCGGCTGCGGGACTTTGATCAAAGGCAGACGGCTCCTAGACTCCGGATGAATATCAGGAGGAGACGCGTCTTCCCATCTGTAAGGAAGCTGAAGAGGAACGATGTGCTTCCAGTCCAGAGGCAAATGTTGATTCACTACGGTGAGTCTCACTGAGGTCCCTGAGTATCGGGCCATTAATGTAACTATATCCACTAGGTTGGCCTTTCCCAAAGCTTTCAAGGCACGCGCATAGGTTTCCGGGGTCACTTTATGTCTTGTAACCGCTTCGCGGCCTAGTTGGATAATGGCAGCTTCCGTTTCGCCTAGTCCCTTGACCTGTCCTATAAGAGGCTCCTTGAATCTCAGGACGTCGACGATTTCCTTTTCCAGACCTTGCCGAAGCCCTTCCTCAGCATGGAGCGTCCACTCATACGGCTGATCCGTTTCTGCAGCATTTGTATTGATTGCTAACTCAGTCAAGCGATGGCCAAGAGGAGAATCGTACCGGACATCTGCCCCTGAGGCGTGAAGCCGTATTCCATCCACTCCCCGGATTCCATCGGGCGATTCAACGGCTTGGTCGTATGCTTTCCGATTGGCCTCGTCCAGTTCTTCCCTCTCGATCAACGGAAGGCGGTTGAGCGAATCCTGAAAGACATCTTGCGGAAGATCTTCGGTGCCCATTTCAGAAGCTGCGCGGTCTGATGAACCACTTCGCTGGCACCCGATGGCCACCATTGTTCCAATCACAAGCGACAGGCCAAACAGAATTCGATAGGATCTCATGTTCCTTCTCCTGTCTGAAGTCTTTAAAATCGGAATCATTTTATGGGGTGCCGCAGGCTAGGCTATCCCGACGGAAGCGACAGCCCATTTATCCGCCCCAGCATGCTGGCAAACAGCCGCCGAGTCAGATGGCTCTCTGCCAGCAATAGCCAATAGTAGCGGGCATGCTTAATTAGGCGTCCTCCGGTTTTCACCAACCGCTGCTGCAAGCTCGTCAAGGACCAGTTTCCGATTCTCTGTGGCAGAACCAGTCGCCGCCATAGGTTGCCGAGATTATAGGCAATGATGGTGAGCCACAGCCGGACCTCGTTCGACCGGAACCGGTGACAACTGAGCCGCGTCATCTTCACCGCCTGTTTGCCTTCCTTGATCCACTGCTCGGCCGTACCGCGCTTGTTGTAAAACCGCACCTCCGCCCGACTTGGCAGAGTCAAGTTCGTCACGATGAATCCCACTCGCGGGAACAGCTCTCCCTGGTGATGTTCCACCTTGGCAACGACCCGTCTCGCCTTACCCCAACTCGCTGCTTGATAGAGAAAGCCCTTGTACTCCACCAACGGCTTCACACTGGGTCTTCCCACCGGCCGAGTCAGCAACTCCTCAATGTCCCGCTGTAGGCTATCGTTGGCCGGGATGCGGATGGCGTACTTTACCTCCCGCTCCTCCAGAGCCTCGTAGATCTCCGGTTTGGCAAAGGCCGCGTCGGCACGAAACACTACTTCCTTGCCCAGCTTCTGCTGCCGCTCGATCTCCGGCAGGAGAAGTTCTTCCCAGTCATCGGCGCTGTGGACGTTACCGGGTCGCAGCTTGGCCGCCAAACAGTCACCCTCGCGATTGAACAGCAACAACGGGTGATAGCAGCTCGACTCGAAATGCCCGTTGTAGGCGCTATTCTCCTGTTCGCCGTAGACCGGAATCTCGGTCGAGTCCATGTCCAGCACTGTTCGGTGCGGCGAATCGATTGCTTCTGCCCTGCCGATCAGCTCTCGGTTCACCCGTGCCAGCCCCGCGAAGTTTTCCTCCTCAGCCAGAAGTTCCGTCTCGAAGGTTTGCAACCGGGACGGCAGTGCTGCCCCTCGATCCCAGATCTTCTCGGAACCGATTAGCCGGAAGGTCGGATCTCGTGAGAGTTGCTCGGCATCGTTCACGTCCTCGTACCCAGCCAGGCGACTGTACACGGACTGCCGTAGAAGGTCTGCAAAAGAAAACCGCGCATTGTTTGCTCTAGAGTCCGTCAGGTGTTGTTCGATGAGGTCTCCGAATCCCAATCGCTCGTCCAACTCGCGCACCAGAATCAGTCCACCGTTGGAAGTCACCCGCGATCCCTGAAAAGCGACCCGCAGAAACCGGTTGAACGACAGCTGAAATCCCTGTTTTTGGCTCTCACCCATTAGGTTTACACCTCCAGAAGGCAATATTGACGCTGGAACCAGCATCAATATTGATGTTGGAGGTTAGTCGATGGTTGCTTCTACGATTTCAAACTGGAAATGCGGGTTAAAGATGACCGACAATGAGGTAACAGCAGCAATATCGAAGGCTGCGGGAGATTTGTCGCAGAATGGCCACATGCATGCGCACAGAATTACAGAGCGCGGGCATTTCCGATTGTTGTACAGTCAGAACCCAAAAGACCAAGACCGGAATTTGGACAGCGTTCGCTACGTTTATAATGCCCTCATAGAGGAATATGGTGTAGATGCTGTCCGGAGAGATTCCTACAAACAGCGCGGCACTGGAATCTCCTTTCCTGTTCGTGCCCGTGATGGTAGAATCCACTCATCTCTGACAGTTTCTGCGACCCTGAAGGAAGTTCCAACGTTTGCAGTGGATTGCATTTTTATTGATCCAACGTTGCGCGATGAAGCCAGGAAATGGCTTGACAGAAACTTGGAAACAATCATTCCCCAATGATAGTTCAGGGCAATAGGAGAAAAAATCATGAATCAACTGCAGAGGGCAAGTGTGCTCCTGAATTTGATTGAGACGTTAAGGTCAAAGGGAAGCTGGGCGAGTGAGACCCACCTTCAAAAGTCCACCTATTTTTTGCAGGGGCTTTTGGGCGTTCCCCTCAAATTTCAGTTTATCCTATACAAACACGGTCCCTTTTCCTTTGATTTGAGGGAGGAGCTTTCCGGGATGCTTGCTGATTCATTCTTGAAGTGGGAACCGCAGTACCCCTACGGTCCGAGTCTCGAGCCTGGACCGGCCAGCGAAAATCTGAAAAGGCAAATTAAGACCGCGAGCAGATTCTCGAAACAAGTAGAATTTGTTGCGGAAAAGCTAGGCGAGAAAAAGGTTGTTGAGCTGGAGCGTCTCTCAACAGCGCTGTTCGTCACGCTTGAAGAAGAAGGAGTCAATATTGCAGATCGAGCAGTCCGCATCTCTAAACTAAAACCCCATATTAAAATCTCGGACGCACGGGAGGCCGCCAGAGAAATGGATGCGATTCGAGATGAAGCGCAAGCCCTATCCTAATGCTACTTCAAACGTAACGAGAAGGATGCTTACGGGTCCTGTCAGAGATTGGCAGGGAGTTGCTTGCCCATATCTTGGTAGGTTTCGATAACAGCCGCCAGTGCGTCCTGGACGTTATGAACGGCCTCTTCCAAAGTATCGCCTTCCGTCAGCAGTTCCGGCAACACGGGGCTGGTAACCGTATAGCCACCTTCCGGCTGTGCCGCCAGCAGCAGCGGGACCTTGAAGGTTTCCGCGAAAATTTCGGCCAGGACCTTTCCCCTTTCTTATCTCTTGCAGGACCTGTTGATGATTTGCCTACACCACAACGATGGCGTGTTCACCGCGCGGAAGGACGCTGCCGACGGCGGCTGCCGGAACATTGGCCTCGCGGAGGGCGGATTCCACTTCTGCCGCCAGCGAAGGCGGCAGCGCGATCAGCAGGCCGCCGGAGGTTTGAGGATCATAGAGAAGAGACTCGATCTCCGCCGGGACGTTCGCGGCCAGGGAGACCGCGCAGGAGGCGAACTCGCGGTTTTTCTTCAGCCCTCCGGGTATAAAGCCCTGGCGGATGGCGTCGAGCGCGCCGGGCAGCGCGGCCACGCGGGAATGGTCCAGCTCGACAGTCACCTCGCTGGCCAGCGCCATCTCGCGGGCATGGCCGAGCAGGCCGAAGCCGGTGATGTCGGTGACCGAATGCACCCAGCCACCGGTTTGATCCCCGGGGCTATCGGCTAAACGCCACAAGACCTGGCAGGCCTCCCGGTTGAGCGTTTTCATGGAATCCACAGCCGCAGCAATGCAATCTTCGGAGGCCTTGCCCATCTTGATGGCGGTCGAGATCACCCCGGTCCCCAGACGCTTGGTCAGCAGCAGCGCGTCTCCGGCGCGGGCGGAGGCGTTGGAGAGCACGCGCGCCGGGTCGATGGTGCCGGTGACGGCGTAACCGAACTTGAGCTCATCGTCGGCGATGCTGTGGCCGCCGATCACGGCGCAACCGGCCTCTTGCATCTTCGATAGGCCGCCGAGCAGGATTTGTAGCAGGATTTCGGTGTCGCCCTTGCCGGGAAAGGCGACAATCGAGAGCGCCGAGACGGGCTTGCCGCCCATCGCGTAGACGTCGCTCAGGGAGTTGGCAGCGGCGATCTCGCCGAAGGTGAACGGATCGTCCACGATGGGCGTGAAGAAGTCCACCGTCTGCACCAGCGCCAGGTTGGGCGCGATGAGGTAGACGCCGGCGTCGTCGGCTTTGTCGAAGCCGACCAGCACGTTTTTATCGTTTTGCGGCGGCAGCTTCCCGAGCACGGCGTCCAAAACCTTTGGACTCAGCTTGGAGGCTCAGCCGGCCGCTTTCACCGTCGCCGTCAGGTTCGCTTTTGTTGTTGGCATGGCAAGTCAATTCTAGCAGGAGGTAGGCAATTCCGCGAAGCAATGAAAGTTTCCGGGGACCGCCGCGCTTCGCAAGGCTTCCGTTCCGTAGAGGAACCTAACATTACGGCCGGGCGAGGTCCTCAAATTCTTCGGCGCTTAGCCTGGCGTCGCGGAGTATCTTACGAAGGAGCGATCGATCAATGCTCTTGTAGTTCGGAACGGTAACAGGTTTTCTTCCTGAGCAAGTCAAACGGATATGGCTTCCCCGTTGCGTACCTTCCGGTAGCCAACCTTTCCCAGAATTCGGACTAGTTCTTTTCCGGAAAGGATCGGCAGGGGTTCCATTTCATAAAGTAAGCGTGTGGAGGCCCATCTCGGTAGGCTGGTAAGACTCCATTAACTCGCGCGCTTGGTTCTCCTCCAAAAGCAACTCGATCACTTCCCGAATGTTTCGCAGCGCTTCGTCCAGCGTTTTCCCCTGCGTATAGCAACCAGGAAGCACGGGGCATTCCACGACGTAATAGCCGTCCTCACCTCGTTCGACAAGGACAGGCAGTTGCTTGCCGGAAAACGGGCTGGGGCGAGTCTTGCCTCGTTTGGCGGGGACTGTCTTTCTCATGGTTTTCCCATTCTAGCAGAACTGTGGAGGTTCTTTCCTTCTTTGCAGGAGCTTGGACGCTCAGCCGGCCGCTTTCACCGTCGCCGTCAGGTTCGCTTTTGCTGTTGGCATGATGATTAGATTGTAGCAGGGAATGCCGAATTCGATGTTCTTTTCGTGGGCGCAGGCAATCGCCTGCCGCACTGTTCTACCTTTTCCACAATCCCGTGTTGTTAGCAAGTTAAAATGTCCGGTATATGTAGCAAGTGAAATGTCCGCTTTCATGATTCTACCGAAAGTGATTTGGCGCTGACCGAAGGAGCCCGTAGGGCGACGGAGGTGAGCGCCAAATGGTGTTGTCGGGAAGCCACAGGGCTCCGCCGCCGACCGCCGCACCGGATCGCCACCCCCTCGGAGGAGTAGCGGCCCATAGCCAATGCTTAACGTCCCATCCAGGTGTTCATAGACGGTCACCCGGCAGCCCGCCAGAGTCCCGCGCCAAGGAGTTTTCTCGATCTGGAGGAGGCGGTTCTCCAGACTGACCGTATTGTCCCGATTCACTATCCGCTGGTGCTGGATCGAGAAGATTCGCTCTAACTCCCGCCTGGCTGACGGCAAAAAGGCGCTGCCTGGTTGGGTGGCCGGCACGGCAAAGCGCCGGTTGAACTCCCCGATATAGCCCTCCCGCAGGAACCGATTCGCTGCCTCTAGCGTGATGATTCCCCGCAGGCGCAGTTCCTGCGGCAGCCGCCCTTGCCAGGTCCCGAAGTTCCGCTCGCTGCGTCCCCGCGCCTGCGGCGAATAGGCCGGAATCATCTGAATGCCCAGCTCCCGCAGGGCGCGGCCCACCTGGGTCAGCCGTTGCCGATCCACCGGCTCGCCCGCCTTCCGGGTCAGGAAGAAATGACTGGCCCGGTCGCTATAAAGGGCGCAAAAGATCCCCTGCTGCTCGACCACCTCCCGCAGGGCAGCCAGCACCGTCCGCGTCGATTCCTGCTCTACCAGTTGCGCATAGTAAATCTCGCTGCTGGCATCATCCAGGACCACCAGCAGGTCATACCAGCGATCATCGACAAACCACCGATGCTGGCTCCCATCCAGATGCAGCAGCATTCCCGGCAACGGCCGCCGGGGCCGCCTCTGGCGGTGCAGGCCCCGCTTCCGCCTCCTGTTCACTAGCCCCGCCCCTTGCAATGCCAGCTTCACCCAGGTGTAGCTCAGCCGGAGGCCGTGCTCTTCCCGCAGCTTTTCGTGAAAGTGCCGCACGTTGAAGTCAAAGTACTTCTCCTGATACAGCCCCAACACCTTCTCCACCGTCCCCAGGGGTACCCGCCGCGGACTCGGCTTTCCCCGCCGCCGGTCAAACAGCCCGTCGTAGCCGTACTGCTCGTACCGGCTGCGCCACCGCCTCATCTGCCGGTCGCTGATCCCGATGATCTCGGCTGCCTGCCACCAGTTGATCCGCTTCCCTATCGCTCGCAAAATTACTTCTTGTATCTTCATCGCCCGCTCCATCGCAGCTTCCGAGTAGAACTTCATGCCACCTCCTGGCAAAAAGCCCTACCCTACGCCGCTCAAAGCGGACATTTCACATGTTAATTAGACCGGACATATCATGTGCTAACGACACCTTTTCCACAATCCCGTTGACCCTTCCTGACCCCTCTGCCAGAATGGTCGGGGCAAGAAGGGTGAGCGGAGCGCGCCTTGGCACTGTATCCAAACCTCAAAACGAGGTCTTCGCTGCCCCGGAATTTCGCATCCGAGCTTTATGGAATCGCGCCCTTATTTCCTTCTTGGCGACATTTTCTCGAACGGCGTGCTGGGGGCGCTGGCCGGGACGTCGTGTGCAGCCTTGGTGGGGGAAAGCTGGAAGATGCTGCCGGCGATGCTGGTCGGCATGCTGCTGGGGATGGCGCTGGCGGCGCCGCTGCAGTTCGTTTGCGGGATCTTTTTCGGCGCGTTTGAGGTCATGCTGCCGATGATGCTGACCGGCATGATGACCGGGATGGTCATCGCCATGGTCGCAGCAACCCGCGAGTTGCCATGGGAACGCGGCGCATTGTGGGGGGCTGGGCTGGGCGCGGCGGTGCTGGCGTTTACCTACTTGGCCAATGCCGTTCTTCAGGGAGAGGTGCGGCAGGAAAGATCATGAGCCGAAGCAAATGGGACGCTGCCGCCGCAGGTTACGATTTTATCAACTCCCGTGGACCGGAAAAACGCTGGCGACATCTCAAGCAAGAAATTTATGCTCCGATGCGCGGGCGGGTGCTGTTCCTGGCGGTCGGCACGGGCCTCGATATCCAGTTTTTCCCGCCCCGGCAAGATGTTACCGGCATTGACATCAGCCGCAAGATGCTGGAAAAGGCGCGGCCTCGCGCCGAGCAATACGACGGGAGAATCGAACTCCTGGAGATGGACGCGCACAACCTGGCTTTTCCGGGGCATTGCTTCGATCAGATCTTCACCGCCTGCACTTTCTGCTCGGTGCCGGACCCGCTGCGCGGCCTGCGTGAATTGCGGAGAGTCTTAAAGCCCGGCGGGGAGCTGCGAATGTTCGAGCACACCGGCAGCCGCTGGTTTCCCTTCAGCATGATGCTGCGCCTGATGAACCCCGTCAGCAGGTGGGTCGGCCCGGAGGTGATCCGAGATACGGTGGGCAATGTGCGGAAGGCAGGCTTCCGGATTCGCAAGCTGCGCAACATTTATCTGGATGTCGTAAAATTGATCGTGGCGGTTTAGGACGAACAGCAATGCCAAGGACGGAAGGAAAATTCGATGTGATCGTGGTTGGCGCCGGCCACTCCGGCTGCGAGGCTGCGATGGCGGCGGCGCGCATGGGACTGCGCACGGCGCTGTGCACCATGAATCTGGACCTGATCGCCCAGATGTCCTGCAACCCGGCCATCGGCGGCATCGCCAAGGGCCACCTGGTGCGCGAGGTGGACGCCCTCGGCGGCGTGATGGGCGAGGTGATCGACGCAACCGGCATCCAGTTCCGCATGCTGAACACCAGCCGTGGACCGGCCGTGTGGTCACCGCGCGCCCAGGCCGACAAGAAGCTCTACCGCGTCCGCATGCGCCAGGTGCTGGAATCGGAGCCCAACTTAAAGATCAAGCAAGCCGAGGTTGTGGACCTGGTTGTGGATGGAGAGGAAAAACAGCCCCCTCACTGCTCCCCCGGCAAGCTAGGAACAGCTGCTCGGGATGACAACGCGGGGACATTGTCGGAAATGGATGATTCGGGAGGCTCTCCGCCTCCCGATCTCGAAAGCTCGGCTCCCAAGTACCGGGTGCGAGGCGTGAAGCTCCGTGACGGGCGAACCATTCAAGGTAATACCGTAATAGTTACTACCGGGACTTTTTTGAATGGTCTAATTCATTGTGGGGAAAACACTTATTCCGCTGGAAGGAGCGGCGAAGCGGCAGCCATGTACTTGGGTGAGGCCCTGAAGCGTCTGGGCCTGCGGCACGGCAGGCTCAAGACCGGCACGCCGCCGCGCCTGGATGGAAGGAGCATCGACTGGAACCAGTTCGAGCGGCAGGAGGGAGACCCCGTTCCGACTCCCTTCTCCTTTCGCACAAAGAAAATCGTGCAGCCGCAGGTAGCCTGTCACATTGCCTACACCAACGCCGAGACGCACCGCATTCTGCACCAGAACATGCGCCGCTCGCCGCTCTATAGCGGCCAGATCTCCGGCATCGGGCCGCGTTACTGCCCTTCCATTGAAGACAAGGTGGTGAAGTTCCCCGACAAGCTGAAACATCAGCTTTTCCTCGAACCCGAGGGGCTCGACACCAACGAAATCTATGTGAACGGCATGTCCACCAGCATGCCCATCGACGTGCAGGCCGCAATGGTGGCCTCGATTCCGGGCTTGGAAGAGGCCGAGATGATCCGGCCCGGCTACGCCATCGAGTACGATTTTATCAATCCCACCGAACTCGACCACACGCTGGAGACTAAGAAGGTCAAGGGGCTGTACCTCGCCGGGCAGATCAACGGAACCACGGGCTACGAGGAGGCCGCCGGGCAGGGCATCATGGCCGGCATCAACGCAGGCCTGCAAGCGCAGGGCGTCGAACCGGTGACGCTCGACCGCACGCAGGCGTACATAGGAATCCTCATCGATGACTTGGTGACCAAAGGGACCGACGAGCCCTATCGCATGTTCACCTCGCGCGCCGAGTTTCGCCTCCACCTTCGCATCGACAATGCCGACCTGCGCCTGATGCCGATCGGCCACCGGGTTGGCTTGGTGGGTGAGGAACATTTCAAGGCGTTTCAGGAAAAGTATGACCGGGTGCGCCGGGTGACGGAGTTTCTGGAGCAATGCCGCCCCGATCCCGCCACGCCCGCCGGCCAAGCCCTCTATGGCAAACTTTCCCAAGCGCCCGCCGACAGGCCCACCATGAGTCAACTGTTGAAGCGCCCGGAGATCACGTTGGAAGATTGCGGAGCCTCGCTGCGAGAGGGCCTGCCCTTCTTACCCACCCAGGCTGAACTGGAAATCGCGGCGATCGACATCAAGTACGAAGGCTACCTGGCCCAGCAGCGGGTTCAGATGGAGAGGATGAAGAAGGCCGAGAGCCGTCATATTCCGCAGTGGTTCGAGTACAGCGGCGTGCCCGGACTCTCCCGCGAAATGGTGGAGAAGCTGACCCGCGTCCGTCCCCGAACCCTCGGCCAAGCCTCCCGCATTCCCGGAGTTACACCGGCGGCGGTTTCCATCATCAACATATATATGGAGATGGGGCAGCGCCGCCACGCCGGCGCAAAGGCCTGAGGCGTCCGGGCACGTTGCCTTATCCAACAGATCGTTTATGAATCCTCCCCGGTCTCCGGCGCCATCCCCCGTTCCGCCCTATAGAGAGCTGCTGCGCACAGTGGCGCTGGGCTTGGGGCTTGACCTCAGCGAGCGCCAGATCGAACAGCTTGCCGCGCACTTCGCTTTGCTGGTTCAATGGAACCGCAAGGTGAACCTCACCGCCTTGCACCACCCCGAACAGATCGCCAGGCGGCATTTTGAGGAGTCTTTGTTCCTGGCCAAGGTGTTGCCTCCGGCAAGCGGCCTACTGATTGACGTCGGCTCCGGAGCTGGATTTCCGGGGCTGCCGTTGAAGGTGGCCTGGCAGTCCATGCCGGCCGTGCTGCTTGAACCGAACAAGAAAAAAGCGGCGTTCCTGAAAGAGGTAGCCCGCAGTTGCGGCCTGGAAGATGTGGAGGTGCGGACCGAAAGGTTGTCGGAAGCGGCGCGGGGAGAGCTGGCCGCCTGCGCGTCGTTGGTCACCATGCGAGCGGTCGCTGCCACCGCCGACGTGCTCGGCGGTCTTCTTAGACTCCTGCGAAGCGATGGACGGATCGCCTTGTTCGTGGGGGAGAAAGACGCTTCGAAGCTGGCCACGACGGCAGGTTTGCAATGGGACCAGCCGGTTGCAATCCCGCGCTCCGAGCGCCGGGTGGTTTTAGTGGGACGGGCAGGGCGCGGCTCTGGAGCACTCCCCTGATCCACGCGAACCCCTGCTTGGTGTACTATTAGTCCCGCTGTGACGCTCGTCGCGATCTCCGACTCTGATGAGGCAGCGAAGTGAAGTAACCTTGCGAGTCAACGCAGTGGCTCTTTCCAATACCACGGATGCCCAGCGGGAGTTGAACCTGTATAAGAATGCCGAGCGGTTGTTGAAGCTGTGATCCAAGCCCTCCATTGACTGTAAATTTCATCGGCAATGTTTCACGTGAAACATTGCCCCTCCGGTTTGCCTGAGAAAATATCTCTTTACAGCAATAAGCCCACCTGATAGATTTCATACAACATTTGGTATAGTAGGTTCCTATGGAGCCCTACTAATGGAGTAATCGCAGCAGCGCGCGGAGCATTTTTGGGAAAGATCGTCGCCGTAACCAATCAAAAAGGGGGGGTCGGCAAGACCACCACCTGCATCAACCTGGCAGCTTCACTGGCTGCTGCCAGACTCCGCGTCTTGATCGTGGACTGCGATCCGCAGGCCAACAGCACTGCCAGCCTGGGCTTTCCCAGGGACCCCGCCCGGCGTTCTCTCTATGATCTTCTGGTCGCCGATTCCCAGGCAAACGCAGCCTCCCGGGTTCCATACCAGCCTGTCACTGTCGGCGACAGCCCCGCCACGGCTGGCCCCTTCGCCAACGGCAACTCGCGGTTGAGCGATCAATTATTGAATGACGCCATGCAGCCAACCTGTCTCGAAAGCCTCTTATTGATTCCCTCGGACCGCGACTTGGTTGGGGCTGACATGGAGTTGGTCTCTTACGAGAGGAAAGAATTTTGGCTCCGGCAACTCCTGGAGCCGCTGAAATCAGGCTTTGACTACATCTTCCTGGACTGTCCCCCGGCGCTCGGCCTGCTGACCATTAATGCCCTGGTCGCAGCCGACTCTTTTCTGGTTCCCGTTCAGTGTGAATATCTTTCTCTGGAGGGGGTGTCAGCCCTCCTGGACACCGTGGAGCGGATTCGAGCAGGCTACAACCCGCAGATTGAGCTGGAAGGCATACTACTGACTATGGTTGACGACCGCACCATCCTGGCGCGGCAGGTGGCCGAGCAGCTTCGCCGCCATTTTCCTGGAAAAGTCTTCAAGACGGTCATCCCCCGCAACGTCCGTTTGGCGGAGGCTCCGAGCTACGGGCAGCCCGTGCTGCTCTATGACCGGCGCTCTCGCGGCGCCGAATGTTATATCCAGCTCGCCAGGGAGTTTTTCTCCCGCAACATGCAAAAGCAGAGAGACTGAAACGGATGAGGCGACAGCCGGGGGTCACGAACCGGGAGTCACTAACAGGTGTTCACTAAAAAGATACATTCGCGGAAATTCCCCCAAAAGGAGGCTAAAAGATGGAAACAATCGCTTCTGTGAGCCCTAAAAAGGCAGTTCATGCTGGCTCGACCGGACCAAAACGAGGCCTGGGGCGAGGGCTGGAGGCTTTGCTGCCCGCCGTAGCATCCTCCGATAGGGTACGTCAAATTGAAGTCTCGCGCATCGAACCCAGCCCCCACCAGTCCCGTCGCCACTTCCACCCGGAGCGGATGGCGGAGCTTGCCGAGAGCATCAAGCTGCATGGGGTGGTGCAGCCTATCGTGGTCAGGGCCAGCGGGCAACGATTTGTGCTGATTGCAGGGGAGCGCCGTTGGCGCGCCTGCGCTTTGGCTGGCGTGGCGATGGTCCCGGCCATTGTGCGGGATGTGCCGGACAACGAGCTGCCCGAGCTGACCCTGATCGAGAACATCCAGCGCGAGGACCTCAACCCCATCGAGATGGCCGAGGCCCTGTTCAGTCTGAGCCGTGAGCATCACTTGAGCCATGAACAGCTCGCCAGCCGCACCGGCAAGGACCGCGCCACGATCACTAACACCTTGCGTTTGTTACGTTTACCGGAAGTGGTGCGCGACTGCGTGGCCTCCGGGGACCTCTCCGAGGGCCATGCCAGGGCGTTGCTGGCCTTGCCGGATGAAGGCTCCCAAAAGATATTGGCCGCCCATGTCGTTATCAAGGGTCTCTCGGTGCGGCAAACCGAAGCGCTGACCAAGTCGCGAGGCGCCAGGAAACCGAAAGCCCCCACGGAACAGGACCCCAACGTCCGTTCTGCTCTCCAGGAGATGGAACGGGCGCTCGGCGCCCGCGTCCGGATGGTTGGCAAAGGCTCCAAAGGCAAGATCGAGATCGAGTATCACTCCCAGCAGGACCTCGACCGCATCTACAACGTGATCGTGGGGCAGCAGTGAGGGCACTCCGCCAACGATGGCGCAGTTCAGAATTATGCTGACGCATTCTCTCATTCCTCTTCCAGACCGTTTTATCGGGGGGCTATATACGATCTTACTCCAAAATATACAGTAAATAAGGATTAAAATTAATAGAAAATATAAACGAAATAATAATTGATATTAATATTTTAAAATACTCATAATATTGAAGTTATATTTATATATTTTTAAATTGAAATCAAAATATAATTGATATATAGTCTAAATTCATGATCAAATACACAATTCCGCAAGACTGGTTGAAATACGATTTGTCTGCAATTATCGCGAAGCTTACCGATGCAAAGGCGGCAGTCTACTCTCTAACCGAAATGCCATACCAGCAAGACTGGATTCAAGCGTTACAGTATGTCCAACTGAAATCGGAGGTTGGAGGCACGTCAAAGATCGAAGGGGCAGACTTTACGGATGAGGAACTTGAAACGGCCCTGGCAGAGAGCGAAGAGGATTTGGTCACGCGGTCCCAGCGTCAAGCACGGGCAGCAAGCAAAGCGTATAAGTGGATAACGGTATTACCAAATGATCTCCCGGTAGATGCCGGCTTGGTTAAGGAAGTTCATGGGAGAATAGTCACGGGGGCCGATGATGACCATTGTGAACCAGGGCGAATCAGGCCAGATGATAGCAACGTCCTTTTTGGTAGCCCACAGCACCGCGGCGCAAATGGAGGGAGGGAGTGCAAGGCAGCCTTTACAGGCCTAATGAGAAGCGTTCAAACGGAATTCCCTGAACACGACCTCCTGGTACAGGCGCTTGCCCTGCATTATCACTTTGCGTCCATTCATCCCTTTCTTGACGGAAACGGAAGAACAGCTAGGGCGCTTGAGGCTCTGCTGCTTCAGAGGGCGGGCTTGCGAGACGCGCTTTTCATCGCGATGTCGAACTACTACTACGACGAAAAAACTGAGTACCTGCGTACGCTGAACGAGGTCAGAGCTAAGGGGCACGACCTGACGCCGTTTTTAAAATTTGGACTTACGGGAATTGCAATTCAGTGCCGTCGCCTCTTTTCAATGATCCGGAAACAGGTATCTAAGGCGCTCTACCGTAACGTAATGTTCGACCTCTTTGACCGCCTCAAGACTGGAAAGCGCCGAGTGCTCGCGAAACGGCAGGTACAGATCCTGAAAATGTTGCTTGATGTCGAAAGGATCGACTTAGATGAAATGTATGCTCGATTAAGGGGCTTCTACGGCTCTCTGAAGGATCCATATAAAGCATACATTCGTGACATTGTAGACCTTCTGAATCTCAAGGCGGTCCGTGCGGAAGAGAAAGCTCAGCGTAGATACGATATTTTGATCCGATTAGAATGGCCTACTGAAATCACGGAAACACTATTCTTTGAGCAGGTGCGAAAAATGCCGAGAGCTAAGCCCCACTCTCTTAGCCTTTAGGGATGGACGTTTTTTGCAGCAACTAGCCTAGCGAGAGGTCACCACACATGATGGTATGGCGGGCTTTGAGGTGATTCGCGTCCGGGGGAGTCATCATTTCCTGCGGCACTCCGATCAGGTATAATTGCACTCAGGGTTGAACTAGATGTTCGTCGATAGCAACAATAAACCACAAAACGTGTTCGATAAACACTATGCCCTCAAGTGCCCGCACTGCGGCGTTCAATCCAATCTGTCTGCTATCTCGATCCCTCGTTTCGAGTTTCTTGTCCGCTTTAGGCCAACTAAGGTCGGGATTGTGTATCGCTGCGATTCCTGCAATGCACCCGTGTTTTTGCGGTTTAGCGTACGACAAAATTTCAGCGGCAGTCAGGTTCACATAGACGAGGACTATGAGGAGATCGAACGTCCGCTAGAAACATTCGAATTCAAATACCTCCCGAAGGACGTTGCCGCCGATTTTCAAGAGGCCCTCACGTGCTACTCAAACGGAGCCTACAATGGCTTCGCCGCTATGTGCCGCCGCACTGTGCAGTCGGCATCAGTAGAACTGGGAGCCCATGGCAGCGACAAAATTTTAAGCCAGATTCGGGACCTAAAAGAAATGGCTCAGATCGACGAGGACACTTTCGGGGTTCTGAAGCAGATCGTAATAGACGGCCATGACGGAGCACATCCGCACCTTCCAGCGCTCAACCCCGCTCGCGCCGCCGTATTGTTGGAACTAATGAAGGATGTACTGTACCAGCTTTACGTTAGGAAGGGTAAGCTTCAGGAATCTAAGGCGCTTCGACAGGCTTCCATTCAGAGTCAAGAATGAAGCGGACGTACCCTTGTCAGCAGTGCCCCCACTCTGATACAGGAAAGCAACTCTTAACCTGAATATTGCGAATCGAGCAAAACAGCGCAAAAGCCGATCCTTCCCCTTCCCGTTGTTGTTAGCAAGTTAAAATGTCCGGTATATGTAGCAAGTGAAATGTCCGCTTTCATGATTCTACCGAAAGTGATTTGGCGCTGACCGAAGGAGCCCGTAGGGCGACGGAGGTGAGCGCCAAATGGTGTTGTCGGGAAGCCACAGGGCTCCGCCGCCGACCGCCGCACCGGATCGCCACCCCCTCGGAGGAGTAGCGGCCCACCGTGTGCGGCCCATAGCCAATGCTTAACGTCCCATCCAGGTGTTCATAGACGGTCACCCGGCAGCCCGCCAGAGTCCCGCGCCAAGGAGTTTTCTCGATCTGGAGGAGGCGGTTCTCCAGACTGACCGTATTGTCCCGATTCACTATCCGCTGGTGCTGGATCGAGAAGATTCGCTCTAACTCCCGCCTGGCTGACGGCAAAAAGGCGCTGCCTGGTTGGGTGGCCGGCACGGCAAAGCGCCGGTTGAACTCCCCGATATAGCCCTCCCGCAGGAACCGATTCGCTGCCTCTAGCGTGATGATTCCCCGCAGGCGCAGTTCCTGCGGCAGCCGCCCTTGCCAGGTCCCGAAGTTCCGCTCGCTGCGTCCCCGCGCCTGCGGCGAATAGGCCGGAATCATCTGAATGCCCAGCTCCCGCAGGGCGCGGCCCACCTGGGTCAGCCGTTGCCGATCCACCGGCTCGCCCGCCTTCCGGGTCAGGAAGAAATGACTGGCCCGGTCGCTATAAAGGGCGCAAAAGATCCCCTGCTGCTCGACCACCTCCCGCAGGGCAGCCAGCACCGTCCGCGTCGATTCCTGCTCTACCAGTTGCGCATAGTAAATCTCGCTGCTGGCATCATCCAGGACCACCAGCAGGTCATACCAGCGATCATCGACAAACCACCGATGCTGGCTCCCATCCAGATGCAGCAGCATTCCCGGTAACGGCCGCCGGGGCCGCCTCTGGCGGTGCAGGCCCCGCTTCCGCCTCCTGTTCACTAGCCCCGCCCCTTGCAATGCCAGCTTCACCCAGGTGTAGCTCAGCCGGAGGCCGTGCTCTTCCCGCAGCTTTTCGTGAAAGTGCCGCACGTTGAAGTCAAAGTACTTCTCCTGATACAGCCCCAACACCTTCTCCACCGTCCCCAGGGGTACCCGCCGCGGACTCGGCTTTCCCCGCCGCCGGTCAAACAGCCCGTCGTAGCCGTACTGCTCGTACCGGCTGCGCCACCGCCTCATCTGCCGGTCGCTGATCCCGATGATCTCGGCTGCCTGCCACCAGTTGATCCGCTTCCCTATCGCTCGCAAAATTACTTCTTGTATCTTCATCGCCCGCTCCATCGCAGCTTCCGAGTAGAACTTCATGCCACCTCCTGGCAAAAAGCCCTACCCTACGCCGCTCAAAGCGGACATTTCACATGTTAATTAGACCGGACATATCATGTGCTAACGACATCCTTCCCCTTCCCGTTTGACATGCCCTTCTTACGCCCCTAGAATAGGGCGCGTGGCGGCCTGCCGCCGCCCTTTCTTCCGTTGATTTGACAAGTATGCTCGAAAGGAGATCGCCGGATGTCGATCGGTCCCTTCCTACGCAATCAGGACACTCCCTTCTGGAACCGTTACACTGAAACCATGCCGCGCCGGCAGCTTGACCGCCTGCACCTGCATCGGTGCGTTTCCGAGTTCGATTTTCGTTACAATGACCGAAAAATCGACAATACCGCACGCACACTGCCTTCTCAGCTTTGAGGGGAAGAGACTGAAATATTGGGACTCATAACGAGTCGGAAGGCGGGAAAGGCGAGGGAAAGAAGACGCACGCGTACGACAACAAGACGAAGAATTAAGAGCGGTCGCTGAAGTTGTGAGAGTCACAACCTCTGCCATATTCACTCTACCAGAGGTGTGGTCATGAAAGAAATGAGGGCATTGATAACTCCGGAAATCCTTGTCTGGGCGCGGGAGCGTTACAGCCTAACGGCGGATAAGGCCGCTAGTAGGCTTAGGATTAGACCGGATACTCTTGATGCATGGGAAAGCGGGGCACTCCAACCCACATTTCCGCAGGCGCGAAAATTCGCACAGCGTTTCAACGTCCCCTTTGGGTATCTCTTTCTGTCCAAGCCCCCCGAAATCAATCTACCGTTGCCAGATCTGCGAACTGTCAGTCACGCGAAGCAGCCACCTCCGAGCCCAGAGTTTCTCCAGGTAGTCAATGACGCCATAAGAAAGCAGGAATGGTATCGAGAATTTCTCGAAGAAGAAGGGGCGGCCGAACTTCCGTTTATTGGCGAGTTTGAGAGAGAGGACGACCCCGTTAAGGTTGCGCGCCACATGAGGCGCACTCTGGGAATTGGCCATGACATGCGAAAAGAAGCCTCTCAGGATTGGGAAGGCTTCCTGCGGCTCTTCATTGAGACTGCGGAGGAATCCGGCGTATTAGTGATGCGGAACGGTGTCGTGGGAAACAACACACGTCGGAAATTATCCGTCAAAGAATTTAGGGGATTTGTAATCAGCGACGTGCTGGCCCCCCTGATCTTTATCAACGGCGCTGACGCGAAGACAGCTCAGACGTTTACTCTCGCACATGAATTGGCGCATCTGTGGATCGGGTCCAGCGGCGTGTCCAACGTCGATATTGGGAAGGGTGAGCCAAGAGGAAACGCACAGATAGAACAATTCTGCGACAGCGTGGCTGCCGAGGTATTAGTGCCAGCCGCGGAGTTTCTCGACGTTTGGTCTAAACAATCTAGCATCAGCACGAATATGCGTCAGCTTGCTCGGGAGTTTCGAGTAAGTACCATCGTGATACTCCGGCGAGCACTAGACTTACACAAGATATCCCGGGCTGATTTCTTCGAGAGCTACAAGACGGAAGCAAGGCGATACGCCGAGAAAACATCTTCCGATGAAGGGAGCGGTGGCGACTTCTACGTGACGGTCAGGGTCCGAAATAGCAAAACCTTGACTGATGCCGTCGTTGCGGAGACGTTAAGCGGAAGGTTGTTATATCGAGATGCGGCGGGGTTGCTTGGAGTCCGCGTCCCGACCTTCGAGAAAATCGCGGAGAAGGTGAGTGCCTAAGCCAATCCGTCCATTCCTGTTGGATGCCAACATTTTCATACAGGCGAAGAACGAGTCATATGGTTTTGATATCGCTCCGGGATTCTGGGACGCCCTAGATGAGGAGGCGGCTGCCGGAACGATAGTCAGCCCCATGGAAGTCTACGCCGAAATAACCGAAGGTGATGACCTACTCGCAGAATGGGCGAAAGAGCGGAAGGATTCCGGCTTATTCATAGAGCCAGACGCTAAAACACAGAAGGCATTCAGGGCCATCGCAGACTACGTTAACGACACTTACCTCACCAGCCACGCAGAGCTATTTCTAAGCAAGGCCGATCCGTGGGTAGTGGCTCATGGTAAGGCGGGACGATATACCGTCGTCACACATGAAACAATTCGGAAACGCAAAGGAAAGGTCAAGCTCCCCAAAATCTGTGATCATTTTCATGTCGTTGTCGCCAGTCCATATGAGATGATGAAAGCGCTTAAGGTTTCGCTTGTCCTTGAGAAAAAGAAAAGTCGCTGGCGGTGACCGCAAAGAAGCAGCAGAAGCCCGATAAGTAGCAGCCTAACGAAAAGCCGCACTCTCTCCATCCCCTGAAATTTGAGGAAGCTCTGAAGGTGCTCCTTCAAGCCCAGAAGGTAGAGAAGCCGAAAGGACCCTGCAAGAAAAAGAGATCAGGGAGGAAATGGTAGTTTCAGCTGGCCGCTTGGGTTTGCTTTATATGGAACCTCACAGGAAAGCAACTCTTAACCTGAATATTGCGAATCGAGCAAAACAGCGCAAAAGCCGATCCTTCCCCTTCCCGTTTGACATGCCCTTCTTACGCCCCTAGAATAGGGCGCGTGGCGGCCTGCCGCCGCCCTTTCTTCCGTTGATTTGACAAGCATGCTCGAAAGGAGATCGCCGGATGTCGATCGGTCCCTTCCTACGCAATCAGGACACTCCCTTCTGGAACCGTTACACTGAAACCATGCCGCGCCGGCAGCTTGACCGCCTGCACCTGCATCGCGTCAAGGCCGTGCTGGCGCACGCCTACGCAACCAGCGCCTTCTACCGCCGCAAGCTGGACCGAGCGGGCGTCCGCCCGGACGACATTCGGACGCTGGATGACTTCAAGCGCAAGGTGCCGGTCACGGACAAATCCGAGTTCATCATGCTGCAGGAGGAGCGGCCCCACTACGGCGACACCCTGTCGCTTCCCGCCGACCATATCGTGCATCACTGCGAGACCTCCGGGACCACCGGCGTCCCGCTGCGAATTCCCTTCACCGCTTACGACACCGAGCGCTATGGCGAGGCCTGGAACTACGGCTTTTGGGCTATGGGCATACGCCCCCGCGACAGCTTCTACTTCGCCTTCGGCTGGGGGCTGTTTTCCGGGTTCTGGAGCGCCTACTGGGGCGTGCGTCGCCTGGGATCGACGCTCTATTCCGGCGGCGGACAGAATTCGGAAGGCCACGTCAAGATGATCCAGCGCCTCAAGCCCACCGTGCTGATCTCGACTCCCACCTACGCCTTGCACCTGGCCGAGGTGGCCCGCCGGATGGGCATCGACCCGGCCAGCCTCTCGCTGAAGTACACCTACCATGCCGGAGAGCCCGGCCCCTGCGCCATTCCGGCCATGCGCAGACAACTGGATGCAGACTGGGGCGCCGTCTCCGGCGAGCTGCTGGGCGTCGCCGAGCTGCACGCCTTTGCTCCCGGCTGCCCCACCCGCGAGGGTGTCCACGTGGACGAGACCAGCGTCTATTCCTGGAGCCGCGATCCGGCCACGGGCGAGGAGGTGCCCGAGGGAGCCATCGGCGAGAACGTCCTGACCACCTATGTAAACGCCGCCCAGCCGCTGCTGAACTACCGCACGCACGACCTGGTGGAGCGCCGCAACAGTTGCGCCTGCGGGCGGACCTGGGCGTTGCTGAAAGGCGTTGTGCTGGGCCGGACCGATTTTATGGTGACCATCCGGGGCACCAACGTTTACCAGTCGGCGGTCGAGAACGTCATCGGCCAGGTGGAGGGCCTCAGCAGCCACTACGAGCTGGTGCTGACGCGCGTCAGCAGCATGGACCGCATGTGCGTGCGCGCCGAGCCGCGGCCTGATCTGCCGCAGGAGAAGTATGCGGAGCTCAGCCGCCGGATCGATAAACAGGTCCATGACGTCTTGAAGGTCCGCCTGGAGGTGGAGTTGGTTGCGCCCTCCACGCTGCCGCGCTACGAGCTGAAGACGCGTCGCATCGTGGACCAGCGCCCCAAAGAAGTCCGCCGGGCGCTCGACCGCGACTAAGCAATCCGGGCCGCTTTTGGCACTGTTTTCATTAGGAGGAACAACCGTGGAGAGGGAACAGATGTTGCAGCGCATTGCTCAGGCGCGCGCCTTGCTCGGCGAGGTGATCGAGGGAACCGACCTGCCGATGATCGAGCGCACGCTGCGGCTCGCCGACATGAACCTGCACTGGGCCCAGTGGAACCTGGGCGAGATGGTCGCCCTGATGCCCGAGATGGAATGATGCCGGAGATGGCATCGGGCGGGGATTAGCGCAGCGCGGGACAACCTTGAACGTGACATGACCCGCGCCGAGATCAGCCGCGCTACTGAACTGGCGCGGGCGTGCAAGTCCTCGGACTACCTGAACTGTGGGCCTTAAGCCAACGCTGCAGAAATAGCCACATTGCGCCGCATGCCACACCATTACCTGCTTTTCTGCCCCTACCTTCCCCTTTCTCTGGAAGAGCCAGTTGCATTCGCCGATTGGGAACTGGGACCGCTGGAGTTCTTCAAGGACCGTTGGGCTGACCCTCGGTTCAAGGCCCAGGCCGCAGCCTTCCTGCACAAGTTCGTCGGAACAGATAACGTGCCGATCGACAACCCGGCACTCCTGTGCAGGAAGGGGAAGCAACTGGATGGTCAAGAGCCGTCGCCAGAGGAAGTGAGGGCGCTTGAGCTTTCGCTCGTTTTCGCGTTCGTCGACCGCAACCCAAGGTGCCTCCCAGAGAACCACCACGAAGGATGGGCGATGATGACAGCCGACAACGCAGAGCTACATGTGTGGCCCATTGATCTGGAGCAGGAGTACGTCACCAAGAGCACCGGTTACATAGTGGTGTCGAACATCGGCGGCTATAAGATCAGCGATCGCGGACTGGTCTTTAGTCCGCCCCTGGACCTCCACATGCCCACGGCAGCTCGTTCCCCTGACCCTTTGGTGTTGACTGGTATCTACCAGACAGTTCTCGGGTCGCTTAGCTCCCAAGGCAATAAAAAATCTACCGCCGATCGAGTTCGGGTTGCTGTTGACTGGTTTGCAAAAGCTTGGCGCAACACTGCAACCGTTCACTACCCGGAGCGGCTGGTATTCCTGAAGACAGCTTTTGAAGCCTTAACAGGCACGAGCAAAATCTGGAAGAGTGCCAAGAAACTCCGAGAGATCTTCGAGGCGTTGCCACACACAACAGAAAGGGATTCCGAGATCTTGGTGTGGTCTCCGGAAGAGGAGCCCGTTCACACTCGAAAATGGGTCGATAAGTGCGGTCAGTCTCAGTCCACACTCATCACCGACCTGGAGCGTTGGTTCATGGCGTTCGGCAAGGCGCGGAACACGATCATCCATGAAGGTAAGCTCCCACAGCTCACGTACTCTGGTTCCAACCCCGCCTACAACGGCGATTTCGTCTTCACCGCCGAGTTCTTGCTTCGCGGAGCCATAAAGGTACTCCTGTCGACGAAGCCCGGCTATGCCGACGCCTGGCGCTCCGAGCTTTGTAGAATCAGCAAGGCCCTGGAGTAGACGGGGATCGCTGATCCGTAGGGGCCTAATCGACCAGTCGCAGCGGCGGTCGGTATCTACGGCGGCGTTGAGCACCCCCAAAAGACAAATGGATTCCAGCGCCAAGGTCGCGGAGTGCCCGCCGTGCCCTTGGTGCTCATTGGGATCGCACCGTAAATCTTCTTATTGAATTTCCCATCGAGTTCTGGTATCCCTGCAATTAACGGTTTCCAATCCTCGTATATAGATGGAGGCACACATGGACTTCAAAAAGACTGGCCGCAGACGTTTCTTGCAGGGCAGTGCGGCGGTGGTGGGCATGGCGCTTGGCGGACTGAAGGCTGCCAAAGGTCAGCAGCCGTCTCACCAAGACACGCTCAACCCCGCAGACGTGCGGCCCCTGGGGGAGCGTTCGCCTTATGAAAAACCCTACCGCGTTGGATCGCCCACGCAGGGGCTGACGCCGCTGCAGGACTCCTACGGAATCATCACCCCCTCCGACCTTCACTTCTATGTCAATCACGAGTATGGAGTGATTCCCGTGATCGACCCCAAGAAGTACCGCTTGGTGATACACGGCATGGTGAAGCGTTCCGTGATTCTGACCCTGGATGAGATCAAGCTGCTTCCCTCCGTTACGCGCGTCTATTTCATCGAGTGCAACGGGAACGCCAGCCTCACCAGGCGAAGTGGCGCCAAGACTTTGCAGGACTCGCATGGCCGGACCAGTTGCGCGGAATGGACGGGAGTGCCGCTGTCGCTGTTTCTGAAGGAAGTGGGCGTCCAGGCGGAAGGGAGCTGGGTGCTGGCGGTTTCGCAGGACACGGCCAACCATGCCATCAGCATCCCGATGGAAAAGTGCATGGACGACGTCCTGGTGGCCTACGCCCAGAACGGCGAGCCGATGCGCTTGGAGCAGGGTTATCCCTTGCGGCTGGTGGTGCCCGGCTGGGGCGGCCGCATTCATGTCAAGTGGCTGAATCAGCTCAAGGTGGTGGATCAGCCTTACCTGACCACGCAGGACCGGGCTTCGCACCTGGAGCATACTCCGGCAGGCGAGGGAGTCTTCTTTGCGCTGTCGGAAGAGTCCCGCAAGCACCGCTACGAAATGGTTACCAAGTCCGTCATCACTTTCCCTTCCGGGGGACAGCGGCTGCCCGGCAAGGGTCTCTACCAGATAACCGGGCTGGCCTGGTCCGGGGCGGGCAAGGTTCGCAGGGTGGAAGTCTCCACCGATGACGGCAAGACCTGGAAGGACGCCGAGCTGCAGGAGCCGGTGCTGTCCAAAGCGCATACGCGCTTCCGGATGCCCTGGAAGTGGAATGGAGAGGCCACCGTGCTGCAGTCCCGTTCTACGGATGAGTTTGGTGACGTGCAGCCTTCCATGCAGGAGGTGGAAAAGAATTGGATCGCGGACCGCAGCGAGGCCTGCGCGGACCTCATCGGAGAAGAAGACTGTGGCCGGGTGCCTCGCAGATCCAATCGCGCCCTGATTCAGCGCTGGCGCGTTGCGGCGGACGGCTCCGTGCACAATCTGTTCGAGCCGCCCCCTGAGATCCTGGAGATCGGTTAGCCGGCATTCGCGCCGCTTCCAGCGCGCACCTCTAGCCGACGTGCCGGAAGAGACTGGACGCAGGAAAACAGAAAGCGGCGCAGCAGCCGTAAGGCGAAGCTGGACCTATTAGAAGGACAATGGACAAGGAGAGTGCACTATGTTGCGGGCAGCCTTTTGGGTCATCGTGATGGCATCGGTGGGCGGCGCGTTTGCATTGGCCCAGTTGCCCACTTACCAAGTGGGCCGGACGCCGACGGCGGATGAAATCCACTCCATAGATACTTACGTGGGGCCTTCCGGAGAAGGGCTGCCGGAAGGCAAGGGAACCGTCAGGGAAGGAGCAAAAATTTTTGCAGAGAAGTGCGCCATCTGCCACGGCACCACCGGAGAGGTGGCAAAGTACAAGAAGCTGAAGATGGACCTGCTCCACCCGTTTCCGACAACCATCTGGAGCATGATCAACAGCTCCATGCCGCGCAGCGTGCCGGACGTAGGAGCCCGCGCTGAAGTGCTGCCCACCAACGAGGTGTACGCCTTAACGGCCTTTGTTCTCCATCTGAACGGCGTCATTGACGAGGACACCGTGGTGGATCAGACCAGCCTCCCAAAAATCAAGATGCCCACCCGCGACCCCCGCCTGGATTACATGGTGCAGCCCGGCAAGAGGTAGCTACAGGCATTCTTGCCTGTCCCCGAGAGGGCAGGCGCAACCGCCTGCCCTGCCTATACACCCCAGCCGACAGGCAACTACAGGCCTTTCAGCCTGTACTCTCCAAGGCTGGCAGGAATGCCCGCACTGCTTAAGCGAAGCAGTTGCCAGTGAACAGTCGCCGCTTCCAGTCATTTAATCTCCCCGACCCCTGTTTGCTTTTGCCATCTTCATCGCCTCCTTCCGGTTGGGATGACGATTTTTCCCGCTTGGTCTGGCTGGCAGGGTGTATCACGCCAAAGAGCAAGAGTTACGGCAGTGGGTCTTGGGTGTTGTTAGCAAGTTAAAATGTCCGGTATATGTAGCAAGTGAAATGTCCGCTTTCATGATTCTACCGAAAGTGATTTGGCGCTGACCGAAGGAGCCCGTAGGGCGACGGAGGTGAGCGCCAAATGGTGTTGTCGGGAAGCCACAGGGCTCCGCCGCCGACCGCCGCACCGGATCGCCACCCCCTCGGAGGAGTAGCGGCCCACCGTGTGCGGCCCATAGCCAATGCTTAACGTCCCATCCAGGTGTTCATAGACGGTCACCCGGCAGCCCGCCAGAGTCCCGCGCCAAGGAGTTTTCTCGATCTGGAGGAGGCGGTTCTCCAGACTGACCGTATTGTCCCGATTCACTATCCGCTGGTGCTGGATCGAGAAGATTCGCTCTAACTCCCGCCTGGCTGACGGCAAAAAGGCGCTGCCTGGTTGGGTGGCCGGCACGGCAAAGCGCCGGTTGAACTCCCCGATATAGCCCTCCCGCAGGAACCGATTCGCTGCCTCTAGCGTGATGATTCCCCGCAGGCGCAGTTCCTGCGGCAGCCGCCCTTGCCAGGTCCCGAAGTTCCGCTCGCTGCGTCCCCGCGCCTGCGGCGAATAGGCCGGAATCATCTGAATGCCCAGCTCCCGCAGGGCGCGGCCCACCTGGGTCAGCCGTTGCCGATCCACCGGCTCGCCCGCCTTCCGGGTCAGGAAGAAATGACTGGCCCGGTCGCTATAAAGGGCGCAAAAGATCCCCTGCTGCTCGACCACCTCCCGCAGGGCAGCCAGCACCGTCCGCGTCGATTCCTGCTCTACCAGTTGCGCATAGTAAATCTCGCTGCTGGCATCATCCAGGACCACCAGCAGGTCATACCAGCGATCATCGACAAACCACCGATGCTGGCTCCCATCCAGATGCAGCAGCATTCCCGGCAACGGCCGCCGGGGCCGCCTCTGGCGGTGCAGGCCCCGCTTCCGCCTCCTGTTCACTAGCCCCGCCCCTTGCAATGCCAGCTTCACCCAGGTGTAGCTCAGCCGGAGGCCGTGCTCTTCCCGCAGCTTTTCGTGAAAGTGCCGCACGTTGAAGTCAAAGTACTTCTCCTGATACAGCCCCAACACCTTCTCCACCGTCCCCAGGGGTACCCGCCGCGGACTCGGCTTTCCCCGCCGCCGGTCAAACAGCCCGTCGTAGCCGTACTGCTCGTACCGGCTGCGCCACCGCCTCATCTGCCGGTCGCTGATCCCGATGATCTCGGCTGCCTGCCACCAGTTGATCCGCTTCCCTATCGCTCGCAAAATTACTTCTTGTATCTTCATCGCCCGCTCCATCGCAGCTTCCGAGTAGAACTTCATGCCACCTCCTGGCAAAAAGCCCTACCCTACGCCGCTCAAAGCGGACATTTCACATGTTAATTAGACCGGACATATCATGTGCTAACGACACGGCAGTGGGTCTTGGGTTGACTCCTTTGGCAGTCAGGGCTAGCCTATGGGCAGTTTATGGTCTGGAAAAAGCCAGGGACGTGGATGACCGCAACGGGAGGAGCAAAAGTGAGTACTTTGGACAGAAGAAAGTTTCTTGCAGTCGGGGGTATGTCTGCTCTGTCGGGTTGGATGCTTGGCGGCAATCTGTCGTCTGTCTTCGCCGCCGCCGCGCCGGAGCCGGCCCCGGGCGACTGGCAGCGGTACGGTTATGACCTTCGCAACACCCGCTTCAACCCTCACGAACGGACAATAGGCAAAAACAACGTGGCCCGTCTGAAGAAGAAGTGGGAATTTACCCTCGAAGTTCCCATTGAGACCACGCCCACCGTGATTGGAGACGATCTCTTTTTTGGAGCGCCGGGCGCTTACTACGCCCTGGATTCTCAAACCGGAAAAATGAAGTGGAAGTACCAGATGCCCCAGGAAGCCAGCGACAATGTTCGTCGCGGAGTGCAGTACTACCAAGGGCGTCTTTATTCCGGGGACAGCGCGGGCTGGGTCCGTTGCCTCGACGCAGCCGACGGCAAGCTGGTTTGGGAACGGGATTTTTCGGAGGAACCGGAACCCGACGTAAAAAGGAAAAGGAGAATATCGGGTGCCACCTTGGCCTTCGATGGGAGAATTTTTCTCGGAACCACCGGAAACAAGAATCAGGTGCTTTGTCTGAACGCGGAAACGGGTGTCACCATGTGGGATTACTGGGTCACCGGTGAACACGACATCGGCAAGGGAGGTTCTCTGTGGACCTCGCCGGCGCTCGATGAAACCGAAAGAGTCCTCTACATGGTGACCGGAAGCAACAAGTTTCCGGGGGCCAGCGATCCGGCCTTGTTTACGGAAAGCGTCCTGGCCTTCGATGCCGACACGGGATACTTGCGCTGGTTCTACCAGGCTCATCCCAACGACCCCCATGATTTGGATTGGAGTTGCCATCCCATGATTGGGGATGCGGCGGCTCCCCCGATGAGAAGAGGCGCGACGCGGCAGTGTCTGGTGGCCGGAAACAAAGACGGCATCTATTGTTTCGACCGCTACAGCGGGGAGCTGTTCTGGATGACTCAACTGACGCCCCGCTACCATTGGGGCGGACCGAACGTGGACGGGACCGCCTTTGCCTACAATAAGGTGTATGTGGTCTCCAACGCCGCCACGCAGGTAATCGGCAAGCGTCCCATCTCGGTGACCGCCGCTCTGGATAGTTACACCGGGCGCATTGTTTGGTGGACTTACAACTTGGAAGGCATCTCGCAGGGTGGCATCGCAGTGGCCAATCAAGTTCTATACCAGGGCTTTAACAACGGCCTTGTGGAGGCGCTGGATGCCGACACGGGCAGAGTTCTCTGGGAGCACACCCTTCCCACAGCCCGCCGGGGCGGTTTTACCGTATCCAACGGCGCGCTCTATTGCAGCAACGGATTGCCTGGATCGCAGTTTGAGGGCGGGGCTCCCGGCTACACTACGCCGGACGCGCTGGCCAGAGCCCGGAGAGCGGGAGGTTATTCCGTGTATTGCTTCACCGTGGATGGAAAGTGAGAGGAACATTGATGATGAAAACCATAAAAATACATTCTCTGAACCGGCGCGAGTTCATCCATTCGGCTGGCTTGGGTGCCCTGGGGCTGGGTTTTTGTGGAAATTTGGGCCATGCCCAGGAGGTGTACGGCGTCCCCCAGGCTCCCGCGCCGGAGCAGAAACAGGTCTATGGCATTTGGAGATATGTGGGCTCGGTCTATTACTTCGACCCCATCGGGCTGTATGTCCAACCGGGAGACACGGTGGGTTTCGTCATCGTATTCAGCAGCGGCAGAACCCCCACCGTCACCGCCTATCATCCCGAGAACGACAATCATGAACTTCGCATCCCGGAAGCGGCCCAGCCCTTCGATTCCGGGGAGGTGATCTCCGATCCCAGGGAACCGGCCTTCCGTTGGACTTTTGAGGAGGAAGGGACTTACGACTACTACAGCAAGTTCGAGGAAGGGATGGGCATGGCCGGACGCATTGTGGTAGGCAAACCCGGCGGGCCGGGAGAAAAACCCTGGGGCTACGGCAACCGGGAGGGCCGCCGCGTGGTCCCACCGGCGGTTCTGAAAAGGGCGGAACTGATGGACTCCCAGGAAATTGTCAGGCAGAAGGCCGTCAATTTTCCGTATGAAGACTTCTCTACTCCCTACCCGCTGTGGTGATAGCTGCGATGATGCGGACCACCCTTTTTCGAGCAGCGGCGGCAGCAGCGTTCTGCCTTTTGTTTCTTGCGGAGATGAACGCCGCCTCGTTCCCCATAACCCCGCTGAGAGATTTTTCCGCCACGCTGCCGGCTGGAGAAGGCAAAATCCTTGTCTTCAAATACTGCGTCGCCTGCCACGGCCCGGAGCTGACTCGCAAGCGGCTGGAGGAACGAAGAGGCTGGATACGCCGCTACTGGGAAGATTTGGTTTTTGAGATGATGTACGGGTGGGGAGCTACCATCAGGAGGGAAGAAGTCGAGCCGATTGCGCGCTACCTGGAGGAGAACTTTGGCCCCCAACCGAACGGATCGGAGCCGCCGGGGAAGGAAGCGCTCGAAGCTGTTTTGCCGCCCGGTGAGCAAAGCAACGTGATCCTGGCAAAGTGCACCGTTTGCCACGGCCCGGAAGTAACCATGCGGAGAATGCAGTCCCGGATTGGTCTTTCGGCGTCGGGGTGGAAGAAACTTTTAACCCGCATGAAGAGCTACGGTGCTCCCCTGGCGGAAGACGAGATGCAGCAACTGAGCGTCTATTTGAGCGCCGATTTCGGTTCAAGCTCCGCTCCGGCGCAAGAACTCCCGATCCAGGAGTTTTACTCCTTCCTTCCGGAGGGTCCGGGCAAGGACTTGGTCGTAGCTGATTGTCTGTCATGCCATGCAGCCTCCGAGCTCCAGAAACGCATGGAGGATCGTCCCAGCGGGGACTCGTACTACTGGGAGGGTGTGGTGCGCCGCATGAAAAAGCAGTGGGAGGCGCCCTTGGAGGAAGAGGAAGTGGACCTCGCGATTGAATACTTGAATGCCCATTTTGCCGGGTAAAAATCCTGTTCCCTCCGGCGGGAACAGGGTTCGGGCCGAAATACGGAGGAAGGGAGCAAGGAAGGAATGATGAATTCTCCAATAATCGAGTCTGGCAAAAGGTTCGTCTTTATTCTTTTACTGGCTTTTGCCGTCAACTGTTCCATCGGCCTGTCGCAGCAGCGGCCCGAAAGCAATCCGCTGGTTCTGACGGGAGCCACCGTCATCGACGGTTTGGGAGGTTCCCCTGTCCCGGAGGCGGTGATTCGAATCGCGGGAGACAGGATCGAATCCATCGAGGGCCAAGGGGCCGCTTATCCCTCAGACTCCACGGTTGTGGACCTTTCCGGAAAGTTCATCATTCCCGGCTTGATAGAGTCGCATGTTCACTATGAGGACTGGACGGGAGAAGTGTTTCTCAATTACGGCGTGACGGCGGTCGTCGTAATGCCCAGCGGAGGCCGGATGCCCGAAGGGTTCGATCAGGCCAAAATGGCTTCCCAGCAGAGTCGTGTCAGGACTCCCAGGCTTTACGGCTCAGGCGGCCCCCTGCTGACCCCTTCCATGACGCGGCAACAGGTCCGCGACAGTGTTCGGGAATGGTTGCAGCAAAAGCCGGAGTTTGCCCGCTTTATTGATTTTAATGACCGCAACAAGCAGGTCTACCAGTGGGCAGCCGAGGAAGTTCACCGGGCCGGAGTACTGATCTTCGGTCATAGTGAGAATGCGCCCGAGTCCATTCGCGCGGGGCACGACATCATTGAGCACATCTGGGGATTTGTGCAGGCCCAGATGTCTCCCCAGGAGCTGGACGAGTTTCAAAAGGGCCGGCATCTGCACTGGGCTACGTTCATAAAGGATTGGACACGGCTGGACCGGATGATCCGGGAAGCGGTTGACCGGGGAGCCTACATTAATCCCACTCTCCTTTTCGAAATAGGCTCGCTCAGTCCGCTGGCGGCCGAACATGAGCAGGAGGCCTACCATCTCTATAACGACCCTTCTTTGATGGCCTACTACCCCGGAAACGTCGCCGATTCACTGCTCCAAAAATACAGGCAGATCCGGAATTTTTCCGGGAAATATGAAAACCTGGTCCTGCTGTCCAGGCTGACCCCGCAAGAGCTGCAAGAGTTCAGGCGGGGCTATCGGCTGGCTGGCGAATTTCTGAAACGATTCGTCGAAGCTGGCGGCAAAATCCAGGCAGGAACGGATGCTTATCATGGAGGGACTCCCGGCCTGGGTCTTCATCAGGAGATGGAGTTGCTGGCGGAAGCGGGACTGACCCCGATGCAAGCGTTGCAGAGCGCCACTCTCTGGTCGGCGGAAATGCTCACTGGAAAAGGTGGAGTCTTCGGCAGCCCCAAGATCGGCGTGATTGCCGAGGGAACCTTTGCCGACCTCTTGGTCCTTTCAGCGGACCCGCTCGCGGATATCGGCAATACGAAGACTATCGAGCGGGTAATGAAGGGAGGCGAATTTATCGAGCTCGGCTACACTCCCGCCTATTTCAGTTTTACCAGGCCTTCCCGATCCATCGTGATGGCAACCCCCGTTCCAAAGATCAGCGCCGTTTCGCCCCATACGGTTGTGGAGGGAGGTTCCGAGTTCGAAGTGGTCGTGGAGGGAGTGGGTTTTGTGGGAAACTCGGTTGTCAAAGTCGGCGGCGTCTCCCTGGACACTGCTTTTGTCGATCCCCGCACGCTGCAGGCTCGGATTCCAGCCCGCGTGGTGGAGCGAGCCACGCCGAATCCCTTCGATGCCCCGGGACCTCATCAGGAAGTGGGCATTTTCGGTGATCGGACCGTCCCGGTTACGGTTTACAACGCCCCTCCGGAGGGCGGAACTTCCAATACTATTTTCCTGAGAGTCAAGCCCAAGTGGATGGCCGGCGGGGAATAGCCGTAAAAACCGGCAGGCCCGGCAACCTTGCTTTCCTGAAAATTCCGTTGCCATTCTATTCGAAGACCCTTTTCCGCGTGCTGGAAACGCAAGGCATCCATAGGAGTTCCAATCCACTTTTCTTTGCGAGCAGAAATTCAAACCAGAGTGTTATATCGATTCCGGTGAATCTGTAAGTACGAATAACCACGCATTGATCTGAAAAACCGGCAAGCCGGAGCATTCTCATGCTGTTGACGGGAACCCGTAGGCTTCTCCGAGACAAGCAGAGTCGGCCTCAGAGCTATTCCATGGAGGTAACATGATTCGGAGTCGCAATATCCTGCTGACGACCTTTCTTTTATTTTTCTGTTCTGTAGCTGCTCTTCCGATCACCCCGGAAGATTTGGTCATGTATCCCGAGCACATTCTCTACAACGGCAAAATCGTTACCGTTGATAACCCGGACTTCACAACAAATCTCGGAACCATCGCACAGGCTATCGCCATCCGAGGCGGAAAGGTGCTGGCCGTTGGACCGAATGCGGAGATACGGGCGCTGGCCGGGCCCCAGACCAAGAGCGTTGACCTGAAGGGGCGAACGGTACTGCCGGGGTTGATTGCCACTCACGAGCATCCCGCCGACTGGGCCATGATTAGCCCGGTGGCCTACGGAAGCGTGGTCACCGATGATGAGATCGTGAGCCGGTATTTGACGGGGACTCCCCGGGAGCAGGCTGCGGTGCTGGTGGATACTCTGCAGGAAGCCGTTTCCAAAGCCAAACCCGGCCAGTGGATTCGGATCTACGGGACTCGCGGCTATTTCAAGGAATACGTGGGAGAGTTGCAGACCCTGTTTCCTCGCACCATCTCCAAGAGATACCTGGACCAAGTCGCCCCCGACAATCCGGTGATTGTCCGGGCCGGCACCGGCGCGATTGTCAACTCGAAGGCGCTGCAGGCTGTTCTTCCGCTGCTCTACTATCTTGCCCCGGAGGATTTGGCCCCTATTGTCGAGCGGGGGATCGGCGGAACGGATCTGCAACGTTATGCAGACGCCGACAGCCTGATGCAGGGAAACACTTCCTTGCTGGCGAAGATATACCGGGCAGAACTCGAATATTGGGCCAGTATCGGACTGACCGCATTCGGTTCTGCGGCTTATTCTCCGGCGGCTTTGCGGGCGTTCCGTTATCTCGACGAACGCGGAGAACTTCCCATCCGGACGGGTTGGGCCTATCTGGGGCCCGAGTACGATCTGCCGGTTCTGCAAACCCTGGCTGCGATGCAGGGGACCGGCACGGACCACATGTGGCTGGTGGGCGCCTGGCCGGTGGAAAACGGCGGTTCTTGCACTACCATCGATGCCAGGCCCGAAGTGAAGCAACGGGAGTCCTGCAATTTCTCCCCGCCGGGCTCCAGTGACTACAAGGAGACCGGATACAAGCTGATGTACGACATTATTAAATCCGGCCTGCGCGTCGCCACGATGCATACCGGGGGCGACAAGGACATTGACCAATTCATGGACATTATCGAGGATGCGAGTAAAGAGGCAGGCTTTACCCCGGAGGAAATCCGGGCCAAGCGGCATGCCTTTGACCACTTGGGTCTGGCGCCCCGCCCGGAGCAGTACGAGCGGATCAAGCGTCTGGGCATGATTACCAGCGGGACCTCGATCTTTCATTATGCGCGCTCCGCCAGAGTGGCCGAGGACTACGGCGAGGAGTATACGAATTGGGTGGTTCCCAGAAAGAGCTTGGCTGATGCTGGCATCATGAACGCCTTTGAAACCGACACGCCACTCAGCCAGCACGGCGGCACCTTGTTCGACGTGGCTGCCTACGATCTGCACCGTCGCGACAAGAACGGCAAGGTCCACGCTCCCGGCGAGCGGATCGAGCGCGAGCGGGAGTTGAAAGTGCTGACGACATGGGGAGCATATTACTTGCTGAAAGAAAAGGTGCTCGGCTCTATCGAACCCGGCAAATTCGGGGATTTGATCGTTATCGACCGGGACTATCTAACGGTGCCGCAAGAGGAGATATCCGAGATTGAAGTGCTGGCAACCATGGTCGGCGGCAAGTTTGTGTTTGCCGGCCGCGACTTCGCCGCAGAGAACGGCATGAATCCGGTAGGCTATCAAAAACCTTAGTGGAGGTTGCGCGACACGGCAGTTAAGGCATCAGTTGCCCGAAGCGCAGACCGCAGTGGACTCCGCTGGACAGCCCGGACTCTTGCCATCATGAAATAAGAGGAGAAGAAAAAATGACGATGAAAAACAAGTCGATTGCCCTCATTGGCTTGATATTTGCGGTTTCGATTTCCGCATGGGCGCAAAGCAGCGACATCATGGCGATTTTGGGGTATCCGCAGACGATTGTCCACGACGCCAAGATCGTCACGGTCAGTGACGCTTCCTTTTCTAACAACCTGGGAGCCACCGTGCAAGCGATGGCGATCCGCGACGGAAAGGTCCTGGCGACGGGAACCGATGCGGAAATGCTTGCTTTGGCGGGTCCCGACACGGAGAAGATCGCTCTCCAGGGCCGGACGGTTGTGCCGGGAATCATCACCGTTCACAACCACCCCAACGACTGGGTGCACAGCATCCCGAAGATTATGGAAAAAGTAGTTCCGGAAGACGTTATTGTCCAGCGGTTTCTGACCGGGACGCCGCAGAGGCAAATGGAGCAATTTCCGGGCGTTCTGGAAGAGGCGGTGAGGGCGGCGGAGCCCGGCGTCTGGGTGAAAGTCATGTTCTTGTGGGATATCGACGTTTCGCCTGACGACCCCTACCAGGAATGGGCGGGCACGCGGGTTACCAAGGAACAACTGGATCGGATGGCTCCGGACAACCCGGTGTTGATCCGCTCGCGTCCGTTGATTCTGTCGCAGTCCAACAGCGCCATGCTCAACCAAAAAGGGATCGAGTTGGTGGAAAGAGAAGCCCCGGACTGGACGTTTTCGGAACGATTGACCAGCCGGGCGAAGGAAGGTGGCGACATTGGCGGCATTCCGGCGACCCGGATTATCGAACGGGAGATCATGCTCTCCCCGGAGACCTTGACCGAAGCCCTCCGGCTCGATGTGTCCTGGTGGGCCGCGCTGGGGCAAACTACCTTTGGAACCTTTCTGTACCATTCCCCAAGAATCATCAAAGGGTTCCGCGATTTGGATCGCAGGGGGCAGCTCGAAAACAGAATGGCATGGGGTTGGGGAGCGATTCCCGACCATTTTTGGGAGCAAACCTTCCAAGACCCCTTTCTGGTGGCCGATCTGGCAACTCGCCAGGGAGAGGGTACCGACTACATCTGGTACATAGGCACCGGCGAGACGGCCGGTCAATGCGTCAGCCTCATCCCTCTGCCGAACCGCCCGACGGATGTCGACCTGGTCATGCGGGGCGGCGGCTGTGAGGGTGAATACACGCCGGGCAGTGCCCTCTGGAATGCCATGTTCAACGTGGTGAAAGGTGGCGGCCGGTTGATCGGCTCCCATGAGTTTGGCGATGTGGATATTGATAACATCCTCAACCTCATCGTCCAGGCCAGCAAAGCGGCTGGCTTCACCCCGGAAGAAATCCGCTCCAAACGGCACACGGCGGATCACATGCAGGGTTGGCCTCGTCCTGACCAGATTCCCATCATCAAGGACCTGGGGATGATCGTAGGGGGAACCAACTTGTATATCTATCAGGACTCCCCTCGTTGGATGCGGGACTACGGAGAGAAAGCCTTGGCTATGGTGGTGCCGCGCAAAAGCATGATCCAGGCCGGCGTGATGAATGGCATCGAGATTGACAAGCCTTATGAAGCCAGCGAAAAGGGCGAGAATGCTTTTAGTTATCTTTATTGGTCCATCAGCCGGCGGGCGCAGGACGGCGAAGTTTACCTGCCCAATCAGCGGCTCACCCGACAGGAAGCCCTCAAGACGGCCACCATCTGGGGAGCCTATTATGTTCTGAAAGAGGATGAATTGGGTTCACTGGAACGGGGGAAATTTGCCGATTACCTGGTGCTGGATAAGGACTATCTGACCATTCCCGAGGAGCAGATTTCGGACATCAGGGTTCTCATGACGGCGCTGGGAGGCAAGGTAGTGCACTTGGTCCCTTCCCTTGGCCGGGAGCTGGGAATGGCGCCGCGTGGCGCTGCTGTGGAGCTGGGAGGTCCCCAGGCGCAGTATTGATGCCGCTTTGCTCATAAGGATATTTTGTAAACCCGATGTTGCCGGCATCCATATCCAGAGGACCGCGCCAGGCGGGGAAGCAGTTCACTCGGCTCCCTCGCTGGCTGGTGGGCTTGGCGCGCAGCCCAAAGGGCGGCAGTGGAACTGGGCGGTGCGCCCTCCCAATGGTAAGGATTGGGACGGTGACGGTTCCAACCGGGAGAAAGATATAGCTTTCCTGCCTGGAAGGGCGGATCGGAAACGCCGATCCCAACCGTTCATTTCGAGAAGCCGGGAGGTGGCATATCCAATGAATAGGAACAGATTAGTGTTTC
The DNA here is from genome assembly GCA_965222345.1 of Terriglobia bacterium. Classification (GTDB taxonomy): domain Bacteria; phylum Acidobacteriota; class Terriglobia; order 2-12-FULL-54-10; family 2-12-FULL-54-10; genus JADFGZ01. The sequence goes on along the minus strand of CBDCTS010000007.1, from coordinate 1,371,484 downwards.
GGCTCAGCAACTGCGCATGGTTTCTCGCTGGATGGATTTTTCTCGCAGCAAGCCCTGCTCGCGCGGCTGAAGTAGAGATGCACGCTTGTCACTATACGCCGGAGGTGAAGCAGGAACTGAAGCTGAATCCTGAGCAGGAGCCCCAAGTGGAGAAGGTTTATTCCGATCTGGCCCCCCGGTTACGGCAGATTCAGGAAGCCATGCAGCAGCGGGACCGGATGCGCCAAGAAGGCGCCGACCCGGAAGCGATCCGGCAACAAACCCAAAAGGTGATTGCGCTGGAAAATCAGTGCCGGGAACGAGGCCACGAGTTGCTGCAACCCATCCTCACCAGCGAACAGTACCAGAAGATATTGGAGATGGAAGAGGTCCATCGCCGCAGAGTCCGGGCCCGCCGATCCGGCGGTTAGCCTCACAGCCTTGCGCAGTAGCCACTGAATCAGAACCTCTTTCCGAATTTTTACGTCCGGGGGAGTTCTGTTCAGGATTGAAATCACCCATTGGGGATTAGGGTGTGATTATCATGCACGATTCCAGCAAATTGCGACGCTCTGGTATTACGGTTATCTCCTGTTATGCACACGCTAAGTACCTTGCCTTGAACCTGTTCCAGTTGCCGTGCGCTTACACCCATTCTCTTGAGCGCTTTTTTCACCACGGACTTTAGGTTTAGGAAAAGCCTTGGCCATTTTGCCATTGACTTCATGCCTTTCCCTGCGTGAGTTCCATGCTATGTCTATACAGAAAGGGAATTGAGTATACGTCTTCCCCCTCCTTGTTACGTTTTGAAAAAAAACCGATAGCCATGAGATGGCCAGCGGTATCGTTCCAGCCAGAGCCAAGGAGTCTCCGAAGCGTTGCTGCGCTATAATCGGTTTTACCACCCAAAAACTTCTCAATGTCGTTCCATAGGTGTGGGAACTCAGCTTGAAGGTAGGTCTGCCGCTTGCGCTTAGAGAGTTCTTCAAACCCATATCGAATCGCCGCAGCGTTAATAACCGGACCCGATGTGCCATCTAGGTCGGCTGCGTAGAGATTTTGCTGCTTTTGCTTTGCCGGAGTCAACAGGTCTAGAACATCCCGGGGAGTTACCACTCCGCGGCCATCGGCACAACGATTGTATATCCAACGAATCGTAGGGCTCTGTTTGTCCCCCTGGAAAACAGTGCGAGGAAATATTTTGCCGAAACACTGCGTCCGGTAAGAGGTGCCAGCTCAACGGGTCGATGCAACACATGCATTGAATCGTTCGGCTGGAGTTTCAAACTCCAGCGTCTTGCGGGGCCGTTCGTTGAGCTGGCGCGCAATCTGATCCAGATACTCCTGGGAGTGTACCGACAAGTCCGTCCGTTTGGGGAAATAATATCGGAGCAGTCCATTGGTGTTCTCGTTCGATCCGCGCTGCCATGGACTTTTCGGATCGCAGAAGTAGACGTCAATGTCGGTCGCCAATGTGAACCGCTTGTGATCCGCCATTTCCAGACCCCGATCCCAGGTCAGCGATTTGTAAAGTTCCGTCGGTAGTTGCCTGGCCTGTTGGATCAGCGTGGACACAACGGTTTCTGTTTCCTTGCTGGCCACTTTCGCCAACATCACGTAACGCGAATGACGTTCCACCAGAGTCGCAATGTAGCTGTTTGTCGATCCGGCGATTAGATCGCCTTCCCAGTGACCCGGCACCGCACGATCTTCCACTGCAACCGGGCGCTCCCGGATCGATACGATGTCGGCGATCTGTCCCTTCCCATGGCCTTTCCGGCTGGCATGCCGGGACCGGCGAATCGTTCGCCTGGACCGCAGATACTGAGCCAGCTCTTTCTTCAGAGCCCCGCGGGCCTGAATAAAAAGGCTACGATAGATCGTTTCGTGAGATACCTGAACCGACTTATCCTCTGGATACGTGCGCTTCATCCAGCCGGCGATCTGCTCGGGCGACCAGACCTCTCGCAGCTTCTCTTCCACAAGCTGACGCAACCGCGGACAACGGACCAGTCGACATGATTTCGGGCGGCGAGCCCGATCCCAGGCCCGCTGATCGGCCTCCGACGCCCGATAGCTGGCATAGCCTCCATTGCGACCCACCTCCCGGCTGAGGGTCGACGGGGAACGACCCAACAACACGGCAATCGATCGGATCGATCGCTTCGCCGCAATGCCTCTGGAAATCTCCTCCCGCTCGGCCAAAGTCAGCACCCGGCGTGAGCGGCATCGGGAGCGGGGACGGATACCCCCGTGGCGCAAAAGCACGGCGTACACAGATGACGGTTCTCTCCCAAGCACACGTCCGATCGCTTTGGAAGACTCACCCTGCTGCCACCGATCCCAGACCTCCACCAGCTCCGTTACTGTCAAACTTCGCCGCTGCCTCTTTTGTTTCTTCCGCATACACTTCACCTTCTCCTTTAGGGTAAAGTGTTGCATCGACCCGTTGAGATCACCGGCACTTGCTTCTAACTGTTCCGGATCGACATGAAGATAGTCGGCAAGCTCACTGTTGGCCATGAATCTTTTTACAACCATCGTGAGGATTTGACCGGAATTAGTTTTTTGGCCCTCCGACTCGTGAGTATAAACCCGTTGGCCTTCAACTGAGCACTTCCAGCCCAATATTTTCTCCGAGATACTGCCAGCGGCTTCCAGCCGCTCTTTCCGAGTCCCCAAAAACCCATCGCCTCGGCTTCCAGAACCAGCTTTTTCAGACACCCCTCCATTCCCGGGGGATATCGGAATCATTTTATTGGGTGCCGCAGGCTAGGCTATCCCGACGGAAGCGACAGCCCATTTATCCGCCCCAGCATGCTGGCAAACAGCCGCCGAGTCAGATGGCTCTCTGCCAGCAATAGCCAATAGTAGCGGGCATGCTTAATCAGGCGTCCTCCGGTTTTCACCAACCGCTGCTGCAAGCTCGTCAAGGACCAGTTCCCGATTCTCTGTGGCAGCACCAGTCGCCGCCACAGATTTCCCAGATTATAGGCAATGATGGTCAGCCACAGCCGTACCTCGTTGGACCGGAACCGATGGCAACTGAGCCGCGTCATCTTCACCGCCTGCTTGCCTTCCTTAATCCACTGCTCTGCTGTCCCTCGCTTATTATAGAACCGCACCACCGCTCGACTCGGAAGCGTCAGGTTCGTCACAATGAACCCCACTCGCGGGAACAACTCCCCCGGATGATGTTCTACCTTGGCTACCACCCGTCGGGCCGTCTTCCAACTCTCGGCTTGGTACAGAAACCCCTTGTACTCCACCAACGGCTTCTGGCCCGGCCTTCCTACCGGACGTTTCAGCAACTCCTCGATGTCCCGCTGGAGGTTCTCGTTGGAAGGGATGCGGATGGCATACTTCACACCCCGCTTCTCCAACGCCTCGTAAATCTCCGGCTTCGCAAAGGCCGCGTCGGCACGAAATACCACCTCCTTGCCCCGCTTCTGCTGCCGCTCGATCTCCGGCAGGAGAAGTTCTTCCCATTCCTCGGCGCTGTGGACGTTGCCCGGTCGCAATTTGGCAGCCAGACAGTCGCCGTCTCGATTGAATAACAGCAGGGGGTGATAGCAGGTGGACTCGAAGTGCCCGTTGTAGGCGCTATTCTCCTGCTCCCCGTAGACCGGAATCTCGGTCGAATCCATGTCCAGCACAGTTCGGTAGTGCGAATGGATTGCTTCTGCTCTGCCGATCAGTTCCCGGTTCACCCGTGCCAGCCCTGCGAAGTTCCCTTCCTCAGCCAGCATCTCCGTCTCGAAGGTCTGCAACCGAGAAGTCAGAGCCGCCCCTCGATCCCAAATCTTCTCCGAACCGATCAGCCGCAACGCCGGGTCCTGAGATAGCCGCTCGGCATCGTTCACATCCTCGTATCCAGCCAGACGGCTGTAGACCGACTGTCGAAGTAGGTCCGCAAAAGACAACCGCGCATTGTTTGCCCGAGAGTCGGTCAAGTGCTGTTCGACGAGTTCATCGAATCCCAATCGCTCGTCCAGCTCTCGCACCAGAATCAGCCCACCGTTGGATGTCACTCGCGATCCTTGAAAGGCAACCCGCAAAAACCGGTTGAATGACAGTTGAAATGCCTGTTTTTGGCTCTCACCCATTAGGTATACACCTCCGGAATGCAATGTTGATGCTGGAACCCGCATCAATATTGATGTTGGAGGTTAGTCGAGGGTTGCTTCTACGATTTCAAACGGGAAATGCGGGTTTGATCTTCAGTCCAACGAAGGGTGTCTGCCTTCCGTGCTGTTATGTGTGTGAGCGCAGTGAAACCGTCTTTGGTCCCAACCACCTGATCAAGCATGTCATCGCGCAAAAACACTTTAACTCTAATGCTTGAAGAGGAGAAAGATGCCATGGCTCGGAGAAGTCCACGCAACGCCTTTCTCTCTACAGCCGAGCGGCGCGGAAATATCTCATCAAGTCGATCAACCATTAGCCAGAGCGACAACCGACTTGCTTTGAGGACAGCTTCCAAACTGTCCTTGATGTCATTTACATACTTTGGGGACGAGTGGTCTGGTGTCTCGTTCGTCTTCGGGTTTCCTGGATCTGTCCTTCCAAAAAGGTCAAGTTCATACTCGCCAATGCCATTCGGTGGGAGATACTTTGCCTTTGGACGCCAAGACCCGAGCACAAATAAGGACCACTCAAGGATGTCCCGTAGGGATTTCGGGGCTGTGATTTCTGGTATTTTTGCTCTCGTGCAGGCTTCCTGAAATTTCCTAATTTCTGCAGCTGCATCATTCAGAAATATACGGTATTGCTGGGCCTTGATAAACTGTTCGTGTGCAAGCGAAACCAGATAGATGCACCAGAAGCTTACAAATTCCTCCTCCGAAAGTTTCTCGAACCTATCCTTGAAAACATGGAAAACAGGGTCGCCAGGAGCCCGGATGCCATGGGCGATGACAATCTTCCGTTGCTGCAATAGATGATCGGGAAGAAAGTCAACGAAGATTCGGAAGAGAGCACTCTTGCCCGAGCCTTTTGTTCCAGGAATGAGGTCAACACGGTCATTCAAGAGATCGGCGTACGCGGAGGTTTCAATCCTTGCAGCCTCAAGCAGCGTATCCGATTCGGCGACTGAGGATCCCAGATCGAGACTATTGAGAAAACCCAACAGAGTCTTATTTTGATGAGTCATTATCTGTCTCTACTCCTGTGCTCTTCCTCACTTCGGTTTAATGATCCACTTGCTAAGGTCCGTAAAGGAGAATCGTGCATTATTTGCCCGGGAGTCGACTAGGTACTGTTCGATGAGTTCCCCGAGTCCCAATCGTTCGTCCAACTCTCGCACCAAAATCAATCCGCCGCTGGAAGTCACTCGCGATCCTTGAAACCCGACCCGCAGAAACCGGTTGAACGACAGCTCAAACGGCTCTTTCTTACTCTCAACCATTCGGCGTTGCTCTCCTGAAACCTGCATCAATATTGACGTTGGAGGTCAGCAGAAGGTTGTCGCTGATAGTTCCTAAAGGAAATCTGGTATTGCAATGATCGGAAATTCTCTGGATAACCGTTCCTGCCGCGTTTCCCGGAATCGTTAACTCGCTTCCCCGGCATCTTCCCCGCTTCGCGCCGCCTTCAGCATTTAACCTTTGCTGTTCTTTCCACGGGGCCGCCAGCTTCAGCAGAGTTTATCATTCGAGCAGAACCCATTGGAAATCTGTCTGGTATCACTGGAAAGCTGATCCAGATGACCGGAAATCTGACTCAAATGACTGGAAACCTGTCTCAAATCGTTAGAAATCTGCGCCAAACGGAGCTCGGTAGCTGCGCCTTGAGCATGCACTGCGGCAGGCTGGGTGAGCGGAACAAGGGCGTTCAAAAAAAGAGCCATCGCAATCAGGGCGAGTAACGCTTTCGTTGTCCTGTCGATCCTCATTGTGTTTTCCTCTTCGCTTTGCGGGCGTCGTTGGTTGTTGTACCGATGATCGGAGATTCGCTGGATAATCGTTTCCGCCGCGTTTCCCGGGAGCGTTAACTCTCTTCCTCGGCATCTTCCCCGCTTCGCGCCGCCTTGGCGGCAGCGACTATCTTTTCGCCGATTTGATGCGGAACAACGGCGTAGTGGGAAAACTCCATGGAAAAGCTTCCTCGCCCCTGAGTCATGGAAGTCAGGTCCGAAGCGTAGCTCAGCATCTCCGCCATGGGCGCCTGGGATTTGATCACCTGCCGGTCGCCTTGAGTGTCCATTCCCTGAATGCGCCCGCGGCGGCTATTCAAGTCACCGATCAAATCGCCGGAGTAAGCGGTGGGAGCATAGACGTCCACATTCATAATCGGTTCCAGCAGAACCGCTTTGGCCTGCTCCAGGGCTTTCTTGAAAGCCATCGAACCGGCCACCTTGAAAGCCATCTCCGAGGAGTCCACCGTGTGATAGGAGCCGTCGTACAGGGTCACCCGGAAATCCACAACCGGGAAGCCTGCCAGAAACCCTTTCTCGGCTGTCTCCACGATTCCTTTTTCCACTGCCGGGATGTATTGTTTGGGGATCGAGCCGCCGAAGATTTCATTGACGAACTCGAACTTCTCTCCCCTCGGGAGCGGTTCCAGCCTGATTCTGCAATCGCCAAACTGGCCGTGTCCTCCGGTTTGCTTCTTGTACCTTCCCTGCACGTCGGCCTTGCCGCGAATCGTTTCCCGGTAGGGCACCTTGGGAGCTTTCAGAGTGACTTCCACGTTGTAGCGTTTCTTGAGGCGGGATACGATAACCTCCACGTGCTGCTGTCCGGTTCCCGCCAGCAGAAATTCTTTGGTTTGGGGGTCTCGATAAAACCGCAGTGAGATGTCTTCTTCCAGAATCTTATGCAGGGAGGTGCCCAGGCGGTCCTCGTCTCCCCGCGAGTTCGGGGCGATAGCGAAGCTGATGGCCGGTTCCGGCAGCTTTACCGGTGGGTAGAGAATGGGCGCGGCTTTGCTTCCCAGGGTATCCCCGGTCAAGGTTTCTTTCATTTTAGCGACCGACCCGATGTCGCCGGCATGCAATTCCGGCACAACGGCAGTCGTTCTGCCCTGCAATAAAGCGATGTGCGCCAGCCGTTCAGCGCCTCCTTTATTGAAATTGACCAGGCTGGCATCGTTCGACAGGACGCCCGATTGGACTTTATAGCAGGTGACTCGTCCTGCAAAGGCATCCGCCATCGTCTTGAAAACAAAAAGAGAGACCGGCTCCTCATCGGAAATTTTGCGCTCTGTTGCCTCGCCTCCGGGCAGGGTTCCTTGAATCGAGTTCCGGTCCACCGGCGAGGGGGCGAATTCCGTCACGAAATCCAACAGCAGGTCGATTCCCACCAGGTTGGAGGCCGAGGCGCACAGAATGGGGAACATTTTTCCGGCTGCGATGGCCTCCTTCAAACCCTGGATGGCATGATCCGGATCGAGGGTTTCCTTTTCGAAAAATTCTTCCATGTAGGCGTCACTGCCTTCCGCAATCAACTCGATCAATTTCTCGCGGGCTGCCTCCACCGCGCCGGAAGCCTCCTGCGGGATGTCCACTGCCTGAGCCTTCCCGTTGCCGCCGCTTGCATAGCTGTAGGCCTTCTGGGTCAGCAGGTCGGCCACGCCGTGAAAACCCTTCTCTTCTCCCAGAGGCCACTGGATCGGGATGGCGGCGCGGCCAAAACTCTGTTGGATGGACTCCACGGCGCGTTCAAAGCTGGAACGCTCCCGGTCCAGCTTATTGACTACCAGCGCCCGGGGAAGATTGTAGCGGTTGGAGTAGTCCCACACCTTCTCCGTTTGCACCTCGACGCCGGCTACTCCGTCCACCACCACCAGGCTGGAGTCGGCAGCCACCAAGCTGGCTAGAGCGTCGTTAATGAAAATGTTGTAGCCCGGCGTGTCCAAAAGATTGATCTTGGTCTTGTTCCATTCCAAGTATGCCAGCGACGTGGAAATAGTCACCTTGCGCTCGATCTCTTCCGGGTCGTAGTCGGTGGTGGTGGTGCCATCGTCCACGCGGCCCAGGCGGTTGGTCAGGCCGCCGGCGTGCAGAAAGGCAGCGACCAGAGAAGTCTTGCCGCTATCGCCGTGGCCGACCACGCCGACGTTACGAATGTCTTTTCCGGAGTAAACCTTCAATACAAAGCTCCTTTCTCTCCCTCAGGGCAGAACCGACAGTGTGGAACAGGCGGCGGGAATTGCAGATGGTAACACACGGGTTTCCAGGGTTTCAATGGAGCAGGGTGAGGCACAAAAGCTCAGTAGTCTGGGCTGCCTTGACAGGCTTCCCTGTTCCATTCCTTTTGAAATCAAATGGTTTCACCTTATTATACTTTCGTTCCTTATCTGCGGGACAATGATACTTTTCAGCCTGAAAGTATCATAAGAGTGTTGCCCCGCCAAAGCTCATCTGAGCGATCCTAGCCCAAATCTACCGCCAGTTCTTCGAGATCGGCCTTGCGGAGCATGTAGCAGCACGTCGGATTGACGGACGGCATCTTTTTGGCACTGATTAGAGGCTGACGTTTACTTCGGGAGACGAGAAGAAATCCTAAAACGGAGGGAGGAGCAGAAGCAGGCAACAAGCCGCTGCGGGTTCCTGTACAATCCGCGCCGGTTGTAACGAACGCCCACCGCTTGAACCAGATGGCGGACTGTCGCCTGTTCCCTGCTACTGGTTAGTCTCCGAGGTGCTGAAGGCCCACACCAAAAGAAGTTGCCAAAGGACGCGCCTGCCGTCATCAGGGATGAAGGAACTTCGAGACGTAGGGCGAATTGCGCTCCGTTCCCGTCCCCGACCGCCGAAAATGACCGGAGGGGCCTTCACCCAGGAATTCCGAGAACCAGGCTTCGTGCTCGATCTCCTCGTGCAAGATCGCAAGCGCAAGGTCGTACGTCCGGTGGTCCTTTCCTGCTGTATAGTTGCAGACAGCCGTGTAACCATTCACTGCGCATCGCTCCGCTTTGACGAGCACATTGAGCATGGCTTTGATGTCGGTGGGATCGGGGGGCAGCGATGCAGGCGGGCAGGCCGAAATGTCGTGAAACTCCTTCATGTCACCCGGCAGCTTACCACCCAGTTCGTAGATGCGCGGCACCAGCGCTTCAAAATGATTCCGGTCTTCGATCCGGGCATCTTCCGTGATTTCCTTGAGGCCTTCGCCGTCCATCCCGATCAGGTTGACGCGCAGGATGGTGTAGTAATAATAGGTAGTCAGTTCCGCCGCAGCGTTCCTCACGAGCATGTCCAACAGTTTGTCAAGATCAATGCCGGATTTCTGCACCAAATCCCGAGCCACTCGAGCCATAATCTTCCTCCCATTCTTTGACGACGTTTTGACCGGGATTTCCGTTTTGGATTCCCGGGTGGCGGTTAGTATACACCGGACCACCTGCCCATGCACATATGAAGATGATCGGGAGTCTTGGAATCCTTCAACTCTGACAATGTATCCTCATTCTTGCCCAATTTGGCGGGGTGAACCGGTTCGTTCCCTAAGCGATGTTGTGGGACTTTTTGTACTCGGCCCAGTGGTCCTTCAAGTGCTGGAACTCATCGAAGCTCTGGCAGAGCAGAAAAGGGTTGCTGGCGGCTTCGTGGCCGATTGTGGAGGAGGGCGTCACGCCGTAATCATGTCCCGGCCACACCGCCAGCGCCGGGTCCAGTTTCTTCAATCGCTGGAGGCTCTCCCACTGCTGTTTGGGATCGCTGCCGGGGAAGTAAGGGCCGGTGCCGCCGACCTTGCCGACGAAAAGGATGTCTCCGGTCAGCAAATTCCCCTCTACCTGAATGCAGAGGTGGTCCGGGATATGTCCCGGCGTGTGCAGAAACCGCAGCCGCAGGCTCCCCACACCCAGTTCCTCGTTGTCGGTTACGCGCAGACGGCACGGGTGCGGGGTGCTTTCGTGCAGCACCTCCACGGCCTGAGTCTTTTCGATGACATGGGCGTTTCCGGCGACGTGATCCTTGTGGGAGTGCGTACTGATGACGTAGCGAACGTTCAGCCCCTGGCGGCTGGCCTCGGCCAGGGCGCGTTCGGGAGCGTAGGAAGGATCGATGATGGCTGCCTCGCAGGTGTTCGGGTCGCCGGCGAGGTAGGAAAAATTCCGGTCGCCGCCTGCGCGAATCTGTTCGAAGATCATGTTTGCCGGACTCCTTGTAAAGATTTTTTATTGTAGCTGGGTTAGTATAGGGCCATGAACTGAAAAGCGTTCCTCTTTGGCTGCTTCTGAGTCCTTGTTGTCGCAATCATGTTGTCGCAGCCACAGGGTCCGAATTGTAAGATCACTGACAGGAGGAGGGTAAGCATGATCAGGATTTTATTCTTAGTCGTGGCCATTCATTTCGGCCTCTTTCTACCGGCGGTCCTAGCGCAGGTTGAAAATTTTGAGCCCGTTACGCAACAAATGCTGCTCGACCCCAGCCCCAACGACTGGCTGATGTTCAGCCGAACCTACGACGCCCAGCGCTTCAGCCCGCTCGATCAGATCAATCGGCAGAACGTGGATCAGCTTCGCATGGTGTGGGCGCGTGGAATGGAGCCCGGCACCCAGGAAACCATCCCTGTCGTCTACCGGGGCGTCATATATGTCGTCGTCCCCGGATCGATTGTCCATGCAGTGAATGCCGTCAACGGGGACCTGATTTGGGAGTACCGGCGGGAGTTGCCTGACGATCTGAGTGATTTTATCGGCATAGGCGCCAGAACCAAGGCTCTCGCCATCTATGAAGACCTCATCCTGTACACCGCGCACGATGGTTATCTGGTGGGACTGGACGCTCGCACAGGCGAGGTTCGCTGGGAAACGTTGGTCCACGACTACAAGACAAACACCATGCACACCTCCGCCCCCATTGTCTTTGACGGCAAGGTCCTCGCGGGCCGCTCCTGCCGCGAGTCGCGAAGCGGCTGCTTCGTCTCGGCGCACGATGCGCGGACGGGAGAGGAATTATGGAAGTTTTACACCACGGCTGCGCCGGGCGAGCCGGGAGGCGACGCCTGGGGGAACGTGCCCGTGGAAAAAAGGCTCGCCTCGCCCTGGGGATTGCCGGGTTCCTACGACCCCGTGCGCAGGCTGGTTTATTGGGGGATCGCTAATCCAACTCCCTACACCCGGCTGAAGCGCCATGGCAGCCCCGACGGCACCTCGCGCTCCGCGCCTGCCGATCCTTACAGCAATTCCACCGTGGCAATCGATATCGACACCGGCAAGCTTGCCTGGTATTACCAGCACCTGCCCGGCGACGACTGGGACGAGGATCACACTCATGAAAGAATTCTTCTCCGAACGGCTCTCAATCCGGACCCCAGCGCGGTCAAGTGGATCAACCCCAAGATCACTCGCGGCGAGCAGCGCGACGTCTCGGTCTCGGTCGCCGAGGCGGGCGGCCTCTGGGTGCTCGACCGCGCCACGGGCGAGTTTCTTTGGGCCATGCCTTTCCCTTACGACGGGCCGGAGTTCAATATTTCCCACATTGACGTGGAGACCGGCACGACGTACATCAATTGGGACCTGGTCTTCCAGAAGGACGGCGACAGACGCCTGATTTGCTCTTTCAATACCAAAGGTTACTGGCCCATGACGTATCATCCGGGCTACAACTCCCTGTACGTTCCCTTCCACGACTCCTGTCTGGACATGACGGCGAATATGAGCCGCGAGTCGGGGTTCGGGCCTCGCTTCGGCCTTCCCCGCCCGGGCTCGGATCCCAATGCGTACGCAGGCATCGCCAAGATAAACATGGAGACCGGCCAGATCCAGCGGATTTACTCGGCGCGGATTCCCGGCAATGGCGCCATGCTGGCCACGGCCGGAGACCTGATTTTTTGGGGAGATTTGAATCGAAGGTTCCGGGCGTTCGATGCCGACAGCGGAGACATCCTTTGGGAAACGATTCTCGGGGGGCCCATTCAGATGAGCACCGTCACGTACGCCGTCAACGGGAAACAGTATGTTGCGGTCATGACGGGTGAAGGCCAGTCGGCAACGCGGGGACTCATGGGGCAGATCCCCGAAGTCAATTTTCCGCGCGGCCACAATGCGATCTATGTTTTCGCTTTGCCGTAGCAGCGAAAAACGGAGCTGCCCGGATTCAAGTGAGGATCAAGGAGGGGAGAGGACTTCGTCACAGGGGGCGGTCTGACGCGGACTCATGTGCAGAGCGAAAATTGAAAAACTCCTTTGACCTCCAGCAATGCAGCGAAGCAGCGGAGATGCAACCATGCCAAGCACAGCAGCCCGGCGCCCATTGACTTGCTACCCCTTAACCCGACAGATTGCTCTTGGGCTTTTTTCACTGGCCATTGCGCTGGCCTTGTTAGCGGTCTGCAGTCCGGTGCAGAACCCTGTCCTGGTAATCGAGGGAGGGACGCTGATTGACGGCACGGGAGCAGCCCCCCTGCAGGATGCCGTGATCGTCATCGAGGGGGACCGCATTACCGCCGTCGGTCAAAAGGGGAGTGTGCCGCTTCCGCCGGGGGCGCAAGTCATTCCGGCTGAGGGCAAGTTTATTTTGCCGGGCCTGATCGACATGCACGTCCACTGGTACGATTGGGCCCCGGAGTTATTCCTGGCCCACGGTGTTACCTCGGTTGTGGACCTGAGTTCCGGGGACTGGCAACTCGGGCAAAAAGAGCTAATTGCCGGCGGGCGGCTGCACGCACCGCGGCTCTTCAATGCTACCGCCACGATGGGCGGGCGGCTGCTCTGGGATACTCCGCCGAACCAGCCGGTCGATTCCGTCCAGACGGCCCGGCGGCTGGTTCAACAGGTCGGTGCGGGCACAAGCACCTTTGCCTTGACGAAGGTGTACACGGAACTGACGCCTGGCCAGCTACAGGCCATTGTAGAGGAATCCCACAAGGCCGGACGCAACGTCATAGCCCATCTGGGGAGTATCGATGCCCGGCAGGCAGCCGAGCTGGGGGTGGATGCCCTGGCTCATGCCAGCGGCGTTGCCCTGGCAACCATCGCCGACCCTGCCCGCGCTGCGGAGTTGCGAGCCTTCACCCGGCTGGGAATCGCGGTGGACTATCCGCTGTATCTGCTCTACCACGCCTTCATGGAGCCGGCCAGGGTGGATGAGCTGGTCGCCTTGCTGGTTAAGGAAAACGTTCGCCTGGAGCCGGACTTGGTGAATACAGCCCGCTGGGGCGCCCCCCGCCGGGAGGTCTGGATCGCCGAGGATGCCCGCTTGCTGGAGGACCCCAATCTGCAATACGTGCCCGCCGACAATCGGCTGAAGGCTTTTTATTCCACTCCCCTGGAGCGGCTGAACGGAGAGCAGCTCCGGCAGCTCCGCCGGGGATATGAAAATCTGCAAAGTTTTATTCGCAAGTTTGTCCAAGCGGGAGGAACCGTGCTGGCGGGCAGCGACACTCCTTCTTTCGTCTTGCCCGGTATCAGCCTCCACCGGGAGATGCAGCTGTTGGTGGACGCCGGGCTGACCCCGATGCAGGCGATTCAGGCCGCTACCCGCAATAATGCCGAGTTTTTGCAAGAGCGCGACATGGGCACGGTCGAGCCCGGCAAGTTGGCTGACTTGCTCATCGTCCGAGAGAATCCGCTGGCCGACATCGGCAACAGCAAGACGGTCGATCAAGTGATCTTGGCCGGCAAGCTTGCCGACACCGCCTATCATGCCGACTTTGCCAACCCCGACCCGCGCCCTCCGCGGAGCGTCCGGTTTCCTCACCCCAAGCCTTTTCTCCGGGCTCTGGTGCCGATCACCGCCCAGGGGCTGAACCAGGCCGTGAAGCTGACGCTCGAAGGACGCAATTTCATGGACGGCTCCGTGGTGGAATTCGATGGCGTGGACCTGCCGGCCGCTCCGGACGAAAGCACTCTGGTACCGGAGACCGTCTTCCAGCCGGTTTATACGCGGCTCACGGCCAACGTGCCCGCCCCGCTGCTCAACAGGGCCGGTGCCTATGGCGTGGTGGTGCGAAACCCGCCGCCGGAGGGAGGCGCTTCGGAGGCCCGCAATTTCTTTGTTGTTCCTTAGTCGGAAATGAATGACCAGCAGGCCGTCTCAAAAAGCGACAGCGAACGTTCTGCCCCGGCATGATTTTTCCACCCTTGGAGGGACGGCATGGAAAATCCGCCTGTTGTTCGCTCGCTGCTTGTCTTACTCTTCTCTCGGAGTGAACTTCACAAGCCGGCGGCGGAGAATCCGCAGTTTTTTGAGGGCTGGGTAACTAGAAGAACCGCCGGTTCTTGTTTTCGTCGGGGACGTCGAGGCCGAGCTTGGCGATCAGCGGTTCGGCGGCGTCGATGAACTGTCGGCGCAGCTCGCCGTTCGGGCGTTTCTTCAGGCCCCAGCGGATGTACTCGTGCTGGCGCTTGGATTCCGACCGCCCGAACATATCCAGCGCCGCCGGGTACCATTTCTCGATGGCCCGCTGCGCTTCCTCCCTGCCTTTGGCCGTTTCGCAGACTCGCTCCAGCCGGTCGTATCCCAGAGTGGTGTGGCCCCGTTCGTCCTTGACCACCAAGGGAGCGATCTTCGCCAGAACGACGTAGCTGGAGTCCACCCACTCGTTTGCCTGGTACATGCCCACGCGGTCGGTCAGGAAGTTCACGGCGGCCAGCTCGGTCCAGGTGGGAAAATCCATATGAAAGGCGTATTGAGTGACCGGCAAATCTTCATTGGCCAGCTGCGGGTCCAGGTCGTAGGCGATGTTGTAAAACATCTCGCTGTGACCCACCTCCTGCCAGCAATAGCTCGCCGTCCGCACTCGCTCGAAGGGCGAAGGAGCCTGGTAGGTTCCCACCGTCCAGACCTTGCTCAGGAAGTCCAGGATGGCCGTGCGGGAGATCATCTCGATGCCGTGCTCCACGCAGCACAGCTTCACCAGAAGCTTGCGGAACTCTTCCGGCATCGGGTCGTTCAAATCGAATTTCTGAACCTTAGTGTCGGTAGCCATTGGCGAATCCTCGCATTTCGATCAACGTTTCAGTCTAACGGTAATCGGCCTGAAAAAATCCTGCAAGCCCCAATCGAACCGTGCCTCTGATCCGGCGGCTCACGCTTGAGGCCTTTCCTCTCCCACCAACTCTTCCGCAGGGGATTCCTCAAATGGCGCTGGAATCTGCTCTCCCTCCGGCTCCGGTTCCTCCGTCAGCATGCGGAAGTTGCGGTAGTGCTTCATACCCGTGCCCGCGGGAATCAACCGGCCCATGATCACGTTTTCTTTCAGCCCGCGCAGGTGATCCACCTTGCCGCTGATGGCCGCCTCGGTCAGCACGCGCGTGGTCTCCTGGAAGGAGGCCGCCGAAATGAACGAGTCGGTGGAGAGCGAGGCTTTGGTGATTCCCAGCAGCAGCGGAACGCCGGTGGCGGGCTTGCCGCCTTCTTCCAGAACCCGCTCGTTCTCCTGCCGGAACCGGAACTTGTCCACCTGCTCGTCCTGCAGGAAGGTTGTATCCCCAACCTGCTCCACCTTCACCCAGCGCATCATCTGGCGGACGATGACCTCGATGTGTTTGTCGTTGATATTGACGCCTTGCAGCCGGTAGACCTCCTGGATTTCGTTCACCAGGTAGGACTGGAGTTCTTTTTCGCCGAGCACCGCCAGAATATCGTGCGGGTTGCGGGGGCCGTCCATCAACGGTTCGCCGGCGCTGACGCGCTCTCCTTCCTGCACGCTCAGGTGGACTCCGCGCGGCAGCGAGTATTCCCGTTCGTTGCCGTTTTCATCGAGGACATATACCTTGCGCTGCCCCTTGGCAACGTCCCCATAGCGCACGGTTCCGTCGATCTCGGTAATCACCGCAGTCTCGCGCGGCCTGCGCGCTTCAAACAGCTCCACCACGCGCGGCAGCCCCCCGGTGATGTCCTTGGTTTTGGTGGTTTCTCGGGGGATTTTAGCCAGCACGTCTCCCGGGAAGATCTCGTCGTCCTCGCTCACCATCAAGTGAGCGCGCGAGGGCATCAGGTATTTCTTGGTTGCATGCCGTACGCTGGCCTTCGCATCCTGTTTGTTCTCCTTGCGGATGACGATGGCGGGCTGGCGCTTTTCATCCGGAGGATCCGCCACCACCCACCGGGACAGTCCGGTAATTTCGTCCACCTCTTCTTTCAAAGTCACATCCTTTTCGAGGTCTTTGAACTGCACGGTGCCGCCCACCTCGGTCAGGATGGAGAAGGTGTAGGGGTCCCACTCGACCAGGATTTGCCCCACAGTCACCGGCTGGTCCTCGCTCACCTTGAGACGCGCCCCATACACGACGGAATACCGCTCCCGTTCGCGCCCCTTCTCGTCGACCACCGTCAGGTCCCCGTTGCGGTTCATGACGATGTGGTCGCCTTGTTTGTTGCGGACGGTCGTAAGGTTGATTAGCTTCACAAAACCGTTGTTTTTGGCGTCCAGCGTGGATTGCTCGGAGATCCGGCTGGCCGTTCCTCCGATGTGGAAGGTCCGCATGGTCAACTGGGTGCCGGGCTCGCCGATCGATTGCGCTGCGATCACGCCTACCGCCTCGCCCAATTCCACCAAGCGGCCGGAAGCCAGGTTCCGCCCGTAGCACATGATGCAGACGCCCCGCCTGGCCTCGCAGGTCAGCCCCGAGCGGATCTTCACCCGTTCAATGCCGGCCTGTTGAATCGCGCTGGCCAGATCTTCGGTGATCTCATTGTTGATATCCACGATCAGGTTGCCTTCGTAATCCTTGATCTTTTCCAGGGAGACCCGTCCGACAATGCGGTCCCGCAGCGGTTCTATGATCTCGCCGCTTTCCACGATCGATCCCACGTAGATGCCGTCCATTGTTCCGCAGTCCGTCCGGCTGACGATGACGTCCTGCGCGACGTCGACCAGACGACGTGTCAGGTAGCCGGAATCGGCGGTCTTCAGCGCCGTGTCGGCCAGTCCTTTGCGGGCTCCGTGGGTGGAGATGAAGTATTGCAGCACGGTGAGCCCCTCGCGGAAATTGGCCGTGATCGGAGTTTCGATAATCTCCCCGGAGGGTTTCGCCATCAGGCCGCGCATGCCGCTGAGCTGCCGGATTTGCTGCTTGGAACCGCGCGAGCCGGAATCGGCCATGATGTAAATCGGGTTGAAGATCTCTCCCTTTTGATCTGTCTCCTGCATCGTTTTGAACATTTCGTCGGCGACTTTTTCGGTGATGTTGGACCAGATCGCGATCACCTTGTTATACCGCTCGCCGTTGGTGATGGCGCCGTCCAGGTATTGCTGCTGCACGGCGATGACTTCTTTCTGCGCCTGGTTGACCAGCTGCGACTTGCCGGAGGGGATGATCAGATCGTCGATCCCGATCGAGATACCCGCCTTGGTGGCGTACAGGAAACCGAGCTGTTTGATCTCGTCCAGCAGCCCGACCGTCGTCGCCAAGCCGAAGCGAAGGTAACAATAATTGACCAGTTGGCTCAAACCTTTCTTTTTCAGCAGGCCGTTGATAAACGGCATATCGTTCGGCAGGTGATCGTTCAAGATCACACGGCCCACCGTGGTTTCCAGCATCTGGCTCTGGAAGGTCACCGGTTGGGTGCGCACGATGTCTTGATCGTCATAAGCTTTGGTCAGGTCGATCACCGGGCCGGAAAGCCGCAGGCGAATCGGGGTGAGGGTAGCCACCGCTTTGGCCTCCAGGGCCAGCAGCACCTCGTCGGTCGAGGCAAACGCCCGCCCTTCTCCCCGGGTGCCGTGCTTGGCCTTGGTCAGGTAGTAGCATCCCAGAACGATGTCTTGCGTGGGAACCGTGACCGGCTGCCCGTTGGAGGGAGAGAGAATGTTGTTGGCGCTGAGCATCAGCTCGCTGGCCTCGATCTGAGCCTCCGGCGAGAGCGGAATGTGGACCGCCATCTGGTCGCCGTCGAAATCGGCGTTGAAAGCCGTGCAGACCAGCGGATGAATCTTGATCGACTTGCCCTCGACCAGAACCGGCTCAAAGGCCTGGATTCCCAAACGGTGCAGGGTCGGAGCCCGGTTGAGCAAGACGGGGTGATCCTGGATGACTTCCTCCAGGATGTCCCACACCAGAGGGTCCTGCTGCTCCACCATCTCCTTGGCCTGCTTGATGGTGGTGCACAGGCCCTTCTGTTCGAGTCTTTGGTATATGAACGGCTTGAACAGTTCGAGCGCCATCTTCTTGGGCAAGCCGCACTGGTGGAGCTTCAATTCCGGGCCGACTACGATCACCGAGCGGCCGGAGTAGTCCACGCGCTTGCCCAGCAGGTTCTGGCGGAACCGTCCCTGCTTTCCCTTCAGGGTGTCGGAGAGCGACTTCAGCGGACGGTTGTTGGCGCCCCGCAGCACGCGTCCGCGGCGCCCGTTGTCAAACAAGGCGTCGACTGCTTCTTGCAGCATCCGTTTTTCATTGCGCACGATCACGTCGGGCGCATGCAGCTCCATCAGTTTTTTCAGCCGGTTATTCCGGTTAATCACGCGGCGGTAGAGGTCATTCAAGTCCGAGGTGGCAAAACGGCCTCCGTCTAGCGGCACCAGGGGGCGCAACTCGGGCGGGATGACCGGAATCACGTCCAGAATCATCCATTCCGGTCGGTTGCCGGATTTACGGAAAGATTCGGCCACCCTCAACCGTTTGGCGTACTTCAATTTCTTTTGCTGGGAGGTCTCCGTTTTCATTTTAGCGCGCAGATCGACGCACATCTGCTCGATGTCGAGTCTCTTCAGCAGTTTCTTGATTCCCTCGGCGCCCATCGTGGCCGAAAATTTTCCGGGATACTCCTGTTGCAGTTGGCGGTATTGTTCTTCCGTAAGGATCTGGCATTCCTTGAGCGGAGCCTCTCCGAGCAGAGCCTCTCCCGGGTCCAGAACCACGTAGGCCTCGAAGTAGAGGATACGCTCCAGCTCGCGCAGCGACAGATCGAGCAACTGACCGATGCGGCTGGGCAGCCCTTTGAAGAACCAAACGTGCGAGCAGGAGGCGGCCAGCTCAATGTGCCCCATTCGCTCGCGGCGGACGTGGGAAAGCGTGACCTCGACGCCGCACTTGTCGCAGATCACGCCGCGGTGCTTCATGCGCTTGTATTTTCCGCACAGACATTCCCAATCCGTCACCGGGCCGAAAATCCGGGCGCAGAACAGCCCGTCGCGTTCGGGTTTGAAGGTCCGGTAGTTGATGGTCTCCGGTTTGGTGACCTCGCCCCGAGACCAGGAACGGATTTTTTCCGGCGAGGCCAGGCTGATACGAATGTTGTCAAAATCCACGTTGGGTTGGGAGCGGTCATAGGGACTGCTTCTATACAAGGTATTCTCCTCGGGAGGTTCTCAATCTATTAGTTAGCTTTGGAACGGCAGCGCTTCTTTCCTGATTGACTTGCCCGTATGCTCTTTCGGGCTGGCGATTAATCCGCGGCCGCTTCGAATATTTCCTTCGGTTTCTTGATCAGTTCAACATCCAGGCAGAGGCTCTGCAACTCCCGGATCAGCACGTTGAACGACTCCGGGATTCCGGGCTCCATGGCCGACTCCCCTTTGACGATGGCTTCGTAGATCTTGGCCCGCCCGGAGACATCATCGGATTTGGCCGTCAGCAGTTCTTGCAGAATGTGGGCGGCCCCGTAAGCTTCCAGCGCCCAGACCTCCATCTCTCCGAAACGCTGCCCGCCGAATTGCGCCTTGCCGCCCAGCGGTTGCTGGGTAATCAAGGAATAGGGGCCGATCGACCGCGCGTGAATCTTGTCGTCGACCAGATGCGAAAGTTTCATCATGTAGATGTAGCCCGCTGTCACCGATTGCTCGAACTGCTCTCCGGTCATGCCGTCATAGAGCGCGGTCTTGCCGGACGAGGGCAGTTTGGCTTGCCGGAGCATTTTTTTGATCTCGGACTCGGTGGCGCCGTCGAAGACGGGAGACGAGAAATGGAATCCCAGAACCCGGGCAGCCCATCCCAGGTGCGTTTCCAGGATCTGCCCGACATTCATTCGCGAGGGCACCCCCAGCGGGTTCAGGACAATCTCCACGGGCGTCCCGTCGGGCAGATACGGCATATCTTCCTGCGGAACGATCCGGGCGATGACGCCTTTATTTCCATGCCGCCCGGCCATCTTGTCGCCCACCGAAAGCTTCCGTTTCATGGCAACGTAAACCTTCACCAGCTTGATCACGCCGGGGGGGAGCTCATCTCCCTTCTTCAGCTTTCCCACCTTTTCGTCAGTGATCTTGCGCAACACGTCA
This sequence comes from Terriglobia bacterium, assembly GCA_965222345.1. Taxonomy (GTDB): domain Bacteria; phylum Acidobacteriota; class Terriglobia; order 2-12-FULL-54-10; family 2-12-FULL-54-10; genus JADFGZ01. The sequence goes on along the minus strand of CBDCTS010000007.1, from coordinate 1,351,391 downwards.
ATCTGGCGGGACGTCATCTCTTCAATCTCGTCGATCTGCTCGTTCATGCGCGGATTGCGCTTTTCCGTCAGCCTCATGCGTTTCAGGTCGCGCCCTCTCAGGTGACGGATGGTCTCCGGAGAGAGCACCGTCCCTTTGGTGAGCAGCCGCTTGTTGGTGCGCTCATCATGCAGGTCGGTGTGCAGCACCTTGCCGTTCAAAATGGCCGAGAGGCGCTTAACCCGCTCGTCATCGAGAATCTGAATCTGGTACTCCAGGTTCTTTTCGAGCTTCCGGACCTGCCCGGCCTCAATGCTCTTGGCCCGCTCGTCTTTTTCCTGGCCCTTGCGCGAAAAGATTTTCACGTCCACCACCGTGCCTTCGATCCCCGGCGGGCAGACCAGCGAGGCGTCGCGGACGTCGCCGGCTTTTTCCCCGAAAATGGCGCGCAGCAATTTCTCTTCGGGAGTAAGCTGCGTTTCCCCCTTTGGCGTCACCTTCCCCACCAGCACGTCTCCCGGCTTGACCGTAGCGCCGGTGCGGATGATGCCGCTCTCGTCCAGGTCTCGCAGGAACGATTCGCTCACGTTCGGAATGTCACGGGTAATCTCTTCCGGCCCCAGCTTGGTGTCACGGGATTCGGTATCCATCTCTTCGATGTGGATCGAGGTGAAATAGTCCTCCTGAACCATCGTTTCGCTCACCAGAATGGCGTCCTCGAAGTTGTAGCCGCGCCAGGGCAGGAAAGCCACCAGCACGTTGCGGCCCAGGGCCAGTTCGCCGCGGTCCGTGCATGGGCCGTCGGCCAGAACGGACCCCTTCCGCACCTTGTCTCCTTCCCGCACGATGGGCCGCTGGTTGATACAGGTGTTCTGGTTCGAGCGTCTGAACTTGGTCAGCGTGTAGACATCGGCGTGGATGCCGGCCGACATGGTTCCCGGCTCGCCCTCCCCTTCGGCCCGGACGATGATCCGCTCGCTGTCCACCTTCTCCACCTGCCCGTTGCGGCGGCAAATGACCACCGCTCCGGAGTCGCGCGCTGTAACCTGTTCCATGCCTGTTCCCACCAGAGGAGCTTCGGCCTGGAGCAAGGGAACGGCTTGCCGCTGCATGTTGGAACCCATCAGGGCGCGGTTGGCATCGTCGTTTTCCAGGAAGGGGACCAGCGAGGCCGCAACGCTGACTAGCTGCTTGGGAGAAACGTCGATGTAGTCAACCTGGTCGCGTTGTTTCAGCACGAAGTTGCCAGCCTGGCGCGTATTTACCAGCTCCGGAATAATGCGGCCGCGTTCGTCCAGTTCCACGTTCGCCTGGGCAATCACGTACTTATCTTCCTCCCAAGCCGACAGATAAAAAGAATAGGGCTCGGCAGCAACCGCCGTTTTACCCTGGGCTTTGGCATCCTGATTGGCCTTCTCCCACTCCGATACCTCTACATGGTCGCCAGCCTTGAATTCCGTGTCGCCGGCGTGGGTGATGGTCACGAAATCCACCGCCCTTCCTTCAATCACCTTGCGGTAGGGACTTTCGATAAAGCCGAACTCATTGATGCGCGCGTAGCAGGAGAGCGAGGAGATCAGGCCGATGTTGGGACCCTCCGGGGTCTCGATCGGGCAGATGCGGCCGTAGTGAGTGGGGTGTACGTCGCGTACCTCAAAACCGGCTCGCTCACGACTCAGTCCCCCCGGACCCAGGGCCGAAAGGCGGCGCTTGTGCGTGATCTCAGACAGCGGGTTGGTCTGATCCATGAACTGGGAAAGCTGGCTGGAGCCGAAGAATTCTCGAATCGCCGCCATCGCCGGCTTGGCATTGACCAAGTCGTGCGGCATGGCGGTGGACATCTCCTGATAGACCGACATCTTTTCCTTGATGGCCCGCTCCATGCGCACCAGCCCAATCCGGAACTGGTTTTCCAGCAACTCGCCCACCGCCCGGACGCGCCGGTTTCCCAGGTGGTCAATGTCATCCACCGAGCCGATGTTCTTGCGGAGCTGCAGCAGGTAACGCAGCACGGCGCAGAAGTCTTCCATGTCCAGGGTCCGCTCATCGTGCGAAGGGTCCCTCTCCAGTTTGATGTTGAACTTCATCCGGCCTACCCGCGAAAAGTCGTACTTGCGGGGATCAAAGAACATCCCCTCGAACAGATTGGTGGCCGTATCCAGGGTTGGAGGGTCGCCGGGCCGCAGTTTCCGATAAATCTCAATCAATGCTTCCTGGGGAGTCCTGATGCTGTCCTTCTTCAAAGTTTGATTCAATATGGTCCCGACGTCTTCCCGCTCCGGGAACGTGACGCGGATTTGTTGGATGCCGGCTTCCGTAAAGCGTTCGATCAGGACGGGAGTGATTTCGTTGTTCGCCTCGGCCAGCACCTCGCCGCTCTCCATGTCCACAACGTCGGCCATCAGCCAGGCCCCCTCCAGGTCGTGCGGAGAGATCTCCACCCGCTCCACGCGCGCCTTTGTAATATCCTTGTAGGTGGAGGGAGTGATTCTTCGGCCGGCATGGACCAGTGTTTCCTGCGTGCTGGGATGCACGATGTGATGGGAAAGTTTCAGCCCAATCAGCCCCTCGGAGATTTCCCAGTAGAGCTTCTTGTTCTGGAGCTGAATAGTCTCCGACCCGTAAAATTTCTGCAGGATTTCCTCATCGTTCTTCAGCCCCAGGGCGCGGAGGAAAATGCTTCCCAGGAACTTCCGTTTGCGGTCGATCCGCACGTAGAGGAGGTTTTTGGCGTCGTACTCGAACTCCACCCAGGAGCCGCGGTAGGGAATGATCTTGCCCAGGAAATACGTCCGCTGCTTTGCGGTCTCGAAAAAGGCCCCGGGCGAGCGGTGCAGCTGGCTCACGATGACCCGCTCGGTGCCGTTGATGACGAACGTTCCGTTCTCCGTCATCAGGGGAATCTCTCCGAAGAACACTTCCTGTTCTTTGATGTCGCGAATGGCCTTGGCGCCGGTCTTGGGGTCCTTTTCGTAGAGGGTCAGCCGGATGGTGACCTTCAGCGGCGCCGCGTAGGTCATGCCGCGCTCCTGGCACTCGGCCACGTCGTATTTCAGTTGCAGGTCAACCGGATCGCCACACTTGTTGCAAAAGTCCACCTGATTGCGGTTGGGCGTGCCGCACTTGCCGCACAGGATTTCGCCGCTGTGATACGGGTTGGTGATGATCGCCGCCCCGCACTTTCGGCAGGGGATGCGCAAGTGGTGCAGCCCTTTCAGATTTCCGCACTTGCACTCCCAGTTCCCAATGGAGTAATCCACAAAGTCCAGCTGGGAAACTCCCCTGAAATCCGTGATGGGGAAGATGGAATTGAAGACCGCCCGCAGGCCCACGTCTTCCCGCTCGCTCGGCAGCAGGTTCATTTGCAGAAAGCGGTCATAAGACTGTTTCTGCACCTCAATAAGGTTCGGGATTCGAAGTGGGGTGCGAATCTTGGAAAACTCAATCCGCTCCCGCCCGCCTCCATTTACTTTCTGATCCATCGAGTGCTCCTGAATGTTTCCAGAGAGAAGGGTTCTCGGCCAACTCTCTCCAAGTCAAGAGGAAGAGCCAGCCAGGTGGCTTGCCTCAAAATTGATTTCCTCAGAATGCGGGCGGAAGTTGCGTCCCTGGATGCCCGCTGAAAAACCGGCGATGCGCAGAAGACGGCTCCTTTCCGTTGCGGGAATTGCTGAGACAGGTCTCTCCCGGCGCGGTTTCGATTCACGGAACCGGTCCAGCGGTGTTATTTGACCTCGACCGTCGCTCCTGCCGCGGTGAACTTTTTCTGAAGTGATTCCGCCTCAGCCTTGGTAACGCCTTCTTTGATCGGCTTGGGAGCGCTGTCAACCAAGTCCTTGGCCTCTTTCAATCCCAGGCTGGTGACTTCCCGGACAGCCTTGATGACGTTGATCTTGTTGCCGCCGATACCGGTCAGCACTACGTCAAACTCGGTTTTCTCTTCGGCGGGCTCCCCGCCGCCCGCTGCGGCCCCTCCCGCCACCATCATGGGGGCGGCGGCGCTGACTCCGAAGGCGGACTCCATAGCCTTAACCAACTCTGCTGCCTCCAGCAGCGTCAGGCCTTTGATTTCTTCCAAAATATTGGCAATCTTATCAGACATAATCGATTCAACTCCTTCTCACGTACAGCCGGCCACTTTGTTCCGCAACCGGCTTATTTATGATTTGAATTTATTTTCCCTTGCCGCCTGGTCCACCACCGAGGCGATATCGCGCACCACCGATTGCATCACGGAGGCGATGCCGCGGGCCGGAGACTGCAGCAGGTACAGCACCTTCGCCAGCAACTCTTCCTTGCTCGGGAGAAGGGCCAGTCCGGTCAGCTCTTCCAGGGAAACCACGCGCCCTTCCACTATGCCGGCGCGGAACGTGAAATTCGGGTTGGCCTTGGCATATGCGGCGAGGGCCTTGGCCAGGGCGACGGGGCTGTCATTGGTCAGGGCCACGGCGGTGGGGCCCTGCAGTGATTTCATGATCGGCTCGGCCGGAGTTCCTTCCCCGCCCCTCTGGGCCAGCGTGTTCTTCACCACGCGATACTGGCCTCCGGAGGCCCGCACTTGCTTGCGCAACTCGAAATCCTCGGCGACGGGCACTTTCTGGAAGTTCATGACAAACACGTTCTGCGCCTGGGCCAAGTCTCCCCGCAGCCGTTCTACTTCTTTTCTCTTTTCTTCTCGATTCAATCGCCCCTCCACTCTTTTTTAAGTGTGTGCTTCGACGGCAGCCAGTTCGATCGGAATTCCGGGCCCCATGGTGGAAGAAAGCGTGATTCCTTTCACATACCTTCCCTTGGCCGCAGAGGGCTTGGCCTTGGCCACGGAGGAAAACAACGCCTGCGCGTTTTCTACCAGATGTTGCGGCGGGAAACTGAGCTTTCCAAGCGGGGCGTGGATCAGCGCCGTCTTATCGACACGGAATTCCACCTTGCCGGCCTTGATCTCCTGCACGGCGTTTTTCACCTCAAAGGTGATCGTTCCGGCCTTGGGGTTCGGCATCAGGCCGCGCGGACCGAGAATCCTGCCCAAACGACCTACCAGCTTCATCATGTCCGGCGTTGCAATCACGGCCTCGAAATCCGTCCAGCCGCCCTGGATCTTTTTTACCATCTCCTCGCCGCCAACCAGATCGGCTCCAGCCTCCTCCGCCTCCCGAACTTTCTCGCCGGAGGCGATCACCAGCACCTTCTTGGATTTGCCCAGTCCGTGGGGCAAAACCAGCGTCCCGCGAACCATTTGGTCGGCCTGCCGGGGATCTACCCCCAGCCGGATGGCGACCTCCACCGTTTCGTCAAACTTGGCATAGCGAATTTGCTGCAGAAGCGGGACCGCTTCGCCAAGCTCGTAGGTCTTCACCTCCACCGCCTTCTGCGCCTTTTCGATGTTTTTCCCTTTTTTTTGAGCCATTCGCTTTTCCTTGCTCCCCGTCGCTAGCTGACCACCTCGATCCCCATGCTGCGGGCCGTGCCGAGGATGCTGTGGGTCGCGGTTTCCAGGGAACTGGCGTTCAGATCCGGCAGTTTGGTGCGGGCGATCTCTTCCACCTGCTTCGCCGTCACCTTCCCCACTTTGTCGCGGTTGGGCACGCCGGAGCCTTTGGCGATTCCAGCCGCCCGTTTCAGCAACACCGCCGCTGGCGGAGTTTTCGTGATAAAGCTGTAGGAACGGTCCCCGTAAACGGTGATGACCACCGGAATGATGAGCCCTTCCAGTTCTTTCCCCTCTGTTTTGGCGTTATAGGCTCTGCAGAAGTCCATGATGTTTACGCCCTGTTGTCCCAGCGCGGGACCTACGGGGGGCGCCGGCGTCGCCTTGCCGGCTGTGATCTGCAGTTTGATCTGTCCTACAACCCGTTTGCCTCTTGGTGCAGGTGATGCCATGTACAACTCCTCAATCAGGAACCTTGCGAACCAAGCCCTTCCCAGCTTACGGTTCGCGGCCCTCCGCTTGCTTTGCCTTACCCGGATTCGGCAGTCCCGGCTCGCTGCTGGAAATCCTCATGCGGCTTACAGTTTCTCCACCTGCAAAAAATCCAGCTCCACCGGGGTCGCTCGCCCGAAAATGGTGACCATCACCTTCAGGGTGTTCCGGTCCATATTGACTTCGTCCACCACGCCGCTGAAGTTGTTGAAGGGACCGTCTACGATCTTGACAGTCTCATTTTTTTCAAAAATCAGCTTGGGCGTGGCCTTTTCCCCCACCGCAGCTACCTGGTTGATGATTTGATCCACTTCCTCTTCCGAGAGGGGAGACGGGCTCAGGCCGCTGCCAACAAAACCGGTAACCCGCGGGGTGGCCTTCACCACATGCCAGACGTTGTCATCCATCTCGATTTCCACCAGCACGTATCCGGGGTAGAACAAACGAGATGACTCCACCTTTTTCCCGCCCCGCATCTCCACAACGGTCTCGGTGGGGATCATGACTTGCCCGATTTTTTCCTCCAGCCCAAACGCTTTGACGCGACTTTCCAGGCTCTCCTTGACTTTTCGCTCAAAGCCGGAATAGGTGTGAATGATGTACCATTTTTTTGGCATGTCCTGCCTGCCCGGTGCGCAAATGCTGCGCTCGGCCGCCGCTCTCAGCCTAAAAAGCGGAATAACCGGCTGACCGCAGTGCTGAAAATCTGGTCCAGAATCCCGAAGTAAATACCGAAGAAAAATACCGTAAAGATCACCACAATCGTGGTTGCTCGGATCTGTTTCCGGCTCGGCCAAGTGACTCGCCGGAGCTCGGAACGCACATCGCCCAGGAAGACCTTGGTCTGGCCCGGCCACGCGCGGACAGCGGCCAAGGGGCCACCGGCGTCAGCAACCTTGCCGGCTCTGCCAGCGACCCTGCTATCGAACTTTGTTTCCTTCATAAAACTCTCAGCCCGCGCCTTCTGGTCTCTGCTTCCTCGTTCCGACTATGCTCCACCGGGGGATGAATTTGGCAGGGGTGGAGGGATTCGAACCCCCACATCCGGTTTTGGAGACCGGCGGTCTGCCGTTAAACCTACACCCCTTTATCCGAAGTCTGACGCGACGGGTTTGCTTGGAAACAGCCCTGTGCCTTGAGCCTGGTATAAAACGTCCCTTCCCTGCTCTTGGTTCAGCGTTTCGTTTCGGTCCAGCGGTTTTTCCGGCCTGTGCCGGTTCCCTGCTTCTCTCGCCTCTGCCGGAGGCTGAAACAAACCGGCTTACTTCACCTCACGGTGCAGAGTGTGCTGCCGACAAGACCTGCAATATTTTTTCAGCTCCAGCCGGCCGGTAGTCTTTTTCTTGTTCTTAGTGGTCGAATAATTTCTGTTTTTGCAGTCCGAACACTGTAAAGTGATTATATCACGCATAGTTTAACTTTTGAAACATTGTTTGGCCTTGGAGGAAAGCGATCCTCCGGCGACAGCCCTCAGGCCTTTAAGCCTTGGCCCTACTCCAGTATCTCGGTGATGGTTCCGGCGCCGACCGTGCGGCCCCCCTCGCGGATGGCGAAGCGCAGTCCCTTCTCCATCGCAATCTCCGTGATCAGATCGATCGACAGGTTCACGTTGTCGCCCGGCATGACCATCTCGGTCCCTTCCGGAAGGGTTGCCACTCCCGTCACGTCCGTCGTTCGAAAATAAAACTGCGGCCGGTAGCCGTTGAAGAACGGCGTGTGCCGCCCCCCTTCTTCCTTGGTCAGTACGTACACCTCCGCCTTGCACTTCTTGTGCGGCGTGATCGACCCCGGCAGCGCCACCACCTGCCCCCGCTCCACGTCATCCCGCTCCGTCCCTCGCAACAGCAGCCCCACGTTGTCTCCCGCCTGCCCTTCGTCCAGCAGCTTCTTGAACATCTCCACGCCCGTCACCACCCGCTTGAAGGTCGGCCGGAAGCCCACAATCTCCATCTCTTCTCCCACCTTTACCTTGCCGCGCTCCACTCGTCCCGTCACCACCGTCCCCCGTCCCGAAATCGAGAAAATGTCCTCTATCGGCATCAGAAACGGCTTGTCCACGTCCCGCTGCGGCAGCGGAATGTAGCTGTCCACCGCCTCCATCAACTCCCCAATCTTCCCTTCCCAGGCTCCTTCTCCCTGCAGCGCTCCCAGCGCCGAGCCCCGCACCACCGGCATCTCGTCGCCCGGAAATCCGTAGCTCTTCAATAGCTCCCGCACCTCCAACTCCACCAGGTCCAGCAACTCCTCGTCATCCACCGCGTCCACCTTGTTCATGAACACCACCATCGACGGCACCCCCACCTGCCGCGCCAGCAGTATGTGCTCCCGCGTCTGCGGCATCGGCCCGTCGGTCGCCGCCACCACCAGAATCGCTCCGTCCATCTGCGCCGCTCCCGTGATCATATTCTTGATGTAGTCGGCGTGTCCCGGACAGTCCACGTGCGCGTAGTGCCGGTTCGGCGTGGTGTACTCCACGTGCGCCACCGCAATGGTGATCCCCCGCTCCCGCTCCTCCGGAGCATTGTCAATCGAATCGAACGACCGAAACTGCACCTTGGGGTCGCCCTTCCCCAGTACCTTCGTGATCGCCGCCGTCAGCGTCGTCTTGCCGTGATCTATGTGCCCGATCGTCCCGATATTTACGTGCGGCTTTGAACGATCAAATTTTTCCTTCGCCATCGCTATTGCTGCTCCATGTTCTTGAAGTCCGCCGCTGGAGGCCACCGTCTCGCTTTGCGGCGGGTTCGGCGGCGGGAACCTGAGAAAGAATCCTGTCCGGGCAATCCCCTTTCACGTTTACTAATTGCTGCTGCCTGGCACAGCCTTTCCGGACATCAGCTTGAATGGGCTTTGCGGCAGCCGTTGGTATCTAAAAAGTTGGCATTCAGATGAAAAACTGGTGGACAGGGGAGGATTCGAACCTCCGTAGCTCGCAAGGAGCGGCAGATTTACAGTCTGCTGCCATTAACCACTCGGCCACCTGTCCCCTCGATGCGAACCACCGAATGTCACCCAGGCCAAGCCGCCGCTGTAGTTCGCCGCGACCCTTCCCCGGGCGTTCTCGAAACACCCCACGCGGGTAAAGCAAAAAGTCCCTATCGCTAAGTTGCCGGCCAAGCTTCCCAGGCGGCCGGAAAAGAATTGGCCGGCGGAAGAGCCTTCCCTAAAACTAAACCAGACCTGGAGCGGGAGACGGGGATCGAACCCGCGACCAACAGCTTGGAAGGCTGAGACTCTACCACTGAGTTACTCCCGCAGACAACAAATTCCTGGAGCCGACGACCGGGATTGAACCGGTGACCTCGTCCTTACCAAGGACGCGCTCTACCAACTGAGCTACATCGGCTCAACGGTATCGCTACCAGGGTGCGCCGACAATTCTGCTGCGCCTTCCAGTCGAGAAGGAGACACTCCAAGCGCAACGCCTGCTTGGCGGCACCAATCTACTGGAGCTGGCGAAGGGATTTGAACCCCTGACCCTCTGATTACAAATCAGATGCTCTGCCAACTGAGCTACGCCAGCCTTCTCAAAAACCTACAAAGTATCACAAAAGAGAGCTTCCAGCAATTGAAACAATTATCTCACCCTTTTCATTAAAAGGAGGACAAGCGCTTGCTGAATATTTTGACATTTCCGGCCCAGCTCTCCCCACTTCGATTATTATAGCAGCCGAAAGCTGTGACCGGTAGCCATGAATTGTCCAGGAAATTGTAACTGCCCCGGTACCGAGAAAACAGGATAACGATGGGCAGGGCAGCATGAAAAGGAAGAGAATATGGCTAATTGGCCTGCTGGCGGGGCTGGTTGTTGCCGTCGCCGGGGCAGTGCTGTTTTTGGTTCCCCACCGGCCTGCAGGCCGGGAGATGAACCTGCTGAGGCTCTTGCCATCCGGGGCGGATCTATACGCGGTGGCCGACCTCGAACTGCTCCAGGCAAACACGGTAGTCAGGCGGCTGTTGACCCAAGCCCCCCAAATTCCGCACGAGGCGGAGTACGATAATTTTGTGCGTGCCACGGGATTCCGTTATGGGCGGGACCTGAAACAGTTGGCTTTGGCTAAATCCGGAGCGGCCTGGGTAGGCGTTGCGCGGGTTAGTTTGGATCGCGCCAGAATCCGGGCCTACATGGAGTCACAGGGCGCTGCTACCAGGGAAGAGCTGGGACAAACGGTGTTTACCTTCGGGCAATCCCGGCCATTCCGCCTTGTCTTGCTGGATGATGACCTGGCCGGCTTCTCTATTGGAGAAGATAGCGCATCCATCCGGCAGGTTTTGCAAAGACACTCCGGAGAGTTGCTTGCTTCGGTGGCCGAGGAGTTCGAGCGGGCCAATGACCTCAGCCACATCCCTGCCGGGAGCGGCGTTTGGGTTGTCGGGAGGATGGAAAAGCTGCTGAATGCGGATGGAGAGCCGCCGAGCATCGGGACCTATCAACTGGGCGGGCGCTTCCTCCAAGGAAGCAAGACGCTCTATCTAACGGTCGAAAACGGCCCTGCGCAGCTTCGCCTTCAGGTGGAGAATCATTGCGATAGCGCCGCCAGTGCCGAGCGCATTGCCAATTCAATCAATGGGATTTTGACTCTGCTCCGGACTTTTCCTTCCGCCAATGCCGAGGCACCGGGGGAAAGTTTTTCCTCCTTGCTGGCAGAGGTGTCGGTCGAGCACGTTCAAGAGTCGGTTTTTCTGCGGTTGGTGCTGGATGAGCGGGCGTTGCGCTTTCTGGAGCCGGACGCTTCCCCGCCAAACCCTCCCGAGGCAGGCACTCCTTAAGCTGGCATCGAATTCCTCCGGCAGATTTTCGCGGACGACGCACGGTAGAAGAAGGCCGAAAGGAAAAAACGACTGACCATTTTCAGGACCCGCCCGCTGCGGCAACCATCACGGTAATCCTCTTGAGCATTTCTGAAAGGCAATTCGTAGAGCTTCTGCGGCGGCGGGCGCGGCAACACGCCACCCGTCTGGAGAAAACCTCCCCGCTGCGACGTGGCATCGGAGAGGATTGCGCCGTCATCGCCGCCTCCCGGCAGAAGGATCTCTTGATTACCACGGACCTGTTTCTGGAAGGGGTTCATTTCCGGCGGCAATGGCAGGAGCCTCCGTCGGTGGGTTACAAGGCGCTGGCACGCGGGCTGAGCGACATTGCGGCCATGGGCGGCGTGCCCCGGTATGCGTTTCTCTCCTTGGGGCTCCCCCGGCGATTGCCGTCAGGCTGGATGGACGGCTTTTGGCACGGCTTCTTCCGACTGGCGGCAAAAGAGAAAGTAGTCCTGGCCGGCGGGGATACCGGCGCATCCGCAAGCGGCGTTGTGGCCGACGTCATGATAGTGGGGGAGACGCCGCCGAACCGCGCTATCCTGCGCAGCAGCGCCCGCCCCGGAGACGAAATCTGGGTGACCGGCAGGCTCGGGATGGCGGCGAGCGGCCTGCGCGCGTTGCAGCAAGGAAAAAAGCAGCAAGGAAAAGCAAGGACAAGCCACCGGGCAGACCTCGATGCCTTCTTTTTTCCTCAGCCGCGACTTCGGATCGGGCAACACCTGCGCGAGAAGAAGCTGGCCTCTGCCATGATCGACTTGAGTGATGGGCTGTCCATCGATCTGGCGCGTTTGTGTGAGGAAAGCCAAGTCGGAGCTAGCGTCTTGGAAGCATCGATCCCACGCCTCTCCCGGACATCGATGGAATGCGCCCTCGACGGCGGAGAGGACCTGGAGTTGCTGTTTACGGTTCCCGCCCGGCGCTCTCAGCGGCTTCCCAAGAGTTTAGGCGGCGTGCGGCTCACCCGCATCGGGCATATCATCGCTGGCCGCAAACTGCTGCTGGTCCGGGGAGAAAAGGAATATCCCTTTCTGGTGCGGGGCTTTCAGCACTTTTGAGGGCGACGGTTGACGCAGGGTTTGGTCTCGGCCTCAAAGTGGCAGCACACGGCGTCGCGGACCCTGGCATTCCGCTCTTGCAGTGTGGCCGTTTGCGGGTGAATGGAAATTCCAAGAGCCCTGGCCTGCTGACTCCTTCACTGCAAAGATGATTGCACCCTCAGCCATCCCCGGCTTCCTTGCTGCCGTACATTTACTTTGTGCAAACCGTTCTGACCATAAAACCGCCATCAGGCAGCGACCGGGATTCTTGCCTGCCATTTGTGTTTGCTAGAATGAATCCAGCATGGCGCCACAGTCAATCACGGTTTTGGGAGGAGGGCTGGCGGGTCCGGAAGCTGCCTGGCAGGCGGCGCGCCGCGGGGTGCCGGTGACGCTCTGCGAGATGCGGCCGTCGATCTCGACCCCGGCCCACAAGACTGGCTGGCTCGGCGAGCTGGTTTGCAGCAACTCCCTGAAAAGCGACCGCGAAGGCACGGCCCCCTGGCTGCTGAAAGAAGAACTGCGGCGGGCCGGTTCCTTGTTGCTGCAGGTCGCCAGAAACTGCTCCGTCCCGGCGGGCCAGGCGCTGGCGGTTGACCGCGAACGGTTTGCCGCCGGGGTCACGGCGGCCATCGAAGCAGAGCCTCTGATCGAAATTCGCACGGAAGAGGCCCGCGCGATCCCCGCCGATTCGGTCGTGATTGTGGCCACCGGCCCGCTGACCTCCGACGCGCTGGCGGAATCAATCCAACGATTGACCGGCAGCGAACGCCTGTTTTTCTATGACTCCATCAGCCCCATTGTCGAGGCCGATACGATTGATTCCGGCAAGGTGTTCGCCGCCTCCCGCTACGGCAAGCAACTCGCCGGGCAGAATGGCGGCGAAAAAGGAGAAAGTGAAGAAGAAGGTCACTATCTGAATTGCCCGCTGAGCCAGCCCGAATACCAACGCTTTTATGAGGCGCTCGTCTCGGCTGAATCGGTCGTAGCGCACGAGTTTGAAGATTTGAATTACTTTGAAAGCTGCCTTCCAATTGAGGAGCTGGCCCGTCGCGGCTTAGATACGCTGCGGTTCGGTCCGATGAAGCCCGTGGGCCTGCAAGACCCTCGCACGGGCAAGAGGCCCTACGCCGCAGTTCAGTTGCGCCGGGAGAATCTCCGCGCCGACAGCTACAACCTAGTGGGTTTTCAGAACCATCTGAAGTTCGGCGAACAGAAGCGCATCCTGCGGATGATACCGGGCCTGGAGGCCGCCGAGTTCACCCGCTTCGGGCAGATACATCGCAATACCTACATCAACGCTCCGGCCCTGCTGGCTCCCACGCTCCATTTGCAGGCGCAGCCCAGGATTCTTTTCGCCGGGCAACTTTCCGGCGTGGAAGGCTATGTGGAGTCGATTGCCACGGGCCTGCTGGCCGGAATCCACGCGGCGCGGCTGGCTCTTGGGGAATCGCCGCCTCAGGCTCCGCCCCGCGCCACGGCCTTCGGGTCCCTGTGCCACTACATCTCCCACGCCAAGGCGCGCGACTATCAGCCGGCAAACATCGCCTTCGATCTGCTGCCGACTTTGAACGCTGCAAAGTCCGCCAAGCTCGGCAAGAAAGAGCGCCGCTGGCGCCAGTGCCGGATTGCCCTGCAGGAGTTCGATCAGTGGCTTGCCGGGCTGCAACCAACGGCAGCATGAGAATGCCGCTGCCGATTCATCCGAAGCCTCCCCGTAACTTTTTTTGAACTCCGGTATTTCTCCCTTTCTGATTCCAGGCAAACGTAGAATAGGCTTGTACCCAGGATGCCCGCATGAGCCAGACGTTACATCCCGCGATCGAGCAGTTCCTGGAACACCTGCAGGCTGAGCGCAACTACTCGGCTCACACGCTGCGAAACTATCGCAGCGACCTGGAAGCTTTCTTCCGCGCCCTAAATCTTTCGCGCCCGGAAGCAGGCAAGCCTTCCCGAAAAGCACCGGCTGAGATATCCGTCCACTATTTGAAGATCAGAGAATACCTGGGGCAGCTCTACGCCCGGCGGCGGAAGCCGGCCACCATCGCCCGGAAGCTGGCCGCCCTGCGGTCCTTCTACCGGTACGCCTGCCGGGAAGGTCTGGTGCAGGAGAACCCCGCCAAGCTGCTGGCGAGTCCGCGCCTGCCTCAGACGCTTCCCGATGTCATGACGGCGGAGGAGACCAACCAGATTCTGAACGAGGTGGAGAAGGCTGCCACGGCCGGCGGACCCGGCGCAACCGCGCTGGTTGCGCGCGACCGGCTGATCCTGGAGTTTCTCTACGGCTCCGGGTTGCGCGTGAGCGAGCTGGTGGGTTTGGACCTGGAGCACGTGGACCGGGCGGAGACCGTGCTGCTGGTGCGGGGCAAGGGCAAGAAGGAGCGCATCGTTCCGTTCGGCTCCAAGGCAGCGGCGGCGCTGGAGGACTACGCCCCTCTGCGCCGGGAGTTGCTCGAGAAAAACGGCGCCGAGACCGAGGCGCTGTTCGTGAACGCTCGCGGAAGCAGGCTCACCACGCGCTCGGTGCGCCGCATCGTCAAAAAGTACGCCATCCTGCTGCGGGGCGACTCCACGCTGCACCCGCATTCCTTGCGCCACGCCTTTGCCACGCACCTGCTGGGCGAGGGAGCCGACCTGCGAGCCATCCAGGAACTGCTGGGGCACAGCAGCCTGTCGAGCACTCAGAAGTACACCCGCATTTCCATCCGCCAGTTGATGGAAGTTTACGACAAGACTCACCCCAGGGCTTAGGCGCCGTTAGCCACGGAGCCGCAACGAATGCGGGGCCGGAAGAACACTCTCCCTTTTCCGCAAAGCATGGCTTCCGGACAATCTTCTTTGGCCGTATTTTCTTGACAGGGACCGGGGGATTTTGAAATTGTGGTCTTGCGGCAGGGAAGAGCCGGACAAGCTCCACCGTCGGCGGCAAGGCTCTCTTTGCTCCATCCAATTCCGGAATCGAACTTATGGACCTGAAAGCTGCTGTTGAAAGATACCTGGAGGTGGTGAAGGAGTTTGGCCGCCCCATGCCGCTCTCCCGCTTTGAACTGCCCCAGGAGGAGATTGAAGATACAGTGTCGGGATGGGATGAAGACTATCACCTGCACCGCCACTTCGTGCTGATCCCGGCTTCGCCAGCCGGCTCGGACGAAACAATGAGTGACGCGAAGATCGACGCGGGGGGCAAAACAGGGAAGGAAACATCCTATTCCATCAACGGGCTTTCCTGCACCGCCATCGTGTTTCGCGAATCCATCCGCCATGCCCTTGAATGAGCTTCCCGACATGCTTCCCCGCCAGCTTACTGATTTCGAGCTGCGGGACTACCACAAGCGGGATTTTCCCCGCCTGTGCCAGATTGACCGCCTTTGTTATTCCGAGGCCATCGCCTACACGCCGGAGGAGATGGCCCTGGGGCTGGTGCAGCCGGGCGCTTTTGCCCTGGTCGCAGAAGTCAACGGCCAAGTCATCGCCTTTGTGCTGGCCTACCAGAAGAAGCAGTCCCGGGGAAACGCTGCCGGACACCCTGTGGGACACATTGTCACCATCGATGTCCTGGCGGAGTTTCGCGCCCGAGGCATCGGCAACCGGCTAATGGAAAGGGCCGAGCAGCGCCTGCGGCAAAACGGCGCGCGACGCATCATATTGGAAGTGGGAACGGAAAATCAGCCCGCCCTGCGATTTTATAAACGGCGCGGCTACGCCCTCAAACGCCTGCTGCGCGGCTACTACGCCGACGGGTCGGACGCCTACTTGATGGAGAAGGCGCTGGCTTGAAGGATGCGCGCCCATTTGAGTTGATCCGGGTTCCGCTTTCGACACTCTACAATCAGTTCGTTGCTCCCGAGATCGGCGCCTCATAAATTACTTCCCGTTTCGGAAAAGCAGCACCGAGCAAGGCTCCGGCCCCAGCTCCTATGCCTCCGAAGATAGATCCGACAATGAATCCTCCCAGTGGAGAAAGATCGCAATCCTGCTCACCACACAATATGACAGCCGTGGCTGCTCCGATAGGGAGTCCTATCAGAGCACCTTTCTTGGCATAGTTGCCTCGAACCAGAAGCACGCGCCGGATCTCCGCTCGCGGAACGCTGCGAGTATTCCTGCCCTCTACGAGAACAAGTGTCTGCTGATCGGCTGAGCGGAATCGGCCACGGATACTATCTCCGGAATCAAGGTACACATCAAGGATTGAATCTGAGGGAATAGCCACCACCGCTTCCCACAACGGGTCGGCTCTCTGATTCAAAGTGGTTGGTTGAAAGCGTGCAGGGCGGTGGAGGCGTAAACCGCCGCAGCCCGTCAGGAACGTGCCGTTGATCAGCGCAGTCAGGACCAGCATGCAAGAGAGCAATGCCAAAGGCTTTTTAGAATCCGGCAACATGATTCCTCACGCGGCGACCGGTTATCCTGCATGTCCTTTTTGAGCTTCCTCTTGCCCGCAAGCATGTGCCTCTCGCACTGACGAGTCAAGCTCAAGCGCCCCAGCTTCCATGAAGTGCTAGTGCGGCGCATTGTTTATTCGCCGTGGGCTTTTCATTGCCAGCAACGACCCACGACGAGGAAAGCGCTCGTCGTGGCTATCCCCTGGCGTACAGGCCGGAATGCCTGTGGCTACCTTTAAACCCCAGCCGACATGCAAGTGCAGGCCTTTCGGCCTACACTCTACAAGGCAGGCAAGAATGCCTGCCCTACTTGCCATTTCGGAATTATCGGAATGTTCGGGATCCTCAGCAGATTCGGAATCCTCGGAAGAATTTTATTGCTCCCGGAATTTGCGCGAAGGACAATCGGGCCGGAGGGCGTTTGGGAGGTTTCAGGCCTCCCTCTTTCGCCCCATCCGGGGCTGATGCAGCACGGCCTTTCCTACCCACGGCTGGCGCCGTGGGCTAGACTCTGGTGCCCCGCTGGGGCTTCCCAGGCGTTGTGGGAAGCTATAGACCGACTGTGAAAACCTTGCAGGGGGAAAGGGAGCGGAAGGAAAAAGTTTTTTTTGCAAAACGAACCCATTGCAAAACTTCTGATTTCCAGCTAACAAATTGCATAATAAGGAGATATGAGATATACAGAAAATCGGGCAATGGCTTCGTTATTGGCTTTGATTGGATTTGTTTGGCTAAAAAAGTTACTGGAAAGCCAACCGAGGCCACTGATCGGAGGGTGTAGGTGGGGCAGAATGGAGCACAGGACTACCGCTCTGTGCTCTCTACAGGGCAGGCAGGAATGCCTACCCTACCTGAATGCCTGTCGCTACCTAGCCAAATAAAGCTACCGATCCCTGATGTGGATACGGTAAAAACCTCCGCACTAACGCAAACTGCCTCACTTTTTCCTGACACCCTATAGATGGGTCGCATCACTGGTGCTCTTGACACACAACCTCTTCCAAGCCACTCTTCCATACCGTGCATACCCCAGACGCATTGCGGCGGAAGGCGCTCCGCCTTGAGTACACGCTGATCTCCTACAACGTGCTGGAAGCGGTCATCGCCATCGCAGCCGGATGGCAGGCCGGCAGCGTTGCGCTCGTAAGCTTCGGCCTGGACAGCGTAATTGAAGTGCTGGCGGCGGGAATTCTCGTCTGGAGGCTCCGCGACTCCGGTTCGCTGGAAGAAGAATCAGCGAAGGAGAAGAAGGCCCTCTTTCTGGTGGGACTCACGTTCTTCCTGCTGGCGGGTTACGTTGCGTTTGAGGCGGGAAGCGCGTTGCTGCGGCAGGAGGTGCCGGAATCAAGCCGGATTGGGATTGCGCTGGCGGTTGCTTCCCTGGTGGTGATGCCGCTGCTGGGCTTGTCCAAAAGAAAGGTCGCGCTGCAGATGGGAAGCCGAGCGCTGGAAGCCGATGCCTGGGAAACGCTGATCTGTGCCTATCTCTCCTTCACTCTGCTGATTGGTCTCAGCCTGAACGCCCTGCTGGGGTGGTGGTGGATGGACCCGCTGGCAGCCCTGGTGATGGTCTGGTTTATCGTCAAAGAAGGATGGGAGGCGGTCGAGGAAGCCAGAGAAGGGGATTGACGGAACGTCTTGCAAAAATACAAGGACTAGCGCCGAGAGGCTGTTTGATCCGGCCGGGATTGGGTAACGGGATGCTGAGTCAATCGAGAGGCGAGCCTGCTGTTTGCCCGGCAAGCAACTGCTGGCGGCCCCGCTTTTCATCCACCAGAAACATTCCCAGAAACCCGACCACAAAACAGACCAGGACTCCCAGAAGCGCCGTGCGGAGGGAGCCGGAACGGTAGGCGATCCAGCCGAAAGCGAGCGGCCCGAGGGCGCTGGAGAGTTTCCAGAACATCCCCCAAAAGCCGAAAAGTTCAGCGCTCTTCTCCAGTGGCGACAGCATCCCCACCAGGGCGCGGCTGGCGGCCTGGATCGATCCCAACCCCATTCCCATCAGGTTGCCGAGCAGCAGGAACCATCCGGTACCGGGGAGGAAATACAGCCCCAGAGAGGTCGTCGCCCAGAGCAGCAGGATCACTTGCAGAGTCCAGCGGGTTCCCCAGCGATCCTGAAAATGGCCGAACAGAAAAGACCCCAAAGCCGCCGACAACTGGACTTCAATGAAGAAAGCCATCAGTTGCGCGGAGCCGAGGCCTCCTTCCTGTTGGGCGTAGATGGAAGCAAAAACGATGCCGGCAGACGTGCCGCAGTTAAAGACCAGGAAAACCACCAGAAACTTGGCCAGCTCGGAGTGCCGTTCAAGTAGGCGCAGGGTGGTGACGACGCGCCGGAATCCGATTCCGATGTAGGAGTCGCCGGGAGGAAGCGACTGCGCCTTCTGGCGGGACCGCAACCAAAGGAACGTCGGAATCCCGGCCAGCGCGAAGAAAGCCGCAGTGATGGGGTAAACCCAGCGGATCCGGTCGGCGTGCGCTGCGTCGAGACCCGTACTGATGAATGGGTAGCAAAGCACCAGGCTGAACACTCCGCCGAAATATCCGATGGCCCAGCCATAGCCGGAGACACGTCCCATCTCCTCCGGCGCGGCGATCTCCGGCAGGAAGCTGGAAATGAAGTTTTCGCCGATGGAAAAGGCGATATTCGCCAGGATGAACAGGGCCAGACCAGCCAGAATGTCGCCCTGTTCCACAAAGAACAGCAATATCGTAAAGAGCACGCAGGCCAGGTAGGAGGCAAACAGAAAGTGCTTTTTGCCTGCCGAATAGTCCGCCATCGCTCCCAGCAGCGGAGAGACGAGGAAGACAAAACCGTAGGAGATAAAAGTGCCGATCGACCACAGAAGCGGTGCGTCGGGCCGCCCCGCGGCCACTACATTCATGAAATAGACGCTGTAGACAACCGTGACGATCACGGTGGCAAAGGCGGAGTTGGCGAAATCAAACAGGCACCAGCCGAGCAGCTCCCGAGGGCCTGCTTTTTTAGATGAAAACATACTCTCCCGGAGGGACCCTGCCGATGGTCCGAAATGTTGCCCCAGATGTATCCGATGTGTCCAAAGATGCAGCGAAGGATTCCACCAGGTACATTTGTTCCGAATAGAGGCTACAGGCTGGTAGAATTTAGCACGAATCGGCAAGCGCTGGCAGTTCGTTTTTTGTCAGTCCTGTTTTGGGAAGTCCCGGTTATTTGCAACCCGGGTCGAGCGGCTTGCCGCCACTGGCAGAGCAAACAGAGATGGTTGGCGCGCGGAATGCGGAATTGGCTGATCTTCGACGCCGATGACACCCTTTGGGAAAACAATATCTATTTCGGGAAGGCTGTGGAAGAATTCCTGGTCCTGATGCAGCCCGTCACGCGGGACTGCCTGCGGGTCCGAAACTTGCTCGACGAAGTTGAGAGAGAAAACATTCCCCTGCGCGGCTACGGCAGCCTGAACTTTATCAGCTCTCTGGAGGAAACCTTCCGGCGTCTCTATGAGGGGCAAGATGGCGTCGCCTATCGCGAGGCCATCCGGCTGATCGGTGAACGGCTGCTGATTCATCCCATTGACCTGCTGCCCGGCGTCCTCCCCACATTGCAAATCTTGCGACGCAACTCCCGCCTCATGCTGTTTACCAAGGGAGACTCCCAAGAACAATTGGACAAACTGAAGCGCTCCGGCCTCGAGGGCTGTTTTGACCGCGTGGAGGTTGTGAAAGAAAAGGATGTCGCGGCTTATCAGGAACTGATTCGCCGCCACTCGCTTGACAGAGAATCCACCTGCATGGTCGGCAACAGCCCCCGTTCCGATGTGTTGCCGGCGCTGGAGGCGGGACTCTGGGCCGTCTTCATTCCCCACCCGCACACCTGGGAGCTGGAGCACCAGGAGGTCGAGCCGCACCCCCGGCTTCTGGAAGCGAAAACCTTTCAGGAACTTCCTTCGCTTCTGTCAGATAAGAATATCTTCCCACGCCGGCAAGGACGTCAGGGGACGTGCTCCTCGGCAACAACTTCCTGCGAGGCGTAGGCCGCACGGTGGATTTGGTGTTTGCAGGGAGCCTGTCTTCGCCCAAATTCCCTGCCGCCGCTCAGGCAGGCTGGTTGCCGGAGGCCTCCTTGTGGATGTGGTCCAGGAGTCCGTTTATGAATTGTACGGATTTCTCTGCGCTGAATTTTCGGGCAATCTCCAGCGCTTCGTTGATCACAACCACGGGAGGAGTTTCCTGGTGGTGGCGGATTTCGTAGATTCCCAGTCGCAGAATATTCCGATCGACCACGGCCATGCGCTCCAGACGCCAATGCTGGGCATGATGGCGGATCAGGAGGTCGATCTCCTCCACCGCTTCCACCGTGCCTGCGAACAGATGGTTGGCAAAGGAGCGGAGGGATTCGGCTTGGTTGCCCGGTGGGGCTTTCTTGGGGTCTGTCTTGGTTTTTATCGGAGCTTCGAGCTTTGCTTCTTTCTTGGGAGATGAATCCGTTTCTGATTTTGTTTTCGACTTTGGGTTTGCTCCGGGGCGCTTTTTCCGGCCTTTCGCTGGACTTTTCTTTGGAGGCTCCGCTGAACTCGACCAGAACGTCTGCTCGACTGTTTCCGGGGAATCCTTTCCCAGGTCCCATTGGTAGAGCATCTGCAGGGCGCACTCGCGCGCTTTTCTTCGGGAACCCATAATTGACCCAAGAGAGAAGAAAACTGAGCCGCAACCGGATGGGAGTCTCCAGCGCGCCGCGATCCGTGAGATGGGGTGCTCGGGAGACCTACTTCTTCGTCCGTTTGCCGGTTCGCCGGGAAGGAGAACCTGTTATTTTTCTCAGCAGGTTGGCCATCTCCACGGCTGCCATGGCGGCTTCAAATCCTTTGTTGCCGGACTTTAATCCGGCGCGGTCCACGGCCTGCTCCAGGTTCTCGACCGTCAGAATGCCAAAGGACATGGGGACGCCGGAGTTCAACGCCGAAGCGGCGACGCCCTTGGAAGCTTCTGTCGCGATGTGCTCAAAGTGAGGTGTCTCGCCCCGTATGATTGTGCCCAGGCAGACGATGGCGTTGTACCGGCCCGTCTCGGCCAGGTGCCGGGCCGTGACCGGAATTTCAAAGGCCCCCGGCACCCGGACCACGTCGATGCCGCTTGCGGCTGCGCCGGCGCGGTGCAAGGCGTCCAAAGCTCCGTCCAGCAGCCGCTCGGTGACGAAGGCGTTGAAGCGGCTGACTACGAGCGCAAAGCGCAAGCCGGTGGCGGTCAACTCGCCCTGAATCTCCCGGTATTTCTTGTTTTTATCCTTGGCGTTTTCCATGATCCTACCTGTGCTGAAATGAATGTCATCGCCCCATAAAGCGAGGGGCGCGTTTTTCGAGAAATGCTTGGGTGCCCTCCCGCATGTCCTCGGTTGCAAAGCTCACCCCAAACAAAGTGCTTTCCAGAAAGAGCCCTTGGTCGATGGACATATTCAGCCCCTGCCCGACTGCCTCCAGGCAATACTGAACGGCCAGCGGCGGGTTGGCAATGATTTTCCTGGCCATTGTTTCCGCAGCGGACAGCAACTGATCCGGCGGCGTCACTTGATTCACCAAGCCCCATTGCAGGGCCTGATCGGCGGAGACGGGTTCTCCGCTCAGAATCATTTGCAGAGCCAACCCCTTGCCGATCAACCTCGGCAGGCGCTGCGATCCTCCGTAGCCGGGCGTGATGCCCAGCTTGACTTCCGGTTGCCCGAGCCGAGCCGTCTGGCTGGCGAGACGAAGCGAACAGGCCAGCGCCAGCTCGCAACCTCCGCCCAGCGCGTACCCGTTGATGGCAGCGATGACCGGCTTGCCCAGGTTCTCGATGCGGTTCAGAACTGCCTGCCCCCGGAAAGAACATTCCTTCGCTTTCTGGGAGTTATAGGTTGCCAGTTCCTTGATGTCGGCCCCGGCGATGAAGGCTTTCTCCCCGGCTCCCGTGATGATCACCGCCCTCACAGCGTCGTCGTGCTGGAGAGAACGAAAACAATCATCCAACTCGTCCACGGTTTTGCGGTTCAGCGCATTCAGCACCTTGGGCCGGTTGACGGTGACCGTGGCGATCTGTTCGCGTGTGTCAACTAAAAGGTTTTCATAGGACATGTCACTTCCGCCTTTGTCGGTTCGGTCAACAGCCGCCAATCAACTCACCGGAAACTTTCCGCTCCTGGGAAAGCTGCAGGGGCGGGATTGGAGGACTCCCTTCTCGATAGACGGGCCGGAGCGCCTGTCGCTACAAAGGTCGATCGTGATCCAAGGGTACAGGCGCCTTCGGGTCAGAGTAATCGTAAAAGCCTTTGCCCGACTTGCGCCCGTAGCGGCCCGCCTTCACCAGCCGCTTCAGAAGGCCGGGAGGCGCAAAGCGCGGCTCACGGAACTCATCAAAAAGAATATTGGCGATGTAATAAGTTGTATCCAGCCCCACGAAGTCCAGCAAAACGAAAGGGCCCATGGGATGGGCGCAACCGAGTTTCATCGACTTGTCGATGTCGGAGATGGAACCGGCGCCTTCTTCCAGGGCTCGGATGGCGTCAAGCAGGTAAGGAACCAGGAGCCGGTTCACAATGAAGCCCGCGCGGTCCGAAGTGCGCACCGGCGATTTGCCCAGCTTCCGGGTGAAGCTGACCGCTGTTTCATAAACCTGGGGATCGGTAGCGACGGTCTTGACTACCTCTACAAGTTCCAGCACCGGGACGGGGTTGAAGAAGTGCATGCCTACGAAGCGCTCAGGCCGGCTGGTGGCGATCATCATTTCTGTGATAGAAAGCGAGGAAGTGTTGCTGGCGAGGATGGCTTCCGGTTTGAGAATCCCGTCGAGCGACCGCCACAACTTAGTCTTCTCTTCGAGGTTTTCAATGATCGCTTCAATGACTATGTCGCACTTGGAAAGCTCGGATTGATCCGTAGTGAGCCGCAGATGTCCCCGGATGGCTGATTGTTGCTCCTCCGACAGGGAGCCTTTGCGGACAAGCCGCTCCAGCCCCTTCTCGATGAGGCTGAGCCCCCGGGCGCACAGCTGTTGATTCGCTTCCACCACGGTGGTTTCAAAGCGCGCTGTGGCAACCACCTGGGCAATTCCTGAGCCCATCAAACCGCATCCCACGACGCCCACTTGGCGGATTTCCATCTTTTCAATGTGTTTATTGATCTCGGTCATCAGTCTGGGTCTGGGGGCCAGTCTAGCTACGGCGAGTTTATTGGAACTTTCTATTCTAAATGAAAAGTAGGCGGCTGCCAGCAGTAAATTGATATTTTCGCTGATTCCCCCGCAAAATCGATAGCGGAGAATTTACGGGGGGAGGCTGTGAGCCGGTCCGTCCGCAGGTCGGCACGGCTGGGCGGTTGTTTGACAAGCTGGTACTAGCCAGCTGTTGTTAGCAAGTTAAAATGTCCGGTATATGTAGCAAGTGAAATGTCCGCTTTCATGATTCTACCGAAAGTGATTTGGCGCTGACCGAAGGAGCCCGTAGGGCGACGGAGGTGAGCGCCAAATGGTGTTGTCGGGAAGCCACAGGGCTCCGCCGCCGACCGCCGCACCGGATCGCCACCCCCTCGGAGGAGTAGCGGCCCACCGTGTGCGGCCCATAGCCAATGCTTAACGTCCCATCCAGGTGTTCATAGACGGTCACCCGGCAGCCCGCCAGAGTCCCGCGCCAAGGAGTTTTCTCGATCTGGAGGAGGCGGTTCTCCAGACTGACCGTATTGTCCCGATTCACTATCCGCTGGTGCTGGATCGAGAAGATTCGCTCTAACTCCCGCCTGGCTGACGGCAAAAAGGCGCTGCCTGGTTGGGTGGCCGGCACGGCAAAGCGCCGGTTGAACTCCCCGATATAGCCCTCCCGCAGGAACCGATTCGCTGCCTCTAGCGTGATGATTCCCCGCAGGCGCAGTTCCTGCGGCAGCCGCCCTTGCCAGGTCCCGAAGTTCCGCTCGCTGCGTCCCCGCGCCTGCGGCGAATAGGCCGGAATCATCTGAATGCCCAGCTCCCGCAGGGCGCGGCCCACCTGGGTCAGCCGTTGCCGATCCACCGGCTCGCCCGCCTTCCGGGTCAGGAAGAAATGACTGGCCCGGTCGCTATAAAGGGCGCAAAAGATCCCCTGCTGCTCGACCACCTCCCGCAGGGCAGCCAGCACCGTCCGCGTCGATTCCTGCTCTACCAGTTGCGCATAGTAAATCTCGCTGCTGGCATCATCCAGGACCACCAGCAGGTCATACCAGCGATCATCGACAAACCACCGATGCTGGCTCCCATCCAGATGCAGCAGCATTCCCGGCAACGGCCGCCGGGGCCGCCTCTGGCGGTGCAGGCCCCGCTTCCGCCTCCTGTTCACTAGCCCCGCCCCTTGCAATGCCAGCTTCACCCAGGTGTAGCTCAGCCGGAGGCCGTGCTCTTCCCGCAGCTTTTCGTGAAAGTGCCGCACGTTGAAGTCAAAGTACTTCTCCTGATACAGCCCCAACACCTTCTCCACCGTCCCCAGGGGTACCCGCCGCGGACTCGGCTTTCCCCGCCGCCGGTCAAACAGCCCGTCGTAGCCGTACTGCTCGTACCGGCTGCGCCACCGCCTCATCTGCCGGTCGCTGATCCCGATGATCTCGGCTGCCTGCCACCAGTTGATCCGCTTCCCTATCGCTCGCAAAATTACTTCTTGTATCTTCATCGCCCGCTCCATCGCAGCTTCCGAGTAGAACTTCATGCCACCTCCTGGCAAAAAGCCCTACCCTACGCCGCTCAAAGCGGACATTTCACATGTTAATTAGACCGGACATATCATGTGCTAACGACAGCTGGTACTAGCCAGCTTGACCTGCCAGAGGAGAGATGCTAGCGTAGGCTCCAGATTTTCATAGCGTTATGGAACAAAGCAGTCCGAAAGCGGGGTTTGTTGCGACCCGCAGGGTCGAGTGAGCGCGTTTCGCGAAGGTCCGATTGGAAAATGAGCCATCACATGCTTTCCTTGTTCCCCGAACTCGCCCCCGGCGCAGTCAGCAAAGAGCAGCGCGAGTCCCGCCCCACCGGGGTCTATCCCTCACAAAAGATCCAGGAGTTCATCCACGCGGAGCGGATTCGTGCTTCCTTGCCCACCACCGGCGAGCAGATTCAGCCTGCCAGCCTGGACTTGCGCCTGGGACCGGTAGCCTACCGGGTGCGGGCCAGCTTTCTGCCCGGGAAATTCTCCACCGTCGAAAACAAAGTCCGGGAACTCCTGATGAACCAAATCGACCTGCGTTCCGGGGCGGTGTTCGAGAAACGTTGCGTGTACATTGTCCCGTTGATGGAGGAGTTGTTTTTGCCCGAGGGCGTCTCCGGCAAGGCCAACCCGAAGAGCACGACCGGAAGGCTGGATATCTTTGTCCGCCTGATTACCGACTATGGGATGGAGTTCGAGCGAGTGGCGCCGGGCTACAAGGGGAAGCTCTATGCCGAGGTCGTGCCGCGCACCTTCACGGTCCGCGTGCAGGAGGGGATGCGGCTGAACCAGTTGCGGTTTGTGCGGGGCACGCCCCCCCTGTTGCGAGAGAGCGCCACGCTAGGCAAGCTCCACGGGGAGGAACCCCTCGCCTATACCCCCGACGACAGCCCCGCCGATTCCGAGATTCGCCACGGGCTGCCCATCTCGATTGACCTGGCGGGCAGCGGCGCCTCTGATGTCATCGGCTACAAGGCCAAGAGCCACGCGCCTCTGATGGATCTGTCCAATGTGAATTATTACGATCCGGCAGAGTTTTGGGAGCCTATCCCGCCCACCCCGCGGATCATCCTGAATCCGGACGACTTCTACATCCTGGTTTCCAAGGAAAAAGTCAGTATCCGGCCCGACTTGGCCGGAGAGATGGTTGCCTACGATCCTTCGGTGGGCGAATTCCGGATTCACTACGCGGGGTTCTTTGATCCCGGGTTCGGCTACGGTCTCCGCGAGGGAAAGGGCACTCATGCCGTCCTCGAAGTGCGCTCCCACGAGGTCCCTTTCATGATCGAAGACGGCCAAGTGGTGGGCCGGCTGGTTTACGAGCGCTTGATGGAGCCCCCGGACAGAATCTACGGTTCGAGCATCGGCTCTTCGTATCAGTCGCAGGGACTCTCCCTCAGCAAACAATTCAAGCGCTGAAGCCGGATTTCTGCCGATGGGCGCCGTCACAGGACGCTCTCGCAAGGATGGCTTGGCCCGCTACGGGCGCAAGCTGCTTTCGCTTCACTTCCGTTGTTGATCTAGCACCAATACGCCTCCCCGGGCGAAGCTTGCCGTGGGAACCTCCACAAAAGCCACCGAAACACCTTCGCGAGCAGTGCCGGTTTCCTCAACCATTGTATTCGTGACGCGCTCTACGATTTTGCGTTTCTGCTCCGGCGTCCGCCCTTCGAGCAGCGTAATCTGGATGTGCGGCATGAAAAGCACCTCCTGTTTTGCAGTAAAAAAGCCCGCTCAATATAGCATGCCGGGGCAAATCACGGGGTTAATCGAGGTGGATCATATTAACAACAACGTTCATTAATTGAATCAGGTAGGTCCATTCTGGGGACGCTTCGAGGCAGGAGGCTTGTCTTCTCTGCCTGGAAGGAACTCTAATTGCTCAGTACCTTTAAAATATCCTCCACCGACCCGAAAAAATTTTACGAAAAAAACTCTTTACAATACTTCTAGCTTGTGGCAGCATTTCTATTAATTGGCTGCAGTTTCCTGGGGATTTCCAAGCAACTCCGCAGGGAAGCAAGAGCATCCAATAATCACACACACTGACTAGACTTGACCAAAAGCCATCCGCCCCGGATGGCGCGTCCATTGAGCCGGGGGCACTAACCGAGACCCACCCAAATTAAGGTTAGAGCCTCCGGCTCATTTTTTACATAAGGGAGATTTAACGCGAGTGGGACTTCAGAGCGAAATGGCGCCGAGCCGGGAGCCTCGC
This sequence comes from Terriglobia bacterium, assembly GCA_965222345.1. Lineage (GTDB taxonomy): Bacteria > Acidobacteriota > Terriglobia > 2-12-FULL-54-10 > 2-12-FULL-54-10 > JADFGZ01. The sequence continues at coordinate 1,324,364 of CBDCTS010000007.1, read as the reverse complement.
GTTCTGGCCGCCGTCCAGGATATATTCTTCGCAGCCAAGATTACCGCTGCGGCAAAGCGGGCAGGTGTGGAGGTCAGCTACGTTCGGGACGAACGGGAGCTTCTGAAAGCAACGGCCCCGCCTATGATGATTATCGTCGATCTGAATAATTCCAGCCTGAACCCGGTCGAGTTGATCGGCAAGCTCAAAGCTGATCCTGCGGCTCAACAAACTCGGATCATCGGTTTCCTGTCTCACGTGCAGGGAGATTTGAGGCGCGAGGCCGAGTTGGCTGGATGCGACCTGGTGCTGCCTCGGTCCGTGTTCTCACAGAACCTGGAAGACCTGCTGCGCCAGCATTCCTGCCACCTGTAAGGCATTGGTTCTTCAGGCGTTACCGGATGTTTTCCCCAGACTTTCCACGATGGCCGCAACCAGCGCGGGAATGGTGTACTCGCGGGCTTCGATATCGACCGTTAGGCTGAGGCGGCGCAGGGTGCCGCTGGTAATGGGGCCGATGGAGGCGAGCTTCACGTTTTTGAGATAAGTGGATTGCTCCCCCTCCGGCAGCAAGCGGAGAAAATTTTCCGCCGTGGACGAGCTGGTAAAGGTGATGACGGTGGGCAGGTGCCTGGAGAAGATCACCTTCGCTCTTTCCGGCGAGTCGGCGGGCGCGAGCGTCCGGTAGGCTTCCACCACGTCCACCTGCGCGCCGCGCTTCCGCAGCTCATCCGGCAACACGTCGCGCGCCACTCGGGCGCGAGGAATCAGAAACCGCTTGCCTGCCAGAGGCTCGTTGGAAAACGCTTCGAGAACGCCTTCGGCGCGGTACTCGCGGGGCACTTTCTCTACCCGCAGCAGATGCTTGTGCACCTCCTCTGCGGTGGCCGGGCCGATGGTGCAGATTCTTGCCCCGGCCAGGATGCGAATGTCCTTGCCGGTCGCCCTCATCCTGCCCGTGAATTTCCGCACCCCGTTCGCGCTGGTGAAGACGATCCAGTCATAGCTTCCGGCTGTCTCCAAGGCACGGTCCAGCGGCGACCAGTCCTCCGGATCGTGAATGGCTATCGTCGGCAGCTCGATGGTCTCCGCTCCCAGGGCGCGCAACGGAGCCGCCAGCTCGGCTGCTTGATCTCTGGAACGGGTGATGAGCACGCGCTCGCCGAACAACGGCAGGCATTCAAACCACTTGACCTTCTCTCGCAGGGCGACCACGTCGCCTACCACAATCAGGGCCGGTGGCTTCAGCCCGGCCTTCTTTACCCGGTCGGCAATCGTCTCCAGAGTGCCGCTGACCACCTGCTGCTCTCCGCGCGTTCCCCAGCGGATCAGCGCCACCGGTGTTGAGGCCGAGCGCCCGGCGCGGATCAGGTTCCGGGCAATCCGCGGAAGGGCTTTCACGCCCATGAAAAAGACCAGCGTGGAAGCGCCGTGGGCGATCCGTTCCCAGTCCAGCTTCGTGCCGCTTTCCTTTTCAGGGTCTTCATGCCCCGTGATGAATGCAACCGTGGAGGAGAGCCGCCGGTGGGTGAGCGGGATGCCCGCATAGGCGGGGACGGCGTAGCCGGAGCTGACGCCGGGAACAATTTCAAACGGGACGCCGGAGGAGGCGATATACTCGGCCTCTTCCCCGCCTCTTCCGAATACAAACGGGTCGCCCCCTTTCAGCCGGCAGACTTGTTTGCCCTCCCGGGCCCGGTCAACCAGAAACTGGTTGATCTGTTCTTGGGAGAGGCGCTCCTTGGCGTGCATGCCCGCGTAGATGATCTCGGCGCCTGACTTGGTTTGGAGCAACAGTTCCGGATTGGCCAGGTAGTCATAGACGACCACGTCGGCTGTGCGCAGAATGGACTCCCCCTTGAGCGTCAGCAGGCTGGGGTCGCCGGGCCCTGCACCCACCAGGTAAACCTTGCCAAGCGTATTTGTCGGACCATCGGCCATGATGTCATAGTACACCAAAGCAAGCTGCCGAAGTTGGGCCGCAGAAGAGGGGACGCATACCCGCAGTGTTTCGGGAAGAGAGACTCTAATCGAGAACTTGACAAGAATGATCGGGTGGGATGGAGCTTAAAAATACCGGATTCTCTTTTTGAGAGATCAACGCCGGGAATTCTACCTACTGCTCCCTTGTAGCGCCTGCAGGTGGGCAGCGATGCTCTCGGCCAGACCGTCCAGCCGATAGCCGCCCTCAAGCACCGAAACGATACGGCCCTGGCACAGCTCCTCGGCCAGATCAACCACCACACGAGTGATGGCGGCGAAGCCTTCCGGCGTCACGTCCATGCGCCCCAGAAGATCATTGCGCATGGCGTCAAAACCCGCGCTGATGAGGATGAAGTCCGGACGGAAGTTGCGCGCAGCGGGAACCAGCTTGGTCTCCAGCGCCTGCAGAATTTCTGCGTCCGATGCCGCCACAGGCAAAGGAACGTTCAGCGTGGTTCCTTCTGCCTCGCCTTCACCCCTCTCGGCAGGATGCCCCGTTCCGGGATAAGCGCCGTACTCATGGGTGCTGAAGTAGAAAACCGTGCTGTCCCGGTAAAAGATGTCCTGGGTGCCGTTGCCGTGATGATAGTCCCAATCGACGATCAATACCCGCCCAACCCCGTGAACCTCTTGCAAATACCGGGCCGCAATGGCCACGTTGTTGTAAATGCAGAATCCCATTCCGCGGTTGGCGGTGGCATGGTGTCCCGGTGGACGAGTGGCGCAAAAGGCGTTTTGGACTTGGGCCGCCATCACCGCATCCACGGCTGCCAGCACCCCGCCGGCCGCCAGCCGGGCCGCATCGAAGGAGCCGGGCGAAACCAGAGTGTCTCCTGTGCTGAGGTTTCTTGTTCTCTGAAGATTTTCCGTTTCCTGGCGGACCAGAGTCAGATAAGATGCCGCATGTGCCAGGGCCAGTTCCTCATCGGTGGCGATTCGTGGCCTGATGCGCTGGAGCGAGGCCAACAGGCCGGTTCTCTCCAACCTGTTCAGGATGGCGGTTAGCCGTTCCGGACGCTCCGGGTGCCCGGACCGTCCCGGCAGATGGCGCAGATAAACATCGTCATAGACGAAACCGGTTAGGCTCTTCGAGGAGGTTTGCGAGAGTTCCGTTTGTGTCCCTTCCAACCCCATGAATGCTCCCAGGCTCAACAGGATGATACTAGCCAGCAAGCAAATTTGCTTCATCACCGGGACCTCGCCATGACCGTTTGTCCACACTTTCGTTCACACGTCAGTACCCAATCATAACAGCCTGCTGTGCCCAATATCTTAAATCCGCACAGGCAATGGCAGGGAACTTTTTATGCCCGGCGGCAGTACCCCGGCTGGCGGTGGACATAGGCGAATCGGATGGCTCCGGTCGCTTCCCCGGCTGCGGCTGGGATGTTTTCCGCCCTGCCGATCTTCGGCGCCTTGGTTCACGGGTTCGCGGTGTTCGATCTGGTCACCTTTTATTTGGCAAGTCCGTGGCCGGACGGACTGTTCTCTCCTTTCAGTTTCTCCATATAATCGGCTAAAACGTAATCGGCTTACCGCTCAAACCGACAATGCGGCAGGCAGCCTGATGGCGGAGCGGGTGTCGTTGACCTGCCATTCCCGTTGTGTTATCTCTACATGGTTTTTGTTTTTTGGGTCCCGCCACGGTTCCCAATCATCCTGCAAGGAGCAAGGGAGGGATCGAGCGCCTGAGGAGTTGCTGCGAGGCGGAAACGAAGGAGACGTAGATTACCCCTGCCGGAGGATGGTTCGGGAAGCAGGCAGCCGAATGCAATGCTTGGTGGTTGCGCGGCAACGGCTCGAAAGTAATGGCTGAAACAACGCGGGAAGACATAGCCGGTTGGGTGCAACGGATTCTCCAAGGGGATGTCCCTGCCATCTCACGAGCGATCAGCTGGATCGAAGACGACGCTGCACAAGGACGGCAACTGTTGCAAGCGCTGCTTCCCCACACGGGGCGGGCCATCCTGATCGGCGTGACCGGCGCCGTCGGCTCCGGTAAAAGCAATCTGGTGGACTGCCTGGCGGCGCTCCTGCGAGCCCGGGGCAAGACGGTGGGAATCCTGGCCGTTGATCCATCCAGCCCTTTCAGCGGAGGGGCGCTGCTGGGTGACCGGATTCGCATGCGGACGCAAGCCAACGACGCGGGTGCCTATATCCGCAGCATGGCGACGCGCGGGTCTCTGGGAGGGATCAGCCGCGCCACGCTGGGCGCAGCCAGGGTGTTGGACGCCGCCGGCAAGGAATATATCCTGATTGAGACAGTGGGAGTGGGCCAGGCCGAAGTCGAGATCGCCCGCCTCGCCGACGTCACGCTGGTGTTGCTCGCTCCCGGCATGGGTGACGACGTGCAAGCCATGAAGGCCGGCGTGATGGAGATCGCCGACGTGTTCGTCCTCAACAAATCCGACCTTCCCGGCGCGGAGCACGTGGAACAGGAAGTGCAGTCCTGGTTGAGCGTGATGCCACGAACGGAACAATGGTGTCCTCCCATCGTGAAGACGGTCGCCACCGACAATAAAGGCGTGGAACAGTTGCTGGAGGCGATAGAGAAGTATCTGGATTTTTGCAAGGCCGGTGGCAACCGGAAACTGCCCTGGGTATCACAAGATTGAAAGTGCTCAATAAGCAGGCCAGTGTGAAGCAGGACGGCATGAAACAGAACCGCAAGCTAGGCAACGAGAATTTTGTCTTGGACCACCTGGGCGTAGCGGTGGAATCGTTGGCCCAAGCGGTCGATTTTTACGAGCGAGCGCTGGGCTTGAGCGTCTCCGGCTACGAGACCATCCCGCAGGAAAAGACCAACGTGGCCTTGCTGCCGTTGGGAGAAACCCGCCTGGAACTGCTGGAGCCCACCGAGACTGACTCTCCCATCGGGAGGTTTCTCGCCAAGCGCGGAGCCGGTCTCCACCACATCTGCCTTCGCGTTCCGGACCTGCGGGCAACGGTGGCCCGGCTTCAGGAAAGCGGGGTCCGGCTGGTGAATCCGGAACCGGCAGTCGGCGCGGGAGGACACCGTTACGTCTTTGTTCATCCCCAGGGCACCGGAGGAGTGCTGCTGGAGTTGGTGGAGGATCAAGGGGTTCCTGAATAGGGCTCTGTGGCTTTGGATTCGAGATGCGAGTTCAGGGTAGTCATTCCAAGAGGGGGTTTATGCGGGGTAGCATAAGAGTTAGGCCGAAGCCAGTTTCGGAGCACGAACGACATGAGCATTGGAAGAGAACTCATCGAGCGGCTCGACGGCTGGGTAAACGAGCTTGCGGTGCCGCTCATGCCGCCACGGGTGGTGACAGAAGGTGATGATCGCCTCCGACTCGAGTTCAGGCAGCACATTCCGCACACCGTCATGGTCGGAAAGCTGGTCCGTGCGGTTAGTGGACTCCGCGGCGCGTTTCTCCTTGCCGAGGCTGGGTACGTGGCGGAGTGCGCCGCTCTATTGAGGATGGTCTCTGACTTCTGCACGGAGATATCCGCCATAGGTGAGGCGCTCAACAGGGGTGGCGAGCTACCGCGCGCGGTTCGGGATTTTGTCAGTCAGTACTTCACGCCGAAGGCGCGAACGCCCGAGGAATACGCAGCGAAGGAGCGCACCCGCTACGTGAGCCGCGAGGAGTTGATGAAGGCAGAAGTGCGGCTAGCTAAAAATACGACCGTCGATGGAGAGTAGCTACGGACTGTTCACCAGTTCATCAATATGACCTATGACGCCTATGTTCATGGTGCCTACGAGACAACCATGGAACTCTGCAATCCGAGCACCGGCGTCTTCGCGATGCGGGGACATCCTGAGGAGCCGAAGCGCCAGGAGTTTGTGGAGGCCGTATTCTTGAAAATGCATGAGGTTGTGGTTGCTGTGGAGATTACCGCTGCAGTTACGGCTCATGCCGAGGTCTTCAAGGCCGCACGCGAAGCGCTGCATGTCATTGACGCGTCCGAGCCGTGGAAACGGCGAAATGTCGAGACCTCTGCCTAACAACCGCTTGCAGCCGACCGCAAGCACGCCGTTTGGTTCACTCAACTGCCTCGTGGCGCGCTCGGCGCAGCTGAACGCCAGATTCGTTACGCATTTCCGTGATGTGATGCAAGTTCAGAAAAGTTGTGTACCAGATTACATATTCAACGGGTGTCGCGGATGATCTTGGACGCCTGCGTGCGAACCGGCGCGCAAAGCTCCTGGATCGGATTGAAGTACAATTGAAACAAGAAGCGACCCGGCAGACTCGCAACCGGAAAATCATTGTGGGTTTAGTTCCTCCCTGGGATCATTTGGACCCTGTTTGGGAACTGCGCATCGGGGAGTATCGGGTTTTCTATGATGTGGACGAGGCGGAATCGACTGTAATCATCCGAGCAATTCGGCACAAACCGCCACACAAGAGAACTGAGGAGATTCTATGAGGCAGATTAACGTGGAGAAGGCGGATTTTGAATCGTGCGTCAGACAGGCCCAGCAGGAACGCTTGGTCATCACTCGGAAGGGTAGCCCCATAGCGCTCCTGGTTGGCGTGGAAGGGATGGATCGAGAACAACTGGAGCTTGGCAGTAGCGACAAGTTTTGGAAGCTCATCGCAAAGCGGCGCGGGCAAAAAACAATGAGTCGAGCCAAGCTAGAACAGAAAGCCAACGACGGGAAATAGGCTGGCCACGTCTTGCCGCGCCGAGGTTCACGGGTGCAAAGCCAGTGGCGTTGAGAAAGTTGCGTGGACGGAAGGAGAGGACCCGGAATAAATGGCACAAGCGGAAATAGGAATCATCGGAGGAAGCGGCCTGTATTCAGTGCCTGGCCTGGAGAGCGTGGAAGAGGTTTCTCTCGACACCCCTTGGGGTGCTCCCTCGGACAAGTACATGCTCGGCACCTTGCAAGGCAAGCGGATCGCCTTTCTGGCCCGGCACGGGCGAGGGCATCGAATTCTGCCATCGGACATGAATTTCCGGGCCAACATTTACGGCTTCCGGATGCTCGGCGTAGAGCGCATCATCTCCTTCAGCGCCGTGGGATCGTTGAAGGAGGAGCACAAGCCCTTGTCGTTCGTCCTGCCGGACCAGTTTTATGACCGCACCCGCCAGCGCCGCTCCACGTTTTTCGGCGACGGCTTGGTGGTTCACGTCTCCTTTGCCGATCCGGTCTGCCCCGTGCTGCTCGGCGTTTTGGAAGCGGCTTGCCGGGATGCGGGCGTAACTGCCACTCGCGGCGGCACCTATCTCTGCATGGAGGGTCCTGCGTTCTCCACCAAGGCGGAATCCAACGTTTACCGGTCCTGGGGAATGGACGTGATTGGGATGACCAACCTGCAGGAGGCCAAGCTGGCGCGGGAGGCGGAGCTCTGTTACGTCACAGTGGCGATGGTAACCGATTACGACTGCTGGCATCCGGGTCACGACGCCGTCACCGTCCAGGAGATAATCGCCAATTTGTTGAAAAACTCGGAACATGCCACCCAGGTGCTGTTGCGGGCAATCGAAGGAATGCCGGCTGAGCGCTCCTGCGGTTGCGGCTCGGCTCTGGCGGCTTCCATCATCACCGACCGCGCCGCAATTGCTCCCGCGACCCGGAAAAAGTTTGAGTTGCTGGTCGGCAAATATCTTTCATAGCTAAAATGCCTTTAGGAGCGAATTCGTGACATTGTTAGTCGTAGGATCGGTTGCTTTCGATGCGGTGCGCAGCCCGCGAGGGAAAGTGGACCGAATGCTGGGCGGCTCAGCCACTTACTTTTCCGTAGCGGCCAGCTACTTCACCCAGGTGCAGGTGGTGGGCGTGGTGGGGGACGACTTCGGAGAGGAGCACCACAGCGTCTTCAAGGAACGCAACGTCGGCACCGCAGGGCTGGAGCGCGTTGCCGGAAAAACGTTTTTCTGGTCGGGCGAATACAACCAGGACATGAACGAGCGCACGACGCTCGACACCCAGTTGAATGTCTTCGCCTCGTTCCAGCCCAAGCTGCCCCCGCATTACCGCAAATCTCCTTATCTGTTTCTGGGCAACATTGACCCGGAGTTGCAATCACTGGTGCAGGGACAGATGGAGGCTCCTGCCCTCATCGCGGGCGACACCATGAATTTCTGGATCGAAGGGAAACGGGCGGAACTCGAAAACACCCTGCGAGGGTTGCACGCAGTCATTATCAATGATTCGGAAGCCCGCCAGTTCAGCGGAGAGTACAACCTGTTGAAGGCGGCCCGCGCGATTCTTGCCATAGGGCCCTCGACCGTGGTGATCAAGCGGGGAGACAACGGGGCCACGATGTTTCGGAAAAAAGAGGTTTTCTGCGCCCCCGCGCTGCCGTTGGAGGAAGTCTTCGACCCGACCGGAGCCGGAGACAGCTTTGCAGGCGGTTTCATGGGATACCTTGCCTCCTGCGGCGCCGCGGCCGATGGCGGGGAGGCGAACGACTTTCACCGCGCGATGATCTATGGCTCAGTGATGGGCAGCTTCGCTGTGGAAAAGTTTGGCCTGGAGCGCCTGCGTCAGCTCAGCCGGGAGCAGATCGACGCCCGGTTCCAGCAGTTCCGGCGCCTGGTTCAGTTTGATTAGCAAGGTGCATTCCTGCCGTTATATTATTGGCGCCTTCCATAAAATGAGCGTGAAGCATCTGGGTCGCTACTTAGAAGAGATGCAGTGGCGATTCAACAACCGCGACAACCCTTTCACATATTCCGGGATACGCTGTCTCGGATCGTCAAAACCGCCCCGCTCACCTGCCAGCCGCTTGTCGCCTGCTTATAATGGTACGGAGCCTGGATGGGAAGCGGTTACGGTATCGGGACTTGGTGGGATAAACACCTCCACTCAACTTCTGCTTCTCCCTCGTTGGATTTAACTTGCCTTTGATCTTCTTTTGTCGGAAAATCCTCTATTGCGGTTGTTTTTTTGTGTCGGGGAAATCCAGAAAGCAATCATAATCACATTCCGGGACGGGCGTAAACCCAAACCTAGAGAGCACCAGGAGAGGGAGGCAGAGATATGGATGATCCCCGAGAACTGCCTGCCTACACCGTTTCGGAGGTGGCGCGTTACCTTATTGTACCGGAAGCAACAGTTCGCTATTGGTCGGTAGGCCAAGGCGGCCACCAGCCACTCATTAAGGTGCCCCGGTCCTCACGAACCCTGCTTTCATTTTTAAATCTCACAGAACTTCATGTTCTCTCCACTATACGACGGAAACATGTCGTTGCGATGCCAAAGGTACGAAAGGCTATCCAGTACTTGGTTAAAACCCTTCTGCCAGAGTCACAACACATTCACCCTTTGCTCAGCAGAGAACTGCAAACGGATGGCTTGAACCTGTTCGCCGAACAATACGGTCAATTGATCAATATCAGTCAAGATGGCCAGATGGCCATGCGAGACATCATCAGTGCCGCCCTGAAGCGGATTGATCGGGACGCCAGGGGCGTGCCTATCAAGCTCTATCCATTCACTAGAAATTCCATAGAAAACGCGCCGTCGATGGTCGTCATAGACCCGGCACTATCCGCTGGACGGCCTGTCATTAAGGGCACTGGGATTGCCACCCAGATTATCGCTGAGCGCTATAAAGCGGGTGATTCGGTCAACACATTAGTGCGAGACTATGAGCGCGAAGAGGCGGAAATCGAGGAAGCAATCCGATGCGAACTCCGAATGGCAGCGTGAAGAGCTTGTTCTTTTCTTGGATCGTAACCTCGGAAAGCACGTTATCGCCGAAAAACTTCGTTCGGCAGGGATGAATGTTGAGGTACACGACGATCACCTTCCAGCAGACGCCCCGGACGAGGCTTGGATCGAACTTGTTGGCCAGAATGGTTGGGTTGCGCTCACGAAGGACAAAAACATCCTCTATCGGGCCGCCGAGATCAATTCCATCAAGAAGTATTCGGCACGCGTTATAGTCGTTCGGGCAAAAGAAACGACGGGGTTGGAGATCGCCGAGTTGTTGGTCAAGAGGAAAAGGAAGATCGTCTCCTTAGCAAAAAAGACAGCCGCTCCATTCGTGGCCGGGATTTACCGGAACGGGCAGGTGGGCAGATACGATATCGATTGAACTAACGGGGAAACCCGGAGAACCGGGTTCCCCTACAGTTTTTGACGTTATGTGGTTACTGTTCGACAGCGCTCCTCAATCCGCCACCGCGAGATAGCCCTGCGCCAGAGAGGGACCCCCGATTGAGCCGTAGCCGTTGGTGATAAAGGCGAAGCCTTGCGCCCCATCAAATGGCTCGGATTGCCAATAACAACCTGGGAGCAAGAAAGGACTTTCGATGGGACTGCGAACTCCGGAGCAATTTCGCAACAGTCTGAAGGATGGCCGTGTCGTTTACTACAAGGGCCAGCGCGTGGAGGATGTCACTACCCATCCGGTCCTGAAGATAGGCGTCGATTCCTCGGCGGTTGACTATGAGCTGGCCGAGACGCCCGAGTGGCGGGAACTGGCCGTGGTCCAGACGCCGGAAGGCGAGGCCTTCAGCCGGTTCTTTCTGCCGCCCCGATCGCCCGAAGACTTGCTGCGGCGGAGGAAGCTGGTCGAGACCGGCAGCCGGATTTGTTTCGGGTTTCCGCCGTTTGCAAAAGAAGGCGGCTCAGACGCCGTCAACGCACTGGCCATCCTCGCCGCACACTGCGACGCCTCGATCGGCAGCCGTTACGCCGAGCGGGTAGACGCGTTTCGCCGCCACCTTCAGCGCGAAGACTCAAGCATCTCCATCACCATGACCGACGTGAAAGGAAACCGCAGCCTGCGCCCATCCCAGCAGGCCGACCCGGACCTTTACGTGCGAAAAGTCCGACGGGTGGAGGGCGGCATGATCGTCAACGGGGCCAAGGCGCACATCACCACGGCTCCTTACACCAACGAGTTTTGTGTCCTGCCGACGCGCGCCATGACGGAGGCGGACCGCGATTACGCCGTGGCCTTCGCCATCCCCGCCAACACGAAGGGCATCCGTATCATCGCCCGCTCCGGCCCTTGGGAGGAAGGGCTGGTTGATTATCCGGTGGCCAACCGCGCTGCCATGGTGGAAGGGTTGGTCATCTTTGAAGACGTCTTCATTCCCGACGAGCGAATCTTCTTGGAAGGCGAGTGGCAGTTTGCCGGGCCGCTCGCAGGCATGTTCGCCAACTTCCACCGCGTCACGGCGGCTGCTTATAAGTATCCGTTTGCGGAGTTGCTCGCCGGCGCGGCGCAGTTGATCGCCGAGGCGAACGGTATCGAGCGGGTGGCCCACGTGCGGGACAAAATCGCCTGGCTGGTGATGTATGCGGAAAGCATCCTGGCGTTGAGCGAAGCTGCTTGCCACAAAGCCATTCCGGACTCGCTGACCGGTTTGTGCTATCCCGACCCAGTGGTGGGCAACGCCTCCAAATTCTTTTTTGCCGACAACTACCACCAAGCGGTGAAGGCCGTGCAGGACATCGCCGGAGGGATCATCGCTACGGTGCCCTCTGAACACGACTGGAACAACGCGGAAACGCGCGCCGCCCTGGAAAAATATATGGCCGGGAGTCAGAAGGTTTCCGCAGAAGAGCGGTTCAAGGTGATTCACTTGGTCAAGGACCTGGTGGCATCGGAGCTGGGCGGCTTCTGGGAAGTCACCTCGCTCCACGCCGAAGGCTCGCTCGCCGCCGAGCGGCTGGCGACGTATGCTCACGCAGACATGAAGCGTTACCGCAAGGCCGCCCGCCGCGCCGCAGGTTTGGCTTCCTGAACTTCGGCGGCTGGGCAGGGCAAATGAATCTTCCTGGTTCCAATTGCGTGGGGAGACGAAACATCTTTATTCCAGGCAAACAGAAATGGGGCGCTTTTGCCGAATCGCTTGGCCCCTTCACCCTCTGCGCTGCCGCGAACAGCGTCTTCAGAACAAACTTTATTTTCCGATAGCGACAGGCTGGCTCGCCGGAACATGTGAATGGAGGAAAATGCATGTCTGCTGAAACTGCGATGGACCTCCGTACGATGCGGGTGGATCAGGTTGGGAGCCTTCTGCGGCCTGCCGAACTGAAAGCGGCCTTCGCAAGGCGCCTTCGGGGGCTGGCCAGCGAACAGGAGTTGCGTCAGGTGCAGGATGAGGCAATCCGGAAGATCATCGCCAGCCAGGACGCGCATCAGCTTCCCGTTATCAACGACGGCGAATTTCGTCGTCTCCACTTCATGGAGAGTTTTGGCGAGGTCTCCGGCGTAGAACAATGGAAGGCCCGCTGGAGCGACATACTCTCGGCACTGGAGGGACAACGGGAGCCGGCGGAAAAGCGGCCTAAGAAGGGATCAGACCCGGTCCTCGCTATCCGCAGGCCGGTAACCGAACGGCTGCGGCTCCTCTCCAATCGTCCACTCGAAGAGTACCGCTTCGCGCAAAGTCTTACCCATCGCCCGGTCAAAGTGACGCTGATCGATGTGGACCGCATTTTCCAGGGGTACAACTACGAAAAGTCGCGCTCCATTTATGCCGCTATTGATGAGTTTCTAGCCGACGTCATCGCCATCGAACGCCGGATCGTGAGCGAGCTGGCGGAAGCCGGTTGTCGCTACGTCCAGATCGACGCGCCCGGATACACGAGATACGTTGATGCCACCTCCCTGGAAGCCATGCGATCCTTGGGTGAAGACCCGAAGGTTGACATGGAGCGCTCGATTCAGGCCGACAACGCCGTCATCGCCGGATTCCCCGGCGTCACTTTTGCCGTCCACATCTGCCGGGGCAACCGGCAAAGCATGTGGCATCGAGTAGGCGCTTATGACGCCATTGCCGAGACCTTGTTCAATAGTCTCCACCACCAGCGTCTTCTCCTGGAATACGACACGGAACGGGCCGGGGGATTCGAGCCGCTGCGTTACGTGCCGAAGGGAAAAATGGCGGTGCTGGGTCTCATCACCACGAAGGTCAGTCAGCTTGAGACGGTAGACCAACTCAAGCGCCGAATCGAAGAGGCTGCCCGTTTTGTTCCCATCGAACAAATTGCCCTGAGCCCTCAGTGCGGGTTTGCCTCCAGCATCCCCGGCAACACCCTCAGCGAAGATGACCAATGGCGCAAGCTGGATGTGATGCTGGAGACTGCGGCTCAGGTCTGGGGTTAGGAAAATTACCCGCCGGGCTTCGCGGAATAGAACCGGCAGGAACGGGTTTGTGCCGTGGCAGCAGATCGCGCCGGGAGGGTTAACGAAACTCGGCGAAGACTTCTTCGGAGCCGCCCTGCCGGTTCACCACCCTCGCCAGCACAAACAAGAGGTCCGAAAGACGGTTGAGGTAGATAATCGCCTGCGAGTTGAGCCGTCCTGCCTCGACTTCTTCCGATAGCCGAACCGCTCCGCGCTCGGCTCGGCGCGCTACGGCGCGGGCCACGTGCAGCAATGAGCCGGCTTCGTTGCCGGCTGGAAGGATGAACTCCTTCAGGGGCGGGAGCGGCTCGTTATAGCGGTCGATGGCGCTTTCGAGACTTGCGACCTCACTCTGGCTGACACGGCGCATGGAATCGGTTTTGCCCTGAGCGGGATCGGGAACCGGAGTGGCCAGGTCGGCGCCGAGGACGAAAAGATCGTTTTGAATTTGCCCGAGCAGTTGCTGAAGCCCTTGGTCGGCAATCCGGGCGCGCGCCAAGCCGAGAAAGGAGTTCAGTTCATCCACGTCTCCGTATGCCGAGACGCGCCCGGAAGCCTTGCTGATACGCGCGCCGCTGGCCAGGCCGGTTTTTCCTTCATCCCCGCCGCGAGTATAGACTTTGCTGATTCGCACGATGCTCACTCCTCCGCAGAGCCTGCCGCCGGCTGCCCTTTGCCAAGGCGCATGGTTATTCTTTCTCCTGGCCCCACGGGGCGATGATCAGGTTGTCAATCAGGCGCGTCTTTCCAAAGCGCACCGCAACGGCGGCGAGCACTTCTCCGTTGATCTGCTGCAACGCTTCGAGCGTAGCCGGATCCACCACCCGCGCGTAATCGAGCTCCGCCCCGGACACATCCTGGATCATTTTGCGCATCTCGCCCTCCACGCCGGCTGCGTCCCGCGCACCGGAGTGAATCAGGTTTTCCGCCAGCCGGAGAGAACGGTAAAGCACAGAAGCGCGGGAGCGCTCCTCCGCGCTCAAGTAACTGTTCCGCGAACTGTATGCCACCCCGTCCGGCTCGCGCACCGTGGCACAGACCACGATCTGGAGCGGCCAGTTCAGCTCCTGAGTCATGGTTTTCATGATCAAAGTCTGCTGCGCGTCTTTCTGTCCAAAAAAGGCGAGGTCCGGCTGGACAATATTAAAGAGCTTGGCGACTACGGTCGCAACCCCCTGAAAGTGTCCGGGGCGCGAGGCGCCGCACAATGCCTCCCCCAGTTTTCCCACGCCAATGGAAGTGACTATCCCGTTCGGGTACATTTCCTCCGTTTCCGGATGAAAGACGGCGGCAACGCCTTCCCGGGTCGCCAGCGAAAGGTCGCGGTCGAGGTCCCTGGGATAGCGCACATAATCTTCTCCGGGTGCGAACTGCAACGGATTCACGAAAATGGAGACCATCGTTCGGTCGCAGCTCTGCCGCGCCCGGCGGATGAGGCTGAGGTGCCCTTCGTGAAAGCTGCCCATGGTAGGCACCAAGCCGAGGGTTTGGCTGCTTGTCCGCTCTGATTGAACCCAGCGTCTTGTTTCCGGGATCGTGCGAAGGACGACCGTCATCTCTTTTTCAGGAATGGGACAGGGGGGCTTGCGATTTCTTCGGAAGCGAAGCTATGCTCGGGCGCGGGAAACCGACCCTGGCGGACTTCCTGGGTGTATTGCCCTACGGCCTCGCGCATCGTTTCCTCCAGGCGTGCATATTGTTTTACAAAACGCGGCCTGACCTTGCCGGTGATGCCGAGCATGTCATGCAGAACCAGCACTTGCCCGTCGCATTGCGCCCCAGCTCCGATTCCGATGGTCGGGATTGAGATGCTGCCGGTGATGCGGGCAGCCAACTCTTCGGGAATGCATTCCAGCACCAAACAAAAGGCCCCGGCCTGTTCGATTGCCCTGGCGTCGGCCAGCATTTTCTGCGCCGCCTCTTCGCCCCGCCCCTGCAGCTTGTAACCGCCAAAAACGTGAATGGATTGGGGAGTCAGCCCCAGATGGCCGATCACGGGAATTCCCGCGCCGACCAGCGCCTGGATCTGAGGGCAGACGTTTGCACCGCCCTCTAGCTTGACCGCCGCGGCCGCAGCCTCCTGAAGCAGGCGTCCCGCGCTGCGGAGCGCCTCGGCAGGCCCCGTTTGATAGGAGAGAAACGGCAGGTCCGCAGCGACCAGCGCCCGCTTCACCCCGCGAGCAACCGCCTTGGTGTGGTGAACCATCTCGTCCAATGTCACCGGCAGGGTGGTTTCGTAGCCCAAGATCACCATCCCCAGGGAATCTCCCACTAAAACTACATCGACGCCGGCTTCGTCCACCAGGCAGGCGGTCGGATAATCGTAGGCAGTGATCATGACGATCTTTTCTGCCTTCTGCTTCTTTTTTACAACCTGGGTAGTGGTCACTCGCTTTGCGTTTGCCACCGCGATTCCACCTTGCTAAAAAAGTTCGCCGGGCAGAGAGACTACAGGGATTTGCACGCACCGAACAGGGCTACAAGCTCCGCCGCGGCTACATTATAGCAGGGAAAGCGATAACTTCAGGATGTCTCTCTGCGACTCCCGAAAGGCGGAAATCGCCCGAGCCGGTCAAAAGCACGGTCCAAACCGGCGGGAGATTCCCTGTACCTGCCTGGCAGGCGGGAAATCTCCCCTTGGTCTTTATCCGGCCATTTTGGCGATCAATTCGAACAGATGCAACTCTGCCGCGTTCGCTTGATGATGTAGGGTTGCATCGATCGGTTAGTTACGACGCGTCCACGTTTCGAAGTTCCACAGCTCCGAATCCCACGCGTTCATCCAGACGCCCTCAATATCGTTCGAGTGAGCCGACACGTTTCCGCGGTGAATCAGCGGGATAATCGAGTAGCTCCCGACAAGCAGGTCGTTGAGCGCGATCGTGATCTGATTACGCTGTTCCATATCGACAGTGTTGTGCAGATCGGTATGGAGCCGATCGTATTCGTCAGACTGGAAGCGCTGGACGTTTTGACCGAGGAAAGAGTTGGCTGCTCCAGCGATCTGGTCGGTGATCCAGGAGCCAAAGTAGCTCTCCGGATCCACGCCGCTGTTGGCGTACATCTGAACGTCGGCGTAGAACTTGCCCAGGGTGTCAGGGCTGTCCGGGTCACCGCCGAAGAACACCGACTGATCGATATTCTTCAGTTCGGTCTCGACACCAAGCTCCGCCCACCAGCCCTTGATCAGCTCCTGGGTGGTCTGACGCACCGAGTTCGTCGAAGTCTGGAAGAGGATCTCGAGCGGAACGCCTTCACGCTCCCGCACGCCGTCGCCGTCGGAATCCACGATCCCGGCGTCGTCGAGAATCTCTCTCGCGAGATCCATGTGCTGGACGAGGCATTCATCGTTGTTGGTCGATGCCTGGGCTGGTGGAGCCGGCCAGAGGTTGCAGGTCGGCCGTCCGGCGTGCTCGCCGTAACCGGTCCTGACCAAGGTGTCGCGGTCGATGGCCAGCGAAAGAGCCCGGCCGACGACCGGATCGGTCAGGAACGGGTGCGGGTTGGTGCCGTCTGCATACTCCGAACGAAGATCGCCCAGGCTGGCATCCGGATTGGTTTGGTTGATCATCAGGCGTTCGACCAACGTGGCGAAGGCCGAGACAACGGTTCCTTCTCCTCCCGCGGCTATCGAAACGAGGATTTCGGGTTCGACCTGAAGGTTCCAGGCATAGTCGGCCTCGTTGAGCTGAAGAACAGATCTTGCCGCAGCAGCCGCGTCGCCTCCCCCTTTCAGGATCACCTCACTGAAATACGGAAGACCGGATTCGACACCGTGGTAGAGAAGATTGAACTCGTAGAGGACGGTATCATTGGTGCGGAAATCGGCCACGACGTATGGACCCGTGCCGATCGGCCTAAAGTTCGCATCGGTACAGTCGGCAGCCGCCGCGCCCAGGCAGTCGGCGAACTGCGAGGCTTGGAGGATGGGGCTGTTGTAGGACATAAACGGGGCATAGGGGAACGATTTCGGTCCATCGAACGTGATGCTGACGGTTCGCTCGTCGACTGCATCAACGGAAGCCACATTCTCGAAGCTCGACGCTGCGGCGCCGCCGCCGCCGGGTGCGGTGCAGTATCGCCACGTAAAAACAACGTCGTTCGCGGTGAGCGGCGTGCCGTCGGACCAGACCACGTCCTCCCGGATATTCCAGGTAATCCTGGTCCGGTCGTCCGAGATACCGCCGTTCTCAAGGGTTGGGATGAGGGTAGCCAGAACGGTGACTATCTCACCGTTCGGGTTGTACTCGGCGAGCGGCTCGATGACGAGCGATGCCGCCTCGGCATCCTTAGATGCCGATAGAGAAGTAGGGGTTGAGGATTGTTGGCGCCTGCCAATACAGGAGTGTTGCGCTGCCGCCTTGGCCTGCACTAGGGGAGTCGCCACCTGTTGGGTGTTCCGCACTGCCGTTAGGGTCCCCTACCAACCCCGTTTGAACACCTTCGTCCAGATAATAGCCGGCGGCGACCAGAATCGGTAGACCATAGACCATTATCCTCTTGACGAAAGCCACCTTGCGTTGCAGCATCCCGGTGGAGGGATTGAGCGTCGAGTAGTGCAGGAAGGCTTCACCGAAGGCGTCGCTGACGCTCACCACATCCCGGCCCCCAAAGGGTCCGTCCACACGGTCGTTCAACTCGGGAGCAGGGACGCCCCACCACGGCTGGCTGTAGAGATTGCCGCTGAACAGCGTGTTGCCGTAGGTATCCAGGCCGAACACGTAGATCGATTGGTTTCGCCAGCGGGGATCGCTGGATAACGCCCGGATGGCGAAGTACCCATTCGATTCCAGCTCCATGGCGGCGCAACGGACAAACTCCTGCAGCCTCTGGTCGGAAGGCTCTGCCTCGAATTGCATGGCGTTGACCTCTTCCGCCTCGCAGGTGCCGGGAAGGTCGCGGCGGTAGATGCCCGCGCCGATCGCGGCCGCATTCCCGTCCCAGTCGATGCCCTTGATGTAGGTAGCCTTCGGTTCATCCCGGCCGGTCGCGGGGTTTAAGAAGGAGTAGTAGAGCCAGCCCGCGCCGAAGCCGCTCACGATACGATGCTGTTCCTTGTAGTAGTCGTTGCCGTAGGCGTCGATCAACAGTCCTAAGCTTGATCCTTCCCTCGGCCGGGCGGGCGGGAAGACGAAAAGTCGGGCCTGATCGCTCATCGGCGTCACTTCGGAGACGAAGACATAGATGGGGCCGCTTTTCCAACGCTCGTCCTCGTTAAAGGCCCTGCGGGCTTCCTCAAAGCTCACTTCCTGGACAAACTCGTAGGCGCATTGAACGAACGCCTGAACGTCCCCCAGTGTGCGCACGGCGCTGGCAACGATGGAGTGATCCGAGCAAGACACGGGTTCATCGGCGCCAAAAGCCTGCGGCGCGGCGCATAGTAAAATTAAGAGAACCAGAGATGGGGGGAGGTTAAGTTTCATCAGTTTCATCTCCTTGCTATTCCACGAGTTGAAGGCGCGTGGGAGCAATGGCGGTTTTGGAGGGTGGGAACCCCTGCACCCCCTTTTGGTCGTCGCGTAGTTCAGGCCCGGCCTACGGACCCTCCTCACCGTCCAGATAATAGCCGGCGGCGACCAGAATCGGCAGGCCATAGACCACGATCCTCTTGACGAAAGCCGCCTTGCGCTGCAGCATCCCGGTGGAAGGATTGCGCGTCGAGTAGTGCAGGAAGGTTTCACCGAAGGCGTCGCCGACGCTCACCACATCCCGGCCCCCAAAGGGTCCGTCCACACGGTCGTTCAACTCGGGAGCAAGGACGCCCCACCACTGGCTGTAGGGATCGCCGCTGAACAGCGCGTTGCCGTAGGCATCCAGGCCGAACACGTAGATCGATTGGCTTCGCCAGCGGGGATCGCTGGATAGCGCCCGGATGGCGAAGTACCCATTCGCTTCCAGCTCCATGGCGGCGCAACGGACAAACTCCTGCAGCCTCTGGGCGGAAGGCGCTGCTTCGAGCTGCATGGCGTTGACCTCTTCCGCCTCGCAGGTGCCGGGAAGGTCACGGCGGTAAATTCCCGCGCTGATCGAGGCCGGGTTCCCGTCCCAGTGGATGCTCTTGAGGTAGGAAACCTTCGGCTCATCCCTGCCCGTCGTTGGGTTTGTGACGGAGTAGTAGAGCCAACCCGTGCTGAAGCTGTTCAGGATACGGTGTAGTTCCACGACGTAGTCGTTGCCGAAGACATCGACCAGCGGCCCCCAGGGTTGCCCTTCCTGCGAAGGGGCGGGCGGAAAGACGAAAGCACGAGCCATCTCGGGCATTTGTGCCACTTCGCTGACGACGACATAGATGGGACCGCTTCTCCAACGCTCGTCCTCGTGGAAGGCCCGGCGGGCCTCCTCAAAACCCACTTCCTGGACATACTCATAGGCGCATTGAACGAACGCCTGAATGTCCCCCAGTGTGCGCACGGCGCTGGCAACGATGGATTTATTCGCGCACGGCACGGGTTCGGTGGTGCCAAAAGCTTGCGGCGCGGCGCACAGTAGGACTAAGAGAACCAAAGATGGAGGGAGGCTAAGTTTCATCAGTTTCATCTCCTTAGCTATTCCACGTGTTGAAGGCGCGTGGGAGCGATGGCAGTTTTGAGGGCGGGAGCCCCGGCACTCCCTGGGCCGTCCCGTAGTTCAGGCCCGGCGAGGACCGCGACGGGGCTTTGAGTGTCACAAAATAACCTTCCTCAAGCCCCGCACGCCGTCAAGGGGTTAAGCAAATAAGGCACCCTGGCCCGGCCTACGGACCCTCCTCGCCGTCCAGATAATAGCCGGAGCCGACCAGAATCGGCAGACCATAGACCACGATCCTCTTCACGAAAGCCACCTTGCCCTGCATCATTCCGGTGAAGGGATTGCGCGTCGAGTAGTACAGGAAGGTTTCACCGAACGTGTCGCCGACGCTCACCACATCCCGGCCCCCAAAGGGTCCGTCCACATGGTCGTTCAACTCGGGCGTAAGGGCGCCCCACCACGACTGGTTGTAGAGATTGCCGCTGAACAGCGGGTTGCCGTAGGTATCCAGGCCGAACACGTAGATCGACTGGTTTCGCCAGCGGGGATAGCCGGATAGCGCCCCGATGGCAAAATACCCATTCGATTCCAGCTCCATGGCGGCGCAACGGACGAACTCCTGCAGCCGCGCGTTGGAAGGATCGGATTCGAGCAGGCTGGCGTTGACCTCTTCCGCCGCGCAGGTGGCGGGCAGGTCGCGCCGGTAGATGCCCGCGCCGATCGCGGCCGCATTCCCCTCCCAGTCGATTGCCTTGAAGTAGGAAGCCTTGGGTTCAGCCTTGCCCGTCGCTGGGTTCGTGAAAGAATAGTAGACCCAGCCCTTACCGAAGCCAGTCGCAACACGATAAAATTCCAGGATCAAGTCGCTGCCGAAGTCGTCGACCAGCGGCCCCCAGGGTTGCCCTTCCAGCGACGGATCGGGTGGGAAGACGAAAGCGCGAGACGCCCCGGGTACCGGCGTCATTTCGTCGACGAAGACATAGGTTGGGCCGCTTCTCCAACGCTCGTCCTCGTGGAAGGCCCGGCGGGCCTCCTCAAAACCCACTTCCTGGACATGCTCATAGGCGCATTGAACGAACGCCTCAACGTTCCCCGTTGTGAGCAAAGCGCTGGCGTTGATGGTGTGATCCGAGCAAGACACGGGTTCATCGGCGCCGAAAGATTGCGGCGCGGCGCACAGTAGGACTAAGAGAATCAGGGATGGGGGAAGACTAAGTTTCATTAGTTTCACTCCTTTCCTATTCCACGAACTGAAGGCGCGTGGGATCGATGGCTGGTTTGGAGGGCGAAAGCCCCGGCACCCTCTTGGCCGTCGCGTAGTTCAGGCCCGGCGAGGACCGCAACGGGGCTTGGAGAGAATTCCTGTTCAGCGACACGGGGGTTGGCGGATGATCTCGTTGAAAAAGTCTTCGTTGAGCCGGGTCGCGCTCTCCCATAGCATCCGCACCTCGGGCCGCTTGGAGTCTCACCGTAGTTTACCACGATCAGCAATGCGAGAGGCATCGAACCGCTCTCCGTGCTCATTCCAGCTCTTTTTAAGAAAAGAGGGTTACGATCATGGCGAGCATTACGCTCTCGCACTGCCCCCCCCGCGCCGTCCCAGCCACTCGACGGTGCACAGCAGCAGCACCGCGAAGACGATCAGAAACGTCGCCACGGCCAGAATGGCCGGGCTGATCTGCTCGCGGATGCCGGCCCACATCTGACGAGGTATGGTGCGCTGCTCCTCTCCGGCCATGAAGAGCACTACGACTACCTCGTCGAACGAGGCGGCAAAGGCGAAGAGGGCGCCGGAGAGGACGCCAGGGGCGATCAGCGGAAGCTGCACGCGGCGGAAGGTGCGGAACGGCCCGGCGCCCAGGCTGGCGGCGGCCCGCGTCAAGTTCGTGTCGAAGGAGGACAGCGTGGCGGTCACCGTAATGACGACGAACGGCGTGCCGAGCGCAGCGTGAGCCAGGATCAGGCCGAGGTGCGTCTGGGACAGGCCGAGGGTCGAGTAGAAGAAGAACATCCCCGTCGCCGAGATAATCAGCGGCGTGACCATCGGCGAGATCAGCAGCCCCGTCACGAGGAGGCGCGCCGGCATGGCGCGGCTCGAGAGTCCCAGAGCGGCGAGGGTGCCGAGCGCCGTCGCCAGCGCCGTGGCGGTGACGCCGATGAGCAGACTGTTGCCGAGCGCGCGCGTCCACACGTCGTCGCCGGTGATCTGCCGGTACCAGCGGAGCGAGTACGCCTCCGGATCGAGGCGCAGCATCCCCTCGGTGAAGGTGAAGTATGGCTCGGCGTTGAAGCTGAGCGGCACGATGACCAGGAGCGGCGCGAGCAGGAACGTGAAGATCAGGCCGCAGACAGCCAGGTAGACGACCCGCCCGATGCGGAACCGGGGCTCGCTCGCTGTCATATTCATCCCAGCCTCATGCGCTCGACGCCGACCACGCGATCGTAGAGCAGATACAGCACTGCCACGCATGCCAGCAGGACCCCGCCGAGCGCGCCCGCCAAACCCCAGTTCAGCGAGACCTGCATGTGGTAGGCGATGAAGTTGGAGATGAGCTGGCCGCTCTGGCCGCCGACCAGCGCGGGCGTGATGTAGTAGCCGATGGCCAGAATGAACACCAGCAGCGAACCGGCGCCGATGCCGGAGATCGTCTGCGGCCAGTAAACGCGCCGGAACGCCTGCGGGAAGCTGGCGCCCAACGAGGCGGCGGCGCTCATCTGCTGCTGCGGGATGGTGCGCATGACCGAATAGAGCGGCAGAACCATGAACGGGAGCAGCACGTGGGTCATGGCCACTACCGTACCGATCATGTTGTAGATCAGGGCGATCCGGCCGTCGTCGCCGATCAGCCCGACCGCGACGAGCAGGTCGTTAATCACTCCCTGTGTCTGAAGCAGCACGATCCAGGAGGTGGTCCGGACCAGCAGCGACGTCCAGAACGGCACGAGCACGAGCGCCAGGAGCAGACGGGCGCGGCGCGCGGGCGCGTGCGCGATGAGGTAGGCGATCGGATAGCCAAGCAGCAGGCACAACGCCGTGATGCCGAGACTGACGGCGAACGTGCGCCGGAGAAGCGGCAGATAGATGCGCTGATCCGGGGTCTGGCGGGCAATCGAGCCGTCGGGCAGGCGCTGGAGATCGACGGCGTTCAGGTAGTGCCTCACCGTGATGGGATCCCCGGCGGTGCGGATCGCGTGCCAGGTCCGGGCGTCCCCCCAATCGGCGTCGATGTCAATCATGGCCTCGCGCCAGGGGCCGGCGGGGACCTCCCGAAGCCGCCGCACGCTCTGGACGATGACGCTCCGCAGACCGCCCCGCACCCGGTTGATGCGGCTGGCGACGCGGCCAAGCGTCTGCTCGTCCCCCGCGCGCTGCAACTCACGCGCGGCCGCGGCGTAGACGGCCTCGCCGGGACTCCCCCCCCGTTCCATTCGCGCAGCCGGACGAGAGTGTCGGGCAGCGCATCGGCAACCACCGGGTCGTAGACGCTGCGCACCAGCATCATCGCCAGCGGGATGACGAACGTGACGCCGATGAAGGCAGCGAGCGGCAGCACCAACCCGGCGGCGCGCAGCCGTGGCCGATTCACTGCGACAGCCATGCGCTGAAGCGCTCGTTCATCTCGTCCATGTGATCACTCCACCATAACCAGTCGTTTCGCAGGGTGCGCCCGGTGTTAGCGGGGTGCGTCGGCATGTGCGGGTTCATGTCAACGCCGGTCTCGGCGTGCGTCGTGATGAGTTGCAGACTCGATTGGCGCGCGGGGCTGTAGGCAATGTAGCGACTGACGGCTGCCATCGATGTCGCGGTCGTGGCGAACCTGACGAATTCCAGCGCCGTCTCAAGTTCCGGCGTCCCGGCGACGATGCCGAGCTGACCGACATCCAGCACCTGACCACCCCAGACGATCACAAACGGCTGGCGTTCCAGCACCTGCGCGTTGAAGATCCGGCCATTGTAGGCGGTGCTCATCACCACCTCGCCGTCGGCGAGCATCTGCGGCGGCTGTGCCCCCGCTTCCCACCAGACCACCTGATCCTTGATGGTGTCGAGCTTGCGGAAAGCCCGGTCCACCCCCTCGGGCGTGTCGAGCGTGGCGTACACCTGGTCGATCGGCACGCCATCGGCGATCAGTGCGAACTCCAGATTCACGAAGGGCACGCGGCGCATCCCACGGCGGCCCGGGAAGCGTTCCAAGTCGAAGAAATCGTCCATCGTGGTTGGTTTCTCGCCCTCAATGCGCGCGGCGTTATAGGCGTAGATGGTGGAGTACAGCAGCGTGCCCACGCTGCACTCCAACAACGTCTCCGGCAGGAAGTCGCGCGCGGCCGGCGTGCCGTCCGGCGCCGGCGGGAGCATGGCCGTGTCGATCCGCTCCAGAATGCCTTCGTCGCAGCCGCTGACCGCGTCGGCGATCTCGAGGTCGATGACGTCCCAGTGAACGTTGCCGGACTCGACCTGCGCACGCACCTGGGCCAAGCCGCCATTGTAATCCTCGAGACGGATCTCGATGCCGGTTTCGGCCGTGAAGCGTTCGAGGTAGCCCTTAGTGACGGCCTGCGCGTAACGAGCCACCCCAGGAGACCACGGTCAGCGATTCAGCGGGCGGGCCGAGGCAACTCGACGCCAGCACCGCCAGTGTCGCCAAGGCGGACAGCAAAGCCGCGGGAAGGACGACCGCTGTCGCTCGTCCACGTCTGTCGGTCATGGTGTGTCCTCCTCGTCGTCCGGGTCCAGGACCCGGCAATCGGTCGGTGTCCAGCCGATGCGGATCCGATCACCTTCGATCACGGTGCCGTGTCCGACCACGTTCGGAATCTTGACGACAAAATCCGACCGGCCGCATACGGTGTCGCCAAGGCGGAGGTGGTCGCCCAGGAAGATGATGTCCTCGATCCGAGCATCGAACTCGTTGGTGTACAACCCCGGCGTGGGCGCGATGGAGACGCGCTCCGGGCGGATGGACAGCGGCGTGGCGTCGCCGGGGCCGCACGGAACGACGTGGAGCGCCCGGACGATCTGACCGCCGACGTCGACGTCGCAGATGTCATCGCTAACGGTCACGATCCGGCCGACGAGGCGATTGTTTTCGCCGATGAAGCGAGCAACGAACGAGCGCTCCGGCTTTTCGTAGAGCACTTCCGGCGAGGCGATCTGCTCGATGCGTCCGGCCCGCAAGACCGCGACGCGATCCGACATTACCATCGCCTCGTTCTGGTCGTGGGTGACGTACAGGACGGTGACCCCGAGGTCGTAGTGAATGCGCCGGATCTCGTACTGCAACTCCTCGCGCAGCCGCCGGTCGATTGCGCCAAGCGGCTCGTCCATCAGCACGAGGTCCGGCTCGAACACCAGCGCCCGGGCGATCGCCACGCGCTGTTGCTGGCCGCCGGACAGTTGGCTTGGCCGTCTATGCTCCAGCCCCTCGAGCCGCACGAGTTGCAGGGCACGACGCACCCGGTCGCGACGGCTAGGCGCATCAAGCCCGCGCACCTCCAGCGGGAAGGACAGGTTGTCTCCCACGCTCATGTGCGGGAACAGCGCGTAGTTCTGAAATACCATGCCGATGCC
The DNA here is from genome assembly GCA_965222345.1 of Terriglobia bacterium. Taxonomy (GTDB): domain Bacteria; phylum Acidobacteriota; class Terriglobia; order 2-12-FULL-54-10; family 2-12-FULL-54-10; genus JADFGZ01. The sequence goes on along the minus strand of CBDCTS010000007.1, from coordinate 1,299,257 downwards.
CCGCTGGCGGGGCGGCACATGATGCATGGAGCGGCCATTGAGGCGGATGGCGCCAGACGTCGGCGTCTCGAAGCCGGCGAGCATCATCAGACAGGTGGTCTTGCCGGACCCAGATGGCCCGAGCAGGGTCAGGAACTCTCCCTTGCGGATATATTAGGTTGAGGTCGCGCACCACCAAGGTCCGTCCGTCGAAGCTCTTGCCGACCTGTTCGAACTCGACGTACGCGCTGCCGCTCGACCGATGGGAGTCTGGTTGCAGCGATAGATTCCCGTTCGCGAACTGCCCTAGATTATCTCAGAATCGTACGGAACGGCTCGTGACTCTGGATATTGAACCAGTTCCAGAAAAACAGGGTACCCACAAAGACCTTTTTGCATGGATTATCCCGGAGGATTTCTTATCATTGGTTTTTTCAACGCTAAGAAACGCTAAGAATAGTATAGATGCCACATCAGTTCAACACTGCCCGACGACACAAGTTTGATAAGGCATGGTACCGGATGATCAACTGGGCGACATATAACGAGAGCTTGCGCCAACGAGGCGCCCTGGACCTGGCGACCCGTATGCTGGAGCTGTCCCAGGTGATGACGCATGAATGGATGGCCGTTAAGCAGTGCGTGGAGGAGGGGCCGCCGCCATCATTGGTACGCTAAAGCGTGTCAAGGTCTTATATTCTGCCGATGGTCCGCACTTTCCGGGTCCCGGCGTTGTTGCTAACCTACCAGGAGGATGACTGTGTCGAATCTTTCCGGCTCGGTCGTCGCGGAGTTCGGGAGGCATCATGAAGATAGACATCGGAATCAAAGCCACAGACCGCAAGGCTCTGGCCAGGGAACTCTCAAAGTTGCTCGCCGACAGTTACACGCTCTACTTGATGACTCATAATTTCCACTGGAATGTGACCGGCCCCATGTTCCAGACACTTCACCTCATGTTCGAGCAGCAGTACAACGAACTAGCGCTGGCAGTGGACACGATCGCCGAACGCATCAGAGCTCTGGGACACCCTGCCCCTGGGAGCTACGCCGCATACTCCAAGCTGGCGTCGGTCCGTGATACCGAAGGTGTGCCGACAGCGACCGAAATGATCCGGGGTCTAGTCGAAGGCCATGAGGCCGTCTGCCGCACCGCACGCAAGACCCTGGCAACAGCGGATGCAGTCAACGACCAATCGACCGTGGATGTGGCAACCGCACGGCTGCAGGTTCACGAAAAGACAGCCTGGATGCTTCGCAGCCTGCTGGAATAATCATTGAAAAGTATTTGGCCGGGGGAAACAGCGACTCACGGGAACGATCAGGGTTGATTCTGCATCGACAGGTCGAACTGAACGTACAAAATTACACAAATCGGGTCGGCACCCTCCATACTGCCCCTCCCGCACAAACTTTCAATTGGACGGCGCTCTATTTTTAAATCGTCAATTGCCGGGGGAAACGCAAATGTATCCTCTCACGGATGCGCCAGCGCTTCTTCAGCGGCCACGCGCGGGTGAACGTCGATCTGCACGTCTACGTGCTGGCCGAGCCTGTTGAGCACGGTCATCAGACGGTCAATGGTGAAGCGGTCAAGCTGCACGTTGCGAATGCGGGTAAAGTCCGCATGACTGACACCGGTGCGGCCCTCGGCCTTGCGCGTCGAAAGTCCTTCATCGTCAAGAATGCCGCTGATGCGGATGGCCTCGACGCTCCCCATCGGTGTCCAGGTCGTTGCCAGCCACGCTGGTAATTCGCCGTTCGGTCCATGCCCCCACTTTCAGCGTCAACTGCGGCGCCCCCGTCACCGTCTCGCTGAAGGTCACCGTTGCCTGGATCACCTCTCCGCCGCGTAGGTCACGTCCGCCCCCAGCATGGAACTTAATGTGCAGCGCCGTCTCACTCACCGGAACAAGAGTCGGGGGAGCATCGGATGACGACGAGATGGGAGATGACTTCTACCGCTCCGGCGTTTCCCTTGTGAGTGCGGTCCACCCGAGGCAGTGTGTAAGTGATTTGTTGAATGGGGTGTCATTTGTAAGGACGGTTTTGATTTTCTCTCAGGGGGGCATCAGCCTCTCGTCCTCCTGTGGTTGGTTTTGTTTGGAGGCCGTTTGAGCTGCTTTATCTGGAGGGTAGCCGCTCTTACTACTTGTAGTCTTCTACTTGTTATATTTTGGTACAGATGCATTCTAATTGTTGCCGGACAGTCGGGGACGTATAATCCTTGAGAGGAGATCTAGGATGTCACTCAAATCGCTTCTCGCGACCACGGACGATCAGGATGTTCTAGTCCCTGCTGTCGTGAGTTTGCTGCGCGAACAGATTCGTCCTCTGATCGAGCAGAACGCCGAAGAGTGGGGCTTTCCCTGGACGATTTTGCATATTCTGCGGGAAAACGGCGTCATTGGATTTCCGTTTCCAATTGAGCATGGTGGCCTTAGCGGAAGCATGGTCTCCAATTGCTTGGTAATCAGCGAGTTATCCCGCTACTCCGCCAATGTGGCCATGATCCTGGTGAGCAACCAACTGGCGGCCGTCCCTTTGATCTCCGAGGGGACTGAGGAACAGAAAGAAAAGTTCCTGCCCGACATTATCTGGGGACGCTCCTGGGCGACTTTCGCCTCGATAGAGTTAGAGCCTGAGCCGGGAGGTTTTCGCACCAGCGCCAGCAAACAGGAAGGCGAGTACGTCCTGAGCGGCGCCAAACAACTGGTCACCAACGCGGAGGCATCCCGTTGGATCATTCTTTTTGCGAAGGAACTCTCCGCCCGCGTGCGAGGAAACAGCATATTTTTGGTCGAGCAAGGCACTGCCGGACTCTCAATCCTCAAGCGAGACGGAGAGATTGGCTCTCACGGCTTCTCCACCAGCGGCCTGGTCCTGGAGGAATGCCGGATACCGGGGTCCCACCGGATTGGCCAAGCCGGTGAAGGGCTGACCATTCGGACTCAGATGACCAACTATAGCCGCCCTTTGCTGGCTTCCCTGGCCGTGGGACTGTGCCAGGCGACTCTGGATACTGCGGTGTTCCATGCCCGCGAGCATAAACAGTTCGGCAAACGAATCGCCGAATCGGAAAGCGCGAAGCTCAAACTGGCAGATATGGCAATCGCCGTGGAAGCCGCGCGCGGTCTGATGGTGCGGGCCGCAGCGGCCTTTGACCAGCGCAGCAGCGAGCTAACCAAGCTGGGAGCGGCGGCTAAATGCTTTGCCACGGATACGGCGATGCGCCTCACTATCGACTGCGCGCAACTGCTGGGTGAGTCCGGCTACCTCCATCGATTTCCTCTGGAACGGCGAATCCGCCAAGCCAAGCTGTTGCAGATACTGGAAGAGGGCAACCAGTCCCAGCGTTTGGCCGTTTCCCGGACGCTGCTTTAATAGCCAAGCCGCATATCTTTTTTCCCTGCCGGAATTGATCTTTCCGGATGCGGGCCGAATCTCCCGCCGTAGAGTTGCGTGCCTTGTAGCGTATGCCGGAGTGACCCGCCTCCGGCTTGCCTGTCCTCGCCGGGCGGATGTACACTGTGGTTTTGCAGCCGGAATAACGGGCCGCCGTTGCGTAGCAAAGCGGAGTAATCCAATTGACAGGAAAATCGACTGACCATGCCGGATAACAACCTCGACAAGAACAAAGCGGAGAGCGAAGAGGAAACATCTGAATTCAAAGTAACCGACCGGCGGAAGTTCACCGCCTACGGAGACCCTCGCGCTGATTCCGAGCCGGTCGCCGCGCCGAAGGAAACTCCTTCTTCTCCACCACCACCACCTTTACCTCCTTCTACGCCACCTCCGGCTTCTGGCAAGCAACCGAAGCCATCCGGTCCGGAGCCTGCTCCCGCGCAGCGCGGTCCGGTCAACTTTCAGCACTTGGTTTTCTCGCTCGCCACCACGGCGATGTTTCAGTTGGGTCTGATGGGGAATCCCGGAGAAGAGCGGCCCAAGGCTGACATTGCAGCGGCACAAGAGACGATCGATTTGCTGGATGTCTTGGAGAAAAAAACAAAAGGCAACTTGACCCGGGAAGAAGAAGGGCTGCTGACCAACAGCCTTTACGAACTCCGCATGTGCTTCGTCGAGGTCTCCCGCAAGACAGGCGAGGGGAGCTGATATGCGCGTGGAGTTGACAGTGCTCGGCTCGGGAACCTCGCTCGGGGTACCCACAATCGGCTGCCGCTGCCGTGTCTGCCTCTCCCCGGACTCGCGTGACAAACGTACGCGGCCCTCCATCCTCCTCCGTTACAATGGCCGCACGGTGATCGTCGACACCGGCCCGGACTTTCGATTTCAGGCCCTCCGCGCCGGCCTGGATCGGCTCGATGCAGTCCTCTATACGCACGCGCACGCGGACCATATCCTGGGGCTGGACGATACGCGTGCCTTCACCCTGCAGCAGGGCGTGATCATCCCGATTTACGGCAACCGGCCGGCCATCGCCGGGATACGCCGCGTCTTCCAATACATTTTCGACGGCAACTATCCCTACGGCGGGGTGGCGCTGCTGGAGGATCACGTGATTACCGGCCCGCTGAAGCTGTTTGGATTGGAGGTCATTCCCATCCCCGTGATTCACGGACACATGCCGGTGCTGGGGTTCCGTTTCGGTCGGGTGGCCTATCTGACCGACTTCAACCGCATCCCGGAGCCCTCCTGGGATTTGTTGCGAGGGCTGGACGTCTTATTCATAGACGCGCTGCGGTACGAGGCGCATCCCGCGCACCTGACGGTGGAGCAAGCCTTGCGGCAGGTGGAGAAAATCCAGCCGCGACAAGCGTTCTTCACTCACATGGCACACGACCTGGGCCACGAAGAGACCAACGCCAGTCTTCCGGAGCAGGTGCGGCTTTGCTATGACGGGATGCAGTTGGAATTTGAAACCGATCCGGCCCCGCGCGAGCCGGTTCAGAGCGGGACGGGCTGAAGGACATGGAAATTTATCGTTCCTGGGAAGCAATAGCGCAACAGAGCCGCCCGTCCGTCGTGACCATCGGCAACTTTGACGGCTTGCACCTGGCGCACCAGGAGTTGCTGCGCAGAGTGCGCAGGCGCGCCAGGGAACGCCATGCCGCCTCCGTTGCGATCACCTTTGATCCGAATCCGGCCCAGGTTCTCGTGCCGCAGAAGGCTCCCAGACTGCTGACCCCGCTACCCGTAAAGCTCGAACTTCTGGGGAAGAGCGGAATCGACCGCCTTCTGCTCATTCCTTTCACGAAAGAGTTTTCCCGTTGGTCGCCCGAGAGGTTTGTGGAAGAGGTTTTGGTAAAAGCCTTGCGATGCGAGTCGGTATGGGTCGGCGAAAATTTCCGTTTCGGCCACAAACAGGCAGGGAATCCGGAAACGCTGAAGCAATTGGGCATCCGGTTGAACTTTCAGACGGAGGTTCTTCCCCGCGTCAGCTTTCGGACGACGACCGTCAGCAGCTCCCAGATCCGCTGCCTGCTGCAGACAGGAAAGCTAAGCATGACGAACCGCCTGCTGGGCCGTGCTTTCCACATCCGGAACTCCGTCCAGCCGGGCCTCGGCATTGGCCGCAACCAGACGGTGCCCACGTTGAACCTGGCCCCTTACGACTGGATGCTTCCTGCCACGGGTGTTTATGTGACGCGGGCACGGCTTGCAGAACCGGATGGGACCAGGGTGGAAGCGCCCGCGCTCCGCTCCGTCACCAATGTGGGATACCGTCCCACCTTCGGCGAACGAGAACTCGGGGTAGAGACTCATCTGCTGGAGCCCTGGCAGGGGCCTCCGCCTTCGTCGCTGGAATTAAGTTTTCTCTACCGCTTGCGCGAGGAGCGCAAGTTTGCTTCCGCAGCCGAACTCAAAAGCCAGATTCTCCGCGACGTGGAACGGGCGCGGCGTTACTTCCGCCGCCTGGAACGCTTCCGCGTGGCGACAGTCCTGCCTGATTAGCGGGGAAATCGGGGGATGTTTTCACCGCCCGATTGGGCTGGCGAGATATTCCGGACGTCGGAAGAGTCGGGACTGATACGGCGGTTTGGGGAAGAGTATCTTCTGTACAGGAAAGCCGTACCCCGCTGGGTTCCTCGTCTTACGCCGTGGGGGAAAGGGAAATCCGAGTGAGCCCTGCACCCCCGGAAACTGTATCGTTGCCCAAACGAACGCCGCCCTCAAAACTCCATTCGCTCGATCAGGAAATTAAGTTCTGACTGCAACACGGCCCTCCTCCGCTGGAGTTCCGAAGAGTGGTCGCGCAGCGATGCCAACCGCCTTTCCTGCCCGGCCAGTTGGCGGGCGTAAACCTGCACCTGCTGCTCTTGCCCTCTGACGCTGTTCAAGCTGTTGATGTTTTGCCGGATGCGGCCCTGATCCTGGACCAGGGTGTTGATCTCGGCTTCGGTGCGCTGGAGTTCCGCTGCATTCTCGGCGATCTGGCGCTTCTGGTCCATCATCTGCTCGAGTTGTGTGCGGGCGTCCGGGCTCAAATCCTTGTTTTGGATGTAGATCAGCAATACATCCGGGGTGAGATTGGCAATCTCAAACGTCCTCTGGAAGACGCGCTCCTCGGTCACCGGAAACTTCTCGGTTGCTGCGGCTGCCAGGCTCACCTGGAAGCGATAGGCATTGGCCGTGGTCTCGGCGGGTTCGAGGTCCAGCAGTTTGTACTGGGGCCGGGCCGGGTGCTCGATGATGAGCGTCTTCGCTTCCTCATCCACGTTACGGATGGTGAATGTCCTGGTCTCGACCGCAGCCGTGCGGGTTGTGAGAATTCCGCGTCGCAGGTGAATTTCCCGCACCACCTCCTCTTTGGAATCAAACTGAGTCGTGATGCGCGTGCCCAGGTCCACGCCGTAGCTGATCAGCCGCTTGTCGCCCGCTTTCAAGGTCTCCATCAGCGCCTCGCCGGCGTATGCGTTGCTCTCGTAGACGGTGATCGGCCCGCCATCGAGCGTCTTGTCCGTGGAATTGATGATCTCGGCGGCGTTCATCGGATGAGCCGAGTTTGCGCCGGAGTAGACCAGCAGCTTCCGCGCCTCCACTTTTTGCTGGAGGAAGGGCAGCATGGCGGACTCACTCTTGCGCACGGTGACGGGAGTGGAAAAGCGATACTCGAACAACTCCCCCAGTTCGCGGGCTGCCGCAGTGGCAGTAACTGAACTGAAGGCGTTGGTCCGGCCGAGTGCGAAGCCCGCCTCCCCCGGCACTGTAGCCGGTGGCGGTGCGGCCGCCTCCGCCCGCAGCCTTCGGTCGGCCCTGACGGCCGATTTCGTCGCGAGCGGCATGTCTTCTTCCAGGAAGGCTTCTTCCATCGCGATGGCTCCGCCATAAATCACAGGCGCCTGCGCCATCTCACCGGGCAGCCCGGCCGTGGGACGTTGAATGTAGCGGGGTTCGTAGAGACGACTGACAAACGAAATTGGCCGCCCGGAAACCAGCGCCAACGCGACGTTGGTCCAGTCCTCGCCGGTGGTGTTGTCCACGATGGCCCAGCCTTCCAGCGTCGGGTCGCCGCTGTCTCCAAATATCAGCCGGTAACTCGATTTCCAGACCGGCATGGGGATCGTATAGTCTGCAATGATCCGGCGGCTGGCCGAGCCGGTGGAATCGATGTAAACGCTGCGTTTCTCTTTGGAGCGCGCGCCGACCAGAGCCGCCATATAATCCCGGAACTGGGTCTGGAGGCCGGCGTCGGCGAAGCGGATGCTGGCGGCGGCGGCCAGATCGAAGTTGCGTAGCTCCCCCGAATCGAGCAGCAGGGTAATCTGCTCACTCTGCGGCCTGTTCTCATTGCCCGGCACCACGCGCCCGCTGACGATGGCCCCCCGGACGGTCTCCGATGCGAATTGCAATTCCACGACCGCGCCTTTGAGCTGGTCGAGCACCGCGCTCAGCGGCTGGCCCGGCCCTAAGTGGAAAGGGAACTCCGAGAGCTTTCGTTCCAGCGGCTCGCTCGAATCGTACCGCAGGCCTGAGATCATGCCTCCGCCTTGCTCCTCAATCGTGAGCGATTTCAGCACGTCATTCATCTCGGAGGCTTTGAAATCGAGGCGCGCCGATTCACCGGGCTGCAACTGGCCGGAGCGCCGAAAATACCCCACGCCGTGCTTGTAGAGCACCACCTCGCGGACCGGCAGATCGGCTGCCTCCAGGACGGTGGCGAACAGGATTAGCCAAAGAAGGCAGATCGTCGGTTTCATAGCTTTCCCCCCAGTCGGCGGAATGGTGTCGTTCATTACATCTAGGATGCAGCCGGAGGCCGTATCGTTTGCCCTTTTATCGACTTTCCAGGGTTCGCTCGCCGCAATTTATGAGCGGAGGTTGAGAAACTCTTCGACAGAGAGACCTGCCTGCTTGATGATTCCGTGAAGCGTCCCCTTGGGAACTGTTTTGGAGAAGTGCACGGGCACAGTGAGAATCCGTTGATCGCGTTTTCAGTAAAGGGTAAGGTGACTGCCCTTTGAGCGCCAAGGCGTGAATCCGGCTTTCCCGAGAATGCGGATTACCTCCTTTGCCCGCAACGCCGGCAGTTCTTTAGACATTCGCGGGGGTCACGGAGACCAGAGTCATAAATACAGGGGCCTCCTGTCCCTCGGGGATAGGCTGTTTGTGAGCCGCCAAGTTTTCAAGGTGAAGCGCAATGGCTTCCTTGGCGTTCTCTGTCGCTTCCTCAATCGTCCGGCCGTATGAAACGCAACCAGGAAGGAGCGGGACAAGCACAGTGTAGCCTCCCTCTTGTTCGGGAACCAAGCTGATCTGGTAAGCGTAAAGCTTCTTTGCCTTCCCCATATCTATACTATTGTGACTGTCTCGGAAAAAAGCGCAAGTGCAAAAAGCGGAGGCTCGGCGCTCGTGTGTGGTTTATCCCGGCGGCATCAGTTCGGTCAGGATAGTTATTTCGGAGAAGCCAGTTCTACCTTGCTCTCGTAGTGAGTTTCGACGTACTCGTTCAGGATGCGGATGAAGTCTTCGACGATGGTTTCGCCTTTGAGCGTGACCAACAACCGCCCGTCGACGTAAACGGGCGCTTTGGGTTCCTCAAAAGTTCCGGGGAGCGAAATTCCGATGTGGGCGTGCTTGGATTCGCCGGGCCCGTTGACGACGCAGCCCATCACGGCGACGCGCAACTCCTCGACGCCGGGATGCTGCTGTTGCCACACCGGCATCTGTGCGCTGAGGTAACTCTGGATTTGGCCGGCCATCTCCTGGAAGAAGGTGTTGGTCGTGCGTCCGCATCCGGGGCAGGCGCTCACTTGCGGCGCGAAGCTGCGTAATTCCAGCGACTGCAAGATGTGCTGGGCGACCAACACTTCTTCGGTGCGGTCGCCGCCGGGCGCCGGCGTGAGAGAGACGCGGATCGTATCGCCGATGCCTTCCTGGAGCAGGACCGACATAGCGGCCGTGCTGGCCACCACGCCCCTGCTTCCCATGCCCGCCTCGGTCAGACCAAGATGCAGGGGGTAGTCGCATCGGGCGGCGAGAGCTCGGTAAACCTCAATCAGGCTTTGAGCGCTGGAAACCTTGGCGCTGAGGATGATCGCCTCGTGAGCCAATCCGTTCTCTTCGGCTATCCGGGCCGATGCGAGCGCGCTCTCGACCATCGCCTGGCGGGTGATCTCGTCGGCGTCGAGCGGCTCGGCCTGACGGGCGTTTTCGTCCATCATTCGCGTCAGCAGCACCTGGTTCAGCGAGCCCCAGTTCACGCCGATCCGCACCGGCTTGCCGTTGTCGATGGCCACCTGGATCATGGTTCGGAAGTTGTCGTCGTGCTTCTTGCCGATATCGACGTTGCCGGGGTTGATGCGATATTTCGCCAAGCGGCGGGCGCACTCCGGATAGCGGGTCAATAACAGATGCCCGTTGTAGTGGAAGTCGCCGATGAGCGGAACGTACAGGCCTTCGGCTTCCAGTCCCTCTGCGATGGCGGGCACGGCAGCGGCGGCGGCCTCCGTGTTCACCGTGATGCGGACCAACTCGGAGCCGGCGCGGGCCAGCGCAGCCGCTTGCTGAACGGTGCCCGGTACGTCGGCGGTGTCGGTGTTGGTCATCGACTGCACCACAATAGGGTGCTCGCCGCCGATCTTCACCCCGCCTACATCGGCAACTACTGATTTCCTGCGCTCGATTCCGGCCATAGAAGCAATTCTAGATCATTTTCGTGGTTTCTGCGGCAACACCTATTGAAAACAAAGGACCCTTTGGCTTCGTTTCGCAAAAACTTATCTTTTCGTTCCAAGTAGGGCAGGCATTCCTGCCTGCCGCTTCGTTCCTGCAACTACTTTCGCCGTGCATGCTCCTCCCCCGCAAGTATGATTGAATGTAGGTACCAAGGCCAGGAATTTTTATCCGAGGATTCCAAAGGAACCGAGAAACTCTCAACCTACGGTTACAGCGAGAACTTGTAGGAACAATTCGAAGGCGTGGGAAGGCAAGGTCGCCTGGTGAACCTAGTGGCCTTCCTCCGTCTTCGGAGTGGCTAGACCATTTTCAGCGTTGCTGTATGGCTCACAGGTAGGGAAGGCATTCCTGCCTGTCCTTGAGAGGACAACCCAGGAGGTCTGTCCCTACTTTAGCGACTGCGCTACAGCAACCCTGAGAATGGTTTAAGTATCACGTTGGCAAGTACGCCCAATGCGTTAACCTAGACGAGTTACGCCCTTTGAAGTTACTAACTCCGCTTGGGCTATTGCGAAATCGAAGCCAGGGTCGGCTAGGCAACGGAGAGAGGCGAAGATAGAAAGAAGCCAAGGCGGTTGTGCTAGGCGGCATATCCACCTAAAATGGTTCGACCCCAGGAGGAGGCGACGGGGGAAGCATCGCTCCACCCGGATCTTTGCAAGACCGCCGGGTCCGATGGCGCGCTGGAGTTCGGGTTTACGATTGTCTCCAGCGTGTTGCTTGGGCGTAGCTGCACGTCGTCCCCTTCCGGACTTCCGACATGGCGGCAGGTTGGGTGGGACAAACATTGGGTGAGCAGATGACCCGTCTTACAAGCGCCGAGGCGTATTCTATTCGTTGCTAGATTTGCCTGTCGCGCGCTTGCCGTACTGTTGTAGGGCAGAGGAAATTCTTTCATGCGAAAAAGAAGTCGTCTTCAGTCATACAACCCCGGCGCCCTGGCTGCAATCTTGATGCTCGGGGCTATGGCCTGTTCTTCCTCCGAGACCCCGTCTCCGACGGCTGGAGCGCAATCCGGCGGGGTTGCCGCACAGGGACAATCAACGACTTCGCAGCAAGGACCCGACGCCGATGGAAAGGCTGCCTGGAAGGTTGAGTGGGAAAAGACGCTTGCGGCTGCACGGTTGGAGGGAAAGGTAGTCCTTTCCGGCCCGCCCGGAGAGTCCTGGCGGAGGGTTTTGATGACCTTTGAGCAGGATTTTCCAGAGATCGCCGTGGAGTACACCGGAGCCAACTCCAGGGACTTCTGGCCCCGGATGTTTCGCGAGCGAGAATTGGGACAGTATCTTTGGGATTTGCGCGTAGGGGGGCCTGACCCGCAAGTTTACGAGGCCAGAGACAACGGAATGCTGGACCCGGTCCGGCCCTTGCTCCTGCTGCCCGAGGTGACGGAGGATAACAGTTGGTTCGGAGGATTCAACAGCCTCTTCGTCGATAAGGAGCAGAAGTACATTGCCGGCTTTTTGGCCTATTCCTCAGCCTTGGTCTTTGTGAATCGGGAGATCATTCCAGAAACGGAATTCCGGTCGGATAAGGACCTGATTGACCCGCGATGGAGGGGAAAGATCGTATTACAGGATCCGCGGGGGGGCGCCGGCTTGGGGAGCATGACGGTCCTGCTGGCAGTGCACGGCGAGCAGTTCGTCCGTGACCTGCTGTCAAACCAAGACGTGGCGGTAACCGGCGACAACCGCCAGCAGGCGGAATGGGTCATTCGAGGCCGCTATCCGATCGGGATCGGGGTGCTTCCCGACCAATTAATGTACTTGAGGCAGAGCGGATTGGAATTCAACGTTCAGCGCCTGCAGGAAGGATCGGCGGGTCTCAGCGTGGGATTCGGCGGCATTCAACTCATGAACCGCGCCCCCCATTCCAACGCCGCAAAGGTGTATATCAACTGGCTGCTCTCGCAGAAGGCGCAAAAGTCAGTGACCGAAGCCTTGCGATTGAACAGCCGCCGCCTGGACGTACCCACGGGTAATCCGGAAACAGTGATTGACCCGGACCGACTGGAGGACTTTGTCCCGCACCAATACGAGCATTTTCTGCAGCTTCGCCAGCGAAGCGTGGAACTGGCCTCGAAATTCCTCAATTGATGCGTTGGCTAACCGAATTCATGGGTTAAGATTCTTTTGCCTCATGGATACAATGGGTCTTCACGGGAGGGCAAGAAGATCGTTTTCGATCCAGGTGGGGTTGTTCTAAGGTTTATACATTAGGAGGTGAGGAAATGGCAAAGGCTGTGGGTGAGGCTGTTCGCAAAAGCGTGGCATTTAATGACCTGCGCACGTTTGTCGCTGCCTGCCAGGAGATAGACAACTGGCAGTTGATCGAAGGAGCTGATTGGGACTGTGAAATTGGGGCTCTTGTGGAAGCCACCGCCGAGCTCATCCCCGACCCTCCTCTTTTGATTTTTGACAGAATCAAGGGGTATCCGCCCGGTCACCGGGTGGCGAGTCTGCTGACCGCTTCCCGCAAGCGCGCGGCTCTGGCGTTGGGGCTTCCTACGGACAAGAGCAAGTTGGAGTTGATACGCCTTGCCGCTCGCAAGGTGATGTCGGCCCAACCGATTCCTCCGACAGAGTTTTCAAACGGCCCGGTGATGGAAAACATCCTGCTGGAGGAAAAGGCGGACCTGTTTCAGTTTCCGGCTCCGCGTTTTCACGCCCAGGATGGAGGGCGCTACATCGGCACCGGCGATGTCCTGATCAACCGGGACCTCGATACGGGTTTCCTCAACATGGGGACGTACCGGATGCAGGTGCATGAGCGGAATCTGTTGGGATTGTGGATGAGCCCGGGACAGCACGGCAGGCTGATCTGTCAACGCTATTGGGAACGGGGGGAAAGCTGCCCTGTGGTGGCGGCCTTTGGCGTGGACCCCTTGATCTTCATGGCTTCCCATACCAAAATCCCGTGGGGAAAGTCGGAACTGGAGTTTGCGGGCGGGCTGCGAGAAAGGCCCGTCGAGGTCATTACAGGGCCGATCACGGGTTTGCCGATTCCGGCCCACGCGGAAATCGCGATCGAGGGGGAGGCGCCCCCGCCCAATGTGGAATCCCGCCCGGAGGGTCCCTTTGGCGAATGGCCCGGCTACTATTCGGGCGGGACCTTGGGCACCGGTGAGCCCCAGCCGGTGATCCGCGTGAAGGCGCTGTATCACAGAAACCAGCCGATCCTGTTCGATGAAGCTCCTTTATGGGCGGGTGCGCCCAAACACGCTCTCCCGATCAACGCGGGAATCCTATGGGACCAGTTAGACAGCGCCGGGATTCAGGACGTCGTCGGAGTCTTCACCTACACCAGCTTTTTGGTAGTCGTGGCCATCCGGCAGAGATTCCCCGGTCACGCCAAGCAAGCGGGCCACGCCGCGCTGAGCTGCGCTGCTGCGGCACGCAACGGCCGGTACGTTGTGGTCGTGGACGACGATATTGATCCGACGGACCTGAAGGAAGTGCTGTGGGCGATGGAAACCAGGGTGGACCCGGCGAGTGACATCGAGACTGTGGACGGTTGCTGGAGCACCCCGCTCGATCCCCGGATGCCTGCGGATAGACGTGCTTCGGGTGACCATACCAACAGCCGAGCCATCTTTTATGCGGTGCGCCCCTATGAGTGGCGGGACAAATTTCCCAAGGTGAGCCGGTCCGAACGCGCTATGCGCCAGCAGGTCGTCGAGAAATTCCGGTCCTTGTTGCCCTTCCCTCCCCTGTGAAAGGGCTTGCGTATAGTCGGGCGAAAAGGCCGGAACATGGTGAAGGAACCGGCGTTGCCGTTGCTCGGATGTCGCTTGCCGGGGACACACTCCTTTTGGATTGCGGGATTCAGCCTTCGGATATTCTACCTTTAAGAGGCTGCTGAAAAGCCTGGGAAACCGCTCCCTTGCGGCTTGCCCCGAGCGAAGCCGAAGGGGTCGCGGCTAGGAAGGCTGTGCTGGTTTCCAAGCACTTGCCGAGCGCCTGAGCAAGCGGTTCGTCTAAAGCACTTTACAGCAGCCCACAAAGGAAACAGAAAAAGCCTGAAGCCAAAGCAAAACCGGATTGGCAATCAGGACAAGGAACTGTTCTATTGAGAATTACATATAGGGTGACGAAGGAAGGCTCGCCAGGGCGCGCAATCCTCAGCAGGAAAGACTAGGCAAGCTCAATCTACGAAGGAGGTTCACTGTGGTAATTGACATTCACGGCCACGTCGTCGCACCACCGGAATTGTACGCCTACAGGGCAGGACTCTTAGCGGGACGAGGCGCGCATGGAAGGGGTCGGTTGAACATCGACGACGAAAAGTTGAAAAACGCTGTCTGGTCAGGTGGAGGCGGGGCCCTGAAACATGTGGACGTGCTGCAGGAGGTCGGTACGGATATGCAGCTCATCTCGCCGCGCCCTTATCAGATGATGCACAGCGAAAAGCCCGAACGCATTGTGCGATGGTACACCGAGGCCGTCAACAATGTGATCGCTCAAGTGTGCAAAATCTACCCTAACGTTTTTCGCGGAGTCGCCGGATTGCCTCAAAGCGCGGGAGTGAGTCCCAAGAATTCGCTGGAAGAGCTGGAGCGCTGCGTGAAAGAGATGGGATTTGCGGGGTGCCTGCTGAATCCCGACCCGAACGAGGGCCAAGAGCCGCCGCCGGGCCTGGGGGATGAGTATTGGTATCCGCTATATGAAAAGCTGGTGGAGTTGGATGTTCCGGCGCTGGTGCATTCTGCAAGCAGCCGCTCGCCCCGGGAGCCTTACAGTCTGCACTTCATCATTGAGGAAACCATCGGCATCGTTTCTCTGCTGAACTCCCGCGTGTTTGAAGACTTCCCGGCGCTGAAGCTGGTGATCTCCCACGGCGGCGGAGCGATTCCTTACCAGATGGGCCGGTTCCGGGCTGCGCGGTATCGGCGGAAAAGCAAAGACCTCTTTGAAGAGAGCATTCGCCGGCTTTACTTTGATACCTGCATTTATACCAAGGAATCCCTGGAGCTTCTATTTAAGGTGGCGGGGCCGGATCGGTGCATGTTCGGAACGGAAAGGCCGGGGACGGGAACAGTAGCCGATCCGCAAACGGGCCGCTTTATGGATGATCTGAAACCGGTCATCGAAAGCATTGAATGGCTGACGGAAAATGACCGAAAAATGATTCTCGAAGAAAATGCCAGAAAGGTATTCCGGCTTTGAACAATTGAGGATTGCATGACAGGGTGACGATCCCGTGCGTCAAGGGCACGCCTTCAGGCGCGTGGCTGCCGTAGAGGGTTACCCGGCGCTTTGACGCTGGGAGGAAGCGCTTTTCGGGAGTGAAAGAAAAAACTGGAAGAAAAGAGGAGTCATGGCGAAGATTGTCCTGGGTCTGGGCACGCCCCACAGCCCGCAGTTGAACATCCCGGCCAGCCGGTGGTCCTTGCTGGTGGAAAAAGATCAAAAGGATACCCGCATTGACTACGAAAGCCTCGTGCGCCAGGCCAAGCCGGGCATGGAGAAGGAACTCAGCGAACAGAAAATGCAGGAGCGGCATGAGGCCATGCAGAAGGCGTTAGACACTCTTCGCCAGACGCTCCAGCAGGCCTCTCCGGACGTGATGATCGCTTTGGGGGATGACCAACACGAGCAATTTCTTGACGACAACATGCCGATGTTCTGCGTTTACCGGGGAAGTTCGCTGACGGTCGTTAAACGGCAGGTTCCTTCGGGTCGCGCGTGGCGGCAGGCGGAAGAAGAATGGATCTCGGATGCGCCCATGCGCTTTGACGCGCACACGGAGCTGGCGGACCATTTGATTGCATCCTTCGTGGAGCAGGGTTTTGACGTCGCCTGCTCCAATCGGCTCCGAGGGGAAGTCGGTCTCGGTCACGCCTTCAGCTTCGTCTATCGCAAACTCCTTCCGGCAGGCGACATTCCGATGGTTCCCGTCATGCTGAACACATTTTATCCGCCGAACCAGCCGTCCCCGCGGCGCTGTTACGCCTTCGGGCAGGCGCTGCGAGCGGCCATTGAGGCCTGGGACAGCAACAAGAAGGTAGCTGTGATTACCAGCGGAGGTTTAAGCCACGTGGTCATCGACGAGGCGTTGGACCTTACGCTGCTGGACGCCCTGCAGCGCAAGGACCGTGAAAAGCTGGGGCTGCTGCCCGTCGAGAAGTTGCGACTGGGAACATCCGAGATCAGAAACTGGATCGCGACGGCTGGCGCTTTGGAGCACCTGCGGATGGAGCTGATTGATTACATCCCCGCCTACCGCTCTCCGGCAGGGACCGGTTGCGGAATGGCTTTTGTGGAGTGGCGCTGATGGCACCTGTGCTGCGTTTTGGGATCGTAGGGCTGGGAGTGGCAAGCACGCAGATCCTCCCTCACATGGCCAGGCACTCCGGCGCGAAAGTCGCTGGGGCATGCGATGTGAACAGGCCGCACGCGCTGGAGAAGTTCCGGCGAGAGTTCGGGGGAGAAACCTTTGAGAGCATAGAGGATATGTGCCGCAGCAAGAACGTGGACGCCGTGTACATCTGCACGGCGAATCACCTTCACAAAGAACATGTGCTCATCGCGGCGGAACACAAAAAGCACATCATCGTGGAAAAACCGATGGCGCTCTCCCTGGAAGAATGCGAAACGATGAACCGGGCGGTAGAGAAAAACGGGGTGCAGCTTCTGTGCGGCCATACGCATAGCTTTGATCCTCCGATCCAAAAGATGAGGGAGATCGTCCGGAGCGGCAAGCTCGGCAAGCTGAGACAGATCCTGACCTTTTACTACAACGAGTTCATGTACCGTCCCCGGATGCCGCAAGAGCTGAATTCCGCGCTGGGAGGGAACGTGGTTTTCAACCAGGGGCCGCATCAGGTGGACATCGTGAGGCTCATCGGGGGCGGCATGGTCCGGAGCCTCCGGGCAATGACCGGCATCTGGGACAAGCAGAGGCGGGCGGAAGGGGCGTGGTCAGCATACCTGGAGTTCGAGGATGGGACGCCGGCTCTGATGGGGTACAGCGGGTACGGCCACTTCGATACGGCCGAGCTTAACTTCTGGATCGGAGAGGGAGGTCAGCCGCGGGACCCGGAGACAAACCCGAAGGCAAGGAAAAATCTCCAGGGCGCCACCCAGCAAGAGGAGGCAGCCTTGAAGGAGTCCATGAGGTTTGCCGGAGAACGAGAAGGAGAA
The DNA here is from genome assembly GCA_965222345.1 of Terriglobia bacterium. GTDB lineage: Bacteria > Acidobacteriota > Terriglobia > 2-12-FULL-54-10 > 2-12-FULL-54-10 > JADFGZ01. Next base: position 1,281,999 of record CBDCTS010000007.1, on the reverse strand, counting down.
TGGCTCCGAGGCGCCAAGGGAGACCGGCCTCACCAGCCCTTCTTCGGGTTTACGCTGGTCAGTTGCGAGCAGGGCGATATCCGGCAGTCACCGAACGGACTCTCCGTCTATGGAGATTCCGGCAAGGAAGAAATCCCGCTCCCGCCGGCGCGAACCGGAAGGGAGGCTGAGATTGACGAGCTCTACCAGGCGGTGGTGGAGGATCGGCCCGTGTTCCATGATGGAAGGTGGGGAGAGGCCACATTAGAGGTTGTGCTGGCAATTATGGAGTCGGCGAGACAGCGGAAGGAAGTTTTCATGTCGCACCAGGTGCCCAGCCGGGACTAAGTTGCCGGGCGGCGTTTTAGAGGTTCGGGCAGCTACCTGGCTTGCTTCAGAAACAAACAACCTTGTCCCAAGGAGAGTTTGCGGTGGGGGGGAGCATCCTCAAGCTGTGCCAGGTCAGCCGGATTTTCGGCTCCGTCAGGGCCGTGGATCGATTGAACCTGGAAGTTCAAGAGGGAGAGATCTTCACCTTGCTGGGTCCCAGCGGCTGCGGCAAGAGCACCACCCTAAGGCTTATCACCGGCCTGGAACGCCCCGATGAAGGAGAGATTTATGTCCGCGAAAAGGCTGTGGCTTCCGTTCCACGGAGAGTGTTCGTCTCTCCCCACGAACGGAATATGGGCATGGTGTTCCAATCTTACGCGATTTGGCCCCATTTGACGGTCTTCGAAAACGTAGCCTACCCGATGCGGGCCCGCGGGGTCCGGGGCCGGGAACTGACGGAAAGGGTTTTGAAAGCGCTGGAGCTTGTAAACCTCCAGGGATTCCAAGAGCGGCCGGGTCCTCTGTTGAGCGGCGGCCAGCAGCAGCGCGTCGCCCTGGCCAGAGCTTTGGTTTACGAGCCGGAGATTCTTTTGCTGGATGAGCCTTTCAGCAGCCTGGATGCCAAGCTGCGGAGCCAGATGCGAGTGGAGCTGCAACAATTGCAGCGAAGGGTTGGCATCACGGTGCTCTTTGTGACCCATGATCAGGTGGAGGCCCTAAGCATCTCGGACCGAATCGCTGTGATGGATTCCGGACAGGTAATGCAGATGGGCTCCCCGCGAGAGTTGTATGAAAAGCCGGCGAAGCCTTTTATTCGGGACTTCCTGGGTAAGTCCGTGGTCCTTCAGGGTCAAATCTCCGGATTTGGCCCGGAGAATCAAGTTGAGGTGGTTTTGGCGCGAGAGCCGCAGCGAACCTTCTTGATCCAGGATGCCTATGTTCCCCACCAGAGTAGGGGGCAAAGGGTGTTGCTAGCCATTCGGCCCGAGGACATCATCGTGGACCAGGCGCGAGCCGATGGAAGCGGCAATCAATTGGAGGGAACAATCGTTGCCATGCTCTTTCAGGGGGATCGGCATGAGTGCCTTGTGCAGGTGGGAGAAGAGCAAATTGTTCTGTACTTTCCCCGCCCGACCCCTTACCGCGAGGGCCAAACCGTTCGGTTTTACTTTCCCGCGACGGCCTTAAGCGTATGGACACAGTGAAACAGGGGTTTCTCCTCCGGCTTTCCGCCCGGCTGGACATTCAAGCCCTTCTCTGTACTGCGGTCCTGGGAGTGGTCGGGTTCGTTCTGCTTTATCCCCTCCTGTTGCTCATCCTCACCAGCTTTCAGGTCGCCGGCCCCATGCAAGAGTCCGCCTACGGGCTGGACAATTGGTGGGTTGCTCTGACAGAGCCGGGGATGCTGACAGCCGTCCTCAACACCTTTAAACTCACCTTGGTCCTTCAGGTAATTTCCTTTCCGGTGGCTATCTTTATCGTGTGGCTTCTGGCACGAACCGATGTTCCGGGGAAAAGCTGGATCGAATTCCTGTTCTGGATCGCCTTTTTTGCTCCTTCCTTGCCCATCACCTTGGGATGGATTTCGTTGCTGGACCCCGACTTCGGGCTCATCAATCAGGCCATGAAGCAGGTTTTTTCTTTGGAAAACGGCCCCTTTAACATCTACTCCTTTGGGGGGATCGTATGGGTCCACTTAGCGACCAAATCGATCGTGGTCAAGGTCATCCTGCTCACTCCTTTTCTTCGGAACATGGATGCTTCCCTGGAAGAGGCTTCCCGGGTGGCAGGGGTCGGCCCTCTGCGCACGCTGGCCCGGATTGTTATTCCGGTGATGTCGCCGGCCATTATGGTTGTGATGATCATGTCCATCATCCACTTGCTGGAGACCTTTGAAATCGAGCAGGTTTTAGGGCTGCCGTCCAGATTTTACGTGTACAGCACGATGATCTACCGGCTTCTGCAGATTGAACCGCCGCAGTACGGAGCAGCCACGGCCTTGGCCGTGATGATCCTGGTGGCGATGGTGCCCTTAATCCTGCTCCAGCAGAAGAGGAGCAGGAGCCGACGCTACACGACCATAACAGGACAGTTCAAGTCCCAGCAATTCGCTTTGGGCCCTTGGAAGTGGCCGGCCTTCGCTTTCCTGCTTGGGCTTGGGTTCTTCTTCACTTTGCTTCCCGTCCTTTTCCTGGGACTGGCGACATGTATGCGCCTCTTCGGCTTTTTTAACCTGCCCGATCCCTGGACCCTAAGCCACTGGAGCCGGGTGTTGGCCGACCCCATCTTCCTTCGTTCCCTGGTAAATACGCTCCTTCTGTGTGCAGGCACAACTGTTTTGGCTATCCTGTGTTATCCGTTGATTGCCTATATTGCGGTGCGAACCCGGTACAGGGGACGACAGATTCTGGACTTCCTGTCCTGGCTTCCGATTGCGATTCCCGGCATTATCCTGGGGCTTGGTTTTCTGTGGCTTTTCCTGGACACCCCGGTTTTCCGCCCACTGTATGGGACCATCTTTGTTTTGATCCTGGCCACCGGCATCAGCAGCATGACCCTGGGCGTGCAACTGGTGAAGAGCAACCTGTTGCAATTGGGGCAGGAATTGGAAGAAGCGTCATGGGTGGCGGGGGGGTCCTGGCTGTACACCTTTCGCCGAATCATTCTGCCGATCCAGGTGCCGGTGCTGATCACTGTGGGCATGGTCGCCTTCATTGCCGCTGCGCGGAATATATCGGGGATCGCCTTGCTGGTCACCAGTCAGAACCGGCCCTTGGCGATGCTCCAATTGGATTACATGGTGGACGGCCGCTATGAGGCCGCCGCCGTTGTTGGCGTGATCGTCATGCTGCTGACCTCCGGCGTGGCTCTGCTCGCCCGCCTGTTTGGTCTGAAGCTAGGTATTCGCACATGAGCGGGGTTATACAAGAGTATCTATGCGCGGTTGTAGAAACCGCAGGGGTGCTGATCGTTTTACATCTGTAGGCCTACTGGATACAATCTCTTTAACGGACTCTAAAGGAAACTCGTATGCTTACAAAAAAGGAAAACGAGGTTTTGACAAAGACCGGCCCGGGCACTCCCGGGGGAGAACTTCTGAGGCGTTATTGGCAGCCGGTAGCTCTTTCTCAGGACCTGCCTCCTCAAGCCCCTCCATTGACCGTCAAAATATTAGGCGAGGAACTGGTGCTGTTTCGGGACGAAAAGCAGCAGTTGGGTCTGTTGGGTCTGCACTGCTCCCATCGCGGGGCGGATCTGAGCTTCGGCCGCCTGGAGGATGGAGGTCTTCGGTGTCTCTACCATGGATGGCTTTACGACGTCCGTGGCCGCTGCCTGGATCAGCCGGGCGAGCCGACGGAAAGCCAGTTCAAAGAAAAAATCCGCCACAAAGCATATCCCTGCCAGGAGGCGGGCAACCTGATCTTCGCCTATATGGGGCCTGGGGAGCCTCCCTTGCTGCCATCCTATGAGATTCTCAACGTCCCGGAGGAATATCGGTTCGTTTACAAAGTGTTTTCCGAATGCAACTATCTTCAGGGAAACGAAGGCAACATCGACCCGGCCCACCTTTCTTTCCTGCATCGCATGTTGGATGAAAAGCTGGCCGGCGCGGGGAGACCAACGCCCTACCGAACGGTGCAAGGAAGCGGAGCTTCGCCGAATCAACTTTTTGGCGAGAGCATGGCTCCCGCGATGGAGGTGGAGGAAACGGACTTTGGACTGCGCATTTCAACCTGTCGCGGCGTCGCACAGGACAAAGGGTACCTGCGCGTTTCTAACTTTGTGATGCCCAACCTGTGCGCCGTGCCCGGCGAGACGCAGGGCGCCGGATACCTGGTCAACTGGCACGTTCCCATCGACGACGAGCACCACTGGAAATACATGATTGTTTTTAGCAGGGAGGCTCCTTTAGACAAAGAAAAATTCATACAGCGCTACAGGACAGACATCGACTCCAATTATCGCCCGGCCCGCAATGCAGCCAATCGCTACTTGCAGAACCGGGGCGAGATGAAAAACAAGACATTTTCCGGAGTGGGCTCGTTTTTCCCCGAGCATGATCTGTACGCCACCGAGAGCATGGGTCCCATTAGTGATCGGACCCAGGAGCATCTGGGGCAAACGGACAGGGCGATCATTGCCTCCCGGCGACTCCTGTTGAATATGATCCGCAAGGTGCAGCAAGACGGCGATCCGATGCATGTCATCCGAGACCCCGGCGCCAATCGGTTCCCGCATCTGGTGGTTCTTTCCGAAATGATCTCACAGACCACGGGCTGGAAAAGCTACTGGAAGACGAAGGTCCGGGAGTAGAAAAAATGGATTTGTGGAAATGGCTCTCCTGTACGGTTGGCTCCCTGCTGATCCTGGGAGCCTGCGCGCCGGCGGAGAAGTCCCCTCCGGCGGCCTCTTCGTCAACTACTTCGGCCAAGGTGGGATGGGAACTGGAGTGGGAAAAGACAGTGGCAGCGGCCGAGCAGGAGGGCAGGGTAGTGATCTCGGGGCCGACGCGCGAGTCGTGGCGAAACGTGTTGATGACTTTTGAAAAAGACTTCCCTGAAATCAAGGTAGAGTACACGGGAGCTAATTCGAGAGACTTTTGGCCTCGAGTATTTCGTGAGCGAGAGCTGGATCAGCACCTTTGGGATTTGCGCGTCGGCGGTCCGGACCCGCAGGTTTACGAGGCCAAATATCAGGGGGTATTGGACCCCGTGCGGCCCTTGCTTTTGTCGCCCGAGGTTGTGGACGAAGACGCCTGGTTCGGCGGTCTGGACGGCGCGTTTTTTGACAAGGAAAAGAAGTACGTTTTTGGCTTTGTAAACTTCATTTCCTTTTTAGCTTTTGTAAACCGCGACATCATTCCGGAAACGGAGCTGGCGTCAGTAAAGGATCTGATGAATCCACGCTGGAAGGGAAAAATAGTCATCCAAGACCCCCGCGGCGGAGCGGGCTTGAATTCGCTGGAGGTTTTCCTGATAGTCTATGGGGAAGATGCGCTCAAGGAATTGTTGCAGAACCAGGATTTGGTGGTATCCAATGACCTCCGGCAACAGGCCGAGTGGGTGATCCGGGGGCGTTATCCCATCGCTATCGGGCTGGTTCCCGACGCGTTTCTTGTCTTTCGGGAACAGGGACTCAAAATCAACATCCAGCCCGTCGGAGACAGCGGGTGGGCAACCAGCACGGGGACTGGAGGCATCCAGTTCCTCAACCGGGCTCCGCATCCGAATGCCGCCAAGGTCTATATCAATTGGTTGCTTACCAAGGACGTGCAGACCCGACTCTCGGCAGCCACCCAGCAGAACAGCCGCCGCCTGGACGTTCCACCCGCCGATCCAGGGGCCGTTCCGGATCCTGCGCGGTTGGACGACTACATCCCCACGCAGAAGGAGGAGTTGTTGCCGGTTCGCCGGCGAGCCCAGCAACTGGGGATGGATTTTCTGAGGTAATTGGTTTTTGGGAAAGAAGGGGCAGGGTTCATCGCTGATGGGCAAAGATATTGTGGACCGGCTGTTCGGTTTGGACACCTGTACGGTTTCCGACGCCATGGACCGATGCGGGCTGCGAGGCGCCGTGATCGGAATCCACCCCGTCTGGTCTTGTCCTCGAATTGCAGGACGGGTTGTAACGATCCGGCTCAAGCCCGCAGGACTCGACCGGCCCAAACAACATCTGGGTGCCACGGCGATCGACGCCGCCAAGGCCGGGGACGTTTTGGTGGTCGATAACGCGGGACGGGTTGATGTCGCATCGTGGGGCGGCATTCTTGCCCTCGGCGCCAAAACCCGGCAAATCCAGGGAGTCATCATTGACGGGGTTTGCAGGGACGTAGATGAAATACGGGACATCGGCCTTCCCGTGTATGCCCGCGGTATTGTGCCGATTACCGCCAGGGGGCGCATCGTGCAAGAATCCTTCAACCAAGAAATTCAATGCGGGGCGGTGGCGGTGCGACCTGCGGATTTTGTCATCGCCGACGGCAGCGGGATCGTGTTCATTCCCGGACAGAAGGCGGAGAGCGTGGTCGCAGAGGCGGAAGCGATCGCCCTGCGGCAGCAAGCGATGACCGATGCGGTTCGCGCGGGCCGCCCGGTAGGAGAAGTGATGGCAGGCATGGCGTATGAATCCATGCTTCTCCCGAAACAGAAGCCACAAGATGGATGAATTGGTTGCAGCCTTTCAGGAAGTTTCGCTCACGGCGGTTTCCGACGCCCTGGATCGCTGCGGGTTGCATGGAACCTGCCTGGGCATCTCCCCGGTTGCGTTTGGCTGTCAGGCGGCTGGACGCGCCTTTACTGTGAAATACCATCCCGTCGGCGTGGAAAAGGGCACCGTCGGCGACTTTATTGACGACGTGCCCCAAGGCCATGTTGTGGTGCTGGACAATGCAGGCCGTCTCGATTGCACCGTTTGGGGAGATATATTAACCCTCGTGGCTCATCGAAAGGGCCTCGCCGGAACCGTGATCGACGGGGTTTGCCGGGATGTAAAGCGCAGCGTGGAAATCGGCTATCCGATTTTCAGTCGCGGCCGGTTCATGCGTACGGGAAAGGATCGAGTCGAAGTGGCCGGGATAAACGCTCCCGTTGAAATCGGAGGCGTGCAGGTGCGGCCCGGAGACATAATCCTCGGATCAGACGATGGAGTCCTCATAGTACCCCAGGAAAAAGAAGCGGAAATCTTGTCGATTGCGCGGTCGGTGGAAGAAACGGAAGAAAGAATTCGAACCGAACTGTTAAAAGGCGCTTCACTGAAACAGGCCCGCCGGAAGCATGGCTACCATCGATTGCAACGGAGACAAGAAGGCGGGAAAGCAGAGGATACTTAACTTGGCTGACGGCGAGAGAGTAATTGCCCGTCCCGATTCCGCGCTGGTGCAGCGAGTTGCAGAATTTTCTACGGCGACGCTGGGGGAAGCCGCCGGCAAACCGATTGGCCTTCCCGTGGCCATCAAGCCGATTTCACCCAGCATGAGGGCATGCGGCCCGGTTGTTACGGTCACCTCTCCTGCCCGGGATAACCTGACGCTTCATCAGGCAATCTACGTTGCGAACCCGGGAGACATGCTGGTGGTAGAAGTATCCGGGCTCTACGAGGCAGGTTATTGGGGGGATATCATGACCCATGCCGCCCTCCATCGCAAGATCGCCGGCTTGGTGATCGATGGGTGCGTGCGAGACAGCGACGCCATTGAGGAGGCGGGATTTCCGGTCTTTTGCAGAGGTCTTTGCATTCGCGGCACGGCGAAACGGGGAAAAGGCAGGATAAACCAGCCCATCATGATCGGCGAGGTCTCCATCAGGCCGGGGGATTTGGTTGTGGGCGACAGGGATGGCGTTGTGGTCATACCCCAGTCGGAGGTCCCCGACGTTTTGGCCGAGGCGGGAAAGCGCGATCAGAAGGAGAACCGGATCAAGGACGAACTGGCGGCAGGCAAAACCACGCTTGAGATCTACGGATGGTGAGGGAGGCGGCATGGTGACGCGCCCTGCTCCGGTACGCGCCGAATCGCCGAGGAGGCTGCTGAAAAGCACTGGAACACCTCGCTCTTACGGTCGCGGCTCGGATCGGAGCATTGATTTCGAGGCAGGCACCGAGCCGCGCGCGAGAGTATGCGGTTTCTACCGATGATTTTTCCGCAGCCTGTTTAGGCAGAATTCCGCGCATTCACCTTTCTTGACGAAAGCTTTTCCCCGCACGCTAAGACTTACTCCGTGAAAAAAAACGGGGGCTGATTTTGGAACTCCTGCCGTACAGGAAGGCGGGATAAAAGAACACCGTCGTCTCATGCTTTCTACTTCCGCAAACCCAAAACTGATTCTCCGCGCCTTACATCATCGAAATTATCGTCTTTTCTTTTGCGGCCAGGCCATATCGCTGATCGGCACGTGGACACAACGAGTCGCCGTCGCCTGGTTGGTGTATCGTTTGACTCAATCGGTCTTTATCTTGGGTCTGGTTGGCTTTGTCGGAGATCTTCCCCTTTTTCTGGTTGCGCCGTTCGCCGGAGTGATGGCCGACCGATGGAATCGGCACCGCACCCTGGTGGTGATCCAGACCCTGGCGATGGGACAAGCCTCGATTCTGGCGGTTCTTGTGTTAACCGGCAAGGAAGAGGTGTGGCATCTGGTAGTGCTCAGCATATGCCTTGGCTTGATTCACGCTTTCGACGTGCCAACCCGGCAGTCGTTTCTGCCGCAACTGATCGAAAAAAGGGAAGACCTGGGAAACGCGATTGCCTTGAACTCTTCCATGGTCCATGGCGCGAGATTGCTGGGGCCCTCCCTGGCAGGCATACTCATCGCCGCCACTGGAGAAGGGATTTGTTTTCTTTTGAATGCCATCAGTTTTTTCCCGGTGATTGCCGCGCTAATGGCCATGAAAATCCAACCGAAGGTAAAAACAGCCGCAAACACCCGGATCGTGCAGGAACTCAAAGACGGCTTGGCCTACGTTTCCCATTCCGTGCCGATCCGTTCCATCTTGCTGCTGGTAGGCATGATCAGCCTGGTCGGAATGCCCTATCAGGTGCTGATGCCCGTTTTTGCCAAAGACATTCTCTTGGGCGGTCCGCGTGCTTTTGGTTTTCTTGTGGGTTGTTCCGGCCTCGGCGCCTTGATGGGCGCCGCTTACCTTGCCTCGCGAAAGAGCGTGCCCGGGTTGGAACGCCTGATTGTCATCGGCACCGGTTTCTTTGGAGTCGGGCTGATTACATTTTCCTTCTCCCGGATTTTGTGGCTTTCTTTGTTCATCATGCTATTCACCGGTTTTGGAATGATGGTTCAGATGGCATCCAGCAACACCGTCCTGCAGACGATTGTGGACGACGATAAGCGCGGCCGGGTGATGAGTTTTTATACGATGGCGTACAGGGGCATGATACCGGTTGGCAGTTTATTAGCAGGAACCCTGGCGGCGACGATCGAAGCGCCCGGCACTTTACTGTTGGGTGGCGTGTGTTGTCTGTTGGGTGCTGTTCTGTTCGCCAGCCGGCTTTCCTCTTTGAGTGAAGCGATTCGTCCTATCTACGTGAAAATGGGATTTCTTGCAGACGGAAGCGGCGTCATTCAAAAACCCGCCGGCGTGGGCCTGCCGTCGGAAGAATAGCCGGTTGCGAACAGTTTCGCTGTCAAGGCAGCAAGGGATTTTCCTTCCTTCACTCTCCCAGCTAGGAACATTTCCGTAGAAGGCAGGCTGGAATGCCTGCCCGACCTGCCTCTCGCCGCCTGCCGCCGATTAGATGCCCTTTCCGCTGGCTAGCTCCAGCCCATATTTATCGTGGGCGCACTGAATCTGTCGCCGTCCCTCGGGCCAAGTAGCGCGACCAGTCGTCCATCAGGATACGCCGACGCTCGAACAGGTCCGAGCGCGCGTAGGCCGCCTCGACCCTGTTCTGGACCACATGCGCCAAGGCCGCCTCGATCACCTCCCGGGGATGATCCGTCTCCTCGGCCGCCCAGTCCCGGAAGCTGGACCTGAAACCGTGCGGCACGGCCGCGATCTTCTGCTTCAAGAGCAGTCGGCGCAACTCTATATCGACAAGCGGCTTCCCGCGCCGTTTGGTGAACACAAGTGGACTGATTCCCTCCCCGAGCGTCCGAACCGCATCGAGCATCTCCATCGCGCGGTCACACAGCGGCACCCGGTGCTGGCGCTTCGCCTTCATCCGCGTGGCGGGAATCGTCCATACACAGTCGTCCCGATCGATCTCGGTCCACTCGGCCCACCGCACCTCGCCCCACCGCGCCGCCGTCAGCACCAGGAACTCCAACGCCAGCTTCACGACCGGCCTCGCATTCGACGCCCGGACCCTCTCGATGGCCGCCGGCGCCTCCCGGTGGGGCAATGCCCGCATGTGCTGCACGACGTCGTTTTGGGTGCCGAGCACCGGCACGACCCGGTCACACGGGTTGTCGATGCGAAACTCCATCGCCACCGCCCATTCCAACACCGCCCGGATGCGGTGGCGCAGCCGCCGGGCTGTCTCCGCCTTCACGTGCCAGATGGGCGTGAGGATCTCCAAAACATCGGCGCTGGTCACCTCTGAAACCGGCATCTTGCCGATGCGCAGGAAAGCATACCGCCTCAGGCTCGAAATCCACTCAACACCGTGAGTCGAGCTTCGCCAGCCGGCTTGCTTCTGTTCCAGCACGCGCTCGGCGGCTTCGGCAAAGCTGGGCACGCCCTCGGTGCGGCGCTTATCCGCCAGCGGGTCCCCGCCTTCACGAGCCAACTTGCGGTTGGCCAGCGCCTTCTCCCGGGCCTCGGCCAGCGAAACCAGGGCGACGCTGCCGAGGCCAAGCTCACGGCGGCGGCGGCGAACGAAGAGTCGCTGAATCCAGCTTCGGGTTCCGGTCGGCTGAACCAACAGGTACAACCCGTTGCCGTCAGCGTGTCTTCCCGGCGCGGCCGAGCGCACCAAGGCTACCGACAGGGCCTTTTCGGGATGGCGACCTTTGGGTTTGGTTTTTTGCGGAGCGGTAGCGGCCTTCTTCACAGTAATCATCCCCATTTTATATGGGGCATCAATGCATTTCAAGGGACCTTGCAAGCAGGCCTGGTCACTGCGGAACTCATGTAACTCATTGAATATATAGCTAGTTATAGACTGCCGTGGACAGAGATGGACTTCGCTGGGAATTGAATGATTACAGTAATCTTCACCGCATTACATGGGGAATGACTATGGATTTCAAGGGACCTTGCGAGCAAGCCTGGTCGCTGCGGAACTCATGTAACTAATTGATTCTATAGTCCTTTATAGACTGTTGCGGAAGAAGACAGACGTTGCTGAAATTCTAATGATTGTTGACAGTTTGTGCAACATAGATGAAGGAAGCAGATTAAGCAGAAAGTCGGCGAGTTGGTGTTGCATTCAAAAGCGTTCAGGTAGGACAGGCATTCAGGTAGTGGCAAGCGTTTCTGCCTGCCCCGCCTGTAATCCAGTGCAGTTTTAGATCGATCGGCAGGAAGAGAAAGTTTTGCAGGAAATTTCAACCAGTACGATTCAAAAATCGAAGGAGAAAAAACAATGGCAAAGATTCGAAAAGCAGTTTTCAGAAGCAGCATCGTTATGCTGTCCCTGCTCGCGGCTATCGTGTTGAGCAGCAGCGTGGCCCAGGCTCAGGTCTGCGATGCTCGCGTCACGGATTCCAAGACGGTTCGTGCCGAGGGCGTTACGGAAATTATCGGTGATATCGTGTTGAAGTGCGCACCGCCGATAGGTGAGGCTGGAGGCTTATTTAGAAATGTCCCTGAAAAGATCGATATTTCTGTCCGGTTGAACGCACCCATCACCAACGACATTAACACCGCAGGGGTTGTGATGGTCAGCGACGTTGACACCGCGCCAGACTATAGCGATGGTGATCTCGTCTTGATGGCAGTGAACCTGAGTAATGCTATGGGAGCACCCGACGTCGATTCTCCCATACTAGACAGCGTATTCGGGGACGGCAAACTCTCTGACGATGACCTAACCATCGTATGGAAAGATGTCCTAACTGGAATCGACGGCGCCGATGGTTTGAATTTAGCCAGCGGCGAATTCGGATTTCAACTGACGCTCATGGGGATCCGGGCCGATGCCGCTTCCCTGGGTAACGGAGAAAAGATCACCGCCATAGTCAGCGTCGAAGGCGCGCCAGTTCACAACACACCACGCGAGGCCGCTAGCGTGAAAAGCGCTCTTGTCCTTATGGACGCAAAAGGATTCACCAAGGGCCTTCAGTGCAAAAATACAACGGAGAAGGTCACAATCAAGATCAGGGAAGGTGACTTGAAGAAACCTTTCAAGGCCGGGTTCATGGAAGAGGATAGTTTTGTAATCACCTTCTCCGACATCCCCGAAGGCGTGACCGTGATCGTTCCTAGTAAACCCGGCGATCCCGTCGTAGGCGTAATGGCTGATGACACCGCCGATCCCCCAGTTGAAGGGGTGGATGCATCATTCGGGCTGACGCTGGTGGAAGGAAGGGGTGACAATATTAACGACGATAACGAGTTGCAGTTGTCCCCCGCAGGCAACGGGTCCGTCAAATACAGCATAGTGAGCCCAAGAAGCGCGGCTGCTGACGCGGTTGATTTGGTTGTGACGTTCAAATGGGCTGGGGGCGTTCCAGCAACTGGCCCTGCTTGGGTCAATGTCAGCTTCGATCCTATCGGCGGAGATAAATTGCCTCGTTTTGCTAAAAGCGACAACACGTTTGAGGTTCTCGCTATCGCAGAGTGTGGCACGTCTCTGCTATTCCCGTTCGTGACCAATATGAGCCACTACGACACTGGGGTCGCCCTTGCCAATCCTTCGAAAGCGCCTGGCTCCTGCACGGTCTCATTCGCAGGCAGAGACGATTATGAGATGGATCTCGCTGCTGGAGGGACTGATGTTTTCGGTTTGTCTGTGAAGGCTGCTGGATATCAGGGCCTCATGACGGCTCAGTGCAATTTCGAGGGTGCTGAAGGATTCGTCTTCATCAGCAGTCGCGGCCCCATGGGAGCACCCGCTGCTGCCCATGGCTATCTCGCGGAAGATGTCACCGAGTAGTGAGACAGGGCCAAGTAGCGACAGGCATACTTGCCTGAGAAATTAGGTTCTCAACAACCCCTAACCTTCCGGCGCCCACAGCCACCTTATTCGGCTGTGGGCACCTTTCCCACGAGCACTGCGGGGGGGGTGAGCCTCGATGATGGATGAAGAGAAGATTTTGTTTGCTTGGAAACAAGCCATCCCGATTCCAGGTCACGAACCCTCCGAGTGGCGGCGCGATTTGTTGGGCAATACGATAAAATTCGCGGCGTACGGAGACAGGAACTCCGAGTTTGGATGGGGAATCGACGATGCTCCCTTCCATTGGAAGTATCTTGAACAATGGAAGCAGAGCCGTATTTGAGGCTCCCCTTTTTTTCCTTTTCCATCTCCTTCGATTGCGCTCAGGTAGGGGCAGGCCTCCGGGCCTGTCCTCCTGCGCGTATAGGCCTTAGGTAGGGTAGGCATTCCTGCCTGCCTTGCAGCGTGCAGGCCGCAAGGCCTGTACTCGCTTCCTGCCTGACGCCATATGTACGCCTGAACGCCAAGACGAACAACTACAGGGGAGCCTCATCCAAACGAGGCTCCCCTTTTTTTCCTTTTTAAAAGGTAGGGTAGGCATTCGGGTCTAGGTAGCGACAGGCATTCTTGCCTGTCCCCAAGAGGGCAGTCGGCAACCGACTGCCCTTGGAATACAGGCCTCGCGGCCTGTATTCTCTACAGGGCAGGCAAGAATGCCTACCCTACCTAGCTGGTCGGTTGATTTGGTTCCCTCGGAATGTTCGGTTCCTTCGGTAGATTCGGAATTCTCGGAAGAATTTTGTTGCCCCCGGAATTGGCGCAAGGGACAATCGGGCCGGAGGGCGTTTGTGAAATTTGCAGGGGAAGGAGGGCGGGAGAAAAAAGTTTTTTTGCAAAACGAACCCATTTCAAAATTTCCGATATCCAGCTAACCAATTGTATATAAAAGAGATATGAGATTTGCAGAGGATCGGGGCAATGGCTTCGTTTTGGGTTTGATTGGGTTTGTTTGGCTAAAAAAGCCACTGGAAAGCCAACCGAGGCCACTGATCGGAGGGTGCAGGCGGAGTAGGCCGGGGGGGGAATGGAGCACAGGCCTTAGCGGCCTGTACTCTCTACAGGGCAGGCAAGAATGCCTACCCTACCTGGCAGGCAGCCGGGAACGCTGTGATGCTGAGCAAAGCGAAACAGGAGCACAGGGCTACCGCCCTGTGCTCTCTACAAGGCAGGCAGGAATGCCTACCCTACCTAATGCCTGCCCTACCTGAATGCCTGTCGCTACCTGCGCCTTTAGGTGAAATGCCCTAGCCCCCAAATTGGCCGGGGCCTTCTGTGCAGAGGCGGTTAGATGTATATTGCTTGTTACCGGGAAGTCAAATTGGATTTCCTGAATCCTGAAGATTCCCTGTAATCCTGGAGGATTGGATGAGTATCGTAAGAATTGCGCACGTTCCTGCCGCCATGGTCGATGCCGGCGACACCGTTCTTTATGCCGTAACCGTGATGGCCCGAGAACGGGTGGGCGCAACCGCCGTGGTGGATAAAACCCTAAAAGGCGACTTGCAGGGTATTTTTACAGAACGCGACGTGATGCTTCGCGTGGTGCATAAAGAACGCAATCCTCGCACAACACTGATTCGTGACGTTATGACCACGCCGGTAGAGACGGCATCCGAGAAAACAACTGCCACAGAAGCTCTGACTCTTATGCTCGAACGCCATTTGAGACACCTTCCGATTCTCGGGAGCAAAGGGCAACTTCTGGGCATGCTCTCCATTCGAAACTTACTGATGAACAAGGTGGAAGACCTTGAGAATCAGCTCCATTCCTTAGATCAATTCCTGTTGAACGATGGTCCGGGGGGATAGCCTGCAATCCACAAACCCCTGTTTACCAGAGCCTTTTAGGGCACTGCTGTAGCCGGACCCTTGTATCATCAACCTAGAATCCTCGCTGAGGATTCTGCCGCCTCGGGACGCCGTATTGGCGGCGGCAGAAGGGTGCTTGAAGGTGTCTCGAATGAAAGTCGCTTGTTAATTCTTCCTGATGCCTCTTAGGGTTCGTCTGGAAGAGCAGGCGTGCTGCCGGGCGGTTTCCGATGGAGGGTTGCCTGTTCATAGGAGTAGGCCAGTTTGATCAAAGCCCCGTCGCTGAACGGCCTTCCCAGAAAGCTAATCCCAACGGGAAGCTGGTCCCTTGTAAATCCGGCAGGGACGGTGATGGTGGGGACAAATACTAAAAAGGTGTTCAAATGCGGGACCCCTTTGGTGTTGACGTAAGGAGGGTTCATCCCGTCGCTGATCAGGGTCGGTTGGTGCTCGACAGACTTGTGCACGATGGCGTCCAGTCCGTTGTCCGCCATAACCTTCAGGAGGTTTGTCATCAACTGCTCTCTGGCCAGCAGATATTCGTAATGCCTGGAGTCGCCGGGCGATCCTTCGGAGGAACGTCTCAACATTTCTTGCGCATATCGAAACACCTTGGCAAAATCGGGCGATTGGAGGACTTCCTGACGAGATTTGAACGGCGCATTGGGGTTCCTGTTGAAGTACACCTGGAAAGATTCGTCTCCCTCAGGACCGCCAGCTCTTTTGGCGAGCAACTCGTTTAGGTCGGGAATAACGATCGGGTCCACAACTTCCGCTCCCGCGGCTTTTAATTGTTCAACGGCCTGGTCGAAAACCTCGCTGACTTTTGAGAAGTCTTCCGACTCAGGCTCCGAATTGCTCACAATAGACTCTCGAATTATCCCCAGGCGGGCTCCCTGCAAGCCGTTGTTGTCAAGGAAATCCGTGTAGCTATCCGGTACGTTGCCCACGCCCCGCGCGGTAAGAGGGTCTTCCGGATCGTATGCCACCAAGGCGTCCAAAAGCGTGGCCAGGTCTTTTACCGTGCGCGTCATCGGCCCCAGGGAGCCGTTGATGGATGGCCATCCGGCATACACACCGCTGCGGCTGATCAGACCGCCCGTCGGCCTCATGCCCACCAGGGAATTCCAGGTGGAAGGCCTGCGAATCGACGCATAACCCTCCTGCCCCACTCCCACAGTGGCAAAGTTTGCGGAAATGCTTCCTCCGGTGCCGCCGGAAGAACCGCCTACCGTTCTATCCAATGCGTAGGGGTTTCGCGTAATCCCGAAGAGGGAACCATACGTATCTCCCCCTCCCCACTCACCCAGGGTGGACTTCCCGAGAATGATCGCGCCCGCTTCCCGCAGCCTTGCCACTGCAAAGGCGTCTTTTTCCGGGAAGTAGTCCTCCAGGAGCACCGAGCCCAAGGTTGTCGGCATGTCTTGGGCATCCGCCTGATCTTTGACAATGACTGGGATGCCGTGGAGCGGGCCAGCGAAACCGGAGGCGGTGAATGCGGCATCCAGCCGGTCGGCCTCTTCGAGGGCCCGAGGGTTTAGAGAGATGATTGAATTAATGTTCGGCCCGTTTTTGTCATATGCCTCGATGCGGTCCAGATAGAGTTGGACCAGTTGGCGAGATGTAAGCTCTCCCGATTGGTAGGCGTTGTGAATATCTTCTATGGACGCCTCCATCAGGCGGAAAGGTTGGACCTGGCTCCTGCTACAGCCAGGCACAAGAGACAGCAGAGAAAAAAAGACTAGCGCCAAGAGCGCCCTCGAATTGGAAGGTTTCACGTGGAACAGTTTGATTCTTCCTTCGTGCATAAGAGTATCTCCTTTGCAGTCGTCTTAAAACCGGTTTCAAAAATACCTCAGCATGATTTTCATGCATCCTGGGCAGGACCCATCCCGAGGCCCCTTTTTTCGTGGCCGCAAAGGTGGTGTCGATGAAGGCTTCCGCCAGGTTCAATAGGCCTTCGGCTCCCATCCCTCCGGGATCGGCTCCGTCCAGGTGCTCGGCCCCACCGGCTGCATCCCGATCTCCCTGGCCAAGTCAGCGCCTAGGTGCACCGTCTTCCCGCCGACCACCGTCATCAGCACCTGCGTCTGTGGTATCTCGGCTTCCGGTATCGTCAGAAAGTCCCGGTCCAGCACAAGGAAGTCGGCATACGAGCCCGGTCCCAGCCTGCCCACCAGGTTTTCCCGCAGCAAATAATATCCGCCCCAGGTCGTCAGCGCTTTCAACTGCGTAATCCGGTCCGTCCTCTCCCCCGGTCCGTACACTTGCTGATCCCGGTCGTTGTAGCGGTTCATCCCTTTTGTAACAAAGAAAAACACTTTGTGCGGCAGCGGACGGTCTATTTCAAAGGTATTCATGATTCCGGCATCCGTGACAGTCTTGCGGGGGACGACCCAGTTCGTGTATTCCACCCCGAACTGCCTGGCAACCTGAGAGGCTCCCCGGTGCGTCTCCCACAGAATCGTATTGAGCATGCTCGTCATCATCCCCAGGTTCTTGAGGCGAGGAATCTGGCCCGGTCGGGGAGCTCCCGCGCTATGATCAAAGGCATGTCGCTTGGAGCGAATCTCTTCCGGCGTCATGCCGGCTCGTCTGCTGCCCTCTTCGATTGCGTCCATGACATAGTCAATCCCTTTGTCCCCCGATGAATGCATTGTGGCAATCCGGAGGCCGGACTCGGCGATCGCCACATTCCTCGCATACCCAGGCGTGCCGGGAGCGTTACCGCACTCCGGGCTATAGGAATACGGAGGCGGGTTGGCCCCCCACTGCTCCGTCCACTCGGGTCTCGCCGGGATCGACATGCAACCGCCGGAAGAACCGAAAGCGCCTATAAACCATAAGTAGTCCGACCCTTGTCCCAGCACGCCAGACATATGTCGCAGCGTGTCCAAGTCCCACCCTTTGGGAGCGACTGCATCATGCCATGTCCAGGCATACCGCGCCGGCAGATCGCCTCTTTGGTCCAAAATATTCAAGGCTTGCAGGTTCGTGTAAGCATAAGGCGCGGAGCCATAAGCCGTGATCCCGTAGCGGGCCCACAACTCCAGTTCAGCCTTCAGAAGCTCAGCCAAAAGCGGCACTTTCCCTTTCAGCACGACATCGGACGGCATCTTGCGGCCTAACACTGCCGATTGCTCATCCTGAGCATCCAAGTCTGAATGCACGCTCCGATATTCCTCCAGGGCCTTGGTGTTGGACATGCAAGCGCTGGTAAAGCCGTTACTGATGCAGACCGGATTGTTGGGCGCCAATATATCCAGGTATTCTTTCCTGATGGATTGTTCCCAGATTTGACCATGTTGCCCTCTGAATTCGTCAACCCGCTCGTAGTCCGGGCCCCAGTTGGGAATCACCCGGACCCACTGCCCCGGTTTTGCCTTCGCTACCGCCTCCCGCATCGTGGGCTCAAACAGCGCCAACTGTTCCTTCGCCGGCAGGTTTGGCAGCCACCGCGAGACAATCACATCGTCATTCGGGAAGACATGCCGAAAGGCCACAGGTTCCGTCCACATCCAGTCGACAGGGTGCTCGTGGGTCATGATGAAACCCGGCAGCACCTCTCGCCCCTTCAAGTCAATCTGCTTCGTCTGCGGTCCCGCCAGGGCTCGGATCTCCGCATCGTTCCCCATCTTCAGGACCTTCCCGTCCCGGATCGCCATCGCCTGCACGATCGTCCCGACGCGGGGCTGGAAAGACTCGTCGTCCATGGTTACGATCTTTCCGTTGTACACGATCATTTGTGGATAGTTCGCCAGCACCGCCGGCACGTTAACATTCTGGGACCATCCCCCGACACTGCACCAAACAACCGCCAACAGTATCGCGCCTGCTTGCCTCATGGTTTCCTCCCTTGTGTAAATGCAGAAAAGTGTGCTGGTTGCTCCAATGGAGCAACGGTCCGTAAGGACGGTTTTCTCCTAATCAGGTTTTGGTCGCCATCCTTCCAGGATCGGTTCCGTCCGGGTGCTGGCGCCCACCGGCTGCATCCCAACCTCCCTGCTTGTCGCGATGAACGAAGTCAGCTTCCGTGCTGTCGTTAGAAAGCCACCTTGGTGGTTAAGAATCCGCTCTAATGCAATGAAAAGAGAAAAACAACTTCCCGGACGAAAAGGGGAGCCAGACAGATTTAACTGTGTCTTGGTATTGGAACGAACAGCAAGTTTTGAGATATCTACCCGTGCGTGTCGTTGCCATCAGTGGCTCCGTCGCCATAGGTTGCCCGGAGTTTAGGCCTGCCTGCGTAGCTTGCCAAGAGTTTTTCTGTCTGGGGCGAACTGGCGCTGCCGGGTTCGCCTTGAATATGCAGCAGGCCTCGTAATGGCTTGCCTCAAATTACCACTGGGCGGCGGGACCGCCGAGTTCCACCTGAGATCCGGTGGGCTCCATACCGATTTCGCGGGCCAGCGATGGAACCAGATGGGCTACTTTACCGCCCACCAGGGTCATCAACACCTGCAGCTTGGGGATGTCATCCACGGGAATGGTGAGGTAATCTTTGTCCAAAACAGCCAGGTCCGCCCACTTGCCGGGCTCCAGGGAACCGAGTTTGTCCTTTCGCAAGACGTATTGGGAACCCCAAGTGGTGGCTATCTTTAACATGGTTTCCCGGTCCACCCCTTGCTGGGGAGCAATCACATTTCCATCCTTGTCCCGCCGGGTAATCGCCGTATGAAAAACCTGGAACATGGTCAGATTGGTGTAGCCGAAGGGTCGATCCAGCTCCAGCGTAGTGACAACCTGGTTGGAGACCAATCTTTTGCGTGGAGTCACCCAACTGGCTGCTCTTTCTCCGTAGTCCTTCAAGATTCTGGCTCCATTGCCTTCCCAGAGGTATATGTCATAGTTGCCTACGATCATCCCCAGATTTTTCAGGCGCACCGCTTGATCGTCCCGGGGGGACATCTGCCCGTGGTCATAAGCATGCCGTTTGGCGCGAATTTCCTCCAGCGTCATCCCCGCGTCCTTGCTGGCCTGCTCGACGATGTCCAGCAGGTAATCGATGTCCTGATCCCCCTCGGTATGGATGAGCGCAATGCGGCCGCCGGCCTTGACGTAATTGTAGGTCCATTTGCTCAGGCCCGATCCAGGTTCGAGCGTGTCCTTGCATTCGGCCTCTCTTTGCTGCGCTTCCGGAGTAATGCCCGGCAAGGTAGAGCAACCGAAGGTCATCATCGGGGAAGCGCCGATGAACCAGAAGCGGTCGGAGCCTTCTCCAACCCGATTGGCGATATCCGCCAAAAAATAGGGGTCTTCGAATGGTTCGTTAAAGGGCGGCCAGAAATACCCCCACGGCATGCGGATTGCCAGCCTGTCTTCCTTTTCCAGCTTGCGATAACCATAAATTTGTGCCGGGGCGTACATCATCGAGCCGTCGGTTGTCACCCCATAACCGGCCAGCCACGAGAGGCCGTGTTCCAGTATCTTGGCCCAGATCTCGGGATGGTCTTTGTGGTAAAGAATGTCCGGCTCGATGAAGCGGTAACTGACGGCGCCAAATCCCGTCTGCTCAAATCCAGCGTTTTCCGGGGTGCTAAAGATGGCGTCGGCGTAATCTCCCCAGTATTTCCTGATTTCCTCCAAAGCACGGTCGTTCACCAACGCCCCCACAAAGCCGGCCCGCACCAGCACCGGGTTATTGGGCGCCGCCATATCCAGTTGCTGCTTGGTAATCTGCCGGCCCAAGAAACTGGTAACCTCATCCCGCCAACGATACTCTTTGCCGTGAAGCAAACTGATTCGAATCCACTGGCCGGGTTTGGCGGCGTTGACTGCTTCATCCAAAACGCGGGGGAATTTTAGCAACTTCTCATCCGGGGGCTCGTCCCACAAAAACCGTTCAATGTGAACATCGTCCGTTACGACGTTTCTTATGATGTACGGGTTCAGCGGGTCCCAGTCCATCGGGTGGTCATGCGTGTTGATAATGCCCGGCATCACGAAACGACCCTTCAGGTCAATCACCTTCGTGCCGGGTCCGGCCATGGCGCGAATCTCGGCATTGGCGCCTATGTGCAGGATCGTTCCGTCCTTTATGTGGATAGCCTGCGCGATAGTGCCCAGGTTCGAGGTGAAGGAATCGTCATCCACCGTCACAATTTTTCCGTTGTATAGGATGATGTCTGAGGGTTCCTGGGCTCCGACCGAGCTGCTGAGAAACGGCAGCCAGGCACAGAGCAGCCAGACGACGAGGGGTAACCTTTTCCAATTCATTGTTTCCCTTCCTTTCATGACCCTAGCTCTGGACATTTTCGCTTTGCCTCGGGGACCAAATGAAGAGGATATTCTCGGCAAAATTCAAGGGCTTGTTTGCAACTTCCCTAATTTCCCCCAACTGTGAACTATCTGCGACAACCCTCAGCCAAGATTCTTTCTAGACCGGGATTTTCTTTTGGCCCTCCGTCGACCGAAAGTATACACCCATTTAAATCCAACCGAGCCTCCGTGGACTAATTCCTCCATAACGGTCCCAGCGCTCCCACAGTCCTTCCAACGGTCCTCAAAGCGCGGCGTCGGCCGTGGGTTCATCATTCGGAACGAGGGATTCAATATGCCTGCGGAGAATACGTGGCTAGGCTACAACAGTGCGGGATGGTTCCGAGCATGAGCCGTCCGGCAACCCTGCCGCCCCGGCTAAGGATAAGAAGGACAAGGGTTATGCCCGGAACTCCCAGCAGCTTTCCGGAAGACCGTGCCACGGCTTTAACGTCAATCATTGCGAGTTTCGTTTCGCGCTATTGCCCGACAACTTAATCCTTCCCGCCACTCTCCACGCCGGGGTCCGGCAACTCCGGTTTCGGTTTTTGTCCGACAGCCTCGTAGGCACCGCTGTCCAAAGAGTGCGTGCGCAGATCGTAGCGACCGCGCAACTCGTCGATCTCAGCCTTCTCCCACAGCGGCACGCCAACAAAATATGCTGCGCGGGCAATCATGTGGGCTGCCACCGGCGCAGTCAAGAAGGTAAAAGCAATAATCATGAGGGCGCGCAAGGTGACCGCAATCTCTCCAAAATAAACCGCCACGGAAAGAAACGTGCAGACAATGCCCAGAGTGCTTCCCTTGGTTGCCGTCTGAATTCGCGTAAATAGGCTCGGCATGCGAAAGATACCGACGGCAGCCAGCAGCATAAATATTGCTCCGACGATCAGCAGAACGGCAGCGGCAGCTTCCTTCATCCCGGTCCTCCCTTTTCCACATAATGGGCGAAAGCTATGGTGCCCACGAAGGCGATCAAGGAAACGACGATGGCAGCATCCAGGATAACCGGCTGGGTGCTGGCAATAGCATCCACGGCAATGATTCCCACCGACAGCGTCGCCAGCAGGTCCAGCGCCACCACACGGTCGGGCAGGCTGGGGCCGCGAATCAGGCGGATGAAGGCAAGCAAAAGACCTGCGCTCAACATGACCCACGCCACCTGAATCGCGGTCGAGAGCAGCCCCGGCTCGTTCGGGCTCATCGCATCACCTCCAAAACCCGCCGTTCCAACCCGCTCTTGATCTCGCGCCGGAGCGCCTCGCGGTCATAAACGTACATGGCGTGGATATACAGCACCTTGCGATCCTCCGACACGTCCAGGCTGAGAGTGCCGGGCGTCAGCGTGATAAAATTGGCCAGCGCAGTAATCTCAGCGTTTGTTTGTGCGTCGAGCGGGATCGCGATCACCCCCGGCCGCATTTTGTAAGTCGGCCTCACCACCTCGTAAGCCACCCGAAGATTCGCCAGAATGAGCTCCCACAGGAAATAGAGAACAAAACCGAGAACTTGGCGCACTTTGGTGCAGTAATTCGACCGCCCTACGATCGGCTGCGTAATCATCAATATCAGATATCCCAACCCAAAACCGGCCGCCAAATTCCCCAGAGTGAATTGCTCCGTCAGGGCAGCCCAGGCAACCGCCATCAGAATGTTCCACAGGAACGCGCTCATGGCTGGCCTCCCAGGACCGCCTCGATGTAGCCAGCCGGGTTCATCAACTGATGGGCCGCTTGGATTGCAAGGCCAACAAACGGCTCGGCTGCCAGCCCGATGGTCAGCGTCATAGCGGCCAGCAATATCACCGGCATAAGCAGCCAGAGGCTTCGTTTGGGCTCCGCCTGCGGAGTCTCAGCACCGGCGGCAGGCGGACCAGTGGCCGATGCCGCGGCGGGTTTCCAAAAAGCCTCCAACCAGATCTTGGACATGGAGAGCAAAGTGAGCAAGCTGACGACTAACGCCGTGGCGCCGATGGCGTACTGCTCGGTTGCCAATCCGGCCTGAAGCAGTGTCAGTTTCGCAAAGAATCCCGATAAAGGAGGAACTCCGGCCAGCGACAGCGCCGAGATCAGAAACAGGATGCTCAGACCGGGGAAGCCCCTCCAGAGGCCTCCCAGTTCTTTCAGCTGGTAAGTGCCCCTGAGATGATGCACCACGCCGCTGACCAGGAACAAATTAGTCTTCACGATAATGTGATGCATGATGTAGAAGATGGAGCCGGCCACTCCAGTCACTGTGAACAGTCCCAGCCCCATCAACATATAACCGATCTGGCTGACGATGTGGAACGACAAGATGCGCCGGAATTCGTTTTGTGCCAGCGCCCCCAAGACACCGGTTACCATGGTCAACCCGGCCATAATCAGGATTAGAGTGTGGGTGTAGGATGCCTCTTGTGTGAACAGCAGCGTGAAGACGCGAATCATCGCGTAGACACCCACTTTGGTCAGCAGGCCCGCGAAGATGGCTGATACGGCGACTGGCGGAGTGTGATAGGAAGCCGGAAGCCAAAAAAACAGGGGAAAGGCCGCCGCCTTGATGCCGAAAGCCACCAGGAACAGGATCGCCAGCGTCGTCACCAAGCCGGACTGCTCCACCTGGGGTAGTTTCCGGGCGAGGTCGGCCATGTTGAGCGTGCCGGCCATACCGTAGAGGATACCCACCGCCGCCAGAAACAACGCCGAGGACATCAGGTTGAGCGTGACGTACTTGAAGGCGCCTTCCAACTGTCCGTGCTCCCCGCCGAGCGCCAGCAGCACAAAGGAGGCGATCAGCATGACTTCAAACCAGACATAGAGGTTGAAGATGTCGCCAGTCAGGAAAGCTCCGCAGACGCCCATCAACAGGATGTGAAGCAGCGGGTAGTAGCCAAACGCCTGCCGCCGGCGGTTCAAGCTGGCGGGAGAGTACACGGCCACCGCAAAACCCATCAACCCGGCCATCACGACCATGATCGCGGAAAAGAGGTCGGCAACCAGGGTGATGCCGACCGGGGCGGGCCAGTCTCCCATCTGCACCGCCTGAACCTGGATGCCGTCGCCCCGGACGCTTTCCAGCAGCGCCACGCTAGCCGCCAGCAACGTAGCCGCTCCGCAAACGCCCAGCCGGCGCTGCCACAGCGGACGCCGCCAGAGCAGCAGCGAAACGGCCGCCGTCACCAGCGGAATTAAGATGGGAAGCACCAGCAGCACGTTCATCTGTCGGTCGCCTTTAAGTTGTCCAGGTCGTCCGTGCCGACCGTCTGGTGAGTGCGCTGCGCTAACACCAGCGCGAACGCCAGAACTCCAAAGCTGATGACGATCGCCGTCAAAACCAGCGCCTGGGGAATCGGATCTGCGTGGGGAGCCGTAAGGCTCGTTTCCCCTGCTGCGATCAGGGGAGGCCGCCCGCGCGTGAGATCTCCTGCCGTGAAGATCAGCAGGTTGGCCGCGTGGCTCAGCAGCGCCAGGCCGAGGATGAGTTTCACGATGCTGCGTCGCATCATCATGTACAAACCCGCGGCATAGAGGCCGCCTATGACGAATGCAATCCAGATGTCCATGTCATTCCTCCGCCAGCGACCAGACAATCAGCAGGGTCACGCCCAGCACCACCAGATAGACGCCCGTATCGAACAACAGCACCGTGCCCAGCGCTACCTCGCCCACGCCCGGGACATGCAAGCTGCCCCACTGCCCGGTCAGGAAAGGCCGCCCCAGAAAGAGAGCCACTCCGCCGCTCACGGCGGCCAGCAGCAGTCCTGCCCCGATCAGGGTGTGCGGATCGGCGCGCAACGCGGAGCGCGCCGAGGGCACGTCAAAGGTGATGGCATAGAGCGCAAAGGCCGCAGCCGCCACAAGCCCGCCTGCAAACCCTCCGCCGGGCGCGTTGTGGCCGCGCAGCAGGACAAAAATGGAAAAAAACAGCAGCAACGGCCCCAGGAGGTGCGTAGCCGTGCGCAGGATCAGGGAACTCACGGATGTTTTCCTTTCCGGATTCGCAACTTGAGCAGCGAGTACACTCCGATGCCGGCCACGGCCAAAACGGTGATCTCGCCGAATGTGTCGAGCCCGCGAAAATCCACCAGGATGACATTGACCACGTTGCGTCCGTGCGCCAGGGTCGCGCTGTTGCTGGCCATATAGGAGGAAGCTTCGCGCTGGGGCTGGATCGCGCCGGCGGCCAGCACCAGCGCCGTTATTAATCCCCCGGCCAGCAGGGCAATCGCCGCGTCGCGTGCCCGCGCGCGCGCGGTGGAAAGAGTCTTGAAGGGCGGTAAGTGATACAGCACCAGCACCAGAAGAATCACCGTCAGGGTCTCCACCAGAAATTGAGTCATTGCCAAGTCCGGCGCGCCGAACAAGACAAAGATCAAAGCGACGCCATACCCCACCACGCCCAGCGCCGCCACCGCTGCCAAACAGGTTTGTGAGCGCACCGTCGCCAGCGCCGCCAGCAGGATCAACCCCGCCAGGGCCGCTTGATAAAAGGGAACATCCAACCCAACCCCCAGCACGGGCAGCTCGGCCCGGCTCAGCAGAGTGAAGGCGGCCAGTCCGATGGTCGTCGCGAGAATCGTTGCCAGGTAATATCGCAGGTAGCCGCTCTGAAAGAAGCGTGTCTGCGCCCGGGCCAGACCATTTATGCCATCGAATGCCAGCTCATACCATCGCGCGGCGCCCCATCGAGAGGCGGCAGCCAGGCGCGCCGCAACCCGGCGCCATGCGTCCCGGCCAGCATAGAGGCCGAACCCTCCGGCCAGGGTGATGGCGCTGAGAAGCAGGACGGGACTCCATCCATGAAACAAGGCCAGCTCGACTTCGACGGATCGCCCCAAGGACGCTGCGACGGCGGGCGTAACAAGCCATCCGGCTGTCGCGCCCGGAAACAGCCCGCTGAGCAAACCCAGTCCCGCCAGCAAGGACGGGCCAAGCCACAGGCTCAGCGGCGCTTCGTGCGGCTGCCGGGGAGTGGAAGCGATTCCTCCGAGAAACGGGCGTAATCCTACTATGCCGGCCAGGGCCACAAAGAACATGCTCGACAGGACAACCACTCCAATCAACAAAAAAGCGAAAGTTGGGACTTCAATAGCCGCCTCGTAGACCATTTCCTTTCCGATGAAGCCGAACAGAGGCGGAAACCCGGCCATGGATAGCGCGGCCAGCATCGCTGCTGCCGCCGTGAGGGGCATGGCTCGCCGCAGTCCGCCGAGCCGATCCACATCTCTCGTGCCGGTCTCATGGTCCACCGCTCCAGCAACCAGAAACAGCGTGCCCTTGTACAAAGCGTGAGCCAGCAGAGACACGATGGCTGCCTTCATGGCCAAATTTGTGCCGAGCCCGATCAGCAGCACGATCATTCCCAGCGCGCTGACCGTTGAATAGGCCAGGATCAGCTTCAAATCGCTTTGCTGGAAGGCCAGGTACGCGCCGACCAGCATCGTGGCCGCGCCGGCGGCGGTGACGACATAAAACCAGGTCTCTGTTCCCCCCAGCGCCGGGCTGAGCCGCGCCAGCAGGTAGATGCCCGCCTTGACCATAGTCGCCGAATGCAAGTAGGCGCTGACGGGTGTTGGGGCCTGCATCGCGCTCGGCAGCCAGAAGTGGAACGGAAACTGGGCCGACTTGGTGAAAGCTCCGGCTAAGATCAGCAGCAGCATCGGCAAGTAGAAAGGATGCTCCCGGATCGTCTCCCCCTGGGTCAGCAATTCGGAGAGTTCCATGCTCCCTCCGGCCTGCCCCAGCAAAAGCAGTCCGGCCAGCAGCGCCAGTCCTCCCAGACTCGTTACCAGCAGCGATTGCAGAGCCGCCCGCCGCGCTGCTTCCCGCTCGTGCTCGAATCCGATCAACAGGTAGGAGCTCACGCTGGTCAGCTCCCAAAATACAAACAGCGTGATGATATTATTTGCCAGGACCAGCCCCAGCATGGAGGCCAGGAACATCAACAGGAAGGCGTAGAATCGGCCCAGGTAAGCGTGTCCCGCCAGATAACAACCGGCGTAAACCACCACCAGCGCCCCAATGCCGCTGATGAGCAGGGCAAACAACAGGCTCAGGCCATCCAGGAATAACGACAGAGTGATGCCGAGGCTGGGCACCCAGTCGTAGCTGGCCGCGAAAACCTCTCCTGCCGCCACCTCGCCAATCCGCCCGGCGAACCAGACCGTCAGAGCCATAGGGAATAGAGCGATCACCCACCCCGAGGCCTTCCGCGCAATCCGGTGCAGCCAGGGCGCAATGAGCGCCATCACAAAACCGGAAAGGACTGCCGCAGCCAAAAGCATCTCTTCTCCTCAAGTTCCTTCCATCACCCACAGAAGCCGGAAACCGGGAACTTCCGGCCAACAGGAAAGGTCCAAATGTGCGCGCCGGTTTCCCGCGCGCCACTTATTTAGAAAGGCAGCAATTATCGCACGGTTAGGCGGCCCGCCACAGAGGCGATAAGCAGAAAGATGAACCGATCCCGGCAGAGGGAAATCTAATAGTAAAAGCGGTTGTCCCTGCTTGGCAAGAAGCGACAAATTGAATTTACATGCCGATGCGGATGGCTTAACATCAAGAACTATCCATACAGCAAGTATCGATAATAGCAGGTTCCGCTGCAGCAGCCGGAAAAGCCGACCCGCGCAGGTCGCCGGGGCGTATGATTACCGAATGGATTGAAGCCTTTCCGACGAAGCGTTTATAATTCTTCTGATGGATACGAGAAAGACGCCATCTCTCAGTTTGCGGAAGAACCTGCCAATTGCGCGGGACGAAGGTGCCGGGCACATACGGCTGCCGGAAACCCGGAAACCGGAAAGCGCGCCCCTGGAGCACTGCCCCAATTGCTCGACAAAGCTGACCGGGCGGCAATGCAAGCTGGTTTGCCTCCGCTGCGGCTACTTTCTGTCTTGTTCCGATTATTACTGAGAGAAACGGGAAGGGATCCGGTCTCCTTCAGCGATGAAATATTTTTTTAGACAGAAGGTGCCCCAAGCCGCGGATGTCCTCCTGATCGAGAGCGGCTCGCCGGATGTCCGGCGGCGTGCTCTGGAAAAGGTTCTCAAAATTTTCCCCGGCGCGCGGTACCATCTGTACACCTGCCGCCCCGCCCCGCCGTCCGGCGAGTTTGCCAGCGTGTTTCCAGTCACCGATTATCCCTCCGCCTGGAAAAAGCTGCGCTTGCTGTTTTCGTTCCGCAGCAAAAGATGGGAAGTTCTGGTGATTCTCTGCACCGGGGAGCCTATTCTGTGGCGCTGGAAGGCGCTGGCCACGTTGCTGCTCCCCGCCAAGGTTCTGGTAGTCAACGAGAACGCTGACTTCTTCTGGCTGGACTGGGGAAACCGGAAGGCTCTCCGGGGCTTTCTCGGATTCCGCTGGGGGGAGGACCTGGATGATTTATCCCGCACACTGCTCCGCGCCCTGGCGTTTCCCCTGACGCTCTTTTTTCTGCTTTGCACCGCTGGATTTCTTTACACGCGCAGGATGTGGCGGCTGCTGGAATGGAAAATCAGAGAGATGGAGAATCCGCGACAAGCGATACAAGGCCCGCTTTACCGCCAGTCTCCTAAACTGAAGAATCGCCCATAGGAACACGTAGCCGCATGAAGCTGCCGATCTATATGGACAATCACGCCACAACTCCCGTGGACCCGCGGGTCTATGAAGCAATGACTCCTTACTTCCTGCAAAAGTTCGGCAACGCCGCCAGCCGCAAGCATTCCTTCGGATGGGAAGCCGAAGCGGCGGTCGAACAAGCCCGCAAAGAGGTGGCTCAGCTCATCGGCGCCGGCCCCAAGGAGATCATATTCACTTCCGGCGCCACCGAGTCAGACAATCTGGCTATCCGGGGTGTAGCGGAGAGGTGCCGCGACCGTGGCAATCACATCATCACCGTCGCCACCGAGCACAAAGCGGTGCTGGACACCTGCAGGCGGCTGGAACGCTCCGGCTTCCGGGTCACTTATCTGCCGGTGGACCGCGCTGGGCTGGTGGACCCCGACCAGGTGCGCCGGGCGATCAACAGCCGGACCATCTTGATAACCGTCATGTTCGGCAACAATGAAATCGGCACGATTCATCCCGTGGCGGATATCGGCCACATAGCCAGCGAAAACGGAGTTCTATTTCACACGGACGCCACCCAGGCCGTGGGGCATGTGCCGGTGGACGTAGAGAAGATGAACATTGATTTGCTTTCTCTGTCGGCCCACAAGATGTACGGGCCGAAGGGAATTGGAGCGCTCTACGTCCGGCGGAAAAATCCCCAGGCGGTGCCGCCAATGATCGAGGGCGGCGGCCACGAGCGCGGCATGCGCTCCGGCACCCTGAACGTGCCGGGAATTGTGGGCCTGGGCAGAGCCTGCCGGATTTGCGGCGAACAGATGGACACCGAGTCAGAGCGTTTGCGAAATCTGCGCGACCGGCTGAAGGACGGCATCCTGGCGGCGCTCGATGAGGTCTGTCTCAACGGCCACGCGACAAAGCGTCTGCCGCACAACTTAAACCTGAGCTTCGCCTATGTGGAAGCCGAATCCCTGTTGATGGGCCTCAGCGACGTCGCCCTCTCCACAGGCTCGGCCTGTACGTCGGCGGCAGTGGAACCGAGCTATGTGATGAAGGCGCTGGGGGTCAGAGAGGATCTCCTCCATTGCTCCATCCGCTTTGGGCTGGGCCGGTTCAATACGGAGGAAGAGGTAAACTATGTGAAAGACCGGGTGGTGGAGGCGGTGAATCGTCTGCGGGAACTTTCTCCCTTGTACCACGGAAGCGCTTCCGGGAAGCAGCCAGAGCGATGAAATCCCAGAAGAAAACGCGGCGCCGAAGATATCGCTGATTCGAGCGAAGGGCAGGCTGCGCCTTTGTCGCTGCCTTGCTCAAACGTCATTCCTCTGCAGTATGCCCTCATATTATGCCTAAGCTAATCTTCCTGCCTTCCAATACCGAGGTGGAGTACGAATCCGGCACTCTGGCTTACCAAAACGAAGGCAAAGCGGAATCCATTCTCGACGTCGCCCTGAACTATGGGGTCGATCTCAGGCACTCCTGCGGCGGCATTTGCGCCTGCATCACCTGCCACGTGATCGTAAAGAAAGGTGACGATTGCCTGTCCCCCATGGAGAAGGACGAGGAGGACCGCCTGTACAGAACCAGCAACCTCTCGCTGCACTCCCGCCTCGCCTGCCGCGCCGTGGTCTGGGGCGACGTCACAATTGAAATCCCCGATTCCAGCACGGAACGCAACCGCGCCTGAGCCGCTTTTGTTCACTGCTTCGTAGAATCCAATGTGGTTTTCTGTGCGATTGTCGCTGTATGCTAGGGAAAATAGATTCTTTCAAAGGCGTGCCATATGCATATTACAGACCCGGCCGTGAACCAATATCTACAGGAGCTGTTGCCCGCTCGTGACCCGGTGCTCCAGGAGATGGAGGCGCTGGCGCAAGAGCGCCGCATCCCCATCATTGGACCCGTGGTGGGCCGCATCCTTCATCAGTTGGTCAGGCTCACGGATGCCAAGGAGGTCTTCGAGATGGGCTCGGCCATCGGTTACTCGACCATATGGATCGCTCGGGCCGTTCGGTCGGGTTCGGTGATCTATTACACTGACAGCGACCCGTCCAATGCGCGGCAGGCCGAGCAGTTTTTCCGCCGCGCCGGGGTTCTCGACAGGATTCGCATCTTGCAGGGGAACGCGCTGGAGTTGCTGGACCAGACTCCGGGTATCTTCGATATTATTTTTAACGACGTGGACAAGGAGGAATACCCCCAGGTATTCCACAAGGCAGTGCCGCGGATTCGGAGCGGCGGGCTGTTCTTGGCGGACAACGTACTGTGGAGTGGGCGCGTGACCGAGCCGCCCGCCGATGACGCCACGCGGGGCATCGCGGAGTTCAACCGCCTGATCTACTCCTCGCCGGACCTGTTCGCTACGATCCTGCCCGTGCGCGACGGATTCGCTGTCTGCGAAAAAAGATGAGCGACCGCCGGAGAGCCTTCGGTCTCCAGTCGCCTCAGCAAAGCAGCCATGTGGGCGGGTAGCGCACCGCCCCGGCGGGCAGCGGGCAGAAGCCGCTCGACATCGCTCCATTGATCCAGGTCAAACCAGAGTTCGAGCACCCGGACCCGGTAATCGAGCCGCCGCGCATTGGCAATCGTCTGCTCGAATGTCCGCCGCGTGCTCCACTCGACCTTTTGGAACAACTGCTCGTCAAAACGGCGGCATCCAATCAGGTAGTAACCTCCGTCTTCGGTGGGACCCAAAACGAGATCGCAATCGAGCAGGGCGTCGAAGGCCCCCTGGACGGCTGCGTCGGGCAGCGTCGGGCTGTCACTGCCAAACAGAACAACGCGACGCGCCCCGGAGGCAAGGGCTCTGGCAAAGGCTGCTCCCATCCGCTCGCCTAAATTTTCGCCTTGCTGGACACTGCAGCGAAACTCGGCGGGCACCGAAAGCTCGGCGTATTTCTCCCTCAGCGGACTCTCGCTCCAGAAGATCCACTTCCGGGCATGAGGCAGCGATTGAGATAACAACTCCGCCACGTCGCTGGTGGAGGCGCAGTGGAGCCGGCAGGCTTGTGCAGGGGTTAGATGAGGAGACAGGCGGGTTTTGACTCGTCCCGGGACCGGGTTTTTTGCAAACAGAATGGCACAGTCTTCTCCCGCCGAACAGAGGCTGACGGACTCCCCCAAGGGGGGAACCGTCGGGAGAGTCGGCAGCCTCTGGTGACACTCTATTTCCACTCCGGCTTTTCAAATCTGAGGAGAAAACTGCTTGGCGGACCCGATGGGAGAGCAAACATCCCCATCCGGGACTCTCGTAAAAAGCGGCTGCCCGAAAGATAGCTGCCGGAAAGACGGTTAAATGAAGAGTTCTTCGTCGTGCGTGGCTCGCTCTACGCCCGTCTTGTCGCGGCGGAAGAGAAAATCCAGGGCGCTGCGTACTCCCGCCAATACGGCCGATATTTCCCGGATTGGCGTCAGGACGCTGCGCTGGATCACCTGCGAGGTTTCCTCCATACGGCCCATGGTGTCAGAGGCCAGTTGATCCAGGCGGGTGAACTGCAGACGGGCTCGTTCGGAGGCGTCCGTTACGATTCCGTCCAGCCGGGTGATTTGGTTTTTGGTCAGGTCGCTGATTTCAGCTAGGTTCGCGGATATCGCGTTGAGCTTCTCTTTGCTGTCGGTCACCAGTTCACGGGTCGATTGCAGCACGGGCTCTATATTCCGTTCCACTCGCTCCAGGAAAGTTTCCGTACGCTTGGACCATCTCCGCAGAGCCACCAGCAACGCAACCAAAATTCCCATCTGAACCAACAGTGCGACGGCAATGACGACCGTCAGAACCGGGAGCACGTCTTCCATTGCGAAATTCATCCGAATCGCCCTCTCTGAAGAGCAAAAGGCAGCCTCCTGTTACCACCGCGCTGCCTCAAGTTGTTAATCTCATGCGCCCTAAGCCAGGCTTTCCTGCTCCGGAGCGCCGCTGGGCTGGGCCTCGCTACGATAGGCCTGCTTGCCTGCTTCGACGGCGGCAGACAAGTGGTCGCGCTGATTTTCCAGCTTTTCTTTCCCGAGCTCGACGTATCCAGTGGCTTGCTCCCGCACTTCACGGCCCTTGCGGACCACAAAGTCGCGGCCTTCTTCTGCTTTGCTTGCAATGACTTCCCTGGTTTTTCCTCCTGAGCTGGGGGCAAACAAAACCCCAACCAGGGCCCCGATACCCACGCCGACGAGAAAGTAAAAGAATCTCGTCTCTCCGTTGTCGTCCATCGGAACCTCCTCAACCCTTTCTTCATTGTGATGTTAGCACTGGGGTCCCCAAAATTCAACTCTGTGAAGGTGGCTTGTCGTTAGCACATGATATGTCCGGTCTAATTAACATGTGAAATGTCCGCTTTGAGCGGCGTAGGGTAGGGCTTTTTGCCAGGAGGTGGCATGAAGTTCTACTCGGAAGCTGCGATGGAGCGGGCGATGAAGATACAAGAAGTAATTTTGCGAGCGATAGGGAAGCGGATCAACTGGTGGCAGGCAGCCGAGATCATCGGGATCAGCGACCGGCAGATGAGGCGGTGGCGCAGCCGGTACGAGCAGTACGGCTACGACGGGCTGTTTGACCGGCGGCGGGGAAAGCCGAGTCCGCGGCGGGTACCCCTGGGGACGGTGGAGAAGGTGTTGGGGCTGTATCAGGAGAAGTACTTTGACTTCAACGTGCGGCACTTTCACGAAAAGCTGCGGGAAGAGCACGGCCTCCGGCTGAGCTACACCTGGGTGAAGCTGGCATTGCAAGGGGCGGGGCTAGTGAACAGGAGGCGGAAGCGGGGCCTGCACCGCCAGAGGCGGCCCCGGCGGCCGTTGCCGGGAATGCTGCTGCATCTGGATGGGAGCCAGCATCGGTGGTTTGTCGATGATCGCTGGTATGACCTGCTGGTGGTCCTGGATGATGCCAGCAGCGAGATTTACTATGCGCAACTGGTAGAGCAGGAATCGACGCGGACGGTGCTGGCTGCCCTGCGGGAGGTGGTCGAGCAGCAGGGGATCTTTTGCGCCCTTTATAGCGACCGGGCCAGTCATTTCTTCCTGACCCGGAAGGCGGGCGAGCCGGTGGATCGGCAACGGCTGACCCAGGTGGGCCGCGCCCTGCGGGAGCTGGGCATTCAGATGATTCCGGCCTATTCGCCGCAGGCGCGGGGACGCAGCGAGCGGAACTTCGGGACCTGGCAAGGGCGGCTGCCGCAGGAACTGCGCCTGCGGGGAATCATCACGCTAGAGGCAGCGAATCGGTTCCTGCGGGAGGGCTATATCGGGGAGTTCAACCGGCGCTTTGCCGTGCCGGCCACCCAACCAGGCAGCGCCTTTTTGCCGTCAGCCAGGCGGGAGTTAGAGCGAATCTTCTCGATCCAGCACCAGCGGATAGTGAATCGGGACAATACGGTCAGTCTGGAGAACCGCCTCCTCCAGATCGAGAAAACTCCTTGGCGCGGGACTCTGGCGGGCTGCCGGGTGACCGTCTATGAACACCTGGATGGGACGTTAAGCATTGGCTATGGGCCGCACACGGTGGGCCGCTACTCCTCCGAGGGGGTGGCGATCCGGTGCGGCGGTCGGCGGCGGAGCCCTGTGGCTTCCCGACAACACCATTTGGCGCTCACCTCCGTCGCCCTACGGGCTCCTTCGGTCAGCGCCAAATCACTTTCGGTAGAATCATGAAAGCGGACATTTCACTTGCTACATATACCGGACATTTTAACTTGCTAACAACACTCTGTGAAGGTGGCTAATTCGGCACAGGTCAGTTTCCGATTTGCCGACAGGGCCGCTCGGAAGCGGTGGGAAACTGTCCATCCGAGACAGGTCTCAACAGGGAAGCGAATCCGGGAGTGGAATAGAACTGCTGAACAACAACGCCCCAGGCATTCCGGGAAGGAGTCCGATTTGACAGCCTCTGCGCAGCCGAATAGTATGAGGAGCTTCCCAAAACCGATAGGGGACAATGCAAAATTATGGACTTTCAAAGGATCAGTCTGGAGACCGCCGGCGGAGTTGCCACCGTCAGGTTCCGCGTGCCGAAAAAGTTGAACGCCTGGGACGGCCTGATGCTAGAGGAGGTGAAGACGGCACTGGACGCCATCGGCAAGCAAGACGATACCCGAATGGCCGTTTTCACCGGGGAGGGAAGAGCGTTCTCCGTGGGCGCGGACCTGAATTGGTTCACGCCGGATACGCGGACGCACCGGTTTCGCATCCAGGCCAGGTACGCTCACGATGTCTTTGACGCCCTGGAAGAGCTGGAGAAACCGGTTCTGGCCGCCATCAACGGCGTGTGCGTAGGCGGCGGACTGGAGTTTGCCATCTCCTGCGACCTGCGCGTGGCGGTGGAGGAGGCGCGCTTCGGCTTTCCAGAGGTCAACGCAGGCATCATTCCGGGCTCAGGCGGCTGCTCGCGCCTGGCCCGGCTGGTGGGGGTCGGGGTGGCCAAAGAGTTGATCCTGACCGGAGAGCTAATTTCCGCCGCCGAGGCCAAGCAGATCGGACTGGTCCACGCCGTGGTTCCCGCCGATCAGTTGCCCGCCAAGATAACAGAGTATGCGGAAAAGATCGGCCGGCGCGGCCCACTGGCCGTGGGCATGGCCAAGCAAATGATCAATACGGCCCTCAGCGTCGATGCCTCTACCGGGCGGGCGCTGGAGCGGCTGGGCCAGAGCATCCTGTTGAACACCGAGGACGTCCAGGAGGGCTTCCGGGCATTCCGCGAGAAACGGCCTCCGAAGTTCTCCGGGAAATAATCCGAGCCGCGACTCTCAAAGAGCGGTCAGAAAAGCAGTGGTCAGTGATAAGTGACGAGTGTCAAGAATGCTGGTGGCTGGATCAGGGTCGAAAATGATTTTGGTGTTAAGTGTTTGGTGCGAAAGGGGGGACTCGAACCCCCACGCCCTTTCGGGCACCAGATCCTAAGTCTGGCGCGTCTGCCAATTCCGCCACTCTCGCTCCCACGATAATTATATACCTCTCCGCCCGTCCGGATGAGGCTGCACGCGGCAGAGAGGAAAATTCCCATAGAGTAAGAGTTCTATCAGAAAACGTGACCTGCGAGTTATTCCCTCGGACTGGAGTTCATTTTAAATTGTCAGCGAATCGAGGCAGGGCCGCTCCAGTGAGCGGGGGGGGCAATGGGCAAACAGCGCAGTTACTCAATACTGGAGCTGGTGATCGTGGCAGACATCACTTTACCGTAGCTTCCAGGGCGCTTTCCTGCGATACGCGTGATTCACGCCCATCCTGAAAATCTTAGTTATTCCTTCTGATTTGTCGCTGTTCCCGGAACGGTTCCTTCCCCGGACTCATCCTGCTGGGCAGAGCCGTCTCCCGCAGCGTCCAAGCCATTTCTTCGGCGATACTCGTCGAGCTTCAGCAAAGGCCGCTCGAGCGAAGGCACGTACCCAGTCCATTCACCCTCCACTGAATTGTCCCGGTCCATTCTGGTTTGTATGCCCTGGAGCTTGGAATCGAGGTCGTCCAGATAGTGCAACAGCACCGCTTCCGGGAACATGGGGAGCTTGGGAGAGCCGAACTGGTACTGGCCGTGATGGCTGATGATGAGGTGTTCCAGCAGAGTTTGCAACGGGCGCGGAAAGTCCGGCAACTCCGCCAGCGTTCGGTGGAGAATTTCCAGTTCCAGAATCATGTGCCCGAGAAGCTGGCCCTCGGTTGTGTATCCAAAGGAGCGGGTATAGGAAAGTTCGTAGATTTTTCCAAGATCGTGCAGGATAACGCCGGCCAGCACCAGGTCAGAATCGATTCCGCTGTAATTTTGGACCACCAAGCGGGTAAGACGGCACAAGGAAAGAATGTGTTCCAGCAGCCCTCCAAGGTAGGCATGATGCAGGGTCTTGGCTGCAGGAGCCAGCTTCAGCCGCTGAGCGATCTCTGGATTGGAAACAATCTTGGACAGCAAAGCCTTCAAGGAACTGTTCTCAATCCCTTCGATGACCTCCAGCAATTCTACCCACATCTCTTCCGGGTCGCGTGCGCTGCGGGGGAAATAATCCGTCAGGTCAACTTCCTTGTCCTCCAGCCGTCTCAGCTTGTGCACGGTGAGCTGCGGCTTGTTGCGAAACAACTGCACCGCGCCCTTCACCTTGACGAAATCATCCCGCTCAAAGGTGGACTGTACCAGGTCCACGTTCTCCCACATTTTGGTGTCCACCTCGCCGGTGCGGTCCGACAGAGTGAGCGCCAAATAGTTTTCGCCGGTCTTTTTGAGGCGCAGGTCCTTGGTTTGAACCAGAAAATTGGATGTGATGACCTGGTTGGGCCGGAGGTCGCAGATGTAGGTTTCTTTCATATACCTATGGCATGCGTCGATGGTATGAGCCTACGGCACTTGGGTGCTCGCCTGCTCGGTCGGCGCTCCGGAGTCCACATATCCTGTTTTGACCGAGATGAAGCTCTCCCCACGCAGACGAGTCAGATACTGGCGCATGGCAGGCTGAATCTTCTGCAAATAGAGCCTCTCATGAATCATGTTCTGCACTTCGGACAGAGCCGGGATGCCACCCTGGGAACGTTCCACCAACTTCAGGATCATCAGCCCGTAGCGGGTGCGGATGATGTCGCTGACCTGGTCTTTTTCCAGCGCGAAGGCGATCTTCTCGATTTCCGGAGCCATCAAGCCGCGCTCAAAAAAGCCGGCATCGCCTCCGCTGCTCGCCGTGGCATCCTCGGAGTACTTCCGGGCCAGTTCGGCAAAATCCTCTCCGTCACGGGCCAGGGCCAGCACTTCCTCGGCTTTTTTCTCCACCGCCGGCAGTTCCTCGGCAGTCGTTTCTTCCGTAGAGAGAAAAATCTGTCGGATGTGGACTCCCTCGGGGCGGTCCATCGCTTCTTTATTCTCGTTGTAATAGGCCTCCAGCTCATCCGGAGAAACCGTGACGCGGGAGCCCACATCACGGCTGATCACCCACTGCGTCAGAATGCTTTCGCCCAGATTCTGTTTGAAATCCTCGTAGTTCAATCCCTGCTGCGCCACGGCCTGTTCCAGAGCCTCCATGCTTGGCAGCTCCATCTGTTGGCGAATCTCATCCAGTCGCTTGATGACTTCGGTGTCAGCATTCAGGCCTATCTCGGCCGACTTCTGCACCAACAACTGCTGGTCGATCAAATCCCGCAGCACGTTCTTGGAACGCTGATCAACGAGTCCTTCCAGTTCCAGCCCACTGGCCTGCTGGGATAGCTCCTGTCGGAGAGCTTGCAGGCTGGCATTGTATTCCGACAAGACAATCACGCGGTCATTCACCCGCGCGACGATCTCCTCGATAATCTCGGCGGTGGCCGGAGTTAAACAGACCCCCGCTAGAAGCAAACAGGCTAGCAGCTTTCCCACAAAGTTTCGCGGCATCGAGTTGATCCTCACATTCCCTTTCAAGATTAGGGTTATGAATTCAGTATATTTTACCGGCGAGGTCCCCGCAACCCGTTTTTGCCGCGCGGCAGGCTGCGGAATCATCCGGACGCGGTTGCCGCTCGGCCCCTTTATTCCAATATTCCACGGGGCGACCAGTATCAGTAAGGAACTAGTTCACCGATTTAATTTGGAGCGAATCGTTTTGCGGGCTTTGGAGGGTGATGCCCTGGACAGAAAGAGCAGTGGCGGGTGAGAGCAAAAAGAAAAAATCCGAGCTGCGATCTTTTCGGCTTCGCTCAGAGCAGCTGTGGGAGCGGTTCAGAAAATGACTCAATCGGCCAACGTGTGGTGTCCGCTTGCTTACGCGCACAGCGCCGATTGGCTTTCAGCCAACCTTGACACACTTTCACGAGAAGCGCTCTGGCTGGAAGCGACGGGGTTAGCTTCCGGTGTGCTCCTCAACAGATCTTGCCGCCGTGGCCGCAGGTTGTTGAAGTCGGTGCCGGTGATGACGTAGTACCAGTCGGCGAAGCGGTTTTGCAGTTCCGTCGCCAGTTCTTCGCCGGCAGCGTTCTCCTCTCCGGTGCCCTCGCCGTCGGAGTATTGCCGGGCGCGGGTTTCGTCGTAGTCCACCGTGATAAACAGATAGCGCCGCTCCTCGGTTTCCCCGCTATCCTCGGATGACTCCGCCGATTCGTCACCGGCTTCGCCCGTGGGAGCCGGACCGCCGGAAGCAATCTCTCCAAAGCGGAGCGTGTACCGCAGGCCGTTTGCCGTATCGACAATGACTTCGCCTTCATTGGAAAAAAGCTGTCCGTTCGGGACGACGAAAAAGCCTTTCTGCCGCAGCGACATCACGGTGTCCATCGACAACTGGATGCCCTCCGCGGTTTTCAAATCGCGGGTCAGGTTGGGCGGTTTCGGCTGCACGTCGACGATCCGCAGATCGGCGAGTGCGCCGGTGAGCGCTCTCATCTTGTCGTCGTTGGGCTCCCCGCCGCCGGTAAGCGCCCATTTATCTTCCTCTTTGACAAGCGTCAGGCGTTCCACGTTTTCGATCCTCCCGACGGCTTCATCGATCGAGTAGCTGTTGATGGCGATCCTGCGGATATATCCCACGGACAGCTTGAGCAAATCCGTTTCGATCCAATCGATGAATTGGGCCGAGACATCGGCTTCGGTCTGGACGGCATAGGTCCGCCTCTGGTTCGGAACTCGCAGATAGCGGTAGCCCGGCTTGTCCTCCACCTGCTTGCCCACCACAAAGTCGGCCAGCACGTCGCCGTTTTCATTCCGCAGGGTGACTCGTTTGCCCCGTCCGGTAAACGACGTGGCGGCCGGGTCCAGGGGATCGACGACTCCATACACGCCGTGATCCTCGGCGCGATCCGAGATGATTGCGTCTTTCCGCAGTTCCATCAGGGCAGCGGCGGTATTGGCCAGGCGGTCTGCAGCGTCGGCCGGGTAGCTGTAGTGCGAAGGGATGCTCCACTTGCTGTCCCGGAACTCCACCTTGAGCGGTCGCGTGGTCGCCGTAGTTTCGTCGTAATCGACCACTTCGATGGCTTTGGGAGCCTGCGGATCGGTGAAATTCGGATAAAAGGGATATCCCTGGTCACTGAAAATCTCCGGTGTGACCCCTCCCGAATCGAACGTCATGGCAGCAACCGCTAAAAAGAGCGCAGCCAGACAAAATATCCCTGTTTTTTTGAGTTCCTTACTATCCACCATATCAACCCTACTTTCCCCTTTGGCTCTTGCTTACTTATTATTTCCCCCGGACGGCGCTCTCGGCAGGGCATTCGATGCCGTGCCGGGCAAAAAGCCGGGGCGGCTATCTCCGTTCCTGGACCAAGCGGTCGGGTGAAACGCTGGCTTTTTCCCTCCGTAGCCGGCGGAGGGAAACAAACACAAAAAGCGCAAAGGCCGGAATAGGCGGCAGCACGACGGCCAGCAACTGGATCGTGCTTTGAATGCCGAGGATGGAAGTTTCCATATCGGCGCGGCTGCGTTCGATCTGTTGTTGTCGCTGATCCTGGATGTTGCTGCGGGCGACGGCCAGGCGGCGGTTCTCGACCTGTTCCAGGTTGGCTACCATGATCTGTTTGGTCTGCTGGTCGAGATCTGCCCGCTGGCGCAGCTCTTCCACGGCGCTATTCAGACGGGCTTGCGCTTCCGTCAACTGTTGCTCGGCGGTCGCCTCAGCCTGCTGGGTCTCCTCCAGCTGGCGCTGTTCGTACACCCGTGTGCGCGCTTCGACCGCCTCCAGCGTGCGGTGTCGGGGCCGGCGTTTTCGCAAAGCGACGAACGACTCGTCCCCGGCCAGCTGGTCCACTGCGTTCAGCAAAAAGGTGACATTGTCAAAACTCAGGTTCTCCACGCCCTGCCGCCGCAGCTCGAAAAACTGCTCGCTCATCATGTCGAGATCGGCGATGACAATTGCCTGGACCGGGCGCTCCGCAGCGGGGCCGGTCACCCGCGCGGCCAGGACGTGGGTCTCCGCATCCGTCTCATGCGGCGGATTCGGATTGATCTGCATCCCAAACAGCGAAGGCATCACCACTTGCTGCCAGGCAACGAAGCCCGAGTCTTCGCCGGTTTCGAGCAAAGAGACAAACTCAAACGTTTCGCCTGGAGTCGTTTCTTCTGTCGGTTCTTCTTCCGAGGCTTCTTCTTCAGCCGGTTCAGCCTCAGCCGGTTCCATCTGAGCCGGCTGCAAACGGCCCGGATAGAGCAACACCACCTCTTGCAGGTCCGCCGAAACCGGTTCCTCGCTGTTGAAGGCGTTCTCAGCGGCCTCGTTGCCCGCCGCGACAAAGATTACCTCCTCCGGCAGGGCACCGAACTGCGGGTGAGGATTGTATTGATCCCAGGCAACCTGATCCTTGGGCCACTCGATTCCGATCGCGTCCATCAGGGGCTGGATGTTGGTCGGCTCGGGGGGCGGAGGCTGGTTAAAAGGGAAGGGGCTGGCCGGAATCGGCTGCGGGGAAAGCTGTATATCGAAGGCCGGCAAGGGATCGACCAGCAGCAGCAAGGGATTCCCCTCGCTGGCGTAGGTGACCAGCCGACCCAGCTCGACCGCCTCCAGCGTATGCGGCAGGGGGACGATCAGCACGTCCAGGTCGGACGGGTAATCCGCGTTGGGACGCACCCTCATCACTTCGTATTGCTTGCGCAACTCCTCCACGATGGACCAGTCCGGGGTCGGCACCCGCGTCTGGAAGTCGAACCCTCCAAACAGCTTGACCTTGGTTTCGAGGATTCCCACCTTCTTGCGCTCGACTTGAGCCACAACCCGGATGGAACGTATTAATTCGTACTCTGCCGCCAGGCCTGGATCGAAGAACGGAATCACGAACTCCTCGCCCCCGCTGCGAAAGGCGATTCCCAGGTAAATTTCCGTATCGCTTCCGGCCGATTGCTCCCATACCGGAAGCGGCATCGGACGGATGCCGTA
The DNA here is from genome assembly GCA_965222345.1 of Terriglobia bacterium. Taxonomy (GTDB): domain Bacteria; phylum Acidobacteriota; class Terriglobia; order 2-12-FULL-54-10; family 2-12-FULL-54-10; genus JADFGZ01. The sequence goes on along the minus strand of CBDCTS010000007.1, from coordinate 1,240,696 downwards.
GAGGTCTTGCGCTTCGCGCGCCGCCGCGCTGTATTTCTCGGTTTCGAGAATTTGGGCGTGGATGCGGTCTCCACCCATGGCATCCAGCTCCCGCAGCACGCTGATGATGTTGTTGCGCGTTTGCAGATAGCGCCGGGGCACGACCGGGCTCAAATAAGCCTGAATAAAAACCGACCGCTCGGAATCGAGCCCGTCGATGAGATTCTCGGTGTTCCCCGAGAGCGAATGGAGTCGTTCGGCGGTCGAGTCGATGCGTCCTCCTACGCTGCCGGCCAGGACGGTGATGCTGGCGACAATCACAATCAGCGCCACTCCCCGGACCAGGTGATGCCGTCCGAGCGTCACGGCGACTTTCCGGCTTGGCCAGTGACGCCGCCCCAGCAGGACTACGTTGAGGTACAGCATCGCCAGCGCAAGCGAAACGAAGTAGATCACCGAGGACAGCGAGATCACTCCGGTGGAGAGATCGCGGAACTGCTCAGTGAACGACAGTCCCTCAACCAGCCGCTGAAGCCCTCCGCTCAAGATGACGCCGGCGTGAATGATAAAAACCGGCACCGCGCAGAATACCGCTCCCAGAATGAACGCAACTGTGAGATTAGCCGTAAGCAGGGAGGCCAGCATGCCCACGCTCATCAGCGCCGCGCCCATCAGCCAATATCCGAAGTAGGTGGAGAACATCAGGCCTACGTCGGGACTGCCCAGCCACCAGAGGACGACCAAATGGCTCAGCGAGAACACCAGCGCCGTCGAATATATCGCCACCGCAGCCAGATACTTGCCTACGACGATCTCCACGTCAGTTGCCGGAAGCGTCAGCAGCAGCTCGTCGGTCCCGTTGAGCTTCTCTTCGGCCCACAAGGTCATCGTGATGGCAGGGATCAGAAACAGAAGCAGGTAAGGGAAGACGCGATTCAGAGAGTCGAGGTTGGCCAGATTATTATTGAAAAAAGCCTCCTGCCAAAAGGCGGCTACCGCGCTCAGAAAGACGAACAGCGTAATGAAAACGTAGCCGGTGGGACTGCTGAAGTAGCTGTTCAGCTCGCGCTTGAGGATGGCTTTCGGGATTCGCCAGCGGTCGTTCATGTCTGGACCTCCGAGGCGTTTCCGGTCGAGGATCCGCCGGAGGATTTCTCTGTTTGCGCCGGCCCGGACGGGGCTGGCCGGTTTTTCCCCGGAGGAGAACCGGAAACCTTGCCGGTCAGCCGGTAAAAAGCTTCCGCCAGACTCTGACCCGCTGCCATCTCCGCCGGGGTTCCGTTGAAAATCACGCGGCCTTCGTCGATCAGAATCACGCGGTCGGCGACGGCTTCGACCTCTTGCAGTATATGGGTGGATATGAGGATCGTCTTGTTGGCCCCGAAATGGCGGATCAGATTCCTGACTTCGCGGATCTGGTTGGGGTCCAGGCCGCTGGTCGGCTCATCCATGATGAGAATATCGGGCTCATGCAGCAAGGCCTGCGCCATGCCGACTCGCTGTCGGTACCCTCTCGACAATTTAAAGATGCTTTTCTCGAGTACCCCTTGCAGCCGGCACTGTTCGACGACGGCTTCGATGCGGCCCTTCAGCTTCCCGTTCGCCAGTCCGCGGGCCTCGCCGAAAAATTCCAGCAGCTCCAGCGGAGTCATCTCGGGATAGAGCGGTCCATTTTCCGGCAAATAGCCGATTCGCGCCGCAGCCTCAATACGGTGGGTTGCCACGTCCAGACCGGCGATGCGGGCAGTGCCGTTGCTGGGCGAGAGATACCCGGTGAGGATCTTCAGCGTGGTCGTTTTGCCGGCCCCGTTGGGTCCAAGAAAGGCCGCCACCTGGGCCCGGGGTACGGCGAACGACACATCGCGGATGGCCGCAAAGCCGCCGTAAAATTTACTAAGGCTTTGAGCCTCAATCATCTGTGCGTTGTTTGGTTCCGTCATAAGATCGATTCTAGGATTCAGGCGTACCAAGTATAGAAGATATTCCCTGCTCGATTTACTTCTGATTCACTTTCTGGTTCAAGGGTTGCCCCGCCATGCCACCTTCAGCCGGCTGGAACTGAAATCTTCGATTCTCATGCAGGTTCTAAAAGCCGGGGCTTGCAACTCGGGTCAATCCGTTACCGGAGACTTCCGGAGCCTGGAGCGGCCTATTTGCCGAACTGGGTGGTCAGATAGAGGACCATCGTCTGTATCTGCTCCGGTGTGGCTGTCGGTCCCCGCCCCATCATGTTCTTTGTGATCTGCTCCCACTCCGCTCTGCTTCTGCGGGCCGTGATGACCCTCCCGAGGTCATGGCAAACCCGGCAGCGGCTTTCCACCAAGTCCTTGCCCTCCCCGGGGGGCAGAGACACCGCGTCACCCGACTCCGGCACGCTCTCGCTGCCCAGCGCCGTATCCGGGGGCAGGGTTCCGGTCTGCATCGGGCTCAATCCGGGACCGAAGTTCCGGGCAAGATACCGAATAACGATATCGGCCTCTTCCGGCAGGAGTTGCGCTCCGCGGAGGACCATCTCCTCGACCATCTCTGTCCATCCCTCCCGGCCGTCCCGCAACATCATGATGGGGCTCAAGCTATGACATTGGGTGCAGGCCACCGCCACCAATTCCTTGCCATCGCCCTCTGGCAGGGTGGTTTGCCCACGGAGAATACCGCTGAGACAGAGTATCAGGCAGCCTAGACAGCCGATTTTCCCGAGCGCTGCTTGCACGTTGCAAGTCAGCTTTGGCATAATCACATCTTTCCTCTGGCGCAACGCTTCGAATGATTCATGTATTATTACCCAGGGTGGAGACATCTCTCAACCTCTAAATTCTCCCGCAGCTACCAGCTGTTTCGCGAACCAATCGGCGATATAGGTTCTAAGCTCGAACCGCCTTTCTCCGTGACCCACGCCCTCAAGCATTTCCCGTCTCGAATTGGACGATTCTTCGTAAAGCTTTAGGGCGCCGCGAGGATCCATGATGCGGTCGTCTTTGTTGTAGCCGATCAGCATGGGGCATTCAATCTGTTTGACCCTGCCCTCGAGAGTGAATTCGGCAAGCTTCCTGCGACCCTCCTCCAAAGTCTTTGCGCCAATCAGCCAGCGAAGCCGGTGCTGAATCGGCGGATAAAAATCAAAGATATCCTTCACCAGACTGAACGAGCCGCTCCACATTGCCAGCGCCCGAATTCGCTTTTCCACTGTCGCTGCGCGGGGGCCGCTGTAGCCTCCCATGCTGGACCCATGAAGCCCGATCCGGTTGGGATCGATGTCGGGACGAGTGACCAGGTAGTCGATCACGGCCTTGGCCACTCGCTCGGAATCCGGAGGCGCATACAACTTCTTAATGCGCAGCGATCCTCCGTGACCGGGTCCGTCCACGTCGAGGAAGGCCATTCCCCGGCTGAGATACTGAGGAGCGTTGCCCCGATTCCCCCGCAACAGAATGCCATCCGCACCGGAGTAGTTGTAGACCACCGGAAAACGGTCCCCGGCTGCGCCCCGCGGCGCATAAAAATGCGCCTCCAGCATCTGGCCCTCATAGGGAATTTCAACCCGCTCGAACGGAGGACTCACCAAGCTCCATGCCTTGTCGAACATCTCCCGCAGGTTGCCATATGTGGGAAGCATCCGCGCATCGGTGTCCGCCAGATAGACCAGTGCTCTGCGGTAGAAATCCGCCGCCCGGAGGTAAAATTCGTTGGCCGTGACCTTGCGCCCCTCGTTCTCAAAGCCTGCTGCCAGTTGCCGGTTTTTCTCCGCCACCCGTGTCCACTCCGCGTACCAGCTCTCCAGGTTGTAAGACTTCACGCGGCGGGCGACCTCGCGCACGTCCGGGTCGGGATGCTCGTCAGAGATCGTCATACGAACCTCCAACTGCCCTCCTCCCGGCAGCCCTCGCGCGGAAAAAAGCACCTGTTCCGCTTCCCCTCTTTCGAGAATCTGCGAGCTGGCGCTCCTCATCATGCCCGGCGTTAAAAGGAAAGTGCCCAGTCCGGCTTTGATTGCACCTCTTCTTCCTATTCTCGGCGACATGATTTCCTCGCTTTCCGACTCTCTTGAATTACCACGAATTTTTGTAGCGGCTTATTTGGAGTTATTCCTTCGGCGACCGGCGCTCCAAAATATCATCACTCTCTAAAAGTGCGCCGGCAGACATCCTTAGCCCGGAAATGGAGGGTATCATAACTCTTTCCGAAGGGTTTCACTACTCCGGGGTTTTTACGGTAGTGAGTCAGTTTCCGGTAGGCACAGGGTCACGCGATTTGTCAGGACACGGTTAAAATCGTGCCCTGACGTTGAAACTGTCCCACTACCTTAGTTAGGCAGCAAGGATCGACCGTGGGTCTTCAGATCGAATACCTGGACCAACATATCGATGCCATTGCGGACTTGGCGCGTTGGCATCACGCTGAATGGGCCGCGATCACCCCACACCTCAGCCTCACGGATCGCGTTGCTGGGTTCAGGGAACGAGCGCGTCGTGGCGGCATCCCAACGGCCTTCGTGGCCGTTCTTGGTGCGGACGTGGTGGGCCTCGCGTGTCTTGTTGAATACGACATCGAATCGCATCAGCACCTCACGCCGTGGCTGGCAAGCGTTCTCGTTGCACCCGAATATCGCGGACGCGGCATCGGGTCGGCGCTGTGCGAACGCGCGACCGAGGAAGCCCGGCTACTCGGTGTCGAGAAGTTGTACCTGTTCACCTTCAACCGGCAAAGGCTCTACGGTCGACTCGGTTGGTTAGCTTTGGAGAACGCGCTCTATGCCGGAGCGTCAGGAACGATCATGGTCAGGACACTTGCTGCCTGACAGGCGAATAGGGTCGACGCGCTCGTCGTCGCGCGTATCCTCTCGCCAAAGCGCGCGGCTCATTCGGAAGCGTTATGCGGCACGGGAAGAAAAGAGCCAGAACCCACTCGAAGTTGGCTGGTGGTTCTCTGAAGGTAACTTGTGACACCGATGTGATGAGACGCCAACTCCGGCAACTACTCCGAAAGGCAAGCTGACCAACTGTGAAGTTCCATGCAAACCGGAATAGCAACACCCGAATAGACAATGAGAGAGCTTGACAAACAGTAAGCATAGGACTTAGTCTCGGCGGGATTAGCTCATCGGCATCGGGTGAAGGGAAGTTTCGGACCGTCCACGACGACCTGAGTTATTACTCGACCGGACGCAGGGGAGGCGGGCGGCAAGACTGTTCAGCTGTCCTCTTGGCTGGCCCGTGAGACCGGGATGCAGGCCGTGTAACTGGACGAGGGAGATTCCAGACGGTTGGCAGTGAGAGATGCAAGTTCACCGAAGTTCAGTTCACAAATCCAAACAGGAAAGAGCCATCGGAAAGGGGGAAGCAAAGCAATGAAAGCGATCCTATTACCTGCTCCGTCCAGAGCGGTTGTGAAATGGAGCCTGATACTGGCCGTTTGTGTTTTCGCCATGCAGACAAGGTCTCCAGTTCTGGCCCAGCAAACTGTGACGGCCATCCAGGGGGGAACCCTCATAGACGGCAACGGCGGCGCTCCCCTCGCAAATACTTTGATCGTCATAGACGGCAACCGCATCCGGTCGGTCTCCCAGGGAGGCACCCCTCCGGCCGGAGCCAGAGTGATCGATGCTCGCGGAAAATTTATCACCCCCGGCCTTTGGGACACCCACACCCACTACCGCAACTGGTTTCCGGAATTGCTCATTACCAACGGCGTCACCTCGGTGCTGGGCTACGGAGGCGGTCCCTGGCTGAACGCGCAGATGGAGGGCATCAACAAAGGCAAGATCTATGGCCCCCGGTTTTTCCTCAGCCAGGGAACCATCGGCGGCATCTACATGGGCGCCAACGATCAGGTCCACGAACCGGAAGAAGCCATGAGGCAGGTGGACGCGCTGGCGGACAGCGGCTCCAAGATCATTAAAGTATACACCAGCGTCACCCCGCAGGTTCTGTCAGCCATCAGTCGCCGGGCCCATCAGCGGGGATTGTTTGTTTCCGGGCACATCGGAATGGGCGCCAAGGAAGCAGCCTTGGCAGGCATCGACAACCTGGCGCACGCCACCGGGTTGCCTGTCCCGGACATGCTCAAGCCCGAAGACTTGGCAAAAATACCCGACATGCGAATCTTTGATACCGGCAGGTTGCGGGTCGCTTTTCCGGAGAGCGGGCGCCCCTGGGACAGCAAGACGGAGCTATGGGGTCCCAATCCCGATTTCAACGAATATCCTCTCGCCATCGAGGACCCGCGACGGATTATGTCGTTCGGGTTGATGGACCGGGACCTGACCCGCGACTTGATCGAAGTTTTGGTTCGAGAGGAAGTTTTCATTGAATCCTGCATCGGATATATGTTCCGGCATGTCAACAACCACATGGAGGAATGGCGGGCGGAGGACCTGGAGTTGTTCAACAATCCAAACCTGCATTACATCCCCGAACGCTTTCGCATGAACATCCTGGATTACACCATCCTCGACCAATTCACGCCAGACGAGCTGGCGTTGATGAAACAGGGTTACCAAAACTATCTGTGGTTTACCAAAGAGTTCGTCGATGCCGGTGGCAAGATCTCAACCGGGATGGACACGACCTCGCCTTATCATGCCACCATGTTTCCCGGGTTGGCAGTCCGGCGGGAGATGCAAATCCTGGTGGATGCCGGGATGACCAACATGCAGGCTATCCAGGCCGCCACCCTATGGGCGGCAGAGCTTCTGCAGCAAGACGAGGACCTGGGAACCCTCGAGGCAGGCAAGCTGGCCGACCTTCTGATCCTCGGACGAGACCCCCTGACGGATATTCTCGCCTTCAAAGATTCGATTGAGACCGTGATGAAAGACGGCAAGGAAATGCAGACCGGCTACCATTACGACTTCACCAACCCGATTCCCACGCGATGGGAATACGCGCTCAACTTCGGGGATTGGGTGATTAGCGAGCTGCCGACCCATATCACTTCGATCTCGCCTCAAGTCCTGGTCGAGGGCAGCGAAGCGTTCACGCTGACCGTCAGGGGCAACGATTTCGTCAGCAGTTCCATTATCCAATTCGAGGACACTCGGTTGCGGACCGAGATGGTGAGTTCCACCGAGCTTCGGGCCACCGTGCCCGCCAATCTGGTGAGAAAGGTTGGCACCTCCCTGGTTCGTGTAGTTCATCGCGCTCCGGGCTGGGGAAAGACCAACTCCAAGGAATTCTATGTGAAGTTTCGATGAGCAGGGCAAGCTCCGCAATGCTTCCTGGGTGCAACCTTCACCGTCGTGCGCCGAGTTCCACGGCGGCACACCGGGAGTACGGCTCTGGCGGTCATGACAGCCGCATGAGTTCACTGCTGACCTGGATGGCGTGCGAATCCAGATGTTCCGACTGGCGGCGTGTGCGCATTCTCCAAAAGCTGAGGCATCTCTGATAAGCTGTTAAATCACAGAGTGAATTGAAAGGAGCATATCCTATGAAACGTGCTGTATTAGTGGCCGCAGGCATCCTCTGTTTAAGCGTTGTAGTTTCAGCTCAAGAGGAGGCCCAGTATCAGGTCTGGATGCAGACTATTAGAGCCACGGCCGGCAGCCTGAACGAGAACCTGGAAGCCAAGTCCGGCGACGACGCCGCAGCGGACGCAAGGAAGCTGGCGGAAGTCTTCACCCAAGTCCATTCCTTCTGGGAAAAGAAGAACATCAGCGATGCCATGGGGTTTGCGATGGCCGCCCGTTCTGGCTTTCAGGAAGTTGCCCAACTCGCCTCTGCGGGGAAGATCGAGGAAGCTACTGAGGCTGTGGGGAGAGCGCGGAGCAACTGCGGGAACTGCCACAGCGCGCACCGTGAAAGGGATGCGGACGGCGCCTGGAAGATCAAGTACTGATGTTTCTTAGCCGGGCTTGGCTTTGGGAATGAAAGCCGCTTGGCCGGGATGTTATGGTGAACGTCTGCACGGCATCTGCTTCAGGCCGGCGGCGTTTTCTCTTTGCGGGCTGATCTAACTCGGCTTGCAGGAATGATCGGACACTGACGCGGCTTTATTCGCCCGAGCGGTCTCTGTACTTGCCGGCAAACGGGGTGGCACCCAATTTGACAAGCAACTCCGCCACTTTCTCTTGCAATCTGGGCTGCCGAAACCGATAATCGTGCGCATCTCCCGGAAGCTGCCGGTACACCAAGCCCTCGGGATCGCCCAGCGCGATACTCAACGGCGTCTGCCCGTATATGTCCTTCGCCTCCAGATCGGCGCCTTTTTCCACCAAGAGCTGAATCGTTTCGGTGTCACCCATGGCTGCTGCGCCGTGCAGTGCAGTCCGGCCCTCCTGGTTGACCGCATTGACGTCGCCGCCCAGCAGCACCGCCAAATTGGCGGCTTCTAAAAAGTTTTTCCTCGCCTCCTCGGAGCGTTGTTGGCGCTCGCGCCCCACTCCCGCCGCCACCATCACCGGCGCCGTTCCATCCACCGTCGCCAGTTTTGGATCGGCCCGCCCTTCCACCAAGACGCGCATGGAGACTGTATCGCCGGATGCGGCTGCCAGTAAAAACGGCGTCGTGGCAACCAGGCTGATTTGGGGCAGGTTATTGCCCAAAGTGTGGCCAAAAAGCAGATTGTCGTAAGGCGGAAAGTCTTTCGTGATTTGAGCGTTCGGGTCCGCTCCTTTAGCCAGCAGCGCCTTCACCAATGCCTGCATGTTGGGGTTGTACCAGAAACGGTCGGTGGCTAAGGATCTGCCGCCAACCAGGCCCCGTAATCCTTCCTTCATCGCCCAGTGCAAAGGGGTAATTCCGTAACCGTCGGTGGCGTTCGGGTCCGCTCCCTGTTCCAGCAGAAATAAGGCCAACTCCTCGTGGCCGCTGGCGCTGGCCACTACTAAGGCGCTGCCTTCGCCCAATCCGTCTGCCTCCGGGGTGTCATTCACGTTCGCTCCCGCTGCCAGCAAAATCCGGGCAGAGTCCTCGGCGCCGACCCGGGCGGCAAACATTAACGGCGTGAAACCGCCCTTCCATTTGGGGAAATGGACGTGCTTGCTGTAGGTGACAGCCACCATCGGCTTGATGACTTCTAATGCGCGCGACTTGGCGTTAACGTCCGCTCCCTTCTCCACCAGCGTCCGCACAACGTCTGCATGCTTTTGCGCCACCGCCCACATCAGAGCCGTCTGTCCCTTCCGGGTTTCCGCCGCATTGACGTCCGCTCCGTAGGTCAGCAGCGATTTCACCGCGTCCACGCTGCCCGCCCGCGCACACGTCATGAGCACCGTCTCTCCCGTCCATTGGGCGGCGTTCGGGTCCGCTCCGGCTTCGAGCAGCTTCTCGACCATGACGGCGTTCCGGTTGGTACAGGCCAGCGCCAGAGGCGTGACGCCGTAATCGTTTGCCGCGTCCACATTGGCTCCGGCGCGAATCAACTGCTCCGCCGTTTCCAGATCATTCCGATGAGCTGCCCAGGCCAGAGCTGTTGCGCCATCCGCCTGGGGCGCATTCACATCGGCATGTTCCTCCAACAAGGTCCGCACGGCCGACCTGTCGCCTTTCTTGGCCGCCTCGACCAGCCGCAGATCGCCCGCGGCGGAAAGGCTGGAGACCGACAACAGAAGGACCAGCCACCAGCCGCTGTGGAATTTGACTTTGACGTTCATGCACCTTCCTCCGTTCATTCCCGTTGCCGGCTCCGGGAAATCTCCCGGCCCCGCATCTACATGGAGACGATATCCAGCTTTCCGGTGGCGTCACTGTACTTGCTGTCCAGGTAGCCATCCGCCGGAATCCCGGCCCTGTCCAGAACGGTCAAGAGCAGATTCGACATGGGGTAACCCGGATACCGGATGTGACGGCCTCCCTGGATCCGGCTCGTTCCACTGCCCAGCAACAGTATGGGCACGTCGTTGTGCAGATGCGCGTTGCCGTCGCTGAGGGCGCTGCCGTAGACAATGATCGAATGGTCCAGCAGGGAGCCGTCGCCGTCCGGAGTGGATTGCATCTTCTCCAGGAAATACGCGAACATCTTGGAATGAAACGCGTCGACCTGCGAGCACAACTCGATCGCCTCGGGGTTACCCGAATGGTGCGACAGCGAGTGATGCCCGTCGCCGATGCCGATCTCGCGGTAGGCCCGGTCCCCCGATTCGCGGCCCAGCATGTAGGTAACGACGCGAGTCAGGTCGCCCTGGTAGGCCAGCACCTGCAAATCAAACATGAGCTTGGCATGCTCGGAATATGTGGATGGGACGCCTGCGGGCCGCTCCATCTCCGGAAGCTCCCGGGAGGCTTGCTGCTCAGCGAGCTGAATGCGCCGCTCGATATCGCGAGTGGCGTCCAGATACTCGGTGAGCTTGGCGCGGTCGCTGGGACCGACATCCCGCAGCAGGCTAGCTACATCCTGGGTCACGAAGTCGAGAATGCTGTAATTATTCTGGATTCGGCGGAGCCGCTCTGCCGGGTCCGTGCTGCCGCTCTCGCCGAGCAAGCGTTCGAATACCTTGCGCGGGTTGTTCTCCATCGGGAGCGGCGTCGTGGGACTGCGCCAGGAGATCGTTTTGGTGTAGGCGTCACTATAGGCGCCGTCGGCTGCGCCCACAACGTCGGCGGAGTCCATGGCGAGTTCGATCGACCCCAGTTGGGTGTACTTGCCGAGTTCCCTCGCAGCGAGCTGGTCCGCCGAAATTCCCATCGCCCCCCCCGGCTTCGGGTGAATGCCCGTCAGGAACGCGGCACAGGGGCGCGCATGGACCCCCCCGGGTTCGTTCCCGATTGGATCAGCGGCCTTGATGTTCAGCCCGCTCAGCACGAGAAGGCGATCCCGAAACGGAGCTAGCGGTTCCAAAGTCGGAGTCAGCTCGAAAGCCGCGCCCTCCTTCGTCGGCGTCCACTTGTTCATGATTCTTCCGTTCGGACCATAGATAAATGTCATGCGGACCGTCGGTTTGGCCGCCGTGTTGCCTGTGGCACCGAATGCCGGGACCATTCCGTCCAGCAACGGCAAAGCCAGCGTTGCACCGAAGCCGCGCAAAAACGTGCGGCGGGGGATGGCCTTCTTGAAAATCATCATGGCTCTCTTGACCTCCTCATCTGAAAGGGCGTGCTTTTGATTATGCTTGAAATCAGGGACGCCCAGCGATAGTCGCTGGAACCTGCCTCCCGTATGATCTTGCGAAGGGCCGGGGCATCGGTATGCTCCACTTCACGGCCGAGGGCGTAAGTGAGAAGTTTTTCGGTGACCGTATGGACAAATTGTTCGGGACGGCTCAGCAATATGTTCCGAAGCTCAGTCGGGCCCTGGAACTCAGTGCCGTCGGGGAACACCCCGGACACATCGAGCGGGTTGTCAGCCACGGCGGTTCGCCACTGGCCGATCGCGTCAAAGTTATCGAGCGCGAATCCGATCGGGTCCATCAGCTTGTGGCAGCTCGCGCAGGCGGGATTCGCACGGTGCTGCTCCATCCGCTGGCGCATGGTGAGGTTCCTGACCTCCTCGTTCTTTTCCTCCAGGGCCGGAACGTCGGGTGGTGGCGGCGGGGGTGGAGTGCCCAGTAAGTTTTCCAGCACCCACTTGCCGCGCACAACCGGGGATGTCCGGTTGGCACGCGATGTCACCGTCAGGATACTGCCTTGCCCCAACAACCCTCTCCGCTCCTCCTCTTCCAGCCTGACGCGCCGAAAGTGGCTGCCATAAACATTCGGAATCTGATAGTGCCGGGCCAGACGTTCGTTGACGAACGTATAGTCCGCCTTCAATAAGTCCAGCACGCTGCGGTCTTCGCGCAGCATGCTTTCGAAGAAAAGTTTCGTCTCCTGCTGGAATGCCTGCCGCAACTCGTCATCGAACTGAGGAAACACTCTCGGGTCCGGCGACACTTGGCGAATGTTGCGCAGATACAGCCACTGTCCTGCGAAATTTTCCACCAGAGCCTTCGCGCGGGAATCGGCGAGCATACGCCGGATCTGCCGGTCCAGCACCGCCGGGTCTTTGAGCCGGCCGCGTTCGGCCAAGCCGAGCAGCTCATCGTCGGGTATGCTGCTCCAGAGGAAAAACGACAACCGGGAGGCCAGTTCCAGGTCGCTGATGCGATAGGCGGCGCCCGGCGCGATGTTCGCCGGATCGCGTTCGATGCGGAACAGGAACTTGGAGGAAACCAGCATTCCTTCGAGCGCCAGTTGGATTCCCGCTTCAAAGCTTCCTTCGCTCCTGCCGGTTCTGTAAAGGCCCATCAAAGCCTGGAGGTCTTCATCCGTGACAGGCCGGCGATAGGCGCGACGCGCCAGCGTGGAAAGTGTCTTCCTGGCGCAGGGTTCCGCGTCGTTACTGGTTACAGGGCGGCACAGAAAAATCTTGCTCCGGCTGGGCGTCTCCCCCGGCCCCTTCTTGTCCATGGGTCCAGTGATCGTGACACTGCCTAAGGCGGCCATGCCCCCTTTAAAGTCAGTAATGTCAGAATACATCGTAGGCGGCAGAAGCATGCCTTCCGGCTCTGCGGTTTGCTTCAGAAAAGCGACGCCAACCAGCCGCGTGCCCGCCTTCGCCGGGAAGCGGACCTCAAAGTTCTCATCCGCATTGAACTCGTATTCGATTTGTTTGGGGTCCCCCCTGTAAAAAGTGCCGTTGCGTGGATACAGTGGTCCCGAAGGGCCTATGTTTACGCCGCCAATCTTGAACCGCTTGATTCTGGCGCCATCCAGACGGACGTCGAGCTGTTGTGGATCGCCCTGGATGCCGCGGATATATCCATCGCCGCTTCTGGCTAGGCGGACTCTGATGGAGTACTCGCCATCGAGCGGGAAGCGATGATGAATCGCAGTTCCGCCGCGCGACCCGAAGGGGAGATCTTCGCTCGCGCGGTCCTCTTGCAGGAGGCGCTGAGGGACAATGTACGTCTCGCTCTGTGGCTGGATAGCGGAATCGCCGATCGCGAGGCGGCTGATCATTCCTGCCGCTGACATGTACCGTTCCATCAGCAGAGGCGATACGACGAGCAGTTCCGCAAGATTGTCAAAGCCGCGGCCCGAATCGTCAGCGGGAAGAAACGATGTGCCGTCAATTTCAACTGCAAGCAGGTCGCGGATTGCGTTGGTGTATTCGGAGCGGTTGAGACGATGAATGGACGGACGGCCGGGATTGGGGTTGGCCGCAGCCAGGCTGTCGAGCTCCGTCTCCAGGTAGCTGGCAAAGGCGGCCAGGGTGGATTTGTCCGGACGCGGCATGCCGACAGGCGGCATCTGCCCCGCGCGAAGCCTCCGCACCACCTTTTCCCACACCTGCGCGTCCTGGCTGACGTTCTCGAGGTCAGCTTGATCCAGCAAAAGTTCTGCTGTGCGCAGTTTTTCGTTATGGCAGACGACGCAGTAGCGGTTGAGAAGCGCGCGATGCGGCGAGGCGGCCTGTGGAGCGGGACTCGATGTCTGTTGCGCCGCTGCCGGCAGGGAGCCGGCAACGGCCAGTGCGATTCCCAGCCAGCCCACGATCGCTCTGAAAATCGTTGTTTTTAGCATGCGGGTTAACCCTATCCTCTAATGATACTCGCTTCGTGGCGTCATCGCGGCGCGGTTCGCGCCCTCTGCAGGGTCCGCCACGCCTGTTTCGCCATTATGGTGTCAGGCCAAACCCTATATCACGCGAAGTCCGTATTAGTCAATGGTCCGCCAAGCGAGAAGATTATACAGCACTAGCAGCCAGCAAGCTAGCAAGGTTTTTTAGGGCAGTATAACCGCAGCCCGGCGGGCATGGCGCGGCGTCGCGGCGGCGTCAAAAAAGCCTCCCCCCTTTCCCTTGCAGGAATTTCCGGAATCTCTTCAATTGAACGACTTGGCTGCCTGGCGTCGGTTTCTTTCCCTGGATGTTGTTCCTTCCCTGATCCCCGCCGGACTGGCCCGGGAAAACAGCATTCCCCTTTGTGACCGGTCAGCCAATCAACTATCATTGCCCTGGCGGAGAACTCGTTAGGTCTGCGTGACAGCGGCCAGATCGAGTATTTTTGAATCTGTTGAAGCTCGGTAAGTTTGTGATACTTTAACTGGACAAATCCCCGTGGCGGACTAAAGGAGTACGCTTGGGCTATCTGCTGTCCATTTTCCGTATAATCGGGAACCATCCTGCGCTGAGGGGAAACTAACGTCCTAAGCGAAAAAGGAAACATCATGAGTCGCAACAAAAAAAAGAAAAAAATAATCAGCCGCCGGGACTTTGTTCGAGGGGCGGGAGTTAGCGCTGCGGCGATAGCCGGCGCAAGCGCTCTGCCCGCTCTCCAGGCGGAAGCGCAGCAGAGCACGACCTCCAGCATTCCCGCGGAATGGGACCTGGAGGCAGACGTTGTTATTGTCGGCTCCGGAGCCACTGGGATGCCCGCCGCCATTCGGGCAGTGGACCAGGGAGTCTCCGTTCTCGTCATCGACACCAATTACGACATTGGAGGACATGGGCTGCTCAATGGAGGACAAGTCCCTCTGGGTGGCGGGACGAGCGCCCAAAAGAAATACGGGATAAAGGATTCGCCGGACATCCTTTTCAAAGATCTCACCGACTGGTCGGTCGTGGAAACCAACGGGATGCCGGAATACAGGTATAACGACCGGGGAGTCCAGCGATCTCTTGCCGACAACGAGGCTCCGGCCTTCGAATTTTTGCTTGAGAATGGGGTCGTATTCGATGATCGAGCCCCGGGCGTAGCAGGCGGCCACGCCATTGGCATCTCTGCCCCGAGAGAGAATTACGCCCTCTGGAGAAAAGGACAGAGCCTCGAAAGTCCCCGGGGCGGAGGCGGAACCAGCGTCTATCGGCCGTTGGAGGCCAGCGCCAGGAAGAAAGGAGTCAAGTTCCTGCTGAACTATCACATGGACGTCATTTTCCGCGAGACTTCCTCCTCGGGACGGGTTCTCGGCATCAAGGCAAGCTACACGCCCACGATCATGCCGGGAGACAGCACTCCTTTTAAAGGTTTCCGCTCCGACGGCAACATTGAAATGGACAAGGAAACCGTCACCGTCAAGGCGAAGAAGGCTGTCATCATCGCCACCGGCGGGAGCACGGGCAACGTCAACTTCCGCAGGATTTTCGATCCTAGAATGACCGAGGAGTTTCAACTCGCCGGCGATCCTTACTCCCCCCAGGACGCCAGCGGAGAGTTGGCCGGAATGGCCATTGGGGCCTCACTCTGGGGCACGGCAAACCAAACGATGGAAAGAAACGGCTTTTTCCGGAAGCGGATCCTGATTGGTGCTCAGTATCTCTACATCCGATGGACGCCGGATAGCCCTGTATTTCCTCTTGCCCGCGCCACCGGCCTTGGCGTTCGCGACTGGCAGGATTTGATCTTAGTGAACCAGGTGGGCAAGCGATTCTACGATGAGACGGCGGGAAACTGGCCGTACGGGACTCATCACGGGTTTCTGGACCCCTATATCCAAGGGGATTGGCGCAATCCGAGACGAATCAAATACAATCCACAGAATTTCCTCGACGCTGCAGTTGCGCCGAACGAGGGATCGGTTCCTCCGGACTACGGTGCCGGACCGACGTGGGCCATCTTCGACGCCGAGGCAGTGAAGCGGGAAAGATGGAACGTTCAGCCGCCCGACATCGATCCGCTCTACTTTTTCCGAGCCAACACGCTCGCGGAGCTGACTGCTAAGCTGAAGAAGAACCCCTACCAGAAAGCCGAGATGCCTGCCAAGAACCTGGAAGCGACGGTGACTCGGTACAACTCCATTGTGGATTTCGGCTACGATCCCGATTTTGAAAAGCCCACGCCCAAGTATAAGGTCGAAGTCCCTCCGTTTTACGCTGCCTGGGCCACGCCCGTAGTGCACGACACCTATGCGGGCCTCCGGATTAACATGAAGTGCCAGGCGATGGATACCAATGGCGAGGTCATACCGGGCCTCTACTGCGGAGGCGAGTCGGCCGGCGGGTGCAGCCAGCATGGTCAGGGCCGATGCATCACCCAGGGTTACATCGCCGGCAAGGAAGCCGCTGCCAATCCGAGCTGGGGCTAGTTCAGACATCTCTATTATGGTTGAATTGCGAAGAGATTGAGTGAGCTTGCAACGCGAAAGTCAGGTAGAATAAAGCGGCACTGCTAGTCGTTGACTATAATATTTCTGCATCAGGGTTTTGACGTGGGAGTATTGCTGGAAGTAACAATTTCAGGGGGAGGTTCCGGATGAAGAGCTTTATCACAGGCGTTTTTTCCTGCTGCATGTTGGTTATGGTCTTGGCCTGTCAGGCTGCTGCTCAGGAGCAATCGGGTGATGCCGAGGAGGCTGCTATTGATCCGAAGACAACTACGAGGGTAACGTTGGGAAGCAGTTCGGGCACGCCTGGCACATCGCTCGTCGTTCCCATTTACTTTACGCCGGCTGAAGGAGTGCAGGTGGGACGATTGAAGCTGGATGTGGATTTCGTCAGCGCCAATCTTAAGTTTTCTAAGCTCGACCGCGGTATCGCCGCCGAGTTGGGGAACGTGGACGTAAGCACCGACCTGCAGGTGGGCGAGAATGAGAATGGATTGGAGACTACAACGCTGTCGGTTACAGCGTCACTCCCTTCGGAGGAGCCGTCAGAGAAAGGAATCCCCGCCGGTTTGCTGGGCTACTTGACCATGCGGATTGAGGAAGACGGTCGGCCAGCCAGCATCACCCTTCGCACTAGCGCTGAGGGTTCCACTTTTGGGTCAAACGAGGCCCTGGAAAACTTGGTTTCCTTTGACGCCAAGGTGGATGTTCTCGCGCCAGGCACGCAACCGATTGTTGCTTGCTTTTTCTTCACCCACTAGCCAAAGGCTAAGAGTTGCCTCACGGCTTCCGGATGCCTCTCAATCCCGCATGGGTAAAATGGAGAGCCCGGTAATGGTTTAACCCATAGTAACTGCAAGCAGGCTATATATATTGAAGCGAGGGGGAGGCATGAAAAAAGGACTCACAAGAAGAGCCCGTGGGCCAAGAGCGGGGATAGGGGTGGTGTTGTTGCTGTGCGGGTTGGGGATGTACCCGTGGGGCAGCCACAGGGGTCTTTTGGAGGCTCAGGTGGAGCCATCATCGGACCCGGTTCCCCTGATGATCCTGCTGACCAAGCTGGACCAAGGCGACGTAGCGGGGGCCGAGCGGCTGATGGGAGAAAATCTGGAGGTGGTGAAGCAACGGCTGGAAGGAGTGCTGGAAGAACTGGACGGGCAATTTGACCAACTGGGCCGCTACGGAGCCACCTCGGGGCACGAAGTCCATACGGAGGTTCTGGAAAACTTTCTGGAGGATGTGGGGCGCTACAAGAAGCTGTTCGAGGTCTATCGGGATTTGAGCGGGGACGAGGTTTTGTACAAACGGATCGAGGCACGGCGGCTGCGCTTCGAGGGGGCTCTGTATACCCATGCGGGGGAGGATGAATGCGGGGATCATCTGGACTGGGAAGAAGCGCAACGGCTGTACAACCTGGCCCTGGAGCGGCTGGAAGCCGGCTTCGCCCTGGCCGAGGAGGTGGAGGAGTTGCGGGTGATGGTGTCGGCGAAGAACAACATGGGGTCTACCTTCATCCGCATGGTGCAGCCGGACCGGGGGCTGGCGGCCTATCAGGAAGCGCTGGATTTGGCCACCCGGATGGGAGGCAACATGTACCCCGGCATGATTCGGATGAACATTGGCAACACCCACGTATGGGTAGGCGACCCGGACTTGGCGATGGAGTACCTGGAGCCGGCTCTGGAAGCTTTTCAGAGGATGGGACGGGGGACTTGGCAAGCGAATGCGATGCTGACCATCGGCAACGTGCACATGCGGCAGGGGGACTTTGACAGCGCCTGGGAAAGTTTAGGGGTAGCGCTGGAGCTGGCCACCCAGAGCGGAGAGGACCGGGTGCGCGGCCGGGTGCTGATGAACCTGGGGATGGCCGGCCTGCAATTGAAGAAGCCGGAAGCGATGGCTTTCGTTCAGGAGGGCCTGGAGTGGTACGCCGGGCCGAACGGGCAGGTCTATCCCGACATTGAGAGGGAAGTGATGCAGCAGGACGGTTTGCGGCTGCTGAGCCGGGTTGCGCGGGAGACCGGCGACGAGGCTCTGGCGGAGCAATACATGAAAGAGTTCTATGAGTCGGTGGGGCCGGACCCGGAGCGCTATGAAGTGGTGCGCGCCAGCCCTTGTTTTGCCATCTACAAGGCCATGCCGAAGAAGTGAGACGGAATCTGCCATCGGCCTGCTCCCTACAGGGAGCCATCCATTGCAACGGAGGGAACCTCTTGGCCTCGCAGCAAACCCTGACGATCATCAAGCCGGACGGAGTGGAGCAGCAGCTCATCGGAGAGATCGTCCGGGTGTTGGAGGGCCAGCGTTTTCGGATCGTGGCCATGAAGATGCTGCGGCTCGACAAGAAAGAGGTGGAAGGGTTCTATGGGGTGCACCGCGACAAGAAGTTTTTCGGCAGCCTGACGGATTTCATGAGCTCGGGCCGGATGGTGGTGATGGTGCTGGAAGGGGAAAACGCCATCGAGCGGCTGCGCCAACTGATGGGAGCCACCAACCCCGCCGAGGCGCAGCCGGGCAGCTTGCGGAAACGGTTTGCGGCATCCATCGAGCGGAACGTGATTCACGGCTCCGACGCCGCCGAGACCGCCGCCTCGGAGATTGCCTACTTCTTCCCCCAAATGGAGATTGTCGGCTAGAACAGAGAAAGATGAGGCGCTGGAGGAACGGGGCGCACAGTACACCATTTACATTCCTTCTAAAGACAACCCGTAACGGAACTTCAAGAAATTGCTGAAACGTCCGGTGGGAAGGCCTAGCAAGAAACCGCTGGTCGAGCACAAGGGATTTCTTTACCAAGCAGCCGGATGGAAGACGGCTCGACGGGTGGTGGCCAAAGTAGGGCATCATGCTGGGGAGTTGTTTCCGCGAGTGGTTTTCATCGCAAACGAACCGGACGCTTCCGAGCCGGGCGGTGTTTGGCGGGCGTGATTACGCTGGACAGCACTCTGAAGGGCTTGCCCGCCTCCCGGCGCTTCCAGTGCATCGACAAAGGGCGTCGGGAACAACTGCAGTGACGGGGAAGTGAAAACACACACAATTCGGGCAGTCCCCAAATTGACAATTGCCACACAGTCGATAGAGAATGTGCTCCGGCGAAAAACAGGAGGGAGCCGATGGCCGAGAGAGAACGAGAAAGAGTCAGGGAACGCGGACCCCGGGAGGAATCTCCCTATGAGCAGTTGTTCGAGTCTCGGGAGGCATTTCAGGAACGTCAGCAGACCGGCAAGATCGTGATCCGGCAGAGCGACCGGGAATACGAGCTGAACCGCCAGGGGCGCATCCTTTGGTTTATGAATCCGTTTTCCTACGAGGATGTCTGCCTGAGCGACTGGCTGCTGTTCATTCATGACATCCGCACGCACTCCGGGCGGCACCGGCACCAGGGCGGGCTCGGCTTGTTTGTCATCGAAGGCAAAGGCTACTCGGTCGTAGATGGAGTGCGCTACGATTGGGAGGAAGGCGACTTCATTTTGCTGCCGTTCAAGGAAAACGGGGTCGAACACCAGCACTTTAACCGCGAACCGGGCAAGAGTTGCAAGTGGCTGGCTTTTATTAACGTTCCGATCTGGGAATGGGGCGCCGCCGAGATGACGCAGACCGAATTGTCTCCCGAGTGGCTGGCCCAGCAGGGCGGCGAATGAGCAAGGCAAATACAGCCCAGGTCGAACGCGCAACGGTTGATTCCGGGAACAACTCACGGGCTCAGGCACAGGTATCGGCCAGGATGGCCCGCGCATGGGGAGTGACCGACGGCCAGCCGGTGCGGCTGTTGAGCGAGCGCGCCTGCAGCACGGTGGCCCGGCTGGAAGTGAAGCCCGGCCTTGCGGGAAGCGGAATTCATCTCGACCGCCATGTCCGGCGCGCGCTGAAAGCGCATCTGAATGACTCTGTCCAGGTCGAGCCGGTCGATCTGAATACTCTGTCGATGCTGGAGCTGACCCCGGCCGTGGACGTTTCGACCGCACACGATCTGATTCCCCATATTCGCACCACGCTCATGGAGATGCAGGTCCCCCTGGCCAAAGGCTCCGTAGTCTATCTGACGTTTCCGCACTCGGGCGGAGGCACCACCTACGTGGTCCACAAACTGGCGGAAGCGCCGGGCGTGGTCGGCCCCGACACCAAAATTCATCTGCATTTCGCAGACTCCCACACGCCGGAGGGCGCCTTCGACGTGACCTTTGAAGACATCGGGGGGCTGGATCGCGAAATTCGGCTGGTACGGGAGCTAGTGCAACTGCCGCTGCAATTTCCCTATTCCTACCGCCAGTTGGGAATTCAGGCGCCGCGGGGAATTCTCTTCCACGGTCCGGCCGGAAGCGGCAAGACTCACCTGGCGCGAGCGGTGGCCAACGAGATCAATGCCCGCTTCTACTACATCAACGGTCCGGATATCCTGGGCGCTTACGCCGGGGAGACCGAGGCCAACCTGAAACGGATGTTTGCCGAGGCCGCCCACCATGCCCCCTCCATCATCTTCATCGACGAGGTGGACGCCATCGCACCCCGGCGCGGCCAGAGCGGCGCGCACTCCGACACCAGAGTGGTGGGCCTGATGCTCACCCTGATGGACGGACTGACGAAGGTGGACAGCGTGGTGGTGATCGGCACCACCAATCGCGTGGACTCGGTGGACCCGGCGCTGCGCAGACCGGGTCGCTTCGACCGCGAGCTGTTCTTCGTCCCGCCCAGCGAACACGGCCGCCGCCAGATTCTGGAGGTCCATACCCGGGAGATGCCGCTCGAAGAAAGCGCGGAACAGGCGCTCGACTCTCTGAGTCAGCGGACGGCGGGTTTTGTCGGCGCCGACCTAATGGAACTGTGCCGCGAGGCCGGACTGAATGCTCTGCGGCGGAACACGGTGGGCATCCGGGACGTTCTGGGCGCGGTGCATCTGCCGGAGGGCAGAATCACGGTGAATCGTGATGACTTTGAACAGGCGCTGGAATGGATCAAACCTTCCGCCATGCGGGAGACTCTGCTGAGCGCGCCCTCGGGCAGTTGGGACCAGATTGCGGGTCTTGAGCCGGTCAAGGCGCGCCTCAAACGGCTGGTGGGGGAAGCTCTCTCGGAGAACAAGACCAGCCTGGGTATTCTGCTGTGGGGGCCTTCAGGGACCGGAAAGACCATGCTAGCCCGCGCGCTGGCCCGCGAGTTCTCCGCCAATTTTATCCCCGTGGAAGGCCCGGAGCTGTTCACCCAATGGGTGGGAGAATCGGAAGAAGCCGTACGGCACGTCTTCCGCATCGCGCGCCAGGTTGCTCCGGCCATTGTTTTTTTCGATCACCTCGACGCCATCGCGCCGGTCCGGGGCAACCAGCCGCAAGGCACCTACACCACCGAGCGAGTGGTGAATCAGCTTCTGGCGGAGATGGACGGAATCGAACCGCGCCGCCGGGTCGTTGTGCTCGGGGCTACGGACCGCCGCGACCTGATCGATCCTTCGCTGCTGAGGCCCGGAAGGCTGGGCACTTACATCCACGTTCCGTTACCCGATGCCGCTGCCAGGAAAGCCTTGGTTCGGATGCACCTGCGAGCTGAATCGCCGAAAGCGGTTCGTCGCGCAGATGAGATTGCAGCGAAGGCGGCCCGCAAGACGGAGGGACTCTCCGGCGCTGATATTGTCCATCTTTGTCATGAGGCAAGGCTCCTGGCGGAGGAGGAAGCTCCGGCCTCCGGCAAGCAGGAAATCAGTTGGAAGCGCTTCCAAGCGGCGCTCGCCACCCAGACCTCCCAGGCTAACCCCGCCGCCGGAACCGAACGCAAAAAGAAACCGGCCTCTCGATAAACTCTGTTCTTGCAGGCTTACCGCCACCCGGAGCTGTCTCTGCCGAGCGGGCTTGAGATGGAGTCTCCGCCTTGCCTCCGCCATACTTTGGGCGCATACTTTTATCAGCAGTTTGATCTAACAGGGTGGGTAAAAATGGAACATAACTTTAAGCTGCGCGAAGAACCCACGCCGGAAAATCTGAAGAACGGCGAACCGGAGGAAACCAGCGAGTGGCTGGAATCTCTGGAAGGATTGCTGGCCACGGTGGGGCCGAAAGGGACGCAATTTCTGCTGAAACGAGTTCTAGACCGGGCCCATCATCATGGAATGTCGCTGCAGTTTGCGGCAAGCACTCCTTACGTCAACACGATTTCGAGGGAGCAGCAACCGAAGTATCCCGGCAACCGGAAGATTGAGCGGAGCATCAAGAGTCTCATCCGGTGGAATGCCCTCGCCATGGTGGTGCAGAGCAACCGGGAAGAGCCCGGCATCGGCGGCCACATCTCGACCTACGCGTCGCTGGCGACCCTGCTTGAAGTCGGTTTCAACCATTTCTTCCACGCCAAAAGCGAAGACTACTGCGGTGATATCGTATATTTCCAGGGACACGCAGCCCCCGGAATCTACGCCCGCGCCTACCTGGAAGGCCGCCTGGAGCCGGGACATTTGAAACGTTTCCGCCGGGAGCTCGGCGACCAGCCTGGGCTCAGCTCCTACCCGCACCCGTGGCTGATGCCCGATTTCTGGGAATTCCCCACCGTCTCGATGGGGCTGGGGCCGATCTCGGCCATCTACCAGGCCCGGTTCAACCGCTATCTGGAAAACAGGGGCCTGCATTCCTGCGGGAACAGAAAGGTCTGGGCCTTCCTGGGCGACGGAGAAACCGACGAGCCGGAGACGCTCGGCGCTTTGACGCTCGCCTCCCGCGAAAAACTGGACAACCTGATTTTCGTCATCAACTGCAATCTGCAACGGCTGGACGGTCCGGTGCGCGGCAACGGAAAGATTATCCAGGAACTGGAGGCGGCTTTTCGCGGCGGCGGGTGGCACGTCATCAAAGTGATCTGGGGAGACGACTGGGACCCGTTGCTGGAAAAAGACACCAAGGGAATGCTGGTTCGGCGGATGGAGGAGGCCGTGGACGGCGATTATCAGAACTACGCCGTGCGGTCCGGCGCCTGGACGCGGAAACACTTCTTCGGCAAATATCCCGAACTTCTTCAAATGGTGGAAGGGCTGAGCGATGACGATCTCAAGAAGCTGCGCCGGGGAGGCCACGACCCGGAGAAGGTCTACGCCGCTTACAAAGATGCATGGGAGCACAAGGGTTCCCCCACGGTGATCCTGGCCAAAACCATCAAAGGCTACGGCCTGGGAGAGTCCGGCGAGGGACGCAACGTCACCCATCAGCAAAAGAAGCTGAACGAGGAGGAACTGAGAGATTTCCGCGACCGCTTTCAGATTCCGACTCCTAAGGAGCACACCAACGACTATCCTTTCTATTGCCCTCCGGAAGAGAGCGAGGAGATTCAATATTTGCTGGACAGGCGCAGGGAGCTGGGAGGATTCCTGCCCGAGCGGAGAGTCCGTGCCGCACCGCTGGAAGCTCCCCCGCTCGAACAGTTTACCGAGTTCTTCCAAGGCTCCGGGAACCGCAAGGTCTCGACCACCATGGCCTTTGTGCGGCTGCTTACTCTGCTGCTGAAAAATCCTCAGATCGGCAAACTGATTGTCCCCATCATCCCGGATGAGGCCCGGACCTTCGGAATGGAGTCGCTGTTCCGCCAGTTCGGCATCTACGCCAGCCAGGGACAGCTTTACGAGCCGGTGGATTCGGATGTGTTTCTCTACTACAAGGAAGCCAAGGACGGGCAGATTCTGGAAGAAGGGATCACGGAAGCCGGCTCCATTGCATCGTTCATCGCGGCGGGCACCGCTTACGCCACGCATGGAATCAACACGATTCCCTTTTTCAGTTATTACTCGATGTTCGGCTTTCAACGGATCGGAGATCTGATCTGGGCCTTTGCCGACATGCGCGGAAAGGGTTTTCTGATGGGCGGCACGGCAGGCAGGACGACGCTGGCCGGAGAAGGCTTGCAGCACCAGGACGGCCACAGCCACCTGCTGGCCAGCACCATTCCCACGCTCGCCTGTTACGACCCTGCCTTCGCCTACGAGACCGCCGTGATTATCCAGGACGGTATCCACCGCATGTACCAGAAACAGGAAGACCTCTTCTACTACATCACCCTGTACAACGAAAACTATGAAATGCCCGCGATGCCGAAGGGCTCAGAAGAAGGGATACTGCGGGGAATCTATCGTCTGCGCCGGGCAGAGAAGGGCAAAGCGGCGGTGCAATTGTTCGGCAGCGGAGCCATCCTGCGGGAGGCGCTGCGGGCGCAGAAAATTCTTTCCGAGCAGTTTGACGTGGCCGCCGACGTCTGGAGCGTGACCAGCTACAATCAGCTCCGGCGGGATGCGCTGAACGTGGACCGTTGGAACCGGCTGCATCCGGATCAGCCACCACGCCGGTCTTATCTCGAAACCGCTCTCGACAAAGCGGAAGGCCCCATCGTCGCCGTCACCGACTACCTAAAACTCCTGCCGGACCAGATCGCTCCCTGGTTGCCCGGCCGCTTTCTCTCGCTCGGCACGGACGGCTTCGGCAGGAGCGACAACCGTCCCCGGCTGCGCCGCTTCTTTGAGATCGACGCCGAGTCGGTCGCCGTTGCCGCTCTCTATCAGCTATCGCAGCAGGGAAAGATTCCCGCCAGGAAAGTTTCCCAGGCCATCCAACAGTTGGAGATCGACCCCGAGAAAGCAAACCCGATGGTCACCTGAGCAAGGTTTCCTAAGCAGTATTTCTTACAAGCTGTTTCAGAATTAATTTTTTGCCGTCAGGATAGCGCCTCAGAGTGGACTTCTAAATGATCGTTACCTTCGATTGGTGCTTGAATCCGATTTCAGGGAAGTAGCTCACGCACGCGGGCGCCCATAGTTTACTACCTCTTGAACAGGTGCTCGAATCGCGTCTTGTACTCTCGCTTCCGTGCGTCTGGCGTCCCCGCCTCCAGGCCATCACATGAATGCGCGGCGTGAGCATCCCAACCGAAGGGCCAGCGGGCAAAGACGAAGACCTTACGCTGGCACGCGGGGCACAGAACATTCTTCCCTGACACGTCCTTTGCGGTCAGACCATTCGGGTTTATTGCCTGGCCTCTTGGGTCTCCCGGCCTGGGTGACTCTTGCGTGCGAGATACGACAGCGGCATCAGACCGTGGCACCCATATGACGTCGTGCGGCGGATTCCCCTTGCCGATTCGTTCGTTCTCATCGAGGCTGGCAACCCATGCTGAGAGGTACGCGTCTAGCTTGTCGTGCCTGTCGCCGTATCCCGACAGATTCAGATTCACGTCGAATTCGTCCACCGATAACCAGCCCGTGCAGCGCGCCGCCGCAGTGATCTGCGTGTCGAGCCCTTCTCGTTTGAACTTGTGAACCTCTCCGGTGCCGATCGCTCGCACAGTCGCCTGTGGAAAGACCTCGATGCACTCAGCTATCTTAGGTAGTTCTCGGAACAGAGCGAATCCAGCCAGCATCCACAGTTGGTTCGAGTGAGGCAGCCGAGACACAGCCCTGCCTCTTTGAAGATGAGCTTTGACCTTCTGTCGTATCCTCTCGAAGTCGCTCCGCGACGGCGTCGTAAAGCAACTAACACCCTCCGCGTCCATCGCCGATTCGGCCGACCGGCGTGCAACGTCTTCGGCTCGATAGTCGCTTGGTGCATCAATCGCGATGCGGACAATCTGGAGGTTTTCGTCTCGCGAGACTTTCTCTAAAAAGGTGGCTGTATCACGCGCAAATTGCTGAACGTTGTGCTCCTCTAGCGCTGCGACGTTTCCATTTCCTCGCGGCCATCCTAGCCGACCTTTGAGAGGAAGAGGCGTCAGCAGACCCTCCTGACGAACACACACCGAAATCGGAAGATACTTGCCCTTCGCGAACGCGACGTCCACGCCAACATACGCTGAACGCCTCGCCGCGTCCGGCTCCATCGGGAACGTGCACTGAGAGGGCTCGTGCTGTAATTCACCCACCGGGTGTTATCCTCCGTAGTGAGGTTCCTTACGTCAGAGCCCCAGAAATCAAGGTGTGGCGACCGGTCCTGGCGGTACTGTACCACAGCGAAATCGGCAATCCGGGCTCAGTGGCTAAGCCGCTGAGGTTGGAGCGTTGTTCGGCACAGTTGAAACCGTTTCCTGACAATCCTTGAAAACAGGTTATGAAACAACTTGTAAACAGAGGGGAACTTCCCGGCCCTCCGCCCGATTCACCCCAACAAGCTTGCGGAGCGCAGAAACTTCTGATCCGGGGAACTGGAAAGGCTTCGAAATACGGGTTTTTTCAGGAAGCGGACCAGCGGCATCCCCATTTCAAAACAGTCCAGGACGGTGGGCAGCAGACGGGAACTGAGCACCAACCGCGGAGGAAATACTTTGGCGAACAGAAATTGTTTGTACTTCAGGTACTCGGCGGCAGTGTGATCTGCTGAAAACCCCCTGGGCATCGACTGCAACGATTCTCCTTCCAGCTTGCCGAATGCCGTCTGAAAGCGCCGTTCTTCGAGGATGGATAGAAACCGGCGCGGGGAGGCTGCGATTTCCTCCCGAACGGCGCGCAGGACTTTCGGGCTGGGCATGTATATGCCGCCGCCGATTAAAACCTCTTCCGTTGAAAAGTGGAAATACAGTCCCGGGCCCTCATTTTTGGGCAACCCGCGCATGGGGAAAATGGCGGCCGCATGCGTCTTGTACGGGGTCTTATCCCGGCTGAAACGCGTGTCCCGGTAAATGCGGTAAATCGAAGTCCGGGGGTCGGCCACCATCTCCGGCGCAAAGCGGCGGAGGGCTTCGCCAACCATTAGAACCATCTCTACCATCGGCTCCTTGACGGCCTTCTCGTAGGTGTCTTTGCGGGCCTGGAACCAGGGCCGGTTATTGTGCCGCTTGAGGTCGTCGAAAAACTGGAGCGCTTGCGGAGAGAATCCTTTGAATTTACCCTGTCTCATATATTGACAGTTCTTTGTTTCCTACGTTCTGATCCGTATAGCTGTTCAGCAGTCGGCCTGTCCGTCAAGCTGCAAGAAGAAGCAACTTCCTATTCACATAAAAACCGTCTGCTTGCCCTATTCATTATCTATTTGTTTGTATCCAGCATGGAGGGAGATTACAGCCGTCTCTAAATCAGAGAACAAACCTATAGGAATACGGAAAAGAGTTGCTTTTAACTCCTGCAAGCACCGGAACGGCTGCCACGGAAAAAGTCTGGGAGCCAGGACTTCCCGGCCCCCAGTCATTACGCTTTGGAAGCTCGCCGCTCCGCCCAACGCTTCTTGGCCGCTTCCGAGATACGCTTCCGAGCCTTTGCCGAAAGGCGTCTCCGGGGCCGTTTTTCGCCCGTGTTTGCGGCAGAACGCTGCGCATGAAGCTTTCGGAGCATTGCAATAATTTCTTGTATCCTTTTTTCTTCCCGCTCTAATTCCCGAATGGCGCTCTCTACTCCTGATGGTTGCATGTTTTCTCCTTTAGGATTAGTTCCAACTAAATGATATGTATCCGGTCTATTGTAGGTTCCAACTTTATTGTGCAGAACCGGAGTAAGCTACCGCAAGCAGGGAATACTATCCGCAAAGTGACAATGTGTCAACAAAACTCCAATCTTGTGTCGTTAGCACATGATATGTCCGGTCTAATTAACATGTGAAATGTCCGCTTTGAGCGGCGTAGGGTAGGGCTTTTTGCCAGGAGGTGGCATGAAGTTCTACTCGGAAGCTGCGATGGAGCGGGCGATGAAGATACAAGAAGTAATTTTGCGAGCGATAGGGAAGCGGATCAACTGGTGGCAGGCAGCCGAGATCATCGGGATCAGCGACCGGCAGATGAGGCGGTGGCGCAGCCGGTACGAGCAGTACGGCTACGACGGGCTGTTTGACCGGCGGCGGGGAAAGCCGGGTCCGCGGCGGGTACCCCTGGGGACGGTGGAGAAGGTGTTGGGGCTGTATCAGGAGAAGTACTTTGACTTCAACGTGCGGCACTTTCACGAAAAGCTGCGGGAAGAGCACGGCCTCCGGCTGAGCTACACCTGGGTGAAGCTGGCATTGCAAGGGGCGGGGCTAGTGAACAGGAGGCGGAAGCGGGGCCTGCACCGCCAGAGGCGGCCCCGGCGGCCGTTGCCGGGAATGCTGCTGCATCTGGATGGGAGCCAGCATCGGTGGTTTGTCGATGATCGCTGGTATGACCTGCTGGTGGTCCTGGATGATGCCAGCAGCGAGATTTACTATGCGCAACTGGTAGAGCAGGAATCGACGCGGACGGTGCTGGCTGCCCTGCGGGAGGTGGTCGAGCAGCAGGGGATCTTTTGCGCCCTTTATAGCGACCGGGCCAGTCATTTCTTCCTGACCCGGAAGGCGGGCGAGCCGGTGGATCGGCAACGGCTGACCCAGGTGGGCCGCGCCCTGCGGGAGCTGGGCATTCAGATGATTCCGGCCTATTCGCCGCAGGCGCGGGGACGCAGCGAGCGGAACTTCGGGACCTGGCAAGGGCGGCTGCCGCAGGAACTGCGCCTGCGGGGAATCATCACGCTAGAGGCAGCGAATCGGTTCCTGCGGGAGGGCTATATCGGGGAGTTCAACCGGCGCTTTGCCGTGCCGGCCACCCAACCAGGCAGCGCCTTTTTGCCGTCAGCCAGGCGGGAGTTAGAGCGAATCTTCTCGATCCAGCACCAGCGGATAGTGAATCGGGACAATACGGTCAGTCTGGAGAACCGCCTCCTCCAGATCGAGAAAACTCCTTGGCGCGGGACTCTGGCGGGCTGCCGGGTGACCGTCTATGAACACCTGGATGGGACGTTAAGCATTGGCTATGGGCCGCACACGGTGGGCCGCTACTCCTCCGAGGGGGTGGCGATCCGGTGCGGCGGTCGGCGGCGGAGCCCTGTGGCTTCCCGACAACACCATTTGGCGCTCACCTCCGTCGCCCTACGGGCTCCTTCGGTCAGCGCCAAATCACTTTCGGTAGAATCATGAAAGCGGACATTTCACTTGCTACATATACCGGACATTTTAACTTGCTAACAACACAAAATCTCAATTGGGAAGATAGCTTAAGGAAAGATAGGATAAAGATTAGGATATGGATCGATATGCGGGGAACGGCAAGGTTCTTGCTTACCAGTTAATCTCTTCCGTTTCGAAAACGATATCGGGGCCCGGAGTCACTGCATCACCCCGGGTCTCCGCAGTGATAAATAGGATAAAGCTGCGCAAAGGAGTCAGCGTGGAAATATCCGCCGTATTGTTCTCGTCTATGCGAAGCTGGCCCACGTTGACGACATGCTGCCGGTCGGGCGTCGCTACCCACAGGACGTAACGCGTGAACGTATCCTTTAGGGTTGCAGGGTCCGGCACCTTCGACAATTCCACCTCGATGGTATTATTCCGGTTGTAGGTCAACTCAACACGGGCGCTGGCCTCCCCTGCCTGGGCCAGGGGAAAGGAAGTGAAGCGGATTTTCTTTGCACAACCCGCGCCGGACAAAAGCAGGATCCCCAGAGCGGCGGTCAACAATTTTGGCGCCGTATTTGCTGTCTGTGAAATCTTTTCCCCCTCCCGGACTGGATGCAAGCCAGTATAGCGCAGGGACAACTCCCGTGCCAATCCGGGCGGATGAGCAGGAAGCAGGTTCGGCTGAGATTTGGTTTCCTTGATTTCCGCCGCGATTCCCTCTTTTCGGCGGCCGGGCGTGGCCAGCAATCTTTTCGCCCACAAAGCGGTCAAAAAGACATACAATAATAGAGCCCCGCAGACACTGGAACGTTTCCCAAAGAGTCTCGGGCATCCCGGAGTACAACCGCAAACGCCTATGAACACGGAGAGCGGCAACGACAACAGCTCCTGGCGTGAATCTCCCCAGCCTTTCCTTCCCAGCTTAGGCCCACGCCTGCGAAAAGGGCACATGAACCTCCGCATGTTGCTCCTGGCGGGATTTGGAGCTATGTTATTGCTGATCCTCTCCTCCGGGCTGGTGGCCGTCCGGATCACGGAAAAGATTCGGAGCCAGGAAACCGGGCACTATGACGGCTTTCAAGAAACCCAGGCCATCCTGGGCCAAATCGTGGTCAACCTGCTGAAGGCTCAAATCGGGACCGACGACTTCCTGCAGAACCGCGCCCGCGATATGGACGACTTCTATGAGAGACAGCTCTGGGGGATTCGGCAAGAACTCGAGATCGCCCACTCCAAGCAGGAACTGTTATTTCTCACCCCGCAGCAGAGAGAAACCTGGAACCTGCTGCAGGCCGAGGTGGACGAATTCTGGAAGATGCTCGCCCCGATCTTTGAATGGACTCCCCGGCAGAAGGCGGTCCGGGCAGGGCGTTTCCTGCGCGAGCAGGTTTTTCCCCGCAGGGCAGCCGTGCTGGATATAGCGGACCAGTTCAGCGACCTGAACCGCCAGATTCTGCAAGAGAATCGCAGGGTAGTGGTCGCCGACGCTTCCCGGCAGTTTCGCAGTTGGATGATGCTTCTAGGCGCCCTTTCCTTTCTGATTGCCTTAGTGGTGGCGCTGTGGACCACGCGCTACGCGGGGCGGCTGGAAGGAAGCTTGCAAGCGCAATACCAGGAAAGCAATGCCGCCAAAACCAATCTGCAGCGTCTCTCGGCCAAGCTGTTGCACGCCCAGGAGGACGAACGCCGGTCAATTGCCCGCGAGCTGCATGATCAAATCGGGCAGGCCTTGACCGCCATCAAGGTCAACCTGGGAATGCTGGAGCAGAAAACGGGAGCCGGCGCCCCGGAGATTTACGACCGCATCCATGAGTCAAAGCTTCTGGCCGAGCAGATGGTTCAGGAAGTCCGGGAGCTGTCACGTCTCCTGCGGCCGGCGATGCTGGATGACCTGGGACTGGTGCCAGCTTTGGAATGGTACGTCCGGGAATTTTCCCGGCGTTTTGGAATTCCCGTGAACCTGAATACCGATCGCATGCTGGGCCGCCTTCCGGAAGAATGGGAAACCTGCATTTACCGCAGCGTCCAGGAAACCCTAACCAACACGATTCGCCACTCGGAGGCCACCGAGGTATTCATCGAGCTGGCGCAAACTCCGGAGTCTTTGACCCTTTCGGTGGAAGACAACGGGCAGGGATTTGAGTTGAGCTCACCCGCGGGTGGGCTGGGTCTCATCGGCATGAGAGAAAGAGCCCATGAATTGGGAGGAACCTTGTCGGTGGAATCCAATCAACAGAGCGGCACCCGAATCCGGATCGTGTTGCCGGCGCCTCCGCCCGCAATAACAGTATCTCAACAGGTCGCTTCTGCAGTTGTCTCATGAATTCCCCGATTCGTATTTTGTTGGCTGACGACCACCGAATCGTGCGCCAGGGGTTGCGCAGGATTCTGGAAGAAACCTCCCGGATGGAAGTGGTGGGCGAGGCCAGCGACGGCAGAGAGGCCGTCCAGATGGCTTTGGACAAGGAGCCCGACGTCATCGTGATGGACGTGGCCATGCCCCACCTGGGTGGGATGGAGGCCATCCGCCAGATTTCCAAGCGGCTCCCGGCAGTCAAAGTTTTGGTGCTGAGCATGTACTCGGATGAAAGCTACGTGGTCCAGATGCTCGAAGCCGGCGCGAAAGCATATCTACTGAAAGACTCCGC
This sequence comes from Terriglobia bacterium, assembly GCA_965222345.1. Lineage (GTDB taxonomy): Bacteria > Acidobacteriota > Terriglobia > 2-12-FULL-54-10 > 2-12-FULL-54-10 > JADFGZ01. The sequence goes on along the minus strand of CBDCTS010000007.1, from coordinate 1,209,277 downwards.
CGACACGGACCTGGTTGAGGCGGTTCTGGCGGTCAGCAATGGAAAATCCTTTTTTAGCCCGCTCATCTCCAAAATTCTGCTGGACGAATACGTGCGGCAGCTTCAGGAAAAAGGAGTCTCGGACCGCTATGAGCTGCTCACCGAGAGAGAGCGGGAAATTTTGCAACTGATCGCCGAAGGGAAGACGAGCCGCGAAATCGCGGAGTTGCTGAACCTGAGCACCAGCACGGTGGACACGCACCGCGGCCACATCATGGAAAAACTGGACCTGCACAATCCCTATGAAGTTGTCCTCTACGCCGTCCGCAAGGGACTGATCTCTTAAACCTTCCACATTGCTGTAAACCAGGGTTGTCCGGCTCGTTTGCTTTTCGTTCGGAACGGAAACGGCACTGCTTGACTCCCCAAAATACTCTCGTTCGATGAGGGCTACGCTGCGTCGGCACAACATCTATCGATGGAAGGAGGATATCCTCGGGACTGCCGCCGAGCGTGGGCAGAGTTGCTTGGAAACAGAGGAAGAACCGCTCGCCGTTGTCCCCGGATCGTAATACTCCCGGGCCCATTACAGTGCATCTAACTCTTTCCATAGCGGGCTCATAGGTAGAAAGCTCTGTTGTTAGCAAGTTAAAATGTCCGGTATATGTAGCAAGTGAAATGTCCGCTTTCATGATTCTACCGAAAGTGATTTGGCGCTGACCGAAGGAGCCCGTAGGGCGACGGAGGTGAGCGCCAAATGGTGTTGTCGGGAAGCCACAGGGCTCCGCCGCCGACCGCCGCACCGGATCGCCACCCCCTCGGAGGAGTAGCGGCCCACCGTGTGCGGCCCATAGCCAATGCTTAACGTCCCATCCAGGTGTTCATAGACGGTCACCCGGCAGCCCGCCAGAGTCCCGCGCCAAGGAGTTTTCTCGATCTGGAGGAGGCGGTTCTCCAGACTGACCGTATTGTCCCGATTCACTATCCGCTGGTGCTGGATCGAGAAGATTCGCTCTAACTCCCGCCTGGCTGACGGCAAAAAGGCGCTGCCTGGTTGGGTGGCCGGCACGGCAAAGCGCCGGTTGAACTCCCCGATATAGCCCTCCCGCAGGAACCGATTCGCTGCCTCTAGCGTGATGATTCCCCGCAGGCGCAGTTCCTGCGGCAGCCGCCCTTGCCAGGTCCCGAAGTTCCGCTCGCTGCGTCCCCGCGCCTGCGGCGAATAGGCCGGAATCATCTGAATGCCCAGCTCCCGCAGGGCGCGGCCCACCTGGGTCAGCCGTTGCCGATCCACCGGCTCGCCCGCCTTCCGGGTCAGGAAGAAATGACTGGCCCGGTCGCTATAAAGGGCGCAAAAGATCCCCTGCTGCTCGACCACCTCCCGCAGGGCAGCCAGCACCGTCCGCGTCGATTCCTGCTCTACCAGTTGCGCATAGTAAATCTCGCTGCTGGCATCATCCAGGACCACCAGCAGGTCATACCAGCGATCATCGACAAACCACCGATGCTGGCTCCCATCCAGATGCAGCAGCATTCCCGGCAACGGCCGCCGGGGCCGCCTCTGGCGGTGCAGGCCCCGCTTCCGCCTCCTGTTCACTAGCCCCGCCCCTTGCAATGCCAGCTTCACCCAGGTGTAGCTCAGCCGGAGGCCGTGCTCTTCCCGCAGCTTTTCGTGAAAGTGCCGCACGTTGAAGTCAAAGTACTTCTCCTGATACAGCCCCAACACCTTCTCCACCGTCCCCAGGGGTACCCGCCGCGGACTCGGCTTTCCCCGCCGCCGGTCAAACAGCCCGTCGTAGCCGTACTGCTCGTACCGGCTGCGCCACCGCCTCATCTGCCGGTCGCTGATCCCGATGATCTCGGCTGCCTGCCACCAGTTGATCCGCTTCCCTATCGCTCGCAAAATTACTTCTTGTATCTTCATCGCCCGCTCCATCGCAGCTTCCGAGTAGAACTTCATGCCACCTCCTGGCAAAAAGCCCTACCCTACGCCGCTCAAAGCGGACATTTCACATGTTAATTAGACCGGACATATCATGTGCTAACGACACAAGCAGAACGAGATAATTGACGCTTAAATGTTTTAACGTTAAAATGACAGCGTGAAGGCGCAACAAAGAAGAGCCACCATCTATTTGGAGTCCGGCCTGCACAAAGCTCTGCGGCTGAAAGCGGCCGAGACGGACCGGACGATTTCCGAAATTGTTACCCGTGCGGTGCAACAGTCTCTTGCGGATGACGCCGAAGACCTGGCTGCTTTCCGGAAACGGGCCCAAGAGCCCAATTTATCCTTCGAGAAGGTTTTGAAGGACTTGAGCAGACGTGGCCTCCTATAACGTCCTCATCAAGACTTCGGCCGTGAAAGAGATGGAAGCGGTTCCCAGGAAAGAACGCCTGCGGATCATCAAAAGGATTCAAGCCCTGGCCGGCAAACCACGGCCCGCCGGCTGCGAAAAGTTGTCCAGCCAGGAGCGGTATCGCCTCCGTCAAGGCCGCTACCGAATTGTCTATTCCATCTCGGACCACAAAAAAGCTGTCCTGGTTGTAAAGATAGCTCACCGGAGAGAAGCCTATCGCTAACGCCAACCCTGCTACACTGAGTTGGAGAAAGGCGGAGCTGGTGACGGGAGACAAAGAATTTCGGCAGGTTGCAGGCGAAGTGAAAATCATGTGGATTTAGAACGTCTATAGTTCATGTATAGTCCGAGCCGCGTCACCTGCGGATCACCTTTTGCCGGAGGGTTGTCGCCGACATTTTTCACGCACAAAGCTGAAGCTGGACTTGGAGACTAGGTTAGCGAGGTTTCTTGCAGACGGCGATGGAGGGCTTCGGCCAAATCTGGCGGCAGATGATGCTCGTCGGTCCAGGCGGCCAGGATGCTCTCGACTGAATCCGGCAGACCGGAGCGGGCAGATAACGATAAAGAAGACAAAACAGTTTCCTCCATCGCGCGCAAAGCGGGAGGGAGGCCGGTTTCCTGCTCCCGCGCTTTTTCAACGCACAAATAAATCGCCGCCAGGGTTTCTTCCCGCGTGCCGACGCACTCGAACGGCTTGTCCCGGTCCAGGCCCAGCAGCGCCCGCAGGCCCTCCGCAGCCCCCTCCCAGGCGAACAGGTCTTCTCCAAAAAAGCCAACCAATCGCTGCTTTTCCAGAAACGGGTAGAGGATTGTAAATACAAACAGACATTTCGGGCAGCGGCAGCACCAAGCGTTGCGGTTCAGGCCGCGATTGCAGCTTCGGAACAGAGAAAAGTATTGTGGATAGGAGGAGAACAGTCTGGCGATCTGAAATTCATAGAGCGGCCGCAACAGGCTGAAATATTCCACTCCCGGAGCCAGATACTTTTGCGCATACCGGCGGAAGCCGCGCTCGAAGTAAAACGTCTTGCTGTACTGATGATTCACCTCTCCTGCCGGCAATTGGACCGCCGCCTGCTCGGCGCTGCGCTCGTTCGAGACGATGACCCGCCGGTATCCGCCCAGGACGGCGGCAGTCACGCCAAGTATCGCCAGAAGGGCGGAGAACGGCGTGTGCCCGTTCAAGTACCCGGCCGCGTTGAGCTCCAGCAGACGCGGGTCAAGCGTGCGGCGAACCACCACCGGGTGGCTGCATCCTGCCTGCCGGGCGACGGTGCGGGCTGCTTCGGCGGGGTTCAGCAACAAGCAGTCGAACTCCCTGCCGGCTTGGCGCAGCAGCTCCAGGGTCACCACCGAATCCTTGCCGCCGCTGGCCAGCACCAAGTCCCGCTTGACGCTCTCCCGCCGCTTCCCCTTGCCGTCATCCCCAGCGAAGCGAGGGACCTGCTTTGCGGCCTTCGGCTTTCTCTCCCGGCTGGCTGTAATGGTTACAAAATCCGCTTGCCTGGAATCGATTTGATTCACATAGAAATACTCTCCCATGCCGCGATGGATCAGCTCAGTCCACCATGCTTGCTGTTCGGAATCGAGCGCGCCGGCCCGCACCAGAATCTCCGGCGAACAGGCTGCTTTCCAGTAACTGAGCATCTCGACCAGGCCGAGGTGGAAGAACAGGTTTTCCAGCGCCGCCTGAGGCATCAACTCCACCCTCCGCCGATCGATCCGCTCGAAGGCGATCTCCGGCGCAAACTCGATACCGGGCTCGATTCGGAAGCGGAACCTTGCCCGTAACCCGTCCCCCGCAGTTTCCAAAGCAAAGCTCTCGTAGACAAACCGGGGATGGCGGGCGCGCATGGATTCCCAATTTTGTTTCATTACACTTGGAACGGCGTCGTCGGGAATGGGCGGTTTGGGCATTAGGCTGATTTTCTCGCTCGGATTCTCTCCCCCCGGATTCACTCAGTGGATTCTCTCATTGCCGCGCCGCAACCGGAAGCTGAATTGTTCCCCGAAGCCGGGAAGTTGCCGGCACACGTCCGGCGGCGCTCATCTCGCCCCGGCGTTTTTTGAACCAAACAAATCAACAGAACCGCTGGGATTCCCCCGCGCCCGTGCTGCTTCTGCAAGAAATAAAAGAGGTTCCCGTCCCAGGAACCGATCACCTCGCAATTTGCAAACCACAATATTTTGATTATTCCTCTTGACAAGCTACAATATGTTGCTGTGTTTCTTCTCAGCACCGTTGTGTGAAGAAATTGTGGGCGTCCTCGGGATTTCGCGGACAGAGAGGTTGCCCAGCGGTTAAAATATATGGAGGAAGTGTTCATGGGAGAGACATCGGTACATGTGAGCGGCAGCGAGACCAGCAGCGAAACACACCAAGAAACGAGCAACGTAATGCCGAAGACCGCGGCGCAGTCCGGCACCCGCAAGGGGATTTCTTTCTCTCGTTTTTTTACTAAGCAAAGTATCTCTCCTTATGAACAGGTTGAGTGGGAGTTGCGCACAGCTTCCATTGCGAACGAGAAAGGCAAGGTCATCTTCGAGCAGCGCAACGTGGAGGCGCCCAAAAGTTGGTCGCAAACCGCCACCAACATTGTGTCCAGCAAATACCTGCACGGGAAGCTGGGAATGCCGGAGCGCGAGTCGAGCGTCCGGCAACTGGTAAGCCGCGTGGTGGACACCATCGCCGAGTGGGGACGCGTGGACGGCTACTTCGCCACGGACGAGGACGCGGCGAATTTCCGCGACGAGCTGGCCCACTTGATGCTCCAGCAGAAGGCCAGCTTCAACTCACCCGTCTGGTTCAACTGCGGCGTGGAGCGTTGCGAGCCGGAGGCCAATTTTCCCAACTGGCATTGGAGCAAGACCGATCAAAAACCGATCTACGAGAGCACTGGATACCGCAACCCGCAATGTTCAGCCTGCTTCATCAATTCCGTTGACGATACGCTGGACTCCATTCTCACCCTGGCCAAAACGGAGGGGATGCTGTTCAAGTGGGGCTCCGGCACCGGCTCCAACCTGTCTGCGCTGCGCTCGGCGGATGAATCTCTCTCCGGCGGCGGAAGCGCCAGCGGCCCCATCAGCTTCATGCGCGGCTACGACGCCTTTGCGGGCGTCATCAAGTCCGGCGGAAAGACCCGCCGCGCCGCCAAGATGGTGATCCTGAACATCGACCATCCCGACATCGTGGAGTTCATCGAATGCAAGGCCAAGGAAGAGCGCAAGGCGTGGACCCTGGTGGATGCCGGCTACGATCCGTCTCTGGACGGCGAGGCTTACAGCTCCATCTTCTTCCAGAACGCCAACAACAGCGTCCGCGTCACCGACGAGTTCATGAAGGCGGTTCTGGAAGACGGTCGCTGGACCACCCGGGAAGTGACCACCGGCAAGGTGGCGGGGCTCTACAAGGCGAAGGAGTTGCTGCAGCAGATCGCCCAGGCGACTCACCAGTGCGGCGACCCCGGCATGCAGTTTGACACCATCATCAACCGCTGGCACACCTCCAAGGCCAGCGGCCGCATCAACGCCAGCAATCCCTGCTCGGAATATATGTTCCTGGACGATACGGCCTGCAATCTGTCCTCGCTGAACTTGCTGAACTTCCTTTCGGGGGCCGGTCATTTTGAGGTGGAGGCCTTTCGCCACGCCGTCGATACCATGATCGTGGCCCAGGAAATCCTGGTGGATCACGCCAGCTACCCGACCGAGAAGATCGGAATGAATTCGCACAACTACCGGCCGCTGGGGCTGGGCTACGCCAATCTGGGCGCGCTGCTGATGGCTTGCGGGCTGCCTTACGACAGCGAGGCGGGCCGCGACTATGCCGCCGCCGTTACAGCCCTGATGCACGGACAGGCCTACCTGACCAGCGCGCGGCTGGCGGCGGCCGTGGAACCCTTCCCGCACTACGAGCAGAATCGCGAGCATATGCTCGAGGTCATCGAGATGCACCGCGCCGCCCTGGATCGCATCAACCCGCGGAACCTCACAACCCCTGCTCTTCTTGAGGCGGCCAGGCAAACCTGGAAAGATTGCTGCGACCTGGGCAGCCGATACGGCTATCGCAACTCGCAGGTAACGGTGCTGGCCCCCACGGGCACGATCGGCTTCATGATGGACTGCAACACCACGGGAGTCGAGCCGGATCTGGCTCTGGTGAAGTTTAAGAAACTGGTGGGCGGCGGCCTCATCAAGGTGGTCAACAACACCGTGCCCACGGCGCTGCTGCGCATGGGGTACAGCTCGAAGCAGGTGGACGAGATGGTGGACTTCATCGACCACGCCGGCACCATCGAGAACGCGCCTCACCTGAAGCCGGAGCACCTGCCGGTCTTTGACTGCTCCTTCCGGCCCCCCAGCGGCAAACGCTCGATCCATTACATGGGCCACCTCCGCATGATGGGGGCCGTGCAGCCGTTCCTCTCCGGCGCCATCTCGAAGACCGTCAACCTGCCCGAGGACGCCACCGCGGAAGATATTATGGAGACCTACATCGCCGCCTGGAAATTGGGGTTGAAGGCGGTGGCGATCTATCGCGACGGCTCCAAGCGCGTCCAGCCGCTCCGGGCTGCCGCCGACAGCGACCATGATGCAGATCGCCAGGGCACGGAATCAACCGTGCCGCCAGACGCCGCCAGAGAAGAGTCTGTAGCCGCCGAGAGAATGGCTCCGGCCGGCGCGAGCCGCAAACCGATCCGGCACAAGCTGCCCGAAGAACGCCAGGCCATCACACACAAGTTCTCTATTGGCGGACACGAAGGCTACATCACGGCGGGCATGTACGAGGACGGGCAGCCGGGCGAGATCTTCATCGTCATGGCCAAAGAGGGATCCAGCGTGAGCGGGCTGATGGACAGCTTCGCCACAGCCATCTCCCTAGCCTTGCAGTACGGCGTGCCGCTGAAGGTTCTGGTGTACAAGTTCGCACACACCCGGTTTGAACCCTCCGGCTGGACCGGCAACAAGAATATCCCCTACGCCAAGTCCATCATGGATTACATCTTCCGCTGGCTGGCCGTGAAGTTCATCCCCGGCTACCAGGCCGGGATCGGCCTTGGGGATGGAGACCTCCTGGAAGCTGCGCCGCCGCCCCCCTCCCCGGCGATGGACCGCATGCGCGAGCAAACGAACGCCGCGGCCGCAATGACCGACGCCCCTACCTGCGCCGACTGCGGCTCCATCATGACCCGCAACGGAAGCTGCTATAAGTGCGAGAACTGCGGCAGTACGAGCGGGTGCTCGTAAGGGGCCGAATCAGCGCAGTGGGCTTTGCTCAAGTTTGCGTGAGAATCCGAGCCGCGACTGTGAAGGAGCGGTTCGAAAAGCAGCAAGGCATGACAAGAATGCTGGCGGCAATCCGGAGCTTCCTTCCATAGCCGGACCGCTGCTTTACAGTCGCGGCTTGGTATATAATTCCTCGACACATCACTAGAAAGGCACTACAAGAGATACCGATGGAGGCGCTATCGGCTGCCAACGCCCTGGTCGTCAGCCAGAAAAAAGAGTGGGGGGAAATCCTGAGCGGTTTTGAGACCAAGAACCGCTACGTGGTGCTCTCCGAGCTAGGCAATGAACTTTACTACGCGGCGGAGAAAAGTTCCGTTCTTCTGCGACTGTTCCTGAAAGCGATGCGTCCCTTTGAGATCATCGTGGCGCGGACTGACGGCTCAACCGTCCTCAACCTGGAGCGTCCCTTCCGATTCTTCTTTCACAAACTGGCTGTGCGTGACGCACAGGGAAAATTGCTGGGAACTATTGAACGGGAGTTCTCCGTGCTGCGGCGGCTCTACCGGATCACCAATTCTATGGGAATGGAGATTTGCCGGCTCTACGGGCCCCTGCTCCATCCCTGGACATTCGAGATTCGCGAGCTGGACCAGAAGGTCGGAAAAATCTCCAAGAAATGGAGCGGGTTGGCCAAAGAAGCCTTCACCGATGCCGACAACTTCGCCGTCGAGTTGCCCCCAGGCAAGGACGTTGAAACCAAAAGCATCCTGCTTGGGGCGGTCTTTCTGATCGACTTCGTACACTTTGAAGGATCAAACTAGAAAAGAACGCACCCGGCGAGGCCTCCCTCCAATAAGGCCTAACGAAATGGTCCTCCGCCATCCAGAGGACCTCTAGCGCTGCATGGCGCGCCGACTGCGGTCGATAAACTCAATGGCCTCATCGGCCATCTCTTTTCCGCGTTCGTACAGCTCTTTTCCGCGCCCCAACACTTCCTGGCTGTTCTCGGCCAGTCTTTCGCGTCCGTCCTCGGCCATGCGAGAAACGTAGCGGCGAGCCTTCTTCCCCGACTTGGTCGTAAACAGATAAGTGACCCCTGCTCCCAGGCCCAAGCCTGCCAGCAGCCAAACGATCCCGAATCCTCTATGCTTGCTCATGTCAGCAACCTCCTGTAGAGAAAATTCCATCCCACATGAATCTCTCATTCCTGTTAGATAGGGGAAGCCAGCCGCCGCGTTGCCCCACCCTGCAATCTTTTCGGCTGCGAACCGGTTCAACTTGGGGGGGCAGGCGAAGCGGCCAGGCGAAAAGCTTGTTCAGCGACGGTGGGCAAGGACGGTTTGCCGGAAGTCCTTGGCTTCGATTTTCACCACCTCGCACATCTCGTAGAGCCGCGAGCGGACGCGCTTGCCTATGCGGTCCTCCAGCGTGTCACCTATGCGATACTTGCCGCTGGGGCTGCGCTCCGGAACCTCTTCCTTGGTATCGGGCAGATTGGAGGTCAGCAGGGTGGTCTTTCGTTCGTTGTAGCGGTAATTCAAGATATAAGTTATGGTGTCCTCCACCCAATCGGAGATGCGGTTCGCCCCCAGGTCGTCAATTGCTACCACATCCGTATGCAAAACCGGCTGCAGGATCTGCGACTCCGTGCTCAACGAAACCGGGTCATAACTGTCGCGGATTTGCCTCAACAACTCCTGATAAGGACAGAAAAGGCACTCGACCCCCTTTTGCTCCATCAACCGTTTTAGAATGGCAACAGTCAGGTGGGTCTTACCCACACCCGGAGGCCCCAGAAATAAGAGACCTTTCTCTACGAGGGGATGATCCGCCACAAAGCGGCGCGCTTTGCCTGCGGCAAAGTACAGGCTTTCCTGCTCCTGCAATACGTTAAGACCTTCAAAGTCGCAGGTGTGATAGCGGCGGGGAATCCGGGCGTGCTCAAGCAATCGCTGGTCCCGCTGCTGCCGGCGGCAGTCACAAATCTCAACGGCTCGAAGGCCTTCCTTTTCGACGGGACGCCATCCGGTGCCGTCGCAGACGGGGCAATTTTTCCTGGTTGGAACGTTCATGGTTTAGAGTATGAGCCAGATATGCCAGCCGGCAGGCGATCAATAAATGTCAGCAGGGGACGTCTGCTGAGATTCGCCACCGGTCCAAACGCACTTCATTATAGTTAAATTTGTCCTGAGAGAAAGCCTCAATTAGTGTTTGACAGTTTTCAGGCTCTCCCACTATGATAAGCTCCGTTGTTTATTGCTATCCTTAAGAAACCATATGGGTTCCGCCGGCGAAAACTTGAAAAGCGAACGGGAAGCGAGGGGCATTTCCCTCCGCGAGATTTCCGAGCACACCAAGATTAGTGTGCGCTTCCTCAAGGCGATTGAAGAGGAAAAACTGGAGATGCTCCCGGGCGGTATTTTCAACAAGAGTTTCGTGCGCCATTATGCCGCTTATTTAGGACTGGACGAACAACAGACGGTTGCGGAGTATTTTGAGGAAGCAGATCGAGACCGGGATGCTGCAACCCCGCTGGCGGCTGCTTTGCCGAAAGAGGGGATGCTGCAACCGGCCAGCGGGAATCTCCCGTTGATTTTTGCGGCTTTTGTATTGGGAATCATCGTAGTAGTGGGAATTGCCTACATCATTTACAGGTTCACCTACAGGGAAGCTATTTCCGCCTCCCCAACTGCAGTACCTGCCGCGCCGGACAGGCCCTCTTCCGGAACGGGCTCGCGGCCGGAGGCCGTCACCGGCGCCCCTTCCGGCGCTGCGGCACGACCACTTCTAGAAAAAGCTCCCACGCTGGCCGCTGCCATCGAGGAGACTCGCCAGGAGCGGGGGAGCCGCATGGAGCCTGCGCCCGCCTCTTTATTGCTGGAGATCGGCAGCCTCCGCGCCGTCTGGCTCTCGGTCACTGCGGACGGGGACCTGCAGTGGGAGGGCATTCTGGAGCCGCAGCAATCGCGCCGGGTTGGGGCAAACGAGATCATACAGATGCATGTTGGAGACGCGGGCGGGTTGACCCTTACCCTGAACGGCAATCCGTTGCCGTCCGCCGGTGACGACGGTGAAGTAAAACGACTAACCATTTCCGCCGACGGGTTTACCGAGCTCGCCCAGTGAGGCGTGAAATTTGCTTCCGCAACAACGGCCGTCCAGGGAACTATCGCGCGAAGAGAAATTGCGGGCGGCCCGTGGCGAGATAGAGATACCCCCCAGCTACTGTATGTCTTGGTTTCGCTCGCCGCCGATCCGTCCAAACCGGAAGGCCTGATCAGCAAGATCGCCAAGATGACCGTGGCACAGTGCCTGAAGCTGGCTTTGCCGGGTACCAAAGAAGAACGAGCCTTCCTAATTCGCAACGGCGGCAAAGTGATCCCGCGGGCCGTTTTAAGTTCTCCCAAGGTAACCGGCGGTGAAGTAGAAAAATTTGCCGTCCTGAAGAACGTGAACCAGGATGTGTTGCGCCAAATTTCCATGAACCGCAAGTTTATTGATGAACTACTCGGCATTGCGGAATTCGGTCAACAACCTACGTCTGCCTATTGATGCAGGCCTGCCTCTGCTGAAATGACTCATTGTGAATGATCTCCGCACCCTCTCGATCAACAAGAACATCCCCCGAAACGGTCCGCAAAATGGCAGAAAAGATGTACAAAGACCAGAAGAACTAGCCTATAATTCGGCATTGTTTGTTTGCGCCCCGGTCCTGGAACATCAAAAGGCTTGGATTGCATTACAGGATGATTTAATCTTAGGGCACGCAATAGGCACCTTTGGGGCGGGTGAATTATTAAAGAGAAAAGAGAACAGACCCGGTTTCCCGGCCGTGCCGTTGGCGGATAGTATCAGCAATTTTTGAAAACTCGGAGAAAGGGCCGTGATCATGAAACACGCTTTTTTCCTGTCGAGTCTTTTCCTGCTGCTTTTTATCGGAGAACATTCCTTGCTCCCAGGCGGAGCTTGGGCCGCCGGTCCTGCTTCCCCCAGCGACGTGCTGGCCCAGGCGCGTTCTTCCGAAGAGTCCGGCCAGATGACCCAGGCCAGGACGATTCTGACCGAAGGAATGAAGCTGTATCCCCAGGACCTGGAGATCCCGCGCGCCTTCGCGCAACTGCTAGACCGCTATGGACAACCCGGCCGGAAGCAAGCCTACGAGCAGTGGCTGAACCTGCTCCCCGCGGGCGGATACAGCGAGCAACCGGACGATCACGCTACTGTAACGCGGCGGCTGGTGGAATTGGAACTGCTCGAGGGGAACCGGCAAAAGGCAAGGGAATACCTCTCCCTTCACCGGGAAGGAGGAGGCCAAGACCTGCCCGATTTGGAGATGGCACTGGAGCAGGCGAAGCCGCCCCCGCTCCCCGCCACCACGGTCATACCCGGCCCGCTGCGTTCATTCTTGCGGATGGCAGCCATCAGCCAGAAGGCCCCGGCAGAGGATGTGCTGGCCTTCCTGGCCCGCAATGTGATGGTGGAAGGGTATCATTTCTGGAGCGGCAAGAAGTCCGGCAAACCCACCGAGTATCTGAAGCTGTTAATGAATTACACGGAACAGGCAAGAGAATTGCGAGAACTGGCGGGCCTGGACGGTGTGCTTCGGGTAGCGGGTTGCAGCGACGTCCAGCCGCTGCTTGCCACTCTCGGTTATCGCTTCCGGGATTCCTGCGGCCCCGACAGCGTGTTGCAAACCGGCGATCCGGAGAAAGCCTTTCTCACCGTTGATTCCGGATTCCCGCTGGTGGACCTGGAAGAAGCGCTTCGAACCGGCACACCGTTCGCTCATCCGTTTACCGGCTCGCAGGTACCGACGCTGTTTAGTCCCAACGATTGGGTGGTGGGAGAGGAAGATGTGGTTGACTCCCTCATGCAGAACCCGCAACTGGCCCGGCTCTACTGGGCCTTGGCTCGCCTGGACGAGGAAACCAGAACCGCTCTGTGGCAGGACCCAGGAATGCAGACACTGCTCCCTCTGGCGTCCGTACTGGATTTCTATGGCAGCCACATCACCATCCGTTCCGGGCGGGTCCTGGTCCCGGGAGGAGCCCGCTCCGAATCCGCCTGGAAGGATCTGGTGGGAGCTGACCCGGATTCACCCGGAGAATTCGTGACGCGGCTGCTCGAAAAAGACGAGGGCTGGCTGGCTGTCTATTTTGATGCCCTCTCCCGCATTAATCGGGCTCAGCAGGCACTCTTCACCGAACCGCGCCGAATGCGGCGCCTCTACGAAGCCTTGCGGGGGAAAACCAATAAGGATCTTCCCAACCCCGCGCGGCCCGTTTTCCGGCCCAATGCCGGGCTCCTGCTGCTGGCCAGCCGTCTCTATCTGGGGCCCGACGGCGAGCCGCACGTTCCGGGCAACTTGTCTGTGTGGAAGGAAATCTTCCGCAGGAAAAGCGATTCCAGATTAGTGCGGGATTTGGCCAAGAGCGCTAGCGGCTGGGACAGACCCGAAGAATTGCTGGAAGCCATGATGACCCTGTCCCGGGACCCGGGCAAGCACGGGCCGCTGCAAATCTACCTGGCATTGATCGAAATCGACCGTCACCGCACTCCCGCCCAGCGGCTGAACCCGCAGACGGTCCGGTTGATGGCGGAAAAGTTCTCACGCTTGCGAAACCAGTATTTGCTGTTCTCCGAATGGGGCAGCCTGGACAATGATTCGATCAACCGGTTTCTCAACGCAGCCGATAGCATCGACCACATTCGCGACCACCAGGTACGGGCCGATGCGATGGGCCTGTTTCAAGCAAGCGTCGGACTTTGGCAGATCCTGGCAAGGCAAGGACAGATTCTGGAAGGAATGTTGAATAACTCGTTCCAGCAGGTGGTCCATCCTTTCTCGGGCCCGGGGTCTCCGGTGGAGATCTTTGACGCCGCCCATGCTTCCTTGCAAGCAATACTGCAATTCATCAAGGGCGAACCGGATTTATCCCAGTTCGAAATCGTCGCCCTGCTGGCAGCTCCTCCTCAGACGGATCCGGAAGGGCAGCAAATGCGTCAGGAGCTGGCCGAAAAAATTCATGGGGTTATGGATGCGCAACGTCTGGTCCCCCTGGATACCTTGCTGGAGTTGAGCGCCGGCATGAAGGATATGGAGCGGGGGCAGGCTGCTTCAGAGTCATTGATTCGCCTCGCGGGACAGCTCCGGGAGTTCGAGATGCCCTTGCCCATTTTCAGCCGCAGAGAGCGAAGCGAATGGGCCTCCGGGCTGATCAATAATCCTCATACGTCCCTGCAGGCGCGTACCGATTTGACCAGGGAGATTAACCGGTCTGCCAATTCTCCGCAGAAGCTGGCTGACGTTCGCGGACTGCTCACCCCGTTTCTGCGGGACACCCTGGTCGGTTTGAACTATGCCTACTACGAACCGCCGGGCGCTCAAATTCTCCACAACAATTCGCTTTTCGTGCGGTCCCATGATTTCTCCGGACGGATGACCACTACCGGGGAAGAAGCCTGGCAAACGCCGCGCATGTTCGGCAGGGGATGGACAGCGAGCGGCGGAGCTTACTTGGCCGGCTCGCTTGCCAGTCTGCCTTATGTTCTTGCGCAGGTGGAACAGGACTTCCTCGTTCCGGAAAACATCCAATCGTTGATCTGGTCGGATCTGGCGCCGACGATCTTGGCGAGCGCCACCCTGCCCAGGTGGTGGCAGGTCACCCGGAACGAGATGCACGCCGTCGCCCTGTACCAACGCCTGGGAGAAGACCTCCTGACGGCGGCGGTGGGTGAGGAACAAATGCAGCGGCAGGTTTCCGACATCCTGTTCGACCGGCTTCTCCCGCAACGGCTGAAGCAAGTGGAACAGGCCCTGGCGACGGCGCGTTTGGATGAGGCTGTTTCCCAGGTGATGCCCGCGGAGCTTGCTTTCCTGGCAGCCGAGTTCCGAAGAAGATTTCCCGGACAAGCCGCGCAGTGGAGCGTTGCCGCAAAAGAGTTGGAGACCCTCTGGCAGCAATATCCGGACGAGGTCAGCTGGGAGCGAATCTCGCGGGATTTTGGCGTGCCTCACCCGGCATTGGCCAATACGTATGCGCGCGAATTGTTGCCGGTGAAACCCTTTCCCACTTTCTTGGGTTATTCCAGCCGTCTGATGGCCGAGAGCTGGGACTCACACAATCTGTACTGGGCGCGGCTGGCGGATGAAGCAGGCTATGCGCCGGTCATGCTACACAGCATCATTCCCGAATTGACCCGCCGCATGATCGAGAAGATTTTCGCCACACACCTGGAAGATTGGTCGGCTGTGCTCCGCGCCTTGCGGGAAACCGGAGAGGAGTTTCGTAGCGGAAAGGTGTCCTCATTGCCGAAGCTCCCGTTTGCCGATGAAGGATAGAAAATATGAAAAATGAGGATACCCGCTTGCCAGCGCGGCGGAAGCTGGAAGACATCAGAACGGAAAACAGTGAAGTTTTTCAACCAATGGGAGAATGATCTATGACTAGCCAGCGTTTCTTTCTTATTTTGCTGCTGCTCGGGATCTTTTCCGGCGGCTTTGTCCCCGGCGTGGCTCAGGACACCGAATCCGGCAGGGCCGTCTTCCGGGTGGAAGTCGACATGGTACTTTTGAACGTGGCCGTGACGGACAAAAAAGGCAACTATGTAACCGGGCTGTATCCCTGGGACTTTGAACTCCAAGAGGATGGAATTGAGCAGAAAGTGGCCACCTTTGCCGAAGGAAGCAATGCTCCGCGCCAATTGGGAGAATTTTTGCCGGGGCAGAGCCAGCCGCGGGTGGTGAAGCCGTTTTACTCCCGCGGGCCCGTACGGCTCCGCAATGGGGCCCCTCAGGAGTTCCCGCAGACTACACCGGAGCGCGTGGCTTCTCTGGTGGCGGGAGCCAGCGTCTTTATTTTGTTCGACACCAGCAATTACATGTACCAGGGCTTCGTGTTTGCGCAGGACGCGATTTCGGAATTCATCCGCTCCTTGGATGCTGCCGACCGGATCGCCCTGTATTCTTACAGCCGCGACTTTTCCCGGCCCGCACCGCTTACCTCTGAACGGGTGGAGGTCCTGCGCGGCGTACGCTCGACCGTTGCCGGGGACGATGCTGCGCTCTATAACGCTCTCCTGATGACCATCAAAGACGCCGACCAGCTTTCCGGAAGAAAAGTAGTGGTCGTTTTCTCCAACGGCCCGGACAACGCCAGCGTGGTATCTCCCGAGGCAGTTCGGGAGCTGGCTCAGGCTGCCGGAATTCCCATTTACATGATCAGCACGCGGGAGGCGAAGCACGATCCGGTCTCGACCGCTGTTTTTGAGCGGATGACCGTCAGCACGGGTGGTAAAGCGTATTTTGCCAAATCCTGGACGGATCAGCAGAAGGCCTTTTCTTTAATCCGGGACGACCTGGCGCATCTTTATGCGCTCAGCTACTATCCGCAACCAAACCCGAACCGCGGCTGGCGGAACATTTCCGTGAAACTGGTGGGAGATCACGTGAAGGATTTCCGTATCCGGACGCGAAGCGGATACCGTCCCAAGGTTGCCGGACTTTCCCGGTAGGAAGTGAGCCGGAGAAGGCCCCGCTTCTGCGGCGGCTCCCTCAGCCAGAACAGATACCGTTGTTGACAGAACTGCTTTGACGGATGGCTGCGATTGGCATTCGCAGTCTCTACCTCGATTGGCACCCTGACCCAGTTGGGTGCCTCCCTCCCTTGACTGGAAAATTTCTTATCTGCTATAAGTTAATAGGATTCTATAGATTACCCGCTGGCTTGTTCGATAGTAAGGGCGTCATATCCTTGGGGGCGGTTCCGGAATGAAAAAAAACACTTCGAAACAAACAAGGCATTCTGAAAGGAGACCTTCCACCGGAACCAGGCAAGGGGCAGTGGCCAAGAAGGCCAGAAGCTCTAAGTCTAAACCATTGAAAACAAATAGAAAGAAATCCTCCAAGGCTAAGCCGGCCGAAGCGGCTCCCGTTTTCCGGCGGCGGCTGACACCGGAGGAAATCCAATATAAGAACTCCGTGACGCAATTTGAAAAAGGGGTTAAATACTTCAACCGGCATGAATTTCATAAGGCCCGCCCTATTTTTAAAAGCTTGGCGGACCTTGAGACTCGGGACTTGGGCGAACGGGCTCAAGTCTATCTAAACATTTGTAATCAGCGACTTAACCATACTACATTGCGCCTGAAAACTGTCGAAGACTTCTACAATTACGGAGTCGGAATGGCAAACCAGGGAAACCAGGAAGAGGCCGAGCGATACCTGGCGAAAGCGCTGGAACTCGCTCCGAAGTCCGATTACATCTATTATGCGCTGGCCTCCACGTTTGCTTTAAGGGCAAATGTGGAAACAGCGCTGGAGCATCTTGAGAAAGCAATTCAACTCAATGAGCGGACCCGGTTTATGGCGCGAAACGATCCGGATTTTTCGCAACTTGAAGAGGACCCCCGCTTTACCGAGTTGATCTATCCGGAAAAACCGATCTTATAAAAACATCCGGAATGCGTATGGGCTGAGGTTTGGGGGTATGAAAGGGTATGAAAATTGTCGCGATGGGCGGCGGAACCGGTCTTTCTGCCCTTTTGCACGGCCTGAAGAAGCATGTTCAGGATGAGCGGGACAACAAGGCGCCGTTTAGAGAAGTTCCTCCGGGGCCGAACCCCGTCCGCTTGAGCGACCTCACCGCGGTCGTCACGGTTTCTGGCGATGGCGGCAGTTCCGGGCTGCTGCTGCGGGAGTTCCATGTTCTGCCTCCCGGCGACATCCGCAACTGCATGGTGGCGCTATCGGAAGATGAAGGGCTGCTTTCGCGCCTGTTTCAATTCCGTTTCACTAGCGGAAGAGGACTGAAAGGGCACAGTTTTGGAAATCTTTTTCTGACTGCGCTGACCAGCGTCACCGGAGATTTCCAGGATGCGGTTAAAGTCACCAGCGAGGTGCTCGCCATTCGGGGCCGCATTCTTCCTCCCACCGTTTCCAACACCACTCTGGAAGCCGTGATGCAGGACGGCCGCATCGTCCGGGGGGAGACTCTCATCTCGCGCAGCCGCGCGCGTATCGGCCGCATCTGCCTGGTGCCGTCGAGTTGCCGTCCTCTGCCGCAGACACTGAAGGCCATCGATACAGCCGACGCCATCACCGTGGGGCCCGGCTCGCTGTTTACCAGCTTGATCCCGAACCTCCTGGTGCGGGGCGTGGCGGAGCGAATGGCGCGATCTTCCGCCGCCAGAATATTTGTATGCAACCTGATGTCTCAGCCCGGCGAGACCACCGGGTACTCTGCCGCCGATCACATCCGGGCCATCTACGACCACTGCGGTCTGGCCGTTTTCGATTACGCCCTGTTGAACAGCAAACCGGCTTCGCCCAGGCTCCGAAAGCGGTATCTGTCACAAAGATCGAAACCCGTGGAGGTGGATGTTGCCGAATTGGAGAAGCTGGGAGTTTGCTTGGTAACCGGCAATTTGTTGTCGGAGGAGAGACCGCCGTCATCAACCGTACAGAAGGTACGGCACCACTCCGACCGGCTGGCAAAGAAGGTTCTCGAAATTGCGGCTCGCCATCGCAGTTCGTCTCGCAAAAAAAGAGAAGTTCCATCACGGCTTGGAAACGGCAAGCTCCCCCGAAAACGACGCCTCGCACGAACCTGAGTCTCGGGCAGCAGGTGTCGGAGGTTCACAAGCTTTTGAGGTAAACAACAGATGAAGGATCAGATTGCCATCGCCATACTGGCGGCGGGCCTGGGAACGCGGTTGAAGTCCAAGCTCGCCAAGGTTCTGCACCGCGCAGGGGGCCGGACGCTGATTGAACACGCTGTGCGCACGGCGAGAGAGCTTTCCGAGGGAAAGGTTTGTGTGATCGTTGGCCATCAGGCTGATGAGGTGGTCAATGCCCTAAAGGGCTTGTCCCGACAGGGGATGCGCTTTATCCGGCAGGAGCAGCAGTTGGGCACGGGCCACGCCTTGCAGTGCGCCCGCCAAGAACTGGAAACGGCCGGTCCGCACCTTTTGGTTTTCTGCGGAGACACCCCTCTCATCACTGCCGGGACCCTGCGACGGTTCATCGACTTCCACCTGGGCTCCGGCGCGGCGGCCAGCGTGATGGCGGCCGATATGAAGGACCCCACTGGCTATGGACGCATCCTGCGCCGCTCCGACGGCAGCCTAGCCTCCGTCGTTGAGCAAAAATCGGCTTCGCCCGAAGAGCGCCGCATTCGAGAGATCAACACCGCCATCTACTGCTTCGAGACTCAACATCTTCTCGCCGAGCTGGACCGCATTCCCCGCGACCCCATTGCGGGAGAATACTATCTGACCGAAGTTATCGGATTGCTCACCCGAGGGGGCAAAAAGGTGCTGCCTTTCCTGCTGGACGACGCCTCCGAGGTCATCGGCATCAACAACCGCGCGGAGCTGGCCGAGGCGGACGGGTTGCTGCGAGGACGAAAGGCGCGCGCGTTGATGCTGGCCGGCGTCACCATCCTGCGGCCCGAAACCGTGATGATCGACATGGGCGTGGAGGTGGGGCCGGACACGGTGATCGAGCCGGGCGTCACTCTGGCCGGCAAGACCCGCGTGGGGGAGAATTGCCGGATCGGTTCCTTTTCCGTCATCACGGACTCAGTGCTCGACGACAATGCCACAGTCAAGGAGTCCTGCGTGATTGAGGAGTCCAAAATCGCGAGCGAGGCCACCATCGGACCGTTCGCGCACCTTCGGTCCGGTAGCGAGATCGGAGCCGGGGCGAAGATCGGTAATTTCGTCGAGGTCAAAAAGACCCGTGTCGGACGCGGGAGCAAAGCGTCCCACCTGACCTACCTGGGCGACGCCGTGATCGGGGAAGATGTAAACGTCGGGGCCGGAACCATCATCGTCAACTATGATGGAGAAAAAAAACACCCCACAGTGATTGAAGACAACGCCTTCGTCGGATGCGCAACGAAGTTGATTGCCCCGGTCCGCGTGTGTAAAAACTCCTACGTCGCCGCCGGGTCCACCATCACCGAGGAGGTCCCCCCGGACTCGCTCGGCATCGCCCGCTCGCGCCAAACCAACAGGCCCGGTTGGGTCACGGAGCGGAAAAAGAAAGCTGGCAACAAGTCCCAGGAAAAGCAGCAGGCAAGAGTCCTGGAGCCTGCACCAAGCGAGCAGAAGAAAGATTCGGCCAAGAAATAGGAAGCGGCCTCACTATTGCAGGCCCTCTCACCAGTGACGCACGAGCGGCCCGAATTCCTTAGGAACCAGCGTGGCTGCCCCGCCGTCGTCAATCCACTTGCAGGAGAAACAGATCAAGATGCCAGAACCGGAAAAATTAGGCTTTATCGGATTGGGAATTATGGGTTGTCCGATGGCGGAAAATCTCTTGAAGGCCGGATATTCCGTCACTGTTTTCAACCGCAACCGGCGGAAATCGGAGGAGCTGACCGCTCGTGGCGCAAAGGTCGCCGACTCGCCGACCGAAGTTGGCCGCCAGACGCGAGTGGTCTTCCTCTGTGTCGGGGATTCGGACTCCGTCTGCCATGTAGCTGAGAGCCTGCTGGAAGGTGTGCAGCCGGGTTCAGTGGTGGTCGATTGTACTACGATTTCTCCTTCGGTCAGCCGCAAGCTGGCGGAGCAGTTCCGCTGCCGCGGAGTCGGCTTTCTGGACGCTCCTTGCAGCGGGAGCAAGAAAGGGGCAATAGACGCCACTTTGACTTTCATGGTCGGCGGCGACGAGGGGGTCTTCCGGCGGGTTGAGCCGTATCTGGCAGCCATGGGAAAACAGATCTTTCATATCGGCGCACAGGGCATGGGCCTGCAACTCAAGCTGACGCAGAATCTGATCGGAGCGCTTACCTGCCAGGCCATGGCCGAGGGTTTTGTGCTGGCGCAGAAGGCCGGGCTTTCTCCTTCGTTGGTTCTCGAGGTCCTGCAGGCGAGCGTGGCCAGCAATCCCATGATTGCCGCCAAGCTGCCACAGGTTCTGAAGCGAAGCTTTGAACCGCACTTTTCTTTGAAGTGGATGCACAAGGACCTGGGACTCATGCTCGAGTCCGGCAACGAGCTAAACGTCCCACTCCCGGCCACGGCCCTGATCCATCAGCTGTTTGGGGCCTCGGTGGCGATGGGACACGGCGAGGAGGATTTCGCCGCCGCCATCACACTGCTCGAAACCCTTGCCGGGGTAGAGGTGAACGAGCAAGCCGCGCGGAAGGAGAAAATTTGAGCGTCACGCTCCCCCGGCCTGCCACAGCTAGGCAGGGCACGGCTTCCGCCTTGCGCAGATATGATAGGAACGATTTGAACAATGACTCCATCCCCAAGCGCTGTATGTGTTTGACACCTCCCTCGCATCTCCCTTAGAATCAAAGGCAATGCGACGCCTTCTGGCCATTCCCTTATCGCTGGCAATGGTCCTGGCACTATGCCAGGCGACTCTTCTTCATCGACATGACCGGAATGCTGGCGCTGGCGTCGGTGACCCTGGCCCGTTGGATTGGCGGCACAGCCACTCAAACACTCCGTTCGTTCATGCGCATGGAATCCAGCCTCCCGCACCGGTTCCACCGCAGGGAGGCAGCGAACCGGCCGTCTCGGAGGCGGAGCACGACGGCAAGTCTCTGAATATTTTTCGGCTCATCGAGCGAAGCAACCCGGTTCCGGCGTTTGTTCTCGCGCAAAGCATAGTTCTCGCTGCCGAATCCTATTCCGGCTACGCGAACCGGGAACCGGCTCCGAGGACGCACGACCCGCCCGTCATCGGTTCGCTTGGTCCGCGGTCCCCTCCTCTGTAAGCCTTCGGTCGGCGTGTGCCCGCTGGCGCACCGCTCACGCAATTCCCGTACCAATAGTTTTAAATTGAGAATTCAAGTCGCGAGTTCCAGTAGAGGTGGACCATTATGTTTGTGTGCAAAGGGAGAGTGTTCTTCCTGATTATTGCTCTGTTGGGGGCCGCTGGTTCCGGAGCGGTTGCCGCGGAGTTGACGGAAGCAGAGGCGCTCCGACGTTTTTCCGAGGACAGCCCGCGAGCGCGAGAGGTGCGTTCCCGCGTGCCGGTTGTTCGCGCCGAAACCCGCGCCTGGAACCTGCTTCCGAACCCGACGATCACAGGCATCCGGGAAAGCGTCAACCGCAGCAGCAATGAATTTTTCACGGTGCAACAAAAAGTGCCTCTCTCGGGACGGCGCGGTTTGTTGCGCAGCGCAGGGGATGCCGCGGTCGGCGTGGCCCAAGAACAATCGGAGCATTTTCTGTTTCAATTGAGAACGGATCTGCGGCTGGCCTTTTATTCTCTGCTGGCGGCGCAGGAACGGAGGGAAGTGCTGCGCAACGGCCTCGGCGAATTGCAGGAGGTGGCGCGCATCCTTGGAGAAAGGGAACGGCAGGGGGAGGGATCAGCGTTTGACCGCCTGCGCGCCGAGCGTGAGCTGGCCGGTACCGAGACGGAACTGATCCGAGCCGGTGGCCAAGTGACACAGGCACAGGCCCAACTGGCGGCTTTTTTTCGCCTGGGCACCGAACCTGACAGCCTGACAGCCAGTGGCCAGTTGATGGATCAGCAACAGCTCCCGCCTCTCGATCAGCTTCTCGAGCAAACACTCCTCAACCGGAGTGATTACAAGGCAGAGCAACGCCGGCTGGAGCGCCTGCAACTCGAACTCCGGGCAGCCGAACGACTCCGCATCCCGGAGCCCTCGGTTTCGGCAGGATTGCAGACTTTCCGATCCGCCGGATTTTCTGATGTGGGCTATACCTTCGCCGTCAGTGTGCCTTTGCCTATATTCAATCGCGGCCAGATGGAAGTCGCCCGGCTGCAAGCGACCGCCCAACGAACCGAATCGCTGCTCCAGGGACTGCGCGTAGAGATTGAAGCTGGCATCCAAGCAGCTTACTCTAGCGCCCAATTCCGGCATCGCATGGCGGAGCAGCACATCGGCCAGGTGGGCGCCCAAACTCAACAACTGGCCAGCATTGCGCAGCTTGCCTATCAGGAAGGCGAGTTGGGTATCCTGGAACTGCTGGATGCCTATCGCGTTGGTTTGCTCGCGCGGCTTCAGACCGTCGAGTTGCTGGAAGCGGCCCGCAAAGCCGATATTGAACTGGACCGGGCTGTGGGCCAGGAGGTGCTCCCATGAGAAAAATATGGACTGCGGCGGCGCTTTTGCTGGGCTTGACGGCAGGCTGCCAGAGAACACTCCCTGAAATCGAGACAACGGAGCAAGAGCTTCCCCCGGTCATCAGCGTCACTCGCTGGACTGAAAAGACGGAGTTGTTCCTGGAATACCCGGCTCTGGCCGCCGGTCGGACGGCGCGCTTTGCGATTCACCTGACGGATCTCGAAACGTTCCGGCCGCTGACTGCCGGACGGGTGAACGTGGAACTGCGCCGGAACGGAACCGAACGGGAACAATTCGGCGCAGAGGCGCCCTCGCGTCCGGGAATTTTCGGGGTGGATGTCGTTCCCCGGCAGTCGGGCACATTCACAATGTCCATCCAGGTTCTCTCGGGAGAGCTGGAAGATGTTCATGTGTTGGAGCAGGTCACGGTCTCCTCCGATTCCGAACCAACAACGGCACTGGAGGAAGAAGAGGAGGAGGGCATCACCTTCCTCAAGGAGCAGCAGTGGACGCTCGATTTTCGCACCGAAAAGGTCACCGCGAGGCCCTTGCGGGAGAGTATTCAGGTACACGGGGAAGTGCGGCCGCGCACAGGCGGCGAGGTGGAGGTTGTCGCGCCCTTTGGAGGGCGATTGGCGGCAACGGGTCTGCCGGCCACGGGAACATCTGTTGAGGAGGGACAGGTATTGGCTTCCGTTCTCCCAAAGATCAGCAGCCCCTCCGAACGGGCCGCGCTGGAGTTTGCGGTGGCCGAGACAGAAGCGCAATTGGCCCTGGCTCACAAGGACACACAACGGGTCGGACGGCTCCTCGAAGCGGGAGCAATACCGGCCCGGCGACTTGACGAAGCCCGGACCCGGGAAACGACTCTGGAGGCAAAACGGAAAGCCGCGCAGGCCCGCCTGGACCAGCTTGAGGCATGGCAACGAGCTGATGGGACCGCCGCAAGCAACTCTCCATTCCTTCTTCGAGCCCCCATCTCCGGCATCGTGGCCGAAACCCGCGCCACCGCCGGAGCGAACGTGGAACAGGGCCAGAGCCTGTTTCGGATTGTGTCCCTGCACCCTGTCCAGGTTGTCGCAGCCGTTCCGGAGGCGAACGCGCATCGGCTGCGCAACCTTGCCGGGGCGGAGATCGAGCTTCCCGGATTGGAAAACCGCCTCTCTCCGAGCCGTCTTGTCTCGGTCGGAAGCATTGTGAACCCCGTTTCGCGCACGCTGAATGTGATCTACGAAGTCCGGAACACCGCCAGACTGCTGGCCTTGGGACAAGCCGTTTCCTTGCGGCTGTTTACTTCAAAACAGGTCCAAGCTCCGGCTGTGCCCGGCTCCGCCGTGGTGGATGACGGAGGCCGCCCCGTTGTTTTCGTTCAGATCGCGGGAGAATCCTTCGTGCGCCGCCCGGTCCGGTTAGGATTCCGGGAATCCGGGTATCTTCAAGTGCTGGAAGGCTTGGAACCGGGCGAGCGCGTGGTAACGCTCGGTGCCTACCTGGTCCGCTTGGCCGCGCTCTCCACGCAGATCCCGGCTCATGGCCATGTGCACTAAGCAAGAAGGGTAATTCATGCGCAGTGCTGCTTTCTGAGAAGCGCCGATACCCGAAGGACACGAGGATACAATGATTGACGCATTGATTCGCTGGTCGCTCGGCAACCGGACGTTTGTTCTGGGGGTTGCCGCCGCCTTGCTCGCCTGGGGCGGATATCTGGTCTCGGTTATCCCCGTTGATGTGCTGCCTGATCTGACCGCCCCCACCGTTACCGTTCTGGTGGAAGGGCAGGGCATGGCTCCCACCGAGATGGAATCGCTGGTGACTTTTCCGATCGAGGCGGCGTTGAACGGCGCCCCCGGCATCCGCCGCGTGCGGTCAGCCACCGCAGTGGGGATCGCAGTGATCTGGGCAGAATTCGACTGGGGAGAAGATATTTACCGCGCCAGACAGGTCGTCACGGAAAAACTGAATCTGGTATCCGGTTCCCTGCCGCCGGAGGTCAACCGGCCCTTCCTGTCGCCGATTTCTTCCATCATGGGTGAAATACTGTTTATCGCTCTGGAATCGGACAGGCATTCGCCTCTCGAAGTGCGCACGGTGGCCGACACCGTGATCCGCCGCAGGCTGCTCGCTGTTCCGGGGGTGTCGCAGGTGACTCCGATTGGAGGGGGCCGGAAGCAGTACCAGATCGTGATCCATCCGCAGCAGCTTCAAGCCTACGATGTCACGGTGGAGCAGGTGGCGGAAGCAGTGCGTGAGGGAAACCGGAATACCTCGGCGGGATTCCGTGTCGCAGGCGGCCAGGAGTATTTGATTCAGGGGATCGGGCGCGTGCAAAACGAACAGGAGATTGCCCAGATGGTGGTCGTTGCGCGGGACTCGCGCCCCGTCCTGGTCCGGGATGTGGCGGAGGTTCGCATCGGAGAAGCCATCAAGCGGGGCGAAGGCTCGCACAACGGCAACCGGGCGGTCGTGGTGGGAATCCAAAAGCAACCCAACGCCAACACATTGGAGCTGACGCGCCGGGTGGATGCGGTTCTGGACGAGATACAGCAGTCGCTGCCGCCGGGGATGTCCATCCAAAAGAACCTCTTTCGGCAGGCCGACTTTATTGAAGTGGCAACCGCCAACCTGCGCGACGCTTTGCGCGACGGCGGCATCCTGGTAGTGATCATCGTTGTCATCTTCCTCGCCAACCTGCGCGCTTCGGCTATCACGCTGGTGGTGATTCCGCTCTCTTTAGGTGCTGCCTTTATCGGGATGAAGCTAGCAGGCGCAACGGTCAACAGTATGACGCTGGGCGGCTTGGCTATCGCCATCGGCGCGTTGGTGGATGACGCCATCATCGACGTGGAAAACGTGTTCCGGCGGCTCCGCGAGAACGCTCGCAAGCCCCCGGAGGAGCGGCTGCCGGCTCTGGAGTTGGTCTACCGGGGAAGCAGCGAGGTGCGCGGCGCCATCGTCTATGCCACGCTGGTTGTCCTGCTGGTTTTTCTTCCGGTCTTCTTCCTGGGCGGCGTGGAAGGAAACCTGCTCAGGCCGCTCGGTTTCGCCTACATCACGGCGCTGTTCACCTCCCTGATGGTGGCTCTGACGGTGACCCCGGCGCTTTGCTACTATCTGCTGCCTCGCGCCAAAGCCGTGCTGCGGGGACAGGAGCCGCGCTGGATCAGATGGATCCGCCGCTGCTATGAACGTTTCCTGAACTGGACGCTCGACCATGCTCGTTTCGTCCTGGTCTCGGCCGCCTTGCTGCTGATTGTCGCTATAGCCGGCTTCGCTCCGATGGGCCGCGCATTTCTGCCCGGCTTCAACGAAGGCGCCCTGACCATCAGCGCGGTGACGATTCCGGGAACCAGCCTGGCCGAATCGGACCAACTGGGAAGGAATCTCGAGAGGATATTGCACACCGTGCCGGAGGTGAGTTCCACGGCCCGCCGCACCGGACGCGCGGAGCTGGACGAGCACGTTCAGGGAGTCGAATCAGCGGAGATCGACGTCGCTTTGCAGATGCAAGGCCGCACGAAAGAGGAGATGCTCCAGGAAATGCGGGAAAAGGTGACGCTCCTGCCCGGCACCAACGTCGTTATCGGCCAACCGATTTCCCACCGGATCGATCACATGCTCTCAGGAACCCGCGCCAGCATTGCAGTGAAAATCTTCGGCGATGACCTCCACGTGCTCCGCAGCCTTGCCCGGCAGGTGGAAGCCGCCATGCGGGGCGTGCCGGGCGTCGTGGACCTGTCCACCGAACAACAGGCCGACATTCCGACCGTCCGCGTGAAGTACGACCGGGACGCGCTTGCCCGCCATGGGCTACCCGCCGGCACCGCAGCCGAGGCATTGCAAACAGTCTTTGCCGGCAAGGAAGTCGGCAGGATTTTCGAAGGACAAGTGGCCTTTCCGATCGTGGTACGCTACCAGCAGGGCGACCGCGCTGATTTGGAAACCATCCGTCAAACCCGGATCGACACCCCTTCGGGGGCTCGCATTCCTCTCTCCAGCGTGGCCGAAATTCGGGAGGACCGGGGGGCAAACTTTATCAGCCGCGAGAACGGACAGCGCAAGATTGTCGTAATGTGTAACGTGGCTGGCAGGGACCTCGGCGGAGTGGTGAGCGAAATTCGGGAGCGTGTGGGGTCTTCCGTAGCCATGCCGCCAGGGTACCGCGTCGAATATGGCGGGCAGTTTGAAAGCGAGGCGTCCTCGTCGAGGCTTTTGCTGTGGCTCGGGGGCGCTGTGTTGCTGGGTATCCTGCTGATCCTGATCACAGCCTTTCGCTCCTTTGCGGCGGCCGGAATGATTCTGTGCAACCTTCCGCTCGCTTTGATCGGGGGTGTGGCGGGAGTGTATCTCTCCGGCGGCGTACTCTCGGTCGCCTCGCTGATCGGTTTCCTCGCTCTGTTCGGAATCGCCACCCGCAACGGGATACTGCTTGTATCGCACATTCAGCACTTGCGGAATGAAGAGGGTGGAGGTGATTTTCGTCAGGCGATTTTGCAGGGCGCTTCGGAACGCCTCGCGCCGATCTTGATGACTGCGCTCACCACCGGGCTGGCTTTGATTCCCGTTGCGCTCCGGGGGGGCCAGCCGGGAAGCGAAATTCAGGCGCCGATGGCTATGGTCATCCTATGCGGATTGTTTTCCTCGACTGCATTGAATATGGTAGTGATCCCCGCGGTTTACTGGCGATTCGCTCCGCACAGGGCCGCTACTTCCTCCTCCAACGCATTGTCGATTTAGCAGGTTGTTGAAAAAACGCCATTTGTCCGCTCCCTCACAGCTTGCCCTGCCTGCCCTGAGCGAAGACCAAGAGGTCGCGGCCCGGAATGAACGTGCTGATGGGGCTGCGCCAGCCGAGCCGTGAGCGTTAGCAAGCGGACCCATACGCCAGTGTTTCAACAACCTCTCAGAGAATTGGCAAGGCAAGAATTCTGCTTGAGCCCGGAAACACCGCGCTTCTTGATCGCCGGATTGCAGTTGGATAGAATACAAGTGTAATAGATACACTATTATGCAGTTCTGTTCAGGAAACCCTGGTCGGAGCCCTTCTGCCATGTGGAGCGCGCCAAAATGATCTCTCTCTCCCCGGATCGCCTGGGATTGCTCACCGATCTTTATGAACTGACCATGGCGGCTGCCTACTTTGACAGCGGCAGGTCGGAAGACGTGGCGACCTTCGAACTGAGCATCCGCAGCCTGCCCCCGCAACGCTCCTTTTTGCTGTCCGCCGGACTGCAACAGGCGGTGGAATATTTGCAGGGACTCTCGTTTCAGTCCGCCGAGATCGATTTTCTGCGGAAGCACCCGGCCTTGGAAGGGGCCAGTCCGGCCTTTTACGATTTCTTGGCTCAGCTTCGGTTTACGGGCACGCTGTGGGCGGTGCCCGAGGGCACGGTGCTATTTGCCGAAGAGCCGCTGTTGCGGGTGACAGCTCCCATCGTCGAGGCCCAGATCGCCGAAACTTACTTGCTCGCCATGCTGACCTACCAGACCACCGTGGCTTCCAAGACCGCGCGGATTGTGCAGGCGGCTGCCGGCCGGGGAGTCGTGGAATTTGGTACGCGCCGCGCCCATGGTCCCCAAGCCGGCCTGCTGGCGGCGCGGGCCAGCTACATTGGCGGATGCATGGGAACCTCCAATACGCTCGCCGGATTCGAGCTTGGCATTCCCATCTACGGCACCACGGCGCACTCCTGGACTATGTCGTTTGAGGAGGAAGAAGAGTCTTTCCGCCGGTTCGCTGAAATCTACGGCCCGAACACAGTGTTGTTGATTGACACTTACGATCCGGTGGAGGGCGCGCGCAAGGCGCTCCACTTGGGACTGCCCTTCCGCGGAGTGCGCCTGGACAGCGGCGACTTTTTGGAGAACAGCCGCGCAGTACGGAAGATTCTGGACGCGGGGGGCCGTCCGGACGCCCTGATCCTGGCCAGCAGCGACCTGAATGAATACACCATCCAGACGCTGGTCGAAAACAACGCTCCTCTGGATTTGTTCGGGGTAGGCACGGAGCTGGTTACTTCCCGGGACGCACCTTCGCTGAGCGGTGTTTACAAAATGACGGAGATCGAAAGCGGCGGGCGGCTGCGCTATACGGCCAAGTTCAGCGAATCCAAAGTCAGCTATCCCGGCAAAAAACAGATCTACAGGTTATCCGGGCCGGACGGGGAATACGACCGAGACATTCTGGGTTTGGCCTCTGAGGATTTCCCCGGCGCGGAGAGCTTGCTGGCTCCGGTGCTCGAAAACGGAAAGCGGCTCTCTCCTCTGCCTTCTTTGAACGAAATCCGGGGCCGGGTGGCGAAGAATCTGTCCCGCCTGCCGGAAAATTTTCGCCGACTGGAGGGTAGCGACACGTTTCCTGTAGAGAAGTCAGCGGCCTTGAAAGACCTGCTGGAGGATGTCCGCAGCCGCTACATGCTGTTGCCGGCAGGAGCCGGCGGCGCGAAGAAATCTTCCTGACGGCAAACCCTCCTCGCGGGCGCTCCGGAGAGCCAAGAATAAGCGTCATGCCCGAGCACGCAATGGTCTTTGTCGACGTGGATACCCAGGCAGACTTTATGCTGCCGGGAGGCAATCTTTACGTGCCGGGAGCAGAACAGATTATCCCCAATTTGGTTCGGCTCCTGGAATTTGCCCGCGTCCACGGTGTCACAGTCGTCTCCAGCACAGATGCGCACTCCGCCAGCGACGAAGAGTTCAGGCAGTTTCCGCCTCATTGCGTGAAAGGGACGCCCGGACAGAAAAAGCTTCCGGAAACCCTGTTGGAGCGATGGATGGTCTTGCCGAACGAGAAGCAATCCCTGCCCGCGCAGGACGAAACCTTTCACTGCCGGCAATGGATTCTGGAAAAACAGAAGTTTGATCTGTTCACCAACGTACATGCGGCTTCCCTGTTCCAGAAGCTCATGGCCGCACAGTATGTCGTCTTTGGGGTGGCTACCGAATATTGCGTGCGGGCAGCTGTGCTGGGGTTATTGGAGCGAGGCCGCCCGGTTGCAGTGGTGGAGGACGCCATCCGGGAAATTGAGGCCGGAACCGGACGGGCTGCCTTGCAGGAGATGCAAAATGCCGGCGCCCGGCTGCTGCAAACACAGGATGTTCTCCGGGCAGCAGTTCCGGCGGCCGGTTAGGCCGGAAGACCGGTTTCCTTAGCAGACGGAAAAACTCCGGCGGCGGGAGCCGGCCCAACCAGGGAAAGAGCTTCCTGCTTTCCTTCGCTTCTGCTTAAAGGAATTCAGACTGTTTCTTCACAGCGGATCCGACGCGGCATTTGGCTGGCCTTCGCTGGGCAGCCGGACTTCCGGCGAAGGATGATAGCTAAAGTCCCAGACAAAAAGGTTGAGTGTGCCGACCTCTACAAATTCGACCACGGCATACTCGCCCTCGCCGAGCGGCTCGCTCGGCGAGAGACGGATGATGGGAGGTCCGCCATCGACGGAGCCTGGCAGCGCTGCCTGAATTTCGGAGAGCACGAGGCTTGGCGAGTGCGAAACTTTTTGAGTAACCGGGTTCACTAGAATCTCTCCCACGATGCGGCTGTCTTTTTTCTGCTCGAGGCGCAGCAGTCCAAATCCCGCCGGAGAGGACTGCTTGAACTGCACATAGAAGACGGGACTGGAGCCGGAGATGGCGATTTTCGCGGTGGGGCCTTCCAGTTCCACCCAGGACCGGGCTTTGATTGCTGGGATCGGAATGATCGCTCTCAGGATGGACCTTTTCCGGTCTTTGGTGACCGTTGCCTGGGATTGCTCCAGGCGATTCAGATCGTTGCCGCTAAAGACATACACTCCTTCGCTTTCAGGCAGAGCGATACCTGGCGCAACGGTAAACCTTGCCGCAGCGGGCGACCCCGGCGCTGGTTCCAGCGCGACCTCGGGTATTTTTTCCATTTCCCGCTTGGCTTCCTCGGTCGCTTCCCAATCAACGAACTCTGCCGGAATCTCCTCCCATTGCTGGCGTTCGGTGCTGAAGTAGCGAACCCGGTCGCCTTTCCGCTCGTAGGAACGGACCAGATGATCGCTGCCGTCGGTAAGCACCAGCTTTTGATCGACCGCCCGTACGGGACCCGCCAGGAAGAAAACCGCTCCCAACACCGCAAGAAAGCAATGCCTCCAAGTCGGAGCGAGCCTGATCCTCTGTCGTGAGAACAGCATTTTGCTCTTGGCCCCCCCTTTCTTCTTTCCATAGTAAACTTCTTGGTCGGCAACAACAATGGTGGCCTGAACCTGTAATTCCTCGGCAATGATTCACCCGCAACCCGCCCGCGACAGCCGTTTCAAGCTATACTGCATCTCTCGAAATTTCCTGCCTGGGAGCGATTTTCATGAGTGCGCCTGTAGATACCTATATTGAAAAGAACCGGGACCGCTTCCTCGAAGAGCTGAAGGCCTTCTTATCCATCCCGAGCGTCAGCACTTTGCCCGAGCATCGGCCGGACATAGAACGAGCCAGCGAGTTTGTAGCTGAAAAGTTGCGAGAGGCAGGCCTCGGGAAAGTGAAGCGAATCCCGACCGAGGGGCACCCTTTGGTGTATGGGGAATGGATGGGGGCTCCCGGAAAGCCGACCGTGCTGTGTTACGGCCATTACGACGTCCAGCCGCCCGACCCGCTGGAGGAGTGGACCACGCCGCCATTTGAACCTTCCCTGCGTGACGGCAACCTCTATGCGAGGGGAGCCGCTGACGACAAGGGCCAGATGTATATCCATCTCAAAGCGGCGGAGTCGTTTTTCAAGACGCGCGGCGCGCCGCCGGTCAATCTGAAGTTCCTGATCGAAGGAGAGGAAGAGGTCGGCGGAGAAGCGATCGACCGTTACGTCCGGGAGCATCCCGACCAGTTGCGCTCCGACGCGGTGCTCGTCTCCGACACCGCGATGTTCGCTCCGGAACTGCCGACCCTCTGCATCGGTCTGCGCGGACTCCTCTACACCGAACTGGTGGCTACGGGAGCGGCGCAGGACCTGCACTCCGGCGTCTACGGCGGAGCCGCGCCCAACCCGCTCGCGGGGCTCATCCGAATCGTTTCGCAGTTGGTCTCGCCGGATCACCGGATTCAGGTTCCGGGTTTCTACGATGAGGTTGCAGTTCCTTCGCCGGAAGAAATAGCCTCCTGGTCGCGGCTGCCCTTTGACGAGCAGGTGTTCCTCAAAGAAGAAGTGGGTTCAGCGAGCCTGATTGGGGAAAAGGGCTTCGGTGTCCTGGAGCGGCTCTGGGCCCGACCCACTCTGGAGGTGCACGGAATCGCGGGGGGCTTTACGGGGGAAGGAGCCAAGACAGTGATTCCGGCCAGGGCGTCGGCCAAGGTGAGCATGCGGCTGGTGCCTCGCCAGGACCCGCAGAAAATTTTTATCTCTTTCCAAAAGGAAGTGGAAAGGCTCACGCCTCCCGGCCTTCGCATGGAGGTCCGAAGCCTGGGCAGCGCAGAACCGATCGCGATGGAAGCATCGCATCCGCTGGTCAAGGCCGCCGCAAGAGCCTTGAGCGAGACCTTCCACAAGCCGACCGTGTACATCCGCTCCGGAGGCTCCATACCGATCGTGGCGCGTTGCCGGGAATCGCTGAAGATTCCCGTGGTGTTGATGGGCTTCAGCTTGCCGGACGACCGACTGCATGCTCCTAACGAGAAGTTTCACCTGCAGAATTTTTTCGACGGCGTCCGGGCGGTGGCGAAATTTTGGGAATACGCGGCGGCGGAACTGGGATGAAACTGCCGTCGCGGACGGCTATTCGCGCCGCGCAGCTTCCGTAACAATGGAAGAGGAGATGGGAACTTCCGGCACCATTGCCACCATTAGATGACGCGCTGCTTCGGGAAGGTAGCCGCGCTTGCGCCATGTGATCCCTTCCACCTGTCGTCCGAAAAGCTTGCTCGCATCCACGATCCGCAATTGTTTTTTCACGTCCGGGCGGATCTCCTGTTCCTGAAGGATGCTGATGCCGAGCCCTGCCCGCACGAAGCCGAGCAACAACCGGGAATCGGCCGTTTCCACCAGCGTGCGGTACTCCAGCCCCTTTTCCTGGAAAGCGCGGTGAATCCGCCGCCCGGAGGATGCCTGTCGGTCGGGAAGGATTAGCGGCACGCGGCTAATGTCATCCAATGTGACGGAGCGTTTCCGTGCCAAGGAATGGCTCCTGGGAATGGCCAGCAGCATCCGCAACTCTACGCACCGATGCCAGTTGAGCGTCGCGGGACAATACTCTTGCGGTAAATATCCGAAATCCGCCTCGCCTTGCTCGATTAGAGGTCCGATCTCGAATCCCCGGCGGCGCAGGATTAGGATCTCCACCTGGGGATGCCGGTTCATAAAGGCCTTGAAGCGAAACAGCGCTTTATTCAGGATTGCTTGCCCGGCGGCAACCACCACGCGTCCCCGCAAGGGGCCCCTCCGGCGGATGCGGTCGATCATCTCATTCCGGCCTGCAATCGCCGTCTGGGCCCAACGGAAAAATTCTTCTCCCTCCTGAGTCAGCCGGACGGCCCGGCCATCCCGTTGCAGAAGGCGGACTTGTAGCTCTTCTTCAAGCAGCGCCACTCCCCGTTTGACAGCGCTTGGAACACGGTGCAGGTGCCGGGCCGCTTGGTTGTAGCCGCCCCTGTTGGCCACGGCGCAAAGATACTCCAACTGGTAGAACTCCATAATATATCATTCTCCTTTAAAGCATGATTAAATTGTATATTATGATTATTTACGGAACAATAAAGCTTTCTCCTTGCATAATATTCTCCAAAAATGATTGGATCGGGATTTGGTGAAACTTTGGGTACGACGGTGGTATTAAGATGCCGCCGATAAAGGTTCTTTTTCTCTGTACGGGCAATTCTTGCCGATCGCAGATGGCGGAAGGTCTGCTGCGCCATCTGGGGCAGGCCGCAGTGGAAGTTGCCAGCGCCGGGACAGCGCCGACCCAGGTCCATCCAGACGCCATCCGGATTATGAACGAAGTTGGCATTGACATCTCCGCCCAGCGCTCGAAACCGCTGGAACCGTTTTTAAAGCAGCCGTTCGACTACCTCATTACCCTCTGCGACGATGCCCAAGAGTCCTGTCCCGCCTTCCCCGGCGCATCCCGGAGTATTCACTGGAGCATCCCCGACCCCGCAGCGGCCCAAGGGGCTAGCGAGCAAAGAATGGCTGTCTTCCGCAAGGTGCGTGAGGATCTAACGGCGCGCATTCACCTGCTGCTCGAAGACATCTCGCAACAAAGCTAGATGACCGGCGGCCTACTGTCAGGATTTCTTGACGAGGTCCAGGAAGGCTTTGGTGGCGTGGGAGAGATGCCGGTGAGCTGGGTGGACAAGACGGATTTTCCGGGCCACCGTCAGCTCCCGCACGGGAACTTCTGCCAATTCAGCGGCTGCCAGTTCCGCCTGTACGCACATGCGGGGCACAAACGCCACTCCCATCTTGCTATGAACCATTTTCTTGATAGTCTCGACGGTGGGCATCTCAATGTCCATGTGCAGCGGGACTTGATGCTTTTGGAACGCGTCCATCACGATTTGGCGGTAAGGGGAAGCGATATTGTGGGCGATGATGGTTTCTCCGCCCAGGTCGCGGATGGAAATTTGCTTTTGTCCGGCAAAGCGGTGCTGGGGATGCACGATGAAAGCGACCGCATCCTGATAGATAACCAGGGAGTGCAGATTCCGGTCCCCCGGTTTGTAGCTGACCACGCCCAGGTCGAGCGTATTGTCCTGCACCTCGCTCGGGATGTTGCGGGACAAGGAGCGTCGTACCTCCACCTTCACCCGCGGGTAGAGTTGCCGGAACGAATTGATAAAGGTCAACAGGTAAAGTGCTCCGTTTTCGTTCGCGCCGATGGTGAGTTTTCCGGTGTGCTTATCTTTCAATTCGGTTAACGCATGCGTCATTTCCCGGCGGATGTTCTCAATCCGGAGGGCGTGCGCGCAAACAATCTTCCCGGCGTCGGTCAGCGTGCCGTCCTTCAAAGAACGGTCCAGGAGCTTTTCCCCCAACTCAGCCTCCAAACGTTGCACGGCCAGGCTGATGGCCGGCTGCGTGCGCTCCAGCTTCTGGGCCGCGCGGGAGAAGCTTTTTTCGGAGGCGACCGTCAAAAATATGCTTAATTGGGAGAGTTCCATGCCTTTTCCCCGCATCCCGGTGGTTCATCGCGGGTTATGTTACGGATATTTTTACGGATACCTGATATTAACAGCATTTATGTAATCTTCTAAACTATAAATTTGCCTTGCAGAGAAACCGTTTGCTATACTTCTGAGCAATTGTATGCTTCCATCGGAGACGGAACTTTGGAGCGACAAAACCGCAAGAGCGGACCGAGTGACGTTGCTGGCGTCGAGAATCCTGGCGGGAGGTGAACGGTGAGCGAAGACAGAGTAAAGATTTTTGATACTACTCTTCGCGACGGAGAACAATCTCCCGGTTGCAGTATGAACACGTCGGAAAAGATCACGATGGCCAGGCAGTTGGAAGAGCTTGGAGTGGATATCATCGAAGCCGGGTTTCCGATCGCCTCCAGAGGGGACTTTGAAGCCGTCCGCCAAGTGGCCGCCTCGGCTGGCACGTCGGTGACGGTCGCTGCCCTCGCGCGCGCGGCGCAAGCCGACATCGAGCGAGCCGCGGCGGCGCTCGAACCTGCGCGTCATCCCCGGATACATGTATTCCTGGCTACCTCCGATATTCATTTGGAGCACAAGCTGCGCCTGAAGCCGGAACAGGCAATGGGGCAGATCGCAGAGTCGGTGCGTCTGGCGCGCAGCTTCGTCGATGACGTGGAGTTTTCCTGTGAGGATGCCACCCGAACGAAGCGGGCCTATCTGTGCGAATGCTTCCGGGTGGCGGTGGAGGCCGGCGCCACGACGCTGAACATCCCGGACACAGTGGGCTACACCATGCCTCGCGAGTATGCACAGATTATCCGGGACGTGAGGCAGACGGTGGGGGAAGACCCTACGCTCAGCGTGCACTGCCACGACGATCTGGGACTGGCCGTGGCCAACTCGCTGGCGGCTGTCGAGAGCGGAGCTCGTCAGGTGGAGTGCACCATCAATGGGATTGGGGAGCGGGCCGGAAATGCCGCCCTGGAGGAAATCGTCATGGCGCTGCTCGTCCGGCATGACCTTGTGCCTCTCGTTACCGGTGTGCGCTCCGAACTGCTCTACCCCACCAGCCAGCTTTTAAGCCGGACCATCGATGTTTCCGTGCAACCCAACAAGGCCATTGTGGGTCGCAACGCGTTCGCCCATGAAGCCGGCATTCATCAGGACGGAGTGATTAAACACGCCCTCACTTACGAAATCATGACCCCGCAGTCGGTTGGCGTGCCCACCAACCGTCTTGTGCTGGGAAAACACAGCGGGCGGCATGCTCTGCAGCGGCGCTGCGAAGAGCTTGGGTTCCATTTGGATGCCGGGCAGTTAGGCGAACTCTACCGGCGCTTTATCGACCTGGCCGACCGCAAGAAAATGATTCTCGACGAGGACTTGGTCCGGATGGTGCATCACATGGAGCAGTCTCTTCCGAGTGTCATCTGATTCCTGTTTTTGACTCCAATTCCCATGACAAGTCCACTGTGGCTTGCGTCAACGCTTCGAACGAGAAGCATGAGCCGTTTAAGGCCTGAATCGTCCCCGAAACTTTCCCTTTACGGTGTCGCCCGCGACGAAATTTGCCCAAGAAGGAGACTGAGAAATGATGTCCAGCAATTGGAGAAAAAGCGGCATCTCCTCGAGTGGGATTAGCTGTCGCTCTTTGCTCTTTTCTGTTCCTGCATTGTCACTCGCGCTGATGTGTGCCGGGGGCGCTTTGTCCGCCTACGCCAGCGATGCGAAGCCCAAGGTCGCTGTATTCTCGGGACCGACGGCCACCATACAAAACAACGTGCCTCTGGTCACAAGCAACAAGGCGAGGGCAAACTATGGGCTGCCGCTTCTCACGAATCCGGACGCGGCTCCCATTCGCTTCGATGCCATTCGGCCCCAGCGCCTGGCTGCGCCGGTGACGATATACATTGAAGCATTCACTGCCCATCCATTGGAGCAAGACATGAGCGAGCTGTACGCCCCGCCGGATGGGTACGTCAACCCCAGAACCTCTGCTTTTAGCAAGCAGCGCCAAGCGCCTGACGACATTCCGGCTTACGAAGTCACTCTGCGCCCCGAGGACGGACTGTACCTTCTCCCTTATATGGCCCGGCAGGCCAATGGAGAAGCCTGGGAGGGAAATTGCGCTTTCCCGGCGGCTCCTCCGGAAAAGTGTCGCGTGCCGTTTTATCCGGATGCATCACGGATATTCGAGGAAATCGACCGCATTGGGCTCGGCGGCGAGGCAACCAACAACCTCCTGAGTTCCAAAGCCGATTTCCACTTCTACCGGCCTGCTCCTTCGGGCGGATACCGAAAAGGCCTGCCCGCCAGCCAGCGCACGGACGCAGGGGAAGGAGATATCCAGAAAGAAACCTGGGGGGAAGATTTCTTTACCTACACGCCCTTCCGGCAGGAACCCACGATGTCCACTTTGGCCCGAGCCACTAATATGGTGCAGCGGGCAATGGCACAGGGGAAGTATGCCGGCGCCATTTGGCTTGAGGGCAGCCCGACGACGGAAGAATCGGTGTACTGGCTCAGCCTGCTGATCGACACCACCGTGCCGATTGTGGGCAACTCCTCGCAGCGAATGCACGGCATGCTCAGCAATGATGGTGACCGCAACATTGTGGATGCGGTCGACTACATTGTCTCCGGCAGATGGAAGGACGCGCAGGGGCGCGATAAGGTTGGAGCCGTGATGATCCAGGAAGAACAAATCTTCACGGCGCGCGACGTCCAGAAGGGGGACGACCGGCCTGGCGGTTACGTTGTAACCGGCGGACACGGAGGAATTATCGGCGGCCTCAACCCCATCGCTCTCACTTTCCTGCCGACCAAGAAACACACCTATTCCTCCGAGGTCAACATGACCAAGCTGCCCGCCATCGTCCAGGGCGTCAAGCAAGCTGGCGATGGAATCGCAAACGTGCAGGTCCCGGTCAAGGATGAGAATGGAGAACTGCTCCCAACGGCTATTCCCAAAATCGGATTCGTTAAATATTCCAGATATGCCTCGGACAGCTATTCTGACGACGCCGTTGGTGAGGTGGAAATTCTGGCCCGCATCGAAAAAAACCTGCAAGAGTTCCCGCTTTCCGGTTTCGTGGTCGAGGGCAACGCGCCATACGCCTCAATGAACGAGCCGACACAGGCGGCTCTGACGCGGGCAGCCCTGTCGGGGATGCCCGTAGTCCGGGTAGGCAGGGGCAACCACGGGGGTATAACGCCCGTCGTTTCCGACGACGTCTTTATCGAGGGGAATAACCTGACTGCCACCAAGGCCCGCCTTCTCCTGATGGCTTGTCTAATGAAGTTCGGCAGCCTGCCGGCCGCAGTTGATCCGGATAATCCGGCAACATCCGAATTGGACGCGATCCGGGCCAAGATTGCGCAGTATCAGGAAATATTTAACACGCACTAACTGATCCGGCTAAACCGGCTACCACGCGAACTCGGCGGAAGCAATCCGGCGAAAGTGTTACGGATTTTCATTGCCGTTCATAACGGGAAAACTGATCCTGATAAACCTCGCTGCCTTTGTTCAACTCTCTGATGTTTTATAGAATGACGGTTCTCTCAATCGCTGTTAACTCACACACGCTCCGGGTTTGCCGGAGACCTTTCACAGGAGGCCGCTTCCGATGAAACTGAGCGTCGCTTTACTGGCAGGAGACGGAGTTGGACCGGAGGTGACGGCCCAGGCTGCGGCCGTCCTGGAGGTGGTCTGCCGCAATCATTCCCATCAACTGGAGATCGCTTCGGGATTAATCGGCGCTGCGGCCATCCGGGCGTCCGGCGATCCGTTGCCCCCGGAAACGCTGACACTGGCCAAATCTTCCGGCGCGGTTCTTTTGGGGGCGGTGGGACATCCGGAGTTCGATGCCCTGCCTCCGGAGAAGCGGCCGGAGAAAGGACTGCTGCGTTTGCGCAAGGAGCTTCATGTCTTTGCCAATCTGCGTCCCGCAATCTGTTTCCAGGCGCTCGAAAGCTTTTCTCCTCTCCGTCCGGAGATCGTGCACGGAACCGACCTGCTCATCGTACGGGAACTGACCGGGGGGCTTTATTATGGTGTTCCTCGCGGCGTCAGCCGGCAAAACGGAGAGCAGAGAGCCGTGAACACGATGGTCTATAGCCGCTCGGAGATCGAGCGGATTGCCCGCATGGGGTTCGGACTGGCTCGCGGCCGCAAAAAACATCTTGTGAGTGTAGACAAGGCGAACGTGCTCGAAAACTCCCAGCTCTGGCGCGAAACGGTCTCTCAGCTGGGGGCCTCAGAATTTCCGGATGTTCAGTTCGAGCACATGCTCGTCGATTCCTGCGCCATGCAGATTATCCAAAATCCACGGCGCTTCGACGTAATGGTCACGGAAAATATGTTTGGAGACATCCTCAGCGACGAGGCCGCAGTGCTGACCGGCTCAATCGGGATGCTGCCTTCGGCATCGCTTGGCGAGCACACCGGATTGTATGAGCCGGTCCACGGGTCCGCCCCCGACATTGCCGGCAAAGGAATCGCCAATCCTCTGGGAACCATCCTTTCTGCCGCGATGATGCTGCGGCACAGCTTCGGCCTGGAAAAGGAAGCTCTGGCGGTGGAATCAGCGGTGGCGAAGACCATCGACTCCGGGTTGCGCCCGCTGGATCTGCAAGGCACTGCTTCCACTGAAGAATTGGGCCAGGCCGTGCTCCAGGCTCTTTGATCTCCCCGTTCAAGTCCTGCAAGCTCTCTGCTTCCCTCCACCGATGCGGTTCGCCTTCTGCTCCAGCACGAAGCCAAACTGCAAGGAATCCTGCCGACCGGGGGGAAGGAAGTAAGGATATAATAAAGTATTATTCTCGCGCCCTTTTACAGAATTGGATCGAAGCGAAAGGGTACAGGACTCGCACTTTACGATTGAGGAAAGACCCGGTGGAGCATTTGCCTAAGAAGCGCATGCTCTCCACCGGCTTGATCGGAGGGGTCCTCACGAGCACCTACTTCAAGGGCTGGCAGCGGCGTATCTATGCCGTCTCGCAGGTGATCGGACATTCCCGAAAAGCCGGCATCTTGTAGCGAAGTTTCTGCCGCCTTCCATCGGCGTTTCAGAGGCATGGAAGCCATGACGGTCCGTCGCATCAAAACCTACTCCGGCGACAGCGGCGTCGTTTACCAGTATTACTTTTTGCGGTCCCGCCCACGGCGGCGGCTTCTGGGCCGGGGCGGCACCGGGTTTTTGTTCAGCGTTTCCAGCGACCGCAAAACTTCTTTTGTTGTGGAAGTGGTGGTGGAAGAATCGGCCGTGGCTCGGTGGGCAAGAAACCACGACCGTCCGCTCGGGGACACGGAAAAATACGCCGCAGCAAAGATGCGTCTTTTCCAGGCGTTTGACGAAAGCAACCGGCCGGAACAGCTGGCTCACATCCGCGTCAGCGCTTCGAACATCGAGTCGGTGCTGGCTCCCTTGGGCCTGGATGACTGATCCGCAGGCAAAGT
Source organism: Terriglobia bacterium (assembly GCA_965222345.1). Classification (GTDB taxonomy): domain Bacteria; phylum Acidobacteriota; class Terriglobia; order 2-12-FULL-54-10; family 2-12-FULL-54-10; genus JADFGZ01. The sequence goes on along the minus strand of CBDCTS010000007.1, from coordinate 1,169,111 downwards.
CTCCAGAAAAACGAAAAGGGGGACGAAAAACCGTCCCCCTTCAATCCCGGAAGTCCCGCCGTTAACGATCACTTTTTCTTTTTGGCTTTAGCTTTGGGTTTAGCTTTAGCTATAGCTTTGACTTTGGGTTTAGCTTTAGCTTTGGGTTTGGGTTTAGCTTTAGCTATAGCTTTGGCGGGTTTCTTCTTAGCTGCTTTCTTAGGAGCTGCTTTCTTGGTTGCGCATTTCATCGTTCCATTCTCCCTTTCGTGTCGTATTTTCTTTAGCGACGGACCTTTCGTCTGCATCGTCGCTTCTTGATTACTCATGTATACGGATTGGAAAAATAAATGTCAAGAAAAAAAGGGCCGCAAGTGTTGACGAAAAATTTTTCTTCCGCGAAACATTCCTCGCCGCCGCCGCGATAATCGCACAATGCTCTGCAACGCCTATGAATAGGGCTTCCGGGAAGCACCGCGGTTCTCTTCCCACTGTATCAATCTCGTCACCTTGTGGCGGTTGATAACAGAGCGCAATGATTCGCTGCTTGCTTTCGCAAGCAATGTCGCGGCAGCTTTTTCAAGCGGAATACCGCAACAACGAGAAGACATCCACGCCGGTCAACTTGGACCGCCCGTTCAAAAACTCCAGTTCCACAGCAACGGCTAAGCCCGCCACGACGCCACCCAATTCACGAACCAGTTGAACGCAAGCGCTGCTGGTTCCTCCCGTGGCCAGCAGGTCGTCCACAATCAGCACGCGCTGGCCGGGCTGGATCGCATCGCGGTGCAGATCCAAGGTGTCGGTTCCGTATTCCAGATCATAGGTGACGCTCGCCGTCTCCGCCGGCAGTTTGTGGGGTTTGCGGACCGGCGCGAAGCCTGCGCCCAGACGGTCGGCCAGCACCGGCCCGAAGATAAAACCTCGCGCTTCGATGCCCAGCACCAGATCGATCTGCTTGCCGGAGTAATGAGCGGCAAGCCCGTCGAGGAGCCGTTTAAAACCCGCCTTATCCTTGAGCAGAGTGGTGATGTCGTAAAAAAGAATTCCCTTCTTGGGCCAATCCGGAACTTCTCGGATCAATCGTTTCAGTTCTTCCACTGTATTCCTCGCGTGCGCCTCACCGAATCTTCCTTGGAAGCCTCATTGAATCGAAAAACCTTTGTATTGTTGGAACGGAACCATCTGTTCTTCCAGCCGCACCACGCGGCTGGCCCGGGGGCCGGTTTTCAGCCTCTCCCGCAATTGTGCCAACGCTCCCTCCGCTCCGGCGGCGTACACTTCCACGCGGCCGTCAGCACGGTTCCGCACATACCCTTGCAGCCCTAACTCCGCAGCTACTCTCTCCACAAAAAAACGAAAGCCGACTCCTTGTACTCGTCCTTCCACGAAATACCGTTTGGCTGTTTTCATCGCAGGTTCCGGCGGGCGAAGGTTTTGCCCAAACGACTTTGAACGGGCCGTTTTGCAAATTCTTCGGATTGAGAATCATCACCTCCGATCCCGGTTCATACCTGGACCGGGCTTTCAGGGGACCGCCGTTTTTATACGCCTCAATTGTTATTCACCTCAATGCTTTCGGCTGCCTGTCCCACGGCCAAGGCTCCCTCCTACTGCATTTTGCACTACCCGGATGGTAATCATTTGGGCAATCCGCTTACTCCCACGTTTATCTTTTTCTTCCATGAGTTCCTCCAGACCGGAGATATTGCTCCTGCGACGGCATCGCCCCTCTTTTCTGCGGTGGACTCGGACTTCTTACCAACAGCAGCTTCAAAACGACGCCTCATTTTAGAGAATCCGCCCACAAGCGGCAAGAGGGTTCACAGTCTCCTTCTGACATCCGCAGGAACAATCCCTTTCAATTCTCGAACGTTCACGAGGAAGGTATCCTGGTGTCAGCGCGTGTTTCGGCTACAATAAGAACACTCGATGCGTTAAAGAATGCGTGAATGATGATGGATACGAAGAAGAATCTTGTATCCGTTCAAGACTCAACCGCGCCGGGCCAGAAGAACCGCTTGGCTGGACCGAAGGAGAAATAAAAATGAGTGTGGCGGCCATGATCTTCCAAGCGATTGCCGGAGTCTTGCTCCTGCTCGCGCCGACTCTCGCGCAGGCACAAAGCTTCAAGGTGACGCTGCTCGGCACGGGCAGTCCTGCCCCGGTGATCGACCGGTTTGGACCGAGCATCCTGGTGGAAGCCGGAACGGAAAAACTTCTGTTTGACTGCGGGCGAGGCGCCGCGCAACGAATCTACCAACTGAAAATGCCGTTGGGCACGGTAAACACCCTCTTTCTCACGCATCTGCATTCCGATCACGTGGTGGGAATCCCGGATCTGTGGCTGACGGGATGGACCACGGCTGGGCGCCGAGAGGTCCCGTTTCGCGTCTGGGGTCCGAGAGGGACTACAGAGATGATGTCGCACCTCGATCAAGCGTACCGGTTTGATATTCGCATCCGGCTATATGATACGCGGCCGTCGCCGGAAGGCGTGCTGATCGTCGCGCACGACATCACCGAGGGCGTTGTGTACGAACGGAACGGAGTGAAGGTGACCGCGTTCGATGTCGATCACAGTCCGGTCAAGCCGGCGTTTGGGTACCGAATCGATTACGCGGGTCGGTCCGTGGTTCTTTCCGGAGATACTCGCCCCTCGGAAAACTTGGTTCGGTTCGCGCAGGGAGCGGCATTGTTAATCCACGAGGTGGTTGCCGGAGAAGATCGCTTCCAGTCCCTTGGGTATCCCCTGGCGCGCGCGCGAACCATCATTGCTCATCACACCACGCCGGAGCAGGCGGGAGAAATCTTCACGCGCGTGAAGCCAAAACTGGCGGTCTATTCCCACATGTCTCCTGCGGCGGCTCCGCCGGAAGATTTCATCGTACCCACGCGCAAAACCTACAGCGGTCCTTTAGAAGTTGGCGAGGATTTGATGAGCTTTGAGGTGGGAGACCGGATCGTGGTCCGCAGGTTCCGGCAATGAAAGTTTCCGCAATGGACGACAAGAAAGAAATTCCCCAGGAAAACCCGGTCCGCATCCTGGGCATCGAGACCTCTTGCGATGAAACGGCGGCAGCCGTCGTAGAGAACGGGTCGCGAATTTCTTCCAGCGTGGTGGCCTCGCAGATAGCAACGCACGGGAAGTATGGCGGCGTCGTGCCGGAACTGGCCTGCCGGGAACACGTGCGCGCCATCGTGCCGGTGGTGCGGGAGGCGGTCGAGCGGGCCGGCCTGGAGTATCCGCAGTTGGACGCGGTCGCCGTCACGCAGGGGCCGGGTCTGGTGGGTGCTCTCCTGGTGGGCCTCACCTACGCCAAGTCGCTGGCGCTTTCTTTGAGCAAACCTCTGATCGCGGTCAATCATTTGGAGGGCCATATCTATGCGGTGCTGCTGGAAGAACATCTTCAGCAACGAAAAGAACCCGAGTTCCCTGCGCTCTCCCTGGTCGTCAGCGGGGGACATACGCTGATCGCCGTAACAGAGAAGGTCACAAAGAAGGTTGCACGAAAGGTTACGGAGAAAGGCACGCAGAAAATTTCCATCCCGGCGGCAGATGCCCGCCCGCCCGCTCCGCTGTTTACTCACCGCATTGTCGGGCAGACCAGAGATGACGCGGCGGGCGAGGCGTTTGACAAAGTAGCCAAACTGCTGGGATTTGGGTATCCGGGCGGGCCGGTGCTCGATCAGCTTGCCCGGCACGGCAACCCTAACGCAGTTGCTTTTACCAAAGCAAAAATGAAGAGCAATCCTTTGGACTTCAGCTTCAGCGGCATCAAGACCGCCGTCCTGCGTTACGTCCAGGCCCGCGGGCTGGGCTCCGAGAGTGCCGAACGGGACACCCTTAGGAAACAGCGTCCCGGAACGGGAATCGCGGAATTGCTGGCGCACACTTCTCCGACGACCCTGGACCTGATAGCCAGCTTTCAGGAAACGGTGGCGGAGGAATTGTTGCAGCACTGTCTGGCGGCAGCGGAAATCGAGGATGTAAACTCGGTTTTCGTTACCGGTGGAGTGGCTTCAAACTCTCGGCTGCGGGAGCGGTTCCGGGAACTTGGGGGTCGGCTGCCGCCGGTGTTTTTCCCTCGCCCCGGCCTGACGACCGACAACGCCGCCATGATTGCCGCCGCCGCCTACCCAAAATTCCAGGCCGGGCGGTTTGCCTCCTGGGAGACACAAGCTGACGCCGGTCTAGCGCTGGAGTAGGGATCAATCCGATCCGCGCCTGTCCTGACGCCGGTCGAAGGGACCGCCGGGGAGCAGTCGATTGCCCGCTTGCTTACACACGCAGCTTCGACTGGTGCCCACCGAACAGACCGGGGGGGGCTAGCTATGGCAAATTGGCAACTTCGACAGACCTGCGATCCGCGATTAGAGCCCTGCCGCACCCTTCGGCAAAGCCAAGCAGCACGGCTCGGACCGGCTACTGTCCGACGCATCAGTTGAGTTACCTCGGAAAACCGCCTTCCTCTGTTATAGTGGAAGAAAATTTTCAGACGTCCAGACTTTTTCTCGTCCTTTGGCGTCTTTTCTATTGGAGTCGGGTATTGTTTTTTCGGAAGGATCCAGATGCCCGGTTAGTGGCAAGGGCGCGCGACGGAAATGTAGAGGCCTTCAACCTGCTGGTCTCGCGCTGGGAGAAGCGTCTCTACAATTACCTGCTGCGCCTGCTCGAAAACCGGGAGGATTCCCTGGATCTGTGCCAGGAAGCGTTCCTGAAAGCGTACCGCAGTCTCGGTACCCTGCATGATTCAGCGAAGTTCCCGCAATGGCTCTTCCGAATTGCCCACAATCTGGCCTATTCGCACCTCCGGAACAGAACCCCATTGGAGCGTGCGGAAAGCTGGCCGGAAGAAGATGGGGAAGGCGCTCTCTTCCAACGCAAGGCCTCTGCGATTCCAATCGGCCCGGCAAGATCCGTTCCCGGATTGGAACTGGAGCTCGCGGTGAAGAAAGCTCTGGAAACCTTGACGCCGGAACAGCGAGAAGCAATCGTGCTGAAGGTTTATCATGGATTCCGATTCGCCGAAATAGCAGAGATTCTCGCCTGCCCGGTGAGCACGGTGAAATCCAGAATCTATGCAGGGTTTGCGCAACTCAAGGATATTCTGACCCCCCATCGGACGGCGCCGGCGGTTTTCGGGCGCCGGCAGTAAGACTCCCGGCTTAACTCGAACGCAAGCATCAGGGGAAAACGGCAAGCCGATTTTCCCTCCGTGGGTTCCTCCCCGGCTGTTGCGTTCTCAAGCGTTCTCAAAAGGAGTTCCAGATGAACTGTGAGCAAGCAAAATTGGTTTTGACGGAATATCTGTTGGAGGAAACCTCCGGCAAGGATAGGGAAGAAATCGGACGCCATTTGCAGGGCTGCAACACCTGTTCGGAAGAGCTGGCACGGCTCAAGCAGACGATGACGCTGTTGGTTCGCGGGGAAGCTTCCGAGAAGATTCCCCAGAAGATTGCAGTGGTGGCAGAGCCCGTCCCCCGGTGGTCAGGGTTTTGGCCTGCCGGGTCCCGGCTGGCATTGGCGGGAGGAGGGCTTCTGTGCATAGCCATCGCGCTGCTGGCGCTGTTCCGGACCACTCTTTCCTATCAGGAGGGAAATTTCCAGCTTGCTTTCGGCGTTCCGGCGGCCGCCACTTCTGTGGAGAACTCCTCTGGCATGGCCCCCGTGGTGGCAGCCTCTCTTGCTCCATCCCGGGCTGAAGTTCTCGAACTGATCTCCGAAGCCGTAGCCGCCAGCGAAAGCAGGCAGCAGAGCCACTCCGCGCTGATCGTGGAGCAGGCCTCTCAACAGGCCGAACAGCAGCGGCAGCGCGACCTGCGGGAGATGACTGAGAGCTTCCGCTATTTCCAGTCCGCGCAAACCATGATGTGGAAGGAGCAGGTGCAGAGCCAGTACCTGATGGGCGCTTTGGTGCGCCAACCCGGATCGGAGCTGCCCGTACAGCCGTAAACAGATTGCCGGCGCACTTTGGATGCGCTCCCGGGAGGAATGGATGAAAAAGAATCTGCGAATGATCGGTTTTCTTCTGGCCGCGAGCCTATGGGTAAATTCACTTTCGTTCGGGCAAATGGAAAGAGAAGGCGACGCCCGGATGCTGCGTGGCAGCGGCGGCGCTTCCTCCAGTCCGAAGGACGGAACAGCGCATCTCCAGTCTGAGGCGGACCTGCTCGCCTTCAAAAATCAACTGCAAAGCTTTCAGAATATCCTCAACCGCAGGATTCAACAGACCTTTGAACGGCCTTTTTCTCTGCTCCAGGATGCCAAAGGCATGGTTCTGCCGGGGTTTGGCGTGGCTTTTCATCTGGAAGTCAACCTGCACCCCCTGCGGCTCATGTCCCCCTTCGACTTCAGACCCAATACGCCGGAGGAGCTGAAGAAGGCGCGGGATTCGAAGCTGGAGCGGATTCAGCAACTCAAGAGCATGCTGAGTGAGCTGCTGCTGGAACACGGCGGCAGCATAAACGCGATGAGCCTGGAAGACAGCCTTGCGGTCGTGGTTCATCTGTTCAATCTCCCGCCCGAACAGAACGAGAACTTGCCGATTCAGGTGGGAGTTGTGATCCGCCGCGGGACGTTGCTCGATTACCAGGCTCGTCAATTGACAGCCGAAGATTTCATGCAAAAGATGTCTTTCCTGGAGTTCTAGCTCTGGAGTTTCATAGATTCCCAGAGGAGGAAACAGAACGCGCGATGGCTTTTCGGAAACGGCTCGGTGAAATACTGATGGAGCAAAACCTGCTCCAGCCCGATGAGCTGGAGAAGGCGCTGGCCCTCCAGCGCGAGCGGCACGAGAAGCTGGGGCGCATCCTGGCGGACCTGGGGTTTGTCTCTTCGCGTGACGTGCTGGCGGCGCTCTCCGAGCAACTGGCCATTCCACTGGCGAAGCCGCAGGACTTCCCCGCCGTCGCACCCGAGCTGAGCGGTATTTCCCTGCGCTTTATGCGTCAATTCCATTTCTTGCCGATCCGCGTGGAAGACTCAGCAATTACTCTGGCTATGTCGGACCCGCTGGATTTCGAGACCATCGCAGCCGTGCGCCTCGCCACTCGAATGGCGGTAAATACGCTGCTCTGCTCCGAACAGGAAATTCTGGCGGCGATCGAGCGATATTACCCGGAAACGGAAGCCGAGCCGTCCCGCTCCGCTACGGTAGAGACGGCATTGAATGCCGAGGAAGACATCGAGCATTTGCGGGATATGGCCAGCGAGGTTCCCGTCATTCGTCTGGTTAACAACCTGATCGCCCGCGCGGTGGAGCGGCGCGCCAGTGACATTCACCTGGAACCGCTCGAGAAAACTTTTCAGGTCCGCTATCGCCTGGATGGAGTGCTGCATCCGGTGGACGCGCCTCCCCGGCCTTTGCAAATGGCGGTGCTGTCCCGCGTCAAGCTGATGGCCAAGCTGAATATCGCGGAGCACCGTCTGCCGCAGGACGGTCGCATTCAACTGAAGATCCTGGGCCGGGAAGTTGACTTGCGCGTCTCCACGCTCCCCACGCTGCACGGCGAGGGCGTAGTGATGCGCCTGCTCGACCGCAGCGAAAGCGACCGTTACGAGCTGAAGTATTTGGGATTTCCCGACGCCATGCTGGCCCGCATGGAACATTTCACCTCCCGCCCTTATGGGATTTTTTTGGTGACGGGCCCGACCGGCAGCGGCAAATCCACGACCCTCTACAGCGCGCTCAAGCGGATCAACACGCTCGACCGAAAGATCATTACCATCGAGGACCCGGTTGAATACCAGATGGACGGAATCAACCAGATTCACGTCAATACCCAAATCGGACTCACCTTTGCCTCCGGCTTGCGGCACATCGTGCGCCAGGATCCGGATGTCATCATGGTGGGGGAAATTCGGGACCGCGAGACGGCCGAGATCGCCATCCGCGCCGCCCTGACCGGGCATCTGGTCTTCAGCACCTTGCACACCAACGATGCGCCCAGCGCCATTACCCGGTTGACGGACATGGGGGTGGAAAACTACCTGCTCACTTCGTCCCTGGTCGCCGTTCTGGCTCAGAGGCTGGTGCGGGTGAATTGCCCGGAATGCACACGGGAAGAGACTGTCTCAGGAGCCTGGCTGCGCTCCCGGGGATTCCATGCCCAGGAAGGGGAATATCGCTTTTCCCGCGGCGCGGGCTGCGAGGCCTGTGCGCACACCGGATTTCAATCGCGCGTGGGAATCTTCGAGATGATGGAACTCACAGACGAAATTCGCAAGATGATCCTGGCCAACGCCGACGCTGGCGCTCTGGCCCGCGCCGCGCGCGCCCAGGGGATGCGCACCCTGCGCGAGGACGGGCAACAGAAGGTCGCAGCCGGGGTCACCACGCCGGAAGAGATCATGCGGGTGACGCAGGACTTTTAATGAAAGCGCTTGTGCAATAACGCGGAAACACTGAAGAACAATGGCTACCTTTTATTATCGTGCGGTAACCGCCACGGGCAGCATGGAGCAAGGAGTCCAGGAGGGTGCCTCGGAAAAGGATGTCGCCCGCAAGCTGCAATCTCTGGGGCTTGTGCCTGTGCACGTCGGCACGTCGCAACCGGAGTTCTCCGCCCGCCGGGAGGGCTGGCTGGGGTCCCTGCTGAGTTCCAGCGGGGCCAAATCCTGGAGCAGTCTGACTGGCCGGCGTGTAACGAGCCGGGACCGTCTCCTGTTTACACAGGAACTCTCCACCCTCCTGAACGCCGGTGTTCCGCTGGACCGCGCCCTGTCGATCTGCTTAGAACTCACCGAAAGCAAGGCTTTCCGAGAGATCATCGCCGACGTGCTGCGGGAGGTGAAGTCGGGCAAATCGCTGGCGGATGCCCTGGCGGCGCAAGGTAAGGTCTTCTCCAAGCTGTACGTCAACATGGTGCGCGCCGGACAAGCCAGCGGCATGCTGCACCTGGTTTTCGAGCGGCTGGCGGAGTTTGAAGCTTCGGCGGCGGAATGGCGCGGCCATCTGATCTCTTCGATGGTCTATCCCGCGCTGCTGAGCCTGGTGGCGATCGGTTCCATCCTGGTGCTGATGAACTTTGTGATTCCCCGCTTCGCCCAGGTTTTCGAGTCTACCGGTTTGCCGATGCCGCTGCCTACCTACCTGTTGCTTCGGGCCAGTGAGCTGCTCCAACGCTATGGCGGTATAGCTGTTCTGGCTGTTGTCGCCGGGATATTTTTCTTCCGCCGCTTAATCCGCACGCCGGCTGGCCGCGAACGCTGGGACCGTTTCCAGCTCCGTCTCCCCCTGGTGGGTGAGTTGCTTCGCAAGGCGGAGACGGCCCGTTTCAGCAGGACCATGTCCACGCTGGTGGCCAACAGCGTTCCCCTGGTGCAGTCGCTCGGTATTGTGAAGGAGATGATTGCCAACACGGTGATCGCGCGGTCGCTCGACAACGTGGCTCAGGCCGTGAAACGCGGAGAGGGAATCGCGGCTCCGGTCGGCAAATCCGGCGTCTTTCCTCCGCTGGCCGGGCACCTGCTGCGGGTGGGCGAAGAAACCGGACGCTTGGACAGCATGTTCGAGCGACTGGCCACCATCTACGAAAATGAAACGCGGGTCGCCGTCCGGCGGCTGACCGCTTTGTTTGAACCGGTAGTGATTTTGGGCATGGGACTCACGGTGGGAGTCATCGTGCTTTCTCTGTTGCTGGCCATCACCAGCATCAATGACGTCCCGTTCTGATGTCCCATTCCAGTGCGAGGTACACAATGCAAAGGGCTAGTTGCAAAACAGGAAAAAGACAAACCGTCTCCCCGTCAAGAGGACGGAATCCGGAAACCGGCGTGACCCTCATCGAACTGCTCGTTGTGGTCACCATCATTGCGCTGTTCGCATCGCTGGTGGGTCCTCGCCTCTTCCGGCAGGTGGGCAGGTCGCGTGTTACAGCGGCCCGGGCGCAGATCAACAACTTCCAAACGGCGCTGGGTATTTACAAGCTGGACACCAGCCGTTTTCCCACTACCGAACCAGGGCTGGCGGCGTTGCGCATCCAGCCGGAGGATGAGGAGCGATGGGACGGTCCTTACCTGCCGCAGGAAGTTCCTCTGGACCCTTGGGGCTATGAATACGTTTACAGGTTCCCCGGCGAACACGGGGATGAACCGGACATTATCTCGCTGGGAGCTGATGGTCGGATGGGCGGTGAGGGAGAAGATAGCGACGTCGTGAGCTGGAGTACTCGAAGTGACAGGTAACCAGAAAAACAAGCAGCAAGGGGTCACTCTGCTGGAACTGCTGGTGGTCGCTGCCCTGGCTTCCATTCTGCTGGCCGTTGTGTTTCCTTCCATCCGCGCCGGACTCGGCACGCTGGAACTTCGCTCCTCGGCCCGGCGGCTGGCTGCCGCAGCCAGGTATGCGCGCGATCAGGCCGTCCACCGGCAGCGATTTTTTCAACTGGAGATCGATACGGTATCCGGGACCATCTCCGTCACCGATATTGACGTGAACACAGATGATGCTGGCCAAGCCCGCCGCGCCGGGAGCCGGAGCTTTGAGCTTCCGCCAGCGGTCCGCGTGGGAACGATCCGGCCCGGCGAGACGGATGCGGCTTCGGGGACCCGGCGGTTTCTTTTCTCTCCCGACGGTGACTCGGACCCGTTCGAGATCGTGCTGGAAAATCCTCGCCGTCAGGTGCAAGTGTCCATCGACTCCTTGACCGGCTTCCCGAAAGTGACCGATTTATGAAGATCCCGGACCGAAAGAACGCGTCGCGGTTGTCGCCGGAGAAGGGCTTCACATTGCTTGAGGTTCTGGTGGCCACCGTAATCCTGGGAACCGCCGTCGCGGCCTTGTTCGGACTGCTTTCCGGAGCGCTCGGCAACCTCAGCCGGCTCCAGTCGCCGGAGCAGGCGTTGCTGCTCGGGCAGAGCAAGCTGAACGAGCTTCTGGCAGCCGGATTCGTCGCCCAAGACGGCGTAATTGTGGAGACGCCGCTCGACCGGAAAATTCAAGGACGCTGGGATGACCGCTTTCGCTGGGAATCGCTCAGCACCCGTTTCCGTTCATCCCCGGAGCCGGCCCCCGGCGAGACCATCCTGGTGCGCGTCGAGCTGGATGTGTTCTGGGAGTCCGGCGCGGAAAAGGAAGAGAAGCAACTGTCGTTTGAGACCTATCAGCTTCGCCGGGAACCGCCGAGAGCAGTGCGATGAAGAAAAATAACATTTCTTGGAAATCCAGACGGGAGGCGGGCTTCACGCTGCTCGAACTTCTTGTCTCCATCACCATCCTCTCCTTGCTGACGACGATCATTCTATTCGGATGGAGGGTTGCTTCTTCGGCGTGGCAAAGTGCGAATGATCGCCTCGCACAGGACCGGAAGGTCCTGGCGACTCACCATCTCCTGCAGGAACAAATGGCCTCCATGGTGCCTTACCGGACACGGACACTGCAGGGTCTCCAGGTATCGTTATTCCAGGGAGAGCCGCAAGCAGCCCGCTTTCTCAGCCGGTACTCTCTGACCAACCGTTCGCGTTCGGGTTTGTACCGGATTGAGTATCAGGTGGCGGAGCAACCGGGAGGAACCAAGCAACTGTTGCTGAACGAATTTCCTGTCACCGGCAGAGAAGAGCTGAGCGCTCTCATTGCGGGGGTGGAGGAAGATCCCAGAGGAATAATCCTGCGGTTTGCGCCGTTCGAGCGCGGACCGCAAACCGTGGTGCTGCTGGAGAACCTGGAGGAGTGCAGCTTTGCCTACTACAGCTCTCGTCCGCCTGAACCCGGGGCTTGGAGGGATCAATGGACGAGTTTCAACGAGGAGTTGCCGAGGAGCATGACCATCCGAGCAGTGTCTTCCGTGGAATCAAGCGGCTTGCGGCCGGTTTCCATCACCGCCGCTATCCCGGATTTCTCTCTGAGATCGGAATGAAAAAGGTGTTCGGGATGAATGAAACATGCAGAGCGAACAATCAGCACGGGGTTGCCCTGCTGGCCGTGCTTTGGCTGACCGTTGCTCTGAGTTTTATGGGCATGACCACCTCCTATCTGATTCGCACGGAGATTGAGTCGGTGAGCAATCGGATCGAAGCCCAGCGCAGCTACTATCTGGCTCGTGGAGGAATCGAAGCCGCCATTTATTCGATTGTCCACTCCCCAAGAACTCCGGTCACCGACCCCGGGGTTGACGGTCGCCCGGGTGACTATCGTCCCGGACAAAGGAGGCTGGACTATAAATTTCCAAGCGAGGAATTTCCAGGCGGTTTCTCTCAAGTTGAGGTCGTGCCGGAAAATGCCAAGTTGAATATCAATCTGGCAACGCCCGAGCAACTGGCCGCTTTGTTTTTCTCCCTGGGTCTGCCAGCCGACCGCAGTCTGGAGATGGCAGCCGCCATAGTGGACTGGCGCTCGCCGCGCACTTCCGATGTGGGAAGTCTTTTTGATCTGTTTTATTCGAGCTTGCCCCGGCCTTACACGGCTCGTCATGCGCCCCTGGAACATATGGAAGAGTTGCTGCCGGCAAAGGGCATGAGTCGGTCCTTGTTTTTTGGCCGCGTGGAGTACAACCCGGAAGACCGCTTGCGGAAGTGGCCTCCCCTGGCGGACCTGTTAACGGCACAGCCCGCCGGTTCCGCCGTGAATCCGAATTTTGCGCCGTATGAAGTCCTCCGCGTCCTGCCCGGCTGGAACGATGCGATGGCGGCGTCTGCGGTGGCCGCACGGACTGCCGCCCCGTTTCGCTCCATGGAGGAGCTGCGGATAGCCGTCCCGGAAACTTCGACCGTTGTCGGCCTGGCGCCGCTGACCCTGGCGCAGGGTCCCGTTTACACGCTGACGGCTACGGGCTCATTGCCGGGGTCCGGCGTGCGCCGCTCCGTCCGCGCCCTGGTGCGGGTCGGACCTAACCTGCCGCTGTATCACCAGGTGTTGGCTTGGTGGAACGACTGGCCTTTCCAGATCGCCTCTCACCAACCGGAGCAGGCTGATGTCGGAACAAGGAGAGGGATTCGCCGATGAGTTGGTCCTTGCTGCAAAGCGGTATCGGAATTGATTTTTCAGAAGGAAGCTTCCAGGCCACCTGTGTCAAGAGGCAATGGAACGGCATTCGCGTTGCCGGTCGCCTGGAGATCCCTCAATACAAGCAGTTGGGGCCTGGGGACTGCGGCAGACTGTACCGGGAATTTCTGCGAGAAAACGGATTGGAGGTTCCCTGGACGGTGGTAGCGTTGCCGCGCTCCGCTGTGCTGCTCCGCTCGCTGCGCCTCCCGCAGGCTGTGGAGAAAGACCTACGACGCGCCGTGGAGTATCAACTGGACGCGCTGCACCCCTTCGAGGAGGAGAGTGTCTGCTGGGATTATTCTGCCTGGAAGCTGCCGGAGACGGCCCGGCGGGGTGGCATAACAACAGGTGCAGGAGAACCTGGGCTTCTGGAAGTCAGGCTGGCAATTGCGGAAAAGAAGTATGTGGAGGAGATGGCTTCCTGGTTTGCGGAGGCGGGTATCGCCGTGTCGCAATTCACCGTCACAACCGCCTCGCTGTTTGCGGCGCTGCAGCCTCGCCTGGAAGCTGTATCCGGGAAAGGCCGGAAATTTTTCGTTCTGAATGGAGCAGCCGGCAGCTTTGAGCTGCTCGGCTACGCCCCAGGCATGGCGCTGGTCTCCAGGGAGATTGTCCTGCAGGGGAGCGAAGACCCCCAGACCGCTGTAACGCGCGAGCTGGAGATGACCCGCTCGGAACTGCGCCTGCAGCCGGACGAGTGTCCTCCTTTGATTCTTTGCGGAAAAGACCTCCCGCTCCCGGCAGAAGACCTGTGTTTCCGTGCAGTCTCCGTCGAGCAGCTTTTTCCCTCCCTGAAAGCGGGGCCGGCCAATTTTCGGCTGCGGGAACACATGGCCGGGTTTGCAGCGGCTCTCACGGCGGCTGACCACCGCCTTCCGCATTCCTTCAACCTTCTGCCGGAGGAAAAGCGGGCCTACCGCTCCCCGCTCGTTCGCCTTCCCACCTACGCTCTTTCCGGGCTGGTGGTGCTGCTGGCGCTGGCTCTGGGCATTCGGGGAACCATGCAGGACGGGCTGTTTAACCGCTACCTGGAGCGCCAAATCCAAGCCTGGGGGCCGCAATTGCAGGAAGTGGAAACAACCCAGGACAGAAGCCGCAGAACGTCGGATCGGCTGGAGTTGCTCGATGGAGCCAGGCGCACCGCCGCTTTGCCCCTTGAAATCCTCAGCGAGCTGACCCGGCTGCTGCCGAGCGACGCTTGGCTGCAACAGATGCGCTACGAAGGAGATTCCCTGGCCCTGACTGGCCGAGCGGCATCGGCCTCTTCGCTGTTACAGATTCTGGCCGGCTCCGAGTATTTTGAAAGCCCCCAATTTTCCTCAGCCATCTCCAGAACACGGGATGGAATGGAGGTTTTCCGTATTAGTGTCCAGCTCCGAACGGCAACCCGCTAAAGAGGAGTAGGAAGACAGCAAGAGAGGAGCCAAAAACCATGCTGACCGGGCAAAAAGACAAAAGGGCGTTGTGGGCGGCGGGAGCGGCCCTGGCGTTGTTTGCGTTGTTCCGATTCGCAATCTTCCCGGCCTGGGACTTCTTGCAGGAAGCCAGGTCCACCCTGCCGGGCCGTCAGCAGACTTTGGAGAAATACCGCGATGTGCTTCGCACGGCAGAGCTTCGCAGGACGGAGACCTCCTTGCTGGAAGCGCGGCTGCGGCAAGCGGAAGCGGAACTGCTCGCCAGCGAGACGCCCGCCCTCGCCGCAGCGGAGATGCAGGATTTGATGAAGCAGCTCATGGCGGAGCAATCCATTGAGATTCGTTCCAGCGCCTTCCTTCCGGTAAAGCCGCTCGGCGACCACTACCTGCAAGTCCCTCTCGGAGTGCAGTTCCAGTGCACCATGGACCAGTTGGTGAATTTCTTGCAGCGCATCGCACGGGGGCCCAGGCGCCTGGCCATCTCCAATCTGGCCTTGCAGATGGCAAACTCCCGCACCAAGCGGCTCGGCGTCAACATGAGTGTCGCCGGAGTCATTCGCTCTGCTGCCGACGGGGAGGAGTTGCAATGATCAGGGCCTGCATATACCCAATCAACAGGAGGTTCCGGTGCATCGTCGCCAGTTTTTGTTTCTCAACATAGTGTTGTTGATCGCCGCCGTCCTGCTCGCTTTCCGGCTGTCGGGAGAGTGGCGGCGCGCCAATCTGCGCTACGCAGCTCTGCAATCCCCAACGGCGGACGCTTCCGAGTCCCTGCCGCCGGTTGGCCTCTCGCGTCCCGTTCCCGACACTCGCGCGATTGTGGAAATGAACCTCTTCAGCGCCGACAGAACCAGCACCCTCGTCCAGGAGGAGACCGAGCAGCCGGTATCGCGTGACGTTCCCGTCGTCTTCGGGACCATCAACCTGGGCGACGCTTATGAAGCCCTGATGTCCGACCGGCGTCAGGCGGCAGCCGGCAAGTTCCAGCGCGTGAAAACGGGCCAGCGCGTGGGAGCCTACACGGTGCTGGAGATACACGACGAGAAGGTAGTGCTTGACCTGGAGGGGCAGACAACGACGCTGGACGTATATCAGTCTGCCCGCAGCGTTGCCCGGCGGAGGGCGCCAAGCGCCCAGCCTGCCGCTGCTCCGGTAGTGGAGACGGCGGGAAGCGCCCCGTCGCAGCCCGCGCCCTCCAGTCAGCCAGGCGCGCCCAGCCCGGCCGCTGGCGTCGCCGCAATTCAGCAAGACCCCGGACCACGGGTCACCATCGAAGGCAACCGCAGAAGGATAGAGCGCATGACGCCGTTTGGCCCGCAGGTGTGGTACGAGGATATCGAATGATCCGCAAGGAAACCCGCTATCCCGCGACCGCGCCGGGAAAGTAGCAGTAAGGCTTGATGAAGTTGCTCAATGGAAGTTGCTCGATAACAGTGCCGAATAACAGGGGGTGGAACCGTTGAAAGGTAAATGGATCGAAACATGGATCGCAACACGGTCCGGCAGGTGGACGACCGCGATAGTTCTTCTCTTTCTGCTTTCGCCGGCTGGCCGCGCCGCCGTGCCGCAAGAAGGCCAGGTCTCCGATCAGCAGCAGGACGCAACCGCTTCACCCCAATCGGAGGAAGAGTTTGTCGAGATCGAACTGCAAACGCCGTTCGGAACGCAGCGAGTCCGCGTTCCCGCAAGCTCGATGCCTCAGCAGCAGCAGCCTCCCGAACCGCAGCCTGTCCCGCCCGCTGACGCTCCTCCTCCGCCCGCCGAACCGCAGACTGTCCCGCCTGCGGACTTGCCGCAACAGCAGGAGGCTCCTGCCGCCGCGTCCCAGGTCGCCCAGGTCGGGCCCTCCGCTCCCATCGCGCTGCATCTGGAGAATGCCGAACTCCTGCAAGTGGTCGGCATCATCGCGGCCGAGCTTCAGATGAACTACGTCGTGGACCCCCAGGTGGAAGGCCGGGTCAACATCAACACCCTCGGCGCGTTGCAGCGCGAGGACCTCTTCCCTCTCTTGCAGATGATCCTGCGGATCAACGGCGCCACCGCCGTCCGGACCGGCAATTTCTACCGCATCGTGCCTTTGCAGGACGTGCAGAGGCTGCCCCTGGTGCCTCTCATCGACCCCGCAGCCGCCGACCTGCCGCAAGACGACCGCATGCTCATGAACATCGTTCCTCTGCAGTACGTCGCGGCGGCGGACATGACCCAGATTCTGACGCCCTTCCTCTCCGACGGCGGTCACCTGTTCAACCAGCAACAAGGCAACATCCTCATTATCACCGACAGCAGCCGCAGCATGAGAAGGCTGCTGGAGCTGGTCGGCCTCTTTGACTCCCAGACGTTCCTGGGCCAGCGCGCCCGGCTCTATCCCGTCACCCACAGCGAGGCCCTCAGGCTGGCGGCGGAGCTGCAAGAAGTATTCTCCGCCTACGCTCTCTCCGGCGGCGCCGCAACCGTTCGCTTCGTCCCCATCGAGCGCATCAACTCCATCCTGGCGGTGACGGCCAGTCCGGGGCTTTACCCCGAAGTGCAGAAGTGGATGGAACAGCTCGACCAGCCTTACCGGGAGTCGGGCATCAGGAACTTCATATATAAGGTGGAGAACGCCAAAGCCGAGGACTTGGCGTCGGTCTTGTCCACCCTCCACGGCAACGTTCCCTATGCTCCCTATCCCCAGGCCGCCATGGCAGGCGCGGGAGCGGCCCCCGTGCCCGGAATGGCCCCCTCTGCGCAGGGAGGCGCGGCAACGCCGCAGATGGCCCTTCCCGGAGGCAGCTTCCTGGCAGCGGGGCTTGCCGCCGAACCTGCCAGGCTTTCCCACATCCGCATCGTTCCCGACCGCGTCAACAACCAACTGGTCATCCAGGCCACAGCCCAGGAGTACGAGGAAATCCGCCAGACCCTGCGGGATTTGGACATCGTTCCCCGGCAGGTGATGATCGAGGCCAAGGTCTTTGAAGTGGACCTCACCGGAGCCCTCTCGTCCGGCG
This sequence comes from Terriglobia bacterium, assembly GCA_965222345.1. Taxonomy (GTDB): domain Bacteria; phylum Acidobacteriota; class Terriglobia; order 2-12-FULL-54-10; family 2-12-FULL-54-10; genus JADFGZ01. The sequence goes on along the minus strand of CBDCTS010000007.1, from coordinate 1,151,744 downwards.
TCAGCGCCTTTTTGCAGAACCGCAGCGACGCCCAGCGAAAGCCCACCGCCAGCATTGCCGCGGCCCTGAATGTTTCCGTAGGCACGCTGATCGGCAAGACGCGGGAGCTGCTGCTGTTTCTGAACGCGGCGGAGGCGCGCAGCCAGGCGCGGGTGATCTCCGCCCCCTCCCTTCTGGCCAGCGACAACATTGCAGCCAGCATCAGCGTGGGCACGGAGATACCCATGCTCACTTCGCAGGCTCTGGTGGGAGGAGCCCAGTCCCAGGGCACCAACCTGTTCACCAACACCATCCAGAACCGCGACACCGGCGTACTGCTCAACATCACCCCCCGCATCAACTCCTCCGGCCTGGTCAACCTGGTCATCAATCAGGAAGTCAGCGCGCCGCTGGCTGCCGCCTCGGGCGGCATCCAGTCGCCCAGCATTCAGAAGCGGTCCATCTCCACCCAGGTGGTCGTCGAGAACGGCGAGACCATCGCTCTCGGCGGCATCATCCAGGAAACCCGCACCTTCTCCAGTAACCGCGTCCCCCTGCTGGGGCGCATCCCCGTGCTGGGAATGCTGTTCGGAAGCACCTCCGTCTCCAGTCAGAAGACGGAACTGATTATCCTGCTGACCCCCACCGTCATTCGCAACTCCCTGGAAGCGCAACGCGCCACAACCGAGCTGCGCGACAAGCTGAAGGAACTGCAGCGCGTCCTGGCGGAGGAAGAAGCAAAGAAGCAGCAGGAACAGCAGCAGGAAGGTAGCGACAGGCATTAGGTAGGGTGCCCCGGCCGGGGATATTTGTACCAACCGAAGAGAGAGAATCTCATGGAGGAGGGCATAGAGAATGCCAATAGAGAGGTATAGGCCGCAGCACCGTTACAATCTGTTCCGCCTTGTACTTCCTGATCGACATGTCCAGCTTCCTCCTTCGTCAGATTCTCTCTCACTGTAGCTGGTACAATAAAGGCCGGTCAGGTCACTACCCCATCTCCAGCTTCAGGAGTCGCGCCGCGTTCTTGTACAAAATCAACTCTTTCTCGGCTTCGCTGGTATTGGAAAGAGCCACGGCATTCAAATTCCTCCAATGCTTGGAGCCCGCAGTGGTCGCATCCGGCGGTTCTGATCCACTCCCATAAAAATTCAACCTTGTAAAGTTTGTGCCAAACAGAACTCTTTCCGGTCCCATATACTTCACCGCCCCATCAATAATTTCCACGGGTGCCCGACCGATTTCTAAATGAAGATTCGGATACGAACCTGCCATCACGATAGCTTCCCATCCTCCGCCGTGGGCATAATCCGCGCCCCCAGCATCCCCTAAAATCATATTCACTCTTGGAAACTTATCGGCGAGTTTCCCAACGTTCTCGTTTAGCCGCTCAGCGCCCGGCCCGGCTCTGACCCCATAGAAGACCGGGACATCCAAAGCTTCCGCTACCTCCATTGTGGGATAGTAATTCTCCAGGTTCACCTCTTGCATCACCCTGGGTTCTAGTCCCAGTCTTACTTTCTCAGGCATCGGCCAGTACCAATAACCAGTGACATTCAGTTCCCCGATACCCTTTGCTCCCGCTTCCAATTTCCTCTGCACTTGATCAGCCGCTCGCTGCGGATCGCTAAAATCATAATTGTCCGGTTGGGTCCACACAAACAGCCGGTTAGGAGGCAGTTTGGCAATCGTTTCAAGGTCAGCTTCATAAGAGATCCTTGCCAGCACGGACGCTTTGGACTTCGGGCAAATCGCCTTGCCGATTCCGTGAATATCCATGGAACGAATCAGCTCTTCTCCGTTGCTGCTGCCGATATGACAGTGAATGTCAATTACCTTTTTCTCGATCACTGCGCGCAGCTTCTGCCATGGTCCAACAAACAACTGGACCAGGTCTTCTCTAGTAATCTGGGGCACTGCCCCAGGCTGCGGAAAACCACCATAAGATTGCCCCCATGCGGAAGATTTGGAGGCAGCGAGACCTAGCGCCCCTAAACAGGGAATACTTCCTACTTTCTTTAGGAAATCCCTACGCATTAATTCGATACCCATAGTGATAATCCTCCTTTAGCCTAGCCAAAATATTGTTTTAGTCCCCACAGTCCTATGCCATACGCCGTAGACAGATCCCCGCGCACTATTTCCCCTTGGTTGGGTCCAGGAAGAGGTGTTCACGAGGTTCATTTACTTTCCGGAGTGCGAGTTTATTCCCTTCCCCAGATAACTGGCCAGCACTGGCTATCCCATCGAGGTCTTGCCACTATCCCGTTTTGCCGCTCCTCCGCTAATCATCTTCCTGTTCCTGCTCCGGGGCACTTCAATCGATCTGCGGGCCAACGGGGCTCCGACCAAGCTCTCTGGCGAATTCCTCCCGCAGCATCATGACTTTGTTCCCCATCACCGTCATCAGCGGGTAGATCGTCCCGTTTTCGTTTGTTTCTGTAAAAGATCAATTGTAACTCGCTGATACTAATACTTACTGTTGATCAGCCTGCATCAATCCCCTCATTGAACCCCTCTTTGTGAACTGGAATCCATTGGCCCATCCAGGATGTTTATAGACAGGTTTGCGAGCAATCCAACCTGAGTCCGGGAGTCCGAGGCCGAGATCGTCGCGTCGGTCGAGCGGTAGTAGCGCAGCGTCGTGGCCGCCGACTCACCGGTGCCGGCGTTGCTCACCGTCGCCGACAGCGTGAACGACGCTCCTGTCCTGGGGCTGCTGTCGTCCACCGACGGAGACTGGACCACTAAATCCGGAGCATCTTACGCGGGAATCTCCACGAGCTGCCAAGTGTATGCTCCGTTCGATCCATCGTCGCACGTGAAGGTATTCTCGCTGGAGTAAAACCCTCGTTGCCCTCCAATGGAAATCTCGGCGACTAATCTGTATTCACCGGGGCTCGTTGGAGAATATGCGCAGACCCCGCTGTTGTGTTCTGTTCCGGGGACGTCCGCCCAGGTTGAACCGGCTCTCCTCTGCGATTTCGATGTGTGTACGGTGTAGATAACTCCGTTAAGGTTAAGACCCGAAATATTGATACATCCCCCTGCCGATAAGAACGAATATTGAATGCGTCCGTCGGATACCCGCAACCCCGGTAGCGGAGTATATTCCTGGGCCTGCAGGGGTAGACTGCCCGCGGCCAACAGAAGGACTGCGGCAAGGCTCCAAACCGTCATGGTGGAGGAAGGCAAGGCACCGTTTCGCAAAGACACTGTTTTCCTCTTGAGCTGGAATTTCCGGGATTATACTGGCCCAGCCGATTTTTTTGTACCAGTCGTAGTGAGTGATTAGATGAAGGCGTCGGCTTCTTGAAACCGAGTAGAGTGGGTCTTGATGGAACAACCCAAGCTCGGAAGGAAGGAGCTGAGCGATGCGCCTAATCGGATGCGAGTTTCACACACGTTTTCAGCAGATAGCAATGGTTGATTCTGTGACGGGCGAGATATTGAATCGTCGACTGGACCATGGGACTGGCGAAGCACAGCAGTTTTATGCAGCACTTCCGTCTCCGGCGCGCATCGGGATGGAAGCCACCGGGCGAACCTTGAAGCAATCGGATGCCCCATTGGGCCTCTTGATACCCTGATTGCCGGTCAAGCGCTAGCGCGGGGTTTGATCCTGGTGACCGCTAACACCCAGGAGTTCGTTCGGGTGGAGGGTCTCCATTGCGAGGACTGGTCGATCTCCGGAGAAGGCCACACATAAAATTACGCTTCGAATCCAACCTCGGGGTTGGCGGATGTGAGCCGCCCCCGCCGTCGTAGCCGGCCAAGCCCCGCCAGCGGCCAGAGGTCCGCTATGCGGTTCCCCGACGCCCTTCTCGAAGATCTACCGAAAATCGGCCTCTGCGGGAGGTTGCTGACTTTCAATACAATAGTTATTGATGGCACTCAGCTTGACAAAAAAGAGGTCTGAGGAATGACACGTTCATTCGGTCTTGATGCGCCTTCGGCGCTTGAAGCGTTGAAGACTAATGTGGAGAGGTTTAGAGACGACGACCTCAATGAGGATCTGGCGCGGGATTCGTCTGAGAACTTGAGATCTCCCTAAAATGATATCCTCAAAACAGTTTTCTGAACTGCCGGACCAGGCCGAAACGGGCGCGCTACTCCTGGAGGCCCTCCGTGTCCGGCGGCGGACCGACCGAACGGGGCGGCAGACCGACGGCGCGTAGCGCCTGGTCAAGCGCTCGTTCCGCCGCGCTGCCCGGAGCGAGATCCACTGCTGCCTGGCGGAGGACCGCAGCGGCGATCGGCAACGACGCCGCAGCAGGCATCAGGTCCCTCATCGCTTGGAAGAAGATGCGCTCCATCTCCTCCCGGTTGGCTCCCCCGATGCCTTCGACCGTCATGCCGCTGGTGCGATGCGTGCCGCCCTCGACGGCCAGATAGTAGGCATGGCTTAGGATCAGCGAATTCCAATGCTCGCCGCCATATCCGAACTCATCGTCAGAGCCGATGTACCGGCCATCGACGAATACGAACCCGGAGTAGTCCCAGAACTCGTCTTCGTCCAGAGTGAGGGCGAACTCGTAGCGGTCGCGGTAGACGTCCGGAAAAAAGCCGTCACGGAGCGACTTGGGGTCGCTCAGGGAGCGAATGGGTCCGCGCTTCGTGTGGCCGCCCGCGAGATAGTCGCCCGTGGCGCCTTGACTTTCATAGAAGAACTCGAGGGATTCGCCGAAGATGTCGGAGTAGGCTTCGTGGATTGCGCCATCTCCCGAGTAGGCGAGGAGGAACCGTCCGTCGACACACCAGGCCGGGACCAGCCCTTCATCCGGCCCCTCCATTGTCTCGACCAAGCCGGGGAACCGTGCGGTGGCGCACGTGTAGGTTTCACCGTTGAGGTCGGTGAAGCTTTCCGGACCGAGTCGCGTGTCCAGGGGGAAGGGGTTGGAGAGACCAAAGGGGCTTCCGGTGCGATTGCCCACGGAGAAGTGCGTCACACCGTGCATTAACTCGTGGCCGACGATATCGAGCAGCGTCAAGGGGTCCTCGCTCGTTTCGTCGATAGCCCGACCGAAACCGAATATGCCTCTGCCTTCCGGGCCAAACGGCGGAGGAACAAAGAAGGCATTTTCCTCGTCAATATTGACCATGGTGATGGTGCGTCCGTTGGCGCCGTCGATGCCTTCCCAACCGTGTCTGGCGGAGAAATAATCGTACGTCCAGCCGCTGTAGGCATGGGCGCCGACCACAGCCGGGTCGTCCCAGTCGTTATCGGCGTCAACCGCGATGTCGTCCGATGTCCAGGCCGGTTCCCCGGACAGCAACTGGAAGAGATAACCGAAGATCAGGCGACTAGCACGCAGGAGGTTGAAGCGGGCGTCGAGAGTGACGAGTTCCCCCGGCCGCATGCGGTCGTATGCTCCGAAGCCGGCGTCCCCCTGCGTCGTGCTCAGCTTCCTCCGCATACCCGTGGAGTCTGCGCCGGCCCCGACCGCCGACTGCGACTTGAGCGCATGGACGCGGTGCAGGAGTTTGCCGTTGGCGGCGCCGGCGAAGTAGAAGTATCCGTCACTCATGGCGACTTGATAGGCCAGGACGTACGATCCGTCAGGCCGCGGCAGTATGCTCAGCGGCGGCTGCCGGTCGGCGACGAACTCTCCGCCGTGCATCACTTCGAGAAGCGCGGCGACCTCGGCCCCGGAGAACGCCGGCGTCGTATCCATGTCGATCCCCTGGTGCAAGGCGCCGAACAGCGACACGGTGACGCCGCTAGCGTCGAGCTGCCGGGAGACGCCCCCGCCGTGCACGGGAATGCCCGCATGGTACTGCGCGAGATACTCGTGGGTGCGGCTTCCCAGGGAGTCGTCGCTGCGGCGCGACATGACGACGAGTTCACCGCTGCGCTCCATGCCGTAAACCGTCGCGTCCCACCGTCGCAACGCGTCGAGACCTGGAGCTTGTCCGGCTGCGATGGAAACGACATCGAGTTCCTGGGCTGTAGCGTCGTGCCCCGTTGCCATGAGAGCGGTCCCGATGAGGGCCAGAGCGATAAAGATTCGTGGAGCGATTCTCATTATGTGTCGATCTCCTTGGGGTCAGAGGCTATCGAGTTTGCCGGTTGGCTGTGTGGAGGCGCATTCAGAACCGCAGGCGCAGGCCTCCTGCCGTATGCAGCCCACCGGGCTTGATGTCGAGTGTTCCGTTGCCCGCGGACGGAAGGTCCAACGTCGCCCGACTGTAACGGGTGAACCAGCCGATACCGACGTGGTCAGTGAAATACCAGGTGACGTCTGCTCCCACGTTGAATCCGATAGTCGAGGCGGATTTCGGGCCGGCGACCGCACTGGAGAACGTAGCCGTGTCGAAGGGGTATGCGTGGGTGAAATTCAGGTCGGTGACAATTTGCTGCTCCACGTTGAAGAACGTGGGTCCGGCAAACCCCATTACCGTGAGCGAGTTCGTGACCGGCGCCACCACGAGCGCCTGCAGGTGGACGGCCAACTCGCTGCGGGTGAGAGGCGATGAAACGCCCGAGATTGCGCGGTGGCGGTTGAAGAAGAGCGGGTGCGGCAGCTGCGCCGATACGCTGGCCGTTTCCTCGCTGTTGAACCACGATATGCCGGCGCCGAGCGCGAAGTACGGCGCGATGCGCACGCCGCCGCTCACATCAAAGAGCGGTCCGGTGCTGTAGCGGTAGTCGCTCTCGAAGCGGGCCTGCTCCTGGGCTGCAGCCGCTGACAGGACCTCGCCATACACGCCTCCCGATTCCGGAAAGTCGACGCTTTCGGAGAAGCTGCCGGTCAGTGCCTGCAGTCCTCCGTTGATGCTAATGAACGTCCGCGCGTTCTCTGCGGGCTGCTGTGCGTGGGAGGGTGCGACGCCATTCAGTGTCAGGACTGCGGCGGCTAGCCAGAGGGCCAGTGCCGACGACGATCGCGTGTTCGAATGTGTGGTCATGAGGTTTCCTATGCTCAGCTAGACATAATTACATCACCAAATCGAGCGTTTAAGCCGGGATTTCCTTTTTGGCCTTGGTACGACCACAGTATACACGCCGCTGCCGCCAGGCCGGCCAGACCACTCAGGAACAGGTCATGGCTTGCCGTGCTCAGTGCGCCGGGGGAAGTGCTTGCTGACACCATATACGCTTATGCTTGCATATATTGCAAGCGCTTGTTAAGGTTCCTAAATGAAGGGCAAGCATCGCAAGACTCTTACGGCCGTCTTCCATGATCCAGTGTCCGGCGCCATCGAATGGGCGGCGATCGAGGGGCTGCTCATCGCCGCAGGGGCACGGGTGATCGAGGGCCGGGGGTCACGGGTGCGGTTCGAGAAAGATGGTGAGGTAGAAACTTTCCATCGCCCGCACCCCGCCAAGGAGGCCAAGCGTTATCAGGTTCGCGCCGCACGCTCGTTTTTGGAAAGAATGGGGATCAAGCCATGACGAACACCATGTCTTACAAGGGTTACTCGGCCCGTATCGACTATGACGACGAGGACGGTATTTTCACCGGGCGGATCGCGGGCATCCGCGATGGCGTCGGCTTTCACGCGGATAAGGTGGAAGCCCTTCGGGAAGCCTTCCATGAAGCCGTGGAGGACTATATCGAGACCTGTGCCAGGATCGGCAAGCACCCGCAGAAGCCCTATTCGGGCCGGATGATGTTTCGCGTCAGCCCCGAGGTACACCGCAAGGCCGCGCAGGCGGCGGAGCTGTCCGGCAAGAGCCTGAACCAGTGGGCCGAAGAAGTGCTGGACCGTGCTGCACAGTAAGGCGCGGCGCTCTGCATGTCATACAGATATTTTCCGGCCTGAGCGTTTGCGGTTCCAGACGGAGCCTTATTCGGCTGTTCCGCGGGCCGTGAGCAGCAGTGCCAGGGCGTAGATAATCCCGATGGCCGGAACCACCGCAAAGGCCAGCGCAAGCTCCCAATCGCCCCGCACGCCGCCCGCAGCAATCAACTGCGCAAGCCCCAGGTCGGCGATCACGTTCGCCGTCAGGAGCGCCACCAGGGCGAGGATCGGCCTCCTGGCGAGACGGGGCCGCAACACCAGCAGAAGCACGCCCGCTGCACCCAAAGGGTGCAGCAAGATCAGGAGCAGCCGTTGCCAGACGTCCCCACCGTTTGCGAATGCGCCGACCAGGGAGGTGAGTCCTACGAAGGCCGCGTGGATCACAGCAAGCACCGTCACCGAAATTCGGAAGATGGTCATGAAACCATTATAGGCCCATGCCGAAGTCATTCAAATACCGGCAGGTTTCACCGCAGGGTCAGCGACCGTTTCATGCCATCAGCAAGTCTCGGTGATCTCAATGGGTCGATGCAACACTTTACCCTAAAGGAGAAGGTGAAGTGTATGCGGAAGAAACAAAAGAGGCAGCGGCGAAGTTTGACAGTAACGGAGCTGGTGGAGGTCTGGGATCGGTGGCAGCAGGGTGAGTCTTCCAAAGCGATCGGACGTGTGCTTGGGAGAGAACCGTCATCTGTGTACGCCGTGCTTTTGCGCCACGGGGGTATCCGTCCCCGCTCCCGATGCCGCTCACGCCGGGTGCTGACTTTGGCCGAGCGGGAGGAGATTTCCAGAGGCATTGCGGCGAAGCGATCGATCCGATCGATTGCCGTGTTGTTGGGTCGTTCCCCGTCGACCCTCAGCCGGGAGGTGGGTCGCAATGGAGGCTATGCCAGCTATCGGGCGTCGGAGGCCGATCAGCGGGCCTGGGATCGGGCTCGCCGCCCGAAATCATGTCGACTGGTCCGTTGTCCGCGGTTGCGTCAGCTTGTGGAAGAGAAGCTGCGAGAGGTCTGGTCGCCCGAGCAGATCGCCGGCTGGATGAAGCGCACGTATCCAGAGGATAAGTCGGTTCAGGTATCTCACGAAACGATCTATCGTAGCCTTTTTATTCAGGCCCGCGGGGCTCTGAAGAAAGAGCTGGCTCAGTATCTGCGGTCCAGGCGAACGATTCGCCGGTCCCGGCATGCCAGCCGGAAAGGCCATGGGAAGGGACAGATCGCCGACATCGTATCGATCCGGGAGCGCCCGGTTGCAGTGGAAGATCGTGCGGTGCCGGGTCACTGGGAAGGCGATCTAATCGCCGGATCGACAAACAGCTACATTGCGACTCTGGTGGAACGTCATTCGCGTTACGTGATGTTGGCGAAAGTGGCCAGCAAGGAAACAGAAACCGTTGTGTCCACGCTGATCCAACAGGCCAGGCAACTACCGACGGAACTTTACAAATCGCTGACCTGGGATCGGGGTCTGGAAATGGCGGATCACAAGCGGTTCACATTGGCGACCGACATTGACGTCTACTTCTGCGATCCGAAAAGTCCATGGCAGCGCGGATCGAACGAGAACACCAATGGACTGCTCCGATATTATTTCCCCAAACGGACGGACTTGTCGGTACACTCCCAGGAGTATCTGGATCAGATTGCGCGCCAGCTCAACGAACGGCCCCGCAAGACGCTGGAGTTTGAAACTCCAGCCGAACGATTCAATGCATGTGTTGCATCGACCCGTTGAGCTGGCAGACTGTATCGTGCTTAATGCCGACGCTCATAGATGGCAAATATACGCGATGGCTAATCAATCGAACAAATCGGTGTGGGTTCCGGTCCGAACCAGGATGAGCGTATCGTCCTCCTGGTCCCAGACCAACAGCCAGTCTGGTTCGATGTGACATTCCCAGCAAGGAGACCAGTCCCCGGCTAACCGATGCTGCCGATGTCGTGGGTCAAGAGGCTGATTCGACAGGAGTCGCTCCACGACACTCCAGAGCTTGTCGAGATTCTTGCCGCGCTTCCTGCCACGCTTGAGATCCTTCTCGAATCGCTTCGTGGTAAGTAGGCGCATTGGGATCAACCGTGCCGGGCTTTGAGATCCTCTAGGTCGGCGTATTCGGTGAGTTCCTCTCCGGTGCGGGCCTGCCGCAACGCTGCGATGGTCTCGGCATTGGGAACCTTCACAGCGAACGGCAAACCGTGATGCAGCGTTACCTGTCGATAAAACAGCGTGATCGCCTCGGTTGGCGACAAACCGAGCCCCGAGAAGACCTCTTCGGCTTGGCTCTTCAACTCCGGTTCGACGCGGGCACGGATCATTTCGGTCTTGGCCATTTGGGCACCTCCTCATCTTGTTCGCTGACAATGTACCACAAACGGGGAACATGTCAATAAATCGGTACAAGGAACTGACCTGTCCCCCCCAAAACGGTCCAGTTGATAAGTTAGGGTAAAGGGTTTCAACTGGACTTGAAAAAGGGGGAAGGATGGCGGCTCAGGCAGGACAACTGATTCTGATAATAGATCATCTCAAATTCGACTGAAGGGATATAGGCGACTGAACAATTTACTGAACAATTTCCCGCCGAATACCAGCCAATTCCGTCATGTGAGAAGAACTAGAGGCACGAAGAACCAACAAGATAACAAGTTTGAGTTGGTTTGTAAGGCAGGTGCTCTAACCAACTGAGCTAACCGCCCATACGTGCACCCTAACACTGACCTCCCCCCCCAAAACGGTCCAGTTGATAAATTAGAGTAAAGGGTTTTGGTCCGCTACCCGTCAACTAAATCATGAAGCAGGCCTACGAACTTCGCGGTAAAATCTGGGGATGATTGCTTGGCCGTCTCTTGGAACAAGGATTTCGCCACGAAACGCTTTGCCCGCTGCTTTGAGCAGCACTTTGCGCAATAACGCAGACCCCTCCATTGAATGTGGGGTTTCCCGGAAGAAGTTGACGAAAAGATGGCCACCCGCTTGTATCAGACTTCCCCGCTGGGTCGCCCAATAGCGGATTTCGTCAATCTTGACTTCTCCCTTCAAGGAAGCCTTCTGCCATTCCTCGTCCATCTCCGCTTCATTGAGCACTGCGTCAATATAATTCTCCAATACGGTGTGCTCATCCAGTGTGTCCACGGTTCTCCCCTCTCTAATCCGGAATTAACTTTTTGGCCCTCCGCCGGTTGCGAGTATATACCTGTATGCTTCCAGTCGAGCCCTCGGGGCACCGTTTTTCTCCCAGAGGGTCCCATCGGCTCCAACCGCCCTTCCACGGATCCTGAAAACCCGTTGCCCCGGCTTCCAGAACCAGCTTTTTCAGACAGCTCTCCATTCTTGGAGGATAGCGGAATTGTTTTATCGGGTGCCATAGCCTAGGCTATCCCGACGGAAGCGGTAGTCCATTTATCCGCCCCAGCATACTGGCAAACAAACGCCGCGTCAGATGGCTCTCAGCCAGCAGCAGCCAATAATACCGGGCATGCTTGACCAGCCGACCGACGGTCTTCCTCAGACGCTGCCGCGAACTCGTCAGTGACCACATCTTGTTCCTGTGAGGCAGTTCAAGCCGCCGCCAGAGGTTGCCGAGATTGTAGGCCAGCACCGCGAGTTGCGGGAGCAGGTGAAGGCCATCAAGTGCTGGTATCGCATCGACTAGATCGCGCTCGACAACAAGCTGCGCAGCCCGTAGAGCATGGCCGTGGCAGCAACCACCGTCAAGAAACCGTCAGAAAACACGCCCTTCAAGCGGGCTAGCCGTAGGCGTTGCGAGCGAAAGCAGACGCCCCAAAACCGTGTAAGAGCAATGAAAGGAAAGAGTTGGGAGATAACCGTGGAAGACGCCCGGCTGCCCCCCTATTAGGGGCTTCTTGTAGGGATTTCGTTACTCTTTTTGGTGGCTTTTGCACCTAACCCAAATCATATCTGTTGATTCTAAAAGACTTGTTGGCTTTGTTTCGTAATTTTACCTTTTTTTACCTCGCCCGCCTCCCCCCTGCATGGGTTTTCACAGTCGCTCTATAGCTTCCCACAACGCCTGGGAAGCCCCAGCGGGGGCGCAAGAGTCTAGCCCCCGGCGCCAGCCGTGGGTGGCAAAGGCCGCGCTGCATCAGCCCCGGAAGGGGCCAAAGAAGTAGGCCTTGAACCTCCCAAACGCCCTCCGGCCCGATTGTCCCTCGCGGCAAATTCCGGGAGCAACAAAATTCTTCCGAGAATTCCGAAGGAACCGAGGAAACCGAATCTACCGAACATACCGAGGAAACCGAATCTACCGAACATTCCGAGGAAACCGAATCTACCGAACATTCCGAATCGGCATTCAGGTAGGGTAGGCATTCCTGCCTGCCCCATAGAGAGCACAGGGCGGTAAGGCCTGTGCTCCGTGCCTCAGTAATTTTCTTCGGCTCCGTTCAGGACAAGCCCGAAACCAGCTAACGACAGGCAGGTAGGGTAGGCATTCTTGCCTGCCCTGTAGAGAGCACAGGGCGGTAAGGCCTGCCCTCCATTTCTTCCGCCTAACCTGCCAGCAAGCCCGTTAAGGCCTGTGCTCCAGGTCTTCGACGTCGCGGAACGAGAGCGAATACCGAAGGTGCCAGCGCACGGCCCAAGGAATCAGCTCGGGCTCGGTTTATCGCCACTTGAAGATCGCCGGTCGGATTGGCTTCTTCATGATCTCTTCAGGCTACCAGCCGCCGCTAGCCAAAGTTGCAACACAACCTATGCCGATGTCACTTAATTTTATAATAGAATCGTTGACCTATTCACCGCTAAGTAATCGGCAAGTGGAAAGGATACATCCTACATGTCCATGTCCGACTATGAGTGCATCTCACCTTCGGCGCGGCGCCGTTTCTCCGCTCTAACTCGCAATCCAGTCCTTCTGCTGCTGCTGCTTGCCGCGCCGTCCGCCCAGGCGCAGACGGCGCAGGCCGTCCCGGCGGACGGGATCTACATCCCCAAGGATAGTTCCAACATCCAGGCGCATCCCGGAGCCTTCGGCCAAGCGGCCAGTCTGGCGCGACTCGTGCCGCCGGTGTCGAACTACCCGCCATTCATGGCGGCCGGCGTCGTGCGGCCACAGCAGCCTGAGCCGGCACGTGTCCGCTCGCTAACGCGGACCGCGATCGGTATCGGTTTGATCGGAGGCGGCCTCGTGATGGCTCTCTACAATCAAAAGTGCGCGCTCGATGGCCCGAAGACCAACACTATCTTTGCGGTTTTCTGGGAATATAGAGCCGTGAAAAGCGGTGGCGACTGCTTTATCGGAGGCACTTATGGCTTGAAGCGCGATGACGGCGCATTCGTGAATGGGGGTGAGGAGGTGCCCCTGCGATCACGCTACACCAACTTCGGCGGACCGGACACCGTTGCAAAGAGAGGTAGAGGTACATTGTCTAAGGGTCTCCGTTACACCGGCGTCGGGCTGGCGGTTACCGGTGCGCTCATCACCGTCTTCTGGTCCGACGTTCCTTCTGCCTTTCAAGACATTAGCATCAACGTCCTGCCCGATGGCTTCGTAGCATCGCGGTCATTCGACTGGTAGTCGCTGCCCAGGCCGGATTTCCTGGGAGAGCAGGAAACATAAGATGCCTCGATTCATCACCATCACACTCCTGATAACGATCATGCGTGACCAGACCGATTTTTTGTGCCAATCCTAGTGAGAGAGTTTACATCACAACCTGGGGCTGCGAAATTGGTTTGGGGGGAAGAAATGGATTCCATCCCCCCTGCACTTCTCCCTTGCTTTTCCGTGCCCCCCCCAATCTTAAAAAATTTGGGAATTATCCATTTTACTAGCCAAGGCCTGTGTGAAAATCACAAAACCGACTGTTGTACAATGGAAATTGTTGTACAATCGAAAATGACAAGAGACAATGGAAGAATCACTGCGTGTTAATTTTCGGGAGGCTCCATGTCGCCGGAATTGATCGGAATTATCATTGCCGCCGTATCTATTGTGGCGATCATTGTTCCTGGACAGCGATCTTTGCGTTCGGAAATCCACGAACTCCGCCGAGATATTGCTGGGCTGGGTGATCGAATGTCCAGGCTGGAAACTCATTTAACTGAGAGAATTGCCAGGTTGGAAGGTTTATTTGAGGGATTCACCAAAAAAGAAAAAATTGCCTCTTGATAAGGCTCATCTACGTTCAAGAGTTTGCTGGCCGTCATAATATCCGTGGGCTTGACGCCATTGACCACCCCCCCCTTTGCACTTCTCCCTTGCTTTTTCGTGCACCCGCTTGCCCCTTCCCCGCATTCAGCTAGCGACAGGCCTTAGGTAGGGTAGGCATTCTTGCCTGCCCAGTAGAGAGCACAGGCCGGTAGCCCTGTGCTCCATTTCCTCCGGGTCTGTCCTGCGCGCACAGGCGCAAGGCCTGCACTTGCTGATTGCTTTCAATGGCAGGCCTCCGGCCTGCCTATAGAGTACCGGTCTTTCGACCGGTACTCGCCCCAGGGCAGGCAAGAATGCCTACCCTACCTACAGGCCGGTAGCCCTGTGCTCCATTTCCTACCCCCCTGCACTTGCCTCTTGCTTTTTCGTGCACCCCCCTCAAGAAAGTTTCAAAAATCTTGGAAAATTCTCAAAAAAACTCTTGCATTCCCGGATGCAGCCGATTTACTATACTCTACTGTTTTGAACCCCAAATTATCTGCCCGGCTGTTTGAGCCACAGCGATTACGGGAGAAAGCATAGCTGACAACAAAAAAAGATTGACAGACCGAAACGTAAAGTGCTAACTTCCCCGCGTTCCCGGTAGAACCGCATGCTGCCTCAGATCATTTGTAACTAGTTAATACTAATAGATTTACTGTTAATCAGCCCCCATCAATCCCCTTATTGAATCCCTCTTTGTAAACGGGAACCCATTGGCCCATCCTGGACTTTTGTAGACAGGTTTGCGAGCAATCCACCCTGAGTCCGGGAGTCCGAGGCCGTCGAGTAGGGTGGCAATTTGCGAGCGCTGCGCGTCGGTGATGGCTAGTTGTGGACACGGTCCTCGGCTTGTCAGGCGCGGCCAGTGGAGAAGTTGTGGTTTACTTCTCCGCCGTCCCCAGCACCGGCTTCTTAGCCGGTTCGACGGCCTTCCCGCAGGGATAATTTGGACGGAAGCGACCCCCATAAGGGGGGGCAGGGTGTGCCCCAAACCATGTAACATACCCTGCCCCAAGCCCCCGCCATGTTTGCCGCACTAGCGGCAAAAAGGGGGGGGTCGCTTCCGTCCTGCCCTTTTACTCTGTATCGGCACGGTCTGGCCGGGCAGTAGTAGACAAGCCACGGCAGCACAATAGGATAAGGAAAATGGTGGTGTAACACCCCCCCGCCGATTTATGCCCCATACCCCCCCTTATATATGGGGCACGATGCTCCGGCAAGGCCCGGACCCCGGCCTTGACCCCGGAACGCCTGAAAACTGAGGTTCTATTAGTGCGGTACATTAGACTGTTTCCTGCGCCCTCAAACGGTCAGAAACCCACGTCTCGTAGTCGTCGATTGTGGCGCCGGGGCCGCTCGACTTGGGAAGGTCTTTCAGTTCCATCAACCTGTCCGAGATTGCCTCGACCCCGCCGTACTTCGCTAACACTTCCATGTCCACGCTCAAAACTGCGGTCTCGATGTACCTGATTTCCTCCTGTACGTCCGGGTCGTTTCGGCTTGGTCCATATTCCCGTTGACTGCTCTGCTCACCCGCCCGGCTGCTCCCCAGGGTTTGCCAGAGCCCGCGATGAGCCGCGCCCAGATGGCGACAGGCCGGCAGGCTTGTACGCCAAGGGCAGATGGCACCCCCCCCCCAAAAAATTTCAAAAAATCTTAAAACTCCTCAAAAAAACACTTGCATTCACGGATGCAGCCGATTTACTATGAACAACTGTTTTGAACCCCAATTTATCTGCCCGGCTGTTTGAGCCACAGCGATTACGGGAGAAAGCATAGCTGACAAGGAAAAAAGTATTGACAGACCGAAACGTAAAGTGCTATTTTCCCCGCGTCTTTGGTAGATCCGCATCAAGAGCAATTCGACCCTGGAGTTTGTTGCTTCGCTAAATCGTTTGTAACTAGTTAATACTAATAGATTTGCTGTTAAACAGCCCCCATCAATCCCCTTATCGAATCCCTCTTTGTAAACGGGAAACTATTGGCCCATCCTGGACTTTTGTAGACAGGTTTGCGAGCAATCCAACCTGAGTTCGGGAGTCCGAGGCCTTCGAGTAGGGTGGCAATTAGCGAGCGCTGCGCGTCGATCTCAAAACGTCTCTTCACCATCGTGCTTGTCCAAATTATTGGCGCTACATACCGGCTTCCCGGAAGCAAACCTGTCTTCTCCCGGTTGCATCCGAAGATTGAGTTCGTGACGCCTAGTCTATGTGGTCCAGGGCGTAACCGCGCCGGCCGCTTGACGGATCACGTCGAAATCGCCCTGCGAATCAATTCGTTCCATATGTGCAGCGGCAGCTGTCTGCCCGGAACGGTTTACGCCACAAACTGAATTCTCACCCCGCAGGCAGAGGCGATCTTGGCAACCGTGCCGAGCCGAGGATCTCTGTTTCCCGACAAGCTGCGGGAGAGGCCCACACGGTCGACGGCGGCTCGACGTGCGATTTCAGATACGCCGCCCTGTGCCGCCGCCACGTTACGAAATGCTTTCATCAACAATCGAGGGTCACCGTCGAACTCCTCGATCGCGGCGTTCAGGTACGCAGCGATGTCTTGAGGTGTTTGGAGGTAGTCGCTAGCTCGGTGCTGTTTCACGGGCATTATTGTTTCTCCTGTTGATACGCCTTCCAACAGGCCTGTGCCATTTCGATGTCGCGGGCCTGCCGCTTCTTCGTTCCGCCGACCAGGAGGATCACGAGTTTCTTGCTGTCGAGACCATAGTACACACGGTATCCGGGGCCGAAATCGATTCGAAGCTCGGAAACACCCTTGCCCACCCCTTTGTGGTCGCCGAAGTTTCCCAGTTCGACACGGTCGATGCGCGTCTGGACGCGAGCTCGAATCTCGGTGTCCTGGTTATGAAGCCACTCGTCAAAGTAGTCCGTGCCGTCTTCTGCTACGTAGTGAACTACCCTGACCATGTTGTCATTGTAGCCAATTGGCCACAAATTGTCACGTGGAGCGGTCAGGTCAGTCGAGCATCAGGAACAGCTCCAGGACTGGGCTGGGAAGTGGCTCCCGTTGAAGACAGAGCGGACTGCCGGCTCGATGCGACACCTCAGGACAGGCTCGTCCAACTCGGGATTGCAACCGAGACGGGGCGGATCGAAGGAGGAACGGAACAGAAAAAGACGGAAACCTCCCTCGCTAGGTTTGTCCATCCACTTATCATGAATGGACCTTCTCAGCTATCGATGAGCCGAGCGAGCATGTGACGGACGTGATCCTGTCCACCAAAAAACACTGCCAGGATACTTACGGTCTCTTTTTCTTCATTGACGTCGAACCAATAGATCGCACGATTGATCGTCAGGTGCCGCAGTCCCGGCAGAATATCGTCGTGAGGTTCGCCTCGGTGCGGAGCAGTCAAAATGCGATCAGCGGTTGCACGAATTTCCAGAACCCGTGCTTCGGCATGTTCGATCGCACTCTCCACACTTTCGCCAAAGCTGATGTAGCTTTCGAGAAGATGGTCGAAAATCAGCCCGAAATCGTGTTCGGCCTGAGCCGAAAACTCAAGACGAAACACCATGGGCACGGCGCTTCTCGGCGAGCATCCTGCTCAGCCGATCATCCATTTCTTCTGCTCCGACAAACTCGCCGGCCCGGCGGCGGGACAGGACTTCGTATAGCGCCCTGCGCTCCAGGTCTTCGACATCCAAACGTTGTCGCAGTAGATTAATGCCCTGCTGAAAAACCGCGCTGACACTGGCATAACGCCCCGTATCGACCAACGCCTTGGCAAAGGCGTGGTGCTCATCTGTAATAGAAATCGAGGACTTGACAGTCAAGAGGCACCCTCCTGAACAGCAGGGTAGCACTCGGTAGTACTCACGTCAAGATGGTCTCACTGGCTGCCAAGGTGCGCCGATTGCCTGCGCCTTGCAGGCATCTCACAACCGCCGCGCCACCCAGACGGCGCGGCCGACGACACGGACCTCCTCGGCAAGTCGTTCATAGCTGGCGTACTCCGGATTCAGCGACTTGATCATCACCTTCGACGGCTCGGAGTGAGGCACGTGCTCGATCCGCTTGGTGACCAGCCCTATCCCATCCCAGATCACGAAGATG
This sequence comes from Terriglobia bacterium, assembly GCA_965222345.1. GTDB lineage: Bacteria > Acidobacteriota > Terriglobia > 2-12-FULL-54-10 > 2-12-FULL-54-10 > JADFGZ01. Next base: position 1,133,797 of record CBDCTS010000007.1, on the reverse strand, counting down.
CCCGGCGGCGCCGGAACCCTCTGGCTTACATCGATCAGGATGCGGTCGCCGCTTGACAGCAGCGGCTCCATCGAATCCCCGTCAACGGTGATCATCCGCAGATCCTCCGGCCGCGCACGAAACTCGTGCCGGATGAGAGGATCGGCGAAAAGCCACATCCGTTTGGTCTGTTCGGATTCATCGTTCCAGGCCCCTGAGCCCGCTGCCGCACGGACATCGATTTCCGGAATCGCCACATAGCCCCTGGGCGCAGCCCGCTTAGCTTTCGGTTTAGGCGCAAGCGGCTTCGGACGCGGCCTTCGAGGCGGAACCTGCGCGTGCTTGAGTTCTTCGGGCTGGCAACCCAGATGAACAGCCAAGGCTTCCCGGTCGTGCTCGGCAAGAACCCGAGGCGTGTCGCGGTGGATGAACTGGTGTAGATAGGCCGCGTTTCGGCCGATGGCGACCGAAGCCATCCGCAGGTTGCTGCGGCTCTCCGAGAGCAGTTCGAGGATTCTGCGGCGCACCGGGTCAAGATTTTTGTGAGGGTAATCCGTTTGCAATCTCACATATAGGATATTACCTACTTTATATCGTTGACGCAACTAATAAGTTTATCTTTAATGTTCCCTATGAAAACCCTGACGGCCCAGTTCCAGGCGCGGGTTGAAGAGTTTCTCCGGCGCACCGGCTTCAAGGAGACTGAGTTCGGGCGGCAAGCAGTCAGCGACCCGACTTTATTGCTGGATCTGCGCCGTGGGCGCTCGCCCAAGCTGGAGACGGCCGACCGGATTCTGGCCTTCATCGAAGCCTACGACCAGGCTCAGCAGGAACGGGATTCAGATCGCAGGAAGCCGATATTGGATTTTTCCTCAAAAGAAGGTGAGACAAAGCAATGACGGAAGCATATGAGCCGGATTTGGATGTACCAACCCGGATCCTGCGGTTGTCTGCGGTGCGGGCCCGCACGGGCCTGGCGCGCAGCACGATCTACCTGCGTATTGCCCAAGGGAGCTTTCCCAAGCCCATCTCCCTGGGGCCGCGCGCTGTCGGCTGGATCGAGGCGGAAGTGGATGCCTGGTTGCGCGGGCGGATCGAGGCCAGCCGCCGGGAGCCGGAGGGATGGTGTTCGCCGCCGGCAGGGGCCGATCGGGCAAGATCGGGGAGCCATCGAGGGAAACGGGAATGAGCACGCCGTTGGCGGAGGAATTGCAAGACCGGCCCGTTTGCATCCTGTGCGGGCGTGGCGGGCGCGACGGCGTGAAGAGAATCGGCCTAGAGAGGCAGAAATGAGGGAGGAATCATGATTCAAGAAAAAGAAGAAGAGGGCGAGAAGTATCTGACGGTCGAAACCGAGGACGATTTTCACGAGGCGCTGAAACGAGGCCACCCCATTGAGGTGACCCAGGAGCTGGCCGCAAAGATCGGCTTGAGCTTCGAGGACGTGGGGGAGTTGGGAGACATCATCGAGGCGCACAAGGACGCCTACCGATAATCATGGCGAAAAAACAGGACCGCTCCGAACAATACGTACGCCAGGTTATCCCGACGCACAGATTGAATATCAGGACATCAAGGGGCGCACCGAGCGCGTCGGGATTCTCGCTGACGAACAAAAACTCGCGCGGGATCCCGACGCAGAAAAATTCTAAGAGGGAGGGTTTTTATGCCGGAAGGGTCCGATCCGAATGGACGAAACGAACAAGACAAGGCGCTCTTTAGAGCAATCTCCAACGACAACCTGGAGGGCGTCCAAGAAGCCCTCGCCGTGGGAGCCAATCCGAACGCCATCGAAGGACACCATCACACTGCCTTGTCCCGCGCCGTCACAATTGACGATTCTCGGATCGTTGGCCATTTGCTGGACCGTGGGGCGGACCCCAACGCTCGCAGCGAGAACGGGGAAACCCCGCTGCATCACTCCCACCAATCCTCCCGCGCAGTGTTTTCTCAATTGATTCAGGCCGGGGCCGATCCGAACGCCCGCGACCAAGGAGGGATCACCCCATTGCACCGCGCTGTGGCCGACAAGCGGTTTCTCAGCTCAGCGCAGAGGTTGCTTGAAAATGGGGCCGATCCGAATGTCCGCACTAACGTGAGGGGTACTACCCCGTTACATTGGGCGAACTCAGACGCCGCAACCACACGGTTGCTCACCTGGAAGTCGTACCCGAAGGCGGACCCCAACGCCCCCGACAGGCAGGGACAAACGCCACTCCATTACGCAATCTCAAACCCCGACTCCGACCGCATGGAACGGTACAACCAAGTCCAGAGCTTGCTGAATGGAGGCGCCGACCCGAACATTCGCACACATCGCCAGGAAACCCCGCTTCACCACGCCACCCTTTCGTTGCGGGAATCGTTAGCCGAGGTCAGCATGCTGGTCCAAAGCGGTGCGGACGTTCGGTCCAGGGATGATGTCGGGAACACACCATTGCACTACGCCGCAGGTCACGCCTCTGTAGATCAATGCTCCGTGGTGCAGCGCCTGCTGGAGAAAGGCGCACGACCTAACGAACAGAACCACGCCGGACAAACGCCACTGCATCTCGCAGCAGGCCGCGAAGGCGAGGGCCAGGCCGAGGCCATTAGAAGGTTACTCACAGACGGCGCGGACCCGAACATAGCAGACGCCAAGGGCCAGACGCCGATAGACGTTGCCTCGCCAACCGCCCAAGAAATCTTCGCCCGGCGCTACAACTCGCCGGAACAGAAGGAGAGACGAGCGATGCATGATCGAGTTGCAAAACAAGCCCCCCACAAGCCCAACAAGACCGATGAATACCACCAGAAGTTCGCCGATCAGATCGTCGAGCAGATTCGCCAGGGCAACGCGCCGTGGCAGAAACCGTGGAAGCCCGGCGAGGAATACTTGCCGAAGAATCTATCGTCCGGCAAGGAATACCGGGGCGGCAACTCCGTGTACTTGAGCGTGGCCCAATCCGCCAAGGGTTTCAGCGACAACTGCTGGGGAACTTACAAGCAGATACAGGCGGCAGGAGGCCAGGTCCGCAAGGGCGAGCGAGGCACCCGTATCCTGTCTTTCCAGGATCACAGACAAATCGCCGTCACCGACAAAGCGGGGAAGCCCGTTCACGACGCGGAAGGGAACAAAATTTACCGCTACGAGCGGCTGAACCACCCGATGGTTCGGCAATACACTGTGTTCAACGCCGATCAAGCAGACGGAATGAAGCTGCCGGAACGACCATCACAACAGCCGGAGTGGAAGGCGCACGAAAACGCGGAGGCAGTCATGCGCGCAAGCGGCGTGAGGATCAACCACGTTCAGGGCGATCGAGCGTTCTACAACCTCCAGAACGACAGAGTAACACTCCCGGAGCGCGGACAGTTCCCCTCGGCCAACCACTACTACCAGACCGCGCTGCACGAGCTGGGCCATGCGACCGGCCATCCGGACCGCCTGAATCGCCAATCACTGCAAGAGGGAGTCGCTGCAGGCTTCGGGAGCGAGGCTTACGCGAAGGAAGAACTGCGAGCTGAAATCAGCGCCATGATGACGGGCCAACGGGTCGGCGTCGGCCATGATCCGTCGAGGGGAGCTGCTTACGTCGAGGGCTGGCTCAAGGCGCTCCAGGACGATCCGCGTGAGATTTACCGAGCGTCGAGCGAGGCGCAGAAGATGTCCGATCACCTGCTAGCGCCGATGCGGGAGAAAGCAGCCGAACAGGAGAAGAAGCAGGGCGAGCTGGCGCAGAAGTACTCCCACGAAGCCGGGCCGCAGATCAGCCACACGCCCAGCCCGGAGGCGAAAGCACAAACACAGCAATTGGAACGGGAAGTAACGCCTAACCGTTAGCCCGGTAAGGATCGCAAATGTTTGATGCTCTCGACATTGTGACCCGAGACGACTCTCGCAGTCGTACACCAACCCCTGCCAGGTTGCATTCCGGCCGGGAACGCGAGCGACCGCTAAAACGAACAGGCCACCGGCGCGAATACGATCCGCGCCACGATACCAGAACCGCGAAGGAACGGAGAAATGCTGCGCTGGCTGACGTGGGGATGTATCGCAACGTCTCCTACCGCGACCTGTCGGAAGAGCACTTTGGAGGTCATCCTTTCACGACGAGAAAAGCCGTGGACCGCATGATCCGCGACGGCCTGGTGCGAGAACATCAAGCAAAAGGGCCGAAGGGCGGCACATACAAAGTGCTCACCGTGACCGAGGCCGGGGCGCGGAAAGCCCGCCAGTGTGCAGATCAACAGGGATTTGAAAAGGGACAGCAAACCTGGACCGGCCTGGTCAAGACTGGCGAGCTGAGCCACGATACCGCCGTCTACCGGGCCGCTCAAGTCGAGACGCGGCGCCTGATGGAACAAGGGGCCGTAATAAAGCGAGTACGGATCGACGCCGAAATGAAAAAGCATGTAGCCCGCGCCACCGAAACGGCGCGGGCCAAAGAAGGCAAAGCGGCGGCAGACGCGGCGCGGTTGAAGGCCGCTCAGGAGTTACAGCTTCCCATCAAAGAGGGCCGGGTCGTCTATCCCGACGCACAGATTGAATATCAGGACAGCGAGGGCCGCAGCGGGCGCGTCAACGTCGAGGTTGCGTCGGAACACTACAGCGGCAAGACGATTGCAGCCAAGGCACAGGCCGGATTTCAGATGCACGGCAACGGCGGACGGGCCAACGCAAAGATCAGCAGTGCGCTCGGAATAGGCGGGCGCATCCTGCGCGGCGCTGGCGGCGATAGGCAAGGCGGAGGCGGCGGCGCTCGCGGTGGGCGCGACGGCTCCGTAGAGCTTTGAGCGTAGGAGTTGAGGATGTGTACAGCACAGATGAGTCCAGAGGAGGAGTGGCACCGACTTGCAGCGCCATGCGCCGTGATCGAGGACATCATGCAGCGCCTAAGCGAAGCGGACAGACTTCGGTTGACTGAAGCCGTGGAAGCCATCTTTGATGAGATGCAGCGGCGGCGGATCGAAGCCATACAACAAACCATGCAACGAGGATTTGCAGAAATAAACGCCATGATAGAGAGGGGGTTTTCATGCATCCCTGGAAAGTCAGCATCGGTCTAACCGTCACCGCTTTAGGCGTGGCCGCGATCGTCGGCCTGCCGGAGTTGAGGTTTATCAGGCCGTATTGGGCAGTTTTTCTACGGGATTACGGTCTATCCGTCAGCCTGTATGGCGTCGTCGCCATTGCCACCTTTGCATTCTCGATCTATGCCCTCGCCCGTTCTTTGGGGCTGGCCGATTTAGGCCGCAAGGTTGACCTGGTGGAACGCTCGATCCGGCGCGGAGAGGGCGGCGATTCCGAACTCGCGGAGGCTTTACGATCGCAGGAAAAGGGAGAGTATCAAGACTAACCAACAACCGAACCAACAAAGGAGAAAAAGATGATTTCACGATTTCCAGAATTGCGGACAGCGGCGGTAATTGCCGGCATGGGATTACTCATGCAGCAAGAGCTTTTAGCCCAGGGCGTGAGTCCGTGGCTGGATGCCATCACCGTGCTGGAGGGCGCTTTCACCGGCCCGATAGCACGAGGGTTGAGTCTGATTGCCATCGTGGTGGGCGGACTGATGTTCGCATTCGGCGAAGGCGGCAGCAAGCGGGCATTGGCCGGGATCATCTTTGGATTAGGCATGGCGATGGGCGCGGCCAATTTCCTGACTTGGTTGTTCTGATGCAGGGCGCGAAAACGTGGTCTGCCTATCCGACCTTGAGTGCGCCGCTCCGAATCATGGGCGTGGAGCGGCGCTGGTTTCTGCTCAGCGCCATGTTGGGACTGGCGATGTGGAATGCCATCAACTCGCTGATGACCGGCGCCGTGATCTTTGTGGTGCTCTACGGCGTCGGCTGGCTGGCGTGGCGTGAGGACCCCAACATGGTGGAAATCCTGCGAGCTTCGACCCGCTTCAAGGCTCGCTATGATCCCGGCAAGTGGGCCGAATCCCCCTGGTATCTGGTAATCCGAGGGTGAACCACAAGATGTAGTAGTTCCGCGATCCGGATCGCGACCAGATATTGTGTTTTCACCGTGAGGGCTGGAGGAAGTGTATGAATGTAGACGCCGAATTAGCCGATTATAAAGCAGCCGGGGCGCTTTCCGAGGAAATCCCTTACTGGGGCTGGCTGGAGGACGGCAGAACCTGCCTGACCCGCGCCGGCGAGCTGGTGAGCCTGGCGCGGCTGTCGCCCGCCGTTCTGGACGGGCGATCTCCCGAACAGATGGACGCGGTGCTGAATCGCTGGCAGAGGATGCTTTCCGGGGCCGATACCCGGACCCGCATTTACTTCTATCTGTTTCGACGGTCCTGCCATTTCGAGGCCGGAGAGCTGGGAGAGCAATCCACCGTTGCCGCGCTCTCCCAGCGGAAGCGGCGGGAGTTTTTGGGCAGCCGCGTGAAAACGATCCAGTCTTACGTTGCCTGGACCCATGACCCGCACCTATCTTCCGCCGCAGCGGGCCGTGGCAATCAAGCGTGGTGGAAATCCTACCTGCAAAACTGGCTTGCCCGGCGCCGCAAGCCGCATGAATCGGTCTATCTACTTTCGGAGATTGAGGACGCCGCTTCGCGCTTCCGGCAACTGGTTGATGCCTCGTGCGCCCTGGTATCGGACTTGACGCCTGTAGAGCTGCTAGATGCAGACGCGGGATCAGCAATGTTAAGCGAACTCATCAACAGACCGGGCAGCGGATGGGAGGGCGCCACCGGCAGCGGCATGAACTGGCGGCTGTCCCGCAGCGAGCTGGAGGCCGAGCGGCGGCATCTGCGGCTGGACGGCGAGCCGGTCATTCTGTACTCGCTGCTCTCGCCCCCTGCCGGGGCGCAGGCCAACTTGCTGAACGACCTTTACAGGCTCGACGCCACCATGACCGTGGCGCTGGAATGGCGACCGTGGGGGCTTGATTCTGCCCGGCGGAAGATTCGCGGGGCGCAGCGCCACTACTTCTCGAAACGGTACTCCATGATGGCGCACATGCAGGAAACCGAGGGAACCAGCTCGGCGATGGTAGACAGCGCTGCCGAAATGGAATCGAACCGCTTAGGCAATGCACTGGTGGAGCTGGAGACGGAGGGAATCGCCTACGGCGATCTGGCGCTCACCATCGCGCTACACGGGGAACTGAATCAGACCGAGCGGCTGGACGGCGATATCCGCCGCATCTTTGCGGCCCACGACGCCAAGGCGATCCGGGAAGGCTACGGGCAGCTCGCCACCTGGTTTTGCCGCCTTCCGGCGCAGCCGAGAAAGCGGCAGGTCCGATCCGTCTTTGTATCGGCTGGATCGGCGGCTTGCATGGCTCCGATCTTCGGCCCCCCGACTGGCAACCCACGGAGCGGACACCTACAACGCGACGCGCTGGCGATCCTGGAAACGCAGTGGAAAACGCCCTACTACTACGATCTGTTTCACGGCGATGTGGGACACACCCTGATTCTTGGAGCGACCGGCGCGGGCAAGAGCTTCACGTTGAACTTTTTGCTTGTGCAGGCCCTACAGTACGATCCCCTCATTCTGATTCTGGACCTGGGCGGCTCCTACCGCTGGCTGACCCGCTTTTTGGGAGGCGGGTATCTGGAGCTCTCCCCCGACGACGACACCGGCGCGGGAGGCTTTCGCTTGCGGCCCTTCGCTCTGCCGACAGGCGAGCGGACCTATCAGTTCTTAACCGGCTGGATCACGCGCCTGCTACGGATCGGTGGCTGGCAGACGAGCGGGGAAGACCCCAGCGAAATCCGCGCCCGCATCGAGGACCTGTACTCGTTCCCGCCGGACCGCCGCACCTTGGGTGTGCTGGTTCATTCCCTACCCTCCAAGATGTGGCCCGCGCTGGGTCGCTGGCACGGCGAGGGCGCTTGGGGAAAATACTTCGACAACCCGGCAGGTGAGCAGGACCTCGACCTTGCCGAGTGGCAGGTGATCGACCTGGCCGGCGCCGCCGAGCATGAGGACTTATGCGAGGCGGCGCTGTTCTACCTGCTGGAACGGTTGCGGCTGGCGCTGGAGAATCCAGACGAGACGGCGAGGGTCAAGCTCATGGTGGTGGACGAAGCCTGGAGATACTTGCGCGATCCGGCTGTGCTGAGTTATCTGGCCGAGGCTGCAAAGACCTGGAGGAAGAAGAACGCGGCCCTGATTATGGCGACCCAAAGCGCCGTGGACGTGACCGGCACCGCCGGGGCCGATGCGTTGCTGGAGTCCATGCCGACCAAACTTTTCCTCGCCAACCCGGAGCTGCCGGCCAAGGCGGCGGACATCTTTCGCCTGAATCCCTCCGAGGTGGCCACCATACGCGGTTTGATCCCGAAGCGCGAACTGTATATGCGGCGGCCGGAGGCTGCGGGCAGGCTTCGACTCGAAGTGGACCCTGAAAGCTACTGGCTCTATACCAGCTCGCCCCGCGACGCCCAGCAGCGGGCGGAGGCGGTAGAACGGCATGGTCTGGAGAGGGCGCTTACATACTTGACTAACCAACGGAGGTAACACCATGAAACTTGTCACTCTTGCCGCTGTGCTAATGCTGGCGGCATCACCATTCACTGCCATCGCTCAGGAAATTCCGGAAGCGGCGGCGGAGCCTTCAGTGATTCGTGTTGGCGACAACCCGGATCAGATCATCCGTGTGCGCACAAGAGTGCGCCACACCACGATAATCCAGCTTCCGGGCCGAGAGAACATTCTCGATTTTGTGGTAGGCGATTCCGAGTACTGGCACTTGACCGGAGCCGCCAACCTCGCTTTCTTGAAACCCATCTCCGAGGGCGTCAGCACCAACGTCGCACTAGTCTGTGAATCCGGGCGCATCTACTCATTCCTGGTTACTGAGCAGCCAGGCCAACCGCATTTAGTCGTTCGCATCGCCAGTGCTGCCGAGAACGATCCGAAAGTTTCACCCACCATACATCAGCCCGCTTTTGTGGCGCGGGATCAGGTTGCAGCCTATCAACAGATGGCGGAGCAGGCGCGGCAAAGCGCCGTGTCAGCGCAGACCGAGGCAGAGCAGCAGATCGACTTGGTACGGCAGGAGGCCGAGGTAGAGATCAATTCCTTCCGGGCCGTCTATCCCACGCGTTTGAAATTCCCCTACCGTCTGGACAACAAGGCCCTCAAATGGCCCTTCCTGGTTCAAGGGATGTGGCACGACGGCCAATTTACCTACCTACGTTCCAACGCTCAGGAGTCCCCGGCGCTCTATGAGATCAAAGACGGCAAGCCGGCGCTGGTTGCCTACGACCTCACCGAAGATGGACTCTACATCGCCCGGCATCTGTTGGGCGATGGCTGGCTACAGATCGGAAAAAAGAAGGCCCAGTGGAAACTGGAAAGACAGGAGATTGGACCATGAGCCAATGGAAACGGATTCACGATAAGGCGACCGGCTCATTGCCGGTTTCCACGATCACAAAGTGGGGTGTGGTCGCGGTGAGTTTGCTACTCGCCGCGTTTCTGCTTTCTCAATCGCTGTTCAACTCCGCACCGGAGGAAGAACCAGTAAACGAGGCGGGCGTAGAACTGCCGGCAGGACCCGGCACACAAGCACAGGTTACTGCCCGCATCCGCGAAGAAGGTTTGCGGCAGGAGGCACAACGGCAAGCGGCGGAGCGAACTCTCCAACGGCGCCGGGAACTCGGAATGTCCACACCGGGCGACAGCAGCGCCATACCAACTACCTTTCCAAGCGGAGTAGTGGGCGCCGATCCGATTGTGCCGTCGAGCGAGGCCGAGGCGGAATTGAGAGAGATTTTGCGCTTGGAAGAGATCGAACGACGCCGACGCTCGCTGCGGTCCGCGCCTGTGGCGCAGACCTACCGGGGAGTGAGCGACACACCGCCGTTGCAAGCGGCGGCGGGAAGTCCCGCCGCGCAGCAAGGCGCACCCGTGCAGCAAGGCGCACAATCTTACGAGCCGCCGCCGGCAGTAAATGCAGCCTTGCAGCAATCGCTTGATTTGCTCGGTTCGGCTGTCTTGGATTTGGAAGCAACCGCAACCCAGGCGACGCCGGAGGAGCATGGGGATGAGTTGACCCTGCCACCCGGACTCGGCGCGGCGGCAGAGGCAGTTTCAGCGCCGCGAAAGGACTATGAGAATCCAACAGCGAGCGTCGAACCCGCCGACCCGCCCGGCTTCGAACGAGTATACGAGGGATCATTCCTGGAGGCGGTGCTAATGACGCAGCTTTCCGGTGACTTCCCCGGTCCGGTACTGGCGGCGGTATCGGTCCCGTTTTACTCCGCCGATCGGCAGCGGATTCTTGTCCCCCGTGGATCGAGGGTTATAGGCTCGGCGACAGCAGTTTCCGGGATGGATCAGGAACGGCTTTTCGTTGGCTTCCATCGTTTACTGTTCCCCGACGGTCGCTGGGTTGCCCTCGATTTTAATGGACTCAATCAGCTCGGAGAGGGCGCATTGAAAGACCAGGTGAACCGGCATTACCTCTCCATGTTTATAGCTGTCGGAGCAGTCGGCATGATCTCAGGGCTGACCTTGCAAGGCAGCGATCCATATGCGGGAGGCGCGGAAGGTTTCCGGTCCGGCGCCGGGCAAGGACTCGGCCAGGGCGCCATGCAAATCTTGCAGCGTTTTCTAAATCGCTTACCCACCATCACGATTCGGGCCGGCCATCGGTTACGAATCTGGTTCACTTCCGATGTACTGGTTCCCCGGCCTTCGGGCCGGTGAACCTTAACCCTGAAAGGAGACACGATGAAAATACGCACTTGGCTCACTATGTTGTTCCTTCCCTTGTTTGCAGCCAGCAGCGCCCACGCCATTTTCGGCATCCCCGACGTGGCCGCACTGGCTCAGAGAGTTACCATCATTGCAAACCAGGCCGTGCAGATAACTAACCAGGTTGCGCAACTGGCGACCATGAACGGCCAGCTCACCAAACTAACGGAGCAGTTCACCCACATCAAAGAATCCACCTTGGGGCAGGTGGGAGCAATCACCCAACCTTTCGTCGATTTGGCTTCCGTCCCCGGCCAGTTGATCGGAACGGGCATGTCCTGGAAATCCGATTTTAGCGGCGTGGCCGGTGATCTTGCTACGGCTGTGGAACAGTTGAGCGACGGCACATCCATCACCCCGGCCATGCGGAGCAGGCTGCAAAATGCCGACACCACAACCGAGGCCGATATCCTGTCGGCCTACGCTGCCTTTCCGGTAGAGCTGGCAACCCGGGCAGCCGAAAACTATCGCAACAATCGAGAGCGCGGCGAACAATCCACCGTCCTCAACTACGCCGTCTCCGATGCCGCCGCAGAAACTTCGGCGGCGATCAAATCCGCGCTCGATTCCTACACCGGACTGCGGTCTAACAGCAACGTATCCGGCACCGCGTTAGGCCAGGCCCAGGTTGCCGGTATGGTCACTCAGGGACAGTTGACCGCTGCAATGGCGCAGTTGCAAGCCTTCCAGGCAGCGCAGGCGGCGGCGGAGGAACTGGAAACCGAGCGCCGCAGGCGGGAGCGCGTAGCCGCGCAGCTCGCCGATCGGCAGCAAGGTCTGCTTATATTCAACGAACGGATTGCCGGGATATCGTCACGCAGCGACGGTGGAGCCAGTCTCAGATTGCAAGTGCATCCCATGTACGCCCCCTAATTCCGTTCGGCGGCAGTCCGGTCCTCAGAATGAGGTAGACAGCAATGCAAATCCAGATTGATCCGAGTGTCCCCAGCAACATTCCCCCAGGGCAGCTCGACGACTTTCAGGGCTTCCTGACCGGGGTGTTGAACTCCATTATCGGGAGCAGCGGACCGATTTTGCTGACTACCGGACAAGACCTCTGGACCGGCCTTGCCTCCATCATGATTGTCTGGACAGGGGTGAAGATTGCCCTCTCCGGCAACTTCCAACCGTGGGAGGTAATCAGGCTCATTATCGGCCTCTGGATTCCGTGGGTGATGCTGCACTTCTACGATACCCCGCTGCCGCCGCCGGCTGCCGCCTACACCTTTCCGGGCATGATCGTGGAGGGCGGAAACTGGTTGATGGACTTGTTTGTGGCCGACGTCGGAACCGCCATGCGGACCGAATTATCCAACATGATCAACACCCATATGACGCGCATCACCGATGCCTGGGACGGCTACCAGATTTGGGACCTGATAACAGCCGGCGGAGCCGCCATCATGACGTTGTTCTCGGCCACCCTGATGATGTTGTTTGCAATGATTATGCTGGTGCTGCTGTATTGCATCACCTACGCCCAGGTGCTTTGGGCGCAGATGGCGATTGCCATTCTGGTCTTTTTAGGGCCGCTGTTCATTCCCTGGTTGTTGTTTGAGCCTATGTCGTTTCTGTTCTGGGGCTGGTTCCGATCCTTGATCGTTTTCAGCCTCTACGGCGCTCTGGCGGGCGCCGTCATGCGGGTGTTCATGGGCGTGGCGTTGGGCTATGTGACTACCTATTCCAACCAGGTCATCAGCTTCGACATAACCGTAATGGGAGGCTGGGTGCTGATTATCCTGCCTCTGTTCGTGGCCGGCATTCTGGCATCCCTCAAGGTCGGCGAGCTGGCTTCCATGCTAGTTACCGGCAGCGCCGTCACCAGCTCCGGGATCACGGGAGCGGCAATGGCGGCGGCGGGCGGCACCGGAGCCGCTGCCGGTGGCGCAGCGAAGGCGGCAAAAGGAGGGTTGTAATGAGCAAAGAGAACGAAACCGCAAAGACCTACGCCGAGATTTGGGGCGAGGCGATCCACTCCAACCGACACTTGCGCGTCCTGTCGATGGGTTTGGCAGGACTCTGTTTGCTGCTGGTAGTCAACATCATCCGGCTGTCGTCGGTTGAAGCGCCGCGACCGATCGTAGTGCGCGTTGACGAGGTAGGCCGGGCCGAGGCGCTGGCCTATGAGACGGTCGAGGCTCAGGCCGATCCGCTGGACCCCACCACCAAGTATTTCCTGAATCGCTTCATCGACGACTACTACTCCCGGAGGCGGGCCACGGTCGAACAAGCGTGGTCCCGCAGCCTACGGTTTCTGACCACCGGATTAGCCAATGAAGCCTTCCGGTCCGAAGGTGAGAACGTGGCCATGCTGGCGGCGGGAGTCACCAGAGAAGAACTCCAGGTCGAGCGCGTGGTCTTGCGGATTCAGGCCAACCAACAGGAACCCCACGGCGCCACCGCCGACTTCGACCTGGTGCGCCTGGTGAATGCGGTCGAGAGCCAGCGCGAACGCTGGACAGTCTCCATGCAGTTCATGTTCCTGGATGAAATCCCAACCGAATTGATGGTGTTCAACCCTATGGGAATCATTGTCACTTACCTGCGAGGCGACCGGGCTTTAGTGACCGGCGAGTAGCCATGATTCAGCATCTTCATGATCGAGAAAAAGCCCTGGAGTCGTTCGGCTGGAAGGGCCGCGAAGCGGAGTGGATCGCCCTGGTCTGTCTGCACAGCGGCGTTTTCACGAGGGCTCAATTCTGCCACTTCTTCGATGCCGTGTCGGATCGAAAGCGAGCATTGCGATTTGTGCGCGACATGGTGGAGCGCAGGCTTGCCATAGAGGACGCTCTTCCTAACAGACGCGGTGGACCGAAGGCGGTCCGAATATCCAACAAAGAGATTTACCGCAAGCTGGGAATTGAGAACGTCCGGCACCGCCGAGAGGCGGATGATTCCGTCATGCTACGGCGGTTGCTCTCGCTCGACTATGTTCTGGAATGCCCGCAGCTTCCCTGGCTTCCCACCGAGCAGGAAAAGGTCGCTTTCTTCGATTTACTGGGCATCGACCGCAGGCGCTTGCCCAAGCGGGTCTATCAGGGAGCCGTGGGGACACAAACCCGATACTTTGCCCTGAAACTGCCTGTCGCTTGCGACGCCAAAACCGCCACCTTCGCCTACGTCGATCCGGGCAAAGATACCGATACAGAGCTGCGCTCCTGGGGTGATTCGCATGAGTGGCTTTGGAGGGCTTTGCGGTTGCAAGGCATCGAGGTCCGCGCCGTCGTAATCGGAGCGGACTACAAAGCCACAATCCGGGCCGAGGCGGCGCTAAAGACGTGGAGTAGCCGAGGGGGTGAGCAGAGCAGTCAGCGGGCAGATGGACCGTGCCGGAACGACCCGAACGTGCAGGCGGAAATCAAGCTGATCGAGGCCGCAATTATCAATGTGGACATGAGGATCATAAGGAAGTACGGCAGTGTCGAGGAAATCTCGGACAGGTTGATAGAACTGAAAGACCTACCCAAGTCGAGCGGCCCCGGAGCCACCATTGACGGCTTCGAGACGTGGGTTTCGAGCCGCGTGAAGGTGGTGGAGACAGTCTAATGAACCGCAGCAATGGAACTCCAGTGGACGTTTCCGAGATAGAGCGTTTTTTGGGCCTGCCACAAACGGTGGCCGTGCCGATCTTTTTTGCCACTTATATAAGGGGGGGGTTGGGGCAAGAATCGGCATTTTTTTGTGGCAGCACTCATTTTGTCTATTTCTTTGCCTCGCAGTGGTTTTCCTGCTACTACCAGGCCATCCCGCGCCAGAAGGAGAGGGGCGGGGAAAGACGAGAGCGACCCCCCCTTTTTTGCCGCTCTAGCGGCAAACAGGAAAAGGGGTTTGTGGCAGGGTTTGTGGCATACCCTGCCCCCCCCTTTTTGGGGGGTCGCTCTCGTCTGATTTATCCCTGCGGGAAGACTCCGAACCCTAACCCCAAGCGGGCGCTGAGGCGCCGGAGGCAAGCCCCATGAAAATACGCCATCCGATCCTGATAGTTGCTGGGCTTGGCTGCTCCGCTTGGGGTTTCCTCTACCGGCCTTTCCCCTTGCCCGGCGACGATCCAATGCTCGACCTGGTGCTCTATCACACCCCCAACTTCTACACCTGGATCGTCTGGTGGTACTACATCGCGCCAGCCGCCGCCGTCATCGTCGGCGGTCTGGTTCTTATCTCGGTCTGGCGGGTGTGGTTTTCGTCTTGGGGCTTGGGCATTCCGAACATCGGAATGCTGCCTCAGTGGCCCCTTTCTCCCGACAAAGACGACGGGCCGGCGATCGTTGTAGGAGAGATTCACCACCCGGTGAAAGCCGTCGAATCTCGAAACCCGAAATGGCTCACTATCCCGGAGCGCGGCCTCTACACAGGAGTGGCAATTTTCGGCGCCGTGGGGTCCGGCAAGACCTCAGCTTGCATGCGCCCATTCGCACAGCAAATCTTGTCCTGGAAGGCAAGCAATCCCCAGCGCCGGGCGGCCGGCTTGGTGCTCGAAGTCAAAGGCGATTTCTGCTATGAAATCCGGCGAATCCTTGCCGACGCGGGCCGGGAGGAAGATTACATCGAGCTGGGGATGGAGGGCCGCTGGCAATGGAATCCACTCTCGGCAGAGTGGCTTGATTCTTACTCGCTGGCCTACACCGTTTCCTCCCTGCTCAACCAGTTATTCGGCAAGGGCAAGGAGCCGTTTTGGCAACAGGCTTACACCAATCTGGTGCGCTGGATCATCGAGCTTTACCGGGTGTTCCCCGGCCAATGGGTCACATTGCAGCAGGTCTACCACTGCGCCATCGACAAGGAGCTGTTCGCGGCCAAGATTCAGGAGGCAGAGAAGTACGCCAGCGATCTTCGAGAGGGCACCGTGTTTATATCCGCCACGGACTATGGAGCAAACATCCCCTCGCTACGCTCCGGGAACAGAAAATGGATTCCGATCGAGCAAGAGAATACATTCTACACGGACCACAGCCCAGCGGTTGTAGCCCAGCTCAAAGAACTCCAGATCGAATATAAGATCGAGTGGACCGAGAGCGTAAAGACAGAAGAGATTCGCAAACGGGTCGAGGCCGTCAATCGCTGGTATCAACACGACTGGAAGATGATCGACAACAAAATCCGGTCGAGCATCGTCGAGGGCATCTCGGTTTTCCTGTCCATATTCGACTTGCCGAGTGTGGCGCGCGTATTTTGTCCACCACCGCCACCGGAAAAGGCGACGCTGGCCACCGGCAATGGAGAGCCAAAGCAAGACGAACAGCCGGGACTTGGAACGAGAGTACGCCATAGCTTGCCGCCCCTCGATGAGCTGATCGAGTCGGGCAAGGTGCTGGCCCTGAATATGCCAGCCGGCAGCAACCCGGCCCTGGCACGAGCTGTGGGAGTAATGCTCAAAAACGCTTGGCTGCAATCGCTCCTGCGGCGGCCGGCGCAGATGAAGGAAGCGCCGGATCAATACTTCCGGCCCGCCGTGTTCATCTGCGACGAATACCAGTCGTTCGCTTCGGTCGGTGAGGAAGATCCTTCCGGCGATGAGAAATCCTTTGCCCTCACCCGGCAATGCCGCTGTATCCCGATTGTCGCCACCCAATCCATCTCCTCGCTTCGCTCGGTACTCGGCAGCTCGGAGGCCTGGCGCACCCTTTTGCAAACGCTACGCACCCGGATATTCCTTTCCTTGAGCGACGATGCCAGCGCCCAAACCGCATCTGCTCTATGCGGCCAGGTCGCCAAGATCAAACCCTCCTACACCATCACCGAGTCGGCCAAGCAAAGCGAGGTGTCCCTGCTCTCGGCCCAGGCCGGAGGCGGCCAGGGCAGCGTAGGGGCCAGCAAATCCTTCCGCGAACAACGCGAGGCAGTGTTTCAGCCCCGCGAGTTCGCCTTGCTCTCCAACTGCCAAGCAATCTGCCTGCCCTACGACGGCGCACAGTCACTGCCGGCAACCCGCGTGTACCTCAAACCCCACTATCTGCCACGGTCGCTTCCCTACTGGCGTGCGAAAGCAGAAGGAAAGATATGAGCGACGGCCTGGAGTTGTTGAAACCGTTTCTGCCCGGGCTGGAGGATGTTTTGGAGGACCCGGAAGTGAGCGAGATCATGATTAACGGTCCTCACAACGTCTGGATCGAGGGGCATGGGAAACTCTACTCCCATGATGCCCCGCTGCTGACCGCTGCGGCGCTTCAAAGGGCCGCTATCCATATAGCGCGGCCTCTCGGCCTGGACCCGGCCACGGCGCCCATCGTCGATGCCCGTCTAAACGACGGCTCGCGGGTTGCGATCTGCGTACCACCGGCCAGCCCGAAGGTTGCCATCACCGTGCGCCGGTTTGGCAAACGGGCATTCTCGGCCGAGGACCTGGTAGAACAAGGGGCGCTGCCCAAGAACGTGAAGGAAGCAGCGGAGCGGATGCTGCACACTCGCCGCAACATTCTGGTTTCAGGCGGCACCGGATCCGGCAAGACCACCCTTCTCAATGCGCTCATCGAATTGCTGCCCGACGACGAGCGCATCGTCGCCATCGAGGACACCCTGGAGCTTCGCATCGAGCACTCCAATTGCGTCCGCTTCGAGGCTCGTGGACTCTCAACCGGGGCAGTAACGATACGGGACCTGGTGCGCCATGCCTTGCGTCACCGCCCCGATCATATTGTTGTGGGAGAGGTCCGGGGCGGCGAAGCCGCCGATCTATTGCAAGCCCTCAACACCGGACACGGCGGCTCCCTCACCACCGTACACGCCAACAACGCCGAATCAGCCTTGTCACGGCTCGCCAGTTGCGCCATGCAGGGCGGGGAGCTGCCCTGGGAAGTCACCTGCCGGGGCGTAGTGGATGGCATTGCAATGGTGATTCACATGACGCGTCGCGAGGGGCGGCGCTTCGTGGAGGAAGCCGCGTTTGTCAAAGGCTACGTCACCGCCGGCAATCGCTGGCTCATCGAGCCGATCGGGAGGCAACACGATGGCGGATGAAGAAAAAATCATACGGATAAAGACCCTCAAGGACTTCGACCGGGAACCCGGCCGGGACGGTGACGAGGAGAGTAGGGAGGGAACGATGAGCCTGGACGGAAAAGCGACAGATGCCCCCCTCACGGTGAAGGACGCCGCCCGCTTTTTGGGCGATGGCCATGAACTTTAACCTTTCGGTCCCGCTCCCTCAGGGTTTGCCAGAGCCCGCGATGAGCCGCGCCCAGATGGTGCACAGGCCTCCAGGCCTGTCCTCTTACGTGCAGGCAGAAAGGCCTGCACTTGCCTCTTGCTTTTTCGTGCACCCCCCCCTCAAAAAAAATTCAAAGAATCTTGAAATATTCTCAAAAAAACTCTTGCATTCCCGGATGCAGCCGATTTACTATGAACAACTGTTTTGAACCCCAATTTATCTGCCCGGCTGTTTGAGCCACAGCGATTACGGGAGAAAGTATAGCTGACAAAGAAAAAAGTATTGACAGGCCGAAACGTAAAGTGCTATTTTCCCCGAGTTCCCGGTAGATTCCGCATTATAGAGCAAATTGGCCCTGGAGTTTGTGCAACATAGATGATGGAAGCTGATCCAGCAGAAAGCTAGCGCGTTGAATGTTGCTAAAAGCGTTCAGGTAGGACAGGCGTTCAGGTAGTGACAGGCGTTCCTGCCTGCCCCGCCTGTAATCCAGTGCAGTTTTAGATCGATCGGCAGGAAGAGAAAGTTTTGGCGGAAATTTCAACCAGTACGATTCAAAAATCGAAGGAGAAAACAAAAATGGCAAAGATTCGTAAAGCAGTTTTCAGAAACGGCATCGCTATGATGTCCCTGCTCGCCGCCATCGTGTTGAGCAGCAGCGTGGCCCAGGCGCAACGGTGCGAGGCGCAGGCTGCTGGGGGTGACAATGCAGTGGCCAATGTGCGCGCCGAGGGCATGACCGAAATGATCGGCGGCATCCAGTTGCGGTGCGTGACGGCAGATAGCGGCTCGTTGTTTGACCCAGAAAACATCACCTTAAGCGTTACGCTGAACACTCCAATCACCAGCCTGGCCAACGTGGGGTATACCGCTCTTGAGTTGGGCCCAGGTGGGGTTGTGAGCGGCACTTCTATCTCAGATGCCCAGTTTGACGGTAATGCCGCGACGAATGACGGCCCGATGATTGATGAAGATGAGGACCCGTATACGGTCGTGTGGGAGGATCTCGACGCTGCCGCACTCAACATGGCAACTGGCGATGAAGGTTTCGATGTGATCATCACCGGCATCCGGGCCAACGCCTACATGGTGGGAGACGACGGAGAGATAAGCGCCCAACTCACTGTGAACACCAAGTCCGTGACGCCGGGGGCGTTCGATGTCTCGGATGTCAAAACCGGGCTGGTCGTCAAGGTGGACGATGCCAACGTCCTGCAGTGCGAAACCATGGAAATGGGAATGGCCACCATCTCGATCATGGAGGGCTTCGCAACGGCGTTCAGCGACACCGACGACACTCCAGATGATTACAGCATGGTGGAAGTCAATTTCTCCGGCATCCCGGACGGCGTGACCGTGATGATCACCCACACAGCCGACGACATGACCGACGGCGATGATGATGCCATGAAAGTCACGCTGACCGCTGAAGGCGACGCGCCCGCCACGGGAACCATGGTCGAAGTTACATTGGATGACGATGGAGATGGTGATATCACTTACACCGTTTCTGATGCGGGTGATATGGTTCAGGGAAATACGTTGATGGTGAGCTTCACGTGGGAAGAAGACACCGTGATCGCCGACGGCATGGTGAGCGTGGGTTGGGAAAGTGCTAGTGAGGGTAATCCGCAGTTCGCTGATGCCGCTGTCGTGCGGGCCATCGGATTCGATCCCTGCGAGACGAGCCTGCACTTCCCGTTCGTGACTAACCAGGCCGGCTACGACACCGGACTCGCCTTCACGAACGCTTCCAACTATGGCGGAACTTGCGAGATCAAGTTCTACGGTATGGCGAGCAATCCGGAAGCAAAGAAAACGATAGAGGTCCCGCCCTGGGGCAGCATGACCTACGGGTTGTCGGTGATGGCTATGGGCTTCCAGGGTTTTCTCGACGTGACCTGTAACTTTGAAAACGGCCAGGGCTTCGCCTTCATCTCCCGTGGCGGCGTGGGAGGTATCACTGCGGCGCAGGGCTACCTGGCCGTCGTGAATCGTGAAGGACTCTAGCATAGCGGCAGGCATTCCTGCCTGCGTTGTAGAGAGCACAGGCCGCTAAGGCCTGTGCTCCATTTCCTTCTCCTTCGATAGCAAGTAGCGACAGGCCTCCGGGCCTGTCCTCTTGCGCGTACAGGGTAGTAAGCCTGTGCGCTAAGGGTAGGACGCTGCTTGTCCGCCTGAACGACAAGACGAACGACTACAGGGGAGCCTCATCCAGACGAGGCTCCCTTTTTTTCCTTTTCAAAAGGTAGGGTAGGCATTCCTGCTTAGGTAGCGACAGGCATTCTTGCCTTAGGTAAGGTAGGCATTCCTGCCTGCCCTCTAGCGAGTACAGGGCGGTAGCCCTGTGCTCATTTTTCCCTGCCTGTTTTGGGAAGCCTACAGGCTGGTAAGCCTGTGCGCTAAGGGCAGGACGCTGCTTGTCCGCCTGAACGACAAGACGAACGACTACAGGGGAGCCTCATCCAGACGAGGCTCCCTTTTTTTCCTTTTCAAAAGGTAGGGTAGGCATTCCTGCCTGCCCTCTAGCGAGTACAGGGCGGTAGCCCTGTGCTCCATTTCCTTCTTCTTCGATAGCGTTCAGGTGTAGAACAGGCCGCAAGGCCTGCACTTGCTTCCTGCCTGACGCCCTATGTCCGCCTGAACGCCAAGACGAACAACTACAGGGGAGCCTCATCCAGACGAGGCTCCCTTTTTTTCCTTTTCAAAAGGTAGGGCAGGCATTCCTGCCTGTAGGTAGCGACAGGCATTCTTGCCTGTCCCCAAGAGGGCAGTCGGCAACCGACTGCCCTTGGAATACAGGCCTCGCGGCTTGTATTCTCTACAGGGCAGGCAAGAATGCCTACCCTACCTGGCTGGTCGGTTGATTCGGTTCCTTCGGAATTCTCGGTTCTTTCGGTAGATTCGGAATCCTCGGAAGAATTTTGTTGCCCCCGGAGTTGGCGCAAGGGACAATCGGGCCGGAGGGCGTTTGTGAAGCTGGCGGAGGAAGGGGAGCGGGAGAAAAAGTTTTTTTGCAAAACGAACCCATTTGAAAACTTCCGGTATCCAGCTAACCAATTGCATATATAAGAGATATAAGATTTGCAGAGGACCGGGGCAATGGCTTCGTTTTGGGTTCGTTTGGGTTTGTTGGGCTGAAAAGCCGCTGAAAAGCCAACCGAGGCCACTGATCGGAGGGTGCAGGCGGGGCAGGCCGGGGCAGAATGGAGCACAGGGCTTACAGCCCTGTACTCGCTAGAGGGCAGGCAGGAATGCCTACCCTACCTAAGACTCGCTGGCCGCAAGCCGGGAATTGACAACTGTCGATAGACACCATACACTTGGAAAGTGATTCAATCGTTTCGTCATCACGGTTTGAAAAAGCTATATGAGGGTGGGCGATCCGCGAAGGTCGCGCCGGACCATGTTGCCAAACTTCAGCGCATCCTGACCGCATTGGACCGAAGCAACGGTCCGGAAGGAATGGACCTTCCCGGCTTTCGATTGCATCCGCTCAAAGGCCGCATGAAAGGTTATCATGCGGTCTCCGTGTCAGGCAATTGGCGGCTGACGTTCCGGTTCGAGGATGGACACGCCGTAGATGCCGACTATCTGGATTATCATTAGGAGGGCCTAGCATGGCGATGAAGAATCCTGTGCATCCGGGCGCCATTGTGCGCGAAGACTGCCTGAAATCCTTGAACCTGTCGGTTACCGAGTGTGCCAAGATGCTGGGTGTGGGGCGTCAAACGCTTTCCAACCTGGTGAATGAAAAGGCGTCCGTTTCCATCGAAATGGCCTACCGGCTGTCGAAGGCGTTCGGCTCGACTCCCGAAACCTGGCTGGGCATGCAGTTGGCCTTCGACCTTGCCCAATCCCGTGCCCTGGAACGACGGATCAAAGTCAAACGCATCGCGGCAGCATAGCGGCCCACTTCACGGAGACGCGGCGGCGATCGAAGAGCAGGATGCCGTGGCGATCATCCCCGGCCGAAGCACTGCCAACAGGCCCCACGCCTTCAGCCGCCTGCCTTGCCTAGCGGAACACTTGAGTTGACCAATGCTTTCCGATAACATCATTACAACAGAGCAAAAGGGGGGCATGGGGGCTTGCGGTGAACGCCGGAATCCCATATCCTGCGCGCTTGCATGAGGCCGGATGGAATGGAGGCGAGGCATATGTCTGAATTAGATGCAGAGATACAAGCATACCAACAGATGCGTGCCGATCTCGAAGCGAAACACATGGGGCAATGGGTGGTTGTGCATGATGGTCAACTGATTGGCGCCTACCCATTCTTTGAGAACGCGGCGGAAGACGCCGTTCAGCGATTCGGTCGTGGCCCTTACCTTATCCGGCAGGTTGGCGTCAACAAAATCACCCTTCCTGCATCGGTAATGTACCGCAGTGGCCTGACCTAAGATGGAATGTGGCTTTAGAAATCAGAGCCTGCTGGTTCAATACGGGCCGACCGTCTCGGTTGATATTGGATTTGACCCTGCATGGAAGCCTGCTGGATCACCTCCCAAGCCTGGCATTACCGGCGTCCATGCATTGGTTGACACCGGCGCAACCGAGTCCTGCATAGATAATCTGCTGGCGGCGGATTTAGGCTTGCCTATAGTCGATAGAAAACCAATCGCTGGAATCAGTGGGGCGAACATGGCCAATGTCTACATGGCTCAGGTCCGCGTTCCTGCGATGCCAATCATCATATATGGTACGTTTTCTGGTGTTGACCTGCAGGAAGGTGGCCAAACTCATTCAGCACTTCTAGGCAGGACGTTTCTCCGGAATTTTAAGATGATCTACAACGGCACAACCGGAGCGGTGGACATCACCAAGCCTCTTCCAATAGGTTAAACCAGCTTAAGCATTCCTGCCTGTCCCCAAGAGGGCAGGCTTCCGGCCTGTCCATAGAGCACCGGTCTTTCGACCGGTACTCTCTACAGGGCAGGCAAGAATGCCTACCCTACCTAAGGCCTGTCGCTACCTATTTAATCACCACCGGCAGATCCAAAACGTAGGTTGACGGAGCGAGCACGGCACGGACGCTGAGCGGTTGCTGGAAAGAGGGTGTTTCGGAGGGAAGATAGGTGATCGTGAGGACTCCTTTTCCGCCCGGGTCGATCACCGCTTGATCCACCTTGGCCTGCAGGCAAGGGCAGGTGGTGATGACGTCCTGGAGGGTCACCACCTCGGTCGTCACATTTTCAAAGGGGACTTTTACAGCGGCTTTGAAGCCCGCTGCCGGACGGGCAATGCTCACGGGGTTTTGGTCGAACCGGAAGGCGGGCTTCGGTGCGGCAGGCTTTACGGCGGTACTGCCCTTTGTGAACAGGTCTATCAGGGAAGGCGGAGGCTTCAACTGCACAAACCACTCTCCTCCCTGATAGAACCACTCGGTCTTCTGCGGCTGGGTGAAGGGCGCGCCGGGAGCTTGCGGGACGCGGAAGGAGATCATCACGGTGACGTCGGCCTTTTGGCCGTCGGGCGCGACCGTCAGCTCGTCAATCTCAAACGCTTCGATGGTGTTTTTGGCCTGGGCCAGCCAGATGTTCCGGGAATCATCCGTGATGTATGCGTCCACCTTGCTCCAGTCGCCGGAAACGAACAATTGATAGATCTGCTCCACGCGCTCGCTGAGTTGCTGCTGCAGAGCGGCCCGGTCCTGGGCTTGGGCCGGCAGACCGCAGGCCAGCAACAGAATCAGCGCCAACAGCCGCCGGACGATACCCCTGAACCTTGCCGTCATTGCACGCCTCCTCGCCATACCTGCTGCCCCATTCCTGCTGCATTGCCGCAGTCCCTCCAGCTTACCAAATTTGACGGAGTTTTGGAAAAGATGCCTGGGGTGGGGCAGTTTGAATTTATTTGATGAGACGCAAGCGGCGGAGGTCTTTTACCGTCCAGCCGATATCGGCAATGGGTCGCCGCATTGCGCCAGGGAGGCGATGCGGACTTCTATAGCATCCATGAGGTTCTTGAGCGTTTCATCTTCCGTTGCGCCGTCCACGTGAAGTCCTTTGAGCGCCGGACAATATCCGTGGAAGCTGCCTTCATCCGACTCAATTACGGCGGAGATTTTCAAAGTAAGCTCTGGTTGGGATGACATGCCCGTGCCTCCCTTCTAGAAACATTGTGACGCACTTGGAAGGGCTGAAGGATAACTATTTCGCAAATCCGATGCAAGCCCCGATAGGTAGCGACAGGCATTCCTGCCTGTCCCCAAGAGGGCAGACGGCAACGCCTGCCCTACCTGCCTGATTCCGCCTTGCGGCTGTCGGCAGGCACGATCTCGGAAAAATCGGCGATCGTAGAGAACTCGGAAAGCAAGGTTGCCAGCAGCGACAGCCGATTCTCGCGCCGGTCGGCCTCGGGAGCCATCACCAAAACTTTGTCGAAGAAGCGATCCACCACCGGACGCAAGGAAGCGATGGCTTCCAGGGCGCTGTAAAAGTCTCCTGACTGCTTGTGCTCGGCGACTTGCCGGGCCGTGGCCCGGTAAAGGCGATACAGCTCGCTCTCCGGCCCCGGCTCCAGCAAGCTCTCTTCCAGATTCCGGCGCGAGAACAGGCCCTTCTGCCGGGCCTGCTGCAAGATGTTCTTGATGCGCTTGAAGGCGGCCGCCAGCGGCTCGAAGTTTTCCGTGGAGCGAATCCGATGCACCGCTTTCAGGCTTTCCAGAGGCGTCCAGCGTTCGCTGCGGCCAGCCGCCGCCACCACCGCATTGACCTCGTCGTAGGGATAGCCCAGGACCTCCCGCAGATAGTAGCGATAGCGGTCCTCCAGGAACTCCCGCAGCGCCTTCTGCACGGCGTCCCGGTTCCAGGAAGGAACCTGCCCCTGCTGCTGCGCTTCCTGATAGACCTGCAAGGCGGTCTCCAGCACCGTTTCCCAGGACAGCGGCAAGGGGTAGTCGATGCTGATGCGGATCATCCCCTGTGCGGCGCGGCGCAACGCGAAGGGGTCTTTGGAGCCCGTCGGCGCCAGCCCCACTCCGAAGCATCCCGCCAGGGTGTCCATTCGATCCGCCAGCGAGACCAGAGCGCCCGCCAGCGTCCGGGGCGAGGCGTCCTCCATGCTCTGCGGCGCGTAATGATCGTAGATGGCGTCGGCAATGTTCTGCGAGAGGCCTTCGCGCCGGGCGTAGAGTCCGCCGACGATTCCCTGCAACTCGGTAAACTCCTTGACGAGTTCGGTGGTCAGGTCGCACTTTGCCAGCAGAGCGGCTTGGCGGACCTCCGGCGCGATTGCGGCGTGGCCCGCGCTTTCGGCAAGCGCTGCGGCCAGCTTGGTCATGCGCTGGGCTTTGTCATAATAGGAACCGAGCCGCGACTGGAAGGTCACCTGCCGCAGCATTTCCAGGCGCTGCTCCAGGGGGATTTTGGCGTCGGTCTCCCAAAAGAAGCGGGCGTCGTTGAAGCGCGCTCGCAGCACCCGCTCGTGCCCGTGCCGGATTGCGCCGCTGCGGTCTGCTTCCAGATTCATCACCGCCACGAAATGCGGCGCCAGCGCTCCGCTCTTCTGCTCGACGGAAAAGTATTTCTGGTGGCCGCGCATCACCGTCACCAGCACCTCCTCGGGAAGCGACAGGTAGGAAGTGTCGAACTGTCCTGCCAGCGGGGTGGGGTACTCGGTCAAGTAAACCAAGGTGTTCAACAGCTCTTCGTTTTCCTTCAAGCGCAAGCCGTTCCCGGAAGCAAGCAGCTTGGAGGTCTCCTGCAGAATCTTTTCCCGCCGCTCTCCGGCGTCCAGCAGAACGAAGTTTTGCCGCAGCGTTTCCAGGTAGTCGGCAAAGTCGCCAACCGGAAGCCTGGGCTTGCCCAACTGCCGGTGGCCGAAGGTCCAGTCGCCGGCCTGGACGGTCCCGATCCGGCAAGGCACAACCTGTCCGCCGTACAGCACCAGCAGGGAGCGAATGGGCCGGATGAAGCGCGGGTCTGCTTTGCCCTGCCAGTACATGCTGCGCGGAAAGGGGATGGCGAGAACCGCCTGGGGAACCAGCTCCTGCAGAATCTCCAGGGTCGGCCGTCCCCGCTCTTCTTTGCGATAGGCCAGATACTCGCCCTTGGGAGTGGTCACCGATTGCAGCTTTTCCGGCGTGGCGCCCATCTTGGCGGCAAACTTGATGGCAGCCGGGGTCGGCTTCCCTTCCGAGTCGAAGGCAATTCGGGTGGGCGGCCCTTGCACCGTCTTGGCCGAGTCGGGCTGGCGGGATGCCAGGCCCGGACAGAAAGCCACCAGCCGCCGTGGGGTGGCGTGCATCTGGAAGGAGACCGGCTGCTCCGCCGAACCCAGGCGGGCGCGCTGCAATCCTTCTTCGAGCAAGCGTTTCAGGGCGGCCAGCCCGGGTTCAATCATCCAGGCGGGAATCTCTTCCGTGCCGATCTCGAGCAGAAACTCTTGTTGCTTTGATTCCACTGTGAAGAGTCCGGTTAGGAGGCAACGATTTCCGATTGCTTCTCGTTTTGTTGAGAGGAGAGGCCGGTGGAGTCCGGTGACGCCTGGGTCTGGTCCAGATAGGCCGCAGCCATCCCGCACGCCAGAGTGCGCACCCGCCCGATGACGGCCACGCGCTCGGTTACGCTGATGGCCCCGCGTGCATCCAGCATGTTAAACAGATGAGAACATTTCAACACCAGGTCATAGGCGGCCAGCAAGGGGAAGCGCGCCTTCTCGCCGGACGCTTCCAGGTGGCTGTAATTCTTCAGCAGCCGGCGGCATTCCTGCTCGTTCAGTTCCAGAAGTTTCCATAAGGTGGCGACGTCGGCCATCTCGAAGTTGTAGGTCGAGAACTGCTGCTCTTCGGCCTGGCGCACCTCGCCGTAGGTCGTCTCCTGATTCCAGCGCATCTGGTAAACGCTTTCGGTATCCTGCAAAAATGAGCTGATCCGCTCCAGCCCCAACGTCAGCTCCACCGAGGCCGGGTCCAGTTCCACCCCCCCGCACTGCTGGAAGTAAGTGAACTGAGTGATCTCCAGGCCGTCCAGCATCACCTGCCATCCGATGCCCCAGGCGCCCAGGGTGGGCGCTTCCCAGTTGTCCTCCTCGAACTTCAAGTCATGGTTGCGCAGCTCGATTCCGATTTTCTCCAAGCTGGCCAGGTAGATGTCCTGGATGCCGGCTGGCGGAGGCTTCAGGATAATCTGCAACTGGAGGTGCTTGTATAAGCGGTTGGGGTTTTCTCCGTAGCGGCCGTCGGCAGGCCGCCGGCTGGGCTGCACGTAGGCCACCTTGTAGGGCTTCGGGCCCAGGACACGAAGAAAGGTCTCCGGGCACATCGTCCCGGCGCCGACTTCCACGTCGTAGGGCTGCTGGATGAGACAGCCCTGCTCGGCCCAAAAATCAGTGAGGCGAAAGATCAGTTCCTGCAGCGTCTTTGCCGGTTCCATTCGTTTCTCGTTTGGTGCGGGATCGAAACTTCCCGGCCAGATATAAAAGGTTTGCGTGCTACGGCAGTGCTTCCAGTTGCGGGCGAGTCACCAGCTTGCGTTCGATGTGCCGTTCGATCTGCTGGCCCAGGAACTTTCGCAGGTCTTCCGCCCGGCTCTTGGTCCATCCCTCCGGCGGAACAGCCTCCAAAGCGGCTGCAAGCATCGTGCGGGTCAAGGCCCGCGATTCGCTGCTGACGCGCCAGCTTCCCCCGCCCCGGCAAGCCTCGCACAGCAGGCCCTCCCATTCGGGACGAAACCACGCCGGCTGGCCGGGCTCAAAGCTTGCGCCACAGCGGCAGCAG
Organism: Terriglobia bacterium; assembly: GCA_965222345.1. Classification (GTDB taxonomy): domain Bacteria; phylum Acidobacteriota; class Terriglobia; order 2-12-FULL-54-10; family 2-12-FULL-54-10; genus JADFGZ01. The sequence goes on along the minus strand of CBDCTS010000007.1, from coordinate 1,106,246 downwards.
ACGTCCAGCGGGGGCAGAAAGCCCGCCAGCTTTACAGCCCACAGATCAAAGTAGGTCAGGGACTGCCAAATCTGCTCCGTGCGGCGGATTTGGTTCGCCACCAGCAGGACCAGCCGGAAGAACGGGTCATTCGCCTCGCCTTCCGGAAGCAATTGCTCGCAGACTTCGGCAATATAGCTGAACCCGACGCTGGCTTCGTAATTCCGTTGGGTCTCAAAAAAGGATTGGAGCAACTCGCAGGAGTCCAGCCGGACCAGATCGCGGGACGCTTGCTCGGAGTATCGCAGGCGAACGTGCGACAAAAGCTCCAGAGCCGCCCCAAAACGCCGCAGGCTGCGGCGCGCGTTCCGCGCCACCCCCCGCACACGTCCCGCATCCCGCGCAAAAAAGCTGACAATCTTGTCAGCTTCTTTCAGCGGATAGGTCCGGAGAATGATTGCTTCCGTCTCTCGAACCGACATTGCCTCCGGAGATTTTCTCCTGCTCCCCTTCTTGATAACGTCTCAAAAATCAAAAGGTAGCATAGAACCGCTCGGCAGGGCAAACCGGGCGAGGAAGCAGCCCGGTTGGCCTCTCACGGCGTCGCTGTTTCTCGCGGCGAGCGCGCCAGGACAATCGCCATCCAGACGCCGGTCAGCAATTTGCCAAGGTCAAGGATCGAGTAGGCGGCGTGCAGTCTGCCGAAGGCGGCCATGCCGGGCGGAGGCGGCTCGCGGGACACAAAATCCAGGCTCCGGCCCACCTCGATGATCTCCGGCGTTATATAAAACGCCATCACCGCGACCACGGCCAGCATCACAGAAAAGCCGATGAGGAGTTTCTTCTGCTTCAGCTTGAGAGCGGCAACGGCAAAACAAGCCGCTCCTAACACCAACTGCACCCATCCCCAGACGTAAAAATAAAAACGGTTCAGCTCCGAGGCCAGGTAACGCAGCATCGCGCGGGCTTCCCCGGCGGGCAGCCGGGCAACAACGTCTTGAAAGGAACTATGAGAGGGCGAATCGAGCAGCCGGTCGATCCGGAAAAAGTTTTCGGCAGCCACGCCCCCCACCAGAAGCGTTCCCAGCAACCATCCTCCCAAAACAAGAGCAGTCAGAGTTCGCACTCAAGCCCTCCCGATTTATTTCGCGGCCTGGGTCTAATCTTGTCCGCTTCCGGCCCCGTCCTGACCCGACCCGGACATAGGTCGATCTCAAATACTATGCTACATTGAGGCCAAACGATGCTCTTTTTGGATCGAAAACCTCTCAAAACGGATCAGATCATTGAACGAGCCGTCCGGCAGCTTTCGCAATCCGATCCAGTCCTGGCCGGCCTCATCCGCCGGATAGGACCCTGCCGGCTGGGGCGAGCGGGGCGAAACAATTATTTTGCCGCCCTGGTGGAAGCCATCGTCTTTCAGCAACTGGCCGGCAATGCGGCGGCGGCCATCCTTGCCCGATTCCGGGCGCTCTATTCCTCCCGCCGGTTTCCCACCCCGGCGGAGATCGACGGCACCCCCGAGAGTCAACTTTTTGCGGCGGGCCTCTCTCCTCAAAAGGTCTCTTATATAAAAGAACTCTCGCGGCGCATTTTGGACGGATCGTTCAAGCTGCGCAATCTTTCGCCGATGGAAGATGAGGAGATCATCGCCCACCTGACTCAGGTTAAGGGGATTGGCCGCTGGACGGCGGAGATGTTTCTGATCTTCTGCATGGGCCGCCTGGACGTGCTGCCGGTGGGCGACCTGGGCATCCGCAAGGCCGTCCAAAAAACTTACGGCTTGGGCGCGCTGCCTTCTGTTGAAAGACTTGAACAGATGGGCCGGCGATGGCAACCCTACCGCTCGGTGGCTTCCTGGTATCTGTGGGCCAGCGTGGACGGAAAATAAAGTCTATAAAGTTGACAGGAAGTAGCTGCGCCGACGTCAAGAAGCTACCAACTGCATCTTACATTGTCAGGCAAAGGTTATGCTTCGGCGTACTTGTTGGAGTCGTTTGTGAACACGACAGTCATTTGTGTCGTCGGGCAGGTCAACACCGTCTCTTCTTCGAATGGGATGTTGAGGTCGTCGCCGCGCAGGCCTTGCCACATTGCCAAGTAATTCAGCGTGCCATACTGTTTTTGCTTCTTGGTTGCCTTTTTCACGCCACCCTTCCACGGCAAGACAACGAGCCGGGCGTCGCGCGCTTGAGCCGCCAGCGTGGGGTCTTCGTTGCTCTTCTCGCGGCCTCGTTCCCAACAGGCGATTAACCCTTGGTCGCAATCCTTCCATTGCTTCTCCCAACTGAGATTCTGTCGGATCGGCTCGGTGATCGAATGGCTTATGTGCATGGCAGCGGATGTTCCAATGTACTGGTGAGGCCTAACAAGGTTGTAGAAAGATCCTCGTTCGACTTTCATTGTGCTCACTCTATTTTGGGTATGCATTTACCCTCTGGAACTTATTGCGTGGATTGTGGAGCGTTCTATCTGGAATTTGTTCTTTGACCCTCCGGCAATTGCGAGTATACACCCGTCTTGCCCGGAGGGGTATTTTCAGGGGAGTGTAGTGTTCACTCCCCTCCCCAAACGGTTGACTCCGGACCCCGATTTCCCTAGACTGTAGTAAGTAGGAAAATGGCCGTCGATTCGGTGGCCGAAAGGCAAACAAGCCCTTTGAGAATTCAAAAACTCCCTTCTATCTTCTTGTATGGCTTTGTGTTGTGGCTGGGAACCGTGTCCCTGCAGGCGCAAGCACAAGGAGTGGTTGCCGAGCCCAACTTGCAACTGTTCACAGTGCTGGCAGCGATCAACGCCGCCGGTTACGACGTGGGCGCGGGCAGGCCGGAGCTGGCGCCGATGCGGGACGCCGTGCGGCGCGAGCTGGCCGCAAAGGACATTCCCAGCCTGCCGGCGTTGAGGGACTTTTACCGGGACCACCAGCTCTATGATGCTTCCCGCGATGTGGGCCAGTATATTTCCCTGGCCCTTCTGATGTCCGGCCCGCCCTCTTTCGATTTGCAACTGAGCCCTGTCAACTTGCCTCCCGACGTTTTGGACCTGCAAGAGATGGTGCCGCTGATCGCCGCCTTTTACCGGGAAGCCGACATCCAGGCTCTGTGGGAAAAACATTTGCCGGCCATGGAGCGGGAAAGCGAACGGTATCAAAAAGCGCTGGCGCAAATCATCCTGGAGACCAACAGCTATTTGCGTGTGAACACGGTCAACTACTGGAACCGGCGCTTCGCCGTTTACATCAATCCGCTGGGAGCGCCCAACCAAACCCAGGCTCGCAGCTACGGGGACGACTACTTCCTTGCGGCGAGCCCGTCGGCGGAGATGCCGGAGCAGGAGATTCAGCACGGGTGGCTCCACTATCATTTCGATCCCTATCTTTTGAAATACGGCAGGGAAGTGGTATCGAAACAGGAACTGCTGAAGATCACCAAGCAAGCGCCTGCTCTCGACATTTCCTTTCAAAGAAGTTTCAACCTGCTGCTGGTCGAGTCGCTGATCCTGGCGGTCCAGGCGCGCCGTTCCACGGCCGATTCCGAGGCCCGGCTGCGCATCGTGAACGACGCCGTCGAGGAAGGCTTTTTGCTGACTTCTTATTTTTTTGAAGCGATGGAAGTGTTTGAACAGCAGCCGGTCGGGATGCGGTTGTATTATCCGGAGATGATCGAGGCCATCTCCGTAGAAGGAGAGCAGGAGCGCCTGTCAAAGGTCCAGTTCCGCGCCCAATCCGCCGAACCGCGGCGCGAAATTCTCTGGTCCTCGTTTGAACAGATGGCCCGCCGGGGAGAAAACAGCATTGCGCTGGGAGAATATGAGGACGCCCAACGGATTTTTGACTCCCTGTCTAAGCAATACGGTCCGCGCCCGCGGGCCCTCTATGGACTGGCCATCATCGCGACCCATCAGAACAATCCGGAACTAGCCAGGCAATACTTCACGCAGGTGGCGGCTTCGGGCGCAGACCCCAACTTGAAAGCCTGGTCTCACATTTATCTCGGACGAATGCTGGACCTGGAAGGAAACCGGGAGGCGGCTCTGGCGGAATACGCTGCCGCCCTGGCTACTGGAGACGCCTCCGCCGACACGCGCGCCGCTGCCGAGAAGGGCATGACGGAAGGCTTCGTGCCGCCGCCGGGGGCGAGCCAGCCGCAGGACATCCAAAGGGAAGAACCAAAACCCCGGCACGGCGTCCCGCTGGGATAAGCGGGGCGAAGAAAATTCTGCTTCGGAAATGTGAAGAAGGTGAAGGATGATTGCAAGTAAGGAGACCGCACGCATGCAAAGATCCCGGTCCGCTTTTTATGTTTTGCCGCTGGGCCTGATGCTAATCCTGATGTTCGGCACAGTGGCTCCGGTGTCCACCGTTCCGGCATCGGCTGCTGCCCCGCCGCCGCAGGCCGCAGCACCACAAGCCCAAACGCAAGAACCGGAGCCGGAACCAGACCCGGGACCAGAGGCAAAGTCGCAGGCGGAATTTGCGGCCTACCAAAAGTTCATGCAGGAACAGGACCCGGACGAGCAGGTTCGCCTGGCAGAGGACTTTCTGCTGGAATACCCCAATACGGAGTTGAAGGAATACGCCTTTCAAGTGGCAACGCAAGCCTACCAAGCGAAAAACGACTTCTCCCGGGTGCTGACCTATGGAGAGCTGACCCTATCGGAGAATGAAAACAATCTGGTGGCGCTGTTGACCCTTGCCTCGGCGATTCCGGAAAGAACCACCCGGAGCGACATCGACTATCAGGAAAACCTGGCTGACGCGGAGCAATACGCCAAGCGCGCCTTGCAGCAGCTTTCTACCCTCCAGAAGCCGCCGAATCTCTCCACATCGCAGTGGGAAACGACCAGAAAAGATGCGGAGGCGACCCCGCGCGCGGCGCTGGGTTTGATTGCGCTGATCCGCGAGGACTTTGCCAGAGCGGAGGCGGAGTTTAAGATGGCCACGGCCCTGGCATCCCAGCCCGATCCGGTGACATGGTACCGGCTGGGCCTTTCCTACTCCTACCAAGAGAAGTACGACTTGGCTCTGAAAGCGCTGGAGCAGTCAGCGGCTGCCGGAGGCGTCAGGGTCCCGTCTCCAGGCGGGGGAGCCAGGGACCTGGTCTCGGAGGCCAAAGAATTTGTGCTCAAGTCGCAAGCAGCTTCCCGGACGCCTGTCTCCGGCTCTGTTCTGTCCCAGCCTCTGATCGGCCAAGAGGAGGAGCGTGAGGCTCCCGGTCCAGGATCGCTGTAGTTCAGCATGTCCAGCGCAGCAGTCGAGCAACACGGAGAGACGCTCTTTCTCCCGGAAGACGGGGAAAGCAGCATGAGGACGGCTGCGTTGCTGGAGTTGGAAGAAAGAATCGGTTACTCCTTTGCCCGGCCTGAGCTGCTGCTGCGGGCCCTGACGCACAGCTCCCACGCACAGCAATCATCCGCGGCGGGGGAGGATTTGTCCAACGAGCGGATGGAATTTCTGGGAGATTCCATATTGGGTTTCCTGGTGAGCGAGGTTTTAGTCGGGCAGTTTCCCAACTATTCCGCCGGGCAGCTTTCCAAGCTCAAGTCGCATTTGGTCAGCGCAGCTTATCTCGACTTGGCTGCGCGGGAAATCCACCTCGGCCGTTACCTGCTTCTGGGCAAGGGAGAAGAGGAAAGCGGAGGCCGGATAAAAAGAACACTGCGGGTGGATGCTCTGGAAGCTTTGGTGGCGGCCCTGTACTGGGACGGCGGCGTGGAGGCGGCTCGGGATTTTATCCGGCGCTCGATACTCAGCAAAATCGACTGGGAGCAGATCCAAACCGGCGATTACAAGTCGGAGTTGCAGGAATGGCTGCAAGCCCGGCAGGCGCCGCAACCCCGTTACGTGATCGTCCAGGAACGAGGCCCCGAACACAGCAAGGTCTTTACCGTCCAGGTCCGCGTAGGAGCCGATCAACTGGCGGAAGCGGAGGGGGACAGCAAGAAAGCGGCCCAACAGGCCGCGGCCAAGATAGCGTTGTCTAAACTGCGAGAGGACCAATTTGGCACAGAAAACAGAGAGGCCGGTTAAACAAGAATCCGAATCCCAGCCCCGGAGCGGGAAATCGACTGCGCGGGAGTACCTGGAATCGCTGGTTGTCACCGTGATTCTGGCGCTGTACGGCACCACGTTTCTAATCCAGGCCTTCAAAATTCCCTCCAGTTCCATGGAAGATTCCCTGTTGATTGGGGATCATCTGATGGTCGACAAGGTTGCCTACGGGCCTGCCTCTTCGGGTAAGCGAGTCCTGCCCTATCACGAGGTGGAGCGGGACCGGATCATCGTGTTTCGCTATCCGCTGGACCCGCGAACCTATTTTGTGAAGCGGGTTGTCGGCGTGCCCGGCGACCGAATCCGCCTCGAAGACAAGCAGGTCTACCGAAACGGGGAGGCGCTGGAGGAGCCCTACGTAATCCACAAAAGCACCCGCATTCAACGGTACCGGGATAATTTCCCTTCCCCGCCCTCCGGAGGCGTCTATTCAGACTGGGCCGAGCAATTTCAGCAATACGTGGAGGATGGGGAAATCGTGGTTCCTCCGGGCGAATATTTTGTGATGGGAGACAACCGCGATTTTAGCTCCGACAGCCGCTATTGGGGGTTTGTTCCCAGGGAAAACATTGTCGGCCAGCCCCTGTTGATCTACTGGTCGTTTGAGTCTTCCAGCGAAGAATATCGCCAGACGGGGATCGTGAATTTTGTGGGGAAGTTGCTCGATATCGTCATTCACTTCCCGCAAAAGACGCGCTGGAGCCGGATGTTTGATCTAATCCGGTAAACCGGCCCCTGCCGGAGCCGCGCAACAGGAAAAAGGTAAGCCGGAAGCTGAGATGCTGCACCGTCATTGGGTCCGAACAATCTTCTGGACAGCGGCGGCTCTGCTGTCGCTGAGCCTGACGATTCCGCTGCTCGTCGAGGTCAATTCCTGGCAGGGAAAGATTGCTGCTGCCCTCTCACGGGAGCTGGGTCGGCCCGTGCAAACGGGCCAGGTCCACTTGAAGCTCCTGGGAGGGCCGGGGTTTGAAATCGAGAACGTAGTGGTCGGAGAGGACCCTCGCTTTGGGATCGAGCCGTTTGCCCGAATGGAAGTCTTGCAGGCCACGGTCGGGCTGCGATCGCTCTGGGAAGACCGGATGCAGTTTTCCTCCCTGGTCTTTGTCCGTCCCAGCCTGAATGTTGTCCGCAACGAAGAAGGCCATTGGAACCTTGAATCGCTTGGGGAATCGCTCGGGGCGGCTTCGGGCAGCGTGGCCTCGCCTATAGTGGAAGCAAGCGTGGATGCGGCGGACAAGGGGAGAGACTTTCCGTCGTTGCCGCAAATCCAGGTTGATTCCGGCAGGATCAACTTTAAGTCCGGGAATCAGAAAAAGGTATATTTCATCGATGCCCTGGATTTAGAGCTGCTTCCGCCCTCGTCCTCGGGAAAGCCCTGGAAACTGTGGTTCGAGGGAACTCCGAACCGGAGCGACTTCCCGCATCATCCCGTCAGCCGGGTGCGGGCAGAGGCGGAGTTTGGCCCCCTGGAATTTGCTTCGGAAATTCACGCCGAAACGGGCATGCCGCTGCGCCTGGAGTTGGCCGCCGAGAACGCCCTGCTGGGAGACCTGCTGAGGGTCTTTACCGGCAACGATTACGGACTGCATGGAGCGCTCGACCTCCACTGCCGCCTGACGGGCACTACCTCGCTGCTTCGGCTGACCGGCGTGGCCGACGTTCAGGATTTGCATCGCTGGGACCTGTTGCCGCCTCCCTTCGCCTCCACTCTCCGCGCGGAGATTACGGGAATACTGGACGTGGATGAGGAATCCCTACAACTGACTTCCGTCGCCGTTCCCCTGGCGGAGGGCGCCGTGGTGATTCAGGGGAAGATGGATCGCCTGTTACATGATCCTGCGACGGACTGGAGCGCGCAATTCCGCGATGTTCCCCTGGAGTCGATTGTGGAACTCGCCAGGCACTTCACCACGGGTCTCGATACTCAGGTTCTTGCCGAAGGATTGGTGAACGGCCGTCTTTACATGGAGGGCTCAGCCAGAAGCTGGGTTGGCAGCTTGAACCTGACGGAAGGGCTTCTGGGGGAGCAAGGAACCGGACAGGTTGCCCGCCTCGACGATTTTCGCGCTGTTTTTGAAGGCAAAACCGGCCGCACCGAGCCCATCACCGCGAGGTTGGAACAAGGCGGCGCCTTCGAGGTCGCTGTGCGCTGGGACCTGGAGAAATGGGAAACCGCAATCGAGCTTCACGGCGAGGCCATCCCGGTGGATTCTTTTTTGCAGTGGGCCAGAGCGTTCGGAAGCCGCTGGAGCCAGGCGGACCTTGTGGGGGGAAACCTCTCTTTACAAATCGGCGTTGCCACGGCAGCGGGAAAGCCTCCCCGGCTCACCGGCTGGGCCGAGCTTTCCGCCGTCGAGCTGAAATCAGCGGCAGTCAACCGCCCCGTCCAGATTTCAAGCGTCCGGATGGAGTTTCATCCGGACCAGCTCCGCGCCGGTCCTTTAATTGCCGTGCTCGGTGGAATGGAGCTCAAGGGCACTTTTTTGGCAAAATCCACTTCAGCAAACCCCGAGACGGCTGCGAAGCCCGCTTTGTCTAACGGGGACAACTGGCTGGAGGTTGAGTTTGACGTCCAGGCTGCCGACATTGACATTGCCAAGCTGGACCAACTCCTGAATCCACGCCACCGGCCTGGAACTTTCTTCGGGTTTGGAAGTGGCGGCAACAGCAGTTCCTCCTTCTTCGATGGCTTGGCGGCACAGGGTAGGTTGCGAGCCGATAGGGTTGGGCTTGGCAGCGCGGGAATCGCTAATTTCGAGGCTGATGTGGAGTTCCAGAACCGGCTTCTCACGATCGAGCGATTCAGCGGAGTGTTCGCCGGCGGCAAGCAAGCCGGTAGCGCCACCGTTCGGTTTGATTCCGATTCACCGGTCTTTCAGATCGAGAGCCGCTACGCGAGCCTGGATTTGGATCAGCTTACGGAGGCGTCCACTGCCTGGGGAGGCTATTTTTCCGGAAAGTTAAACGGCAGCCTGTACCTCGAAAGCTCCGGAGACAACCTGAATGAGATACTGGATCGTTTGGAAGGATCCGGGGAAGCTACAGGCCGCAATCTGGCGATCCACGGCCTGGACCTGACGGGCGCGCCGCCGGCAGCCGATCCGAATCCTGCCACCGCGTTTGCTTCCTTATCGGCCGGCTTCCACATAGGCGGCAGGGAAGTCCTGCTGCAAGAGCTCAGGGCGGTTACAGCGTCCGACCAACTGCGAGGCAGGGAGAATCCGTCGCAGATGCTTTCGCTGATTGTGACCGGCTCGGTCGGGTTCGATCGCGCGCTGGATCTCAGCGTAGAAAGCGAATCCAGCGGGCAACAATACCACTGGGCAGGCACGCTGGCCGAACCTCACCTTACCGAGACCGCCGCATTGCTGCTGGATTCTCACAATTAGAGCGTCCGATTTGCTGTAAAGGATTTGTCAGTGCAGGGCTTCACCTATGCCCTGACGACACTGGTGAACTCTACAGCAACCGTGAAAATGCTGTGATGCAGCCACTCATGCAATATATCCAGTCATTCAAGTCATCGAATCAATGCAAGGCCGCCTCTAACCAAAAGTGGGTATAGAGAGGTGGAAAAAAGCGGGGGAAAAACGATTGTGAATCGGCGAGCTTTTTCTGCTATTGCAATCCGCGTGGGAGTGGGTTGCTTGGTCCTCGCGCTTCTTGGGTCGGGAGGACTCGTACTGACAGGGCTGGCTCAAGCAGGCCGGGCGCGGGGCATGGAGCTGCAACAGGGGCTTTCCCGGGAGGCAGCGCAATCAGCGGCCCGCAAGCTAGGCCAAGTCCGAGAGGCTGCCGTTCAGGGCCGTTCCTTTGGCTCGCTGCGGATTAGCGAGGCAGAGGCCAATTCCTATCTTCAGTATCAGATGCTTCCCAATTTCCCTCCCGGCGTTTCGCGAGCTCGCCTGAAGTTTCATCCGGAGCGGCCCCAAGGGTCGGTCCAGGTGGACTTTGAAAAATTGAGGGAGGCTTTCGGCAGCCCGGAAAATCCTCTCATAGCTTTCTTGTTGCGGGGCACGCATACGCTGGGAGTGGAGGGGACCTTGTCGAGCTCCGGCGGAATCGCCCGATTCCAGCTCCAGGCGGTCACGCTGGATGAAGTGACTCTGCCCCGAGTGGCGGTGGATTTTCTGATCGAGCAGTATCTGAAGCCTTCCTATCCGGAGGCCGCCATCGACCGGCCCTTTCGGTTGCCTTTCTCGATCGACACATTGAGCGTGGAAGAAGGGAGCATCGTGCTCGTTGGCCGCCCGCCCGATCCGCTGTAGGAGAGGAGCGAATCGGCGCGGAGCCGGCGTCCCCACGGGCACCCGCCCGTACATTACATTCTTAATGTCCGGCCCTGGAGGGTTCAGCGATGGCTGACTACGATCTGATTGTGCTGGGAGGAGGCTCGGCCGGGTTGATCGCCGCCGGGACCGCCGCTCAGTTGGGTGCTCGCACTCTATTGGTCGAGCGCCATAAGCTGGGGGGAGAATGCTTGAACACGGGCTGCGTTCCCAGCAAGGCCTTGATCCGCTCGGCCAACGTGGCCGCGTTGCTGGCGCGCGCGGGCGAGTTCGGGATTGACGGTGCGCGGCCTGCGGTTGATTTTGCCCGGGTGATGGGGCGTGTCGCCGGGGTGATCCGCAAGGTCGAGCCGCACGACAGCCCGGGAAAGCTGGCCCGCTACGGGATCGAGACGCGCTTTGGCGAGGCCCGTTTCCTTTCATCCCGCGAACTGCTGCTGAACGGCGAGACACTTCGCAGCAAGAAGTTCGTCCTGGCTACCGGCTCGCGGCCATTGGTTCCTCCCATTGAAGGGCTCGGAGAGTATCTCACCAACGAAACAATCTTTGAGATTCGGCAAAGGCCCCGGCATCTTCTGGTTCTGGGAGCCGGGCCGATCGGCGTGGAGATGGCGCAGGCCTTCCACCGTCTGGGCAGTGAGGTGACGCTGATCGACATGGCTCCGCGGATTCTCCCGCGCGAGGACGAAGAGGTCTCCGCCGAAGTCGCCGCCTTTCTCAAACGGGAAGGCATCCGCGTGTTTGTGGATGCGGCGGTGCAGGCGGACTCCGTGCAGCAGGCCAGCGGAGGCGGATTGGAACACACCTTGACTATCGATCACCATGGAACCCCGGAGACCCTTTCCGGAGACACCCTGCTCGTGGCGGTCGGTCGCCGCCCGAACGTCGAAGGGATGCAACTGGAGAAGGCCGGCGTCACGGTGGATCGCCAGGGCATCCGGGTGGACAACCGCTGCCGCACCACTGCCCGCCACATCTACGCCTGCGGGGACGTAACCGGGCATTTTCTGTTCACGCATATGGCCGAATACCAGGGCAAAGTGGCCGTCACCAACGCCATCCTGCACGTGCCGATGAAGCTCAACTACAAGGCCGTCCCCTGGGCAATTTTCTCCGACCCGGAGGTTGCGCGCGTGGGTCTCACCGAAAGCGAAGCACGCCAGAAGCACGGGGCCGTAAAAGTTCACCGTGTCTCGTTTCGCAACGAGGACCGCGCCATCACCGACAGCGAAAGGACCGGGCTGGTGAAGCTGATCGCCACCCGCTGGGGCGGGAAGCTGCTGGGAGCGCACATTGTAGGGCCTCACGCCGGAGAGCTGATCATGGAGTACACGCTGGCCATGAAGCACGGGATCAGCCTCGCAGGACTGTCCGACACGATCCATCCCTACCCCACCTTTTCGCTCGCAGGACGGCACGCGGCGGATTTCTACTGGGTGGAGAAATCCACCGAGAGGCTGGTGCGCTGGATTCAGCGCATCTTCGGCTACTCGGGTCCCATCGCGGAACGCTACAAAGGGGAGCAGGACGAGGAAGAGTAAGGGAGCAGGTGCTCCCTTTCTATCGACTGGGATAAGTCATCCCCATCGCGAATGGTTGGCTGCCTGGCATTTTATGGAAGCTGGCGAAAAACTATTAACGGCTGCTGAGGCTTTCAGTTAAACTTTGAGCGAAATCAGTCGAATTGATTGCTATGGCGTATAGCTTTCCTTTGAGCAGCTGTGAAACCGGGACCTGATTTCCTTAAAGTCATGACGGGGTATTCTGTTCCATGCTACTGAATCGAGCGCGGGCGCTGCTGGCAGATAACTTCAGGCAGAATACGACCCTGGGATACGTGGCGATACTGCGCATTATGGTGGGTTACCACTTTCTCCTGGTCGGCATGGGGAAGCTGAGCGGGGATTTTTTGAGCGGAGAAGCTCTGTCCCGCACACTGTCCCGCGCTGTGGAGGACCCCATCTCCTGGCACCGCGATTTTATTCTGGGCGTGGTCGTTCCCAACGCCGATACCTTCAGTTATCTGGTTTGTTTCGGCGAGCTGGCCATCGCTGTTTCCCTCCTGTCGGGCTGCCTGGTCCGGCTTTCATCGTTGTTTGGGGCCTTCTACAATCTAAACATCTACCTGGCCATTGGCATCCCGGCGGGCGGCGCAACGTTGGGGATCAACCGCATCTTTATCATCCTTCATCTGGTTTTCGTGGCGGTCTCGGCGGGTCGTGTGCTGGGGCTCGACGGCTATTTGAAAAAGAGGTTCCCGCGAAGCTGGCTCTTCTGACAAGCTGCTGAAGCATTCCGAAATTGACCCTTCGCTTGCGGTTTGGCCAGAACGTGAGAGCTAAGCCACAACTTTCCCGGCGCGGTTTTTGCCGAAGGAGTCTGAGATAGACCCAGCGGGCGGCTGAGGCATGATCTTGTGCCAAGGGGAAGCCTCATTGGAAATCGGGGCTCGGAATCGTCCTCCTGCCCGGCCTGCCGGAGGCCTGCTGTTGCTGATCTGGACAGGGGGACCACAGAGGTGAAAACGGAGAAGCAATTGGTTAAGATCGGGGATTTCCTAGAGGGGCTCAAGGCCCTGCCTCGCTTCATGGCAACGGAGGTGTATGGGTATGTTAAGACGCATCCGGTCGAGCCGGAGTCGCTATATCCCTATCTGTTCTTCCATCCATCCAGCTACACGCGCAACCTGATCTTCAAGAACGAGAGCTTTGAGCTCTTGGCCCTCTGCTGGGAAATCGGGCAGGCCAGCCGCATCCATAATCACCGCGACCAGCAGTGCTGGATGGCGGTGCCCATCGGCAAGCTCAGCGTGCAGAACTTCTGCGTGCTCGACCGCGACACGGAAAAGAAAACCTGCCGGTTAGAACCCAGCCAGAAATATCTGATCACGCCCTCGGAGCCTGCGGAAGTCAATCAGAATGAGCCGGTGCATCAAGTATTGAATCTGGCTGCGTTCGGCGAGCGTGCCGTCAGCTTGCACGTTTATTCGAATCCCTTTGACAGTTGCGAGATCTATTCGCCAGAGCAAGGGACCTATTACGATGCGCCTCTTTTCTACACCAGCCAGTACGGGAGGCTATGCGCCGGGGAGACGGCCACACCGCTTCGTTAGCAACAGCGGCGCGCTGTAGCCACTTCGAAAAGTCCAAACTACAGGACTTTCCCGCACTCTTACGGTGCATTACTTTATTTCATCAAAGGACACGTTGCTAAAGAGCTTTGGCGCGAAAGCAACTTTCCTGTTGACTGGAGTGAGGGAAAGAAGCGAGAATACCAATATGCGAGGGAAATCCCATCTTTGCCGGATGATGTGTTGTTGCTGTTGTTGTGTGCCGATCCGGCGGGTGGGGAAGGCGGCTCCTTAAGAAGATAATTCAGCAATAATCTTTAAGAGACAAACCCACCACGGACAGCCAATCTGTGGTGGGTTTTTTGTTTTCCCGCTAGAAAAAGTCGTGCAAGGGGGTAGAAGTCGATGAGCGAACAATCCGTAGCGGTACCCGCAGAGCAAGCGGATCGATGGCAGCATCTGCCGTCGGCGGTCCGGGAAGAAATCGACATCTATGAAACCGAGCTCCGCCGGGTACAGCAAGGGCAGATGCCGGAGAAGGTGTTTCTGGAGTTTCGTCTCCGACACGGCGTTTACGGGCAGCGGCAGACGGGCGTGCAGATGCTGCGCATCAAGATCCCGCTGGGTATGCTGACCACCCGGCAGATGGAACAACTGGCGAACCTCTCCGAGGAGTACGCCGACGGGATCAGCCACATCACCACCCGGCAGGACATCCAGTTTCACTTTGTGGACATCAACGACACGCCGAACCTGATGCGCCGGCTGGCCGAGGTGGGCATCACCACGCGCGAGGCTTGCGGCAACGTAGTGCGCAACGTCACGGCCTGCCCGCAATCGGGTGTCTGCTCGGATGAGACCTTCGATGCGACCCCCTATGCCCAGGCGATGGCTTATTTCCTGCTGCGCCATCCTGACGCCCAGAACTTCGGACGAAAATTCAAGATTGCGTTTTCCGGCTGCGCGCAGCACGCCTGCGGACTGGCCAACATTCACGACATTGGCGCCATCGCGGCGGTGCGGGAGCAGGATGGGAAGCTTCAGCGAGGATTTCAAGTTTACCTGGGGGGTGGGCTCGGCGCCATTCCCCACCAGGCCAAGCTCTACAGCGATTTTGTTCCCGCCGAGGAGATGCTTCCTCTGGCCCAGGCCATTGCCCGCGTCTTTGCCCGGCTGGGCGAGAAGAAAAATCGAGCCAAGGCCAGGATGAAGTTTTTGGTGGCCAAGCTCGGGATGGACAAGTTCCGCTCCCTGGTCCAGGAAGAGCGCCGGAAGCTCCCTCCCGATCCGCAGTGGACCGATTATTTGTTGAAAGCCGAAACTTTTCAGGAGTTTCCGCTGAAGTCTCCCTCGTCACTGGAACTGGCTGGCACCTCGGACGAGTTCCAAAAGTGGGTACGGATGAATGTGCGTCCGCAGACGCAAGAAGGCTACTCGATGGTAACCGTGTTTCTGCCCCTGGGAGACATCACGGCCCGCCAGTTGCACGCTCTGGCCGGTGTGTGCCGCAAGTACGTCAACGACACCGTTCGCACCACGGTGGACCAGAACCTGCTGATCCGCTGGGTTCCTTCGGGCGACTTGCCGGCGTTGCATCAGGCCTTGGCAGCGCTCAAGCTGGCGCAGCCGGGGGCGGAGGGCATGGCCAACGTCACTGCCTGCCCCGGCACGGACTCTTGCAAGCTGGGGATTACTTCCTCGCGCGGCCTGGCCGCCGTCCTACACCAGAATTTTCAGAACGGAATGGGCGATCTGGCGGAGCGGAAAGACGTTCGTGTTAAGGTCAGCGGCTGCTTCAACGCTTGCGGACAGCATCACGTGGCCCATATCGGCTTCTTCGGTTCCAGCCGCCGGAAAGGCCAGCACGTGGCGCCGATCTTCCAGGTTGTGCTGGGAGGCAACCCGGAAGGCAATGCCTCTTCCTTGGGCCTCTCCATGGGGAAGATTTCCGCCAAGGATGCTCCGGCGGTGGTCCGGAAGCTGACCGGTCTCTATGAAGCCGAACGGACGGGTTCAGAAGGCTTCACCGAATTCACCAAGCGGCTGGGCAAGGCTCGCCTGAAACAGGAACTGGCCGAGTTCGGGAGCTTGCCGGAGTATTCCGAGCATCCCGAATACTATCGAGACAACCGGCAGGCGTGGGATTACTTTATGTCAACCGGCGTGGGCGAGTGCGCCGGGGAGGTGGTGGACCAAGCAGAGTTCCTGCTGGAGGATGCCGACCGCATGGAGTTTGAGGCCTCCCTGCACCTGGAAGCGGGACGCTTGAAGGAGGCTGCCGACACTGCCTTGCAGGCCATGAAAAAAGCGGCTGACGGACTTCTTTTCACCCGTGGGCTGTTGCTTTCCGACCGCTATGACACGGTCGAGGAGTTCCGCAAATACTTCGGCGAAAACGGCGGAACCGCCCCTCCTTCGCTTTCTCAATCCGTTCCACGGTTCGTACCCATGATCCGCGAGTACTTCTTCCGTGCTGTCCAACAAAGCTCCGAGCACCTCAGCGTGGAAAAAGCCCACCAGCGCGTGGAGGAGGCTACGTTGTTCATTGAGGAAGCTCACGGCGTGTACAGCCGCATGGGAGGCGCGCTGGCTTGATAAGGGCTGCCGCCGCCGGTAGTTCGCGGCTGGGGACCGATCCCGACGCCGCGCCACTCGTCATGATCGGAGCATTCCCTATTTTGTCTCAAGAAGGTTGAGCATCCCGGATTTGATCCAAGACTTGCAGCGACTTCAAATCAGAATCGGCAGCAATGCGCCGCCGACGCTTAACCTGGACCCCTTCATTACAATCTTTGGCCGCTGGCGGAAACAAGAAGGCCATCCCGCCGAATGGGTGGACATGGCCGATTACGCTCATGTCCCGCAAGGTCCTGGGATCATGCTGATCGGGCAGCGGTGCAACTTTTCCTTTGACATGGGCGGCCCCGGCCCCGGCATTCTTTACGTCGCCAAAAAAGGCCTGGGCGGCTCCCACCCGGCAAGAATCCTCTCTGCCATCGAGTGGTGTCTGGCGTTGTCGAACCTCCTGGTGGCGGAAGAAGAGTTCCCTACAGGCGTCCGGCTCCGAACCGACTCGCTGGAACTCCGCTTCCATGACCGCATGGAGACACCCAACACAGACTCCACCGATGAGCAGTTGCGGCCCGCCATCCGCCAAGTCCTGGATACGCTGTTCGGCCAGGGAGATTACCAATTGGTTCCACAAACCGACCGGAATCAGCTTTACGGCGTTTCTGCCCAGGCAAGCAAGCCGGAACCTCTGAGTGTGCTGCTCGACCGCCTCTCCCAAGCCTCTGATTCATAGCGGAGTTTACTTCCGGGCAGAGCCTGGAAGACGTGATCCGGCAGTTTGACGAGACTCTCTATGAGGGGAAAAGGCGCGGTATGAGCCGAGTTGTTGGCCAACATGCGGCGCGGCCAGCCAAATATCCGCTTTCGTAGGAGCCACTTTTCTATCCGCTTGCGTATAATGAGGGTTCGCAGCAGGCGAAGGCGCTTCCGAGCGGCCGGCGCCTGCGCTGACCACTGAAAGCGCACCCTATTCATTGGAGATCCGGTATGCGGACAGAAGTTGTACCCCAAGGCGGGAAAGGCCTCCGGCAGGGAGCCCGTCTTCGTCCAGGGCCGTTCCTTACTCTGGTTTGCCTGGCTTGTCTTGCAGGATTGACGCATCCGGCCAGCCTGCGGGCTGCGGATTGGCCCTGGAGCAAACCCGATGAGGTCAGCGCCAAGTGCACGCTGGACCGGGAGCAGGTCGAGCAGGGTTCCGGGACGCTGCTGGGCGCGAAGGCGGAGGCCGCCGACTCGCGAGAGCACGACCTTGCTTATGCCTGGTCGGTGAACGGGGGGCGTATTACAGGCCAGGAGAGCAATGTCCCGGAAGTGAAGATTGACCTCAGCGCCGTAAACCCCGGTGTCTATAGCGTCCTGGCGGTGGTGCAGGATGCCTACAACAATTCGGCCCGTTGCGTGGCGCATTTTCAAGTCGTGCGGCCCGCCGACGTCCTCAGCATGTCCTGCTCTTCCGAGCCGCCCGTGGTGGCGCCGGGAGAAGAGGCCGGCATCACGGCGGAGGCAACCGACAGCCTCGGCCATTCGCTGCGTTACCATTGGTTTTCCAACTCGGGCCAGGTGCAAGGAGAAGGTCCGGCGGTGCGGCTCGATACCGATGGGCTTTTGCCGGGGGTCTATACGGTCACTGGCCGCGTGGAGGACGGCTGGGGCGGAGCCTCGGACTGCGTTACGTCAGTGAAGGTGGAAATCCCTCCCCCTCCTGTCCCGCCTCCGCCCCCTCCCGCGCTGCAGAGCATGGCACAGATTATCTTTGACGTGAATCGCCAGACCCTCGGAGCCGACGAAAAAGCTCGGCTCGGGAAGGTTCTGGCCCGGCTGCTGGAGGAGCCTACGGGACTCGTCTCCATCGAATCCTACGCGGGGCCGCAAGAGCGAGACCCGCAAACGCTGGCTGCCGGGCGGGCAGAGACCGTGAAGCGGTATCTGTTGGAAAACGGGGCGGATGAGTCGCGCCTTCAGGTGTTGGTGGGAATCGGCGGAGGGCGGGGAGGACTGAGCAACCGCACGCTGGACGTCATCTGGCTTCCCGTGGGATTCCAGTATTGATCCCCTGTTGAGCAAAAACGCATGCTTTAATTTGGCATTGCAGCTCGGCTGAGAAACCGGCGTGGCAGAGCAGAAAATCAACCAGTCCTTCTCGGCGGAGAAGGATTCGTGGCGGAGCGCGCGCGCCAGAGTGCTTCTATGATCCTCTATGCCTTGGGTTTCCTCTGGACGGCCTCCCGCGGATACCGGCTGCGGCCGTGGCAGAGTCCTTATTTGCGATGGCGGCTGGAAACCTTCTCCGGTATTCCGGCAGAAACGATTACCCGCAGCGTTTTCTGCAAATTCCTTTGGAGAGAACGGAAAAGTACTTGGCGTTTTTTGAAATGGGGAGCCGAGATGCGGGCGCTGGAAAAAAGCCTGCGCCGGGAAGCGGATTCTTCTTCCCCGTGATCCGCTTTCCTGCAATCAGCGGTTTTTCTTAGCGAGCCAAGGACTTGAGGTCTGTGTCCATTGGTCTATGACGACGGGGCAGCGGTCTATTGTGGCGGGGGCACGCCTTCCGGGCAGGGCTTTACAAGAAAGCGACCGATTGCACCGCGGAGACCTCAAAGCGCTTGCGGCAGCGCGAATTCTTGCAGGAGGCGTGATCGTCCTTGCGAACCATGTAAGGTTGGGCGCGCGCGAACTTGCGGCGGTCCAGATCGCTGGCCCGGGGCGGCAGCGACGCTTTTTTCCGCCGTACAATCCAGCGCAAGTCGTAGCTCGCCTGCTGCCGGCAGGAGGGGCATTGGAGCGTTGACGGGCGCAGTTCTTGGGTTTCCGTAAAAAAATCTCTCTCTTCCATATGAATGACTATGCCGGGCTTCCCCTTTCAGCCGAGAATCACTTCTACCTCGGTGCCTTTGTCCATTCCCAAGGACTGCGAGGCCGAAGCCTGGTTGGCTGCGATTTCCAGGTGCCCGGAACTGCCCCAGATCGCAAAGACCTCGCCCGGCGCGCCGTCTGAGTACGCCGAGTTCAGCTTGGTTACTTCGGACTTTCCGGCCAGTATTCTAAACGACGGTGGATTCTTCCCTGAGAGTTGCGGCAGGTCGGCAGGCGTCAGGTTCGTCAAAAGCGTGCCGAACCGGTCCACTCGCAGAACCACCCCTTGGAGAAGCCGGTCATTGACCTTCTTGGGCTGCGGCGCGCTGAAGCGCGCGAAGTCGGTGATCGGGTCTCCGAACTGAGCAGGCTCGACGTGGCGGCTCAGCCAGCCTGCCACGGGCGCGAACACGTCCCTTCCATGGAAAGTGTTGCTGACCGGCTCCAGGAAGTAACGGCTGGCGGTGATGTGGTAAACCGTTGCATCCTGTTCGCGGGCGTAGATGAGGGAAAGAATGCCGTTGTCGGGAGCAATGAAACTTTGGCTGCCAGCCGTGACCAGCAGAGGCCGCCGCGAAGAGCCTACTCCCGGGTCCACCAGCACCACGTGGATCGCCCGGGGAGGAAAGTAGCGGTATGCCTGGGCTATCGCAAAGGCTCCTTCCAGAACGTCGTAGGGCCGGATGTCGTTGCATATATCGATCAGGTTCACTTCCGGATTCACATTCAGGATGGCGCCTTTCATGACGCCGACGTAGTGATCGGAGGAGCCGAAATCCGTTGTCAGGGTTACAATACTCCCTGCCAAATCATATACCTCGCATGGAGAATTAGAAGCGACACTATCGAAGGGCTCCCCGGTTGTCAAGCTCGTTTGCCGTCATAAGTAGAGGCGAGAACGCGCTTCTGCGTTACTACCCTCTGCCCGGCATGGCCGGCGGGGGCGGCAACTTGCTCCGAAAACTGCGTCCTCGGATGCGCGTCTGCATCTGATTCTGTGTGGGGGGAACCAGTTTTGCAAAACCCGTCTTTTATCAGGAGGATCATTGAGTTGGCTGGTGGAATATTATCAACAAGCGATGCAGATAGGAGCCCGGCACGGGGTCAACCCGCTCATCTTTGCCGGGATTTATGTGGGAGCGATTCCGTTCTTCTTTGCCAGCGTGTATTGGATCGTTAGCCGCTACCGGCAGAAAAAATCGCTCGTGCTGCCCGCCGGCCTGGCCGGTTTATTCTTCTGTTCGGCCTATATATATCTCGTTCTCTTCGGTCGGGACTTGGCGTGGTATGTCTATGCTATTGTCCTCGCCTTCCTGGGCGTGGGCGCGGTCCGCGCCTACAAGCAAGTGCGCGCCAAGTTGTCCGCCGCGGAAGACTCTCCGAAAGTTTGAGGAGTCCATTCTCTGGAACATCAGGGTTTCGGCCCGAAGCTGCTTTCCCGGTTTCCTGCTTTCCAAGAGAGTGCGATAGCATAGACTGTCCCGTGCAAAACAGGCTTTGGCCTGTCTGGCGGTGACAAGGGACGGTGGGCGTATTGTGTCGTCCATAAAGTAACTGACATTAACCGGATGGTGAAAGAGCAGACAGAGAGGTGGAAGCATAGGGAGATGACGATATGAATCCGAGTGTTCGCAAACCGGTGATCGCCGGAAATTGGAAGATGTACAAAACGATTGCCGAGACGGATTCGTTTTTCGCCGAAATACGCCCTTTGGTGGCCGGCTCCGGCCATTGCGAAATTGTGATTGCTCCCCCCTCCACCCTGCTTCGCCGGGCGGCGGAGATAGCCGAGGGGAGCGGAATCGCCGTCAGCGCCCAGAATCTGCACTGGGAAAGCGAAGGGGCCTGGACGGGAGAGATCTCTGCCAGGATGATTCGCGACGCCGGGTGCCGGTTGACGCTGATCGGCCACTCCGAGAGGCGGCAGTTTTTCGGCGAAACCGACGAAAGAGTCAGCAAGAAGATTCGCGCGGCGCTGGACGCGGACCTGCAAGCGATTGTCTGCGTCGGCGAGTCGCTTGCCGAACGCGAGGCGGGCGAGACGGAAAAGGTGCTCGAACGGCAGTTGCGCGGCGGCTTGGACGGGTTGACTGAACAGGACTTCTCCCATATCATATTGGCGTATGAGCCCGTTTGGGCGATCGGGACGGGCCGCACGGCAACACCGGAAATTGCCCAGCAGGCCCATCAATTCATTCGGTCACGCCTGGGCCAAACAGTTTCGCCTGAGGCCGCTGAGCGGTTACGCATTCTCTACGGAGGAAGCGTGAAGCCAGGCAATATTCGAGGATTGATGGCGCAAGCGGATATAGACGGAGCTTTGGTGGGAGGAGCCAGCCTCAAGGCAAAATCCTTTGCTGAAATTGTGAACTTCCAGGAGTAAATCGCCGGAACCTTGAGTGAGTCGACCCCATGCTAACACTGCTCACAACCATCCACATGCTGATTGCGCTGACCTTGATCTTGATCGTCCTGGTGCAAAGCGCGCGCGGGACCGACGTTGCGGCGGCTTTTGGAGGAATGGGCAGCCAAGCGGCCTTCGGACCTCGCGGCACGGCCACCTTATTGTCCAAGGCGACCACCGTGCTTGCCATCCTCTTTATGATTTCGTCTATTTCGCTGTCCGTGCTCGCCAATCGAGCCGGGGAAGGAGAGTCCGTCCTGGGCGAACAGATAGAGACCCAGGAGGCGGCGCCGGCGACAGCACCGACGCCATTAGGCATAGAAACCGAAGGATTGCCGTCGGGCATGGGAATTGAAATAACACCGTCCCCGACCGAAGGGCAACCGAATCCTGAAGCACAGACCGAAACAGCACCGCCGGGAACTCCGAATCCATAATCGCCCGCCGCGGGAGTGGTGGAACTGGCAGACACACCATCTTGAGGGGGTGGCGCCGCAAGGCATGGGGGTTCAAATCCCCCCTCCCGCACCATTTATCATTCTTAATTATCAGAGAGTTACAGGCAGGAAACGCTGTGCGTACCCAATAGACGCCAAATGATCCTGGTTCCATCGCAGGCAGCGATATTCGGCTGGCTGCTCCCGGACGCTCCTTACTACTAGACCTTCACTATTCGTATATCCCATATTGCGCTCTCGCCGGGGCACAACCCGCCGCCCGCGAGGAGCAGTTCGCATCACTCAATCGCATCACCGAAGTTATACTCTGCCTGAAACCGAAACTTCATCTGCGGACCTACAGCAGGGACGCCCAGTTCTGTCGCAAATTCCTCCCGCAAGACGATGGTTTTTCCTCCCAACACGGTCATCAGAGGGAAGACCGTCGGAATCTCTTCCACCGGCACGGTGAAGTAGTCTTTGTTGAAAACTACGAAATCAGCGAATTTGCCGGGCTCCAGCGTGCCGATTTCCTTTTCTTTTAGAACGAAATAGGATGGCCAGACCGTTGACATTTTCAGGAGTGTAACACGGTCAATTGCCTCCTCGGGCGCGATGAGGTCACCCCGCACGTTTTTCCGAGTAACCAGAGAGATCACTTGAGCATAGAATGTGGGTCCTTCCCCGCTTTCCACTCTCAGTTCCGTCTCAGCCGTGGGCATCACGCCCGCTTCGATAATGCTCTTGATGGGAGCGATGCGGTTGGCGTACTGTTCCCCGTAGACCGGCAGCCAGGGAGCGCTGCGGTTCAGGGTCGTCCCGCCGCAACTGAGGATCATTCCCAGCCTTTTCATTCGCGGAAGCTGTTCTTTGCGGGGATAGAAACCGCAATGGTCAGCAGTCACCCGCATCGAGCGCATGTCATCCATGGTGATGTCCGGATTTTCTTCCACCACTTGTTCCATGATGTCCATCACGTGATCCACGGCCCTGTCCCCGTAAACATGGTTCACCACATACCGATAACGGGTCCGGAGTGCGGCATAGACCGCCTTCGCGTATGTACTGCCGGGCTCAAGAATGCAATCTTCTATCGCTTTGTATTTCTGCGGTCCCTCCATGGTGGTACACATTCCCGCGCCAGGCGCGCCGTCAATAGCTCCCAACGTCAGCCCCACACTCCAGAAGTACTTGTCACCCAGGCCGGCCCAGTCGCCGACCCGGAGGAAACAACCGGCGCTGTCCGGTTCCACCTGCTGGCAGAGCCGGTGTGCGAAAGCAAATCGCATCGGCATCCTTCCTTGCCGCACCAGCTTCATGTAGGCGGGGGTGATCCGCAGGCCCACGATGTGGGAACTGAAGGTAGTGAAACCCGCCGCAGCCTGATGCTTCAAACCATCTTCGATCACATCGGCCAGTTCGTCCATGTGGGTATCGAAGTAACGGTCGGGAATTAGAGAACGGCCGATGGTGGTGGTCGCCTGCAAGGCCAGTTCTTCGTTTTCGTCCGTCGGATCGACAAAGTAGTATTCCAAAAAGTTATTCCGGGCCGCTGTATTCAGGAGGGCGCCACCGATGGAAACTGGCAGAGTGGGAGCCAGCGCGTCCAACTGCTCACGCGTCATTCCTCCCTCCCGCATGTACCGATTCCCGATGGCTGTACCGGGGCTGCTCCGGGGCAGGTTAATCCAGGCCCACTGCCCAGGCAAGGGATGCGCCATCTGTTCCTTGATGACCAGCTCGATTCCCCTGGTCAATTCTTCAAAGGTCCGCCCCGTTACGGAAAAAGTCTTGGCGATCGCCTCCACCTTATCTACATTGTTCCGAGCCCAGCGGTTGACGATATGATTGTGCAAGTGGGTATGCGGATTAATCAATCCGGGAACCACGGTGTGCCCCCGTACGTCAATCTTCCGCGTCTGGGGGCCGGCATAGCGAAACACCTCCTCATTGCTGCCTAAAAACTGGATTCGATCCCCTTGCACCGCCATGGCCTCGACGGTCCTTCCCGGAGAATTATTCAGCGAGGCATCCTCCATGGTGACAATCTTGCCGTTGAAGATGATGAGGTCCGGGTACGACACCAGCTCCGGCGGAACGTTGTTCAGGCCCTGCTGGCCATGGACATTGACCCCAAGAAGCATTGCCAAAAAAATAACCTGTCCTACTTGGCAATGTATGTTAATCATTGGAGGACCTCCTTGCCTTCTCCTTGAGAAGCGGGTTGCAGACTCAGCAGTTGTTATTCAGTGGTATTCCCTGCGGGCACGCGGCGCTTCAGGATTTCGGCACGAGACACAGAGCAAAAGCGCAATGCCAGAAGATGGCCTCAGCAAAGGGCCGGGATTTCCAAACACCGAATGCACCATCCTGTCTCCCGGTCCCCGGGCACTGATTGGGAATTGTAAGATGAGAGAGTGGCTAGCCACCCATCTCAGCCTGTTTTAAGACTTCCTCCGGGTCTGGTGCGAAACTGTACGGCCGCTCGTACAGAAACTTGATCTGAGGACCAACCGCCGGTGCACCTAGCTCCTGCGCCCACTCATCGCGCAGGACGACCGTCTTGCCGCCCAATACCACCATCAGCGGGTAAACGGTGGGAATTTCATCCTGCGGGATCATGAAAAAGTCTTTGTTGTAAACCACGAAGTCGGCCCATTTGCCCGGCTCGAGCGACCCTGTTTCCTTTTCCTTCAGGACGTAGTGGGAAGCCCAAGTCGTTGCCATCTTCATCACCGTGACCCGGTCCACCGCCTCCTCCGGGGCGATCAACTCCCCGCGCGAGTTCCTGCGGGTGATGAATTCGTAGTTGACGGCCCAAGGAGTCGGTCCTTCCCCGCTGCTGTAGCGGAGACCTTCCATCTCCGAGGTAGGCATAATGCCGGCTTTGATCATGCTGCCGACGGGAGAGATGCGGTTGGCCTTGTCTGCTCCGTAGACGGTGAGCCACGGCGCGCTCCGGTTGACATAGCCGGCATTGCAACTGAACATCATCCCAAGCCTCTTCGCTCGCGGGAGCTGAGACGGACGAGGATAGAAGCCGCAGTGGTCGCTGCTGATCCGCAGCGAGCGCACGAATTCCAGCGTAAAGCTGGGATTGCTCTCAATGAGCTGATCGATAATATCCATCAGGTAGTCCAGCGGCAAGTCGCCGTACAGATGGTTCACCACGTACCGGTAGCGTGATCCCAGCGCGGTTTGAATGGCTCTGTAGTAATTGTTGCCCGGCTGGATGATGCAGTACTCTCTCTCCTTAAATCTTGGCGGAGCCTCCATTGTGGTGCAGATCGTAGGCGGCCCGGCGTCCAGCCCGCCCAGCGTCATGCCCACATTCCAGAAAAACTTATTGCCGAGGCCCTGCCAGTCGCCGAGCCGCAGGAAACAGCCAGGTTGGTTCGGCTCAATGGACTGGCAATAACGGTGCGCAAAGGCAAAGCGAATCGGCATCTGTCCCGCTGCCGACAGTTGCCGGAATGCAGGCATGTACCGCATTCCCTGAATGTGAGACGAGTAGGTGGTATAACCGCCAGCGGTGTGGAGCCGCAGGTAGTCTTCGAGCACGCCAGGCAGCTCATCGAAATTGGCGTCGAAGTACCGGTCGGCGATGATCGAGCGGCTGAAGATGTTCCCCATGGTCAGCGCGTTTTCCTCATTCTCATCTGTCGGTTCCACTTCGTAGTACATCAGGAAGTCATTGCGGGCCGCAGTGTTGATCAAGGTATTCTTGTTCGAGCCCATGACGACGACCGGGAGGTCCGGAGCCCATTCATCCAATGTCTCCCGGTTCATTTGCTGCGTATCCAGATACAGTCCGCCGAGGCCGGTCACCCGTCCGGTAAGGCCAATCATGGCCCACTGGCCGGGCAGCGGGTTTGCCATCTGTTCCTTGATCACCAGCTCGATCCCCTTGGTCAGGTCGGCGAAGGTCTGGCCCCCGACGTTGAACTGCCTGGCAATGGCCTCAATTTTCTCCGGATTTTCCCGTGCCCAGTTGCTCACCGCGCCGTTGTGCAAGTGGTTGTGGGTGTCAATCATTCCGGGTGCCACCGTCTTGCCTTGCAAATCAATCTTGCGGGTCTGCGGACCGGCAAAGCGCAGCACTTCCGTATCGTTTCCCAGGAACTGGATGATGTCATCCCGGATCGCCATAGCTTCAAAGGTCCTTCCCGGTGAGTTGTTCAGGGAAGCATCGTCCATGGTGACAATCTTGCCGTTGTAGATGATGAGGTCCGGATAGTACACCAGTTCCGTGGGAACCGTCACGCTCTGCTGGCCGCGAACGCTGGCAGCAATAAGCATGATCCCAAAAACAACAACTCCCGCTCGCCGAAATAGGCTCGTCATCGCGCAATCTCCTTTTACCCTCTCTGTTCGGGTGTTCTAGTTTGCTTTGGCTGGCTTGGCCACCCACCTGAAGTAAATGGCTTTGGCCAAAAGCATACGCCTGCCGCTTTGTTGCCTCAAGCTCAAATTGCTATGGGGCGCACGTTGATCGTTCCTATGCCGACGGGCAGGGCTGCTTCCGGTCTTCCCGCCCGTTCAGCACGAGGTTGATGTACGTCGCTGCTTCCCGCTGCCCGCTTCTCTGGACTACTTCCGCCTTGTCCCAGGCGGATGACCTGCCTACTTGTACAGGTTGTCGATGAACCCGCTTTCGTCCAGTTCTTTCATGAAGCTGTCGTCGTAGAAGTCTTCTGCCTTGTAGCGGCGCATGGCGTTTGAATCGAACAATTGCATGGTTCGCTTAATCCCGTCCACAGCCGGATAAGGCTTCTGAGGCATTTCGACAGCGCCGTTATAGATGACGTTTTGGACTTCGTAATCGGTGAAATCGTACCACTTTGCCATCGACTCGAAGGCCACTGTCTTGTCCTGTTTCATCATCGCAATCGCCTCTACCAGGGATTTGAGGAAACGGATGACGGTATCCCGGTTGTCCTGAGCCCAAGACCGGGAGGCCCAGACCCCGCTGCAGGGAAGCGGCTCATTCCATGCACGCATGTCGAAATCCATGGGCTTGTAGCCGGCTACAAGGGCCATAGCTAAAGGAACATCATAGGCAATGAGTGCATCGGCCCAACCCTCTATCAGCGGGGTAACGCTGTAATTTCCCTGCAGGATGGCTATGTCCTGGACAGGGTCCCACCCCATCCTTTCCGCCAGCATGTGGGCAATGACACCGGTACAGGCCGCCGGGCTGGAGATGGCGATGCGCTTTCCTTTGAGGTCTTCCAGTGTTTCAATTCCCGGCTGGGCCACAATATGCCAGTGGACGACATGGTCGGTTGTGGCCAAAATCACGCGGTCGGAGGGCTCGGACCGATTGACCTTACTGACCATCCCGGGCGCCCCGCCGCCGATTGAGATTTCTGCGTCCTCTCCCATATCGCGCAGGCTCCGCGACACATTGTCCGGAACGCCGTGGACCCTCGCCGCGCTCGCGCTGAACGGTACTAGGGTGACCTCCAAGCCATTCTTCTCGTAAAGGCCCTGGTCATAGGCAACCAGAAAAGGAACCTTGTTGATGGAAACGTCTCCCATCCGTAGGCCCAAAGGAATCTTCTGCTGCCCCCACGCTGGCGTTAGCGATGCCGCCAGCACGAACATCCAAAGAAGACCAGCAAGTTGAACTGTTTGTAAACGCATGTATATCAACCCCTCCCCTTAATTTAGTAAAATTGGAATCAGCCGAAAAATTTACTTGTGCCGGAATGGCCACATTCGGCCTCCTGCCTCTACTATTGTATATGCTCGGTCGCTGACGCGCGATCATTTCGTGGCAGGAAATAAGCCGCCGGGTATAGAATCTGAAGCCGAACAGAGGCGGGTGGAGCAAGAATTTTGTAGATAGCGGACAAGCGCGGTAAGATAGCTAGAGCGGAAAGCCCACCACAGGGTCTTGCCTGACCTATGGGATTAGTTGCTGTCCTGACGGCAGGGAAGCTCTGCGAACGTTAATAGAAATTAGGATTCAATATTATGGCTAAGAAGCTTGTTCAAGTTATGAACACGGCGTTCCGGGATGGATTCCAGTCCTGCCTCGGAGCGCGTGTGATCACGAAAGACTTTCTCCCGGCGGTAGAGGCCGCGAGAGAAGCTGGGATCACCCATACTGAATTCGGCGGCGGGGCCCGCTTTCAGTGTCTGTTTTTCTACTGCGGGGAAAGCGCCTTTGACATGATGGACGCCTTCCGCCAAGCCGCGGGTCCTGAGGCAAACCTCCAGACCCTGGGCCGCGGGATCAACGTGGTGGCTCTGGACAGCCAGCCCTCCGATATCATCGAGCTGCATGCCAAGCTTTTCCAGAAGCACGGTGCCACGACCATCCGTAATTTCGATGCCTTGAACGACGTCAACAACTTGGTCTACTCCGGCCAGATGATCAAAAAATACGGCCTGAAACATGAAATCTGCATCACATTGATGGCTCTGCCTCCGGGATGCAACGGTGCCCATGACACGGAATTCTACATGCAGACGCTGGATCAGATCCTTGCCGCAGACGTCGAGTTCGACTCGCTGTGTTTCAAAGATGCCTCTGGAACGGCAACGCCGGCAACGGTCTACAATGCCGTTCAGCAGGCGCGCCGGAAACTCGGCCCGGACATGCACATCCGGATGCATACTCACGAGACCGCCGGCACCTCCGTGATGAGCTACAAGGCAGCGCTCGATGCCGGCGTGGATGGAATCGACCTTTCCCTGGCGCCCATGTCCGGCGGTACCTGCCAGCCGGATGTCGTCACCATGTGGCACGCTCTGCGCGGCACCGACTACGAACTCGGGTTCGACATCGATAAGGTGCTTGAGGTAGAAAACATTTTCAGAGATTGCATGAGCAAGTATCACCTTCTGCCCGAAGACCGCTTGGTCGAACCGCTGATTCCGTGGGCTCCCATGCCGGGCGGTGCACTCACCACCAACACGCAGATGCTGCGTGACATCGGTATGCTGGACAAGTATCCAAAGATTTTCGCGAAGATGGGGGAATGCGTCCGTCGCGGCGGTTTCGGCACTTCCGTTACGCCGGTTTCCCAGTTTTACTTTCAGCAGGCGTTCAACAACTTCCTGTTCGGCGACTGGAAAAGGATTGCCGAAGGGTACGGCAAGATGGTCCTCGGTTACTTTGGCAAAACCCCGGTTCCGCCGGACCCGGAAATCGTAAAAATTTCAAGTCAACAGCTTCGTCTGGAGCCGACCACGGAGGACCCGCGGGCAATCAACGACCGGAACCCCGACAAAGGCGTCGAAGCTGCCAGAAAGAAGCTGGTAGAAGCCGGGATCAGCGACCTCTCCGAGGAGAACCTCTTCATCGCCGCCACCTGTAAGGAGAAGGGGATACAGTTCCTGAAGGGCGAAGCTAAGGTCAACGTACCTTATAAGAAAGACGGAGCAAAGAAGTAGGAAAACTGTGCCCTGGCGTGGAAACTGACTCCATACCGAATGCTGTAAGCGCAATAATTCTCCCAATTTCTCTTCATATAGTTCTGTTGCCTGCCTCCTGCTGTCGAAAGCTCTGAAACCGACCGCAAAGCCATCTGTAAATCTCGCTCGAATGCCTCATAGCCAATTGTATTTTAAGGATCGCACAGTTGTTGACTGCCGACTGAGTTTGCAGTAGCATCATCGCAAGTTCTCTTGCAATAGGGGTTGAGGCAACATAACAGACGGGCCGGAGAGAGCTTGGCTCGGGAACCTTCCAAAGCCGTTCGATGGGTGCAAACACTATGAAAAAATCCGAGAAACCATCCAAGAAGCAATCGGTAGGGCGTCGCAACTTCCTGAAAACAGCCGCCGGAAGCGCGGCAGCATTGGTGGCATCCGCCAAGGTGGCGAATGCCCTGCAGCCTGCGGCGCCTCAGTCCGAGGCCGCGCCGCCGGGCGAAGTCGAGGTTCTGACCACGGAGCGGACCGGCTCCGACTTCATGGTCGATGTCCTGAAATCGCTGGACTTCGAGTACATCACCTCCAATCCAGGCTCCAGCTTTCGCGGGATTCAGGAATCGCTCATCAACTACGGCGGAAACCGCGACCCGGAGTTTCTAACCTGCTGCCATGAAGAGTCCTCGGTGGCCATGGGGCACGGCTACTTCAAGATCGAAGGCAAGCCGCTGGCCGTGCTGGCCCACGGCACCGTAGGGCTGCAGCATGCTGCGATGGCCGTCTATAACGCTTTTGCCGACCGGGCGCCGGTGTACTTGATTCTCGGCAACACGTTTGACGCGACGCAGCGAAGGCCGGGAGCGGAATGGGCGCACAGCGTCCAGGACGCGGCGGCGATGGTCCGGGACTATACCAAGTGGGACGACATGCCGGTCTCGCTGCCCCACTTTGCCGAGTCCGCCGTGCGTGCCTACAAGATTGCCATGACGCCTCCGATGCTGCCGGTAGTGCTGGTGGCCGACAGCAACTTGCAAGAAAAGCCGATGGACAAAGGCGCCAAGCTGCGCATCCCGAAGCTCACCCTGGCAACTCCGCCGCAAGGCGACTCCGGGGCGGTCGCCGAGGCGGCGCGGCTGCTGGTTGCGGCGGAAAACCCCGTCCTGATCGCCGACCGGCTGGCGCGCACGGAGGCCGGCATGAAGCATCTCATCGAACTGGCCGAGTTTCTGCAAGCGCCGGTCATCGACAGAGCCGGGCGGATGAACTTCCCCTCGCGTCATCCCCTCAGCCAATCGGACCGCAGCCGCGCGCTGGTGGCCAGTGCGGACGTCATCCTGGGTCTGGAGCTGGGAGATTATTGGGGCTCCATCCATTCCATGCGCGATCAGTTGCACCGCACGGCGCGGTCCCTGACCAAGACGGGGGTGAAGCTGATCAGCATTACCGCCAGCGATCTGTTTACCCGCAGCAACTACCAGGACTTCCAGCGTTTCCCGGAAGTGGACCTGGCCATCGCAGCCGACGCGGAGGCCACCCTGCCCTCTCTGATCGAGGCCGTCAAGCGCTTTGCCAATGGCGACCGCAAGAGGGCGTTCCAGGATCGCGGGGCCAAGCTGGCCAAGGCGCGCCAGCAGAGTCTGGAGAGCGCCCGCGCCAATGCAACCTACGGCTGGAACGCCAGCCCGCTCAGCACCGCCCGCATCGCCGCGGAAGTGTGGGCGCAGATCAAGAATAAGGACTGGTCCTTGGTCTCCACCTCTCGATCAATGAGCGGATGGCCGCGGCGGCTGTGGGAGTTTGACAAGTATTATCAATGCATCGGCGGCTCCGGAGCGGCCGGCGTGGGCTACAACGCTCCGGCCGCAGTGGGGGCCGCGCTCGCGAACCGCAAGCATGGCCGCTTGTCCATCAACTTCCAGAACGATGGAGACTTGATGTACGCCCCGGGAGTCTTGTGGACGGCTGCGCATCACCGCATCCCGCTGCTGAACATCATGCATAACAACCGCGCCTATCATCAGGAGGTCATGCACCTTCAGCGCATGGCGAACCGCCTGAATCGCGGCATTACCGAGAAAAGCATCAACATCGGCACGACGATCGACAACCCTAACATCGACTATGCCAAACTCGCGCAGAGCATGGGCTGGTATGCCGAGGGGCCGATTACGGACCCCAAAGACCTGGGACCAGCCATTCGGCGCGCCATCGCGGTGGTCGAGCGCGGCGAGCCGGCTCTGATTGACACGATCACGCAGCCCCGCTAGGAAAGAGGCTAGGAAAGCAAAGGCTGCGAGAGCGCCCGCCAAGAGAAAGAATGCTAAGGAGGTAACCGTGAACCGTTCTGTTGCAAAACGCTGTGCAGGAATCGCTGCTGCCCTGATGGTGACGGCGGCGTTGATCTTCGCGGCTCCAGGCGCAGTCGCCCAATCCTCGGCTCCGAAGGCGGACACGGCTCCGAAAGGGGACGTGCAAAACGGAAAGCGCCTCTACACCAGCTATGGCTGCTATCAATGCCACGGTCGCGCAGCTCAAGGAGGAGGCGGTTCGCGGCTGGCCCCCAACCCGATTTCGTTTGTAGCTTTTTCCAGCTACGTCCGCCATCCCAGAGGACAGATGCCGCCCTACACCAGCAAAGTCGTTTCCGACTCGGAGATGGCCGACATTTACGCTTTCCTGCAATCTCTGCCGCAGCCACCCGCAGTCAAGGACATTCCCTTGCTGAACGACTAATCAAGCCGCGCCTGCGCAGATCCTCCTGCCGAACGGTCTAGCAGCGATGTGACCATCTTCGCGGGAATCCGCTTTGAGCGACAATATCCCGCGCAGCAAGCCGGTTTCCCCGGCCTTCGACAGTCTGCCCGGGTTGGGGGATGTTCCCTGAGGGTCACGGCTCGGATGGTTTTCACACGGACCTCCACCTTTTCTGCCACCGGATTGCCGTACAAATCCGTCTCCCGCGAAGTTATCTGAACTTTACGATCAGATACCGAGTGTTGGTTTTGCCCCAGCCGGGCGGGATGTGGTCGACCAAAACCGGATACGTCCCCACGTTTTGGATCAGCCGGGCCGGCACGGTCGCCTGAATGGTGTCGGTAGAAATCAGTCGGGTTGCGAGCATCACTCCATCGAACACAATCGTAGAGGTGGAAAGCCAATCGCCTCCCTTGGCAGTCAGCGTGATGTCTCCGCCTCCCTCCACAACGACCTCCGGCGATATGGAATCCAGTGTCGCAGGAATCTCCGTGACGGGCCCGAAGCCGGGATAGCTGATGCGGTTTCCGGCGGGCCAGGGAATCGGATTGGCGAAATCGTAGTGGTATCCGGTATCGAGAAATCTGCCGTTCTGCATCACTCTCTCGATGTCCTTGTAAGCGGTGATGTCTTCCAGTGGGTTTCGCGGGAGAACCAGCAGGTCCGCCAGTTTGCCCTCCTCCAGCGTCCCCAGGTCGCTGTCTTTTTTCAGAACCTGCGCCGGCCAGAGTGTTCCCGCCTGGATGGCCTGCATCGGCGTTATCCCGGAATCGACCAGAAGCTCCATCTCCCGCCGCGTGGCCACGCCGGGAAGCATGCTGGCGTGGTTGATCGAGGTCGTGTCCGGCCCGAGGATCATTTTGCCGCCGGCATCGACGAATGTCTTGACGAACCACTGGAAGTTCCGATAACCCTGCTTCATCAGAGCCAATTCATCCTCTGACAACCTGTCCAGAATCGTGTAGTCGAGGACGTTCACCCGAACTCGTTCCGGGATGTAATGCAGGTTCGGGTCGCTCAGCAGCAGGTGATTTTCCCGCCGATACTGCTCCATGCGGTCATGGACATTCCGGAAGACATAAGTCAGGCAGGACTCAATAAACACTTCTTCCCGAACCATCAATTCGATAAGGTCCTGAGCCATGCCCCGGTCCATCATGCCGAACATCATCAACCGCCGGGGGTCCTCAAGAAACAGCCAGTACTCGCTGAGGTCCGGATTCGAGCTTCCCGTCCTGGATTCATCCCAGGAAGAGATCTTCGGGAAGATGACTCTGCGCCGGCCGGTGGAATGCGCCCGCATTCCGGCAACCTTCTCCAAGTCTTCCGGTGTCAGCACGGAGAGAGCAATTCCTGTCGCATGCGTCAAACCATCGATCCCCGCCTGGATGGCTTGCCGGGCACTGATACCGAGATGACCCTCCACATGCAGGCCGGCTCTGTGGGCTTCTTCGACGACAGCCTTGAGCTGTTCCGGCGTAATGCCGGTATAGGCTTTGACAAACGAAGGCCGGTTAGTCTGGATCGCTTCTCTGGCCGCCATCCTGGCCTGTGACGTGTTCTCGAAAACATCGTAGGAACGTTCGCGGAAAAACATGCGCGGTCCGAGAATCTTACCCTTGCTGACACCTTCGTTCTGGGCATGGAGCCAGGCTCCACCTCCCTGAGCAAATGCCGAGGTGACTCCGTTGGTGATGAGCAATTCCGGAAACCAGTCTTTGTAATGAAGATGCTTGTCCCAAAGTCCCGGAACGATGTACTTTCCTGTCGCATCGATGACGTTGGCCCCGGCGGGAACACTGCCTCCCTGGTTAATCGACTCAATCCGGTCTCCCCGGACGACTATTACCGCGTTCGGCTGGGGCGGCGCGCCGGTGGCGTCAATCAGTGTCCCACCCTGAATGACGGTAAGCTGTTGAGCCATGCTCCAAGGGCTCTGCAAAAAGATCAGGACAGCGAAAAACAGAGAAATGCCCCACTTCCCTGCAACCGTACGGACAGACAGTTTCAAGTTACCGAATTGCATAGATCACTCCTTGTTCAGATGGGCTGGTTCCGGAATTGCTGCTGCGGAAGTCAATACCGAAAGTTCACGAGCAGATTTGCAGGGTTGGAGGTCCCTCCTCCCCATTCCGCTCTTTGAATCGGTTCCGGATTTTTCACGGTGATGGCATATGTCCCAGCACGAACAATTTTATCGGCATCAATCGTGGCTTCCAACTCAGTCTCGCTGATGAACCGGGTGGGCACTGGCTGGCCATCAAGAAGGACCAGAGAGGGCTTGACGAAGTGCGTTCCTCCAAGCTTAACGGTTACTCCTTCGTCGCCTTCCGTCACCTGAACCGGGGACATCGACAAAATCCCCGGGGGAGGCCATCCGAAAGCCCAGGTCGGGTCTGTTTGCAAGGTCTGCTGCTTCAGCGCCAGCGCCCAGCCCAGCCATTGCACTCCGCCGGTGGTGAAGGGCGCCTTGAACTCCACATGATAAGTCCGGTCCACGACACTTCCGTCTTTAACGACCCACTCGATCTTTTGCAGGTTGTTGATATCGACCAAAGGGTCTTCGTTGACGATGACCAAGTCCGCAAACTTTCCTGGCTCGATGGTTCCCACCTGATCGAGAATTCGGAATCCCTCAGCCACGGTTCGCGTTGCCGCGACGATCACCTCCATGGGGGAGAAGCCCGCCAGGACCATCATGTCCAGTTCATGATGCAGGCCGATGCCGGGCACGGCCCAACTGGAGGTGTCGGTTCCCGCCATCACCTTCCCGCCGGCATCGGCGAACTGACGAATAAAGCGCATCTTGTTCAGCAAGCCCTGTTGCCGGCGGGCTCGCTCGGCAGGCGTCCAATCGTCAAACTCTCGGTAGATCTTCCGCCACTTCATGATTCTTTCGCGGGGAAGGTATGCCAGAGCAGGGTCGTTCAGGAGGCGGTAATCTTGCAACTCATACTCCTGCGCCTTCTCGGGGCTGGTAAACAAGCCTCGCCCCTTGCACACAAAGTCCGGCTCCAAATAGACGTTCCGATCCACCATTAGCTGGATCAGCTCTGCGGCTTTCGTCTCGTCCATATCCACGTAGATTGTCGGGTCCAGGGAGTGCTGTTCGATGCCGCCCCAATCCGCCCATTTGGAAGGGTCCCGGACGATCGAGAAACCGACTCCGGCTGCGTGCTCCAGGATATCCGCCCCCGCCAGCACGGCTTCTCTGGCATACACCGTGGGCCCCAACGGCTGGGCAACAACGGGAAGACCAACTCGGTGGGCCTCCTCGGCTGCTGTTTCATAGACCTCGACCGGCGGCCCGCGATGCACCTTGATCATGTCTGCCCCGGCATCAATAAACCGCCTCGTAGCAGACCGGGCCGCATCCGCCGTTTCAATCACTCGCCGACCGGAGAGCGGGCCTTCCAGTCCCGTATTGCCCGCCACGGCTGCGATCCTTGCTCCTGCGAGGCTGCCTACGGCGACAAAAACCCTGGGGCCTGAGATTTTACCCCGGTTTATGGCCTCGCGGTTGAGCAAGCCGACTCTTCCTCCGCCTCCGATCTCAAACACGGAGGTCACGCCGTGGTTCAGCATCAACTCCGCCATCCAGCCGCGGTAGTGGACGTGAGCGTCCATGAGACCGGGGACGATAAACTTTCCGTCCGCTTGGATGACCCGGCTGCCGCTGGGATAGCTCACGCTGCCATTTCGCCCGACCGTCTGGATCTGATTCCCTTGGATGACAATGACTGCGTCTTCGAGCGGGGCTCCGCCATTGCCGTCAATGAGGGTCCCTCCTTCAATGACCAGAGCAGCGTTCTGCTGTCCTTCGAGGGAACCCGTAAGGACTAAGAAGGATATAGAAAGCAATAAGATGCCAAGCCAAGCCGGGATAGTTCTTCCCATTTCTGCCCTCCATTGAGTCAATCGTTGCGTCAAAACTGTGACGAGTAAAAAGAAAACGCTTTCCCTTGGCTGCCGCCGCAAAGCTCTCCTTATTTCCGTTCCCTTCACAAACCGGGAAGACGGGTTTGCCCGCCCAAATCAAGCAGGCCCCTTGCGGCCTCAGCGGGACGGGGCCGGACGGCGGTCGAGCCAAATTTTCCGCCCCGGCCCCGGTGCATGTGAAAAACGCGTTACTCCAATGGCTGAATATGGACTAAATAGCTGTTGTGGTCCACATACCAAAGCGAGACCGGATCGGTGGAATTGTCAATCCAGCTCTTTCGATTGTGTGAGTACGGCTCCGGCAGCGTATAGACGATCCAGCGCTCCGTCCGGGGATTGAGCCGGACGTACTGGCCTGTTTGCACTGCTCCCGACCATATCTCCCCGTTCTTGTCGGCATTGGCTTCATAAAAGCTGCCATAGATGGTCGGCGCAAAATACTCCTTGACCCGAAGGGTCTTGGGATCGATTTTCACCAGCGCGCCGCCCTTGCCGCCAAACCAGCCGTTCCCAAAGGGGTCGAAATCTCCCCGTCCGGGTCCTTGGTTGCGGGTGCGAGCTTCCACTTCCGTTACTTTCCCCGTCCGTATATCGAGCAGCACAACCCAATCGGCCCCCCAGCTTCCTCCACCAAAGTAATTTCCATCTTTGCTGATCGCGCTGCCGTAGGTGCCGGTGGCGTGTTGGAGCGGATATTGCTCCAGGTAGCGGCCTGTCTCCGGGTCTACCTTGACCACTAGGCTGGAGCGCGCTTTCCAAATGTAACCATCTGGAGCCACCACCCAGTTGCCCCCCATCGGCGAATTGTAAGGCCGCGGCGTGCCATCGTCGTTGGGACGCATCGGAGGCGTGATCTGGTGAAACTGTTCGGTTCGCGGATCGAACCGGGTCAGCTTGTGCGCCCAGTTTTGAGAGGACCAGATGATGTCATCCTTCGTTACCGCGATCCAGTGCGTCCCCGGATGCGCACCGGGCGTATCCGGGACGCGGTATTCTTTGGTAAACCCGGTGAGCGGATCGAGCTTCCCGATGTAAGGATACCGGTGGGGTGAATACCAAAGATTGCCTTGCGAGTCCCCGGCCACATCATGGGTGGCAAGCCACAGCCGGGGCAGCTCGTATTCGGTGACTACCACCCGCGTGGCGGGGCCGGTCGGCCCGTTGAACATCTTTAACGGCGCGTCTTTGGTGGCGGGGCCGCTGACCCTGGCAAGCCACTTCACCAGCATGTCTTCCTTTTCCGGCGTCATGCGGCCGCTGGAATTGCGGTTGATCAAGGGCGATCCGGAATAGTGGCTCATGCGGTCGACAACCTGCCGCCAACTGTGCTCATCATATCGATTGCGGAATATCAACTGGTAGGAATGGCACCAATTGCAATTTTTAACAAACAATCTTTTCTCTTCCTGTGTTCCATCGACGTTCATCAGCCACTCGGCGCCGCTGAGCTGGCCGGCAATCCCCGGCGTGTGAGGTAACAATTCCTCGTCTGTCACCTGCTCCAGGACGATCTCCTCGATCTCATTTGCTCCGTCGATCCGCACCGAGTTTCTTCTGTAAGGCTGGTACTGGCGCGGCCTTGCAATGCGCAAGGTGTACTGGCCCGCCGGCAGCTTGGGGAATTCGTAACGGCCTACCTCGTCGCTATATACAGTGGTCCGAACGGAGTTTTCCTGCGCGATGAGCTGCACCATGATTCCTTCCAGCAACTCGCCTGTGGAATCCCGTACAATGCCCTTGGGTCCGCCCCGCAGGTTGTTTTGGTATTGAAACTGCATCTTCGATTGGGCAGTTGCGCGATACCAGGGATTGGCAGGAAGCAGTTCGCCCTCAAAGCAACACTTCCCCTCCCGGATGTAGCTCAGCAAATCCGCTATATCCCGGTCACTTAATGTGCTGCCATAGGCCGGCATCATAGGTCCGCCGTTGCGAATCTTCTCCGCAACCGTCTCATCATTCACCGGCTGTCCGGACACCATCCTGGGGCGCTGGTAGAGATCCTTGAGCAGAGGGGCAGGTGTTCCCGCCTTTACCGTGTACTCGTTGTGGCAGATCCAACATTTAAAGTAATAAATTTCCTCCCCGCGCAAGGCGCCGCTGGGCGCAGATAGTTGATATGTGTACTGTTGTACAGAACGCTGGAGATTGTCGATTTGACCGCTTTGCGCCTGCGCTGATGCCAATATGCCGCCGGGGCCTGCCTCGCACAAGACGACTCCTAAACTGAGGATAAGTAAATATCTGCTTGTCCGCCGTAAGCTCATAAGTCCCCCATTGCTAACTGGTTTCTCTGGAAAAACCAAATTAAAATCTCGAAACCTTTTCCGGCCAGTACGGAACTAGGCGACATTGTTGATCTCCATTTTGGGCCGGGGAAATCATATGCCAGCCGCCCTTCCGTTTCAAGCCAATAGCCTCCTGCCGGGATGCCCGGAAGTGCGCTTGTCGGATGTTGAATCAATTAGATAATGTGTTCGGCCGGAGCGTAAATCACTGCTGGAACTTTCGGTTCATGATTTATTGTCAGCAAACCGCCGGAGAGGCTAGGCAACTGGAAGCTGTAACAGTTGCATTGCTGGCTGCCTTGGACGACGAGACTCTGGCCGGCGCTGCTGGCAGTGTTTTCTGTTTTTATGCTGCGGACGTCGCTTCTGGTTCTCTGGCGGGCTGCGGAAAAACACAACCGGAAGGAGATGAAAACCGTGCGCGGCTCAGACTATACACGACCTATGACGCTCTCAAAACTAAAGCGGAGGCCAGGGGTAGTATTGTAGCCGAGTATGGACCGGCGACAGGATGCTTTTCCCGACCGGCAATCCCCGCAGATGTTGTCTGCTGTTTGCAGCGGGCTGGGAAGGCTATAATGACGCTCGATGCAGCCGACCCGTTCGCTGGAAGAGTTGAAGGAAACCATTGAGCTATTTTTGCTGGGACTACACCACCCTGTCCTGACCGAGCCCGGACGCGAGGTAATCGATCTTTCCGCAAGCCATTATTCGCTCACCACGGAGTACAACAAACTGCTGTGCCAAGTTTGGAACGATCAAACCAACCTCGTCCGCCAAATCACGGGCGTCAAGAAGCACTCTGCCGTACGAATGGAGCTTCAGTTTCAGAAGTTCGGGAAGGGACCGCCCGGCACGCTGATTCTGGCCGAGTCCCGCGCAGGGCCGTCCCAACTGGATCGGCGGAGCGAGCGCTCCCGCTACAGACAGAGGCTGCGGCGATACCTGGCTCAGCTTTTTCCCGATTGGAAGGTCAAAACGCTCACTTCAGAGCCGTCCCTGGAGCATTCCTTCTCTGGCCGCTACACCCGAGGGGTCCTTACGAGCGGACAGCAGAGTTGGGCGGTCATCGGCGCGGGAGAGCAGGAAGACCCTTCCGCCGCGGAAGGCATCCTGACCTACGGGCTCATTTGGCTCGACTGGCTGCGGAACCGAGGTTCGTCCACCGTGATCAAAGGACTAAAAATATTTGTGCCCCCGAAACAATCCCAGACGACTCTGGAGCGGCTGGCATGGATGGATTCGAAGCTGGCTCGATGGGAGGTCTACGAAACCTCAGAACAGATCCGCCGCTGTGACCCGGCTGACACGGGAAATTTGCAAACTAGCCTGAAGCCGGCGGGGAAAACATCGTCACCTCCGCGCGCTTCTGCGAAATGGATCGAACAAATCAAAGCTTTGAGCCCGGCAATTGATCAACACACCGGCCGTGATGGTCACTGCATGCTGGCTGTGCGGGGGCTCCCTTTTGCCAGATCCACGCCAGCC
Source organism: Terriglobia bacterium (assembly GCA_965222345.1). Lineage (GTDB taxonomy): Bacteria > Acidobacteriota > Terriglobia > 2-12-FULL-54-10 > 2-12-FULL-54-10 > JADFGZ01. The sequence goes on along the minus strand of CBDCTS010000007.1, from coordinate 1,066,742 downwards.
GGGATGGTTTTTGGCGTGGGCCGCTCGGAAACCGTGCTGGAGAAGCGTAACTGGAGAGAATTGCGGGAGCTGGCGGCAAAAATCCTCTGCTACCGCCAGCCTCGTTCGGAACACCCGTCTCATCCTTTCTTTCGACTCCAACCGGAGAGGTGGATGCAAACCCTGCTGGCGCAACAGACCGCTATCCTGGGACAAGATCCGGCCCCGATCACAGCCTATGAACAAGTGTCCGCTGTTTCCGGAACCGACCGCGGCTTGATTGATTTACTCGCGGTGGACTCGAAAGGGCGTCTGATTGTGGTGGAACTGAAAGCTTCCGAGGACATCCAACTGCCTGTGCAGGCGCTGGATTATTGGATGAGAGCGTGCCGGCATTTGCAGCGCGGGGAATTCGAGCGCCAGGGATTTTTTCGAGGACGGGAACTCGGCTCGCAACCCCCTCTTTTACTGCTGGTGAGCCCGGCTCTTCAGTTTCATTCCGCTTGTGAAGCGATTCTTCGCTACTTCTCCCCGTCCATTGAAGTTGTTCGCATCGGGCTCAATGAAAATTGGAGAGAACGATTGCAGGTCATGTTCCGCTACCGGAGGTAGCGAAACACAGATGTGTCAGGTCCTGATGATTGTTGCACGCTACTGCAGGGTGACAGTAACGGTGTTGGAGAGCATGCCGTTAGTGAAGAATGACCGCCAGTCCAAGCACACCCAGCCGACATAGGAGGTGGTTTTCCAAATCCAAACTTCTCGGACCTACTCCATACGGGCTTGCAACAGCCTGGCTGCCTGGGAAACTGCCACCTCGCTACCGCCGGTTGATTGGGAATGTTGAGGAAAGATTGCATGAAGCGAATAGGTAAATCAATTGTTGGAGGGGTATCCTGGGCCTACAGCCAAGCGCCGAGTGCTGTCGAGGAGGCAAGTCCCGGATTACTCTCCACTAGTTGTCTACTGTTTAGTAATGTTCAGAGCGCTGAATAGGTAAACACTACGGCGTTACTCACGATCTATTTGCTTACGCGCGCGGCGCGGACTGGTTTAGCTTGGTCTACGCTATCGCGAGAACACTCTAGTTAGAACGAAAATCGCAACGCAAACTGAACTTGCCGGGCAGTAGTGGCTGTAGATTCAATTCTCCCTGCAGTAGGATTGAGACGGCCAGATGCGCCCCGGAAGATGATAGTGGAAGCTCCCTGATTCCGATTGAAATTGGTATGGTTCGGCAGATTGAAAAATTCTGCTCGAAATTGAAACCGCCGCTTAGTATCCAGAGAGAATTCCTTCTGGAGGGAGATATCCATATTGAACACACTCGGCGCAATGAGGGTGTTGCGCCCGACATTCCCGAGAGTGCCCGGCGGGGGAACGCTATACACGGAGGTGTCGAAGTATTGTTCGGGGCCCCCCTGAACGGGATTGTTGCTGCGGCCGGGAAGCAAGTTAGGTCGAGTGGCTGAAAACAGGTAACCCGGGGTACGGACGCTGACCCGGGGGCTGAAAGGGATTCCGGTGCGAAACGACAGAATACCTCCCAACCGCCAACCTCCGAAAACATGCGCAAGCAGGCCGGAATTCCACCAGCGCTGCCCGCCACCTAAGGAGGGAGCATAAAAGTAGTTGACCACTAGGCGATGGCCGACATTGAAATCCGAAAGGCCGCGCTCCAGAGTTCGCATCAACCCAAACTGTATAGGAGGACCGAAAGGGATATGTGTGGAGGTATCGTCAACAGACTTGCTATAAGTATATCCTGCACGCAAGGAAATTCCTCCGCTGAGGCTCTTGTTAGCGGACACTTGAACAGAATTATAAAAAGACTGCGCATCGCTGCCGCGGATGAAAACACTTCCGAAGGCCGGATTGATCGGGCCCTCATCCCGCGGAAAGAAGAGCGATCCATCCGCCTCGGTGACCGGTGCCGGGAACAGGTTGGTTTCGTAATCGCGAAACAAATGGTTGCCCCTGGCCCCTACGTAAGATGCCTGAACACGCCAGCCTCCGGGCAATTGCTGTTGGAGCGAGAAGTTGTAGCGCAGAACCATAGGGAGCTTAGTGTGCTCGTAATCGAGGGTTCGGGCCATCAGGCCCACCTCGGAGCCTGCGGCCACCGCATCGGGAAACACCTTGGATGAATCGAAGTTGGCTCTCACTGCCAGCTTGTAAAAAGGGACCGAGCTTCTTAGCCGCTGCACAAGGTATGCAACCATTTGATCGTAATAAACGCCAAAGCCGACGCTCAAAACCGTACTCTGGCTGCCCCCGGGGAACCAGCTAATGCCCAGGCGAGGAGAAAGATTGCGCAACGAGGGGTTGTTGCCGAGAATAGGACCAATTTGAGCTTCTGAGTCGCGCACAGGGTCAAGCAGAAACATGCTTTTACCATCCCGGTCATGGATGAGCGTGGCGAATTCATAGCGAAGTCCCAGGTTGAACTGGAAGCGGGAACTGACCGTATAGGCATCTTGAATATAGAAGCCCACCAGGGTCTGGCGGTAGGCTTGTCTGTTATCCGACCCCGGAAGAGCCACCCGCAGCGTGGTTCCCTGCGGCCCCCCTTGGAGAAAGCTCTCCAGGCTATTGAAAAGCCATCCTCCGGCCTTCCGGATAGCGCTAAAAACATCCCAACGATAGCGATGAACGTCGAATCCCAACTTCAGGGCGTGTGTCCCTCTCTGGAGCAGCAGATCGTCTGTAAATTGAAAGGAATTCATAATCCTGCCGTCCACTGGGTTGCCATTGGTCCCGAAAGGAGTCAAGCCCGGAATTTCGATCCGGCCAAAAACAGGAGCGTCCGGAACAAAGAACAACTCACGTGGAATCTCTATAGACGAAAAACTCTCTCGCATCCCCACCGGCCGCGTGAATCCGAAACGGAACGAGTTTAAGAGGCGGGGATTAAAAATGTGGGTTTCCACCAGGGTTAAATACTGCTGTCGGCTATTGTTCAACCCCGTAAAGAGAACGGCCTCTTCCGGGCTCTGACTGGTGGCGTCGTCAAAGGTATAGCGGGCGAAGAGGCTATCCTGTTCGGAAATCTGGTGATCCAGGCGAATGGTGAAAAAATTTTCATTGGTTGGCAGGAACCGGGTAGCGGCGTTTTCCCCGATTCCTCCGCCTCTCCGGACCGAGTTGGGTAGAGGATAAAGCTCAAGGTAAGGCACCACCCTCGGGTTCACCGGAACGGTCTGAAACACTTCGCCGGAAGCGTCGGTGATCATTCCTTGCCGCGCCGGCTCGTCGGGAAAGAAATCGATCTCCGTCTTTGTCAACCGGTCGCGCATCCCCTCAAAGCTGCCCATGAAGAAGGTCTTATCCTTCCGCACCGGACCTGTCAACGTGAAGCCGAACTGGTTGCGTTTAAAGGGGGTCGGTTCCGGGCCGGGATCAAAAAAATTGCGGGCGTCCAGCTTGCTGTTGCGAAAAAACTCGAAAAAGGTCCCATGAAACTCCGGCGTCCCGGAGCGACTAACGGAGTTCAGAACACCTCCGCTGCCCCGGCCATATTCGGCCCCATAGTTGCTGCTGAGCACCCGAACCTGCAATACCGCATCCGAGCCCAGTTGCACGCCTGCCGCACTCCGCGGGATCCGATTTTGGGTGTCCATGATGTTCGTCCCATCCAGCAAAAAACTGTTTGAAGTGGCCCGCCCTCCCGCTACGGTCAAGCCTCCGCTGCCACCTCCCCGGGAAGCTGAACCGGCGAACGGATCGCTCACCCCGCTTTGTAGAGTCGCCAGTTGGCTATAGCTGCGTCCATTGAGCGGAAGTCCCACCAATTGGCTCTCACTGATTTGGTTGGCAGAGATGGTGGAGGAAGGCTCTGCCGCTTCTCCGCCCGTGCCCGGAGCCTCCTGGTCCTGGGGTCCGGAAGTAGGCTCCAGCACGAAGGCCAAGGTCAGCGACTCGCCCGCACCCAGATCCAACCCTTTTTGCTGCTGGCTTACAAAGCCGTCCCGGATGGCCTGTAAGTCATAGGTGCCGGAAACCAGATGCAGAATTTCGAACTGTCCCTTTGCGTCGCTGTTGACCGTGCGGCTCAGTCCCGTATCCAGATTTTTCGCCATTACGGTCGCTGCCGAAAGGGGAGTTCCCGTTTGACCTTGCACCGTGCCACGCACTGTAGCCAGGGGCACCTGCGCCGACACATCTGTCCTCGGCAACAAAAGCAGCATTGCCAGAATTGCTATCGAAAGAGGCACTTTTTTTCCTAGCCGATCAGCAAGTGTGGGGGGAATAGCTAAGTATTGTCCCCACCCGATTGGAACTGCCGGTGAGAGGTTACACGAGGGGCAAGAGGAAAGCAATCGGATGTACTCGTCCAGTAGAGTAGTGGCACTTTGGCTCCTTGGAAAGGGATTGGTTTGGGGTGAGGAACGGAAGAGAGGTAAGGTAACCCAGAGCTTGGTGAGAGTGGTGGGAACGATCTTCCAGGCTCGACAGCTCCTGCGGATCATATCGGCGCCTCCAGCGGCTGTAGGAATGATATAGTTGCATTTTTTTGGCCCGGCAAAGCAATTTTTATTGATTCCAAAGGACTTGTTGGCTTCGTTTGGTAATAAACACCCTTTTGCCACAAGCTCATTCTTGCAGATGCATCTCCAACGGTGGGCGGGGGGAGGCCAAGATGGCATCTGGGTCTCGGTGTTTTTCCAGCGCCCTCATACAGTCCATTATCAGGCAGCAGATTCCTGTGAAAAGAAAATCTTTCCGAAAATTCCAAGGATTCCGAAGATTCCGAGGGAACCGAAACGCGCACTAGAACCTGTCTCAAAACGGTCATTTTCTGTCTCCCGTCAGGGAATGGCTTCAGCCCCTTAGGACACTTTCCTTGTGGGAGCTGGCACGGAATCAATTGGGGAACGGGCAGGCATGGGACTGCCTTGCAGCGGCGAACCCGCGGATACGGAACAGGAACCTGATTTACCCTGGTCAATTGCTTGCCATTCCCTCTCGATGTGCCTCTGCCCCTGCAGCCGGCAAGGGCGCCGTCCCGGCAAACCAGATCGCTGCCGGGCATACTCCTCCGCACAACGAAGCTGCTTAGGCCTTAACAACTCTGCACATGGCCTCCGGCCTCTTTGCAGTCTTGGGACATGGTCCTGCTGTTCGCTATTCCTAACTTTGGGGTGGATTGAGTGCGACATCCAAGCGGAAAACGGGGATCACCAGGCGCGGGTCCGTAGGTAGGAGGCTTTCCATGACGACGGCACCGCTAGGGGCCTCTGCTTGAGGATTCTCCTCTGCGGTCACCAGCAGCCCGAACACTCGCGAGGAAACCTGAACCTTCCATTTAGCGTCCTGCTTGTTCAAGGGAACGGTGCCCAAATTCACGCTGCGCTTCTCCGAGTCGATTGCCCAAAGAACATATTGCCGACCGCCCCATTCAATTTCGCTCGGGGCGGGCAGGTCCTCCACTTCGATCTCCATGGAAGCGGATCCATTCTGCCATTTCACCTTGCAGATTCCCTTAGAGGTCAGAGTCCTTTCCGCGCCGCCGAGCACGACCGATACATCGCGGTCGGGAGGATAGGCCACGGCCAGCAACTCCCAGTGATTGCCCGGCAGCTTCCCGGCTGGGAGCCTCGCCGCCCCTAACAGGGCAAAACACAGGCAAACAACCGTCACAAACCGAAGATGCGTAAATCGAAAATGCATAATTCGCCGTTGCCTAACTCGAAGACGTGCGCTCCGCACAGCGTCAGTCATACTATTGATCATTTCCGTCCATATTAGATTTTACCGGGACCTGCTGCTTCGGCCAAGCCCCTTTTCCCCGAGAACCGTATGCTCCAAGTCACCCGCGTTTCCGTTGCAGGGAACGGCGGCAATGCCATCTGATAGAGCGCCAGTTGGCAGGATAAGAGCTGCCGACCGCCGTGTGGGTGGAGTTCAGTGCGTGAGCGAATAAATAAAATAATTAATGCCAAACCGCAGCGCCTCGGTGGAGGGTTGCAGAGGATAACGCGGCTGATCGATCCACTCCCAGAAGTCGCCGATGTCGTTGTTGTGGTTGATGATCATGCAAAGCCGCCCGCTGTCGTCGAAATACCCGTAAAATTTAGGAGAGCCTCCCCTGTACTGAAAAGGGGCCTGGACGTCCAAGGTGGGTATCTCATAGAATGTGTGAAATATGGGGTGCTCCACGGTCAGCTCTACAAAATCACGTCCTGGAAAAACCATTTTCATCTGTGAGGAGAACCATTCCAGCGAGTACTGGCTGTCGAAATCGTCCACCATGACAAACCCGCCCCGATTCAGATACTCGCGCAGGACCTCCACCTCGCGCTCGGACATATTCATCTCGCCCACCTCGCTCATGTACGAGAAGGGGTAACGGAACAACTCCTCGTCGTCCAGACGGATAATCACGTATGACATCTTGTGCAGGTTGATCCCGGTGGCCTCGTTGGCGACTTGCAAGATGTGTTCCTCGGCGTCCGGATAATCGTGGGCCCAGCCGGCTCTAAAGCCGAAGTTGTTAAACCCGCGGCCGCTTGAAAACCAAATCCGCGCAAAGATGAACTCCGTGCCTTTCGGCTCCTCGGGAAGAGAATAACGGCCCTGGCGCTGGTTTCCCAGCAAGAGGGTCAGGAAGAACAGGATCGCCAGGGAGGCAAAAACCAACTTCTTAGCCATAAGCTTCTCCGGGACTCCCTTGCAGATATTGCATAGCCAGCGGCTTCAAACCCAACCAGACGTTTCTTCGCCGGATTCTGATTCTCCAAGCGGCGTAACAACACCCTAATCCAGCCACGCTGGGGTTGTCAATGGGTTATCAATCCAGGCAGTGGTGTCATCTTATGGAGATAGATGTACAATCTTGTGGGGAACGATATGCCCTAAGCCGGGCGTGTGAATGAAAGGCGAGACAATGAAAAGAGTGACCATGACTGGAGAGGCGAGGCTGGCCGTCAAAGTGAAAGGTCTAGGCTTCTGGTGGATGATCGTTCTGCTGTCAGTCTCAAGCTTGGCTGCTGCCGATTTTCGTCTGGCGGATGCGGTCGAAAAAGGCGACAGGGAAGCTGCGCGATCCTTGCTGGCCCAGGAAGTGGACGTGAACGCACCCCAGGCGGATGGCGCGACGGCGCTGGCCTGGGCGGTCCACTGGGATGACCACGAAACGGCTGATCTACTGATTCGCGCCGGCGCCGACGTGAACGCCGCAAACGACTACGGCATCACGCCTCTTTCGCTGGCCTGCACCAACCGGAGCGCCGCCATGGTCGAAAAGCTCCTTGTGGCCGGGGCGGACCCGAACGCCGCTCAGCCGACGGGCGAGACGGTGCTCATGAGGTGCGCGCACACGGGCAGCGTGGATGCGGTGAAATTCTTGATTGAGCATGGAACGGATGTAAACGCGGCTGAAAATTGGGAGGGGCAGACGGCTCTGATGTGGGCGGTGGCGGAGAAACATTCCGATGTCGCGCAGGCGCTGATCGAACACGGAGCTGATGTCGGCACCCATACGAAGGGGGATTTCACGCCGTTGCTGTTTGCCACCCAGCAGGGCGACCTGGACTCTGCCCGGATCTTGCTGGAGGCCGGGGCGGACGTGAGCGAGGCCACGCCGGAAGAAGGCAGCGCTCTATTGGTAGCGAGCGCCAGCGGCCACCAGGAACTTGCGCTGTTTCTGCTGGACCGGGACGCTGACCCGAACGCGACCAACGGCAGTGGTTATACTGCTTTACACTACGCGACGTTGCGCCGGAACATGCTGGATTTGGTGGAGGCGTTGCTGGCACGGGGCGCGAATCTGAACGCACGGCTTACCAGGCACAGGGCCCGCGCGGGTGGCATCACCATGATTGGCGCGACCCCGCTACTGCTGGCAGCCGAAGCGGGCAACACGGCCGCCATGCGCGCGCTCGTTGAAGCAGGAGCCGATCCGTTGCTAAAAACGAAGGAGAACACCACGCTCCTGCAGGTGGCGCTGGGGGCGGGCCAGTTCGGGGAACGCTCCGAGGGTCAATTGCAGCAGTATCACGAAACTGCTCAGCTGGCGGTGGAGATGGGTTTGGACGTTAATGCGGTCGGAGAGCACGACTGGACCGCAATGCACGCCGCTGCATATGCGGGGGCGGATGAGACCATACGCTTTCTGGCGGACAAGGGCGCAGATCTGGATGTGATGGACCGGTTCGGACAGACGCCGTTGAGCATCGCCGCAGCCATCATTACGGCCGGCATGGCCGACTACGCCGACCCCAGGCCGCGCCGTTATCGCAAGAGCACCGTGGACCTGCTCCTCCAGTTGGGAGTCGCCTCATTGGAAGAATCAGGCGTGCAAAGCCTGGGCTCGCTAGCCGTCAGCAAAGAGTGAGGCCGCCCGGAAAACAAGTCCACTGCCAATCGAGAGCGTTCACCTTATTTCAACAAAAGAGAAATGTCATTTCGAAGCCCGGCCTTTTTGCCGGGCTGAGGAATCAGCTTGTTACACGAGATGTTGTTGCTAAAAGCAGGTCCCTTGCTGCGCTTGGGACGACAGCAAAAGGGGATCGGAACGGCAGCATACGGAGTTTTTCAACAAACCTCTACGCCGACCGCAGGTCCAGCTTTCCGGTGCTGTCGCCGAGGCTCGACTCATCAATCCCCACCTTATCCAGCAAGGTCAGGTACAGATTCGCCAGCGGCGTGGCCTGCGGATACCGAAGGTGACGGCCTCCCCGGAACCGCCCCGCCCCGCCGTCCAGCAGCAGAATGGGCAGGTCGTCGTGCAGATGCATGTTGCCGTCGCTGATGGCGCTGCCCAGAACGATCATCGTATGATCCAGTAACGATCCGTCGCCGTCCGGCGTGGATTGCAGCCTTTCCAGGAAATAGGCGAACAGCTGCATATGGAAGACGTTGATCTTGAGCACCTTGGCGACCTTTTCCGGGTCGCCGTTGTGGTGCGTCAGCGGGTGGTGCGGGTCGCCCACGCCAAGTTCGGGGTAGGCCCGGGCGCTCTGCTCGCGGGCCACCATCACGGAGATGACGCGGGTCATGTCGGTCTGGAAGGCCAGCACCTGAAGGTCAAACATTAACTTGGCATACTCTGCAAACGTCGCCGGTATGCCCACGGGCCGCTCCAAGGACGGCAGCTCTCGGTCGGACTGCCGTTCGGCGATCTGGATGCGCCGCTCGACGTCGCGAATGGCGTCCAGATACTGGCCAAGCTTGGCCCGGTCCGTGGAGCCGAGCCCCCTCAGGAGGCGGGAGACTTCCTCGGTCACCGAGTCGAGAATGCTGCGGTTCTCCCGGAGCCGGGCGCGCCGCTCTGCTGGAGCGGTGCTGCCGCTATCGCCGAACAGGCGCTCAAAGACGCCGCGCGGCATGATCTCCATCGGCATCGGCGTGGTGGAGCTGCGCCAGCAGAGCGTATTGAGGTAGGCGCAGCTATAGCCTGCCTCGCAGGTGCCCAACAGCTCGGGCTCCATGGCGATCTCGAGCGAGGCAAGCTGGGTGTGCTTGCCGAATTCATTCGCCGCAATCTGGTCCACCGTGGTTCCGGCTTCCATGTCGGCGCCTTCGGTCTTCTTGGGGTGCGCGCCCGACAGGAACGCGGCGCTGGCGCGGGAATGATTCCCCACTGCGCCTTCACCCGGCAGCAGCGCGTCGGCGTTTTTCAGGGCGAGTCCGCTCAGCACGAGCGTGCGGTCGCGAAATGCAGCCAGCGGCTCCAGAATCGAGGGCAGCTCGAAGGCGGTTCCTTCGGCCGCCGGAGTCCAATGGTCCATGATCATCCCGTTCGGGACGTAGAAAACGACAGGCGGGTTGCCGGTTGCGCCGCCATCTCCCGCGCGCCGGCAAGCGCCGGAACCATTCCGTCCAGCAGCGGCAAAGCCAGCGCCGCGCCGGCCCCGCGCAAAAACTCGCGCCGGGGAATAGCCTTCTTGAAAATCATCATGGCTCTTGCGACCTCCTCATCTGAAACGGCGTGCTCTGGACGATCTGCAGGATGAGCGACGACCAGCGGTGCTCGCTGGGAGCGGTTTCCCGCACAATCCTGCGGATAGCCGGAGCGTCGGTGTACTCCATTCCACGGCCCAAAGCGTAGGTAAGAAGTTTTTCGGTGACGGTGGCGACCAACTCTTCCCGGCGGCTCAGCAACACCTTCCGGAGCTCCGCCGGACCCTGAAACTTGGTGCCGTCTGGAAGCACTCCCGACGAATCGACCGGGATATTGTTCCCGATGGTGGTTCTCCAGCGGCCGATGGCGTCAAAATTTTCCAGCGCAAAGCCCAGCGGATCCATCCGCGCGTGGCAACCCGCGCAGGCGGGATTCACGCGGTGGGCCTCCATCTGCTCGCGCACCGAAAGGACCTTGCCGTCTTGGGCGCGATCGGGCAGCGACGGAACGTTGTCCGGAAGCGGCGGGGGCGGCGCGCCCAGAATATTTTCAAGCAGCCACTTGCCGCGAAATGTCGGCGAGGTCCGGCTGGGGTAGGAAGTAACCGTCAGGATGCTGCCCTGGCCCACCAAACCGCCGCGTCTCTCATCGTTCAGCTTCACGCGCCGGAAATGGTTTCCGTAAATGTTCGGTATCTGGTAGTGCCGGGCCAGACGTTCATTCAGGAAGGTATAGTCTGCATCCAGCAAGTCCAGCACGCTGCGGTCCTCGCGCAGCATGCTTTCGAAGAAAAGCTCCGTCTCGCGGTGGAATGCGTTCCGCAGGTTTTCGTCGAAATCGGGAAATGCTTCCGGGTCCGGAACGACTTGCAGCATGTTGCGCAGGTACAGCCACTGCCCGGCGAAATTGCTCACCAGAGCCCGCGAGCGGGCGTCTGCCAGCATACGCAGCACTTGCCGTTCCAGTACCGCAGAATCTTTGAGCTGGCCGCGTTCCGCCAAATCCAGCAGCTCGTCGTCGGGGATGCTGCTCCACAGGAAAAATGACAAACGGGACGCCAGTTCGAGATCGCTGATACGATAGGCGGTATTCGGCGCGACGCCGGCTGGATCGCGCTCGACACGGAATAGAAACTCCGGGGAAACCAGCATTCTGCGCAGCGCCAGCCCGATGCCCGCCTCGAAGCCCCCTTTGTTCCGGCCGGCCTGGTAGAAGCTGAGCAGCGTCTGGACGTCTATATCGGTGACGGGCCGGCGATAGGCGCGGCGTGCCAACGTGGAGAGAATCCTTCTGGCGCATTGTTGTTCGCCGTTTTCGTTGCTGCCCGCCGGGTTGCCCGGTGCGCTACCGGCTGGGCGGCACATAAAGACCCTGCTGCGGCTGGGTGTTTCTCCGGGCCCGATTGTGTTGTAGGGTCCCGTGATGGTGACGACGCCCACGCCGGGGACATCATCGTTCTGCACATATTGCGAAGCCGCAACCAGCCGCCGAAGCACCCCTTCCGGTTTCGGGTTTCTGTCCAGGAAAGTGATTCCCACCATCCGCGTGCCTGCTTTCGCAGAGAAGCGAAATTCCAGGTTCGCATCCGCCGTGCGCTCGTAACTCTCTTGTCCGTTGTCCCCTGACTCGCTCCCGTATTGTCCCTGTCCGTTCTCCTGCGACTTGCTCTTGCCCTCGCCACCGACCGTGAACTGCCTGATTGTTTCTCCATCCAGGCGAACGTCGATCTGATGCGGCTCGGCGAGGCCGCGAATATCCAACACGCGGTCTCTTTGCAGGAGGATTTTGATGGTGTACTCCCCGTCGAGCGGGAAGTGATGACGAATCGCGATTCCGCCGCGCGACCCGAACGGCAACCGCTCGCTGACGCGGTCCCTCTGTACAAGGCGCGGGGAGACCTCGTAGGTTTCCGCCCCCGGACCGATCGCCGGGTCTCCTATGGCGAAGCGGCTGATCTTGGTTGCCGCCGACATATATCTTTCCAGCAAGGTCGGCGAAACCGTCAGGACGTCCCCAATGTTGTCAAAGCCGTAGCTGGAATCGTCGGCGGGAAGCAGCAATTCCGCATTGATGTCAAGCGCCAGCAAGTCGCGGATTGCGTTGGTGTATTCGGCGCGGTTGAGCCGCTGGACGGCGGGCCTGCCCGGATTGAGATTGGCCTCGGCAGCGCGGTCCAACTCCGTCACAAGGTACTTGGCGAAGGCGTCGTAGGTGGGCTGATCCGGGCGCGGCATGCCGGCAGGGGGCATCTCGCCGGTTCGAAGTTTACCCGCTACCTTTTCCCATACCTCGGCGTCTTCGCCGACGTTCCCGGTGTCCACGTTGCTAAGACTTAAGCCTGCCGTAAGCAGTTTCTCGTTGTGGCAGGTGACGCAGTAACGGTCCAGCAGCGCGCGGTACTGTGAGGCGGACGGCGGAGTGAAGGCCGAGACCTGCGGGCTGGCTGCCTGAAGCCAGCCGACTCCAGCCAAGGTGATTCCAATCCAGCACAGCAGCATTTTGAACATTGCAAAAACAATCCCCGCCGCACAATTTAGAGGAAGTATAGCACGCCAAAAGAAAGAATCAGGGCTCAAAAAGCCACCGCCGTTCCATAAACCCGCTTCCTAAACCCTAATCAGGCACTCTGTTGTGGCCGATGGCCGCCTGCCGCTGCCGGCTGTCATTGCCGCCATCAGGGGTTTACCTGCCGGAGCGGGTTTCTGGCGGAGACACCGAGAGCCATCAGAAAGATAGCGCTTTTGCCGGAGGCGTGCGGCGAGAAAAATTCCGTCACTTCGTCATCATAAAATGTCAGGCCGGTGGCTCCCAGCTTCTGCGCGTAGGCGGCGAGGTAGAGCTTTCCTCCCAGGATGCCGGCCTCGATCTGCGCCGCGCGGTATCCCCGGTTTCCAAACCGTTCCAGTATGGGTTTCAAGTCGGCCAGGAAGAAAGCGGCGACGCTGGCATCGGCCGGCAACTGCTGATCCAAGCCCAGATGGCCCGCCTGCTCCCGAAAATCACCCTCTTTCAGAAGCTCCAGCTTCCACGCGTCGCGGCGCAAAAAGTAAGCGCCCGCCGGAAGGCCATCCACCGCATTCACGATCAGGTACAGATCATTAAGCCTGGTTCCCACGGGGTCCAGGAAATCAGCCGGAATTCCCTGCGTTGCCCGCAGCAGCAGTGTCGCAAGCTGATCCAGGCGAATCGGCAAGCGGGCAAACTGCCGCGTGGAGCCCCGGCGCAGAATGGTTTGCTCGATTGCAGGGTGCGGGAGCCGCTCGTCCGGGAGCGGCTCCAGAAGAAATAGCCGCCCGGAATGATCGGCGTGCCGTGTTGCGGGATCCTGGCCCCGCCAAGCCTTCACCTCTTCCGCGCTATCGAGCGATGTCGCCGCATGGACGCTTCGCATCAGCGGGTAGTCGATTTCCTTTTTGGAGGGGGCAGCGGCATTCAGAGCCAGCGGGGCGATCTCCGGCGGCGGCAGCGGCGTGGAGCCGGTTCCCAGCGCGGCGAGCGAGATTGCCACCTCCCGTTCTGTGTCGAGACCCAGCAACCGGTTGACTTCTCCGTCCACAAAGCCCATCACCAGACGCGCTGGAAGCTCGAAAGCAGCGGCCATGGCCAGCAGATTGGCCAGCATGGTTCCGTTGTCCCAGAAGAAATGGCGATAGGTCCGCGCTTGGTATTTCCATGCGTTGCGCCAGTAAATTCCGGTGCAGACAATCGTCACCGGAGCGCCGGCGATGGACGTTTCATTTCCGGCAGCGGTTGCGAGGACGCTGCGGTAGTCGCCCTCCCGCAGCTTCCGGAGGGCAAAGTCGCCGGGGTTGAAGTGGTAGACACCCTCGCCGAGTTCGGGAAGGCGACCGCAGACCAGATACAGCTCCACCTCGTAGAGAGCGCCCGTGCAGGCTGCCGCGCGGAAGTAGATATTCCCTCCCGGGAAAGTCCTGTGCCGGGTGACACCGGCGGAATGGAACAGCAGCGCAGCCAGCGTCCGCAAATCCGGCGCCACGCCTGTCGTGGGGGCTGTTCCCGTTGATGCAATTGCAGAGAGGGCGTCGGCGTCCGATCCCGCCCACTCGCGCGGCAAGGGAATCGGATCGAGGTCCGGGTAAATCTTAAAAGGGAAGGGATAAGTGGTCCAGTCCAGGTAGTGTGCGCTGGTTCTGATACTCTGGTAGGAATGCTTGGTGGTGTTGTGATAGTTCCAGAGGGCGTCTAAATTCCGATTGTTCATAAAGGCCAAGCAGGCTGCGTGTGCGATTAACAGCCGGGAAAACAGGCCGTCCCCAGTTTCCGGGTCATCATAGAACGGGTTTCGAGCGCAATCTCCAAAGTCTTCGTCGCAGCCAAGCGCGCCTGTTCCTGTGTCTCCGGGGTGACGGCATACTTTTCCAGCAGCGCCTTGCCCAGGCGATGGTGGTGCAACTCGTCGGGCTGAATCCGCGTCTGGTAAAGCTTCACGGTGTCGCTCTCGCCCAGCCGCTCGCAGTATTTCATGAACTGCTCATTCACTTGATAGGCAATGGATTCTAATGTAAACAGGCCGCCTGCGACCCTCTCCACCGTTGTGGCCAGGCTCTTCAGGTAGGCAAATAGCGGATTGCCCGGCGGCGGCTGGAACCCGTCGGTCAAGATTCCCAGCGCCCGCATGCGGCCTTCCACCAAGCTGAAGTGCGTCGCCTCATCGCCCACCTGCTGGGCCAGGGCAAGCTTGACGTCCATCTCCGGGGTCGAGGGCATCCAGGCAGCCGCCAATTCACTGACGTTGATCTCGTTAGCGAGCGCAATCTGAAGCAATGGCTTGATTTCGACGGCGGGAGCTTCCTCGACGGCAGGTCCCAGCCCGGCGAGCTTCGCGAGATGCACTTGATTGGAAGCTTCCAGTTCCTTTACAAATGTTTGACTATCCATAACAGTCTCCGCTATTCACCGTTCGTAGAGCAGGTCATGGCGCAGGCGCCGTCAAACCACCGGATCATTTCCTCGATATAGTCCGGTCCTCAATATAGTCCGGCGGATTCCGGCTGTCGAGAAAAATTATTCCGGCCAGCATACGCTCATCTGCTGTAGGTTATAATTGGCCGCTATAGCAGGTTGTTGAAAAACGCCTTTTGTCCGCTCCCTCGCGGTTGCGGCTCGGAATGGGCGTGGCGGCGAGGGTATTCGCCGCTGGAACTGATGCCTGCCCTGGCCGACCGGAGCTTTGTACAAACACCCCAGCAACGTTTTGGGACCCCGGCCTGAATCACAGACAAGGCTATCAAGACAAAATTATGGAACAGAAATTCACGAACCGTCTCATCGACTCGACCAGCCCCTACCTGCTCCAGCACGCGCACAATCCCGTGAACTGGAATCCCTGGGGGCCGGAGGCGCTGCGTTTGGCCGCTGACGAGAACAAGCCTATTTTTTTGAGCATCGGCTACGCCGCCTGCCACTGGTGTCACGTGATGGAGCACGAAAGCTTTGAGGACGAGGAGGTGGCGCGTGTCCTGAACGAGCACTTCATCCCCATCAAAGTGGACCGGGAGGAGCGGCCCGACCTGGACGAAATTTACATGAATGCGACCATCCTTTACACGCGCGGGCACGGCGGATGGCCCATGAGCGTCTGGCTCACGCCGGACGGCAAGCCGTTTTTCGCCGGAACCTATTTTCCCCGCGAAGACAACTACGGACGGCCCGGATTCAAGTCCGTGCTGGAACAGGTGGCCGAGCTCTGGCAGAAGAAGACCGGAGACTTGGTGAGCGACGCAACCCAGGTTGCCGGAATTCTCGAAAACCTCCACAAGCCACAGAAGGGGGAGATGCTCTCACGGGAGGCAATCTCAGAAGCTGCCCGGCAAATGTTCCGCGCCTACGACACGAATCACGGAGGCGTCGGCAGCGGAAACAACAAGTTTCCTCCGAGCATGTCCATGGAATTGCTGTTGCGGGAGCACTGCAACGGCGGCAGCCCGGAGATGCTCGAGGCCGTGGAGCTAACTTTGCAGCAGATGGCATGGGGAGGCATCTACGACCATCTGGGCGGCGGAATCCATCGGTACAGCACCGACCCGCAGTGGCTGGTTCCGCACTTCGAGAAGATGCTATACGACCAAGCCTTGGTGAGTTCCATCTACCTGGACGGATACCTCGTGACCCGAAAGAAGCTCTTTGCGGAAACGGCCCGCGGCATCTTCGAATACGTGATCTCGCAGCTCCAAAGCGAAGAGGGTGGAATCTACTCCACCGAGGACGCCGACAGCGAGGGAATGGAGGGCAAGTTTTATATTTGGACCCTGGAGCAAGTGCAGGAAGCTCTGGGAGAGGAAGCAGCACGCCTGTTCGCTGCTTACTATGATGTAACCGGGCAGGGCAACTGGGACCATCCTGGTGACGCGCACGTGCCGTCAGGCCCCAAAAACATTTTAAGGATTCTTCAGCCTCTGGAAATAGTTGCACAGCGGCATCAGATCAGCCCGCCGGAACTCGAAAAGAGGCTCGGCGATGCACGGCGAAAGCTCTTCGAAGTCCGCCAACAGCGGGTGCGACCCGGCCTCGACGACAAGATTCTTGCGTCCTGGAACGGTTTGATGATCGCCAGTCTGGTGAAAGGCGCAACGGTGTTAGAGGAACCGAAGTATTTAAGTGCGGCGATTCGCACCGCTGACTTCGTTCTCGCGCGGATGCAGAAGGACGGGCGGCTGCTGCGCTCCTATCGCAGAGGCGTTGCGAACCTCACGGCCTATATTGACGACTATGCCTTCTTCATCGACGGCCTGACCGGGCTTTTTGAAGCGACCGGCGATCTGCGCTGGTTGGCGGAGGCCGAGCGGCTGACCAACACGGCTATTGAGCACTACTGGGATCCGGAGCAGGGAGGTTTCTTTTTCACCGCCGGCGACCACGAAAAACTGATCGTCCGCAGCAAACTCGCGAATGACAGCGCCATTCCCTCGGGCAACTCGGTGATGGCCACGAATCTGTTGCGGCTCCGCCTCCTGCTGGACCGAAAAGACCTTGGCGAGAAGGCCGGAGAGATTCTCAACCTGTTCAGTTCCAGCACGGTCCGGTCGCCGTTCGGGCACGAACGGTTGCTCTGTGGCATCGAAGCCTTCCATGAAGGCTTCCGGGAGATCGCCATCGTGGGCGCTTCCCAAGACCCGAGGACTCAACAATTGCTCCGAACGGTGTCCAGTGTTTTTCTGCCCAACAAAGTTGTTGCGATGCTCGACCCAGGCGCTCCGGATGCATCGAAAATGATTGCGCGCATCCCGCTGCTTGCAGGCAAGCAACTGCTTGATGGGAAGCCTGCCGCCTACGTCTGCCGGAACTATGCTTGCCAGATGCCCACCTCTGATCCCCATGCGCTCGCCCGGCAGTTAGCGGCAAGCAGCTAACCTCCGGCCCGAACCCTGCGGCTTCCATTTTTCGGCTGCACCTTTAGCTTTCAGGGAGGAGAGCGGAATGAGGTTATGCGTTATACTGATTCGTTTGCGAATTGGCGTGAATGCCAGTGGCAAGCCAGCGCCGGGATGTCCGGGAACAGGGGCCGGGGCTGCCGAGAAACCTAAGGTTTAAAAGCCAAGGGCTGCAACGGAGGAGCACTAGAGCGGTTTGCCGGCAGGTGTAAAGCAGGAATGGCTAGCAATCGGAAACACTATCATGCTGAGCAAAGCAGGAGCACAGGCCTACCGACCTGTGCTCTAAGGGGACAGGCAGGATTGCCTGTCGCTACCTGGCTCGGATACGGGCGCTTCGGTTCTTTCGGCAGATTCGGTTTCCTCGGTAGATTCGGAATCTTCGGAATTATCGGAATAATTTTGTTGCCCCCGGAATTTCTGCGAAGGAGAATCGGGCCGGAAGGCGGCCCTCTTCTTTCGCCCCTTCCGGGGCTTGATCCGGCGTGGACTTTCCCACCCACGGCCGGTGCCGTGGGCTAAACTCTTGCGCCCCGCTGGGGCTTCACAGGTGTTCCGGGAAGCTGTACACCCACTGTGAAAACCTTCTAGGGGGGAGAGGAGGGGGAGGGAAAAGTTTTTTTGCAAAACGAACCCATTGCAAAACTTCTGATATCCAGCTATCCAATTGTATAATAAGGAGATACTAGATATGCAGTAGATCGGGCATTGGCTTCGTTATTGGCTTCGTTTTGCTAAATAGGCTCCAGAAAGGCATCAGAAGCCATTCAACCAATCTCCTAATAGGGGGTTATGCAATGGCTTTTAGCTGTTGCAACGCGGCTGGGAAATCGGCGTGGCAGAGCAGAAAATGAACCGATTCTCCTCGGTGGAGAGAGCACAGGCCTTACCGGTCTGTACTCAATGGGGACAGGCAAGAATGCCTGTCGCTACTTGCGATCAGAATGACATGGTGGGGCGGCATATGCGCCTTTACGGGAAATGCTGCAGGCAATCCGTTTTCCGGGTGATGCATGACTGCTTTCGGTTAACAAGTAAATGAGGAGCAAGCGCTAGACGCTGCCGGCCTTGCCCGAAACATTTTTGAAACGAGCCAGTCGTTGACCGCAGAGTTACTGGACGACTGACGGAGCAAGCGACAGACGCTGCACAATCGAGGTAACAGATGAAGACTACCCGCAAAATGAAGCACCGAAGCTGGCAGGTTGCCGAAGGCCCGGAACGAGCGCCCCACCGGGCGATGTTCCACGCCATGGGATTCACCGACGAGCAGATCGCCCGGCCCCACGTCGGCGTGGCCAGCAGTTGGAATGAGGTGACTCCGTGCAACTTCCATCTGAATCACCTGGCGAAGAAAGGCAAAGAGGGCGTCACGGCCGCCGGAGGCACGCCGTTTGAGTTCGGCACCATCGCGGTGAGCGACGCCATCGCCATGGGCCACGCGGGCATGAAGGCTTCTCTGGTGAGCCGGGAGGTGATTGCGGACTCGGTGGAGCTGATGGCGCTGGCCGAGCAGTTCGACGGGTTGCTGACCATTGCCGGATGCGACAAGAGCCTGCCGGGCATGCTTCTGGCTCTTGCCCGGCTGAACATTCCCGGCGTGTTCCTTTACGGCGGCAGCATTCTTCCCGGCGAACACGATTCCAAGCCGGTGACGATCCAGGACGTTTTTGAAGCGGTGGGGGCGCACGCCCGGGGGAAAATGTCGCTCGAAGAGCTGAGCCGCCTGGAGCACAGCGCTTGCCCTGGCGCGGGATCTTGCGCCGGTTTCTACACAGCCAACACCATGGCTGCGGCTATTGAGGCTTTGGGGATGTCCTTGCCGGGAACGGCTTCGGTGCCGGCAGTAGACGAACGGCGGCAGGAGGCCAGTTTCCGCTCCGGCGAGGCGGTGCTGAAGATGCTGTCAAAAGAAATCAGGCCGCGCGACATCCTCACTCCGAAAGCCTTTCACAACGCCGTCACGGTGGTGGTGGCCAGCGGCGGTTCCACCAACGCCGTCCTGCACCTGCTGGCCATTGCCCAGGAGGCCGGCGTGCGGCTGACGCTGGAGGATATGGACCGCATCAGCCGCCGCACTCCTCACGTGGCGGACATGCGGCCGGGCGGAAGGTTCGTCATGGCGGACATGGACAAGGCAGGCGGAGTGCCCGTGCTGATGAAGATGCTGCTCGGCGCCGGGCTGCTGCACGGAGACGCCTTGACCGTGACGGGGAAAACCGTCCGAGAAAATCTGAGAGGCTGGAAGGCGAACCGCGGCCAGGAAGTCATCCGGGCCATCTCCTCGCCCATCGCGCCCACCGGAACGCTGGTTGTTCTGAAGGGAAATCTGGCGCCGGAAGGCGCCGTGGTCAAGACGGCCGGTGTCGAAAAGCTGCGGCACAAAGGGCCTGCCCGCGTCTTCGACAGCGAAGAGGCCGCCATGAAGGCGATCCTCAAGGGGAAGATCAAGGCCGGGGACGTTGTCGTAATCCGCTATGAGGGTCCCAAGGGCGGGCCGGGGATGCGGGAGATGCTGGCCGTAACCGGGGCTCTGTACGGCGAAGGATTGGGAGATCAGATCGCCCTGCTGACCGACGGGCGGTTCTCCGGAGCCACACACGGTCTCATGGCGGGCCATGTGGCGCCGGAGGCGGCCGTAGGCGGGCCGATTGCCGCCTTGCAAGAGGGCGACATCGTCACGGTGGACGCGGTGCGCCGCCTCTTGTCTGTCAACTTGCCGGCCAAGGAGATCAAGAAGCGGCTGAGCCGCTGGCGTCCTCCCGCTCCCCGGTACAAGTCGGGTGCTTTGGCGAAGTACTCCAAGCTGGTTTCCTCGGCTTCCAAAGGCGCGGTCTGCCGGTGAGCCGGTTTTTTCAGGGGGCGCGAAGACGGCGGCGTGCGGAAACTGCGGTTGCAGATCGACATCAGCGGGACAACAGGCAACGAAGCTTGGGGAAGCCTCGACCATTTCTCTGAAATTCAGAGCAGCCATTGCAGCCCGGAAGAGAGCAGCAGCGGCCCCTGCCTGCACCAGCCGGACGAACCCCACCTGGCCGGAGAGTGGCGGGGCGCGGTCGTAACCCTGGAGAACTTTCTGGCTGAGTACGCATTGCCGCACTACCTGGAGCAACCACGTGTGCTCGATGCATATATTGACGCAGACACGGGTGGACCGGACGAATAACGTTCCGGCTGGGGTTGCAACCGCTTCCCGCGCTGTTTCTCTTTACTCTGAGGCGATCATTTGTTTTTCCTTGGCAGGCTTGCCGAATGGGCACAGAAGGTCCTGCTTCCTCTGGGAGGATGGGGACTATTCGCAGCAGCCGTTTTGGATTCCTCCTTCCTCGCTTTACCGGGAGGAATGGACCTCTGGATGATATCCTTGTCCGCGCTGCGTCCCTCCCGGATGCCTTTTTATGTCATAGTCGCCACGGTGGGTTCCGTAATCGGCTGTTCGACACTGTATTTTGTGGCTCGCAAGGGAGAGGCCGCATTCTCTGAGAAGAACCCCAAATATTCCGGTTTGCCACGCGCACGGCGTTGGGTAGAAAGACATGGATCCCTGGCGCTTATAGTAGCCGCCTTACTTCCTCCCCCTGCCCCTTTCAAGTTGTTTGTGATCGCAGCGGGCCTGATGAAGCAGAGCTTCGCGGGGTTTGTCCTGGCTCTGTTGATAGGGCGATCAGCCCGTTATTTGCTGGAGGGATTGTTGGCGGTTCGCTACGGGCAGCAGGCGTGGGAGTGGCTTGAAAACTCAGGTCCTGCCGTTATCGGGGCCGTGGTGGCGGCTATCGTCCTGATATTTCTTGCGAGGAGATTCCAGCGCAAAGCTCCTCCGGCGGAGAATTAACCGCCGCAACGAACACAACGCCAAAGCGCTTCTCAGCGGTGATGGCGAGGCCCTTTTCCCCATCGTAGCTCTCATGCCCAGTCGCGCTCAAATAGATATCATTGACTTTCCGCGTTCGGCTTTGCCCGTCAGGGCTTTAACCATGCCGTAGCCGGACGAAAACCCCCTGGGGCTTCTAGCCAAGAGTTCCCCCCGCTTGAGGGTTTCAGCGAAACTTCCCAACCCACAGGAACGCAAATTTGTCGGCGGCAGGCCCTGAGTGGCTAAAGCAGCTCAGTTATAACCCCAGGTCCTTCCACTTGGCATCCACCAGAGCTTTGATCCGGGGGTCCATGCGGATCTCATCGGGCCAAGGTCTCTGGAAACCTTCCGAAGGCCACTTGCGCGTAGCATCGACTCCCATCTTGGAGCCCAAATTCGGCAGCCGACTGGCGTGGTCCAGGGAATCCACCGGTCCCAGCACGAATTGAATGTCCCGCTCGGGGTCGATGTGATTCAGAGCCTTCCATGCAACCTCGCCGACATCCTGCACATTCACGTCCTCGTCCACCACCACGACGCATTTTGTGAACATGGCCTGGCCCAGGGACCAGATAGCGTTCATGACCTTGCGGGCGTGGCCAGGGTAGGATTTGCGGATGGAGATCAGCATCAAATTGTGGAAGATTCCCTCAAACGGCATGTGCACGTCGACAATCTCCGGAAGCTGGAGCTGCATGAGGGGGAGAAAAATCCTCCCGATGGCGCGGCCCATGTAGCAGTCCTCCATGGGAGGGCGGCCCACCAGCGTGGTGGAGTAGATGGGGTTCTTGCGGTGGCTCAGGCAGGTGGCGTGGAAAACGGGATAGTCCTCCTGGAGGGAATAATATCCCGTGTGGTCGCCGAAGGGGCCTTCGGTGCGCCGCTCATCCAGGTCCACGTATCCCTCAATGACAATCTCGGCAGTGGCCGGAACCTCCACGTCCACCGTCCGGCAGCGCATCATCTCCACCGGTTTGCCTCGGAGGAAACCCGCGAAGAGCATTTCGTCCAAATCGGGAGGCAGCGGAGCGATGGCGGAAAAAGTAATCGTGGGATCCGTTCCGATGGCTACGGCTACCTCCATTCGTCCGCTGTTTGATGCCCTTCCAGCACGCCGGAAGTGCTCGGCGCCCTGCTTGTGAATCTGCCAGTGCATTCCGGTGCTGCGCTCGTCATAGACCTGCATGCGGTACAAGCCGCAGTTTCGCTTCCCCGTCTCCGGGTTACGGGAGAAAACGGCCGGAAAGGTGATGGTTCTGCCGCCGTCCTGCGGCCAGCACTGCAAGACCGGCAGATCGAGCAACGAAAATTTTTCCTCCCGCACCACCTCGCATGCCGGGCCATCCTTCACCTGCTTTGGGAAGAACGCGCCGATCTCCGCCATGCGGGGGAGCATCTTCAGCTTGTCCAACAAGCCTTCCGGCGGTTTGGTGTTCAGGTACTCTCGAATCCGTCCGGCGATCTGGTCAAGCGACTCGACACCAAGCGCCAGTTCCATGCGACGCGGAGAGCCAAAGGCATTGATGAGCACCGGCATGCGGCTGCCCTTGACGTTCTCAAACAGCAGGGCCGGACCGCCAGACTTCGAGACCCGGTCGGCAATCTCGGAGATTTCCAGGATCGGATCGACCTCCACCGCGACGCGCTTCAGCTCGCCCGCCTCGTCCAGTACCCGCACAAAAGCCCTCAGGTCATTGTAGGGAAAGGTATCTGCCAAGGTTCCGCCTTCCAAATAAAGATTAGCTGGCGATTATAGTACAAGTAGCCCTGGGAGCCGACCGAAGACCTGCTTTACAGAATCAGCATGCAATCGCCGTAGGAATAAAAGCGATATCGCTCGCGGACGGCGTGCTCATAGGCGGCCAGGATCAGCTCTCGCCCGGCGAATGCCGCCACCAGCATCAGTAGAGTGGTGCGCGGCAGGTGAAAGTTGGTCAGAAGGCCGCCCGCCACGCGGAACTCAAATCCCGGCAGAATGAACAGCCGCGTCTCCCCCTCGCCGGGTTCAATGCGCCCGTAGCGCTGGGCAGCTAGATGCTCCAGGGTCCGCATCGTGGTCGTACCCACGACAATGACGCGGCGCTCCTCCTCCAGCGCGCGGTTCAAGCGAGCCGCCGCTTGAGGGGCCACGCGGAAAGTTTCCGGGTGCATGCGGTGTTTTTCAATCTCTGTCGCATGGATCGGCTGAAACGTGCCCAGGCCGACGTGCAGAGTTATGTCCACCCGCTCGATGCCGCGCTTTTCGATCTCTCCCAGGGTTTGCTTGGTAAAGTGCAGACCGGCTGTGGGAGCCGCCACCGAGCCGGGTGGATGGGCATAAACGGTCTGGTAGCGCAGCTTGTCTAACTTCTCATCTGGTTTCTCATCGGGTCTTTCGTCTTTTTTTCTGCCTGGGCGGCGGATATACGGAGGGAGCGGGACGTGTCCTATCTTCTCGAGTATCTCAGGCAGGGAGTGTCCCGCAGCGAAGCGCAGCGTCCGCAAGCCGTACTCGCCTCTTCCGATGATCTCGGCTTCGAGAACCGGGCCAGCTTTCCGTCCTCCGGAAGTTCCCGCGAATATCAGTTTTTCGCCTGTCCGCACCTTGCGGCCTGGCCTTACCAGCGCCTCCCAGGTCCGGTCGTCCAATTGTCGCGCCAGAAGCACTTCAATGGGGGCGCTGAGGTGCTCGCGGAGCCGCGGGTTGCGTCTGCCGACAGGTTGTGAGCCGAGACCTTTCCTTTGCCCGTAGAGGCGCGCCGGCAATACGCGCGAGTTGTTCAGGACCAATAAGTCTCCCTCTTCGAGAAACTCGGGTAGCCGGCGAAATCGGGTGTCCAGGAAACGGCCCGCGGCGCGGTCAACCAGCAGCATCCGCGCAGCGTCCCTCCGCCGGGCCGGCTTCTGCGCCACCAACTCGCTCGGCAAACGGTAGTCGAAATCTTCCAGTTTCATGCCGTGGCCTGCCATCCGGATGGGGGGTAAAGGAGGGAAGAGCGTAGCCGGTCAGAAGGCAGTAATACAGCTTCACAGCGTTGGCTGGAGGCTCTCCGCCTATGGTGTCTGAGGGGAAGGGAAAGCGGTCTCATCTTGCAGCAATTCTTGCAGGATTTTATCTGCGCCTTGCTCCAGCAAGTTCTCCGCAACTTTTCTTCCCAGTGCTTCCGCCGCTTCAATTAGGTGCTCGCCATCTCCCTCCGTGATCCGCAGCGGGGAGCACTCTGTATCCGTGCACCACTGGCTCCCGTCGGGACGGATGACGATGGCCGTCAGGCAGAGTCTTTCCTCTTGCCGGTGGGCGTGAGCGGCGATGGGCACCTGGCAGCCGCCCCCCAGCCGCCGTAACAAAGCCCGCTCCGCTGTGATGCTCATGCGAGCCCAGGGGTCTTCGAGCGCCGCCAGAGCCTGCAGCGTGTTCTCGTCACCGGCGCGCGCTTCGATTCCCAAAGCGCCCTGGCCCACCGCCGGAAACAGAGTCTGTTCGTCAAAGTACTCCGTAATCTGGTCTGCCAGTCCCAAGCGCCGCAACCCCGCCGCCGCCAGCACAATGGCGTCCAGCGGGCCTTCCCGCAGCTTGCGCAAGCGTGTGTCGAGATTCCCCCGCAAAAGTTCGATCCGCAGGTCCGGGCGCAGGCGCTTCAGTTGCGCGGCGCGGCGCACGCTGCCGGTCCCCACCCGCGCCTCCCGTCTCAGCTCACCCAGCGGCTGCCCGCTGCGGCTGATGAGAACGTCACGCGTGTCTTCCCGTGAAGGGATTGCTGCCAGGGTGAGGCCTTCCGGAAGATCGGTCGGCAGGTCCTTCAGGCTGTGCACAGCCAAATGTGCCCGGCCGTCGAGCAACGCTTCTTCAATTTCTTTGGTGAACAGGCCCTTGCCGCCGATCTGGGCCAAAGGCATCTGGCGCATCCGGTCGCCGGTGGTCCGCACACGCAGAATTTCCACTTGGCAACCGGAGACCAGGCGCTCGATCTCTGCCCGGACCCAGTTTGCCTGCTGCAATGCCAGCGAGGAGGCGCGGGAAGCGAGAATGAATCTGGAGGTTTGCAAGGGATTTTGAAAGACGGCGTTTCAGTTCGTCCGGACCTTTACTCCTTCAAGTTAAAAATTCTCCGTACGGTCTCGACCACTTTTAAGCCGTCGGGTTGCTGCGCCAGGTGCTTCAGATGGGTGATCGGAGAGTGAACGATTTTGTTAACCAAGCCTTTGGTCAGAGTTTCAATAGCTTCTTCCTGCCGGGGAGTCAAGTCGCCGAGGTCGGAGCGCAGGCGGGCAATCTCCTGCCGCCGGATCTGGTCCAGTTGCGACTGCAAGTCGATAATGGTTGGTACCACGTCCAGGGTTTTCAGCCGCCGCAACAGCTTTTCAACCTCCTGCTGCGCAATCTCCTCGCCGCGCTGGGCCTCGCGCATCCGCTCCTTGAGGTTGGCATCCACCACCTGTTGCAGGTCGTCAATGTTATAGAGGAACAGGTTGTCCATCTTGTGAATTGCCGGATCAATGTCGCGGGGCACGGCGATGTCGATAAAGAACATGGGACGGTTCTTGCGCCCGGCCAGCAGCCTCCTGCCGTCTTCCTTTTTGATGATGAAATGCGGGGCCCCGGTGGAGCTGATGATGATGTCGGACTGGCCAGCGTATTCAAAGAGCTGCTCAAAGCGGATTGCCCTGCCCTTTAACAGGGGGGCCAGCACCTGAGCGCGCTCCAGGCTCCGGTTGGTGACGAAAATGGAGGAAGCGCCACTGTGCATCATATGCTTGGCTGCGAGCTCGCTCATCTTTCCGGCCCCGATCAGAAGGATGTGCTTGCCTTCGAGCGATCCAAAGATTTTCTTGGCCAGTTCCACGGCTGCGTAGCTGATGGAAACGGCCGAGGAGGCAATCCCGGTCTCGCTGCGAATCCGTTTGGCCACCGCAAAGGAGCGGCTCAGGACTTCCTCCAACGCGCCTCCCAAGGTGCCCTGAGCGCGAGCCACTGCGTAGGCGGCCTTGACCTGTCCCAGTATCTGCGGCTCGCCCAAAATCATGGAATCGAGACTTGCGGCCACGCGGAAGATGTGCCGGATGGCGTCCCGTTGCCGGTATTCGTAAAGATAGGGTTCGATCTCGGAGAGGTCCCGGCGGTGAGTGCGAGCCAGGAATTGCGCCAGGACGGCGTCCACCCCTGCCATGTCAGTATCGGAACGAGTCAGGATTTCCACCCGGTTGCAGGTAGAGAGAATAAAGGCCTCGGTGATACCGGGCAAGGCGGTCGCCGCCCGCAGCACTCCGGGAAGAGCCTCGTCCTCGATCGCAAGCCGCTCGCGCACTTCTACTGGAGCGGTTTTGTGACTGAGACCGACCAAGCAGAAGTTCATGGGTTTCTCTTTGCCCGGAGATTCTGTTAGGGCGAAACAAACGAGTGCAGGCCGCTGTTGGTGCCCCAGGTAACCAGAATGGCGGCGAATCCGGCGATGGCGAAGTAGGCGGCCTTGCGCCCGCGCCAGCCGACCGTCCAGCGCGTAAACAGCAACAGCAGATAGATCAGCCAGGTGACAAACGACCAGGATACCTTCGGATCGATGGGCCAGGAGGGTCCCCACACAGCATTGGCCCAGAAAGCCCCGCTGATGATTCCCAGAGTGATGAAAGGAAAGCCGATGGCCAGCGACTTGTAAGCCAGATCGTCAATGGTTTCCAACGGCGGCAGCCGGTGGTAGAACGCTCTGGGCTTTTTCGATTTCAGCTCGCGTTCCTGAATCAAGTACATCACGCCTGCCACGAACGTCAAAAAGAATGCGGCGTAACCCAAGATGATCAGCGAGACGTGCAGATACAGCCATGCGGTTCTCAGCAGCGGCAGCTCCACGTAGTGCGTGCTGCTGTCCATGGCTGCGGTGAGGGTCAACACGAAAACCAGCGGGAAGATAAAGACGCTGATCGACTCAAACTGATATCTCCAGTAGACCAGCAGGAAGGCGCAGGCGATGAGAAAAGCAAACAGCGAGGCGGCTTCTTGCATGCTGGTGATGGGAAAATGGCCCAGCGCCAGCCCGTCTTCCACCAGGGCGACCAAATGAAAGACAACGCCCAGCGAGATGGCGCTCAGCGCTATCCGGAAGAGTCTCTGCCGGCGTTTGACGACGGTCACCACGGCGTGGAGCAGACCGAGCGAGTACAATCCCAAGGCCACTCGCAGCCACAATTGGTTCATTTCTCTACCCAAACCTCGTTGCTTGCTTATTATAACCGATTTCGTTAGAGTCGCTTCTGGTACGCGGCAGTGAGGTAACGGGTCAGTTTCCGGGTAGGGCATTCTACGGCCAGCGAAGTGGATGGCCTCGGAACGGAATGCTCGGTATGGTTCGCTGCGGTTTCGAGCCTTGGCTTTGCGATCGAGAATCCAACAATCATTACTTTATTAAGGAATGGATTCGGGTGATGTCCAATCCTTGCAGAAACGCTATTTTCTTCTTTTCCTTTGTCGGATTGGTGGTCTTCAGGACAGGAGATGTTGCCCATGCCAATTCTCTCAAGGCATTGCAGGAAAGCGGCACCCGGGAGACTTCTGCGGCGGCGAACCCACAACCACCCGCGCAAGAGAGTGATCCCGTCCTGGCGCTTTTCGATTTCCTGAACGCACAGACGGCGTCTGCGGAGAATCTGGCTGTCGCTGAATCCGGGTGGGAAATGGGTTTCGTGCCCATGGTTCTGGACAGCCTTCGCTTTTTCCCTCCCGACGACGCGCGTGCAAAGAGGTTGTGGGACCTGCTCGAAAGGATGACCGGGGAAAGGCTGAGGCGAGACTTCAATACTTGGCTGCAGTGGATGTGGCAGCAGGAATACAAAATACATTCGGATTATCCGGGCTTTAAAGCAGCGCTCCATGCGCATATTGATCCGCGTTTTCGGTGGTGGTTTTACCCAGGAATGCCACACACGATTCGTCTGGATGAGATTCTGTGGGGGGGGGTGAAAGTGGATGGCATCCCCCCTCTGGAGCATCCCAAGTTCATCGAGGCCAGTCAGGCTACTTATCTTGGCAAGAAGAACGTCGTGTTCGGCGTTTTCCTCAACGGTGAAGCGCGCGCCTATCCCAAGCGAATCCTGGCCTGGCACGAATTATTTAACGATACCGTGGGCGGCGTTGCCGTCACCTGCGCCTACTGCACCCTGTGTGGGTCCGCCGTCCTTTATGATCAAAGGATCGGAAATCAGAAGTTCGATTTCGGGACCAGTGGCTTTCTCTATCGTTCCAATAAACTGATGTATGACCGCCAGACGCGCTCTCTGTGGTCGGCGCTGGAAGGAGTGCCAGTGACCGGGAAACTGGTGGGCTCCGGGTTAAGGTTGACCCGACTTCCCATTGTCACAACGACTTGGGAGGCGTGGAAAGAACTTCACCCACAAACGAAGGTGCTGTCGCTGGAAACCGGTTATGACCGGGACTACCGAGAAGGAGTCGCCTATCGAGACTACTTTGCCACCCAGGAACTGATGTTCCCGGTTCCTGTTCAGGACAAACGGCTCAAGAACAAACAAGAAGTCGTCGCGTTACTCCTGAACGGGAATGCGGTCGCTTATGACATTTCTTTTCTCCAGAAGCACCCGTTGTACCAGGAAAGAGTGGGAAAACAGTCTGTGGTGATCCTGACGGACCGTTCGGGAGCAAATCGAGTTTACGATGCCACCGGGGTAGGCTTTTCCAGTTGGGACCGCAAATCAAGGCTTGTCGCCAAGGAAGGACAAGTTTGGGAAGTGACCGAAGAAGCGCTCATCGACCCCTGGGGCAAAGAACGGCGGCGACTCCCTTCACACCGGGCCTTCTGGTTCGGTTGGTACGCCCAATTTCCAAATTCCCGCCTCGTTCGCTGAGGATGTGAACGATGCCGAGCGGCGGCCGTCAACCTCGATTTTCAGTTTTGTTATTGAAAGGAGCCAGATCATGAAAAAGCTGCCAGTAGCATCCCTATTCGTCGCTGCTGGGGTTCTTCTCCTCACGCTACTCATGCGGCCAAATACGGGATTCACCCAAGGACCGGCGCAGGATCTACCAACGGTGATCGAGGGCGCGACTTTGATCGACGGCACGGGCGCGTCCCCTCTTGCGGATTCCGTGGTGGTCATTGCGGGCGACAGGATTCAAGCTGTGGGCCAAAGAGGCTCCGTGGCGTACCCGCAAGGGGCCAAGATTATCGATGCCGAGGGTGAATATGTGCTACCGGGCTTGATCGACGGCCATGTGCACGGAATGGAATGGGCTCTGGAACTGCTTCTGGCACATGGGGTAACGACGATCATTGAGCCGGGGGGAGGCAGTGAATGGTCCTTGGCCCTGAGAGACGGCATTGCGAAGGGGAGAATCCGGGGACCTAGAATTTTTTCCGGCGCTGGGAACATCCGCGGACCTGTCAATCCCGATGATCCGTACTTCTTCCTGGACGATCCATACTACTTCAAGGAAAACCCAAACTCCACCAGGCCTCAAAGCAGGGCACCCAGTGTTGAAGAAGCAATGCAAATTGTAGAGAGAGGGGCGAGCCTGGGCCTGACGTGGATCAAAGTGTATGACGGCGCCACTCCAATGATAAAAGCTATTTTCGAAGTCGCAGACCGTCATGGGATGAGAAAGATCGGCCACACAAGGAATGCTCGCGAGGCCGTCGACTTTGGGTACGATATGATCGTTCACACCAAGGGCATTGCCCGAGGAACCATCAAGGACCCGGAGGTGCTGCGCCGTGTCGACAATGCGGCTGATCTCAATGCCTATTTGGACTTCCAGGAGGCAGACCGGCTTATTGCGGACATGGTTGCAAATGGAATCTTTCTAAATCCTACCCTGAGATCGGAGTGGGGTTGGGCCTGGAAAGAGAAGTTCCAGAAGGAAGACTTTGACCTATTATTCAACAATCCAGGTCTCACCTATATCCCGCTGGGTACTCGTCTGTCCATCGTAAATGAGTACAATCAGTTGTCCGTCTATTGGGCACGGAGTTACACACCATTCGCGGAATTATCCCCTTCCGAACAGGAGATGAAGCGGAAAGCTCTCCAAAACGTCCTCGAATTTGTCAAGAGATTTGTTGACGCAGGGGGTAAGCTCGTTTCGGGAACCGACACACTATCCACGTATGGCTTAAGTCTGCACCAGGAACTTCAGATACTGGTTGAGGAGGTTGGCTTGTCGCCCATGCAGGCGATCTTGAGTGCTACCAAGTATCCGGTGGAGTTTTTGCGCGTGGAGGACCGGCTTGGATCGATCGAGACGGGCAAGCTGGCAGACCTGCTCATTGTTGAGGACAATCCGTTGCAAGATATCCGAAACTTGCGCAAGGTAAAGATGGTATTTAAGGAAGGCAAGATCATGGATATCAGTTACCATCCGGACTACGTCATCCCGTTTCCTGCTACCAGGCCGATGCTGGGCTCGAGCCATAGCTTTCCCTTTCCATTGATCAAAAGCCTCTCTCCCGAAGTTGTAACGGAAGGTGACGGACCGCTGGAACTGACTATCAATGGAACGGGGTTGATCCCTCAATCGATCGTACACTTTAAGGGCGTGCCGGTACCTACCCAGTTTATTAACCTGTTTCAACTGCAAGCGAGGATCCCCGCAGATTTACTGGGAAAAGGGGGGGTCTTCCCGGTGAAAGTCGTCAACCCGTCGCCTGCAGGAAGTTCCACCCATGCCGTTGGGGCGGAAGAGATCCGACTCCTTGGTTTGTTACGAGGAGAGAAATCGAATGAGATCGGGTTGATTGTGAAATTCAATTAAGAGGCGATGGTTTTTTTGGCTCAGAAAAGGCGGCTGGAAGCCGGCGGGACTACATTCTGAGCTTCCTCAGCGCGGCGTTTCCCCCCGTAGCCCTGTCCAGGCCGGACCAAAAGGTCGCGATTGTGGTGGGGCGGTTCCTCTGAGGGTGGAAAAAACAAAGGCGAACAGGCCTGTAAGCCGGATTCTGTATCCCGCCGAAGCGGGACGGCGATCATTCCTCTGGGCCGCGGAATTACTTCCGGGCTCTAGCGACCTACCCGAGAGTTATCCCCGCCCGTTGCCGGGCGGAGTGGGGTGGAGCGAGCCGCTCCTCCTCTCCTATTTGGTCTTGCTCCATGTGGGGTTTACCCTGCCCCGGCCGTCGCCGTCCGGGCGGTGCGCTCTTACATTAAGCTCCCGAAGGAACCGCACCATTTCACCCTTACCCCGTCTTGCGACAGGGCGGTATATTTTCTGTGGCACTGTCCGTACCTGCCTAACCCCTCGCGCCGGAGCGAAAGAGGCCAGGCAAATCCTGGCCGTTAGCCAGCACACTGCTCTGCGGAGTCCGGACTTTCCTCCCCGCCCGCAAGGGACGGAGCGATCGCCCGGCCTGCTCGCCCAATCTTAAGTATGGAAGATTCACCGGGAAAGTTCAACGAAGGCGGCGCGAGCCTCGGTCGGCTGGCTCGGACTGGCCACACGATTGCTTCATCGGCGCGCATTTATGGGCCTCCACTGCAAGCCCGATCGTAGCCATCGGGGCCTTGGGGCTCTGAGCGGGCTTCTATGCGGAAACCTGTCCTTCTTCTATTGGTTTTCGTCTGAAAATGTCACGGCGGAACCCAAGCGCAGAGTGCTCTTCCGGGTTGGAGCTGTTTTCCAGATCGAGTGGCAACTTGACGATGGGAAGTGCCCATAAGTAATATGGACGTTGATGGCCTTTCTTCCACCGAGGATTCGATCACTGCTCATTCGCCACGCGGCCCGATGGTCGGTGCGAAGCGGGAAAATTCTGCACCGGCTTTGGCTGGAGATCATCGGAGCGGTGTTCCTGGGCCTGGCAACATTCGCTGTCCCCTCGGTCCTGCGGGAGTGGCGCGCCTATCAAGACGGCGCCTCGGTGCTCCGGCCCCTCGCCGTTCTAGTCTTCCTGGTGATGATGGCCAGCTTTGGAGTTCATTCTTTCATAAAATCCCGGCGTTACCGGTAATCTTTGATTGCTTGTCAGTATTGTTTACGCAAAGGGCACAGCAAGTTCATGGCAACGGAAAGAGCAGACATTCCCGAAAAGGCTTCCCCGGCGGAGGCCAGGGAAAAGATTCAGACTTCCTCCGGAATTGAGATCACTCCGGTCAGCACTCCCCAGGACCAGGAAGGCTTCTCGGAAGACCGCGACTTGGGCAGGCCGGGCGAGTACCCTTTTCTGCGCGGTGCCCGCTCGACCATGTACCGGGGTCGGCTGTGGACGATGCGGCAATATGCCGGCTTCGGCACCGCTGCGGAGTCCAACCAGCGCTACAAGTATCTGCTCGGGCAGGGACAGAACGCTCTCTCGGTGGCCTTTGATCTGCCCACGCAAATCGGACTGGATTCAGATCACTCGCTGGCAGCCGGAGAGGTTGGCAAAGTGGGGGTGGCGATTGACAGCCTCGAAGACATGGAGACGCTGCTGGAGGGTATCCCTCTGCAGGAAATCTCCACCTCGATGACGATCAACGCGACGGCCGCCATTCTGCTGACGCTCTACGTGGCGGTGGCTAAAAAGCAAGGGGCGGAGCTCAGAAAACTTTCCGGCACCGTGCAGAACGACATCCTGAAAGAGTACATTGCGCGGGGCACCTACATTTACCCGCCGCGCCCGTCCTTGCGCCTGGTGACCGACCTGTTCTCGTGGTGCCGGCGGGAACTGCCCGAGTGGAACACCATCTCCGTCAGCGGCTACCACATCCGCGAAGCCGGATCGACGGCTGTTCAGGAGCTGGCATTCACGCTGGCCGACGCCGTCACCTACGTGGAGGCTGCGCGGGAGGCGGGTCTGGAGGTGGACTCGTTCGCCCCGCGCCTCTCATTCTTTTTTAATTCCCACAACAATTTTTTGGAGGAAGTGGCCAAGTTCCGGGCGGCGCGTCGTCTTTGGGCCCGCATCATGAAGGAGAAGTTCGGAGCGCGGGACCCCCGTTCACAAATGCTGCGGTTCCACACCCAAACGGCCGGCTCCACGCTCACGGCGCAGCAGCCGGACGTCAACATGGTGCGCACGACGCTCCAGGCCCTGGCGGCTGTCTTGGGCGGCACGCAGTCGCTGCACACCAACTCCAAGGACGAGGCGCTCGGCTTGCCTACAGAAGAAGCCGCCCTGCTGGCCTTGCGCACTCAGCAGATCATCGCTCATGAGAGCGGGATTCCAAATACGGCCGATCCACTGGGCGGCTCCTACTTCCTCGAGAATCTCACGCGGGAAGTGGAGACGCGCGCGCAGCACTACATCGACCGGATCGCCGAAATGGGAGGGATGCTGCGGGCGATTGAGACTGGATTCGTACAGAAGGAAATTCAACAGGCCGCCTTCCAGCACCAGAAAGCGGTCGAAAGCGGCAGGCAAGTGGTTGTAGGAGTGAACCGGTTCCAGCGAGACGAGGAAAATCCGTATCCGGCCCTGCGGGTCGATCCGGCTTTAGAAGCGGCGCAAGTGGAGCGTCTGCGCCAACTGCGCGCCAAGCGCAATGCAGGGCAGGTTCAGGCGGCGCTTGGGAAGGTGGAAGAGGCCGCGCGGGGCACAGAAAACTTATTGCCGCCGCTGCTCGCGGCTGTGGAAGCCTACGCCACGGTGGGAGAAATCTCCGACACGCTACGAGGTGTGTTCGGGGAGTACCGCGAGGCCGTGGTGGTTTAGGCGTGGTAGATCAAAACTCCGAATGGAGTCGGATGAGGCTTGTGCCCTGCACACCGTCAAACTGCCTACCATCACAGTTCAGCATGCCATGAGGATGAGTTCTCGTATTCAGAAGGGAAGACGGATGCAGGCATTCACTCCAAATGGCAATGTAACAGGCGCAAATCCGCGTTTCCGGCGAGCACTTCTCCGGGCCCTGCGAAAGGACGGAGATCCGGAACGGGCAAGAGAACAGCAGGCATATATGAAATCCACACAGCCCTTCTTCGGCATAACTGTCCCTGAGGTGAGAAAAATCACCCGTGCGATCGTCAGGCGGCACCCGTTCGATACCCCGGAATCATGGCAAGCGACGATCCGTTCGGTCTGGCACAAAGCGGAAAAACGGGAAGAACGATATGCCGCCGTCGAGCTGCTCCTGCACCCGCATTATCTGAAGTGGCTCACGCCGGAACGGATTGATCTTTTAGAGGAGCTGGTAGTTACCGGCGCATGGTGGGATTTTGCAGACGCCATTGCCGGAACTGGCGTCGGCGCGATGCTGACCACATACCCGGCCGCAACTGCTCTCATCCTGAGACGCTGGGCCGGAGACGACGACCTGTGGAAACGCCGCACGGCTATCCTTGCCCAACTGCGACGCAAGAAGGCCACCGATCCTGAGTTGCTGTTCGGCGTCATCGAACCATCCATCGCACGCAACGAATTTTTCCTCCGCAAGGGCATCGGCTGGGCTTTGCGTGAATACTCCAAGGTCGAACCGGAAACGGTCGTTGACTACACCACACGAAATGCTGCCCGGCTATCGCCGTTATCGAAGCGCGAAGGTCTAAAAGTGCTGATGAAAAAGGGCGTGATCAGCGCCATTCCTGCATAGACGATAACTCCTATCGCGCCAGCAAGGAAATTTTTTACTGCCCAAACCGGGTGAGCGGCAACATCATGCACACTCCACGGGGTGGTGGGCTTCCCGTGGACCCAGCCGAGATGGATCACATTATCGGCGGCGAGAGACGGCGCATTGCAGGCAGACCAGTCGCCGAAACATTGCTTTTCGGTCCGCCTCGCAATAAAATCCTAGCTATGGTTATGGAAGCCAAGTTAAAGCTCGCTGACCGCGAATTGCGCTCGCGTTTGATTGTCGGCACCGGCAAGTACCGGACATTTCAGGAAACGGCACGGTGTCTGGAAGCCTCCGGCGCAGAGATGGTCACCGTCGCCGTGCGACGGGTGAACCTGAGCGACCGCAGCAAGGAATCCTTGCTCGACTACATCGACACCAAGAAATTTTTCATCTTGCCTAATACCGCCGGCTGCTACAGCGCCGAGGAAGCGGTCCGCACGGCGCGGATGGCGCGCGAGTTGGGGCTTTCCAACTGGATCAAGCTGGAAGTGATCGGCGATGAAGCTACGCTTTTTCCGGATAATGCCGGGCTGCTGGAGGCAACCAAGACGCTGGTCAAGGAAGGCTTCGTGGTCCTGCCCTACACCAATGATGACTTGGTGGCCGCCCAGAGGCTGGTCGATGCGGGAGCCGCCGCGGTGATGCCTCTGGGGGCTCCGATCGGTTCCGGCATGGGGATTCAGAACATTCCCAACTTCTGCATCCTCCGGGAAAAGATCACCCCGGTGCCGCTGATCGTCGATGCCGGCGTGGGGACGGCCTCCGACGTCGCCATTGCTATGGAGTTGGGAGCTGACGGTGTGCTGATGAACACCGGCATCGCTCTGGCCAACGATCCGGAAGCGATGGCCAGGGCCATGAACCACGCCGTTCAAGCCGGAAGACTGGCCTATCTAGCCGGCCGCATCCCGAAGAAGCTCTACGCCACGGCCTCGAGTCCGCTGGAAGGCGTCTCCCGCTAGCCCCTGCCGCCCAAGCTCGTTCCTCCGCGACGTAGCCGCAGATTTCCCGGCGACCGGCCAGCCGCAGTCTAAAGTATTACACGACCTCCCAAACCGCTTTTCTTTCCAGCAAGTTTACTTTAAACTGGAACTCAATCATGGAGTCTTTGCCCATTGAGAAAGCCATCCCAGAAGCTGCCTCCTCGCGTCCCTTTTCCATAAAAAATGGGGCGATCCAGGCGCTGAAACTGGTCGTGGCCACCGCAGTGATTCTCGTCCTGATTTTTCGTGGAGATATTGGCTGGGAGGCATTGCAGGCTTCCCTGGGCAAATGGCATTACAGCATCCCGGCCTTCCTGCTGCTGGCCCTGACCCCGCTCGGACATCTCTGGCGGTGGCAGAGTCTGCTGCGGGCCAGCCGCGTGGTGCTACCCCACCGCGAAGTATTTTCTTATCTGATGATCTCCAAGTTTTTCAACATGGCGTTTCCCAGCTATGTAGGCGGCGACATCATCCGGGGATTTTATGTGGCGCGGCGGGCCTCGGTGAACGAAGCCGGCAGAGCCTTCTCTCTCGATGTGACTCCGAACGGCAAATCTTCCACGGTGGTGGCCAGCATTCTGTTTGATCGTCTGGCGGGGCTTTTACCGCTGTTTCTGGTGTGTCTGCTGGGGTTGTTTGGTTCGCTGTGGTACTCGATGCCGCCTCATGTGGTGGCGTCGGTCGGAATAGTGGCAGGTTCCGGGGTCTTTCTGCTGCTCTTATTATTTCTCCTGACCTACCATTTGCCTCAACCGCCCGGCTTTCTGCTCAAAATGAGCCAGCGAATCAAGGTGTACCATCCCGTGCGCTCTCTTTATCAGGGCGCCTACCATTACGTCCGCGATCTCAGGTTAATGCGAAACATCCTGGGAATCTCGTTCCTGAACCACGGACTGGCGATTGCGAGCTTCGTTCTGTTCGGACTGGCGCTGGGAGTCCAGGCGCCGCTGATGGGTTATCTGGTCTTTGTGCCTTTGGGATTGATGGTGACCGCCATTCCGGTGGCTCCAGCCGGGTTGGGAGTCGGTCAGGTAGCTTTCCTGGCTCTTTTCCATACACTGGGGACCTCACAGGGTGCGAATCTATTCACACTTTTCATGGCCTCTCATATAATGATCAACCTGAGCGGAGCGGTTCTGTATCTCAACTCCCAGGTTCGCCTTCCCATATCGCAGTCGATTGTTCCAGCAGAAGCCGAAAAAGGATAAGCCCCCAGGACGGTTACTGGTGGGGGACGGCGAAACCATTGAAAGACTGGTATTCCGAGCACGGCTTTGCGGAATCCATCATTACTGCAAACCCTCCTTTCCGAGTGGCAGCTTCTCGCCGAATGCTTTTTTGTCATCCAATACAGATTGCCAGCTCAACGGGTCGATGCAACACATGCATTGAATCGTTCGGCTGGAGTTTCAAACTCCAGCGTCTTGCGGGGCCGTTCGTTGAGCTGGCGCGCAATCTGATCCAGATACTCCTGGGAGTGTACCGACAAGTCCGTCCGTTTGGGGAAATAATATCGGAGCAGTCCATTGGTGTTCTCGTTCGATCCGCGCTGCCATGGACTTTTCGGATCGCAGAAGTAGACGTCAATGTCGGTCGCCAATGTGAACCGCTTGTGATCCGCCATTTCCAGACCCCGATCCCAGGTCAGCGATTTGTAAAGTTCCGTCGGTAGTTGCCTGGCCTGTTGGATCAGCGTGGACACAACGGTTTCTGTTTCCTTGCTGGCCACTTTCGCCAACATCACGTAACGCGAATGACGTTCCACCAGAGTCGCAATGTAGCTGTTTGTCGATCCGGCGATTAGATCGCCTTCCCAGTGACCCGGCACCGCACGATCTTCCACTGCAACCGGGCGCTCCCGGATCGATACGATGTCGGCGATCTGTCCCTTCCCATGGCCTTTCCGGCTGGCATGCCGGGACCGGCGAATCGTTCGCCTGGACCGCAGATACTGAGCCAGCTCTTTCTTCAGAGCCCCGCGGGCCTGAATAAAAAGGCTACGATAGATCGTTTCGTGAGATACCTGAACCGACTTATCCTCTGGATACGTGCGCTTCATCCAGCCGGCGATCTGCTCGGGCGACCAGACCTCTCGCAGCTTCTCTTCCACAAGCTGACGCAACCGCGGACAACGGACCAGTCGACATGATTTCGGGCGGCGAGCCCGATCCCAGGCCCGCTGATCGGCCTCCGACGCCCGATAGCTGGCATAGCCTCCATTGCGACCCACCTCCCGGCTGAGGGTCGACGGGGAACGACCCAACAACACGGCAATCGATCGGATCGATCGCTTCGCCGCAATGCCTCTGGAAATCTCCTCCCGCTCGGCCAAAGTCAGCACCCGGCGTGAGCGGCATCGGGAGCGGGGACGGATACCCCCGTGGCGCAAAAGCACGGCGTACACAGATGACGGTTCTCTCCCAAGCACACGTCCGATCGCTTTGGAAGACTCACCCTGCTGCCACCGATCCCAGACCTCCACCAGCTCCGTTACTGTCAAACTTCGCCGCTGCCTCTTTTGTTTCTTCCGCATACACTTCACCTTCTCCTTTAGGGTAAAGTGTTGCATCGACCCGTTGAGATCACCATATTTATCGTCCACAGTAGCGAGGCTTCACTCAGTTAT
This sequence comes from Terriglobia bacterium, assembly GCA_965222345.1. Lineage (GTDB taxonomy): Bacteria > Acidobacteriota > Terriglobia > 2-12-FULL-54-10 > 2-12-FULL-54-10 > JADFGZ01. The sequence goes on along the minus strand of CBDCTS010000007.1, from coordinate 1,028,554 downwards.
GCATCCACGCAACTAAATTATCCGGGCCGATTTTTGGAGCAAGCGGTGGTCTGCCTCGTCTAATAAAATCTTATGGAACTCTCGCAGGAGCGGTGAGTGCCAAAAGACCGACAAGGGAGCAAGTCGGATTTCACTTGAAAACAGCGATATAATCAAGTATCTGTATCGGCTTGCTCCAGACAAGGATCCGCATGGTCAGGCGGTGGCGGTCCGGCTGGGAGACGTGGGTCCCATGCCTTAGGCGGGCTGGGCCGGGAGACGAATGAAGTTCCGGCGAGCGAAGGAAATTGTGTATCCCATCTGCGGATTCAGGATGGGCGGCTAATCCGAACTTAGGGAAAGCAACCAGGCAGCATGCAGGTACGAGTTCTATTTCATGATCGTTGTTTTGACGGGGCCGCCTCGGCGGCGACCTTTACCCGGCTCTATCAATCCTGCTTTGATTCCAAGGCGGAGTTTTTCTACACCGGCATGGCCCACCGCGCCTCCCAACTGTTCGACGAGAATCTGTTTGACGGCGATGAGAACGCCATTGTGGACTTCAAATATTGCAATTCGCCGCGCCTCCACTGGTGGTTCGATCATCATCAGAGCGCCTTTCTCACGGCGGAAGATGCCGCCCACTTTCGCAACGATCGCAGCGGCAAGAAATTCTACGATCCGGACTTCCGGTCGTGCACCAAATTTATCGCCACCGTCGGGCGGGAAAAGTTCGGCTTTGACACCCGGCCCCTGGATGAACTGATTCAGTGGGCTGACGTGGTGGATGGCGCGATGTTCCGGGATGCGGAAACGGCCGTCCAGATGAATGCCCCAGCTCTGCAGTTGGCGCTGGTGATGGAAGCCGGCTCCGAGGATGACATTCCCCGGTGGCTGATTCCGCAGATGGCCAGCCGGTCACTGGCCGAGATCGCAGCGGACAAAAAGATTGCCAGCCAGTTCCGTCCGTTGTTCGAGCGCCACCTGCGCTCGCTCGATTACATCCGCAAGAACGCGTATTGCGATCAAGGCGTCGTCTTTTTTGACCTCACCGGACAGAACATGGACGTTCATAACAAGTTTGGGCCTTATTACCTGTTTCCGGAGTGTGTCTACACCGTCAGCATCTGCTCTTCCAGTTTCCGCACCAAAATATCGCTCGGCTCCAATCCCTGGAACCGGGAGGCGGTCCAGCACAACTTAGCCACCATCTGCGAGCGATACGGCGGAGGCGGGCACCCGCGCGTCGGGGCGATCTCGCTCAACCCCGGAGCACTGGAACAAGCCCGCCAGATTGCCCGGGAGATCGTAGCAGAATTAAAGAAGGACCCCTCCTAAGACGCCCTCTCCTCCCGCACTGCCCCTTTCGTTTCCCGATGCAGGGCGGGACGGCCCCTCATGGTCCGGAAGTCATACCGCCAGAACCTAAGAGAGAGGTTGCAGGATGCCGATAAAAGACGAGCCAACAGTACGGTTGCTACCCATGACCAACCTTTGTTATGTCTGCGGCCCGGACAACGCCGCAGGATTGCATGTCCAGTTCGTTGCGGACGGCGAGCACGGCAGCCGCGCCTCCTACACGGCCCGTACCGAACATGACGGATGGCCCGGACTGATGCATGGCGGCGTGACTTTTGCCCTCATGGACGAGGCCCTGGTCTGGGCGCTCTATTTCCAAGGACTAGTCGGCGTCACCGCGCGCGTCGAGACGCGGTTCCGGCAGCCGATTCGAGCGGGGACGGAATTGACGATCCGGGCCAGGACGTTGGGCCGGTGCCGACGGCTCATCGATGCTCAAGCGGAAATCCGTATCAACTCCGTACAGAGACCGCTGGTGGCCGAAGCTGACGCCACCCTGTACCTGAAAAAACTGGCGGGCAACCAGACCGATGGAATTTGAGACCACCTCTGCAGATACTCGCCCGTCCATGACGGTTTGTTAAAGCCCTCACTGCCTTCTGCCGGCTTCCCGGGGATGAGAAAAAATCGGGGTGCCTCCCTGAGGTTTGACCAGCACCAGAAACTCATTGGAAACGTTTCCTCGAATACCTAAATGCGAAATGTCCGAGGCCCCTCGGGCAAGGTTCGATCCCCAGCCAAAATCCGGGTTTTCCACCGTCACTGCATACGTTCCCGGTCTCAGTAACTGTGGGGGCACCTCTGCGGTCAGTTGAAATCCGTCGACAAAATTCGTCGGCAGCTTCTGCCCGTTCAGCAGCACAAACGAATAAGGGATAAAGCCCGTGCCATGCACTGTCAAAATAGATCCCTGCGCGCCTGCCACGAACGCCTCGGGCGAAGCCCACCGAATGCGCGGGGAGGGGAAAAAGTGATTGCTTCCCTCCCAGTCGTTCTTCGGGATCGGGTTTCTGAAGTCTGCATGATACTGCCCGTCCAGCACGCGTCCCCGGCTGATGACCCGCGCGATCTTGCGCGTGTTGCGAATATCTTCCAGTGGATTGGCATCCAGGATTACGACGTCTCCCGCTTTTCCTTCCTCTAAGGTCCCCAGGCGATCCTGCATCCGCATCAATTCCGCCGAATGAATCGTGGCCGCCTGCAATGCCTGCAGCGGACTTGCCCCGGCATCCACTATCAGCTCCAGTTCCTGGTGCAGAGCCAATCCCGGCGTCGTCATGCTGGCCGAGTCGGTTCCGGCATACAGTTTGCCGCCGGCGTCCACAAACGCTTTGATCAACCGCTGGGCGTTCTGGTAGCCTTGGTGAAACAGGTCCCGCTCATATTGCGACAGGTCATTCCAGTGCCACAGCCCGATCTCCTGGTACTCCTTCAGATTCGCCAGCCTCCAATTGAGCGGCACGTAGCGAAGCCGCCAGTCGTTCAGAAGCAGGTCAAAATCCTCATAGTGAAATCCCTTCTCCCGCAGCGCCCGATCCCCGGTCCATGACATCCTCATGGTGGGGTTCAAATAAAGCCCGCTTTCCACCATCAACTGAACGATCTCCGGCAATTTTTTCAGGTCCATGAAGGTTTCCGCCGGCAGCAGGAATCCCTTCCGAACCTTCTTGCGTGCTTCCTCCCTGGCTTGGTTGTCGATGATTGCGTTGGCGACCGCCCCATTATGCTCAATTCCATGCGCCCCCACCTCGGCTGCGATCCGCACATCTTTAAAATGACCGATCACGGGTATGTTCGCCTTCTCGGCTTCCCGGACAAGTACGCGCAACACCTCCACGCTTAGTCCGTCATAGACCTTTACCGCTTGTACCTTCTCGGTAAGATACTGCTGCATCGCCCGAAGCGCTTCTTCCGGATCGTTCAAGATTTGGACAAACCCTCGCAGGGAGTAGTTTTCGTCCCGGGGCCCCTCCAGATTGTTGGTGCCGTAAAAAAGCCTCGGACCGGGAATCGAACCCCTGTCGATTCCCTCTTTCTGCGCCTTGACCCATTCATGTGGAGTGCCCAGATCAACCACCGTGGTCACGCCGTGGTTCAGGTACAACTCCGCCGACCAATCCCGATAGTGAACGTGCAAATCAATCAGGCCCGGAAGAATATATTTCCCGCGCGCGTCAATCACCGTCTCTCTACCGCCTTGCGCCGGTTGTCCTGCTTCCGTGGAAACAGATGCGATTCGGTCTCCTTCCACTGCCACCACTGCATTGGGTGTCAGGCTGCCGTCTCGCACGTCAAGCAGAGTTCCACCCCGGATCACCACGCGCTCCTGGGCATGAACCAAACCGCTCAATGCCCATACCGTCAACAATAGGAGTCCGCATTTTGGAAACGCTTTCCTCTTCATCGTACCCTCCATCCAACCCGCCGGACGAGGATCGAAGTCCGAGACTCGATGCCCGGTTCCTGTTGGCCCGCCCGGCCTGAACGAGATTTTGCACCAAGCAGAGTCTACACCACAGCCTGGGGTATGAAAATGGAGTTAGTTTCGCGGAAAAGCAACAGCCCGCCGGCGCTACACTGCTTCGGGAGGTGTCACGGAATGGATGGAAAAAAGCGTTTTCGGAAGAGCTTCCGTTCCAGGGAAAGCCTGCAGAAAAAGGTTCTGCCGCCCCTCCCGGTTTCGGGGAAGGACGGCAGAAACCTTTAGCCTGATCTTACTTGAATCCAGCGAGCCCGCTTAAAAGACCAGCTTCAGCCCGAACTGGATTTGACGCTCCGTGTTCCGCACGTTGTTTATCTCAGGCTCTCCGGCTGTCAGCTCCCCCCTCGACCCCCCACCTCTCACCCTGATAGGCCGGCTTCCCGGGCGTCCAAAGTTGGGATGGTTGAACAGGTTGAAGAAGTCGGCATGGAATTGCAGCCGACTTCCTTCATTAATCCCGACCGGCATCGTTTTCAATATGCTGATATCCATATTGATGAAACCGGGGCCAATCAGGGTGTTGCGACCCACGTTCCCGTAGAAACCACCGGAGTATCCCGCAGGGGCCGGCGGCGGCATAGAGAACGCGCAGGGATCATAATAGAAGTTCGCCGTCCCCATCTCCTGGCCGGGCAGGACGCTACTCGAGGCCGGGGCGCTTGCGTCGTACGGGCCTGGAAATCCGGCTCTACTAAAGGTGCAACCAGCGGTCGTACCCGATGTGATGTTGGCGTTATTGCGGCCGGCAACCAAGTCCGGGTGCTGGTTCGAAGAGCTCCGCGAACCATCCGGTGCGACGCGGCCTCTGAGTGAAATTTCATGAGGCGCTCCAGTAGTTGTCGTGAAAATGCCCGAAAGCTGCCAGCCGCCGAACAGGTGATTCGCCAACCCTTCGCTCACCGGAGAAGGAAGCGACCAGAGGCCATTGAGCACCAGATTGTGGCCCAAATGGAGAGAGGAAAGACCCCGCTCCGACTTCGTGTCCCAGGCTTGCGCCCTTGTGCCTTCACTGAAGTCCGAGTTCCCCAGTCCCGTGGTACCGTCATCAACGGTCTTGGACCAGGTATAGGAGCCTTGGAGCTGGAAACCACGACTCAAGCGCTTCTTCACTTCCAGGGTCATCGCGTTGTAGAAAGACTTCCCGTCGGTAGTGGTGCACGTCATTACGCCCATATTTTGATTCGGCCGCGGCGTTCCGCTCTCCACGAAAGAACGCCCATTCACCTTGATCGACTGTCTGAGGTTGCAATCCGTCTTCTCCGTTATATGAGTAGACTGGTTTCCCATATACCCCAGCGTCACAGAAAGGTCCGGGGTGATCTCCCTCTCGACGGAGAGATTGAACTTAAACTCGTACATGGGATCCATGTCGAACTGAATGATCTCGGCAAAGGTGGAAGGCGTCATTGTAGTGGTCAGGAAGGAAGGGCCAATCTCCCGGGCGAGGTCAGCCGCCCCGGCCAGATTCGTTTCGAAGTCACTGTTGACGAAGCCAGCAAAAGGCGGGTTCTTGCGCGCGACCGTGTGGAAGAACTGCATCCCCAAGACCACGGGGAAGATCCCAGCTCCGGCACGAACCGCTGTTTTGCCGTCCCCCTTCACGTCCCAGGCAAAACCCAGCCGCGGCGAGAAAGCCTTTTCCCCAGCGGGGTTAAAAAGCTTATCCGTGCCATCCGTTTCCGGTGTGGAGAATTCGGTTTGCGTAACCCAGTCTCGGACCGTAGAGATCCGGTCATGTTTTTCGCCAGGCCCCGCCCAGGGTTCGTACCGCAAACCCATATTCAAGGTGAAATTGGGACGCATCTGCCAATCGTCCTGGAAGTACATCGACCCCATGTTCTGCGTGAGCGATCGGGCCGTACTGGACCCGGGGACTTGCACCACGAACTCCATCAAATCGTCTGTCAGGAACTCTTCCACCGAATCCCAGGTAAACGAACCGAACGCGCCTGCGGCGGGCGCCTCCAAGTGCATGACCAGACGCCGGAAATCACCCCCAAACTTCATCGAGTGGGCTCCCCTGGTGTAGGAGAAGGCCTGAGAAAGCTGATACGTGTTTAGGATGCGAAAACCCGGACGGACGCCGCCTATACCCAAGCTGCCTACCCCAGCGTAACTAAGCTGTGGGGGCCATTCGGAACCCAGGAAATACAGGCTTTCCGGATAATCAATATTGAGCTCCGCGCCGGGCGAGATGCCGCTGCGGTTATACGACACGCGGCTTGTCGATAACATCGTAGGGCTCATAATGCGCTCAGACTGGAGGGTGGAATACCGGAACCGAGAGGCGTTGAGCGTGTTGGAGATGCCCAGGGCGGATGGATTGCTATCGTCCGCATCGTCAAGGGTAAAGCGACCAAAAATGGTCTGATTGGGAGTGATGTAGTAATCCCAGCGGGTGACGAAGTAATTCTCGTTCGTGATGTTTGTAGTCGGGGTGAATCGCCTTCCCACACCATCGCCCAAGAGAGGGCCGTTCGGCAACGGCCACAAATCCAGATAGGGCTTCACCGAAGCGGCAATCTCCACCTGTTTCAAACCACCCTCCCCATCCGGGATGAGACCGTTGTGAACGTTCGCGTCCGGCACCAAGTCTGTCCGGATGTCCCCTACCCTGGCTTGCCGAAGTCCTTCAACGTTTCCAAAGAAAAACACTTTGTCTCTCGCGATCGGCCCACCCAGAGAAGCTCCGAACTGGTTTCTCCGGAATTCGGGTTTCTCCTTGTTAGCCCTGTTGTTTGCCCACCTGGTAGCATCCACGTTGTCGTTGCGGAGGAATTCGTACACCGACCCGTGCAGGGAATTCGTGCCGGATTTGGTCACCATTTGGATCACGCCGCCGCTGTGGGCGCCTAAATCCGCGCCGTAACCGCCTCCCGAGACCACGCGAAACTCCCGGACCGAATCCACGCCCATCACTACATCGGAAGCGGCCCCCGGGGTCCCAAAGTTCCCCACACTATTTATGCTCGAGCCATCCAGCACCCAGCCGGTCTCCATCGGGCGCGAGCCCGCCATCGAGACCCGGGTCCCATAACCCTTGTTTGCACCCTCACTGGCGTTCCGAATGGAGAACACCCCCGGCTGCACCAAGGCCAGCGAGCTGAAGTCGCGCCCATTCAACGGCAGTTCCGAGATGCGGCGTTCCTCCACCACGCCAGAGACACCACTGGTGGTGGTATTCACCAGAGGCGCTTCCCCAGTGACCGTCACTTGCTGGGTGATCGCCCCCACCTGCATCGTCAGGTTGATACTGACTTGCTGTCCCACGGTCAGGGTAATCCCGCTGCGCACCAACGTATCAAAACCCACCAGGGTGGCAGTGATTTCATAAGAGCCTGGAACCAGCTCCGGAGCGGAATAACGCCCGCTCTCATCCGTAGAAAAACTTCGCTGAATCCCTGTCTCCACATTCCGGACAACTATATCTACTCCCGGGACCACCCCTCCGGTTGCATCGGAGACCAATCCGGTGATCCGAGCCGTGCTTGTTTGAGCCATGCTCTCCTGACTTAGACCACACACGATCACTACCGCACAAATGACCAACGTCCATTTCCTCAACATCGAAACCCCCTCCTCAGAGTTTTTCTCATGCCGGCATGCGTTTAAATTGTTAACGTTCCGGCGGAAACATCATGGGCGCTATCCCGCCCGATATTGCTGAAATATCACGAAGTTGCTCGAACTGTCAAGGTTATTATCTCAAGTGTATCGCTAGCACATGATGTGTCCGGTGGAATCAGCAAGTGAAGTGTCTGCATGGAAGGCGGCCTGGGGCAAGACTTCCTGTCCAGGAGGTGGATATGGAGTCATGCCGAGGGTCGCCGTGGAGCGGGAGATGAGAATGCCAGAAGCGATCTCGCAGAAATAATCTTGACATGCGCTACTCCCTGTTATATACACCGTTTATGACAATGGCGGGCTGTGCAATGCCCGGTAATTAAGAAACGTAATGTAATGAGTGACGGCGGCTTTTGGCTCTATTGCCCCCGTGTCGCTGCATGTAAGGTTCGAACATCGCTCAGGGTTGATTATCACTAATGTTAAGAACGGTTTTGAGTTGCATAGGGATCGTGCTGGCGGGGGCCGGCTTCCTGCAGGCAGCCAGCCAGGAGTCATCGAGCCCCGCTCCCTCGTCCCACCGCGCGCTGGTCAATCGCTACTGCGTTGTCTGCCACAACGAGAAGCTGCGCACGGCGGAACTTTTGCTCGACAAGGCTGACGTCGAAAACGTCGCCCAAGACGCTGCGGTGTGGGAAAAGGTAGTAACCAAGCTGCAGGCGGGGCAGATGCCCCCGTCCGGCATGCCGCGTCCGGATCAGACCACCCTGGACTCCTTTTCCGCCTATCTGAAGACGGAGCTGGACGGCGTGGCCGCAGCCAATCCGAACCCCGGCAGGCCTCCCGCCCATCGTCTCAACCGCGCCGAATACGCTAACGCGATCCGCGACTTGCTTGCGGTGGAAATCGACACCGTATCACTTCTCCCCGCTGACAATGCAGACTACGGCTTTGACAACATTGCGGACGTCCTCTCCGTATCGCCGCTGTTGATGGAACGATACATGCTGGCGGCGGGCAAGGTCAGCCGCTTGGCCATTGGAGACCCCACCATCCGTCCGGCCAGCGAGGAATACAAGCTTCCCCAGTTGCTGGTGCAAGAAGAGCGCATGAGCGATTCTCTGCCGTTCGGATCGCGCGGCGGAATCGCGGTTCAGCATCGCTTCCCGCTCGACGGCGAGTACGTCATTCGCATCCGACTGCAAAGAAACAACGACGGTTACATCCGCGGCCTCCGCGAGCCGAACCAGCTCAACGTTCGCCTGGACGGCGCGCGAATCAAGACGTTCACGGTTGGCGGCGAGTACCCAGGCAGGACGGGACCCGTTTTTTCGCGCAACGACCCGGATTACCGGGGCGACACGGAGCAGGTGGCGTACGAGTACTCAGCCGACGCGGACCTGGAAGTCCGTTTCGCGGCGAAGGCGGGCACGCGGCTGGTTGGGGTGGCCTTCCAAAAGGAAAACTCGAAGCCGGAAGGTGTTTACATGCCTCCCCTGCGGTACGGGGACATGGGTCAGTATCGAGGGGGCAACCCGGCCGTGGACGCCGTCACGGTTACGGGGCCTTACAATGCGAAGGGGTCGGGAGAGACCCCCAGCCGCCAGAAGATATTTGTATGCAGCCCAGCCCGCAGCGAGGATGAGGAACCCTGCGCAAAAAAAATTCTTTCCACGCTGGCGCGGCGCGCTTACCGGCGGCCTCTCAGCCAGGAAAACCTCCAGACGCTGCTCAACCTTTACCAGACCGGCCGGAGCGATGGAGGCTTCGAAGCAGGAATCCAGCTGGCGCTGCAGAGAATACTGGCCGGCCCTGAGTTTCTGTTCCGCATCGAACGCGATCCAGCGGGCGTTGCGCCGGGTACCGCCTATCGCATCAACGACGTGGAGATGGCCTCCCGATTGTCGTTCTTTCTGTGGAGCACCATGCCCGACGAGGAGCTGCTCGGCCTGGCCGAAAGCGGCAGGCTCAAAGACCCGACGGTGCTGCAGCAGCAGGTGCAGCGCATGCTCGCCGATTCCCGCTCGAAGACTCTGGTGAGCAATTTCGCCGGACAGTGGCTCAGCCTGCGTAATATGCGGTTGGTGGCGCCGGACACGCGCGTATTCCCCGATTTCGACGACAACCTGCGCAATGCGTTCCAGCAGGAAGCGGAGCTGTTCTTTGAAAGCATGCTGCGAGAGGACCGCAGCGTGCTGGATTTGCTGGATGCAGACCATACGTTCGTCAACGAACGCCTGGCCCGGCACTATGGAATTCCGAACGTTTACGGCAGCCATTTTCGGCGCGTAACGTTGGAAGACGAGGCCAGGAAAGGATTGCTGGGCAAGGGGACTATCCTGACGGTAACCTCGCGCGTCAACCGCACCTCCCCGGTGCTGCGCGGCAAGTGGGTGCTGGAAAACCTGCTGGGCACGCCACCCCCGCCCCCTCCGCCCGACGTGGTTGGGACCCTGGAGGAAGAGGACGAGGAGGGCAAGGCCCTCACCATGCGGGAGCAGATGGATCAGCACAGCGCGAATCCCGCCTGCGAAAGTTGTCACAGCTTGATGGATCCGATCGGATTCGCGATGGAGAACTTTGACGCGATCGGCAGATGGCGAACCACCAGCCCCTTCGGAGATACGAACCCTCCGATCGACGCCTCCGGGGTGCTCCCGGACGGCACCCAGATCAAGGGCGTCGTGGAGTTCCGGGAGGTATTGCTGAACCGTCCGGAACAGTTTCTCACCAGCGCTGCCGGCAAACTGCTGACTTACGCCCTTGGCAGGGGAACGGAGTATTACGACGCACCGGTCGTCCGCAAAATCCTGCGGGAGGCCGCTCCCAACGGCTACCGCTGGTCGGACCTGATTTCAGGCATCGTCCGAAGTACGCCCTTTCAAATGAGGAGGTCACGAGAACCATGATGATATTCAAGAAGGTTATCCCACGACGCACATTTTTGCGCGGGGTCGGCACATCGCTGGCTTTGCCGCTGCTGGACGGAATGGTTCCGGCCTTGGCAGCCGCGGGAGACACGGCGGCTAAACCGGCATTCCGCATTGCAACTGTTTTTGTGCCGAACGGGAGAATTATGGCGAAATGGACGCCGACGACCGAAGGGGCCGCTTACGAGATGACTCCGACTCTGGAACCGATGGCTGCCTTTCGGGATCAATTCATGGTGCTGAGCGGGCTGAACATCAAGGCCGCGGATGCCGTCGGGAACGAGCCTGGAGGAGTCCATGCGCGCCCCGCCGCCGCGTTCCTAACGGGCATTCACCCGAAGCCGGGCAAAGAGGTGGGCATTTCCATGGACCAGGTGGCTGCCAGGGAACTCGGCAAGCACACCCAGCTTGCCTCGTTGGAGATTGGCCTGGATTCCCCTGAGATGGCAGCCAACGACGGCAGCTATGCCGCCTACTACATGAACACGATTTCGTGGCGCAGCGGCACAACGCCGCTCCCGATGGAGATCAACCCGCGCGCGGTATTCGAGCGCATGTTCGGCGACAGCGACAGCGCCGACCCGGCAGAGCGGCTCCGCCGGGCCCGGAGGCAGCGCAGCGTTCTTGATTCGGTGACCCAGGGCGTGGCGCGTCTTCTAGGCGAGGTCGGCCCGAGCGACCGCGCCAAGCTCAGCGAGTACCTCGATGCAATTCGCGATATCGAACGACGCATCCAGGTGGCGGAGCAAACCAGCGCTTCCGCCGGGGACCAAACCGCCCAGGAGATGGAGCGGCCCACAGGCATCCCGACTACGTATTCAGAGCATGCCAAGCTCATGTTCGACTTGCAGGTGCTGGCCTTGCAGAGCGATCTGACCCGTGTCACCACCTTCATGATGGGCCGCGAACAAACGGACCGTCCCTTCCGCGAGATCGGCGTGGGCGATGGCCACCACCCGCTGTCTCACCACAAGGATATTCCAGAGACGATCGCGGAAGTGGAGAAGATCGATCTGTTCCAATCCCAGTTGTTCGCGTATTACATGGAGAAGATGCGCTCCACGCCGGACGGCGACGGCACCCTGCTGGACCATTCGGCCATCATCTTCGGCAGCTCCCTGAGCGACGGCAATTTCCATCTGCACAACGATCTGCCCATCCTGCTGGCGGGCGGGGGTGCAGGCAAGATCAAGGGAGGGAACCACATCCGGTACGCAGGTCTGCCTTTTTCGAACCTGCTGTTGTCCATACTGGACATGGCCAAGATCCCCGTGGATGACTATCTGGACAGCAAGTACAGCGACGCCACCGGGAAGCTGGAACTCCTGTCCGTGTAATGCGGGTGATGGGAAATCCTTAATCAACAGCTGAATGGACGGAGGGAGAAGTATGGGTATCCGAGTCAAAAGCCTGGGTCTCTGGCGGCTGGCAGCTCTGCTGTCGGTTGCCAACCTTGCCGCAGCCGGCGGTGATTTGCGGCTGGTTGAAGCGGTCCAGACGGGTGACCGGGAAACCGTGCGTTCCCTGTTAGCGGAACAGGCCGACGTGAATACGCCTCAACCGGACGGCGCGACGGCGCTGGCCTGGGCGGCCCACCGGGATGATCTGGAAACGGCGGAACTGTTGATTCGCGCCGGCGCCGACGTGAACGCGGCGAACGACCATGGAGTCACTCCTCTGGCGCTGGCCTGCACCAACCGGAACGCTGCCCTGGTTGGAAAACTGCTGGAGGCCGTAGCGGACCCGAACGCCTCCCTGTGGACGGGAGAGACGGCGCTCATGACGTGCGTCCGCACAGGCAGCGCGGGAGCGGTGAAGTTGTTGCTGGCCCACGGAGCGGACGTGAATGCAAAAGAGTCCCAAAAGGGGCAAACGGCTCTGATGTGGGCCGCGGCGGAAAAACGTCCGGAGGTCGTGCGGACGCTGATCGAACACGGAGCCGACATCCACGCTCGTTCGAAGGCCATTCCGACTCCGGAGCCGTTTAACAGCATGAGCAGCAACGGGGAAGGGCTTAGCTACTCGCCGGACGTCCATTTCCCCAAATCGAAGGGCGGATTCACGCCGTTGCTGTTTGCCGCCCAGCAGGGCGACCTGGACTCTACCCGGATATTGCTGGAAGCGGGGGCGGATGTGAATGAAGCCACGCCGGAAGACGGCAGCGCCCTGGTGGTGGCAAGCGCCAGCGGCCACGAAGAGCTTGCACTGTTTCTGCTGGAGCAGGGCGCGGACCCGAACGCTGCCGACGTCTACGGAATTACCGCCTTGCACTACTCGCTGAACGAAGGACTGCGGGCCATCAGCGGCGTGCGGAACAGACCTACTGACCGTTTCGGCTGGCTGCGGCCCAACATGCCGAAATTGATGAAGGCGCTGCTGGCAAAAGAGGCGGACCCGAACGCCCGGATCAGTAAGGAATTCCCGCCTTATGACTACGCGCCGCTTGCCCGCTCCAACGGGAATACCATACCCCAAATCAACCAGGTCGGCGTGACGCCGTTTTTGCTGGCAACCGCGGCCAGCGATATCAGCGCCATGCGCGTTCTGGTGGAAGGACGAGCCGACCCGCTGCTGGCGACCGAGTATCTTGTGACGCCGCTGGCGGTTGCGGCAGGACTGGGAAAAGAACTGATCAGACGCACCCAGGAGGAGCAACAGCACGCTCTGGAGGCCGCCAAGCTGGCGGTGGAACTGGGCGCCGACGTCAATGCGGTCGCCGCCGACGGCCGGACGGCGCTGCACGGCGCGGCATACCTGGGAGCGAACGAAATGATTCGGTTCCTGGTGGAAAAGGGCGCAAATCTGGAAGCCACGGACATGTACGGACAGACGCCCTTGACTATCGCGCTGGGTGATCCCGAGGGCTTGGTGTACCGGCAGCTTGCGGGAGGCCGTTACGACGATCGGTTCCGGAGACCCAAAGTCCAAAAGAAGACGGCAGAGTTGCTTGTCCAATTGGGTGCTGCCCCGTTTACCGGAGAGTATAGAGATCGCTCCGGCGAGTAATACCCAGCCAGCCTATCGATAACCCAGCCCATCCATACTGCTGACACCCGCGCAGGCCGTATGGTTCGCACTGCGATCCAGCGGCTCCAGCGCGCTGCTCGGGCGCATCCCGCGAAAGCACCCTGTTACGGATTCCCCGTGCCGGGATAATACCACGCAATATCGCTAAACCAATTTCCGAGTTGGCGTAGAAGTGCTTCACAGCCCTGCAAGGGCGTCAGAATCCAGAGCGGTTTGCCGGCAGGCGTAAATCAGGAATGGCAGGCAACCAGAAACGCTGCCATGCTGCGCAGAGCGAAGCAGGGGGACAGGCCTACCGGGGCCTGTACTTGCTTGCCTACCTATTCGGCTGGGTGCACAAGCAGGGCAGGCGGTTCCGCCTGCCCTCTTGGAGGACAGGCAGTAATGCATGTTGCTACCTGTGCAGGCCTTTCGGCCTGTACGCCATAGGAAAGGTTGGAGGAAATGGAGCACAGGCAAGAATGCCTGTCGCTACCTGGCGCGGGACGATTTGCCGAGACAGGTTCTCGCGGCTCGGACACGGGCGCTTCGGTTTCCTCGGCAGATTCGGTTCCCTCGGTAGATTCGGCAGATTCGGAACTCTCGGAATAATTTTGTTGCTCCCGGAATTTGCGCGAAAGACAATCGGGCCGGAGGGCGTTTGCGAAGCTGGCTTTGTTTAGTTTGCAGGGGAAGGGGAGCGGGGGAAAAATGTTTTTTTTGCAAAACGAACCCATTTCAAAACTTCTGATTTCCAGCTAACCAATTGTAGTATAAGGAGATATGAAATATACAGAAGATCGGGGATTGGCTTCGTTATTGGCTTTGATTGGGTTTGTTTGGCTGAAAAAGCCACTGGAAAGCCATTGATCGGTGGGACAGGCAGGAATGCCTGTCGCTACCTGAATGCCTGTCGCTCTGGCACCGCGGGCTAAACTCCTGAGCCCCTCTGGGGCATCACGAGTGTTCTGGGAAGCTATAGAGCAACAATGAAACTGTACTGAACCAACGAAGAGTTATCCCCTCCAGCTCCGACTTGGTCTTTTAAGCAGTTCCATAGTTGTTGTAGGGCGTATTCGCGGGGTCATTCCGAGGTCGAATTTTCGGTTCAGCCTGCCGATTCCAAGGCCACTTTGATCTCAATGCGGTGGTGACCCGTGGCGCCCTCCGGCCAGGGATCGGCCTCTTCGGCTGTTTGCACTTCCCCGCGACCGTTCACGGCGCGCACCCACAAGGTGTGGCTTCCAGCAACCAAGGGTTGCCACTCGTACCGCCAGAAGGTCCAGACATAAGGTGAGGGATTGCTGACGATCTCAGCCGGACGCCAGGAGGCTCTGTTGTCTTCGCTCACCTCGACGCGCTCGATGCCAGAGGCGTCGGCGACGGCGTACCCTGCCAACAGGAACCGCTCGCCGGAGAGATTCGCTCCGTCGCCCGGGTTGTCTATGACGCCGCGGGTCTGCCGCTCGGCGGTGTCGGACCAGCCTTTCCGTTCCCAATAGCCCAGTTGATGCTCGGCCAAGAATTCAATTCCGGTGATCCACTTTGGCTGCTTCATCCCATACTTGCCAGGGAAAAAGACCCGCAGCGGGTAGCCATGATCCCGTGGCAGCGGCTCACCGTTCATCTCGTAGGCCAGGAAATTGTCTTCCCACAAAAGGCGTTCGAGCGGGAGGCCGGTGGATAAGCCGTCGGCGGCGTGGAGAAGCGCGGCCGTGGCCTCCGCCCGCGGGCGCGCCATCTCCAGCAGAGGCCGCAAAGCGGTTCCGCGCCACCGGGCGTTGCCAATCCAGGGCCCTCCAACGCGATTCGAGATGCATTCAAGCGTCAGAGTGCGCTCCAATTGGGGCAGGGCTTTGATCTGTTCCAAAGTCAGCGTGAGGGGATTTTCCACCAGACCGTTGAGGGCCAAGCGCCACTGAGCCGGATCGACGCGGGGGGATGAGCCTTTGGATGTAACGTAGAAGTCGCCGTTGGAGGTGATGGCCTCCAGCGCCGCCCGCTCGCCCAGCAACAGGTAATCTTCGACATGGACGCGGCGAGAGGAAATCTGGGGTCCGAATCTGTTGTAGAGCAGGTTCAGCGCCACAAACCAGGCACTCCCGGCGGCGCCTATGATGATGAAACGCCTGCGGTCCATGCGGTCTCCCTATTCGCAACGCTATCTTACAACTCCAGGCCACAACTTGAAGTTCAAAAACGGAGCAACGGCCCGGCTCTCGTCAGCCAGCAGGCAGAAACTGGAGCGCCAATTGGAGGACTTTCCGGAGCGGTGAAATGTTCCCCTACATCCGAAGCCTCAGCATCAACTGGATCACCCGTCCTTTGTTCGCCGTGTTGGTAATTTGCCCAAACGTATCGGCGGAGATCCGGCTGTTTACGGGGCTGAACTGGGGCTGGTTCAACAGGTTGATGAATTCAGTTCGTAGCTGCAGGTTGGGCGCGCGGTCTCCTATCTCTCCAAGAAAAAAATCTTTCTCCACCGCGAAGTTCCAATTGTGGGTTCCGTCGTTCCGGAAGGTATTAAAACCGATGTTGCCCCGTCCTCCTGGAGGGAGGTTGGTATCAAAATAAACGCACTGGACTGGTCGTATATCTTTATTACAGGAATCAGCGCCAAGAACGGCGGCGGCAGTATCCGGGTGGTCAATACTCCGTCCCAGGATGGCAGGATTCAGAAGATTCGGCCGGTCCGGCGAGCCCGCCCCGTCCACATTCCCCAAGCCGGGTGAGTCCGAACCGGTAAATACCGTCAGGGGAGTCCCGGATCGAAAGGTGGTGGTGCCGGAGATTCTCCAGCCTCTCAGCAACAGGGACTGGATTCCCTGTCCGAGGCGGAGTCCTGGCAATTCAAAGCTATAGCCGATGGTGAAGGCGTGGGGAGTATCAAATTTGGCAACGGCCTTCATGTCGCTCATAATTTTGTCACTTTGGCTGACGGCGCTTGTAAAACTATCGGCGAATACAGTGGATCCCGTGCTGATGACCTTGCTGAAGGTGTATTGCGCATTGAGGGCCAGACCACGGCTCAAGCGCCGATTTACAGTGACGTGCAATGCGTCCAAGTATGAAATCGTGCTGTTGACGACGGTCCCGATCTGCAAGAACCTGGGGTCAGGGCGCCTGTTATTGATGGTTTTCGTGGTGGTCGCGATTCCCGGAACAGGTTTGGCCCGGTTGGAGATGACCCTTTCAGGCAGCTTGAAGGTCCTTTCTCCGATGTATCCAACCGTGAGCGAAGTGTTCGCCGGCAGTTCCCGTTCCAGGGAAAGGGTATAGAGGTGCGTGTAGGGTGCTACCAGATCGGGACTGTTCCGCTTCAGCTCAGACCTCTCGGTCCCGTCGCTGGTTAATTCCACCCTGCTCAAAGGGTCCAGCAGGTCCGGATCGTTTACCGTAACGGTTCGGACTGCCGGCGGGTTAAAGCGTTCGCGTTGGTAAAGCAGCGGAAAAAGTGTGCCGAAGGTGATTCCATAGCCCCCGCGCAGGACTGATTTCCCTCCACCCGGATTCCAGGCGAACCCAAACTGGGGAGCCAGATTGTTGGCATCGGTTCGATAAGAAATCTTGGTCAGGTTGTTTACTTCCTTGGGAAGGGTAAGGATTTCATGGCGAAGACCCACCGAGAGCGTCCAATGGGGGCTCACTCGGATGGTGTCGTGAAAATAGAAGGCATCCTCCCAGTTTCGAAAGCCACGGTAAAGGTCTCCTAAAGTAACCTCAAAGCGGGATGGGACGCCCAGGAGAAAATTCTCCGCCGCCCCGCGGCCGAAATTTCTCTGGAAGCTCAAAGAGCCGCGAACTCCGTCGCTCTCCAGATCGTTGAGTTGAAAACGGGTGAGTTTGAAGCCGAGCGAAATCGTGTGATTGCCTCGGACATGGGTCAGTTCGGAAGAAAGGTGAAACCGATTTTCCACTCGTCGGCGGGGAAACGAGCTGCCGGGACCCAGCCCGGTGAAGTCCCCGCCTAACCCAATATTCGGAACGACATCGACTCCCAGAGGGGCCAGCAGCGTTTTATAGCGCTCCGTTACGTCCAGCAAGGCCACCAGGCGATCAAAGTTGAATGAGAACTTGGCAATCGTACTAGGAGAAAATGTACGGAGGTAGGAAAGGTGGTAGCTCTGCGGCCGCAGAAACGTAACCGGATTTTGCCCGGCCACCATCTCGAAAGGCTCTTCCGTAAAATCCAGAAACCTTTGCTCGAAGGCCAATTGGTCTCTCTGGCGGGGCTGATAATCGATCCGCGTGGAAAAAGCCGTGTTCCGGATGTCCCGAACCGCATTGGTGTTCAGGTGACGCGGGGACAGATGGGGTAGATTGGGAGGGTCTTGGGGAAAACCCTCCAAAAGTCTGGCAATCATGGCCTTCACTTCCGGGTCCTGGGAAAGAGGGGTTCGTTCCTCCTTCTTGGGCACCTGAATGTTTCCGTTCACAAAACCGGATTCCCGAAGCTGGCTCCAGGCAGAATTAAAAGAGATTTTGTCGCTGAAAAGGGGGCCGCCGAACGTCGCTCCGTACTGATTTCTGCGGGAAGGCTTGAGCTTTCCGACGGTAAAGAAAGACCTGGCGTTCAGGGCGCTGCTCTGGTGATATTCGTAGACAGAGCCGTGGAAGCCCGCCAGCAGCGCGCGAGGCCTGGAAAATTCAATCCTTCGCAGGGGGAAGCCGTAGGTTGCTCCATAGGAATTTTCTTGAGAACGAAACTCCCGGGTGAGTTGCAGTCTGGCTCCCCGCCGCACCAGCTGCCTTACAATCTCATTCGTATCGAGTTTAACGACAAAAACGTTAGGGTTGAGCTCCTCTTCACCCCTCACCAGGGTTCTCTCTTGGATCAATTGGAGCTGCAGGTCGAGCCGAACGGTCTCGGATTCCATTTCCGTTCCGGCAGCGACTTTTTGCAGCATCAAATCCGCATAGCCCGATTTTCGGACAGTCAGGGTGTAGAAGCCGGGGGGCAAGGACTCCAACGAATAGCTGCCGTCTTGTTCCGTTATGACCGTTAGGGAATAATCGGTTTCCTGTTGCTGGGCGATGATTTGAGCCCCGGCAACGATGGCGCCTTCGGTGTCAGAAACTGTGCCCGACAGGGTTGCCGTGAAGGCGCTGAAAGCCGGAAGCAACCAAGCCGAGACGAGAAGAGCGGTCCATAGAAAATATCCTCGTAGTTTCATGAGTTCTTCAGCAACTTTGCTCTTTCAGGAACTATTTTCTTCAGCAGCTTTCTTCAGCAACCAGGCTCTTCAGTAACTGGCAGTATATGAACCAGATTACACGGGGTGAAAAGGCAAATCAACTGCCGGACGGAAGCAAGCGTCCAATTCTCGCGGCGAGACATGATCTATAAACCAGAGTTAAGGAGTTGTCAATTTAACAAGCCCAGGATTGCGGTATAGTGGCGTGACCAGTGCGGACCGTGGCATAGTGGTTGAATAGAATTGAAGGAAATCCGCGCGCAAAGTTTTATCCTGGCAGACGAAAGAGGTGACGTCAGCGGCGCATTCGCCTTTAGGGTGAATTGAAAGGACCCAATCCAATGAAACATGTTTTGTCTGTTTTATCTTTGACCGCCTGCTTGCTTTTATTTTCCGTTGCCGGTTCGACCCAAGACGAAGATGAATTTCAGGAATGGATGGAGACCATTAGCCAAACGGTCGGCAGTTTGGCCTTGAATCTGCAAGACAAGGCCGGGGATCCGGCCGTATCGGACGCGAAGAAACTGCAAGAGCTTTTTGGCCGGGTCTATGCCTTCTTTCAGACAAAGAACGTCAACACCGCCATGAAGTTTGCCAAAAACACCCAGTCCGGCTTCCAAGAAGTTGACGAACTTGCCTCTGCGGGCAAGCTTGTGGAAGCGTTGGCAAAATTTCACGCAACCCGCGCCAACTGCACCGGCTGCCACAAGATGCATCGCGAAGATGTTGAAGGCAATTGGAAGATCAAGTACTGAGGCGTTCGCCCTGCCGGAGACCGAAACCGGCGTGTTGGTGCCGACGCTGCCATCCCAGCCTTCGATCCGGCCACTGTGATCGACAAGTCTACCTACTATGGACGCCGCCATTCCGCTGGAAGGCATCCCCTACGTCCCGGTGAACAGAGTCCTGGTGGTGGATAAGGGAAAACTCGCGCCGGAGGTGTGGCCGGACGGTGAAGGCAGAGTAAGACTGGCAACTCCCCTCGCCGAAACTGCATGGTTTTGACACGGAAGCCTCTTGCACAGCTCCTTGACCAACATAGATTTGCCGTATCATCTTGTTTAATCTCTCATTACGGGATGTTTAAACTGAGGGTCCTGTCTCGCTTTTTCGGATTTCCTCGTGTTTAATAGATACAGCTATGATTTGGGCTACCCTGACCTGACGGAGGGACCAACCAATGAAAAGATCTCTTCTACTGATCCTGGCGCTGGCCGTAGGCTGCAGCAGCGGCTCAGAGCGAGAAATGGGCTCCGAAACATCCATGCCGACCGCTCCTTCCGGCCCGGTTTCCATGGACAAGGAAGACTACCCCGTCTTCCCTGACGCCGACGCCGGGGCTGATCCCTCAGTTCCCGCCGAGCAAGGAGGTAAGGGGTTCACGGGAGTGGGATGGGAAACGAACACGGATTTCGATTTCATCGGCGACCCGCGAGCGTTGAAGGGCGGCTTGCTCCGCGATCATCTCAGGGACTTCCCCGGAACGCTTCGAACGGAAGGGCCGGAATCAAACTCGGCGTTCAATTATGGAATTACATCCATGGCATACGAGAGCTTGGTCGGGCTCCATCCCACCACGCTGGAGCACATCCCGTCTCTCGCCACGCACTGGCAGATATCTGAAGACAAGATGACGTATCGGTTCCGTATCAATCCGAATGCGCGATTCTCCGACGGCATGCCGGTGACCAGCGAAGACGTTGTCGCGACCTACGATTTCATGATGGATAAAACGCTGCTGTCTCCCTCCAACCAGATGGTATTTGGAAAGCTGGAACGACCGGTTGCCGAAAGCATGTACATCGCCCGCGTCCGAGCCAAAGAACTGAATTGGAGAAATTTTCTCTACTTCTCCGGGATGTCCATTTTGCCTGCACATGTGCTGAAGACCATCAATGGAGATACCTATCTCAAGGAATACAACTACAAGTTGCTGCCGGGCACCGGGGCACACACCATTCGCGAAGAAGATATCGACAAGGGCCAATCGATCACCGTGCGGCGCCGCAAGGATTATTGGGCGGCGAAAGCGAGAAGCAACGTCGGGCTGGGCAATTTCGATGAGATGCGATTCATCGTGGTCCGCGATGAGAACCTGGCTTTTGAAATGTTCAAGAAGGGTGAGCTGGACTATTACCCCGTGTCGATGGCGCGGCAATGGGTCGAAGAATTGAACTTCGAGAACATCCAGCGGGGACTCGTTCAGAAACGAAAAATCTTCAACAATGAGCCGAAGGGCATCCAGGGATTTGCTTTCAATACCCGCAGGGCTCCTTTTGATGATATTCGTGTTCGCAAAGCGCTCACCTTCCTTTTCAACCGCCGGCAGTTGATCGAGAAGATCATGTACAACCAGTACGAACCTCAAAATTCGTATTACGTCGGAGGGCGGTATGAGAACCCGGACAATCCCAAGAACGAGTACAACCCCCAGGAAGCTCTGAAGCTGCTCGCGGAAGCAGGTTGGAACAGCCGCGACGCCCAAGGACGGCTGGTCAAAAACGGCGCTCCGCTGCAGATCGAGTTGCTTTACGTCAGCCGCACGTTTGAGCCTCACCTGACGATATACCAAGAGGACCT
Source organism: Terriglobia bacterium (assembly GCA_965222345.1). Taxonomy (GTDB): domain Bacteria; phylum Acidobacteriota; class Terriglobia; order 2-12-FULL-54-10; family 2-12-FULL-54-10; genus JADFGZ01. Next base: position 1,007,459 of record CBDCTS010000007.1, on the reverse strand, counting down.
GCGAAAAGTCGGAATCAGCTTGAATCTCCGCCTTATCACCGGGGAAACACTGTTTCAGATGGTTAACGAGCGACGCTTTCAGATGACTCAGATGGGATGGGGAGCATTGCTGTTTCCGAATCCGGAGACGAGTTGGCATTCGTCACTGGCGGATGTCGACAACACCAACAACATCACGGGATTCAAGAATGCGCGCGTGGATGAGCTTTGCGAGGCGTACGACAAAATGTTTGATGTGGAAGAACGGGTCCGTGCGCTGCGTGAAATCGACGGAATCCTGGCGAACGCCTACAACTACGCGTTGCAGTGGAATGCTCCGTTTGCCCGCCTGGTTTATTGGAACAAGTTTGGAACGCCCGCCGGTTATCTGTCACGCACGGGCGACTCCTTCGGCGCCGGCACCGGTCCCGGCCTGCCGCAGATGTGGTGGATCGACCCTGCAAAAGACGCCGAACTGCAGCAGGCGTTGCGCGATTCCTCCATGCAGATGGAAGTGGGGCCATCGGAGGATCATTATTGGATTGAGTTCGGCAATAACGAGCAATAATGGCAGCTCCAAGCGCGTAAGATTTCATGACTGGTTACTTTGCCCGCCGCTTTTTACTGATTATCCCGACCTTTCTTGGCATCACCCTGGCCGTGTTCGTGATGATGCATTTCGTTCCGGGCGGCCCGGTGGAACGCCAGATCATGCGGTTCAAGATGGCATTGGCGACCGAAGGGGGATCGGCCGGCACGGCGATCAGCATTGATATTCCGGAAGACGCCATCGAGGAGATGCGGCGCTACTACGGCTTTGATAAGCCGGTGCACGTTCGGTACGCGCTATGGCTTTGGAATCTGGTACACCTCGATCTGGGCCGCTCCTACATCTATCAGGATCCCGTATGGGATGTCATCAAATCCCGCTTTCCCATCTCTATCTTTCTCGGCTTGACGGGCTTCTTTCTCAGTTACCTGGTTTGTATTCCACTGGGTGTCTGGAAAGCCATCCGGCACGGTTCACGTTTTGATTTCGCCAGCAGCTTCATCGTATTTTTGGGTTACTCGGTTCCGGGATGGGCGCTCGGGGCGGCGCTGCTTGTGCTGTTCGGGGGGGGCAGCTTCTGGGACTTGTTCCCGCTGGGCGGTTTCCGTCCGGGTAACTGGGAATACCTTAGCTTTTTCGAGAAGATCATCGCGCAGCTCCACCACATGTTTCTGCCCGTGCTGTGCTACATGATCGGGTCGTTTGCCACGCTGACGATCCTGATGAAGAACTCTCTGATGGAAAACCTCGGACAGGATTACATTCGCACCGCCTTTGCCAAGGGCCTCAGCGAGCAGCGCGTCATCTTCGTTCACGCGCTGCGCAATTCCCTCATTCCGATTGCCACGGGCCTCGGTCATGTGATCGGCTTGATTCTGGCCGGCTCGTTCTTGATCGAAAAGGTGTTCAACATCGACGGCATGGGCTACCTGGGCTACACGTCGATTTTGCAGCGCGACTATCCGGTGGCTCTGGGCATCCTGGTGATATCCAGTCTGCTGATGCTGGTCGGAAACATTCTCTCGGACATGATCTACGTGGTTGTGGATCCCAGGATTCGGTTCAAGTGACGAAACCAGACGTAACATCCAGTCTGAACGAGACCGTTGCAGCACTGCAAACCGAAGCTCCGCCGGCGCGCCCCTCCGTCTCACTGTTTCGCAAGCGCCTGCGAAAGTTTCGCACCCTGAAGCGAGGGTATTATTCCTTTCTCTTTCTCCTCGCCGCCTACGGGACCTCCTTTTTTCTGCCGGTGCTGGTAAACGACGAAGCATGGATCGTCCGGTATGAAGGCCGGTTGTACTTCCCTCTTTTGCAATACTATTCGCCATCCATCTTCGGCCAGGAAGCCATCGGGGAGCCGGATTACAGGCTCCTGGCGGAAACTTTCCGCCAACAGAACGGCGGCAACTGGGCCGTCCTACCGCTTTATCCCTACAGCCCCACCGAGTCTCTTCTGGAGCTTCCCGGCTCTCCTCCGCATTCCCCGTCCTGGCAGCACATCTTCGGAACCGACGACCGAGGCAGAGACATTTTCGCGCGGCTGGCCTACGGCTTCAACGTGTCTCTTACGTTCGCGCTGATGGTGCTGGCGGTCAGCTACGCCATCGGCATCACGGTGGGAGCGTTGCTGGGATACTTCGGGGGTAAACTGGACATTCTGGGGCAGCGCTTGATCGAGATATGGTCTTCGTTGCCGTTTCTTTACACCATTATTATCGTCAGCTCGATTGTCGTGCCCATTTACATCCCAGGAAGAAATCTGGTATTGCAACCATCCTTTTGGCTGCTGATATTCATCCTGACCGTCTTTAATTGGATGGGCATCACGTATTACGTGCGGGGCGAGTTTTACCGCGAGAAAGCCAGAGATTACGTGGGCGCCGCCATAGCCATGGGCGCCTCGGAAGCGGCGATCATGTTCAAACATATCCTGCCCAACTCGCTCACCCCCGTCGTTTCCTTCGCCCCGTTCATGATCGTCGGTAACATCGGCGCGCTGGTCGCGCTGGATTTTCTGGGCTTCGGACTTCCCGCTCCCACGCCAAGCTGGGGGGAGCTCATCGGCCAAGGGATGAGCCACCTGACCAAATGGTGGCTGGTCTTTTTCCCCCTCAGCGCGCTGTTCCTGACCCTCCTTCTGATCGTCTTCATCGGGGAAGCGGTGCGCGAGGCCTTCGATCCCAAGGAATTTTCGAGGCTGCGATGAGCAAACCACAGGCCCCACTGCTTCAGGTGCGGAACCTGAAGACACAGTTCCAAACCGAAGCAGGGACCGCCAAAGCCATCGATGGGGTGGATTTAGACATCTATCCGGGCGAGGTTGCGGGACTGGTGGGCGAGTCGGGATCGGGGAAAAGCGTCACGGCGTTGAGCATTCTCCGGCTGATCCCCGACCCTCCCGGCAAAATCCTGGAAGGATCGGTCCTGTTTGAAGGTCGAGATCTGCTGCAGCTCTCCTGGGATGAGATCCGAACCATTCGTGGAAAACAGATCAGCATGATCTTCCAGGAACCGATGACCTCGCTGAATCCGGTCTTCACGATCGGCATGCAGTTGGTGGAGATCGTGCTGCAGCACGAACAGGTATCGAAGAGCGAAGCATTCCGCCGCTCCGTCGAGATGCTCGATCTGGTCGGCATTCCGGATGCGGCGTTGCGCATGAAAGACTATCCGCATCAGTTCTCCGGAGGGATGCGGCAACGCGTCATGATCGCGATGGCGCTCGTTTGCAACCCTTCACTGCTGATAGCGGATGAGCCGACGACCGCCCTCGACGTCACCATCCAGGCGCAAATCCTGGAGCTCATGCTCAAGCTCAAGGATCAGCGGCGGGACTCCGCAATTCTGCTGATTACGCACAATCTCGCCGTTGTGGCGGAGACCTGTCACCGCGTGATCGTCATGTACGGCGGAAAAATTCAGGAGATCGCTCCGGTGAAAGAACTGTTCCAGAACCCGCAGCATCCCTACACGCGCGGCCTACTGGCGTCGCTGCCGTCCGTCGACGGCGAGAAACAGGAGCGGCTGCGCACGATTCCCGGCAACGTTCCCGACATTCTCGATCTGCCCGCCGGGTGCAAGTTCGTGACCCGCTGCGCGGAACGGCTGGAGCGATGCTCTGTGGCCGAGCCGGAATTGCTGGAAACCTCGCCCGGACACTGGGTGCGTTGCCATTTGGTGAATCCATGAAGATTCTCGAGGTCCAGAATTTGTCCGTGGGCTTTCCCGTTGTGGGTGGCGTGTTGGCGCGAAAGATCGCCGAAGTGAAGGCCGTGGACGGCGTGAGTTTCGGGCTGCAAGGTGGCGAAACGCTGGGTCTAGTGGGGGAGTCCGGGTGCGGCAAGAGCACGGTTGGACGCGCCATCGTCAACATACTTCGCGCGATGGTCTATGGCGTGGAAATCTCCGGAAATATTCTGTATCACCATCCGTCGGGCACAGTTGATTTGGCGGCGCTGAGCCGCTCGAAGATGCGGTCCTACCGGCCCGATATCCAGATGATCTTTCAGGACCCGTATTCGTCGCTGAATCCGCGCATGACGGTCGGACAGATCGTGGAAGAGCCGCTGAAAATCCACACCACCTCGCCGTTCAAGGAGCGCAAGGACCGCGTGGGGTGGCTGTTGGGGAAGGTGGGGTTTTCACAGGAACAGGCGAACCGGTATCCCCATGAATTTTCCGGCGGCCAGCGGCAACGCATCGGGATTGCGCGGGCGCTGGCGACCAACCCCAAAATCGTTATTGCGGACGAGCCCGTTAGCGCGCTCGATGTCTCCATTCAGGCGCAGGTCGTGAACTTGATGCAGGACCTGCAGAACGAATTCCACCTTTCCTACATCTTCATCGCCCACGACCTGTCGGTGGTTCGCCACATCTCGGAGCGAATCGCCGTGATGTACCTGGGACATATCGTGGAGATCGGACCGGGCGAGTCGGTTTACAAGCACCCGATGCACCCTTACTCGCGCGCGCTGCTCTCGGCGGTTCCCAGCCCCGATCCGGAAGCTGCCCGCGACCGCCGTCTCCGTCTGCCCGGCGATATTCCGAGCCCCGTCCACAAGCCTTCCGGCTGCGCCTTTCGTACGCGCTGTCCCATCGCGAAGCCTTCCTGCGCGGATGAAGTCCCGCCCCTGGAATTCCGGGATGGCAGGTGGGTTGCCTGCCCCTGGGTGTAGAGAGGTTTGACGTTTCTATACCATTTTCGCAAATTGTATAGACCGCTCCGCCATCGGAATCAGGCATCCTCTCCGACTGTCATCTCTGAGCGTAGCCGAAGGGCTAGGAATGACGGCGCGTTATGGTTGACACCAACTGTGAAATCTCTCGATCGCACTTCCGCTGAGATACAACAGGTGGATTTCGTGTCTTGTTGCCGGGCACAAAAACCAGCCAAAAATCCTTGACATTTCCCGTAAATCGGCATAGTAGCTTAATAGTATCTGGGATCTAATGAAGCACGGTCGGCATTAACGAATTGCTGGAAAGGCAGGCTATTGTGCGCTCAGGTTTCCCCGATGTCAATTTACCCATTGTACTTTTCCAAGAGAGCGGCAAGTTACATAAGCACTCGATGCTCCGGTCAGCCGCAGAAAACTGCTCGATGATCCGGCCCCCGGAAGGCCGGAGTTTCTTGATACGCAAGCTTGTAAAGGGTTGAGCATGAATGTTCCATATTCCATATTTCCAGCTTTCCATAATTCGGATTTATCCTGCGGTTCGAGGACAATGAAATCGGAAAGAACTCTTAATTGCTTGTATATGTTACGGTTTGAGCGAGGGTAGAGTTTGGGGCATAAATTGCATACCAGTTTTCGGATAATTACTACTCCAGGTACCCCCAAAGGTTTTGATTGAGGGTTGGCGACTCAGTTTTTTGACATTAGCAGATTTGAAAAAGGAGAAGCCCATGAGCAAAAGATTCGAATCAAACATTAGGATTCCCAAGTGGACCGGGCGGGGCTTGGTCCTGCTTGTAGTTCTATTTAGCGCCTCGCTGGCAGTGGCTCAATTGACCAGGGGCACGATTTCCGGATCGGTTACCGACCAGTCCGGCGCTGCCGTGCCGGGAGCGACAATATCCATCCAAAACGTGGACACGGGAGCAGTGCGCCAAACCGAATCCAATGCCACGGGACGGTATGAGGCTCCGAACCTTCCGGTGGGCAATTACGAAATCAGCGCTATACTCAGCGGATTTCAAACCAGCATCCGAAGCGGCATCACGTTGTCGGTGGGCCGGACTGCAGTAGTGGACCTGCTGCTGCAAGTGGGCGAGGTGGCACAAGCCGTCACGGTGACCGGCGAGGTCACTTTCGTAGAGACAACCAGCGCCACGGTCTCCCAATTGGTGGAGCAGCAGAAAGTCGAGGACCTGCCGCTCAACAACCGGGACCTGACAGAGTTGAGCTTTTTGCAGCCGGGGGTGCTCCGCATCCCGCAGCGGCAGGGACAAAGCGCCTTTAGTGGCATGGGGCAGAAGATTTCCGTGGCCGGGTCGCGTGCAACTCAGAATATCTTCATGCTGGACGGGGTTGCCGCCGGCGATCTTTCCGGCAATGTGCAGGGAGCCTCCGGCTCCTACATCGGGGCGGAAACCGTCAAAGAGTTCCAAATTATCACCAACAATTATTCGGCCGAATACAAAAGCCAGGCCGGGGCGATTATCAGCGCGGTGACCAAGTCGGGAACCAACGCCCTGCACGGCTCGCTCTTTGAAACTCTCCGCAACGACAACTTTGACGCAGCCAAGTGGGAAGATAATGCCTTTGGCGAGAAACCCGAGTTCAAGCGGAACCAGTTCGGCGGCTCCATTGGAGGCCCTATTGTCTCGGACCGGACCTTTTTCTTCGGCAGCTATGAAGGATTGCGAGAAAGGCTCAGCACCACGGATATCCAGCGGGTTTTCAGTGCGGATGTCCATAAAGGGATTATCCCGGGCCAAGACCCGATCGAGATTGACCCGGATATCAAGCCGTATCTGGCGTTATATCCGATTCCCGGCACGATGTTTCCCCAGGTGCACGATTTCGGAGATGGGACGGTGCGAATTTCCGGCGCGGGACAGCAGCCCACCACCGACGACTTTGTGGCCTTCAAAATAGACCACACACTCTCGGACAATAACCTCCTCTCGGGAACCTATAACTTTAACGAAAGCGAACGGTCACCCTTCGGTATCCTGGGAGATTTGGGGGCCCAGGGCATTAGCAACCGAAGGCATACCATCTCGACGGGACTCACCAGCATCCTTTCCCCCACCGTCCTGAATGAGTTCAATTTCGGTTACACCTTCAGCGAGGTTGTGGACGATGCCGTCCTCAGCACGAGGGACTTTGGCGGCCTTCCGTTCCATCCTGACCGGACTCTCGTGGGCCAAATCAACCCTGGGGAGGAGGCTACCTCCGTTGGATATCGGACGGCTGGTTCTTTTTACACATCCAAAGGCCTTACGTTCAAAGACGGCCTGTCGCTGACCCGCGGGAACCATTCTTTCCGGCTGGGGGTGGACATCAACCGCTTCCGATACAACCAATTCAGTTGCAGCAAGGGATGCAATGGAGTTTGGGAATTCAGCACGACTGAAGACTTCCTGACCAATACAGTGGATCGCTTTGAGATCTATATTCCCGGCCATGACAGTCCGCCACGCAATATGAACCAAATCATCTTTGGATCCTATTTCCAGGACAATTGGAGGGTGAGCAACTCCTTGACCTTGAATCTGGGAATGCGGTACGAGTTTGCCACCGTTATCTCCGAAGACGATATGCAGATCTCCAATCTGGTGAATTATCAGGACACCAACGTCTCCGTGCCGGCTTCCATTGCACCAAAGTTCCCGGATGAAGAGTTTCCAGGAACTATTGACCAGCTCTACACCAATGCCACGCTGAGGAGCTTCAGTCCGCGCTTCGGATTCGCCTGGTCTCCCGGAGATCGAAAAACCTCTCTGCGCGGAGGGTTCGGCATCTTTTACGAACATCCCACGCTGTTCAACATCCGAACCGCCCTGCAGGAGCTGCCGCCGTTCGTTCTGGTAGGGAGGGCTAGGTCTAGGGATGCCAAAAAGGCGGGCGTGAACCTGCGGATGTTTCACCAGAATGCTGCCGGACAGTTCCCTGTCGAGGTGTATGAAGATCTCCTCAAGGGCCGTCCGAGTATGCGATACATGGAGCATGCCCAACAGACTGCCAATATCTTGCGCTGGAGCTTGACCTTGCAACGAGAGGTGGCGGATTGGGTGCTTTCAGCGGGCTACACCGGATCGCGGGCCCAGCACTTGTGGGTGCAAACGCTTTCAAACATCAACCGGTGGGATGGATGGCCCAACAATCCTGCGCCGGGGACACGGAAGCACTTTTCAGATGGCGCTGATCCGATCAATGATAACTTTGGGGAGGTCCGGACTCAATCTCCGAATGGGAACAGTTTCTATCAGGGTGTGGCCCTGAGCGCGCAAAAACGGATCAGCCGCGGCATCCAGACGCAGATCTCCTACAACTTTTCCAAGGCTATCGATAATGGCGCCGGAGTAACCAACAATGGCGAGAACCTTCCGCAAGGCCTGCGAGGGGTTTACTTCTGGGATATGGATCAGAAGAGGAGCCTCTCCAAACAGGATATCCGGCATAGCTTTGTCTCCAACTTTTCCTATGAGTTTCCCAGGGGAGATTTTGGCGGAGTTGGGAACGCGCTTATGAACGGATGGCAAATTAACGGGATCATAACCCTCCTCTCTGGCCACCCGCTTGGGATATACGATCTCAGCGGGATCCAAAGGGATTTGATCGGAGACGACGACAAGATCAGGCCGAATCTGATCCCGGGCGGAGATAACAGCCCGGTGCTGGGCGGTCCGGACAAGTACTTCGACACCAGCCAGTTCGTGCCCTCTGTCTGCGCGGGCTCCACGATCTGCAAGGAGGGTGACCCCGACTTCCAGCCGGGGTTTTACGGTAATCTGGGCAATAACACGTTGATCTCTCCGGGCTTGGCCACGTTCGATTTCTCGCTCCTCAAAGATTTCGACGTGACAGAAAACAACCGCATCCAGTTTCGGGCGGAGTTCTTCAACCTGTTCAACCGCCCCAATTTCGGAGCTCCGGAAACGGATATCTTTACAAGGAGTGGGGGCCTGGATAAGAACGCGGGGCGGATCGAGGAGACCATCACCTCGGCCCGGCAGATCCAATTCAGCTTGAAGTTCATCTTCTAGCAAGTGTGAATTTCAAGGGTGCCGTACAATCTTCCGAGGGGTTTGCTCGTTGCGAAGGAAGCTGAGCGAGGAGTGGACCCCTTTTTTTGGTTTTTCAGGAAGGCCATTGCCATCACTTACACGGACCCGTTATATGCTCCAATTTGAAGTTAGGGCCGTTGTAAGGACCGTATGTATCTGCTGCCTTTCTAATGTACAATCCAAATCCGAGAGGGCAGCCTATCGTGACATGGGTGCCTGCGAAGAGATTATATTGAAAAAAGGAGTTTCCCGATGGCTAATATGCTTCTACAAATTGTGAGGGTTGTTTTCACTGTAGTTGTCCTGACCACTGCGGTCCACGGCCAGCAGGCGCTGAACAACGTTCCGCCCGAGCTGGTGGCCCATCCGGACTGGATTGTCTACAACGGCAAGATCGTGAGCATGGATGACTCTACGCTGAGCAACTCCCTCGGCAACACGTATCAGGCGATGGCCATTCGCGGGGACCAGGTTCAGTTCCTGGGCGCCAATGACCAGATCTTGTCCTACGCGGGTCCGCAGACGCGCAAGCTGGACTTGAAAGGACGGACCGTCGTGCCCGGCCTGATCGACACGCACAATCATCTGCACAACGCCGCCGTCAGCCGCTGGGCTCAGAACAATCCGGAAAAGATTGAAGCCATCGCCAGGACATTCTCCGTCTCCGGGAATACCTATGAAGAACTGACGCAGGGCATTGAGCTGGTCATCAAGGAGCAGATGGCCCATCCCTTGCCGGGGCAATGGGGAATTATCGTTCTGCCCAGCGGCGGCAACGGAACCGGACTGGGCGTCAATTATCTGGCCGACGAGGAGATGAACCGGGAGAAACTGGACATGCTGGCCCCGGAGCTTCCCGTCTTCGTCAACGCCCATCCCAACGAGTTGATGAACACGGCGGCGCGGGACGATTTTCTGAACTTCTACGCCGTAGAGCCGACCGATGAAAACGAGGAAAAAATCCTCAATCCCCAGGTAGGCCGGATCCTGATTTCGGAACGCTATTTTGACCGGCATATGTCCGAGCTGGTGGACTTGATCGAGGAGCACTTGAGCCATCAAGTGGCCGGAGGGTTCACTACCTACAGCTCCCACATCGTGGGACTCCGCTTCATGCCTGCGTTCCGCATGCTGGACAAGCAGGGACGGATGCCGATGCGGCTTGCTTTTTCACACCGCTACTGCCAACAAGTGGAGCCGGACAACGCCGGCTGCTTCCTGCGTTTGGGCGACTGGGCCGGCATGGGGAGCGATTATTTCTGGAACGTGGGACTGACGCTGGGCGGCATTGACAGCGGACCGCCGGGATTCTGCACCACGATGGAAGGTCCCGAACGGTACAAGTCCATGGAAATCTGCAACATCGTTCCCGGCAATGTGTACTACGATGCGATCAAGACCGCGATCGCGGCCCGCTACCGCTACGCGGTCAACCACGACTACGGGGACAAGAGCCTGGATCAGGTGCTCGACATCGTGGACACCGTAATGGAGGAGAACCCGGACATCACGTTAGATTTCATCCGCTCCCAGCGGCTGAGCTCGGACCACTGCGGATTCTATCCCCGCAAAGAGCAACTGCCTCGCCTGAAGCGATTCGGCTGGATTCTCAGTTGCGGCGCGCAGTACATCAACCGGAGCGAGCCGTGGCTGGAAATCTACGGCAAGCGGTACGAGGACCGGATTGTTCCGGTCAAGAGTCCTTTGGAAGCCGGCATCATGGTGGTGGGGGAACTCAGCAGGCTCGACTATGCCGACGGAACCGGCCCCACGGCGGCGGCCTACCTGGAGTCCTTAATTACCCGAACAAACGCCCGCGGCGTGGTGGTGGCGCCGGACGAAGCCGTGGACCGGAACACGGTGATGAAGATGATCACAACCTGGGCTTCTTATTACGTGCTGCGGGAAGACCGGATCGGATCGCTGGAGCCGGGCAAGCTGGCCGACTTTGTGGTGCTGAACAAGGATTGGTTCACGGTGCCGGATGCGGAGTTTTCAACGGTGGAGCCCTTGATGGTGGTGCTGGGCGGCAAGGTCGCCTCCTTGCGGCAAGAGTACGCCCCCGAGGCGGGTATGGCCGCGGTTGGCCCGCAACTCGACTTCACCCACAAGTTTACCTACGACTTCGGCAGGGCTTTGGAAGAGTCCATGGGCGGGATTGAATAGCGTTTAAGCCGCCTTTGTAGCGGCTTTCATTCAGCGCCGGAGAGGGGACATCTCAGGCTTTATCTCGAATTCTCGAAGGGATATCCCTATGCTGGAGGGGTAGGCTAAAAAGCCGGAATTGAGGGGCGCATCCGACTGAATTTTCCGACCGCATTTTCCATTTGACCAGGGATGCCATGCTGTGTTAACTGGAAAGAACCATATCAAAACTAAGCCTGGAGGTAATCGTTCCAATGAAAAGGCTAGCGGGTATGTGTTTTGTAGCTGCTTATGTGGTTTTCTTTGTTTTGACAGCCAACGCCCAGTTGACAGCCACCATCACGGGGACGGTCAGCGACAGCACGGGGGCCGTGCTGCCTGGAGCGAGCGTCATCGCGTTGAATGAAGATACAGGGATTTCCCGCACGGTGGAGGCGGATGCGGCGGGCCGCTATTCGGCGCTCGTGCTGCCTCTGGGCAACTACCGGGTGACGGCCAGCTTGGCTGGATTTCAAACCGAGGTTCGCAGCGGAATCGCGCTGACTGTGGGCCGACAAGCCGTAGTGAACTTTGAGCTGCCGGTGGGTGTCATCACGCAAACGGTGGAGGTGACCGGCGAAGCGCCGCTGGTGGAAACCCGGAAGGGCAGCATGGGCGAGGTGATTGAGAGCGCCACCATTACCGAGCTTCCCCTCAATGGCCGCGACCTGGCTCAACTGATCACGCTGCAAACCGGGACGCTGCACTATACCGGCACGCGCCGGACCGGCGAAGGCGGAAAGCAGATGGTCATAGGCGGGTCCAGACCCACCACCAACGTCTTCATCATGGATGGAGTCGCTATCGAGACCTATAATCAGAAGACCCCCACAGGGACCTCCGGGCAGTTCCTGGGAGTGGACGCGATCCGGGAATTCAAGGTCGAGTCCAACGCCTACAGCGCCGAGTTCGGACGGGGCAGCGGAGGCCAGATCAACATTGCGACCAAAAACGGGACCAACACCTTTCATGGAACCGCTTTCGCGTTTCACCGCAATGACAACATGGACGCGGCCCAGTGGGAGGACAATGCTTTTGGCGTTCCCAAGCCCGAATTCAAGCGCAATCAGTATGGATTCAGCCTCGGAGGGCCGATTGTCCAGGACAGAACCTTTTTCTTCGGGACCTACGAGGGCTTGCGGGAACGGCTGGGCGAGACGAACGTCAGCCGGACTTTTGGCGCTGAAATTCGCACCAATCCAGCAGCCTTCGGCTTGCCGGATATAGATCCGGTGGTGGCCCCTTATTTGCAACTCTGGCCGCTTCCGAACGGCGAAGATTTGGGAGACGGAACGGGCCGTTTCAACTGGGCTTTCTCGCAACCCACGAATGAAGACTTTTACCAGATCCGCGTGGATCATCAATTGTCTGACAACCACTCCTTCTTTGTCCGGGGCACAATCACAGATTCCGACCAGCTTCTATCGGGGAGCTTCCCCAGATATACAGTGCCCGAATTGGTTGTCAATAATTATTGGACGATCAGCGAGACGGGAATTCTATCTCCGACTCTCGTGAACACGGTCCGGTTCGGTTTTACCAGGGCAGATCCTTTCGAAGGCGCCGAAGAAGACCCTCCGGTGGATCCCTCGCTGCGCTTCATTCCCGGAGTCGAACAGATGGGAGATATCAATCTCCGCGGCACTGTCAGCGGTGTGGGCAACGGCGTCACCGGGGACGGCAGGATCATGAACTCCTTCCAATGGGTGAATGACTCCATCTGGACCAAGGGAGCGCACACCCTCAAGTTCGGCATCAACTGGAACCGGCTTCAGTTCAACGGATTCAACCCCCCTCGGGACGCCGGCAATTACCGCTTCGACAACATCGAGGACTTCTTCACCGTCAATGTAGACCGTTTCCGGGGCGGCATCATTCCGGGATTTAATGATCCGTACAGGAGTTTTCGGGAGAATATCATCGGGCTGTACGTCAATGATGACTTCCAGGTGACGCCCAGGCTCACATTGAACTTGGGCCTCCGGTATGAGTTCATTACCGTTCCCGTGGAAAATCATGGAAGAGTGTCCGCCCTGAAGGGGGATATAAACTTCATTCAACAAGCCACCATTGATGATTTCACCACGGGCAACCCGTGGTTTGACAACCCGTCGCTCAAAAATTTCGCTCCCCGGATAGGCTTTGCGTGGGACGTTTCCGGAAACGGAACCGCCGCGGTAAGAGGCGGCTTCGGAATCTTCCATCTGCAATTCAACCAGACCTGGATTCGCACCGCGGGGTTCCGGGCGCCTCCATTTCTGGTCGAGATTCAGGGAACCCGTAACGTCCCCTTCCCCAATATCTTCGAGCTCTGCTCCAATGAGGACCCGTATAATCCCACAAATCCCGCCTGCTCGGGCCGGCCCTCTCCCGACATGGTGCCCCACAAGTTCCGTACCCCATACGTGATGCAATATAACCTCAACGTCCAGAAGCAACTGACGCAGAGCACTGTTTTAACCGTCGGGTATGCGGGATCCAAGGGAATCACGCTTCCCGCCGTTGCCGATCTCAATTCCCCTGTGTTGGATTTAAGAGTGGGAGACAGGATTGGCTTCACGGAAGCCACAATCGATAACGGAAGACCGAATCCCAATTTCGACGACATCCGCTACCGGTTTCCGAGTGTCGGTTCCTTCTACCACTCTCTGCAGTTGAGCTTGAAGAGAAGCTTCCGGCAGGGATTTCAGTTCGGAGCTTCCTACACATTTTCGAAAAACGTGGATGACCTTTCCGGAAATCAAACCGCCGGGGATACCCAAACCGGCCCGAACTGGCTAACCCACTATTCCGACCACACGCTCTACCGGTCGGCCTCCGCTTTCGATGTTAAACACAACATTAGCTTCAACTCCACTTATGAGCTGCCGATCGGCCCCGGAAAGATGTTCGGGAGCGGGCTGACCGGCGTGGCGGAGAAAATATTAGGGGGATGGCAACTGGGCGGGATTTTGTCGCTGCGCACAGGATTCCCAGGAACGGTGCTGATCGGCAGCCGGATGACCGGCATTGGGATACGCAATGACTACCCCGATTTGGTTGCAGGCTTCAGCAACAACCCCACCGAAGGCGTTTCGGGTGGCTGCGAAGCACAATTCGACAGAGGTAGCGTGGCTGCCGGGCAAACGCTGGGCACGCCGGAACTGTATTATGATCCCTGTGCCTTTGTGCGCGCTCCAGGCGACGGGAGAAGTGAGGATTCGCTCCTGGGGAATCTGGGCCGCAACACGGTCAGGATGCCGGGGCTCGCCACCCTCGACTTATCCTTGACCAAAAACACCCAGCTGTCGGAAAACGTCAATCTCCAATTCAAGTTTGAGACGTTCAACCTGACCAATCGCGTGAATTTCTGGGCTCCCGAGTTGAGTGTGATGGACCGGCGTGGCCGCCTCGATTCCGATGCGGGACGGATCACGGACACCAATTCTACTGCCCGGCAGCTTCAGTTCGGCTTGAAGCTCGTTTTCTAGTACGGCGGGTTCGCTGCAACTGCAAACAAGCAGAGCTTATCCAAAAAGGAACGAAACTCCATCCTGCCGGAGCAGGATGGAGTTTTTTCCAACAGATTTTTTTCATGCATCACCAGAACCCATCCCGGAAAGAAGGTGGAAGGTGAAAATCACGGAGAAATCCCCATGCTGAGGCATAGGTTTAGCTTTTTTGTTCTGGCGTTTGCTCTGACAGCGCTTTTTGTTGGTTTCGCTGCGGAAAGAACCCCTGCGCAAACTCTCCCGCCGGAAGTGATCGCCTACCCGGATCTGATCGTCTATAACGGCAAGATTGTTACCATGGACAACCGGTCCAACAATACCGTTCCAGGCAGCATCGTCCAGGCAATGGCCGTCCGGGACGGTGAAATCCTGAAACTCGGCGAGGATTCCGACGTGCTGCGGCTGGCTGGCCCCGACACCCGACGTATTGACCTCAAGGGCAGGACCGTCATTCCGGGATTGATCGACACGCACTCTCACCTGCACGATGCTTCGGATCACTGGGGCACATCCGGCATCGGCTCCGCGATCGCTGTCGAGGGAGAGACGCCGGAGGAGCTGGCCGGGAATCTGGAGAGCGCCGTGCGGCAGGCCGCCGGGCAAGCCAGCCCAGACGCGTGGATTCGCATCAGCCTGGGGAACGACGCCGCCTACCAACTCATCGTCCGGCAGAAAAAGTTTACCCGCGCCGACTTGGACCGTCTGGCGCCGGAAAATCCGGTCCACGTATCGATCCGGACCATTGGGCTGCTCAACGGAAAAGGTATCGAGGCCGTGGAGGAATATTACCGCTCTACCATCGTCGATGAGGCTCTGGACCGAAAAACAGGAATCGCCGTTTTTGGAACGGAGTTCAACCGCGCCATCCCTGTCATGCTGCTGCAGAGCCGTCCTGACGTTTTGACCGAAAATGTTCGCAAAGAAATGGAAGAATGGGCCACCTTCGGAATCACAACCTTTTCCTCCCACATCAACGTACCCGGCCACGTGAACGCTTATGCGGAATTAAACCGCCGGGGAGCAATGCCCATTCGTTTTGCCTGGACACACCGTTCCGGCACCATCTTTAATCCCAATGCCAGCGCTTTTTACACGCGCATCGGCGATCTGTCCGGGAGCGGTTCCGATCACTGGTGGAACATTGGAGCTACGGTGGGACATCTGGATCAGTCCTATCCGGGTATTGCCACCTCCGCCCCCGCTCAGCCGGAGATTAAGGAACGCGAGATCAACCTGGGACAACCCGGAGACTTCAAGCGCGGCGTGATGTTTGACATGGTCCGCTCCGGACTGAGGATAACGGGGACTCACATCGCGGGGGATGTCTCCGTAGACAATTTCCTCGATATCATCGAAGAGGGAAGCCAGGCCGCCGGCATGACGCTGGAGCAGGTGCGAAACAGGAAACACGTGATCGACCATTGCACCATGGGCCCCCGGCCGGATCAGCACGAAAGGCTCATCAGGCTGGATATCACCATGTCGTGCGCGCCCAAGTACATCCCGAGCGTTGCCCCGCGCGTTCTGAAGGACTACGGGGAAAGATACCTGACTTGGGTTGTCCCCATGAAAGCTCTGCTTGATTCCGGCGTGAAACTGGTGTGGCAAATTGACCAGCATCCGGTGGGAGGAAGCGCATTTCAATATCTGGAAATGCCCGTCACGCGGAAGGGGCCGGACGGAAAAATCTGGTCTCCGAGCCAGCGTCTCGACCGGGTGGTCGTTTTGAAGGCGGCCACGTCCTGGGCGTCCGAGTACGTCCTGCGGCCGGAGGTGCTGGGGACGCTGGAGACTGGCAAGTGGGCTGATTTCTTGATCCTCAACCAGGATTATTTTCTCATCCCGGAGGATGACATCAGCGAAGTGCGACCGTTAATGACCGTGGTGGGAGGCAAGGCGGTCTATCTCGACCCCGGTCTTGCCAGTGAAATCGGCATGGAGCCCACGGCGTTTCAACCGGATTTTGCAAAATAGGTTCAAGCTGAATAAGACTGCCACCGAACCTCCGCAAGAACCCTGATAGGTGGCGGTTCTCATTGTGAAAGTCTCTTCAAAGGAGAGGAAACTCATGGCTAAGGATGCTGCTCGTCCATCCCCAGTCCGTCAAGGAGCAATCCTGCTCATATTGCTCGCAGCCATCGGAACGATAGCCGGTATCGTGCTATCGAGCGGCGGCGAGGTGAGGCAAAACTCCGCTGGCTATCCCCAATTGGTCTCCGTCCAGCCGCTCCCCGCAATGGACGGGGGGATGTGCCAGTGGATGCCTGCCAGCACCAACAGCAGCATGCTGGCCTCCTTGCGTCTGCAACAACGCTCGGCAGCGCAGGGCTCCGCCCCCGAGGAAGTGTCCAAGCGCCCCCCGCTGCGGGTCATCCGGGACCCCTATGCAGCCTACAGCGCCGTGGCCGTTGACCCGATCCGCAATGAAGTGGTTCTGACCGATGAAAATCTCTTCAACATTCTGGTCTACGACAGGCTGGACAACACACCTCCCGCCGCTCGCATGACCGAGCCGAAGCGCATGATCGGAGGGCTCAACACGAAAATCGAGTTCCAATGCGGTCTGTATATCGACCCGGTCAGCGGAGATATTTACGCCGTCAACAACGACACGGTGGACACGCTGGTGATCTTTGACCGCCAAGCCAAGGGAGACGTGCCGCCGACCCGGGAGCTTTACACGCCGCATGGGACTTTCGGGATTGCGGTGGATGAACAGCACGAGGAGCTTTTCCTCACCATCCAGCACGACAACGCCGTGGTGGTCTTTAACAAAACGGCAGTAAAGGACGAACCTCCCATCCGGCTCCTACAGGGAGACAACACTTTGCTGGCAGACCCCCACGGAATTGCGTTTGATCCGAATAACGGCCTGATCTTTGTCACCAATCACGGATCGGTCAAGCAAGTTCGCGAGGAAATCCAAAATGCGGCCGGTTATCTCGGCCAGGGCGCCGAAAAGCCCAACTGGCCGCTGGGGCAGGACCGGTCGGTTGCGGGCTCCGGCAAGTTTTTGCCGCCTTCCATCACGGTGTACCGGCGAGACGCCAGCGGGGATGCTTCCCCGCTTCGGGTGATTAGCGGTCCCCGGACGCAAATGAACTGGCCGACGGGAATTGCGATGGACCCGGAACGGAACGAACTCTATATTGCGAATGACGCGGATGACTCCATCTTGGTTTTCGATCCATCCGCCAGCGGCGACGCGGCTCCCATCCGCGTTCTCAAAGGTCCCAAGAGCCTCATTAAGAATCCCACCGGCGTCTTTGTGGACCTGAAGAATGACGAGGTATGGGTGGCCAACTTCGGCAACCATACGGCCACGGTCTACAAGCGCGGAGCCTCCGGCGACACAGCGCCTCTGCGCGTGATCCGCAGCGGGCCGCTCGATGCTCCCACGCCGGGAATGGGCAATCCGCACCCGGTGGCTTACGACAGCAAACGGGAAGAGATTCTGGTTCCCAACTGAGTGGCCCATCCGCAAATTGCGGCATTCGCCAGGCTGGCGGATGGCGGCGCAAAGCCGACCCGGCTGCTTTCAGGACAAAAAACGTTGCTGGGCCGGACGATGCATGCGATTCACTATGACGAACTCCACGATGAATTCGTCGTGCCGCAGCAATTCGGACAGGCGATTCTGACCTTTCGCGGAGGAGCCAACGGGGAAGAGGCTCCGATTCGAGTCATCCAAGGATCGCGCACGCAGTTGAGGGACCTGGCCCGTCTGGCTGTCGATCCGGTCCACAATGAAATCTTCGTTCCCATGAGCGACTCCGTGCTGGTTTTCGACCGCGAAGCCAACGGCAATGTGGCTCCGATCCGGGTTATCAAGGGTCCCGACACCCAGCTTGGCGCCAGCGCCCTGGCCGTAGACCCGGTGAACAACGTGCTTGTTGTGTCGGGAAGAACGCCCGGAGGACGAGACCGGCGCACCTATCTGCGGATATTCAACCGCACCGATGAAGGCAACGTGAAACCGAAACGTGTCATCGGCGGTCCCAAGAGCGGTCTCCGGCAATTGGGGGGGCCATTTACGGTTTACCCGCCACGGGGCGAGATCATCGCGAGCGTCCGCGGAGAGGCTGGCTTGCTGGCCTCCGATGAGAGCTATGTCGCCGTGTGGAGCATTGAGGACGACGGGGACGTTCCGCCGCAGTGGAAAATCGGAGGACCGAAGGGAGTCTTGCGGATGCCGCGCGGGGTGGCGCTGGACCCCCAAAACAAAAGTCTCATTGTTACCGATAAGCGCCTCAACGCGGTGCTGACGTTCCACTTTCCCGAAATCTTTTGAGCGCCGGGAGGTTTACTCCTCCCCGCTTTCTTTGCGCCGCCCGTTTGGCGCCTGAAATAACGGCGGGCGGCACCGCAACCGAATCCTTGGAAAGGCACGGGTAATGAGAATGGGTATTAAGATGAAAAAGCGAGCTTTCTGCATACTGGTTGTGGGGGTAGTTGCTTTTCTTGCCGGCGGCAAGGCTATTGCTGCCGGGCTGGAAGCGGATATGGTGATCTACAACGGCAAGATTCTTACAATTGACAGTCCGGACCCCAACGGCTTCACCATCGCCCAGGCCTTGGCCCTGTACGACGGAAAAATCCTCGTGGTGGGAAGCAATGAAGAGGCACTGGAGCTGGCCGGGCCGAGCACCAGGAAAATCGATCTGGAGGGCAGGACGGTGATCCCCGGGTTGGTCGAGACGCATGACCATATTCAAGGCTATGGCTCCCATTTTTTCCCCGAAGGCAGACCTCCCGGCTTGGATCCGCCGCTTGCCTGGGGAAGCTATGACGAGGGCTTGGCACAGTTGCGGACGATCGCGCTGCAGAAAAAGTCGGGCGAATGGATCCGAACCTCGGTCCGGGGCGGCATGCGGGGCGAGCCCGGCACGGTAGCGCTGGCCCTGGCCATCAAGCGAGGAGAGGTTACGCGCTTCGACATGGATAAGGTGACGCCGGACAATCCGCTGCGCATTGGCAGCGTGCTGCTGAGTCCCACCGGCGATAGCATGGTGAACACGAAGGCACTGGACCTGCTCCTGGCCAGGTATCCGGACCTTCCCGGGGTGCATCGTGACGCGCAAGGGGTCGCCACCGGGTGGCTGAGCGGGGTGGCCGACAAGACGGTTGAATATGAGTTCTACCCCCCGACTTCGCCCGAACAACTCGGTCCGGTCTACAAGATGGAGATGGAGGAGATTGCCGCGCAGGGACTCACCACTGTTTCGACCCGACTGGCGCCGAACGAGCTGACCGGCTACGCTTGGCTGCGGGCGCGGGACGAACTGCCGGTGCGGATGGCCTTCACAATGGAGTCCAGCGCGCGAAGCCAGTACCCGGAGGCGCTGGTTGCGCGCATGGCTGGCTTCCAGGGCGGCTCCGGCATGAACATGTGGGGAATGGGGGACGACAAGCTGTGGACGATCGGAATGTCTCCCATTAGCATCGACAGCGTCCCCAGCATCGGCGGTTCCTGCATCAGTAAACCCTATCCGCGAGAGGTTCCGGATTTTCCCCTGTGGCTGCATCAGTTGTACGGCCCCAATGGGCTGTGTCGGCTCGAGGATTCCAACTATCGCACGGTGGATGAGTTGCGGGCGGCGGCCAAATATGGATTCCGCATCGCCGGAATGCACACGGGCGGAGACCGCGGTATCGACCAGTTCTTGGACATCATGGAAGAGCTCAGCCAGCAGTATCCGCAAATCGTGGACCAGCGCTGGTCGGTGGACCACTGCCGCTTTCTCACCGATGAGCACGCTCGGCGGGCCAAACAGTTCAACCTCTTTTTCAGTTGCGGACCCAAGTACGTTTATGCAGGCAAGCGGGGGGATATCGGAGCCTATGCCATCCTTTACGGAGAGGAAACGGCTGCCGATGTGGTGGTGCCTGCACGGAGGCTGCTCGATCAAGGGCTGCGCGTGACCATGGAGCTGGACCAACACGGCTTTCATCCTTTCCTTGCCCTGGAGGTCCTGGTAACGCGGGAGGATATGAACGGGGTGGTTTGGGGACCTCACCAAAGGATCAACCGCCGGGAAGCGCTTTACACCTATACGCGCTGGAGCGCGCTGGAGCGCGCTGGAGCGCGGAATACGTCCTGAAAGAAGACGTTCTGGGCACCCTGGAGCCTAGAAAGGCCGCCGATTTTGTCGTGCTGAGCCGGGATTATCTGACCGTCCCGGATAATGAAATCGGGCAGATCGATCCTTTGCTGACCGTGATGGACGGCAACATCACTTATACGGATCCGGATCTCGCCCGCGCCCAAGGGCTGCCCCAGGTGGGATACCGAGGCAGCCGGGAAGGGTGGCTGCGCGGAGTTCCGGAGGATGTAGGCAGGCGGAGGTAGGCCCGCACGGCCAGCGCTTTGTCACCGACCACAGCTTAATGTTGTCGCCGGAAACCCCGCTCGGCAATCAGTTTGAGCGGATGAAGCGGCTGGGGAACATTCCCAGTTTGAACGCAGCCTACTTGGTGGAACCTAAGCCGACCGGGTATGAGCGGACGAAAATTGCTCCACCCAGGTCGGACTGTTGTCGCAAAAGTGGGGGAAGGAACGGGTTGCGGAGAATCTGCCTGGCCTGTCCGGTCTCGCTGACAAGTAACCTGTGACGGGGAATGATCCGGAAGGCGAAGGCCGCTTGCCTTTGCCTGAGTGCCAGCGTGATGTCCAATAATCGGTGGTAACGGGAACCGCAAAGAAGGGAGTGGGACTATGCATCGGATTCAGAGGAATAAACGGTCTTTCGCTAGAGTTATACCCGGGGGTGTTGTTGGAATTGTTCTTGGGTTGGTTGTTCTGCTAACGAGCCAAGGGGCTTCCGCCGCCGGGCTGGAAGCGGACATGGTGATCCATAACGCTAATATACTCACAGCAAACAGCCCGGACCCGAATGACTTTGCGATTGCCCAGGCAGCCGCTATCTATGACGGAAAATTCATTGTGGTGGGGAGCAATGAAGAGGCCTTGGAGTACGCCGGGCCGGACACCCAAAAAATCGATCTGGGGGGCCTGACGGTAATCCCTGGTCTGGTGGAAACTCACAATCACATTTATGGTTACGGGTCGCACTTCTTTCCGGAAGGACAGCCTCAGCCTGGAAAGACCGATCCTTCCATCCCCTGGACGGACAAGGCCGACGGGCTGGCTCAAATCCGAACTCTTGCTCTGAACAAGCAACCCGGCGAGTGGATTATTACAAGCCCTTCGGCCGCTCTCATGGGAGTGGTGGTCGAACTCCAAAAGGGAGAGGTAACGCGGACCGACCTGGACCAGGTTGCTCCGAACAACCCCGTGGTCTTGCACTGGTCGGTGCAGAGCGAAGCGATAGTGAACACGAAAGCCCTGGAGCCGCTTCTGGAGCGGTATCCGGACATTCCGGGCGTGCGCCGCGACGACAACGGGGTTCCCACCGGGCAGTTGGCGGGGCTGGCGATCTGGACGTTGCATTACGAGTTTTTTCCGCAGGTTCCCCCCGAAGATCTGGGACCCCTGTACAAGCTGGAGATGGAAGAAGTGGCGGCCCAGGGGGTGACCACGGAGTCGACGCGGCTTTATCCGAACCATCTGGCCGCCTATGCCTGGCTCCATGCAAGGGGAGATTTGCCGCAACGGATGGCCTTCTCCCTGGAGACGGCTAACCGCAACCCGAACGTGCATGCCACGATGAGCCGTCTGGTGGGCCTGCAAGGGGGGACAGGCAAAAACATGTGGGGGGTTGGCGATGACAAGCTGTGGATGATCGGGATGGGCCTGTCCAATATTGACCACGTGCCCGGGATTGCCGGCTCTTGCGTGGAAAAACCCTATCCGCGCGAGGCCCCGAACTTTCCTCTGTGGCTGCATCAATTTTACGGTCCTCACGGGCTGTGCACGCTGAGCGATCCGGACTACAACGATATTGAGATGTTGCGGTCGGCGGCCAAGTACGGCTTTCGGGTCACGGCGATGCACTCGGGCGGAGACCGGGGAATCAATTCATTCCTGGACGCGGTGGAGGAGCTGGCCAAACAATACCCGGACATCGCCGAGCGGCGGTGGGTCATCGATCACTGCCGGTTTATTAACGACGAACACGTCGAACGGGCTGTGAAGCTAGGCATCATTTTCAGTTGCGGACCCAAGTACGTCTACGCGGGAGACAGAGGAGATATCGGAGCGTATAAGGTGATCTACGGAGAGGAGATGGCTGCGGACGTGGTCGTTCCCCTACGGAGGCTGCTGGACCATGGCGCGCGGACGACAATTCAACTGGACCAGCACGGCTTCCACGCCTTTCTGGCTTTGGAAGTGGCGGTGAATCGGAAGGATGTCAGCGGGAAGGTCTGGGGACCGCAGCAACGCGTCAGCCGCCGCGAGGCGCTCTACATGTACACGCGCTGGGGCTCGGAATACGTCCTGCGGGAAGACCTGCTGGGCAGCATTGAACCGAGAAAGTTCGCTGATTTTGCCGTGCTGAGCCAGGATTATTTGACGGTTCCCGAGGATGACATCGCCATGATCGACTCGCTGATGACGGTGGTGGGCGGCAAGATCATCCACACGCAGCCGGATTTCGCCTCCCGCATGGGATTGCCGCAGGTGGGATTCCGGGGCAACCCGACTTGGTGGAGCCGGGGAACACCGGAGGAAGCTGGCCGAGCCGGCAGGCGATGAGTGCGAATTTCCTGTTGTTAGCAAGTTAAAATGTCCGGTATATGTAGCAAGTGAAATGTCCGCTTTCATGATTCTACCGAAAGTGATTTGGCGCTGACCGAAGGAGCCCGTAGGGCGACGGAGGTGAGCGCCAAATGGTGTTGTCGGGAAGCCACAGGGCTCCGCCGCCGACCGCCGCACCGGATCGCCACCCCCTCGGAGGAGTAGCGGCCCACCGTGTGCGGCCCATAGCCAATGCTTAACGTCCCATCCAGGTGTTCATAGACGGTCACCCGGCAGCCCGCCAGAGTCCCGCGCCAAGGAGTTTTCTCGATCTGGAGGAGGCGGTTCTCCAGACTGACCGTATTGTCCCGATTCACTATCCGCTGGTGCTGGATCGAGAAGATTCGCTCTAACTCCCGCCTGGCTGACGGCAAAAAGGCGCTGCCTGGTTGGGTGGCCGGCACGGCAAAGCGCCGGTTGAACTCCCCGATATAGCCCTCCCGCAGGAACCGATTCGCTGCCTCTAGCGTGATGATTCCCCGCAGGCGCAGTTCCTGCGGCAGCCGCCCTTGCCAGGTCCCGAAGTTCCGCTCGCTGCGTCCCCGCGCCTGCGGCGAATAGGCCGGAATCATCTGAATGCCCAGCTCCCGCAGGGCGCGGCCCACCTGGGTCAGCCGTTGCCGATCCACCGGCTCGCCCGCCTTCCGGGTCAGGAAGAAATGACTGGCCCGGTCGCTATAAAGGGCGCAAAAGATCCCCTGCTGCTCGACCACCTCCCGCAGGGCAGCCAGCACCGTCCGCGTCGATTCCTGCTCTACCAGTTGCGCATAGTAAATCTCGCTGCTGGCATCATCCAGGACCACCAGCAGGTCATACCAGCGATCATCGACAAACCACCGATGCTGGCTCCCATCCAGATGCAGCAGCATTCCCGGCAACGGCCGCCGGGGCCGCCTCTGGCGGTGCAGGCCCCGCTTCCGCCTCCTGTTCACTAGCCCCGCCCCTTGCAATGCCAGCTTCACCCAGGTGTAGCTCAGCCGGAGGCCGTGCTCTTCCCGCAGCTTTTCGTGAAAGTGCCGCACGTTGAAGTCAAAGTACTTCTCCTGATACAGCCCCAACACCTTCTCCACCGTCCCCAGGGGTACCCGCCGCGGACTCGGCTTTCCCCGCCGCCGGTCAAACAGCCCGTCGTAGCCGTACTGCTCGTACCGGCTGCGCCACCGCCTCATCTGCCGGTCGCTGATCCCGATGATCTCGGCTGCCTGCCACCAGTTGATCCGCTTCCCTATCGCTCGCAAAATTACTTCTTGTATCTTCATCGCCCGCTCCATCGCAGCTTCCGAGTAGAACTTCATGCCACCTCCTGGCAAAAAGCCCTACCCTACGCCGCTCAAAGCGGACATTTCACATGTTAATTAGACCGGACATATCATGTGCTAACGACAAAAAAAACTAATTCCGGTGTTGTTAGCAAGTTAAAATGTCCGGTATATGTAGCAAGTGAAATGTCCGCTTTCATGATTCTACCGAAAGTGATTTGGCGCTGACCGAAGGAGCCCGTAGGGCGACGGAGGTGAGCGCCAAATGGTGTTGTCGGGAAGCCACAGGGCTCCGCCGCCGACCGCCGCACCGGATCGCCACCCCCTCGGAGGAGTAGCGGCCCACCGTGTGCGGCCCATAGCCAATGCTTAACGTCCCATCCAGGTGTTCATAGACGGTCACCCGGCAGCCCGCCAGAGTCCCGCGCCAAGGAGTTTTCTCGATCTGGAGGAGGCGGTTCTCCAGACTGACCGTATTGTCCCGATTCACTATCCGCTGGTGCTGGATCGAGAAGATTCGCTCTAACTCCCGCCTGGCTGACGGCAAAAAGGCGCTGCCTGGTTGGGTGGCCGGCACGGCAAAGCGCCGGTTGAACTCCCCGATATAGCCCTCCCGCAGGAACCGATTCGCTGCCTCTAGCGTGATGATTCCCCGCAGGCGCAGTTCCTGCGGCAGCCGCCCTTGCCAGGTCCCGAAGTTCCGCTCGCTGCGTCCCCGCGCCTGCGGCGAATAGGCCGGAATCATCTGAATGCCCAGCTCCCGCAGGGCGCGGCCCACCTGGGTCAGCCGTTGCCGATCCACCGGCTCGCCCGCCTTCCGGGTCAGGAAGAAATGACTGGCCCGGTCGCTATAAAGGGCGCAAAAGATCCCCTGCTGCTCGACCACCTCCCGCAGGGCAGCCAGCACCGTCCGCGTCGATTCCTGCTCTACCAGTTGCGCATAGTAAATCTCGCTGCTGGCATCATCCAGGACCACCAGCAGGTCATACCAGCGATCATCGACAAACCACCGATGCTGGCTCCCATCCAGATGCAGCAGCATTCCCGGTAACGGCCGCCGGGGCCGCCTCTGGCGGTGCAGGCCCCGCTTCCGCCTCCTGTTCACTAGCCCCGCCCCTTGCAATGCCAGCTTCACCCAGGTGTAGCTCAGCCGGAGGCCGTGCTCTTCCCGCAGCTTTTCGTGAAAGTGCCGCACGTTGAAGTCAAAGTACTTCTCCTGATACAGCCCCAACACCTTCTCCACCGTCCCCAGGGGTACCCGCCGCGGACTCGGCTTTCCCCGCCGCCGGTCAAACAGCCCGTCGTAGCCGTACTGCTCGTACCGGCTGCGCCACCGCCTCATCTGCCGGTCGCTGATCCCGATGATCTCGGCTGCCTGCCACCAGTTGATCCGCTTCCCTATCGCTCGCAAAATTACTTCTTGTATCTTCATCGCCCGCTCCATCGCAGCTTCCGAGTAGAACTTCATGCCACCTCCTGGCAAAAAGCCCTACCCTACGCCGCTCAAAGCGGACATTTCACATGTTAATTAGACCGGACATATCATGTGCTAACGACAAAAAAACTAATTCCGGTTGAAAGGAGAAAGCAGATAGGGTACCCTGTTCGCATTAGCTGAACTAATTTTCCCTGGGGAGAGAAGGCTGGCTATATTTATTTATAAATATCATTTATGGAATCTATAAAAAATATTTGTTGTGCAAATGGTCACTACGGGCATTTAATCATTACGGCTTGTTTTTTTGCTAGTAGAATGCCGTCCGGATCGATAATTTGGATTTAATCGCTTTCGTTCCCTCACGCTTGGGAACGCAGGGAGTAAAGAGTTATGTTTGAAGACAGCATTTTAGATTACGGAGGCAGGGGAAAGACAAAGAAGCCGGTTACGGTCATGTTGTCCTTCATTATGCAATCTGTGATGCTGGGAATCATGATCCTGATTCCCCTAATCTACACGGAGGCACTGCCGAAGGCCGAGTTGATGACCTTTCTGATGGCTCCGCCCCCACCGCCCCCGCCCCCCCCGCCGCCGCCGAAAATTGCGCCGAGGGTCCAAGTGAGGCCCAGGCCAACCCAGCCGCAAGAGATGGTGCAACCCACGGCAATCCCGCAACAGATTGCCATGATTAAAGAAGACCCTCGTCCGCCGCCGGGTCCGGTTGGCGGAGTCATCGGAGGTATTGCCGGCGGCGCTATCGGAGGGCCTGGAGGAGTTTTGGGAGGGATCATCAGCGCGGCACCGCCGCCGCCTCCTCCTCCTCCGCCGCCTCCTCCCGCCGCGCCCATCCG
This sequence comes from Terriglobia bacterium, assembly GCA_965222345.1. Lineage (GTDB taxonomy): Bacteria > Acidobacteriota > Terriglobia > 2-12-FULL-54-10 > 2-12-FULL-54-10 > JADFGZ01. Next base: position 980,770 of record CBDCTS010000007.1, on the reverse strand, counting down.
CGTGGGTGGTCAAGTGGCGGCAGCTAGGTTGCTGAACCAAACCAGGCCGGTGTATCCTCCGCTTGCCAGACAAGCCCGCATACAGGGTACGGTCCGCCTGGAGGCGATCATTAACAGGGAAGGCGCGATTGAAAATTTGGAGGTAGTGAGCGGCCATCCTTTGTTGATTCAGTCAGCCTTGAATGCCGTGAGCCAATGGCGCTATCAGCCCACTTTGCTGAACGGGGTGCCGGTGGAGGTCATCACCACGATTGACGTCAACTTCACGATGAGATAAATGGGCCCAATCAGCTAGGTGATGAAGGATAGGCGCCGGAAAGGCTTGAATCCGGCCTCATAAGCTTGGGTGGTTTTTTGATAAGGGGTCCCGGGAAGAGTTTTTACGAAGGCAATCGAAATACAAAATACAGAGTTCCTTTAGGAGGGAGAATCAAAAATGGCAGAAGCCAATATAAGTTTGTTTGGGATGTGGTTGTTGCAAGAAGCGGTTGGATGGGATCCCATGTCGATGTGGAACCAAATGGGCTGGGCGGCCCGACTCGTGGTGATCTCCCTGTTTGCAATGTCGGCGTGGTCGATCGGAGTCATGATTGACCGCTGGCTTGCCTATTCGGCTGCGCAGAAGCAGTCTCGCACGTTTGCTCCTCTGGTGGCGGGCGCATTGCGGGACGGGAAGATGGACGAAGCCATCCACATTGCGGAGCGTCATAAAAAGTCTCACTTGGCGAAGGTGATTACGGCCGGGTTGCAGGAATTTCAAGCGCATCAAGCCAGCGCCGAAATCTCGGGAGAGGACATTGATGCTACCAAGCGCGCTTTGGACCGGGCCGAAGCCATTGTTCATGCAGATCTGAAACGCGGCTTGAGCGGGCTGGCTACCATCGGTGCCACTGCTCCTTTCGTCGGGCTGTTCGGGACGGTCGTGGGAATCATCAATGCGTTCGCAGGCATTGCAGCAGAATCAGCCACCGGTCTGGCAGCCGTCGCCGGCGGCATTTCCGAGGCCCTGGTAGCCACCGCGATCGGATTGTTCGTGGCCATCCCGGCTGTCTGGATGTTCAATTTCTTTACTACTCGCGTCGAAGCCTTTGACATTGAGATGGACAATTCTTCGTCCGAGTTGATTGACTACTTCATTAAACGCACCTCAAAGAAGGAGTAAAAATAATGGCGCTTGGCAGGCAATTGAAAGATGTGACGTCGGAGCCCAATGTGGTTCCGATGGCTGATGTCATGCTCGTGCTGCTGATCATCTTTATGGTCATTACTCCGATGTTGCAAAAAGACGTCAGCGTGGACATGGTCCCGACCAACAACCCCAGGGATATGCCGGACGCTGACAAGGAAGATGCCGTTGTGGTGGCGGTCACGCGTGACGGCAACGTCTTCCTGGGCTCTGATCAGGCGTCGGTGGGCGAGTTGTCGACCAAGGTGCTGGAACTTGTCGCAACCCGGGTGGACAAAACCGTTTACATAAAAAGCGATGCCCGCGCCAAATATGAGCGGGTCGTGACGGTGATCGATGCGGTGCGTTCAGCCGGTGTGGATCAGCTCGGGTTGCTGACGGAAGAGATCGAGTGATAGCGGGAAGACAATAGGCAGCCTTTTGGCGTGCAGCCACCCGGAGCGGTGGAAGCGGACCAGAAAGGGCAGAAAGCTCAACCCTGGTGCATGAAGTCCAGGCGTGATGGCGAGCCGGAATTTCTTCCCCATTCAGACAGGAGGAAACAGATATGGGAATGGCTGTGGGTGGCTCCAAGGGAGGAGCTAGATCGGACATCAATATCGTTCCTTTGATCGACATTTTGCTGGTGCTGCTGATTATCTTTATGGTCATTACTCCGATGGTATCCACAGGGCTGGACGCTTTGGTGCCGCAGCCGAATCCGAACCAAGATGACCAGGAACAGCAGGAAGATATTCGCACGGTTGTGGTATCGATCGATGCCGACCGCAATATGAGGATCAACCAGGACCGAGTTCTCAAGGAGCAACTGGGGGTGCGCCTCGAAGAGATATTCAAGACTAGGGCGGAACGGGTGATGTTCGTCCGAGGCGACCCGGAAATTCTTTTTGCGGATGTGGCGGAGGTCATTGACATCGCCAGGGGAGCCTTGGTGGACAAGATCGGCTTGGTTACCGCGCAAATTGAAGAAGGCCAGTAAGCGAATTTAACAACGGGTTTCTGTGCAACCGTTGGTGCTGAGCCGGGCGGATTGTAGCAAGAAGGCAAGCCCGTTCCATTTTTAGTTCGGAGAGCGAAGATGAAATCGAAAACGAAGATTGGCTGGGCAGGATTGATTTTTTCCGTTTGCCTGATGCTGGCGGCTAGCGGTTGCAGTCAGTTGAAGGCGCGAGATCAGCTCAACAAAGGGGTGTCGGCTTATAGGGCCGGGCAGTACCAGACGTCCGTCGAACATTTCAAGCGTGCCGTCGAATTCGACCCCGAGCTGATAAATGCTCGGCTGTACCTCGCAACCGCTTATTCCATTCAATACGTGCCGGGAGCCGATACGGATGAAAATTTGCGGATGGGGGAGCTGGCCATAGAAGAATTTGAAAATGTTCTTGCGACAGACCCCAACAACCTGGACAGCATTATCGGGATTGCCCAGTTGTACTTCAACATGAAGCGAATGGACGAGGCAAAGGAGTTTCGTAGGAAGCAGATCAGCATAGACCCCTCCAATCCGGAGGCCTATTATGCGATTGGAGTGGTCGATTGGACCTTGACCTATCAGCCCCGGATGGCGTTGAAGGTGCGATTGGGCTTGCGGGGTGATCAGCCGTTTCCGAGAGCGGCTCTCCGGGCTGATCTGACGGAAAGAAACATGCCTTTGATCGAAGAAGGCATGGAGAATCTCAATAAAGCGATTGAACTCCGGCCTGATTACGATGATGCCATGGCCTATCTGAATCTACTGTACCGCGAGCGGGCCGACTTGGTGGACACGGAAGAGGAGCGGGAAGAGTTGCTCGCGACCGCCGACATGTGGATTGCGAAAACGCTGGAAATCAAGAAGGCAAGGGCAGAAGAAGAAGAGGCAGAAAGGTCCCAAGCGGGGGGATAAATTCCTCTCGTTTCCTGCATCGGCAGCTTTATAATAGAACCCTGGTGGGCAGAAAAAGCCCCTCCAGGGTTTTTCTTTTGCCGGCAAAGCCCGCCTTGGCTTGCTTCCCAGGTTGCGAGGCTTGGGATTTTCGTGGTGCTTTAGGGAGCCACCGCTTGGCTCCTTCCGTAAAGCGCCTCTCCGATTCCGGAGTTGCGGTGTAGATATTTTCCGCCGGAGAAAGCTCCGATTATTGATGACCAATTTACCGACCACACTCCGGCAGTCATTTTCCACAAACCTTCTTACGCTCACTAAGTTTCGTGACCTTCTGAAAACGGTCAAGCGCAACCGGCCGAACGAAGACCTGGAGCTTCTGCGGCGGGCCTACCGCTTTTCTGCGCACTACCACATGCGGCAGGTCCGTCTTTCCGGGGCTCCCTATCTCTCTCATCCCCTGGAAGTGGCGCGGATACTTGCCGAGTTGCGGCTGGATGGGCCCACCATCGCCACCGCTCTGTTGCATGACGTTGTGGAAGACACAGGCGTAACGCTCCAGGAGATCCGCGAAAATTTTGGCGAGGAAGTGGCCCACTTGGTGGAGGGAGTCACCAAGATCAAGAAACTGGATTATTACAGCCGCGAGAAACAGCAGGCCGAGAATGTTCGCAAGATGCTGCTGGCGATGGTGGACGATCTTCGGGTGATTCTCATCAAGCTCGCCGACCGCCTGCACAACATGACTACCTTGCAGTACCTTCCCCCGGAAAAACAACGGCGCATCGCGCAGGAGACTCTGGAGATATATGTTCCCATTGCCCATCGCATGGGAATGGGGAAGCTCCGTGGGGAACTGGAAGATATGGCCTTTGCCTATATCGATCCGATTGCATTTCAAGAGATTCGCCACGTGGTGGAAGGCAAGAGGCGCGCCAGCGAGGATTTTCTCAAAGAGGTGGTTGCGGCCATAGAGCCCGAACTCAAGAAAAATAATATCCCGGCGCAGGTGGAGTGGCGCATCAAGCGCCCCTATAGCATCTATCAAAAAATGAAGCAGCGGAAGGGCGGAGTAGATCAGGTCTACGACCTGCTGGCGGTCCGCATCATCACCGAGAGCGTGAACGACTGCTACGCGGCTCTGGGGGTGATTCACAGCATGTGGTCCCCGGTTCCGGGCCGGATCAAGGATTTTATCTCCATGCCGCGCCCCAACCTCTACCAGTCCCTCCACACTACCGTCATCGGAAACAAGGGTCAGCCGTTTGAAGTGCAGATTCGCACGTCGCAGATGCACCGCACGGCGGAGGAGGGAATCGCGGCGCACTGGAAGTACAAAGAAGGCGGTCCCACCTCCGCCGCCGACGAACGTAGCATGGCGTGGCTGCGGCAACTGGTGAAATGGCAACAGGACCTGTCCGATCCCACGGAGTTTCTCTCCACCTTAAAGATTGATCTGTATCCGGAAGAGGTTCATACGTTCACGCCCAATGGCAAGGTTGTAATCCTTCCTCGCGGCACCAGCCCGATTGATTTTGCCTACGCCGTTCACACCGAGGTGGGGAACCGTTGTGTCGGCGCCAAAGTGAACGGGCGGCTGGTGCCGTTTCGATATCGCCTGAATAACGGGGACATTGTTGAAATTCTCACCCAAAAAGGAGCCCATCCCAGCCGAGATTGGCTGGCCTTTGTCAAGTCTTCCCGGGCGCGCAACAAGATCAAGCACTGGATCAACGTCAACGAGCGCGCCAACGCCATCGAGCTGGGCCGCCGGCTGCTGGAAAAAGAGGGCCGTCGCTTCCAGGTCTCCTGGAAACGGGTTTCAGGAGAAGACCTGGGAAAGGTGGTGCGCGGACTCGGCTTGCAAAAAGCCGAGGACCTGTATTCCGGCGTGGGCTTTGGCGTACTCTCCGCCCGTCAAGTGGTGAGCCGGATGTTTCCCGAATCGGTTCCAGAGGAGCCGACTGAGAAACGCTCCTTTGCTAAAACGTTCCGAAAAGCGCTGGGAATCTCCAAGAGCGGAGCCCTTCAGGTTAAAGGGTACGATGACTTGCTGGTTTACCGCGCCAAGTGCTGCGAGCCGATTCGGGGAGAAGAGATCGTCGGATATATTACGCGCGGGAAGGGAGTGGCCGTGCACTCCAAGACCTGCCGCAACGTGCAGAACCTCCTCTACCACGTGGAGCGGCGCATTGAAGTGGAGTGGGCTTCCTCAACTGAGGATTCCTACCCGGTCAAGCTGGCCATCCGAACCGATGATCGGCCGGGATTGTTGAAAGAACTGACTGCCGCCATTTCGGACAAGACGAACATCCAGAAAATGGAGACGAAAATCGGGGTCGCCGGGGATGCCACTCTCACCCTGACCCTGGACATTACTGACAAGAAGCACCTGGAGCGGCTGGTTCTGGCCATGCGGAAAATCAGCGGCATCCGGCACGTGGAACGCATCCACAAGGTATAAATTCCCAGTTATCTTTCCCTCCAATTGCACGAATCGGCTATGTTCGGCGGCAATTGGCGCGAAGCCGCCACAGCGAGTCCGCTTCCCCACGAGGGGCAGAAGGATCGCAAAGCCATTTTTCGCTATGCAGACGAAAGACTGTTTCGGTAACGACTCCATTTCCTCGCCTCCAGAAAAAGCGGTAAAGTCCAGCAGATTTTCGACTTTGCGAAACCTTGGGTGCTTTGGCGGATATATCGGTGGGTTTATCGCCTTGTTGGGAATGGCTGTTGTCTTGCCTGCCCAAGAACGCCTTTCTGGGGAAAGCCGTCTTCCTGCGGCCACAGCAGTCCGGACCGAGGAGGCCATCTTGATGGACGGGCTCCTGAACGAAGCAAGCTGGTTGCAATCCCCTCCCGTGACGGAATTCTTGCAAAGGGACCCCCAAGAAGGCGCCCCCGCTTCGGAAAAAACAGAGGTAAGAATTCTGTTTGATACTCGGAATATCTATTTTGGCGTGCTCTGCTATGACGCAAATCCCGACGGCATTCGGGCCACCGAGCTTCGCCGGGACGACTCCCTTGGCAACGACGACATTTTCGAATTGATCCTGGACACGTTTCATGACCGCCGGAATGGATATCTGTTTCGGATCAATCCATTGGGGACCAAGTACGATGCCACGGTCACCGACGATGGCCAGACCACCAATCAGGATTGGGATGAAAAGTGGGAGGCAAAGGCTCAAATTCATGAGCAAGGGTGGTCGGCGGAAATTGTCATCCCCTTCAAATCCCTTCGCTTCCTGAACAGTGAACAGCTCGTCTGGGGAGTGAACTTTCATCGCGCCATCAAGCGAAAAAACGAGGATGTATTCTGGACCGCCCACAGCCGGGACTTTGAATTTAACGAGGTGTCGCGGGCAGGAAACCTGGAGGGATTGGCCGAGATCCAGGGCTTTACGTTTCGCCTCAAGCCTTACTTCATCACGGGCAGAAGCCAAGTGGTCAGGAGGGGACAGAAAGAAAGCGAATATTTAAACGACGTTGGAATTGAGGATGCAAAATATCTGATCACGCCTCAGCTTGCGCTGGACCTGACCGTGAACCCGGATTTTGCGCAAGTGGATGTGGACCAGGCTCAAGTGAACCTCACCCGGTTCAGCCGGTTTTTCCCCGAGAAGCGGGAGTTTTTTCAGGAGAGGGCAGGCATCTTTCAATTCGGGTCGGGAGCAGATTATGGGCCGCCGGACCTGCTGTTATTTCACAGCCGCCGAATCGGTCTTTCCGAGAACCGGGAGGAGACCCCCATCTGGGGTGGGCTCAAGCTCACCGGCAAGCAAGGACCTCTGGACATAGGGCTGCTTAACATGCAAACCAGGAACTCGGGCGAGACTCCCGGGCAAAACTTTACCGTAGTTCGCGTGAAGGGAAATATCCTCGCCCGATCCTACGTCGGCGCCATGTTAACCCGCAATACTGCCGGAATCGGGACAACCGGCAACCGGGCGGCCGGGGTGGACGCCAGCTTCACCTTCTTCCGAAATTTGAACCTTCGCGGCTTCCTGGCCAGGACCAACACCGCCCCTCTGGAAGAGGGAAAGTGGGCGGGACAGGGATTAATAGAATGGGAAAGCGATCGGTTTGAAGTCAACCTGGAACATTTCAGCGTTCCCAAAGAGGAGAACTTTAACCCTGAGATAGGCTTCGTGGGACGAGAAGATAGCAAACGGACCGTCGCGGAGTTTGACTACCAGCCCCGCCCGAATATTGATCTGATCCGCCAGATGGAATTCGGCACTGCTTTCGAATATATATCCAATCAGGAGAGTGCGCTGGAAACCCGCGTGTTTGAGTTGGAATGGGAGGCGAGGTTTGAAAGCGGGGACGATCTGAACCTCCAATTCAGCCGCACGTTCGATAGGTTGCTGGAACCGTTCCGGATCCGAGGCGGCCTCGGCACGGTCCCGGCCGGCGACTATGAATTCAACGAATATCAACTCATGTACAGATCGTTCCAGGGCCGCAAGTTCTCTGGCTATTTTTCCTTTGCTGCGGGGGATTTTTTCAACGGAAAGCGAACCCGCTTTGGCATTTCGCCCCAGTTCAAACCGACTCAAAATCTTTCCTTCGAGCCGGGCTATGAATGGAATAAAATCTCATTGCCCGGCGTGTCTTTTACCACCCAGGAATTCAACGGCGAGGTGCATTATTCCTTCAGCCAGAAATGGCTCACCCGCACCACCTTCCTGCTCGACAGCCAAGATCAGCAATATACGGCCAATTTCCGGCTCAATTATATTTTCCGGCCCGGCGACGACCTCTTTGTTGTTTATAACGAAACCAGGAGTTATGGCGCAGGCGGGGGGCTCCGGAACCGGGCGTTGATTGTGAAGCTCACCTTTTCGCTGGATATGTAGTTATGTAGCGTGGATGCTGAGGATCCCGGTTCAAGCCTCCGGTTCCAGAACGCCGTTCAAGACCTCAGCTCAAGGTTTGGTGACTTTGCCTGAACGGATACAGTCAGCGCAGACTTTGATCCGCGCACGGCCGCCGTTCACGATGGCCCGTACCCGGTGCAGATTGACGTTCCAGCGGCGCTTGGTGACGTTATGAGCGTGGCTGACTTTATTTCCGAAGCGCGGCCCCTTGCCGCATAGTTCACAAACTCTGGACATTCTGAATCTCCTGCGATAAAAAGCAATTTTACCAGATTTGTCCGCTGGAACCAAGCTCTGCCGGGTGGGCGGGAAGGGCGGCCGAACCGCCGGTATTTAGAGAATTGATCTATTCCGGTAAAAGGGATATAAGAGAATGCATCATCTTTAGGGTTTCCGGGTTCGAGTTTCCGGCATTGACGTTCGGGAAGGTGGAAATTTTTGCATTCCAGACATGAACTCGTTCCATGAGTGAATGGCCGAAATGAATCAGGAGGAATGTTATGCGCGAGTTAATCAAACAATACCTGGACCGCGGGCTTTCAAGGCGGAATTTCCTATCCGGGCTGGGCGCAATCGGCATTAGTTCGGCGGCAGCCAGCGCGATGGCGCGCTCGCTGGCCCCCTTTCTGGCTGAGGCGGACGATGCCGGGGCCAACGGCAACCCCGTGTGGATGCGGCAGGTGCGCGGGACTGGCGGCGTGCTGCTGGCCGAGCAGCTCAAGGCGGCCGGAATCGAGCACATCTTCGTGAACCCATCCTCGGGCCAGGCGCCCTTCTTCGACGCCCTGGTGGACGAACCGAAGCTGCACCTGATTAACGCCCTCCAGGAAGGGGCGCTGGCAGCTATGGCCGATGGTTTTGCCAAGGCATCTGGAAAGACGCCGTTTGTATTGATAGCAAGGCCGGGTCTGCCTAACTGCATGACGCAGATGTATAACTCCTGGAAGGACCGCATCCCTATGGTGGTAGCGACCGACCTCGGCGGCATCGACGGGCTGGGGCAGGACGGATTTGAAGAGATCGATCACATGGGAGAGATGACGCAGCCGATCACGAAATGGCACTGGAGGGCAGAGAACACGAGGAAAATACCGGAGATCACGCGGCGGGCGCTGAAGTTTGCCTCCACGCAACCGTGCGGGCCGGTGTTTGTGGCGTATCCGTCGAACACGCTGCGGGAAGAGGCGGAAGCGGCGGTTATGGAGCAGTCGAAGTTTACCGTCCCGATGAAGATCCGGCCGGACCAGGCGGCGGTGGAGAAGGCGGCGCGAATGCTGCTGGAGGCGAACAATCCGCTGCTTTACGTCGGAGACGAAATTGCCTGGTGCAGAGGCCAGAAGGAAGTTTTGGAGCTTGCCGAATTGCTGGGATTGCCGGTGACGGAAGCCCCTGGATCGCTCGGCTGGTCGAGGCCGTTTCCCACCCGAAATCCTTTATACCTGGGAGACTACCAGAAGGAAATGCGCTACCCCGGCAAGGTGGACGTAATGCTGAACCTGGGCAGCCGGATGCCTTATGCCGGCGCTCAGTTGAAGATGTCCGCTGAGGTAAAGCTGATCCAGGTTCGGATGGACCCGGAGAATCTGGCTCGAGTCTATCCCACGGAACTTTCCATGGTGGCCGACATGAAGCTGGCCGCAGCCGATCTGACCGCCGCCATCCGGAGCATAGCGACCGAGAGCAGGCTCAGACAGGTGCGCGATGCGCGTCTGGCGAAGACTCGCGAATTCACCGCCAAGATGCGCCAATTCCGCCAGTCGATCGCGCGCAATCGGTGGGACCAATCCCCGGTCAGCGCGGAGCGTCTGGGAATGGAGCTGGAGAGCTTTCTCGATCCGGACACCTGTTTCGTGGCGGAGATCGATTCCGGCCGGGTCATGGAGCAGTTGATCCAATTCGGCGGGCAGGACAAACAATACTTCAGCAATAGCGGAAGGGCGCTGGGATGGGGCTTGGCAGCCTCTTTCGGGGTCAAACTGGCCCATCCGGACCGCCCGGTGGTGGCAGTGATCGGAGACGGGTCATTTCTGTTCAGCGGGCCGCAGCCGCTGTGGAGTTTTGCCCGCTATCGCGTCCCGGTGACCATCATGGTCCTGAATAATAGAAGCTATAACAACGAAAGGAACCGGATCTGGTACACCGGCGGGCGGCAATTCAAAACGGGCCGGGACATGGTCTGCTACCTGGGGGACCCTGACATTGATTTTACGAAGATGGCCGCCTCCTTCGGAGTGGAGGGCGAGGAGGTCAAAGAGCCCTCCTCCGTCCGCCCGGCGTTGGAGCGGGCGAAGCGGGCTAACATTGAGGGCCGGCCTTACCTTCTGGATGTCCATATCGGACGCAGAGGCATCGGAGCAGATTCCACGTGGCATCCCTCGTACTCGGTCGAAGCGCTGCGCCAGAGGAAAGTGTAAGGAGGAAGGAATAATCCTGCCCAGTGGGAACAGAGCCGCGTGGAAACCAATGTAAAGGATTTACCCCTGCCTGTGTTGTGTTTTCTTCAGTTGGAGGTGAGCGGATGAGGAAGGGTCCGGCGGCGGACGGCTATCGGGAAATAGCGTGCGCAATGGCAAGGTCCGGATGTCTCAGCGCAACTGCTCCATGATTTCTTCCAGAGCTTCCCGTCCGGGGCGCACTCTTTCTTCCGGAAGCGTGGCCAAGGGCTCATCGACCAGATTCAGCAGTTCCAGATAGTCTTTCCTGTGCGTGTTCACGTAGAAAATTCCCGTGAGCACTTCGTTCCTTTCCCGGGCCGCTTCAATGGCCAGCAAGGCGTTCAGATGGTCCGTGGCGTCGTAGTCCGGGGTCAGTTTCCGCAGCCGCAGGTGGGAGCCGTCGTGCAGTTGAACGTCCTGCGTCTCGCCGGGGTCGTAGTTCACTTCGATATTTTGGAAGAAGGGAACAAAGTCGATCTCCTGCAGCGGGTCATCGTGTTCCTTAATGTAAGAGTAGCTTTTGGTGGAACCTTCGTGATCGTTGAAGGTCACGCAGGGAGAGATGATATCCAGCATGGCGATGCCCCGGTGTGCAATAGCTGCCTTGAGGACGGCCAGCAACTGCTTCTTGTCTCCCGAGAAGGATCGCGCTACAAACGTTGCGCCAAGCTCAATCGCCAGAGCGCAAGTGTCGATAGCGGGAAGGTCATTGATGACCCCGCTCTTCTGCCTTGATCCCAAATCCGCCGTGGCGGAGAACTGTCCTTTCGTCAATCCGTAGCAGCCGTTGTCCTCGATGATGTAAATCAGGGGAACGTTGCGCCGCATCAGATGGACAAACTGCCCGATCCCGATTGACGCCGTGTCGCCATCTCCGCTGACCCCGATTGCCAGCAGGGTCTGGTTGCCCAGCAGCGTGCCGGTCGCAATCGAAGGCATGCGCCCGTGAACTCCGTTAAAGCCGTGCGATGAGCCGAGAAAATAGGCCGGGGCCTTGCTGGAGCAGCCGATGCCGGAAAGCTTTACCACCTGCGAGGGGCGCACGCCCATCTCAAAAAAAGCCTCAATGATACGCTCGGTAATGGCGTTGTGGCCGCACCCTGCGCAAAGCGTGGTCTTGCCGCCCCGGTAGGTGGCGATTTTAAGACCGATGCGGTTCTCTTTGGGGGAAGAGGATACCGGGGGTTTGGTGGCCGTGCTCATGTTAGCTGCCTGCCTCCTGTGCGACGATTTCTTCTGTTACTGTTCGCGCATCGATGGGAAGGCCGTTGTAATGCCGGACACTGCGCACATTGTTGCAATCTCTCCACACCGCTATCCGGATCAGGTCGCACATCTGGCCGTCGCGGTTTTGTTCCACCACATAGACGCGCTTGTAACGTTTCACGAACTCCGGAAGCTGCTGGTTGAACGGGAAAGCCCGGAGGCGCAAGTACGAGGTCTTGAGGCCCTGCATCTTCCACAATTGGTCGCGGCTTTCCATCACTGCCCAGTGGCTGCTCCCAAAAGCGATGATGCCGACCTCCGTTCCGGGTTCTTCGTCCACGACCGGCGGCAAAATCCGCTGGCGGGCTGTTTCATATTTGCGCTTCAGGCGATCCATATTGTTCTTGTAGTCTTCCGGACGTTCGCTGTAAGCCGCTTTCTCGTTGTGCCCGCTCCCGCGAGTGAAGTAGGCTGCCAAAGGGTGATCTGTTCCCGGGAGGGTGCGATAGGGTATTCCGTCCTCGTCCGCGTCGCGGTAGCGCTCAAATTTTTGGAGGCGGTCCAGGTCTTCGGCGTCGAGTACCTTGCCCCGGCGGATTGGCTTGTCCGGGTAAGGAAACGGGTCTGCCATCCAGTTGTTCATGCCTAAATCCAGGTCGCTCAGAACAAAAACGGGAGTTTGAAACTCTTCCGCCAGGTCGAAGGCCTCCTGCGCCATGGTATAGCACTCTTCGGCCGAGGAAGGGAAAAGCAAGATGTGTGCGGTGTCCCCGTGGGACAAAAAAGCCGTGGAGAGGATGTCGCCTTGCGAGGTGCGGGTCGGCAGGCCGGTGGATGGGCCTACGCGTCCGATGTCAAAAATCACAACCGGGACCTCAGCGTAGTAGGCCAGACCTGTGAATTCCGACATGAGTGAGATTCCGGGTCCAGAAGTGGTCGTCATGGCGCGGGCCCCCGACCAGCCCGCTCCCACGGCCATGCCCAAAGCAGCCAACTCGTCTTCGGCTTGCACGATCGCGAAAGTGGCTTTTTGGGTTTTTGGATCCAGCCGGTACTGCTTCATGTAATCGATGAGCGATTCGCCTAACGAAGAGGAAGGTGTGATCGGATACCAGCTCACCACCGTCACTCCGGCGAACATGCACCCGATTGCCGCTGCAGCGTTGCCGTCAATCAGGACCTTGCCTTGATTCTTATTCATGCGCTCCAGGAAAAAGGGGTCCCTCTTGGGCAGGTGCTGTTCCGCGTACTCGAATCCGGCCTGGATCGCATTCCAGTTCAGTTCCGCGGCTTTCACTTTCTTGCCGAGCTGCTTCCGGAGGGCCTTTTCGATCTCACTCATGTCGATGTCCAGCAGGCGGGCCAGAACGCCGACGTAGATCATGTTGCGGACCAGCCGGCGCAGTCTGGCGTCGGGACAGACTGGAGCGACGATTTGGCCGAAAGGCACGGAGTAGAACTCCAGATCCTGGCGAAGCTCCCGCAGGCCGAGCGGCTCGTCATAGACGACGGCTGCGCCCGAAGGCAGGGTGAGTACGTCCTCGCGGGCCGTCTCCGGATTCACGGCCACCAAGAAATCCAGTTCCTTCTTCCTAGCGATATAACCCTCGTGATTGGCTCGGATGGTGTACCAAGTGGGCAGCCCGGCGATGTTAGAAGGAAAAAGATTCTTCCCGGAGACGGGAATTCCCATATGGAAAATGGAACGCAGCAGGACGGTGTTCGCCGTCTGGCTGCCGGAACCGTTGACCGTAGCCACCTGAATGCTCATGTCGTTGACGATTCGTTTTCGGGATGCCAACGAAAGGCTGGGTGCTAATGACTCGGTGGTTGCCATTAAATTCTTCAAACCTCAGAGAGATGCCCGGGGCATGAAGTGTCCGAGAGCTGGACTCCAGCAGTGACGGCGAAGGGGTCAAGCTTGCGGTGTTTGCTCAAACTTAGGCGCTTCAAATAAACAGTTTAACCGACTCAGCGCGTGGAATCAACGCCGGAGCAGGCCTGGTACACGTTATGTTCACCATTGTGAACCTCCAGAGTTCTCGCTATCCTCTGGGTCCCGCAAAAAAAGCCCGGACAACAACAGGGTCCGGGCTGGGACATTGCAATTATCAGTTATCTTTTACTTGATTCAATTGCTGACTTTCCAAGCCTCCATGGCCGAGAAGCATGTGAATTCACTCCACTCTCCCCGGCGTCATGGATTGCCCGAGGGCTGGCCTGACGGCTCTAATACATTCCGCCTCCCATCCCTCCTCCAGGTGGCATTGGCGGAGTTTTCTCCTTTTCCTCCGGAATGTCCGTGACCAGAGCTTCGGTGGTGAGCATGAGGGAGGCGATCGAACCGGCATTTTGCAAGGCGAAGCGTGTTACTTTAGCCGGATCAATCACGCCCGCGTCGACCAGGTTCTCGAACTTTTCCGTCTCGGCGTTGAAGCCAAACCCCTCATCGGAGTTCGCCCGGACCTTTTCCACCACAATGGCTCCTTCGTGCCCGGCATTGGCGACAATTTGCCGCAGCGGTTCTTCCAGGGCGCGCTTGACGATGTTGACACCGACCCGCTCATCGGCTTCGACTTCGAGCTTTTCGAGAGATGGGATAGTGCGCACCAGGGCAACTCCGCCGCCGGCGACAATTCCTTCCTCGACGGCTGCCCGGGTTGCGTGCATGGCATCCTCGACCCGCGCTTTCTTCTCTTTCATCTCCGTCTCGGTCGCCGCGCCCACTTTGATGATGGCAACGCCGCCCACCAGCTTGGCCAGCCGCTCTTGCAGTTTCTCCTGGTCATAATCGGATGTGGTTTCTTCGATCTGCGTGCGTAGCTGTTTCACGCGTCCTTCAATATCCGAGTGCTTGCCGGCGCCTTCCACAATGGTGGTGTTGTCCTTGTCGATGGTGATTCTCTTGGCGCGGCCCAGTTGGTCCATCTTGACATCTTCCAGCTTGAATCCCAGCTCTTCGCTGATGACCTGGCCGCCGGTCAGAATGGCAATGTCTTCGAGCATCGCCTTGCGCCGGTCCCCAAAACCAGGGGCCTTCACCGCGGCGACGTGCAAGGTGCCTCGCAACTTGTTGACCACCAGCGTGGCCAGGGCTTCCCCTTCCACATCTTCCGAGGTAATCAACAACGGCTTGCCCGTTTTGGCGATCTGCTCCAGCAAGGGCAGCAGATCCTTCATCGAGCTGATTTTCTTTTCATGGATCAAAATGTGGACGTCCTCCAGGACAGCCTCCATGCGCTCGGAATCGGTCACAAAGTAGGGAGACAGATAGCCGCGGTCGAACTGCATTCCTTCCACCACCTCGAGCTGCGTCTCCATGGTCTTGGATTCCTCGACGGTGATGACGCCGTCCTTGCCGACCTTCTTCATCGCCTCGGCGATAATGTTGCCGATGGTCTTGTCGTTATTGGCGGAAATCGTGCCGACCTGAGCGATCATGTCGCCCTTGACGTCTTTGGAAAGCTTGTGGATTTCGTCTACAGCCGCATTGACCGCCTTGTCCACGCCTCGCTTCAGCGCCATAGGATTGGCCCCGGCGGCCACGTTCTTTACACCCTCGCGATAGATGGCCTGAGCCAGCACGGTGGCGGTGGTGGTTCCATCGCCGGCTACGTCGCTGGTTTTGGAGGCTACTTCACGAACCATCTGCGCGCCCATATTTTCCGTCGGCTGCTTCAGCTCGATCTCCTTGGCCACGGTCACCCCGTCTTTAGTGATCGTAGGAGCGCCGAACTTTTTGTCCAGGACCACATTACGGCCCTTGGGCCCCAGCGTGATCTTCACTGCGTCGGCCAATTGAGTGACCCCGCGTAAAATTTCCTGGCGAGATTCTTCGCCTTTTACAATCTGTTTTGCCATTTACATCCTCCATTTGGTTTTTCCGCTGCTGGATTTTCCTGGAATCATCGCGTTACGCAACTGATCCCTCTGCCAGCTTAGGGAAGTTATCCGATTTCTGTTCTTGTCTATGAAACAGGGAAGCTGGGTGGGCTCGAACTACTTTTTCTCCTTAGCTGGCTTAGCTTAGGATGCCCAGGATGTCTTCTTCCCGCATGATCAGCAATTCCTCGCCGTCCAGCTTGATCTCTGTGCCCGAATACTTGCCAAACAGTATCCGATCGCCTTTTTTCACGTCCATGGCAAGGCGGGTTCCGTTCTCTAGCAATCGCCCGTTACCGGCGGCAATTACTTCGCCTTCTTGCGGCTTTTCTTTAGCCGTATCCGGGATGACGATATTTCCCTTTCTTTCCTCCTTTGCTTCGAGCCTTCGCACCACGACCCGGTCATGAAGAGGCGTTACTTCCATAGATTAGCTCCTTTCTCTATCTGTGATTGAATGAATCGAGGCTTTCTCACGACAGTTGTAGCTGCTTGGTGAAAAAACCTGATTTGTAATGAAGTAGTACTGCAGACTACTATACAATTTCTGCACCAGTTAGCACTCTCCGCTGGCGAGTGCTAATAATACTCCAACCTCCGGTTCGTTGTCAATGGTGCACTGTCCTGCGCAGAGCCCATAAACCTTGCATTTGCTTGCTGACTTCCAAGTTATTGATAAATAAATGCCAGATTGAGTCAAAGGCCTCGATGCTTACGAAATGTTATTGGGCCGGCTTCGGCAAAAAAGGCCTTTTCGGTTGCCCTGGAGTGGATATGGTGTGCAGTTAGTTTCCGGGAAGTGGCCAAGGGAAGGCCCAGTCCGCCACCGGATAGCCGACAAAGGACAGCAGAACAATGCCGATTAGGGAGAGGATCATCCCTCTCACGAACATGGGGAGTATCCGAATATAACCGCTGGCGAAGACGATCGAGCAGGGAGGATTCGCCATCGGCAGGGAGTAACTGATACAACTGGCCACAGAGACAATGACGGTTAGCGCGATGGGGTTGAGATTGACAATCGGCGCTACCGCTAAAGCGATGGGAGCCAGAAAGCTGATGATCGCCACGTTGGTGGTCATGTTGGTTAGCACAACTGCCAGGGTGATGGTTGCCAGGAGGAATAAGTAGCGAGAGACATCCGGTCCGGCAAAGGAGGAAACCATGTAGGAAAAGAAGCCGCCCAGGCCGACTTCTTTGTCGCCAACCGTGGTGCCCACAGCCAGCGCTCCGGCTATCAAAGCCATGGTTCCCCACTCAACATCCTTCACTGCCTCCGACCAGGTCACGGCAAATTTCCGAGCCTTCCAGTCAATCGGCAGCAGAAACAAGCTCACGGCAACTACCACACCGACCAGTCCCCAATTCAGTCGCGCATAGATCAGGGCGCTGATCGGGTGAGCTCGCCCCAGGATCAGGGAGGAGAGTTCCGGGAGGACCCACAGGAACAGCGCGGCGAAGAGGGCGCCGGTGGCGAACTTCTCGCCCCGGCTGAACGGCCCCATCCGTCTCAGCTCTTCCAGGATGGTTTCTTGCGGCACTTCATAGGCTAAATCCTCCCGGCGGAGGAACAGGCGGAGAACCAGGAACATGGCCACTGCCTGGAGGAGCGTGAAGGGAAGATTGCCCCAAAACCATTGGGCGTAGCCGATCTGGTATCCCATCGGTTCCATCTCGCCCATCAAACCGATGGCGATCAAGTTGGTCGGCGTGCCGCCAGGGGTCAGCACGGAGCCGAGGTTGCTTGCCCAAGCCACCCCCAGAAACATGGCCAGCCCGTAACTGCTTCCGGGTTTAACCTTCATAATTTCCAGCAGCCCGAGCCCCATGGAGAGAAACAACACGGAGGTGACAGTATTGGAAAGGATGGCCGTCACAGCAACGTTGGCGATCAAGAAAAAAACCAGAAGACGCCAGGGGTCGCCGCCAACCAGTTTCGAAGCCATCAGCTTGAGACTGAACCTGCGCGTCAGCCCGTACTTCTGCATGGCGTGTCCGATGATGAAGGCTCCCAGCAGAAACAGCACAGCCCAGTGCGACCAGTAGCCAAAGGCTTTTTCCAGTGGGAGGACACCGCAGAGCACGAACAGCGGCATTGACAGGAGGGCGGTTACCGGGATGGGGATGGGCTCGGTGACCCACCAGATGATGATCCAGCTAAAGATGGCCAGCGTGCGCATCCCCAGCAGGCTGACTTCCGGCAAGGGCGGCAACAGCAAAGCCAGCACAAAACAGACAGGCCCCAAGAAGAGCCCCACTGCCCGCTTTGCTTTTTCAAAGCGAATTTCACCCGCAGTTAGCTGAGGAGTCAGTTCGTGCAGGTCTTTCCAACTCATCGGCCCGCCTTAAGTAGGATGGACAAGAAACACCTGAGCGTTTGTTGAGCTTCGTCCGGTGGGGCCAGGTTGGCAGCAGAAAGCCAGTTCAGGCCGGGACAGAAGCCGGGTTATTTTTTTGTGCCAACCTTCTCTTCTTCTTTGGGTGATTGTGAAGCCCCGACGCCATCCATATTTTCATCTTCATATGAGGACAAGCTAGGCACCGGTCCGTCCAATCCGAATTCTTTCCAGCGGGCTGCCAGCCGGTCGTAGACTTCCCGGCGAACCCGGTTCCGGGGAGAGAAAACCTTGATAAATTTATGTTCCTTGCAAGCGTTGAGGATCGCCTTGGAGCCCCACGGGCGTTCCTCGGGAGGGTTCTTGGTGGGGTCCAGCCATGTGGACCAAGTATTGCGCAAGATATCGATATCGTCTGCCGGACTGAAGCGGGTGGAGAGAGCCCACAGCACCTGGTGGATGTCGGTGGGATCCACGTCATCATCCACCACGACGATCAATTTGGAGAAGTACGCCCCGGCCGGGGACTGGGCAGCCAGCGAGGCTACCTGGGAGGCGTGGCCGGCGTAGCGCTGTTCGATAGATACAGCGGTGATCCCAAACCCGCCTGCGCCTGCTGGGAAGCAAAAGACTCCCTTGATGCCCGGCACGCCAAGTTTGTCCAAGTCCGTCCAAACCGTGGCCGAACGGACGATAGCGTACAAAAGCCCCAGTTCATTGGCCGGATAGTCTGCCATCAGGGCGCAGGTCAGGATGGGGTTTTTCCGGAATCGGACCCGTTCCACATCTATAATCGGAGTTTTGCCTTCGGGCCGCCCGTAATAGCCGGTGAATTCGCCAAACGGTCCTTCCAGCCCTTCATTGCCGGGATTCATGAAGCCTTCGACGATTATCTCCGCCGAAGCTGGCAGATCCAGGCCAGTCAGATCGCTGTGAAACACCTCGATCGGTTCGTTCACCAGCCCCCCGGCGTAGTCATATTCCGACTCGGTCTTGGGAAGCGTCACGCAAGCCACCGTCAGCAGGACCGGATCACATCCATAAACGGCGGCAACCGGAAATGGCTTGTTCTGTGCCCAGTAGCGTTCGCTCTGCAAACGGGCATCCTTGCCGGGCGACCAGTAGCAGAACAGCTCCCGTGGGCCCCGGACCATCTGCCGGTAGGTTCCCAGGTTCAAGTGTCCGTCTTCCAGATCGCGGGTCACCAGGGCATCCCAGGTTCCGAGATAGCGCCCTCCGTCGCGCGGCCACATCTTGGGCGAGGGGAAGCCGGTGATGTCGATCTCGGACCCCTCCTGTATCACCTCGTTGACCGGAGCATTCTCGGCGGGGACTATGCGGGGAGGCATCTTCCTCCCTAGATTATCCTTGGAAAAGCGGATCAAATCCGTGATCGAGCAACCCTTCGGCAGTCCCAGGCTCAGCGCAATGCGATCCTTGGCCACACTGAACAGGTTGAACACGGCGCTCGATCCGTACTTGGCGTCCTTGATATTCTTAAACCACAGGATCGGCGAATTCTCCCGCTGGGCCACCATGTAATTTAAGGCTCCCATCTCTTCATCCCAGTCAATCGGCTGGGTGATGGTTTTCAGCTCCCCCATCGAATCAGCTTCCGACAATAGCTGGCGCAGGCTCAGCATAAACCCTCCCTATGCAAAATAAGTATTGCGAAAAACCGATGCAGACACAGCGCCAATGCTCCAGCGTTCTGGAGACACCGGCTGACGCCGGAACTCTTCGCGTAAATAATAAAGCTCAATACTGCCGATTGCAGCACGTTCCGTCTCTGCCGGCTATCCCTAATTGACCGAAAGGGGCAAGGAGAAATCTCCTGTGCAGCCATTAGCACGCGGAATGTCCCAATAGGTTCTCAAAAAAGAGGCCGTTTTGCAAGAGACAGACCTGGATTAGAGAAACTGGATAAAACTTTGCTCCGGCAGAGGCGCAATGAGCACGAGCCGGATCAGGCAGGTCCTCCTTCGCATCGTGGTTTCCGTGGGGAACCGCCCAGAGAAAGCTGAGGAGAACCTGCGCGCCGGGCGTTATCTCCGGCGGAACTAGGGTGGCGGCCATCTCTCCAGCCGGTATGCCATATCCCAAAACATCCATTCGTAGCGGGCAGAGGTGACAAACAACTGCCGCATCCGCTGCCGAGAAGGAGCACCCTGCTCCGCAGCCAGTTCATTCATCATATCCAGGACAGCCCGAACCTCGCTGCCGTACTCTTCTCCCGCGTACTGATCGATCCAGCGCTGGTAGTAAGGGACTGCGGAGCCCTTTTGCTTCATCTGTTTCCCAACCTCCCAGTAAATCCAGTAGCAGGGCAGCAGCGCGGCGAGACCTTCCGCGAAGGGGCGGGAATAAGCAGTGGCAAGCAAATGGTTGGTATAGGCTAGGTTCAGCGGCGCCACCGTGGCCGAAGTGAACTCCTCTGGCGATACACCGAAGGTCTTTCCAATGGAAAGGTGCAGTTGCTGCTCGCTCTTGAGAGTTCCGGCAGCGTGCTCATTCAGCGTCACGCTCCACTCCTGGCGCGGGGCTTTGGCCGCCAGCACGCTCAATGCCTGCGAAAAGCGACGCAGGTAGTGCGCGTCCTGGATCAGGTAGTATTGAAAGTTTTCCTGCGGCAGCGTCCCGTCCGCCATTCCGGTAAGGAAGGGATGCTCCAGCGTCTTGTCGTAGACCGTCTGAATCTCGCTCCACAACTCATCGGTGAATTGCGTCGCTGGAGACTGGGCCGGAGACTGGGCGAAGATGCTCGCAGGCGCAGCCAGCAGCAGACCTGCCAACAGGCAGAGCGCGAAAAGGGCAATATCAATGTTGTTGAGTTTCTTTGAGGTCATCGAATTAACCTTCGGTAGTCCACAGGACTTTTATAATCCGCTCCACCTGCGTGAAGTCTTTGTCGGCCGTGGACAAAGATGCTTTGCGATGATGGGCCAGCGCGGCGGCGAAGCAGTCGGCGTAAGGCAGCTTGTGTTGCGCTCGGAACGCGGCAGCGAGTTTTGTCAGTTCGGAATCGGCGTCCACGATTTCTATAGGCAACTGGGCAATTTGCGCCAAAGTTCGTCCCGCCGCCTCTTTGCCCTTCATTCGCCAAATAGAATAGTAGACCTCGCCCCAGTTCACGACGCTCAGGAAGAGTCCCACCTTGCCTTCGATTGCCTGGCCCAGCAAATCCTGAACTTTTTGAGCGCCCGGCCGATCCTCGAAAAACGTCATAATCGCGCTTGCATCCAGCACCACTCGCTTCACAGTTCGCGCTCCCGCTTGTGATCCTCGATCAGCAACTTGAGTGCCGACGGCCCGCCTTTCAGTGAGCCACGCAAGCTGCGAATAAACTGCGGGGTCAGCGGCTGCAAGACAAGCTTGTTGTCCTCCGCCAGGAAAGCTACCTGCGTACCTTTGCGAATCCCAAACTTGCGGCGCAGTTTAGACGGAATGACGAGTTGCCCTTTGGTTGTAACCGTCGAGACCTCAGACATTATGGTTTCTCCTTCTGCCCAACCTTATCTGCTGATAGTATGCTATGTCGAAATATGTAAGTCAAAATATATAATGTATTACTATAATGATGTAGCAATACAGCCAGTCGGTTTTCCGATTCGATCACAATACAGGGCCTTTGGCCCAAAGCCCACGCGAAGCCGTCCGCCAGAGCGCCCGTCCAGCGTGGTCAGTCGGCGGGCCGGCGAAATCCAAGGTGCCCTTGTAGGTACCGAGTTATACACCTTAATTTATAGATTCGTTGTTCGCGAGTGCCCTCAAGCGCATCATAATAATCTGAGAGAAGAGGAAATCAACGGCATTGTTCAGTGTATTGGGCAGGTTTTTGGAACGGATTCCAAACAGATTTGAAGATGGAAGGGAGTAAGACATGAAGATATCCAAATGGATTCTGGCGACGGTTCTGGTATTCGGCTTGCCTGGCAGGGCCTATGCCGACATCCTGGTGCTGAAAGACGGCGGGTCCGTAACGGGAGAGTTCCAAGCAGCGGACCAGAACACGGTTACATTTCTGGTGCAGGGCAAATTGAGGAATTACATGCTTTCGGAAGTCAACAGTATTACCTTCACCTCGGACAGCAGAGCGGCCAGCAAACCCGCGCCTGCGCCGTCGTATGCCGCAGGCCGCCGGACGTCCTCCGGCAGCGGGACTTCGAGCCAAGGGACGTTCAGCAGCAGAACTGCCGCGAATCCTTCGCCAACCGGCGTCACCATACCGGCGGGCGTCTTGATCACCATCCGCATGATCGATCCGGTGGATTCCGAATACAATGCGATGGGCCAGACCTTCCGCGCCAGCCTGGATGAACCGCTGGTCGTGGACGGGCAAACCGTCGTCCCGCGAGGCGCCGACCTGACCGTCATTCTCGTGGAGGTGGAGCAAGCGGGCCGCATGAGGGGGAGGTCGGAGTTGACGCTGGACCTGCTGGACATCACCATTACCGGGAAAAAGCACGAGATTCGAACTGGTGAAGTGTCGCAGGCGGGCGCGTCGCGCGGCTCGCAGAGCGCCAAACGGATCGGCGGAATAGCCGCAGTGGGCACTGCCCTCGGAGCTATTTTTGGCGGCGCGAAAGGGGCTGCCCAGGGAGCGGCAGCAGGCGCCGGCGCCGCTGCCGCCGTTCAATTGCTCACCCATGGTGAGCAAGTGAAGATTCCAGCAGAATCCCGGCTGGCCTTCACTTTGGAGACTCCGATCAACCTGTAAAAAACGGGAGAGGCGTGCGCGGAAGCCTTATTCGCGCCCGGAAGTCCGGACCGGCTTGTTGTGAGAGTTTGTCGCCATGCAGCCTCACCGCAAGCCGGTTGTGTTTTTCTTTTCTGTTCTGTGGGAGTTCCATCATGCATCCATTTTTACGAACGTTGACTTCCTTGCTGCTTGCCGCCGGCATGTCTGCTTCGATAACGGCGCAGTCGCAATCGCCTGCCGGTTCCTCTGCTTACTCCGATCCGGCCTCCGCCCACAATCAACTTGCGCGGGAGATATTCCAAGAGTTGATCGAGACCGATACCACGCACTCGACCGGCAGCACGACTGACGCGGCTGAAGCCATGGCAGCGCGGCTCCGGGCAGCAGGATTTCCAGCTGCCGACGTACAGGTCATCGGGCCGCACCCCAAAAAAGGGAATCTGGTTGCCCGGTTCCGAGGGAGCGGCGCCCGAAGGCCCCTGCTGCTGCTTGCCCATTTGGACGTCGTCGAGGCGCGCCGGGAGGATTGGTCGCTCGATCCATTCCGGTTCACCGAGCAGGACGAATACTTTTACGGCCGGGGCACCATCGACGACAAAGCCATGTCGGCTATCTGGATCGCTAACTTCATCCGTTATAAGCAAGAAGGTTTCCAGCCTGACCGGGACATCATTGTGGCGCTGACCGCCGACGAGGAGGGCGGCGATTTCAACGGCGTTGACTGGCTGCTCCAGAGCCATCGCCCGCTGATCGATGCTGCCTACTCTCTCAACGAAGGCGGTTTCGGAGCCATCCGCGACGGGAAGTATCTGAGCAACGACATCCAGCTCAGCGAGAAGGTCTATATGACCCTGCAGTTGGAGGTGACCAATCCCGGGGGGCACAGCTCGATCCCGGAGAAGGACAATGCCATCTACCGTCTGGCCGAGGGGCTGGCGCGCTTGGCGCAGTTGGAGTTCCCTGTGCGCCTTGACGAGATCACCCGCGCGTATTTCGAGCGCATGGCGGAGATTGAGGACGGCCCGGTCGGCGCTGCCATGAAAGGCGTCACGACTACTCCCCCCGATCCCGGTGCAGTCAGCCGGCTCTCGGAGGTGGCTTACTTCAATGCGCTGATGCGCTCCACCTGCGTGGCAACGCAGTTAGAGGCCGGACACGCGGAGAACGCCCTGCCTCAGACCGCCCGGGCAACGGTGAACTGCCGGGTGCTTCCGGGCGACTCAGCCGACGAGGTGCGGCAGACCGTGATTAGGGTGCTGGCCGACGAGGCGATCTCGGTGTCGACGACCTGGGAGCCGATGGCCAGTCCTGCCTCGCCCCTCAACCCGGAAGTTCTAGGGCCGGTCGAACGCATCACCGAGCAGATGTGGCCGGGAATCCCGGTGATCCCCACCATGGTTACGGGCGCCACCGATGGGCGGTACCTTCGCAACGCCGGTATCCCGACCTACGGTGTCTCCGGCCTGTTCGAAGACATCGATGACATGCGTCTTCACGGTAAGGATGAGCGCATCGGCATAAAGCAGTTTTACGAAGGGCGGGAGTTCCTCTACCGGCTTGTCCGGGCGCTGGCTTCTGATTAGGAATTAATGCACAACAAGGCCCGGCAGTTGCCGATGAGGTCGCCGTTGTAGATTACCCGCCGAACCGTTGCGGGAGCAGAGCGTCCACCGGAAAGGGAGACTTTCCGGTGAGCAGCCAGGCGGAGAGGATTCGCGCGGTGATTGGGGCGAGCAGGATGCCGTTGCGGAAATGTCCCAGGGCTACCCAGTAGCCGTCGAGCGCCGTGGGGCCGAGCACCGGCAAGCCGTCGGGAGCCGCCGGACGCAGGCCGGTCCAAAAGCCGGCCACGGTGCTCTCGGCAAGAAGCGGACAGGTCTGCTGGGCGGCGCGGAGCAGTCCCGTCAGCGGCCCGGCGCGCGGCGTTTTGTCAAACCCGGCCTCTTCCATCGTGCTCCCGACGATCACCCGGCCTCCTGATCGGGGAACCAAATAACCGCGGTGGCTGCGGATCACATGCCGGAACAGCATCTGGGGGCTCTCCAGCGCCAGCATATGACCCTTGACAGGCCGGATGGGAGCGGGGGGCAGCCCCTGGGCGCGGATAGAGCCGGCCCAAGCTCCGGCGGTATTGACCACGTGGCTGGCCTCGATCTTTTCCTTTTCGACCCTGACGCCGCTCACACCTTGCCCGTTGCGCTCGACCTCGGCAACGGTTTTTCCCAGCAGAAATTCCACGCCGCGCCGGCGGCAGCTTTGAACCAGGGCTTGCATCAGCATGCGGTTGTTGATTTGATGATCTTCGGGCAGATAAAAAGCGCCCGGCGCGTCGGCCAGATGGGGTTCCCGCTCCTTCAACTCCTGGCCGGTGAGTTCCTGGATCGGGATACCCACGCTCCTCTGCCATTCCATCGAGGGCAGCATGGTTTCCCTCTCCTGCTCGTTCTCATACAACAGCAGTGAGCCTTCGCTGCGGTATCCGAGTTCCAAGTCTGTTTCCGCCTGCAGCTCGGCGGCAAGGTGGCTGTAGAGCTTCAGGCTGGCGCGGCATAGCTCAAAGATCGCGCTGCCCTTCTCCGCCTCTGCCGAAGGACTCAGCATGCCCGCCGCTGCCCAGGAGGCTTCTTCTCCGGGAGCGCCCCGCTCGATCACCCCCACTTTCGTTCCCTCGGCGGCGAGCAGCCGGGCCAGCGAACAGCCGATGATGCCTCCCCCAATGATCACTGTGTCGAAACCGGACATGGGCTGATTATACGCTCAACTAAAAACAAGGCAAAAAGGCCGCCTCATCGGACGGGCGAGCTTCCAGAGAAACGTTTGTCCCTGGCTGTCCTGGCATGTTATTAGGAAATGAACAGGAAAACAGTGTAGGCTCAACTCTCCGGCATAAATTGAGCCAATGGACTATTTGCGATTTGCGGGAACTGCTTTATTCTTTGCGCTGCTGGGATGTTTTTTCAGCTAGAGACGCTTGAACGTTCATGGTTCCCCGCTGGGGCGCGGGACAATCATCTCAAATCGCAGAAGGGTGCTAGCCTTGCGGAAAGGTCAGTAGGTATTGCGCCGAAAAGTCATTTATCCACACAAGAGTGTGCGGCACATGCCATTCCGGATGGGCGCTTTGGCCGAGGGGGCAGCGGTAGCCGCCTGCGCCGACCTTCTGCTGTACTGGCAATTGCCGCAAATCCTCCGGTGGCATGGGCGGATAGCTGAGTTTCTGCTGGAGATGGCGGAGGTTCCCTGGGAAGCGGGGAGGGAGATAACGCTCTTGCCGGGAGTCACCGCAGAGTTGTTGCGCACAAGCTACCTCGACTATCAAGAGCACCCGCTCTATCCCTGGTATTTTCTGGGAGCGGTGGTACTTCTTTTTGTGGGGTACCGCTGGTGGCCCGCTCCGCTGAAGGCGGTCCTTCTGCTCTTGCAGGCAAGCCTGGCGGTTACTTTCCTCTGCCAGCAGCTTTTTTCCCTGAATGTTCCCTATAGTCCGGAAGATTTCTGCGCCACCTGGATTCGCGGCGAAACCTATCTTTGGTTGTTGCTGCCTTTGCTTTTTGCCCTGGGCTATTTCCTATTGAGCGTGCCGTTCTGGATGAAGCTTTCCTGGCTGTGCCTGCTTGTTTCTTACTCCTTTCTGTGGTCGGCGGTTCGCCTGGCGATGGCCCTGGCGACGTTCCATTATTTCGGCTCCCTCTGGATGCCGCCTTTTTATTTTGTGTTCGGCTTTCTGGCGGACTTTCTCTACATCGTCGCTTTCTACTCGCTGGCGATGGACCGGGCCGCAGGGTTCTTAGGGCAGCACAAGGAGGTCTGGCAATGATCCTGCTGGCGGCAAAGGCGACGGCGGTGGTGGTGCTGCTCGTATTAGTGGCCTATACACTGCGGCATTTTTTCTTCGCCTTCCATCGCCTGCTCCGGCCGCAGAAAACGAACTACACGGAGCTGGCCGGTTTCCACATGCCCTTTGTTTCCGTCCTGATTCCTATGCACAACGAGGAGGCCGTGGCGCACGACGTGTTGGAAGCACTGCTGGAGGCCGATTATCCGCATGACATAGGCCAACTTGAAATCATTCCCATTAACGACCACTCCAGCGACGGCACCGGCGAGATTCTGGATGAGTACGCGGCTCGCTGTTCCTGGATCAAACCTTTGCACCGGCGGAATGGCCGCCGGGGCAAGGCGGCTGCGCTGCGAGCAGCTACCCGCCTGGCGGCCGGAGAGGTTCTGATCGTTTTTGACGCCGATTATCTCCCCGGGAAATCCCTGCTTAAATTTCTGGTTGCTCCCTTTGCCGATCCGGAGGTGGGAGCGGTGATGGGGCGCGTGGTTCCGCACAACGTGGGAGACTCGTTGCTTTCCCGTTTGCTGGATTTGGAGCGAGCCGCTGGGTATCAGATCAATCAGCAGGCGCGCAACAACTTGGGCCTGATCGCCCAATATGGAGGCACGGTGGGCGGCGTGCGCCGCGAGGCGCTCGAGGCCGCCGGGGGCTGGAATGCGCTTTCCCTGACCGAAGACACCGACCTGACGCTGCAACTGGTGATTCGGGGATGGAAAGTTGCCTATGTGAACCGCGCCGAGTGTTACGAGGAGGTTCCGGTGACCTGGGCGGTCCGGCGGCGGCAGATCGAGCGTTGGGCCATCGGACATACGGAGTGTTTCCACCGGCATCTATGGTCCCTGTTGCGCTCGCCGGATCTGAGATGGAGGGCCAAACTGGACGGGGTTTTCCTGCTGGGAGTGTACCTGACGTCGCCGCTGATTCTGCTCGGCTGGGCCGCCTGCCTGATGCTTTTCTTCAGCGGCCAGAGTTTTCTCCCGGTGCTCACCGCATTTTTCCTGGCCAGCACTTCCTGTAACGCGGTCGGCAATTTCGCCTCATTCTTTGAAATCGGCAACAGCGTGATCCTGGACGGGACGCACCGAAGGGTCCGCTTGCTTCCCTTCAACATTGCCAATTTCCTTTTCAGCACGGTGACCATCAGTCTAGCCTTAATAAAGTATTACGGTGGGCGAATTCTGGGCTTCACAATTCCCTGGCATAAGACGGAGCGATACCGTAACGGCAATGGAAATGGCCATGCCAACGGAAATGGGGATGACGGCACTGAAGGGAATGGCCGTCTGAACGGACGGGGCCTGAACTTCGTTCGGGCCAGATCGATCATTCCTGATTCCCCGGCATCCTGAATGCGCCGGAACTTTGCGGACTGGTACTCTTCATGGCGGGGTTTTTGGCACTATCGCTGCTGTTTCTCCTGCTGTTCTCGCTGAACTTCTATTTTGGGTTCTGGGAATGGCTCCGGCCCCGGGATGACGCCCCTCTTCCGGTGGACGTGGAATATGTTCGCGTGGAAAATTACTTCGGGATTTCTTTCCGCGCCAAAATGAAGCAATGGCTGCAAACGGCGCGTCCCGTTTCGCATTCAGCTCCGGGTCTGGTAGGGGCGCCGGTTCGCGCTGTGCTCGAAAAGCCCGGCGGGGAACGGATCCTGCTTGTAACCGGGGGCCGCTTTGGAGGGCGGGAAGAGCGCGATGAGATGGTTTACTCGCAGGGCGGCCTCTATCTTTCTGAACACTCGGTTTTCCTCCGGGAAATTTATTGCCTCGGCAATTTGGCAACCGGCGGCCAGGTGCAATTGCAGGCGGTGGCGGCGGACGGAGAAATTGTGTTGGGAGTTGCCAATGATGTCGCCCGCTGGGTGGATGCGCGGAAGAAGATTTTGATCTCCCGAAACACGGTGGTGCACAGCCGGGTGAGTTCCGGGGAGTCCATTGAGCTGGAGCCGGAGGTCTCGGCGCAATCGCTCTACGCTCCGCTGGTTTTCACCGCCGGATACCGTCCCGCGCCCGGTTCCGGCCTCAACGGCGAACGGGACGAAGGTCTTTGCTTCGCAGAAATACCGCTTTCGGCAAAGGAAACAATTCCCCCGTACCTGGACCCGGCACGGTGCTCCCGGCTGGCGGAAGGCACTTGGCTAGTACGTGGCAATTTGGCATTGCCGGCTGACAGCCGCGTGGATTGCAACTTAATTGTGCGGGGAGAACTGCGCTCCGCCCCGAACTGCCGTTTCGCCGCAGCCGTGAAGGCTGCCCGAGTGAAGCTGGGTCCCGGCAACGTGGTGCGGCGGAGTCTGATCTCCGGGGGCGCGCTCGAGATCGGCGAATCAGGCTTTGTGGGGGAAAATGTCGCAGCGGAGAGCGACATCCTGCTTTGCAGCGGTGTGCGTGTGGGCGCCCCCGGCGCTCTTGCAGTCGTCAGCGCCGGCGGGGAAGTGCGGATGGAAGGCAATGTCGCGGTCTGCGGCAAGGTGGCTGCCGGCCTGGCGGTTGTTGCCGTTTGATGTCGTGATAGTGGAATGGTGCTATGAGACGCTGCCACTGTTTGGAATGGTTCCTGGCAATGGTTGCTTTCACCCTTTGGAGAGTAGTTCCCGCGCGTCGGATTCTTCGTGGCCAACAGGCGCTTGCCAAGCCGGTCGGTGGCGCGCTTCTAAGACAAGCGCGGCGCGGCGGAGCAGCGGATCAAGGAAGGCAAACAGGCCACGCACTAGGCGCTGGCTGTCGTGTTATCACTTCCAGGTCAAGGAAGTGCGACTGCAACTGAGCGTGCTGGCCTATAACCTGGGAAACCTAACTATGGCTAAACACCTTTTGTCTTGCTGGTACAGCTTTCTGCCGGTCTTTTTGCTCAGCATGTCGCTGATTTCCTGTGCCTCGCCCGAAAGGATCATATCGACCGACGGCGGTGCGACTTCGGAGTCGTTCGAAAACGGACTCGTCGTCTCCGTCGATCCGATTGCTTCCGAAGTCGGTCTGGAGATTCTCAGGAAGGGCGGCAACGCAGTCGATGCTGCCGTCGCGACGGGTTTCGCCCTGGCGGTGACGCACCCGTCGGCGGGAAACATCGGCGGCGGCGGATTCATGATGATTAGCCTAGCAGACACCGGCGAAGTTCACGCTGTGGATTACCGTGAGAGGGCCCCCGCCGCGTCCATGCCGACGATGTTCCTGGATAGTGATGGGGAGGTTGACCCAGAGAAGTCGGGAGTCGGTTACCTAGTCATCGGCGTTCCGGGCACCGTTCGTGGTTTCTGGGAGGCCAGCCAACGGTTCGGCACGATGGAGTGGGCCGAGTTGGTTGAGCCTGCGGTGACGCTGGCACGCGACGGTTTCGTCGTGGACGAGTACCTGTCGGAATCGCTGAAAGGGCAGGCAAGAGACATGGGGCGCTTCCCTGAATTCGGACTGGTGTACCGCAAGGAAGACGGTTCCTATTACGAGCCGGGCGAGACGATGATCCTTCCCGATCTTTCCTGGACCCTCGAACAGGTGCGGGACAACGGAGCCGCCGGGTTCTACCGGGGCGAAGTTGCCGAGCGGCTAGTCGATGACCTGCAGGCGAACGGTGGCATCATCACGTTGGACGACCTTGCCGAATACACCGCGCCGGTACGTGAACCGATTCACGGGACCTACAGGGGGTATGACGTCTACGGCATGCCTCCTCCGAGTTCCGGCGGAACGACCGTTGTCCAGGTCCTCAACATACTCGAGAACTACGACCTCGGCGGCGGGGAGCGCCGATACGTCGGGACGATCCACCTGCTGGCCGAAGCGATGCGGATCGGGTTCTACAACCGGGCAAAGTACCTCGGCGACACGGATTACGTGGACGTCGACCTTGCCCGCCTCACCTCGAAGGAGTTCGTCGAACCCTTCCATTCGCGAATCGACGGGGAAGCTGCCATGGCCAGTAGCGAATTGGGCGAGGACATCATCACGCGCGGTGAAGGCCCGGAAACGACCCATTTTTCGGTAGTTGACGGCGCGGGTAACATGGTCGCCAACACCTACACGATCGAGCAGGCCTACGGGTCGCGAGTCATTGCGAAGGGGACGGGGTTCCTGCTGAATAACGAGATGCACGATTTCAACATGAACCCGGGTGTGACCGA
Source organism: Terriglobia bacterium (assembly GCA_965222345.1). GTDB lineage: Bacteria > Acidobacteriota > Terriglobia > 2-12-FULL-54-10 > 2-12-FULL-54-10 > JADFGZ01. The sequence continues at coordinate 950,324 of CBDCTS010000007.1, read as the reverse complement.
CACGAACGGCATGATCGGGACCCCGCCGAACCTGATCGCACCGGGGAAACGGATGCTCAGCTCGATGTCGCCGACGCTGGTGCTGCGGGAGGGTAGTCCGTTCCTGGCGACCGGAAGCCCGGGAGGACGGACGATCATCAACACGGTCCTGCAGGTGATCGTCAACGTGATCGATTTTGGGATGGATATTCAGGCGGCCGTCGATGAACCCCGGATTCACCACCAGTGGATGCCTGATCGCGTGAACATGGAGGACGCCCTCGGCGCGGTCGAAGCGGCCATGCAAGGGCGCGGGCACACCACCCGGATGGTGCGACGACAGGGAGACGCGCATTCGATCATGGTTGTCGATGGTTGGTTATATGCTGGAGTTGACCGACGACTGCGGGGAGGAGCGGCAGGTTATTAGTGTCCTGTCCCATAAGTAACGATACTATTGCCGATGGGTCTTGCGAGCCGATATCGCGAAGTGAGGAGGAAGTGATGCTCATTCATCATGACGACGAACGACAAAGATATCGACCGCAACCCCCATCGGCCCAAAGGGTTCGGGCGGAACGGCCCCGTCTTCGGTGTCGCTCCTCCTCGGAATGAATGAGCATTCCCTCGTCGTCGCTCCTAGAATCCGGGACCGTTGCGCTCCGAACAATAGCAACGCTACTTATGGGACAGGACACTAGCTAGCGGACTGCCTGCTCGCGTGTAGGTGTGCTCTATGAGCGTACAAATGCCCGCAGAAACCAAGAAACTGATCCAAGAGCATTTCTCCACTAGGTGTAGACCCCTGGGTGCCCCGTAGCCCCGGCGGGGAAGTGCGGATGGAAGGCAATGTTGCGGTCAGCGGCAAGGTGGCTGCCGGCCGGGCGGTTGTTGCCGTTTGATGTCGTGATAGTGGAATGGTGCTATGAGACGCTGCCACTGTTTGGAATGGTTCCTGGCAATGGTTGCTTTCACCCTTTGGGTTCCGGGAGTATTTGCGCAATCGGGTTCAGCCGTTGAGAGCGGTACAGGCGCCGAAGCTTCCCGGAAGCCGGAGTTGCCCGGGGCCAGGGTCCGGCGATTTCGCCTGGAAGCCAGAGGCTTTGACAATATCGTCAGCAACGATTTTGGACATTGGGTGGGCACTGGCCTGAACCTGTCTTATCAGCAATCGGACCGGCTAGCCGTTTCAGGCGGCCTGATCTCGCAGCGGCGGCCTGGAGAGACGGAGAGGCTTTTTGCTTTTGGCGTGCTCGTGAACTGGTCGGAGTGGTTTTATACGAACTTGGAGCTCAGCGGGGGTGGTCCGGACAATCCGGCTGCTTTTTTCCCTCAATTGCGCTATGACGCGACGGCTAACCTCAAGATTCCCCCTCTGCCGGGCTTGATACTTACGGGCGGACTGACACGCCTTTATTTCGGCAGTCCCGTCAATGGCCGGGTGAGCCGGGCCGGGGCCATTTACTATTGGAGGAACTTTGTTTTTCAGGGGAGCCTGAATTTCAACAACGTCCGGCCGGGAAACCGGAAATCGAAATCCGTGAGCGGCGCGGTCCAGTACGGGAGGGAAGGCAGCTACTGGGCCGGTCTCGCAGCCGGAGGAGGTCGGGAGGCTTGGCAGACCCTGGCGCTCACGCCTCAGGAGGTGGAGTTCAGCAGCTACAGTTACTCCGTTTTCTTGAGGAAATGGCTCAATCCTTCCTATGGGATCGCCGCCGCCTACAGCTACTCGCTGAAACGCACCGCCTATCAGATCAACGGCCTGGAGATAAAGTTCTTCTTGGATTTTTAACGATCGTTGTGCAAATGATTGATCTGCCTCCCCAACCTTCCAGAGCACTCATCTGACCAGGTCCGTACCCTGGGGCCGGCTGACATTGGTCTCAGGTCCCCATTCGGTTCATGCGCCGCCTTCCCCAGATCGCTATCACAAACGAGACTAGAATGGGAAGGGCTCGTTCCACTCCGGTGCCCTGCGTGGCGGGTATCTGGTAGAAGAGGACGCTCAAGGTACAGCCAATCAGCATCGATGCCAGCGTAGCGCCCGGCGCCACGGGTCCGCTCAAGGCAGTGATCAACAGTACCGGACCAAAAGCGGCCCCCAGGGAGGTGAAGGCAAAAAGAACGGCGCTAAAGATTTCCTGATTGCCGTAGAGTGCCAGAACGATGGCCCCAGCGCTCAGAGCCAAGACAACCAATCGAGACCGAGCCAGCAGAGACGCTGAGCCTCTACCGCCCAGCTTCAGATCGTGGGTGACCGAGGAGGCTGCCACGAGGAGTTGGCTGTCGGCGGTCGACATGATGGCGGAGAGAACGGCAGCCAGCAGTACCGCCGCTACCACCGGTGGGAAAAGCTGTGTGGTGGCAGTTACGAAGACGACCTCGGGGTCCGGGAGCCCTACGAAAAGAAGCCGACCACACCATCCCAGAACCAACATGCCGGGGAAAACGATCAGAGCCCAGGCAACGGCAATGATCTGGGATCTTCGAAGAACCTTGGCTCCCTGACTCAGTGCCATGAAGCGGTTGACGACGTGCGGTTGACCCGGATAGCCGAGACCGATACCCAGATAGCCGGATATGACGCCAAGGGCCAGTACCAATGGAAGCTCCCTTGTCAAACTCCAGTAGCCGCTCTGTTGAACCTGAGCCATTCCGGAGAAGAATTCTGTGATTCCGCCCACCTCGTACAGGACGGTGAGGGGCAAGATGAGAGATGCCAAAGCCATCACCAGGCCCTGGATCGTGTCGGTCAGGCTGACCGCCCAGAATCCCCCAATCAGTGTGTACAGGACCACCACGCCGCTTCCCAGAAGGATGCTGTGAGTGGACGAGAGCCCAAATGTTTCCGAGAAAGTTTTCCCTGCTCCATGGAACTGAGACGCCACATAAGACCCCATGAATATCAGCAAGATGATGGAAGCGGTTCTGCTGATGAGTTTATGGTAGGCCCGATCGGCAGGACCGGCTAGGATCTCCGTTACGGTCAAGGCTCCCGTTTTGTAGCTGAGCTTTCGAAGCGGACCGGCTAGAACCATCCAATTGATTAAGAAGCCGCCCAAGCAGCCGGGGAACAACCAGATGGCCGAAAGCCCCCACTGGTAGGCCGCGCCGCTGACACCCAACAGAGTCCAGGCAGAAGAGGAGCTGGCTGCAGCGCTGATCGCCGCAACCAGGGGGCCGAGTTTCCGTCCCGCCAGAAAATAATCGACGCCGTCTTGAACGCGTCTTTGAGACAGAATCCCGATCGTGATCAGGGTCAACTTATAGACGATCAGGGTCACCAGAAGAACCACGGAAGGTGTCACTTCTCCCTCCTTCCATGTTGTGGCCGTCTTCTCCTATCGGACCCCAGGGAGCGGTCAGAAAGCCGACTTGTCTTGAGGCAGCTTGGCGCCAACTCGGCAAATGAGTGCATGGAAATGGGCCTCTTGTCAAAAGTTGGGTATGGATGCTTCAGGCGGCGACCTCATTCTCCTGCGTAGTCAAATGTAATTCCTATTTACACAGTTCTGGCGCCTGATAACGGGGCCGGAAGGGCGATTGAGGGAAGACCGTTATGGCCGGGTTCACCTTCGGGAGGAGGCCGATTTCACGGGCCTCCGGGCTTTTGTTTTCGGGCTCGGAGCCGCTTTGCGTCTCGCAGGCTTGCTCGCCGCGGCTTTTTGCGCCACGGCTTTAATCTTGCGGGCCGCTGCTTTCTTCCCACTGCCTGCCGCCTTGCCTCTGGCGGCAGTATTGCTTCTCGTCCTGGCTGCCGCAGCTTTCTCCCGGCGAGAAACCACTCTGGCCTTTGTCTTGGGTTTGGCCTTGCTTTTTGTCGTGGATTTGACTTTGCGTTCTGCTGTGGGCTTGGCCTTGGCGCTGGCTTTCGTTTTCGCCCTGGCCGCTTTGGGTTTCGGACGGCTGATGCGAGATGCCTTGGCCGGTTGCGGCTCTGCGCTTCGATCCACATCCAATGTTTCCACCTCCGGCAGTGGCTCTACCGAAGGTTCGTGAAACAATTCCCTTTCCTCTTCTTCCACTATCTCGGACTGTTCCTCGGCTCTCTCGTAATAGCTGCCCGGATCCTCTTCTTCCGGCTCGTCGTCGTTTAGCGTTATAAATCTTGTCACGTCAAATCTCATCGCTTTTCCTTTCCAGTCCGAGGCTGTTCATTCCTTTCTGGGGATACAAGTTCCGGGATCCCACCATAGACCCTGGCGTAAACCGAATTATGAAGTTGTGCATAACAGTCCAGACGACTCTCATGCATGGTGTATCGCATCCCAGAAAAGGTGTCAAGTTGAATTACGCCGCTTCCTTCTAAACCAAAAGGGCATATCTGGCGGAGCCTTCTTCTGGCCTTGGGAATGGGTCTAGCCGGCGGCGGGCGCCGGGCCTGGCGGCTGTCCTGGACACCGTGCGGTAGGCAGATCAATCTTGCTTTCCTCTTGTTCTGCGCAGGCGACCTCGGTACATTTCCATTGGTAACTTTCATAGACATAGACATCCGAACACCCGATGGCAAAACAAGCGGTAGAACACGTGCGGAGGCTTAGGGGAGGCGCGCAATCTCACCTGCTGCGTTGTGACGATGGCTGCTACTATGTGGTGAAGTTTCAAAACAATCCGCAGGGAGTTCGCATTCTCGCCAATGAGATGCTCGCCGGGAAGCTGGCCCAAACGCTAGGCTTGCCGGTGCCGCAACCGGAGGTGGTGGAGGTCAGCGAATGGCTCGTCAAGCACTCTCCCGAGATGTATATTCAGTGGGGCGCGGAGCGCGTCCCTTGCGCCAGCGGGTTTCAGTTCGGGTCGCGCTTTCCCTGCGATCCCTTGCGGACTCCCATATACGATTTCCTGCCCGACGCACTGCTTCCCGAGGTGGCTAACCGGGATAGTTTTCTGGGCATCCTGCTCTTTGACAAATGGACCTGCAACTGCGATTCGCGCCAGTTGGTCTTCTACCGCTCGGAGGGCGCTGATCCTTGCAATTACCTGGCCAGCATGATCGATCAGGGATTTTGCTTCAACGCCAATGAGTGGAACTTTCCCGATTCCCCCTTGCGGGGCCTCTACTCGCGGCTTTCCGTATATGAAAAGGTCATTGGGCTGGATTCCTTCCAGCCCTTCCTGAGCCGACTGGAGCATCTGGCGGAAGGCTTCTTGGAGGAGGCCGCCGCCTCGGTCCCGCCGGAGTGGTATCAGGGCCGCACGGAGGAGCTTCGCGCGCTCATCGCAAGCCTGGCCGAACGGCGCGCGAAGGTCGAACGCTTGATCCAAGCCTGCCGGCGGTCGGCCAGGAGGCCTTTTCCTTACTGGAGCGACAATGCCTGACGAACTGAAAAATTGCCAATATTTGTTGGTCGAGTACGCCCCCTCGGCGCTGCGCGAAACCCGCCTCCCGATTGGCCTGTTTCTGTTTGAGGCCTCCGGCAGGTTGGTGAAGCACGCCGTCACCCGCGACTGGCGGCAGCTTCGATGTCTCCATCCCCAGGCCGACCTTCGGTTGCTCGAAAGCCTGGCGGGATATTTTGACCAACTGGTGGCGGAGAACGCCGTCCGGGAGGCTGCCTCCGGGGGAACCCCTGCCGCAGCCGGCTTCTATGAGCAGTTGCGGCGGATGCAGCAGGACTACTCCGGCACGCTGCAAATTTCGCTTCCCCGAGGCGTGCGCACAGCCAGCCCGGAACAGGAATTCGAGCGGCTCTTTCAGGAGCATGTCGCCCGCCCACGGGCCTCGGGGGAGAAACGCCCCTTGCGGGAAGGGAGCCGCCCCTGGATACATGCCCGTCTGCGTCAGGCCCTGCAGCGCCGCTCCCTCTGGGACCGGCTGAGCAAGGACGTCCCGGTGGAGCAGTTTACCGCCGCCGGGGACGGTTTTCGCATCGACTTCGGCTACCGCCCCAACGGCGTCACCAAGTACCTCCACGCCATCTCCCTGGAGCGCGATCTGAACCAGTCGAAGCTGTTGAGTTACACCTTTTGGCGAATCCGCCAGACCACCGAGGCCCGCATGACGGCCATTGTCGCGGATGGGGACTCTGCCTTGCCGATGGTCCGCAGTTGCCGGCAGATACTGGCCGGGGGAGGCATTGCCATCCAGCCGCTTTCCGGGATCGATTCCTTTCTGGACGGCGTCATTCGGGAGCTGAACCCGCTATAAAAAGTGAGTAATTAACTCCCTTCTGGCTGAACTTTTGTTGAATCTAAAGGATTTTTTGGCTTCGTTTCGTAATTATTACCCTCTCTCCTGTTTCCCCTTCCCTTTTTCCGAGCCGCGACCGTCAGCGAGCGGTCAACTTTCCGGGTCACTCATTCCTGCCTTTCATTCCCTTCGCCAGTATGCGCTGCTGGCAGGTAGGTCTGTACGCCAAGGGCAGGCGATCCCGCCTAACCCCCCGATTAATGGCCGCGGCTGACTTTCCAGTGGCTTTTTAGCCAAACAAACCCAATCAAAGCCAATAACGAAGCCAATGCCCGATCTTCCGAATATTGCATATCTCCTTATTATGCAATATGTTAGACGGATATCATAAGTTTTGAAATGGCTTTGTTTTGCAAAAAAAACTTTTCCCCCGTTCGCTTCCCCCCTGCAAGGTTTTCACAGTCGGTCTTTCGCTTCCCACGACGCCTGGGTAGCCCCAGCGGGGCGCCAGTGTCTAGGGCCCGGCGCCAGCCGGGGGAGGGAAAGGCCGCGCTGGATCAGCCCCGGAAGGGGCGAAAGAAGGAGGCCTTAAACCTCCCAAACGCCCTCCGGCCCGATTGTCCCTTGCGCAAATTCCGGGGGCAACAAAATTCTTCCGAAGATTCCGAATCTACCGAAGGAACCGAGGGAACCGAATCAACCGAAGGAACCGAATCTGCCGAGGAAACCGAACTTGCCGAAGGAACCGAGGGAAACAGATAGGCCGATTCTTCCGAAGATTCCGAACCTGCCGAATCTGCCGAACATTCCGAGAGAACCGAAGGAACCGAATCTACCGAGGCTACCGAATCTACCGAATCTGCCGATTATTCCGAATCGCCGAGTCTTCTGATATAGTGTCCATCCTTGTCTTTCCCTCGACCCTAAGACAAGGTAAAATCGATCGGACCATGCTATACTACCAACACGTTAAACTGCAGCTACCCGATCGGGGCGTTAGTGGTGCAGGATGTGGGCCGCAAGGCTGGCCTGGGCGCATGAGTTTAGGGAAGCGCCCCTGGTTTGGGTAGGATCGTTTCTGTTAGGGGAGAATCACGCATGTCAAAGAAACCCAATGCGAAATATGCGATTTTGTCGGTGATGATGGCCATTGCAATCGCCGCCTTTCTGGTGCTGTTCCCGCCTTCGGCGGACAAGTTGTGGTCACAGTTTGTCATTGACCCAGGGTCGGCGGGCGTTCAGGAGTTTTCGGCAGCCGCTACCGGTGTGACTCAGGTCTCGGAGGGCGAGCTGCCGGCGGTGATGATGGCAGCTTTCTCGGGCGCTGCCCAGTCTGTCCCGCAGGATGCTCCGCAGGAGAAGCGCCAAACGGTGCGGCTCAGGCGAGATCCTGTACGAGTGATTCGGGATTCGACTCCCAGTTTCAGCAGCGTGGCCATAGATCCCGTCCGAGGTGAGGCCGTTGCCGCTGACGAGAACCTGCACCAAATCCTGGTCTACGATCGAATGGACAATACACCTCCAAATGCCTCTATGACCGAGCCGAAACGCGTACTCGGTGGAGAGGAGACCGGGATAGAGTTCGTCTGTGGTCTCTATATCGACCCACCGACTGGAGACATCTACGCCACTCACGCCGATACTGCCGCCAAGATGCTGGTATTTACCCGGGAACAGGAAGGCAACGTACCGGCGTCGCGGGTCCTGAACACGGGGTATGCCACCAGAGGGCGCGGCATCGCTGTGGACGACAGGAATAAAGAACTCTTCCTGACCAGTCAGCACAACAGTGCCGTGGTCGTTTTTCGCAAGGAGGCAAAAGGGGACGAACCCCCAATCCGCCTGCTGCAGGGCGATCAGACCCGGATGGCCAATCCCCACGGCGTGGCCATCCACTTTGGACGCGATTTGATATTCGTGACTAACCATGGCCACGTCTCCAGCCGACTGCTCCGAGGCCCCGATGCCAGCAAGCAGGTGCCGACTCGTCCGCTGGGTCGTGAGTTTGCGGTGCCTGGCACGGGACGGTTTCAAGCCCCCTCGATCAACGTCTTCCCGCGAGACGCCAAAGGTGATATGCGGCCGCTACAGGTCATTCAGGGACCGCGGACGCAACTGGATTGGCCATCAGGAATCGCCTTGGATGAGCGCTCTGGCGAGGTGTACATTGCCAACGACACGGGTCAATCGATACTGGTATTTGACGCGGAAGCGAATGGCAATGTGGCGCCGATTCGGGTCCTGAAGGGATCGGAGACTAATCTGGACAGCCCGGTGGGACTCTTTGTGGACACCCAGAACGAAGAGCTGTGGGTGGCCAACTACGGCAACAATTCGCTCCATGTTTTCGCACTCTCGGCTGAAGGTGACACGGCTCCCCTCCGGACCATCCGGAGTGGACCGCTTGGAAAGCGGGCATTGATGATCGGCAATCCGGGAGCTCTGGCCTATGACTCCAAACGGCAGGAAATACTGGTGCCCAACTGAGTGGCCCATCCGCAGGTTGCGGCGTTCTCCAGGCTGGCGGACGGATCGGCTGAACCAACCCGAAGGATCGAAGGGCAGACCACGCTTTTGGGTCGGACGATGCACGGTATTGAGTACGATGAGGTTAACGACGAGATCATAGCCCCGCAGCAATTCGCTCAGGCGATCATGACCTTCCGGGGCGGAGCCAACGGAGCCGAGCAGCCCATCCGCGTGATTCAGGGCAGCCGCACTCAACTGTCCGAACCGGACAGAATGGCGCTCGATCCGGTCAATGATGAGATTTATGTTCCCGATGCGGGAAAGATTCTGGTCTTCCCGCGTGAGGCAGACGGCAACGTTGCCCCGATCCGCGTTCTGGAGGGCATAGATGGTCGGGTGGCGATCGATACCGAAAATGATCTGCTGGTCTCGGGAAGTGACCGCGGAATCTTCATTTTCGAGCGCACCGCTCAAGGAAAAGCCAAGCCGCTGCGGGTCATTAAAGGACCGGACGTGTTACTGAGGGGTCTCAGAGCGGTCCGCGTCTACCCGCCGCGCGGCTTGATTTTCGCTGCTATCCGGGGCCAGGACGACAAAGCGCCCTATGTTGGCGTCTGGAACATCCATGAAGATGATGGCAACGTCCCGCCCCGTTGGACCTTTGCCGGACCGGGTGAAGTACTGGTCAAGCCGTTCGGAATGGCGCTGGATACGAAGAACCAGACGGTCATCGTCTCCGACATGAAAATGAACTCGGTCCTGAGCTTCCATGTGCCGGAGCTGTTTTGAGTTGAGCTGTCTCGGGTCCAACAGGTAGCGACAGGCATTTAGGTAGGGTAGGCATTCTTGCCTGCCCATTAGAGAGCGCAGGCCGGTAAGGCCTGTGCTCCAGAGCAGGCGCTTCCGCCTGCCCTCTTCAAGCACAGACAGAAACACCTCTCCCCCAATCGGTGCGCCGGACTTCGCAACGACCTCTCGCCGGAGTTTTTCAGCAACCGGCTACTTTGGTTAATGGACCAGGAATCGAAACCAGCCCATCACAACTCGCCTCGAAAAGCGCGATGAAGCATGGACTGAAAGAGATCGTCCAAGCGGCGGCGGCTGGCGGCTTGCTCGGTTTCCAAGGCACGGAATTCGGCGACGCGGGCGGCGAATTGGCGCTGGAGGGGAAGCGGGGGCACAGGAATCACTAGCGCGTTCAGAATCGCGAGGTTTATATTTTTTTGCGCGGATTGTGGAGCTGCGTCCTCTAATTGTTCCTCCATCGTCACAAACCAATCACGGACATACTCCACCAGAACCTCACCGCTTGGAATGAATCCAACTACGCTGTCTGGGAAGCAGGCATCAAACGTTAGCATAGCCGTCTTCGCGATATTTGCGGCTATTGTGATGCAAAGCGTTCCTGTGGGCCACATTCGGCTCTGCGCCAAACCGCCTTTGAGTAAGTCTGCAAATAGTGAGTGATTACACCCTCGGAGTTGGAGACATCTCCGGTTTGGATAAACGGATACGGTCCACCATAGAGACTGGGTTCGTCTCGCGGCCTATGTCGGGAGCGGCCACGGGCAAGTTTCCCTACTTTGCCGAGTGGCTTTAACTGCCACCGCTTCGGATTCCTGGCCGGGTCGCCGAACATTTCGTGGAACAGGGCGGGGATGAGGGCGGCGGTGCGGCGGTCGGCTTGGGCGCGCAGCTTCCGCAACTCGTCCGCTTCGTCCAGCAGCTTCACGATCCGCTCCTGCTCTGCTAATGGGGGTACTGGCACTTTTTGAGAGTAGAGCGTGGTGCGATTCAGTCCCGGAATTGTGCTCGTGATGGCGAGCGTTTTGAGGTCAACGCTACGGAACCACAGAAGGAGGAATGGTAGAGAAATCGTGCCGGGTTCCCGAACTACCGTGTAAAAGGAGGTATCAATTGGCCAGCAACCGTTTTGGGCAAAATGGGCTTCGCCAATAGCACCCTTTCTTCCGACCACAATCGTTGGGTCTTTGACCAAGGCTTCGTAGAACGATCCGACGATGCCATTGGAGCCGTAAACAGGATAATGTCCGTTTTCAGATCGTTCCTCTGCTTTGAGGGCTTTACCGTATTCAAGCGAGACGAGATCACCCAGCGGTTTTGTCAGCCAGCGATTCATTTCTTCCTGCCCACTTGCGCCAGCAGCGTGTTGCCGCGCCGTATGATTTCGTTTTCGAGCTTGAGAACTTCCTTGAGGATGTTCTTCGGCGGGTCGTGCTTCGCGGCCTGAACAGTCACCGGCTTATAGCGGCCCGCTGCGAGACTCCAACCGTTCTCCCGAATCTTTGCAATCGGCACGCGGTAACTGTTGGGGCCTTCTTTCCGCTTCGGCCATTTGAGCAAGATGTCTGGTATGTCGTTGGCCTCGACCGGCGTCCGCTTGTCATCCAGGCTGAAACCGTCCGCCGTCAGGTCGTAGAACCAGACATTTTGTGTTCCAGCGAATTTAGGCCCGCCCTTCTCGAAAATCAGCACGCCCGTGCCGACGCCGGAATAGGGCTTGAAGACACCGGAGGGCAGGTTGATAACGGCTTGAAGGTCGCAGTCGGTCAAGAGCGTCTCCCGCAGTCCCTTGGCCGCCTTGGTGGAACCGAACAGTACGCCGTTCGGCACGATGACGCCCGCCCGTCCGCCGGGCGCCAGGTGGTCGATGAACCATTTTAGAAAGAGCAGTTCCGTGGCGCGGGTGTTCAGCTTGTAGTTGAGGTCGGAAAGAATGCTTTCGTCCTGCACCTTCCCGGCGAACGGCGGATTGGCGAGGATGACATCGAACCGCTGGCCGGGGTAGATGCCGCCGAAGCCGGTCGTGAGAGGGTTCATCATCGAGACTCCGGCCTTTTCCAACCGGTGGAGGTAGAGGTTCAAGATGGCGATCTTCACCATGTTGGCGTCGTTTTCATAGCCGGTGAACGCCTGATCCTCCAGAAAACGCCATTGAGCGGGTTTGAGCAGTGAGCCGTCCATAGGGCCGCGCTTCAAGTCGGCGGGCTTGGTGTGCTGCCGCAGGATGCTGTTGAAGGCGGAGATCAGAAATCCCGCCGTGCCGCAGGCGGGGTCGCAGATGCGCTGGCCGGGCTGTGGATTCACCAGCGCGACGATGAGGTCGATGATGTGACGCGGAGTGCGGAACTGCCCGTTGGTCCCGGACATGGCGATCTTGCTCAAAAGGTACTCATACATATCCCCTTTCACGTCTTGGCCGTTGTGGGCGGCCAAATCCAATTTGTGGACCGCTTGCACCACGGTGCGAAGCGTGGGGCGGTCGTAAATCTTGAGCGTCGCGCGGTTGAACAGGAGCTTGCCCGTTTCGGTGAGGCCGGGGAGTTCGTAAAGCCTCTCGATGGCGTCGCGGACTGCATCAAAGAGTTGGTCGCCGGTAAGTGGGACGAAGTTGCCCCAGGCGTAGCGCGCCCATCTGCCGGAGAAGATGCGGCGGTATTTCTTGCCGAGGCTGGCGAGGGCTTCATCTCTTTCTGTGAGCAAGCGCAGGAACAGCAGATAGGAAATCTGCTCGATGGAATCCATCGGGTTGTTCACCCCGCCGGCCCAAAGTATGTCCATCAGCCCGTCCACCTTTTGACGGAGCCCGGAGGAAAAGAAGTTCGACGGCGGGGCGGGCATCTGGGCGGCGGCGGTTTCGGAATGAGTGCGCTTGGTCCGCATGAGTGCTCCTTGAACCTGTTCATGAGAGTGAAGCCGCGATCAACGATTGCCGGATGAGCGAGGACTGCCGCAAGGCTTCGAAGACTTGTTCGCGATCCTCGAAACGGGCAAGGGCGGAGATGCCGCCCAGTTGATTGAACTGGCTGGTGGTGAACAGGGTCATGTCTCCGGTCATGAAGCGGCGCAGCGCCGCAGGGTCTTCTGCCAGCAGTTGGGCGGTGGCGTCCACCCATTTCTGTTCGTTGTAGCGAAGGTTGAAGCGGGACGCGATGGAATCCACCGTGTCGGCGACGATCGCATCTCTCGTGGGTAACGGGCGGCGGCCTACGGCATTGTATACAAAGGCGGGCGTGGTGGCGGGCACGCCGTAGGAGAGGATGAGCTTGTCGGGTGAGTAAAACATCTCCGGGCGATGGTAGAAACGCTCGTTGACGATGGTTTCAATGGTGTCATCGTCCTCGGTTTCGACCGCAGCCTTGAGTTCCGGAGTTTTCTTAATGAAATCCTTGATGTCGCGCTCGTAGCCGCCCCGGAAGGTCATAACGTCCACCTTCTCGCCATCGGGTCCGACGATACGGACTTCCTGGCTGACAAAGGTGTCTGTGCCCTCCCAAATGGGGATTTCACGCGGGGGGCGTGGTCCGGTCCCTCCTCCTCCCTCACCGCCTGTTTCACTGCCGCCACCAGTTCCTGTACCCGTAGTTTTGCCCCCGCCCTTGGCACGCGGAACTTTGAGCGGCAGCGAGTAGTCGTATTTCTCCTCGAAGTATTCCCCCACCGCACAGAAGTCCAGAATGAAAAAGTACGATTTCTCGTAGGCCGTGTGACCGATCTTGAAGGTGAAGCGGCGAGTGCCCCGGCCTTTAATCTGGATGTATTCCGTGGGCGAAAAAATGGGGCGCATGAGGCCGATGTTGAGCAGGTCGCGGCAGTTATAGCCGGTGGAGAGCATGTCCACGGAGACCGCGATGCGCTCGGAACGCTTGCCGTCGCGAAACTCTTTGGCAAGCGAAGATGCTTCGGGGATGCGCGATGTGATGGTCAGCGCAATGCCGGGTTGCAACTCGTTGAAAACCTTCGTGAGATTGGTGGCATGTTTCTGATTGACGGCGAAGATGATGGACTTGCCGATGTTGCCTGCCGGGTCTTTCTGCGCCTGTTCCAGAAAGGCGCGGCACATTAGGCGGTTGCGGGCAGGCGTGAATATCTTCCTCTCCAGGTCCTGGATTTTGAAATTCTCTTCCTGCTCATTGATAAAGACCGCCCAGCCGGATTCGGCGAGTGTTTTGGTGGTGATGTCGGAGCGAAGGTCAAAAATCTTCGGGAGGCAGAGGAATGGGCCTTCAGGGTCTTTGACGGCATCAATGATGTCGTAGCGAAACGTCGGAGAGCCGGGCTTGCAGCCGAAATAGTTATAGGTGTCCCGAAGCTGACGTGCTTCCAGTGCCTTTGGGTTTTCTTCTGCCAGTTGCTTGATGTTGACGTTTTTCAGGTACGCCTTCGGTGTGGCGGTGAGCCCGATGCGAGTGGCCTGGAAGAACTGAACCACTTCGCGGGCGTCCCCGTAGATAGACCTGTGAGCTTCGTCATTGATTACGAGGTCAAAATAAAACGGCGTGAACTCCTGGCGATAGCGGCGGTTGGTCATCAGTGATTGAATGGTAGCGACGACGACTGACGCACCGAGCAGTTCGCCTGTGCGGCGTGCCGTCTTGAAGATGACCGGCTTATATTCCGGCAAAACCACGGCGAAGTCTTCCATAGTCTGCTTGGCAAGTTCGATGCGGTCTACAATGAACAGGACGCGCTCGGCATTGCGGCTGACAAGAAAGCGGCGGATCAGTGCGGCACAGAGCAGGGTCTTGCCCGTCCCGGTTGCCATTTCGAGGAGAAACTTGCGGAGAGCTTTTGCATCAAAAAGCCGGGCAATTTCGTCCATCGCCTGAATCTGGTAACTCCGCAGTGTGAGGTCATGTTTCAGGTGGCTGAGATACGCGGGCGTGATGACTTCGCTTTCAAGCGGACGCGGCGGCTGTAGATTCTTCAGCCGGACCCGTTCGAGGTCATCCTGCGAAGGAAGCCGCTCGATTCGGTAGGCATCGCGCTGGTCGGCTCGCTCGTAGTTCCAGAACCAGTTCTCCCGACCGTTGGACAGAATAATGAACGGGGCCTTGAGATTCTCGGCGTAACCGCGAGCTTGCTCTTTGGCGTCGTAGGGATCGAGGTCCTCGCGCTTGGCCTCAAGCACGCACAGGACTCGTCCTACACTGTCTTTGAGCAGATAGTCTGCCCGTCCGTTCGCCGTGTGCAGCTCGAATTGGATCTGCTGAGGATTCAGCAGGTCCCAGCCGCTGTCCCTAAGGGCTTGGTCGATCAGCACACGCGAAAATGCCTCTGGTTTGCTTGGCGTTTTGGCCTCCGGTTGCAAGGCGGCTATCGCAAAGGTTTGGATACCTGCAAGTTTTGCAACTGCAAAGTTTACCGCATTTGGGGGAAATTGGATGCGCTGACGAGCCCGTTCTCCCCTTAAATCCGGATTTCAGCCGTCTTCCTCCTGCGGGCTACGTTAGAATAGACGGATGGCTCGAATCCGGGAGATAAAATGGCCTTCCTGATGCTGGCTTTCATCGCCGGGCTGCCGCAGTTGTCGGTGGGCGCAGTGTTCGACATTCTGTTGCTCGCCTTCATCCTTTACTACGTCTTCCAGGTGCTCAAAGGAACCCGGGCTCCCCAAATCCTGCTGGGGATGGCGTTCCTGGTGGCTCTGTATTACGGCGCCCGCTGGAGCGGGTTGCGGACGGTCGAGTGGATGATGGACCAAGTGCTTCCTTTCCTGATCTTCGCCTTCATCGTTATATTTGCGGCTCCGCTGCGCAACGGGCTGGCCATGCTCGGGCGCAATCCCTTCCGCCCGGGCTTCGCGTCGAGGGGGATGCAGCAGGCTGCCGAAGACATTATCATGGCGGCCAGCCGGTTTTCTTCTCAGCATACCGGCGCCCTGATCGTGATGGAGCGCGACACCGGACTCCGCACCTACACGGAGAGCGGCATCTCGCTGCGGGCGCAGTTGAGCTACGATCTGCTGGTGGCCATCTTTCAGCCCCATGCTCCGCTGCACGACGGCGCCGTGATTATTCGCAAGAACAAGATTATCGCCGCAGCCTGCTTCCTGCCCCTCACCGTCAACCCTGTTTTTGGAACGCATCTCGGCACGCGGCACCGGGCGGCCGTCGGGATCACCGAGGAGACCGACGCGGTGGCTGTTGTCGTCTCGGAGGAGAGCGGCGGCATCTCCCTGGCCAGCGGCGGCTCCATTGAGCTGAACCTGTCGGTGGAGCAATTAGCCGGGCGCTTGAGCCGGATTTTCCGGCTGCCCGCCTCCCGCGCCGCCTCGGTGGCGGCTCGCTCTCCGGCACTCGAAAGGACTCCTGCCGCCAAATTGTGACCGCCCGGAACCGCTTATGGACTGGCTGAAAAAATGGCTCACCGAAGACCTCGGGCTCAAGCTGTTGTCGCTGGGCTTGGCAGTGGCGCTTTGGGTCGCCTTCGGCGGCGGCGGCGTTACGGAGGCTGTCTTCCAGGTCCCGCTGGAGTTCCGCAACGTTCCCGCCGGCCTGCAGGTATTCCACCAGCAAGGCCCCGCCCAACTTAGGGTCCGGGGTCCCGGCCTGGCCTTGCGGCAGGCCCGGCACAGCGATTTCGCCCTCCGGGTCGATCTTTCCTCGGTTGCCGGACCCGGCGAGCGCACGTTCTCTTTGACCCCTGAAAACGTTGAGGTCCCCGCCTCTTTAGAGGTGGTGCAGTTGGTTCCCTCGGAAGTGAAGCTCACCTTGGAGCGGATTGTTGCCGAGTCCGCCAGTGAAGCGGTGGACGTGTCTCGCTGAAGTGGATTCTTTCATCCTGAACAACAGCCCAGAGGTTCCCGGAAGCATGCAGAAGCGATTGTTTGGCACCGACGGCATTCGCGGAGTGGCCGGAGAGCCTCCCCTGGACGCTGCCACCGTTTTTTTTGCCGGAAGAGGTTTGGGGCAATATCTCCGTTCGCAGAGCGCCGCCCGGCGGGGGGGCATCGGCCCGCGAGTGGTGATCGGTGAAGACACGCGGGAGTCCAGCCGCTGGATTCGGGAAACCGTGGCAGCCGGATTGAAGGAGGCCGCTGTCGAGACCGTTGCGGCGGGAGTTGTTTCCACTCCCGGAGTGGCCTATCTCACCGCCTCGGCTGACTTCGCGGCGGGGGTGATGATCTCGGCTTCGCACAATCCGTACCGCGACAACGGCATCAAGGTTTTCTCGTCGAGCGGCTACAAGCTGCCGGATGCGGACGAGCTGGAAGTCGAGCGGCACATCTTTGCCATGCTGCGGGACGGCTCCGGAGTGCAGCCTTACCGGCTGGTCCAAGAGCCGGACCTCGCATTGGCGCAAGGCTACCTGGATTTTCTGCGCCGCGCGACCCCGCCCGCCAAAAAGCTCTCCGGAAAACTGATCCTCGACTGCGCCAACGGCTCGGCCTGTCGCATCGGTCAGGGGGTATTCTCCGGCCTTGGGCTGGAATTGAAAATTTTGGCTGGCCGGCCCGACGGCCGCAACATCAATCTCGATTGCGGCGCATTGCACTTGGAGAACCTGCAACGGGCCGTGCTGCGCCAGAATGCGGAGCTGGGAGTGGCCTTTGACGGCGACGCCGACCGGGCCCTGTTCGTCACCGCCCGGGGCCGGATCGTGGATGGCGACGGTGTCCTGTACGTGGCCAGCCGCTACCTGCGGCAACGCGGCTTGCTGAAGGGCAACACCGTGGTCGGAACCGTGATGTCCAACCTGGGACTGGAGCGGGCTTTGGAAAGCGAGGGTTTGAGGCTGTTGCGGACGCCGGTAGGCGACAAGTACGTGCTCCAACAGATGCTGCGTTCCGGCGCCAACCTGGGTGGCGAGCAGTCCGGGCATGTGATCTTCAGCGATCTGGCAACAACCGGCGACGGCTTGCTTACGGCCTTGCAGATATTGCGCATCATGGCCGAGACGGGGCAACCGCTCGAGGACCTGGCGAGGGGCCTGGCGGTGTTTCCTCAGACGATCCGCAACGTCCGCGTGCGCCAGAAAGTGCCGCTGGAAAGCCTGCCGCAGGTGATGCAGCAGATTCGCGCCAGCGAAAAAAGCCTGGGCAACTCTGGCCGTCTGCTGGTGCGCTACAGCGGAACCGAACGGCTGGCCCGCGTGATGGTCGAAGCGGAGCGAGCCGAGGACGTGGACCGCCACGCCACGGCCCTCGCCCGCGCCATCGAGCAGAGCGTTGGCGCGGAATAGAGCAGCGGACTATAGCCTGTTGCTCACTGCCACGTAATGACTTATTTTACGCAATACTTAGCTGCCATAAGAAATAATCTTGCACAAGGTGATGCTACCGAGCACACCCACAGACCAGCTCTTAAGGCATTCCTGGAGGCAGTCGGCCAGGGCGTCACGGCCACCAATGAGCCGAAGCGGGTGCAATGCGGCGCTCCCGACTACATTGTGTCCCGAAAATCACAGCATGGCCCGGTAACACTCGGTTACATTGAAGCCAAGGACGTAGGCAAACCCCTGGATGAAATCGAACGGTCCGAGCAGATGAAGCGGTATCGTTCGGCTTTGCCGAACCTGATTCTTACCGACTACCTGGAATTCCGTTGGTACGTTGGCGGGGACCACCGGCAATCGGCCAGGCTCGCCCGCGTTTCCAAAGGCAGCAAGATAAAGCCGGATCAGGACGGAGCGAAGGCCGTTTCCGATCTGCTGGCCGCGTTTCTCTCGCAACAGGCCGAGCCGATCCATGATCCCAAGGCGCTGGCTCTTCGCATGGCCCGGTTGACGCATTTCATTCGGGACATGATTGTGAAGGCCTTTGAGAACCAAGCCGCCTCTGCCACCCTGCGGGACCTGCATCAGGCTTTTAAGAAGGCCCTAATCCCCGACCTGCCGACCCCGCAGTTTGCGGATATGTTCGCCCAAACTTTGGCCTATGGTTTGTTTGCGGCCCGTTGCAATCATCACGGGCGAAGAGGCTCCTTCAAGCGCTTGGGGGCCGCATCCGAGATACCGAAGACCAATCCCTTCCTACGGCAACTCTTTGAGACCATCACCGGCACGGCTCTGGACGAAGAACCTTTTGTGGGTTTCGTGGATGACCTGGCCCAACTCCTGGCCGATACCGAGATTGAGGCGGTTCTGGCGGACTTCGGCAAACGCACCAAGCGCCAGGACCCGGTGGTGCACTTTTATGAGACCTTTCTTGCGGCCTATGACCCCAAGCTGCGCGAGGCTCGCGGCGTCTATTACACCCCGGAGCCGGTGGTTTCCTACATCGTGCGGTCCGTGGACCATCTCTTGAAGACTCGCTTCGGTTGCCCGAAAGGACTCGCAGACACGGCCACGGTGGAATACAAGCGCGAGGAAGAGCACGGCGGCAAGCTAAAGAAAGTCAAAGCCTCTGCCCCGCGTGTCCTGATTCTTGACCCCGCTTGCGGGGCTGGAACGTTTCTCTACACGGTGATTGACCACATCCGCGAGGAATTTGTTCGCCAGGGAAACGCGGGCATGTGGTCGGGCTATGTGAGGAAACATCTGTTGCCGCGCATCTTCGGATTTGAATTGCTGATGGCTCCCTATGCCGTGGCTCACTTCAAGCTGGGTATGCAGCTCGCAGGACATGATCTGCACCCCGCGCAGCGCGAGAAGTGGGCCTACGACTTTTCCGGTGACGAGCGGCTGGGCGTGTTTCTCACGAACACCCTGGAAGAGGCCGAACGGCGAGCGCAAATGGAGTTTGGATTCCTTCGCACACTGACCGAGGAGGCTAACGCCGCCGTGCGCATCAAGCGAGATTTGCCGATCCTTGCAGTCATCGGGAACCCGCCGTATTTACGCCATTCAGCGAATCGTAGTTTTGTCGAGCGGATTATCAGTCCAGGGCAGACGTATAAAACCAAGTCTGGCAAATCTAGAACTGCCAGAAAAGAGCTAAAAATCCACGAGAAGACATTTATCGGGCGGCTTATTCAGGATTACTACTATGTGGATGGGCGTCCCTTGGGTGAAAAGAATCCCAAGTGGCTCCAGGATGATTATGTGAAATTCATTCGCTGGGGCCAGTGGCGACTTGAACGAACCGGCGCGGGAATCCTGGCCTTCATTACCAACCACGGCTATCTGGATAATCCCACCTTTCGCGGCATGCGCCAGCAGTTGATGAAGGCCTTCACCGACATCTATATTCTCGACCTTCACGGCAACGCTAGGAAAAAAGAGAAATGCCCCGACGGGTCCAAAGACGAAAATGTGTTTGACATTCAGCAAGGCGTGGCTATCGGTATATTCGTCAAGGAGGCGGGGAAACAAGGCCCAGCGAAAGTTCACCACGCTGAATTCTGGGGCTTACGGGAAAATAATAAGTATGCCAGCCTAGAGGGGTCGGACTTGCAAAACACAGAATGGCAACGAATGACTCCCTCGACTCCCCTCTATCACTTTGTCCCTCGAAATAAAAACTTGCTGGTTGAGTATGATAGTGGTTGGTGCACAACGGCGGTTTTTCCGATCAACTCAGTAGGCTTTCAGACCCACCGCGACTATTTGGTGATGTCCCCATCAAAGGCAGAGCTTTCGCAACGGATGAAGGGGTTTGTAGACCCGCCCAAGTCCGATGATGAGATTAGACGGCGCTTCTTTTCTAATATTCCATCTGGCAAGTACCTCGTAGGTGATACGCGTGATTGGAAACTCTCCTCCAGTAGGCAAACTCTTAAGGGTGTCTCGGACCTATCCAGATGGATCACCATTTGCATCAGACGCCCGTTCGATTTTCAATTCTACTTTTACCATCCCGCCGCTATTGATTATGGGCGTCCGGCTGTCATGGATTCGTTGATAGGTCAAAAAAACAGAGCCATACTTTGGACACGGCCCATGAGTCCGAAGTATGAGTTTTCGGTATTTTGCGCGTCGTGCGCAGTCGACCAATCGGTCGTTGGCAACAAGGCAGCCGGAGCTGGCGGGACATACGTCGGGCCTCTGTATCTCTACCCACGGGTGCAGCAAAAGAAAGGTACTCAAACTGAACTTGGAGTTGGGGCTTCGCCCTGGCCTGCTGGCAAGGGCGGGCGACAGCCGAACCTCAACCCGGACTTTGTTGCGGAAATGGGAAAGCGAATCAAGCTTTCCTTTGTCTCGGACGGCAAGGGCGATCTGAAGAAGACGTTCGGGCCGGAGGACGTTTTCCATTACATGTATGCGGTCTTTCACTCTCCCACCTACCGGAAACGTTACGCCGAGTTCCTGAAGATCGACTTCCCCCGCGTGCCGCTCACCTCGAACGTGAAACTTTTCCGCTCTCTGTGCCGTCTCGGCGCGGAGCTTGTCACCCTGCATTTGCTCGAATCTCCGAAGCTGGCGAAGCCTATCGCGCGGTTTCCGGTGAAGGGAGCGAACTTGGTCGAGAAAGGTTATCCGAAGTACGTTGCGCCGGGCGAGCCGGAGCCGGGGACGGGGAAGAAGGTTTCGGCAGGGCGGGTGTATATCAGCAAGGACGTTCCGCGAAGCGGAAAGAAGGGGCAATACTTTGAAGGCGTGCCGCCTGAAATTTGGGAGTTTCACATCGGTGGCTACCAGGTCTGCGATAAGTGGCTGAAAGACCGCCGTGGCCGCACGCTGGCCTATGACGACCTGGAGCACTACTCGAAGGTTGTCACGGCCATTCGGGAGACGATTCGCCTGATGGGGGAAATTGATAATCTCATCCCCGGCTGGCCATTGTCCTAAGGCAGCCCGCGCCATCGCGCAGAGCGTTGGAGCGGAGTGATGATCCAGGAATGCATCCCCCGGCTGGAGACACCGTTGCTTTTGGAATCTTCTGGCCGGATAATAGAAACCTGAACTCGGATTTCCGATTTAAAATTCCAACGCTAACCCTGTTAGCTGAAGGGCTGACGGCAGGCACGAGATCACGGCCCATCCGCGAAGCGGCCAAGCATCTGCTGCCAGTCGCGTCAACCAAGAGCGAGTTGGATAGAATCAGCAAGTCTCGAAAATCATTCCTGAAACGGATGGAGGAGAAGTCACATGAACCGCTATTTCAAAATGAGCCGCTATTTCACAATAATGCTGGGTATTTTCTTGGCCGGAGCGTGCGCTCTGCAGGCGCAGAATGTCACTCCAATCGTCGAAGAGGCAAAACAAGCCTATAACCGCATCAAGGACTATCATCTGAGGATGGCGGAGAAAGTGCCGGCCGAGTACTACGACTTCCAGCCCGTGCCGGAGATCCGCACCTTTGGCCAGCTCGTAGCCCATGTAGCCGATGCCAAAGCCCGCACTTGTGCCGCGTTTCTGGGGCAGGAGAACCAAATCGACGCGGGTTCCAAAAGCACCAAAGCCGATCTGATCGCTGCCCTCAAAGAGACGTTTGTGTTATGCGATGCAGCCTATGAGGCGCTGACCCCGGCGAACCTTACGGAAAAGATCCAAATGGGAAGACGCGAAGCGACCAGGCTGGGGGCGCTTACGGGCAGTACGATTCATGACAACCACGAGTATGGCTATATGGCGGTTTATCTGCGCTTGAAGGGGATCGTCCCCCCGTCAAGCGAACGCTAAGGCCGGCTCTCCTGTGGGTATAAAGCACATCCCAGCCGCGACCCCTTCGGCAAGCTCGGGGCAGGCTATGGGAGCGTCTCCCTCAAACTGCTGAACCGCTCAGCTTTGGATGGTTGCCTGTTCGCGCGAGCGGCTTCCGGCAGAAGGTTGGCCGGAATGGCGGAGACTGCCTGATACCTTCCTCGGATACCCCTCGCCCGGCGGCGTAGCAAGGAGGAGAAATGAGACTCTTGAGCAGTGCCCCAGCCAGTTCCAATTTGCTGGCTTCCCTGATTCTGTTCTCCCTGGCGGCCTTGATTCTGTTGGGTTCTGGCCCCGTCCTTATTGAGAGCAAGCCTGCGGCAGACCGGAAACAGCAGACCCTTGCGGGCTACGGCAAACTGCCGCTGAGCTTTGAGGCCTGCTTTGAAGTGAACTGCGGCCAGACCGGCGAGCAGGCGAAGTTCCTCTCCCGAGGCAATGGCTATACCCTGCTGTTGAGTTCCACCGGGGCGGTGCTGACTATTCCGGGCCGTGCCCGTAAGCAAGCGGCCACAACGCCTTTGTTAACCAGCCCAAGCTTGAATGATCGCTCCCTCACGTTTGCGGCTGGGATGGGTTTCCCCGGGGATTCTTCGGCCTCTGAAGAACCGGGCACGAAACAGACCGTGATCCGCATGCGGCTTGTGGGGGCCAATCCGGAAGCTGTGGTAAAGGGGCTGGAAGAACTTCCCGGCAAGAGCAACTACTTTATCGGAAGCAATCCGGAAAAGTGGCGCGCCAACGTTCCCCACTACGGCCGTGTGCAGTACCGGGAGGTCTATCCCGGTGTGGACTTGGTTTACTACGGCAACCCGCAGCAGTTGGAGTTCGACTTCGTCGTTGCTCCCGGCGCTGATCCCGCCGTCATCCGGCTGGGTTTTGAGGGCGCAGATCAACTTACGCTCGATGAACGGGGCAAT
>CBDCTS010000007.1:0-922500 GCA_965222345.1 Terriglobia bacterium | reverse complement strand
GCATAATGAGCCGGCTAGTTATTCTCGGTGGCGAGGTTAAGCGAAAGCGAGCCGAAGCGAAAGCGAGTCTGAACAGGGCGTTTCAGTCGCCGGGAATAGACGCGAAGCGGGATGAGCTACCCTTGGCCAGGGCGAAGTTCGGGTAACACCGAATGGAGGCCCGAACCAGTGTTGGTTGAAAACAGCTTGGATGAGCTGAGGGTAGGGGTGAAAGGCTAATCAAATTCCGTAATAGCTCGTTTTCTCCGAAATAGCTTTAGGGCTAGCCTTCTGTGATCTGCAACGGTGGTAGGGAACTGGATGGACTAGGGGCCTTCCAAGGTTACTGAATTCAACCAAACTTCGAATGCCGTTGACAGCAGCAGGGGAGTCAGACAGTGGGGGCTAAGCTTCATTGTCGAGAGGGAAACAGCCCAGATCACCAGCTAAGGTCCCGAAATCTGCGCTAAGTGGGAAAGGAAGTTGAGGCGCACAGACAGCCAGGAGGTTGGCTTAGAAGCAGCCATCCTTTAAAGAAAGCGTAATAGCTCACTGGTCAAGCGGCTCAGCACCGATAATTCAACGGGGCTCAAGCGCAGTACCGAAGCTGTGAACTCCAGGGGTTTCGGCCTCTGGTTTGGTAGGAGAACATTCTGAACAGTTCGAAGCTCGAGCGAGAGCACGGGTCGACGGTTCGGAAGCGACTCTGCCGGCATAAGTAGCGATAAACCAAGTGAGAACCTTGGTCGCCGAAAGTCTAAGGTTTCCTGAGAAAGGTTAATCCGCTCAGGGTTAGTCGGTCCTAAGGCGAGGCCGAAAGGCGTAGTCGATGGACATCCGGTCAATATTCCGGAACTGCGACGGATGCGTTATCACGATGGGGAGACGCGGGAGGATAGGTGAGTCGGGTGATGGATGTCCCGATTTGCCGGCACAAGCGGGGTCTGGCAGGTAAATCCGCCGGACCGTTACCCGTGAAGCCGGTGACGAGGCCGCAAGGCCACAAAGTCGTTGAGTTCATACCGCCAGGAAAAACCTCTAAGGAGTATCCGCCGCACCCGTACCGCAAACCGACACAGGTAGACGAGGAGAGTATCCAAAGGCGCTCGAGAGAACACTCGTTCAGGAACTCGGCAAATTAACTCCGTAACTTCGGAAGAAGGAGTGCTCCGTTAGGGTTTATAGCCCGAGGGAGCCGCAGTGAATTGCCCCAGGCGACTGTTTAACAAAAACACAGGTCTCTGCAAAGTCAACAAAACGACGTATAGGGGCTGACGCCTGCCCGGTGCCGGAAGGTTAAAGGGAAGGGTTAGCTGCCGCAAGGTGGCGAAGCTCTGAACTGAAGCCCCGGTGAACGGCGGCCGTAACTATAACGGTCCTAAGGTAGCGAAATTCCTTGTCGGGTAAGTTCCGACCTGCACGAATGGCGTAACGATCTGGGGACTGTCTTAACGAGTGGCTCGGCGAACTTGTAGTACCGGTGAAGATGCCGGTTGCCCGCATCTAGACGGAAAGACCCCGTGCACCTTTACTATAACTTAGCAATGAATTATGGGTCGGTCTGCGCAGGATAGGTGGGAGGCTTTGAGCCCGGGCTTGTGGGTCCGGGGGAGCCAACGGTGAGATACCACCCTTATCGCTCTGTGGTTCTAACCTGCTCCTGTGAATCCAGGAGAGGGACATTGCTAGGCGGGTAGTTTGGCTGGGGCGGTCGCCTCCTAAACGGTAACGGAGGCGCTCGAAGCTGCGCTCAGGCTGTTTGGAAATCAGCCGTCGAGTGTAAAGGCACAAGCGCGGTTAACTGCGAGACCAACAAGTCGAGCAGATGGGAAACCAGGACTTAGTGATCCGGTGGTTCTGTATGGAAGGGCCATCGCTCAACGGATAAAAGGTACGCCGGGGATAACAGGCTGATCGGAGCCAAGAGTTCATATCGACGCTCCGGTTTGGCACCTCGATGTCGGCTCATCGCATCCTGGAGCTGCAGAAGGTTCCAAGGGTTAGGCTGTTCGCCTATTAAAGCGGTACGTGAGCTGGGTTCAGAACGTCGTGAGACAGTTCGGTCCCTATCTGATGTGGGCGCAGGAGATTTGAGGGGATCTGTCCTTAGTACGAGAGGACCGGGATGGACGAACCTCTTGTGTTCCAGCTGTCACGCCCGTGGCATGGCTGGGTAGCGAAGTTCGGTCGGGATAAACGCTGAAAGCATCTAAGCGTGAAGCCTACCCCAAGATAAGATCTCCCAACTCCGCCGAAAGGCGGGGTAAGAAGGGCACAGGAAGACTACCTGTTTGATAGGCTGGGGGTGTAAGTCCGGCGACGGATTCAGCTTACCAGTACTAATTGCCCGTTCGGCTTGACCATAAAATTTACTGAGTGCGTTCCAGAGTTCCAGCCGTCCGATTGCGACCGTAAGGGAGCGATTGCAGTGATGGATGGCCGGACAAAGGGACTCCAAGCCCTCCGATTCAGTTCAGTTCAGAAGTTTTCCCGGTGACTTTAGCGAGGGGGTCACACCCGTTCCCATCCCGAACACGGCAGTTAAGCCCCTCAGCGCCGATGGTACTGCGCTGGCAACGGTGTGGGAGAGTAGGTCGTTGCCGGGATTAATAAACAAAGCGGGCTCAGCTTCCTGAGCCCGTTTTGCTTTTTGGGGCAAATCACACAATGATTCGGCCACGCCAGCCTGCACTGAGCCTGCCGAAGGGAATGCTTTTCTCGGCATAAGCTCTTCCCTATAATGGATTCAAGTCAGGGGCAAAGGAGATTGCTATGCCCGCTCAAATCCGGCCACAACCGGAGCGGCTAGCTGATTTCTGTCGACAACATCACATCCGGCGGCTGGCTCTCTGCGGGTCTGTTCTTCGGGAGGACTTTCGGCCGGATAGTGACATTGACGTCCTGATCGAGTTTGATCCGGATCGCAGGCCGGGAATGGTTGCCTTTCACCAGATGGAAGAAGAGTTGTCTGGGCTGTACGGCGGACACCGAATCGACCTGCTGAATCCGAAGTATTTGAACCGACGAATCCGCGACCGGTTGCTCCGGGAAGCCGAGGTAATGTTTGAAGAAGAAGGATGACCTCGTTTACGCCGGGCACATGCTCGACATGGCTCGAAAGGCGCTTCGTCTGGTTCGGGGAAAGAGTCGCAGCGACTACGAGCAAGACGAAACGCTGTCCCTGGCGCTCACACACCTTCTCCAGATCATCGCAGAATCGGCCAGAGAGGTTCCCCCGCAGTTTCGGGAACGGCATGGCGACATTCCGTGGGCCGCAATTATCGGTCTGCGACACCGGGTGGTTCACGACTACCTGCATGTCGATCTGGACCTCGTTTGGGATGTGGTGCACCAGGACCTGAAATCTCTGGTCACAAAACTGGAGCAAGTCGTGCCCGATTGAAGCAAAGATAGTGATTGAGCGACCACGAATCCTCGAAATCTTCCCTATTTAGTGAGCATTGTCTGAATCATGCGGACCATCTCGCCCAGGTCTAACTATTTCTTCGAAGCGACCGCTTCGAGGGTTTCACCCGGCCAGCATCATATGTCCGGTATCCGGAAGCCGGCGCAGCAGGTAGCGTCGCACCTCCGGTGACAGGTCCAGCGCCTCCCGGACCGGTATTCTTTCGATTTGCTCCGCAGTAATCACTCGTTGTTCACCTCTGCGGGCACCTCCGAACCGGCCATCTCCGACGACCGCAGCGCTTTCTGGAGAGTCGCCACAGCTAGTTGACGGCAGTACATCTTTTCGGGAGGAACCGTGCCCAACTCCCGCGAGAGCTGTTCGGGTGTAATGGCGAGCGCCTCTTCCACTTGTTTTCCCTGCGCCATCACGGTCAGAGCGCTGGCCGAAGCCGTGGTGGTGACGCAGCTTTGCGCCTGGAACGTTACCTCCGCGATGCGGTTTTGTTCCACTCGCAGGGTGAATCGCAACCGGCCCCGCCACGGGTTGTCTTGTTACAGAAAGGACCGCGTGTGTCCGGCGGCAACACCCACGTTACGCGGATAGTGAAAATGATCTAAGACAAGACTCCGAAACAGCCCCACGTATCGTGCGGGTTCCGGCGTGTCGCTTTGTGCGGAGGCTCATGGCTCGAGCGGTTTGTGTTCGTTCACTCTCATTTGGAGGGGGTCGGTGGTGTCGTCGACCAAGGCGTTGACC
This sequence comes from Terriglobia bacterium, assembly GCA_965222345.1. Lineage (GTDB taxonomy): Bacteria > Acidobacteriota > Terriglobia > 2-12-FULL-54-10 > 2-12-FULL-54-10 > JADFGZ01. The sequence continues at coordinate 918,356 of CBDCTS010000007.1, read as the reverse complement.
CAAATGGGTTCTCCGACGGGAATATCGGGAGAGGCGGTCAGCAGGAAGCGGTCTTTGCCGGCGACGAAGAAACGCTCGTCCCCTTTTTGCTCGACCTGTCCGCGCGACTCGATGTAGAAGCGGAGAACCGACACATCGGCCTGAGCTACGGCGTCCCGGATGCCTTGGGGATCGAACCTGCTTCCCGGTTTCAGGGTCACTGCGAAGGCCTGCTGTTTAATGCTGATTGTCACTTTGTCAACGCCATCCAGGCGTCGCAGGGCGACCTCCATGACCGCCGCGCAGGATGCTCAGGTGATGCCGCTGGCTTGCGCCGCGACCGTCTCCACCTGAGCCGGGGCGCCCACCGCAATGAGCAACGATAGCAGAAACAGAAGGCAAAGCGACTTCAGGTGTTTCATTCGCATCTCCTCATTGGGCGAAAACTGATCCTGGAAACCGTCATCGATAACGGAACCACAGCACGACCCAGGCTCCCAGCACCAATATGTTGATGACGATACTCCCCCAAAGGATAGCCAGCATTCCCCGCGTCCGGAGGAACCGGGGCCGCCGGTGCACCAGCCAACCCTCGTAGGCCAACGCGCCCACCGCCAGCGTGATGAACACAGGCTGCAACCGTTCCAGCCAGAACAGGCAACTGGCGCTCAATAGCGAGAATAGGCCAAGTCCTGCCAGGACTTGAGGGAGCACTCATCAACTGGGCGCCAGCAGGGCAGCCGCGATGGCCAAAACGCCTGCGCGTTTCGGATCCGATTCCATGACGGTTTTAACTTTCCTCTATTTAACTATACGAGCAGGCAGTTTCCACTGTCAAGGCTGGCAATGGTTCTAGTACGCTTTCTCAGTGAGTGCGGAGTCAGAGCCTCGTGCCCTTCGTCAGGCTCAGGGCAAGCTGTAAGAAGCGGACCCGGTAAGCTATGTGGAGAGATGGCGGCGGGCTACGAATTCGCCTTCAGTAGCTGTGCCGCATGTTTCATTCCGGCATCCGTAATCTGGCTGCCGCTCAGCATTCGGGCTAATTCCGCCGTGCGTTGCTCTCCTTCGAGATATTGGACCTGAGTGGTCGTGCGCCGGTTGCGCTCACTCTTTTCCACGCGAAAGTGGTGATGCGCAAAGCTGGCGATCTGCGGCAGGTGGGTTACGCAGAGGACCTGGCGGTGTTTCCCCAGTTGTCGCAGCTTTTTGCCGACCGTTTCGGCGGCGCGCCCCCCGATGCCGGCGTCCACCTCGTCAAAGATCAGCGAATGACCCGAGCCGCCGGAACACCACCGGGCGTCGAGGACGATTTCCAGAGCCAGCATCGTGCGGGAAATCTCTCCACCCGAGGCGATCCGCGCCAGCGGCCGCAGCGGCTCTCCTGGATTGGGGGAGATCAGAAACTCTCCCCGGTCGATGCCCGAGTTGCGCCAATCCGGCTCGTCGGCGGAGGTCGTCAAGCGGACCTCAAAAACAGTTCCCTTCATGGCCAGGGCCTTCAATTCCTTTTCGACATGAATTTTCAATTCGCGGGCCGCCTCCCGCCTCCGGCGGGATAGTTCTTCCGCAGTCTTCTGAAAATCAGCCGTGGCCTCTCGCAGCTTTTCTGCGAGGGAGTGGCTGAGCGCTTCACTCGATTCCGCCTCCTGGATTTGCACCGACACCTGTTCCCCGTAGGCTAGCACCTCCTTCAGTTCAGGGCCGTACTTTCTCTTGAGCCGTTCGAGCAATGCAAGTCGGTTCTCCACCTCCTCCAACCGCTGGGGACTGGTCTCAATCCCGGACATCCGGTCTCGCAAGCTAAGCGAAACGTCTTCGAGCGAGACCTTGGCCGACTGCAACGCTTCCGCTAGCGGCTTTAGAGCGGCGTCATAGGACAACACTTCCTCCAGATTCTTGTTGGCGGAAGCAACGGAGGCGACGGCGGAATGAGAGGAGTCATAAAGCAGATCGAAGGAGGCAGCCAGGCACGATTGAATCTTTGTTACATGTGCCAGCAACAGCTTTTCCTCTTCCAAACGCTGATCTTCGCCGAGGACGATGCCGGCCTGCTCGATCTCACGCTTCTGAAACTGCCATAGGTCCATCTGCCGCAGCCGCTCCTGCGCCTGCTGGGCCAAGCTTGCCTGCTTTTGGCGAAGGTCTTTCCAGAGGCCGAAGCGCTCCCGGACCGTGGCTGCTAATGCAGCGATGCCGCCAAAGCGGTCGAGCATTTCCAGTTGAACGTGCGGGGAGAAAAGCTCCTGCTGTTCATTCTGGCCATGGACCTCAGCCAGAAAGGGCGCCAAGTTCTTCAGCAGGGTTACGGTGGAGGGCTGATGATTGATGAATGCTCGCGACTTGCCACTGGCTAGGATCTCTCGTTGCAGGACGATCTCCTCACCGTTTTCCGCCGACAGTCCGGCTTCGGCAAGAAGCTGTGTGAAAGGATGGGTCCGGTGCGCTGCGGACCCGGCAGTTTGAGCCGCCGGCAGGGAAAAGATTCCGGAAACCCTTGCCCGGTTTGCTCCGCCGCGAATCGTTTCCGCCGACGCCTTCGCGCCCAGAAGCAACCCCACCGCGTCCACGATGATCGACTTGCCGCTGCCCGTCTCTCCCGTCAGCAGATTGAAGCCGGGGTGGAACTCCAGGTCCAGAGTCTCAATCAGCGCGTAATTCTCAATGTGCAGTTGCTGCAGCATGCAATTTGGGGCAGTGTAGCACAGAAGTCCCCAGCCGGGCGCGGGAGCGGTTTTTGCCGTTCACGCCGACCGCCCGTTTTCTGGCAGCCTGGGCTTCTGGAGTCTTGATTTGCCAGGACTGGATTATCTGGAAGTTGTTGGGCTGCTTCCCGTCCGGGGCCTGGTGACGTTGGGTGTTTGGATTACGAGCTTCATGGGGAGCCATGTGGTCTAGCGTGGGAAGCGCTGCCGGATCGAAGCAGGCGGCAGGATCAAACCGGCTTAAAGTCGGCACGGAGCAATGAAAGGGGAGTGAGTCGTGTTTTCGCGTGGAATGGCCGGCTGCCGGTATTGTTTGGCAATTTGGCTCTCCATGAAATATCGACTATGATTTGGATTATCATGGAAGAGCGATTTCAGTCAGTGCTGATACATGGAAAAAGGCTTGGAGAAATGATCCGAGTGACAATTCACAATCGGGCAGTGTGGCTGCTGTTCACGACAGTTGGCTTGCTGGCGCTTTCCGGATGGGTTCCAGGCTGGGCGCAGGGTCCGGGAGGCATGCCGCCCAGGCTGGTGCGCTACACCGAAGCCCGCCAACACTCGATGCAGAGCACTATCCGGTTGCCGGGCACAGTGGAGGCGAAAACCATAAGCCTGGTGGCCAGTGAAGTGGAAGGACTGGTGGTGGAGTTTCTGGTGCGCGAGGGCGAAGCAGTGGACAAAGGGCAGCCTTTGGCTCGTTTGCGCATCACCAAGCGGGAACTGCAGCGAGACGCCATCCAAGCTCAACTCAAGGAAGCGGAAGCCCGGCATAAGCAGGCCGAAATCAACTTGGAGCGGGCCGTCGAGCTTCTGGAGGGCAAGGTCATCTCGCGCGAGCAATATGACGATCGCCTCTACGAGTTCAACGCCTGGCAGGGACGCATTGAGCAACTCACTGCCGAGATGGCCCGCATCGGCGACGACATTGACCGCTCCACCATCCACGCTCCCTTTGCAGGCGTGGTGGCGGCGGAGCAAACCGAGGTAGGCGAGTGGCTGGGCGTGGGTGACCCGGTAGTGGAAATTCTCTCCGTTGCGGAGCTGGAAGTGCGGGTGGAGGTGCCGGAGCACTACTTTCGCAACCTGATTGCTGGTGCCCAGGCCACCGTCAGCTTCGAATCGCTTCCGGACGTCGAGGTCAGCGGCAGGATTAGCGCCATCATTCCGCGGGCGGACATCCAAGCCCGCACTTTTCCGCTCAAAGTGACCATTCCAAATCAGAGGGAACGCATAGGAGTAGGAATGCTGGCCCAGGTTTCTTTTCCGGCCGGAGAGTCCTACCCTGCCACAGTAGTGCCCAAGGACGCTGTAATTCGCCGCGGCCCGCAGGAATTCGTCTATGTGATGAATGGGGACAACACAGCCGGTTTGGTCCCGGTCGAAACCGGCCAGGGCGCGGGTTCCTGGGTGGAGGTGCGGGGTCCGGTCCAGCAGGGGCAGAAGGTGATTACTCGCGGCAACGAACGCTTGGCCCCCGGCCAACCGGTTCAGGGTGAGGTGCAGGAGTACCCGCTGCCGTGAAGATCATCGAAAACGCCATCCGCTTCCCGGTTACCACCGCCGTCGGAGTCATTCTCCTGGTGTTGTTCGGCGCCATCGGACTTTTCCGTCTTCCCATCCAGCTTACCCCGACCGTCCAGGAACCTGAGGTCACCGTTTCCACCATCTGGCCCGGGGCCAGTCCCCAAGAGGTCGAGCGCGAAATCGTCGACGAGCAGGAAGAGCAGCTCAAGGGGCTTGAGGGGCTCGTTAAGATGGAGAGTTCCAGCGCCGACAGCCTCGGGACGGTCACCCTGACCTTTCAGATGGGCACGGAACTCGACGTCGCCTTGCTGAAGGTTTCGAACCGCCTGGAGCAGGTTCCTTCCTACCCCGACGATGCCCAAAAGCCCGTCATTCGCACCGTGGATGTTTTTGCCAATGCCGCCGCCTGGTTTGCCATCGTATCTACCGAGGAGGATGGGTTCACGGGCGACATCTCCACGCTCTTTGATTTTGTCGACGACTTCATCAAGCCGGAGTTTGAGCGCATCCCCGGCATTGCCGTCGCCAACATCTTCGGCGGCCAGGAGCGCGAGATGCACGTCTTGGTTGACCCGGCCAAACTTGCCGCCCGGCGTGTGACCATGAGCCAACTGGGAATGGCACTGGAACGCGAAAACCGCAACTACAGCGGCGGCGACTTTGGCGAGGGCAAGCGCCGCTACGTTGTCCGGACTGTGGGCGAATACAGCTCTCCTCAAGAGATTGAGGAGATCGTCGTCGCCGTCCGCAACGGCGTGCCTATTTACCTGAAGGACGTGGCCCGCGCCGAACTCGGCTACCGCAAGGTTTCCGCCAGGGTCTTCAACAAAGGCGAGCAAGTGATTGCCCTCAATGCCGTCAAGGAAGTCGGGTCGAATGTTCTGGATGTGATGGCGGAGCTTCAGGAGAGAATGCGCCGCCTGAACGCCGAGCTGCTCCATCCCCGGGGCCTGGAACTCATCCAAGTTTACGACGAGACCGACTATATCGACAGCGCCATTGCCCTGGTCCGCCAGAGCATCTTCATCGGCGGCTTTTTGGCCGTTACCGCCCTTCTGCTGTTTCTGCGCAGCGCGACCAGCACCTTGGTTGTGACCGTCGCCATCCCCATCAGCATCGTTGGCGCCTTCTTGATGATGTATATATTCGGCCGCACCTTGAACGTCATCAGCTTGGCCGGCATAGCCTTTGCCGTGGGCATAGTGGTGGACAACGCCATTGTGGTGCTGGAGAACATATACCGCCACAATCAGATGGGGAAAGACCGTTTCACTGCCGCCTACGATGGAGCCCGGGAAGTCTGGGGCGCGGTGCTGGCCAGCACCCTCACCACGGTGGCTGTTTTCATCCCGGTGGTGTTCATTGAGCAGGAGGTCGGACAGTTGTTCGGTGATATCGCGCTCGCCATCAGTTGCGCAGTTGCCTTGAGTTTGGTGATCGCGATTACCGTGATTCCCAGCCTCTCGGCCAAGATCCTGCGCACTGCCGAACAGGACTCCGCGCGGCTCGGCTTTCACAATCTCTGGGGAGTTGCAATGCTGACCCGCGGCTTCACCCGTCTGGTCACCGGCAGCGTTCACTGGATTACCGGGTCCACGCTGGCCCGGCTGGCCGTTGTCGTCCTGCTTACCGCCGCCTCTTTGGGGTTGAGCTATCGGTTGATGCCCAAGACCGAATACCTGCCGGTGGGCAACAACAACTTCATTTTTGGGGTCTTGCTTCCGCCTCCCGGCCTGAATCTGGAGGAAGTTTCCTCGTTCCACAACGTCATCGACGAAAAACTGCGGCCTCTTTGGGAGACGCCTGCTGGTTCGCCCGAGGCGGCGTCCCTTCCCGGAGGCGGCATCACGGACTTCTTTTTTGTGGTCCTCCAAAGTCAAGCCTTCCTGGGAGCGAAAGCGAACGCCCCGCTTCGGGTGACTGAACTCATACCCCCGATCCGGGGAGCGGGCTTTCAGGTTCCCGGAGCCATCGTTTTTGCCGAGCAATCCAGCATCTTCCAGCAAGACATGGGCGCGGGCCGCAGCATCGACATCGAAATCACCGGCCCGGAACTGAATCGGCTGATCGAATTGGGTCAAACCGTCATGATGCAGACCTTCCGGGTCCTGCCGGGGGCGCAGGCTTTCCCCCGTCCCAGCCTCGACCTGGACAATCCGGAAGTCCGATTGAGCACCCATCGCCGTCGCGCCGCTGAAATGGGGATTTCCAACCGCGAGCTTGGCTTCACCGTCAGCGCTCTGGTGGATGGAGCCAAGGTGAGCGACTATCAGCACGAGGGCAGTGAGATCGACCTCAAGTTGATGGCGGAGGGAGGCTTTGCCCACCGCACCCACCTGCTGGAGCAGATGCCCATCGCCGCCCCGGATGGACGGCTGGTCACGCTGGGCGCGGTGGCCGATATCTCCGTGGTGAACGGTCCGCAAACCATCAACCACAGTGAACGCCAGCGCGCCATCACCATTCAGGTGTCTCCAGCCGAGCAGATGCCGCTGGAGGTCGCGATGGAATTGATTGAATCGGAGATACTCGGTCCCATGCGCCAGTCGGGGCAATTGAGCGGTCTCTATCAAACCTTCCTGAGCGGCGCCGCCGATAAGCTGGTCCAGACGGTGGGCGCCTTGCGGTGGAGTTTCCTGCTGGCGCTCGTCATTACGTACCTACTGATGGCGGCACTGTTTGAGAGTTTTCTCTATCCATTCGTGATTATGTTCAGCGTGCCCCTGGCGGCTCTTGGCGGTTTTTTGGGCTTGGCGGTGGTGAACCTGTACACTTACCAGGCCCTGGACGTGCTCACGATGCTGGGATTCATCATTCTGGTGGGCACGGTGGTGAACAATGCCATCTTGATCGTTCACCAGTCATTGAACCACATGCGCCAGGAAAGCATGGCGCCGCGCGAGGCCATCCGCGAGTCGGTTTCGAACCGCATTCGCCCCATCTTCATGAGCGTCAGCACTTCGGTCATTGCCATGCTTCCGCTGGTGCTGTTTCCCGGCGCGGGCTCGGAGCTTTATCGCGGCCTGGGCAGTGTGGTGGTCGGGGGGTTGGTTGTTTCGACGGTTTTCACGCTCTTTTTGGTGCCCGCCCTGTTCAGCCTGATGCTGGACATTCGCTCCGCGATCACTGTTCGTGTGCAAGCATTGCTGCATTAGATCATATCCATAGCTAGAAAAACCGCAGGTAGCCACGACAAGTTCGCAGTTCCAATTTGCCGTGGCTAACCGCATGCGCCGGCAGGTCCCCGTCAAACGCAAGTCAGCCGGATTGTGTTTCCGAATCGACGATCAGGTTGTTCATCACGTCGAAAGTTAGCACTCGCGTCCGAACAATCGACTCGACCAACTGCCGTTCCAGCGGATTGGCGACCGCTCCTTCCAGGATGACTTTCCCGTTCTTTACGATGATGTGGATGGGCGGAAGCGAACGGCTGGCGTATCGCACGAAGAGGGTGTCTCCATAGATGGATCGAGCGGCAGCAACCCGCAGTTGATCGTCAAAATTGGAGAGAGGGAGGACCTGGATTTCATTCGTGACGCTCTGCACGCCCGAGACTGCTTCGGCGAGGTTTTGATAGTCATTCTTCCGCCACGGCTCGCGGACCCAGCCTTTCAGCATGACAGCACCGTTCTGGACGTCTCCCTCGATCCAATCGAAGACGTCATAGAAGGCAAAACTGCGTATTTGTTTTGCGATGCCGTCACCGATTTGCTGATCGGACAGATCGGCAACCGCAATGACCAAATCGTTCTGCACTCGGGAAACACCGTCCACGCCGAGAGCCGCCTTTTCTGCCCGCTTCTTCTCGGCGACATGACGGACGACCCCCGTCAAGCGGACGATGCCGCCTTCTACCAAGACCTGGATGTTGTCTTCTTGCAGCACCTTCTGGTCTATGAGCTGGTGTTGCACGTTGGTTTTGATCATCGCATCGGAAGGACTGGCATGAGTCGTGCCCGGAAGCACGCCGATCCCCAGGACAAAAATCATGGACATGAGAGTTGTTTTCATTAACGGGTTCTGTTTCATGGAGTTCTCCTTTCGTGAAATATGGAACCTGCTTACCGTTTACTTCCTGGCGAGGTCACCGGGAGTTTCTCCTGCCCCGGCGTTCCCCGCGTCTTTCTCCGGCTTGCTCTCGCATCTCAGCAAACCGTTTTTGCTGTTCTAAAGTTAAGAGTTCCCGGATACTCTCTTGGGTTGCCTGACGGATTTCTTTTCCCCGTTTCCGCTTCTCGGCGCGGGTAAGCGAGGTGTCTTCGCGCAATATCCTGGCTTGGTTCTGCTGTTGTTGGGCTAACGTTCTGATCTCGGCCTTCTGCGCTTCGCTCAAGTTCAGCTCCTGACCCAATCTTTCAAGCCGTTGGGAGCGTTGTCCACTTCGTTCGCCGCGACCGCCCTCTCCAGCTCCCTGTGGCCCCGCAAGCGTTATCTGGCCTCCGGCGACCAGGGCGCAAAGCATTACGACGGTAAAGGTGAAGATTTTTCTTTTTTGCATTTTTGCCTCCAGTTTGGTTCGATTTGTTTTTGCAGCTTTCATCCGTGCCAGTTTCTCTTGACAAACTGGTAAACCCGCTCGGTGGCGGATAAGTTGCGCCGCCAGAAAACGGAGGCTCCACATCGCGGGCAAAACTTTTCATCCGAGCCCTCCACCGTCCGCATCTCAATCTTGTGTGTTCCATAACTGCGGACCGGGAGTAAAATCATCCTGTCAGCGGAAGGGTTTGCCTTTCTGGAAGGTACGGCAAGACGGGGTTCAGGTGGATGTCGATGATTCAGAAAGCCCCTCGGAATACTGAGCTTCCCGGAAAAAGAACGGTTTCTCTGGGAGGACTGAGCGCTCCTCATAAAGGCCGCAACTTCCTGGGGAAATCAGGGTTTAGAGACTATATGGAGGCTGTGACTGCCGGTTCCATGACTGTTGGTTCTGATGCTGAAGTGATGCTGCGCGTGAAGGACGGAGACGAAAACTCCTTCGCCTACCTGCTCGCCAAGCACAGGGCCCCGGTGGTGAACTACCTGTACCGAATGGTGCAGAATGCAGCAGTCGCCGAAGAACTGACGCAGGAGGTGTTCCTTCGTGTTTACAGGGCCCGCGCCAGCTATGTTCCGACGGCCAAGTTTACAACTTGGTTGTACCGCATTGCGACCCATGTAGCGCTGAATTCTCTGCGCAACGGCCGCAACGCCCGGAACGAAACACCTTTGGATGACCTCTCCGGTGAAAGAGCGCGGGGGGTGCGGGACCCGTCGCCGACGGTGGAAGAAATCCTGGTTTCTGAAGTCCGGACGCTGGAGATCCGCCGGGCAGTCCAGTCGCTTCCCGCCAAGCAGCGGGCGGCGGTGATCCTGCATAAGTACCAGGAACTTGATTACAGACAGATTGCGCAAACTTTGGAGTGTTCCCAATCGGCAGTGAAGTCCCTGCTGTTTCGCGCCTATGAGACCTTGCGCGAACGGTTGGCTGATATGGCCGGAGGTAGATCATGAAATGCAACGAAGCCGAAGGCTTCCTGATTCCCTACATGGATGGAAAGCTGTCGCCCCGCGAACGGGCGCAGGCCGAGATGCACCTTCAGGGTTGTTCTTCCTGCGCGGAGCGGGCGAAGGGATTCACGGAAGTGTATGGACTGCTGGACGCCTGGGAGGGCATCGAACCTTCGCCTTTCTTCAATACCCGCCTGGAGCGGCGCATCAAGCAAGACTCGGTTTCCGCAGGCTGGCTGGAAACTCTCTGGAGCGGATTGCAAGGCCTGCCGCTGGGAAGACCGGCTTTTGCCGCCGCAAGCATGGTAGCCGTGATCTGTCTAGCGGTGGTCCTAATGAGCTATTCACCCCCGTCGGGCGAAAGATTGGCAGCCGCAGGGCAACAACCGATGGTGGCCAGCATGGCCGGTGAGATGGATGAGCTTGTGCCCGTGCTGGAGGACTGGGATTTGTTGCGAAATTTTGAAGTGTTGCAGGAATTGAGCATAGCGAGCGCATCACAGCCATGAGATTTCTATTTTATTTTTTCGTGCTTATTTTGCTCGTCCCGTCGGCGGATCTCCGCGCAGGCGGGCGGGACGGAAACGCCTCTGCCGGACGGTCTGCGGGAGATGGGAAAGGGATTTTCCTGGCCGTGCAGCAACAGGGGCAGCGGCCAGACCCCCGGCCCGGTCGCCGCAACCGAGGGTCTTTTTCCTCCCGGTTGTTAGAGAGGCTGCGCGAGCTTCCTCCGGAGGAGCAGGAGAAAGTGCTCCGGAACAGCAAGCGGTTTCAGCGGCTTCCACAGGAACGGCAAAACCAGTTGTTGGAACGGTTGCGCCGCTTTCAACAGTTGTCTCCCGAACAGAGGGAGCGAATCGAGCAGCGGTACGAGAATTTTCGCAGGCTCACTCCCGAGCAGCGCCGGAAAGCCAGGGAAATCTACAGACAGCACTGGCGCGGTCTTCCGGAGGAACGCCGCCGCGCTGTGCTCCAGGAGTTTCGCCGCCTCCGGAGAATGTCTCCCGATGAGCGGAAGGCGCACATCGCCCGGCCTGAATTCGAGAGCCGCTTCAACCCGGAGGAGCGGAAACTACTCGACGACCTCAGCGCCTTGCCCTCCGGGGGACCCCGCCCCCGCAGACGATAACCCGCGAATGATCAAACGGTAAAGATTGTTCCGGCCTTCCCGTCCGCCATCCGTTTTTCTCAACGGAAAAGCGAATCCACAAATGCACCCTGGAACCCGCCGGGCCGGAGAGCTTTTGTGTGCCCACTTTTGAGATTCGTCCCGCTATAATCTTGCCGGGCGAGGGGGAATGAGGTGAGAGATGATTGCGCTCGATGTATTGAATGAGGATTAATGATGAGCTTTAAGATTCGCGATTATAAACACCCAGTTACATCAGACATTGACCCCACCACCACGGTAGATGCCGATGAGTTGGACCGTTCGGTCAATAGCTGTGTGGCGAGGGCTACTGAGGCTCTGAATAGTATAGCGTCCAACTACAGCGATCGGGACAGAGGCGAAATATCATTGGTTTTCAGAGCTATGCAGAGCACTCATAAAAGTATCCGGATACTGCTGAAAGAAGAATCAAAGCCGACTTCGGTTGACGCTCTACCTTTGGCGAGGGTCCAACTGGAATCACTCTACGCGATTTGTTTGATGTTGGAGGACCCCAAATGGGTACGGGTTTATGTAAAAGATGGATGGAAGAAACTGTACAAACAGGCGCTACTACAAAAAGAGGAAACGAAGGGGCTTTCACGGTGGGTAAGTTCTCTTAACCAACGGCAACCCCACATTGATAATTTTACACATATCTGCGGTGTTACCGAGGCCGAACGGAGAACCGTTGAGAAAGAGGAACTTGGCATTCCATTGCCATCTGGCATGGTGGAGGAAAAGATCGATACGTTCCCCACACCTGGGAAGGTTATACGTAAAATCAAAGTCCCACGTCGAAAACAAATGCTCATCCGTCTGTATGCGGAATATGAACATTTCAGCTCTTACGTCCATGGATTGCCCAACGCCATGGATATCAAAGCATCGTTTGGCAAATACAAAGATCGGTTTTCTACAAAACAAAAGGAAGCTGTGTTTCACAAGGAAATCGCGGACCCGTCGCTTTACCTCAGTTGCCTCAGCGTGGTCCAATCTGCTAGTGAGCTGATCAGCTTATACCCCAGCGATATTGAATTGCGAGCTATCGTGACGCAAGCATGGAACTTGCTCTCCAATCACAGCCTTATCGGGAAAATCTTTTGGGATATCAGAGCGAAGTCACTTCTCGGTTCAATCTAATGAAGGCGCGGGAGCATTGCGTGAGCATTTCCGTACATTTCTTGCTTAGTGCCCCAACCCGCACTGATAAAGGATAAACATGACGGCTGAGCAGGCACGGGAACTTTGTCGGGTTTGGTTCCTCCAGACGCTGGACTTCCTGAAAATCGGACGCCGGATGTGGGAGACTATCCGCTTGCGCGCAGGGGGCTTGGACATCCAATCGGAGCGATATCCGCTGGCTCCATTTGGAAAGATTCGCGTGGTGGCCTTCGGCAAAGCAGCCGTGGAAATGGCTAAGGCCGCCAGCCAAATCCTCACCTACGTGCCCCTGAGAGGAATCGTTGTTGCTCCAGGCGTTCCTCAGATGCCGCTGGCAAGCTTCCAGTACTTCGCTGGAGGGCATCCTTATCCCAATGAGCAAAGCTTGCGGGCTGCCGAGGCGACACTGAGGTTCCTCGCAAACTGTTCCCGGAATGATCTGGTCCTCTTTCTAATCTCAGGAGGCGGTTCCGCCCTGCTGGAGAAACCCCTCGACCGCACCGTTTCTTTGGAAGACCTCCGCAGGTTTCATGAAGTTCTCGTGACTTGCGGGGCAACGATCTATGAGGTCAATGTTCTCCGCAAGCATTTATCGGCGGTGAAAGGCGGAAGGCTTGCCGAGCGGGCCGCTCCGGCAACCCAGATTACGCTGTACGTTTCCGATGTCCCTGACCATTTGCCTTCGACGGTGGCTTCCGGCCCCACCATGCCGGATGAATCTGCGGCAGAGGATTGTCGCCGCATCACCGCCTCCTACGATCTGCTCCAAAAATTTCCCGGCTCCATCCGCACCGTGTTTGAATCCGGGAAGATTGCCGAAACTCCCAAACCAGGGCATCCTTGTTTTGCGCGGAGCCGGTATTATTGTTTACTGTCGAACCGCGAGGCCGTGGAGAAGCTTGTGGAAATGGCCCGCGCAAGTGGCCTCCTGGTGCAGCCGGATGTAAGTTGTGATGACTGGGAGTTCCGCAAAGCCGCGGATCACCTGCTGGGGCGTCTCGGAGAGATTCGGCGGCAGCATCCCGGCCGCCCGGTGATGCTGGTCAGCGGAGGGGAGTTAAACTGCCCGGTTTCAGGCCGGGGGCAGGGAGGGCGCAACCAGGCTTTTGTTCTTCATTGCGCCGGCAAGATCGTGGGACAACCTATTGTCGTTCTGAGCGCGGGCACGGACGGCATCGACGGCAATAGCCCGGCCTGCGGGGCCATCGCAGACGGCGCCAGCGTCGGGCGCGCGGCGAAGCTGGGGTTGGATCCGGAAAGGTTTTTGCGGGAAGGAAATTCGTACCGCTTTTTTGAAAAATTGGGAGACGCTGTGATGACCGGTCCTACGGGAACCAATGTCCGCGATCTTCGGATCTTAATTGCGTATTCGTGAGGGCAGGCGCGGAAGCACAGCGCTTTATTTATTGTTCGTTATGAATTTTTTCCAGCCGGGTGACCGATGATGGAAATCTCCGCGGTCCTCATTTCGCTCAACGAAGAGCGCCGGCTGGCGCGCGCCCTGGAGTCCCTGTCGGTGGCGGACGAGGTGCTGGTAGTCGATTGCGGGAGCACCGATCGGACGCTGGAAATTGCCGGCCGCCATGGGGCGCGGTTGCTCTCGCACCCGTGGGAGGGTTACGCCCGGCAGAAAAACTACGCCGCGTCCCAGGCTAAATATCCCTGGATTCTCAGCCTGGATGCCGACGAAGCGCTCAGTCCGGAATTGGCTGCGGAGCTGCTCCGACTCAAGCGAGAGGGGCCTGGCGAAGCGGCGGGGTTTCTGATGCCGCGAGCGGCTCGTTACCTGGGGCGCTGGATTCGTCATTCCGGCTGGTATCCCGATTTCAAGCTGCGGCTCTACGACCGCCGGCGGGGCCAATGGGTCGGCGATTACGTGCATGAGCAGGTGGAGGTGCAGGGCCCGGTGAAAAAATTCAGCGGGGATATCCAACACTTCACCTGTGATTCTCTCGGCGAGCATCTCCAAACGCTTGACCGCTACACCACGCTGGCTGCCCAGGAGGCATTGGAACGAAGCTCTGGAGATCGAGGCGCTCATGATGGCCATGTCGGCTGGGTTTTGCCACGAATGGTGACTGCGCCTCCCTGGAAGTTTTTGGAGTCCTATCTCTTCCGGCAAGGCTTTCGGGACGGCTTTCCTGGACTGGTGATTGCCGGCATGGCCTCCTTTTATGTCTTCCTGAAGTATGCCAAGCTCTGGCAGATGATCCACGGAGGGTGGAGGCAGGACTAAGGCTGGAGTTCTTGGAAACTATTGCAAAACCGATTTTATGGTGTTGTCGGGTTACGCCTGAAATCGTGCCCTGACGGGAAGCTAACGGGGTTTTTGCAATAGCTTGCAGGGATGAAGGGGGAGGCGTGAAGTTAAACCTCAAGCAGGAGCCGTGGTTCCGGAGCGAGAATTGAAAATTCTGCACCTGGACACCGGCAAGGGGTGGCGCGGAGGACAGCAACAACTTTTCTGGTTGCTGCAGGGACTGCGGGAACGCGGCCAGGAACAGTTGCTGCTGGCTCCGGCAGGCTCTCCCCTTGTAACGCGGGTTCGCGAAAAGGGCCTGGAGGCTGAGGAACTGTCTCCGCGGATCCTGTCATTTGCGAACCTTCGGGCACTCCGCCAGAAGGCTGGCCGGGATGATCTCATTCATGCGCATGATTCCCGCGGGCACTTGCTGGGGTGGCTGGCAGGCATCGGCAGAAGGAAAAAAACCTGTCCCCGCCTGGTGGTTTCCCGGAGAGTGACCTATCCCATTGGGTATTTCAGTCAACTCAAATACAACGCCGCTGACGCCTATATTGCCGTTTCAGAATATGTCAGCCAGCAGCTTCTCATGGCCCGCGTGCCCAAGGAAAAGATTCACGTTGTCCATGACGGAGTAAAGCTTCCCGATGCGCCGGTTGGTTCCGGGGAGCGCCGCGAGTTTCGGGGCCATTTTGGGGCTGGAGAGCAAACCTTTCTGATTGGGACACTAACGAGCTTAGCTCCCGAAAAGCTCTTGCGGGATGGCGTGAACTTGCTGGCGAACCTGCCTCCCAATGTACATCTCTGGCTGGGGCATCCGGCGTCGGAGCCGGACCAGCAAGCTGCCGAGAAAGCCCTTCTCGAATATGCCCGGAAGCGCGGGCTGGAACAGCGCTTTCAGATTTTCCAGCTCGGCAAAAACCTGAATGCATTTCTGGGGGCTCTCGACCTGTTCATGTACTTGAGCCGGGCCGAGGGGCTGGGTTCGGCAATTCTGCTGGCCATGGCGCACGGCCTGCCTGTTGTGGCTAATAGTGTGGGAGGCATACCGGAGATCGTGCGGCATATGGAGACGGGAGTTCTGGTGGGCAGGAATTTGGAAGCCGAACTGCCGCCTGCGATTCAGTTTCTGATGGGTTCGCCGGAGATCCGCCAGCGGCTGGCCGCCGCCGGCCAAAGCTTTGTCAGCACTCATGCCACCACTGATATAATGGTTGCCCAGACAGCCGCCGTTTATGGAGAACTTTTGCAAGGGAGCTATCGAAACAGAGAGTGATCCCCGCGTTCCTATTTCTGTTCGGGCTGGCCATCGGCAGTTTTCTGAATGTCTGCATCCACCGTCTTCCCTGGGGCGAGTCGGTCGTCTCTCCCCGTTCCCGTTGTCCCGCCTGCAACCATCCCATTGCGGCTTATGACAACATCCCTCTCGTCAGTTATCTTTTGCTGCAAGGCAAGTGCCGCAATTGCCGCGCCCGCATCTCGCCCCTCTACTTTTTTGTCGAGTTGACGACGGGCTTCCTGTTCGTGTTTCTGTATTTGATTTTTGGACTGACCGCGTTGTTTGCGAAAAACTTGGTGCTGGGAGCGTTGCTGGTTGTATTGGTGGTGACGGACTGGCAGGAACGGCTGTTGCCCGATCGGATTACCTTTCCGGGCATGGCCTTTGGGTTGTTTTTCAGCCAGATGGTTCCGGTGGGAGATGGGGCCGCACTTTTTCTGGCGCGTTTGTTCCACGTGGAACAAGTTCCCCTGATGCACGGTTCCCTGCTCGATTCCGTGCTGGGAGCTGCGCTGGGCGGTGGATCACTTTACTTGTTGGGGAAAGTGTACTTCCGGTTGCGCCACCAGGAAGGGATAGGCCTGGGCGACGTGAAGATGATGGCGATGGTTGGCTTTTTCCTGGGGCCCAGGCTGGCGATGCTGACGATCCTGCTCGGTTCGGTCACTGGAGCGATATTAGGACTGCTCTTCATTGTTGTTTTTCGCAAAGGTTTGGCATATGAGCTTCCCTTTGGCGCCTTCCTGGGAGCGGCGGCCCTGGTGTCGGCCGTGTGGGGGAAGCCCATATTGTATTGGTACCTGGGCTTTTTCCCCTGACGGCTGGTGCCGGCGGAGAAAGCCAGCTCCGTCATAGGCCTGCTGGTTGGCTGGGTGCGTTGATCATCCGTCGTTATTGGAAGTAATCGGAAGTCCGCTGCAGGAACAGGTGTTCCGGTTTTGGAAGACGGCCCCCTCAGCGGGCAGTTTTTTTCCCTGTATAAAGAACCGCAATTCCCCAGGTCAGCTCCCGCCTGCGCAGGTCTGAAAACCCAGTCTTTCTCATCTGTTCGGTAAATTCTTCGGTGGCCGGAAATCGGTCGACGGAACCGGGAAGATAGCTGTAGGAACCGCGAACACCGGAGATGCGCTCGCCGACAGCCGGCAAGACGCGGTGCAGATAGAAGGAGTAAAGCGGGGCCATCAGCCGGCACGTAGGCTCGGCGAATTCCAGAATCCCAACCTCTCCCCCGACTTGCAGCACCCTCCGGATTTCCAGCAAACCCGCGCCATAGTTGGCGAGATTGCGAAACCCGAAGGCGCAGGTGACCAAGTCAAACGAGTCATTGGCAAAAGGGAGTTGCAGTGCGTCGGCTTCCGCCAGTAGGGGAGCCGGACGGTCTCTCTGAGGTTGGTCGGTTAGATTCTCTTGGGACAGCTTTCGCTGGGCCAGGACGAGCATAGGATGGCAGAAGTCGCTGGCGAAGACCCGTGCGCTTCCCCGCCGTGCCAGGGCGAGGCTCAGGTCTGCGGTGCCGCAACAAAGGTCCAGTACGCGCGCGGCAGGGTTCGAAAGCAGGTGGCGGAACTGCCGGGTAGTGACTCTGCGCCAATAGCGGTCCACCTGAAACGAGAGAAGATGATTCAGCAGGTCGTAGCGGGGAGCGATGTCGGAGAACAGCTTTTGGACGTACCGGGAGGCCGACGCTTCATCCGTTGTTCCCTGCGGCTGCGTGCCCGGCGCGATTTGACGGGAAGTGTGTTTCACTGCTTGCCTGTGGGAACCCGGATATGGTTCCGAGCTATTTGTTCGAAGGAGTTGGTCTGAGTCAAATTCTTCAAAACGCTCCGGATCTGTTGCTCGGAGATTCCGGAGACTATCCTGACTGCCCCGATTCGGCAAGGCAGCACAAAGTGGACTTTTCCGCTGCGGACTTTCTTGTCGAAGCTCAGGTGACGGCAGACGGCGGCGGGGTCGAGCCTTCCGAGCGATGGCACCGGCCCGTAGGAAACGATCAAAGAGCATATCTGATCTGCTGCCGTGGCGGCCAGTTGACCGGACTGGACAGCCAGTTGCGTGGCGGCCAGCATTCCCCAGGCAACCGCTTCTCCGTGCAGGAACCGGCGATATCTCGTAGCTGCCTCCAGAGCATGGCCGATGGTATGGCCAAAGTTCAGGATGCGCCGCAGGTTGCCCTCCTTTTCGTCCAGCGAGACCACGCGGCTCTTCAGCGCCGCACAGGCGCGGATCACCGGGAGCAGGGCGTCGGGTTCCCCGCTGAGAATGCGGGACCGCTTGGCGATGAGAAGTTTAAACAGTTTGGGATCGCCGATTACGGCGCACTTGAT
This sequence comes from Terriglobia bacterium, assembly GCA_965222345.1. Lineage (GTDB taxonomy): Bacteria > Acidobacteriota > Terriglobia > 2-12-FULL-54-10 > 2-12-FULL-54-10 > JADFGZ01. Next base: position 900,499 of record CBDCTS010000007.1, on the reverse strand, counting down.
GGCCTCAAACAGCCCCGCGCGCAATTCGCGGCAGGGAAGGGTCCGTAACAGCAGAGGGTCTGTCAGAACCATCCGGGGCTGGCAGAATGTCCCCACCAAGTTTTTCCCGGCCACCAGGTTGACCCCGGTCTTTCCCCCGATGGAGCTATCCACCTGGGCCAGCAGCGTGGTGGGGATATGGACGTATTCAATCCCTCGCAGGAAAATGGATGCGACGAAACCTCCGATATCTCCAACTACCCCTCCCCCAAATACGATGAGAAGGCTGGAACGCTCCGCGCCCTGCTCGGAGAGTTGCCGGGCGATCTTCTCCACCGTCGCCATGCGCTTATAGCGTTCTCCGCTCGGAACCAGGATAACCGGCGGCCGCAGGGCATCCAGCGATTCGAGAAGCTGTTTTCCCCATAGCTTCCAGACGGTGGTGTCAGCCAGGATGAAAAGCTTTCGCTTGAGGACGAGCTTTTGTAAAACCTCGCCGGTCTCGGCCAGCAGGCCGTCCCGGACCAGGATTGAATAATTGGCCCCCGGCACTCGCACCCGAATCGGTGATTGGTCCTTGCCAGTTTTTCTTCTCATTCTCCTAATTATCGCATTCTCCAGGCCTCATGCAAACTTGCCCTCACCGGCTCGATGTCTTGCATCCGAAGCCAAGCGGGAAGGTAGGGATCATCAAGAGACTGGATTGCGCCGGGAAATCGGCTGGCGGTTCAGGACCCTTATTCCTGGTCCAATTCGGCGACCACTTCCAGCAGGACTTGGCCCACCTTTGCAAGGCTTTCCGCGCTGAGCTTGTCGAGGGTATCTTGCGGCGTGTGCCAGAAGCGGTTTCCTCGGCCGTAGTTGAAGTCGATCAGAACCACTGACGGGACACCGGCCTGAACGAACGGAAGGTGGTCGTCGAGGATGGTCATGCTGGAGTTTAAAAAATTTCGAGAATAGCCCATGCGGCGGGCAACGCCCCAGACTAAGTCTGTCAGCCAGGGCGTGGAGTTGGTGTCGCGGCGGATGTCCAAGCCGGCGTCTCCGATCATGTCAACCAGAACAAAGGCGCCGATCTCCGAGAGCAACCGGGACTGGGACAGCCTCGTTACCAGGTGACGGCTTCCGTAGAGTGAGTCGGTATCGCTCCACTCCTGGACGGCTTCTTCGCCATCCAGAAAAACCAGCCATATCGAATGGTTATTGTCTCGCCGGGCCAGCAAGGGAGCCAGAGCCAGCAACAGCCCGGTTCCCGAACCCCCGTCGTTGGCCCCGAGAAACGGGAAGTCGTGGATCAGCTTTGTGTCGTAGTGGGCCGCGAGCAAAATGGCGCGCTCGATGCGTCCGGGAATGCGGCCAATAATATTATTCATGGAAATCGGACCCGCCGGAGTGTTTGCCGTAAACGGGTATTGCACGATATTCAGCCCGGCCGCTTCCAGCTCTTGGGTGATGTAGCTTTGCGTCTTGCGGTGAGCTTCCGAACCGGGAGGCCGGGGTCCGAACGCAACCATCCTTTCCACCGACTCCAAGGCAGCTTTCCCGTTGAAGGCAGCCCTGTTGAGCGAGAAGGCCCCCCAGCCCAAAAGCACGGTTGCCAGAAGTATTCCAATTCCCAGTGTTGTTCTGGTGCGTTTACGCATGCGGGTTGGGCGCGAGGCCATAGCTAGTCTTCGTTCCGTTTACGGTTCCAGAGCACCAGGTGGGATAGGCCGATGCCCAGGAAGTAGAGAGCAATCAGGGGGAGGGCGAAAAGCGACATGGTCAGAACATCGGGTGTGGGCGTGATGGCGGCTGCCAGGATGCAGATCAGCAGAACGGCGTAACGGAAATTTCGGAGGAGGAATTGCGGTGTCATCACCCGCAGCAGGGTCAAAAACACAATCAGAATAGGAAGTTCAAAAACGATCGCCAAGCCGAGAATAATGGTGACGGCGAGCTTGAAATATTCATTGACGGTGATGAACGGCTGGAACTGGCTCGCGAAGTTCAGCAGAAAGCGAAGCGCCGCCGGAAAAGCGACCATGTAGGCAAAGACACCGCCCGAAATGAACAGCAGGGAACAAAACAGGACGAAAGGCACTGCATACCGCTTTTCCTTGGGATACAGCCCAGGTGAAATGAACTTCCATACCTGATAGAGGAGAAACGGAGAAGCGACGAATACCCCGGCCAGGGCGGCCAGCTTGATATAAAGATTGAACGGTGCGGTCGGGTTCGTATAGACAAGTTGGTCTGCCAGATTCAGTTCCCGAAGAATCTGTGTCAGAGGAAGGGCAAGCCCCTCGTACAACTCGTCGGCGAAGGTCCAGCAAATCAGAAACCCGCCGAGAATGCCAAACAGAGAATGAAAGATGCGGCGGCGTAACTCCTCCAGGTGATCCAGAAAGGACATTTTGCCCATGTCGGGAGGTTCATTGTCGTCGTTTCCCGATCCCCCGCCGGGGGGCGAGGGAGGACTGCCGCCTTCCTGATCCCGGTCCGAGGGTTCTTCTTTCACGGCTATGTTTGCAGGGGAAGAGTCCCGGTTGCTGTTCTGGGGTTGCGGATCAGACGGGCTCTGATTGGAAACGGGTTCTGAGGCGGAGGAACCGCCAGCAGCGAAGCCGGGCTGTTCCCGGTCAGAACTTGGGGGCATTGGTATCTGCGCCCGTGTCTGGTGTCTTCGGTATGCTGGCCGAAGAGACATCCTGATCCAGGGTTTCTATTTCGCGTTCGATCGAGCCTTTCAGGTCGTTGGAAGCCCGCCGAAATTCCGACAAGCCACGGCCTATGGAACGGCCCAAGTCCGGCAGGCGTTTGGGTCCAAACACCAAGAGGGCTACTAAAAAAATGACAACCAGTTCCGGAAAACCTACACTACCCATAAAAACACCAACCGGTTTCATCATACTGTTGTAGATATGGAAGGTCAAGGTTTTCAACGAACTGCTGTTACGGGCCTCCTTTCGCTGGCGGTCCGCAGGCTGGATGCCAGGAACGGAGTTGCCCGGCTTGGGCTGCTCCCATTGCCGCCGTGGTGGGAAACCTTTGCGGCCCCTTTTGCATCTATATCTGAGGCAGTGACAAATGTAGTTTGTAGTTCTGGTTTAGATTCCATGATAAAATCACGGAAAAACCAGACAGACGGTTGCTTGTGGGGGATGAACTTTCCTAAAGGATTGGAGGGAACGGATTAATGAATAGATGGAATCACTTCGCGCATGTTGTCAAGGAACGCAAGGTGGTCTCGACCCTTGCGGTTTTATTTACGTTGATGGTCGGTATCCTGATCGGCACGCTAATCTCTCGCGGGGTGCGTGCAGCGCGCCAGCAGCCCCAGGTTTCCGACGCGCGGCAGGTTGAGCTTCCTTCGCCCGTCCAGCTTTCCTCCGTGTTCACCCGGATTTCCAAAGAGGTGGCCCCCGCGGTGGTCAACATCAACACGGAGTCCACCGTGCAATCGCGGATGAGGCGCAGCCCTCAAGGACAGCAGGATCCTTTTGGAGACTTTTTCCGGCGGTTCTTCGATTTTGGACCGGGCGGAGAACCTCAGAGGGAATTCCGTCAGCGAAGCCTGGGTTCCGGTGTAATCATCGATCCAAAGGGCTATATCCTCACTAACGATCACGTTGTGAGCAAGGCCGACGAGATTAAGGTGAAAATTCTCGGCGACGAAGAGCTCTATGACGCCAAGGTAATTGGAAGCGACTCGGAGACCGACATTGCCGTGATCAAGATCGAGGTCGTTCGCTCCTTGCCTTATGCAAGCATGGGCAACTCGGAAGGCTTGAACGTGGGGGATTGGGTCTTGGCTATGGGTAGCCCGTTCGGTCTGGAAGAAACGGTGACGGCCGGTATTATCAGCGCCAAGGGGAGGGACCTGGGTACGCAATTCCAGCGTTTTATCCAGACGGACGCGGCCATCAATCCGGGCAACAGCGGCGGTCCCCTGGTGAATATGGCGGGTGAGGTGATTGGGATCAACACGGCCATTGCCACCGGCACCGGCAGCTATGCCGGCGTTGGATTCGCTCTGCCCTCCAATACGGCAATTAACATTTATAACCAGATTGTAAAAAGCGGAAAGGTAACCCGGGGATCGATTGGGGTGACCTTCCAGCCTGAGCAGAGCCCGGTGCTGCTGAGAAGTTTCGGCGCCAGTAATGGAGTAGTCATCACTGGAATTCAGCCCGACGGCCCCGCCGATCAAGCCGGACTCAAACAGGGAGACGTAATTCTGTCCATCGATGGGGAACTAATCCAGGAGGGAGATGAGCTGGTTGCGAAGGTTGCCAGCACTCCTGTTGGAGAAGGCGTGATCATTCGGTATGTTCGCAACCGGGAAGAACAGGAGACCGAACTGTTCATTGGAGACCGCTCCAAGGTTTTTGCGGGTATTTTAGGCACGGAAGAAGGCTTCGGCCCTTCGGGCAGGGAAGACACTGAAGCCAAATTCGGAATCTCGATCCAGAATGTAACCCCGGAGATATCCAGCCAGCTGGGATTAAACGAAACCAGAGGGGTTGTGGTGACAGAGGTGGACAACGACAGCTTCGCCGATGAGGTGGGATTGCAGCAGGGCGACGTGATTCTGGAGATCAATCAGCAGCGGGTCGACGGGGTGGATGACGTGGTGCGGATTCAACAGGACTTGCAGTCCGGCTCCGATGTGGTGTTCCTGGTGCAGCGCAACCGCCAGGGGCAGTCTATGACACTCTATTTGGCGGACACCCTGCCGTAGGGTTGCTGTTCCCGGCCTTTAGTGCGGCTTTTGGTTTTTAGCTTTAGCAGGTTGTTGAAAAACGCCATTTGCCGGTTGCCCCACAGCCTGCCCTGGGCTTGCCGAAGGGGTCGCAGTTCGGTATCGGCGTGCTGATTTGGCGGCATTTACCGAGCCGTGCGCGCCTGTCCCGAGTAAAGCCGAGGGATTAGCAAGCGACCCCATACAGCAGTTTTTCAACGGCCTCTTAGAACTTCAATGTTTCGGTGGTAGGGGGAATAGTAGTTGCCGTCACAGCTACCCTTCCGCAGCTCCCTTTTTTTCTTTCCTTTTCAATCCGGCCCAATTGCGTTAGGATTTCCCCGCTTTCAGTTTGTTTTTTGAAGCTGAGAGGTTGGCATGGAGAAGTCTATGAACGGGCCCGGATTGACACCTGATTGATACACATTGAGACCGGGGCGGTGAAGCCGAGCTTCGCAGTCCTGCTACAGGATGCTACGCACGTGATCTGGCGAAAAATCGGAGATTTTTGATGGCACAAACAGAACATTGGGGCACTCGTGTGGGCTTAGTTCTGGCGGTGGCCGGCAACGCCGTCGGGCTCGGCAACTTCCTGCGCTTTCCGGCTCAGGCCGCGCAGAACGGCGGCGGGGCCTTCCTGCTTCCATACCTGGTTGCATTCCTCCTGATGGGGATACCGCTGCTTTGGGTGGAGTGGGCCATTGGTCGCCACGGCGGGCAGTTCGGACACCACTCCCCCCCCGGCATGCTCGACAAGCTAGGCCCCTACGGCTGGCTCAAGTACGTCGGGGTCTTCGGTTTGTTTACAACCGTCTGCATCGCATCTTATTACGTGTACATCGAGTCGTGGGCGCTCGCCTACGTTTTCCATTCGCTTCTGGGAACCTTCAGCGAGATTGCCCCGACCGAGTTTTTCAACCAGTTTGTCGGCGCTGACAGCCAGTCGATCTATTACTTTCCCGGCGAGGCACTCATCTGGTTCTTACTGACGCTGGGACTGAACGTCTTTATTCTTTCTCGCGGTCTGGCAAAGGGCATCGAGGTGACCGCCAAGATTTGTGTGCCCCTGCTCATTTTGTTTGGCATCATCCTGGCAATCCGCGGACTCACGCTCCCGGCAGACGGCGTGGGCGTCGTGCAAAGTCCCCTGGCCGGCCTGAACTTCGTCTGGGAGCCGAATCTGGGGGGCTTGGCCAATCCCAGGACTTGGCTCGCCGCCGCCGGCCAGGTCTTCTTTACCTTGTCGGTCGGTATGGGTTCGATCCACTGTTACGCAGCTTACCTTCGCAGCAAAGATGACATCGCCACGAACGCCATGGCCGCCGGTTGGACCAACGAGTGCATCGAGGTTGTTCTGGGCAGCGCCATCCTGATCCCCATCGCTACCGCCTACCTCGGCCTGGAGGCGGTGCAGCAGGCCACTACAGGTGGGAGCGGCTTTGGACTCAGCTTCCTGACACTCCCCACGCTGTTCAACAACTGGGGGTGGTTCGGGCCTTTCGCGGGCGCCCTGTGGTTCGGGCTCTTATTTTTCGCGGGCGTCACCTCCTCGCTCGCCATGGGTCAGCCAATGATGTCCTTCTTGCAGGATGAGCACGGCTGGTCGCGGCTGAAATCAGCCATAGGATTTGGAGTTGGCACACTTCTGCTTGGCCTGTTCTGCGTTTTGCTGTTTCCGGGCGGAGCCTTTGACGAGTTCGACTTTTGGACTGGAACATTCGCCCTGGTAGTTTTCGCCCTCGGCGAAGCGATCATCTTCGCCTGGATCTTCGGCATCGACCGGGCGTGGGAGGAAGTGACGCGGGGCGCCGATATGAAAGTGCCGAATATGTTCCGGTTCGTGCTGCGCTATGTCACCCCCACCTTCCTGCTCTTCGTATTCCTGGGCTCGCTTATCAATCCGGAAGGCGGCGATTGGGTGGCAGCCTTATCCTCTCTGCTGTCGGGCGGCGGGTGGCCGCTTGACGCCAGCAGCGTGGCCGGAAAAATCTTTCACGTAGGCAGCGAATACATGTGGTTTGACGCCGCCGGTAATCCCACCAAAGACCTTGTCGCGGACGGGACGCGCCTGCTTCTGGCGCTGGTGTTTATGTGCTTTGCCTGGATGGTCTACAAGGCCTGGAGAAAAAAGGGAGTGTCTGCATGACGACTACAGCTTGGATCATGCTGGCGGTCACCTGGGCCGTCGTTGTCAGCATCACGATCCGCTTCTTTGTGAAGATTTCTAAGCGTAGTGGCAAGGGCGAGTAATCCCCGCTACTGGCGACCGTAGAGTTTTGCTATGAGCCCGATTACAGCTGCTCTTTTCTGTTTCGCTCTGTATCTGTTGGGCTACCGTTTTTATGCCCGGCACCTCGGGCGGAAAATCTTCGATCTCGATCCAGCCCGACAAACTCCGGCCCACACAATGCGGGACGAGGTCGACTACGTTCCGGCGAACCGCTACGTTCTGTTTGGCCACCACTATGCCTCGATCACGGGGCTCTCGCCGATGTTGGGGCCCGCCGTCGCAGTGATCTGGGGATGGGCTCCGGCCATGTTGTGGGTGGTGCTGGGAGCCATTTTAGTGGGCGCGGTCCATGATTTCGGCGCGCTGGTGGTTTCGGTCCGCTCGCGAGGCATGTCCATCGGCAAGGTAGCCGAAGGTTTGATCGGTTCGCGCGCCAAAACCCTTTTTCATCTCATCATTTTTTTTCTGATTGCGCTGGCTATGGGCGTCTTCGTCCACGTTGTGGCGGTGTTGTTCTCGCCTGAGTTTTATCCCGAAGCCGTGCTGCCGAGCGGATCGCTGATGCTGATTGCGATCGTCATGGGCGTGGTGATCTACCGGCGTGGCTGGCGCATCCCGCCCGTGAGCACGGTTGGGTTTCTGGCGATGCTCGCCTTTGTCTGGATTGGCATTGGGCAACCTATCCTCGGCCCCTCGCTGGGCCATTGGAAATGGATGCTGCTGCTCTACGCATTCGTGGCCAGCGTGCTGCCAGTCTGGATGCTGCTACAGCCCCGGGACTACATCAACAGTCTGCTGCTATACCTGGGACTGGGCGGGATGTATCTGGGGTTGTTCGTCTCTCCACCGGATTTCGTGGCCCCGGCGATCAATCTCCATCCGGAGGGGGCGCCGCCGATGTTCCCGTTCGTTTTCATTGTGATCGCCTGCGGAGCGGCCAGCGGCTTCCATTCGCTGGTTTCTTCCGGAACAACGGCCAAGCAGTTGGATCGCGAGACCGACGCTCAGTTCATCGGCTATGGCGGGATGATCGGTGAATCGCTGCTGGGGCTGATGGCGGTGCTGGCCTGCACGGCTGGCTTTATTTCGCGGGAAGATTGGCTGGGGCACTATGGAAGCTGGCAGAGCGCCGAGGGTCTGGGCAACAACATCGGCGCCTTTATTGGAGGGACTTCCCGTTTTCTCACCGCCCTCGGAATACCCGCCGAGCTGGGAAGTACGTTTGTCGCCGTGGTTGTGGTGTCGTTCGCCCTGACTACCCTGGATTCGGCCACCCGTTTGTTGCGCTACAATATCTCCGAGATCAGCGAGACGGTGCGAGTCCCCGCGCTGGGGAACCGCTACTTGGCCTCGGCCCTGGCGGTGGCGGCGATCTGGTTCTTCGCCTTCTTCGAGAGCGGCGGACAGGCCGCCGGTCTCATCCTCTGGCAACTGTTCGGCACCACCAACCAACTCATGGCTGGCCTGGCATTGCTGGCGGTAACCCTCTATCTGTTGCGGCGTGGCAAGCCGGTCATCTATACGCTGGTGCCTATGCTGTTCATGATGGTTTCGACCCTTACGGCCATGGCCAGCAAGCTGGCGGACTTCTGGCAGCAGCGCGAATGGACTCTCCTGTTCACCGGCGGGCTGATTTTCTTCCTCGCCATTTGGCTCGCCATCGAGGCGGGGTTGGCGGTCCAGCGCTACCGGAACCAGCCGGCTCTGGATGCCGCTGCTGGAAGAAGTTTTTGAAGCTATCCTGTCCGCTCATGAACTCCTTCCAGGTCGGGCTCAGCCTTGACAGGGCTACAGGGGGGCCAGTAAAATCAAGAGAGTGCTCTTGAAAGGAAATATTTTAGGATAAGTCCTTATTTTGAAGTTAGTTCTGGGATGGAGCCGGCAATGCCTGAAGGCAGAAGCTACGAGACTTTAATGGCTGTGATCCGGACCCACATTCTAACGGGAGAACCCGTGGGTTCGCGCGCGGTTTCCCGCCAGCGGAAAGATGGACTCAGTCCCGCCAGCATTCGGAACATCATGCTGGAGTTGGAAGAGGAAGGCTATTTGGAGCAGCCGCATGTTTCCGCCGGGAGGGTCCCCACAGACAAGGCGTACCGCTACTATGTGAGCATCTGTGACGCCAATCAGCCGCCAAGCCGCGCAGATGAAAATCTAATCCTCTCGCAACTGGGAGTGCGGGAGGGTGTTTTGAAAGAAGAGGTTTTCGAAAAGACCTCCAGAGTGTTATCGCAGATCTCCCGGAACCTGGGATTGGTCATATGTGAGCCGATTGCCAAGACGATTCTCGAACACATCCACTTTGTGCGCATGAGCGATCATCGTATTTTGGTTGTGATCGTTTCTGGTCTCTCTCGGGTTCAAAATCGCACCATCCGAGTGGAAGCCGAATTGTCGCAGGACGACCTGGATAGCGCGGCGAAATATCTGCTCCATCACTTTCGAGGCTGGGAGTTTGGGAAGATTCAGGATGAGCTGGTCAAACGCCTGGCCGCAGAGCGCGCCGTCTATGACAAGGTGCTGAAGGATCTGCAACAACTCCACGCGCAAGGGATGCTGGAAGATGTCCCGCAAGTGGAAGTTTTTCTGGAGGGAGCCTCCAATCTGATCGGACAGCCCGAGCTGGCTGATCCGCAGAGCATACGGAAATTGCTCAAGGCGTTGGAGGAAAAGGAAAATCTGGTTCGCCTCGTGAACGAATGTATCCAAAGCCCCGGCGATCCGCTCCAAGTGGTGATCGGCTTGCCCGGACGGCCTTTCTTGCTGAAAAGTTTTGCCCTGATCGGAACCCCCTACTGTTTAGAGGGAAAGGGGACCGGTCGCTTGGCCATTTTGGGGCCTGTCCGCATGCAATATGAGCGTGTCATCCGCGCCGTGGGCTACATTGGCCGGTTGTTTAAACACCAGGAACTGAATTGACAATTGACCATGTCCAGCAAACCCAGCGGCCAAAAACAGGCTGATTCCGAGGATCACGCAACGTCTCCGGTTGCCCTGGAGGAATCCTCCCCGTCTGAGAATTCGACTCCCGCCCCGGCTCCTCCCGAGGGAAATCTGGAAGAGATGGTGGAAAAGCTTCTTGCCGAAAAGGGACAGTTATTCGATCAGCTCTTGCGCAAGCAGGCGGATCTGGAAAACTTCCGAAAACGGACGGAGAGGGAAAGAAGCGAATTCCTGAAATATGGCCTCTTCGAGGCGGTCAAGTCCTTGCTGCCCATATTAGACGGGTTTGAATTGGCGCTGAGTGGCGACGGAGGCGGCGATGAATTCCGCAAGGGCATGCAAATGATTTATAAGCAATTTTTGGACGCTCTCCAAAAGCTAGGTCTGGAGGTCATAGAGGCCAAAGGCAGTGAATTCGATCCGCGCTTGCACGAAGCCATGATGACGGTGGAGACCAGCGAGTACCCGGATCAGCAAATTGTGGAAGAGTTGCAGAGAGGCTATCTCTTCAAGCAGCGCCTCTTGCGTCCGGCTATGGTGAAAGTGGCCAAGCATCCTGCTGCCCAGCCTTCCGGCCTTGCCGAGGAATCTGCCAGGAAGTCCCCTGATGTCCAACCGGAGTGAAGTTTTGAACGGAAAATCCGATTACTATGAGCTGTTGGGCGTGTCCCGTTCGGCCAGCGACCAGGAGATCAAAAGCGCCTACCGCAAATTGGCCCTGAAATGGCATCCGGACAAGAACCCTGATAACAAGGAACACGCCGAAGAAAAGTTTAAGGAGGCTGCGGAAGCGTATAGCGTTCTCAGCGATCCGCAGCGAAGGGCTCAATACGATCGGTTCGGCCATGCTGGACTCTCCGGGACCGGCGGCTTCGATCCCAACGTATTTTCCGAGTTCAGCGATGTTTTCGGGGACCTTTTCGGATTTGGGGACCTGTTCGGGGGCGGTTCTGGATCGAGAAGGCGCGCCCGCAACCAGCGCGGCGCGGATTTGCGCTACGACCTGGAGATTAGTTTTGAAGAAGCCGCCTTCGGCATGAAAACCAAAATCAAAATTCCACGGATGGAAAGGTGCCCGACCTGCAGCGGAAGCGGCGCCAAGCCCGGCAGGGGTCCAACCGACTGCCACGCTTGCGGCGGGCAAGGTCACCTGAGATACCAGCAGGGTTTCTTCAGCATCAATCGCACTTGCGGCACCTGCTCCGGGACGGGGAAAATTCTCAAAGACCCTTGCGGCCGGTGCCGCGGGGAAGGGCGCATCCGCGGCGAAAAAACCCTGGAGATTGGGATACCGGCAGGGGTTGATTCCGGCAGCAAACTGCGCGTCGCCGGGGAGGGGGAAGCCGGACCGCAGGGGGGCCAACCCGGCGACCTCTATGTCGTTCTGCACGTCCAAGAGCATCCTTTCTTCGAACGCGAGGATCATAATCTGTTTTGCCGGGTCCCCATCAGCTTTCCCCAGGCCTCCCTGGGCGCGCAGATCAAGGTGCCGACGATGGAAGGCCAGGAGAGTCTGAACGTCCCGGAAGGCACCCAGTCCGGCAGCCGCTTCCGTATTCGCGGGAAGGGAATCCCACACGTCAACGGTCGAGGCAGAGGGGATCTGTACGTTGACGTGAATGTTATAACCCCCACCCGCCTCACACGGGAACAACGTCGCCTGCTGGAACAGTTGAGTTCCACCATGAAAGCCGACAACCGGCCAAACGGAAAAAAGTTTTCCGATAAGGTAAGAGATATCTTCCATTAGCCTTCCGTCTGATTGGGAGTTCTAATGGCGCGCCACGGCCAGCCGGGCGATGGTCCATACGATTTTTACTCCGGCGGCAACGCTGGCCCGCAGGTTGCCTGAGATTTTGCTGCTTCCGATTCGCGGACGATAGTTCACCGCCACCTCCCGAACCCGCAAGCCTCGTTGCAAAGCTTTTATTTGCATCTCCACCGTCCAGCCGTAGGTGGGGTCCTGCATCTCAAGGAGCTGCAACTTGTGGGAGCGAATCGCCCGGAAAGGACCCAGGTCGGTATATCGAAAGCGAAACAGAAGGCGAATCAGGAGAGTGGAGAGAGCGTTTCCGAGACGCTGGTGGGGAGCCAGCACGCTCTTACCGAACCCTGTGCTGCGGCGTGAGCCCGTCACGAGGTCGGCCTCGTGCTTCAAAATCGGCTCCAGCAGCCGCTGGACATCGCTAGGGTCGTCGCTGGCGTCGGCGTCCATGAATACGACGACACTACAGTCCGGAGGCAGTCCAGCCATTCCGGCCATGCAGGCCCGGCCATAGCCTCGCCGGCTTTCGCTGACTACTGTCGCGCCGCGGGCCGCCGCGATCTCCGCCGTGCGGTCCGTGCTTCCGTTGTCCACCACGATTATGTTGGAAAAGAATCCGGGAGGCAGACTGTCCAGGACCTGGCCAATCGAGGGGGCCTCATTGAAGGCGGGGATGATCAGACAGATTTTCTCTTCCACATTCTGCAGCCCAAGAACCGATAGAACAGCACACTTGCGGCGCTATTACAATGGGTCCCAGTGAAAAAGTAACCTTTGGGCCATTGTAAGATTTTCGCGAATCGATTGAGACAAATCCATTTCAACTTGCTTCAGAAGGGGCCGGCAATGCTCGCCAGACCCTCCCAAGAGCTGCCGATTCAGCCTCGTGCAGCTACTACTTCGCTAACGACGAGAATGCCTTCTTCGTTTTCTGCACCTTCGGGATCGCGTTAACGACTACGTAGGGATGTCGGGGGTTCCGCTCGACGAAATCCTGGTGATACTCCTCGGCCGGATAGAAAGCCTCAAGGTCGCTTACCTCGGTGACGATCGGTTTGCTGAACACGTTGGCCTTCTGCAGTTGCCCGATGTAGGCCTCTGCGATCTGTTTCTGCTCGGCGTCGGCGCAGAAGATCTCTGAGCGGTACTGCCGCCCATAATCGGGGCCCTGCCGGTTTAACTGGGTAGGATCGTGCGCCACGCTAAAGAAAACCTTAAGCAACTGTCCGTAAGAGATATTGGAAGGATCGAACGTGATCTGGATGGATTCGGCATGGTCCGTTTCTCCCGAGCTCACCGGACCATAGCGGGCCGTTTCCCGCCTACCGCCGGCATAACCGGAGACGACATCGCTCACACCGCTGAGTTGTTCGAAGACCGCCTCGGTACACCAAAAGCATCCGCCCGCAAGTACTGCGGTTCGATTGGCTTTCGTGTCGGAGCGATCCATATCGACCACCGGATCGGGAAAGGACTCAGCCGCTTGAAGAGCCGAGCCTGAACGCAGGAAAAGTCCACCAACAAGTAAAGTCAGAACACCCAGGACCAAGCCAAGAAAAAGCGTCGATGACATGAATTACCTCCATCTTCAATTATATATTGCGCATGTGAAATTTCAGCGAGTGTAATCAGAATGAACAGCGGAACGGGAGCAAGGAACCTTGCCTGATTTCGAATCACGGCGCACCTCATGTTATCTATTTGGATGCTTCCTCCGTGTCTTTAGTTGCTGATTTCCCCATCTCCTTCCGAAAAAGGACAATTATGTCAGATTTGGCGCAAACCGAAATCGGTGACGGCAGACCGGCTGTAAATCTTCTTCTGTAAAGTTGAAAACTCATTCGAGGAGGATAGGTTGATTTACTGCTCTGCCAGGCCGATCTCCCTGCCGGTGGAAGCGACAGGCATTCTTGCCTGTAGGTAGGGCAGGCATTCTTGCCTTAGGTAGGGTAGGCATTCTTGCCTGCCCTGTAGAGAGCACAGGCTGGTAAGGCCTGTGCTCCATTTCCCTCCTGCCTGCCTCACCTACACCTTCCGATCAGTGGCCTCGGTTGGCATTCCAGCGGCTTTTTTAGCCAAACAAACCCAATCAAACCCAAAACAAACCCATTGCTTTTGTTGATTCTAAAAGACATAATGGGCTCGTTTTGCAAAAAACATTTTTCCTCTCACTCGTCTCCCCTCCTAAGCTTCACAAACGCCCTCCGGCCCGGATTTTCCCTCGCGCAAATTCCGGGGGCATCAAAATTATTCCGAAAATTCCGAATCTACCGAGGAAACCGAATCTACCGAAGGAACCGAAACGACCGTGTCCGAGCCAGGTAGGGCAGGCATTCTTGCCTGTTTTCTAAGAGCACAGGCCGGTAAGACCTGTGCTCCATTTCCTCCAACCTGTCCTCTGGCGTGTAGGCCGAAAGGCCTGCACTTGCCTGTCGACCGGGGTGCACAGGTGGCCACAAGTATTCCCGCCTGTCCCCTTAGCATTCAGGTAGTGACAGGCCTCCAGGCCTGTCCTCTCTATCGGGGAGGGGCAACCAAGACGAGCGCTTCCTTGTCGTGGGTCGTTGCTACCCGCAGTTTTGTGAACCTTTCCTGGTGTTCAGCGTGTATTCTTGTCGGGGTCGCCGTTGCCCTCCGGCCGTTTCGGGTGGCGCCGGTCAGTTCAGGGTCGTTAGGCCCACGAAGCCGGAACTGGAGTAGCGACGTAATGAGCTTGGGCAGCAATAATATGCTGGCGTTTCTCGGACTTTTTTGTGCAGCACCGGCTGGGTATTTTGTAATCGGAAGCGTTCTCAAATATGAGCTTGGTTTGCTGAGTGCGGTGCAGATTCGCGAGTTCCATCCAGTCATGTTGGTCGCTGGACTCGCGCTTTCTCTCACGCTGAATCTTTGGCCCTTCTTCAAGCCAGGCCGTTTGGTCAATTTTCCGGAAGAGGGCACGGTTGCGTGGCTGAAAGGCCGAGGATTAAACGCCGTGCTAGCCGTCATAAGCGGGGCGTGTCTTCTTGTATTGCTCCTATACATAGTCACCGAAAACCTCCTGGAACGAGGCAGCGTGGTATGAGCGGCAGGGCTGGCTGCGGCGCTTGACGGGGAATGGCCGGGTTTTGAAATCGTGGAGCGGTTTCCGCCAGGCTCTATCTATAAACGGTCCCCGGTTACAACCTAAGCATGGTCCCTCTGGCCCGCCCCAAAGCGCCCTTTGCGCCAAGGCGGGCCACCTCGTCAGCATCCACTTCCAGTTGATTCGGAAAATTGACAGCTTATCTTTACTTTGTTACCATCCCATTCTCCGTTTCAAACTCATGCCAAGAATTCTCTGCATTGACGACAACTCCACCGGACTCAGAGCGAGGCGTGTGCTGATGGAAAAGATGGGCCATAAGGTTACAACCGCTCGCAGCGGGCAGGAAGGTCTGAACAAATTCGCCAAAGTGAAAGCAGACTTGGTGATCGTGGATCACGTTATGCCTCGTATGAAAGGGGACCAAGTGCTGCGGAAGATCAAGCAATCCGATCCGAAACTGCCGGTCATCTTGTTGTCGGGTTATGCGGAGACGCTGGGCCTGGAGCAGGCGGTGCCGGAGGCAGACTGTGTCCTGGAAAAAGGCCCTCGGGAAGTGCCCGAGCTGACCCGTGCCGTCACTCGGCTGCTCCGCAGAAGAATGAAAAAGCCAAGTGCCTCGGTCAAAATGAAATCGGCAACAGGAAAAGAAAAGAAGCCGGCCCGGCGGTAGCGCGCTCCTTCTTCACCTTACATTCCTGCTCAGGAGGGGCACCGTGTTCGGGATCAAACCGCAACGTTCGCAATGGCTGCTAGCGCTTCTTCTCGGGGCTGCTGCCGGGGCGGCCTGTGGCGGGGACCTTGCCGGCTCCAACTTTCAGCAGGATCAAACCAAGTGGGTTGCCGCAACTTTAGCCCGGCTTTCGCCCGAGGAGAAGGCCGGACAAATGATAGTGGTGCGCACTTTCGGTGATTCTCTTCATTCCGACACCGTGGAATTCCGCAACTTTCAGCGCATGGTGACCGGCTGGAAAGTCGGCGGGTTTTTGCTGGGCAACCGCCTGGATGGAACAGCAGTTCAGCCCGCCGGCGCTGCCAATACGGCCGCGTTCCTGAATCAGATGCAGTCGCTGGCAGACGTTCCCCTATGGGTGGCTGCTGACCTGGAGCGTGGAGCGGGCATGCGGCTTGCCGAAGCCAACCGGTTTCCCTCGCCGATGGCGCTGGCCAGCGCCGGGGACCCCACAAGCGCCTTTGAGACGGCCCGTGCCACGGGAGAGGAGGCAAGGGCCATCGGAGTGCACTGGATTCTGGCGCCGGTTGCGGACGTCAACAGCAACCCGCGGAATCCCATCATCAACGTCCGCTCTTTCGGGGAGCGGCCCGAGATTGTGTCGAGTTACGTCAGCCAGTTCGTTCGGGGCGCGCACGCAGCCGGCGTCCTGGCCACCGCCAAACATTTCCCGGGCCACGGCAGCACGGAACAAGATTCGCACCTCAGTCTCCCTACGGTCGGTTCCGACTGGAGCGCCCTGGAGCGGGAAAATCTGCCTCCCTTTCGAGCCGCTATTGAAGCCGGGGTCGACGCCGTCATGACTGCCCACGTCGTGGTTCCTGCGCTTGAGCCGGAGGGAGCAGCAGGCCCGCAGGGTTTGCCTCCGGCAACTCTCTCCAGAGCGATTCTGACCGATCTTCTGCGGGAGAAGTTGCGCTTCGATCGCCTGATCGTCACCGATGCTCTGGAGATGCAAGCCTTGGCGGGCGGGTTTTCCTCCTCCGAGGTAGTTCTCCGGGCAGTGGAAGCAGGGGCGGACGTGCTCCTGTTGCCTTCCGACCCGGAAGCTGCCATTGGGGCGATTGTGGCTGCCATGGAGAGCGGCCGAATTGCCGAGAGCCGGATTGACCGCTCCGTCGAACGCATTCTGGCAGCGAAGGCGCGTTTAGGATTGCATCTCCAAAAATTGGTGGACCTGGAGCGTCTGCCTACGGTTTTGGCAAGCCCGGAACGGTTGTCTTTGGCGGAGGATTTGTCGGACCGTTCTCTGGTCCTGCTGCAAGAGACGGCCGACCTGGTGCCGCTGAAATCAAAAAATGTTTTCGCGCTGGTCTTGGCTGAGGCGGGAAACTCCTTTCAGGGGAAAGTGTTCTTGCAGGAAATTTCGCGGCGTCTTCCCTCGGCGGCGAGCCTTCGCCTGGAGCCGTCCTTTGCCGAAGACATGGAGTCACGAGCAATCCGGCTTGCCGGCAGCGCTGACGTGCTTGTTTGCGCCGTGTTCATCGATGCCGCAGCCTCCAAGGGGACCGTAGCTTTGGACCCTGTTTATAGCCAACTGCTGCAGAAACTGGCTGATGTCAATCACCGTCTCGTCCCGCAACGGCTCATCTTAGTTGCTCTCGGCAGCCCCTATTTTCTGGCTGAGCTGCCACTGCGTCCGCCGGCTTCTCTGCTGACCTTTGACGCCTTTCCTCTGGCGGAGCGTTCCGCTGTCCGGACGCTATTCGGTGAGACGCGCATTACCGGCAGACTGCCCGTAACGATTCCCGGAGTGGCGGCCTATGGAGCGGGGCTGGTGCATCCCGCCGGAATGGAAGCCGCCTCCCCGCCGTAATATCATTTCTCTTCGGTATCCCTGTGGTTACAATCGTGGCTACAATTGCACTTTTTTTCTAAAGGAGTTTTATGAAAAGCATTCGGATTCACGCCCACGGCGGAGTGGAGCAACTCCGCATCGACGATGTCGAGCAGCCGCGGCCCGGCCCGCGGCAAATTTTGATGGAGGTCAAAGCGGCTGCTTTGAATCATCTGGATCTATGGATTCGCAAAGGTCTGCCGGGCTTGCGCCTGCCGCTGACGCTCGGCAGCGACGGCTCCGGCGTGGTGAAAGAGGTGGGAAGCGAGGTGACTCAATTTTCGGTTGGCGACCGGGTGCTGGCGCAACCGGGCTACGGCTGCGGGTCGTGCCAGGACTGCCTGGGAGGCAGAGAAAACTACTGTCCGAAGTACGGCATCATCGGAGAGCACTTCGACGGCGTGCAAGCGCAATTCGCTGTCCTGGACGAAGCCCAGGCGATCCACCAGCCCTCGAATATCAGTTTCGAGGAGGGCGCTGCGATCCCTTTGGTTTATCTGACTGCCTGGGAGATGGTCGTCAATAAGTGCGCCGTGAAGCCAACCGACACGGTTTTAGTGGTGGCTGCATCGAGCGGCGTGGGAAGCGCAGCCGTGCAGATTGCCCGTGCGCACGGCGCGCGCGTGATTGCCACAGCCGGAACCGCGAAGCTCGAAAAGGCGCGGGCGCTAGGGGCTGATTTCGTGCTGGACCACTACAAGCAGAATGTGGCGAAGGAAGTGAAGAAGATCACCGGGGGGCGGGGAGCGGAAATAGTTGTGGACCACGCCGGCTCCGCCACCTGGGAATCCAGCATGCGCAGCCTCGCCAAAGGCGGCAAGCTGACGCTTTGCGGTAGCACCACGGGGTTCCAGGTGAGCTTCGACCTGCGGTTTCTCTTTATCCGCCAGCAGTCGATCCTGGGCTCCACCATGGGAACGCGAAGCGACATGTTCCGGATTTTGCAGTTAGTCGAAGCGGGCAAGATGAAGGGCGTTGTAGATAGAGTCTTTCCGTTTACTGAGGTCGCCAAGGCGCATGAATATCTCGAAAGCGGCCAGCAGTTCGGGAAGGTGATCCTAAGCTTTGCCGGCTAAGGAATTGGCGGAATCTGTTGTAGGCCCTACCTTCCGCTCATGGAGGCGAGGAAATCGGAGTTGGCCTTAGTTTTGGAGAGCTTGTCCAGCAGCAGTTCCATGGACTCGGTCGGGGCCAGTTGATTCAGCACCTTGCGCAACACCCACACCCGGTTCAGTTCATCCTTGGACAACAGCAACTCTTCCTTGCGCGTCCCCGAGCGGTTGATGTCGATGGCCGGAAACACCCGCTTGTCCACCAGCTTCCGCTCCAGAATGATCTCCATGTTGCCGGTCCCCTTGAACTCCTCGAAGATGACGTCGTCCATACGGCTGCCGGTGTCGATCAGCGCCGTGGCCACGATCGTCAGGCTGCCCCCCTCCTCGATGTTCCGCGCCGCCCCGAAAAACCGCTTGGGCCGCTGCAAGGCGTTGGAGTCCACCCCCCCGCTCAGAACCTTGCCCGACGGCGGCACGATGGTGTTGTAGGCCCGCGCCAGCCGCGTGATCGAGTCCAGCAGAATCACCACGTCCCGGCGGTGCTCCACCAGCCGCTTGGCCTTCTCGATCACCATCTCGGCCACCTGCACGTGCCGCGCCGCCGGCTCGTCAAACGTCGAGCTGATCACCTCGCCCTGCACCGACCGCTGCATGTCGGTCACCTCCTCGGGGCGCTCGTCGATCAGCAGCACAATCAGGGTGACCTCCGGATGGTTTGCCGTGATGGAGTTGGCAATCGACTGTAACAGCATGGTCTTGCCGGTTCGCGGCGGGGAGACGATCAGGCCCCGCTGGCCCTTCCCGATGGGCGTCATCAGGTCCATCACCCGCCCCGAGAGATTCCCTTTGACCGTCTCCAACTGGATGCGATCTTGCGGATACAGCGGCGTCAGGTTGTCGAAAAAGATCTTGTTCCGCGACTCCTCCGGCGATTCGAAGTTCACCGCCTGCACCTTGACCAGGGCAAAATAGTTTTCGCCTTCTTTGGGAGAGCGGACTTGCCCGGAGGCGGTGTCTCCCGTGCGGAGGTCAAAGCGGCGGATCTGCGAGGGGGAGACGTAAATGTCGTCCGGCCCGGGCAGGTAGTTGTAGTCCGGCGAGCGCAGAAATCCAAAGCCCTCGGGGAGAATTTCCAGAACCCCTTCGGCAAAAATCAGCCCTACTTCTTTAGCCTGTGCCTGCAGAATCTTGAAGATCAAATCTGCCTTCCGCATGCCGGAGGTGCCGGGAAGTTTCAGGGTCCGCGCGATGCGCGTCAACTCGGTGATACTTTTCTCTTTTAGCTCGGAGATGGTCATAGCTTGGCGATCATGCTCTTTGGAATTGTTGGGATTAAGAGGGAGTGGAATTACCCGACCCGCCGCTGCGGATAAGACTAGCAGGTTTTTTCTCCCCTGGCAATCTGGAAGAAATTATCTGTCGTTAGCACATGATATGTCCGGTCTAATTAACATGTGAAATGTCCGCTTTGAGCGGCGTAGGGTAGGGCTTTTTGCCAGGAGGTGGCATGAAGTTCTACTCGGAAGCTGCGATGGAGCGGGCGATGAAGATACAAGAAGTAATTTTGCGAGCGATAGGGAAGCGGATCAACTGGTGGCAGGCAGCCGAGATCATCGGGATCAGCGACCGGCAGATGAGGCGGTGGCGCAGCCGGTACGAGCAGTACGGCTACGACGGGCTGTTTGACCGGCGGCGGGGAAAGCCGAGTCCGCGGCGGGTACCCCTGGGGACGGTGGAGAAGGTGTTGGGGCTGTATCAGGAGAAGTACTTTGACTTCAACGTGCGGCACTTTCACGAAAAGCTGCGGGAAGAGCACGGCCTCCGGCTGAGCTACACCTGGGTGAAGCTGGCATTGCAAGGGGCGGGGCTAGTGAACAGGAGGCGGAAGCGGGGCCTGCACCGCCAGAGGCGGCCCCGGCGGCCGTTGCCGGGAATGCTGCTGCATCTGGATGGGAGCCAGCATCGGTGGTTTGTCGATGATCGCTGGTATGACCTGCTGGTGGTCCTGGATGATGCCAGCAGCGAGATTTACTATGCGCAACTGGTAGAGCAGGAATCGACGCGGACGGTGCTGGCTGCCCTGCGGGAGGTGGTCGAGCAGCAGGGGATCTTTTGCGCCCTTTATAGCGACCGGGCCAGTCATTTCTTCCTGACCCGGAAGGCGGGCGAGCCGGTGGATCGGCAACGGCTGACCCAGGTGGGCCGCGCCCTGCGGGAGCTGGGCATTCAGATGATTCCGGCCTATTCGCCGCAGGCGCGGGGACGCAGCGAGCGGAACTTCGGGACCTGGCAAGGGCGGCTGCCGCAGGAACTGCGCCTGCGGGGAATCATCACGCTAGAGGCAGCGAATCGGTTCCTGCGGGAGGGCTATATCGGGGAGTTCAACCGGCGCTTTGCCGTGCCGGCCACCCAACCAGGCAGCGCCTTTTTGCCGTCAGCCAGGCGGGAGTTAGAGCGAATCTTCTCGATCCAGCACCAGCGGATAGTGAATCGGGACAATACGGTCAGTCTGGAGAACCGCCTCCTCCAGATCGAGAAAACTCCTTGGCGCGGGACTCTGGCGGGCTGCCGGGTGACCGTCTATGAACACCTGGATGGGACGTTAAGCATTGGCTATGGGCCGCACACGGTGGGCCGCTACTCCTCCGAGGGGGTGGCGATCCGGTGCGGCGGTCGGCGGCGGAGCCCTGTGGCTTCCCGACAACACCATTTGGCGCTCACCTCCGTCGCCCTACGGGCTCCTTCGGTCAGCGCCAAATCACTTTCGGTAGAATCATGAAAGCGGACATTTCACTTGCTACATATACCGGACATTTTAACTTGCTAACAACAGCCCTCATACTTTTTTCTCTTCCGGCGGGCTTGGGCCTGCGGGATTCAAATCTTCGTTCCTGCGCTCACCTTGGTGCGCTTCGCTTTGCCCCGGTCCCGTTCGAGTGTAAGCACCTTCCCGGGACGATGAACCCGATTGCGGTATTCCTGCCAGCTCACCACCAACATGCTTCCGATGGCAATGGAGGAATAGGTGCCGATCAGGACCCCCACTACCAAGGTGAAGGAAAATCCCCGCAGCACTTCTCCTCCAAAGAGGAACAAGGCAAGCACCGTGAGGAACGTGAGACCGCTGGTGAGAACCGTTCGGCTGAGGGTCTGGTTAATGCTGCGATTGACGACCTCGCTAATTTTCTCCCGCCGCATCAATTTCACGTTTTCGCGAACCCGGTCGAAAACCACGATCGTATCATTCACGGAGAAGCCGACCAGCGTCAGCAAAGCGGCGATGATGGTCAGGGTGATTTCTCTGCCGGTGAGAGAAAGGAAGCCGACCGTGATAATCACGTCGTGAAAGACAGCCACAACCGCTGCTATGCCGTAAATCCATTCAAACCGATACGCAATGTAAATCAACATGCTGGCCAGCGCCAGCAGGGTTGCATTCAACGCCTGCCGCCGCAGCGCGGCTCCGACTCTGGGACCCACCAACTCGACACTGCGCACCTCAAAGCCGACCTCTTCCCCGAACTCCTGGTTAAGAGCGGCGATGATCGTACGTCGACCGGCGTCCAGATCCTCTTCGCTGGCAGCCTCCAAATCCAATCCAATCAGGATCTCATTATCGGTTTCCGCACCGTACCGCTGCAGCGTACTGTTGCCCAGGCCTTGCGATTGCAGGGCGGCACGAATGCGCTCGAGCGACGGCAACTCCTGAAACTGGAGGTGAACAAGAGTGCCTCCTTTAAAGTCGATTCCGTAGCTAGGACCTCCCTTGGAAATGAGCGAAACCATTCCAAGCATGCTCAGCACCACGGAAAGGCCGATCAAATGCCATTTCTTGCCAATCCAGTTATAATTCGGGCTTCGAAAAAATTCCATCTGACGATTGCTGAATCTGAAAGATTGCTTTGCCCGCTCCGCTTTCGGGCCGTCCTATACAACTTTGGACACTGCACTCCAGCAAAAATTCCTGCTCCTCGGTCCTCGACTGGGCACTCGTTCAAATACTGAGAGCGGCCTGACGCGGTTTGCGCGAAAGAATGTAGTCAAAGATCACCCGGGAAACAAAAACGGCCGTGAAGAAGTTCGCCACCAGGCCGATACTCAGCGTGACCGCGAACCCCTTTACAGGGCCGGTTCCGAACAAGAAAAGGAAGAAGGCAGCGATCAGGGTCGTTAAATTCGTGTCGATGATGGTCAAAAAGGCCTTATGAAAACCGGCATCGACGCTGGAGACGACAGTCTTGCCGGCGCGCAATTCCTCCCGGATCCGCTCAAAGATCAGCACATTGGCATCCACGGCCATGCCGATGATGAGGATCACGCCGGCGATTCCCGGCAAGGTCAAAGTCGCTCCGGCGTAAGCCAGCGCCGCCATCAAAAGGATGAGGTTGAGCAGGAGGGCGACAATGGCGTTGACCCCCGCCAGCCGGTAATAGATCACCATAAAGCAGATCACCCCCAGCAACCCCGCCAGGGAGGCCAGCAGGCCGGAGCGGATGGAGTCCGCGCCCAGCGAAGGTCCCACCGTCCGCTCCTCCAAATATCGCATCGAGGCCGGCAGCGCTCCGGCACGGAGAACCAAGGCAAGGTCGCTGGCTTCCTGCTGGGTATATCTGCCCATGATGCGGCCCGAATCCGTGATGCGGCTTTGGATCGTCGCGACGGACTGGATTCTGTCGTCCAAGACGACCGCCAGAGGATTGCCGATGTTTTGCTCCGTGAAATTGCCAAACCGGACACCCCCGTCGGCGCTCAGAGTGAAGTCGACCTCCGGGAGATTGTTTTCGTCACGGCCCACCCGGGCATTTCGCAAATCCCGCCCCGTAATCACAGCCGCCCGTGCCACCAGATACCACTCTCTTTCGCCCGGAACGGCCCCTTCCGTCCTGATTGCCGACTCCAGCAACTCCGTGCCGGACGGCAAAATGCCTGAGTTTTGCGACAACGCTGCCTCGCGGGAGGGGTAGGGACCGCCTCTCACGCCTTTGATTTCCAGCAGCGCCGTGGTCTGCATAATTTCTTTCACCCGATCCGGGTCCTCTACGCCGGGCAACTGCACCAGGATTTCATATTCTCCCCGTCCGCGCTCCTGGATAG
Source organism: Terriglobia bacterium (assembly GCA_965222345.1). GTDB lineage: Bacteria > Acidobacteriota > Terriglobia > 2-12-FULL-54-10 > 2-12-FULL-54-10 > JADFGZ01. The sequence continues at coordinate 877,076 of CBDCTS010000007.1, read as the reverse complement.
TCGGCTCGCTGACACCCAAACTGTCGATTCGGTTTCGGATTGTCTCCAGCGATTGCCGCAGCGCCTGCTGGCGAATCTCCGTCAATCCTCCGGGACCCGACGTTCGAAGCGTCATCTGGTAGGAGCCGGACTCGACTTGCTGAACAGTCCAGTTGAACTCGGTTTGCTCGACTATATCGCGGAAGGCGGCGGTCTGCTCCAACGGAATCCCTTGAACCAGAATCCCTCCCGGGTCCAGAATATCGTCGGCGTTCACGGGAGTGATCCCGCCGTAATCGATCTGTTCCCGATCGAGAGTCGCTCTCAGACGCTCAATGGTCAGGTCGATCTCGGCGTTGACTGCGTCGTTCACCCTGACTTGCAAAACCAGGTGCGTTCCTCCCCTCAAGTCCAGGCCCAAGCGGATGCTTTCCCGCAAATTCTCCGTCAACGACTCCCCACTAGTCGGCAGGCCAATGAGTCCAAGGATCGAAACCAACACAACAGCCCCAATCACAACAGCTTTTTTCCACAAATTGCGGTTCATCTCTGGGATTCCTTCAGCAACCCTCGTCTTGCTACTTTTGCTCCTCCGGGGAAGCCTGTTTCTCCGCCACCGCGCTGCGTGAAAGTTCCAACTTCACTTGTTCCGGAGGCACCCGCAGCACGACGACTTCGTCCTTAACACTTACGATTGTACCCCGAATACCGCCGTTGGTGACGACCCGGTCGCCGTTCTTGAGGTTCTCCCACATTCGTTGCTGCGCTTTTTTGCGTTTTTGGTTCGGCAGGAACAGGAGAAAATAGAAGATTGCAAAGATTGCGATAATCGGCAGGAAACCTATCAAGGGATTAGTCGCCCCTTCAGCCTGCAAAAAGATAATTGCTGCTACCAACATGATTGCCCTCGCTTCCCTTTCTCAGAGACGCACACTAGAATCCACACTCTGATCTGGGTTAGGGATCGTCCCCTTGCAACTGGGAGTTAAAATCGAAAAGGGATGTGGAAAAGCCACCGGACGCGATAGAATGCCGAATCCTTCGCATTGTGTCAAGATAAAAATAGACGTTGTGGTAGCTATTCAAAATTCGCCCAAGCATTTCATTCGCAACAAATAAATAACGCAAATAGGCCCGCGAATACCGCCGGCAAACCGGGCAGTTGCAGGACTCATCGACGGGACCGGAATCGCGCGCATAGCGGGCATGCCGGATATGCAATTTTCCCTGGGAAGTGAACAGGCAGCCGTTGCGGCCGTTGCGGGTGGGCAGCACGCAGTCCATCATGTCCACACCGTTGGCAACGTAATAGGCCAATTCCTCGGGCAGGCCCACGCCCATCACGTACCGCGGCTTATCCTCCGGCAGGCATTCCTCCGAGGCTGCCGCCAAATCAAAGGTCTGGGGCCGGGCCTCGCCGACCGAAAGGCCCCCGATAGCATAGCCGGGAAAGTCCATCTCCACCAGCCGGGAAGCGCATTGGCGGCGCAACTGGACGTGAGTGCCTCCCTGCACGATGCCGAACAGCGCTCCCGGCGGTCTGTTCCCATCCGAATGGAAAGATCCTTCCCAGGCGCGTTTGGACCGCTCCGCCCAACGGAGCGTCCGTTCCATCGATTTTTCCGCTTCCCCCGACCCGGCCGGAAATTCCGTGCACTCATCCAGCACCATCCGGATGTCCGATCCCAGGGCATCCTGGATTTCCATAGCGCGCTCGGGGGATAAAAGATGCAGCGAACCGTCCAGATGCGAGCGAAACTCCACCCCTTCCTCGCTGATCTTCCGGAGGGCGCTGAGGCTGAATACCTGGTATCCGCCGCTGTCGGTCAGGATCGGGCGGTCCCACGAGATAAAGCGATGTAGCCCGCCCAGTTCCCGGATCAGGTCCGGGCCGGGCCGGAGATAGAGGTGATAGGTGTTGGCCAGGATGATGGCGGCGTCAAGTTCCTCCAGGTTTTCCTGCGACAGGCCCTTGACGGTTCCGAGCGTCCCGACCGGCATAAAGACCGGCGTCTCCACCATGCCGTGGGGGGTCGCGAGCAACCCGGTGCGCGCTTTTGTTTTGCGATCCCGGTGGGTTACCTCAAACTGGAAAGCCGACATGTTGCGGGGTGAAGCTTCCTCCCATTTCTTGAGAATCGCCCATTACTTCATACGGTGATGAGGAAAATCTGGTCACCCTATTGTGATCCTCCGCAGGCGCTCAGCGCAAATGGCGTTTACTCCGCTGCCGCTTGAGCGTAGATCTGCAATACCCGGTCAACCGACCGTTCCCAGCTAAACCGCTGCAGTCGTTGCCGTCCCCGCCTGCGGAGTTCCTGCCGCAGCTCTTCCTGCAACAGCACCCGTTCCACCCCGCGGGCAATGTCGAAGACGTTCTCCGGATGCACCAGCACCGCCGCATCCCCGACAACCTCCGGCAGCGAGGAGACGTTGGAGGTGACCACGGGCGTGCCCTGAGCCATCGCTTCCAGCGGCGGCAGCCCGAAACCTTCGTACAACGAGGGAAAAACAAAAACCTCCGCCGACTGGTAGAAAACCCGCAGGGTCTCAACCGGTACAAAGCCCAGAAAGCGCACGTCGTTCTGCATGCGCGTTCGGATCACGGTACGCCGCAGATCAGAGTGCTCGCTCAGCTCGTCTCCGATAATCACCAGGCGCAGATCGCGATAGACGGGATGATTCCGCAGTGATCCCTTAAGCACGGCAAACGCCTCAATCAAGCGGGGAATATTTTTCTGCGGTTTGACGTTGCCCACGTAGAGCAGGAACGGATAGTTAACCTGGTATCGCTCCAGAACCAGACGCGTCTCTTCCCGCCGGCTGCTCTGGGTAAATCGCTCGTCAATGGCATTCTCCACAACCGTGATCTGCCGGGAGGGAATCTCAAACAGGTTTTCCAGATCCCGCTTGGTGGCTTTGGAAACCGCCATGATATGCCGGGCATGTTTCAAGCCCCGCCGCACGATCCGCCAGCGCAGATTCTGTTTCAGACCTCCGCGGGAGTTGTAGAAAAAATCGGCAATGTCGTGAACGGTAATCAGATACCGGCAGGGCACCAGGGGAGCCGCCCTCATATAGGGTATATGCAAAACGTCGGCGGGATGCTCTTGCAGCAAGCGGTGCAACTGCAGATGCATTCGCCAGGATTCCGGAGGCTTATCCCAGTGCAAAACCTGAAAATTCTCCGGCAGGGAAACCACTGCGGAGGTTTTCTCCGCGTCCCCCAGCAGAATGTAGTAGTTGTTATTGTCCTTGCCGGCGAGCGTTTTGAGCAGGTTGCGAATATAGGTGCCGACGCCAAAGTCCTGGATTCTGCGGATGTCGATTGCGATCCTCATAACGCCCTGGTGGGTTGCGAATGCGCGAGGAAGGGAGACGAGGCCGCTATCTGCGGATAATCTCCATCACGGTGAGACTCGCGCGAGGGTTGCGCCCCGATCCTGCGGAACATGCCAGCGGTAAAGCGGAAACGTTTCGGCCAGTTGCAGGACCTGCCGGCGAAGCTCGGCTATCCGGGCCTGATCCTGGGGATTCCTCAGCACCTCGGCGATCCAGGAGCCGATTTTTCTCATCTCCGGCTCTTTCATGCCTCGGCTAGTCACGGCCGGGGTGCCGATCCGGACGCCGCTCGGGTTCAGCGGCGGGTTGGTATCGAAGGGAATGGTGTTTCTGTTCACCGTCATATGGGCGCTTTGCAAGGCGATCTCGGCTTCCTTCCCCCGGACGCCTTTGGAAAACACATCCACCAGCATCAGGTGCGTGTCGGTTCCGTTCGAAACCACGTGAAATCCCTCTTGCATCAGCGTATCGGCCAGCGCTCGGGCGTTGGCGGCAACCTGCCGCTGGTAGTCACGAAACTCCGGCTGCATCGCCTCCCGGAAGCAGACGGCTTTGGCGGCGATCATGTGAACCAGCGGGCCGCCCTGCATTCCCGGAAAGACTGTCCTGTTGACCGCCTTGGCGTGCTCGGCCTTGCAAAGAATCATGCCCGCTCGCGGGCCCCGCATCGTCTTGTGCGTGGTGGTGGTGACGACATCGGCGTACGGGACGGGGTTGGGATGGATTCCGGCCGCAACCAGCCCGGAAAAATGCGCCATGTCCACCATCAGCAAGGCTCCCACACGGTCGCAGATCTGCCGCAGGCGGGGAAAATCGATGATGCGCGGATAGGCCGTGGCGCCGGCGACGATCATCTTGGGGCGCTTCTCTTCGGCAAGCTTCTCCAGGGCATCGTAGTCAATTGTCTCTGTCTCTTTGCAGACGCCGTAGGGCACAACGGTGTAGGTCTTGCCGGAAAAGTTTAAAGGGTGGCCATGGGTCAGATGTCCTCCGTGGGAGAGGTCCATGCCGAAGATCATGTCGCCGGGCTGCAACAAGGCGGCGTAGGCGGCCATATTGGCCTGGCTGCCGGCGTGCGGCTGCACGTTGGCGTGCTCGGCTCCAAACAGCTCCTTGGCGCGCTCGATGGCCAGGTTCTCCACGCGGTCGGCCCATTCGCAGCCTCCATAATAGCGCCGTCCGGGATACCCCTCCGCATACTTGTTGGTGAAGACCGACCCCATGACATCGAGCACGGCCTGAGAGACAAAGTTCTCGCTGGCGATCAATTCCAAATGGGCATGCTGCCGCTCCGTCTCCTGTTCAATGGCCTCGGCAACCTCCGGGTCCACCTCCGCCAATCGCCGCGACATCTGCGCCATATTTCCGTTTTGCCTCACGCGCCCTCCCCCCCTGCTCGGCTAAAATTCCCAATTGAGGTTTTTAGTATACACCTGCCCCGCCGGGCGGTTCCATCCAAAGCGCGCGTTGCGGCGCCATCCTAAATGTTTTCAACGCTGCTTTGGCCAGGGAGACAAACACGATGGTTTAACTAAAGACAGCCGTAAATGCCATGCTCTCAACTCCTTGCTATTGACGGGGATGGCAATTGCAAGCTAAAAAGGCTAAGCGGAACTTTTCCTGGGAGACCTAACGGATGACGCTGGTAGCCGGCTCTTCGCAAATTGCCTCAACTTTCCTGCTCAATCTGGTGCGCCGCCGGGGGCTGATCTTGAACCTGGTGGTCCGCGACTTCAAACAACGCTACATCGGCTCCTCGATGGGCTGGCTCTGGGGACTGGTGCACCCGCTGGTTCTGCTGGCCTGTTACACCTTTGTCTTTTCGGTGGTCTTCCGGGTTCGGCTCGGGCCGGAGGCTGGAACTTCCAACTTTGCCATCTTTCTGTTTGCCGGCCTGCTGCCCTGGCTGCTGTTTCAGGAAACCGTGCAACGCTCGGCAAACTCCATGGTGGATTACTCCAATCTGATCACCAAGTCGGTCTTTCCCGCCGAGCTGATCCCGATTGCCATTTTTCTGTCCAACGTGCTGAGCCACCTGCTGGGGATGCTGATCCTGCTGGCGGTGGTGCTGGGGATAACCCAAAAGCTCAGCGCCCTGCTGGCGCTGTTGCCGCTCTACATTCTTTTGCTGGGGCTGTTTACGCTGGGCATCAGCTGGCTGGTTTCGAGCTTAAACGTATTTCTCCGGGACGTGGCGCAGGTGCTGACGGTTATTCTGACCTTCTGGTTCTGGTTCACGCCCATCTTTTTCACCGCAGAACGGTTGCCTTCCCAGCTCCAATTTCTGGCCCGGATAAACCCTCTGGCCGCAGTGATCAGCGCTTACCGCAGTTGTATCCTGCTGGAACATTGGCCCTCGGGCATGGAACTGGCGCTGCTGACGGCCATCTCGCTGGCCACCTTTATAGCGGGAGGACTTTTTTTCAGGCATAGCAAAAGGGCCTTTGGAGACGTGCTGTAATGGGGGCTGTGCATATCCGCGGCGTGTCGAAAAGCTATCCGATCTACATGCGTCCGCCGGACCGTCTCAAGGAACTGCTGACCTTCAACCGGCGCTCCTACCATCGCGATTTTTGGGCCTTGCGGGAAGTCTCGCTGGAGGTCGAGAAAGGGGCCACGTTTGGCTTGGTCGGGGAAAACGGTTCCGGCAAGAGTACCTTGCTGCAGTTGATCGCGGGAATTCTGACGCCCACGCTCGGGGCGGTGGAAGTGGAGGGACGGGTCTCCGCGCTGCTGGAGCTGGGTTCGGGATTCAACCCGCAATTCACGGGCCGGGACAACGTTTTCCTGAATGGAGCGATCCTGGGGCTGAGCAACAGGGAAATCGAGCGGCTTTTCCCGGCCATCGAAAGTTTTGCCGAGATCGGCGAATTTATCAATCAGCCGGTGAAGACGTACTCGAGCGGCATGATGGTTCGCCTGGCCTTTGCCGTGGCGATCAACGTGGAGCCGGACATTCTGCTAATTGACGAGGCCCTTGCCGTAGGGGACATCTGTTTTCGCCAACGCTGCATGCGCAAGATCCATGAACTGCACCGGCGCGGCGTGACCATCATCTTCGTCTCCCACAGCGCGGCGGACGTCAAAAGCCTGGCGCAGCAGGTGGCTTGGCTGGATCGGGGCAGGCTGGTCGAGTGTGGCAAACCCGACGCTGTAGTAGCCAAATATCTGGCCGCGATGGTGAACAAAGACTCCCGCTATCGGAAGGAGACGGCTCAGCAGGGCGCCAGCGCAGGCCGCGCCGCTTCGGAACCGATGGTCGCGCCGGAGGTGGTCGAGACGATTCCGAATATTGATTATCGCTACGGCAACCGCGACGCGGAAATCCTGGGTATCGCCGTGCTCAACGAGGATGCCGAGCCGCTGGCGCTGCTTCCGCAAATGGCGGCCATCATTGTTCGCATCAGCCTGCGGGCGCAGGCAAAGGTGGCCATGCCGATTGTCGGACTCCTGATCCGCAACCATCTGGGAGTGGAGCTGGCCGGAACCAATACCTTTCTGGAAGAGGTCGAGCTTCCGCCGTTCAACCCCGGCGACATCTACACCATCGACTTTCATCTCGATCTCCCCGAGCTCTACCCGGCCCACTTCTCTTTCACGCCGGCCATCTCCAACGGAACTCTGGAAGCCTACGATGTGTGCGACTGGATCGACAACGCCATCACATTGCAGGCTGAAAAGGGACGCAAGGTTTACGGCTACTTTCATATCCCATGCCGGATACAGGTCAACTCCGTCGCCAAAGCGAACATCCAGGCGGGAGGAAACCTGCCGTGAAGTTCACCGGAGAACGCGTGATACCGGGAGAAGGCGATGCGGACCTGCTCAACGAGCACCGCGCCCGGTACTTGTTTGCGCAGAGATATTCTGCGGAGAAATCCGCCCTGGACGTCGCTTGCGGCACCGGATACGGGTCGGCCTTGCTGGGAGAAAAGGCGGCGGCGGTATTTGGCGTGGACCTTTCCGCAGAGGCAGTGGGCCACGCCCGCCGTCACTATGGATCGCCGAAGGTCCACTTTGCGCAATCCGGCTGTCTGGCCCTTCCCTTTCCTTCCGGACAATTCGATTTGGTGGTGGCTTTTGAAATCATCGAGCATCTGGAGGACCCGGAGGCTTTCCTGGCGGAGTTGCATCGCGTGCTTCACCCATCGGGATTGCTGTTGCTCTCGACTCCCAACCGGCTCTACTACACGGAGGAGCGCGGCGAGGTCAATCCCTTTCACGTTCGTGAGTTTTCTTTCGCCGAGTTGGAAGAGACCCTGAAACCGCTTTTTCCGCATCGCGCGATTCTGTTTGAAAATCACGTGGCCGGCCTGATGGTGTCAGGCCCGGGGGCGGAAGCAAACTTCCAGGAGCACTCCGCAGATTCCATTCTTCAGGAGGAAACCGACGCAGCGGCCAGCAGCGGAGAGAGCAAAGACGAGAGAGAAAAGGCAGCGCACTACTTTGTGGCGCTCTGCTCCAGCCAGCCTTTGGGCCCGGCTCGTCCCCTGTTGTATTTGCCCTCTACGGGCAACGTACTGCAGGAAAGAGAAATGCACATCCGTTCCCTGACGGACCACTTAGCTCTAGCCAGGGCGCAAGTCACAGAAGCTCAACAACGAGAGCAAGAGCTGGAACAGTTGCTGGAGGAACACACCCGGTGGGCACGCGAGCTGGATCGGCAACTCTCCGAAAAAGCTGGGTATATTCGCCAGTTGCAGGCCGATCATGAAAACAAGGTGCAGTGGGCCTTAGGTCTCCAGCAAGAGATGGAACAGGCGCGGGCGGCGCTCCAGAAACTCCAACAAGAGTTTGAGGAACGAACGGCTTGGGCACTGAATTTAAACGGGGAGCTGCAGCAACGCTGGGAGGAACTTCGCCTTTTGTACGGGTCCCGGTGGTACCGCATCGGCAAGAACCTGCGGTTGAGTCCTGTCCCTGCTTCCGATCAGAAGCCGCCACCGGCGGTCAAGCCGAAAGATCAATGACCCGTAACTAATGACCCATTCCCAATGCTCGTGATTAAAAAAATCGGGAAAGTTGTTTTTCTCTTCCTGGCCCCAGCAACGATGGCCCTGGCGGCTGCGGCCTTGCTGTGCAGCGATCTGCTCTGCCGCCTGAAGGCCCTGTTCCGAACCGCGCCTGCCGAGCAGCCATCGGACACCTCACGAGCAGAAGGAGACAAGAACGCGCTGCCCGCCTGCACGCCCTATCAGCCTCCGCGGAATGCCAGCATCGTCATCCCCAACTGGAACGGCAGGGAGCTGCTCGAAAAAAATCTTCCGAGCGTGTTGGAAGCCTCGACGGCAGATAACGAGGTAATCGTGGTGGACAATGCCAGCACCGACGGCAGCGCCGATTATCTCCGCCGACATTTCCCGCGTGTGCGGGTGCTGCAAATGGAGCGCAACCTGGGTTTCGGGGGCGGCTGCAACGCCGGCGTCCAGGCAGCTCGCAACCGGATCGTTATCCTGCTCAACAATGATATGCGGGCGACTCCCGGTTTCCTGTCAGCCCTTCTGGAAGGGTTCACAGATGAGGCCGTCTTCGCCGTCTCGGCTCAGATCTTTTTCTCTGATCCCAGCCGGCGGCGCGAGGAGACAGGCTTGACCGTGGGCAAATTCGAGAAGGGTTTCCTGCGGGTCAGCCATGAAATCGACGAACGCATTACGGTGCCTTTTCCCATCTTCTACGCCGGGGGCGGCTCCACGGCCTATGACCGGGATAAATTTCTGGAGATGGGCGGGTTTGACCCCCTCTTTGAGCCTTTCTATCTGGAAGATACCGATCTTTCTTACGGCGCATGGCGGAGGGGATGGAAAATTCTCTACCAGCCGGAAAGCCATCTCTACCACGAGCATCGCGCAACCATCGCCAAGCATTACTCCCCGGAGGTCATCCGCGCCTATCTGAAGAAAAACTACGTATTGATGGTCTGGAAGAACATCCACCAGTGGCGCTGGCTGATGGCTCACTTCTGGTATTTGTATGGCCAGATGATCCTCTGCTGGCTGGGCCGGGAAACCGAAACACGGACTCCCATGGGAGCTTTTCTGCGGGCGCTGCGGAAACTGCCTGCGGCACTGAGGTCCCGCAGCCGCGCCCTGTCCCGCGCGCGCGTGAACGATCCGGCTGTTTTCCAGCGCACCCGGCCCGCAGTATTCCGCGACGTGTTCACCCTCAGCCCGGAGGCCCCCAAAAACAGAGAAACGCAGGACAGCTCTCGCGGCCTTGAAATTCTTCCTGCTGCGCCCTACGGCGAGGCCAGCGCCCCGGCACAGGAATCCCCGCCTCTCCCGGACAGGCCGCTCAACATCCTTTTTGTCTCTCCCTACTCCATCTCCCCCCCTTTGCACGGCGGCGCAGTTTTCATGCTGCAAGCGATCGAGCAACTGGCCAAGCGGCACAACCTCTACGTGCTGACCTTCGTGGACAGCGCCGAAGAGGTGGAATCCAACCGGTCGCTGGAAGGGTTGGTGCGGCACGTGGAGGCCACCGTGCGGCGACATCCGCCGCGTCGGCGCTTCAGCCTGCGCTCCCAAGCGGAGATGGCCTTCGAGGACCCCCAATTCGGCGAGATGCTCGAAAAGATGGTTTTCCTGAATGACATTGACCTCATCCAGTTCGAATACACGCAGATGGCCCAATATCACCTGCCGCTGCAGCATACGAGCCAGTGCCTGTTCGAGCATAACGTCTATTTTCAATCGGTCCAGCGGGAGATACTGGCCGGGAAGGGCGGGCCGCTGGTGAAGGCACGGGAATTTCTGGAGTGGCTGCGCGCCATGCGTTTTGAGGTGGCGGCGGCCGGCAAATTCGACGCCGTTTTCACCTGCCACGACGGGGATCGGCAGCTTCTGGAATCATTCCTCAACGGCAGGCGGCCACGGGTCCTTTCCGGCTTGCGAACCGGCATCGATGTATCCAACTATCCGTTTCCCGGAGGCCCCCGGAGGCCCGACTCCCTTCTGTTCGTCGGAAACTTTCAGCATGCGCCCAACGTAGAAGGGCTGGAGTATTTCTGCCGCAAGGTTCTGCCGCTCATCCGCGCACGCCTCCCGCAGGCGACCCTCAGCGTGGTGGGAGCCCAGGCGCTGCCGGAGGTCCAGCGGATGTTCCGGGGGGAAGGAATCCGCTTGCTGGGAAGGGTCCCCGACGTTCGCGAGCCGCTATCCCAGCACGCCGTCTTCGTTTGTCCCATCCTGGTGGGGGCCGGGGTCCGGGTAAAAATACTGGAGGCGTTCGCCAGCGGTATCCCGGTGGTTTCAACATCCATAGGAGCCGAAGGGCTGGGCGGCACGCATGGCGCCGACATCATGCTGACCGACTCCCCGGATGAATTTGCCGCCGCGACGCTGCAGTTGCTGGAGCATCCGAAAGCTGCTGCCGCCATGGCGGCGGAGGCACGCCGCCTGGTGGAAACCCGCTTCGATTGGCCGGTCGTCGCCCGGAAGCTCGATCAGGTCTATCGTGAATTGGTGGCTTCCAGGTCCGATCAAGCATCGAGCGGAGGGGATTCCCACAGGTAACAGGGAACGGAAGTGCGCGTGCGGCAAACGACGCCACTTTCTGAACCTGGGTAGTGGTTTGCGAAAGACGGCAAGTTTCCCGAAAGCCAACTTCACGGCCAAGTGACCGCCCGGAAGAGGCGCCAGGCAACTGCCGGTTACCGGCTTCTCCATGTGTCTGGATGCCGGTGCTGATGAAGGACGGCAATCACTTCAATACTCGCCGCACCAACGGAGAAATACACGGAATAGGGGAATCGCTGGAGCAAGCCACGTCTGACTCCAGGATCGATTTCCGGGAACTGGAACGGATTAACCTGGGCACGAGACAGAACGTGATCGATCTCATCGAGAAACCGAATACCCAGACCAGCTTTCTGGTCCTCGTACCAGCCTGCAGAGTCGCCGACATCAAACCGGGCTTGCGGTCGAAGTATGAGAACTCTCATCACCCTTGGGATTTTCTACGCTCGAGTTTGTTCCGAATTTCATCCCGAACTTCTTCCCAGGGCTGTCCTTCCGAAGGGCTGTTTTCCTGATCGGCCATACGCTGACGAATCACTTGGCGATGCCAGTCGGGAACGGGAACTTGATCCGGCTCGGCCACAATGCGATCCCACAGCGACTGTATATAATCGATCTGGTCGTCAACCGATAAGTCATCGAAACCGGGAGGAGGAAGCGGAAGGTTGGTCGCCATAAGGTGTGCCCCTAGAACTCAAGTATAATCCCGTTCGGATGCGATTGAAATGTCTTTCCATGTTAGCCGGTCTCGTGGCCGACTGGAACCCGCGAGCGCGTGATTGGCACTTCATATCCCGATGTCGCTTGACGCAGGAGCTGTCTGAGCACGGGGGCGTCCTCCTCGGCAGTCGCTAAGGGACCCAAATCAAGCCCAACGATAGGTAGCGTGTCGTACTGCAGCACTTTGTAGGGAATGTCACGATTGTTGGAATGGCAAATTTGCACTTCCTTGGACAGACCTTCTCCATACGCGACTTCAACTCGTTCCAGATCAGTCACGATGAGCCGACATTCCTTCTCCCTCTCGAAGAGCGGATTTTTCAGGACGGGAGCGAGGACCCACAGACCGAACGCCGTGAACTGGATTGCGCGTTGCCTAAGAGCCCATGATTCCTCTCGAATAAGGCGGTTGGTAATCGAAATCTTGCCACTTTTAGAGTAGCGGCGCATTTCACTGGGCCGTATAAACGCCTTTCCTAGAAACTGTAGCGAATCGCTTCTGCTGCAAACTGACCGCAACCAGCTCCCCGCAACTTGCCTCTGGAGAAACGCCTATGTTAGGATTTTCCAGGACTTATGAGGACTGATGCCCTCCTGAGAGAGCCTCTCGGTGAAGATTGCCTCAAGGGATAAAGCTCCCTTGGACGTGAGGAACTGATGTCTGGCCATTCCAAATGGGCTTCGATCAAACACAAGAAAGCAGTCACCGACTCCCGGCGGGGTAAGGCTTTCACCCGTCTGATCAAGGAGATCACTGTAGCCGCGCGCGTGGGGGGCGGAGACCCGGAAGGAAATCCCCGGCTTCGCACGGCGGTGGCTGCCGCCAAGGCGGAAAATATGCCTGGCGACAACATCAAAAAGGCCATCCAGCGAGGCACGGGCGAACTGCCGGGCATCACCTACGAAGAGGTCACCTATGAAGGCTACGGGTGCCACGGGGTAGCCATGATCGTCGAGGTCGCCACGGACAATCGCAACCGGACAGTCTCGGAAATCCGCTACATGTTTGGCCGCCACGGCGGCAATCTCGGCGAGACTGGATGCGTCGCCTGGATGTTCAGCAAGAAGGGTTCGGTCACGGCACCCAAGTCCAGTGCCACCGAAGAGCAGTTGATGAACACGATTCTGGACGCCGGGGCCGAGGATTTGCGCGACGACGGGCAGCAGTGGGAGATTATATGTCCACCGGAGGCGCTGGACCCCGTGGTGCAGTCTTTGAAAGACGCCGGCATCGAAGTTTCCGCCTCCGAAGTCGCCATGCTGCCGCAGACCTTTGTGAAGCTTGCGGGCAAGGAGGCTCAGCAGATGCTTCGGCTGGTGGAGTCTCTAGAAGAGCACGAAGACGTGCAACACGTCTACTCCAATTTCGATTTCGACGAGCGCGAATTGCAGGAAGTGAGCGGCGGATGACCATAACGACGACCCGTGTGCTCGGCATCGATTGCGGCTCTGCGGCCACCGGCTACGGCGTGATCGATACCGACGGCCGCCGTTCGCGCGTGGTCCGCTCCGGCGTTATCCTGACCCGGAGCCGGCATGCATTTCCGCAACGCCTGAAGCAGATTTCCGACGGGTTGCGCCAAGTGATCGAAAGTTGCTTGCCCGAAGTTGTGGCCGTGGAGGGAATTTTTGCCTCCGTCAATACGAACAGCGCTCTGAAGCTGGGACAGGTCAGAGGAGTGGCGCTGCTCGCCGCCGCCGACGCCGGGTTGCCGGTGCACGAGTACTCGCCGCTGGAGATCAAATCCTGCGTGGTAGGTTACGGCCGCGCGGAAAAACACCAGGTCCAACAGATGGTCCGGACCCTGCTCGGGCTCAAGGAGCTTCCCCCGGAAGACGCCGCCGACGCCCTGGCAGTGGCCCTCTGTCACGCCCACAATTCACACACCCTGCAGAAGTTTGAGCGCGCCCAGTCGCGCCAGCGTCCCGGCACGCAACCTGCGGTATGAGACAACGACTCCACTGTTTGCACAGCCGGCGTTATCACAACTACGGTTTGTGCATCCGGCGCTTGCACATCCGGGAGACTGCGGCCAGGGATTCGGCTGCCATTCGGAAGGTTTCCCTGTTGGCGGTTTACTTCCTCTGCCTGATGGTCTCCGCAGGAAACACACAAACGTCCTCCGATTCCCTCCGCAGCGTAATCTTCACCAAGGAATTTCCCAACAGCAAGCCGGAATACTTTTCCGTGACCGTGCGGGAGAACGGAGAAGTTCTCTACCGGACCGCTCCGGACGACGATGCTCCGCTGGAGTTCAGACTTTCCCCGGACCAGACCAAAGAGATTCTTTCCTTGGCTGAAAAAATAAATTGGTCTCCGAATGGAAATCTGGAGTCGGGTCGCAAAGTGGCCAGCATGGGCAAAAAAACTCTGGCTTACCAAAACGGCGCAGTGCGCAACGAGACCACGTTCAACCATACGGAGGTGCCCGAGGCGCTGGCCCTGACCACCTTGTTCGAGAGGATATCCCAGACCGAACAACATTTCCTGCGGCTGGAATACCTGGTGCGTTTTGACCGCCTGGGGGTGGTGAAAGAGCTGCTCCACCTGGAATCGAACCTCAACCAGGGCCGCCTGCTCGGAACCTCCCATCTAATCCCGTTATTGGAGCAGATTCGCAAGGACCGCTCCCTCATTCAAGTCGCCCAGGCGCGCGCCGCGCAGATCATCGGAAAAATCCAGGCCGGGAAGAATTAGCAACGACCCACGAGAGGAAAGCGCTCGTCGTGGCTACCCCTGCCCGATAGAGAGGACAGGCCTGAAGGCCTGTCGCTACCTGAATGCTAAGGGGACAGGCGGGCTTGTCCTGAGTGCAGCCGAAGGGAAAGGAGCACAGGCAGGAAGGCCTGTCGATACATACAGCCAACTCATAGAATCCAACGATGTACAAAATAGTCCAAGTAAGCTTATAACTATCTATATAATCAATTTATTATAGAATTATTGTCGCACTGTGCATTGCTCACGACTTCCCTTGAAATCCACGGTAATCCCATATATATGGTGGGATGATTACTGTAAACAATACAGCCAATCTATCACCAAAAACCAAGCCCAAAGGCCGCCATCCCGACAAGGCCCTGTCGGCTTCCTTCGTGCGCTCAGCCGGAGTGGGAAGACACGCTGACGGCAACGGGCTATACCTGTTCGTCCAGCCTAGCGGAACCCGGAGCTGGATCCAACGTCTCATCATCCGCGGCCGACGTCGCGAACTCGGACTCGGCAGCGTCGCCCTGGTCTCGCTCGCCGAGGCTCGCGAAAAGGCACTGGCCAATCGCAAGCTGGCCCGCGAGGGCGGAGATCCGCTGGCAGAGAAACGCCGCGCCCAGGGCGTACCCAGCTTCGCCGAAGCCGCTGCGCGCGTGCTGCAACAGAAGCAGGCCGGCTGGCGCAGTTCGACTTACCCGAGGGACTGGCTGAGCAGCCTGGAACGCTACGCTTTTCCGCGCATCGGCAAGATGCCGGTCTCAGAAGTGACCAGTGCCGATGTGCTGGAGATCCTCACACCCATCTGGCACCTGAAGGCGGTCATGGCCCGTTGCGTCCAGCAGCGCATGCGCGCGGTATTGGAATGGGCCGTGGCGATGGAGTTTCGGCTCGACAACCCCTGTGACCGGGTCGTGCCGGTGCTCGGCGCCCAACACGATGTCGTGCAGCACATGCGGGCATTGCCCCACCGGGAGGTACCGGCTGCCATCGAGACGATCCGGGCATCGAATGCGAGGCCAGTCGTGAAGCTGGCGTTCGAGTTCCTGGTGCTGACGGCGGCGCTGTCCGGTGAGGTGCGTGGGGCGGTGTGGACGGAGATCGATCGGGACGAGGGTGTGTGGACGATTCCGGCCACGCGGATGAAGGCGAAGCGTGAGCACCGGGTGCCGCTGTGCCGCCGCGCCATGGAGATTCTCGACGCGGCCTAGGCGCTCGGCTACCGGTTGTAGGAGGCTGCCACAGCGAAAGTTTCGCCGCAAATATCCGTCCCGGCACGTTCCCTGCTGCTGTGGGGCGGCGTGGACGGAGGAGGGGCGCCATACCTGGAACCAGCGTTCGTGGTCGATGCCCCGTCCTCGCTGCCGCGGTCAACCGGCGATCACCGTATCGTCGCACTTGCCGAAGATGGCCGGGAACTGTTTTCGCTGTCGTTCGCGATGCCGGAGCTGAGCGACGGCGACGGCCGTTCGTCGTTCGCCTTCGTGATTCCCGCCGATCCGAGCTGGGCCGATGAGCTGGCTGGCATCACTCTCTCCGGGCCCGGCGGCTCGGTCACGCTGGACGAGGACACGGACCGCCCGGTGACTATCCTGCGTAATCGGCGGACTGGGCAGATTCGCGGCATTCTGCACGGCGGGTCGACTACCGCCGCGACCCGAGACAACGCGGCGTCGGCTTTGTCGCGGGTTCTGGGCGCGGAGGAGTTCGGGTTGCAGCTGGAGCCGGACGTGGAGGCGTTGACCAGCCGGGGGCTCCCGGATCCCAAGGATTGATGGATTGTTAACGAGGAAATCGCGCCTGGGCGCTACTTCACGAATCCATCGGCTGGCTGCTACTGGGCGCGGCTGAGTGGCTTCAGCGGCAACCTGCGCGACATCATCGCAAACGATTTCGTCGCGGCTCCCGGTCGGCAGATCGTCAGGATCGCGGCATCCTGGCCATCGATGGGGGCGAAGGCGGCACGGGCGCCGGTCCGCTCGTGTTCGCGGAGCATGTGGGCAGGGATGCCCCTACGGTTCGCTGCCCGCCACCACGAAGCTCCGTTCGACCACCGCCGAGCCAGCCGCATCGCCAAAAACGTTGACCGTCGTCCGGAACCGGTCGAGCAGCCAATCCACCGACAGGATCAGGCCGATGTACTCGAGCGGCAAGCCGACCGCGTTGAGGACGATGACCATCGTCACCAGTCCGGCTTCCGGAATGCCCGCCGCGCCGATCGCCGCCAGCGTCGCCGTGACAGCAACCACGACTTGCTGGACAATCGTCAGCTCGAAGCCGATCGCCTGCGCGATGAAGATGGCGGCGACCGCTTCGTACAGCGCGGTCCCGTCCATGTTGATGGTCGCGCCCAGCGGCAGCACGAAGTCAGCCGACCGCCTCGAGACCTTGGCGTTGCCAACCGCGCATTCCAGCGAGACCGGCAGGGTGGCGCTCGAACTGGCGGTGGAGAAGGCGGTCAGCAGGGCCTGCGACATCTGGATCATGAAGCGAAGCGGGTTGCGCTTGGTGAAGATCCAGAGAATCAGCGGAAGTGTCAGCAACGCATGGGCCGCCAGCCCGAACAGCACCGTCACGAAGTAGGACCCCGTCTGGACGAGGACGGCGACCAAGCCGCCGCCCTGCTGGGCCTCGCCGAACCTGGCCGTGACCAGACAGAAGATGCCGACCGGCGCCAGCTTCATCAGGAACAGCACGAACGACAGGAGCGCCTCGTTGACCTGCACGATCAGGGCCGTGACCCGGCTCACGCGGTCACCCATCGTCGTCAGCACGCCGGCAAACATAATCGAGAAGATGATGAGGGGCAGGAGACTGCCCTCGGTGGCCGAGCGGAACAAGTTGTTGGTGAACAGCATCAAGCCCAGGTTCCGGAGAATCGTGCCGAACCCCATGTCCCCTCGGCCAGCCGCCACCTCCCCGCCATCGGCGGCCCCTGCTTCGAGCGTGGCCGGGTCAACCCCGGACCCGGGTTGGATCAGGTTGACTAGGACGAGGCCCACCAGCACGGCGAATACTGTCGTCGTCACGTAGTAGGTGATCGCGAGTCCGCCGGGCCGCCCGAGTTTGCGGACGTCGCCCAGGCCGATGATCCCGCTCATCACGCTGGCCACGACGAGCGGGACGACCATCATCGTGAGGAGGCTCAGGAAAATCTCGCCTCCGATGGCGAAGCGCATCGCGAACGACGGTGCCGCGAAGGCGAGGGCGATGGCGGCCACGACCGCTCCGGCGATGTAGACCGACAGGCGACTGTCTGGTGTGGCTGTCATGGGTGTCCTCTGGATGCTCCGGCGGTTCGTCGGGCGAGCGGCCTTGACGCGCGTACCTCACCACCGCAGCAGCACCAATGCAGTCTGCCCGGTCGGTGCGTCAGGATAGCAAAAAAGCGGCTACCCCAGCACTCGATGTCCCGCGCGACCCGTTCCGAGTCCAGCTCTTCGAAGTAGCCGAGCAGCAGCCGGAAATAACGGCCCGGCGCCAGACGCGGCCGGCCGAGCCCGCCCGTATCGCATGACGCGCACTGCGCCTCAACGAACGCATCGAACCCTGCGTTGTCGAGCACCTGATTCAGCCGCTCGCCCTGCGCTGTTTGGTAGAGCCGCCGTGGCCCCCCACATCGTCGCTTGCCGCGCCCGCCGCCGCCGTTTCCCCATTCCATGCCCAACAGGGTAGTACATGAGCCAAATCGTGTCTATCCCATAACGTAAGGCCTTTAACCACAGGCTGCTAGGTAATCACTCCAAGCCGGGCAGATTTTTGATCTCGACCTTCAGAGATGGTCAAGTTGTGGACGTGAGCCAGGATGAGGATGACGTTCTTCGTCGAAGCGAAAATGGCCTGAGCGCCTGCCTCCAGTCTGTCAGGAAGAACTCTTTAACCCTGGACTGTATGTGTCCAGCAAGCCAACTTTAAACTTTATTCTGACGTATCCGCGCCCCCTCCCTGACGTGAGGCTAGGGCATGCCTCAACTGGACAGAGCAAGATAATACGGGGGGAAAGGGCCGTTGTTAGCCACGAGCGGCTGCTTGCGTGCTTTGACGACTGCACGGGCCCAGGTAGGCCCGGAGCTTGTGAGCCTCGACGGGGGAACGCTCGTGCGCAGGCTGCTGCTCGAAAGCCGCGGCGGGCTCGCCTGGAATTTTGACAATGCAGTCCGGTGGCATCGCCGCCCCGAGTGCCGGAGGTGGACGCGCTGCCCCGGCTCTGCGTGGTGTTCCGCCGCCGGATTCTTGCGGAAGCCGGCTATTTCGAAGGGGATTCGGGTACGATGGAGGGGTGGGCGGATGCCGAGTTCAGCTGGCGCTCGGTTTGCAACCGGAGCGTCACGGCCACGCATCCCGCGGTGCACCTCGGACTGCTGGTGGCGTCGCGGGAAGTGACAGAGGAAATTCGACGGTGAACAACCTCAAACGCGTGACGGTTTGCATGGCGGTATGCCTTCTCTCGATTGCCCTCGGTTCCGCGCGAGCGCAGGCGGCTGATTTCGCTCCGTTCGAGGGTGGCGAACGGCTGGTCTACCGGCTCCTGTGGCCGAGCGGCATCCTGATGGGAGAAGCCGTCTTTGAAGTTTCCTCGCAAGGTGACGAGCTGCATTTTCAGGCAACCGTAGAGGTGCGGTTGCCGCAATACCGGTTCAACAGCACGTTCTCGGCCGTGGCCGCGCGGGAGGGACTCTGCTCGCTCCAGTTCCACCAGAAACTCGAGGAGGGGTCACGAAGTTCGGAAGAGTCCATGGAGTTTAACCAGACGGCGCACCAGGTCCGGCACATCCGGGGCCGGAATACCACGACCGCAACGATTCCGAAATGCGCCCGAGACCCGCTTACGTTTCTCTATTACGTGCGCAGCCGCACGGCGGCGGGACAGGCGGTTGAGTCGAGCAGCGTTCAGTATGGGAGAGGTATTGCCCTGCAACTGGGGCAAGGCAGCCCAGGAACGGTGGAAGTCGGCGGCGCGCTCAGGCTAGGCGAAAAGTTCGAGGTCCACTTTCCGGCCCGGGGTAGAGAGCGAACCGTGGAAATCTGGTTTGCCTCCGACGCCGTGCGAACGCCGCTTCAGTTCACGGTGCCAACCTCTCTCGCGGATTTCAAAGCCGAACTGGAGTAGGTCTCGCTCCCTTACAGACGGCGGCTCGGAGGTTACGGGTCTGCTCACGCGAAACGACACGGTAGTGTCGTTTCGGGCTCTGATTCCCCCTCGGCTTGAATAAAAGACCCGCCATGCAAATCGCCTTCTTCACACCACTGAGTCCGAAACAGTCGGGAATTTTCGACTATAGCGAAGCGCTGCTGCCGCACCTGGCGGCTCAGACGGGGTGGATTGACGTGTTTGTCGAGGACCCGCTTTGACAGAGGCGGGGAGAACACTCTGGACGGAAGCCAATCCTCCTGGACTGCGCATCAGTTCCCGTCACCCTTCCGGCCCGAATACCGTACAAGAAAACGACCGTCACTTTCGACAATAATCGGCTATTAAATAGTCTGGATACTGTAATCGCTATCTGTCGTAAACAGACTGCGATTTGCCTTTCCTTGGACGCAGCATTAAAAACCGTTGCCTACCTCCGTGTTTCCACTCGTTCGCAGGATCTCGCCAACCAGAAACTGGCCATCCTGGAGTTCAGCCAGAAACGCCGCTTCCCGATCGACGAATTCGACGAGGCCCGGACCTCGTCGCGAAAGAGTCCCCTCGAGCGCCGCATCGAGAAGATGCTGGGAACGCTTCAGCCGGGCGATCGCCTGCTGCTCAGCGAGTTGTCGCGTCTGGGACGCAGCCTGGGGCAAGTGATCCAAATCGTGGACACTCTGCTCCATCGCAAGATCCGCTTCATCGCGATCAAGGAAAGAATCGAGTCTGACGGCGAGCAGGACATGCAGACTAAGGTGATGATCGCCCTGTTCGGATTGTTCGCCGAGGTGGAGAGGGACCTTATCTCGGAACGGACCAAGGAGGGCGTACGGTTGCCTGTACGCCGCGGGCAGGGTGATGTGGATGTTTTTACTCCACCGCCCAAGGAAAGGGCTTTAGCTTTCCCGAAGTCACTGGGCGCTCAACAGAAGAGTTGATCCCTCATTTCGGCATACCAGTGCGGGTCGCGTCTATGTGTGATTTGGAAACACTCGACTCACTGAGGGAACAGAGCGACGAACTCGAAGAGGGATGAGCTTCCCTAACTTTCCGAAATCCGCCGCCAGGATCGTCCAGGAGCCACGAACGCGGGCAGAGCCGGTTCGCTTCCGACCACCAAAGGGTCTCTGAAGGCTATTTCCCGTGCTTCCTATACTGTCCTGCCCTCTGGGGACAGGCTTGCCCGGCAGGCATCGCGGGGCGACTCCGACGCGGCGCACCTCCTACGGAGAATTCAACACTGGCCCGGTGGAATATCCTCCCTGCATTCCTCACTGAGGTATGCGGCTCAGTTCTCCATCGACCGCCGACACCGTTTCCGCAGCTGTCGCCTAAAGAACCGCGTCGCGAATCCCGCGGTACGCAGAACACAGCAACCAGTCCGCGGAAGTCTTCGAGGGTCCAATGAATTCCCGTTCGGAAAGAGGAGTATAATGAGGGAAGTGCTATTAGCCGTGTTAATATAAATGCTTTATTAATAGTTATTTATAATCTCGTACTAGGTTGTCGCTACTGCAGGGATGCCTGTCCTACTTAGTTCGGTTCCTTCGGTAGATTCGGTTTCCTCGGTAGATTCGGAATTCTCGGAAGAATTTTGTTGCTCCCGGAATTTGCGCGAGGGAGAATCGGGCCGGAGGGCGTTTGTGAAGCTGGATTTTCTTTTGGGTTTGATAGGCGAAGCAAAGCCATTGATTGGGGGTTAGGCAGGTTGCGTGCGATTGGAAAGCAAGAGACAAGTGCAGGCCGGGAGGCCTGCACGCAAGAGGACAGGCAAGAATGCCTGCCCTACCTGAATGCCTGTCGCTACCTATGCGACTTTAGGAGAAATGCTCCAGGGGGAAGCAGGCGAGGTAAAAACAAGTATAAATTACGAAACGAAGCCAACAAGTCTTTTAGAATCAACATAAGTGCTTGGTAAGAAGTGCAAAAAGCCACCAAAAAGAGAAACGAAATCCCTACAAGAAGCCCCCAATAGGGGGTTATTCAATGGCTTTTGGAGAGGTTTGGCAGGTGTAAATGAGGAATGGCAAGCAAGCGGAAACGCCTGTTGCTAGCTGTACAGGCCTTGCGGCCTGCACGCTGAGGGACAGGCAGGAATGCCTGTCGCTACTTGCGCTCAGGAGGTTGCGTATTCCCTCGACCTGCTTTGCATTACGGGTCTGTTAGAGAACGGCCTCGGAGGATCAACCGGAAGTCCCAGGGCCAGGGAGACGGCTGGGGCTTGGTCAGCAGGGAGACGATCACCAGCAACACGGTGGTCACCACAAGGCAAGGAACGATCGGCATAAACCCGAACAACAACGACCGGGGAAGCACAGGAAAGGGACCGCCCGGCAGCAAGAACAGCACCAGAGTTCCGCCAGCCATCGCCGCCAGAGCCCCCTGCTTTGTAGCGCGCGGCCAGTAGAGAGCAGCCAGGACAACCGGAAGCAACTGCACGAATCCGGTAAAGGCGTATTCGCTGATGCGCAAGATACTAGCCGGTTGCAGCAGCGCCAGCCCGTAGGTGAGGGCCGCGATCAGAATGACAAACAATCTTCCCCAGAAAATCTGGCGATTGCCGGCCATCTGCGCCCCCCGGCGCCAGGAGCCCAGGAAATCGCGGGCGAAGAGCGTGCTCAGCGCCAGGATTTGAGCATCGAGCGACGACATGACGGTCGCAAAGATGGCAGCCACCCCCAGCACCACCAGGGCGTCCGGAAGATAGCGAGCGATCATCATCGGCATGATGGCGTCGGAGGCCTGCCCCTCGAGTCCGGGGACCGCCAGCGCGCCCCAGGCGCCGATCATGACGACCGGAATCCAGCCAATAATGAGCGCCAGCGGATAGAGGGTGCTGGCGGCACGGATCGACTGGTGGTCCCGCGAGGCGAGCAGCCGGATGAAGACGTGAGGAAACATCACCGACGCCAAGGGTGGAACCAGCATGAAACTGAACCACAGCTTGGGATCGAAACTTGCTATCTCGTCGCGCGCCAGCAGATGCGGTTTCTCGGCGGCCAGCCGCTCGGTGAGGTAACGGAGCCCTCCCATCGCCTCCGCGATCCAGAAGAACGCGATGATCAGGAAGACCAGAAACAGCATCCCCTGGAAGACGTTCGCCCACGCCGTTCCCCGCAGCCCCCCCAGCAGGACGTAAGCAAAGACGACGGCAAGCACCAGGAGAGCGCCCGCCCAGTAAGGAACGAGTCCGTCGGTCATCGACTCGAAGGTCACGCCCCCGCCGATCACCCCGAGAACCAGATACGGAATCATGTAAAACGTCAGCAAGGCAAAGAAAGCCAGCGAAACGGCGCGGCTGTTCCAGCGGGCGCCGAACACCTCCGGCTGGGTCATGTACCCATAGCGCTTGCCGAGAATCCAGCAGGGATAGCCGACCAAATAAAAGCAGAGGGGCGTGAGCAGGGCCACCGGCGCCGCCACCCAGCCGAATATTCCAATCCCATTGTGATAAGCGGCCCCGGGAATGCCTATCATGAAGAACGCCGTCATGTTGGTGGCGTAAACTCCAATGAAAAGAGCGATGGTGCCGATGCCTCGGCGGGCGATAAAGAAATCCTCGGGCGTACGGTAGGAAATGCGGTAGCTGAAGGCGCCGATGCCGATCAGAATGGCAAAGTAAATGAACACGCCCAGGAGGACGACCATGCTCTCCGTCATGACCGCTGACTCCCTTCCGCAGGAGCCTGCTCAGCCGGGGAAACCGTGCGACGATCGGGAACTTGCTCGCCGGCTGATTCGATCCCAGGCGGGGGGGGCGGCCAAGCCCAGCGGCCCAGCAGGACAACGGCGAGAATGCAGAGAAGGGTGTAGGCCACGTGATACCACAACGCCACTGGCACCCAGCCCCATAGTATCGGCTCAATGCGGTCCCACAACCAGAAATCGTGATGGAGCACGATAAGAGCCAGGATGAACAGCCAAGCGACAGCGGGACGCCAAGTCAGCGTGAGGCGAGCCATAGAGGGCAACTCTCCATTACAAGGCCGGCATCGGATTGAGGCTCACTTCCTCCCAGAAAAGAAGCAAGATGAAACCGCGATCCACAACATGACGCAGCGCCTGAACCAAGGGGATTCCAAAAGAACCAGGGATATTGCCACCCTGCCCCGGACCCCGTTCAGGAATAAATCGCTGGCCCCGGCAATGAAAGAACGGCATTGTACCATAGTCATTGCTTTCCAGACCTTGACAACCCGCTCCCTCTCGGTCCATATGTTCCGGCAGCCTCTCTCATTCCGACTTTGGGCAGGAAAACGCGGCGCGAGCAGGAGCCTTCCGACCGGGAATTTGGATAAAGGAATTTATCCGGCGGCTTTTTTGGGTCTATAATCCTTATTGGTGTACGCCAAAATCGAAAAGAGATGACCGCCATGCGAATAATATATTGCTCGCTAATTCTGCTTCTGCTCTGCGCCATTCCCCGGAACGCACAGACGGCCCAGAGCGGCGAAGATGGGACGTGCGTAGGCGGCGAGGCCGGCGCTCCCGTTCGGATCGAAGTATTCTCCGACTACCAGTGCCCCGCTTGCCGCCAGTTCTACCTGGGCACCATGCGGCCGGTACTGAACAACTATGCCAGCGCCGGAAAGGTTTGCGTCGTCTACCGGGAATTTCCCCTGCCCATGCACCCGCATGCCCGCGAGGCGGCTCTCTACGCTCACGCCGCCCTGCAGTTAGGGACACGGCACTGGCGGATGGTCTCCGACGCTCTCTACGAATCCCAGCCGCAGTGGTCGGCCAACGGCCAGTTGGAAGCTGTGGTCGCCGGCACCCTGTCGGATGAGGACATGGAACGGCTGCGGAAATGGATGGAAGACCCCGCCGTGGAAGCAGCCATATCGAGCGACATAGCCCTGGCGACCCAGCGGAGCGTCAACGTAACACCTACCTTCTTCATTACCGCGCAGGGCAAGACGGAAAAAGTGGCCGGGGTCGTTCAATACCCCACCTTGCAGCGATACCTGGACCATCTATTGGGGCAATAAGCCGTGCTGTTGCGCATCCTGGAATGGATTTGCCGGTTGGTGTTGGGGGCTTTGTTCGTCTTTGCCGGCTACACCAAGCTGGGAAACCCCTTTCTGTTTGAAATGGCCGTGGACACCTACCAGTTGCTTCCGCCAGCCGGCGTGATTGTCGTGGCCAGGACTTTGCCGTGGCTGGAACTGGTTTTGGGAATGCTTCTGGTGCGCGGCTGGAAACTGCACTATGTGGCGGCCTTTACCGCCCTTCTGATGGGAGCGTTTCTGCTGGCGATGAGCATCACCTACGCCAGGGGCATCGAGGCAAATTGCGGCTGTTTCGGCCTCGAGGAACCGATCAGCCCCCTGACCCTGACACGAGACTCGCTGCTGTTCGCGTTGGCCGTATTTCTCGCCATTTATTCATGGCGCAAACATAAAGTCCCGGCCCCTTAAATCACGCTTCCGCCTCCCTGGCAGCATCGTTTTTGGCTGCACGGAAACGCAGAACGCCCTCCCAGGCCGCCCCACTCCTCAAAAAACCTTTGACTGAACTGATATGATTCTGTTAAGTTTTCGCGCTGACTCTTTCAACGGGAAGTATCTTTCACCCGGACAACCCTAATGATTGGGAAGGACCCTCCTGCCGGGGGTGTATGGATGAGAGTGGACGGAAGGTTCATGAAGACAGATGTTTTTGCCTAAAGAGGTTTTTCTTACCAAGGGTGTCGGAAAGCACCGGGAACGGCTCTCCAGCTTTGAGCTGGCGCTGCGGTCGGCGGGAATCGCAGCCTGCAATCTGGTGCGAGTTTCCAGCATTTTCCCACCGGCATGCAAGCTGATTGGCAGGCCTGCCGGACTAAAAAAGCTGTCCCCGGGAGAGGTGGTCTTCGCAGTTTTAAGCGAAAACGCAACGCGGGAGCCGCACCGTTTGATTGCCGCCAGCCTGGGCCTGGCTCTGCCCACGGACAAAAGCGCCTATGGCTATCTTTCCGAGCATCACTCTTTCGGCCAAACCGATGAAGAAGCGGGCGAGTATGCAGAAGAGTTGGCGGCCGAGATGCTCGCCACCACGCTGAACGTGGCCTTCGACCCGGACCGAAGCTGGGATGAAAAGAAAGAAATCTACCGGATATCCAACAAGATCGTCCACACGAGGAATGTTACCCAGTCTGCGGTGGGAGACAAAAGTAGAAAATGGACCACTGTGATTGCCGCCGCCATCTTTGTGAGTTGAACCAGTGACTTAAATCAAAGACATTTGCCACCCCGAAACACCTGGGAGGACAAAAGCTTTCGATGACTGAAAAACACCATTCCAGCCCTGCGGCAGATCCTGCGGCGGCCTCAGCGCCCAAACCAAGCCACGAAAAAAAGGAATTGCTGAGCAAGCCGACCCGCCCCGTCGCTATCGACGAGGCCAAGGACGTTGCGGCACTGCTTGAGAAAATGCAAGGCATCTCCTTCCAGGGCCGCGCTCTCGCCGAGGCCTTCCGGATCTGGCGCGAGATGCTCGAGGACGAATGCGTCATCATGATGGGAATGGCGGGAGCCATGGTGCCGGCCGGCATGCGGCGGCTGGTAGTCTTTATGATCGAGAACCGCCTCATTGATTGCCTGGTTTCCACGGGCGCGAACTTCTTCCACGACATTCACGAGAGTCTCGGGCGAAAGCACTTTCAGCACTCCCCGGACATCGACGACGTGATGCTGCAGGAACATATGATCGACCGGATGTATGACACGCTGGCCGACGAAGAGGAGTTCCGCGAAGAGGACACCTGGATCGGCAAATTCTCCGCAACGATGGACGCCTCCCGCCCCTACACAACTCGCGAGTTTATGTATCTGCTGGGGAAAGAAGTTTCCGGGCGCGCAACAACAGAAGGCATTGTGACGGCGGCCTACAAGGCGGGCATCCCGCTGTACTGCCCGGCGGTGGCTGACTCCTCCATCGGCATTGGCATCGCGGAAAGCCGGTATTCCGGCCAAAGCAAGATCAACTTTGACGTGATTCAAGATGTTGTGGAAACCTCCTTGATCACGGCCAAGGCAAAAAACACCGGGGTCGTTTACTTCGGCGGCGGAACTCCCAAGAATTTTATCCAGCAGGCGGAGGTCACGGCAATGATGATGAAGCGCAACGTGGAAGGCCACCGCTACGCGCTCCAGATCGTGACCGACGCTCCCCACTGGGGAGGTCTCTCCGGTTGCTCGTTCGAGGAGGCCCAGAGCTGGGGCAAGATTGCCAAAGACGCCCGCATGGTCACTTGCCACTGCGACTCCACCATCGCCATGCCTATGCTCGTCACGGGCCTTTCGCAGTTCCCGGACCTCATCAAAAAACGGCGGCTTCCGAAATTCCAAATGGGCCAGGAATTTGATTTGACCCATTGACGGCGTACCCGCCGCCGACCTCGATGGCAGAGGTGGGCTTTCGGTATCCCATGCTTTCAAGTTATCCCTCGCGCCTTCCTCAGAACTTCGGCGGCATAGAAGACGCCTTTTCCGATTACGCCCGTTCCGCCGTGGTCGTCTGGCCGATCCCCCTGGAGCGGACCACTTCCTACAAAATCGGCACCCGTTACGGTCCGGCGGCGATTCTCGATGCCTCCCGGAATATGGAGCTATATGACGAAGAACTGGGAACCGAGCCCTACCGGCACGGCATCCACACATTGCCGGCGATGGAGACCCAGGACGGGCCGCTCGACAAGGTTCTGGCGGATTTGCACACAGTTATGGGGGGGCTGGTGGACGACGGCAAGTTTGTGGTGGCGCTGGGCGGGGAACATTCTCTGACCCCTCCGCTTGTAGCGGCCTGCGCCAAGAAGTTCGATTCTCTTTCGGTTTTGCAGATCGATGCGCACGCGGACCTGCGCGACTCCTATGAAGGAACCCCCAACAGCCACGCTTGCGCCATGCGGCGCGTCCTGGAGATCTGCCCTGCGGTTCAGGTAGGCATCCGCAGCATGTCGCAGGAAGAGGCCCAGGCGCTGCCGCAAATCAACAACACCCGCCTCTTTTATGCCTCGCAGATTGTTGGCCAACCTCCGGAAAAATGGGTTCCGGAGGTTGTTGATTCCCTGTCAGCGAACGTCTTCCTCACTCTGGACGTCGATGGCCTGGACCCTTCCATCCTGCCTGCCACGGGCACTCCGGAGCCGGGAGGTTTGGGGTGGTATGAAGTGCTGGCTCTGCTGCGGGCCGTTGCGGAGCGGAAAAACATCGTCGCCATGGACCTGGTTGAGCTGTTGCCGCAACTCGGCTTTCATTCCTGCGAGTTCCTCTGTTCCAAGCTGGCTTACAAAACGGTGGGCTACGTGATGGATTCTCGCTCTCGCCGAGTGTAAATTGTCAGACTAATATTCTCGTTTCCAAAGCGGCGGACAACAGTTCCAATCCATAGCAAACGCGACCCCGGCAAAGGGCTCCTGCGCCTGACCATGAAGGATGCAAAACTTACATTTGGCGATTTTATTCGGGGGGTGAAGTGCCTCTCCAGGGCAAGGCTTTCCGGGCAAAAGGGGTCAAAGCCGGTCTAATCGTAGTATTCCAAACCGAGGTGGGTAATCAGCTCCTCGCCGCGGAGGTGACGGAGCGTGTTTTTCAGCTTCATCAATTGAATGAACAGGTCATGCTCCGGATAGACGGTGGAAGCGCACATGGGGCTCTTGAAGTAGAATGACAGCCATTCCTGAATGCCTCGCATCCCTGACCGCTTGGCCAGGTCCAGAAACAAAACCAAGTCCAGCACCAGCGGCGCCGCCAGGATGGAATCCCGGCACAGGAAGTCGATCTTGATTTGCATGGGGTAGCCGAGCCAGCCGATGATGTCGATATTATCCCAGCCTTCTTTGTTGTCCCCCCGGGGCGGATAGTAGTTGATCCGCACCTTGTGGTAGAAATCCTTGTAGAGCACCGGGTAAAGCTCCGGCTGCAGGATGTGTTCCAGCACCGAGAGCTTGCTCTCTTCCTTGGTTTTGAATGAATCCGGATCGTCCAGCACTTCCCCGTCCCGGTTGCCCAGGATGTTGGTGGAAAACCAGCCGGAAAGCCCCAGCAGGCGGGCCTTGAACCCCGGAGCGAGGATGGTTTTCATCAGCGTCTGGCCGGTCTTGAAGTCCTTGCCGCAGATGGGAAGCGATTTCTGGCGAGCCAGCTCGGACAGGGCCGGAACGTCCACCATCAGATTGGGTGCGCCGTTGGCGACCGGAACGTCCGACTGTAACGCCGCGTAGGCGTAGATCATGCTGGGGGCAATGGCCGGGTGATTCTCTTTCAGGCCGCACTCGAACTGCTCCAGAGTTTGGTGAACCTCCTGAGGCTTCAGAAACACTTCAGTCGAGCCGCACCAGACCATCACCACACGGGAGACGCCCTTCTCCGCGCGGAAGCGCTCAATATCGTCCTGAAGCATCCGGGCAAGCTCCATTTTGTTCTTGCCCTTCTTCGTGTGCGTCCCCTCCAGGCGGCGGACATAATTCTGGTCAAACACGGCCGGCATGGGGCGCACGGACTCCATGAAATCCCGCACCTGATCGAGAAGTTGGGGTTTGAGCACTCCGCCTTCCATAGCCGTATGGTAGGAGCTTTCGTCACGTATGTCCCACCCGCCGAACACCAAGTCATCGAGCCCGGCCAGCGGAACGAACTCCCGGATTGAGGGCGTGCGCATATCGCTACGCTTGCCCAGGCGGATGGTCCCCATCTGGGTCAGCGACCCGATCGGCTCCCCCAATCCTCGGCGGACCGCTTCGACGCCCGCGATGAAGGAGGTGCCGACCGCGCCAAGGCCCGGCAGCAGCACGCCCAGCTTTCCGCGCGGCTCTTGAATTTTTTCTCCAGTATTTGCGGAACCCACTCTCCTACCCCCAAACCGATTCAGCCTAAGTAACCGCGATTATGCGAGCCGTAATCATGCGAGAAGAAACCGGTTTTTGCAAGTGAAATATGGCGGAGAGGGCTACAAGAAGGGCTAAAAACCCCCAATCCGAGCCGTGCCCCCCTGCGGCCCGAAACGCTTGTCCTGACGAGAAACCCGCTCCACCGGCGGCCAATGGCAAGGGTAGCCATCCGCCGGGAATGTTATAGTAGAGTGTTCGGAATTCCTGTGCATAGTTTGGGAGGATCAGGTGATGAGTAGAGGAATGCTTTGCTCCTATCGTCTTCTGTGCTTGGCGCTGCTGGCGGCGTTTTCCTTTTCCTGCACGCTGGAACAGGGCGGGCGGAATGAGGCTGGCTCTGAGGAAGGGACCGGAAGCAGAATCGCCGCTCCCGGCGACTTCGAGATGGCAGGCATGGTCAAGGCGGACGAATTCAACGATCAGGCCACCGAGAACGAAGTCCCTCGCAAGGGCGGCCAGATCGTGATGCGCTTTAACCAGGAGCCCGACTCGCTGAACATGTGGTTGAGCGGCAGCGGGGCTTACTCCCAATACATTACCGGCTACATATACAACTCTCTTTTGCGGCTAGACCCGGAGACCTTCGAATGGGAAGGAAGCCTGGCAGAGAGGTGGATCGAAGAAGATATTGTCGTCAAGAAGGACGGAGAGCACGTGAGAGGTGTTGTCTCCGAACCGCAATCAGAAAGCGGGCTGCTGACGATCAAGACCTCCTCGGAGACCATCACCGTTGCCCGGCAGGAGGTTGAGGAGGTCCGCAAAGGTGTTTCCTTCACCTTTTATCTGCGCAGGGACGTGCGCTTTCACGACGGCAAGCCGATGACCGCCGCCGACGTGAAGTTCAGCTTTGAGACCATCAAGAACGAATACGTGGATGCTCCCTCGCTGAGAAATTACTATGACGACCTCGAAAGCTGTGAAGTTCTGGATGACTATACGGTGCGGCTGACATACTCCAAGCAATACTGGATGGCGCGCAACTTCGCCGGCGAATTTCAGGTTCTTCCCATGCATCTGCACAACTCCGATGGTCTACTCGAAAAGGACCCGGAGGCCTTTGGTAAGCGGTTCAATGAAAGTCCTTACAACCGCAAGCCCATCGGCACGGGACCCTATAAATTTGAGCGATGGGACACCGGCGCCCAGGTGGTTGTGACTAGAAATGATGACTATTGGGACGTCTCCCGCCGGGGATATCTGGACCAGATCATCTTCAAGTTCATCAGTGACAATGTCGCCGCCCTTCAGGCCTTGAAGAACGGAGAGATGAATTTCTTGCCGCGCATCACCGCCGAGCAGTTCGAGCAAGAAACCAACAGCGAGGAGTTTCTGGAAGGATTTGTCAAAGCGGCATACTATACGGAATCTTTCAATTACATCGGCTGGAACACACGCCGACCGCCTTTCGACGATCCCAAGGTGCGCTTGGCGATGGCCTACGGAGCCTTTGACCGTCAAGAATTCCTGGAAAAAATCCTTTACCAGCGCGGCATTGTGGTAACGGGTAGCCAATACTATTACGGGCCGGCCTATGACCACAGCATTAAGCCCCACCCCTTCGATCCGGAAAAAGCCCAAGAATTATTGCTGGAGGCGGGTTGGTACGATCGGGACGACGACGGCATCCGGGACAAAGACGGCAAGCCTTTCCAATTTGAGCTGCTACTTCCCTCCGGCAGCGAAGTCTATCGGCGAAGAGCAGCACTGATGAAAGAAAACCTGCGCAAGTTGGGCATTGAGATGACAGTCCGCGAGCTGGAGTGGGCTACTTTCATCGAAAATATCAACGACCGACAATTTGACGCTTGCAACCTGGGGTGGGCAACCTCGCTGGAGTCAGACCCCTATCAGATTTGGCACTCCTCCCAAACGGAGAATCGGGGCTCGAACCACGTGGGGTTTGGAAACGAAGAGACGGATAGGATCATCGAACAATCGCGCGTCACGCTTGATGAGGAAACCCGCCGGAAGCTGTTCTTCGAGCTGCACCGCATCCAGCACGAGCAGCAGCCCTATCTCTTCCTTTACACCTCCCCGAACCTGGGCGTTTACGACAAGCGCTTCCGGGGCGTGAAGCTCTACAAAGTGCGACCCGGTTACGATCTGACGGAATGGTTCCTGCCGGAGGACGCCCCCACCTCTTGAGAGAGGGCGACGAGCCAGTGCTAAATAGAAAGCATCAGCATCAAGAAACCAGTCACAGGGGCGCCGAGAACGCACAGCGTATCACAGGGGCATTGCATCTGAGATGGTGCTGCACCTGAAAGCAACAACCAGCCATGTTTTCGGTCGGTTTGCAAAGGGTGTTGCTGCTCCGTGACTCCGTGCTGATGTTTTTCCCTGCAACTGCGGGCAAGACCTAAACCGGCATCGAAAGCCATGAAGACCTACGTTCTCAAAAGGCTTCTGCTGATGATCCCCACGATACTGGGGATCACCATCGTCACGTTCGGCATCATCCGCTTGGCCCCCGGCGACCCTGCGGCCATGCGCATCGGGAGCAGCTTGCAAGGCACGATCGGAAACCAGCAGTTGGCACAGGAGATCATCGAGAAGACGCGGGCACAGTTCGGCCTGGACAAGCCCATCCCGGTGCAATACCTCCTGTGGCTCAAAAGCATCGCCACGCTGGACTTCGGCCGTTCCTACAAAGACAACCGCCCGGTGATGGACAGAATTCGGGAGCGGATTCCAGTCACCTTGCAGTTGAACATCATCTCTATCTTTCTGGTCTATCTGTTCGCCGTTCCAATTGGGATTTTCTCTTCCACCCATCAGTATTCATTCTCCGACAAGGCCGTCACATTGTTCCTGTTCATCCTGTATTCGCTGCCGAGCTTCTGGATGGCGACCATGCTGATCCTCTACCTGGGCGGGGGAGACTATTTGCATTGGTTCCCAATCACGGCGCTGAGTTCTCTAGGAGCAGAAGAGATGAGTTTCTTCGACTGGCTGCTTGACCGCCTCTGGCATCTGGTGCTGCCGGTCTTTTGCCTCACCTACGCCGGGCTGGCCTACGTCTCGCGTCAGATGCGTGCCGGGATGCTCGAGACCATCCGCCAGGACTACATCCGTACGGCGCGGGCCAAGGGCGTCAGCGAAACAGTCGTGGTCTTCAAGCACGCCCTGCGGAACTCACTGATTCCCATCGTGACGCTTCTCGGGTTCCTGCTTCCGGCAATGCTGGGAGGCAGCGTCATCATCGAGAGCATCTTTACGATCCCTGGCATGGGACAGTTGGGGTTTGAGGCGATCCTATCGCGCGACTACCCGGTGGTGATGGCGATCACGACCATCGCCGCCTTCCTGACCCTGATCGGGCTGCTGCTGTCCGACGTCCTGTACGCCGTCGTAAATCCCACCATCTCCCTGGAGGCGCAATAGCAGACTATGGAGGGTCGTCCCATTTCCACATCCATTTATTCCACGGGCATGTTGAAAGGCCCTCCCAAGGGGGAGAGCTATTGGGACCTGGTGCTGCGGCAGTTCCGGCGGAACCGGCTGGCTGTGGTTTCTTTCTTCTTTGTTCTGGTGCTGTTCTCAATTGCCATCGGCGCGCCGTTCCTGGCGAACGATAAACCGCTTTTCCTGCAGGGAGCCTACCGGGAAGCCTACCGGAACCGCTTCCAGGAATGGAGGCTAGGCGGCCACCTCGAGATGGTGGAGGCTCTTACGGCATTTGGAGCCGGTGGCGAAGGGTCAGATGTAGAAGCGCGGCTCCAGACGATTCGCCTTCAGTTGGAGTATCTGGCCAGCCAGTTGCCGGTGACTGAGGCGCAGAGATTGCTCGAATACCTGGAAGAGTACGAGCGAGCCGGCCAGACAGCCCAGGCGGGGGATCGTGCCCTGATTTCGGACGAATTGCAAAAGCTGCAGCAAAACTATCAAGAGATCTCCCGGCAGTTTGATCCGGAAGCGGTGACATTGCAGCAAAAGTTCTACTTGCCGGTCTTCTCCTCCCTGACAGCAATTGACGTCTTTTTTCTTACGCTGGCCGTGACCCTTCTCCTGCTGCCGCTGACCAGGCGTGCCTTTCCGTCCGCCTCACGCGACGGCTGGAGAACTGCGGCGTTGCTGGTTTTTCTCCCCGCCTTGGTTCTGGCAGGTTTCTGGTCCCTCCGCCCCTCGGTTCTGGAAACGATAGATTATAAGCAGCAACTGCAGGAGGGCGGCATTGAAAGCACCCTCGCTTTGTTCCCCCCGGTCCCCTATGGGATCAATGAAGACCATTTGGAGGACAAGTACCAAAACCCGGGCTCCCGCTACTGGATGGGCACGGACGGCAACGGCAGAGACCTGCTAACGCGGATGATCTGGGGCTCCCGCATCTCCCTTTCGGTGGGTTTTGTGGCAGTCGCCATCTACGTGCTGATCGGCATCCTGGTGGGCACTGCGGCGGGGTATTTCCGGGGCTGGGTGGATATCGGCTTATCGCGGCTGGTTGAGATCGTCATCTGTTTCCCCAGCTTCTTCCTGATCCTGGCCGTGCTGGCTTTTCTCCAGCCAAGCATGTGGAACATCATGGTGGTCATCGGAATCACGGGATGGACTACCGAGGCCCGGCTGGTCCGGGGAGAGTTTCTGCGGCTGGCCGACCAGGAGTTTGTGCTGGCGGCCAAAGGACTGGGAGTGTCCAATTCGCGGATCATCTTCCGCCACATCCTGCCGAACGGCCTGGCGCCGGTGCTGGTGGCTGCCAGCTTCGGAGTCGCCTCGGCCATTCTGATTGAATCGAGCCTCAGCTTCCTTGGCTTCGGCATCTCCATCCCGGTTCCCAGTTGGGGAGGCATCCTGAATGAAGCGCGGGAGAACTTCCGCTACTGGTGGATCACGATCTTTCCGGGCCTGGCCATTTTTTCCACCGTGACCGCCTACAATCTGGTGGGCGAGGGAATCCGCGACGCTATCGACCCGAGGTTGAAGTTATGAACGCTCCCGGAGCAAGACCGGCGAATTTACCGCCCCGCGCCGTGGCGCACGAAAGGGAACAAGCCCCGTTGCTTGAGGTGCAGGGCCTGAAGACCTATTTTTATACCGACCGGGGAGTCGCCAGGGCCGTGGACGGTGTCAGCTTCACCATCCCGCCCCGCAGCACCTTAGGGCTGGTGGGAGAGAGCGGCTGTGGCAAGAGCGTGACGGCCCTCTCGATTTTGCGCCTCATCGCTTCCCCGCCCGGAAAGATGATCGAAGGCTCCATTCGCCTGGAGGGAACCGAGCTGTCAAGTCTTTCAGAAGAGGAGATGCGGCAGGTGCGGGGCAACCAAATTTCCATGATCTTCCAGGAGCCGATGACCTCGCTCAACCCGGTCTTCACCTTGGGCGATCAGATCATGGAGGCGCTTTTGCTTCACCGCTACCTGGATCGCGCCGAAGCGCGCCAACAGACCGTTGAGATGCTGCGCCGGGTCAAGATTCCCTCCCCCGAGACGTTGATCCATCAATACCCTCACCAGATTTCCGGCGGGATGCGGCAGCGCGTGATGATCGCCATGGCGCTGGTCTGCCGCCCGAAGCTGCTGATCGCCGATGAGCCGACGACTGCCCTGGACGTGACCATCCAGGCGCAGATTCTGGAATTGCTGGAGGAGCTGCAAGAAGAGTTCGGGATGTCCATCTTGATGATTACCCACGACCTGGGCATCGTAGCCGACCTGGCCGACTCGGTGGCCATCATGTACGCGGGGCAGATCGTTGAACACGCCGCGACGAGCGCGTTGTTTGCCAATCCCCGGCATCCTTACACGGCCGGACTGTTCCAGTCGCGGCCCCAACTGGGCAGGAAGAAAGCTCGGCTCGATGTAATCCCGGGCGTTGTTCCCAACCCAACTGATTTCCCCCAGGGCTGCCGCTTTCATCCCCGTTGCTCGTTCGTTGCCGAGCAATGCCGGCA
This sequence comes from Terriglobia bacterium, assembly GCA_965222345.1. Taxonomy (GTDB): domain Bacteria; phylum Acidobacteriota; class Terriglobia; order 2-12-FULL-54-10; family 2-12-FULL-54-10; genus JADFGZ01. Next base: position 841,925 of record CBDCTS010000007.1, on the reverse strand, counting down.
GACTTCGGTCTCCCTGGAACAGGTAGCTACCGGGCATGGATCGGCTTGCTTGCGGGTGCAGAAGGAGAAGCTGGAACTTCCCAGAACGTGAATACGCCGCAGAGGCGCGATGGCACAGAGGTCAAATATGGAACCAGCAAACCGCTCACTTCTTGTCCCCTGTGACTCCGTGGATATGAGCGAGGGATGATTTAATGGCGGAAACAATTCAATCCGGCGGAGGCAATGAAAAGCTGATCGAGGTTACCGACCTCCGCAAATATTATCCCGTCCGAAAGGGCATCTTTTCACGGGTCGCCGAGCACGTCAAAGCCGTCGACGGAGTATCGTTCGACATACGCCACCGGGAGACCTTGGGGCTGGTGGGCGAAAGCGGGTGCGGCAAGACCACGGTAGGGCGGACCATCCTGCGGCTGCTGGAGCCCACCGCCGGAGACGTTTTCTTCGATGGAACCCCTGTTTTCGATATGTCAGGCGGGCAGCTCCGCAGGATCCGAAAACAGATGCAGATCATCTTCCAAGACCCTTACGGCTCCCTGAACCCGCGCATGACGGTGGGGGGGATCGTGATGGAGGGCATGATCGCGCACGGCCTCTATTCCAAGGCGGAACGGGTGGACAAGGCGCAAGAGCTGCTCGCGCGGGTGGGTCTGGACCGGGAACACTTCTACCGCTACCCGCACGAGTTCAGCGGAGGGCAACGGCAGCGCATCGGCATCGCGAGGGCCCTGTCTGTGGAGCCGCGATTTATCGTCTGCGATGAGCCGGTTTCGGCGCTCGACGTATCGATCCAGGCACAGATCATCAATCTGCTGGCCGACCTGAAACAGGAGCTGGGCCTGTCCTATCTGTTTATCGCCCATGATCTTTCCGTGGTGGAGCACATCAGCGATCGCGTGGCGGTAATGTATCTGGGCAAGATTGTGGAGCAGGCTCCCGGCGATGAGTTGTTCGGAAACCCGCTGCACCCTTACACACAGGCGCTGCTCGCGGCCGTCCCCTCCGGCGAGCCTGCACGGATGAGTGGCCAGAAGAAAAAGCGGAAGACGCTTCCCGGCGACGTGCCCTCCCCGCTTCATCCTCCCGCCGGGTGTCCTTTCCACACGCGATGCCCCGAGGTTATCGACGTGTGCCGGACGGAGATGCCCCGCACCATCGAGCGCGGCGAAGGCCACCGGGTCGCCTGCCACCTGTACAGCATCGGGACCGCCTCCCCGGGCCTGGCAACACCGCCTCAACCATAGCCGTCACCACCAAAAGCACGCCACCGGCTTTATTGTTAAGGTCGCCAAGAACCCTCCAATTACACGCTATTTTATCTCCTGATTTATCCTCGTTAATGATTCCCTGAATTAGAGGATAATCATCTGGCGTTATATCCCATAATAGAAAGGAACACGGGTAACGGGAGCTGCGATGAAAAGAACAGTCACACGACGAAAACTTTCCACAACGGTCTCCCGCGACACTCACCAGTATCTGGAGCACTTAGTGAAGCGAGGTCGCGCCGCCACAATCGCGGAAGCGGTTGACTGGGTTGTTCGGAGGGCGCAGCGCGCAGAGAACCACGCCAAGCTCGAACGCGACACGGCTGCGTATTTTGCGAGCCTCCCTGCCACTGTGGCTGGTGAAGAAGCCCGGCTCGAAGCGGCCCTGTCACAGTCCGTTGACGAGGTTTGCTTTGACGAGTAGCCGTCCCGCCAGCGGCAGGTTCATCCGGTTCCCCGTCGCGGAGAAATTTGGGCTGCGAACCTGGGCACTCCTCCCTCACGACACTGGGTGCTGATCGTTTCTCTCGACTCCCGAAATGCCAGCGAACGCGTAAACTCCATCCTGGTTATTCCTTTTGGCAGTTAGGGATACGAAGGGCCCACGACTCTCCGATTGGAACCGGGGGAGAGCGGACTACCAGCACCCTCCTATCTGAAAGGCCACTTCATTACGACACTTCCCAAAAACCGCCTGCTCCAGCGAGAAGGACGAGTTCTTTCTTCGTCTCGAATGAGGCAGGTTTCCCAGATGATCTGTCGCGCTTTTGACCCGGATGCTCCCTATGAACATAGGAGCGGTTATGCCAGCAGTGAAAGGTGACCAGTAGCGAGTGATGAGTAAAAGCAATGGTCATGCCGGACAGAGATGCCCCGCACCATCGAGCGCGGCGAAGGCCACCGTGTCGCCTGCCACCTGTACACAGAAGACTAACTTTTCAGGGTCCGGCTGAACAGGCCCAAGGCGCGGGTCCAGGCATCTTGTGCGGCGGGGGCGTTGTAAACCTCCGGGCGGGTGTCGTTAAAGAAGGCGTGGTCGGCGTCGGGATAGATGCGAACCTCGCCGTTCACGCCGTACTGTTGGAAGGCATCCTTCAGCTTCTCGATTTTTGCGGCGTTGATCCATTGGTCTTTTCCTCCTCCAAAGAACAACACCGGGCAGCGAATATTCTGTACCTGGTCAATCGGGTCCGGGTGATCGCCATAGAAGGGGATGGCGGCCTTGATGGCGGGAGTGCGGCAAGCCAGCAGCAGCGCATAGCCGCCGCCCATGCAAAAACCGATCACGCCAACGTGCTCGGCGTATGTCGGCTCCTTTTCTTGCAGGAAACCAAGAGCAGCCAGGAGCATTCGGATCGCCGCTTCGCGGTCCAACTCCGTCATCCAGGCGCGGGCCTGCTGCGGGTCAGAAGTTACTTTCCCTCCGTAAAGGTCCGGGGCCAACGCCACGAATCCTTCTCCGGCCAGACGGCGGGCAATGTCTTTGATGTGTTCGTTCAGCCCCCACCATTCCTGGATGACCAGAACTCCCGGGTAGGACCCTGTGCCGCTGGGCCGGGCATCGTAAGCCATTCCCGTCCCGCCATCGACGGGAAACTCGACCATGCGCGTCTGAATATTGGTGTGCATGATTTCACTTTCCTGTGTTTGCTTCTTTGCAGTTATGTCAATTCCTTCTTCCAAGCAGGCGGCAGCTGGGGATCATCTTTCCAACCGGCTTTTCAACTGGCGCCGCGGCCGGAGAGCACCCGCGGGATGGTTCGCAGCAGAATTTTCAAGTCCAAGGTCAGCGACCAGTTGTCGATGTATTCCATGTCCAGTTTCATCCACCGCGTAAAATTGAGCTGATTGCGGCCCTCCAGCGCCCACAGGCACGTCAAGCCCGGCTTCATGCGCAGCCGCCGCCGCTGCCATTTTTCGTATTGCGCGGCCTCCTGAGGCAACGGAGGCCGGGGTCCTACAAAGGACATGTCCCCCTTGAGAATGTTGAACAGTTGGGGCAGTTCGTCCAGGCTAATCTTGCGTAGGACTCTTCCGACCGGAGTGGCCCGCGGGTCCCTGGCGATTTTGAAAACCGGGCCATCCATCTCATTAAGGTGAGCCACTTGCGGAAGCCGCTGTTCGGCGTCCTGGTACATGGACCGGAACTTGTAGAGCCAAAACTTGCGCCCGTTCAGCCCGCACCGCAACTGGCGATAGATCACCGGCCCCGGCGAAGTCGCCCATACCAGCGCCGCCAGCAGCGCCAGCAGCGGGGCAGCGAGCAGAACCATCCCAGCAGCCAAACCAAGATCCACCGCACGTTTCAGGAACAAAAGATACTCGTTTTCCGGCGCGCTGCTGAATGTGAGCAGGGACAAATGTTCGAGCCTCTCGAGCGATATTTCCGAATGGATGTGTGGAAAGAAGTCCACCAGCACTCGCGTCCTCACCCCCTGTTCCTCGCAAAGCAAGAAGATGTCCTCCATCTTTTCCAGCTGGGACTTGGAAACGGCAAAGATGATTTCGTCGATATGGCCTTCCAGAAACCGGGGAAGATCCTCCAGTTCCCGCACAGGATACTGGCGGCTGAAACTCTCCTGCGAAGGCGGGACTCCCTCCGGCTCCCGTACAAAGCCGAGAACCTGATCGCCCTGCTCGTGGTTGCATTCAATCATGCGGGCAACCTCGACGGCCTTGGAACTGGTCCCGACAATCAGGTAATGACGGCCGCCGGCAAAGTCTCTCTGGAGGACCCGGCGCAGCCTGCGACCGGCGAGCCGGTAGCCGGCCTGGAACAGGAAATTCAGAAAAAGAAAGAGCGCCACAAAGGAGCGGCTGATTTCGCCGAGCTGGAAGAGATAAATCGCCGTCGCCAGCGCCACTCCCAGCCAGAACGATTGGTAGATTGTGTTGCGGAGCATGCGCCGGGCGTCAAAGCTTTCCAGTCGCCGGTAAACTCCCAAAAACAGTCCGGTGCTCGCCCAAACCAGCAGCGCGGTTCCGAGCAGCCCGGCTGCCACGCTGTAGGACAAAAAAAACAGCCGCATCTGTGGCATATGTTTCCGGATCAAGTAGGCGGCTTCAAAGGAAACGGCGACGAGGATCAGATCGGATAGTCCGAACAGCAGCCAAAGGAGTCGTGCGCGGTGCGTGAACATGGCTGATTAAACTACCAGGGACAGGACGCAGGGCCAAAAGCTGCCAACGCATCCTGGGTTACATACTTGGTTTCGGTCCTGGTAACCATTGGGAAAAGCGGCAACCGAATCTTACCAGAGAACATCCTTAGCGAGCAAGAAACGGGAGAAGGTAGTGGAACAATTTCCGTGTCAGGGCAGCTTCAGAGCCTGTATGAAAATACGATTTGGGGACCTCAGCGGCTAAAGCCGGTTTTGCTTTTGCACGGGATGTGGCACGGTCAAAAGGGTGCCCTGACACAAACCTTGGGTTTTCACACAGATTTTTCAACCGTGTCCTGGCTGGGCGTGTTATTCCATTATGCAATCCGCCACAGGAAGAGTTACTTAGGGACTTCTGCGCCGGCCGTCTTCAAAACCAAACCCGCCAGGGTTTGGATAAACTTCGGGAAATCGTTCAGGCCGACCATCATCTCAAACTGCCGGAAGCCGGCATCGACAGCTTCCTGGCGCACTTCGATGTCGATCTCATAGAGTGTCTCAACGTGGTCCGAGACGAACGAAATGGGAACAACCAGAGCGTTCCGCGTACCCTGTGCGCCCAACTCGGCAACAACTGCGTGAATGGACGGGCCAAGCCAGCGTCCCGCGCCCACCTTGCTCTGGTAACAGAGTGTATGCGGGAAGGACCATTGACCTTGTTCGAGGACCAGCCGTACGGTCTCTTCCACTTGCTCCTGATAAGGGTCGCCGGCCTTAATAACGCTGATCGGCAACCCATGCGCGCTGAAAACCAGATGCAACTCGCCGGAACCGGCGGATGAGCCGTCAAACTTTCCCAAGCTGGAGTTGATTTTTTCCACCACGGAATCGATATATCCCGGATTATTGTGGAAGTCCTGAATCCTCTTGACGGGGACGTTCGGGAAGGAGAAAGCGGGAAATTTCCTATTCCATTCATTGAGGCTGCTGCCGGTGGTCGTCCTGGAGTATTGCGGATAGAGGGGCAACAGAATCAATTCGCGATAGCCGTCTTTGGCCAGCTCGCGGAGGGCGTCGTCCGTCAAGGGATGCCAATACCGCATAGCCACAACCACGCGGGCGTCAATGGACGGCCGCAATGCTTTTTCCAAGGCACGGGCCTGCCGGTGGGTCAACTCCACGATGGGAGATTTGCCGCCGATGGCAGCGTAAGACTTTTGAGCTTTTTTAGCGCGGTTCGCGGCCATCCGCCGGGCGAGGGGTTTGCGAGCCAGCCTGGCCAGCGGAAAGTCGATGATGTCAGGATCCGAAAACAGGTTATAGAGGAAAGGCTCCACGGCCTCCAGGGAATCCGGCCCGCCCAACTGAAACAATACGACGCCGATCTTTTTCTTCTCAACCATTTTCTCTCCCCAGGGATCCTGGAACAACCGTCCATCGGCTGGGCAGACTCGTGAAAGAGCCGCTTCAGCCCACTCCCAGATTTGTCTTACAGAACAAACAGAACAACAGGACCTGGAATCCTAGATGGGTTTGAGGAGCACCAAGATCAAGATTCCCAGAAAAACGGCGGCCACGCTTGCATGCAAGCCAATACATTCACTCCGCTGCATCTCAATTTTCCCGGACTGAAAGGCCTTCGCCTGGAAGTATATCCTCAAGTCCAGCGCAACCATAAAAACAACCAGAAGAATCTTGGCGTGCAACCAGTGAGCCCTCAGATAGACCTCCGGCTCGGTAAGGACCAGCAAGACTCCCGTGATAACCATCAGAGCTGCTCCTGGATGGATAATCCATTTAAACATCTTGTTCTCCAGCCGTGTCAGGACCTTTCGTGCTTCCAAGCTGGCCTCCCGGCAGTGGATGGCCAGCACGACAGTTACAAGCAGCAACGATCCAACCCACCAAACCATAGCAGGCAAGTGCAACACCAGCAACCAAGCTCGCATGCTCTGATGCCCTCCTCGGAAACAGGAAAATCAACCGGGGGTATCTTAACCAAGCGCGCTATGATACTCCCAACCGGATATCGCTCCATCTCCTTTTATGTAGGGGTTCATTGGGTTTCCAGGGGAAGCGCCCAACGGCCGACAAACGTTTGAATTTACAAAGACCGCATTTTAGCTTAGCAGCCAGGCGTCTTCTACGATTTTCTCCTATTTCCTTCCTTTCGTTGCAATTACAAGGAAATATGTGCGGCGGGCGTTTTGGTAACGGTAACGAGCGCTTGCTGGGTAGTCCGCCGTGTATGAATACAATATTATGCAGGACGACCTTGATTGCATTGCAATCACAATATAGAATTGGGCCTGGTTAAGAAAAGAGGGGTACGATCATGGCGAGCATCACGATCCGCAATCTCGACGACGATGTGAAGACACGGCTTCGCATGCGAGCGGCCGGGCATGGCCGTTCGATGGAAGAAGAAGCACGCCTGATCCTGGGCGAGGCGGTCGAGCGAGAAGCAGCCTCGGCAAAAGGATTGGGGACAGCGCTCCACGAATTGTTCAAGCCATTCGGCGGCGTGGAACTGGACATACCTCCGCGCGAGCCACCGCGCGAGCCTCCCCGGTTCGAGTGAGGCGGCGACGATGGTTGTGCTAGACACCAATGTCGTTTCCGAACTGATGCGCGATGACGCGCGCCCGGAGGTTCTTGCCTGGCTGGACAAGCGTCCAGCGCGTGACCTGTTCGTGACGGCGGTGACGGAGGCGGAAATTCGTACCGGCATCGCGTTCCTGCCCGAGGGTAGACGCCGCCGGGGTTTAGCGGAAGCTGCCGAACGCGCTTTCGGCAGTCTGTTCGCCGGTCGCGTTCTACCGTTCGACAGCGAGGCGGCGCGCTCCTATGCAGGGATCGCGGCCGCACGCCGCGCCGCCGGTCGTCCGATCTCGCAGGCCGACGGCCAGATCGCGGCGATTGCCATCTCGCGCGGCATGTCGCTGGCGACGAGGAATGTGCAAGATTTCGCGGATATGGGCATCAAGCTCATCGATCCATGGGAAGGTGCATGACCGAAACGACGGAGATATTCTCCCGCGTCAAGATCGACGTCCTGCTCAAGGACGCGGGCTGGGCCCACCCTGTTTAACCCTGATGTGCCCGGAGGGAATGCGGCGTGGCTCTGACTATGCACCAATTGTGGCCCTACTCATTGTCGTTTTCGCCCGCCAGGACTTCCATCAACGACAGGGGGTCCACCCGCGCCCCGCTCAACCGCAGTGTCCAGTGAAGGTGGGGGCCGGTGACCCTCCCCGTGGCGCCTACATAGCCGACTATCCCCCCCGTTGCGATCTCATCTCCCTCCGACACCGCCAGGCGGGAAAGGTGAGCAAAATAAGAGTACATTCCCATCCCGTGGTCCAGGATCACCACATTTCCTGAGTAGTACAGCTCGGCTGCCAGCACCACCTTCCCCCCATTGGGAGCTTGTATGGGGGTCCCTTCACCAGCGCGGAAGTCCGTTCCGCTGTGAGGGCTGCGGGGCTGCCCGTTCAGAATGCTTCGCTTGCCAAAACTGCTGGTGGCCGCCCCGGGCACGGGGCGCAAAAAAGTCCCACTCCAGAACCGGTCCGGCGACACCGTGGCAAAAATCGCCGCAACCTGCCGCGATTCTCTCCGGATACGTTCCAGTTGTTCCGCTGGGGGATTCACGAACCCTTCCTTCACCGTCAACCGCCGCGTGGGGAATTGCTTGTCTTTCACGGCAAGATCATAGTCGATCTGGAAGCCCCCGCCGTCCTGGCGGGTGGCCGACAGCAGAACCTTGTAATTTTTTGGAGCCACGTCCAAATCTATCCCCACCAGACCGCTCCACGCCATTGGGCTTTCATCGGGAAAGAAAGGGAATATTTTGCCAAACGCCTTCGCTTCTATTTTTTTCAGCGGTAACCGAGAGCTGACCCTCATTAATACCACCTCTCCCGGCTGCAGCGAGCGCGCCTCGTGCGAAACGCTCAGTTCCAACTCAGCTTCAGCCAAGCCGGAGGGACCGGCAGCCCAGGCAGTACAAGTGACCAAAGCGAGCACCGGGCCGAACAGCAGGCGCAGCCAGGTTTTGTTGAAGTGGCAACCTCGAATCGCTCCTTGGCTTGTTTCTCGGATTGTCATTTGGTTTGTTATTTTCGTCGTCAGTTTCTTTGGTTGCTTTATCATCCGCTTCCTAAAGGCGCGCGGTGCATCCAGGGAAAGTTCGTGAAACTCCGGGCGTCTCCTGTAAGCTCCAGAATGGCATGGCGGTGTTGTCGCGGTCAACAATGTATCAACAATGTAATAGTTACATGAAAGGCGCATACCGCCATGGCGTCAGGTATCGACAGGCACTCAGGTAGGGCAGGTATTCTTGCCTTAGGCAGCGACAGGCATTCTTGCCTGTCCCCATAGAGTACAGGCCGGTAAGGCCTTTGCTCCTTGTCCCCCCGGCCCGTACTCCCGCTTCGCTTTGCTCCGCATCTCCACCTTTCCGGTTGCCTGCTATTCCTGACCTAAACCTGCCGATAAACCGCTTGGCCGCATCGAATGGCTTTGCTTTGCATATCAAACCCAAAACAAAGCCAATAACAAAGCCATTGCCCGATCTTCCCCATATCTCATATCTCCTTTATATGTAATCGGTTGGCTGGATAACGGAAATTTTTCAATGGCTTTGTTTTGCAAAAAAAACTTTTCCTCCCGCCCTCCTTCCCCCGTAAGCTAAACAAAACCAGCTTCACAAACGCCCTCCGGCCCGATTGTCCCTCGCGGAAATTCCGGAAGCAACAATATTATTCCGATAATTCCGAATCTGCCGAACCTGCCGAGGGAACCGAGGGAACTAGATAGGCCGATAATTCCGAGGGAACCGAACCAAGTAGGGCAGGCATTCCTGCCTGTTTCCTGGCGGCGCTGGACAGTCGAGCGCCTGTTCGCTTGGCTGCAAGTGTTTCGCCGCCTGGTTACGCGCTACGAGTATTCCATCGACAATTTCTTGGGGATGGCCCGACTCGGATGCATCAAAATCATGCTGAGGTGGTTTTAAGACCACCTCTAGAAAATTTCTGGAAAATGATATGTCATCACGGCATTGAGATACTTGTCCGAGATGATGACGGATTTGTTCTTGGCATCGAAAGTCACTCCGCGCGGCTGGCGCAACATTCCCTTCGGCCCTCCAATCTTCCACCGCGGCGGGACGTCCCCGTTGTCCTGCAGGATGTTCCATACGCCCACAAAGGCGTCATCGGACGCGAGACCTTCTCCCGGCCCGGTTCCCGGGGCAGGAACAGACACCAGTACCGCGCCGCGCGGGGGATAGACATTGATCCGGGACGTGCGATTGAGACCCGTTTTGGGGCCGCTGATCACAGCCCGCGGTTTCACGTTGCCTTCGTCGGTACGGTTAAAAATCATCAGACCTCTTCTACGATCTCCTCCTTCCTGCCAGCTCGCCGACACGACAAGCAGGTTATGCACTGGGTCCACGGCGACCTCGCTGGGATCCCACTGGCTGCCGGGTCCGCCAAGAACCCGGATCGGCCCCACGTCGCCGTTGGCTTCCCGTGGAAACACCAAAAGCGAATCTCCGTCCGGAACGAAAATCTCGTTATGCACCGGGTCGACCGTCATCTTGTCGGGATTCTGTAACCGCGTGCGGGGCCCCTGGATTACCCGGATCGGAGGCTCCTCTCCATCGGCTCCTCCACGGAACGTCATCACCGACTGGGAGAACGGCTGCGGCACCGTGATTTCATCATGAATCTCATCGTAGAAAATGCCGTGCATCGTCCGGCCCAACATTGTTTTTTGCCCCTCGATCTTCCGGTTCGTTATTGCTCCCCCTTCCGCCAGCCTGGCGAAAGCCGCAATCTGCGGATGGGCCACTCAGTTGGGAACCAGAATCTCTTCCCGCTTGGTGTCATAGGCTACAGCGCCCGGATTGCCAATCATCAAGGACGGTTCTCCAATCGGCGCGCTGCGGATCGTGCGCAGAGGCGGCGTGTCACCCTCCGCCGTGGGTTTATAAACGGTCGCCGAGTGATTGCCGAAGTTGGCCACCCACAGCTCGTCGTTCTGGGTGTCCAAAAACAGGCCCGTGGGTTTTTTGATGCCGCTGTTGGGACCCTTTAAGACCCGAATGGGAGCCACGTCCCCATTGGCCGTCGCGCGGAAGACCAGGATGGAATCTCCCTGGTCATTGGCGACAAACAATTCGCCTCGCTCCGGGTCAACGGCAATTCCCGCCGCCCAGTTCAACTGCGTCCGGGGACCTTCGATCACCCGCAATGGAGCGGCATTGCCGCTCGCGTCCCGGGAATACACCGTGATCGAAGGCGGCACCGTCGTGCCCGAACCGGGGATCGTTATATCTTCACCTCTCGGCCAATTCGCTTTCCCTTTGGCTCTTCCGAGAGTTCCCTCTCCGCCGCCGGCGTCCGTACGATGTTGCCGGACCGATCCGTGATTGGTGACGTAGATGAGATCATTCTTCGTATCCAGAGCAATTCCATGAGGGTCCGCCAGGCGAGTGCGATCTCCCTGGAGAAGGCGGATGGGAGCATCCTCGCCTTCAGCCCATTTGTTGTACACCACCACTGCGTTGTCGTGCTGGATGGTGAGGAAAAGCTCCTCGCGCTGTTCATCCACCGTAATCCCAAAAGTCCCATGCGGCGTGGCCAGGGCCCGCGTCGGAGGTACGTCCCCGTTAGCCTGGCGGTCAAAGATCACCAGCGTGTCCACCGTGTCGTTGTTGACGGCATAAATATCCCCGCTAGCCGGGTCAATATACAGGCCGCACTGAAATTCGATTCTGGTGTGCTCTCCCCCGATCTTGCGCTTTGGTTCGGTCATGGCCGCGTTGGGGGGCGTATTGTCCAGCCGGTCGTAAACCAGAATGTTGAAAAAGCTTTCGTCCGTCATGACAACTTCCCCGCGCACCGGGTCCACCGCAACAGCGCTGTAGGAGGAATAGGGGTCCCGGATGACTCGAAGCGGCGCTCTCGGGGCGGTTTCCTCTCTGCTGTTCTGGCCGACGGCGCCCGCCCCATTGCCAGTGGAAAGCCTTTGCTGCCGCATGGAGGCTGGCAGCGTAGCGCCGGTGCTGGCGGGCATCCACTCGCACATGACCCCCTCCATCGCCGGCAAAGGCTCCACCGAGATCAGTCGAGGAGACCCGGCAGACCTCGACAGGTTTTCGCCGGTGACTCCACTGAATAGTACGAATCCGGCAAGAGTCCCAGTCACTGCAAGAATTGCAATCAGCAATGCCTTCCGTCGCAAATAAGATGCTTGTGCCATGTCAGTTCCTCCTCCTTCCAATCATAACCTCACTTGGATCGCTCCTGCCTTCCGTCAACGGCTTCCAACTTTTCGACAATGGTGATATTGTCGCGCCTATGATGTACCTCCCCCACGCTTGCCTCGTAGAGCGGGCTGAGGATTTCTTAAGTGCCTGACTGTTTACTCGGTGGAAAGGTCACGTTGCTGCCCTCGCCTGGTTAGAATGGTTGCTAGGGAGATTACACGAGGTGGAACGGCAAATCAATTGCTGCGCAGAAAGGGGACCCCTGGAAATAAGAAACGCAAAAGGGGATTGCACTGACAGAGCGGGAAGCGTATGCTTTGCAGTCATAATAACTGAAACCCAGGGTTTTGGACCTGGCTGAATTTTTCCTTGAAGGAGGATTATGGTTACGAAAGCAATGACTCAAACTCAACTGATTCGGCATCTAGCCGAGAGTTGCCAGCTAAGCAACAAAGTCGCTCGCCAGTTTATGGAGACGCTGGCTCAGACCGCCCTAAAAGAAACCAAGAAGAACGGCCTCTTCGTCCTTCCCGGCATCGGGCGGCTGGTCAAGTCGAAACGCAAGGCTCGCATGGGAAGGAACCCAGCCACCGGTGCGGCCATCAAGATTCCAGCCAAGACAGTGGTGAAGTTCCGGGTTGCCAAGGCAGCCAAGGACTCCATCTCTCCGAGCAGGGCGAAAAAAAAGTAATATCGTGGTTTTGACCGGAAGCTCTGACGATGACGGGAGCTATCCGCCTCCTAAACGAGGACCTGTCTGTTCCGGAATGTAGGACCGGTTTTCCCTAAGAGGTGGATTTTCCTGGTGTGCCCTCCCATTGTCAACCACCGGTACATTGAAACCGCTCCGAAACCTCCCCCTCTTCCTTAGAGGAAGATTGGAATCCGGACAACGTCAACAGCGGATCGTGTGAGATTGTTCAGGCCTGGATTGGAGGATTCTGTTCCCCTGCCAGGCCCACCGATCCAAGTCGGACGAACATGGAAAATTTGGTTCCCTGTGGCGCCTTGCATAATTCTTCACCGCATTTCTTAATGGAGTTGGGCACAGGACCGCGGCAGATCAATCCCCTGCCAAACTGCTCCAGTTACAGCGTCCCAGCTGCTCCTGCCACACTGGCCCTGCCACGCTAACAAAGCTCTGGCAGGAAAATCAGGCCGCTGCCGACCCATTAGCTTTTAATCTCGTCGAAAACTTTTTTGGTGACCTGGACGGCGTTAGCCGCCGCAGGCCACCCTCCATAGAAGGCGATGTGAGTGATGACCTCGCTGATCTCCTCTTTTGTTACTCCGTTTTCCAACGCGCGGCGGATGTGGAACCGCATCTGATCGGTCCGGTAGAGAGCAATTAATGCAGCTACAGTGATAAGGCTCCGGTCGCGCTTAGACAGACCGGGACGCTCCCAAACGTCCCCGTAGAGCACCTCAGCGGTGAGCTTCTCCAAGTGGGGTGTGATCTCCTTCATGATGGGTAAAGCTTGGCTCATTTTGACTCCTTGGAATGGAAAATTGTGTGGCCGGTTCTGGCTCTTGCTCGTTTTCTGTCACGGTGTGCCGTTTCTCCAAATTTTAGTTCTTTGAGATGTTACAGGCATTGCCGCCTGCAATTGTATGAAATTCTAAGCATCGGCTGACGCCTTCGGAAGCAGACTTTTTCCAGACTATTGGCGGGAAATACGGGCTAGGCTAATATGAAGAAATAGCGGAACGAATCGAAAAGATTGCCAGCTCAACGGGTCGATGCAACACATGCATTGAATCGTTCGGCTGGAGTTTCAAACTCCAGCGTCTTGCGGGGCCGTTCGTTGAGCTGGCGCGCAATCTGATCCAGATACTCCTGGGAGTGTACCGACAAGTCCGTCCGTTTGGGGAAATAATATCGGAGCAGTCCATTGGTGTTCTCGTTCGATCCGCGCTGCCATGGACTTTTCGGATCGCAGAAGTAGACGTCAATGTCGGTCGCCAATGTGAACCGCTTGTGATCCGCCATTTCCAGACCCCGATCCCAGGTCAGCGATTTGTAAAGTTCCGTCGGTAGTTGCCTGGCCTGTTGGATCAGCGTGGACACAACGGTTTCTGTTTCCTTGCTGGCCACTTTCGCCAACATCACGTAACGCGAATGACGTTCCACCAGAGTCGCAATGTAGCTGTTTGTCGATCCGGCGATTAGATCGCCTTCCCAGTGACCCGGCACCGCACGATCTTCCACTGCAACCGGGCGCTCCCGGATCGATACGATGTCGGCGATCTGTCCCTTCCCATGGCCTTTCCGGCTGGCATGCCGGGACCGGCGAATCGTTCGCCTGGACCGCAGATACTGAGCCAGCTCTTTCTTCAGAGCCCCGCGGGCCTGAATAAAAAGGCTACGATAGATCGTTTCGTGAGATACCTGAACCGACTTATCCTCTGGATACGTGCGCTTCATCCAGCCGGCGATCTGCTCGGGCGACCAGACCTCTCGCAGCTTCTCTTCCACAAGCTGACGCAACCGCGGACAACGGACCAGTCGACATGATTTCGGGCGGCGAGCCCGATCCCAGGCCCGCTGATCGGCCTCCGACGCCCGATAGCTGGCATAGCCTCCATTGCGACCCACCTCCCGGCTGAGGGTCGACGGGGAACGACCCAACAACACGGCAATCGATCGGATCGATCGCTTCGCCGCAATGCCTCTGGAAATCTCCTCCCGCTCGGCCAAAGTCAGCACCCGGCGTGAGCGGCATCGGGAGCGGGGACGGATACCCCCGTGGCGCAAAAGCACGGCGTACACAGATGACGGTTCTCTCCCAAGCACACGTCCGATCGCTTTGGAAGACTCACCCTGCTGCCACCGATCCCAGACCTCCACCAGCTCCGTTACTGTCAAACTTCGCCGCTGCCTCTTTTGTTTCTTCCGCATACACTTCACCTTCTCCTTTAGGGTAAAGTGTTGCATCGACCCGTTGAGATCACCATCATTTACGGAGTGGAAGAAGGCGCGAGGCAATCCGGCCAATGAATTCTCCATTGCCGGCAGGAAGGAGGCTTGACGATGAAACTCTATCATGAACCCCTCTCAGTCCTTATAGCGGGACTGCTTTTGCTCCTCTGGGTTCCTCCCGCTCGGGGGCAAAAGCTCCCCCCTCTGGCCAAACACCTCAATCCGGCGGAAACGGCGATTCCCTTTGTTGACTTCCAGAATAATTTTGCCGACCCGGATGGCGAGCATTATCCGGCCTACAAAAAGATCTTTGACGAAACCGGGATGCTCCAAAACTCAATTGACGTGGTGAAGAAGGCGCGCACCCTGGGGATTCAGATCATCCAGGTCACGGAAGGCTATACTCACGACTACAGAGAGCTCGACTGGACCAATCCGGGCGGCTTTCACCGCAGCCAGATTTTGCGTCAGGCTTGGAAGACGGGCACAAAGCCCGTGGAGCTTTACGAACCGCTCCGTCCAGGGCCGGACGACCGGGATATTCTGCTTCCCAATCGCAAGACGGTCAGCGGCTTTGGGGGGAACGCACTGGACTACATCCTCAAATCGCGCGGAATCAAGAACATCGCCATAGGCGGGTTCAGCACGGATGGCTGTGTCTATGGCACGCTGGTCGCCGCCTTCGACCTGGGCTACCATGTGTATGCTTTGCAGGACGCGATGGCCTCCAATAACACCCAGCTCTCCCAACTGCTCCTTCGGCAGAGTTATCCGAAATATTCCCGCGTAATTGGCTATCAGGAATTTTTGAAGATGGCTGAGGGGTACCAGGCCGGCAAAAAGTAGGAGGGCGGGGGCAGGTTTTTGAATTGCGCGGAGAGGACAGTCCGAGGGTCCGGCAGTTCGACTCTAATTCACCGGAAACATTTCAAAGTTCTGCCTGGGCAGGAAATCAAACCCGCTTTGATGACGATAGCCGGCAGCCTCCATTTCACGGATCAGAAGCTGTCTTGGGGTCCAATGATCCGCCGTAACAAATAGCCTGAGGATTCCGGCCAGATCGTCTTTCACATCGATTAATGCCACGCGCTCTTCCAGCTTCAGGTCTGCTTTCAACCTGGAAAAATATCCCACCCGCCTCTCGATGTGGTGGTGGGCGTTGCAGAGGAACACGAGGTCGATGGTTCCGTTCGGTAATAGCGGGTCGTCCAACTCACCCAGGATCACTGCCACGTTGCGATAATTGTTCTCGCTTGCCTGATCCTCGAGATCAGTCGTGATTTCCTCTTCCACATCCACAGCATGCACTCTGCCGCTTGGATCCACCGCGTCCGCCAAGATGAAAGTGAAGTAGCCTCCACCGGCGCCGATGTCAGCGACATGATCTCCGAGCTGAATATTCACGGACTCAATCACCCGATCCGGAAGTTGCCAGCACGCCCTCGGGTGCAGCTCCCAATAATCCAGTTTATACAATCCGGAATAACCCGATAGAGTAAGCGGCTAAAAACAAATGAGCAGGATGGTTTTCTTCATCGCCTGAACCGCCAGAGACGGAATCTGCCCCTAAACCTGTTTGGCATTTTCTTCCCTGGTCTCCCGTTCGAGTATCACGACCGGAATATCCCGTTTTGTCCTCTGATGGTAGGCTCGATAGCCCGAATGCATCTTTACGAACCGGGGCCATAGATCGCTTTTCGCACTCTCGGATGCTTTCCTGGCTCGCACCTGCATTTGCTCGCCTCTGATCTGGATCGTGGCAACGGGGTTTGCCTGCAGATTGAGCCACCAAGCAGGATGCCGGTCATCTCCCGCATTGGAGCCAACGATCACCCAATTGGAATCCTCTTCCAGGTAGAGCAAGGGCGTCGTGCGCGACATGCCACTCTTCCTGCCAACTGTAGTCAGCATAAGCACCGGCGCTCCGATCCTTGCTCCAATGATTCCATCCGTGGCTCGGTACAAAACTCCGTGGACCAGAGATATTATCCGTATCAAGAAGCGATTATTGTTCACATCTTCCTTGTCCTAAGGCCGGTTGTTACGCGAGGCGATACTGTATAACCCGTTTTTGCGAATTTTAGAACAGGTCTGGTCGGTCGGCACGCGGCGCTGCATTTCTGTCGCGGCTGGGAACCGCCTGCAACGCCCAGATTGCCAAGTCCTTCTGGACGATTCGTCAGGAGGATTGGTGGGAAACCCGCGCTATGGTGAATTCTGCGCAGCGCGCTGTTCGGCCAGCAGATTGGAAAACAGCGTCTCATACTCGTCGATGTACCCGCGGCACCCCGCCGGATCAACGAATGGATTCGGCTTTTCTCCTTGATTCAGGCGTTCCTGTTTCTCGTGCAGCTTGATGGTCGTGGCGCGGGGATACAAGAAAACGTCGCAGGGCAGAGTTTTCAGGAGGCGGAATGAATTCTGATAGTCCTCCACGATGTTCGGATACTTCGGGTTGTTGAGCAATGGCGCCCGGTCGATGCCGGCGGTGGCCATCCCGCAAAAAAAGACGACGTCGTATTGTTGGCCATCTTCTTCCACCTCCGTGGTCCACGTGGTGCAGCCCTTGGTGTGGCCGGGCGTCAAGTGAGCCGTCAGCGTCACGCCGCCGAACTGGACCTTTTCGCCATCGGCAACCGTCTGATCGGCCTGGACGGGCGTGTACTGTTCGCTGCCATCTTCCCGAAAATCGGTCCTGCCGCCAACCGCCATCTCGTCCGCGGTTAGCTTCGACGCGATGAGCTTCGCTCCGGTCAGTTCCTTGAACATCGCGAAACCGCCCATATGCTCTTCATGGGGATGGGAGTTCAACATGATTTTGATATCCCTCATGTCATACCCAAGCTTCTCGATATATTCCCGAACCCAATGCGACTGCTCCGTAGAGGTGGTATCCATCAAAATATGTCCCTGGGGGGTCGTGATTAAGAAGGCGCCGACCTGCGTATGTCCGACCCAGTAGATGTTGCCGATCATGCGAAAGGGCTCTTTTTTTTCATTGAAGTTGTCGGCACGGGGCGGTATCGTCTGCTGCTGTGCGAACAGGCTTGCTCCCGTCAGGAATATGACGGCCGCCACAGCCCGCATCAGCCCGGACACTCTGTAACGGCAAATCCAGCCCCGATCCTTCGTCTTTCTCATCAACTGCATGTTCTCACCTCGCGAATCGAATTTCCGATTTCAACTCTATCTTTCCACAAAATCATACGCCCGGCGCCTGATCCGTGCAAGCTCAGAGCCTCTATGCCATTACTCTTGCAAGCTATTGAAAAGATTGGTAGCGGCGACTGGACTCGAACCAGTGACCTAGGGATTATGAGACCCTCGCTCTGCCGACTGAGCTACGCCGCCCCGAAGAAAGAGGAAGTGGAAGTAGAAATGGTAAGGGAGCAATCAAGCTACCTTGCAACCATGCAACCAGCTATTCGCCAGCCAGTGTAACCCATAAACAAGCTATAAGAAAAGGGCACCATCAGGAAGGAGGCGGTCCTACGAAGAGAGTGGTTCGCCCTGTGGGGGAATTCTCTTTCCGATGTGCCGCCCATTTTCGCTTTGAGCAGAAGAACTGCGCTCATCCGGTTTGAGTCAACCGGAATTTGGAACAATCCATTCCGGGCGGCGCCCTTGCCGGATGACAATCCTACCTTCCGCTCATGGAGGCGAGGAAATCGGAGTTGGCCTTGGTTTTGGAGAGCTTGTCCAGCAGCAGTTCCATGGACTCGGTCGGGGCCAGTTGATTCAGCACCTTGCGCAACACCCACACCCGGTTCAGTTCATCCTTGGACAGCAGCAACTCTTCCTTGCGCGTCCCCGAGCGGTTGATGTCGATGGCCGGAAACACCCGCTTGTCCACCAGCTTCCGCTCCAGAATGATCTCCATGTTGCCGGTCCCCTTGAACTCCTCGAAGATGACGTCGTCCATGCGGCTGCCGGTGTCGATCAGCGCCGTGGCCACGATCGTCAGGCTGCCCCCCTCCTCGATGTTCCGCGCCGCCCCGAAAAACCGCTTGGGCCGCTGCAAGGCGTTGGAGTCCACCCCCCCGCTCAGAACCTTGCCCGACGGCGGCACGATGGTGTTGTAGGCCCGCGCCAGCCGCGTGATCGAGTCCAGCAGAATCACCACGTCCCGGCGGTGCTCCACCAGCCGCTTGGCCTTCTCGATCACCATCTCGGCCACCTGCACGTGCCGCGCCGCCGGCTCGTCAAACGTCGAGCTGATCACCTCGCCCTGCACCGACCGCTGCATGTCGGTCACCTCCTCGGGGCGCTCGTCGATCAGCAGCACAATCAGGGTGACCTCCGGATGGTTTGCCGTGATGGAGTTGGCAATCGACTGTAACAGCATGGTCTTGCCGGTTCGCGGCGGGGAGACGATCAGGCCCCGCTGGCCCTTCCCGATGGGCGTCATCAGGTCCATCACCCGCCCCGAGAGATTCCCTTTGACCGTCTCCAACTGGATGCCATCTTGCGGATACAGCGGCGTCAGGTTGTCGAAAAAGATCTTGTTCCGCGACTCCTCCGGCGATTCAAAATTCACCGCCTCCACCTTGATCAGGGCGAAGTAGCGCTCTCCATCCTTGGGGGGCCGAATTTGCCCGGAAATGGTGTCTCCCGTGCGGAGGTCAAAGCGGCGGATCTGCGAGGGGGAGACGTAAATGTCGTCCGGCCCGGGCAGGTAGTTGTAATCCGGAGCGCGCAGAAATCCAAAGCCATCCGGCAAGGTTTCAAGCACGCCCTCGGAGAAGATCAGCCCGTCTTTTTCCGTTTGCGCCTGCAGGATCTTGAAGATCAATTCTTGCTTGCGCAACCCGGTGGCCCCCGGTACGTTCAATTGCTTGGCCACCTGCGTCAATTTAGTGATATTCAAATCTTTTAATTCGGCTAAATCCATACTAACTCCCGAACGTCCTTGTCGATTCGTGTAAGGGAACGGGCGCGGAATGCAAACAGGCCTTCCCCTCTCCCAGTTTGTGCTGCTTGCTCGCAGTCGAACCTTGCGGGGAGTTGTTCCCCTTCTGCTTTCCCTCGGTCAAAGAGCTTTACTGCCGCTCCGGCTGCGTGTCGAACCGGGCAATGGCTGATCGAATCCATTTATCGTCAATCTGGAGTATTTTCCCCACCCTTAGAAAAGAAAGGAATCCGGGGCAGACAGCGTTCGTATTTCAGCTTCACGGATAATCAGGCTAGAATAATCACGTCTCGGGTGATGATCTGCGGGAACCCACCGGAATGCTAACCCACGCTGAAAAAGTATTTTGCCAGGGGGTGTAATCCGCCCCCTTCCGAATTGGGTCGGAAAGAAAATCTTCAGACTCCAAGGAGGAAGATGCTCGCTTATCTTATTGCGTCAGCGATCCCTGATCGGCAACGTCCTTGGGCTGAAAATCGGAGGCCATGGGCGCATTCGGTGCCAGAGGCTGCAGGGGGCGTTCCAGGGCAATTTGCAAAACCTCATCCATGGTCTGGACAAAATGCATCGTTAAATCCTCCCGAATGTTGGCAGGGATATCCGCCATGTCCTTTTCATTGTCCTTCGGCAGAATGACCGTGCGTATTTCGGCGCGGTGAGCCGCCAATAATTTCTCCTTCAAACCGCCAATCTGGAGAACCTTCCCGCGGAGCGTAATCTCGCCTGTCATGGCAACATCCTTCCGCACGGGGATTTTGGTCAAGGCGCTGGCCAGAGTAGTGGCCAGGGTAATTCCCGCCGAAGGGCCGTCTTTGGGGATGGAACCTTCCGGGACGTGAATGTGGACGTCCAGACGGCGGTAGAAATCCCGTTCCAGCCCGAGCAGATGGCTCCGCGACCGCACATAACTCATGGCAGCCTGAGCGGATTCCTGCATCACGTCGCCCAATTTCCCGGTTAAAGTCAGCCTTCCTTTGCCATCCATCAAAGTAGCTTCGGTGGCCAGAATCTGGCCGCCGACTTCCGTCCAGGCCAAGCCGATTGCCAGCCCCACCTCATTGTTTTTCTCAGCCAGCGCATCGCGGAACTTGACGACCCCAAGGTAATCCGCCAGGTTTTCCTTCTCGATGGAAACCTTCAGATCGCGGCCTTCCTTGATCACTTTGCGGGCCACCTTCCGGCCGACGTTCGCAATCTCCCTCTCTAAGTTGCGAACCCCTGCTTCCCGGGTGTAGGACTGGATAATGTCGCCGAGCGCTTCATCGGAAAAGCTGATGTTCTTTTCGGTCAAGCCCGTAGCCTTCCGCTGCTTTTTCACCAAAAAGCGTTTGGCGATCTCGGTCTTTTCGAGCTCGGTGTAGCCGGACAGGCGCAGCACTTCCATCCGATCCTGCAAGGCCGGCGGAATCGTATGAATCACGTTGGCCGTGCAGATAAAGAAGACCTGCGAAAGGTCGTATTCCACATCCAGGTAGTGGTCCATGAACATGTAATTCTGTTCCGGGTCCAGAACTTCCAGCAAAGCGGCTGAAGGGTCGCCTCGGAAATCCATGCTCATCTTTTCCACTTCGTCCAGCATGAACACCGGGTTCCGGGTCCCTGCTTTCTTCATCATCTGGAGAATTTGTCCGGGCAGCGCGCCGATGTAGGTGCGCCGGTGACCGCGGATTTCGGCTTCATCGCGGACACCCCCCAGCGAGAGCCGCACAAACTTACGCCCGGTAGCGCGGGCAATGGACATCCCAAGCGAAGTTTTCCCCACTCCCGGAGGGCCTACGAAACAGAGGATGGAGCCTTTGGGTTCTTTTACCAGACGGCGCACGGCCAGAAATTCGAGGATCCGCTCCTTGATCTTTTCCAGGCCGTAGTGATCCTCTTCCAGAATCTTTTCGGCCCTTTCCATATCTTTGATTTCTTTGGTCTTCTTTTTCCAGGGAACCGCCAGCAGCCAATCGAGATAGTTGCGGGACACTGTGGATTCGGCCGACATGGGCGGCATCATCTCCAGACGCTTTAGCTCCTGGGACGCCTTTTCTTTGGCTTCTTTGGGCATTCCGGCCGTTTCGATCTTCTTCTTCAATTCATCGATTTCGCTCTTCTCGTCCCGTCCCAACTCTTTCTGGATCGCCTTCATCTTCTCATTCAGGTAATACTCTTTTTGGGCGCGCTCCATTTGCCGCTTCACCCGGCCCTGAATGTTGCGGTCCACGTTTAACTTCTCGATCTCCATCTCCAGGATATCGGCAATCCGGTTCAGACGCTCCGCCGGATCAAAAATCTCCAGCAACTCCTGCTTCTCCTCCATACTCAACTGCAAGTTCGCCGCAATGGTATCGCTGAGCTTGGCGGCATCATCCACCCGCGCAGCTGCAATCATCGTTTCATAGTTCAGGCTCTGGCTGAGCTTGACGTACTGCTCAAACAGCGCGGTGACGCGACTAATCAACGCTTCCAGCGCGGGGCTCGGTTCCGCTTTGAAATGGATGGGGCGCACCACAGCCCGGAAAAACCCATCCTCATCGCTGAGGCTGAGAATTTTGCCCCGCTCCACTCCCTCCACCAAAACCTTGATGTTTCCATCCGGAAGCTTCAGGCTCTGGACGATGGTCACAATGGTGCCGACTTGATAGATGTCACAGGGGCTGGGCTCATCGACGGAAGCATCGTGCTGGGTTGCCAGAAAAATTCTCTTGTCGCCTCCCAATGCCTCTTCCAGCGCCCGCACGGAGCTTTCCCGTCCCACCACAAACGGAGTCATCATGTAGGGGAATATCACCACGTCCCGGATCGGGAGCATGGGCATTTTGCGGCTTTCCACCGCTTCCCGGTTAGTGAGCATCTTTCCTCTTTTCGTTTCTTGCCGGACCGGCGCGACTTGCTTCCGCGCTATCCAGCCTTCTCCAAAAGCTTGATGCTGATTTCCTGATCCTCAACCATTTCCGGCGTAACCAGAAAGTCTCTCGATTTCCTCTGGGAAGGTAGATGGTACATCAAATCCAACATCAAATCTTCCAAAATCATGCGTAGTCCGCGGGCGCCGACCTTCCGCTCCTGGGCCTTGGAGGCGATCATCTCCAGCGCCTTCTCGGCGAATTGCAGCCGCACATTCTCGAACTCAAACAGTATCTGGTACTGCTTAACCAGGGCGTTCCTGGGCTTTGTGAGAATTTCCACCAGGGCAGCTTTGTCCAGGTCTTCCAGGACCGCTATGGTGGGCAGGCGCCCCACAAACTCCGGGATCAACCCGTACCGGATCAGGTCCATGGGCTGCACCTGCTCCAGCACGTCAATATCGCAGCGCGAAGTTTCCCGCGCCGGAGATTCCGCCTGGAACCCGAGCGATTTCTTCCTGATTCGCTTGCGGATGACCTTATCCAAGCCGACAAAGGCTCCACCGCACAGGAACAAGATGTTGGTTGTATCCACCGGAGTGAATTCCTGATGAGGATGCTTCCGCCCTCCCTGCGGGGGAACGTTGGCCACCGTACCCTCCAAAATCTTCAGCAGGGCCTGCTGAACTCCTTCTCCGGAGACATCCCGTGTGATGGAAGGATTTTCATCCTTGCGGCAAATTTTATCGACCTCATCCACATAGATGATTCCCTGCTGGGCGCGAGCCACATCGCCTCCGGCGGCCTGCAGCAGCTTGAGGATGATGTTTTCCACATCCTCGCCGACATATCCGGCCTCGGTCAGCGTGGTGGCGTCCACGATGGCGAAGGGCACTTCCAAGAGGCGGGCCAAGGTCTGAGCCAGCAACGTTTTACCGGTTCCAGTAGGCCCTATCAGCAGTATGTTGCTCTTGGTCAACTCCACCTCGGGCTTGCGCTGACGGGTCATCTGGATCCGCTTGTAATGGTTATAGACGGCTACCGCCAGCTTTTTCTTAGTCTTCTCTTGCCCAATGACGTACTGCCCCAGAAATTCCTTGATTTCCTTGGGTTTGGGCAATAAGCGCAGACCCCCTGAAGATGCGCCGGCGCGGTCATCTTCCAGAATGGAGTTGCAAACCGCCACGCACTCGTCACAAATGTATGCGCGAGGATAGTCGCTGGGCGAGGAAATCAGTTTGCCCACCGTTTCCTGTGACTTATGACAGAAGGAGCACTTTAGGTTCTCGTCCGATGCGCCTCGTTTCACTCTGTGCCTTTCTCTCCGCTTCGTTTCCAAACATCGGTTCGATTCTCAAAATATCACACCGAACAGGCTGCGATGATTCTTCTTTTACTTGTGCTTCGAAATAATCGCATCGACAAGCCCGTATTCCTTCGCCTGCTCCGCAGTCATGATGAAATCCCGCTCCACATCCTTCTCAATCCGTTTCATGTCCTGTCCGCTATGCTTCGCCAGTAATCTATTGGTGGACACCCGCATGCGCAGAATCTCGCGGGCTTGAATATCAATGTCAGTGGCTTGCCCGGAAAGCCCTCCCATGGATGGCTGGTGAATCAGGACACGCGTATTGGGAAGAGTGAACCGTTTGCCCGGAGCCCCCGCCGCCAGCAATAGGGCCGCCATGCTGGCAGCTTGGCCGATGCAGATGGTAGAGACATCCGGACGAATAAATTCCATCGTATCATAAACAGCCATTCCGGCTGTGATGGACCCGCCGGGGCTGTTGATATAAAGGTACACATCCTTCTCCGGGTCCTCTGCCTCCAGAAACAAGAGCTGAGCCGTAACCACGTTGGCAACGTTATCGTCGACGGGAGTGCCGATGAATATGATGTTATCGCGGAGAAGCCTGGAATAAATATCGTAAGCCCGTTCCCCCCGGTTGGATTGTTCCACCACCATTGGGATCAGCGCCATAAAGAAATCACCTGCCTCCTTATCAACTCTAGGATCTTGCCAGCTCTCCGTTCCTGCAACTGCATGTTTATTTCGGGAAACATCTCACTTTACCCGCTTATGAAGCTGCGCTACTGACTTTGTGAATGAGAAACTCAAGAGTTTTTTCAATGCGGATATTAGCTTTGATCTTATCCAGCGCCCCCTCCCTTGTCAAGCGGGACCGCACCACTGCCGCCGTTTGCTGGCTGGCTGCCGCGAGTTTTCCCATCTCTTCTTCAATATCGGCTTCTTCGATCTCAATCTTTTCCTTTTCTGCAATTTTTTCCAGGATCAGGGTGCTTTTTACCTCCTGCAGAGCAGTCTCCCGCTGGGAAATGCGCATTTTCTTCCAATCCATTTGAAGGCTTTCCGGATCAACCTTTTGTGCCGCAAGCTGGCGCCGTATCCGCTCCACTCGCCTGTCCATCTGGCGCTCGATCATGGTCTCCGGGACCGGGAAGTCATGGAGATCGACCAACTGCTGGCGAAGCTGATTTTTGGCATTCTGCTCGGCTTCTTCGCGCTTGGCATTCCGCAACTCTTGCTGGACCTGCTGACGGAGCGCATCCAGCGTCTCGAACTCGCCCACCTCGCGGGCGAAGTCATCGTTCAGGTCAGGCAGCAGCTTTTTTTTCGCTCCCAACACTTTCACCTTGTAGGCGATGGTTTTTCCGGCCAGACGCGGGTCGCTGAACTCCGCGGGATAGGCAACTTCAAAATCACGCTCTTCGCCGGGTTGGGCGCCTTTCAGGTTCTCGGTAAACTCTTTCACCGTGTTGGCGCCGCCGATTTCACACAGGACTTCTTCGGCCTTCATTGCCGCCGACCCCTTGCCTGGAGAGGAGCCCTCGAAACTGATGCTGGCGTAGTCGCCTTTCTGCAAAGGTCTCGCCTCCAAATTGACGTAGGTGGCAGCCTGCTCCTGCAAGCGCTCCAGGCTTTTGGCAATCTCTTCCTCGCTCACCTCGGGCTCTTCCAGCCCCACTGTCAGTCTTCCGTAATCCCCCAGTTGAATCTCCGGCAGGATATCCACCATAGCCTTAAACCGGAGGGAAGTATCCTCGGTAAATTGCACGTCGCTAACCGAAGGATACCCAATCGGCTCCCAATTTTTCTCTTGCGCCCGGACCCGGATATATTCAGGCACCAGTTCCTGCAACACCTCGGAGCGAATATCGTCCTGAAATCTCTGTTGAATCAGCGAAATCGGAGCTTTCCCAGGCCGGAAGCCGGGCAGGCGCACGCGGCGTTGCAAGTGAACTGCAACCGCCTTCACCCGCTTTTTTACGACCTCTGGCGGGATTTCAATCTCCAGCACCCGACGGCAACTCTCTGACACAGGAAAAACGACCTCTTTCTATTCTTTAAAATGGGGATGAATGGCCTGCGGGAGTTGTGCCGCACCTAGCCCCCTTTGGCGCCGCCACTAGATATTATACCTCGCTGCGATTGCCTTATGCGTGATTGCGGGGAAAGTCGGTTCTTGAGCAACCCCTCAGTAACTTTCATTGCCGGAGCCACCGCGGAATATCCACTATAAGCAGCGTCTTTCCATAAAGTCAATCCCGGGATGCTGTTGCCTCGGGCCGGCGACCGGAGGGCAGCTTATTGGATTGCAATCTGACCGGCAGCGGCAGGGGCCAGCTTGATTTCCCCAAAGGTCCTTTCGTAGTTGGAAATGTTCTGGCCCAGCACATTCAGCAGGGCTTTGGCTTGCTGCGGACTGAGATAGATGCCCTGAAAATTGACGATATGCACCCGCTCGGAAGCCGTCTGCGTCATGGTTCCAAACTGGAGAAGAAAATCCCAAACACTGACGCGGATCTGCACGCTGTTGGCATACCCTTCGCGGTAGTCTCCGGTCTGTGTGATCTGAATTTGCGGTTGCTGCGATGGGGTAGTCATGATTCCTCCGCCGCAGGAGCGGCTGGCTCATCATCTCCGAACCGGAAGGCGAAGTCAATGCTTGCCGGACAGTATAGAGTGTCCGTCCAGATACCTGCTGGGGTTTAAGCGGGACGGTGGCTGCAAAACCGCTCCATTACCCTTCGGCTCCGCTTCCCTCGGCTGCGCTCGGGACAGGCAGGGCAACCTATCGCGGCTCTAATCACAGGCGCCCCCGCGACGACGGTGTGGACCAGTTTTCATTATAAGGCCACTATCGATGAAAATCTGATTCACTCCGCGGAGGGGCCGCCCCCGCCTGTCCCGAAAAGCCATGCTATAATAAGCGAAATCTCAACGGCCAGCAGATGCGTTAGCAATCGTTTCAAACCATGAACCCGGATTTAAAACTGCTCATTGAACTCCAAGAACAGGACAACACGATAAAAGACCTTTCGGCCGATGTTCAGCGGCTGCCGAAGAAAATTGCAGAGATTGAAGGGCAGCTTTCTGAACACGTCCGAAAAAGAGAGGCCGATCAGCAGGCCCTGGCAAAAAATCAACAGGCGCGCCGCAAGCGGGAAAACGATATCGCTGCCCTGCGGGAGAAGATCAGCCACTACCGGGACCAGACCCTGGACGTGAAGACCAATGAGCAGTACCGCGCACTGCTCCATGAGATCGAATTCCACGAGACGGAGGTCCGCAAGCTGGAGGACGAGATTCTCGCCGAGATGATCGAGTCCGAGTCGTTGGAAAAGACCCTGCGAGAGTCGGAGCAAAGCCTGGCGGTGGAACGCTCCCGCGCCCAGGAGGAGATAGCCGCTACCGAGAGGAAGAAACAGGAAGAGGAGAATAAGCTGAGCGACGTCCGGGTCCGCCGGGAGGAGGCGCAACAACGCCTAGCAGCCGACGTTTACGCCCGCTATGAGCGGATTGCCGCCCTGCGCCACGGGCTGGCTGTCACTCCTGCAACCGATGGAGCCTGTCAGGCATGTTACGTGCGGCTGCGGCCGCAGGCTTACAACGACGTCAAAACAAACCAACAGATCGTCAACTGCGAGAGCTGTGGCCGCATCCTGTATTATGTGCCGCCGCCACCCCCGGCTGAGTAACACCGAACCATGTCCGCCTCCTCCAAATTTTCCTTTCCCGCCCCGGCATCGGAACGGGTGGCATACATTGACGGGGGCTCCCGGGGAAATCCCGGACCATCCGGCTACGGCGTAGTGATTCAGGACGCGCAGGGCCGCATGATCGAGACGCTCTCGAAACACCTGGGAAAGGTCACCAACAACGTCGCCGAATATCAGGCCCTGCTGGCCGCCCTGGAGTACGCCGGCCAAAAACAGCTCCAGCGACTGAAAATCTACTGTGATTCCGAACTGGTCACAAAGCAGATGCAGGGACGCTACCGAGTGCGGAGCCCTGATCTGAAGCCCCTATACGAGCGCGCCCGGAAATTGGCCAGCCATCTGGATCATTTTTCCATCCAGCATGTGCCCCGGGAGCAAAACCGAGAAGCCGACCGGCTGGTCAATGAAGTGCTCGACCGCGGAGAATCCGCTCCCCGCCTTCCAGTCCATTCTTTTTCGGCAGTAGTGGAAGCAGGAAAGCTCCGGCCTTTGTCACCCATGCCGGAACTGGAGGAGGGCACCGAATACGAGGTTCGGGCGCGCAAGCGGATGCACGGTGGACTCCGGCGCAAGTAGCCTGGTCGCTCAACAAAAGTTTCCGGGAAGCAGTGTGGACACACTTCTCAGAAAACGCTCTCCGTAGCCGACGGGAGTCCGGACTGTTTCTCTATAAACTTCCCCGCTAAACTTTCTCCCTAAACTTCGACTTGGACTTTTCGGGTGGAATGGATTAGCATGGGAGAGTTATTTTTACAATTTTTGCCATGTTGCCTTGCCCCCAGCTCGGAATGGCCTACCCTTCTCTTCCACCGAGAAACATCTTCATACCTGACAGTAACGGACGCGGCAAAGGCCTAGAATCCCCCTTGACGCCCTCGCGAAGCCCCGTCAAGACCCCCCAGAAAGGATGAATTGAATGGCTATTTACGCTTACTGCCTCCTCCGTCTACCCGCAGGAGAAGAGTGGCCAATTATGCAGGGAATCGACGACCATCCGGTGTTCCCGCTCCGGTGCGGGAAGTACACGATGTTGCTGAGCCGTTTAGAGCGTAATTATCGGTTTACCCCCCGATCCATCGTGCAGCATGGCCAAGTGATTGGCCGTGCCTTTGAAACTCATACCGTGCTGCCGTTGCGTTTTGGAACCTCCTTTCACGCCGAAAAACAAATTCTCCAACTCATTCAGGAAAACCGGCGTGAATTGCTGGAAGCCTTTTGCCGGTTGCGGGGTAGAGCCGAGATGCGCTTGAAGTTGCTCTTACCTCCGGACCTTCAGCACCCGGAGAACCCGAAAAAATCTCTCCCGCGTTCTCGGAAGGCTGGGAAGCGCAGCGCGACGAACGGGAACGGAGCCAGGAAGCCGACAGACGAGCCGGTGAACGCAAAGAACCGCATGCTGGCCGAGCAACTCGCCGACTGGGCACGCGAGTTGTTTCGCCCCCTGGAACAACAGGTTCGCTGCCGCATGGCTCCGGGCAGCGAGTTGCTAGTGGACTGCGCCCACTTGATCGAGGACCAAAGAGTGAAAAGCTATCAGAAGTTACGCCGTAGCGCCGCGGAACAGATGAAAGGTTGTGACCTCCGGATCAGCGGTCCGTGGCCCCCCTATCATTTTCTGCCGACTTCCATTCGGCTTCCTGCGTCCACTCCGCCCGTGCTCAGAGCCCGGGCGACTGCGGGCGCTCGATAGGAAAACAGCCAGACCACTGGTTTCAACCGCAGCGGGAAACACACCGCATTTCATCCAAAACGGGAGGCTTGTTTTCGTAGATTTTCTGGCTGGAAGGGCAATCTTTAGCTGTTAGGGAACGCTGGCTGTAAGTTGCGCTAAGACGTCCTCATAAATCCTCAGATCGCCGGAGGCGGCCAATCTTTCTGTGAGACTGTCCTGAAAAGCCTCAAAGGCAAGCTGGCGTTTTTGGTTCAGTAACCGCTGCATGATCTCGGATACTTGCTGTTCCATATCTTCCTCCTGAGCAGGCTCACGGGAGGCCACCTGATAGACTACGTATCCGCCGCCTGCCGACTCAGGCCCGACAACTTCTCCCACTTCCGCCGTAAACGCCTGCGGCCCTAACTCCTCCACGTTTCCGAGGGAAGGGATGGTTCCCTGCCTGGCAACCGGCTGGGTGGTCTCGACCGTCAGGTCCAGCTCGCGTGCGGCCAGCCCGATATCTTTCGTCTCCTGTAGTTCCAGACGCTTGGATAGCTCTTCGGCTTTGGCCTGAGCCATTTCTCGGGACTGTCCGCTAATGTAATTCTCCCGGACTTGATCCTGAACCTCCGCATATTCGCCCGCATGGCCGGGAATCACCTCCAGCAGGAGTGGAACTGCGTACCCATCCGGACCCAGGATCGGGGGGGCCACTTCTCCCGTCTCCAGGGAAAAAACCTCTTCCATAAATTCCGGCGAATTCCCGACGCGTGGCAATATCGCACCACGCGCAAACGGAGCAGGAGCCACCACCACTCCGTTATACCTCTCCGCCAAGGATTCGATATCATCCGGGGAACGCCGCAAAGCCACTGTCGCCTGTTCGGCCAGATCTAAAATTCCGGAGGCAACCTTCTCTTCGAGCAGCTTATTCTGGATCTCCGGTTTCACTTGCTCCAATGTTCGCAAGTAGGGCTGGTCGTGGGCATTTACCTTGAGGATATGAATGCCATATACGGTTTCAATCAGTTCACTGACGGTTCCCGGTTCCAGGGTGAACGCTGCGTTTTCAAATTCCGTCACAGTCTGGTTCCGGACGACCCATCCCAGATCCCCTCCGGAAGGCGCTGTGGTCTGGTCTTCGGAGTTTTCTTTCGCCAAAGTCGCAAAATCGGCCCCGCCCTTCAGTTGTTCGAGCAGCCCGGAAGCCTTCTGCCTGACCTCATCTAACTTGTCCGGGGTTTTATCCGGCGTCCGCAAAAGGATGTGGCTCACCAGGACGCGTTCCTCGACTCGATAAGAATCCTTATTGCTATCGTAGTATTCCTGAATCTCCTCTTCCGCAACGGAGTTCGCTTCGCGGACCTTTTGTTTTTCCACATACAGAATCTGCACAGACCTTTTTTCGGGAACTGGATAACTATCCCTGTTCTCCTCGAAATAGGCCTCCAATTCGGCTTCGCTCGGACGGATGTCATTCCGGAAATCCACGGGCCTCAGAAAAACGTAGTCCAATACCACTTTTTCATTTTCTCTGTGAAATGCCGCGATGACTTCTTCCGGCGTAACGCTGACCGGGTCGGTCACAACTCGGCGCAGTTTCTCGTTCAGCATGGCGTCCCGATAGCTCTGTTCGAACTGAGCCACAGTCATGCCGTTCGCCGCCATGATGTTCTCATACTGCTGCTGGCCGATAAACTGTCCGCCGGGAAACAAAGTTGGGTCCTGCTCCAACTTCTCCCGCCACTCCGACGTGCTGATTTCCAATCCCAGCCGCTTGGCCTCCTGCATGGTCGCCTTTTCCAGAACCATCTGGTTCAGAATGGAGGAATAGTAGAGGGGCATCATCATCGGAGGAATGTTGCTCTGGCGGCTGATTTGAAACAGCTTTTGCTGCAGTTCCGAAGAAGTAATCTCCTCCCCGCGCACTTCTGCCACCAAGGCACTGGGAACAGCGCCCGTAGTGGTAGGATCCAGGATGCCGGGGATCAACGTGATAACCATGGCGACGGCAATCAACACCAGAATCGATCCCACAACTACGCGGGTCACTATGTCCTTGCGCCGAAAGATATTGAGCATCGTTGTACCTTTTTCTGTTTATGGATCCTGACTCGCTCCCTTTTCCGGCAAGCCAAATTTGTTGCCAAGCGTCCGCTTGGGCAACCTTACATCCGTTCCGTGCAGAACGCGGGAGGCATCTTCTTGCCTACGGAGATTAATCCCACCCGGAATTATTATAACCTCTTCCTCTACCCTCCTGCCAATACTGCCTGATCTGGCCGCAGTCTGGCTCTGAGCATTTTGTGCCGGCTCTGGAACTCTTACTGGTCCAAGCGGAACCGCTCGGCAGCACGAGAGCGCCCCTTGCGGTCCCAGCCGTTGCTCAGCATCACACCACCCATATCCCAAAATAGCGCAGTAATTTCAGCCACCAAGCACCGCCTGAAGCTCCCGGAGTCCAGCGGGAATATCGTTCCCCAAGCTAACCTGCAGCGCGCGGCGCCCCCGCTGCCACAGTGCCTGAAAATCTCCCAGGGCCTGGGCCCGGATGAGCCGGCCGAAGGAATAACTCGTTTCCGGCACGGGCAGGTCGGTGGCCGGTTCGTCCACCAATTGCAGAAAAAGGCCTGTATTTGGCCCGCCCTTGTGGAGTTGCCCGGTCGAGTGTAAAAACCTCGGCCCGAACCCCACCGTGGTCGCCAGGTTCAGGCGCTCCCGGAGTCTCACACGTATGCTTTGCAAGGCGGCTTCGGTTTCCGCCGTAGGAGATAGGTATGCCTGAATGGCAAGGTAGTCGCCTGCTTGGGCTTCTGCCAGCCAAGACCCCAGCCTCTCTCTAAGCTCCTCGCCGCGTTCCATCGACAGACCCTTGGCTCGTTCATCCCCCCAACGCTTCGCCTGACCGCTCTGCTCGGCCATTGCCTTCCGGGACAACTCCTTGGCCAACTGCACATCTGGCTGATTGAAGGGATGGATTCCAAGGGCCGCGCTCGCCGCTGCGACCGCCACTTCCCATCGGAAAAACTCCTGTCCGAGATCTTCTTTTTCCGCCAACTCGATGCGGACCAGAGGATGGCCGGCGGCTTCCAACACTGCAATTCGAGATTCCAACGCCTTGTCCTGCTTCTCCTGCGTACTCAGGCGGACGAAGAGGCGATCTGACCCGTAAGCGTTCGGCTCGTCGAGCGGCTCAGCGGCCACCGGAACGATTCCCTTGCCGTCTTTACCGGTGCTTTCCGCGATGAGCTGCTCGAACCAAAGGGGCAATGCCTCCAGAGAGGGAGAAACGATGAAGGTTAGCTTGTTCCTTCCGGCAAGAGCCGACTCTCCCAACGCAGCGCCCAGCGCCAGTCCCGGGTTCTGCTGGCCGCCCGCAGGAGAGCATGTGCAAGCTCCAGCCATCTGCCGTGTCCGGTCCAGCAAGCCACGCACATCAACCCCGATGAGCGCCGCCGGAACAATACCGAAAACGGAAAGAGCGGAATAGCGTCCTCCGACATCCTCCGGCGCGAGAAAGACCCGCCTAAAGCTCCGCTCACTTGCCAGTTTCTCCAGAGGCGTTCCCGGATCGGTGATGGCAACGAAGTGGCTGCCCGGCGCGTTTGTCTTTCCGCTCGACCCTGTTTGGCTCAACCGTTGCCAGAAGTAATGTAAAAAGGAGAGAGTTTCGGTAGTCGTGCCCGACTTGCTGGACACCAGAAAAAGCGTGCGCGACAGATCCACCGCGGCCTCCACCGCCCGGACAGCCTCCGGGTGTGTGCTGTCGAGCACCCTCAGCTCGGGATAGCCCGGAGCGCTGCCAAACATCCGCTGGAAGACCTCCGGAGCGAGGCTGGAGCCGCCCATTCCAAGCAGCACCACGTGCTTTGTGCCCTCAGCCTTGGCATTCTCCGCAAATGCCGCAACGCTGTCCATCTGCTCGTGCATTGTCTCCGGCAGGTTAAGCCAGCCCAGGCGGTCGGTCAGTTCCGGCGCCGGTTCAGGCGACCATAACCGGTAGTCTTTCTCCCAGAGCCGAGGCACGAACCTGTCTGCCTGCCAGCGTCGCAATCTTTCTTCCACGGCAGGTTGGAGTCCCCCCAGATGAAAAGTCTGGTTGGGTGACCGATTTTCCGGCAAGGCCATGCTTTGCTCCTCCAGTTCGGACTCGATTCGTATAGGCGCATAGTCTAACTCTCAAACCGCGCCCGTGGCTACTCCAAGACCTGCACCAAAAAATGCGGTTCTTATCTTGGAAACGCCGCCACTCCAGAGGGACGTTCTGAGCTTCGGCTCGGCCCGCGCCAAACCCCAACTGGTCCAGATCAGTAATGCCAAGCCCGCTTGACCCAGGCGCTAGACCTGTGGCGGAATTTATCATGCGGGTATAATGAAACGAGCGTGCCTGAACTAAGCCGTTTCTTCGGAATTGTAATCGGTATTTTCTACCGCGAGCACGGGTGAGCGCATTTCCATGCAGTCTATGGAGAATCAGAAGCAGTGATTGATATCGAGAGCGGAGAAGTCCTTTCGGGAAAATTCCCAAAACGCGCGCTGGCGCTCGTCGCCGAGTGGCATGCCAAACACAAGGCGGAACTGAGAGAGAATTGGGATCTCGCCAGTCACCAAAGGGCTTTGAAGAAGATTGCCCCATTGGAGTAAGCAGTATGAATTATCACGTGATGGAAGCAGAATATGTTTCCGATTACGTAGTCAAACTGAGATTTCGGGACGGGACTGTCGGTGAAATCGATCTGCTGGCTGAACTCACCGGACCAATGTTCGAACCACTGCTAAATCCGGAAATCTTCCGGCAGTTTCGCGTGGACCTGGAATTTCACACGTTGGTATGGCCCAACGGGGCAGATTTGGCTCCGGAGTTTTTGTACCAGAACGTCCGCGTGACGGCATAACACCGCGTCGCACCTGAAAACCCTTCCAACTGCACGGCGGCGGTTTTGCCTAACGCTGGCAAGAAGAACCCACGGCGAGGAAAAACGCTCGCCGCAGTTACCTTCTGTGGATAGAGAGGTGTTGCGTGAAGGCGGCCTATCTTGATATCGAGACGAGTTACGTCGGGCGATTGCCTTTTCCAAGATTATGCGACGATTTCAAGAACCACAAGATCACGGTGATTGGCATCCTGGTTATTGATGGCACGAGCGATTCTTTTTATCAGCTTGTAGGCGAGGACATCTCGGAGAAGAGATTAATGAGGGTGCTGGAAGGAGTGGAGCGCCTCGTTACCTACAACGGCCGCTCGATCCCCGACAAAGTCAAGAACCGTGTGGGATTCGACTTTCCCGTGATAGCCGCTGAACTCGGAATCGTGCTCGACAGGATATTCCACCACGTTGACCTCGTGCCATTGTGCTGGGAGCATGGCCTTTATGGAGGTCAAAAAAAGGTCGAAGAAACATTGGGGCTGAAAAGGCAGCTCGCCGGCAAAGACGGCGCGTGGGCCGACGCGACGTGGAAGAAATACAAAGCATCCAGGGACGTCCGTTACTTGAACGAGCTGCTGGCATATAACAAAGAAGATGTGTTTATGATGCGGCGCATAGATGAAGCACTGACCAAGGATTGACAAGCACTGCGGTTGGATCAAGCTGCCGGGGCTGTGCTATTCTTAGTGTTCTCGCGCGCCGAGCCTCCTGAAACCGTTCCGCTGCACGCCTGAAAAGGAAATCTTTTCCCTTGCTGATTTTCGCTACTGCATTTTTCTTAGGTATCCTGCACGCCTTCGGCCCGGATCATCTGGCCGCCGTGAGCACCTTCGTCAGCCATCGCCGGAGGCTTTCTTCCACCTTGATGGTGAGCCTACGGTGGGGAGCGGGCCATCTGACGACGGTTTTGTTGCTGGGTATTCTGATCGCTGCTTTGGCGGTTCCCGTCCCGGACCGGTTTGAACCGTATGCGGAACTTGCCGTAGGGGCAGTGCTAGTATTTGTGGGAGGAGTCTCTCTGCGACGCTCGTTCCGGGCGCGGAAGCTGCACTATCACCGGCACAGTCACGGCTCACTGGTGCATTCCCATCTCCACACGCACGTCCACGGCGAGGAGCATTTCGACAACCACGCCGCCACCTTTACCGGGGCCATCCACGGACTTGCCGGCGCCTTGCCCGTGCTGGCTTTGATCCCCCTTGCCGCGATGGAGTCTCTCTGGCTCATGGGAGCCTACCTGGGCGTTTTCGGCCTGGGAGTGATGCTTGGAATGGCAGGCTACTGCCTGGCCCTGGGCGGGCTGGTGCAAACCTTCTCCGAGGTGCGTTTGGAAAGATGGGTGCAGCCGGTGATTGGGGTCGGGTCGTGCGCTTTGGGTGTGGTGTGGATGATCCGGACCGGTTTGCTGGTTCCTTAGCGGCCACAAACTCCCGCATGTGGCGCTCATTGGTTTTCAGCTTTCTTCTTTCATCTTCTATCTTCTATCTTCTATCTTCTATCTTCCAAGTTTCCAGCCTGCTTTGTGTGGCTGTAAAGCATTTCCCCATTCTCGTCATAGAAGTTGAATTCCGCTTGCGCACGGTTTTCCCCCGGCCCCGGTCCGACCCGCAGGAGCAGGAATCCGCCCGTCGGCGCAGGATAGTGGTATGGCTGCTGTATCTTGCCTTCCGGGTCGGACGAGCCCGAATCTCCGGGACGTATCACCTGAAAGGCGTTTTGATCGATCAGCGCTCCTGTGGAGAACTCCTCAAAGCCGGTAGGATGAATCGAGTGATACTGCCAGTGCCGGTCGCCGCAGATAATATAAAAATTTTTGGCTAAGAACCCCTGTTGCAAGAGCCAGCGGAAGAACTCTTCCCCTTCCTGTCGGAATCCCGCCGGGTTGACGTGGTTGTCCCGTTTATCGGTGCTGTCTGGCCCGACCATTGGGGTGGGTGAAAACAGGATTTTGAAGGTTGCATCGCTTTCGAGAAGCGTTCGTTTCAGCCACTCTTTTTGCTCGCTGCCCCAGATCGATTTCTCCGGACCATCCGTCATGTCATTCGGGCTTCGGTAGTCCCGCCCTTCTACAAACCAAACCTGGAGCAACTGGCTCACCCGGTAGGTCCGATAGGTTGTCGCCTGCTCCTCGTTCGGATCGACGACCGGCAGTTGCTCCCGGAAAATCCGTATGCCCAGCTCGTGAGAAGGCTCATATCCTCCGGGTCCGAGAAAAGGGTTGACGGGATCGGCGTCATTGAACCGGTAATCGTGGTCATCCTTCATCCAGTACGTGGCTACTTCCCGAAATAATTGGATAAATCTTGGCTGGGAATACTGTTCATGGTGTTTCTTTCTCAACTGATGTTCCGTCACCGCACGGCCGACAGTGGGAGTATCGTAGTAAACGTTGTCCCCCGTCCCCACAAAAAAATCGGGTTCCAGCTTGCGAATGGTTTCCAGCGCCGGGTATCCGAGTTCTTGATCCGTCCCGCGGTAAGGAGGATCGAACCGTCCCCCCATATAATGGAACCGGGAGTAGTTCATTCCCGTGACCACGGCAAAACGAAACTCGTCGGGCGCTTCTCTTCCGGAATGCGTCCGAAACGTGCCCGTTTGTGATTCTCGAATCCTGGCTTCATCGGGACCGTACAACAGACGGTAGTAATGTCGCGTGCCCGGTTGCAACCCTGAAATTTTGGTCTTGACGATGTAATCGTATTCCGGAACGGCTTCCATCCATTCCGTCAGGAAGGAACCTCTGAAATCAGGCGCTGAGGAAACTTCAAAGCGCGCTACCCCGGGGCTCCCCGGTATCCCCGACCAGCGGCTGTCCACCAGCGGATCAGCGGAAGTAAGCCGCGATTGCAAGATTGCGCTGGTTTCCGTCACCTCGCCCGCCACCGTTCCCTGGGACAGCGCAACAGGAAAATCACTGCTTTGCGCACAACCTGTGGACGCTGCCGCAAAAACCAACAGCGCCAGCAGGAAATGAAGCTTTGGAGAGAAACTAGATGCCTGCAACATTCGTTTCATGAAATCATGCTCCGCCCACAACAGATTGCACATAGGACTCAATACTCCCGAAGATTTTACCCGCAAAAACTACGCACCCAAAGGCGCCGGGGGCTTGCCTATAACCAGAAATTCCCTCAACCGGGCGGCCTGACGGCGATTCAGGACTCGCAGGAGTTCTTCTTCCGAAGCGGACCGAATAGCTTCCAGGCTCCCAAAATTCTCCAGCAGCTTGCGAACCGTCTTTTCACCCACTCCGGGAATCTCCTGAAGCTCGGAACGAAGCCTGCGGGAGTCTCGCCGCTGGCGATGGAAGCTGACAGCGAAACGGTGCGACTCGTCCCGGATCTGCTGAATCAGATGGAGCACGGGAG
Organism: Terriglobia bacterium; assembly: GCA_965222345.1. Classification (GTDB taxonomy): domain Bacteria; phylum Acidobacteriota; class Terriglobia; order 2-12-FULL-54-10; family 2-12-FULL-54-10; genus JADFGZ01. Next base: position 804,645 of record CBDCTS010000007.1, on the reverse strand, counting down.
AGTGCGGATCGAGCCGGATGGGGTCCGCCTCCTGTCCGTAAACGAAGAGAATCTCTTCCTTTTTGGCGATGCTGGCCAGCGGCTGATTGATGATTCCCAGCGTCTCCAGGGCGGCAGCCGCGGCGTGCAATTGACCCACGCCGCCATCGACCAGAATCAGCCCCGGCAACGGCTGATGCTCTTCCTGCAACCGGCGGCAGCGGCGTCTCACCACCTCCCGCATGCTGGCGAAATCGTCATTCCCCGCCACCGCGCGAAGGATAAACTTGCGGTACCCGGCTTTCTTCATCTTGCCATTTTCCCAAACCACCATCGAGGCCACCGGGTCGGCCCCCTGGAAGTGGGAAACGTCAAAGCACTCGATCCGGCCGGGAGCTTCCGCCAGGCCCAGCGCTTCCTGCAACGCCTCCAAGATGGCGCGGGCGCCCGGCTTCAAAACCCGGAAACGCTGCTCAAAAGAGTGCTCCGCATTTTTCTCCGCCAGCTCCAGCAAAGCCCGTTTCTGTCCCCGCTGAGGAGTGAAGATCTCCACCTTGTGGCCCCGCTTTTCCGAGAGCATCTCTTGCAGCACGGGGCGGTCTTCAAAATCGACCGGGACATTGACAAACGCCGGGATGTATTGCTGCTCCAGATAAATCTGCTTCAGCAAAGAGGAAAAAAAATCGCTGGCGTCAAACATCTCCTGGTTTTCCCAGAAGAACTCCCGGCGGTCGAGCACCCGGCCTCTGCGCATATGGAACACATTCACCGCCACCAGCGGGCCCTCCTGGTGATGGGCAAAAACGTCCCGGTCATCGCCGCTGGCGGCCGCGACTTTCTGTTTTTCCTCCAACTGCTCCACCGTAGAAATCAGGTCCCGGCAGGCAGCCGCCTCCTCGAAACGCTCGCTGTCGGAGGCCTCCTGCATGCGTCCGCGAAGAATCCGGAGCAGGTCGCCGTGGCGGCCCTCCAGAAACATTTTCACGTCCCGCACCGCCTGGCCGTAGCGGTCCTCGGTTGTGAGCCCGGGCACGCAGGGTCCCTGACAGCGCTGGATGTAATATTCCAGACACGGCCGCGGATGCGCCCGCGTCAGGTCCACGGTGCAGGATGGCACCAGAAAATACCGGTGGATAAAGTGAGCGATGCGGCGGGCCAAGCCGCCCGGGAAATAAGGGCCATAGTAGACCGACCCGTCTTTCTTCAGGCGCCGGGTCACGTAAATCCGAGGGTATTTTTGCGAAGCCGTCAGCTTGATGTAAGGATAGGTTTTATCGTCCCGCAACAGGACATTGAACCTCGGCTGTATCTGTTTGATAAGGTTATTTTCCAGAGCCAGCGCTTCCCGGTCGTTGTCGACCAGAATAGTGCTGACCTCAACGGCCTCTCGGACCAGGGTGTCGGTCTTGGCCTCCGCCGCCCGCGCCTCTAGAAAATAAGAACGCACCCGCTGCCGCAGGGATTTTGCCTTTCCGACATAGATCACTTCTCCAGCAGCGTTCCGAAACTGGTAAACGCCGGGCTCGGCGGGCACAGTGGCGAGTTTTTCTGCGGATATCATCCCCGAATAAGGTTACCAGACCCCGGAATGCCTCACCAGCAACAGTTCCCCGCTGCGCCACGGCAAAAAGAAGTTTACCCTTCCCCGGAAGTGGGAATCCCATGTTAGAATAGCTCTACATTCTGCCGGGAATCGCAAAGCGGCAGGAAACAATTATGCCTGCCTTTCCGCTTTTTCGCGTTTTAGCTATTATCCTCCTGGTGCTGGCCAACGCTTTTTTTGTGGCGGTGGAGTTCGCCCTGGTGAGCGTCCGGCGAACTCGCTTGCAGCAAAGGGCTTCGCAGGGTAATGCACGGGCCGAGGCTGCCCTGAAGCTGATTGGAAATCTGAACAGCGTCCTCAGCGGGACACAATTGGGCATTACCTTGGCGAGTCTGGCCCTGGGATGGTTTGGTGAAATTACCCTGGCGGCGATGATCCAGCCGGCGCTGGCCTGGTTGCACGCAGACAGCCTGGTGCTGACCCACAGCCTGGCTCTGGTGCTGGCATTCCTTCTCATCACTTTTCTCCATGTGGTCCTCGGAGAGCTGGTCCCGAAACAGGTAGCCCTGGAACGGGCTGAGCGGCTGTCTTTAATGATTGCCTGGCCCATGACGCTTTTCATGAAGCTGGTCCGCTGGCCGCTGGCGGTTCTGGACTCCTGCTCTTTTTTCCTGGCCCGACACCTGGGAGCTACCGTAGCCGGCCCTCAATCGCACACCTACACCGGAGAAGAACTGAAGATGCTGGTCACTTACAGCCATCGCAGCGGCATTTTGCCGGCTTATGAGCAGGAAATGATTCACAACATCATTGACCTGAGCCAGGTCTTGGCGAGGGAAGTAATGGTTCCCCGGCCCAACATCATCTCGGTTTCCGTGGATTTGTCTCTGGGAGAGTTGCTGCGGATCGTCACCGAGGACCAGCACTCGCGGCTTCCCGTCTACCAGGACTCTCCCGACCAGATTATCGGCGTCCTTTATACCAAGGACCTGCTGAAAGTCGCCGAGGAGCAGCAGGCAACCTGGGAAGCCGGCTGCACACCTAGAGGGTTTGTATTGCGCAGTTTGTTGCGGGAAATACCGGTAGTCCCGGAAACCAAGCCGATTGCCCAGCTGCTGCAGGAATTTCAAAAGCAGCGCAGGCATATGGCCTTGGTGGTGGATGAATTCGGCAGCACGGTCGGTCTGGTGACGGTGGAGGACGTGCTGGAACAGATCGTCGGTGAAATCGAGGACGAGCATGACTGGGAGATGCCGCCCGGCCTGCGCCTGGGAGAACGCACGCTGGTCCTCGACGCGCGCGTCAACATTCTGGATTTAGAGGATCAGTATCAGGTGCTGCTTCCTCGTGACAAGGGCTTCGAAACCCTGGCCGGCTTCTTTCTCCAGCAGTTCGGGCACATTCCGCAGGAAGGCGAATCGTTCGTTTATGAAAATCGCAGGTTCACCGTGCTGGAGATGGAGAATCACCGCGTGGCGCGGGTGAAACTGGAGATGCTGGAATAAGAACGGAAACCTCGCCGCCGATCCCTTGCAGATGAGTTGCCGCTCCTTCCGCCGCTCCGCCATGAAATACCGCGTCTGATCGCTCATCGAGTTTCCGCGATCCCCTCGCTCAACACGGCGGTTTCTCCTTCCGTCTTGGCGATAATGACCGCGCCGCAGCTATCGCTGAACACATTCACCGCAGTGCGGCACATATCCAGGATGCGATCCGTGACCAATATCAACCCGATGCCCTCAATAGGCAGGCCGATCGCGCCCAGAATCACGATGATAGCCACAAGACTTGCTGCCGGAATGCCCGCTACACCTATGGAGGTGAGCAAGGCGAGAAGCACGACCATGAATTGCATACCGAAATTCAGCTCCAGCCCGTAGGCCTGGGCGATGAACATGGCCGCCACACACTCGTACAACGCCGTCCCATCCATATTGACCGTCGCGCCCAGCGGAAGCACAAAACTGCTGGTGCGGGTTGAAACACGGGCATTCTCCTCGACGCACTTGAGCGTCAGCGGCAGCGTGGCGGATGATGATGCCGTGGAGAATGCCATCAGCATGGCAGGGGACATCGCCCGGTAATGCAGCCAGGGCCTGACCCGACCGACCAGGCGCAGCAACAGGGGAAGGGTCACAGCGGAGTGAACGGCCAGCGCCAGCAGCACGGTCAGGAAGAAGGAAAGCAAGGGAACAAAAGCGCCGAATCCGGTCGTGGAAACGGTCATGGCCACCAGCCCGAAAACGCCAAAAGGCGCAAAGCGCATCACCCACATAGTGATCTTCATCATCGTCTCAAAGATGCCAATCCACATCCGCTTCAGCAATCCCGCAGGATCCGGCTGAACGCGGGTCATAAAGTATCCGAACAGCAGGCTGAAGAAGATCAGCCCCAGCATCTGGCCTTCAGCAGCCGCGGCGATGATATTGACCGGCACCATCCGCAGAAAGACCTCGGCAATGTCGCCAGCTCCCCTGCCCTCAACGCTCTGCAGAGCAGCCTCCGTATCCTCTGCCAAGCCCAGGCGCGGGCCCGCCGGCTCACCACCCACGATCCCCGGCGCGATGGTGTTTACCAGCACTAGGCCGACGAGTATAGCCAGCGTGCTGGTTAGCATGTAGTAGAGAACGGTTTTTATACCAAGCCGCCCCAAGCCGCCCTCACCGCCAACCCCGGATACACCGGTAATGATGGCGGCCATGATCAACGGCACGGTAATCATCTTCAGAGCATTCAAAAACAGGGTTCCGACGAAGTCGTAGGCCTGGTAAAAGGTGACACCGAAAAGTCCTGCATCGGTCCCGGTGAGCGTGCCGGCAAAACACGCCAGTACTATGGCAATCAGGATCTGCCAGTGCAGTTTCAGTCTGGGCATAGTGATGCTATTTCCCCCGCTGGGGGCGATTCCCGCCAGGTAAGATTGTCCTGACTAATTTTTTGGATACTTTATTTTGTAATGTTTTTTTCAATGTTCGGAATGTGAGTCTATATCACAGACCGGAACTGTGAAACGGGTTTTAGGAGAAAGGAACAGTTACGGGCCACCAGCGCCTGAACTCTCCGCAACAGGCTGATTTGAAATTCTCCGAAGCGGTTTGCTATGGTAGCATACTTCTCCGTGACCCTCCCAGCAATCCGCCACCAGCCTGACTTCAACCCCCGGCAGCAATGTCTTTCTCCTCGATTATTCCGGGGCAAATTATCCGACCGGCAGGGGAACCGCAGATGACCTTCGCCCTGCTGACCTGCCTCGCGAGCGGCGCCGCGGTCGTCGTTGCCGGCATTACGCTGGCAAAGAGCGGTAACGACATTGCGGAGAGGACGAGCCTGGGCCGTGTCTGGATTGGATCACTATTGCTGGCCGGCGCCACATCGCTTCCGGAGCTGGCCACCGATGTCGAAGCCGTGCGCCTGGGGGCGCCGGATCTCGCCGCTGGAGACCTGTTCGGTTCCAGCCTAGCCAACATGCTCCTGCTCGCCCTCATCGGTTTTTTGCCCACCAGCGGACGCGTCTTTCAGCAGGCGTCCATTGACCACGCGCTGGCCGCCTGCCTGGCTATCATGCTGAACGGCCTCGCGGCCGTTTTCGTGCTGGCGCACACCGAGCGGACGTTGCTTGGCGTTGGCCCCGAATCCGCCTTGCTCCTGATCATATTTGTGTTCGGGACGCGGACGGTCTATCTCCACACGCTGCGCGAGCCAGACTCTCCGGTGACCGGCGTCTCCTCCCGGCCCGAACAGGACGCAACGCCTACGCTGCGCCGCGCGGTCCTGCTGTTCGCCGCAGCAGCAGCCTGCATCTTTGTCGCCGCGCCATATTTCGCAGAGTCGGCCAAGCAGATCGCCGAACTGTCCGGACTGGGAACAACCTTTGTAGGAACCCTGCTGTTGGGACTCTCCACCTCGCTCCCGGAATTTGTGGCTTCGATGGCGGCGGTCCGGATGGGAGCCTTTGACTTGGCGGTGGGGAACCTGTTCGGCTCCAACGCATTCAACATGGTGGTCTTTTTCGCCATGGACGTGGCGCATCCGGGCGGCCCGATCTTCGGGGCGCTAGACCCCATCCATGCGCTCACGGGCGTGTTTGCCGTCGTCGTGACGACCCTGGGGCTGGCGGCCATCGTCTATCGGAGCAAGCGGCGCTTCGCCCTGTTCGAGCCCGGCAGTGTCCTCATTCTGCTGGTCTACCTCGCGGCCCTCTGGCTCGTTTACGCCCGCACGAGCGGAATTTGAGCGGAGAGTCAGAAAAACCGTTTTTCAGCAATGGGTCAGCCAGAAACAGAAACGCTGTCATGCTGAGCAAAGCGAAGCAGGAGCACAGGCCTTACTGTCCTGTGCTCTAAGGGGACAGGCAAGAATGCCTGCCCTACTTGCCATTTCAGAATTCTCGGAATGTTCGGGATCTTCGGTAGATTCGGTTTCCTCGGTAGATTCGGAATTCTCGGAATAATTCTGTTGCCCCCAGAATTTGCGCGAGGGAGAATCGGGCCGGAGGGCGTTTGCGAAGCTTACGGGGGGAGAGGAGTGGAGGAAAAATGTTTTTTTGCAAAACGAACCCATTTCAAAACTTCTGATTTCCAGCTAACCAATTGTAGTATAAGGAGATATGAAATATACAGAAGATCGGGCATTGGCTTCGTTATTGGCTTTGATTGGGTTTGTTTGGCTGAAAAAGCCACTGGAAAGCCAAGCAAAAACATTCATCGAGAGTTAGGTGGGCAGGCCGGAGGGAAATGGAGCACAGGCCTTACCGTCCTGTGCTCTAAGGGGACAGGCAGGAATGCCTGTCGCTACTTAAATACCTATCGCTACCTGACGCGGGGGTCTTCAGCCCATTCCTGCCGCCAACCCAGTTTCACCGACCCCGGTTGTGATGTAAACTCACTCACAGGAATAGGCGCAAAATATCGGCCTAGTTGTGAATACAAGCCACTTCTCTCGTGCAAACGACGAGAGCTGGACGAGCGCACACCGGAGATCATCGAAGCATCGCTAACAGCATGAACATGCCAAGAAAAATTCCGGAACCCACACCCCGAACTAATCATTCGCCGCCGCCGAAATCACACTTCATTCGCGACATCATCGTTCGGGATGTGCAGAACAATAAAAATGGAGGCCGCGTGCAGGCCCGGTTTCCCCCGGAACCGAATGGCTATCTACACTTGGGACACTCGAAAGCAATCCATATCAGTTTCGGCCTGGCTCAGGAGTTTGGCGGAAAATGCAATCTTCGATTTGACGACACAAACCCAAACAAAGAAGAAACGGAATATGTGGAGTCGATCATCGAAGACCTTCGCTGGCTGGGAGCAGATTGGGAAGGCCGTCTTTTCTATGCGTCCGACTACTTCGATCAATTGTACGCCTGGGCTGTCCAGTTCATAGAGGCGGGCAAGGCTTATGTGTGCGACTTGACCTCAGAACAGGTGCGGGAGTATCGCGGTACTTTTAGCCAGCCTGGCCGGGACAGTCCCTTCCGGGAACGCAGTGTGGAAGAGAACCTTGTCTTGTTCGAACGGATGCGCGCGGGCGATTTCCCGGACGGCTCACGGACACTCCGGGCCAAGATCGATATGGCGTCCCCGAACCTGAATCTGCGAGACCCGATCATGTATCGTATATTGCATGCCGAGCACCATCGGACCGGACGCAAATGGTGCATCTATCCGACATACGACTACGCTCATGGACAGTGCGACTCGATCGAAGGCATCACACACTCCATCTGCACACTGGAGTTCGAGGACCATCGTCCGCTGTACGATTGGTTCCTGGCACAGCTCGGCATACATCATCCGCAACAGATCGAGTTCGACCGGCTGAACCTGACCTATACAATACTGAGCAAACGGAAGCTGCTCCAGCTTATCCGAGAGGGACATGTGCGGGGTTGGGACGATCCGCGCATGCCGACAATCTGCGGTTCGCGGCGCCGAGGATATACGCCGGAGGCATTCCGCAACTTTTGCAGCCGAATCGGCGTGTCGAAAACCACCGGCATCATCGAGTTGTCATTGCTTGAGCACTGTGTGCGTGAAGACCTGAATAAGCGGGCGCATCGCGTTATGGCGGTACTTCGTCCTCTCCGAATGGTCATCGAAAACTATCCCGACGATCTCGTGGAAGAACTGGAGGCAGTGAATAATCCGGAAGATGCGAATGCGGGCACGCGGAAGGTGCCATTTTCTCGTGTGTTGTATATCGAGCAGGATGACTTTCGGGAGGACCCCCCGAAAAAATTCTACCGGCTTGCGCCTGGACGCGAAGTTCGCTTGCGGTATGGATATCTGGTGACTTGCAGGGATGTGATCAAGGACGCCAACGGGAATATCGTGGAGTTGCGCTGCACCTACGACCCAGAGACACGCGGCGGCAATACGCCCGATGGCCGCAAGGTAAAGTCGACAATCCACTGGGTTTCGGCATCACACTCGGTCGAGGCTGAGGTGCGGCTGTACGATACGTTGTTTGGGAAGGAAGACCCGAATGAGGTCAAAGACGGGGAGGACTTCACAGCCAATGTGAATCCAAACTCGCTGGAGGTAGTCGAGCACGGCAGGATTGAACCGGGGCTGCGTGGTGCTCCAGTCGGTGCTCTGTATCAGTTTGAGCGGCTCGGCTACTTCTGCGTGGACCCAGACTCGACACCCGAGAAGCTGGTGTTTAATCGTACTGCGACATTACGGGACCGGTGGGCGAAGATAGAGCGGAAACAGAAGAGAGCCGCCGGCTAGAGCGGTTTGCCGGCAGGCGTGAATCAGGAATGGCAAGCAACCAGAAACGCCGTCATGCTGAGCAAAACGGAGCAGGAGGACAGGCCTGGAGGCCTGCCGCTACCTGGCGGACCATGTCCTGACCCGCCAAATCACATCGGGTCTAACAGAAACGGAAACTAACCCAGAACTTTTACCGTTCTCGCCTGGACCCTTCCTCACCGTCAAACTGGAGAGATTCGATTTCCTGCGGCTCACCCAGGCGGCTCAACTCGTCTGCGAATTTGGGGTAGTCACCCACCACAAAGATGGTCAACTGATCCGGATGGAGATACTCCCGCGCCACGCGCTGGATGTCTTCCGGCGTCACCGCCTGGTATCCTTCAAACTGTTTTCGCAGGTAGTCGGAAGGCAGGCCCTCATACTCCACCTGCATCAGCGCGGCCAGCGACCGGGCCGGGTTGGTGTAGCGAAAGACGTAGCCGTAGAGAAACATCTCCTTGGCGGTATCGAATTCATTGCGGGAAACTCTGGCGGCGCCGATCTTGCGAACCTCGTCCAGAATCGAGTCAACGGCCTGGACCGTGGACTCGGTTTTGGTCTGCGCGAAGGCCATAAAGAAGCTGACGTCTCTTTGGTTGGTGGGGAAGGCGGTGCCGACACTGTAGGCCAGTCCTTCCTCGGTGCGCACGCGCTGGGAGATACGGGAACTGAAGGCGGACCCTCCCAAAATGGAGTTCATCAAACCGATGGCGAAGCGGTCCGGGTTGGCCCGGTTCGTTCCCCAATGGCCAATTCTGAGGTTCGATTGGCTGACCTCCTTGGGGATATAGTAAACACCCGGTTTGGGCTGCTGATTGGCCAGCGGCAGCGGAGGAAGATTAACCTCGGCGGACGGCCAGTCGCCCAGCAATTCTCGAATCTTCCGGAGCATCTCGGTCTTGTCGAAATCCCCCGTCACGCCCAGCATGATCTGGTTAGGGTGAAAATAGGCGCCGTGAAACCGAATCAGATCGTCGCGGCTGATCTGGCTGATGCGTTCCGGGGTGGGAGTGCGTCCGGAGGGGTGCTCGTCGGTATAGAGGAGCCTCGAAAACTCCCGCCGGAGTATCGGTCCGGGAGTGTCGTTGGAGCGGCGCAGGGAGAAGATGGTCTGCTGCTTGGCCAACTCCAAGCGAGATTCGTCAAAGGCCGGATATCGCAGAACGTCGGCCAGGATGCGCAGACCTTCGTCGGCATCCTTCTGTGGAACGTTCAGCGAGACGCTTGCCTGCTCTCTTCCCACTGAGGCCGAAAGCTCGGCAGCGATGAAATCCAGGCGCTCCTCCAAATGATCGGCCGGAAAGTTCTTGGTGCCGCCCGTGTGGAGCAACTCGCCCGCCAGCGAGGCGGTCCCTATCTGTTCGGCCGGCTCGTAGTAGCTGCCGGCGCGCACCAGAACGTTTACATCGAGCAGCGGAAGACGGTGATCTTCCTGGATATAAACGATCATGCCGTTATCGAAGACCACGCGTTCAATCTGGTTGCCCACCTCCGGAAAGGTGGGAGCTATCGGCGCGCCTTTCAACTTCATGGCCTGGTCCCAGCCCGCCGAGTGGCGGTCCCTCTGCGCGACCGGCGCTCCGCCACGCTCCCCAACTTGGGCTTGCAGAACACCCCAGGCGAACGCAGCCGAGAGAACAATCAAGAGAAATTGCTTCATTGTGTGTCCTCCAAACCTCTAGGTGTTTCCGAACGCCCTGGGGAAGAGGAAGGCTCAGTTGCTGCTCCGCCGCTCCGGGATTTTGATTTGAGCTCCGCCACAGTGCGATTCTCCTCTCCGAAGTATTTCTTCGCCACTCTTTGCACGTCCTCCGCCGTGACGGCCTTCAACTTTTCTCTCTCCTCCAGTACGTAGCGCCAGCTTCCGGCCAGGTGCTCGGAGGTGGCAATGATTCTTGCGATGCCGAAATTCGACCGCAGCGACCGGATTGCTGAAGCATCCACGGCGTTGCGGACCCTGGTCAGCTCCTCTTCGCCGGGAAGCTCCTGCTGGAGCTTGCCAATTTCTTCATGGAAGGCTTCCTCCAGTTCCTGAGAAGTTTTCCCCCGGGCCGGCGTTGCGGAAAAGACAAACAGGCTGGGATAGAGGTTGGTCATGGGTCCGGCGTCGGCCTGGAGCGCCACTTTCTTCTCCAGAACCAGGCTCTTGTAGAGCCGCCCGGTGCGCGAATCCCTGGAAACTCCGGAGAGCAGTTGGGCCAGGACATCCAGCGCGTAGCTGTCCTGGTGGCCGATCTGCGGAATATGATACCCAATATGCAGTTGGGGCTGGGCATCCAAAGAAAGGGTCACGCGCCGTTCGCCCTGCTGCCGCGGCTCCTCGGTGATGCTGCGCCGGGAAAGGGGCTGGGCGGGCAACGGCCCGAAATACTTTTCCATAATGGCGAGAGTCTTGTCCGGATCGATGTCGCCCACGATGGCCGCGATGATGTTGTTCGGCGCGTAGAAGGTCTTGAAGTATTCCAGCACTTCTTCCCGCGTCATGTTGTCCAAATCGCCGGCCCACCCGACGACCGGGTTGCGATAGGGATGCGCTTGAAAGGCTGCCGAGTTGAAGGCTTCCCAGAGCAGGCCGCGCGGGTTCGTGTCGGTCCTCATGCGCCGCTCCTCCTGCACCACGTCCCGTTCCGGGTAGAACTCACGGAAGACGGGGTTGGCGATGCGGTCCGACTCCAGAAAGGCCCACACCTCCAGCTGATTGGAAGGCAGCTGGACAAAGTATTGGGTGGAGTCCCGGCCCGTGGAAGCATTCAATCGAGTCCCGCCCAGCCGCTGGTAGGTCTGCCAGAGTTCATCCTTGACGATATATTTCCTCTGTTCTTGCAGGGCGCGGGTCATTTCTTCTTCGAGCCTGCCGATTTTGGCCTCATCGGGTTTCTCGAAAGCGGAGCCCCGTTTGCTGCGCTCGCGATCCAGTTCCAAATAAATGCGATCGATTTCCGCCATCAAAGGGCCTTCCGCTTGGAAGTCCGTGGTCCCATAAATTTTGCTCCCCTTGAACATCATGTGTTCCAGCAGATGAGCAATGCCGGTCTGTCCCTGGGGGTCATCGACGCCTCCCACGCGGAAACGAAGATAGAGCGCGACGGTGGGCGAGTCGTGCCGTTCCACCATCAAAATCTTCATGCCGTTTTCGAGGGACCGCTCGATGACTTCGAGTTCCACGTTTTGAGCGGTCAAGGAGGCCGGGATCATTGAAAGCCCGGCACAAAGCCAAATCGCCAAGCGAATTTTACAGAGATTCCTCATGCTAGAACCCTTTCCTTTTCTTCTTCCGTTTTGAGCGAAAGCCTCCGTTTCCACAGCGGCACGGGGCTGGTTATCTCCTGCGGTAATCCCGATTGTAAGTGCAGCACCGCCTAAAGAGAAAAGCTAACCTTCAATGCTTTCATCGCAAACTCTAGTGCAATCGATGATAGTGGAGAACGAGCTTCTTTCCAAATCAATTCCATTTGGATGCAGGAATGACGCCCTGCGTTGGGAACAATAGCCATAACTTGACACTGCGACCACATTGCCGCAATCTCGCCAACTGTGCTAGCCTGACGTTGTTTTCATTAGCCGAAATGCTGTGAAATCCTCAGGAATGATTGGACGCAACACTAAAAGGTTCAAACAGATGAGTCGACCGATGTCGAAAGGAACGCTGGTTGGGATCGTATTTGGAGTACTGTTTCTGCTTGCGATTATCTATCAGACCTTGGGCATGAGGCAGTATGAATGCGAGGTCTGCGTCGAGTTCGACGGGCAGACCAAATGTTTGAGCGTAAAGGCGGAAAGCGAGCAGCAGGCGATCCAGACTGGCCGGGATAACGCCTGTTCCTTTCTGACCGGGAACCGGGCGGAAAGCTTCCGCTGTTCGCAGACGCCACCCGCCACCTTTCGTTGCCAGCAGCTTTAAGCTCCAGGATCCGCCAGCCGGTCAGGTTTCTGCCAAAAGCAGGACTCCTGCGGCGCGCCCTGCGCTGCCCACCAAACCCGATCCTCCAAGGTGAACATGCACGCAAAAAGCAGATAAGACGGCCACCGCAGCATTGCATGTTTAGCAGAAGCCTTGCATCCATATGAAGCAAACGGCAACAAGCACTGTTTCTGGCAGAGTCAAGCGTTTGTGGCTCTATGTTGCAGGACAGTTTCCGCCGTTCAGGTGGGACTGGAAATCTTCGGGAAACAGTTTCAAGGCGGTGAGCAGAGGCGGGCCCGGCATATTGACCAGGCTGCAGTCGCCCTTGCCTTTGTTGAAATCGAGCAGTCGCGGAATCTGATCGAGCGCCGCCGCCGACACCTGGCCCTGTTGGACCTTGCCCAGCAGAGCGGCGAGCGCGGAGGTCTCCATGCGGCAGGCCGGGCATTGGCCGCAACTTTCTTTTTGAAAAAAGCGGGCGATCTCCAGAACCACCTCTACCATGCAGGTCCCTTCCCCGTAGCCTCGCATTACGCCGCAGCCGATGCTGGAGCCAGCGGCCTTCAACGCCTCCGGGCTCAGCGGGCGGTCCGGGTCAGGAAGCAGAAACCCGCTGGAAGGACCTCCCGGCAAGACGGCGCGCAGCCGGGCCCCATCCTTCAGCCCTCCAGCGCATTCTTCCAACAACTCCGCTTCAGGAGCCCCGTAGGGCAACTCATAAACACCGGGCCGCTGCCATTCTTCGTTCATGGAATAGAGCATCGTGCCGGGGCTCTCCTCGGTCCCGAAACTGCGATACCACTGAGCGCTGTTCAAAACGATGGGTGCAAGATTCGCCAGTGTCTCGACGTTATTAACCACCGTAGGCTGGCCGAACAGTCCGGAAGTAACCGGGTAAGGAGGTTTTGGCCGGGGGTAAGGCTCCTTTCCCTCCAGCACTTCCAGCGCGGCCGTATCCTCGCCGGCAACGTACTGCGTGGGCGCAGGACGGCTCTCGACCGTTACCGCAAACTTCGTTCCCAACACCCCGTCCCCAATCAGCCCATCCGCCCGGGCCTCCGCCAGGGCTTGGTCGATGCTTGCGAGGGCCCGCTGATAAGTTTCATTGGTATAAAAAAAGGAGCGGGTTGCGCCGACCGTATAGGCGGCGAGCAGCATGCCCTCAAGGACCGCGTGCGGAACACGCTCAAGCAGCATGCAATCCTTTTGCGAGCCCGGCTCGTCCTCGCCCCCGTTCGCCACCACATATTTTTGCTTTCCTTCAGCCTTGGCGCAGAGAGCGAGCTTTTGCGCGGCGGGGAACCCGGCTCCTCCCCGCCCTCGCAGCCGGGCAGCCTCCACCTCTTGCAAGACCGAGGAGGGGCTGGATTGGGTGAGTGCCCGCCGCCAAGCCTCGTAGCCTCCGCGCCGGCGGTACTCGGTTAGGCTCTCTTTATCCTTTGGAATTCCGGAAGGGAACAGAATGGTTCGGGAATCAGACATCAGCGCATCGTTAAAATGGCGTATTGTTACAGGGAGAGATCGTCAATAGAGCCCGGCGTCCAGCAATTGGAAAATCATTGCTTTTAAGTTGGAGTCGACCGTATCCAGGTGTTTCGGCGGGTCGGCGCCCCGAAGGGAAGCGATGATGCCGGCAGCTTCGTCCGGCTTCATGCCTGCGTACCAGACCTTGTCCGGGTACACGACCACATTCGGCCCTTCGTGGCAAGCACCAAAGCACATATAGGGGCGGACCTCCATCGATTCGTCAGAACCTACCTCCTGTTTCAGCTTCTCCATCACTTTGCCGCCCTGGCGCATCCTGCAATCGGCGTTCTGGCATACAAAGATCAGCCTTTTCTCCACAACTCCACCTTAGCCCAGCCTTGTTTGCAGAACGAAATCCGCCTCGATATAAAAAATCTCTCGGAAGGTTGCTGCCGCTCCCGCTTCCATCCTTCCTGGGATGCGAGCGCCGGGAAACAAAATTATACTTGCTCCACCCCACCCTGGCCAGCCCCGGCATGACGGCGAAGCAGCGCTAGCCGAAAAAGACCGCTGCGGTGGCATAGAGTTCCGAATCGACTTGGCGAGGCCCGCTGACGGCCTCCGCCAGGGGAATGGCAACGATCTGAGTTCCTCGCAGGGCAACCATCTTGCCGAACTCCTGCTTGTCGATCAGGTTCGCGGCACGCACTCCGAAGCGCGTTCCCAGGATTCGGTCAAACGCCGTGGGATTGCCGCCGCGCTGGAGGTGACCCAGTGTCACCACCCTGGTTTCAAACCCTGTGCGTGATTCCACTTCGCGGGCCAGCGCCTGCCCCACTCCGCCCAGCCGAGCGTGGCCGAACTCGTCCACGACCCCGCTCTGCTTCACAGCCTCTGGCGACCGCTCCGGCTCGGACGGCAACTGCACCCCTTCGGCCACCACGACGATGCTGAAATACTTGCCTCGCCCGTGCCGTTTCCGCAATACCGCGCAGACCTGATCGAGATCCACCGGCTGCTCCGGGATCAGGATCATGTCCGCGCCGCCCGCCATGCCGGAAGCCACCGCAATCCAGCCCGTGTCCCGTCCCATCACCTCCACCACTATGACCCGGTTGTGAGCCTCCGCCGTGGTGTGGAGGCGGTCGATGGCATCGGTGGCTATGTTGACCGCCGTGTCAAAACCGAAGCAAACGTCGGTTCCGTTCAGGTCATTGTCAATGGTTTTAGGGACACCGACCACCGCGACTCCGTCCTGGAACAAGCGGTCGGCCACGCCCATGGTGTCGTCGCCGCCGATGGCCACGAGCGCATCAATGGCGTTCCTCTGTAGATTGTTTTTGATCGTGCGGAGCCCGTCCGGGCGTTTTACCGGATTTGTCCGGGAAGTGCGCAGGATAGTCCCGCCGCGGTAGACGATCCCCGAAACACGATCCAGGTCCAGCCGTTCCATCTTATTTTCGAGCAAGCCTCTCCAGCCCTCCAATATGCCTGTGGTGGCGTACCCGAGAGATCTCAATCGCCGCACGGCAGCGCGGATCACCGCATTCAATCCGGGACAGTCCCCGCCGCCGGTCAGAATACCGACGGTTTTATGCATGTTGCCCACTCCTTTGGGGAAACCGGCATTCCGTGTTCATGAGGAAAGGCCAATTCCCAGCCTCGTCAAATTGGCTAGATTACCAGAGCATTTCTCGTTTGCAAGATACTACAGGACCGAAGCTGCCTGGAGGTTCTATGAATGACTTACCCGACTATCCTACGGCAGGTTGTTCAAATCGGCAACGCGGGAGTGTTGCGGGCTTGGGCAACCCGGCCGATTCTTGGAAAGCGGCGCCGTTTTTGATATGCTAAATTCTGCCCAATTAGCCACACAAATCAAAGGGGCCAAACTCACAGCCCGCAAGAGAACCTGCGGGAGAGGGCCGCTCTGTAAGGGAAACGATTGCGGACCATGGCAGGGAGGATCCGGTGATAGAAGTTCAGGGATTGACCAAGCGATACGGACGGACCATAGCTGTCCAGGATGTCGACTTCTCTGTAATGAAAGGGGAAATCTTAGGATTTCTCGGTCCGAACGGCGCCGGAAAAACCACCACCATGCGGGTGCTGACCGGCTTTCTCCCGCCCACGCTCGGCAAAGTAACCGTGGCGGGATACGACGTGATGCAGGAACCGCTGGAGGTAAAAAAACGCATCGGTTATCTGCCGGAAACGCCGCCTCTTTACTCGGATATGCGCGTGACGGAGATGCTCGCCTTCGCGGGCCGGATCAAGGGCGTGCCCGGCCGCCAATTGCAGCAGCGCATCGAGGAGGTCTCCGAGAAAACTGCCATTTCAGATGTTTCTACAAAGCTCGTCGGCCATCTCTCCCGGGGCTATCGCCAAAGGGTCGGTCTGGCGGCGGCGCTCATCCACAATCCGGAGGTCCTGGTGCTGGACGAGCCGACGGCGGGGCTGGACCCCAAGCAGATCATTGAAACGCGCAAGCTGATCACCAGCCTGGCCGGCGAGCACACCATCATTCTCAGCACTCATATCCTTTCCGAAGCGGCCAACACCTGCGGGCGGGTGATGATTATCAACGCCGGCAAACTTGTCGCCGAGGATACGCCGGAAAACCTGACGGCGCGGCTGCAAGGCTACGAGACGATGAGCCTGCTGGTGGAAGGGCCGGAAGCGGAGGCGCGGGAGCGCCTGTCTCGTATACCGGGGGTAAGCCGCGTCTCCCCCTCTCAAGCCGGCAAGGGCCGCGTGGCCTTCTCCGTCCAGACGGCGCAGGGCCAGGAGACGCGGAAGGAACTGGCCAAGGCGGTGGTCGAATCCGGCTGGGGGTTGCTGGAACTGCGGCCTGTAGGCTTGAGCCTGGAGGACATCTTCTTGAAGCTGACCACAACCGAACCGGCCGAAAACGGCGCAGAGGCAGATTCCGAACAGGATTCCGAGAGGGCCTCCTCATGAGAAATATTTGGACCATTGCCCGCAAGGAAATGAACTCCTATTTCCATTCTCCGATCGCCTATATCGTGCTGGCCGTTTTTACCGTGATCTTCGGCTTTTTCTTTTATAGCATCCTTTCGATGTTTGTCCGCCAAAGCCTGACGGCGGCTCAATACGCGCAAATGTACGGACAGTCGATGCCCATTCTGAACGTGAATGAAATGGTGATCCGGCCCTTGCTGATGAACGTGAGCGTCATCAGCCTGTTTTTGATACCGATGATCACCATGCGCCTGTTCGCCGAGGAAAAAAAGACCGGCACCATTGAACTGCTGATGACCTCACCGCTCACCGATATTCAGATTATCCTGGGGAAATTTCTGGCCTCCCTGATGCTGTATGCCTCGCTGCTGGGCTTGTCGTTTCTTTATCTGCTGATCCTGTTTCGCTACGGCAACCCGGACGCGAAGCCGTTGCTCGCCGCCTACCTGGGACTGGTCTTGCTGGGAAGCTGCCTGCTGGCCATGGGGCTGATGCTTTCCACCTTGACCCGCAATCAATTGGTCGCCGGCAGCCTGACCTTTGGGCTGTTCCTAATGCTGTGGGTGATCGATTGGGCCAGCGATTATTCGCCGAGCACACTGGGGCAAATCGCAAATTACATTTCCCTCACCACCCACATCGAGAATTTCTCCAAAGGCGTGATCGACCTGCGCGATACGGTTTACTACCTCTCCGTCATCGGGGTAAGCCTGTTTTTGACGGCCCGCTCGGTGGAGTCGGTTCGCTGGAGGGCCTAAGATGAGAGGAAATGAGAGGGAACCCGCAATGGAAAATGACCAGATGCAAAAGGGACTGAAAAACCGTCTCACCAGCCGGCAAGCGAAATACGGCATGAATACGCTGGTCTATACCCTGGTTGTGCTGGCGATCGCAGTGGCTGTCAACCTGATCGCAAAACAATTTGTCAGGCAAATCGATTTGACCTCCAACAAGCGCTACAGCCTGTCGCAACAGACCTCGCAGCTTCTATCCGGCTTGGATCGCGACGTGGAGCTGCTCTATTTCGACCGCCAGCCGGGCTTCGACTCCGTGCGTGACCTGCTGGAGCAGTTTCCGGTCCTTTCCCGGCGCATCAAAGTGAGCTACGTGGACCCCGACCGGGAGCCAGCCAAGGCCAGCCAGTACAATATAAAAACCTACGGGACGGCCGTCCTAGCCTCGGGCGACCGCAACGAACAGGCTCCGGGCACCGAAGAAGAGGACATCACCAACACCTTGATCCGCCTGCTCAAAGGCGAAGCTAAGGTGGTCTATTTCCTCCAAGGCCACGGTGAGCGGGACCTGGAATCGAGTGAGCGGCTGGGCTTGAGCGAGGCGAAGACGGCGCTCGAAGAGAGCAACTATCAGGTCCAGACGGTTTCTCTGCTGGAAGAGTCCCCCCAGGTGCCGGAGGACGCCAGCGTGCTGGTTGTGGCGGGACCACAAAATGACCTGCTCGAACCGGAGATCGATACCATCCGCGATTTCATCAAGGGGGGCGGAAGGGTCTTCTTCCTGGTCAACCCGCATACGCCGCCCAATCTGACCGGACTGCTCGCAGAGTTCGGTGCGGACGTGAGCAACACTTTGGTGGTGGATACCAGCGGCATCGGCCGCCTGTTCGGAACCGACGAGCTGATGCCCCTGGTGATGCAATATGAAGATCATCCGATTACCCGGGACCTCGCCAACGTCGCCACGCTGTTTCCCTTCGCCTGCGCGGTGCAATCCTCGAGCGATGCCATGCCGGGCGCACAGTTCCAACCGATTGCCCGGACCACGGCAAACAGCTGGGCCACGACCGATGTGCGGGCAACGGAGGTGAGCTTTCGCGAAGGAGTGGACCTGGAAGGGCCTTTGGCGCTGCTGGGAGCAGGAACGTACCAGCCACTCGATTCAGAAGGCGGGCCGGAAGGCCGCTTCGTGGTCGCGGGGAGCACGGACGTTGTGGCCAATTCCATCCTTGGATTCAACGGCAACCGCGATCTGTTTCTGAATACGATGAACTGGCTCTCGTCGGACGAAGACCTGATCTCGATCCGGCCGCGCGATCCCGAGGACCGGCGCGTGGAACTCTCCCCGTCCCAAATGCAGTTGGTTTTCTATCTCTCTCTGATCGTTGCTCCTTTGGCGATCGCTTTCGGCGGTTTCGGAGTGTGGTGGAAAAGACGAGGATGAACGGATCAGAGGAATGGATGGAAAGATGAGCGGGTGAGCGCCTATGGAAATGAAGCGCTGCTCTCCTTCATTCTCTGTGAATCCCTCGCCGCCAAAACCATTTTCCTGGTCCGGGAATCCGCTTGTCCCGCTGGCCCGGCCGGAAGCTGTTTTTGGCAGCGTGACTGAGTGACAGAGTAAACGACAACGGCTATGAAAATTTCCCGCACCATCATCGCCTTAGGAATTCTCCTAGCGCTGGGGGTAGTGCTCTATTATCTGGATAAAAACCCGCCGGAGAACGTCTCGGAAGCGATCCCCAGAGAGCAGCTTTTTTCCTTCCAAGCGGAGCAAGTGGAAGAATTCTCCATCGAGATGCCGAACGAACCCAAGTTGACCGCCCGCCGCCTGCCGGACGTGAATTTGACGGAAGCCGAGGCCGGTGGAGCGAACACAGCAGAGGCAGCAGCAATGGAGGAACCGCAGTGGGAGTTCGTTGCACCGGCAGGAGTGGCGGCCGACAGCATGCTGATTCAATCCTTTGTCGAGTCGCTCCCCGATCTCGAGCACACGACCGTGAGAGAGCAAACGCCCCCGTCGCTCACCGAGTACGGCTTAGATGAGCCGCAGCGGGTTGTCACCATCAAACTCCAGCAGGGGGAGACCGTGACGCTCTCGATCGGCGGGGAGAACCCCAGCGGCTATGCCAAATACGCCATGCTGAACACTTCTCCCGGACTGTTCTTGGTGGATTCGCTTGCTTCCCCGGCCCTGGGAAAGTCCCTGTTCGACCTTCGCGACAAGCGGGCCTTGCCTTTCGACCTGTATCAGGCGCAGCGGCTGGAGCTGGACAACCAGACCGGAAAAATCGTGATGACCAAGATGCCCAACAATAATTGGGAGCTGACCCAGCCAGCCGTGCGCACCGACTACGCCAGCGCCAATTATTTCTTCACGCGCCTGATCGGGGCTCTGATGAAGTCTATCGAGGAAGAAGACGCCCAGTCGCTGGACCACTATGGCCTGAGCCGTCCCCAGATTCGCCTGCAAGCGACGCTGCCGGACGGTCCCCACAGTCTCCTGGTCGGCAGCGACAACAAAGACGGAGAGGGCTACTATGCCAAAAACTCCGCTTGGCCGCATGTCTTTACTATTAACCAAGCCGTGTACGACCAGCTGAACGACAGCGTGGACGAGTACCGCAACCGCTACCTGTTCGACTTCCAGACCACCAACGCCAGGCGGGTGGAGCTTCAGACCGCCGAAGCGGAATTTCGCTTTGACAAGCAGGAAGAGCGTTGGGTCCGGGCAGAGGATGCAAGCGCAGTCGAGGGCCAGTCCGACATCGGGGAGGTGGACGTCTTCCTCAACAACATTCACGCCATGCGCATCCAGCAATACACTACCGACCAGCCAGGCAGGTTGGCACAGTATGGCCTGGATAAACCCTGGCTGAAGGTACAGATCACGTTCGGCGAGGACAACCGGGAAGAAACCGTTTTGCTCGCGCTCCAAGACGGCAAGCTGTACGCCGCCCGGCAAGGAGAGCTCTCCGTTTACGAACTGCGGGCCGAGGAAAAAGAAAGGATAGAGGAATCACTCGGGAAATTCTCATCTTCCCCCAGAGGAAGTCAGGAAACGCCCGGAGGTTAGAGCCAGCCGTTTCCATCTTTGGAAATCGGCGGGACGAATTCCAACCAACATCCCTGTACTGGATCACATATGGCTTCCGAAAAATCACAAACCCTGTTTGAGAAAATCTGGACCCCTCACGTAGTGGTGGAAGAACCCGACTGTCCGGCGACTCTCTATATCGACCTGCACCTGGTCCACGAAGTCACCTCGCCGCAGGCCTTCCAGGGATTGCGCGATCAGGGCCTCCGGCTCCGGCAGCCCTCAAAGACCTTGGCGACGGTCGACCACAGTATTCCCACCACCGACCGCTCACTTCCCATCGCCGATCCCATGGCGGCAAGCCAAATTCGGCAGCTCGAGACCAATTGCCGGGAGTTCGGCATTCCGTTGCACGGAATAGAGAGCCCCTCGCAGGGAATTGTTCACGTCATCGGGCCGGAGATGGGATTCACGCAGCCCGGCATGACCATCGTATGTGGCGACAGCCACACGGCGACCCACGGCGCGTTCGGCGCGCTGGCGTTTGGGATCGGGACCACGGAGGTCCAGCACGTGCTGGCCACGCAGTGTCTGCTGCAGCGTAAGCCACGGTCGTTTGAGGTGCGGATTGACGGAATGCTCCAGCAGGGCGTCTCCGCCAAAGACATCATCTTGGCGCTGATTGCCCGGATCGGCGTGGGCGGAGGTGTCGGCTTTGTGCTGGAGTACACAGGCAACGCCATCCGCGCCCTTTCCATGGAAGCTCGCATGACGGTTTGCAATATGTCGATCGAGGCCGGAGCCAAAGCGGGGATGATCGCTCCGGACGAGACGACTTTCCAGTATCTGGCCGGAAAGCCCTTTGCCCCCCAGGGAGCGGCCTGGGATGCTTCCTTGAAGGAGTGGAAGAGGCTGCCCTCCGATCCCGGCGCACGGTTCGACCAATCCGTCACGATGGATGCCAGCCAACTGGAGCCGATGATTACTTACGGGACAAACCCCGGGATGGGCTTGCCGGTCACGGCGCCGGTCCCCTCCCCGGACTCCATGCCGGATGCCACCACCCAGAACGCCGTCCGGCATGCGCTGGAATACATGGCGCTGGAGCCCGGGAAACCCCTGCTCGGTCATCCGGTGGATGTGGTTTTTATCGGCAGTTGCACCAACTCCCGCATCACGGATTTGCGCGCCGCCGCCGGCATCTTGAAAGGACGCAAGGTGAGCCCGAAACTGCGCGTGTTGGTCGTACCCGGCTCCCAGCAGGTCAAACGCGAGGCGGAACAGGAAGACCTGCCGGGCATCTTCCGCGAGGCAGGCTGCGAATGGCGCGAGCCGGGGTGCAGCATGTGCATCGCCATGAACGGCGATGAACTGAAGCCGGGCCAGTACTGCGTCTCGACCAGCAATCGCAATTTTGAAGGACGGCAAGGCAAGGGCGGGCGAACTTTTTTGGCCAGTCCGCTGACGGCCGCCGCCTCGGCAATCAACGGCTGCGTCGCCGACGTTCGCACGATGCTGTAGAAAACAGAAGACAGAAGGAACAAGGTCGCGGCTCAGTATGCTGACTCCTTAATCATTACTATGGAACCCATCACAAAGATCACCAGCCGGATAGTGCCACTCCCGAACGAGAACGTAGATACCGATATCATCGTTCCGGCGCGGTTCTTGAAGGTGACCGACAAGGTCGACATGGACCAGTATCTGTTCCGCGATTGGCGGTTCGATGAAGACGGAAAGCCCCGGCCGGATTTCATTCTGAATCAGCCCCGGGCCAAAGGAGCGCAGATTCTTCTGGCGGGCAGGAACTTCGGCTCCGGCAGCTCGCGGGAACACGCGCCGTG
Source organism: Terriglobia bacterium (assembly GCA_965222345.1). GTDB lineage: Bacteria > Acidobacteriota > Terriglobia > 2-12-FULL-54-10 > 2-12-FULL-54-10 > JADFGZ01. The sequence goes on along the minus strand of CBDCTS010000007.1, from coordinate 782,397 downwards.
GGCGTTGCTGGCCTTCGGGTTCCGGGCCTTGCTGAGCACCTCTTTTGCCGACATCTTCCGGGGCAACTCCCTCAAGAACGGGCTGTTGCCCGTGGTGATCCCTCCTGATGTCCACGCCGAACTGTTCCGGCAGGTGGAGAAAGACCCGAATCTAAAGGTCTCCGTCGATCTGGCTTCCCAATCCGTGACGCTGCCGGACGGAAAGACCGTCAGCTTTCCCGTAGACAACTTTTCCAAGCGATGTCTCCTGGCGGGAGTGGACCAGTTGGGGTATCTGCTGAAACAGGAATCCCACATCCGCGCCTACGAAGAATCCCATCCGCCCCGAGTTCAAACGACGATGGAAAGTTAGCCCGCGTCAAGTGCTTACAAATGATGCTTTTGTAGAAAAAGTTTCTTTTGTTCCTTATTACCATCAGGGAAAGTGGTTGCGCCTGACGGGCGCAGACTGAATTTTAATGTCGCACTGAATCCGGGAATGCGGCAGACGGCAAAAAGCGACGCCAGGTCTTGGGAGGGCGAATTCTTGCATGCCGGACGCCGCTCAGGAAAATATTCTTGATTTTCAGGTACTCTATCTGACCACAATAGGCCGCCGGTCGGGACTTCCGCGCGAGATTGAGATATGGTTCGTGGCATGTGACGGTAAGCTGTATATTCTTGCCGAGCACTTCCACCGGGCCCATTGGGTGCGGAACATCGAGTGCGACCGGCGCGTGCGAGTTCGCATTGGCGACCGGGAACACAGCGCCACGGCCCGGGTGCTCGACGAGGAACGGGACCGGGAAACCTGGCAGCGGGTTCAACAGCTCTCGCGCAACCGGTATGGCTGGGGCGAAGGACTGCCGGTCGAGATCACTCTCCAGGAACTTCGGAAGGACAAGCCGCGATATGACGAGACGTTTTAAAAAGCAGAACGCCTGCTTGGTCAATTTACAGCAAGCACGGTACTTTTCCATGGAGCACGGAATTTAACAATTATGGCAACCCAAAAATCTGACAATCACCCGAACAAGCAACAACTTCGTCCGCTGGGCAGCACCGGGCTGCGGTGCCACCCGATGGGCTTCGGCTGCTACCGCGTGGCAGAGGGCAATGCCGCGCAGGAGGCCGCGCTGCGCGCCTATCTGGAACAGGGAGGAAACCTGATCGACACCAGCGCCAACTATACCGACGGCCGATCTGAGATGCTTGTGGGCAAGCTTCTCCAGGACTTTCCCCGGGAACAGGTGATCTTGATAACCAAGGGCGGGTATATCCAGGGACAGAACATGACGCTTGCCCTGCAGCGGAAATTTCCCGAAGTGGTGGAGTACGGCGAAGGGCTCTGGCACTCGATCCATCCGGAATTTCTCGAAACCCAGATCAGCCGGAGCGCCGAGCGGATGCGGCAGCAGGTGATCGACGTGTACCTGCTGCACAATCCGGAGTACTACCTGGAGCATCAGGCCCACCACAAGATCATCACCGAGAAGGACCACCAGGAGTTCTATCGCAGGGTGCAGGAGGCTTTCCGGTACCTGGAAGGAAAAGTAGCCGAGGGAAAGATCCGGTGGTACGGAATCAGCTCCAACAACTACGGGATGGCCTCCTCCAGCCGCACCTGGACCAGCGTCAGCCGATGCTGGGAGGCCGCCGAATCGGTGTCGGCCAAACATCACTTCCGGGTGGTGCAACTTCCCATGAATCTCTGCGAAAGCGGCGGGGCGCTGGAAATCAACAACAACGGCCAGACGGTCCTGTCATTTTGCCGCGACAAGGGTATTGGCGTGCTGCTCAACCGCCCGCTCAACGCGTTTTTCAACCATCAGATGAGGCGTCTGGCCGACTTCCTCAAACCCGGCGAGAAACCTCCTGGAAAAGAGCAGTTGCACGCGTTGCTTGAGCCTCTGCACAAGATGGAGAAGATATTAGAGGATCAGTTCGATATCTCCCTGCTCCACGGCGATGCCGGCGGCATCGCCCACTACCTGGAAGTGATCGTTCCTCAAATCAAGTCGCCCAACCATTGGGAGGCGGTCTTTGCCGAGCACATCGTCCAACCCATAGAACGATGGGCGGTGCAGTGCCAGCAACTATACGGAGGCCGGAAGGAATGGGATGAGTGGTTGCAAAAATTCGGCGAGACCCTTCCCCGGATCTTTGAACAGGTTGCGCGGCATCTGGCGGCGTCCCAGCAAGAGGCCTCCGACCATCTCCGTGAACAGTTGCAGCTGGCGGGTTACCCGAAGACGAAAGAGTCGCTCAGCCAGATGTCCCAGAACGTGCTGCTGAATCTGGACGGGGTCTCCTGCGTGCTGAACGGCATGCGGCACCCGGAGTACGTGAACGACTCCATGGGAACAGTGAATCTCGATCCGGTTGATTCCATTTCCATTCTGACCAACTTCCGTAAACTGAACTCGCAAGAGCCGGTCCGCCAAGTTCAATAGGGAACATCACTCTATGACAGGCGAACAGCTCATTTCCCCAGCCGTGCTCGAATCTCCGCCTGGAAGTCGGCGGCGGCAGGGTGCAGCTCGACCAAGTTTCCTCCCTCCCTGGCCGCCAGAGGAACGCCGTCGCGGTAAAGAACGCGGTTGCTGCCGGCGGCTGTGATCTTTCGCCCCGGCGTGGTGATCCCTGCCAAATTCAGAGGGTCCGCTGCAGAGAGAGTGAGGAAGTACCCTGCCGGCGCCTTCCGGCGGGTCGCTCGCAACTGCGGGATGGCTTCCGGCACGGCGTACTGTTCCCCGGAAAACCCGGCCACGAAACGTCCTCCGCGAATCTCGCCGCGCGCCTCGAGCTTCCGGAAGCGGTTGAGCAGTTCCCGCCACGGCGGCAGCCCGTCTTCCCGCTCCAGCAGCCGGTGGAATACGACACCGTACCGGCGCAACAGTTGGCGGGCACAGAACTCCACCGTGTCGAGTTCCTTTCCGGAGTCATGTTTTTCGCGACCCAAAACCGACCAGCGCCCGGCCGTGGGAGGAATCACGGGCAGAATGCGGGGACGGCCGTCTTTGTTTTTGGCAGAGCTGGTTCCCAACGTTTTATCCGGCGCAATCACCAGTGAGCGCAGGCCCGCGAAGCCGTCTCCCGTGACCTGTCCGCAGGCAATGAGTTCGCGCAGTGCGCTCTCCACTTCGGTCCGCAGCAGGCCCGTCCCGGAAACCAGGTCCTGAAAGAAACAGGCCCCCCGGCGCTCCAGGTATTCGAATACTTGGCGGGCGCGGCTGCCGAAGCCGGCGCCATTTACGGCAAGCGACTGTGCCCCGGCGAGCGACAGCCAGGCGTCCAACTGTTCCCGGTAGAGCAGCGAGACGGGCGAAGCACGGTTCGCTCCGGGGTGGCGGCCATTGGTTTCGCCGGGCACAAAGAGACGGGCCCAGGCCAACTCGCCCGACAAACAAAGCTGGTCGAGCCACGCCGGGTCATAGCGCACCATGCGGGAAGACAGAATGGAATCCTCCCAGGCCGCAGCAGGAATTTCAAATCCCTGCAGCAGGCCCACAACAGCAGAAAGACCAAGAGGCCCCTCCAGGCGGGCTTCGGGTTCAACGTGCTGCCAGGCGAACAGGAACCGCATGAACTCCGCTGCCGTCACCGGCTCAATCTCCTTGCGCAGGCGGTCGAGCGTAGCGCGATGAATGCGGGCCAGCAATCGCCGTTCGCACCATTCGACGGACTGCGAGCCGGTGAAATGTCCCCGCAGCGCGAAGCCTTCTTTTTCCAGAGCCGCCACGGCGGACTCGACCGCCGCCGCCGCCAGTCCCATCGAACCGGCCATCGTCTCCAACGTCACCGGACCCAGCGCCTCCAGCCGTCCTCGGACGATCTCGACCAACGCTTCTTCCTTGCTCCAGTCACGCACTTGCTCACGTGCCGGAACAACAACGTCAGGCCGGCAGGCCGCTCCAGGGTACAGTCGGTCGAATAGAGGCTTCCGTTCCGTGGCAATCCAAAGCGAAGGTCCCGTCCCCGTTTCGAGCCGGGCCGCGCGACCCGCGGCAGCGAGCGCCTTAAAGTGCGGCTCCCAATCCGGCTGCTCCTGCCCGCCCAGAAAACCCATCAGCATCAGCGCGTCGTGCAACTCGTCCGGATTTCTCACCTCCGGCCAAGCCTGCTGCTTGACTGTTTCGATAGCCTGGGAATCAAGTTTGCCGATTTCATCCGCAGAGCGGAACTCCAGCTTCCGGCGTGTCTCGACAGCGCGCGCCCGCCGTTCCTCCAGCGGCGCGTCATCGAGAAAGGCGTAGGGCTTGGCGTTCAGGATTTCGTGCGACAGCGGTGAAGGCTCGGTGGTGTCGCGGGCAACCAGCCGGAGCCATCCCTGCTGCATCGCAGCGAGCAGCGCCAGAAATCCGTCGATGTCCATCGCCTCCCTCAAACAGTCCTTGACCGTCTGCCGCACCAGCGGGTGGCCGGGCACCTCAATGGGACCGGAGAGATTCTCGGCGCAGGCGGCGCTGTCGGGAAACACGGCGGCCAAAAGATCATCGGCCCGCATACGGAGAATAGCGGCGGGCACCTTTTTCCCTCCCGAGTGGCGCAGGATGGCGAGCGACCGCATGGCGTTCCAGCGCCAGCGGGTCTGAAACATGGGCGCGGCCAGCAGAGCCTGGATTAGCAAGTCCTCCGCTGAGTTGGTGTGCAGATAAGAGAAAACCTCCTCCAGAGGAAAGCTGTGCTGAAGACCGAGCGAAAGCACGATGGCCTCCTCGCTGGCGGCGGCCTGCAGCTCGAAGTTGAAGCTGCGGCAGAACCGCTTCCGCAGGGCGAGACCCCAGGCGCGGTTGATGCGCCCCCCAAAGGGCGCGTGCACCACCAACTGCATTCCGCCGGAGGCGTCAAAGAAACGCTCCAGCACAATGGTCTTCTGCGATGGCACCACGCCCAGGACTTTTTGCGACGCGTCCAGATACTCAATGATCTGTTCCGACTGCGCTCGGTCGAGTCCCGCCTCGGCTTCGAGCCAGCGCAGGGCTGCTTCCGGCGGGCTTGTTCCTGACCGGGCTTCTGCCGAAGAAGCTGGTTCCGGCAAGCCGAGCCGCTTCTCCAATTCTTCCCGCAACTCGGAAATCTCCGCGGACAACTCCTTAGTGCGCGACGGAGCCTCGCCCAGCCAGAAGGGGATCGTGGGCGACTCGCCGCGAGCGTCCTCGACGCGGATTTGCCCTAGCTCCACCCGGCGGATTCGCCAAGCCGAGTTGCCCAACTGGAAGATGTCACCCGCCATGCTCTCGATGGCGAAGTCCTCATTTACCGTGCCGACGAACGTCCCTTCCGGCTCCAGGATCACCCGGTAGTCGGCGTTGTCGGGGATGGCGCCGCCGGAGGTAATAGCAGCCAGGCGAGCGCCCCGGCGGGCGCGGATGCGCCGCCCCACGCCGTCGTAGTGCAGATGCGCCGCGCTGCGCCCCCGGCGCGTGGTGAAGCCCTCGGCCAGCATCTGAACCACCTCGTCAAATTCTTCCCTCGCGAGGTTCCGGTAAGGGAAAGCGCCGCAACAAAGCTCGTAGAGTTCGTCCTCGTCCCATCCTTCTTCTGCGCCCCTGGCCGCCGTCGCTGCGACAATTTGCTGCGCCAGGATGTCGAGCGGCTTCTCCGGAATACTCAGACGGTCGAGACGCCCTCTGCGGACGGCGCGCAGCAGCGCAGCGCACTCCACCAGCTCGTCCCGGCTGAGAGCGAAGATGCGCCCGCGCGGAATGGCCCCCTCTTTACTGCTAGGGGTGTGACCGGAGCGGCCTACCCGCTGCAAGAAAGTTGCTATCGAGCGCGGAGAACCGATCTGGCAAACCAGATCGATCGTGCCGATGTCGATGCCCAGCTCAAGTGACGCCGTCGCCACCAGGGCTTGCAACCCGCCGGCCTTCAGGCGTTGTTCGGCGCGCAACCGCTGCGCGCGAGAGAGGCTGCCGTGGTGCGACGTGACTTTTTCTTCGCCAAGGCGCTTGCTCAGGTGCATGGTCACACGCTCGGCTAGCCGGCGAGTGTTGACAAAGACCAACGTGGTGCGCTCGGCGCGGATCAGCGCCGCGATGCGGTCATAGATCTCTTCCCAAGTTTCGTTCGAGCAAACAGCGGTGAGAGGCGAGCCGGGAACCTCGACGGCGAGGTCGAGCTTGCGGGCGTGGCCGATGTCGATGATCGTGCAGCGAGGATCGCCGCCGGGCTTCAGTCTCCGCGTGCCCACCAGGAAGCGGGCTACCTCTTCAATCGGCTTTTGGGTGGCGGAAAGGCCTACTCGGACCGGCTTTTTGACGGCCAGCGCGTCGAGCCTTTCAAGCGTCAGCGCCAGGTGCGAGCCACGCTTGTCGCGCGCCACGGCGTGAATCTCATCTACGATCACGGTACGGACCGTCCGCAGTACGCGGCGGCTCTTTTCCGCCGTCAGCAGAATGTAAAGCGACTCCGGCGTGGTTACCAGGATGTGCGGCGGCTTCCCCAGCATCTTCTGGCGCTCGTAGGCGGGGGTGTCGCCCGTGCGCACCCAGACACGGATTTCCGGCGATGGCAGGCCCTTCCGCAACAGCACATCGCGCACGCTGGAGAGCGGCACGGTGAGGTTCTGCTTTACGTCATTGCTGAGAGCTTTCAAAGGCGAGACGTAGACAACTTGCGTTTCGTCGGAGAGCGAGCCTTCAACACCCTGCCGGACCAGGGAGTCAATCGCGGCCAGGAACGCCGCCAGGGTTTTGCCGGAGCCGGTGGGCGCGGCGATGAGCGTGTCCCCGCCCGACTGGATGGCAGGCCAGCCGGCACTCTGCGGCTCGGTCGGAGCCGAGAAGGTGGACTGAAACCACTCCGCGATAGCGGGATGGAAACTCGACAAGGGCATTCGCAGGGTTCCTCAGAGATCGATTGATTATACAATGCCACCATTGCAGGTATGCTCTCGCTAATTTAGCTTCAGACGAACATGCGGTATGAGCAGAAACAATCCGAGCTGCGCACGCCAGCAAGCGGGCCAAAGCCGGTGATAAGTGATGAGCAAGCAACGATGCTGTCACCTGTATTCTGATCACTTGTCACTCGTCACTGCTTTTCTGACCGCTCCTTTACAGTCGCGGCTCGGATTGGTTTTCACACAGCTTCACGGGCGCGGTTGGGCAGGTTTAGGCTGCCGGAACCAGTAAACGTAAAGCCCCGCGTTCACCGCCAGCACCGCCGCCGCTGCCAGAATCAAGCTCCACTGCGGCGCGTTGATATAAATGACTTCGTTCAGGTAATGCGCGATGAACCCTCCTTCAAAACTTTCCGCGCCGGCCTTTTCCTGCAGGTACTGCTCCAGATAGGTCAGCGGGCAATACCAGTAGAAAACCTCGATCATCACGCCATAGACCATCGAGGCCAGATGCAGGCAACGCCACACCCGTCTGTGACGGCCCAGGAGTGCGCCAAAGATGATGAAAAGAAGAAACGCGAAATGCGTCAGCGCCGTCAGGTCGGCGGCAAGCTCGTAGGCCATACCTCGATTCTATCCCGGCAGGAAGCCAGGATTCCGAATTGAGGAGTCAGCAGGCGGAATTTTTTCAAGGCCGCTGCAGGCCCGGTCGATTGGGTCGAGGCTGGGTGGGTTGAGGAAAACCCGGCGGAAACACGCCTTGCGGAAACGGACTTCCAGGCTGCACGCCAGGCCGGGGGACACCCGGCGGAAACACGCCCGGCTGAGGCATACCCGGCATTACCTGGGGTGCTCCCGGAACAGGAGCACCCGGCGTAGCGGGCTGCTGAGGGGTGGGAGCAGGAGGCGGAGGGGGCGGCGCGGCAGGCAACCCCGTCAGCTCTTTCCCAAAAAAGATGGCGCGGGAAGCGTACTGTTCCGCCACGGCTGGCCGAAGAATGCGAGGCCGGATGAGGATCAGCATCTCGGTTTCCCTCTCCTGACTTTCGTGTCCTCCAAACAGCCGTCCCAGCAGGGGCAGCCGGGACAGCAGAGGAAAACCGGAGCGCGACTTCCGCTCGGAGCGGTCCAGGATGCCGCCGATGAGAACGCTTTCTCCGTCCCGCAGGCGGAATTGGGCCGTTAGCTGGCGGTTGTTGATGACCGGAACACCGTTCAGGGTCTGCTCCCCAAGCGCCCGCAGCGCCAAGTCCAGCTTCAGGGTCAGCTCGCGTCCGGCATGGAGGTATGGAGTCGCGGTAACCGCAACGCCTATATCCTCATATTGAACCGAGGGGAAATATCCTATGCCGGCGCCGGGAGGCTGCTGAGCGCCGCCAGTCAAGAAAAAGCTCGATGTCAGAAAGGCATTGACCACGGGGAATCGCTCGCCCGCCAGCAGTTTCACTTCCTGGCTGTCGGAAGCCCGCAGTTGGAGCTTCCGCAAAGACCGCACCACAGAGGAGAAAGAGTTCAGCCGCGCCTCAACGCCTGGAAGGCCGACACCATAGAGGGTCCGGCCCTGGCCGAACGTGAGCAGCGGCATAGAAGGCGCTGACTCATTTTCTCCAAGAAAAATCATCCGGAAAGGCTGTGGCGGATCGATTCCCAGTTCCCGCGCCCGCTGATGGTTGTACTCAAAGATCTCCATCTGCAGCATCACCTCGCCCCGCGGTTGCGCGACGGTTTGGACAAACTCCGCTGCGGCAATCATCTGCCGTCTGCGTCCACGTGCGCTGATCAAGTTCGAACGGGTGTCCTGGGCCACGCGGCGCAAGTCGAGCAAGCTCTGCAGGGCTGTCGTGATCTCGACCAACTGTTCGGGCGTGGTCAGGTCGTCCAACTGAAAGGTCCCCAGAACCTGCCGCTCGAACTCTCCCCGCTTCTGGGGGGTGTCGGAGGCAATCACGCCCGTTTGCTCATCGACGGGAGCTACAAACATCTTGGAGATGTTCTCGGCAGCCTCCAGAGCCTCCCGGAGCGTGGCGTCTTGCAGGCGAAAGTTGCTGACGAGGCCGGATTCAGCAAGGTCCCTGTCAAAGATCAGCCGGATTCCGTAGGCGTCCGCAATAGCCCGGTAAATGGCCCGCAAACTCGCCCGTCGCAGGTCAAAGCTGGCCCGCTCCACCTGGGGTATCAGATCGAATGCCAGGGAGGTGTCAAAGGCCGGCTGGCTGCGCTCCGACATCCGTGACGGAACCAAAGCAGACCAGGCGTTGACGCTGTATGCCGCGCAGAATGCTGCTCCCAGCAGCGCAATGCCGGCCGTTTGAAAAAGTCTCCCCATCACATCTTGATTGTACGCGGGCCGCAAAGCAGAGACAAGATCAGGAGCGAACACCGCTTGCATTTGTAAGCAAAACAGAGTAGAAATCGCAAACAAAGGAGGTTCGGAATGGCGCAGACACTTTACTGGGAAACGTTCGATTCGCCGCACGGGAAGATTACGGTTTGCTGTTCCGACCGGGGACTGTACGAACTGTCACTGGGCTCCCGGAAGAAGCTGCGAACCAGCCGCAACGGTTCACATCGCCCACAATCAAATTCAGGGAAACAAGAGCTCCGCACCAGCGGTCAGAGTAAAAAGAACGGGGCACGGCTAGTCCGCCGCGTCGTCGCCGAACTGAATGAATACGTGGCCGGTCGCCGCAAACAGTTTACAGTGCCGCTGGACCTTCACGGCACACCCTTCCAAATGAAGGTCTGGCGGGAGCTGCTCCGGATTCCTTACGGGGAAACGCGCTCCTATCAGCAGATCGCCAGAGCGGTGGGCAACCCTCGCGCTTACCGCGCCGTGGGCATGGCAAACCACTACAACCCGGTGGCGATCATCGTTCCCTGCCACCGCGTCATCGCCAGCGACGGATCACTCGGAGGCTATGGCGGGGGCCTGAAGAGAAAAACCCAGATGCTGAAGATGGAACGGGCGGGGCGGGGAGATTTAGCAGTAAAATAAACCGGAAGCGGAGTATTATCAGTTAGCGGCCGGATCGTCCGAAAGGCAATCAATTTGAAGGAGGCTACCGATACAGTTATGGGAAATCTTCCTTTGGCAAAAGAGCTTCGTTTGTTGGGATTGTGGGCGGCTGTCTTGTTTGTGGCGCCGGGCAGCCTCGTAGCACAATGGAATCCACCTTCCGTCGTCCCCCGTGAAGAGATCATCCAGACTTCTCAGGCTGTTCTCGGTATGCCGGATATCCAGATAACAGAGAGGGAGGACATTGTACGTGTTCAAGCCCTGGAGATGGATTGGGACGTCGGTGGAATGGTCTTCGAGCCGGAAGACTCGTCCAAAATACCCACCGGTCCAGACGGCAAGAAGATCGGCATCTTCATGATTCACGGCGGAGGGGGCGATCATCGCGGACTCATCCCGCGCTCCCGTCTGCTGGCCACCAAGTTCGGCATCAAGGTTGTAACGATGACCTATCCCGGGCAGCTTTATCTCCTGGACCCCAGCAGAAATTGGCCGGGCAGCACGATCAAGCCGGATGGGTCGGTGCGGACTCCTATTTGGACCAAAGACTCTTTGATAACCAGGGATCAGTATGAGGTCGTCGAGGACAAATCATTCCCCAAATACGGAACGATGATCCTGGCCTGTGCCAAAGAAGGCACAGAGTTCTACGATCGAATGGCCAGCTGGCCGGTGGCCTTTGAGGAAACCGGCAAAACTCTCATGGCCAAACATCTGCCGGCCGCCGAATATTCAATCTACATTAGTGGGCACTCCACAGGCGGACCATTCTCCTTCATGTTCAGCCAACGCGTGCCAAACGTCGTTGGCGTGGTGGGGATGGAGAATACTCCCTTTGGTTACATCATGCGCGTTCAGATGCGGAGCGACGGCGACCCTGGCGGAAGGACAATCGGAGATTTGCCGTTTGAGTGTCTGAACATTCGAACCTGGCGGGATAGGGCTCGCTATGCGGGGTTGGAAGCGTACATGAACGAAGGCCCCGAGGCTCTCATCAACTTGCCTGTACTGATGGAAAAAGTTCTTGACAGCTTCGAACATGGGCAGCCATCTCCGAGCATAAAGGCCCAAACGCCTGTCCACTTTGGCAGCACTCATCAGTTGGCTCAGGCCGCGCGGGCTGCCTCCAAGCGGTTAAAGCTCAATGCGGAGGAAACTCAGAAGATGATCGATAAATATGTCTTCTATTCCCGAGAACTGTGGGGCAACGGTGTGAAACCGGTTCCACCGGTCATTTTCGGCATTGCGCTGGCCAGCGGGGATCACACGCCCGAAAGATATAAGGCGGTGACTTTGCCGATGTATGCGGCCATGGATCCTCCACCCAAGGTCCGTCTAGTCGAATTCAAGGCGGGCACGCATGGCTATTCCAATCCGGAGCCCGATTTACCCATGGGAGTAATGCCTGCCGTGGCAAAACTCTGGTATGACGCCATCATGAACGGCTATTACTTGGACTACGCTCTCAACTGGAGGGAAGTCTCCGGCCAATGAGAGCCTGAAGCGTCGCCGACTGTGAAGCAGAAATCCAATGGCTCCAACCGGACAGCGGCGGTGGCGCGCACGGGCTCAACAGTTAGACGCTCACCTTCGATTCAGATTGCGTATTGCAGCGGACAGCAATGGAACACAGGACCGGCCCCACAGCCGGGACCGGCAGGCGGAGAGGTGTTCTGTTCAGCCCTGCCGTCCGCGCTTAAAATGCGGCGCGGGAATCAGCAGTAGCTTCTTGCCCAGTTGATAGCAGAACGAGCCGCAGATACGGCGCAGGTCGGCGCGCGCGGCTTTCAGTTCAGCGTCCATCTTCAGCACCCAGGCGGTACGGTCATCAAATTCACCCTACAAGTTGGCCAGATGCCGGCGGGCCTTCTCCAACTCCGCTTCCAGCGAATACGTCCAAGCTACTTTGCTCTCCAACTCCTTTTCGGATTCCGATTGGTGTAGCAAAGACCTACGCGCGGAAAGTGCTCGTCGTGGCTGCCCGATATGCGCCTTTAGGAGAAATGCTCCAGCTCTGCCTACTGCACGCTGATGCGGTGATGTCCAACCCCGTGCATATACCGCTGAGGCCCGGCGTGTCCCCGGAACGGATCACAAGGGTTCTGAAAGGGTTCATTGCGCGGCAAGCTAACAAAATCCTGGGGTCGGCAGGCAACCCGAAACGCTGTCATTTCGGCATAATCGGAATGTTCGGAATTCTCGGGATCCTCGGTAGATTCGGAATTCTCGGAATAATTTTGTCGCCCCCGGAATTTCCGCGAGGGAGAATCGGGCCGGAAGGCGTTTGGGAGGTTTAAGGCCTCCTTCTTTCGCCCCTTCCGGGGCTGATCCAGCGTGGCTTTTCCCACCCACGGCTGGCGCCGTGGGCTAGACGCTTGCGCCCCGCTGGGGCTTCACAGGCGTTGTGGGAAGCTAGGGACCGAGTGTGAAAACCTTCCAGGGGGGAAGCGAGCGGGGAAAAAGTTTTTTTGCAAAACGAACCCATTTCAAAACTTCTGATATCCAGCTATCCAATTGCATAATAAGGAGATATTAGATATGCAGAAGATCGGGCATTGGCTTCGTTATTGGCTTTGTTATGCAAAACAAAGCCATTCATTGAGGGTTAGGTGGGGCAGGCGGAGAAAAAAGCGTACAGGCCTGGAGGAAATGGAGCACAGGGCTGCCGCCCTGTGCTCTCTACAAGGCAGGCAGGAATGCCTACCCTACCTACAGGCAAGAATGCCTGTCTTTAGCTGGCCAGGTCATGTAAGCACAGGTCCGAGACATCTATTGACCGTCACACAAGATCAGCGATTACTGGCAGTTGCTCACCTGTGCAGATGTCACCTGGCCCGTTATTGCCCAGAGACCGCAATGAATAGACCAGTGAAGCATTATATAGACTCATTTTATTGATATGAAATGAGTGAGATATCAAGAATCAGTCAGAACCCATCGAATCTTTGCGCTGGCGTGCGAATACGCAATGATCTATCTATAAATGCGTATGAAGCACAAAATCTTTTCAAAATCACAATAAATACCTATTAAATTGCAAATTCATAGATAAATTTATGCAATATATGCAAAAATATTATAGCAATTTTCACATTTGCCCTTGACATGTTCTTTTTTTCCATCTAATCTACCCGGCGTTGCGGGTTACGGCGGGACGGCCTAAGGGAATTCAAAAGGCGCCTGCTGAACCCCACAGAGTTGACTACGCAGGGGAAACGGATGGAAACAGTTACCGCAAGCGACAGGTTTGGCGGGCGGTTGCTTCGTTGCCCGGGCCCTTGCGTTTGGAGCGGTTTTATCCCGGAGTCGTGACCGATTCCGGACAACAAACGTCGAGTGGCAATCCATTAGCTTCGTAGGCGATCGTGAGGAGCAAGAAGGAGGAGCATGCTCATTACATGTTGGACTCGTAGATTGATAATGCTGGTAGGTGTGGTTATATGCATGGGTTCTTATGCCCACGCCCAGGCCACTGGGGATGATGCCGTGTTCGTGGCGAACAACATCTGGATGATGGTGGCGACTTTTCTGGTGTTCATCATGCATCTGGGTTTTGCCACGCTGGAGTCGGGTTTAGTCCAGGCCAAGAACACGGTCAACATTCTGTTCAAGAACACAATGATCGTGGCCATCGCCCTGCTGACTTATGCCATGTGGGGTTTCAACCTGATGTATCCCGGTGAATTCAGCATCGGGAGCTGGTTCGGATTTGCGGGCGTGGGTCTCACCTCACCTGAGGGCGCGGCCGGCTTGATCGCATATGCTGACGGCGGATACACCTACTGGACCGATTTTCTGTTCCAGGCGATGTTCGCGGCCACCGGCGCCACCATTGTTTCCGGTTCTGTTGCAGGGCGTATCAAGCTTCCCAGTTTTCTTGTGTTCACGTTCTTCTTCGTGGGTTTTGTCTATCCTTGGGTCGGCAGCTGGAAGTGGGGCGGCGGCTGGCTGGATCAGATGGGTTTTTACGATTTTGCCGGCTCGACGCTGGTCCACTCGGTTGGCGGCTGGGGCGCCCTTGCCGGCGCGCTGATGCTAGGTCCCCGGATCGGGAAGTACCTTGGAAACGAGGTGCGCGCGATACCCGGCTCGAACATGCCGCTGGCGACGATCGGGGTCTTCCTCCTGTGGCTGGGCTGGTTCGGGTTCAACGGCGGCTCAGTGCTGTCGGGGGATCCCGAACTCGTGTCGTTCACATTGGTGACGACCTGCCTGGCGGCGGCGGCTGGCATCGTAGGGGCCTACATCACCTCCAGTCTGATGCAGAAGAAGCCCGACCTTTCGATGGTGTTAAACGGCTGCCTAGCCGGTCTGGTCGGCATCACGGCCGGTGCCGATACCGTGCCGGTAATGTACGCGGCAATTATCGGTTTGGCGGCTGGCGTCCTCGTCGTGCTGGCAGTGATCACCATTGACTCGAAACTCAAGATCGATGACCCCGTGGGCGCGATTTCCGTGCATTTGGTATGCGGCATCTGGGGAACTCTGGCTGTCGGAATCTTCAGCATGAACCCGGATCACACCTTCATGACACAGCTGATCGGGGTGGCGTCTTATGGCGTCGTGACTTTCGGTGTAGCTCTGTTGCTTTTCTTCCTTCTGAAAACCGTAATGGGTATCCGCGTTTCGGAAGAAGAAGAACAGGAAGGACTGGATATCGGGGAACATGGCATGGAGGCCTACTCTGGTTTCCAGAGGGCTGCGTGGCAATAGCGGATGTTGGCGGCTCCGGCGTGGAGCCATGCTGCGGAGGGTTTTGCGGTCTTGTCCTGAGCCACGGTGGCGAGGCCGCAAAATGCAAGCTGGAATTGCGCTCTGAGTGGCTGTTGCTGCAATGACCGGGTCGAGAATGCTCTCGGCACAGGCAAGGAACGCCGGCGAAGGGCGAAGAAGGTAGTACGGCATGTCGGCGCACCCGGCAGGCGGGATATGGGAGCATCCCGGGAAGTGGGAGTCTGAGGATTGAGCGGAGATTTCGAGAAGAACGAACCGATCACCGTCGGCAGATCAGGAGTCTTATCCTTTTGCCGGAAGAACCGTCAACGAACACTTGATTTGATAAGGAGAAAAGTCTAATGAAATCAAAGATTCCTGTTCTGATTGCAGGTTTGATTGCAGTATGGGGTGGATTTGCGGGTACTGCCAGAGCCCAGTATTCGGCGGGTGTGGATACCGCATTTGTCAGCAAATATATCTGGCGCGGACAGCGACTGACAAACGACTTGAGTTTTCAACCCTCGCTAACGGTCGGCGCAGGAGGTTTCGCCTTCAATGCATGGGGCACCATGGACCTCACTGCGGTGAACCCGGCCGACGGGATCACGATTCCCGAGGATCCGGCTGCGATTCCCGGAGACAACGACAATGGATTGAAAGGCCAATTCAGTGAGGTGGACTATACGTTCTCCTACGATCACTCTTTCGAAAACGTCTCCCTCGGAAGTGGTGTCATCTTCTACACCTTCCCCCAGCGTTCTTCGACGCTGGCGACGACTGAGGAGATCTACGGGTCAATCAGTTTCGACTCGGCACCCCTGGCGCCAAGCGCCACGCTCTACATAGACGTCGACGAGACCAGAGCCGGAGGCGGCAGCGCGGGTATCTATTTCCTGCTAGGGGCAGGGCACAGCATCGCAACCGGCAGCGACGTATTCACTTCCTTGGACCTGTCGGTCTCAATCGCCTTCGCGAACAGTGGTTTTGGGAATTTTTACTACGGATTGGACCATGGCGGCCTGCATGACTTCAGCTTTTCGATCACGGCTCCCATCACAATCAACGACAACTGGTCGTTTGGCGCCTTCATGACCTATAGCGCGCTGCTTGGGGACTACCGCGACGGCCAGTTCTCCGATCCCCGGGCCGATTTTCTGGGGACCTCGGGAACTCCAAGAAGTTTAGCCAACACGGTGTGGGGTGGCATTACCATGAGCCTGGCGTTCTGAGAGGAAGGAAGCGGGCTCAACGGCGTTTTCAGTCCGCCGTTTATTGGCACCGCGGTCTCTTCGGAGGCCGCGGTCTTTTTTTGAACCTGGCACACCTGCCCCCCTCGACTCCAGCCAGCCGCTTGCCGATCTGCTCGCAGGCTCCCTCCAGATGTGTGATTCTGACTTCCAGCGCATCCGGAATGAGTCGATGGCAATGGAAAAAAGCCAAGCCCTAAGAAGCCATACTACGAGGTTCCAGTTCCATAGCCTGCTCGTCCTGGAGTGATGATCCAGTGTAGGTATCTGGCGGGACAGGGCTACGCCCTCATAGGCGTTGCCCTGAAATCTTTCTGGAATCGTATAGGGAACAACGGAGGACCGCGCGCGAGGCGCGGTCTGCCGATTACCAACTACCAGCGCGGTTCGCGCTTAAAGCGCCCTCCTCCTCCTCCGCCACCACCGCGGCCACCGCGGCCTCCTCCATCACCAAATGATCTACTGCGCTCCGGCCGGGGGCGTGCTTCATTCACTTTCAGGGCGCGGCCGCCAACCTCTTTTCCGTCGAGCGCCGCAATGGCCTGGGTCGCTTCCTCGTCATTGGTCATTTCCACGAAAGCAAAGCCGCGCGGTCGGCCCGTGTCACGGTCCGTGATCACCTGAACGCGTGTAATCTCTCCAAAGGCTTCAAACAACGTCCGCAGCTCGCCTTCCGATGTGTCAAAACTCATATTGCCGACAAACAAATTTTTCATTCTCTTCCTCTTCTTCTCCTTGAAGTTTCCACAGCGCCAAGGCTCAGTGGTCCAGTCAGCCGACGAAAAATAAATTGCTCCGAGACGGCATTCGGAAATTTGACGGAGCCGCGTAAGGCAGAAAGCAAACACACGCTCAGAATGGATTCAAACAAACCGACCCTTCAAATCGTTTCGAGTATAACAGCATACCCGATGGGAATCAGAACAATTTTTGCAGCCTGCCGGAGCGCCGGCATAACGGCAAAGTTGCCTTGATGCCGACTATTTATCCTGCCGCGTACTTTCCCTGCTGGATAACTCGGGCGGCGATCCGGCGGCGCAAAGCGATGGTGTTCACTGCGTCGCGCCGGGTGAATCGGAGAACGGTACTCAGATGCGCTGCAAGCGTATCTGCTTCGCTGATCCCGGCCAAGGCGGTGCGGGCACGCTGTTCCACCCAGTCTATCCGGGAGTGCACGAATAGGCGTGTCATGGCCGCCACGTGAGATGTCTTGTCATCTATCGTTTGGAGGCTCAAATGGGAGCCGGAACGAGCAGCCATCTTGCTGGCTCGCAGCAGGGCAGATTCGGTGGCGAAGGCATCCATTACGATGTCTGAAATCGCCGCTATGATCTCCTGCTGATCGGAGAGCGAGTCGGTGAACTCTTGATACGCCGCTCCAGCCACCAGCAGGGCCGTCTTTTTAATCGCAGCCACCAAACGCTTCTCTACGGTCAGCAGTCCGGCGACTTCCGTGCTTTCCTCCTCTGTGCTTCTCACCGGGAGAGGTGGCTCCCGAAGCAGGTCCTTGATGGCTGCCTGCAAGCCCAGTCGGCCGCTCGCAGCCCGCTTCAGCAACATGCCGGTGATCAGCAGTCGGTTGATCTCGCTTGTGCCTTCGAAGATGCGGTTGATGCGGGCGTCGCGGTAGGCGCGCTCGGCTGGGTAGTCCTGATGGTAGCCGTAGCCGCCGTAGATCTGCACGCACTCATCGGTCACGTAGTCCAGAATCTCGCTGCAATAAACCTTGTCGATGGAGCACTCCACGGCATACTCCTCGACAGCTTTGCGGACCCCGGCGCCGTAGTCGGGGGAATCTGGGTTGACCGCCGCAAGCAGCGGGTCGATGAGGCCGGCGGTGCGGTAGATCATGCATTCTCCGGCATAGATGCGCGTGGCCATCTCCGCCAGCTTTTCCTGGATGAGTCCGAACTGAGCGATGGTTTTCCCGAACGCGCGGCGCTGGTTGGCGTAACCGGCGGCGTGCTGCAGGGCCTGCTTGGCCCCGCCGATGCACCCTGCCGCCAGCCGGAAACGGCCTACGTTGAGAATGTTGAAGGCCACCACATGTCCCCGGCCAACCTCCCCCAGCAGGTTCTCCACCGGCACCTGCGCATCCTCCAAAATGACGGCGCGCGTGGAGGAGCCTTTGATCCCCAGCTTCTTTTCCTCCGCTCCGGTCGAAACGCCTGGGAAGCCCCGCTCGACGATGAAGCAACTGAACTTTTCCCCGTCCACCTTGGCAAATACAATGAACAGATCAGCAAAACCGGCGTTGGTGATCCACATCTTTTCGCCGTTCAGGCGGTAGTGCTTGCCGTCCGGGGAAAGCACGGCGCGGGTGCGAACCGAAAGCGCGTCCGAGCCTGCCTCGGCCTCGCTGAGGCAATACGCGGCGATCAACTCGCCGGTGGCCAAGCGCGGCAAGTATCTCCGCCTCTGGTCATCGGTGCCGAAAAAGACGATGGGTAGGGTGCCGATCACGGAGTGGGCGCCATGCGAGGCCAGAAAGGAAGCGTACTGCGCGAATTGCTCGACCACGAGGGTCGAAGAAACCTTGTCCAGATCCGTCCCGCCGTACTTTTCCGGAATGTCGATGGAAAGCAGGCCCAGTTCGCCGGCTTGGCGCAACAGCGCCGACGTGACTCCCGGTTCCTGGTGCTCAATCTGTTCCCATCGCGGCAGCACCTCGTTGCGCATGAACTGCCCTGCGGTTTCCGCGATAAGGCGGTGTTGCTCGGTGAAATCCTCGGGAGTGAAAACTTCTTCCGGAAGGCGTTCTTCGATCAAGAAACCCCCGCCCGGAATTTGTGTCTGAACAGCTATTTCCAATCTCCTCTTCGTAGGTTTGATTTAGCCATTACCAAAATAACCAATTGATTACATAAGAGTTAGTTGGTTTTTAGCCTTGCTTTGCAAAAAACTTTTTGTTTTTACAACGAACCGTCCTTTTTCCTTTCCCTTGCTGGCTTCTACAAGTCGATTTTTCCTCACGCAAAGGGGCGGGGCAACAACATTCTCCCGATTCTTCCGAAGATTTCGATTCTTCGGTCCCTAATGCAAATTCTCGAAGACGCCGGCAGCCCCCATGCCGCCGCCGATGCACATGGTCACCAACCCGTAGCGCGACCCCCGGCGCTTCATCTCCGCCAGCAATGTGGCCGTAAGTTTCGCACCGGTGCAACCCAGAGGATGCCCCAGAGCCACGGCTCCTCCGTTCACGTTCACCTTCGCCGGATCGAGTCCCGCTTCCCGAATCACGGCGAGCGACTGCGCCGCGAAGGCCTCGTTCAATTCGATCAGGTCGATGTCGGCCAGCTTCACCCCTGCCAATCGCAGCGCCTTGGGGATGGCTGCGACCGGCCCGATTCCCATGATTTCCGGCGGCACCCCACCGGTTGCAAAAGCCAGGAACCGGGCCAGAGGATTTAATCCCAAGGCCTTGGCTCGCTCCCCGGACATCACCACGGCGGCGGCGGCTCCGTCGCTCATCTGCGAGGAGTTTCCCGCCGTCACGATCCCCTGTGCATGGAAGACCGGCCTGAGCTTTGCGAGCGCCTCCAGGGAACTATCCGGGCGCGGGCCTTCATCCACCTCAAAAATCTTTTTTTTGCTTTCCGGCTTGCCGCCGTTGCCGTCCGGCCCGTCGGAGACAACCATAGTCTTCACCTCCAGCGGAACGATTTCGTCTTTGAATTTACCGTCGCGGATAGCTGCCGCAGCCTTCTGGTGGCTGGCCAGGGCGAACGCGTCGGCATCCTCGCGCGCAATGCCGTACTTGCGGGCCAAGTTTTCGGCCGTCAGCCCCATGTTGAGATAGACATCCGGATAGCTGTCGGCAAGCCAGGGATTGGGCGCCAGTTTATGTCCGGTCATGGGAACCATACTCATGGATTCGGCTCCCCCGGCGATTATCACATCGGCAAAGCCGGCCAGGATGCGCTCGGCTGCCATGGCGATCGATTGCAGTCCGGAGGAGCAAAAGCGGTTGATGGTCATCCCGGAGACAGTATGGGGCAGGCCCGCCCGCAGGCTGCTGATGCGGCCCATGTTCATTCCCTGCTCCGCTTCGGGCATGGCGCAGCCGAGAATCACATCTTCGATCTCCTCAGCCGCAAGTCCCGGCGTTCGCCGCAACAGTTCCGACAGGACGGCGGCAGCCATATCGTCGGGCCGCGTGTGGCACAGCGTCCCCCGGGGTGCTTTGCCGACAGCAGTACGGAGACTCGTTACGATGACGGCTTCTCTCACAACCAACCTCCCTTTTCGCGCGAGCTTTCGATTCGAAGGCTGCTCTCTAATAGATGACCCAGCCGGCCAATCAGTTTCGCAAAGGCTTGCCCGTCCGGAGCATGTGTTCGATGCGCGCCTGAGTTTTCGGCTCGCCGTAGAGGCTCAAAGATGCCTCCCGTTCCAGGTCCAGCAGGTATTGCTCGCTGACGGCAGCCGTGCCCGTCAGCCTGCCTCCGCACAGCACGTGAGCAATCTTGCCTGCAATGACGGCGTCATGGTCGCTGATGTAGCCTCCGCTGCGGAGCATGTGAATGCCAATCTTTAGCTCGGCCAGGCCTCCCTCCCCCGGCACGCGAATCCCTGTACGCGGAGCAGGATGAGCGCGCCGCCAGCCGTTGCGCGCCATTTTCAGGGCTGCCTGCTTGGCGTCGGCGGCCAGACGGTCGGAGTTCACCGTAATCTGATCGGCATGCCGCAGGAAACGCATCCGGCGCGCCTCCTCCGCGCTGCCGGAAACCTTCGCGGCGGCAATCAGCTCGAACGCTTCACGGACGGCCGGAAGCAACTCCGCGGCGGGAGAAAGGGAGTCTGTCGCCCGTAGCAACATCTCCTTCGTACCGCCGCCTGCGGGCAAAAGCCCCACGCTCGTCTCCACCAATCCCATGTAGGTTTCCGCGGCCGCCTGTACGCGAGGAGCCGCCAAAGCTATCTCGCAGCCTCCGCCCAGCGTGTACCGGAAGAGAGCCGCCACCACCGGCTTGGCGGAGTATTTCAGCGCCATGTTCATCTGCTGGAAGCTCCGGAGCATCCGGTCCAAACCGTCCCAGTTCTCCGCCCGGATCTCGGCCAGCAGCAACCGCAAATCTGCGCCCACCGAAAAACTAGTCCCCTGGTTGGCGATCACCAAAGCGTCAAAATTGGCGGACAGCTCCCTGAGGCCGCTCGTCACCATGGCGACAGTCCCGGCGCCGATGGCGTTCCCCTTGCTGTGGAACTCCACGCAGGCCACTCCCTCGCCGAGATCGCGCAGGCTGGCCTCGGTATTTTTTTCGATGACGGGAAGGGAACCCTGGCCGCCGAGCAGCAGGACGCCTGGCGGCTGCTCCAGGAGCGTATAATTCCCGCGAGTAAAATCGAAGTATTGCGGCCCACGCTCCGAATCGTTATAAAAACGTTTGCGGCCCGACGCTAGCATCCGGCGGATGTTTTCCGGGACCTCGCATCCTTCGCGTTCCATCCTCCCGGCGGATTCTTCCAACCCAACCGCGTCCCACACCTCAAACGGGCCCAATTTCCAGCCGAAGCCCCACCTCATGGCCCGGTCGATCTCCACAACCCGCCCGGCAATCTCCGGCATGCGCCGGGCGGCATACAGAAACGTCCGGCTCAAGGCCTTCCACAGAAAACGGCCCGCCCGGTCATCGGATGCGGCCAGCATTCGGATTCGCTCGCGGACATCCTGGATGCTTTTGCTGGTCTCAAGCGAAGCAAACTGTGATTTGCTCTGCGCGCGATACTCCAGGGTCTCCGGGTTGAGCACGCGGATTTCGTTGTTCCCGGACGCCTGCTTCACGCGCTTGTAGAAGCCTGCTCCCGTCTTTGCGCCGAGCAGGCCCTGGGCGAGCATCTTCTTTATGAAGGACGGAAGATGGAAGACTTCTCTGCCCTCGTCTCCCGGAACACGCTCCACCAAGCTGCGCGTGACGCTGGCCAAGATGTCCAAACCCGCCAAGTCGATTGTGCCGAAAGTGGCCGTCTTGGGCCATCCTATCGCGGGGCCGGTGAGCTGGTCCACTTCCTCAATAGCAAAGCCTTCCTCCGACATGAGGCGGAAAATGTTACAGGCGCAAAACGTCCCAATCCGGTTGGCGATGAAGCCGGGAGTGTCCTGGGCACGCACTACTCCCTTGCCGAGGCGCAGATCGGCAAAGCTCGATACGGCATCCACAACCTCCGGCAGGGTGTCCGGACCCGGAATCACTTCGAGCAGGTGCAGATACCTGGGAGGGTTGAAAAAATGGGTCCCCAGCCAGTGGCGGCAAAACTCTTCCGGAAAACCGTCTGCCAGGCGTCCCACCGGCAGCCCGCTGGTGTTGGAGCTGATGACGGTCCCCGGCTTGCGGAAAGTTGCGACGCGCTCCAGGAGATTTCGCTTGATCTCCAGATTTTCCGCCACCGCTTCGATAATCCAGCCAGCCTCAGCTACCCAGGAAAGGTGGTCCTCAAAATTTCCAGGAGTAATCCATGAGGCCTTCTCCGGAAGATAAAATGCCGCCGGTTTGCTTTTCCGCGCCGTTTCCACCCCGGCCCTGGCAAGCCGGTTGCGCACCCGAGGCGAACCCAGGTCCAGACCCTTCTTCTTCTCATCCGCCGTGAGTTGCTGGGGAACCATATCCAGCAAATAAGTGGGGATGCCGCAATTGGCGAGGTGGGCTGCAATTTGAGCGCCCATCGTGCCTGCTCCCAATACCGCTGCCCTTTCGACATTCCACTTCATGGGAACCTTCTATCTGGACGGATGATCTGAGAGTTCGGAGGAAATTCGTGCAGCGCTTACTCCCTCGGGCGAATGTTTCCGGCAGGAAGGGTTTCGGGCAAAGCTGCTCGGAACCTTTCTCGATTCCTGGCGCACGGGCTCTGCTTCAATCGCGGCATATCATTCCCTTCAAAGCGGGCGCAGCCAGTATCTGGCTCACGACCTCCTCGGGGTCCGCCTGCCCGGTGTGCACCGTGCAGGCAGCCCGCTGATAGAAAGGCAGACGCTCCTGGTACAGTCGCCGGAAGCTGGCCTCATCACGGAACAGCGGGCGATTGGTCATCAACGCGCAGCGCATCAGCAACTCTTTCAAGGGGCACTCCAGCCAGATGGTAGTCGCTCCCCACTGTTCGAGCAATTCAAAGTTTGCAGGCTGGGCGAACGTCCCTCCGCCCAGTGCCACCACGCGGCCGCCTGCCTGCGCAGCCTCCTGTAAGATGCGCCGCAAGGCCTCCTGCTCCATTTTGCGAAAGGCGGCTTCGCCCGCGCGCGCGAAAATTTCGGCAATGGTCCTGCCTTCAGCTTGCTCGATCTGTTCATCCAAATCAATGAATTTCCAAGCAAGCTTCTGCGACAGAAGCAAGCCGACTGTGGTCTTCCCGCAGCCCATGAAGCCCGCCAGAAAGATACCATTCTTCGCAATCGACGACCGAGAAGAGAGAGAAGCCATTCCCTGTCTGGATGGAGCGGCACGCCCGCTATTCGTCCCCTGGCAAGCCATTGGAAACAACAACTCTTGCAGAATGCAGGAGCGCTCTCCGGCAGACGCCAGCCGCTTACCGGGGACGGTTCAATTGGATTGTACCACTAAACGAGGTGATCGTAACGGTGGATTCGCCGCTGTTGAAGCGGCCTTGCACGAATTTGCGGGGAGACAAACGGCGGAAGGGCGTTGCCATCGGGGTAGGGCGGAAAGAGAGTTCACTCTCGATGAATCCTTCCACCGCCCGTGCCTTCAGATCAAAACTGGCCTGGCGGGAAGGTTGGACGCGAATCCAGGAGCTGTGGTTGTTCAAAATATAATTGCCGCCGGACCCGAAATCTCCTTCGTAACTGATCGTTCCGGAATTGCTGTTGCCGACCAGTCGGGAGCCGTTGACCCCGACAAACTCCAGGTCCCCGCTGATGGAACGGGCCTCAACTTGACCGGTGGAATCGCGGATGAGTATGGGGCCGTCCATCGTGCGGACCATGATATTTCCCTGGATCCCGGACAACTCCACGCGCCCGCTGACGGCCTCAATGAACACGTCGCCGTTAACATCTTCTACGGCGATCCTGTCTCCGCTCTCGCAGTCGATCCGCACCGTGGCCTGTCGAGGCACCTGAATCTGGAAGTCCATCTTGGTTTCCTGCGGCGATAATCCTTCCCGCCTGGGGTGAATCTGCACGCTGACCTTCTGCTGCCCACCCTCGATCATCACCTCCACGGCATCGGAGAACTGCTCAGCCTGGATTTCAATTTCGTTTTTTTCCCAGCTCTTCACAGAAATGCTGCCGATATGGTTGTGCAGGAAAAGGGAAGGAGTGGCCGAGGTGGAAAATTTCCTTTGGATTTGCTCAGCTTGAATTGCCGGGGAAGTCCAGCACAGCAGCGCCACCGCCGCGACGGCAATCGGCATCCGTGCGCGCGCCGCCTCTACTGTTTGCAACATTTGGATTGCGGGAGTCAAAATCGCTCGGCTCAGAACTCTTCCCAATTGACCAAGGTTCTCCATAAGAGTTCCTTTTGCTGATAAACATTCAAAAGCTGTTCGCGAGCAAACCAGTCCTCCGGATTTTCCTCCAAAAAGGTGCTCAACTGATGGATTGAGGAGTTCACCCGGTTGAGGTTCGTCACATAGGTGTCGCGCTTCGCCGGGGGAGCCTTCGCAATCAGTTCCAATATGGGTTCATCGTTCCCGGGCAGAGGCGGCGACACGGCGGGACTCTGCTCGGCAGGAGCTTGTGCCACGGTGCTTGGAGGCTCCTGGAAGGAAACCGGGGAAGTCGTGCCGATACTGTACAAATAGACCACGCCGAGTCCCACCAGGAACATGGCCGCGTATGCCATACCCATCTGCAAACGCGGGAACCATCCGAGCTTCGCCGCCGGGGAAAACAGCAGGGGCGCGGGGGCTTGGATCAAGCCCTCCTCCCTTATCTGCTGATGGATTCGCTGCCACACCTGCCCGGAGGGTTCTGCTTCCGGAAGCAGACTGGCCTGTCTCCGGATTTCCGCAAAATCCCCGCTCAGGCTCGCGCAGGCGGCGCAATCCTGGCGGTGGGCCTCCATCCCGGAGGATAGAGACGGATGGGAGAGATCTGCCTCCTGCAACTGTTTTCCAAATTCCTCGCAGTTCATAACGTAGCTTCCTTGCCCTGCCAAAGCGGAATCCTCAGCGCGGGTTCTTGGGTGCCGGAGATGCTTTTCCCTGCAACAGCTCTCGCAGCCTCATCCTGGCCTTGTGCAGTTGTGACTTGGAATTGCCGACCGAGCAGCCAACCATGTTGGAAATTTCCTGATGCTCGTATCCCTCCACGTCGTGAAGTTGGAAGATCAGCCGGTAACCTGCTGGCAAGGCCTGCATCGCTCGTTCCAAGTTGAGACGATCCACCGACCCAACCAGCACCGGGTCAACCTCTCCCGGATCGTAGCTGGCAGCGCTCTCTGTATCCCCGCCGAAGCTAGACTCCAGAGACGCGGTCACTAGCTTTTTTTTGCGGAGACGCATCAACACTAAGTTGACGGTCAGACGATGTATCCAGGTGGAAAACGCCGCCTCGCCCCGGAAGGTGCCAATCTTCCGGAACACTTGGAGAAACGCCTCTTGCGTCAGGTCCTCCGCCTCGGCCGTGTTCCCTGTCATCCGCAAACAAAGCGAGTACACCCTGCGCTTGTGGATATTGTAAAGTAGCTCAAAGGCGTCGGCGCTGCCGCTCTTGGCTTGTTCAATCGCCTCAGCTTCCGAACTCTTTGAAACATCGTAGGGGCTCGAATTCAAGTCGCTCTACGAAACGCACCTGATCACGCTAGTTCAGATGCAGGAAATATTCCCTGGAGTTGCATGGGAATCTCAATTAACTGCAAAAAAATCAACAGGAAACCCACCGGGGGAGAGCCAATCGGGGTATTCGTGTATAAAGCCGCCCCACGGTAACTTAACTTGCTCAAAATAAATTGCCTGCCACTATTCCCCTGCATCGCTGGCAGGCAACAAAACTTTCCCAACCCCCACGTTGCCGGCCGAATCGTAGACCCGCAAGGTAATCAAGTGTTCCCCGGCCTCCAGGTCGTCGATCTCCACCGTGAACGTCTCCTGCTTGGAATCGACGATTCCATCGCCGGAAAACAAGGGCAGAGGAGGCTCGGCGTCTACAGCATATTGGGCCCGTGTAAGAACGCTAGCTTGGTCCAGAGCACGAAAATGGGCGGTTGCCGAAAGGCCTCTGCGCGAGGCTTGCTGAACCTGCACCTGGGGCGGCGTGCCGTCCACCAAGAATGGAGCGCTCACCCTCTCCGCCGTCTTTGCCATCCCCTGCGGATTCACCACGGCGTCGGAAGCTTTCACCTTGAGCCGGTACTTGCCGTCCGGGAGGGCATCCTTGGGCAGTTGAAAGTAATTCTGCTTCAAGTCCTTTGCCAGCAGCTTCCACTCTGTTTCTCCCTCGCCCCGGAAGAACAACTCATAGGCAAGCTCATCTCGGTCCGGGTCATTCACCAGCCAAGTCATGTTCAATGCTTGTTGCCCTGAAGCGCGCCGGGAGGAAGCGCCGGACGAAGAAACTCCCCGGGAATAAATTCCCGCAGTTGCCATGTTTTGGACGGATCGGCTGGTAGCTGCATTGCCCCGTGTGGGTCCTGACGATGATGCTCCTCCGCCGCTCGGGGTCACCTTCACCTCGGTCATCACCGGAGCCCGGTTCTGGGGCAAATAGGCCAGGGTTACTTCAGAGAGAACAGGGGCGCTGTCGGCCGCCGCGCGGAACACGGCCTTCCACTGTACATACCGCGCCGGGGGACTGCTAATCTTTTCTCCCTCTGCCTGTCGGTAAGGTTGCGACCATTCGCTCCAGGTGGAATCGGGCCGGAGGGAGTTGCCGCTCCGAGTGAGCATCTCCAGTGAGGTGCCCGGAGGCGCCTCGGCGCTCCAACTGATCTGGCCCCAGCTGGCGATGCTGCCTGCATCCCGGACTTCGGACTCGAAAGAACCGGTCGCCACCGGTTTAGTCCCCAGCCGGTACACTTTCCCCAGATTGGCCGTCGTCGCCAGCACAAAATCCTTGTAGGGAATCAATCGAGTGGTCTGCTCCTGGTCGGTCTGCGTCAAAAGGGAAAGCTGCCGGTCCGGCGTCAGCTCATAGATGCGCCCTTTTTGATCGGTGGAAAACAGCAGTTTTTCTCCGATGGGCAACAAGGCATAGATGTTTTCGCGCCGCGAATTCCATAGCGTATCCACGCCACCCCCCGGCAGCACCCGGTACAGCGCGCTTCGGGTGGTCTGCCTATTTTGCACCCGGGAAATATCCCGGGGAAGGCCCCTGGACGAGTTAACTCCGGCCTGCCTCTGCATTTGATTACCCTGCCCGGGGTCTCCCGGCTGGCCTGGTCCCTCTTCCGCCCCGCCGGGTGGAACACCGGGCTCGTCGGCAGCCCGGACGGTGATTGTTGTAGCAGCGCGCACCGGAATTTGCCCGCCCTGAGCGGGTACGCCGAGCCGGCGCAAGCCGCCCTGGCTGGGACGTCCCATCGCTGCGGCAAAGATGGTGCCTTCGGGGGAAACCGCGACGCTGTGAATCTCCGCAACGGGAGCGTCGTAGAGCACAAAACCTTTTCCTCCGGCGGACAACCGGTAGAGCAAGCCGTTCGGCTCGCTGCCGGCGATCAATTCGTTATCAGGAGTCAAAACCATGCTCATGATGTGACTCTGCCGGGTGTCATAGAAAAGCTCTCCTTCGCCGCTGGCCGAAACGCGATAGATCTTTCCCCGGTCTCCCGTACCCACGTACAGCGCGCCGTCCGGAGCAAACGCGAGGGACCAAATATATTTGGACTCCGGGTCAAAAAAATCCCGGGCCTCGCCGGACGCGTCAACCTGATAGACCTTGCCGTCCGGGGAAGTCCCCACGTAAACCCGGCCATCGGCGTCCACAGCCAGCGCGAAGATGTCCGGCTCGGGAGCGTCGTAGAATAGAGAACCCTCGAGCTCCGGCCCCAGCCGAAATACTTTGCCGCTGTGCCCCGTGCCCAGATAGATGTTCCCCTGTTTGTCCTGGGCCACTGCCCAGATCATCGACTGATCCGTGCTGAACAGCTCCTCCAGTTGGGGAGCCAGCGTCATGCGGCCCTCCCGGCTGAGAGAGACTCCGTTCAAATTGCCGCGCTCAAAATCCTGGAAGGTCGCGCTCGACCAGAATTGCGTGCTGACGGCCCACGCCCAGGAACTCACCAGTATCCCCAGCAGGACCGCACCGCTGAGCTTCTTCATCATCACCATCCGGCTCGCCCTCCAATTCGCCATCTCTGCTGACTTCGCCACCCAGCTCGCTGCGCCACGGCTGAATTGTTGCCGGAAGCCAGGCACATCCTTCCGCTGGTTGCGGCTAGAAGCGCGGTCCATGTTTTCGCTTGGAGCGTCATTATCTATCTATAGCTATCTATCGCTCAACCATTCCATCAATCTTTTACGGTCACAGTAATTCTCTTGTACCCACTAACGACAGAAGGCAAGGAATCGAGTTCATAGTCGGCCACAGTGGACAGGCCGGTCGGGGAGATGGTTGTGCCCAGTGAAGGATCGGTAGAAAATGCCCGCACGATCGAGGGCGGAGGAGAAGGAAAAGTCTCGCCCTGGAAAACAAATCCCGTCTCTCGCCGCTCCAGACGCACGTACAGCCGGTTGTTCCGGCGTGACTTATTTATGGCTCGGATCAGTTGTTCCGTATCTTTGGGCAAAACCCTCCTGCCACCTTGCAAGGCCTCCCGCCGGTCCAGGGAGCTTCCATCGGCCACGGTAACGGTGAGCGGCCCTGGCGCCAGGCTGGCCGGGACATCCACCCATGCTTTTTGCACCGTCTCCTCCCCATTCTGGGAGCGGAGCAGAGCGGTCACCTCCATCTCCTCGCCTGCCTTGACCTCCCGCCGGTCCACCCAAACCTGATCCAGCGTCTGAGTCATCCGGCGGTCCGTGGAGGTAACCCTGAGGTGGACCTTCTGGATATCCGCTTTCCCCAATCCGCTCTGCATCAGATAGGCCAGCGGAGCGGTGGCAGACTGGGCGGCCCGGATGGCGCCGTTGGCAATGCCGCTGAAATAATTTTCGAGTTTCACATCCGGAAGCCCATCGAGCGAGATGGTCTGCTCCATCTGCAGCGTGGATTCGCCCACCATCCGTTCCGTGGAACCTATGGCCGACAACACGGTCATGTTCATCAGCAACGGCAGCAGAAAGCGGTCGTTGACCACTTCAAACTGGTAGGAGCGCTTGGATCGATTATTGGAAACCATCTCGAACTCAACGGGGACCATGCTGGCTCTTTCCCCCAAACGGCCGAAGATTCCGGAGCTGCGGTCTTGCCGGATGGCCCCGAGCAACTGCCCCGGCGTGGATATCTTCATCGAAATGGCGTAACCCGCCAGCGGGGTGATGACCCGCGACTCCGAGAAAGGAATCTCGATGGGCCCCGCCGCCAGCAGCCGGTGCCCGAAGGCGTAGACGCGGTCTTGGTCCACGTGCGTGACGGTGCCGTCCGCGTTCACGCCCATGTCGCCCCGCACCAACTGAACGCTGATCATGGAACCGGGCTGCAACCCGGAAGGATCGCCCATGACGTTGTCGCCTTGCGCACCACCGCTGCCCCCCTGTGTGGGAATCAGCCCCAGTGCGCGAAACTGCGGCAGGAAGTGCTCGATTGCCTCTGCAGTAAATCCGGAAAGCATCAGCGGTGTGGCGATGTGAACCATGGATGCTTCCGCCCCGCCCCAGAAGACCCGGCGCACCTGGCCGCGGAAGGGCGGCATCCAGTCCGGCTCGCCTGAGGGAACCAAGCGGAGGTCGTCGCCTCTCTCGATGCCGGGCTCGAAGGTCCATGCGATTTGCGTAGTTTCCTGTTGCGGTGCTTCGGAACTATCCTCGAAAGCATCGAGCATCTGCTCCATGGGAGTGATGCCGGCAATCGGCTCCTTGGAAAACTGGAAGCCGGATGCGACCGCTCCCACCAGCCTCCCCTGGATATAAACCGGGCTGCCGCTCATGCCGGCCATGACGCCGGTTCTTTCAAGCGGCCCTCCCGACAGCCGGGCGAGAATCATGTTCTGTCGCGGGGCCACGTTCTTGAGGACCCCCAGGATTTCCACCTGGAACTCCTCAACTTTGTTGCCTGCAAAAACGGTTTTTCCGATGCCTCTCATGCCAGGCTGGATTTCGGCAAGGGGAAATATGGAAATCTGAGGAGCGTTACTTTTGGAAACTTCGGCGGAGACTTGCGCCAACGCCGAAGAAGAGAATCTCGGCGCCAGGAGGACAGCCGTCAAAAAAGGCAGCCAAAGAGCAAGCTTCCACACGGGCCATCCAGAAACATCGCTTCTCAACAGGGAACCCCCTTCATGACCGCTCTTGATTGATAATAGCCCAGCGCCAAGAGCGCAGTCAAGGAAACTCACCCTATGGTGCTGTCTCCGTTTGGTTAAACTTCACGACATTCAGCGCAGGCGTGTTCATTGAAGTCCATTACATGAATATTCGGTAGAGCCCGAAACCGACCAGGACGAGAAGCGGGACGTGTTGTGGAGGATGTTGCCGCGCCGTGTGGTATCCCTGAGGATCGCAAACCACCGGTACTCCAAGAACATGTGTCGGCGGGAATGGCGGCAGGGCGGGTACGAG
Organism: Terriglobia bacterium; assembly: GCA_965222345.1. Classification (GTDB taxonomy): domain Bacteria; phylum Acidobacteriota; class Terriglobia; order 2-12-FULL-54-10; family 2-12-FULL-54-10; genus JADFGZ01. The sequence goes on along the minus strand of CBDCTS010000007.1, from coordinate 751,979 downwards.
ACACCGCCCCCCGCCGCGCCGCCTAAAACTCGTAGCGCAAGCCGAATTGCATAACCCGCGGCGGAATCATCAGCAGGCTGTAGTTGCCGAACGATCCGGACCCGGTTGACAGATCCAGAGTACCGAGAACGGCAGTGTTGAACCGGACGCTGTTCGTCAAGTTGAATGCCTCCGCTCGAAATTGCAGGCTGTGCCCCTCGAAAGGCATCTGGAAGCGCTTGCCGATTGCCATGTCGATGGAGAAGATCCCGTGGCCCCGCAGGTTGTTGCGCTGCCCAACCTCCCCGGGAAGCACCTGCCTGAACGATGACAAGGCGGCCTGCGGATCGCTGAAGACATTCGGCCCCGTGCCGCCTCCGATCAGCCTCGCGTTTGTCGTGTTCGTCTGCTCCGGTATCGGTCCGGCAACTTCGGCAAAATGCCTGTAGCAATAGCACGTCGGCCACGCAAGACCGTTTGTCACGCTGAGCGGAAGGCCTGACGTCAAGCGCAATAGGCCGCTCACTTGCCAGTCGCCGAGCACTGCCTGGCCCGCTGGACCCATGTTGGGCAGGATGGGCTTCCCTTGACCGAATGGCAACTCAACCACCCAGTTGGCGTTCGCTTGATGGCGCATGTCGAAATCGGAGTCCGCCCGCTGCCCTTCTCGATTCCAAGAGTTGATCACGGTGTGCGTTGACCAGTAGGTATCGGATGGTTGCTGGCCGAATCTCACGCCCACGCCGGGCCGCTCGCCAACGGACACCAAGTCCTTGGATTTGGAAAGCGTGTAGTTGAGGTCAAACTGGAAACCGCTGGAGAAGGCTTTGCGCAGCGACAACTGCATCGAGTGGTAGGTGGAGGTTCCGAAAGACCGCAGCGCATCGAAGGCCCAGAATTGAGGGTTCATGAACGCGCCCGGCCCGAAGTCGCTGCAGAACGGGTTACAACCCCAGAGACCATCGAGGTTAGCTATCGCAGTGCCTGTGTCGGGGGACGTGCTGCGGATAGCCTCGTAAACGCGCTGCGTCGCTGTCATTTCCTGCGTGGCGGCATTCGAATACAAGTTCTCCCAAAACGCGACCGGGCCAATAGCGGAGACCGGACGGCCGTCGCTGATTTGCATCTCGAAATCGCTGAGCGCATCGATCAAGTACTGCCCGGACTCCGGATCCTTGAAGTTGGCGTACTGCGCAGCGGCAGTGTCGTTTGTGAGCAGCTTGCGTCCGAGCCTGCCGACATAGCCGACTTCGGCTATGAATCCGCCGCCCAGTTCCCGGGAAACAAAGATCGTCGGGTTGATGCTGTACGGCGCCTGCACGCTCGAGTCGATTCCCTGACTCCAAGCCCCGCTATTCGGCGGCGTGCCGGGTCCCCCGCCCGGCGGCGGCGGCAGTCCCGCAGCGGGTAAATCCGAGAACCCCGAGAAGCGCGGCGCCGTATCGAGCGTGAAGGTGGTCTGCGTCAAGCTGGTGGAGAGGCCGAACGCGTTGCGGTCGAGCATCTGGATCATGCCCATCCCGAAATTGTTGTAGAAGAGTCCCGCGCCGGCTCGGATCGAAGTCTTGCCGGGTCCGCCGAACAGTTTAGCTAAAAAGCCGTTCCGTGCTTGCGGCGAGAAGGCCACGGCGAGGCGCGGCGAGAAATTCGTAAAACTCGTGTCCCATAGCGGCTTCCCTTCCGCGCTGTCAGCCGCCACGTAGCCGATCGGGCCCGCTTCGCGAGTGGGCCGACCGGCCTCGGCCAACTCCTGACGGAGCGCGATATAGTCCCCAATCCGAGGGGTGATGCTGACCTGTAATCCATTCACTTCCCGGACCGGCGGAATCAGCGACCAGCGCAAGCCGGCCGTGATGCTCAGGCCCGGCTTGACGCGCCAAGTGTCTTGGAAGTAGAGTTCCAGTTCCTCCTTCCCGTACGTTCGCCGCGTCGGGTCCTCCGCCGGCAACGGGTTTCCGTCGAGATCGAAGTTGTAGTTCGCTTGAATGAAGTTGATGACGCCGAGGGTAGTCGCCATATTCTCCTGGAAGTTTCCGCTATCGGCGGGCGCCGCGGGGAGACGAGACTCAAGCGTTTCCCAGTTCTGAATGGGAATGGCCCAGGCTGCCTGTTTCGCAAAATGATAGCTGTTGCCGAAGCTGAAGCGCTGGTTCCGGATCGAGCGGAACACCCCGCCGAATTGCAGGGAGTGCGGACCGCGTATCACGGAGATGTCCCCCGACACCGTCTGCGTCGGCAAGTACGTTTCCTGGGGCGTCGTCGTACCGGCGAAATTGTCGATTAGGCTATCGCCCAGACTCACTCTAGCCTCCTTCTGAACACCCGTTAGATCCACCTTCTGGCCGGTGAAGCCGTAACGGAAAGTGGCCACAGAGCTGCTATCCAGCACGCCGGTGTACCCGAACGCCAACCCGCGGCTGGTGTCCCGGGTCTCCCGATTCGGGGTTTGGCCGGGAAACTGGGGCACGCCGCTGATGCTGTCGTTTTGGAAGTTCCCGCGCAAGAACATGTGGTGGGCGCCGTTCTGGTCCGCGGTCCAATCTACTTTCGTGATCAAGGTGTTCCAGACAAGCGGAGTTGGGGCAGTGAACCGGTATCCGGCGGTGTTCAGGCCATCACCGGCCGTGGAGTCGTTCGGTTCCGGAAAGGACCGGAAATACTCGAGCGTGGCCGGATTGGAGCCGATCTGCAGCGGATCGATGTTGGAGCGGATGAACGCTGGATCGAGTTCCTGCACTGCTCCGTTAACATCCCTGTACCGCAGGAAGCCGTTGCGCATCGAGGCGTTCGGAACTGTACGCACCGCGCTGCCCTCGCTGGCGTCCCGGCGTCCTTCGTAGTTGGCGAAGTAGAACACGCGATCCCTTTTGATTGGACCGCCGACCGAAACTCCGAAGACGTTGCGGATGAGCTTGGCCCGTTCGACGCCGGCGCTGTTGTTGAAGAAGTCGTTTGCCGCCGTGGTGGTGTTGCGGTGGTATTCGTAGAGCGACCCGTGAATCTCGTTCGTGCCGCTCTTGGTCACCAGAGATACTTGTGCTCCTGCCGACCGGCCCTGATCGGCGTTCGCCGCGGTCGTCACCACGCGGAATTCCTGAATCGAGTCCAGCGTGTTGCGAAGCACGCTCGTGAACGGAAGTTGTCCGTTCTGATCGTTCACGTCGACTCCGTCGAGTGTTACGTTTGACTGGTCGCTCTGAGCACCGTTCACCGAACCGTTCCGGATGTCCCCCGCCTTCTGGGAGTCCAACGGGTCGGCGCTCAGGAACGTAACGCCCGCCTGCAGCGAAAGCAAGCCGGCCGGATTTCGTGCGTTCAGGGGAAGTTGCCGGATCGGCTTCGTTCCGAACGCGGTTCCGATCGACGCATCCGTTGTGTTCACCTGTACTGCGGAAGCAAACACATTGACGGTCTCTTGGACCGCTTCCACTGTGCCGAACACAACGTTATTTGTGACGGTCGTGTTGACAAGCAACACCACACCCTCGATGCTGATCGATTCGAAGCCTTCCTTTGCTGCAACCAGAGTGTAGGTGCCAGGCCGGAGCTGGGCGAACGCATAGCGCCCGGCGACGTCGGACAAGGTTGATCTCTGCAAGCCGATCTCCTCGTTCGTCACTTTGATCTCGGCCCCGGGAACCACGCCTCCAGTCTGGTCGGTGACTATCCCGCTCAATCCAGTCCATTGACCGTGCAAGCTGGGAACTGATGAGACACCGACTATTCCTGCAAGCACGGCAATCCTTGCTACAAGCCATAAACGTGATGGACACGCCCGGACTCGCCTGGTCTGAAGATACCGTTTATGTTTCTCCATCATCATTTTGTATACACCTTCCCCAAGCTGTCTAATAAGCATACTACCACATTCCAAAGGCGGTATCGACCATGCCGATGTTTTGTACCAAACCGTAGTGAGAATCTAAATGAAGAGGCTCACCCGGTTCACCAACTGCAAGACCGCTTCCGTCACCAAGTGAGCGAAACGCCGCTCCTGATGGTACAGCGCCGCTTCTAGAAATCCGCCCAGGAACACGGCTAGCCCGGTCGGAGACTTGGAGGCTATTGCATAGGCTACAATCGCGGGATGGCAGGTTTGGAATAAGTACTGGATTCTTCTCTCGGATCACAAACAACACGGTAGCGAGGATCACCCATTTGACAGTAATAAACTTTGCTGTTTGGCACCTGCACGCGGCTGCAGGAACGGTAGAGTTGCGTTTTTTTGGCTTAGCAAATCAACTTTTTGTTGATTACAAAAGACTTGTTGGCTTCGTTTCGTAATTTTTAGCCCTTTGCCGCAGACTCATCATCCTTCCAGATGCATGTCCAACGGCGGACGGGGGGGGCAGGATGGCATCTAGCGTTTCGGTGTTTTGCCAGCGCCCTCATACAATCGATTATCCGGCAGCAGATTCCTGCGAAAAGAAAATTTTTTCGATAATTCCGAAGATTCCGAATCTACCGAAGGAACCGAATCTGCCGAGGGAACCGAAGCACCCGTATCCGAGCCGCGAGAGCCTGTGGAACCATCTGGCAGAATGCATACTGCTCGGAGGGTTTGACTGGAGGCGAAGGGGTGTATACTCACAACCGCTGGAGGGTCAAAAAGCTAATTCTGTTGACAAGGTATACTGTTTGCGTTGCACGCCGTTCTGCATTCTTTTGGGAGGACGCCAATATGGGAAGGGACCGGCCATTCTGGAAGCAGCTATTTTTTCGGCGGGCGGGAAGCGGTAGCCTTCTCCGATCTGCGGAGAAGGGTTTGACGATTTGGGTTGTGGTGTTGCTGGTGCTCTTTTGGCCGGCAACCGAAGCGGCAGGCCAGGCCCCCGGCTCTGGGGAGGGGGAACGGGACATACAAGGCGCAGAGAGCAAGACAGCAGAAGGCACCTCGGCCTCGACTGCCCGGCGGATCAGTGAGGATCAACTTGTCGGGTTGCCTCTCAACGGTCGCAGTTACAGCCAACTGGCGACCCTTGAGGCCGGGGTCAGCGATACGGCGTCAGCTTCCGGCGCACGAGGGGTTGGCGGCGGTAGCCTGACCGTTGCCGGCAGTCGCTCCACCTCCAACACATTTCTGCTCGATGGAACAAACATCATGGATACCGCCAACAGGGTTCCACAAAGCGCGGCGGGTGTTCAACTGGGTTCGGATGCGGTGTTAGAGGTTCGGGTTCTCAGTCCTCAATACGGAGCCGAGTACGGCCGCGGCAGCGGCGGAGTGTTGAATTCAATCACCCGCTCCGGCACCAATGAGTTTCACGGCACGCTCTTCGAGTTCCTCCGAAACGACAACTTAGACGCCGCCGCCTGGGAAGACAATGCCTTTGGCGGCGAAAAGACGGAGTTTAAGCGCAACCAGTTTGGATTTATGCTCATGGGCCCGGTGCGCCGGGAGAGAACCTTTTTTGTGGGGAGCTTTGAAGCGATGCGGGACCGCCAAACGGAAACGCAGATTGACTTCTTTCCCGATGAACCGATACGCCAGGGGATCATTACGGATTGTCCCGGAGGAGAAAAGCAGCTTCGGGTGTCTCCACAAGTGCAACCCTATTTGGAGCTTTATCCCCTGCCTAATGCGGGCTACATCGGGTGCGGCTTTGGGATTAACAGCGCCCAGCAATTTCTGCCTACGGACGAAAATTTCTTCATGGTCCGCCTCGATCATCAGCTTTCGGAGCGAGACAGTTTCTTTGTCCGCTATACCTTTGACGACGCTACCAGCCGGTCCCTTCAATCCAGTGCTCTTTTCACCACCGAGAAGAAGAGCCGTCAGCAGTATCTGACCCTGGTGGGCACGCATATTTTTGATCCCAGCCTTCTGTCCGCATTCCGGTTTGCTTATACGCGACCCACCGAAGACGTTGACTCTCTATCATCAATTGAGGTTCCCGGCTCGTTATTTTTTGTTTCCGGGGCGCCCCAGTTTGGACAAATTGAAATCCCCGGGGCCAGCACGTTCGGACCTCTGGCCACCACCCCCGAGGTCAACATCATGAACACGTTTCAATATGCGGGGGACGTGGTGGCCCAGCGGGGAGCCCACTCCCTCAAGCTGGGAGTCGAAGTTCATCGCTATCGCTGGGATGTGTTCAATGGTTCCCGGAAGGGTGCGGTCTGGTCCTTTAACAGTCTGGAAAGTTTTCTGCGGGGTGGGCCGGAGGGGACCAACCTGGAGGTGGCCTTGCCAGGCTCCGATAATCGAAGGGCTTTCCGACAGACCCTGGCAGCCTTCTACGCGCAGGACTCTTACACGGCTGCCCCCAGCTTCCAGATGGACTTCGGTCTTCGCTATGAGTTTGCCACCATCATCCACGATCAGAATGGCAAAACGGCTTTCCTGCCCGATCCGGTCCACGACACGGAATTCCAGATTGGTCCCATATTAAGGGACAACCCTTCCCTGGGGAACCTGGCTCCCCGGCTTGGGGTTACGTGGTCTCCTTTTGGCAGCCAAAATACAGTGCTCCGAGCGGGCTTCGGCGTTTACTACGATCAGTTGCTCGAACATCTGGTGGACTTGCAGAAAAATTCGGCTCCTTTCTACCGGAGGGTGCTGAGAATCAACTTTGATTCCTCCACGACCTTTCCGGACGCTGCGGGAGCTGCTGCCGGCCTTTCTGCCAAGACGCCTTTCCACCTGGAAATCCTGGATTATAAACACATGACCAGCCCCATTGTGCTCCGGTACAACGTCGCCATCCAGCATTCGTTGGCTGGCGGCTGGCGCCTCCAGGCCAGTTACGTGGGGGCTCGGGGCAACCATCTGTATCGGGGCTATGAGACCAATTTGTACCCTGTTCCCATCACCCGGCCGGATGGTTCTCTCTTTTTCCCTCCCAATGAGGGTCCCATTAATCCTGCTTTCGGGTCGATCTCCGTGACCACCTCGGATGCGCAGTCTTTCTACAACTCTCTGCAGCTTTCCGCCAGCAGGAGCTTCAGTCGAGGTGTCTCTTTGCGCGCGAACTATACCTACAGCAAGTCCCTGGATGACGCATCTACTTTCTTCCCTGGAAGCAGCGGCGCGCCGGGTCGCCAGTATCCGTTGATGCGGACTCTTGACCGCGCCCTGTCGGATTTTGACATCCGCCATCGGTTCGTGGTCAGTTATTTTTACGATCTTCCCCTGGGGAATGGACAGCGCTGGTGGAACTCCGGCCTTCTGGCGAAGCTTTTTGGAGGGTGGCGGCTCGGCGGCATCATCCAGTTTCGGACCGGGACTCCCTCCACCCCGAACGTGAATGTCCGCGCTCCGGGCTTTCTGTTTACGGCAAGTCGGCCCAACCTGCTTCCGGGCCGGAGCAAAAACCCCGTGGAAGGGACAACGGCTGGCTGCGGGCCGATCGAGGCCGGTCGGGCGCTGGGAGGCCCGGACCTGTATTTTGATCCTTGCGCCTATGAGGCGCCTCTCCCGGGCACTCTGGGAAATGCGGGACGCAATACCATCCCTTCTCCCAGCATGTTCAACATGGATGTTTCCATCCAGAAAGAATTTTCACTGGATGCCAAGCGACGGCTTCAGTTTCGGGCTGAGTTTTTCAATCTGCCCAACCATACTAATTTTGATCGGATTCAGGGAGGCTCTGCTATTGTTTACTCCGGCTCTGCGGGTCGGCTGAATCCCACGGCGGGACGAATTACCCGCACCGCCACTACGGCCCGTCAGGTTCAGTTCGGCTTGCGATTTTCGTTTTAGCGCCTTGCTGAGAGCCTCCCTGCGTGTCATTCGCAAGGACATCGGGAGCCATTTTCAATCAGGAACGGCTACCATGTCATGGTTCTGCGCTCCTGAAACTCTCCCCTTTTGGCCATCCTCAAGCAATGGGGTAATGTCAGAGTGCTTATTGATTCTCTGTTGACACGCGCCGCTTCAGCTCTTCAAACCCGTCGAGCAGGACGTTCAATTCCGTCACTCCCAGTTCTTGCCTGCCTCTTTTGATCATTACGAACCGGCGGCCGTCGGAGGTAACGTCATACTTAGGACGCCATGTGCTGGTGGCGGTCACGTACTGTCCCCCAAAGAGCGGCCTGGGGTCGCCCGCGCGGAAGGTTGGCTCGGTCGTGAGGTCCACGACCATCATCTGGCCGTTGCTCCCGAAAAACAACTCCTTCCCATTCCGCGACCAGACGGGCTCGACGCCGCCTTCAGTCGATATCTGCCACTTCTTCCCGGGACCGGGAAACGGTTGCACGTATATTTCAGGCCCGCCCGATTCATCGGAGGCATAGGCCAGCCAGCGCCCGTCCGGCGAAAAACGCGGCGCTGCTTCTCGAAAGGGTGTTTGAAGAAAAGGCCGTGGTTTGCCGTTGCCCTCCAGCGGCAACACCCAGAGGTCCCAATCCGTGATGGGATGAGCTTCCGTGAAGGCCAGCACCTGACCGTCAGGGGACCAGGAAAAGGAATGATCAGCGGGATGCTCGCGGACGGTAAGCTGCTCCGCCGCGCCCGTGCCGTCCGCAGGCTTCAAGAACAGATTCGGGACTCCGGCTCTGCCGGAAGGAAATGTCACCTGTTTTCCATCCGGCGTCCATAGGGGAAAGCCGCCTCCCTCAAATGTCAGGCGGGCCAAAGTTTCGAGTTGTATGTCATAAATCCACACTTCAGGGTTGGGAGAGTCGACTTGTAAGGCCAGCAGCCGGTTGTCGGGAGAGAGTTGGAGGTTCACATAGCGTTGGGGCGGTGCCGCGAGGGGCTGCTCTACCCCCTGGCGATCCACCCAAACTAGCCTGCGCTCGGATGCAGGGTTGCCGCCCGGAATATAGACGAGCGATCCTAAGCTCGAAAAGCTGTACTGCGCAGCGCCTGAATTTAACTGCATGACGTTCTCGACAATGCGAACTGGAGCGCCGGTCACCTCCAGCTTCGACAAATCAAACGGTGCTGCCAGCAACGTTCCCGGTGCTTCCTCCTGTTGTACATAGACAAGGTATCCCGGCGGCAAGTAACGGGGATAGACACCCCCTTCGGCCAGAACTCTTCGCTCACCTGTTTCGAGCTCTTGTGCCGCGATCCGCGGGCTATCGGGGCCGGACCCGAAAGCAGTAAAGAGGATCACCAGACCGCCCGGCAGCAGGTCCGGCCAGCCATGTCTGCTTTCGCCCGTTTCCAGCCGGGTCAAGGGCTGAGGCGTGCCCCCTGCGGCGGAGACCTGCCATAGGCCGGAAATGTTTGATGGCGCAAAGACAATAGTGTCGTTGGTCCCCCAGCTTGCGCCAAAGGAGTTGGGAGCGTCGCAGAGTGTCAGCGGCGCGCCGCCGCTAATAGATACCTTCTTCAGCTTGCCTTCAGCAAAAAATCCCACCCAATGCCCGTCGGGCGAAAAGAATGGAGTGGAGGCCCCTTCGGTGCCGGGGATGGGCTCGCCCTCCAGGCCGTCCATCGCGCGCAGGTAAAGCTGCCGGCTGCCGCCTGTGCCTGCGGCATACACCAGATGAGCACCGTCGGGTGAGAGAGCCAGCATAGGAGAACTCCGGACCACCAGCGACTCATCCGGCGGCAGCGTCATAACTGAGCGGGCGCCGGCGTCAGACGCCATTTCGGAGAGCGGAGCGGGCGTTGTGTTGCAGCCGAAGATCGCCAGGATGCAGACCAGGATGCATACAAAGATTAAGGAGGAAAACCCCTTCGTGATGAGTCTGGTTTTCGTACTGGAGCTGCTTGCGGGCTCGCTGGCCCGGTGCTCGAAGGAACTTTTCTTCATTTGCCATGCTCCCGTTTGTACAGTCTCACGAGCAAAACTATCCCGATCGGATTAGCTGACTGATCTTGTGGTAAAACCCGGGGCAGACATACGGCCCCCAATGCTCATCCACTGCATGGCGGTTTGCAGGCAGATTTGCGACACCATCAGTTGCGTTAAGTTGTTAAGCAGCATCGCCCAGGAGAGGAGACCTTGCCAGTGGAACACGATTCCGGAAACCTCAAATTTGCGCCACGCACAACCCTCGCCCACACTTAGGCAACCCCCGGTTGTTACCTTCCTTGGGCCAGGAGCCAGCGTGCCTAGCGAAAAATGCGCTGCAAACCTATAGTGCAGACTGCTTTCTGGAAACAGTCTGCACTATTTGGGTCATGCGGGCGTCCAAAGCTCAATCACTCAGTTATCGTAACCCCATGCGGGGCTGCCAAGCCAATTGCCCAGTTGGCGCCAGAAGGCCTGGAAGCTTCCTGGCAACGAGCCTCGGCGGGCAGTCAGGATGGTGTTGTCTCCGAGGTTTAGTTTCCTCGTTCTTGGGGCTTCACGGAAGATCTCCGGCACATGGTAAGTCAACACCGCGTTCAGGTCCTTGTCGGACACGATGATTGTCTGGTTCTTCGGGTCCACATCGACGCCACGGGGCTTCCTGAGCATCTTGTGCGGCCCGCCAATGGTCCAGCGGGGCGGCACATCACCGTCGTCGTAGATACTCCAGATCCCGACATACGACAGGCCGGACGGCGTATCAGATTGAATCCCGTCGTGCGCGACTACTATCCAGCCGTTATGGACTCGCATCCTCCTCGTTGCGTTCAGCATCGTATTGGGTCCACTGATGACCCGGAGCGGTTCGGTGCTCTCGGAGATGCGAGGGAAGATTATGATGTTCTGGGACCCCTCCCCGCCGCCCCTTTCCGTGCCGACGTAGAGATCGTTGACAGGGTCCACGGCCAACACATTGAACGGCAGGATGCGGATGGGTGCGACGTTGCCATTCGCATCCAGAGGGAAGACCCGGCCCTCCGTAATGATCTCGTTATTCACGGTGTCGATTACGACCCCTGATGAGCCTCTCAACTGTGTGCGGCTCCCCTGGATCACCCGGATCGGCGGTTCCTCGCCAGCGGCTGCTCCGCGGAACGTCAGAATCGCCTGGGCGAACTGCTGCGGGACGACGATCTCATCTCGATCCGCGTTGTAGTGAATGGCGTGCATCGTTCGGCCCAACAACGTCTTCTGCCCTTCAATCCTCCGAACCGGTACATCTCCACCCTTCGCCAGCCTGGCGAAGGCCGCAATTTGCGGATGGGCCACTCAGTTGGGCGCCAGAATCTGCTCCCGCTTCGTGTCGTAGGCTACAGCGCCCGGATTCCCGATCATCAACGCGCGGTTGCCGGCCGGTCCGCTTCGGATCGTCCGCAGCGGCGGCGTGTTTCCATCCGCCCTGGGAGAATAAACGGTCAGCGAATGGTTGCCGTAATTGCCCACCCACATCTCGTCGTTCTTGGTGTCCACGAAGACACCCGCCGGGCTGTCCAGCCCTGTATCCGGTCCCTCGAGCACCCGAATCGGCGCCACGTCACCCGACGCATCCGCCCCGAACACCAGCACCGAATTGCCCGTGTCGTTGGCGACAAACAGCTCCCCGTTGCGTTCATCGACCGCGATTGCCGCCGGCCAGTTCAACTGCGTCTGCGGCCCTTCGATCACCCTCAACGGCGGCGTATCGCCGCTCGCCGTGCGGGAGTACACGTTGATAGACGGCGACAGAAAGCGGCCCGACCCCGGAACCGCCTGCCTAAGTCCCAGAGGCCGATTCGCTGCCAAGCGTACCGGATCGGCCCCCTCGGCCGACCGACTTGACACCTGTCCGTGGTTCGCGACGAAGAGCAATTCGTTCCGTTTGTCGAGGGCGAGCCCACTCGGGTTGGCCAGCAGCGTCTGGTCGCCCTGAAGCAACCGGATCGGCGGCTCATCTCCCTCTGCCTGCTTGCGCCAGACCGCCACCGCACTGTTGTGCTGGCTGGCTATGAACAACTCGTTGTTCTCCGAATCGACGGCGAAACCACGACCTCTCGCCTCGCCCCCCGTATGCAGTTCCCGAGACGCCGGCTCATTGCCCTGCTGCTCCCGAGTAAACACGTGCATTACCGCGGCGGTGTCGGCATGGATAGCGTAAATGTCTCCCGACGGCTGGTCCACGTACAGGCCGCAGACGAACTCGATCCCCGTGTCAGGCCCGGCAATAACCCGCTTGGGTTCCGTAAACGCCGCTCCCGGCGGCGTATTCTCGAGCCGATCGTACACCAGGATCTGGAACATGTTCTCGTCGCCCGCCACCACCTCACCGCGCTCCACGTCCATCGCTACCACGCTGAAGCTGGGATACGGATCCCGGATCACCCGCAGGGGATCGCGTTCGATCCGTCCCCCCCTCTTTGGGTCGCTCGTGCGCGGTGCAGCGGCTGTTCCCCCGGAACCAGGAGATTGTTGCAAAGCAGCCGTCAGGCTCGAGGACGCGCTGACCGGAACCCACGGACACATTTCCCCGTTCCATTCAGGCAGCGGTTCCCAGGATATAAGGCGGTCGTCACCAAAGGGTTGTGTTTTCACTATTGCCTGCCTGCTGCCACCCAAAAAAACAATTCCTGCGGTCACTGCCAGCAAAGCAACCATTACGAGCAAAGTGGATTTACGACTTCGGTTCGAGAATCGTTCCATGCGAGGAGCCATGCTACCCCCTTCTTTTGACCGACAAATTTCGATTTTAGTTAGTTCCCACTGAGTGGAAGATTATATCCGAAATTTCCAAATTGCGGAAAGACTTGTAACGCTATACAATCAAGTCACCTGCTTCACTTGCGGGGAAGGCAAAGAGGGCTTGGAAGTCAGAGAGAAACGAAAAGTCCAAGTGCTCACCAAGAGGAGGCGCTCTTCGTATTGTTTTACGGTTATGATGCTCGAGCGTAAGAGTTGGGTATGGCAGGTCGAGAGGTGGGCATGACGTTGCGAATGTTCCTGGGCTTGATGGGGATCATCATCGCGGGGAGCGGCTCTCTTCAGGCTTCGATGCCGCAGTCCCCAAGTCCAACAGCAGAACCTTCCTTGGCGTACCGTACAGTTATCAACCAGTATTGCGTCACCTGCCACAACGAGAGACTAATAACAGCGGGGCTGCTGCTCGACAAGATGGATCTCGAGAAGGTTCCAGCGGGTGCGGAAGTGTGGGAAAAAGTTATCCGCAAGCTGCGAGCCGGTTCCATGCCTCCTTCAGGTATGCCGAGACCGGACAAGTCCACCTATGAGTCTCTAATCACGTACCTGGAAACCGAAATTGACCGCGCCGCCGCTGCCAGGCCCAATCCCGGAAGACCAGCGACCGTTCATCGCCTCAATCAGGCCGAATACAAGAACGCCGTCCGGGACTTGCTCACCGTTGTGATTGACGTTGGCTCGCTTCTGCCTGCCGACGAATCGAACTATGGTTTTGACAACATCGGTGACACGCTTTCGGTGTCGCCACTGCGGATGGAAAAATACCTGTCAGCGGCAAAGAAGATCAGCCGTCGCGCAATTGGAAACCCCGCCATTCGTCCTGCTATCGAGACATATGAGTTGTCCAAGTATCTCAGTCAGGACGCCCGTATGAGTGAAGACCTCCCGTTCGGGTCGCGGGGCGGAATTGCCATTCGGCACTACTTCCCGGCGGACGGTCAGTACGTCATCAAGGTCCGGCTGCAAAGAGACAACCGAGATCGTATCCGTGGCCTGGGCGACTCCTACGAGCTCGATGTGCGCTTAGATGGCGCCAGAATTAAGCTGTTCACCATCGGGGGTGAGAAGAGGGGCAAGTCGGCTCCGGTGTTTTCAACCGCGGGGCAAGGGGACCCTGCTCAGGAAGAATATGAACTTACGGCGGACGAAGCCTTAGAGGTTCGCTTTCCGGCCAAGGCGGGCATGCGAGTGGTTGGGGTAACTTTCCCTCAGGAGACCTGGGCGCGTGAAGGTGCGCTTCAATTTATTGACAGCAAGCCGGAATCTCTTCCGCGTCTTCCAGAACTCGACCAGGCTTCCTATAAGGGAGGTCGCCCTGAAGTAGAAAGTGTTGCTATAGGCGGTCCTTACGATCTAAAAGGAGTTGGGGACACAGCCAGCCGCCGCAAGATTTTTCTGTGTTACCCGGACACTACCGATAAGGAAGAACCTTGTGCTCGCAAGGTCCTCGCCACGCTGGCGCACCGAGCTTATCGGCGCCCTGTCACTGACCGGGACATGGAACCGCTTTTCAGCTTGTTCAAGACCGCGCAGAACAGCGGCGGCTTCGAAGCGGGAATCGGCATGGCATTGGAAAGGATACTTGCGGGTCCAGAATTTTTGTTCCGCATTGAACGTGACCCGGCGAACCTCCCGCCAGACACTCCCTACCGAGTCAGCGACCTGGAACTGGCCTCTCGTCTGTCGTTCTTCCTGTGGAGCAGCATACCTGACGACGAGCTGCTGGAGTTGGCAGAACTCGGCAAGCTGAGAGATCCGGAAATTCTGGAGAAGCAGGTGCAGCGAATGCTCGCCGACGCACGCTCGAACGCCCTGGTGGCCAATTTCGCCGATCAGTGGCTGTATCTTCGCAACCTGCATGCAGTAAGGCCGGACCCGGAGGCATTTCCCGAATTTGACGATAATCTGCGCCGGGCATTCCAGCACGAAACGGAGCTTTTGTTCGAAAGCATTATCCGGGAGGATCGTAGCGTGTTGGACTTGCTGGAGGCGAATTACACGTTCGTGAACGAACGTCTGGCCCGCCACTATGGGATTCCGAACGTCTATGGCAGCCATTTTCGGCGCGTCGTGCTCAACGATCCCAATCGAAGAGGATTGCTGGGCCAAGGCAGCATCATGACGGTGACTTCATACGGCAACCGGACTTCCCCGGTTCTGCGCGGCAAGTGGGTGCTGGAGAACATCCTGGGTACGCCGCCTCCTCCGCCACCGCCAGACGTCCCATCTCTGCCGGAAGGAAAGGCTGTGATGGGTCTTTCCATGCGCCAGCGGATGGAGGAGCACAGAAAGAATCCAGTCTGCGCCAGTTGCCACAGGTTGATGGACCCGCTGGGTTTCGCGCTGGAAAACTTTGATGCGGTCGGCCAGTGGAGAACCACCGAGGGAATCACGGCTATCGATTCGTCTGGATTACTCCCCGACGGCACCCGGTTTGAAGGCCCGGCCGGTCTTCGCGAAGTATTGCTGACCAAACGGGAAGAATTTGTCTCCACTTTCACAGAAAAGCTTCTCACGTATGCGCTTGGCCGGGGGTTAGAATACTACGACGCTCCGGCCATCCGGAGGATCAAGCGAGAGGCCGCTCCCAGCAGCTACCGCTGGTCGTCGGTGGTTCGGGCTATAGTTAAGAGCCCACCTTTTCAGATGAGGAGGTCGCGATAATTATGATGATCTTCAGGAAATCCATTCCGCGCCGGACGTTCCTGCGTGGTGTCGGCGCAACGTTGGCTCTGCCGCTGTTGGATTCAATGATTCCGGCTTTAGGCGCCGGGATTGACAAAGCGGCAAGCCCGGCGACTCGCCTGGCGTTCGTTTACGTTCCGAACGGGCAGATCATGTCTAAATGGACTCCGGCGACGGACGGTGCGAATTTTGAGATACCCGCGATTCTGGAACCGCTGGCTTCCTTTCGGGATCAGTTTCTTGTGCTGACCGGGCTGGACCACGATATGGCGGACCCTTTCCCCGGTGAAGGCGAAGTCGCGCCACATGACCGTGCCAGTGCTTCCTATCTGACGGGCGTTCACGTGAAGAGGGAGGGCGTTGCGGGAATCTCGGTGGACCAGATTGCTGCCAAGGAACTGGGTAGACAAACTCAGCTCATGTCGCTGGAACTTGGGTTAGACGTCAATAATGTCATAGGCCAATGCGAACGCAACTGGAATTGCGCCTTCCGCCACACGCTCTCTTGGCGGACGCCCACGACGCCGCTGCCCGTTGAAAACCAGCCGCGCGCGCTGTTCGAACGCCTGTTCGGAGACACGAACAGTACTGACACGGCAGAGCGACTCGCTCGAATCCAGAAGGATGCCAGCATTTTGGACTCGGTGAGAGAGGCTGCAGCACATCTCATCGGGGAGCTAGGGACCAGGGACGGCGCCAAGCTCAGCGAGTATTTGGATGCCATTCGCGACGTCGAGCGGCGTATCCAGATGGCGGAGGAACAGTCGGCGCGGGAGTTGCCGGTGGTGGACCGGCCTGCGGGCATTCCGGCCCGATTTGATGACCACGCAAGGTTGATGTTTGACTTGATGGCCTTGGCGTACCAGTGCGACCTGACCCGCGTCATCACCTTTATGATGGGCCGCGAACAAAGCGACCGAACCTTCCGCGAGATCGGCATTCCTGATGCGCATCATCCCTTGTCGCACCACTCGAATGATACTGCGAAGATTGAGAAGGTGATCCAGATCGACATCTTTCACGCCAAGTTGTTCGCTGAGTTTTTGGAAAAGCTGCGCGCAACACCCGACGGGGATGGCTCCCTTCTGGACCATTCAATGATCCTCTACGGCAGCGGAATCAGCGACGGAAACGCTCATTTGCACCAAGACCTGCCGACCCTGTTGGTAGGTGGCGCGTCGGGCCGGATCAAAGGGGGACGTCACTTGCGGTATCCAGAGAAAACGCCGATGTCCAATCTCTTCTTGACGATGCTGGACAAGCTCGGTGTTCCTTTGGAAAGCTTCGGCGACAGCACGGAGAAGCTCGATCTAATCTCGATCGCATAGTTAGGTCGCGGATTCTGGTGCGGAAGCAAGCTGGATGAAATCCCAAAAGGTAAGTCAGAGGGTGCGGAGTTAGCGATGACTCTAAGGGGTCTGCGTAGCGGGTTGGTGGTAGTCCTGGCGTGGAGTTTTAGTCTTGCCGCTCCTGCCGTCGCCAGCGATGATCTTCGGCTGGTAGAGGCGGTCAAAGAACGCAGGAAGGATGCAGTCTTTTCCTTGCTGAACCAGAAAGCCGATGTAAACGCACCCCTTGCCGATGGCTCGACAGCGCTGCATTGGGCGGTCCACTGGGATGATTTCGATGTGGTGGAACTGCTGATTCGTGCTGGGGCAAACGTGAACGCCGCGAACGCTTACGGCGTCACTCCTCTCTTCCTCGCCTGCCAGAATAGGAACGCTGCCCTTGTCGAGAAGCTGTCGAGGGCTGGGGCGAATGCAAACGCGGCGTTGGTACGCACGGCTGAAACGGTTTTGATGACCTGCACGCGCACGGGAAGCTTGGGGGCGGTGAAATTGCTGTTGGCTCACGGCGCGGAAGTGAACGCCAAGGAAACCTGGCGTGGCCAGACGGCGCTGATGTGGGCTGTCGCAGAAGAACATCTGGAAGTTGCCTCCCTCCTCGTCGAGCACGGCGCGGACATCAACGCCCGTTCAAAAAGTGGTTTCACGCCGTTGCTGTTCGCTGCCCGGAACGGAGATCTGGAATTGATCCGGGTTCTGCTGAAGCTGGGAGCGGATGTAAACCAAGCCGCGCCGGAAGACGGCCCTCCCTTGGTGGTCGCGGCCGCCAGTAGCCATGAAAAGGCAGCATTATTTCTGTTGGAGCAGGGCGCCGATCCAAACGCTTCGGACGCCTATGGAAGAACTGCTTTACATTATTCAATACAGAAAGGCCTGGCGAACCTTAGTTTTGTCGAATACACGCCCTACCGCTTGCCCCCGCCCAACATATCGGAGCTTGTAAAGGCGCTCCTGGCGCGGGGAGCGAATCCGAACGCCCGAATCGCAAAGAACTACCCCTCACGCACTCGGGCACCCTTCCGACAAACAATTCCGATGAGTGTGGTTGGGGCGACCCCGTTTTTTCTGGCAGCGTCATCCGGCGATGCCAGCCTCATGCGTGTTCTGCTGGCGGGCGGAGCCGATCCAGGACTGGGGACGGTGGAAAATGTGACGCCGCTGATGGTAGCGGTAGGAATGGGCCGGGTGCAGGATTTCCTGGAGGGAGAGGAACCCCGCCATCTGGAAGCCGTCCGGATGTTGGTGGAACTGGAAGTCAACATTAATGAGAAGATGGGCGGTGGGGGTGGTGGAGCTACGATTGTCGGAAGGACAGGACAGACTGCGTTACATGCAGCAGCCTTCACGGGGTCCGATTCTATCGTGCAGTTTTTGGTGGACCAGGGGGCTGACGTGAACGCGAAGGCTGCAGACGGGCAGACGCCGTGGACTATTGCCGAGGCCATTGCCCCGGTTGTAAATCAACTAGGCTCGCTGCGTCTCCACAAGAGCACGGCAGATCTACTTCTCAAATTGGGAGCTGAGCCTCTGACTGTCGAGGATATGGTTCCAGTGCAAAGAGGCAGCAGATACCGGGTCGCTGACCAGGAAACGGAAAAGATTTCCGACCCCTTGAATCCAAGGGCGGTTCCGGGTCAATAAACGAACTGCCTCATCGCTGCCGTCGGTGGCCGAAAAATCCATTTGCCGGGGCTTGATACACCCCCCCCCCCCGCCCCCGCAACAGTACGGCGGAGCTACTCCGCAAATTGGGTTCCGCCGCCACCCCGCTGGCCGGTCCGGTTGGCCGATGCGTGGAAGGACGTTTCGGAATCGAATATTTTACGGAGCGGGGAAAAAGGCGGTAGAGATACGCGGAGCGATCGCGTGTGAGGGCAACGGCGTCGGACTCGCGCTATTTTTGGGCTGCGATGCGGCAGGCTCCCCATTCGAACTGGTCGCGCCGAGCGGCAAGTCCCTTATGGGTCAGGAGCCTAAAAAATCGAACTGATTTATTGTTCGGTTGTGATCAGACCGCACCTGTTGTAATACCCACCTCAATAGGAACCCACGTTATTGAATCGCTTTTAGCCGTTCTTGTGTCGCCAGCGGCTTCATCGTTGTTTTCCCGAGAAATTTCATCCATTGGTTTTGCGGAACTCCAAAACAAGCGGAGGTCTTCAAAGCGACACGACTCAAGTCAAAGAAGGGAGTTGCGATATGCCGGGGAATGAGAAAGCCGTCCGCGAGGAGCTGGCCGGGCTCATGGATGCATTTACCGGCGCCGTCAACCGGGTGGCATTGGCGTATTCGGAGCGGAGAAATCGCGAGCGGGACGTTCACTGGCTGGCTTTGCAGGCGGCCAAGGAATACGGCGCGATGCGGCTTCACTCCCGCATGATGTGGCGAAAGGCGAGGGAGATGGACTCTCTCGAAAGTATTCGGAAGTCGAGTGCCGACAGTTTCGAGGAAGCGGAGCATTACTGGGGCTACCAGAAGATTCTGGATTGGTACTTGGGAGGCGAGCATTGCGAGGTTCCCCAGATGTGGGGCTATGGAGATTTTGGGGAACCCTCCGGGCCAGGGCCCGGATTGAAACAATCACTCTGGCCGGAGCATTACGGCTATGTGCAGATGGCCCGGCGGCTGGCTGGCGAGGCTCGGTCCCATTGGGTGCGAGACCTCATCGCCGCCAACCGGGAAGGAGCTGCGGTCGCCTTCCACTACGTCATGAGCAAGCTTCCGGTGACCGATGAATACAGCGAACGCGTCACCCGGCACGAGCACGCCGTCGCCCGGGACGAGCTGCACCATGGGCCCGAGCTGATTCAAGAGTTTGCCAAAACCATTCAGGCCGCGGAAGATTTGCAAGAGGCCAAACAGAGACTCACCGAGTTGCGCGTGCAAGAGTTGCGCCAGCGCAACGAGCAGTTTCAGCACCCTCTGACGGTGGGGGAGATGAAGCAGCTGGAACAGGATTTTCGGCAGCGGCGGATTGGCCCCATTCCGGTGTTCTCGGAAGGCGCGATTGCGTAGTTGGGGCAAAGGGTGCGGTTCGCCTTGACGCCGGGGAAGAGATTATTTCGATCCTGTGACGAGCAGGCGTTTGATGCTCTCGACATCGGCCGGAACCGAGACGGGCCGGTTGGGAAAGCGGGGCTCAATCGGCAGTTGCTTGCCGTTGCCGGGACGGGCAAGGGTGCCTTGGTGGTAGTCCAGCACGTAATTGGGATCCTTCAAAAGATTTCCGGTCAGCACGCCCACCACCCGGTCCTGCTTGCGGATCACGTTGCTTGCGACCAGCTTCCGGACGCCCGCCAGCGTGGCGGCTGAGGCCGGCTCGCAACCGATGCCCGAATAGCCGATCACGGCCTTGGCATCGGCGATCTCCTGTTCGCTGACTTTCTCGCACACCCCGTGGGTGGCCACGATCTCCTGCAGGGCCTTCTTCCAGGAGGCCGGCGCTCCAATCTTGATGGCGGAGGCCAGTGTTTGCGGGTCCTCCACCGGCTGTAGCGTAAGCTCCTGCACCGCTCTTTTTTCGGCTTCGGCCCGGTGAAACAATTGATAGAGCGGGGCCGCGCCCTCGGCTTGAATCACAGCCAGGCGAGGCATGCGGTCGAGCAGTCCCAGTTGCTGCATCTCCCGCAGCCCTTTTCCAATTGCCGAACAGTTGCCCAGGTTGCCTCCCGGCAGAACTATCCAATCCGGAGCTTGCCATCCTAACTGCTCCATCATCTCGACAACGATCGTCTTCTGCCCCTCCACCCGGAAAGGATTCACGGAGTTCAGCAGATAGACGCCGGCTTCCTCCACCAGCCGGGAAAGCAGTTTCCAGCTGCCGTCGAAGTTCGTCTCCACCTGGATGGTCAGCGCTCCATATTCGAGCGCTTGCGCCAGCTTGCCGGTGGCAATCTGCCCGGCGGGAATCAGGATGACCGCCTGCAAACTGCCGGTCGCGGCATAGGCGGCGAGCGAGGCCGAGGTGTTTCCCGTGCTGACGCAGGCCACTACTTTTCTGCCGAGAGCCACGGCTTGGCTGATCCCCGTGGTCATGCCGTTGTCCTTGAAGGAGCCGGTCGGGTTAAAGCCCTGGTGCTTAAATTGGATCCGGTCCAGGCCCGCATAGCCAGCCGCTCGCGGAGCATCGAGCAGCGGCGTATTTCCCTCCCGCAGGGTTACGATCCTGGTTTCGGGCGGCAGGAACGGAATCATCTCCCGGAAGCGCCATACTCCGCTCAAGTCCCGTGGATCGTCGGACATCTTGCGGGTTCGCCAAGTCTGCTTCCAGGCCTCCGGATCACAGTCACCCCACTGGTAGTGGACCTCCAGGAGGCCTCCGCAGGAGGGACAAAACGGATGTACCTCGACGATGGGAACCCGCGCCCGGCAGTTCTCTTCAAAACAGCGCAAGGAAACAGTGGTCCTGTTTACAATGCTTGTTGCACACGCGGAGGCTTTCTTCATGATTCCTTCTCGACAGCCAATCCTTGCGAATCAACCCACAAGCGGTGAACCTCGGCTGCCACCTGCCGCTTTCGGAAACAACCGGCGACGGCCTCTCCGGCCTCGGCAGCTTGGCCGTCACAAAACAACACCACGCTGGGGCCTGCTCCGCTGAGGGCCAGTCCCAGCAGGCCCGGAATATTCCGCAGCCTTAGGATATCAGCAAACCCCGGAATCAATGAAGCGCGATAGGGCTGGTGCAGGCGGTCCTGCAAGGCTTCGGCAAACAGGCTGGCTTTGGCCTCGCGGAACGCAGCCAGCAGCAGCGCCACGCGCTGCAGGTTGAAAATGGCCTGAGAGCGGGAGTATTCACCGGGGAGCGCCGCCCGAGCGGCCTCGGTCGAAAGGCGGCACTGGGGAACGACCAGCACGACTTCGAGCTGCTCGCTGAACTCGCTGTTCACCGAGAGGACCCGACCGTTCTCTGCCTGGCAGCTTACTACCAGCCCGCCTCGGGCCGCTGCCGCCACGTTGTCCGGGTGGCCTTCCATCTCCGTAGCGAGCTGAATGAGCTGTTCCGTGCTCTGATTTAACCCTTCGCACTCATTGGCCAGCGCAAGTCCGGCCAGAATGGCTGCCGCGCTGCTTCCCAGGCCTCTGCCCAAGGGGATTTCATTTACGATCTCCAGTTCCACAGACTCTCGGGACTTGGCGCCTGCAAGACGGGAAAAGGCCTGAAAGACAAGATTGGACTGATCGCGAGGTATCTGTGAGTTGTCGGTCCCGGAAACCTGTAGCTTGAATTTCCGCTTGGATTTGCGGAGTGTGCACCGCAAATAAAGACTCAGCGCCAGCCCCAGGGTGTCAAATCCGGGACCCAAATTGGCGCTGCTGGCAGGTACGCGGACTCGGATCGAAGAAGGCTCGTTCATAAAAGCTAGCGGAGCGGGCAGCCAGAAACCTACATCCTAACCTAAATCCGGGCCAAAGAGATTCAACTTTGATTGCCCGGCGAATATTTGGAGACGGTTTTGCGAATGATTAACGGGCAGCGTTCCCACAGCAAGCCAGCAGGCTCTCCCTTGCTTCGATCACTTAAGCACTTGAAAGTGTAGACCAAGCCAATCCGAGCCGCGCGCGCAAGCAAGCGGTCACCCGAAACTGGTCGATGGAGTCATTTTTGGAACCGCTCCAGCAGATTATTGATTAGAGGTTGTGCAGTGGATCGGAGACTCGGGACCTCCGGGAATAAAGCGGGAAAGCGGTGATCTGCCCCTCGAAAGAGGACGCCCACCGGCCAGGAATCTTTTTGCCGCACGCCGGGCAAGAGCCGGAGGAGGTAAGGTGATAACGCTGAATCCGGTACCCTCGCCGCTCGATCAACAACGACTGACAATCCGGGCAGCGGGTGTTTTCCCATTCGCCCACCTGCGCGGGCAGATTTCCGGCATAGACATAACGCAGACCCGCTTTGCGACCGATATCAGCGGCCCGCAGCAAAGTTTCCGGAGAGGTGTTCTCCGGATCGGTCATTTTGTAGTCCTTGTGAAATGCCGTCAGGTGCCAGGGAACGTCGGGAGAAACGCTTGTCAGGAAATCCGCCATCCGCTTCAGTTCATCGCCGGAGTCGTTGAAACCCGGAACCACCAAAGTGACGATCTCGATCCAGATGCCCATCCGGTGCAGACTCCGAATCGTCTCCAGGATGGGTTGCAGGCGCCCGCCGAGCTGGTGATAGTGGCCCTCGTCAAAGCTTTTGAGGTCCACCTTGTAGAGGTCCACCCACGGCCGCAGGTATTCGAGCACCTGAGCAGTGCCGTTTCCGTTGGAGACAAAAGCGGTTGACAGCCCCGCCGAGCGGGCTTCCTGGAAAACAGCCCTGGCCCATTCACTGGTAATCAGCGGCTCGTTGTATGTGCTGACGAGAACTTTGGCTCCCTGCCGGAGGGCCTCCCGAACCAATTGGTCCGGCGTGGCTCGCAGGAGGGAGGCCACTGCAGCGGGATCACGCAGCGCCTGGGAGGTCACCCAATTCTGGCAATAGGCGCAGTGCAGATCGCAGCCGAGCATTCCGAAACTGTAGGCCATCGCTCCGGGATAGGCATGAAAGAAAGGCTTTTTCTCGATGGGGTCCGACTGCACGCCGCCGACGTAACCCCACGGGACATAGAGAGTCCCGCCCCGGTTGGTTCGCACCTTGCAGACTCCGGGCTGGCCGTCCGGGATCGGGCAGCAATGCCCGCAGGCATAGCAGCGCACGCGGTTGCGGTCCAGCTTTTCGTACAGATCTCCCTCGCGAACCTCTTTATCAATAATGCCCCGCAAGGTTGCCATTGCTACTTACCTGCTCCCAACCGCTAAGGTTTCCGATCAAGGTTCAATGCAACGGAGTTGATGCAATAGCGAAGGCCCGTGGGCGGAGGGCCGTCCTCAAATACGTGTCCGAGGTGGGCATCGCAGACGCTGCACAGCACCTCGGTTCGCTCGCCCCCCAGGCTGCGGTCGGACTCGGTTTTGACGTTCTCCTCTCCGGCGGGCTCCCAGAAACTCGGCCATCCGGTTCCGGAATCAAACTTCTTCTGCGAGTGGAACAACTCGTTGCCGCAGCAGACACACCGGAAGATTCCGGCCTCTTTGCAGGCATTGTACTCGCCTGTGAATGGGGGTTCCGTTCCCTTTTTTCTGCATACGTAGAACTGCTCGGGCGTAAGCTGGTTTTCCCACTCCTGCTCGGACTTGGAAACTTTCGTTTTCATTCTTGGATATCTCCTTGCTGAACCCCGAGGAGCTTTCAGAAACCCGGCATCCTACAAAACCACGATCAGGTCCTGGGTGTGGATTACGCCGGATTGGACGACGCGGGCACAGATGCCACCATTCCGGATAAGCGCCCGGGTCATGCCCGGCTCGGTGAGGGATTCAATATATTTGCAGGGCGGCCGCGGCCGGTCGTATTCCAGGATGGCCTCCCCGACCTGGAACCGCCTGCCAGCCAGCTCCTCCAGCCTGACGTTGCGCGTCACCAGATTGCGCCGGTGTTCGCCGCGCTCGATCCGGATTCCGGTTAGCTGAAAGATTTTCTCCATGTCCTCGGATTCGATCAGCGTCACTTGACACTCGTCCACTCCGGTCCAGTAGCCGTTGCGGTTGCTGTAGCGGTCGCCGCGCAGCCCGAAACCGGCCTGCGCCTCCACGTCTTCCACCGCTTCCATGTCCGCGCCGCCTGCGGAAGCAATGAAAATCCTCTCGACAATCCTGTCCATTTTCTTCGCCCCCGGATTCAATTCCCGCTGCTGCTGCCATTGTAGCGCAATCTTTCGCCAGCTTCTCCCCTCCGCACAACAATCCCGAAAATGCCAGGCGGCCAGCATAATCCCGGCATTCCCCAAGCGCCGATACGGGAGTTTTCGACTCCGACCAGGCGCGGCGCACCCATCGTCCGGTTGCCCCCCCCAGCTTTATGGTGTTTCTGCCTTGACGGATAGCCGCGAGCCTGAAAAAATAGGGCAACTCTCGTGGAGAGGAAATTCTTGACTTGTGGTAGAAAACGTACATCTAATTCTAAAAAATAAGGGGAGCCAGATCTGGTCGCTTGCTCCTGACGCAACCGTTTATGAGGCCATCAGCACGATGGCCGAGAAGAACGTTGGGGCGCTCCTGGTGGTTTCCGAAGGCAAGCTGGTCGGCATCATCCCCGAGCGGGATTATGCCCGCAAGGTCATTTTGAAAGACAAATCTTCCAAAAAGACCCTGGTCGGGGACATTATGACGAGCCCGGTGATCACCGTGACTCCCGGCCATACTGTGGATGAGTGCATGCAAATCATGACCGACAACCGCATCCGTCATCTTCCGGTGATCGAGGGAGAAAAACTAGTAGGCACGATTTCGATTGGCGACTTGGTGAAAGCGATCATCTCCACGCAGGCAGAAACTATCCAGCAGTTGGACAACTACATTACCGGAAAATACCCCGCCTGAGAATGATGGAAAATTCATTGACCTATCAAGCCGTGGGTGTCGATTCCGAACGAGAGGGCCCCGTGCTGTCCTTGCTCGGCCGGTGGGTCGAACAGACCTTCCGCCTCCGGCCCAGCCACGGAGCCGTGAAACTCCCCTTGGGTTATTTCGCCAACGTGATCGACATTGGCAACGGGGCCGGCTTGGCGCTATCGACCGATGGGGTGGGAACAAAGATTCTCATCGCCCAGATGCTCCACAAGTACGACACCATCGGCATCGATTGCATTGCGATGAACGTCAACGACGTTCTCTGCGTGGGAGCGGAACCCTTGTCGGTTTTGGATTACATTGCGGTGGAAGCCCTGCATCCAGACCTGATCGAGCCGATCGCCCGCGGCCTGCACCGGGGCGCGGAGTTGGCAAACGTCGCCATCCCCGGAGGAGAACTCGCGCAGGTGCGGGAGATGATTCACGGCGTCCGCCCCGGCTACGGCTTCGATCTGGTCGCCAGTTGCGTCGGCCAGGTTCCCCTGGACCGGGTCCTGACGGGCCAGGATATCCGGGAAGGAGACGTGATCGCCGGACTGCGGTCGAGCGGCATCCATAGCAACGGCCTGACCCTGGCCCGCCGTATCTTCTTTGACCGTCTTGGGTGGGCACCGGACCGCCACGTGAAAGAGTTGGGACGAAGCATCGGAGAGGAGTTGCTGGAGCCAACGCGCATCTATGTGAAAGAAGTCTTGGCGATGCTCCGCGCGGGGCTGCGAATCAAGGCGCTGGCGCATATTACCGGCGGCGGGTTTTTGAACCTCAGCCGGGCAAGCGCCGCTGCCGGCTACGTGCTGGATCAACTGCCGGAGCCTCAGCCCATCTTCCGGCTCATCCAGCGTCACGGCAACGTGGAGGACGCCGAGATGTTTGCCACCTACAACATGGGCATCGGGTTTTGCGTTGTCATCGCCCCGGAAGATTTCGGCGCGGCGCAACAAATCGCGCGGGACCACGGCGTGGAGTGCCGCCGAATCGGCTTCGCCGTGACCGACCCCGGGAAGAAAATATCCATTCCGGCGCATGGGCTGACCGGAGAAGCGGGCAAGTTTTCTGCCGGTTGAAGGAATCCAGGACGGGAAAAGCCATGCGCATTGGCGTGGATACCGGCGGGACGTTTACCGACTGCGTTGTCCTCAAAGATTCCCGCATTGAAATCCGGAAGGTTTTCTCAACACCCGAAGACGCTACAGGCGGCATTCTGGAGGGGGTTCGCCGTCTGGCCGGAGGCAGGCGGCGGGAGCGCCCCACGCTCATTCACGGCACGACGGTCGGCACCAACAGCGTGCTGGAGCGGCGCGGCGCAACCGTGGCGCTGGTCACCACCGCGGGCTTCGAGGACTTGATCGAAATCGGACGCCAGCACCGGCAGCGCCTCTATGAACTGGACATTCAGCGCGATCCCGCACTGGTTCCCCGGACGCTGCGCTGGGGCGCCAAGGAACGAACCGGGGCTGATGGCAAGATTCTCCTCCGGCCGGGCAAGGAGGAACTGCAGCGCCTGCGGCGGGCGGTAAAACGTTCCCGAGCGGACTCGGTCGCCATCTGTTTTCTGTTTTCATTTGCCAACTCCTCGAACGAGCGCGCCGTAGCGCGGGCGCTTCGGGACCTCGGCCTGCCCCTTTCCGTCTCGCACGAGATTCTCCCTGAGTTCCGCGAGTACGAACGGCTCTCGACCGTCGTGATCAATGCGTTTCTGGCTCCCCGGCTGGGGCAGTATCTGGGCCGTCTGGACCGGGAGGCAAAGCGATGGTTCGGGATAGGACCCTCACCGGCAGGCGGGAAGCAACAAGGAAAGCGGAGTGGCGCGCCCATCTTCATCATGCAATCCAGCGGCGGGATCACGACCGCCGCGCGCGCGGCCCGCGAGCCCGTGCGCACCATACTATCCGGTCCGGCGGGGGGCGTCGTGGCCACACGCTGGCTGGCGGACCGGCTGGGCATCCGGCGCGTCATCAGTTTTGATATGGGCGGCACCTCCACAGACGTTTGCCTGCTCGACGGCCCGGCCCGCACCACTCACGAGACCACTCTGGCGGGCTTGCCCGTTGCCGTGCCCGTACTGGACGTGCACACGGTAGGCGCAGGCGGAGGCTCGCTGGCGCGTCTGGATGCGGGCGGCGCATTGCGCGTGGGACCGGAAAGCGCGGGCGCCGTGCCCGGACCTATCTGTTACGGACGCGGCGGCGCGCGGCCAGCCGTGACCGACGCCCATCTGCTGCTCGGGCGGCTGGACCCGGAGAGCTTTCTGGGGGGCGAGTTTTCGCTCGATGCGCAGGCGGCGAAGAAGGGTTTTGAGGAATTCCTTCGCAGCCGGGAGGGAACCGGCAAGGGTCGGCGAGCCAGCCGGATGAGCCCCAGCGATCTGGCTCGTGGCATTGTTGCCGTTTCCAACGCTGCTATGGAAAAAGCCCTGCGGGTGATCTCCATCGAGCGCGGGCATGACCCGCGGGAGTTTTCCTTAGTATGTTTCGGCGGCGCGGGCGGGCTGCACGCCGCAGAACTGGCCGGCTCGCTGGGCCTCCGGCAAGTGGTGGTTCCGCAGAATCCCGGCGCGTTTTCCGCCATAGGCATCCTGCTCTCCGACATCGTCAAAGACCACTCGCAGTCCGTGCTGCTGCCTGTTCCTCCGGAAGCCAATACAGCCCGGTCTCGCCGGGCGCGGCAGTTTTACGAGCGCCTGGAGAACCGCCTCGCACGGCTGGAACAGGCGGCTCGCGCGGAGCTTCTCCGGGACCAGTTGCCGGGAGGGTCGGCGAGGGTAGAGCGGCGGCTCGATCTTCGCTACGCCGGACAGAGTTACGAGCTTTCCGTTCCCTTTACACGGCAGTATGGCGAGCTATTTCACCGGGAGCACGAAAAGGCCTACGGATACCGCGATCCGTCGCGGCCGCTGGAGGTCGTAAATCTCCGAATCCGTCTCCGCATCCCGTCTCCCAAACCGCGACTGCAACAGGAACAAGTTGCCAGCAACGCCGGCGACAGTCCGCTAGTGAAAAAAAGGACCGCATGGTTTGGCGGACGCCGGTATCGGACTCCATTCTACCGCCGCGACGCTCTCCGTCCGGGGACGAGGTTCCGAGGTCCGGCGGTGGTGCTGGAATACAGCTCTACGATTGTGGTTCCGCCCGGCTTTGTTTGCCGCGTGGATGAATTTCATAATCTGGTTTTATCGCAACATGCGCGTTGACTCGACGGAACTGGAAATTTTCAAGAACCTCTTCCACTCGGTGGCCGAAGAGATGGGAGCGGCACTGCGGCGCTCCGCCTTTTCCCCCAACATCAAGGAGCGCCGCGACTATTCCTGCGCCGTGTTCGACGGAAAAGGGCGGGTGGCCGCAATGGGCGACCACATGCCGGTCCACTTGGGATCGATGCCAAGCTCGGTGGCCTCGGCGGTGCAGACTTTGTCGCCGAGTCCGGGCGACATCGTCATGCTGAACGACCCCTACGCAGGCGGGACGCACCTGCCGGACATCACGCTGGTGATGCCGATTGCGGCTTCCGGGTCGCGGTCGCCGAGTTTCTACGTCGCCAACCGCGCTCACCACTCCGACATCGGCGGAGCGCAGCCCGCCTCAATGGGATTGAGCGAGGAGATATATCAGGAAGGCCTGCGAATTCCGCCGGTCCTGCTGGCCCGCTCCGGCAAGATCGAACGGGACGTGATGGCAATGCTTTTGGCAAACGTTCGCACGCCCGAGGAACGGGAAGGCGATTTGATGGCTCAGGTTGCGGCCTGCCGGCTCGGCGAGCGACGGTTGAGGGAACTGAGCGGAAAATACGGCAGGAGGGAAACGGTTTTCTATCTCGATGCCCTCCAGAACTATTCCGCTGATCTGATGGCCGAGGCACTGTCCAAAATCCCGGACGGGGTTTATCGCGCGGTAGATTTTCTCGACGACGACGGATACAGCGACCGCCCTCTTCCGCTGCGGGTGGTCATCCGAATTCGCAAGCAACGCGCCGTGGTGGACTTTGCCGGTTCGGCCCCGGCCTGCCGTGGCGGAGTCAATGCCGTGCTGGCCATTACGCTGTCGGCCGTCTTCTACGTCTTCCGCTGTTTGCTGGGAGAGGACGTTCCCGCCTGCGCCGGATTAATGGCTCCGATTGAGGTGAGCGCACCCGTGGGAAGCATCGTGAACGCGCAGGCTCCCGCCGCCGTGGCCGCCGGGAACGTGGAGACTTCCCAGCGCATCGTGGACGTTCTGCTCCGGGCGCTGGCCGGGGCGCTGCCCAAGCGCATCCCGGCAGCCAGCTCCGGCACCATGAACAACCTTTCTTTCGGAGGGATGGATCCCCGCACACGACAGCCGTTTGCGTATTACGAGACGATAGCCGGCGGGATGGGCGCGCGCCCCACCTCGGACGGACTGAGCGGTATTCACACTCATATGACCAATTCTCTGAACACTCCGATTGAGGCTTTCGAATCGGCCTATCCGGTGCGCCTGCGGCGTTATTCGCTTCGCCGCGAGTCAGGGGGAGCGGGGCGGTTTCGCGGCGGCGACGGCCTCGTCCGTGAAATGGAGTTTCTCACCGACGTGCGCGGGACAATACTCTCCGACCGGCGGCGGCTACAGCCCTACGGCCTGGCGGGCGGCAAGCCGGGCAAGGCGGGCAGAAACCAGATGACTGTCGGGGGAAGCCACTCTGCGCTTCCTTCCAAGGCCGGTTTCAGCGCGCAGGAGGGAAGCATTTTGAGGATTGAGACTCCCGGAGGAGGAGGCTGGGGAAAGCCTGCCGGCAGCAAGCCATCTCCGAAAAAAGAAGGTCGCAAAAAAAGCCGGCGGGGTGAAGGGAGTCGTCAGGACTGACCTGCAAATTTTCTGACGGTAATGATGGTGCGCTCGTGGGTGCCGTCGCCGATTTTTCCCTTCTCATTAAAGGCCTCCACGGCAAAAACGCACCGGCGACCGTTGATCGCCTGGAGGGTGGACTTGGCCCGTACCTCGGCGCCGATCTCGGTGGCGCCGAAATGCTTGATATTGACTTTGACCCCCACCGAGCCCTCGCCATCCTCCAGGTAGGGCTTGAGCAGTTCTAAGGAGGTCCGCTCCATCAGCGCGATCATCGAGGGGGTAGAGTAGAAAGCGGGCACCCCCTCGCCAAGATGCCGCACGCCCTGGGCCTCGGTGCTGATTTCGGTCAACTCCGCAGATAAACCAACTTTAAGTTCCGCTTTCAATTTCTTTTCCCTCCCACAGTTGTTTTCCCTTCCCAGACAGGCGAGCCTCTACCGCCGTCAGGATTCGGTCTCTACGATCATTTCGACCTCTACCGCCACATTGAGCGGCAGCTCATTGACGCCCACGGCGGCGCGGGCGTGCTGGCCTCTGTTGCCCAGCAGATGGTTCAGCAACAGGGAAGCTCCGTCCAGCACCTTGGGCTGATCGTTAAAACCAGCAGCGCTCGACACGTAACCGGTGACTTTGACGATGCGGCGAATCCGGTCGAGGCTCCCCAGCTCCTTCTTCACCGCGCTGAGCGCGTTCAAAGCGCAATGCCGGGCCGCCTGGACGCCATCTTCCAGGGTCAACTCGCTTCCGAGATGGCCCCGGTACTTCAATTCTCCATTCACGCGCGGAACCTGCCCGGAAACAAAGAGGAGGTTTCCGGCCCGCATGCACGGCACGTAGGCCGCCACCGGTTTGGGAGGGTCCGGCAGCTCCAGACCCATCTGCAGAAGTTTTTCTTCTACCGCACTCAAGCGCCACTCTCCTTCCGCAGATACTGCTGGGGATATCCCGGCAGGGTGGAGGCGACCAACTCCAGCACGTTGCCGTCCGGGTCTTCAAAGTAAACGTAGCGGTCTTGGTCTTCCGAGTGGGTCATCGGCCCCTTGAGCACCTTCACGTTTTTGGACTTCAAAAACTCCGTGGCCCGGTCAACCTCCTCGGCGGAGCTTAATCGGAAGGCCGCGTGGTTGAGTCCAACGCGCTTGCGATAGTTGTCCGGCAGACCGTTTGGGACCTGAAACAGAGCCACATCGTGGAAAGCCAGGCCGTCGTCCGGCTTGTACTGACCCATGTTGAGCCAGGCGATGGTTCCGGCGACCTTTCCCGAAAGATGGAACCCCAGGATCTCGGTGTAGAACTTCTCGGACCGCTCCAGGTCCGTGACGTTCAGATTTACGTGAGCGACTTGGATGGGTTTAATCATTTGTTGCTTACTCCTGGGTTACTAACTCCCGGTTGTATGTCTTTCTTGCCTATAGCAGGGAGCGGACAACTCCGCCGTCAATCTGAATGGCGGTGCCGGTGATATAGGAGGCCCTCTCGGAGGCCAGAAAGACTACCAGGTCCGCAAACTCTTCCGGTTTTCCGGCGCGCCCCAGAGGAATCTCCTTGGCGCGGGTTTCAAGGATCTGTTCCACCGGCACGCCTTCTTTCGCCGCACGACGCTCGGCCAAGGCGAAGTGGCGCTCGGTCTCGATGGCGCCGGGACAGACCGTGTTTACCAGAATATTGTGGGGCGCCAGCTCATTCGCCAGGGATTTGGCCAAGCCCAGCACTCCGGCGCGGGCCATGTTGGAGAGAATCAATCCGTCCAGGGGCTGCTTGGCGGTGAAGGACGTAATGTTGATGATGCGGCCCCCGCCTCCGGCTTTCATATGCGGGACCGCCTCCCGGCACAGGTGCAGCGTGCTGAGCAGGTTCAGATTCAGGGCCTGCTGCCAGGACTCCTCCGGCAGACTGAGGAAATATCCGAAGGGGGGCCCCCCGGCGTTGGTCACCAGAATATCGAGCTGCCCGAATTGGGCGAAGGTTTTCTGCAGGAGCTTCTTGACCTCGGCGGGGACGCTCACGTCAGCGACGACGGCCATGACCTCTGTTCCGGTTTCCTGGCGAATCTGTTCAGCGGCGCGGGCGAGTTTTTCTTCGGTTCGCGCGCAAATCGCGAGTCGGGCGCCCTCCCGGCCAAGGCCTATGGCAACAGCCTTGCCCAATCCGGAACTGGCTCCGCAGACCAGCGCAACCTTGCTTTTCAATCCCAGGTTCATCCCTTTACAATTCCTTTACCGGAGTCTCTCTTGCCGGCACGCCTTGAGTGTGCATCCATCACTGATTTGTATTCAGCGGTTTGTATTCGGCACTCCGGCACCGCTTGACCGGCCTTTGTGCAGCAGCAGTTTCAAAAAATCGCGCCGACTCCGCCATCCAGCCTGAAAAGAACGCCTATTATACCTAATCCGAGATTGCCCGGTTAGATTGAAAGTACGGTCGCTGCCGCTTTTTCTGTGCAACGCTGAAAAAGGCCGTTATGATAACGGCTGCCTTCAGGCGACCCAAGATGAATTTCCTTTCCGATTTTCCAAGAAAAGACAACATTCTGGCGTTCGGGGCGGAACTCTCTTCCTGTAAATACCGGCTCACCTTGGCCCGCTACCCGGCCATGGCGGATTTTATCCGCCGGGAAGCACGGACGAAAAAGAGGCCATTGAAACTTCTGGATGCCGGCTGCGGCGAGGGCAGGCTGATTCTCTTCGGTCCCTACCCGGACGTCGAGTTTAGCGGCGTCGATGTGAGCCATTCCAGCTTGGAGACGGCCCGGCAAAGGGGTTATGCCCGGCTCGCCCGCGCCAACCTCGCCGACGATTTGCCCTGGCAGAACGAGTCCTTCGACATCGTCGTAAGCAGCCATATCCTGGAGCATTTGGCTCATCCGGAAAAGATGGCCTCCGAAGTCCTGCGGGTTCTGCGTCCGGGAGGCCTGTTCATTGTGGGCGTTCCCATCTGCATCTGGCTGACGCGGCTTCTGCGCATCTACCTGGTTCCGCTGCTCGTTCCCAGGAAGCGGCCTGAAATGCTGGCAGCCCGCTTCGGCCACGTGTCGTTTTTCACCCTGCCCGCACTCAAGGCGCTGCTCGGAACCTTTCAGATAGAAGACATTCGCGGATTCCGCTTCTTATCCGCCGGGCGCTACTTGCCGCTTGAGAACTGGCGATGGTATTACCGCCTGAACGCCGCCTGGGGCAGGCTCTGTCCGCGACTGACCTCGGAAGTCAACGTGGTGGCCCGGAAGCCTCTCTGAGTCTCCGGCTTCCCGGTCCGGGCCAGGTAAGACAAGCGGGAAGCCTCAGACGATCCGGACCCATTCTTTTCGGCATTTGTGACCAGGGAGTTTCCTTCCTGGAACCCGCGGCAGACGCGCTGCTAGACACCGCTAGGCTCTGCTAAACAGGACCGCCGCCTTTGAAAGTTGCTCCGGGGTCCCCAGCAGCATCACCACGTCGCCAACCGAAAAGACGGTGTTGGCATCGGGGTTGGGCTGCACCTGCTCTCCGGCCTGAATGGCCAGCACCATCACCCCGAATTTCCCGCGCAGGTTGGTTTCCGCGAGCGAGTGGCCCGCCAGCGGCGATCCTTGCTCCAAGCGGTAGATCTCCATCTCCACTCCAGCCACAAATCTTCGGATGTCCTCCGGAGGGCGGTGACGTTCCTGCAGGCCCCGAAACACCTCGTAGCTATCCTGGCGAATCTCCCGGACGCTGCGCTCCACAATGTCCTTTGGCACCATGTACCTTCTCAAGACCAGTGAGAAGATCTCGATGGAAGTCTCAAACTCTTCCGGGACGACGTCATTTCCCCCCAGGGCGAACAGAGCCTCCATTTCCTTGACATAGCGGGTCCGCACGATAATGTGCAACGCCGGGTTCAAGTGGTGCGCCATATCCGTAGCAAGGCGGGTCACAGCCGGGTCGGAGATCGCCAAAACCAGCACGCGGGCGCGCCGCGCGCCGGCTTGCTCCAGGATGGCGCGGTTGGCCACGTCCCCGTACAGGATTGGAGTGCCTTCCCGGCTTTCGGAACGAACAATTTCCGGGTTCATCTCCACCACGATAAAGGGGATCGGAACACGCCGGAGCACCTGGGCCAGGTTTTTTCCATTCACGCCGTATCCCACGATGATGACGTGGTCTTGCAATTCGCGCGAACCAGCCGAGCTTGCTTGGTCCTCCACGGAAGAGCTGCTCCACGATGGCTGCCGGGAAGCCATCCATTGGGAGAAGCGGGCCGACGATCCCCACAAGAATGGGGTGGCTGCCATCGTAACGATGGCGGCGCCGATAAAGAGCTGGTAGAGAGGTTCGGTAATGACCCCGGAGCTCAGGCCCACGGTGGCCAGAACGAAGGAGAATTCTCCCACTTGCGCCAACCCCAGTCCTGTAATGAGGGAAACGCGGTGGGAATTGCCCAGCAACACGGTAACGCCCGCCGTGATAGCCGCTTTTCCGGCCACCAGCGCGGCCACCCCCAGGCCGATGCTCCAGGGCGCGGCCAGCAACGTGCGTCCGTCGAACAGCATCCCGACGGAGACAAAAAAGATGCCCAGGAAGGCATGGCGTAGCGGCAGGACTTCCCCCAAAGCCTGATGACTGTATTCGGACTCGGAAACCACCAGACCCGCCAGGAAAGCGCCGAGGGCCAGCGACAGTCCAGCCTGAGCGGTCAGCCAGGCTGTGCCCATGCAGAGCAGGACCAGGGTCAGCAGAAAAACCTCCCTGTTGCGCGTGGCAACCACCTGATGCAGCAGCCAGGGGACAATGATCCGGGTGCCCAGCAGAACCGCTCCCACGACCAAAACGGCTTTGCCCGCCACCAAGGCGACGTCCGCCGCATCGGGCACCTCGCCGGAAAGAAAGGGGGTAAGAAGCGTCATGGGCACAATGCACAGATCCTGAAAGATCAAAATCCCCAGCGCCGTCTGTCCCTGCGGACTGTCCAGCTCGCCGCGCTCGGAAAGCAATTTCAGAACGATTGCCGTGCTGCTCAGCGCCAACAACATTCCCAGAAAGACCGATTGTCTCCAGGACGGCAACACTTGCAGAGCGATGAGCGCAACTACAACCACCGTAACAGTGACCTGCAGACCGCCTCCCAGCCACATCGTGGTCCGCATCCGGAACATGTGCGCCAGGGACAGTTCAATCCCGATGGTAAACAGCAGCAAAGCAACGCCGATCTCCGCCAGAACCTGAACCTGCCCCACCCCTTCAATCCAGCCCAAACCGTGGGGACCGAACAGCGTCCCGGTAGCCAGATAACCGACCACGGCCGGAAGCCGCAGGCGGCTAAAGACGACCACGACGCCGACGGCCAGTCCGAATATCACAATCAGGTCTTTTAGATAATCCACGGTTTGCGTCCACCTTCTTGGACCATTATGGCGCCGGCCTTGTCACGCGGACTATTGTTGCCCGCAGCTTGCCCCAGGAGAAAAGCCTCGCCAGCAGCGCCAGGGCCAGGAAGCTCGCTGCAAACGCCAAACTCGCCGCCGCGCAGCCGGCCAGAGAGCCGCTCATGGACGGCCAGCTTACATGCTCCTCCAGCAGCCGCTGCAGCAGGAGTGCAATCGCTCCCGCCCCGGAAGATGCCGCCGCCGTCCGCAGGAAGAAGGAACCCAGGGGTAGAAGCGGAATTCGGAGGCGGCGGAACAATACGATGCCCAGGACAGCGGCATAGACCACCACGCCGAGCGAACTGGCGGCCGCCAGGCCGAGGTGTTGCCATCGCTCGCCGAGCAACCCGTAAAGTGGAAACCAGGCCAGCGCCAGGCCGGAGCCGATCAGCGTAGGCGTCAGGGTGTCGCGCATGGCGTAGAACCCCCGCGCCAGGATGGCTTGCCCGCCCCAGGCGAATGCCCCCGCCAGAAAGACCACCATCGCCAGGGCGGTTTGCTC
This sequence comes from Terriglobia bacterium, assembly GCA_965222345.1. Classification (GTDB taxonomy): domain Bacteria; phylum Acidobacteriota; class Terriglobia; order 2-12-FULL-54-10; family 2-12-FULL-54-10; genus JADFGZ01. The sequence continues at coordinate 716,370 of CBDCTS010000007.1, read as the reverse complement.
AATGTCTGCAAGCTCCAAGCGAGTGTGCGAAAAAAGCAGAAAGACGATCTGGCGGCTGAGGACCGCCATCAGAACCGAGGCCGGAACAATCGCCAGAATGACGTGCCGCAGGGCGTCCTGCAAGCTTTCTTTCATCTCCGGCCACTTCTCTTCCGTCACCAGCCGCGCCAGCGTCGGAAACGCCGCCACCCCGGCCGCCTGCCCGAAGACGCCTACCACCACGCGCATCAGAGTTTTGCCGTAGCTGAGCCAGGTGATGGAGGCGGGAACCAGAAACGACCCATGCCACCGCATCGCCCAGTCGTCCACGAAGATGAGGGAAAATCCCAGCATGATGGGAATCGTGAGGCGCAGGAAGCGGCGGAAGCCCGGGTGCCGCAGGTTGAGCGAGAAACGAAATTGCGGAAAGAACTTCGACACTCCATAGACCTGCAGCAGACAGTTGCCCAGCAAGGAGCCCGCCAGCACGCCCCAGGAAAACGCCTCGATGCCCCAGCGGCTGGACAGCAGCATGCCAAAGCAGATGGTCATCCCGTTATAGACCAGCGGCGCCAGCGACGGGATCAGAAAACGCCCCTGCGCGTACTGCACGGCGCTCAACACGCCGCCGATGTAAAAGAAGGCCTGCGCAGGAAGCATGATGCGCGTCAGGTGAGTGACCATGCAGTGCTGCTCCGCCGTAAAACCCGGCGCAATCCAGCGCGTCAAGACGGGAGCATGGATTTCGGCAACGACCAGCAGGATCAGAAGCACAACGGACATGGCGCTGAGGACGATCGAAAACACGCGCCACCCCTCCGCCTCCCGCCGGGTGGCGAAATAATCCAGAAATACGGGGATGAAGGTGATGCTCAGCGCGCCGCCCGCCAGAAGGTAGTTCAGAATGTCCGGGATGGTAAAGGCGGCGTAGTAGGCGTCGGTGACGGCGTTGGAGCCGATGCGGTCCGCGATGGCCCATTCGCGCAAAAAACCCAGAACCCGGCTGAGGAAAACGCTCGCCCCTACAATGGCCGCCGATTGCAGGAAGATGCGGCGGCGTTGCGCGGCAGCCGGGGAGTCATGCGGGTCGGGGGTGGGAATGTTCGACAAACTTCTGTTTCCCGTTCTCTGATTTCCTTTCGCGACCGCAATCCGACTGACATTCTACCTCGCGCCGAAGCTCTGTGACGATGATTCAGCAATAAGCCCTTGCGGCAGTTGATCACTGCCCGCAGCCGGACCGGTTTGAATCAGGCGGAAGTGGTCCGCAAAATGAGGACAACACAACTGACGGTTGTCCGGCTGGAGAGCAGAAAGCGACCGTCCAGCCTCAGCAGATATGCGAAAGCGGTCGGCTGCAAAATTCAAATCCGATTGCTTCCGACGGGCTGACTCTTTTACGGGCGCCTCGGAGCTTTATCCCGTGGAGGTTGCATGAACCCAAAAAGAGAGAAGGTTGTTGCGGCATTCTCCAAAAGAGAAAAAACCTGGCAACCCAAGAGAGAATCTACCCTTGCGCTCAGGACAGGCCCGCCTGTCCCGCTGGCGTAGAGGCCTCCCGTCCTACACTCTTCAAGGCAGGAATGCTTGCTTCACTTACCTTTTCGGAATCCTCGGTATCCTCGGTAGATTCGGCAGATTCGGTAGATTCGGAAGAATCGGCCTATCTGTTTCCTTCGGTTCCTTCGGTAGATTCGGTTCCTTCGGCAGACTCGGTATCCTCGGAACATTCGGTTTCCTCGGTAGATTTGGTTCTCTCGGTAGATTCGGAATTCTCGGAAGAATTTTGTTGCTCCCGGAATTTGCGCGAGGGAAAATCCGGGCCGGAGGGCGTTTGTGAAGCTTAGGAGGGGAAGGAGGGCGGGAGAAAATAGTTTTTTTTCAAAACGAAGCCACTATGTCTTTTAGAATCAACAAAAACTCTTGGAAAGAGGTTCTAAAAGCCACCAAAAAAAGAAACGCCCCCCCAAACAAGGGGTTAAAAAAAGTACTTTTTGAGCTGTTTGCCGACAAATCGTTCTAGTGAATAGATATATACTGGGACCGGCGGTGTTGGTTGTCTGCGCGCCTATGTTTGCAGTTCGGCCTTCTGCCTTCTCCCTCACCCCTTCTCAATTTCCTTCTTCAACTCAGCCAGCAAATTGAGGGCGTCGAGCGGCTTTAGACTGTTGATGTCGAGGCCGGCAAGGCGCTCGACGATAGCCTGGTTTGATGGAGTAAACAGGGTAAACTGCAAGCCGCCGGGCGGCTCCGCGCCCGGGCTGAGGCGGTCACTCAGGCTGTGCTCGCTCTGCTCGTGGTAGCTCAGGACCTCGCGAGCCCGCTCAATCACATCGGTGGGCAGCGCCGCCAAACGCGCCACCTCAATCCCATAACTGCGGTCGGCTTTGCCCGGCTCCACACGGCGGAGGAAGATGATCTCGCTCCCGGATTCCTTTACCGAGACGTGCTGGTTTTTGACGCTCGGCAGATGATCGGCCAGCTCCGTCAGCTCGTGGTAATGGGTGGCGAAGAGAGTTTTGGCGGTGGTTCGGGAATGAAGATACTCGACCACTGCCCAGGCGATGGCCAGCCCGTCATAGGTGGCCGTGCCCCGGCCGATCTCGTCCAGGATCACCAGACTGTTCGGCCCCACCGTGTTGAGGATCACCGCGGTCTCGGTCATCTCCACCATAAAGGTGGAGCGGCCCCGCGCCAAGCTGTCGCTGGCGCCGATGCGAGTGAAGATGCGGTCAAAGACCGGCAGCCGGGTGCGTTCCGCCGGAACGAAGCTCCCCATCTGGCCCAGAATGGCGATCAGGGCCACCTGGCGCAGGTAGGTGGACTTGCCCCCCATGTTGGGGCCGGTCAGTATCAGAATTCGTTCACCGGAGGCATTCATGTAGAGGTCGTTGGGGACGAAACGCTCGGCCTGTTGCGCATCGCCCAGCCGTTCCAGCACCGGATGACGGCCTGCCACGATCTCAAATTCACCGTCGGCGGAGAACTGAGGACGGCAGTAGTTGTAGTCCGCTGCCAGACCGGCGAAGTTGGCGAGCACATCCACCTCGGCCACCGCCGCCGCCGTACGCCGGATGCGGGCGGCGTGCTCGCCAACGGCGGCGCGCAACTCCAGGAACAGGCCCTGCTCCATTTCGAGCATACGGTCCTCGGCGTCGAGCACCTTGCGCTCGTATTCCTTCAACTCCCCGGTGGTGAAGCGCTCCGCGTTCACCAGAGTTTGCTTCCGCTCGTAGCGGTCAGGAACCAGAGGCAGGTTGGGACGGGATACCTCGATGTAGTAGCCGAAAATGTCGTTGAACTTGATTTTGAGAGACCCGATTCCCGTCTCGGTCCGCTCCCGCGCCTCCATCTGCGCGATGGTCTGCTTGGCGGTTCGGCTCAAGCGGCGCAACTCATCCAGCTCGGCGTGGTGGCCTTCCCGAATCACCCCGCCTTCGTTGAGATTGAGCGGCGGGCTTTCGATCAGCGTATTCTCCAAGCGACCGTGCACGTCGGCCAGCTCATCCAACTGCCCCCAAAGTTCCCGCAAACGGCGCGACTCGATGCTCGCTATTAAGGAGCGGATCAGGGGCAAAGGCGCAAGGGAGTTTCTCATGGCGGCCAAGTCACGCGGCGTGGCTGTCGCCATCGTGACTTTGCTAAGCAGCCGCTCCAAATCGTAAACCGAGGCAATCTGCTTGGCGAGCTTGGCTCGCGTGACGGACTGCTGGAGCAACCGCTCGACTGCTTCCAGCCGGGCCTCCATCACGGTCCGGTCGAGCGAGGGCCGCAGCAGCCAGGACTTCAGCAGCCGGGCTCCCATGGCGGTTGCCGTCCGGTCCACAACGGCCAGCAGGGTGGCGTCCGGTTCCCCGGCATAAAGAGGCTTGGTCAGCTCCAGGTTGCGGACCGTGACCGAATCGAGCACCATCCACTGCTGCCGGTCGTAAAAGCGGATGCGGTCCAGATGGGCCAGCGTGCCTTGCTGCGTCTCCTTCAGATAGTGCAGCAACGCGCCGCCGGCACAGATTGCCTGCTGCTTGCCTTCCAGCCCGAATCCATCGAGAGAATGGACGCGGAAGTGATCCGTCAACTGACGCAAGGCGTATTCATAGCCAAAGACCCATTCGTCCAGATCGGAGCGCGTGAGGCGCGGAGGGCCGGTCCCGGCTTCGGCAAAAGAAAAGCGTCTTTCCGGTTCCGGGAACAGCGGTTTGCCGGACGGGGAGAGCAGCTCCCGCGCTCCCAGGTGGCTGAGTTCCTCGGCCAGCTTTGCTTCCCGGCCGGCTCCTTCCATCTCCGTTGCGCGAAACTCTCCGGTCGAGAGGTCCACACAGGCCAGGCCGATCCGCTCCCCGGACCGGCAGGCGGCAACCAGATAGTTGTTTTCGCGCGGCGAGAGGAGCTGCGTGCCGGAGGCCGTACCGGGCGTGATGACGCGCGTGACTTCGCGCCGCACCAGCTTTTTGGCGAGGCGCGGTTCCTCCATCTGTTCGCAAACAGCCACCTTGTGGCCTTTGCGGATCAAACGCGATATGTAGGTGTCGGCGGCGTGGTGGGGAACCCCGCACATGGGCACCGCCACTCCCTTCTCCTTGTTGCGGGAGGTCAGGGTAATCTGGAGTTCGCGGGCGGCCATGACGGCGTCCTCGAAAAAGAGTTCGTAAAAATCTCCCAAGCGGAAAAACAGCAGCGCCTGGGGATATTTTTGCTTGATGGAATTGTACTGCCGCATCAGTGGCGTCGAGGTTTCAGGCATCGTGTCCGATTTCCGTGTAGCTAACCTAATGGTAGCATGCGGTTGAAACGGGGGGGATTTCCATGGCGCAGATTTTGGTTCGGGGTCTCGATGACGAACTGGTCAATTAGAGGTTAAAGAACCGCGCTTGCCGGGAAAGACGATCCCTAGTTGTTGGCGGAATCAAAATAACGCTTTAATCACAATTGCAATTATGTTAGGAATGGATTCGGCTATCGCAGTTCCCGTTTATTCCGAATCCGACATAAGCTCCTTTTTCCTGTGTAGAGATAGGGGTTGGCCACCAACAGTTGATTGCGGAAGCATTGGGATACGATGTGAATAGGCAATACCGACGCACAAATTCCCTTTGACAAGCTATTTTTGGGGGTGTAGATTTGCGTTATAAGGCAGGCGGCTAAGATTGGAATTCCTGTGGACAGCCTGGGAAAAACAACTTCCATCGCATAGACCTGTGTTTATTGGCCGCAGGGAAAGGTGTAGAACATTGAACAGGATTGTTTGGTGCTGGATTGGGGCCGCATTCATCGGGGTAATCGGATCAGGTTACCTTCAGGGGTTTCTTCAGGAGCCTTCGGATTCTGCTTCTGCCGACCCTTCCCAATATAGTGCGGTGATTAGTCGCTATTGCGTTGTCTGTCACAACGAAAAGCTAAAGACGGGTGGACTGACTTTAAGCAAGAAGGAGGATGTAACGAATCCCGGCGCCAACCCTGAAATCTGGGAGAAGGTGGTGAGCAAACTTCGCTTCCGCGCCATGCCTCCCGTGCCAGCGCCGAGGCCCGACGAAGCCACGTATAAATCCTTGGTCACATACCTGGAAGCGGCTCTGGATAGAGCGGCTATCGCCAACGTCAACCCTGGCCGGTCCACCGCCGCCCACCGCCTCAACCGCACCGAATACACCAATGTGATCCGCGACTTGCTGGGGCTGGAGATCGATGGGGAGACTCTTCTTCCCGCCGACAATTCGGGCGGTTTCGATAACCTGGGGCAGGTCCTGTCGGTATCGCCGAGCTTGATGGAAAAATATCTGTCAGCAGCAAGGAAAATAAGCCGGCTGGCTCTTGGCGATGCGTCCATCAGTCCGGACATCGTGACGTACACCGTTTCTCCCAACCTTGTGCAAGGCGACCGCATGAGCGAGGACCTCCCGTTGGGAACTCGGGGAGGAATAGCGGTTCAGCATCACTTCCCGCTCGACGCCGAATACGTCATTAAAGTCCGTCTGCTCAGGGCAGGAGCTGCCGGATATGTGATCGGCATCGCCGAGCCGCAACTGCTCGACGTACGCCTGGATGGCTCCCGAATCAAGCTGCTCCAGTTTGGGGGAGGGCACGTAGGGAAGTCGGGCGAGGACGATTATGAGGGACACTTCGAGCAATCCCAGTACGAACGCAATGCCGATGCGGGTTTGGAAGTACGCTTCCCGGTGAAGGCGGGGACCCACTTGATTCAGATCGCTTTTCTAACCGCAAAATCGGTTTCGGAAGGTTTCTTTTCAAAGCGCGCTCGGATCACCTTGCAAGACGCGGGAGCCGGGGACCGGGCAGCGGGCGACCCGGACGTGAGCAGTGTCTCGATCAGCGGGCCGTTCAACCCCAGAGGGCCGGGAGAGACACTCAGCCGCCAGAAGATTTTTGTGTGCAACCCAACAAACAATGGCGATGAGGAGGAGGCCTGCGCCCGGAAGATTCTCTCCACGCTGGCCCATCGCGCTTATCGGCGGCCTGTCACCGATGCGGATGTCAGTCCACTGCTCCAGCTTTACCGAACCGGGCGAAGCGAGGGAAACTTTGAGGCGGGTATCAAGACGGCACTGCAAGGTTTGCTGATCAGTCCGCACTTCCTGTTCCGCCTCGAACGTGATCCAGAGACTGTGCCGCCGGATACTCCCTACAGAGTCAGCGATTTGGAATTGACCTCTCGATTGTCATTTTTCCTCTGGAGCAGTTTTCCAGACGGGCAGCTTCTCGACGTGGCCGAACGCGGCGAACTGAGGGACCCTGCCGTTCTGGAACAGCAGGTGCGGCGGATGCTGGCCCATCCCCGCTCGAAGAAGGCTCTCGTGGACGACTTCGCAGGACAATGGTTGCTGTTGCGAAATGTGAAAACGAGGTTGCCCAATCGGGACGTGTTTCCGGAGTTCGATGAAAACCTGCGCCAAGCATTCGAGCAGGAAACAAAACTCTTCCTCGAAAGCATGCTGCGGGAAGATCGCCCCATACCGGAGTTGTTGAATGCCGACTATACGTTCGCAAACCAGCGTCTGGCTCTTCACTATGGGATTCCGGACGTTTACGGCAGCCAGTTTCGGCGAGTCCAGCTCACGGACGAAAACCGGAAGGGCTTGATGAGCCAAGGCAGCATCTTGTTGCTGACGGCGTACGCCAACCGGACTTCCGTAGTACAGCGCGGCAAGTGGGTGCTGGAAAACATTCTGGGCGTGCAGGTTCCCGATCCCCCGCCCAATGTTCCTTCCCTGGAAGAAAAAGCTGGGGGCGCTACAGGCAGTCTGCGCCAACAGATGGAGGAGCACCGTTCCAACCCGGCCTGCATGGGTTGCCACTCCTTGATGGACCCCATTGGCTTTGCCCTGGAAAACTTTGACGGAATCGGCAAGTGGCGCACTGTTGACGATGGCGCTCCAATCGATGCCTCCGGGGTACTCCCGGATGGTGCAAAGTTCCAGGGCGTGGCGGGGCTTCGGGAGATATTGCAGAACCGCCCCGAGCTCGTTGTCACCGCTGTCACAGAAAAACTACTGACGTACGCTCTCGGCCGGACCCTTGAGCATTACGATGCTCCGGCCGTTCGCAAGATCGTGCGGGAAGCCGCTTCCAGCGACTACCGCTGGTCGTCCATAATTTTAGGTATCGTGAAGAGCACACCATTTCAAATGAGGAGGTCACGGCCGTTATGATGGTTTTCAAGAAGGCTATTCCACGACGCACGTTTTTGCAGGGGCTGGGCGCAACGATCGCTTTGCCGCTGCTGGATGGGATGGTTCCGGCTTTCGCAGGTGCGCTGGATATCACAAAGTCACCGGCGCTCCGCCTGGGGTACATCTATGTTCCGAACGGCATCATTCGGGACGTATGGCTGCCGAAGAAGGTGGGCGCTGACTTCGAGATGACCCCGGTCCTGAAGCAATGGACTCCATATCGGGAGCAGCTCGTCGTGCTGAGTGGGCTCGATGGCGGGCCGCAGTTCGTGGGAGGTCACCCGCGCGGCAGCGGCATGTATCTGACGGGCGTGGACCCCAAAAAGTCGTTGAATGACGTCCACTGCGGGGCGTCCGTGGACCAGGTCGCCGCAAAAGAGTTCGGCAAGCAGACCCAAATTGAGTCGCTGGAGCTTTGCATCGAGGATGCCGCCGAGATTGCGGGACAGGCTCAGGGTGGCTATAACGCCGCTTATACCAACACAATTGCATGGCGCACCCCCACCCAGCCGCTGCCAATGGAGCACAGGCCCCGTGCGGTATTCGAACGTCTGTTTGGCGACGGTGACAATCTGGACCCGGCAGCGCGGAACGCGCGAACCAAGACAGACCGCAGCATTCTCGATTTCGTGTCCGAGGATACGAATCGTGTCCTGAAGGGGCTCGGCGCGAGCGACCAGTCCAAGGTCAGCGAGTTCCTCGATGCCGTTCGGAATGTCGAGAGCCGCATCCAGAAGGCTGAGAATAACGCGTTGGCGATTCCGCCGGGGACCGAGCGACCGATGGGCATTCCGCCCACCTATGAAGAGCACGTCAAGGCAATGTTCGATTTGCAGTTGCTCGCCTACCAGACTGACCTGACCCGCGTCAGCACCTTCATGCTGGGCCGGGAATACAGCGAGATCGTCTATGGCAACCTCGGACACACTTCGCCCCACCACCCGTTGTCCCACCACAGGGGAGTCGACTGGAAGATCAAGCAGACGGGGGAAGTCAATGTCTATCATGCCAAGCTGTTTAGGGATTTCCTGGCGAAAATGCGAGCCACGAAGGATGGCGATGGTTCGCTGCTCGACCATTCGATCCTCTTCTACGGCGCCGGCATGGGCGATGGGGACATTCACAATCAATGGAATTTGCCTGTCGCGATGTTGGGTGGCGGATCAGGCCGGATCAAGAGGGGCGGCATCCACCTTCAGTACGCTAAAGGGACCCCATTTGCGAATTTCCACCTGGCCTTGTTGAACCTGATGGGGATTCCCGTCAAGAAGCACGGCAACAGTTCCGGGGCAGTCGATCTGAGCGCTATCGTATAGATCGCGCGCCTGCGGAACAGCAGGGGCCTCTCCAGTTATGTGTAGCAGGAAACTGCAAGGGGGAGGCCACAGGGTTGGGGAGCCGCAAACAGGAGCCGGCATCGCTTGGTTTAGGATGGCAGCCAGCGAATATTCGCATTCGGAAACCGCTAACGATTACGGAAGTTGAAAGAGAGGAACGAGCATGAGCCTTAAAACCAGAGTCAAAAGTCTTGCGGGTGTGTGCCTGGTATTTCTTCTATTGGTTCCCGGTGGGGGCGCTGCCGAGAACGATCTTCGGCTGGCAGAGGCAGCCAAGAACCGAGACAAGGAAGCGGTGCGTTCCCTGCTGAGGCAGCAGGCCGACGTGAATGCGGCTCAGCCGGATGGCACAACGGCGCTGGCGTGGGCAGTGCACCGGGATGATCTGGAGATGGCGGACCTCTTGATTCGTGCGGGCGCCGATGTGAATGCAGCGAACGACCTCGGCGTGACACCGCTCTCCCTGGCCATCAACAACAGAAATGCTGCCTTGGTAGAGAAGCTCTTGAAGGCCAAGGCGGACCCGAATACTCAGATGTGGAGTGGAGAGACGCTCCTCATGACAGCCGCGAGCGCCGGCAATGTGGAAGTGGTGAAGTCACTGCTGGCCCATGGGGCGAACATCAGCACAAAGGAACCCAGAAGGGGACAGACGGCGTTGATGTGGGCGATTGCGGAGGGTCATCCGGAAGTCGCGCGCCTGTTGATTGAGAACGGAGCGGACGTTCGCGCCAAGTCCCACAAATTCGAGGGATTCCAGTCAATGGTGTTCGCTACTTACGGAGGGGACATTCCGGTCACTTCGAGTGGCGGTTATACGCCATTGCTGTTTGCTGTCAAGGCCGGCGATCTGGACACCGCCCGGCTCCTGGTGGAAAAGGGGGCGGACGTGAATGAGGGTACCCCGGAAGAAGGCAACGCCTTGCTGATGGCAGTCGCTGCCGGCCACGAGAAGCTGGCTTTATTCCTGTTGGAGAAGGGCGCCGATCCGAACGCAAGGAGCGCCGGCGATGGTATGACCGCCTTGCATTACAGCATGCGGAACGGCCTCAAAGTTCTGAACGGGATTTCAATTGCCGGAATCCGAAGGGTTTGTGGGTCCGGAAGTGGAGGAAGGTGTATAGCGGCTGATAACCCAGAATCCGTGGTCTTGCTGGATAGGGGCGACATTCCCGGCGCTGCCAGCACAGCCGCGGCGCCTGCGAAACCCGCCAAGCCTGCGGCGGCCGCAGTGGCGGCCAATGTCGGATACTCTGCCCCCCGGAGTGGCGGAGTTTTGGCTGGTCTCAATATGCCGGAACTGGCAAAGGCGCTCTTGGAGCATGGAGCGGACCCCAACGTTCCACTGCTGGAATCCCCTGCCCAACTGCGGAGGAATCGAAAGCCCATAATTAGCCTGAAGGGGGCAACGCCGTTCATGCTGGCCGCCGCCGCTCACGATGTTGTTTCCATGCGGGTACTGGCTGAAGGAGGAGCCGAGTTGGCGGTGAAAACAGCATCCGATCCGGAAGAAGTGAACAACAAGGATTACGGTCAGTACAACCAGATTCAGGGCAATGGGACGCCGCTGCTGGTAGCTACCGGCTTGGGACGCAAAGATGACATGGGAAAAGAGGAGCAGAAGAGATCATTGGCGGCCGTAAACACGCTGGTGGAAATGGGCGCCGACATCAATCAGGCTTCCGACACCGGCTGGACACCGCTGCACACGGCAGCTTTCGTGGGAGCGGACCCAGTCGTTGAGTATTTGGTGTCCAAAGGTGCCAACCTAAACGCGCGGAACGGGTGCGGTCAGACACCGTTGAGTCTGGCGGCAGGCACCAGCGCCCGTGGCTTATTGCAGAGGGCCATTGCTCATCCCAGCACTGCGGAGTTGCTTCGCAAATTGGGCGCTGCTAAAGATCCCCCGAACGAGCCAGTCGGCGCTTGCGTCCTCGGCCGATTTGGCCTGGATTATGCTTCGGCAAAAGAATAGGGGAAGTAAAACGGACGCAGGGCAGTGAACGGTCAGCAGGCTTTTCCTGCTCGGGGGGTTGCCAGGCCACTCCACAATTCGATGATGCGCCATATTGATTAGGGGTATGTTCATACCCACAATGTCTATCCTCTTCGCCATATCCAGTTTGGCTTGAAGTTCATCTTCTGATTGTCCCGTTTAAGAATGACAAGCGCAGGTGCTTCGTGAGTGGCCTTCCCAGACTACTCGCGGAGCACCTATTTTTTGCTTGGGGAGAGGCGCAATGGAGATGTAAGAAGTGTGGGGAAGTTGTTGATGGCGTTTTCGACACGCGGGATAGACGAAGAACGGTTTGGAGTGCGAAGAATTACGGTTCTTGATGGTTAGACCGTTTTCTGGGAGAATCTTGCGGAGAGACGAAGCGCAAATCAATACTGATCGACAATCCTGGGAGTTGGAGGTAAAGACTCATGAAACGAACCGGCTTTTTTAGCAGCATGATTTTATTTGCCCTGATTTTCCTGCTTGTGCCCGGAAGTGCGCAGGGACAAAGCGCCGCTGATTTGACGAGGAAGCTGGAGCGGTTGAATGCCTATCCGGAGCTGATTGTCGTCAATGGCAAGATTGCTACCATCGATGAGCGGCTGACCGAGGTCGAGGCTATGGCGGTGAAGAACGACCGGATTCTGGCGCTCGGAACCAACGACGAGATCCGGTTTCTGGCCGGTCCGAACACCGAGGTACTGGACGCCAAGGGTCGGCGGGTGCTGCCGGGCCTGATTGATGGCCACACCCATCCGCATCTCTGGGCTGTGGAGCACTGGTTCGGAGCGGAAGGGGAGTTTACTTCCCAGAAGTACAACGACCCGCAGCTGAAGATCACATACGCCAAGGGAAATGAACAAAGCGAAGTGTTGCGGTCGCTCGAACGGGTGGTTCGGCAGAGGGCGCAGGAATTGGGCCCCGGCAAATGGATTTGGGCGGGCGTGTTTGGCGGAAACAGCCTCTCCGATTCCAGAGAGATTGTTTATCCCCTCTTTATGCAAGCAGGAGGACACCCGGGGACGATTACCCGGGAGTTTTTGGACACACTTGCCCCGGACAACCCTCTCATGGTGTTTGCCAGCGAGGCCATCGGGCCCAGCATGAACAACACCCGAGCCAAAGAAGAGATGGAAAGGATTCTGGGCCGCGAAGTATTCGGATTGCAGGCGCGCACCGGGGTGACGTATGACATTCTCCTGCGGGGGCGAACCGAAGACACGATCGACTTCCTGAAGCGGGAACTGCTGGAATGCGTGGTGGCTCAAGGAATCACCACCTTTGGAAACCATTACTACGGCTCCCCCTCCATTATGAAGATTTACCGTTTGTTGTACGAGCGGGATGAGTTGCCCGTGCGGTGGGCCTGGTACGTGGGCACGCTTTGGGGGAATAATGCCGGCCCCAACCTGATAGCCGGCGGCGGCCCTGACGGGGACCTCGATTTCTTTTACCAGAACCTGGGAGACTTCCGGGGAATCGGCAACGACTACATCTGGAATGCCGGTGTTTCCAACGAAGCTTGGGAAACGGGTCTTGCCTGTACCACTGCCAAGCCGCTCAGCACCGGTGAAGTGGGAGCCGGCGGCTCTGTCCTGGATATATTAGGAGGTCTCCGGCCGGATTGCGCCGACTTGCCTGATTATGAAAATCAGGGCGGCTACCAGAATGTGCGGGCGGCGCTGGAGGCCGGACTGCGAATTGCGTTTCTGCACGGCTACAGCGATGGAACCTACGATGCCTTGTTCCAAATCATCGAAGAGGCGCTGGCGGAGGGCACGGTGACCCTGGAGCAGGTCCGCAACGCGCGGATCAGCTTCGAGCACAACCCGATCATTCGCCCCGATCAGGTTCCGAAGATGGTCCAATACAACATCATGCCGGGCTTTAACGGATACCAGGTTCAGGGGAACATTAAAGGAGGAGCTTTCCTGAAAGCTTATGGGGAGCAGTATATGGGCTGGATGGCGCCCATGAAGAGTTTGGTGGAGGCCGGCGGGCGTCCGGTGTTTAACACCGACGCGCACCTGAACAAGGTTCCGGTCGAATCCAAGGACATGGACTATCCGCCCCAGTGGGATGGCAACATCTGGGGATTTATCGAATTCTTTGTGACCCGCCGGATGCCGCATGACGGGGTCACTTACGCGCGCCAGGAAGCGATGGATCGGGCGACACTCATGAAGGCGGCTACGATCTGGGGGGCCGAACAGGCGCTGAACGAGAAAAACATCGGTTCGCTAGAGGTAGGCAAGCTCGCTGATTTCATCGTGATTGACAAGGATTATTTCACGATTCCGGAGGATCAGATCGGCACCATCAAGACCCTACTGACTGCCGTGGGCGGAAAAACAGTCTTCAGAGCCTCAAATTACTGAAACCGCAACCAACGGACACAAGGCAGAAAACTCGGGAGAGAAGACTGATGGCTGAGTAAGGAATGATTGTAAGTCATTCCCCTTGTAACGGCTGCCAGGAAAGGCGAACAACAATTCTTACCATGAGAAATTTCGGTTAGCGGCACATTAGGATGCAAATTGGTTTCCACCTGACGCCGTTCTGGAGCCCCACGGATCGCACGCCCACACAGATCATCGACGAAGCCATCGAGGTCGTGCGCGCTGCCTCCACCATGGGCTTCGCCTGGGTCTCCATGGGGCAACATTGGCTTTCCCACCCCACCGTCTGGCCCCAACCGTACCCCCTCGTCGCCCGTCTGGCTCCCGAGACGGGGCACATGCAGATCAAGACGTCCGTGCTTCTGCTACCTCTCCTGAACCCAGTGGAGGTTGCAGAAAACGTCGCCACGCTGGACCACATCACCCACGGCCGCCTGCTGTTGGGCGTGGCCATCGGCTACCGCGAGAAGGAGTTGGAGACCATTGGACTCAGCCGCAAGGACCGCGTCCCGAAGCTGGAGGAATCCATCCGGCTGATGAAGCGGCTGTGGTCGGGCGAGGAGGTGACGTACCACGGGCAATACGTGAAGGTAACGGGGGGTCGCATGGGGTTTGCCCCCTACCAGATTCCTCACCCTCCCATCGAGATGGGGGCGCAGAGCGAAGGGGCCACCAAGCGAGCCGCCCGGATCGCCGATGGCGTCTTCTTCGGACCGCAGGTATCCTGGAGAGACATCCAGAAGCTGGCAGGCGTCCACCGCCAAGCCCGACAGGATGCCGGCCATGCCGCGCAGGGGACCACCGGCGCCTCCCGCAGCCTCATGGTGGGCAAGAGCAGGGAGGATGCCGCCCAGACCGCCCGCCAGTATCTCGAGAAGACCTTTCGCATGTACCGCACATGGGAGATGCAGGAATCGACCATGGTTCCGCTGCAACTCGGGTTTGATCGATCCCTTGACGACTGGACAGTCCACGGTTCGCCCAAGGACTGCGTGGAGACCCTGCTCCGCGCCCGCGACGAGATGGGGTTGGAACGGATCGGCTTTACCATCTACAATCTCCCCCGCGCGCCCAAGGCGCGGATCGAATATCTGCAGATGATCGCCGAGGAGATCGTCAAGAAGGTGGCTTAACGGGGACGGAGATACCCCCGTCTTGGTGGGTTCATCTCTAGCTTACGACGGGTCGCAGCATGCGGCCAATCGGCTTGCCAACCGGCTTTCCATCCTGCATCTGAATGTGGCCGCGGACGATCGTACAGACAGGCATTCCTTTGACCTTCCAGCCGTGCCAGGGAGTTGGTTTGTTCTTGCTGTGCAGTTTGCTTGCATCGATTACCCCCTCCTTGGCCATGTCTACGATAGTCACGTCACCGTCCGAGCCGAGCCGAATGGCGCCCTTTTGGGGATAAAGCTGCCAAACCTTTGCCGGGTTCTCACTGGCAACCTTTACATACTGATTCAAAGTCAGGCGTCCCTTATTGACCTCTGTCAGTATCAGAGGCACTCCGGTTTCGACGCCGCAAAAACCGGAAAGGCAATCCCAAATCGCCGGCTTCAGCAGCTTTCCTGTAATGTCAGTCCCCTTCTCTTCCATGCTATGAGGTGAATGATCCGTCGCTAGCATGTCAACATACCCTTGGAGGAGACCGTCCCAGAGGACTTCAGCATGGTCTTTGGTTCGCACGGGAGGGTTCATTTTCAAAAGGGGCCCCACCTCGGCCATGTCGGTGTACTCGCGCAGCAGGTAGTGCGGCCCGGTTTCAGCGGTTACTCTTAGGCCTCGCGCCTTGGCGTCCTTCACCATGAGCGCGGCCTGCTTGGAACTCATATGAAGGACGTGCAGCTTGGCGCCAAAGGTCTCCGCAAAAAACAGGGCATGGGAGACAGATTCGGCCTCGCAAATATCCGGCCTCGATGATTCCCAATATATGGGGTCGTTTTTTCCTTCGGCTTTGAGCTTGTTCGTGCAATGGTTCATTATTTGGCGGTTCTCGGCGTGGACACCCACGGGAAGTTTGGATTGGGCGATACAAGAAAAGGCCTCCATGCACATTCCGTCATCGGGGCAAGGAAGATTGCCGATGGTTTCGCCGAAAAAGATTTTGTAACCCACGACGCCCGCTTCAGCCATTGGAAGAATCTGGTCCGTGTTGGTCTGGACAACGACTCCAAGCATGCCGAAGTCCGCCAGCGATTTCTCTTCCGCCAAGCGCTGTTTTTCTTCTACCTTGTCCGCGCTCGCCGTGGGGGGAACCACGTTAGGCATATCGATTACCGTTGTCACGCCACCGCAGACTGCTGCGGTTGACCCTGTTCCAAAATCTTCCTTGTAGGTAAGCCCCGGTTCTCTGAAGTGGACATGGCCATCGATAAGTCCTGGAAGAATGTGTTTTCCCCTCGCATCGATTACCTCCTTGCCTTCAGGCAAGCAATCATCTGCTCCGATGGCAACAAACTTCTCCTCCCGGACCGCAACGCCTCCCGGGAAGGTTTGTTCCGGTGTAACCACCCAACCGTTCTTAATGACGAGGTCTGCTTTCATGATTTCTACGGGGAAAAGGCTCATTATACCGGATTGCGTAAAAGGCGCGGATTTCTTTCCGCTGCTTCATTTCTTAACAGCGCATTCTGCGCGGCGCAATCACTACCGACAGGCTAGAGTCAGTGACTGGCGGGAGGAAACTCGGCGATCGATTGAAGGCGGCGGACGGAGAGGCGAGAAACTGCCGTAGAAAGGGGATCATGCGAGTTTGTGGATCACCATGCAAAAGGGGGATCCAATTCCCTCATATGCTCTTGACACAGGCGAACCTGTCGCCATGCCCCTTGCCGGCCCGCCACGACATTGACTCATTGCCAAGTCCGATTTTTTTTGCTTGAGGCTGTATTCGGTTATGGCATACAATGCGCTCTCCCTTTCAGGTACGGTGCGCGAGTATGCTTGCCGCGGATGGAAAAAGGGACGTGCCCGACAGAGGGACGGACCGCGGGGGAGTTACTTGCATCGTTTAAGAGCGTGCCATGAAAATAGAGGAGACCTTCCAGGTCCCAACTTCCGTCGACCGAGTTTGGGACTTTATTACCGACCCCAACAAGATTGCTTCCTGTCTTCCTGCCGTGCAATCGGTGCAGATCCTGGATGATAGCCATTATGAGGTTGTCGTCAAACAAAGAGTCGGCTTTATCTCGGCCACCTTCAAGATTCATACAGAGGTTTTGGAAAAAGAGGCTCCATTCCGAATGGTGCTTTCGAACAAGGGCAAGACCATCTCAGGAGCCCACGGGATGTTGAAATCCATAGATACGATTGTCTTGAAAGCCGCACCCGATGAATTCACCGATGTTCAGGTTGTTTCGGAGGTAACATTGGGCGGACAATTGGCGATCCTGGGAGCCAAGCTGATTGAAGCAAAGTCGAAGGAATTATTCCTGGAGGCGACCGCGAATCTCAAAGAGAAACTGGGAGGACTTTCTGTGTCGCCTGCTTCAGCACCCGCACAGATGCACTAGGGCGACCGCTGTTCCGGAGTATGGAAAGGCCTGTTCTCTTGCATATGGATGGGGAAGCCGGAATGATCCGAGAAGACGATCATGGGACTGAGAAAATTCGAGCACATTGAGCCTTCCAGCGTTCATGAGGCCAGCCGGTTTATAGCTGCTCATCCAGAGGAGGCGCGTATCTACGCGGGGGGAACTTCCTTGCTTCTTCTCATGAAGCAGGGTATTGTCCGCCCAGCCTACCTGGTGAATATCAAAAAAATCCCCGGCCTGCAATACATCGAAGACGGCAATTCTACGATTCGGATCGGCAGCCTCACTACCCATCACGACCTGGAGGTTTCGCCTCTCATCAAACGGTTTGTGCCAGCAATCGCCGAAGTCGAGCCTGAGGTAGCGAACATTCGGGTGCGCAGCACCGGAACAGTGGGCGGTAATCTCGGATTCGGAGAGCCTCTCACGGATCTTCCTCCGATCCTCATCGCTCTCGATGCCCGAATCAAAGTTGCAGATCAAAACAAAGACCGTGTTATCCCGTTGGAACACCTGTTTGCGGGCTACTATGAAACCACCCTAAAGCCGAACGAACTCATTACCGAAGTCCAGATAGATCGCATGGCGCCACACTTCGGACTCAAGTACATGAGGTTCTCGGTCGGGTCTGATAAGCCGACCGTCGGTTGTGCGGTCGGAGTACGGTTGGACCCGCACACCGGGACGTGCGTGGATGCGCGTTGCGTTTTAGGGTGTGTCGCTTCAACACCCCTGCGGGTCCGGGAGGCGGAAGAAGTGCTGAAAGGTAAATCGTTTCGCGCTGATCTGGTCGAAGAGGCGGCTCGTCTCGCTTCACAGGCCTGCTCCCCTTTGAGTGATCTGCGCGGATCGGAAGAGTACAAACGCACCATCGTGGGTGTGCTAATGCGGAGAGCCGTGGGGGAGGCTTTCCAGAGAGCCGAGAGTCAAAGCCCTGACTAGGTGAACGATGAAACGAGCCATCCAAGTTACCGTCAACGGCGGAGTCCATGAGTTGAGCCTAGAACCGAGGGAGACTCTTTTGGAGATCCTTCGTGGGCCGCTGGGCTTGACCGGCACCAAGTTGGGATGCGATCAGCAAGTGTGCGGGGCGTGCACGGTCTTGATGAACGGCCTGCCAGTCAGTTCCTGCTCCGTTCTGGGGGTGGACGCGGCCGACAAAGAGGTCCTGACCATCGAAGGGTTGGCGACCGATGGAGAATTACACCCCATCCAGAAGGCGTTTATCGAACACGGAGCTTTCCAATGCGCATATTGCACTTCCGGTCTTATCCTGGCCGTGAAGGCGCTTCTGGATCAACTCCCTGCACCCGAGGAAGACCAAATTCGCCACTTCTTGGCCGGCAACATCTGCCGTTGCGGCTGTCATTTGGAAATTCTGCAAGCCGTGCGGTCGCTGCTTGAACAGTCGCAGCAGCGTAAGGAGGCTTGATGGGCAAGTTGTCCGTGATTGGTCAATCGGTTCCCCGACTGGAGAGCGAGGAGAAAGTAACCGGCCAGTTGAAATTTCTGGACGACCTCAAGCTTCCCGGAATGCTGTACGGAAAGATTCTTCGGAGTCCCCATGCCCATGCCAAGATTCGGCATATTGATGCCGGGCAGGCAACCAAACTTCCCGGTGTCGTTGCCGTTTTGACTCGGGACGACGTCATCGGCAATCGGGTCTATGACTCCCATTACGGGCCGATCCTGAAGGATCAGACCATTGTAGCTCTTGACAAAGTCCGTTACGCAGGGGACCCGGTGGCGGCGGTAGCGGCAACGAGTCTGGACGCGGCTGAGGAAGCTATAGAACTGATCGAAACCGACTACGACGATTTGCCAGCGGTCTTGGATTTGGAAGCAGCACTCGCCGAGAATGCACCGCTCCTTCACGAAAATATACAGAAGCCCCGCCAGGGTTTTGCGGATATATCCGATGTCGGGCCCGTCGAAGGAACCAATATCTGCAACCATTTTCACTTGAGCAAGGGAGACGTGGCAAAGGGATTCCGGGAATCAGATCACATCTTTGAGAATGTCTTTACCGCGCCTTCCGCTCAGCACGCGGCCCTGGAAACTCTTACAGCGGTCGCCAGCTTTGACTCCTCTGGACGATTGACCATCTGGTCCACGGTACAAAATCCCTTTGTGATTCGGGACCAGATTGCCGAGCTGTTCCACCGGCCACTCTCGAAAGTGCGGGTCATTGCTCTTAACATAGGCGGGGGCTACGGCTCCAAGCTTTACCCTAAACTGGAGCCTTTGGTGGCGGCCCTGGCGCACAAGGCTAAACGTCCCGTAGGCATTACCCTGACCCGTGAAGAGGTCTTTCTCACCATTACAAAGCACGCGGCGAAGATCTACGTGAAGACAGGAGTGTCCAAAAGCGGCAAGATTCTGGCTCGGGAGTGCCGTGTTTACCTGGACACAGGGGCGTACGCGGAGATCGGTCCCAGAGTATCGAAAAAGTCCGGATACACGGCAGCCGGCCCTTATGAAGTCCCGAACGTCCTGATCGACTCCTACTTGCTCTATACCAACAAGGTGCCGGCCGGCGCATTTCGGGGATTCGGGGTGTCACAGTCCAACTGGGCTCATGAGTCGGAAACGGACATTATCGCGCGTGCTCTGAAGATGGACCCGCTGGAGTTAAGGCGAAAGAATCTGCTGGATGAGGGCGGAGAGTTCGTTACGGGCGAACGTGTTCACAGCGCGGCCATGCGGGAATGCCTGGACAAAGCCGCTGCTGCTGTCCAGTGGGGAACGCCGTCCAAGCCCACAAGCAAATCGGCGGCTCGCGGCAAAGGGATTGCCTGTATCATTAAAGCAACCATCACCCCTTCCATCTCCTCGGCTCTGGTCCGCCTTAACGAGGACGGAAGCGCCACCGTCTATGTGGGAACCACCGACATGGGTCAGGGCTCCGACACGGTGATGGCCCAAATCGCAAGCGAAGAGCTGCGCATCCCTCTGGATCAAATTGGGGTTGTCCACTCCGATACCGATCTCACTCCATATGATCTGACGACTTCCTCCAGTCGCTCCACGTTCCACATGGGACGAGCTGTTCAGATGGCCGCCCAAGATATCCGCGTACAGCTTGCTTGCATGGCGGCCAGGCTATTCAACGTCGGCCCGGAGGAAGTAGTCTGCGAAAATCAGGGAGTCAGGCCGGGAGACAACAGCGCTCCGAGCCTGAGTTACAACGCCCTCCTCCTGAAACACTTCGAAATAAAAGGGGCTAATCTGACCGGAAAGGGAACCGTAAAAACTCGGTCAAAGTTGGACAACGGAGAGCATGTAACGTCCTCTTTTTGGTTCGCTGGGGCCAGTGCCGCTGAGGTGGAGGTGGATCGCGACACTGGACAGGTCCGTGTTGTGCGGTATGCGATAGCAGCGGATGTCGGGAAAGCACTCAACCCATTGTTTTGTGACCAACAACTTCGCGGGGGCACAATCACCGGAATTGGACTGGCTTTAATGGAACAACTTGTTTATCAGGGAGGGTTACTGATTAACCCGAATTTCCTCGATTACAACCTGCCCCGCTTTCTGGATGTTCCGGAAGAGATTATCCCCATTCTGGTAGAACGGGCTCATGCGGAGGGACCTTTTGGCGCGAAGGGATTAGGCGAAACATCGCTCATCCCCGCTGCTCCAGCGATTGCCAATGCAGTGGAAGATGCCGTAGGCGTCAGGATCACTGAATTGCCAATAACGCCAGAAAGAGTTTTGTCGGCCTTACAGCAGAAACGAGGGGAAAAAGTAAAGAGACCGACTCTTTCCGGGGTATCGTGAATAGTGGAAAACGGCGGGAAATGTGCCAGTCGAGCATGTGCACATCGGTCTGCAAGCCCACGGTGGGCCGTGGCAACCCATTCTGTCTCAAACGATCAATCGAGTTTAAAGCATTCTGAGCATCGTGAGAAGGCCCGGCACGGCTAGGCACGCCAGCGGAAAGGAGCGACTCCTCAGGGACGTCACAGGAGAATTTATGGGGCTGGTCTGCGTAAAGTGCTCGGGTAAGGCGTTTGAGATTGGAAGGGCACACGGACAGTCCCTCAAGGACGCGGTTCGCTTCAACACCTCAAATTTCTTGAGGGCGTGTTCCCACGCGGGCCTGGACAGGCCCACGCTGATGCAATCAGCGAAATGGCTTTCTCAGGACTATAGTGACCCGATTCTTGAGGAGATTCGAGGAATCGCAGAGGGAGCTGATGTGGATGGAGATGAGCTTTTGGCGTTCAACCTCTGCCACAGTTCGGTCTTTGCGGACGAGTGCACAGTGCTGTTCGCCATGGGTGATGCCACCGTATCCGGCAAGGTCCTTTTTCTCAAGAACAGTGACAAAATCGGCTCCTCCTCGATGGTGGGTCCGAACTTTTACCAGAACAAAGAAATTAATGTTGTGCTGGTCATCGATCCGAAGGATGGTCCTGGCATCATCGGGGTATCTTCTGCAGGATCAGCAGGACTGAAGATGGGAGTCAGCGATTTGGGCGTTGTGGCCGGAACGAACATTGTCCGCACACGAGAACTCGGCAAGCGCAAAGCGGATACCACACAAATGAGAGCCTTGGACCGCGTCCAGTTGGCACGCGAGGGGCTGCTGAAGTCGAGCGCATTGGAGGCGGCAAACTATGTTGCCGGACGTGTCTCCGAGAGCCCCACCGCCACACCGGGGAATATTGAATTCGTGGATTCCACAGCCGGGGCCATAGTGGAAGGGTCTTACGATCGAGTAGCCATTCAGGTCGTCAAATCAGGGATCGCCTCTCGGTCCAACTCATTTGTGGTATTACGGGAATTGAACGATCCGACCGATGTTTCCAGTTACTGCCGGTACGTTCGGACCCAGCAACTTCTCTCAGACCGCATCGGCAAGTTAACTCCTGATCTGATGAAGCAGTTCTCTCAAGACCACGCCAATGGTCCGGGTCCCAACTCCATTTGCCGCCACGGAAAGCACTATAAAGAGGAAACTTCACAATCGGTCATGATTACGGAGTTGGACCGAGAACACCCACTGCGAACTCGCTTTTGGATCGCGATGGGAAAGCCTTGCCATGCGTGGCGACGGCCTGCAGGCAGCTTTGAAGGGACACTGGATCAACTGGACCAGGTTCCGGAAGGCTTTCTTAACGGCGACACCTGGAAGCGCTTCCGATCCGAAGAACCGAATCTTGAGGTAGAACTCCTCAAGGCTAAAACTATTAGGGCAGCGGTTCCCCTACTATCACTCGGGATTGACAAAGATTAGGAGGTCCTACGGAACAGAACACTGAAAGACCTAAAAAAATTCTTACCATCGGCCTTCTGTGGAATGCCATGGTGTTCTCCTACATGATCCGGTATGCCCTGGGTATCGTGGCTCCCACTCTCATGACGCTGTACGGCTTTTCGCCGAGCACCATGGGTTTCATTCTCTCCGGATGGAACTGGACGTACACGGGCGCACAGTTGTTGGTGGGACCTCTGGTCGACCGCTTCGGCGTATGGATCGTTATGGGTGTGGGATCGGGAATCTGGGGACTCTCTACCGTTGCTCTACCGATCGCCACGACGGCTGTTGCTTTCTTCGTAATGCGGGCGATATTCGGCTTGGGGCAAAGCATGCTCATTCCCGGAAACGCGGCCGCGATCTCTCGGTGTTTTGATCTCAAAGAGCGCGCCAGGGCTATTGCCGTTTCCTTCTCCGGAACTCCGGTGGGTCCGGCCATCGGCGCCCCGATCGCCGCCTTTATCCTGGCCGGGTGGGGCTGGCAAGCCGTGTTCTACTGTCTGGGAGGAGGCAGTTTGCTGCTGACTGTGGCTTGGCTTTGTTTCTATCCGGACAAGCAGGTTGGAAGACAATCGGCGCCGCAGCAGGATCGCAGCGAGCAACGCATTCCGTGGATTGCACTGTTCCGGTATCGCTCTACCTGGGGCATGGCTCTGGGCCAGATGGGGTATCTGTACGCCTATTTCTTCTTCGTGAGCTGGCTTCCGGGATATTTGGTTCTGGAGCGAGAGATGACCGTGCTGAGGACCGGAATCGTTGCTTCCCTGCCGTTCTGGGCCGGGATAGTGGGCACCCTGGGGGGCGGCTGGTTGGGAGACTATCTGATCCGGCGGGGCTTCAGTGTCACGGCGTCCCGAAAGACCATGATCGGCGGTGGAATGGCGGCGGCGACGGTGCTGGTGATCACGGCGGCGTTCGTTGAACAGACTTGGCTGGCGGTTACGCTGCTGACTCTCTCGGTGGGCTGCCTGCGGCTGACGACCGGTTCGCTGAATTCGATTGCGATTGATCTGGCGCCCCGACCGGTGGTTGGCTCGCTTACATCCATCCAGAATTTCTTTGGGAACACCGGAGGTCTTCTGGCGCCCATCGTCACAGGTTTCATAGTGGAGGCGACCGGGTCGTTTGTGGGAGCCCTGGTTGCTGCCGGTGGAATGGCATTGTTCAGCGGCATCTGCTACGTCTTTGTCCTGGGGAAGGTAGAGACTTTGCAGGGGAACTTCACGTCCCCTGATCCAGAGGTCCAATCCGCACAGTCTCCGTAGAAACGCACGGCGAAGAGCGGCCTGGAGCCAATTTCCCTCATGGTGAAGAACTTCTCCCAAACTCCGATGTCTGTCTGGAAATGAATACAGGAAGGGTAAATTAATGAACTGCCAGTCACTAGACGTAATCGACCGCTTCTACTCCGGGAACTCGAACCTTGGCGAACTTCTCATTGTTCCGCAAGGGTTTTGTCGCATCGATCCCCCAGCCGGCTGAAGTCCGCGGCTCCGGAACCGATGGATCCAAGGTCGAACACGCCAGCCTCGGAACAATAATAATGTCCCGGTCCGGCTGCATTCGAGTACTCAAGGCCCACTCGACTTCCACTGGGCTGTGCACGTCGATGTCATCGTCCACGACAATGACATGCTTTATTCCGATCCCGCTGGCAAGTATGGCGAGGATGATATTGCGCGCTTCCTCTTCGTGTCGTTTCCGGAAAGAAATCACGACGTGGTGGCGGAAACTGCCTCCCGGCGTAACATAAACATCACGAACCTCCGGGGCCACCCTCTGTACATCCTGCCGAATCCGAGCCGTGTTGGGAAGTTCAATGAGGATATGATTTTCGGTGACGGGGAATCCGGTCAGGCAAGTGTGGTAAATCGGGTCGCGCCGCATTGTGATTGCCGTGACCTCAAGCACCGGGGCCTGCTTCGCTTCACTGTAGCAGCCGGGGTATTCCGCAAAGGGCCCGTCTCCGACCCGCTCTCCCGGAACCGTGACACCTTCGATGACGACTTCCGCGTCTGCCGGCACCCACAAAGGAATCGTCTTGCAAGCCATCAGAGCAATCGGCTCTCCCTTCATGCCGCCTGCAATGTGCATTTCATCAGTGCCGTACGGCGCCTTCACCTGCGATGCGATCACGATTCGGGGGTCCGCGCCGATGATGGTGGCGATTGGAAGGCCGCGCCCCTGTTCCTCGGCCTTCAGGATCATGCGTCCCAAGTGATGATCGGGAGGAGCCCAAACCGTCAGGCGCTGCTTGTCCAAGACCAGCATGCGATGGATGCTAACGTTTCCTGACCCATTGTCGGGATCAGCCGCAGTTTGTACGCCAATCGTGATGTAAGCTCCAGCGTCCAGTTCAGAGTGGACAACGATTGGGAGCTGACGCAAGTCCACGTTGTCACCGGTCTTGACTACTTCTTGAACGGCGCCGCCGGAAACCCGCTCAGGCGGCAGGTGCGTTTGCTCCAGACGTTCATAGTGGTTCAACATCTCTTTTTCCGAGACGCCAAGGGCTAGCGCCAGCAATTTGCGAGTGGCAAACAAGCCCGCTGCTACGCGCCAGCCAGGGTAGTCCCGGATGTTTTCGTACAGGAGAGCAGGGCCATCGATGTCAGACACCTTGCGGATACCCGCCGCTATTTCGAAACGAGTGTCAACCTCCCTTTGAACCCGCACCAACTTGCCATTCTTCTCAAGCATATTCAGAAAATCACGAAAATCCCGATACATGGTTGCCTCTGTGATAGTTCGTCAACGAGGTTGCAGGTTAACGCCGTTGGTTAAAACACCTCGTCAGGCAGTCGGCGTAAAGAGCATTCCCAATGTGATGTTTCCAAAGCCAAGTTGCTCACAGGCTTTCATCTGAGCGGATACGAACCCTATCCCTCATTCCGCACAATCAAAAAGCGTTCTACGAAGATGGATGAGTATATCCTGGAATACCAGTTAGCGGTGTTTTCAAAATATCTCAGCATGATTTTCATGCATCCGAGTCGGAGCATCCCCAAGAAATTTTCGATGTGGCACTCGCTGCTTGTGACCCCTCGGTGAAACAGTTGCAGCCATGCCAACAGGCGCTCGACGCTCCAGCGCCGCCCTACACCGCCGCCAACCGGCCTCGCTTGCAGTTCCAGTTCCGCCAGCCTTGAATCTTAGCGCCTTTCCGTGCAATATATCATTTTACCTTTGGGCAGCACAGCGGTCACACAATAGTGTTGATTATCGGGTGAGGCTCCCACTCCAGAGTCATAACCCTGGTGGATGACCGGCAGAGAGCAATAAAGAATTTATGATAAGAATGTCGCTCGGCGACGCCGTCAACCGGGTATCAACTCGGGCGCGCACCATCGGCCACCTCGGGAATTACATCTCTAGCAATTACCCCAGCGAATGAACTTGCTTACCACAGCCTTCTACTACATGGCAGCCGCCAGCGTCGCAAGCGCGCTTCTGGCCGTGACGCGGAGAAATCCCGTGCATAGCATGCTCTGGGTTCTGGCGCTCTTCCTCCACGTGGCGGGCATCTTCCTGCTGCTGAGCGCGGAGTTTCTCGCGGCAGTGCAGGTCATCGTCTATGCCGGCGCCATCTTGATCTTCTATCTCTTTATTCTGATGCTGCTCGACCTTCCGGACGAGGAGGCTCGGTCGCGGTTCGGCAACCATTGGCCGCTCGCCGCTGCCGCAGGACTCAGCTTCGCGGCCTTGGCTTGGCTCGCCCAGGTCGAAACGCTCGACCCGGTTGGGTCCGGGGTCACATCCGCGGTGGAGCTCATGGCAGCGGAGGGTCCACCTCAGGGAAGCCTTCAGGAGATAGGCATGGCCCTATTCGGTCCGTTCGCGTTGCCCTTCGAGATGGCCTCCCTCGTGCTGTTGGCAGCCATCGTCGGGGCCGTCGTGCTGGCCAGGAGGAGGGCAACAGGGTCATGATTGTGCCCGTGGGTACGGTTCTGGGATTGAGCGCTGTTCTGTTTGGAATCGGAGTATTCGGCTTCCTGGCCCGGCGCAACATCATCCTGATGTTTGTCTCGGTCGAGGTCATGCTCAATGCAGTGAACCTCAGTCTGGCCGGCTTCAGCCGGCACCTGGAAGATCCGCGCGGCCAGATTTTGGCCCTCTTCGTAATTGCCGTGGCAGCCGCGGAGGCCGGGGTCGGTCTGGGACTCGTGATTGCCTTGAACCGGAACAAACCTGGGGCCGCCGTGGCCGATCTGACCAAACTCAAATGGTGACATTTTCGTTGATACCCCTGCTCGCGGTGCTCGTCTCGGCCTTGGGCGCGTTCCTCATCGCGTGCACGGGAGAGCGTCGCGCCAATCTCAGGGAGTTTTGGTCGGTTGCCGCCGGTGTCGTAATGTTCGCCCTTGTGGCCGGCATGATCCCCGAGGTCCTGGCCGGCCGCACGCCGGAATGCGTACTCTTCCGGATTCTCCCCGGCATCGAGCTAGCCTTTCGGGTGGATGCTTTCGGCCTCCTCTTTGCCTCGGGGGCATCGCTCCTCTGGATATTGACCTCGTTCTACTCGATCGGCTACATGCGTTCTCTCAAAGAGCACGCGCAAACCCGTTACTTTTCTTGTTTCGCTCTGGCTCTTTCCGCCACCATAGGGGTAGCCTTCTCTGCAAACCTCTTCACCTTGTTTCTGTTCTATGAAGCCCTGACCCTGGTCACCTACCCCCTTGTGGGCCACAAGGAAACGGCCGAGGCCAAAGCAGGCGCCCGCAAGTACGTAATCTATCTTATGGGCGCCGCCAAGGTGTTTCTGGTGGCTGCCATTATTCTGATCTATAACGTGGCAGGAACCCTGGAGTTTCGCAGTGGCGGGATCCTGTCGGCGGCGCAGCTCATGGAGCAGCCCACGCTGCTCTTTATAATCTTTGCCCTCTTCCTGTTTGGATTTGCCAAGAACGCGCTCATCCCGCTTCACAGCTGGCTTCCGGCCGCCATGGTGGCTCCCACCCCGGTGAGTGCATTGCTGCATGCGGTTGCGGTAGTCAAGACCGGGGTTTTCTCCACACTTCGGGTCTTTCTCTTCGTCTTCGGTCCTCATGCCATGCGCGAGCTCGGCGCAGACCAACTGGCCTTGGGAGCCGCCTCTGTGACGATCTTGGTGGGATCGCTGCTGGCGCTCGGCCAGGACAACCTCAAAGCCAGGCTGGCTTTCTCCACGGTGAGCCAGCTTTCCTACATAATCCTGGGAGCGGCGCTGTTGAACTCCAGCGGGGCGCTTGGCGGGATCGCTCATATCACTAACCACGCCGTTTCAAAAATCACACTCTTCTTTTGCGCCGGCTCAATTTACGTGTCCACGCACAAAACCGAAATCAGCCAGCTGTCCGGCCTGAGTAAGCGCATGCCGTGGACCATGGCTGCATTTGCGCTTTCCTCGCTGAGCGTGGTGGGTATTCCCCTTACGAGCGGGTTCGTCTCCAAGTGGTACCTCGTCCTTGGTACGGTGGACCACCACAGCCTTGCCTTATTAGGAGTACTCCTCGTCAGTTCGCTGCTCAGTGCGGCCTACCTTGGCCCGATTGTGTACAAGGCCTACTTCGAGAAGGAGTCGCCTACTAACGAGAATGTTCGCGAGGTGCCCTGGATCGTCGCGCCCTTGACAATCAGCGCTGCAGCAAGCCTGATCCTGGGCCTCTACCCGGGCCCTGTACTAGACTTGGCAGGAAGGGCAATCCCGTGAAATTTTTAGAGAGACAGTTGGAAGATCCCGTCCGCTTAGCCCGGATGAAGCGTTGGTTTTATGCCGGCTTGGCCGTGATAGCCGTGGCCGAAACCGTTCTGCCTCACCTCTTCCAAGGCGGTGACTTCCATTTCTCGTTCGAGAGCTTCCCTGCTTGGGGCTCATTTTATGGATTAATCTCCTGCGTAGCGATCATAGTTGTGTCGAAACTCATTGGAAAAGTGTGGCTCATGCGCCGCGAGGATTACTATGACTCTTGAGTGGGTGCATCCAGGGCTCTTGCTCATCCTGGGTGCTTGGCTGCTGCCGCTCCTTAAGGGCCGGGTCAAGCGCGCGGCGATGCTCGTCCTGCCTGCAGCGGCCCTCGTTGATTGCTTGCTTATGACGCCGGGAACCTATGGCGTGGCGAGCTTTCTGGGGCAGGAGCTGGTGTTCGGACGCGTGGATACCTTAAGCCTTGTTTTTTCCTATGTCTTTTCGCTCATGGCCTTGCTCGGCATGGTCTACGCGCTCCACGTCGAAGATGATTCCCAGCACGTGACTGCCCTGACATATGCGGGGGGCGCGCTTGGAGTGACGTTTGCCGGAGACTTCCTTACGTTGTACGTCTTCTGGGAGCTGCTGGCAATTTCATCCGCGCTTTTGGTCTTGCTACGACGCGAAGCGTCCGCCGTGGCAGCGGGGTTCCGTTACCTTCTGTTCCACATATTCGGGGGGCTCGTCCTCCTGGCGGGGATCATGCTGCATTGGTCCCAGACCGGATCGCTCGCCTTCGGGGATATGGGAGCTTCATCCGGCGGCATGGCCTGGGCTCTGATTCTTGCCGCCTTTCTTCTCAACGCGGCAGTCCCGCCTCTGGGTGCATGGCTCCCAGATGCTTACCCCGAGGCCACTATCACGGGCGCGGTCTTTATGACTGCCTTCACGACCAAGTCTGCGGTCTATGTCTTGATCCGCGGCTACGCTGGGACGGAACTGCTGGTATGGCTGGGTGCTGCGATGGCGGTCTATGGCGTGGTTTACGCCGTGTTAGAAAACGACGCGCGCCGCCTATTGGCATATCATATCATCAGCCAGGTTGGCTACATGGTCTGTGGGGTAGGAATCGGGACCGCATTGGCCATAAACGGCGCCACCGCCCACGCCTTTGCGCATATCCTATACAAGGCACTCCTCTTCATGGGAGCAGGCGCCGTCCTGCAAACAACCGGGTTGAGAAAACTGAGTGATATGGGCGGGCTTTACAAGACCATGCCAGTCACCCTTGCCTTGTACATGGTCGGTGCCTTCGCCATCTCGGCGGTGCCGCTCTTCAGCGGCTTCGTGAGCAAATCCTTGGTCGTCTCTGCCGCTGGCGAGGCCCACCGGGGCGTGATCTTTCTAATGCTCACTCTAGCCTCGGCCGGGACCTTTTTGCACACCGGCCTTAAGCTTCCTTATTATATGTTTTTCGGCAAGGATTCTGCCCGGCGCGGCCAGGAGCCGCCCAAGAACATGCTCGCGGCCATGGGGCTGGCTGCGGCTGCGTGTATTTTTATCGGGATCTATCCAGGACTGCTGTACGAACACCTTCCATACGCGTTGGATTACGTCCCCTATACCCTGCATCACGTTACCAGCACGCTGGGGATGCTGGGTTTCACAGCCCTGGGTTTCTTCCTGCTCCTTAAGCATCTCGACCCCGAGCCCACGATCAGCCTCGATACAGATTGGTTCTACCGCCGAGGCTCAGCCCGCATCTTGACCCTGGTCCAGGGTCCTCTGTCGCGTCTTGAGTACGATTTCGTTGGCGAGATCTATGAGTTTGTAATCCGGCGGCCCGTCTTGGGAACGGCCAATCTCCTGCGCAAACTAGACAGCCTAGTGGTCGATTCCGCAGCCGTGGGCGTGGGACATTCAACACAGACCTTCAGCCAGACCTTGAAGACTTTGGTGAGCGGTCATTCGCAGCATTACGGTCTGATCATGGCAGCCGGAATTCTGGCACTCTTGGCCCTGGTAGTACTTATCCCATGACTCCTTATCCGGTCCTCACGACCACAACATTCCTGCCTCTCGTGGGGGCAGCTTTGATACTGCTGATCGGCAGCGAGCGGCTGGCGCGTTGGATTGCCCTGGCCACCACACTGGCGACTGTGGCCGTCTCGTCCCCGCTCTACCGGCACTTCGACAAAGCCTCCAGCGAGCTGCAATTCGTCGAGTCAGCAGACTGGATTTCGTCCTGGAACATAGCCTACGGCATGGGCGTAGATGGAATCAGCCTCCCCTTCATATTCCTTGCGGCACTCTTGAGCGTGCTGTGCGTCGGGGCCTCGTGGACTGCGGTTCAATCGAGAGTGCGGGAGTTCTACGCCGCGCTACTGGTCGCGGAGACGGCGATGATTGGGCTTTTTGCCGCATCGAACCTTTTCCTCTTTTTTATCTTCTGGGAGCTGATGATCGTTCCCATGTTTCTCCTAATCGGTGTCTGGGGAGGTCCGGGGCGCGTCTATGCTGCGGTCAAGTTTCTGCTCTTCACCCTGGCCGGGAGTGTCCTAATGCTGGTCGGCATGATCGCCATCTACCACATATGCGGCACGCTGGACTTCCATGCCCTTACCATCGCCAGGGCGAGCATTCAACCCGGGCAGCAAGCTTGGCTGTTCGCGGCCTTTCTAGCCGCCTTCGCGGTCAAGGTGCCCATGTTCCCGTTGCATACCTGGCTCCCGAACGCCCACACGGAGGCCCCCACCGCCGGGAGCGTGGTTCTTGCCGGAATCCTGCTCAAGATGGGCGCCTATGGTTTCCTGCGGGTTTCGCTTCCCATACTTCCACAAGCAGTGCAGCTATTTCTCACGCCCATGCTGATTATCTCCGTGGTGGCCATCGTTTACGGCGCGTACGTGACCCTGGTCCAAACGGATGTCAAGCGCCTCATCGCCTTCTCAAGCGTCAGCCACATGGGCTTTGTCACCCTGGGGATTTTCACGCTCAACCGCAGCGGCGTGGAGGGCGCGATCCTCCAGATGATCAATCATGGAATCGTCTCGGCGGCGCTGTTCCTGTGCGTCGGCATGATCTACGAACGCACCCACACGCGCGAGATCAAAGACTACGGAGGGGTTGCCAAAGCCGCACCGGTCTATTCCGCGATGCTGGCGCTGTTCTGCCTGGCAGCCGCGGGATTGCCGGGATTGAATTCCTTCGTAGGGGAGTTCCTCATCATCAGCGGAGCGTTCCAAACGCAAGCCTGGCTGGGGGCTCTGGCGATTTTGGGCGTTGCCCTGGGCACGACCTACCTGTTCTGGCTCTACTACCGGGTGGTGATGGGCAAGATGAATCCGGGACTGGAGGGGCTGCAACTCGAGCTCAACGCCCGCGAGGTGGCAACCCTGGCCCCGCTGGCCATACTTGCCTTGTATCTCGGCCTCTATCCGGAGTCTGTCCTCTCCTATCTTCGCGCTCCGGTGGCACAGTTACTGGCGTCGGGAGTCACGCCATGAATGGTGCGCTCATATCCGACTTGGCCCTGATCGTACCCGAGCTGATTCTGGTTGGCATGGCTCTGGCGCTCCTTCTCGCGTCTCGCCGAATCCAGAAAGCAGCCGTGGCCGTAGCCGCAACGGTCCTTGCCGCGCTGGCTGCCGCGCTGGCCTCGAGTTGGGTCTTGTCATCAGGCGTCCAGACCGGGTTTGGGGGCATGATTACCCTAGATGGCTACTCCCAATTCTTCAAGATTCTGATCGCCGCCACCCTGGCTCTAGTCGCGTTGCTCTCCGTGAGCAGTGTCGAGCGGGAGAAAGTTCCGCGCGGGGAGTATCATGCGCTGCTCCTATTGGCCTCGACGGGAATGATGCTAACCGTTTCAGCATCTGACCTGTTACCCCTCTACCTGGGCTTGGAGCTGATGACAATATGCTCCTATATTCTTGTGGGGATCAGGGTGGATAACCCAACGTCGAACGAGGCTGCGATCAAGTATTTCCTTCTGGCCTCCTTCGCCTCGGCGTTGCTGATTTACGGGATCAGCTTGACCTACGGCATTACGGGCACGACCGATTTTGCAGGCATCGCCGCGGCTCTCTCCATGGACGGCTCCGGGAGCAACCTGCTCCCCGTAGTTGCCGTTGTGCTGGTGGCCGGAGGACTTGCGTTCAAGATTGCGGCGGTGCCGTTCCATGCCTGGGCCCCGGACGCTTATCAGGGTTCGAGCGCTCCGGTGGCCTCCTTTTTGGCGGCCGGCTCCAAAGCAGTTGGGTTGGCGGCGCTGGGAAGGGTCTGCCTGACGGCGTTCGGCTCGGAAGCCCAGGTTTTGTCAGTGGTTCTGGCGGGACTGGCCGCCCTCTCCATTGTGATCGGGAGCATCATCGCTCTGTCCCAAACCGATATGAAACGCCTGCTGGCCTATTCCTCCATTGCTCATGCGGGCTATGCCCTGCTGGGCCTGATCGCCGGAACGCCGGCAGGGGCGTCGGCGACCATGACTTATGCCTTCTTCTATGTCTTCATGACGCTGGGGGCTTTTGGCGTGGTCATCGCACTGGGTGAGCGAGGAGAGACCCTGGAGGGCTACAAGGGCCTTGCCGCGCAGCGGCCGGGAACGGCGCTGCTCATGCTGCTTTTTCTCATGGCGCTGACCGGTATCCCTCCCACGGCAGGATTCGCGGCCAAGTTCGTGGTGATCCTCAGCGCAGTGGGCGCGGGATACGTTCCGCTGGCGGTACTGGCCGTGGCTTGCAGCGTAGTGTCCGCATTCTTCTACATGCGCGTGGCCGTCTATATGTACATGATGGAGCCGCAGGGGCCAGCACCCTCACGACTCCCGGTGGCTGTGTTTGCAGCCCTGACGGTGGCTGCTCTGGTGACGCTGATCGGCGGAATCTCGCCCGGCATCGTCACACCCTGGGCGGTGTCGCCCTAGTGCCGACAATTATGTATACTGTTGTTGAGGCTGTCGAATTGTGAACGAATACATCGGGATTGCCGTCAGTTTTGTGCTGGCCGGAGGTATCGCGGCCGCAATGGTGGTGTTGAGCTCCACGCTGGGGAAAAAGAATCCCACAGCAGAAAAATTGGCGCCATTCGAGTGCGGAAAGGAGCCCTTTTCCCTCCCGGTGGGGAAACTGGGAATCAAGTTCTACCTGACCGCTATTCTGTTCATCCTATTCGACGTCGAACTTGTTTTTCTTTATCCATGGGCTGTGATCTACCGCACGCTGGGGGTCATTGGCCTAGTCGAGGTAGGGGTCTTTCTTGGCATCCTGATGGTGGGCTTCTTTTACGCCTGGGATAACGGGGCCCTAGAGTGGAAGTGATATGACGAAAGAAACATCGTTTTTTACCAGCCGCCTCAATGAGGCCATTGGCTGGGCCAGGAAGTACTCGATCTTCCAGTATCCCTTCGTGACGGCGTGCTGCGGAATGGAGTACATGGCAACGGCTTGCTCTCACTACGACGTTGACCGCTTCGGAGCAGGCCTGCCGAGATTTTCTCCGCGCCAGGCCGACGTGCTTTTCGTCGTGGGCACGATCAGCCACAAGCTGGCTCCCGTCTTGAAGCGCATTTATGAGCAGATGGCCGAGCCCAAGTGGGTGGTCGCTTTCGGAGTCTGCACCTGTACGGGCGGTTTTTATGACAATTACGCGACCGTGATGGGCATCGACACGATCCTGCCGGTGGATGTTTACATACCGGGATGCCCGCCGCGGCCGGAGATGGTGCTGGACGGCCTGATGAAGCTGCAGAACAAAATCCAAGACAGTCAAACAACCGGAAATCGGCCCGCTCCCGAGCCTCGCCCGGAGATGTTCCCAGGATGAATAGCACCTCCTTAATCAAGGCTGTCCAGGAGCATTTCCCGGACGCCGTGTCGGCTTCCCACAGCTACCGGGGTGACGCCACCGTGGTGCTGCGTGGAACGTTCCTGCTGGAAGTGGCGCGTTATCTGAAGGAAGACCCGGCCTTGCAAATGAACTACCTCATGGACATCACTGCCGTGGACTACTCCGCGTTTGGGAAGCGGCCCGCACCGGCATTTTTCGCCTCCTCGGGCGTGGCGGTGAGCCCTTCGCTTCAGATTCCGGATGAGGACCCGTGGCCCGGACCGCCGGGCGAATCGCGCTTCGCGGTGGTGTGCCACTTCTACTCGACGGCCCACAAGCACCGGCTGCGGCTGGTGGTTCCGGTGGAGGAGGCCGCCGCCGAAACGGATTCCCTGACCTCCCTGTGGGCCGGAGCGAACTGGCTGGAGCGAGAGGTCTGGGACATGTTCGGGATCAATTTTCGAGGGCATCCAGACCTGAAGCGAATACTGATGTACGAAGGGTTTGAGGGCCACCCGCTTCGCAAGGACTACCCCGTCAAAAAGCGCCAGCCCCTGATCGGACCGGTGAATTAGCTATGCCCATGGAGACGAACCCCACAACACAGAGCAACTCTCCGGATCTCAAGACTCGAGAAATGATGCTCAACATCGGCCCGGCGCACCCGGCGATGCACGGAATCATCTGCCTTGTGGCCAAGCTGGACGGGGAGCGGATCGAGGATGCTGAAGTAGAGATCGGTTACCTCCACCGGGGCTTTGAAAAGATGTCGGAGGTGGTTGACTACAACGGCGTCATCCCCTACACCGACCGGCTGAACTACGTCTCCCCGCTCATCAACAACATGGGCTACTGCATGGCTGTGGAGAAACTGCTGGGAATCTCGGTCCCGGAGCGCTGCCAATACGTGAGAGTGATCCTGTCTGAGATTTCACGGATCTCGGACCACCTGACCTGCGTGGGGGCGACCGCCATGGAGTTGGGAGCTTTTACGGTCTTCCTATACATGATCAAGGCGCGGGAGTATCTCTGGGAACTTGTCGAGAAGGTAACCGGGGCGCGCATGACGGTCAGCTACTGCCGCGTGGGGGGAGTGAAGGCAGACCTTCCCTCGGATTTCGCCGAGCCGTGCCGAAAGGCCTTTGAGGAGACCCGCAAAGTCCTGGCCGAGGCGGATGGGCTTCTGACCCGCAACCGCATCTTCGTGGACCGCATGAACGGGACCGGCGTGATCTCGACGGAAGACGCCATCTCCTACGGGATCACGGGGCCTTTTCTACGCTCTACCGGCGCGGACTACGACGTGCGAAAGGATTGCCCCTACGCCGTCTATGACCGGTTGTCATTCGACGTGCCGGTCGGTTCACGCGGGGACAACATGGATCGTTATCTGGTCCGCATGGAGGAGATGGAGCAATCCATGCGCATTGTGGAGGAGGCGCTAGGCGACATGCCGCCGGGCCCGGTTCAAGTCAACCCGGAAACAGGGCGTCCCATCCCGGCCGCGGAAATGGTCGACCTTGCCAAAGTCGGGAACATCGTTGCCATCTCAGGCAGTAATGCCGTGGCTTGTCCAACTCTGGAAGGATCGGGCCGTGCCCAGTACGCGTCCATCGCCAAAGACGAAAAGCGGGTGTTCCTGCCTCCCAAAGAGGATACCTACGGCAACATCGAGGGCCTCATGCAGCAGTTCAAACTGGTCATGTTCGGCCACGGAGTGCGACCGCCAAAGGGAGAAGTCTACTTTCCGGTGGAGGGGGCCAACGGAGAGCTGGGATTCTACGTGGTGAGCGACGGAAGTGGTTGCGCCTACCGGGTACGGGTTCGTCCGCCCTGTTTTGCGATCATGTCGGCGCTGTCTAAACTCCTGACCGGGGACATGGTGGCCGACATCGTCCCCACCTTCGGATCGGTCAACATGATCGGGGGAGAACTCGACCGGTGAACCTTGCAGACCTGGAAGGCAAAGCTCAGGAGATTCTGCGCCGCTACGAGTATCCGAAGGCGGCCATGCTGCCTCTCCTGTGGCTCGTTCAGGAGAACCAGGGCTACGTCTCCCCGGAATCAGAGGCCTGGGTTGGCCGCCTCCTGGGCGTGACGGTCTCCCACATGCGCGAAGTCGTCTCCTTCTACAACATGTTCCACTCCAAACCAGTGGGCCGGCGCGAGCTGCGAGTCTGCACCAGCTTGCCCTGCCTGTTGCGCGGAGGCCAGGACCTGCTGGACCGGATCAAAGAGAGCTTGCAGATCAGCCCGGGCGAGACCACGCCGGGCCGGGAAGTCACCTTGACGGAGGTGGAGTGCTTGTGCGCCTGCGAGATGGCGCCCATGGCCCAACTCGACGAACGCTTCGTCGGCCCTCTCAAGGGCGAGGCCATCGACACCATTCTGCGGGACGCGCTGCTGGAGCCGGGGAAACCGGAATCGAGCCCTGAGCCCGATCCTTACATCTGCTCGGATGGGCCGGTGCTGTCCACTCGCTTCAAAAATGTAGCCGGGACCTGGTTCGAGACCTATGTCGCCAACAACGGATATCTCGCAGCCAGGAAAGCGCTAACCTCCATGACCCCGGAACAGGTGATTGGCGAGGTCTCGAACGCCAAGCTCCGCGGTCTGGGCGGCGCCGGGTTTCCAGCCGGCAGGAAGTGGTCCTTCGTCCCCAAGGGAACGACTAAACCAAAGTACCTGGTGGTCAACGCAGACGAGGGTGAACCCGGCACCTTCAAGGACCGCTACATTATGGAGCGGGACCCGCACGCCCTCCTGGAAGGCATGCTGATCGCAGCCTATGCCATCGGCAGTCATAAGGCCTATGTCTATATTCGGGGCGAGTACTTCCGATCGGCTCAGCGATTAGAGCGGGCCATAGGGGAGGCCTATAGCCAGGGTTGGCTTGGCAAGAACATTCAAGGCAGCGGCTTTGACCTGGACGTGGTCATCCACCGTGGGGCCGGCGCCTATATTTGCGGCGAAGAGACTGCGCTCCTGACATCTCTGGAGGGAGGGAAGGGCTTCCCCAGGCTCAAGCCCCCATTCCCGGCTATTTCGGGTCTCTTCTCGTGTCCTACCATCGTCAACAATGTGGAGACCCTGGCCTGTGTCCCATTCATTTTGCGCAATGGAGCCGAACGCTTCGCCGGCATAGGTTCCGCCAGTCAGGGCGGCACACGGCTCTTCTGCGTGAGCGGGCACGTGGTCCAGCCGGGCGTCTATGAGGTGTCGGTGGGCGTGACCTTGCGTGATCTTATTCAGCGCGCCGGGGGTACGCGCAATGGCAACAAGCTCAAAGGCGTCATACCCGGGGGCATCTCAGCAAAGATATTGAGAGCCGATGAGATCGATGTTGCTATGGATTTTGAATCCCTCAGTGCTGCCGGAAGCATGGCCGGGTCCGGGGGCGTGATCGTCATCGACGAGACGGCCTGCATGATGGAGGTTCTCGAGTCCGCTGCCCGGTTCTTCGCCGACGAGTCTTGCGGACAGTGCTCACCCTGCCGGGAGGGGACTGGGTGGATTCATCGCATCGTGCGTCGCATTGCCGAAGGGCGGGGAAAACTTCAGGACTTGGACGATCTGCTCGCCATCGCCGGAGACATGGAAGGGAAGACCATCTGCGTTTTCGCGGACGCGGCTGCCTGGCCGGTCCAGTCCTACATCACAAAATTCCGGGACGAGTTCGAGGCCGGAATCCGCACTGGCCGCAAAGCCCGTAGCAGGGAGGCCGCGACATGCCTCGGTTAAGCATCGATGGCCGTGAAGTATCCGTCCCGCAGGGAACCCAGGTCATCCAGGCCGCGGAGGCGCTGGGAATCTTCATTCCGCGCTACTGCTACCACCCCGGACTCTCTATCGCCGGCAACTGCCGAATCTGCCTGGTGGAGGTGGAGAAGTTCCCCAAGCTTCAGATCGCCTGCAACACACCCGTGACCGAAGGGATGGTTGTGCACACCAAGAGCGACAAAGCCGAAGCCGGCAGGCGGGCGGTGTTGGAGTTCCTCCTGGCCAACCACCCGCTCGACTGTCCGGTCTGCGACCAGTCCGGCGAGTGCGACCTGCAGGATTTCTACCTGAACTTCGGGCTCTATAACCCACGGTTCAGGGAGCACAAGGTTAAGAAGCGCAAGACGGTGACGCTCGGCCCGCATGTAATGCTGGACCAGGAACGCTGTATCCTCTGCTCCCGGTGCGTGCGCTTCGCCGACGAGATCACCAAGACCGGCGAGTTCGGCATCTTCAATCGCGGGGATCACGCCGAGCTAGGCATCTACCCTGGCCAGGTTCTCGACAATCCATATTCGGCCAACGTGGTGGATATCTGTCCCGTAGGCGCACTGACCGAGCGGGACTTCCGTTTCAAGGCCAGGGTTTGGTACCTCTCCAGCGCCCCCACGGTCTGCAACGGCTGCAGTCAGGGATGCAACATCGATCTGCACTTCGTACTCGACAGGCCCCACCTGAACGAAGGGGCTCGGGTCGTTCGCGTCAAACCCCGCTACAACCCGGATGTCAACCAATGGTGGATGTGCGATGAAGGCCGCTACGGCCTCGGCTGGATCGATAAGGCACGACTGACCACGGTACGCGGACCGTCAGCCGATGCTGCGGCTGCAACTTGGGAGCAAGCCATCACTGCAATCTCAACGGCCCTGGCAAAGTTGGACAAGTCGCCGGAAGGCGCCCGGATTGGGGTGATCGCATCGGCCCAGCTCAGCAACGAGGAACTCTTTCTGATCCGGGAGATTTTTCAACGCGCTCTGGGCGCCCAAGTCAGTGCCTCTGTTCCGCAGAAGCCTGCGTCTGGTGACGACTTCCTTGTTAAAGCGGATAAAAACCCTAACACCATGGGGACGACCTTGTTGGGCTTGGCCGGTCCGGATGCACTCGAGGCCGGGCAGATCGTGGACCAGGCACTGGCCGGGAACCTCGACGCCCTGTGGGTCTTCGGGCACGACTTGGTGGATCTCTTCGGCGAAAAGAATGTCCGCGAGCTTCCGGAGAAGGTAGGTCTCTTGATCTTCTCAGGCACGAACGAAAACTCGACCGTGCCTTTGGCCCATTGGGTGCTGCCAAGCGCAGCCTATGTGGAGAAGGACGGCACCTTCGTCAATTGCCACGGCCGGGTCCAGCGCATCGGCAGCGCCTTTCCGCCACTCCAGGACTCCCGTGCGGACTGGCGCATCCTCCTGGAATTGGCCGGCAAGCTGGGCCTATCGCTCGATTGGCGAGGGCCGGAGGATATCTTCCGGGGGCTTGCCAAGGCCTTGGCGTCGTTCGAGAGATTAAGCTACGAAAAGATCGGGGCGCAAGGGGCGGATCTGAGCACAGCCAAGTCCGCGCCAAGAGAGGTTGCGCCATGATGGAAGTCCTGGTCATCAAGCTCATTTTGGCGGGAATCGTCTTTTTCGCGGTTTTGAACCTGGCGGGATTTCATACCTGGGTGGAGCGCAAGCAGTCAGCCCTCATCCAGGACCGGATCGGAGCCAACCGCGCCGACATCTTCGGCTTTCGGTTGCTAGGGGTCTTTCACGGCCTCGCCGACGTGGTCAAAATGTTCACCAAGGAGGATATCGTCCCGGCCGGCGCGGACAAGACCCTCCACGCCTTGGCCCCTTTTTTTTCGGTTTTTTTCGCCCTGGTGGCCTTTGCCGCCATCCCCTTTGGAGACCGCCTCATCCTGGGGGATCGCGTCATAGAACTGCAAGTCGTCAAGATCAACGCGGCACTGCTCTACATCTTTGCCATGCTTTCCTTGGGGGTCTATGGCGTGATCCTGGCGGGCTTTGCTTCACGCAACAACTACGCCATCCTGGGCGGGTTAAGGGCCACGGCTCAGATGATCTCCTATGAGATCGCACTGGGCGTCGCCGTCCTCGGCGTGATCATGGTTTACGGGACCATGGACTTGGCTGAGCTGGTGCGCGCCCAAGGGCGGATGATCGGCGGCTGGCTTCCTCTGTGGGGCATCGTCACCCAGCCGGTGGCCTTTGTCGTCTTCGTGACTGCGGCCTTGGCTGAAACCAAGAGGCTTCCCTTTGACCTTCCTGAAGGCGAGTCGGAGATTATAGGGTACTTCGTGGAGTACAGCGGAATGAAGTTCGGGATGTTCTTCCTCACGGATTTTCTGGAGACCATCATGGTGGCCTGCATTTCGACCACACTGTTTTTCGGCGGGTGGCAGGTGCCCTACCTCATGCCGGACGGCTTCCACTTTCCTTGGGGAGGAGAGCTGCCCGTCCCCCATTTAGTCTATGTTCTGCTGGGAGTGGCGAGCTTTTCAATCAAGGGCCTGATCTTTTGCTTTATCTTCATGCAACTGCGTTGGACCCTGCCACGGTTCCGCTACGACCAACTCATGAGCCTGGGCTGGAAGGTGCTATTCCCGATTGCAGTGGCCAATGTCGTGGTGACGGCCGTGGTGCTTGTCTTTTTCGGTGAGGTGCCCTCATGGCCGTAAAAGTTGTCCGCAGGCGCGAGCTGACTTTCTGGGAAAATCTCTACCTCCCACAGATCCTCTGCGGCCTTAAGATCACCTTTGCCCACTTCTTCCGCAACCTCTTTCTGCACACGGCCCACCTTCTGGGTCGCTTCAAGCACCTTCCCGCCTCTGCGACCATCCAATATCCCGAAGTGCTCAGGCCACTCATGTCCCGGTTCCGCAGCCGCCACCGGCTCACCGTCCGCGAGGATAACACCCCTCGTTGCGTGGGGTGCATGCTCTGCGAGACGGTTTGCCCGGCCAAGTGCATCACCATCGTGCCCGGGGAGCACCCGGACCCCAATATCGAGAAGTACCCGGTCCGCTTTGACATCGACCTGGGGATCTGCGTCTATTGCGGGTACTGTGTCGAGGTATGCCCCGAAGATGCGATCCGGATGGATACAGGAATCCTTGACGTGGCGGCTTATTCAAGGGAAGCCATGCGGCTTGACATCCATGAGCTGATGGACCCTAAGCTGCGAAAACCGATCAACGAGTGCAGTCTGAAGTTCCCCCACAAGTGCGAGTTAGACGGCGGAAAGATGAAGCACAGCTGGGACGACCTCGACGGGTCATAGGATAAGTCCAGAAAGATGTCTCAACAACCAGCCCTCACATCCCCAACGAAACAAAGGACTGCGTAGAGACTCTAGTTTGCATATCTCACCATGTTGAATGAAGCGGTTCTGGGGCGTTATTGGCCGTGGATTCTCTAAACTCATCATTTCATCGGCCAAGGGTCGTATCTAGCTCAAACCGTAAACCGAGACCACTTGCCGGAAGCCGCTGAAGCTGGTCAAAGACTTCGTGGTACACTCTTTCAGAGACGCCTTTGGCACGCGCAGGGGCGAGGGCTTTGAGTGCTGGAGCCTATTACCGGAACGGCTGCAGGAAAACTGCCGGAAGAATCAGCGGTGCAACATGCCCCCGCAACCAAAGATGCACCCGAACGCCGTGTCAGTGAACTTCCTTTTTGCCGAGATGCCCGGGTGGCGGAACTGGTAGACGCAAGGGACTTAAAATCCCTCGGACTGGAAAGTCCGTGCCGGTTCGATTCCGGCCCCGGGCACCACATCTGGAAATAGCCGAGCCGCCTTCCCCATCTTGCATGATTACGGTCCAAGGGCGTCGTTACCGGCAGTAGCGCCTATTGAACCGACAAGGCGCTCGACTGCGGTCTGACTAATCCCATCACCAGAGTCAATCAGAGCCTGCATCACAGCCTGGGGCTGTGAAACCGGTCGTGGTGACAGCAAGCGGTCAAAGGCCGCCGGCAACGGCGGTACGCGAGCAATTTTTCCGCTATATAACAGGAATGAAAAGTAACCCTACCCGGCAGCCTCTGATCTTGGGCATCATTCACCCAGCGTGAATACCATCAGAACGTTGCTCCCGGAAGGAGCTTTCAACTCGGGGTATAACTGGGACAAATGGCGCGTTCCAGACGTGCCCCCCCCAACCGCAACGGCCACGTACTGCTTCCCATCCACGGCATAGCTGACGGGATAGCCAGTCACAGGACCGCTGAGCGGCATTTCCAGAAGCACCTTGCCGGTCTCGGCGTCAAAGGCCCGGAAGTAGCGGTGGAGGTCGCCGGCAAACACCAAGCCGCCAGCCGTTGTCAACACAGAGCCCATAGCCGCCCGTTGATCATAGGTCCACAGAAGTTCGCCTGTGGAAGCTGAAACCGCAGCCAATCTCCCTACTTTACCTCCCGAGCCTTCCATATGGAGGATTTGAGAGTAATCGGCTCCGGAGGCTGCCTCGTCCAGCGGAAGCACTTCGAAGACGCTGCACGCGTTGCTCACCGGGCTGTAGATAGCGTTGGTCCGGGGATTGTAGGCATTCGTTTGAAATAGCTTCCCGCCGCGCATTCCCGGGCACACCAGTTGCGTTGTTCCAATCCGGGTGGGAATGATCTCTTCGTTCATGGTGATCTCGCCCGTTTGCGGATCGATATTCTGGTACAGGTTCTGCTGGGCTACGAGCTGCCGGTTCCACAGATACGCTCCGGTTTCCCGGTCGAACGCCCACAGAATGCCGGGTTTCCCCAGGACGAAAACGGCCTTTCGCAGAACGCCGTCAACCTCCACGTCGGCCAGGATGGGATTGTCCTGGTGGTCCATGTCGAAGTTGTCGCGAGGCTGCATCTGAAAAAACCACTGGATTGTCCCCGTGTCGGGGTCGAGGGCAAGGATTGAGTTGGTGTAGAGCAGCGAACCGCCGCTAGTCCCCTTGTGAACCTCCGGATAAGGATAGGCGCTGGCGGTGCTCCAATAAGTCAGCTTCAGGGCTGGATCGTAGCTTCCGGTCAGCCAGAAGGAGGCCTTCCGGCGCTTATCATAAGGCGCGGCGCCCCAAGTCGC
This sequence comes from Terriglobia bacterium, assembly GCA_965222345.1. Classification (GTDB taxonomy): domain Bacteria; phylum Acidobacteriota; class Terriglobia; order 2-12-FULL-54-10; family 2-12-FULL-54-10; genus JADFGZ01. The sequence goes on along the minus strand of CBDCTS010000007.1, from coordinate 673,840 downwards.
GTTATGTTCCGCGGAGTCCCCGGGTCCGGCTACCGACTCCCTTTTCCAAAGCATCTTGCCGGTCTCCGCGTCATGCGCGCTCACAAAACAGGGCAACGGAGTGCCCACGCCGCAGGTTTGGCCGGCAAAGACCTTGCCGTCCCCCGCGATAGGCCCGGAGGAGTAATCCACCCGCTTGTCGGGATCGCCCGTTTTGATCTCCCACACCAAGTTTCCGGTTTTCGCGTCCAGCGCGACCAAGTATGAATCCGTAGTGGTCAAATAAATCTTGTCCCGGTAGATTGCGAGATTGCGGGTGGGATTGCGCTCATACTCCCAGATTAGAGCACCCGTGCGCGCATCGAGCGCTTGCACCGTTCCGCTGGGGTGGGGAAGATACATCACCCCCTGGTAGACCATCGGCTCCTGCTCCTGCTGTCCGCGCGCCATGCCCCAGGCCCACGCCAGTCGCAACTTCTGAACGTTCTGGCGGTTCACCTGGTCCAGAGGACTGTATCCGCTGACGCTCTGGTCGCGACGCCATGTCAACCAGTCAGCCGGGTCCGGATTTTGAAGGACGGCGTCGGTGACCGGAACGAAGGGTGTTTCCTGAGCGCCCGCTGGATGAAGCGACGCTGCTGCCAGCAAGGCAGCTAGAAACAACATGCGAAATCTTATTAGTGACATAGGTATAATCCCTCCTGATGCCCGCCCGGCACGCGCGCTGGCGGAATCTCTCGCGAAGGCGCATCCGGGCGGAGTTTGGCGATATAGCGGGAATTCCCGATACTGGAATTTTGCCTTCGCCGGAAAGCATACGCTATCCGAGGCTCTCCCATAAAACTTTTTCTGGGATTTTTCGAAAAGCTCTCTTGCCAGGAAAAGGGTATGATGCACGGCAGAAAGTTAGATAACGGAAACACCAAGGCGACCTTGTTTCTGATAGCGACCGGGATGATCTGGGAGCAAGAGACCAGGAGACGGCAAGCATGTGCGGACGCTATACCCTTGGGCATACCGAAGGCCTGTTCGACCGTTTCCGAATCGAAAGTGACGAGCCCGGCTTGCAGGTGAGGCACAACGTGGCTCCCAGCCAAGTGATGCCGGCCGTAGTTGTGCAAGAGAAACGGCGGCTGGAGTTCATGCAGTGGGGCTTGGTTCCGTCCTGGTCCAAGGACCCCAAGAAAACGATCATCAACGCCCGCATCGAGGGAATACAGACCAAGCCATCCTTCCGCAAGCCGATCCGTGAACGGCGCTGCTTGATTCCCGCGACAGGATTTTACGAGTGGAAAAGAGAACCTGCCGGAAAAGTCCCCTACCACATCCGGCGCAAAGACTCCCGGCTATTCGCCTTTGCCGGCCTCTACGACGTTTGGAAAGGTCCGGATGGAAGGGAAATCAAAACCTTTGCCATAGTCACTGCCAAGCCCAACGACCTGCTGGCGCAAATCCATCACCGAATGCCCGTGATCCTGCTGCCGGAACAGGACGAACTTTGGCTCGAAACGCAGCCGGGGGAAATCGGGCAAGTGCTGGAATCGCTTTCGCCGACTCCCTCCGACGAACTTGAAATGTACCCGGTTTCCCGAATGGTCAACTCCCCGAAATACGATTCCCCTGAGCTAACTCGGAGACGCTAGCAAGGACCGCGCTACCCGGTGAGTTGCCGGATGCCTATATAGGTAAAAAACAGCAACGTGACGACCAGTGCGGGATTCACGAACCAGCGGTTCCGGAAATTTCCTCCGACCCAGGTTTCGCGGTTGTTCATAATCAGCAGTGTCAGAGCCAGCAGCGGCATGAACAGTGCTCCCATGACGGCATAGGCGAGTTGAATCCGTTGGACCGAAAACCACAACAGCACCAGCGGGACGATAGCGATCCCGATCAGGTAGGCACGGTAGGACCAAGTCTTCGGAAGGTCCAGATTTCGGTGCTCCCCGAGCGCCAAACCCCGGCGCAGGGAAATGAAATCCGCAAAAATGTAGGGGGAGACATACCAAACTCCCAGCAAGCTGGAAAAGACCGCGCCCCAGGCGCCCACCAGGAACAGCCACTTGCCTGCCGGCCCCAGCACAAGACTCAACTGCCCGGCGATCTGCAGGAATAACCCTGTTCCTCCGCCTTCGATGGTGATCCGGGAACCGATAATGATCATCGCCATGCCGAACAGCGCCGTGAGCGCATAGGCAACTCCCAAGTCAATCCGGCTCACCTTCAGGCCTTCCTCGCCCTTGCGGCCGATCTCACGCAGGAAGTATCCATAAGCAAGCAGCGTGACGGTCCCTCCAACACCGCCGAGAACTCCCAGTATCCAGGGCGTACTGCCCGCTGGAATGGTGGGAATCAGGACGCCCCGGAGCACCGCCTCCCAATCCGGCCCGATCAGTACGGCCGTCAGCAGGACGCCCACGAACATGACGGTAATACATGCCGCCATCGTCTTTTCAAAAGCCTTATATCCTCCCCACCAGACCAACGCCAGGCCCGCTAGCGAGTGAACGATGCCCCAAATAATCTTGGAAGTCTCCAGGTCGCCCAGCGGCAGCAGACTGGCGCCGGCCACGCCACAAGCGCTCACCAGCGCTCCGCCCACCATAAACGTCCACAAGAAGAAATAGGGCATGAAGAGCCACTGAATCCAGCTTCCCAGTCTGAGCAGCCAGCCCTCGAGCAATGTGGTGTCGGTGGACATCTGCCAGCGTGCGATCCCTTCGTTGAGGGTCCACTTCAGCAGAGCGCCCGCCACCGCCGCCCAGAGCAGCGCCAGCCCAACCTCCGATCCGGCCATCGTGGCGGTCAGCAGATCGCCCGCCCCCACGCCGGTGGCGGCCACCAGAATGCCCGGAAGGAAGGCTGCAAGCCAGGTAAACCGTTTTTTCTGAGTCATCGGTTTTCACCCAGGGGACATGAAGTGGAGTTTCCCAAAGGACTGTTAAAGGCCTTCCCAATCGGAAAAGACATGGGGGATTCCCCGTTTGGCGAGCAGATTTTCTACCTCTCGAAAACTGCTGCTGAATCTGCGGTAGAGACAGACTGCATGGCGGATGATTGCGGGGGGATATCGGTATCCGCGATAGCGGGGTCGGGTGCTTTTCGTCCGGCTAATCGGACAGGCCTCGGCTCAAGTGGACAGCACCCACCTTCGTGTGCTGCAAGGCAACCGGCCCGGCTCTGATCTTGTAGAGTCGGGCCGGTTTATCTCCGGGAGCGATTTGGCCAATGCTAAAGAAGCATGGACCCATTCAAGCGCGTCTTCAGACGACCTCCCGCTCAGAAGGAATAGCTGAGACGGGTGTAGTAAAAAGAGCCGTTGAAGCCGAACGGCGAGAACTGACCGTACTGATTGCCGACCGAATGGGCGCCGTACGGGTTCACGTCGGGGTAGGTGTTCAGCAGGTTTTCAGCACCGAGCGCCAGATTGACGTGTTCTCCGAGCGGAACGCCGAGCTCCAGGTCGAGCAGCACCTTGCCGCCGTAGGCCGGGTACAGCCAGGACTCGTCCACGAAGCCCTCATCTTTCGCATTCCGTCCATCCTCGCTGTCCCAGAACGAGCCGAAGTAGTTCAGCCGGCCCATCAGGCTCCACGAGCCGGCGTCATGGTTGACGGTGAAGTTCCAGCGGGTCTCCGGCAGTCCCCGTTCCAGCGTATTGATACGGAATTCATCGATCACGGAGGATTCGACGTTCTTGATCGCTGTGTCCGTGTAGTTGAAGACCCCGTTGAACGTTGTGCTCCCGACCGCCAGGGTCGAAATCAGGTCGATGCCCTGGGTCGTGGTCGAGAAGTCGTTCAGGAAGAACCGGAATACCGGGAAATTCCGCGCCTCGGGGATTCCTTCCGCGAGCAGCGTCAGGATTTCGGGCTCCGTCAGTTTGATTTCCTGCGCCAGGGCGAGACGATCGGCGATGTCGATCCGGAAGTAGTCGGCGGTGAAGGTGAACGGGCCCTGCTCGATGACCGCTCCCCCGCTGTAGTTGATTGATTTTTCCGGCTGGAGCTGCGCGCCGCCCCTCGCGACGGCCACCGCTGATGTGGACGGGACGACGCCCTGGTTGGTCAACTCCCCGCCGATGAACGCGGTCGTCACGTTGAACGAGTTCTGCTGTCCCGGGGTCGGCGCGCGGAACCCGCTGCTCACGGCGCCGCGTAGCGCGAACACGTCGTTCAACTCGACGCGCGTCGAGACCTTGCCGTTCACCGTCGTGCCGAAGTCACTGAATTTCTCGACCCGGCCGGCCGTGCCGAGCGTCCACTGGCCACTCGGGGCGGTGAACTCGAGGTCACCATAGACCGCAACGTTTCTGCGGCTCCAGTCTCCCGCCGTCGTGTCGGCCCGGTAGCCGTTGAAGCCGTTGGAACCGGAGCTGAAGCCCTGCGCGGCGTACGGGCCGATCTGCCACGAGGGATCCCCGCCCGCGCCGATCGTGAATTTTTCTTGGCGCCACTCCGTGCCGCCCGCAACGTGCACGACGTCGCTGACCACGTACTGGACGTCGAAGTTGAGGTTGAGCTCGTCCTGCTGGTAGATGCCGGGCTTGAACGAGGTCGGCGTGTCGTAGCCAACCGAGGCGTTGACCGTATCGAAAATGAACTGATCGACCTTGCTTCTGCCGATGCCGATGCTCGCGTCCCAGGTAAGCCGGCCGTCGCTCGTGAACCCGCGCAGTCCGCTGACCAACGAATAATCGATGAGGTCGCCGCCGAATTGCGGCGTGAAACCGCCGGGGAACCGGCTATGGAGCGTGAAGCAGTTCGGGTCGGACTCGACCTGCTGCAGGGCGGTCGCATCGGGGACGTTGTTGATGATCGGAATCGTGGAGCAGTTGCCGGCTTCCTGAACGCCGTTCTCGGCCCAGACCCGGTCGCCCACGAGGAGCGACGGGATGCCGGCCTTCCCCGGGATGCTTGCGACTTGGCCGTTTGCATCATATACGATGGCGTCACGGTGATCGGACTCATCGGTGTCGAGCTCTTTGGGGTCGGGGAAGTTTGTGATCCCGCCCTTGTCGTTGTATACCTTGAGGCGAGAGTTGGGGTGGAGTCTGGAACCCCGGAAGACCCCGCCGCGGGTATGCGGATTCCGGAAGTAGAAGCCACCTGTTACCGTGCGGCTGGCGTAGTTGGTGTGGGAGTACCACTGCAATCCGTTCTCGAACAGATAGCCGAAGTTGCCGAACAGCTTCACGTCGTCATCGAGTCTGGGCGATCCCCAGATCTGCGCCGGGTTGCGCACGTTCCCGTTGCCGGCATCGATGATAGCCTGCGCACCATTACGTTGAATGCTGCGGCTGGTCGGTCCGCCTTGGCCGTACTCCATGCTGAGGTTCGCGAACCCATTCTCGCCGAGCGGCAGCCCGACGTTCCCGGCGAAAGTGAGCGACCGCCCATGTCCGCCGATTCCGTTGCAGGAATGCTGGATGTCGCCGGCGATTCCCGACCCGCACGTTGACGCGTCGCCTGGGTTGGCATCGCGGAAGAGCCCCGTGCGAAACTCGAAGCGGCCGCCGGAGGAGGCATCTTTGAGCTGGAAGTTCATCACGCCGGCGATGGCGTCCGAGCCGTATTGCGCCGCCGCGCCGTCGCGCAGCACCTCGGCCTGCCGTACTGCAATCGAGGGGATGACGGAAATGTCCGGTCCTTGCGAGCCGTCCGCGATACCGTTGCCGAGCCAGGTGATGACCGCCGCGCGATGGCGGCGCTTGCCGTTGACCAGGAGCAGCGTGTGATCGGGCGCCAGGTTGCGCAGGTTCGCCGGGCGGACGATGGTCGCCGCGTCACTGATCGGCTGAATGTTTATGTTGAAGGAGGGGACCACGGTCCGCAACTGCTCCGACAGGTCGGTTCTGCCCTGGGCGACGAAATCCTCGGTCCGGATGACGTCAACCGGCACGGCCGACTCAATGGCCGATCGCGGCTCCGCGCGACTGCCGACGACGACGAGAGTCGTAACTACTCCGCCGACCACTAGGGTAAAATCCTGCACAACCGGTTGGCCGGACATCAGTTCAACGAGGTGGAATCCCGTTTGAAAGCCGGTCACGTCCGCTGTTAGCGCATAGAGCCCGGGGGCCAAACCGGTGATCTCATAACTCCCATTTGCGCCCGTAGAGACTGTGATGGCAGCATTGGTCGTTTGGTTGACCGCCGTGACTACCGCGCCGGGAATCACTCCGCCGGTGCTGTCGGTCACAGTTCCGCTCACGGCAGCATCCATCTGGGCCAATGCGCCGGTGGAGAAACCGAACAGCAACACAGCACCCGCCACAACACCCCCGCAGCAACTCTCTCATGATTTCCTCCTTTAGAATTCTGATTAAACCGATACAGTTTATTATTTGAATGGTACCTGTTGGCTCTGCGGCCAGCAAAGATCGACTAATAGTAAAGTTCTTTAAAACAATTTACAAGTAAACCGTGTGCGCCTGGATCATTTTTTTTTAATTCAGCACTTTTTGCAAGGCCTGGATGGAGGCGCCTTGGCTTTCACCTCTGAGCGGACCGCTGCTGCAGGCCGTGTTTCACCTGGGCTGCCACCACCCTCCGCATGAGCACGATTGAGGAAACCTGGGGCGGTTTGCCAGCAGGTGTAAATCAGGAATGGCAAGCAACCAGAGACGCTGTCATGCTGAGCAAAGCAGGAGTACAGGCCGGAATGCCTGCCCTACCTGAATGCCTGTAGCTACCTGATGCCGTGGCGGTATACACCTTTACTGAAAATGCTCTAGCCTAAGAGGCCTCGGTTTAAGTTGACAGTACCTTTAGAAGAAGTGAAGCATCAATTTCCGGCGCTTTCTTCCGAGTGGACCGTTAAATTTTCAAAGCGAATTATGTACTTAATGCTGCGGGCCTTGTCAACTTAACCGCCCCCCCGACCGGCGCCGGTTTTGCCCGCTCGTCACCGCCAGACAATCTTGGTTATAATAAGAGAGCACTACGAACCGTGAATTCAAGTAGGTCGAACAAGGAGACTCTCAAGATGGCCCACGCGCCGGGAAAACATTGTGGGGACGTCAATAAGGTTCACTGGAGCTTGCTCGAAGGAATCATCACCCGAACAGCCACAGCGGGCGGGATATGGAATACAACCGAACTGCCCGTCCAGCAAGTGATGGGGATCGAGAAGCTGACGATTGAGCAAAGCCGCCGGGGGCCGCTCGGCGTGCCGGTTACGTTATTTGCCTTGGTCCTTTTGGCGATTGCCGGATTGGCCGGCTCAATACTTGTCGGCGTGATCGGGTTGTTCTGCCTGTTTTGGGGGGTCAGGTTCCTCCCGAAGCAGAAGATATCGCACGACGCCTACCGGCTGTTGGGCCCCGGCCTGGACCCGGAAGAATGGATACTGGTGGGCTCCGGCCCCGACGTCGCGGGTTTCGTCGCCGCAGTCCAGACCGAGATCTCGCAAGAGGATGAGTCCGTCCGGACGTTGTAAGAAATCGCCTGAGCGCGGCATCTTGTTGTGAATAGGGAAAAGCGGGGCGGGCAGGCTGGGAGCCTTTTTTCAGAAGGCTCGAATCATCTTCAGGCCGCTGGTCAGCACCAGCAAGGCCATCCCGAACTTCAGCGGGCTGGCGGGAGCGTAGTAGGCCAGCCGGCTGCCCAGGATCACACCCGGAAGAGAACCCAGCAGCAGGTTGGCCGCAAGGGGAAAGTCAACAGTCCCGATCTGCCAGTGGCTCACAGCGGCGGCGCTGACCAGCACCAGGGCATGCGCTATGTCGGTCCCCACGATGCTGGTGGCGGGAAGCCGCGAGAGCGCAATCAACGCCACGGCAATCAGCGCCCCGCTTCCCACCGACGTGAGCCCCACCAGGAAACCGACGCCGGCTCCCAGCAGAATGATCTTGGGGCGGTGCTTCCTTGGGTCGAACGGTGCCGATTCGCTGGCCTCACGGCGGCGCTTCCCGTAGATTTCATGGAACACTGTAACAACGGCGGCCAGGACCAGAATCCCGCCCAAGCCGGTCCGCACCAGCGCGTCCCCCGAACCGTATTGCAGATTGACGTAATGGATCAGGTAGCCGGCGACCAAAGCGGCTGGAACGCTTCCGATGGCCAAGTAGCGCACCCAGTCCCACTGGATGCTGCCGCGCTTCCAGTGCTGATGGGACCCAACCAGCTTGGTCACAGAGCCGCACAACAGATCGGTCCCCACGGCCACCATGGGGCGCACGCCCATCAGGATGAGCACAGGGGTGAGAACAGAACCGCCCCCGACGCCGGTCAGGCCTACCAGGAAGCCGACCACCAGCCCCACAAGTATGATCAGAAAGCGGAGTTCTGCCATCAGCTCTCCGGTGGACTGGGTCAGCTCCGCCTGGAGGAAATTGAGCAGAGCCGCTCCGGAGGGCACGTCGAACAAGCCCATCGCAACTGCATTGCCGGATTGTATGAGGCCGATCGCCATTGAGCTTACTTAAACCTGTATAAAAACAAAAAACCCGCCAACCGATTAACCGGCTGGCGGGTTTATAGGTAAGATTGAATTAAAAAAGCTAGTTCAAGCTACTACCCCCTACCCCCGCGCCGGCAGACGTACAACAACACATACAGCAACAAGCCATTTTGCCGTTGGTGATTGCCGGACTGGAGCAGTAAAAACTCATGGAATATAAATAGTGTGCTAAAACCAGCCACATTCTACAAAGCTCTCGCTGAGCATGTCAAGATATTTTTGTTTTGCCAACGCAAAGTAGAAACGCCCGCTCTCCTGGCAGCCGGGAAAGGCTATGAGAGAGGAGCGGCTCGCAGGGAGCCGGCGAGAGCGGGACGTTTCAGTAAAAAACTAGATCAGCTTGGAAACTTCCTGGCGCACTTTCAGCTCGATGATTATGTTTTCCTCCTCGGAGTTTTCCGGCGGAAGGGACCGGTGTGCAATTCCTCTGGGGATTACAAACATCTCGCCCGACTGGAGCGTTATATTGCCTAACTCCGTCTCCCAGTGGATGCTCCCCTTGTAACAGAAGATCACCTCGTCGGCGTCCATGTTGCGATGCCAGAAATTCATCGGCTCTTTCGTTCTCTTGGAAAGGTCCAGCCGCACCCCGTCGGCTTGCAGAAGCGGCAAGGGTGTGCCCTCGGCCTTGGCGTAGTTCGACGGCCGCAAACCCGGATCATTGACGTTGATCTTTTCCAGCTTGACCTGTTTGCTCTCGGCTGAAATAACCTGCACTGGAGAGATTTGACGTTTGACGATCAGTTCCTTTCCGCTCCATGTGAATTTCTCGGTGTACGTCATGATTAACTTTTCCTTTCTCAAAAACTCAATTCTGCCGATGCCCAGAATTTCCGCCTCGGAAAGCCTGACCTCAAGGGAAAACCGACGTCAAAAAACGAATGCTCTTCGCGGCGGCTTCCTCCGCTCCGTATGGCAGCGGGCGGTTAGCTTGCTGCCTGTATTGCCCGAGAGGCGTACACGCTGGCCAAGTGGGAGCGATAATTCTTGGAGGCATGAATGTTCTCAATCACATCGACGCCGTGAGTGATGGCAGCCGCCGCCTCTTCGATGATTTTGGGCTCCAGTTTTTTTCCTTGCAGCCTCTTTTCCACCTCTTCTGCCCGATAGGGCTTGTCGGTCACCCCGGTAACCCCGATGCAGAGGTCATCACAGGTTTGATTTTGCCCGGTCTTCAGGCAAAGGGCAATCCCGACCATGGCAAAGTCCGAAGGTCTCCGGGCTGCTTTCCGGTAGATCGTTTTGTAATCCCGCAAGACCGGCACGCGCACCTCGGTCAGAACTTCATCCGGGGACAAGGCGGTTTCCATCATGCCGAGGAAGAAATCATCTGCTCTTATCCATCTCTCCCCTTTGGGGCCGACCGCTTTTAATTCCCCCCGCAGAGCCAGAACAGCCGCCGGTATGTCTCCGGCCGGATCGGCGTGGGCCAAGCTGCCGCCGAGTGTTCCGCGGTTGCGTACCTGGACGTCGCCAACCACAAAAGCCGTTTGCGGCAAAAGCGGACATTTGCTTTGTAGCAGTTTTGAATCTTTTATCTGGGTGTAGGTGGTGAGCGCACCGATTGAAATTGCACTGGCTGGCTCCCCGCCGCCCGCAGAAGCCGACATGGAGCCTTCTTCGCGGATATAGTTGAGCTCCGCGATACCTGCCAAATCCACAAGATATTTTGGATGGGCCAGCCGAAGCTTCATCAGGGAGATCAGACTTTGTCCACCCGCCAGTAATTTGGCATCGTCCCCGTAGGCAGAGAGGAGCGAAAGAACTTCCGGAAGTGAGGAGGGCGCAAAGTATTCGAACTTGCCAGGTATCATATATCCACATCCACCCGCTTAGATTCGGTTTCCGGATCCAGGGCCGCAGGCCTGTGCCTTACCCTTCCGCCCGCCGGCGACAGGGCAGAGTCCGCTTATTAAATTTCCTTGGTCTCTTTTACAGCCTTCACGACCTTCTGGGGCGTGATCGGCATTGAGACAATTTTAACCTGGAAGGGAGTAAGAGCATCCTCCACTGCATTGGCCACGGCGGCCACCGAGCCGATAGCGCCCCCTTCGCCTACCGCCTTTGTTCCGAGCAGAGTATATGGGCAGGGAGACTCCATGTGCGCGAGTTCAATTCTCGGCAGCCCGGCGGCTACCGGCTTCATGTAATCCATGAAGGACGCGGATAAAGGCTGGCCATACTCGTCGTAAACGAACTCTTCCAAAAGGGCCGCCCCGATTCCGTGCACCGTAGAACCGATTGTCATGCCTTCCACTATCCCGGGATTGATTTGCTTGCCGCAATCATGAACGATGACGTACTTGAGGAAGGTTATTTCTCCAGTATCCACGTCCACCTCTACAGCAACCACATGGACAGAATTGGAATGTGTGATTTGCACGTTGAAGTTTTCCCTGCCGGGCGGTTTAGCCCAGGGGTTCTTGTAGTAGGCGATCTCCTTCAGTCCCGGCTCCACGCCTTCGGGAAGCAGGAGAATCTTTTTGTAGGCTATGGAAGCAATGTCTTTGAATGAAACTGATTTCTGCTCGTCTGTGCGGGAACAGATCGCGCCATCGGTCAACTTCAGTTCGCCCGTGCCCACCTCTAACATGTGGGAGGCAATCCGTATTATTTTGTCTCTGATCTTCTTGGTGGCCATAATGACTGCGCCGAGGTCCACATCGTTGAACTTATTGGAATAAGCCCCGGAATGGCCGAGAAACGGAGACACCAGAGAATCCAGGTGCACATTGACCGACACCCTGTCGGGGGAGATGCCCAACATATCCGCAACTACCTGGGTAATGGTGGTCACATGGCCTTGTCCCTGGTCTACAGACCCCACAAGCACATTGGCATTCCCATCATAGTCGAGCCCGACGATTGCACCCTCGGCGTTTCCCATGTATTCCGGAACACCCCTGGAGGTGTAGTAATACCCCAAATTAGAGGTTCCCGGTTCTATCCCCGCGCTGATGCCTACGCCAATGTACTTTCCGTTTTCCCTCATTTCCTTCTGCTGGATTTTCAGTTCGTCATAACGGCTGATACTTAAAGCTTTCCGGAGACATTCCGGATAGTTGCCACTTTCGTAAATTTCACCCGAAGGCGTGGTGTAAGGCATTTGTTCCGGCTGAACGAAGTTTCGGAACCGAATCTCCGCCGGGTCCAGTCCCAGTTTCCTGGCTGCCAGATCGACCATCCTCTCGAGAACGAAGATCATGGTGGGCTTGCCCACGCCCCGATTCTGCACTGTAGGGCCTTTCTGGGTAACGACGCTGATTAATTCCGCTTGGGTAGCCTTGATGTTGTAACATCCGACAACCGTTGCGAATTTGATCAGTCCATATATGCCGGCCGTATGGACGAAGGACCCGTCGTTTTCTATATCCTTGATTTTGAGTCCCAGGATTTTCCCGTCCTTTTTCATTGGCAGCTCGATCTCGACATCAGCGTCCGGAGCATGGGTGCCGCCCAGCAAGTGCTCTCTTCTAGTTTGTATCCACTTCACCGGCTTATCTACCTTTTTGGCCAGAAGACAGAGAATGACTATGTAGGGCCAGATCGCGAGTTTGATTCCGAATCCTCCGCCACTGTCGGGGACGATCAGCCGCAACTGGTTATTTCGGATGCCCAGCGTATTGCAGACATTCGTCGTGCTCCTTCCCGGCTGCTGATCATTTGCCCACACGGTGAAGGAGTCGTTACTCTTCTCGTGTTTTGCGATCATCGCCCAATTCTCCAGCGGCGTGGAGCTATAGCGATGCATCCGGAAGCGTTCCTTGATGACCAAGTCCGCCTCTTTGTACGCAGCCTCCATGTCACCGTGATTCAGCTTGTCATGGAGCAGCACATTGCTCCCGGCTTCCTCAAAGATCAAAGGGGCGTCTTGCTTCAGGGCATCCTCGATCTCCACCACCACAGGCAATGGCTCATACTCCACGTCGATCAGTTCCAGAGCATCCTCAGCGATATATCGATCCTCCGCGACGACCGCCGCAATCGGCTCGCCTACGTACCGGACCTTTTTGTCGGCCATCACGTACTGTATGGCGGGCTGAGTGATGGCTCTCGGCACAATCGGTTTCGTCTGTTGCGCCGCCTCCGGCCCGGTAACCACCGCCATAAATCCCTTCAGTGCCTGGGCCCGGCTGGTATCGATTTTTGTGATCCGCGCGTGAGCGTAAGCGCTTCTTAAGATCGCAACGTGAGCGCAATCCATGTCCAGGTCATCGACGTAAGTAGCCTTGCCTTTGACAAGCCGGATATCCTCGTCCCTCCGCACCGGCTTGCCAACCCAATTTCGCGTCACGAAGATTTCATCTGAGTTGATCATAGCTATCTTTTCGCGGTTCCCTTCCTCGCCTCTGCCGCATGTCGGATGGCATCTACAATTTGCTGGTAGCCGGTGCACATGCACAGATTTCCTTCGATCGCCTCGCGGATCTCCGCTTCATTGGGGTCGGAGTTGGACTCGAGCAAAGAGGAAGCGTTCAGAATCATGCCGGGAGTGCAGTAACCGCATTGCACGGCAAATCCATTCAGGAAGGCTTCTTGAACAGGGTGCAGCCCATGCTGGGAGAGACCCTCGATGGTTGTAATCTCGGCCCGATTCGCCTGAACGGCCAGCATCATGCACGATTTGACGGGCTTCCCGCGGAAGAGAATCGTGCAGGCCCCGCAATTTCCCGTATCACAGCCCACATGCGTTCCGGTAAGCCGCGCCTTCTCGCGAATGTAATGGACGAGCAGCAGCCTATCTTCCACTTCATGCTCAAACTCTTTCCCGTTGATCCTCACCTGGACCCTGTGCATGACGCTTTCCTAGATCACCGGCCACTTGGGCCTGATCTTTTCCTCCAAGTTGGTTTTTTTCAGAATGCCCGGCATGAGGCGCGCTATTTCATCATAAATTTTCTCTTCGTCCATCGTTTGCAGTTGGCGGCCTTCCATCAGGACTTTCCCGTCGCAGATGACGGTGTCGACGCTGCCGCCCGTGGCGCTGTATACCAGATTCGAGACGGGGTTATAGAGAGGCTGCCATTGCGGCGTGCGGGCGTTGAAAATGGTGACGTCCGCTTTATTGCCGGTTTTGAGCGAGCCGATCTCTTTCTCCCAAAGGGCGCAGCGCGCGCCATTGATGGTCGCCATCTCAATGACTCTCTCGGGCGGCATGACGCCCGTATTCAGCCGGACTTCCTTATAGACTCCCGATTCCAAAGTCATCTCCTGCACCAAATCCACGATTCCCGAAGAAGCATGATCCGATCCTAACCCCACGGCCAGACCCATCTCCAGAAACTCCGGAATTTTTCCCATCAGGATGCAGCCGTACGCGTTGTGCAGGCTGGAGCTGGGCGAGGAGACGATCTTTACGTCGTATTCTTTCATCCACTGCAACTCATGCGGACTGATCCAACCCGAGTGCACCAGAAGCACATTCGGTCCCAGCACGCCGAGCAGCTTTAAACGCTCGATCTCCGTCACGCCGAATTGTGTCTTGGAGGCTTCCATCGTGTCCCTGGAAAAACAGGCATGAGTTTGCACTCCGGTCCCGTACCGGTCGGCTAGTTCTTTGAGCCGTGTAATCAACTGGTCCGTTGAATTGGGAATGCCGCGGAATTGAAACCAGGCTCGAATCCGTCCGTTGTATGCGCCGTTCCACTCCTGGACTACCTTCTCAGCTCCTTCCACGGCCTGATCGGTGGTTTCGATGAACCTCTCCGGCAATCCTCCAAAGCTCGATTTAGTGACATCCAGAGCGCTCTTGGCGATAATGCATCGGGTCCCGGCCTCTCCCACGGCCCGTGCTGTCTGGTGCGGATGATAAGTGCCTGCGTCGATAAACGTGGTTACCCCGTTGCGCAGCAACTCCAGGACGCACAGCATGGCGCTCCAGTAGCTTTCCTCCTCGGTTAAAAGACCCTCATATGGATACATGCGCTCGAAGAGAAATTTCTGGGCGCTGACTCCGTCCGCCAGACCCCGGCTGAGATGCAGCGCACTGTGCATGTGACCATCGATCAGACCGGGCACTATCACCTTTCCCCGGGCTTGGATAGTCCGCCGGGCCGATGAATATTGCGGTTCCAGGTCTCGCGTCTTGCCGATCGCAACGATCCGGTCTCCCTGAATGGCAAGAGCCCCCTCTGTAATGATCCGTCGCTCCGGATCAACAGTGATCAGCCAGTCGGCATCCCGGATGAAGAGGTCTGTCATATAGATTTAGTCCTTCCGGATTGGACGCTCATTGGTTGGGAATCACCTTTTCCGCAGTCATCAGTTTTTCGACTTGGGAGTCAGGGAAGATTTGCAATATTATCCATGCCACTCCAAATTGCAAGCAAAATCAACGGATGCCTCACCCTGCAACGGGATTTCTTTCCCTTGAGCAGGCTCCTTTTTTCATGATACCCTCCCCTCGCCATAAAATCCCGTTTAACGGGCGCCGGCATTGAGTTCATCAAGCAAGCTTTTTCATTTCTTCCCAGGAGGCCACGATAATGTTGGATATATTTTCGCACATATTCCCCCGCCCTTTTTACGAGGCAATGTTGAAGACTGAGCGTGCTGCTTACATGGAAAGACGCGTCAGCGCCATTCCCGTTCTGCTCGACCTGGAGTTGCGATTGCGCATCATGGATCAGTTTCCCGGCTACCAGCAAGTGCCCAGCATGGCGTCGCCTCCACTGGAGGCAGCGGCAAACCCGCAGGATTCCCCCGAGCTGGCGCGCGTCGCCAATGACGGGTTAGCCGAACTGGTCGCCAAGCACCCGGACCGCTTTCCAACTTTCGTCGCATCCCTGCCGATGAACAACATGGAGGCCTGTGTGGCGGAGGTGGACCGCGTCGTCCAGCAGCTCGGAGCCCGGGGCGTGCAGGTGTTCAGCAATGTCAACGGACGGCCTCTCGATGATCCCGAGTTCCGGCCGCTGTTTGAGCGAATGGCCGCGCACGACCTGCCCATCTGGCTGCACCCGATACGCGGCGCATCCTTCCCCGACTACCAGACGGAGAAAAAGTCCCGCCATGAGATGTGGTTCATCTTTGGATGGCCTTACGAAACCACCATCGCGATGAGCCGCCTGGTGTTTGCCGGAATGTTTGAGGCCTTTCCGAACCTGAAGGTCATCGCGCACCATACGGGCGCCATGGTGCCCTTCTTCGAGGGCCGTGTCGGACCGGGTTTGGACACTTTGGGATCTCGCACGCCAAAAGATGAACAACACTTGGTCGAAACCAACCTCAAAGGCCGTCCGATCGATCATTTTCGGAAGTTTTACGCGGACACAGCGTCCTTCGGAGCGGCGGCCGCTCTCGAATGCGGTATGGCTTTCTATGGGGTGGACCACATACTCTTCGCCACCGATATGCCTTTTGATCCGGAAAAAGGACCTGGCTTTATCCGCGAGACCATCCGCGCCATCGAGGCTATGTCGATTGCGCCTGCAGATCGTTCCAAAATCTACGAGGAGAATGCCCGCCGCCTTCTGAAGCTGCCCCAGGCTGGCTCCTGATGAACCCAGCGTGCGGGGCGAGAATCACGGGTTCTTCCATGCGTGCAGGAAACTCCTGATCTTTCTGCAGAAGGGAGCAGATTTGGAAGCTGCGAAAGCAGGAGAAGACGGCAGGAACACGCCGGCAACCCGGAATCCTTTCGTTTCGCTCGGAATCATCTTCGCGGCGATGGCGGCCGTTCTGTTCGCTGTCCCCAGATTTGAGGCTGTCCAGCCAGAAGGCTGGCGTTTGCTCGCCATCTTTGTTGGAACGATCTTATCCTTGATGCTGCACCCGATTGCGGGAAGCGCAGCGGTGCTTCTGGCCGTTACAGCCACCATCGTCACTGGAACCCTTTCGCCCACCCAGGCCCTGTCGGGCTACTCCAACCCCACGGTTTGGTTGGTGCTGGCGGCTTTTTTTATCGCCCGGTCCCTTCTCAAAACGGGCCTGGCCCGCCGCATTGCCCTGAACTTTGTCCGGCGTATAGGGCATAGTTCGCTCGGCCTGGCTTACTCCATTGTTTTTACCGATGTAGTCCTGGCCACCGTCATTCCCTCCAACACGGCCCGCAGCGGCGGCGTGCTTCTTCCCATCACGCGAAGTTTGGCGGAGATATACCAATCCCACCCGGGCGCTTCCAGCGGGTTGCTGGGAACGTACTTGATGCTGGTCCTGTATCAGGGAGACGTGATTGCCTGCGCGATGTTTCTGACCGGACAGGCCAGCAATCCTCTCGGGGCAGAGTTCGCAACGCAGATCGCTCACGTGCCCGTCGATTGGGCGCGATGGCTGTGGGCGGCCTTGCTTCCCGGCCTGGTTTCTCTTGCGCTGGTGCCCTGGGTGATCTTCCGCCTGGCCAAGCCCGGCATCGTGCGCACCCCGGCCGCCACAGAATTTGCCCGGAAGCAACTCCAGGAGATGGGACCCAGGAGCCGCCAGGAAAACATCGCGCTGGTTATCTTTTTCTCCGTTTGCGGCTTGTGGATTACATCGAGCTTTCATTCGCTCGCCACAACCACCGTAGCTCTGATCGGCGTCTCGACACTCCTCGTCAGCGGCGTTCTCACTTGGCGCGACGCCTTGAAAGAACAGGCGGCCTGGGACGTCTTCATCTGGTACGGCGGGCTGTTCGCGATGGCGGGTGCATTGAATGACTTCGGTGTCACTGTCGAGTTTGCCCGCTTGGTCTCCAGCATCTTTACGGGCTGGGACTGGCTATGGGTTTTGCTGCTCATTGGATTGATTTATTTTTTCGCTCACTATGGCTTTGCCAGCATTACGGCTCACATGGTCTCCATGTACCCGGCGTTTTTGGGCGTGTTGCTGCTTCTGGAGACGCCGCCCGCTTTGGCTGCCTTCCTCCTGCTTTTCTTCGCAAATCTCGACGCCGGTCTGACCCACTACGGGACCGTTCCTGCCCCGATCATTTTTGGTGTAGGCTACGTCTCGCAAGGGCTCTGGTGGAAAATAGGATTCCTGGTATCGCTGGTCAACATCGCTGTCTGGCTGCTGGTGGGAATGGCTTGGTGGAAGATCATCGGTCTCTGGTGAGTGATGCGCGCTGGAGCCTGGCGAATGGGGGGAAGCTGGCTGGAAAAGCGCCTCGGAGTGCATCGCAATTTGGACAAGACAAAAAGGATCGGTGAAGGTATCATTTGCAAGAACGTGTTGGTGCAAGAACGTACGGGTGCAAACCGGCAATTCCATATGAGACATACATAAAGGGGCAACGGAGATGGTTCTGGCATCACATTTGCGTCGGCGGGTGAGTCTGGGGTTAATTCTTGCTGCGATTGGGATCATCGCGGGTTTCGTGCTTGGGGGAGCTGGCCAGCCCCATTCGATCTTCGGGCGAGCGCCTGCCGGACATCCTCGGCTGGTTTCTATCGAGCCATTGCCTCCGATGGACGGTGCGATGTGCGAATGGGTGCCCGCCAGCACCAGCCGGCTTGCTGCCCTTCTTCCGCAACAGCAGCCCAGCCGTGCGGAAGCCAGCCCTGCGGAAGCTGCCCGAAGAGGTCCCGTTCGTGTCATTCGGGATTCCTATGCGCTCTACAGCGCCGTGGCTGTGGACCCGATCCGCGATGAAGTGGTGCTGACGGACGAAAACCTCTTCAACATCATGGTCTACGACCGTCTGGATAACACGCCTCCCAGCTCTCGCATGAGCGAGCCGAAGCGCATGATCGGGGGACTGAAGACAAAGATAGAATTTCAGTGCGGCCTCTACATCGACCCGGCCAGCGGAGATATCTATGCGGTCAACAATGACACCGTGGACACACTGGTGATCTTTGACCGCCAGGCTAGAGGGGATGTGCCTCCCGACCGCGAGCTTTACACCCCCCACGGGACTTTCGGCATAGCTGTGGATGAACAGCACCAGGAACTCTTTCTCACAATCCAGCATGACAACGCGGTGGTGGCGTACCACAAGATGGCCGAAGGGGATGATGCTCCCATTCGCCTGCTTCAGGGAAACAACACTCTCCTGGCTGATCCCCACGGAATTGCCGTGGACTCAAAGAACAATTTACTCTATGTCACCAATCACGGATCGATCCGCCAGATTCGCCCCGACATCGTGTCGGAGGCTGCTTCATGGATGAGAGCCTCTGAGAAACCGAACTGGCCGCTGACGCAGGACAAAACGGTTCCCGGATCGGGCAGAATCGTGCCTTCCTCAATTACGGTCTATTCCCGAACCGCCAGTGGAGACGCCGCGCCGGTGCGCGTCATCGAGGGACCCAAAACCCAATTGAATTGGCCGTCGGGGATCGTGGTGGACCCGGAACACGACGAGTTGTTTGTGGCCAATGATTCCGGAAACTCCATTTTGGTATTCCGCGCCTCTGCTAGCGGCGACGCGGAGCCCATCCGGGTGCTCCAGGGTCCCAAGAGTCTCATCCAAAACCCCACTGGAGTGTATTTAGATTCCGAGAACGACGAGCTGTGGGTGGCCAACTTTGGCAACCACACGGCGACGGTTTACAACCGCACGGCGGCGGGCGACACTGCGCCTTTGCGCGTCATACGCAGCGCGCCGTTCGATGAACCTGTGTTGGGCATCAGCAATCCCGGGTCGGTGGCCTATGACAGCAAGCGGGAAGAGATCCTGGTCCCGAACTGAGTAGCCCACCCGCAGATTGCGGCATTCGCCAGGCTGGCGGATGGCAACGAAAAACCGACCCGGCTGATCGCGGGACAAAAAACTCTCTTAGGCCGGACGATGCACGCCATTGTCTATGACGAGGTAAACGATGAATTCGTGGTGCCGCAGCCGTTTGGTCAGGCGATTCTGACCTTCCGGGGCGACGCCGAGGGAGAGGAACCGCCGATCCGCGTTATCCTGGGACCGCGCACGCAACTACGGGGACCGGACAGGCTGGAAGTCGATCCGGTTCACAACGAAATTTTTGTTCCTCAGCAAGATTCCGTGCTGGTGTTTCCTCGGGAGGCCAACGGCAACGTTGCGCCAATCCGTATCCTCAAGGGCCCTGACACTCAGTTGGGTTCTTCCGCAGTCGCTGTGGACCCGCTCCATGACCTGCTGATCGTGGCAGGACGAAAGGGAGGGGACGCTACGCTGAAGATTTTTGGCCGCACTGACGAAGGCAACGCAAAACCAAGAGCAGTGATTGGGGGTCCCCAAACGGGCCTCACCAACAACGCCTTGATTCAGGTCTACCCGCCTCGAGGGCAGATTCTCGCCGTCAACCGGGGTCCCTACGGAGAACAGGCAAGCGAGGGTGTCTTTGTCGGCGTGTGGAGCATTGAGGACAACGGAGACGTTCCTCCGCGGTGGACGATCGGGGGGCCAAACGGCATGTTGCGGCAGCCGCGCGGTTTGGCTCTGGACCCCAAGAACAAAAGCGTCATTATCTCGGACAAGTACCTCAATGCCATCCTGACCTATCACTTTCCAGAAATCTTTTGATGAGACGCCTGCGAAAGTGAACGGTTGGGTGGTTGGTCCACGGCCCCGTCGTGTGCTGACTCGGTCGCCTCCTCCCGTTTTGCAAAAACTCTTTTGCGCACCTGTGGAGGAATGGCATAGTGCGGACCGGACAACATCACTAGAGAGTTTTCACAGTTGCTGCAAACCACAACCCGTTGTCATTCCGAGCGCAGCGAGGAACCTGCTTTCCCGCCGGGGAAGGACCCATCCCGGCGTACAAAAAGATCCTTTGCTTCGCGCAGGATGACAGCCCAAAAGCATGCCTGATCCCGATGGCAGTGTGGTCTTCGCCATCTGCGAAAACGGTATAATTCAGGCTATCTTGCGGGAGGTATGAATGCCTTACCAGGATCTCCGCGAATATTTGAAAGTGCTGGAGGAGAAGGGCCTCCTCTGCCACGTCAAGGCGGAAGTCGATAAAGATTGGGAGATCAGCGCCGTCTGCCGGCAGACCTTCCGGACAATTCCCCAGGAACGGCGTCCGGCCCTGATGTTCGACCGAATCAAGGGAAGTGATATTCCTCTGGTAGTAGGCATACTCGGCGGCTCCCGGGCAATCTACGCCACCGCCCTGGAAACGAACCTGGAGGGAGTTCTGGAAAAGTGGGCGCAAGGGCAAAAACATCCTCTGCCGCCTCGGTTGCTGCAAAGCGGGCCCTGCCAGGAGGTGGTGCACATGGGGGAAGAGGCGGATATTGAGATGCTGCCGGCCCCGGTCTGGACGGTGGGCCAGGACCCGGGCCCTTATCACACCTCCCCGTTCGTCGTCACCCGTGACCCGGAAACCCGCGTCCAGAACGTGGGGGTTTATCGCGTTCAGGTCAAGGGACCCCGAAAGACCGGATTGATGATCAATCCGCCTCGCAACATGAACCAGCACATCCGGAAAAATGAGGCTCAGGGTCGCGGCACGGAAGTCGCCGTGGTCTTCGGCACCGATCCGGTTATCGGCCTTACCGCTGTGACCTCGTTTCCTTACGGAACGTATGAGCTGGCTGTGGCGGGAGGCATTCGCGGGGAACCGGTCGAGGTCGTTCGGTGCCGAACCGTGGACTTGGAGGTCCCAGCCACGGCTGAGATCGTCATCGAGGGAACAATTCCCTGTAAAGGGAGAGAACTCGAGGGGCCGTTCGGCGAATACGGCGGGTACATGGGAGCGATGGGAAACAATCCTTTCCTTGAAATCAACTGCATCACGCACCGGCGCAACCCCATCTATCAAGCCTTCCTCAGCCAGATGCCCCCCAGCGAGTCGAGCTGCATCAAGAGCATCGGGCGGGAAATGGAGATCCGCCGCCACCTAAAGGAAAATCTAAGCCTCCCCGTGCGGGATGTGCATCTTCCCGACAGCGGCAGCGCCACCGCCATCCTCCTCATCTCCATGGAGAAACAAAACCGCTTTCAACCGATGAAGGCCATCATGGGAACTTGGTCGCTGAATATGGGCACTGGCAAGATCACGATTGTGGTGGATGACGACATCGACATCCGCGATCCCTTCCAGGTGAATTGGGCGCTCAGCTTCCGGATGCAGCCGGCCGAGGATATTCACATTGTACGGGGCGTCGATCCCATTACGCTGGACCCGTCCCAGCCGCTGAAAGACGGAAAAAGAGTGCGGCCCTCCGAGCAGGTGAGCTCCAAGGTCGGTATTGACGCTACCCGGAAGCACCCCTTCCCGGCTCCTTCCGTGCCGCCCAAAGAACATCTGGAGAAAGTCGCCGCCGTCTGGTCGCGCTACGGAATCGGTGAGGTCCAGCCCAAGGGAAAATAGCAACCGATTTAGCACCTGTTTTTTCTGCATGCCCGGTTTTTTCATCCTGACGGATTCCGCCAGCCGGGAATCCTGGCAAGACCCCATGTGAGCGCATCATGAAGCTGCTGCTAAAATTCGCCGCTGGCCCTCTGACACTTCTCTTCCTCTGCGTCGTTCCCTATGAAGCTCCTTCGCCGGAAGGCCGCATCGCGCTGGCCGTTTTCGGCTGGATGGTGATGTGGTGGATGACCCAGCCGGTTCCCTGGGCCATCACCTCGTTGCTCCCGCTGCTGTTGTTCCCCGGCTTTCAGCTCATGAACATCGGCAATACCGTAACCCTGTATGGGCAAAACATCTTTTTTTGGGTCATGGGTACGATCCTCATGGGTTACGCGATGCAGCGCCACGGACTGGCCAAGCGCTTTGCCCTTTGGTTTTTGTCCCGGCGTGCGGTGGGCGACGACACCCACCGCCTGGTTTTCGGTTTTATGCTGGTGACGGCGTTGGTTTCGATTTTTATCTCCAACGCCGCGACGGTGGCCATGATGATGCCCGTCGGGATATCTCTGGTTTCTTTTGTCCGCGCGATCGCGGGAATCTCTCCTTCGGAAAAGAGTAACCTGGGAGCCATGATGGCGCTCGGCGCGCTGTATGGCGCGGTAGCCGGCGGCACAGCCAGCATGATGGGGACTCCGTACAATGCCTTGAGCGTGGACCTGATGCAAACACTCACTGGGCGCTCTGTCGGATTTTTCAGTTGGATGGGCGCTTGCCTGCCCATCTTTCTGGTCGCATTGGTCACCTTTTACATCATCCTGCGCTTTTTCTTGCCTCCTGAGATTACACGCATTCCCGGCGGCGAGGAGTTCATCCAGGGGGAACGCGAAAAGCTGGGCCGCCTCACTCCGGGCGAACGCGCCACCCTTTTCGTCTTTCTGGTCATGGTCTTCCTGTTCACGCTGCCGACACTGATCGATTTGACGTTGGGTCCGGAGCATTCGCTTGCGAGGTGGGCTGACACGGCCCTGTCCATCTGGATCGTTCCGCCGACGGTTTTGTTGCTCCTGTTTTCGACGCCGGTGAATTGGAGAAAGGCTGAATTCGTCCTGACGTGGCGCGAGGCGGTAGAGCACGCCCCTTGGAACATCATGATCCTGTGCACGGGGGCCGTGGCTGTCACCTCTGCGCTCGTCGAGTTTGGCTTCGTGGAATTCGCCAAAACCGGGGTAGCCGGAATGGGCTTGGGAAGTTATTCGCTGCCGTTTGTCTCTTCGATTCTTGTGGCTTTCGCCACCAACTTCCTTTCTGGAACGGCAGCCACCGCGCTGTTCGGAACCATCTTGATCCCGGCCTCCCAACAGATCGGCTTTAATCCCTTCTCCATGGCCATGCTGATTCCCAACGTAGCTACCGGAATCATGCTGCCTTGGGCCGGTGCAACGGCGGGAACGGCCTTCGCCACCGGCGAGGTGGATATGAAGAACATGATCCGGGTCGGGGCGGTGGCTACGTTAGTGTTCTCGCTTCTGGTGGCAGGAATCCACACTCTGCTTGCTCCCATCGTCTAGAGCATCTCTCGTAAAAGCGCATATCGCCACGGTGTCAGGTAGCGATGGGCAGGTAGGGCAGGCATTCCCGCCTGTCCCCTAGCGTGCAGTCTCCCTGGCCTGCACTTGCTTCTTGCTTTCCAATCGCACGCAACCTACCTTAACCCCCAATCAATGGCTTTATTGCATATCAAAGCCAATAACAAAGCCAATGCCCGATCTTCCGCATATCTCATATCTCCTTATTCTGTAATAGGATAGCTGGATATCAGAAGTTTTCCAATGGGTTCGTTTTGCAAAAAAAACATTTTTCCTCTCACTCGTCTCCCCTCGTAAGCCGCACAAACGCCCTCCGGCCCGATTCTCCCTCGCGCAAATTCTGGGGGCAACAGAATTATTCCGAGAATTCCGAATCTACCGAAGGAACCGAAGCACCCGTTTCCGAGCCAGGTAGGGCTGCCATTCCTGCCACGCCAAACCAATCCCACGCCTCCGCAGCCCCTCCCGCCGCCAGACCTACTCCACCCGCTCGCGACTCACCCGCCAGCCACCGATGCCTGGCAGCGCCGCGATATTCTTGTACCCGGATTGGCCCTGCTGGCTGCCCCTGTGCAATCACTGCTCCCGTCAGTTCGTCTTCGTCCGCACTCGGGATGGATTGGTATCGTTGCGTTCCCCGCCATTGCCCCAGCAGCCTCCTAGTCATAGACAGTGCTGAAAAGTTCTCGCTGCTGCGCGCTACCCAAAACGACGAGCGACGAGCCTTTGGTTAGTTTTCGGTAGGGCGAGACGTTCGTGATAACGCGTCCGTTTTCCCGGAGGCCGATCACGTTCAGGCCTGTGCGCGCTTCGATATCCGCTTCTGCCAACCGTTTTTTTTCAAGAGATTTGGGAAGGGGTACGTAGAACAGGTCCAATCCCTCACCCAGGACGACAAGTTCGCGTCCTTGAACGATCGAGAACACTGCTTGGAGTCCGAACGAGCCATAGCTCAAGACGAAATCGGCGCCGGCACGCTGAATAGCCTCGACGTTCCGCTCGTGTGTTACGCGCGTAAAGACGCGGGCATCGGGATTGAGTCGCCGGCAGTAGACGGTCAGATAGATGTTCACAGCGTCGTCGTGGGTCGTCAATAGGATCGACGGCGCCTCAGCGATACCTGCTTCGCTGAGCACATGAAGATCAGCGGCGTCGCCCAGGAAAAATCGATCCGGAATACCTGAAATCTTCGGCTCCAGGTCCTGTTTGCGTTCGACAATATGGACGGGAACCTGACGCCGCTTGAGGGCCCGAGCGGCAGCGCGGCCTACCTTCCCTCCACCGATGATCAGGACCGGATTGGGATTGGCGTCGTAGATGACAAGTTCATCGTTCAGCCTTTCGACTTGCTGAGGTGTACCGATCACTACCGGCACGCCGAGCGACGTCAGTTTGAGCCCCGGTTGCGCGGCTCGGAGATGTCCATGGTCCCACACGCCTACGATCGTGATCCCAGTCCGCTCCTTCAGTCTGGTCTCCTGGATCGTCTGACCCTCGAGCGACGTATTGTGCACCGGGAACTCAGCGATCACCAGATCGTGAAACTTGCCGATCAAGTTGGCATGCACGGTGCCCGCGCTCACCCGGTTGGCAAGATGCTCGCCGAGGCGGCGTTTCAACGGCAGCACGTAGGTCGCCCCGCTCAACTCGAGGAGGTCGATCGAATCTTCAGCCTCGGCCAACGCCACGATCGGAACGGACTCAGACAGCGAACGGGCGGTAAGCACGATGTTCGAGTTGACAGTGTCGGTGGAGTTGGCCAGCAGCAGGCGCGCCCGCTCGGCCCCAGCTGCCCGGTAGGTTTCGACCGAATCGATTTCTCCTGTGACGACCGGTACGCCCGCCTCGTGCATCCGTACCGCCTGGTCGGCGTCAGGCTCGATCAAGTAGGCGGGAACGTCCGCCAGTTTGAGCCGGCGAACGAGCCCAAGCGCAATGGGATCGTTGGAGCAGATCAGCACGTGACCCGTAACCTCGTCAGACAACGTTTTAAGTGCCCGGATGCGGCCACGGCTCTGCTGCTCCAGCCATGGTGCGTATACCAGCCGGATGAATAGAAAGGGGAGAATGATCAAGAGCAAAACCAGTCCGCTCAGCAGAACGAGAGTGCTGAAAATCCGTCCGAGGTCGGTTTCAAACGTGATGTCGCCGAACCCGAGCGTACTCATCACGGTGAGTGCCCAATAGATTCCTGTGAACCAGCTGTGGTCCTGACCTTCCTGCTCCATGATCACGTGGAACAACCAAGCGTAGAAGAGGACCACCGAGACAAGGACGGTGAGATACTTAAGAAACGTCGAAAGCTGTCGACGCAGCGTTGAACCGCCCATCATCAGCGTAGTCAACTGGGAGCCGAGAGTTTTCACACGAATATCCTAATACATCGAGGCTGACACGTCAGGTGAGGAATCAGTCGACAACGAGCTTGGTAAACAATGGGATTTCGAAGGATCTCTCGAATAATGCCGGCACAGCCCAGGCGTCGGCGGGTATCTCTGCATCGGCTTCCTCCACCGCCCCTCCTCCAGGAGATTCTCTCTCACTGCAGTTGTTAAAAACCCCTAGGCCGGGTCACTCAGGATCTTTCCACTCTTGTGCCTCGATTGGCCACGACGGGACGAGCGTTAATAGCAAGAACAGAAAGACGAAGCGCAGCTCCTTCGACTGCATCATGGAAAGCTCCTGACGAGTACCTCCCCAACATGGGAAAGCGCATCTTGCGGCTGGCGCCGGTGCGATTGGTAGGGTCTGTGTAACGCCATTATCTCCTGGACGGATCAATTCTACCATTTATCTTTAATCAGGCGTATCGCGATGCCGGTCAGAAAGCAAGTTTGGCATTGGGGACGGCCAGTTCCGCGAGGGTCGCCTGTCAGATCCGCGTGCGCCCTGAGCTTGTCGAGGGGGGCGCGGTTCTGTGGTTATACACGAACTGTGAAAAGGGTTTAATTGCTGGAATCCAGCGGGATGGCGCCCAGTTTCAGAAGAAGGGCCGCCGTATCTTTGCGGGAGCTGCCCCCGCGGAAGCGTTTATCGTTTCCCTTTATCTTCGGGGAGATGCCCTGCGCGATACTCAACGCAGTCTGTCCGTACCTGTCGGTAGCCTCCAGATCGGCGCCCTTGTCCGCCAGAAACTGGATGATGCTGTCCGCTCCCAAGTATGCCGCCGCCGCCAGGGCAGTCCGGCCGTCCTGGTTAGCTGCATTGACGTAAGACGGATTGGCATCGCCGCTCAGTTCCACCGCCAGCTTGACGGCTTCCAGAGCCATCTTCCTTTCTTCTTCGGTGGGTTCATCTAACCGGCCCATCCCGGCAGCCACCATCAGCGGCGTCGTGCCTTCCTCGGTAGTGAGCAGCGGATCGGCGCCGTGGAAGCGCAGCAGGCGCATGAGGCCGGCATCGAAGGAAGCGGCTGCCAGCAGGAACGGGGTTGCCCCAGGCTGCCTGATTTGCGGCATGGAATTGCCCGTCGTGCGGGCAAACGCCGGGGAGTTGAAAGGCGGGATGCCCTTTACGACCCGTGCGTTCGCGTCCGCTCCATGTTCCAGAAGCGACTTCACCAATTCCGGCATGTTGGACCGCAGCCAAAAGCGGTCGCTGGGTATCCTTTTTCTGGACATGCCGATGGCTATGATTCCTTCCCGCAGCGCATAGTGTAATGGGGTAAATCCCCACACGTCTGCCACGTTTGGGGCCGCGCCCTTCTCCAGCAGAAACAGCGCCAGCGGCTCGTGGCCGCTGGAGGCCGCCACCATCAAGGCGCTGCCGTAATCCGGCGCGTAGTCGTTTACGTCTGCTCCTGCATCCACCAACAGGCGGGCTGATTCCAGATCGCCATGCCGGGCGGCAAACATCAACGCAGTAAAACCGCCCCTGGAACTGGAAGGGTCTGGATGAACGTCGCCCGGTCCCAGCTTGTCGGGACTGCTGGGGTCGCGACGGCCCACCCCGTAAGTAATAAACTGCAAGGGCGTGAACCCCTCCGGCATATGCGACTTGGCGTTGACATCAGCTCCCTGCCCGGTCAGCAGACGGATGATTTCCGTGTGTTGCTGAGCCGCAGCCCACATTAAAGCCGTCTGCCCCCGCCGGGTCTCTTTCGCGTTCACGTCCGCTTTGTGCTCCAGCAGCGACCTCACCGCGTCCACGCTGCCCGCCCGCGCGCAGGTCATCAGCGGGGTCACTCCCATCCACTGGGCTGCGTTCGGCTCCGCCCCGGCCCTCAGCAGCTTTTCCACCATCGCGGCGCTGCCTTTGCTGCAAGCCAGTGAGAGAGGCGTCACGCCGTAATCGTTCGCCGCGTTTGCGTCGGCCCCGGCGCCTATCAGAAGGTCGGCAGTTTCCAGATCGTTCCAATGGGCCGCCCAGGCCAGCGCCGTCGCGCCGTCCGGCTGGGATGCGTTCACATCGACCTGCTGCTGCAGGATAGAACGCACAGCTTCGCGATCTCTGTTCTTGGCCGCTTCCGCCAGACGGAGTTCGTCTGCGGCGGCGGCCAATGTGGCCACCGAAAAGAAGGCATGCAACAGAAAAGATGCCATCCACCAGCTACCCGGGCTTTTCACTTCGCCTCTGGCGTTCACCCTCATGCCTCCTTCATTCCACTTCCGGCGACAACGTCCCTTCAGCGGCATCTATACAACCGAAAGAAGTTCCAGTCTCCCGGTGCTGTCACCGAAGTTCTCCACGCGAACCCCGGCCACGTCCAAAACGGTCAAGAACAGATTCGTTAACGGCGTGTCCTGGGCGTAGCGGATGTGACGGCCTCCCCGGAGCCGGCCCGCTCCTCCGCCCAACAGTGCCACGGGCAGGTTGCTGCGGGAATGCGAGTGTCCGTCGCTGATGCTGCTGGCGTAGAGGATGACCGAATGGTCCAGCAGGGAGCCGCCGCCGTCCGGCGTGGACCGCATCTTCTCCAGGAAATAGGCGAACTGTTTGGAATGATAGGCCTCAATCTGGGTGCACTTGGCCATCATCTCGGCATTGTAGCCATGGTGAGTCAGGGCGTGGTGCCCTTCCTCCAGGCCGATCTCGCGGTAGGCCCGCTCGCTCTTTTCGCGAGCCATTGCGAAGGTGGTGACGCGGGTCATGTCGCTCTGATAGGCCAGCACCTGCAAATCGAACATAAGCTCGGCATGCTCTTGATAGTTGGCCGGCATTCCTGCGGGCCGCTCCAGCACCGGCAGCTCGCGAGAATTTGTTTTTTCGGCCATTTGAATGCGCCGCTCGACATCGCGAATCGCATCGAGGTACTCGGTGAGTTTGGCCCGGTCGCCCGGCCCCAGCCCCGTCGCAAGGCTGGATACCTGCTGAGTGACGATGTCAAGAATGCTGCGGTCTTGCTGCATCCGGCGGAGACGCTCTGCCGGATCGGTGCTGTCGCTTTCCCCAAACAGGCGCTCGAATACCGCGCGCGGATTGTTCTCCACCGGGAGCGGCGTTGTAGCGCTGCGCCACGACAACGTATTGAGGTAGGCCTCGCTGTCGGCGCCGTCTCCTCCGCCTCCGGTCTCGCCGGACTCCAGAGAGAGTTCGAGCGACGCCAGTTGGGTGTGCCTGCCGAGATGTTTCGCGGCGATCTGGTCCACCGAAATACCCGCCTTCCCCGGCGGCTTCGGATAAACGCCCGTCAGGAAGATGCTGCTGGCTGTCGCATGCGGCCCCGCGTCCACTCCAACCGACCGCAACAGTTTTTCATCCGGCTTGGTGGAGAGCCCGCTCAGCACCAGCATGCGATCCTGAAACGCCGCCAGCGGCTCCAGGGTCGGGGGCAGCTCGAAAGCGGCGTCCTCCGCCTTCGGCGTCCAATGGCTCATGATCCTGCCGTTTGGAACAAAGACGATGGACAGGCGCACAGGCGGTTTTGCCGCCGGGTCCAGCGCCCCGGCGAAAGCCGGAACCATCCCGTCCAGCAAGGGCAGAGCCAGCGTGGCTCCGGCCCCTCGTAAAAACGTGCGGCGTGGGATCGCTTTCTTAAAGATCATCATGGCTCGCGTGACCTCCTCATCAGAAATGGTGTGCTCTTCGCAATGCCCAGGACAATCGACGACCAGCGATAGTTGCTCGGCGCGGCGTCCTGCATGATCCTGCGGATGACCGGTTCGTCGTAGTGTTCGAGGCCCCGGCCCAGGGCGTACATGAGCATTTTCTCCGTTATGGTCCTGATAAACTGTTCGCGTCGGCTCAGCAGTATCTCCCGGAGCTCAGCCGGACCTTGAAATCGGGCGCCATCGGGGAGAACTCCCGAGGGATCGATCGGCGTTTCTCCTTCGGCGGTTCGCCACCGGCCGACAGCGTCAAAGTTGCCCAGCGCGAAGCCCAGCGGGTCCATCCGCGCGTGGCAGACGGCACAGGAGGGATTCACGCGGTGCTGCTCCATCCGCTCGCGCATGGTCAGCACACGGCTGTTGTTGTCGTTCTTTTCCTTCAGGGCCGGAACATCCGGCGGCGGTGGCGGCGGTGGCGTGCCCAGAATGTTATCCAGCACCCATTTGCCGCGCAGAGTCGGAGAGGTCCTGTTCTCATAGGAAGTCGCCGTCAGGATGCTACCCTGGCCCAGCAGGCCTTTCCGCGCCTCATCGGCCAGCGTCACGCGCCGGAAGCCGGAGCCGTAAACGTTCCGAATCCCGTAGTGCCGCGCCAGGCGTTCGTTCAGGAAGGTGTAATCCGCGCGCAAGAAGTCCAGCACGCTACGGTCCTCCCGCGCAATGCTTTCGGCGAAAAGCTTCGTTTCCTGCTGCAGCGCCTCGCGCAGGTTGGCGTCAAAATCGGGAAACACCTTTGGGTCCGGAGAGATCGTTTCCAGTTTGCGCAGTCCCAGCCACTGTTCCGTAAAATTCTCCGCCAGCGCCTTCGAGCGGGAGTCGGCAAGCATCCGATTCACCTGCTGTTCCAGCACCGCGGGGTCCTTGAGCCTGCCGCGTTCGGCCAACTCCAATAGCTGGTCGTCGGGCATGCTGCTCCAGAGGAAAAACGACAACCGGGAGGCCAGTTCCAGGTCGCTGACCGGATATGCGCTTCCGGGCGCAACCTTGCTGGGATCGCGCTCGATGCGGAACAGGAACTCCGGGCTGACCAGCATCCCCTGAATCGCCGTCCCGATACCCGCCTCGAAATCGCCCGTGCTGCGGCCCACCTGATAGAACTGGAGAAGCGTCAGGACGTCTGCCTCAGTGACTGGCCGCCGATAAGCGAGGCGGGCCAGATTGGAGAGAATCTTTTTGGCGCAAGCCTCCTCGCTGTTGTCATTGCCGTCGGCTGGGTTGCACACGAAAATCTTGCGCCGGCTGGGTGTATCGCCCAGCCCTCGGGCGTTATAGGGTCCGCTGATCACAATGTTATCAACGGCGGGTTCTCCCCCCTTAAACGAAAGAAGCTCGTCAAATACCTGGCGCGGTACCATCTCGCCTTCCGGCTCCGAAGGCTGTTCCAGGAAAGCAACTCCCACCAGCCGTGTGCCTGCCTTCGCCTGAAAACGGAGTTCCAATCCCGCATCTGCAGAGAACTCATACCTTTCTTGTTCGGGGTCTCCCAAGTAATCCTTGTTGATAAATGAATAAACCGGGCTCGACCGGCCTTTGTGCTCGCCGCCAATCGTGAACAACTTAAGCCTCGCGCCGTCCAGCCGGACGTCGAGCTGGTGCGGCTCGCCCAGGCCCCGGATGTAGTTGTCATTGTTCCTTTGCAAACGGACTTTGATGACGTACTCGCCGTCGAGCGGGAAATTATGGCGAACCGCAATACCGCCACGTGACCCGAACGGAAGGTCCTCGCTCATGCGGTCATCCTGCACCAGGCGCCGGGGCACATCGTAACTCGCAGCGAATGGGCGCATATCCGGGTCGCCAATGGCGAGGCGGCTGACCTTGCGCGCCGCCGACATGTATCGCTCCACCAGCAGCGGCGAGACGGAGAGAATATCGGCAATGTTGTCAAAGCCCCGGCTGGCGTCGTCGGCGGGAAGAAGCGATGCGCCATCGATGTCAACCGCGAGCAAGTCGCGGAGAACATTGGCGTATTCGGCGCGGTTCAGGCGGTGGACGGCTGGCCTGCCGGGATTGGGCTTGGCTGCGGCTGCGCTGTCCAGCGCCGTCTCCAGGTAGCTGGCAAAGGTGTCGTAAAAGGCTTGATCCGGACGCGGCAGCCCCGCGGGAGGCATCTGCCCGGTCCGCAGTTTACGCGCTACCTTTTCCCATGTGGCAGCGTCCGCTCCGGGGTTCTCGACGTCCAGTTTGCTTAGAATCAGGTCTGCGGTTTTTAGCTTCTCGTTGTGGCAGGTGATGCAGTAGCGGTTCAGCACCGCGCTGTATTGAGAGGCGGCTTGCGGAGCTGCGCTTGATGCCTCCTGCTGAGCCGCTGGAAGGTAGCCCGGCGCGGCCATTGCGACTGCGATCCAGCACAGTATTGGCCTCGATAATGTTTTCAACAATGTGGTCGCTGACCATGCGGACATCGCAGAGTGCCCTCCAAGAAACGACACTGTATTTTCCGAAGTCTGCCCTTGCCTGGATTGGACGCAAGAGCTAGAGCCTCCAGGGGATGAGGACCCCGGAATTCTGTGCCTATACCTCCGCCACTTGGTGACTGCCGTATTCTACCATGCCGTTTAGCATCTCAAGATAAAAATGAAGCCTCTCTCTTGCGCCGGAACAGGTTCTACTCCGTCAACGCAAGTGCGGAGCGGGCGTTATTTCACCTGCGACTTCCACCCGGACGAACTCAGCATCCTCCCCGTAACTTTTTTGCCGGCTTCCGAAGCGAGAAAAACAAAAACTTCCGTCACCGACTCCGGCTTGCTTCCCTGGTAGCCGGTCACCTTTGTGGCCACGAAGCCCGGATCGACGGAGTTGACCCGGATGTGATGTGATCGGGCTTCCGCCGCCAGAGTTTGCGTGAACCCTTCCAATCCCCACTTGGAAGTCGCATACGCGATAAAGTTGGCGTACCCGGTGCGGCCGATCATCGAAGAGACGTTGATGATGGAGCCTCCGTTTTGCCGGATCATGATCGGCAGCACCGCCTGGGTAACCAAAAACGGCCCGCGCAGATTGACGCTGATGGTATAGTCCCACTTCTTCACGTCGAGTTCCGTCATCGGACCGGGACGCGTCATGACCCCGGCGTTGTTGACCAGAACATCAATCCGGCCAAACTTCTTTTGCGCGCGCGCAACCAGCTCCTTGACCGGGCCTTCCAAAGACACATCGCATGGCCACCCCTCGCACTCCGCTTTCAGACGGCGGATTTCAGCGGCAGCCTGCTCAATTTCGGAACCCGTTCGTGCGCAGATCGCAAGCCGGGCGCCCTCCTTCGCGTATGCCAGGGCAACCGCCTTGCCGATGCCTCTTCCGCCTCCGGTGATGAGAGCGACTTTACCTTTCAGCTTCATATTCAGTGGGAGTGTGCTTTCCCGATTTCCTCTTGCTGTTGTGGTGTCCTCTCGGGCCGGGCCATATCAAACCGTTCCGTTGTCCGGCTGTACTGGGGACCTCCCATGCGGCCGATCAGATCCAGTAATTGCCCGTCGATACGCCCATCCCGCAATACAGCCTCCTCCAAATGGACTGAAACGATTTCGCCGATCACCAGGCTGCCACCGGAGGAATCCGTCCCGAAATCGAGGATCTGAAACACCTTGCATTCAAAGTTGACCGGTGATTCGGCCACCTGTGGAGGCCGAACGAGCTGCGAGGATCGCATCGACAGGCGCGCTACCTCAAACTCGTCGACCGTTGCCTCATACTCCCCGCTGGTCAAATTCATCGGTTCAGCCAGCGGAAACGTGACCACGTTTACAACAAACTCGCCAGTTGCCCGAACGTTCCGCAGAGTATCTTTTCTGCTTGATCCAAGCGCTTTCCGGGAACCCTGTGATCGAACGCCCGGACAAAAGCTAAGCAGCGGCGGATTGGCGCAGATCGCGTTGAAGAAAGAGAAGGGCGCTAAATTATGAATGCCGTCTTCGCTGATCGTCGAAACCCAGGCGATGGGCCGCGGCGCAACCGAAGTGATCAGCAGACGGTATAACTCACGATGGGGGAATTCATGGGGTTGAACGTTCATTTCCAGGTCTCCGTTTGGTTCAGTAAGCGTATCCTGCACAGTCGAATCAGAAATACTCCCGGCAACATTTAATCAGATATGATCGTTAGCTGTCCAATTTGGGGGAGAGGTGCTGGAAGCTGTTTGGCTCTGTTGACATCCTTCTATAGCCATCGGTAGAGGGAGGTAGAGGATGCCGACATAACCACATGGACTCTATGGCAGGCTCATCGTTTCCACCAACCGGGCGGGGCTTGGAAGCCAACCTGCGGCAGTCCTTCGCCGGCGGCATAGTTCGGCTCGCTATAGCGGACCTGTCCTCCCACAATTGTCAGCAGCGGATTGATCTGTTCCATCTCTTCTTCCGGGACTGTCATGTAGTCCTGGTCCAATACCACCAGGTCCGCCCATTTGCCCGGCTCGATGGAGCCGATGGAGTCTTCTTTCCAGACATGCCAGGCGGCCCATCGCGTGTAAGTGTAAAGGGCTTCGCGCCGGTTGATTCGTTGTTGTGATCCCCACACCTGGCCGGTGGCTTTGTCTATCCGTGTCATGGCATGTTGCAAGCAGGTGAACGTCCAGTCCTGATGGCCTTCACAGTGGATCGATGGCTTGAGCCCCAGCCGAACCAAACGCTGGAAGGGCGCCACCGCATCGGCTGCCCGGTCCCTGTCATAGATGAGCGAGTAGGCCCCCAAGATTCCTTTTTCGGCGTCGGCGAAGGATGCCGGAGTGCAGGTGAAAGTGATCCCCAGCCGCTTGGCACGTTGCGCCTGCTGTTCGGTAATGTATCCGCAATGATCGGCGGAGAATCGCAGATCGGCGGCTTGAATCTGATACTCTCTCTCGGCTTCATCCAGTATATCCATGTAATCGTCCAGGCTGCGGTCGCCGTTCAGGTGGATATTGCTGATTGGCTAGCCCAGCCGCGCAGCCGCCAACAGCGCATCCCGCAGAACAGTGTCATCCGGATTCCCGGTGAGCTTGCAGTATCCGTGCGGACCCCAGGGCTGCTCGAGCCATGCCGGAAAATTCACAGCTTCCCGGGGATAGGTGCCGTGAATGCAGGCAGCGCCTAGCTGCGGGCCGCGAGTCCCCTCAATGTTCAGCATGGTGGCTCCGGAGAGCCACAGCCAGGGAGTTCCGTGTCCTGCCCGGCCAGGAATGCGGCGGAAGATCGTCTCCGCCAGCGGGTGATAGGCAGCCATCTGGTGGGCATAGGCCAACCGCACGGGCATTTCTTTGCGCTGGTCCAGAAGCTGGTACACGCGCAGCGATTCCGTATCCAGCCGTGTGGCCACCGTGGTCAGCCCACGGGCTGCCGGCTCATCTAATTCTTTCTTGAACATCGGCGCAAGTTCTTCCAGCTCCCGCAAGGATAGCTCAGGGAAAAATTCAGCCATGGTGTAGGCAGCAGCCGTGTCCAGCAGGCCGGTGGGTTTTCCATCTTGGTCTTTCACGATTACGGGGATTCCTTGAGGGTATCTCTCCAGCAACAGGTTCAGCGCCCGGCTGTTCACCAGCACGGGGTCTCCTCCACCCAGCCGAATGACCATCGGATTGTTAAGAGCCACTCCGTCCATCTCGGCCAGTGTAGGCGCAGCCGGGTGAGTATCCGCGTTGCCTCTGTTTAACGGCCCGCCCCGAATGTCCGTGATGATCCACTCCCCCGCTTCCTTTCCCAAAGCCCTGGTTCGCAACTGCGCCAGCCCGTCCTGCTTGCTCGTCCACGCAAGCGGCGGGCCCGTGCTATCCAGAGAGCGTTTCACGTGATGATTGACCGTTTGGCTGTTGACGTGCAAATGCGTTTCGATCATCCCCGGCAGCACGGTTTTCCCAGCCAGGTCGATTCGCCGCGTGCCCGGTCCGGCATACTCCAAAGCCTGCTGGCTGCTCCCCACAGCCACAAACTTGCCGTCATAGATCGCCACCGCTTCGGCAATGGTGAAGTCGGCAGGGTCTTCCGTGTCCGCTGTCAGAACTTTGCCGTTATACAGCACCAAATCGGCTTCCAGCCCCGCTGCCTGTCCCCAGGGACGAATCAGGAAGAAAACCATCCCTATGAATAGAATGAAAGAAAGTTTCTCGTTTAGCTTGGTCATGCTTGCTACCTCGCGGGTGTTTGATTGCAACCGAAATTCAGGTGCCGGGTTGTTTGTTTCATGCTCCATTCTGACTTCTGTCACCTGCCTCTCCACTCATCACTCATAACTTGTCACCGCACATAGCTCTTCAAACTGGTTCAGCATGATGTTGATTTTCGACGCTGCTTCCGGTCCGCCTTCCTGGATGATACGGATGCCGTCCGATTCTTCCAGGCCATAGATGGCCGCGATGTTCGAATGGTTCAGGGAAGTTAATAGGCCTGCGCGATAGACCTCACCCATGCCACCGAAACCCAGGTGGCTCAGGATTTCGTAAGAGCCCAAGTTTTTGCCCATAGAATCCGCCACACTATTACCCCTGCCTGATCGGAGATGATGGGTAGAGATTACATGAGGCAGGAGGGGAATTCAATTGGTGTCATGAAACCTCGCAATGGAGTTTCTGTCACAGAGCACTTTCCAAATTCAATTGGATGAAATGCTGCTGGAATCCCAAAACAAGCCGTGATACCCCTCGGAAGGCTATAAAGAGGCTAAGGGATTTCAGATTGATCCTACAGGGTAGGTGGCGTAGAATCCCGAATAGAAAAGGTCGCAATCGGGTATCCCTGCCGGGTTCAAAAAGAATGGGAGAAAGGGTGACAAAACGATGACATCCAAGACATCGGCAAGACTCAATATCACTAGGTATAGTCAGTCGGCAATCCTGATGGTTGCGTTGGCCGTCGCCTGCTTGTCGCCGGCCGTATCCTTCGCCGCGGAGGCGCCGCTTCTCAACGGCCGGGTCATCGCTTCCAGCGGAAGGGCGCTGGCGGGAATTCCGGTTCGAGCACATCGGGAGAATAGCAACATCACGGTCAGCGTCTACACCGACAGCCGGGGTGAGTACTTGTTTCCGGTATGGTCCGACGTCTCGCCGGGTTCCTATACCGTTGCCATTGCGGTTCCTGATTTAGAACATGTCAGACGGGAAGCCGTAACGCTTTCTGCCGGGAAAACGCTGCGGCTGGATTTCACCTTGCAACCGCGGCAACCGTTGCTCAGCGAGGTGACTGCCGCCGAGATCGTTATGGCGCTGCCCGGCAGCGATGACCAGAAGTTTTTGCTGACACAGTGCAGCAACTGCCACTCGTTGCAGTGGGCCCTCAAAGACCCCCATACGAAGGAAGAATGGGTTCAGATCATCAGTCGCATGGCCGGGGAAAGACGCATCTCGCGGGATGCCCTCGGAACCAGAGCTTATGGCCAAAAGAGGTTCTTGGAACCGCTGGCTGACTACCTGGCTTCGATTCGGGGGCCGGGCTCTTCCGACCAGCTCCCGTTTAAACTGCGCCCCCGGCCAACGGGCGACGCTTCCACTGGTATTGTAGTGACCGAGTACGACATTCCCCGGGGCGGGAGCCGGGAACTTTATATGCTTCGCGGCGACCGGCGGTTTGCATGGCCGCACGATATTATTGTAGATGCAAATTATGGCTGGTACACGGACCACTTCTCCTATGTTCTGGGCAGGCTCGACAAGAAGACCGGTGAAGTGAAGGAATTTCCATACGCAATTCCTTCCGGGAGCGGAAGGGTAAATGAACCTGCCGGGCAGGCGCGTGCAGGCAATCCAGGCGGAGGATCGCACGACATCACTTTTGATCCCCAAGGGAATGTGGTGTTTGGCCTGCGCGAAGCTACGATCAGCTTCAATCCCAAGACGGAACAATTCACGCCCCGGACTTCGGGCTCCAACATGTTTGGAATGGACCCGGAAGGCGACGTTTGGCACACCAACGACGAGGGCGCCCTTTACAAGGTCAACATGGAGAGTGGAGAAGTACTGGAGTACACGATTCCTGCCAATGCGGGAACCTATGACATGGAAGTGGATTCGCAGGGTAGGTCGATCCTGAACGTATGGCGCGACGGCAAAATTGGAATGTACGATCCCAGAACGGAAGAGTACGCCGACTTTCCCACGCCTACGCCAGGGTCCGGTCCCCGGCGCGGGGAGATGGGTGCGCAGGACCGCCTCTGGGTTGCCCTCTACTTTGCCGGCAGGCTTGGCATGTTCGATGCGAACAAGGGCGAGGTCAAAGAGTTTCCGCTCCTTCCTGGCACAAAGCCTTTTGGCGCCCCCTTTCCTGCGCCCTACTCTACGTCGGTCGACGATAAGAACCAGTGGGTTTGGGCAACGGACTTCAATAGCAGCCGTATCTTCCGTTTCGATATGAGAACTGAGAAGACTACGGAATACTTTATGCCCTTGCCCTATGAGGTCCGCGATCTGACTGTAGACCGGACCGCCGACCGGCCCACTCTGTGGATTCCAGCTTACCGTCCGCCATCCAAGATGGTAAAAGTGCAAATTCGGTGAGACTGCCAGGAAGGTTTAGAGCGTCCAGCAATTGTGCATCCCTTCAGGGTGCATAAACAGCCAGTTCCGTGACGCCAAAGAGCAACAGGCTTAAGCGAAGCTTGTTCGATGACCTGAAAAAGAATCTCCCTGCCTTCGCGGGCTACATGCCGGCACCGGCTCTGGGCTCTTCCTCGACTGCTCCCCGCTTCCACCAAGTTGGATTGCCCCGGAAACCCACCTGCGGCAACCCCAGGCTGTCAGCGAACGCAGGCTGCGTGTAAACGATCTTGCCTCCCACCACCGTCAGCACCGGGTCGATCTTGCCGATGTCATCCTCGGGCACCGTCATGTAATCCTGATTCAGCACGGCAAAATCGGCGTACTTGCGCGGCTCAATGCTGCCCAGCAAGTTTTCGCGCAAGACGTACTCCGCACCCCAGCGCGTGTACATATAGAATGCCTCCCTCCGGGTCACGCGTTGCCGCGATCCCCAGACCTTCCCGTTGACATCCTTCCGGTTCACTGCCACCTCCAAAGCCAGAAAGGCGTGGAAGCCGTGCTGGTCCAGTTGCATCGTCGTCCGCAAGCCGTGGTCCAGCAGCCGCCGCAAAGGAACGACCACGTCCTCGGCCATCTTCTCCCCATAGAGAACCTTGTACACTCCGATATCGCCCTTCTCCCCGGCATAGACGTACTTTGGCCCGCAACTGAAAATGAGGCCCAGCTTCTTGGCGCGGGCGGCGTGCTCGTCGGTGATAAACCGGCAGTGGTCGATGACCCAGCGGCGCTCGACCAAGTCGGGGTATTGTTTGCTCAGCTCTTCGACTGTGCTGAGAAATATTTCGATTCCCTGGTCTCCTCCCGAGTGCATCGCCGAGATGCGGAATCCATACTTGGCCGCCGACCGCAACTGATCGATATCATTGAACTCCGGGTCTTTCAGCGTACACATCCCGTTGGGGCCGTAAAACTGATAGAGCCACAGGGGAAAGTTCGGGGACTCGCGGGGGTAGGTCTTGCTGATGCAAGAAGCGCCGGTGCCGGGAATCCCGTCAATATTGGAGAGAGCCATGCCGATGATCCATAGCATGTCGCCCCCAATCCCCCACATATTCTTGCCCGATCCTCCTTGCAGGCCCACCAGACGGCTCATCGTGGCATGGACGTTGGGGTTGCGGTTTGTTGTTTCCAGGGAAAAGGCCATCCGCTGCGGCAGCTCCCCCCGGGCATTCAGCCAGGCATAGGCGGCCAGGTGTTGGGGATGAAGCCGGGTAGAAAGCGTGGTGACGCCCTGGGCCGCCACTTCTTCCATCTCCAGCTTGTAGTAAGGCCCAATCTCCGCCGGGGGAACCTGCGGCCAAAACTCGTACCGGACCGTATTATTGGCCAAGCCCTTCAGCCGTCCTGTGGGAACCCCCTGATCGTCTCGGACCACACCCCGAATGTCGGGATAGCGCTCCAGCAGGGCATCCAATGCTAGCGTGTTGACGAGGGCTTCTTCCATCGCGTTCCAGTGCAGATAGAGCGGATTGTTCGGAGCTGCCTGATCCAGCTCAAACCGGGTCACGTCTCCCCTGGTGAGCTCCACCGGCCAGAAATCTCCACTCGTGCCGGTGGGCACGGTAACGATCCACTCTCCGGGTTTCTTCTTCAAAGCGACGGTTCGGATTTGAGCCAGAAAGTCAGACTCGTTGGTCCAGGCTATGGCAGGAACTTGCTTCTCGATTTGCCGCTTTCCTTCGGGAAAGAAGTGTGATCCGTAACCATAAATGTGGTTATGAGTTTCCACCAGACCTGGGATAACCGTTCTGCCGCCCACGTCGATTTTCCGGGTACTCGGTCCGGCGTACTCCAAAGCTTCCTGATTGCTTCCCACAACGATAAATTTTCCGTCATAGATGGCGGCTGCTTGAGCAATCGTGAAGTTGTTCTGGTCCGGGCTGTCCGCTGTCAGAATCTTGCCGTTGAGAATCACCATATCCGCCTCCAGCCCGGCGGCGGAAGCCCACGGCCCCAGCAACAAAAGAACGAGCCCTGCCAAAAAAATGGGGAAGGTCCGCTTTCTCATATTGGTCATGATCTCTTCTTTCTCAGAACCAAGGATGTCTGAGGTAGGCTTCCTTGGAAAATTCTTGTAATTCGTGGTTCAGTATCCTTCCCTCCGGGTGGAAGTGGAAGGAATCATTTATTGATACCTACATGTCGGCCAGGGCCCTGCGGGCTTCCTCCTCCGTTCCCCGCTTCCACCAGGTCGGGTTACCGCGGAATCCCACCTGCGGCAGCCCCTGACTGGTGGCAAACTCCGGCTGTGTATAGGTGATTTTTCCGTTCATCACCGTTAAAACCGGGTCGATCATGGCGATATCATCCTCGGGCACCGTCAGATAATCCTCGCTCAGCACGGCAAAATCGGCGTACTTTCGAGGCTCAATGCTGCCGAGCACGTTTTCCCGCAGGACGTACTCCGAGCTCCAGCGCGTGTACATGTAGAGCGCCTCCCGCCGGGTGATGCGCTGCTGCGGCCCCCAGACCTTTCCCGTGACGTCCTTCCGGTTCACCGACACCTCCAAAGCCAGAAAGGGATGGAATCCGTGCTGGTCCAGTTGCATTGTCGTCCGCACGCCGTGGTCGATCAGTCTCCGTAAAGGCACCACCACATCGGCAGCCATCTCCTCGCCGTAGAGAATCGCATAGGCTCCGATATCTCCCTTCCTTCCCGCGTAGACGTACTTAGGTCCGCAACTGAACATGATGCCCAGCTTCTCGGCCCGCTGCACGTGTTGCTCGTTCAGAAACCGGCAATGGTCGATGGCCCATCGGCGCTCGGTAATGTCGGGGTATTGTTCGCTCATCTCTTCGATTATATCCAGGTACTGATCGATACCTTTATCCCCGCCCGAGTGCATCGCCGTGGAGCGAAATCCATATTTGGCGGCGGCCCGCAAACCATCTGCATCTTTGTAATCCGGGTCCGCCAGGCGGCAGAGCCCGTAAGGGCCGTAAATTTGAAACCGCCACATGGGAAAGTCCAAGGCTTCGCGGGGATAGGGCTTGCTGACACAGGAACCGGCGACTCCCGGCACGCTGTCGATACTGAAGGTGGCAGCCATTCCGACCAGCCACAACATGTCGCCTCCCGCGCCCCACATGTGCTCGCCCGACCCGCCCTGAATGCCCACCAACCGGCTGAACATGGCATCCACGTTATTGTTGCGGCTGACCGCCTCAGAAGTATAAGCCATCCGCGTGGGCAATTCTCCCCTGGCATGAAGCCAGGAATAGCCTGCTAGGTGGCTCGGATGCAGCCGGGTGGAGATCGTGGTGATGCCTTGGGCCGCCATTTCTTCCATCTCCAGCTTGTAGTACGGCCCCAGTCTTTCAGGCGGCAGGGGCGGCCAGAATTCGTATTTTGACGTCTGATTCGCCACTCCGGTCAACGATCCCGTGGGAACGCCATCCTCGTCGCGACGTATCCCCGGGATGTCGGGATATCTCTCCAGGAGCGGCTCCAGAGCTTTCGTGCTTGCAAGTCCCTCGACGGAGGAGTTCCAGTGCAGATACACCGGATTGTTCGGAGCTACCTCGTCCAGGTCAAACCGCGTGACTTCCCCCCGGTGCAGAGGCATAATCACTTCCAGGCCCCCGCCGCCGCCCCGAGGTGAAGTGATGATCCACTCACCGGGCTTTTTATCCAGGGTATAAGTCCGAATTTGCGCCAGAAATTCATCCTTGTTTGTCCAGAGAACTTCAGGATCGGTCCTGCCAACCTGGGGCACTCCTTCCGGGAAAAAGTGGGACCCGTACCCATAAATGTGATTGTGGGTTTCCACCAGACCCGGGATAACCGTCCGACCGCCCAAATCGATCTGTTGGGTGCTGGGTCCGGCATATTCCTGAGCCTCCTCATTGCTCCCCACGGCAATAAATTTCCCGTCATAGACGGCGGCAGCTTCAGCGACTGTGAAGCCATCGGGGTCGGCGCTGTCGACTGTTAAGATCTTGCCGTTGTAGATCACCATGTCGGCTTCGAGCCCGGCGGCGGAAACCCCTCGGCTCGTCAGCAAAAGAACGAACCCCAGAGCAATTCCAAGAACAACGGCAGCGAAAGCCGGCTTGTTCACCTGACGCATGTTCACTGAACACCTCCAGTTTGTTTTCTTAGATCGTTTGAAAGAGTGCAAAAACGACACCTCGCCTGAATTGAAAATCCAGCCCGCCGCAGCGGGCTGGATACCTGTTCAGTCAAGTGCCTGTTGGTTGGCGATCACCGCAGATTCGCCGGGTTAGAAAATCAGCTTCAACCCGAACTGAATCTGCCGGGAAGTGGTTACGGTGCTGTTGATGAACCCAGCGCTAGCCGAGGGGCGTCCGCCGCTCCTAAAAACACCGGCGTCGGGTTTGGCGAAATTGGGGCGATTAAACATGTTGAAGAATTCCGCCCGGAATTGCAACTGCCACTGTTCCGTCAACTGGGCATTCTTGGCGAGCCCAAAGTCGAATGAGGCCAGTCCGGGCCCGATCAAGGTATTTCGCGCCACATTGCCGAACTCGTATGCACCTTTGACCGCGGAAAACGCCTCCGGATTAAAGTACTGATTCTTCGAGAACTTACTCGGCGACCCTTGGATGATCTGGTCGTTCGTGAAGCTAGAGATCACGTTTGGGTACTGCGTAAAGCCGAGGTTGGACAAAGCGGTCGGCGTCGCTCCCCGGGCGTTACTCACCGTAAAAGGTTGCCCGTCCTGAAGGCTAATAATCCCCGTCAATTGCCATCCGCCAAGCAGGTGGCCGGCTGCCCCACTCCAGTCCCGACCCAGCGGCAGGTCGTAGGAATAGTTCATCCTCAGGTTCCTGCCGACGCTCCAGCCGCTCAACCCCTTATCCACTCTCATGTCGTGAGCATATCTCACCCGTCCAGGCCCCGCCCCTGACATGTCGACCACACTATACGAGTCGCCCTCACTGATCGTCTTGGCCCAAGTGTAGGCGACTTGCATCTGTAGCCCGGCGGCGAACCGGCGCTGGAAGGAGACGGTTAGGGCGTTGTACCAGGAATTGGCGTTGGTGGCGAAATACACGATCCCTTCGAAGTTGGGATTAAACCGGGTCGCATTTTCCCCGCCGATAACTTCCAGGGTGGTGCCGTTGAACTCGGCCAGCGGCGCGTTGTAGTCGCCAATGCTAAGGAGGCTGATCCCGCGATTCCCGGTGAAACCGATGGTCGCCACGCTGCTTTCGCCGAGTTGCTGCTGCACGTTGAGGTTGTACTGGAACGCCCGCGGACTCCTGAAGTTATCAAACGGAATGGCCTGGGCTTCCCCCCCAGCCGCTTCCCTGCTGGCAATCTCGGCCAGCGCGTCCGGGAAATGCTTGGGGTTCGACAAACGGTATTCTGTGTAAAGGGGGCTGCTGCGGGTTGCCGTAATGCGATACACGAGCGGGTCGTTGGGAATAAAAAAGAGCCCCGCCCCGCCCCGCACCGAGGTTGTCCCGCTCTGGAAAGGACTCCAGGCAAACCCAACCCGAGGACCGATATCCCCCCAGGATTTATTCTCCCAGTAAGGTGCCCCCACGGTGCATTCCGGGTCCATGAGGCGGCGACAATTGGCAATGAGGCCGTTGACCTCGTCGGGTGGCGTGTACGGCTCCCAGCGGACACCCAGGTTGAGGGTCAACCCAGGCCTCACCTGCCAGTCATCCTGCAAGTATAGTCCGGCGAACCACTGGCGCCACCCGCGGATGGAACTGCCAGTCTGCGGCGGCGTGCCGCGGTAGCGCCTCGGGGTGGCCTTTAGAAAAGCCTCCAGGTTTCGGAAGGTCCATTCCCCATAGGGGCGGTTGGGCTGGTTCATGTTGAACTGCAGGCGCTCGATCATCCCCCCAAACTGGAGCGAATGGCCTCCCAGGGTGAGGTTTACGTCGTTTTTAAAATTGAACCGATTGGTCACCCACCGATCGAGCGGTTTGGTGTTCCCCGACCATGCAGTGATTCCGCTTCCAGGCGCGAGAGAGGGAGTGACCTGGCCGGGTACGGAAAGCAACTCCTCGGCCACATCCGGATAGATGCCCCGGTCAATGGGGTCCACCCGATTGAAGGAAGCACGGAAGGTGCTCAGCGCGCGCGGGGAGAAGATATGCGTTTCCGAAAGGGTCAGCAGCCTCGTCCCCATGAACCGGATGACCCGAAATTCAGGATAGTTTCGGGCTTGGTTTTCCTCGGCATTGGAGGCGGTAAAGCGGGCGAAGAAGGAATCACTGTCGGAGAATTGATGATCGTAACGCCCCTGCACAAAATCCTCCGTTATGGGTTCTTTGGCCACGAAAATAAATTCGGCTGTCCCGTCTGCTTCGAAAACTTGCCCTCCCGAACTTGGTAGCGGGAAAAACTCCACATAAGGAGCGATTATGGGCGAAACCTCCACCGTCTTATTCGGCAGGATGCCCATGCGGGCATTCAGGTCCGGAACTCTGGCAGTTTTGGTGAAGCTCTCCACTTGCCGCATCCCTTCGTAAGCCAAAAAGAAAAAGGCTTTATCCTGCGTAATCGGCCCGCCGATGGTAGCCCCGAATTGGTTGCGGACGAAGGCAGGCTTGTCCCTGCCAACGCGGTTGTCCTCCCACTTGGCCGCATCCATGTTTTCATTGCGGTGAAATTCATAAGCGCTGCCGTGGAAGGCATTGGTGCCTGATTTGGTGACGGCGGTGATAACCCCCCCTAGCTGCCGGCCGTACTGGGCGCTGTAGGAGTTGGTCAGCACCTGGAACTCGCGCACGGTTTCCGCCCCCAACAGGGCGCCCGAGGGGCCCGCCGGGGCGTGGCGGTTCATGTCGCCGATGTAGCTCCCGTCCAGAAAGTAAGCATTG
The DNA here is from genome assembly GCA_965222345.1 of Terriglobia bacterium. GTDB lineage: Bacteria > Acidobacteriota > Terriglobia > 2-12-FULL-54-10 > 2-12-FULL-54-10 > JADFGZ01. The sequence goes on along the minus strand of CBDCTS010000007.1, from coordinate 629,265 downwards.
TCCTGCGCGCGCGCGCCGGAGATGCTCATCTTCTTGCCCCACCCGTTATAGGCATTGGTCCTGCTGGCATTCATAGCCTCGCCCACACCGGGGTTCAGCAAGATGAGCTGGCTGAGGTCCCGGCCATTGAGGGGCATGTCGCGGATGGTGGTATCGTTTACCAGATAGCCTACGGTTGCGTCTGTGGTCTGCACCAATGGCGCTTCCCCGGTCACCTCGACCGTCTGCGTGATGGCGCCTACCTGGAGTTCCATATTCACGATCGCTACCCGGCCCAGAGTCAGCAAAATCCCGCTATGGATCTGGGTCTGAAAGCCCGCCATGCTGGCCGTCACCCGGTAGTTGCCCAGGCTCAACGAGGTAGCGGAATACCGCCCCGCCGCGTCGGCCTGAACCGTGCGGGAGATTCCGGTGTCCTCATTCAGGATTACAATGTTCGTCCCAGGCAGCACGGCTCCCGTGCTGTCAGAGACCGTTCCGGAGATGGTCCCGGTAGTCACCTGAGCATTGCTCTTTAATCCGAAAGCCAACATCACAACGATTACACAAAATACGCCTGTTGTTCGCAACATAAGACTTCTGCCTCCTGGGTTAAATACAAAACCCCGTTTTGCGTTGGGATTGGAATTCGCATGCCTCATCACTAACACTGCGGGCATTCCACCAGCATTTCGCTTCCCCTATGTTGGGGTAGCTGCGACCTGTGAAATTAAGAATCCGTTTCCCGTCTTAACTTATAAAAACCGATAACTTGACACTTGGAAACCGTGTTATCCGAACCACCCTCTGAAAAAACTTTAAAAGATGACTCCTTCACGACAGTCGATTTGGGTCCTTGCTGCCATAGGATAGTTCCGACAGAACTATGCCGCAACGTATATCTAAACTACGCTGGCTTGTCAAGGAAATTCGCACTCATGTCGTTAGCACATGATATGTCCGGTCTAATTAACATGTGAAATGTCCGCTTTGAGCGGCGTAGGGTAGGGCTTTTTGCCAGGAGGTGGCATGAAGTTCTACTCGGAAGCTGCGATGGAGCGGGCGATGAAGATACAAGAAGTAATTTTGCGAGCGATAGGGAAGCGGATCAACTGGTGGCAGGCAGCCGAGATCATCGGGATCAGCGACCGGCAGATGAGGCGGTGGCGCAGCCGGTACGAGCAGTACGGCTACGACGGGCTGTTTGACCGGCGGCGGGGAAAGCCGAGTCCGCGGCGGGTACCCCTGGGGACGGTGGAGAAGGTGTTGGGGCTGTATCAGGAGAAGTACTTTGACTTCAACGTGCGGCACTTTCACGAAAAGCTGCGGGAAGAGCACGGCCTCCGGCTGAGCTACACCTGGGTGAAGCTGGCATTGCAAGGGGCGGGGCTAGTGAACAGGAGGCGGAAGCGGGGCCTGCACCGCCAGAGGCGGCCCCGGCGGCCGTTGCCGGGAATGCTGCTGCATCTGGATGGGAGCCAGCATCGGTGGTTTGTCGATGATCGCTGGTATGACCTGCTGGTGGTCCTGGATGATGCCAGCAGCGAGATTTACTATGCGCAACTGGTAGAGCAGGAATCGACGCGGACGGTGCTGGCTGCCCTGCGGGAGGTGGTCGAGCAGCAGGGGATCTTTTGCGCCCTTTATAGCGACCGGGCCAGTCATTTCTTCCTGACCCGGAAGGCGGGCGAGCCGGTGGATCGGCAACGGCTGACCCAGGTGGGCCGCGCCCTGCGGGAGCTGGGCATTCAGATGATTCCGGCCTATTCGCCGCAGGCGCGGGGACGCAGCGAGCGGAACTTCGGGACCTGGCAAGGGCGGCTGCCGCAGGAACTGCGCCTGCGGGGAATCATCACGCTAGAGGCAGCGAATCGGTTCCTGCGGGAGGGCTATATCGGGGAGTTCAACCGGCGCTTTGCCGTGCCGGCCACCCAACCAGGCAGCGCCTTTTTGCCGTCAGCCAGGCGGGAGTTAGAGCGAATCTTCTCGATCCAGCACCAGCGGATAGTGAATCGGGACAATACGGTCAGTCTGGAGAACCGCCTCCTCCAGATCGAGAAAACTCCTTGGCGCGGGACTCTGGCGGGCTGCCGGGTGACCGTCTATGAACACCTGGATGGGACGTTAAGCATTGGCTATGGGCCGCACACGGTGGGCCGCTACTCCTCCGAGGGGGTGGCGATCCGGTGCGGCGGTCGGCGGCGGAGCCCTGTGGCTTCCCGACAACACCATTTGGCGCTCACCTCCGTCGCCCTACGGGCTCCTTCGGTCAGCGCCAAATCACTTTCGGTAGAATCATGAAAGCGGACATTTCACTTGCTACATATACCGGACATTTTAACTTGCTAACAACATCTGGAAGAAATTATCCCCTGCCAGGCCGGTTTCATAACCCGTACTTTTGAACAACTGCCCGCCACTTGTTCTGGGCCTTCAAAATTAACTCGATGGTCTCGCGGACCGCGCCACGCCCGCCGCGAGCCTTGGTAACGTACAGTGCAAGATTGCTGACTTCCGGGCGGCTGTTGGCTACGGCTACCGAGAGGCCGGCTCGCCGCAGGACGGGAACATCCGTCAGGTCGTCGCCCATGAAGCAGACTTGCGAATCGGTCAGACCGGACTGCCCGAGAATTTGCTCGTAGATTTCCAGCTTGTTCAGGTGATCCTGATGGATGTAGCTCAATCCGAGCATTCGCCCGCGTTCCTGGACGGCGGGTGAGAGCCGTCCGCTGATGATTCCGGTGACGAGGCCCGCCTCGACCGCCCAGCGCAGGCCGATGCCGTCCTGCGAGTCGAACCCCTTGGTCTCCACCATCGAGCCGCCAACGGAAGGGACATAGTACAACGAGCCGTCCGTCCAAACTCCGTCCACATCCATCAAGAGAAGCCGGATGCGGGCGGCGCGTTGTTTGATGGAAGCAGAACTTTTTTTTGCCACCGGAAGCTGTTCCTCGGGCCACGGTCTAATAGGCGGTGCTGGATCGGAAGAAAATGGCTGCGGAGGACGGGAGTCGTTTCGTATCTGCCCATCCAGCCTCTCTGCCATTGCGGACTGCAAGGCCCGCTAGCCGACGGCTCCTAGCTGCAAGGGAGATGGCGGTCAAGCCTGCGGCAGGAGCTTGTTTTCTCGTTCAATCGAGGCTACTTTTTCCAAGCGCCGCCGGTGCCGCTCCAGCCCCGAGAAGGTGGCTTCCAGCCAGATTTTCACGATGTCCAGGGCCAGAGACCTGCCGATGACGCGGGCGCCCAGGCAGAGCACGTTTACATCGTCATCCTCGCGCCCCTGATGCGCCGAAAAGGTGTCGTGGCAGAGGCCGGCGCGAATTCCCGCGAACTTGTTGGCAGCCATTGAGGCGCCGATTCCGCTGCCGCAGAGGATGATTCCCCAATCAGCCTTTCCCTGCTGAATGGCCCCGACTACCGCCCGCACGATGTCAGGATAGTCAACCGGGGCGGGGCTGTCGGTGCCCTTGTCCAGCGGAATATGTCCTGCCGCTTTTAATTGTTCAATAATCGGGGCTTTCAGTTCGTATCCGCCGTGATCGGCTCCAATGGCGATGCGCACCGTCAACTCCTCCATCGGTTAATCATGCCGGAAATTTCCGCCGGCGCTACTTTTCCGGTTTGGTCATTTTCTGCCACGGCTTCCGGGGACTTCACCGTGGCAAGAGAGCTTCGGCTCGCGCCGCAACGTTTTCCGCCGTAAAGTTGTAATGTTCCATAACGACGGGACCGGGAGCGGAAGCGCCGAAGCCGGTGATACCCAGAATAGCGCCCTGCTCCCCCGCGTATTCCCGCCAGCCGAAGGGGGAGGCCGCCTCGATGGCCAGCCGCGCCTTCACCGAGGGAGGCAGAACTTCCTCGCGATAGGACTGCGGTTGCTCCGCAAACAACTCCCAAGAGGGCATACTGACAACCCGCGTGCCGACCCCTTTGGCTTCCAGGAGTTTTTTCCCCTCCAGAGCCAGGCTAACCTCCGAGCCCGTGGCAACGAGGATCATTTTGAGCGGCTTGGTTCCCGCATCGGCCAAAACATAAGCTCCTTTGGATACCGAATCGTCCGAAGAGAGCCGTTCGCGATCCAGCACGGGAAGCTTTTGGCGTGTGAGAATCAGAGCCGCCGGCCTGGTCCGCTGCTGCAGGGCGATCCGCCAGGCGGCAACCGTTTCCGTAGCATCTGCCGGACGGAGCACGACGAGATTCGGCATGGCGCGAAGCGACGCCAGTTGCTCGATGGGCTGATGCGTAGGGCCGTCCTCTCCCAATCCTATACTATCGTGTGTAAAAACGAAAATAACCGGCAACTTTGTCAAAGCAGCCAGGCGAATAGACGCTCGCATGTAATCGGAGAAGACCAGAAAGGTGGCGCCATAGGGCCGGATGCCGCCATGCAGAGCCATGCCGTTCAGAATGGCGCCCATGCCGTGCTCGCGGACTCCAAAATGGAAATTCCTGCCGTGCGCCGACAGATGGGCTTCCTCAAAATCTTTCAGAAACGTGTTGTTGGAAGGCGACAAATCGGCCGATCCGCCAATCAAAGCAGGCAGGCGGGGTGCTGTCGCGTTCAGCACCTTTCCGGAAGCCTGGCGGGTCGCTATCTTTCCCTCCTCGGGACGGAATGCAGGCAGGCTCTGTTCCCAGCCGGCGGGCAGTTCTCCTTTCAGGGTTTGATTCCACTGCTCGGCCAGTTCGGGGAATGCAGAGCTATAGGAGTCAAAGCAAGCTTTCCACTGGGCTTCCCCTGCTTTCCCTCGTTCGACGGCTTCTCTGAAATGACACAAAGATTCCGGCGGAATATGAAAAGCTGGTTCCAGAGGCCACCCTAAAGCCTTTTTGGTCAGCCGAACTTCTTCCGCGCCCAGAGGAGAGCCGTGGGCTGCGGCCGTGCCCTGCTTGTTGGGGCTTCCGTAAGCGATGTGAGTGCGAGCCTGAATCAGAGACGGGCGGTCCGTCTCGGCGCGGGCAGCGGCCAGAGCTTGGGCAACTGCATGGAGATCGTTGCCGTCGATCGCCTGCACGTGCCATCCGTATGCTGCAAACCGCTGGGAGACGTTTTCCGTAAACGCCAGTTCGGTATTTCCGTCAATCGAGATGTGGTTGTCATCGTAGAGGTAGACGAGCTTGCCCAGCTTCAGATGGCCGGCCAGGGAGGCGGCCTCGGAGGCCACTCCTTCCATGAGGTCTCCGTCGCTCACGATGGCATAGGTGAAGTGGTCCACAATGGCGTGTCCCGGCCGGTTGAAGATAGCCGCCAGATAACGCTCCGCGAGCGCCATGCCCACGCCGTTGCCGAAACCTTGCCCCAGCGGGCCGGTGGTCGTTTCCACGCCGGGGGTCAGGCCATGCTCGGGATGGCCCGGGGTTCGGCTGCCCCATTGGCGGAACCGTTTCAACTCTTCCAGGGGAAGGTCATAGCCGGTCAGATGCAGTAGCGCGTAAAGCAGCATGGAGCCGTGCCCGGCCGAGAGGATAAACCGGTCGCGGTTCGGCCATTGGGGGTTGCTCGGATTGTGCCGCAGAAACCGGGTCCACAGCACGTAAGCCATTGCAGCCGCACCCATGGGCAAGCCGGGATGACCGGATTTGGCGGCCTCCACTGCATCCATTGCCATGGTGCGAATCGTATTGACGCACAGTTCATCCAGACTTCCCTGTTGGGCAGAGGGCTTGGATTCCGTGGGCCGTTTTTCAGCCACTGAATTATTTCTCCTTTTCTTGTGCATTGGCCGGGCCGGGGTGCAGCGGAGCTCCTTCGGTTGCCAAAGCGGATGGGAAGAAATAATATCACAACGCCTGGGGGCCGTTACCCTGTGACGGCAATTGCCTTCCGGAAGGGTTCGGAGCGGCGAGGCGAGCGGGTAAGTCGTTGACCCATTGGGGAGGAGGAGGCGTTGCATTTCGGCGGCATTAACTTGACTTTTTGCCAGCCTCTTCGATAACTTGAATCTGATGTCGATGGTCCATTAGGGGCCGGTGCCTGGAGGTCAGAGAGCCGGTTCGGAAACAGAAGATTAAGTTTTTTTTGAGTCCAACGGGCTGCGGCACGAATCAGTTCAAAAAGAAGATGGTAAGGTAGTGTAGTAAAGCTACGGAAAGGTAGGGAGGTTTTTTAATGGCTGGAAATCACGTGATTGAGTTTACAGACCAGAGTTTCGAGCAAGAAGTGTTGCAAGCGGACCAGCCAGTCCTGGTGGATTTTTGGGCTGCCTGGTGCGGCCCGTGCCGCATGATTGCGCCTACGGTGGAGGCTATAGCGACTGAGTATGCGGGCAAGGCCAAAGTAGGGAAAGTGAACGTGGATGAAAACAGCTCCACTCCGGGCAGGTACAATATCCGGGGCATTCCCACATTGCTGCTTTTTAAAGGCGGAGAAGTGCGTGAGCAAGTGGTCGGCGTCACCAGCCGCGAAGAGCTTGAAAATCTTCTGAAGAAGTATCTCTAGCAACTGCTTTTTTGTTCCCGTCCGTAGTCTTCCGCCGGCCAGCCGAACCGGCCGTTCCTGGATTCTGCTTTTCGTTTCAGGTTCCTATTGTTTGGTGCTCCAAACAGGTTTACGATGGGAGGCGGTGTGTAATTTTGCGGATTCAGAATCATAGTGGTGCAAGCATGAATGCTCTGGTCACGATAGGTGCCCAGTGGGGCGACGAAGGAAAAGGCAAGGTCGTGGACTTGCTGGCCGCCCAGTTCGATATCGTCGCCCGTTGCCAGGGAGGGCGCAACGCAGGTCATACGGTGGAGATCGGCCAGAAGCGTTTCATTCTGCAAGTGCTTCCTTCCGGGGTGCTCCGCGAAGGAAAAAAAGCGGTTATCGGCAACGGCATGGTGATCAGTCCGGAGGCGTTGCTGAAGGAGATCGACGCTTTGGAACAGAATGGCATCTCGGTCGAGGGGCGGCTGTTTCTCAGCAACCGCGCACACCTGGTTTTCCCGTATCACGGCTTGCTGGAGAAGCAACTGGAAAACTCCTCCTCCCGGCGGAAAATCGGCACCACAGCACGGGGCATTGGTCCCACCTACGAGGATAAAATCGGAAGACGCGGAATCCGCGTAGCGGATTTGGAGGACGAGACTAATTTTCGTTGCCTGGCGAAAATGGCTCTGCAGGAAAAGCAAACGGCGCTGCGGGCCTGCGGCAGCGAACTCTCCCTCGATGAAGAGCGGCTGGTGGAAGACCATCTAAAGCTGTACCGCCGCCTGCGGCCGATGGTTGTGGACACGGCTGTTTTTCTCAACCGCGAGATGGATGCTGGACGGTCTGTTTTGTTCGAGGGAGCGCAGGGAACCATGCTGGACGTGGATCATGGAACCTACCCCTATGTTACTTCCTCCAACTCCACGGCGGGCGGAGTCTGCACCGGGTTGGGCGTTGCGCCGACCCGGATTTCAGGAATCATTGGGGTGTCCAAGGCATATACCACGCGCGTGGGGGCCGGTCCGTTTCCCACCGAGGATAACGATGCCGCCGGAAAACTTTTGCGCGATCGCGGGAAGGAATTCGGGTCTGTGACCCAGCGTGCGCGGCGCTGCGGCTGGATCGATCTCCCCGTGCTTCGTTATAGCTCGATGCTGAACGGGCTGGAGAGTCTGGTGGTCACGAAACTGGACGTGCTGGACGCGCTGGAAGAGATTCCGGTTTGCACCTCTTACGAGCTGGATGGTTCCATCGTGCACGAAGTGCCTCCCCAGGCAGGCACATTGGAAAGGGTGCGCCCCGTTTACAAAGTCCTTCCGGGATGGAAACAATCCACTTTTGGACTGACCCGGTACCGTGATCTTCCCCGGCAAGCCCGCGCTTATCTGGAATTTATCCGGGATCAACTGGGGCTTGAGATATCTCTGGTCTCCACAGGTCCGGAGAGAAGCCAAACCATAGTCCTTTCGGGCACACGCCTGAAAAAGTTGCTCCCAGGACCGCTGTTTCCTTGATGACACTCTACAGGTGAACTGTGGCTGTTTTGAAGTTCCAGGATGCGCGGGAAACCGTCGTGGACCGGGTGCGTTCCGGAGCGGCCGGCCTCGCCCGGGAATCCCTGCCACTGATCCAGAGCCCAGGTTGCGTGCTGGCCGAGCCGGTCTATGCCGACCGGGATTTTCCTCCGTTTCGGCGCTCGACCCGGGATGGCTATGCAGTCCGATCGGCGGACTTGGCCCGGCTGCCGGCCCGATTGCGGTTGCGGGGACAGATCAGGGCGGGGAGCGAGTTTACCGGAACCGTTGGGGAAATGGAGTGCGTGGAAATTATGACGGGCGCCGCCGTTCCGGAGGGGGCGGATGCCGTGGTGATGGTGGAACATACATGCTTGCAGGACGGAGTGGTCGAGCCCCGACGGAGCATCCCTTCCGGTCAGAATGTGGTGGCGCAGGCAAGCGAGGCCAGTCACGGCGACCTTTTGCTGCCGGCGGGCCGCCGCATGGGCTATGCGGAAGTTGCCATGGCGGCCGCCGTGGGCAAGCAGGCCGTGACGGTTTACCGGAAGCCCCGAGTAGCCATCCTCCCCACTGGCGATGAGGTCGTGGAACTCGGCGTTTCCCCGGGACCTTTCCAGATTCGCAACAGCAACAGCTATTCTCTTCAGGCCCAAGTGGCGGCTGCCCACTGCGTTCCGGCAGCCCTGGGGATTGCTCCGGACCGGGAAGGGCCGCTGAGAAAAATGATCGAAGAAGGACTCCAGGCTGACCTGCTGGTGCTGAGCGGGGGAGTCTCCATGGGCAAGTTTGACTTGGTGGAGAAAGTTCTTGCGGAATTGGGGGCGGAAGTTTACTTCGACGGAGTTGCCATCCAGCCGGGGAAGCCGCTGGTTTTTGGGCGCGCGCAGGGGACCTTTTTCTTTGGCCTGCCGGGAAATCCGCTGTCGACCATGGTTACGTTTGAGCTTTTTGCCCGCCCCGCATTGGCGCTGCTTTCGGGAGAGTCCTCGGCGCCGCTGATCCTATTGCGGGCACGGCTGGAGAAAGATCTCCGCCGGAAATCGGGCCTGGCTTCTTTTCTGCCGGCTTTTCTGCAAGGCAGCGCCTACGACCCCGTGGTGTCCCCGGTAGCATGGAAGGGATCGGGGGACGTGGCAAGCTTGAATCGGTCCAACTGTTACTTGGCCGTTCCGGAAAATGTGGAGGAGATTCGGGCGGGGGAGTGGGTTTCTGTCCTGCCGCGCTGAGTTTCGAAGCGATGGCTTGGAGCCTTCGAAATGATCGGAATATTTTTATTGCCTCCGGGATTTGCTGCCGGGAAAAATCGACCTGGAGGGCGTTTGTGAAGTTTACAGGGGGAGGCTTGTGGGGGTAGATAAGGTTATTTTTGCGAAACGAACCCACTAACCCTTTTAGAATCAACAAAAATCGTTTTCGCAGGAGGATAAAAAGCCACCAATAGAGCGGTTATGAATGGCTTTGAGGCTGGAGGGATGCTCGGATGGGCGAGTTTTCGCATTTTGACAAGGACGGCCAGGTGCGCATGGTGGACGTCACCTCCAAGCGGATCACAGCCCGCCGGGCTCGCGCGGGCGGATTTGTAAAGATGACTCCGGAAATGGTTCGCAAGTTGCCGCAGAACCCCAAAGGCAATCCGTTGGAGATTGCGCGGATTGCAGGGATTGCCGGGGCCAAACAAACGGCGGCCTTGATCCCTCTCTGTCACCCGCTCCCCGTGACTCATGTGGACGTCGAACTCCGCCTGGTGGCCGGGGGCGTGGAGATTGAATCCAGCGTGGCCACCAACTCCGGAACCGGCGTGGAAATGGAAGCTCTGACGGCGGTCAGCGTGGCCGCCCTGACCATCTATGACATGTGCAAGGCGATTGACAAGTCGATGACAATTACCGATATTTGTCTGTTAGAGAAAACGGGCGGCAAGAGCGGCGCCTACGTCAAGCCGGGCGCTCGGAAGTAAGGCAACACAAGTGGCAGAGAAAGCAACCGTAGAGAAAGCACCCAAAGTCATGCTGGCCGACAACAACCGACTCAGTCCCGACCTGATGCGGCGGGGAATCGAGCAGCGCGCCGCCGAGGGGGTATAGTGACTCAGCCTCTGCGCGCCGCCGTCCTCACCATCAGCGACTCGGTTTTCCAGGGCCGGCGGAAGGATGGCTCCGGCCCCGCGGTGAAGAAATTGTTAGAGCTGGAAGGGTGGAGCGTGGTGCATTACCAGGTTGTTGCGGATGATCTGGCGGTCCTTTCGGCTACCCTGCGCGAGCTGAGCGCTCAGGGGTTGGAGGGGATCTTCACCACCGGCGGAACGGGGGTTGCGCCGCGCGATGTCACCCCGGAGGCCACCCGGAAGGTTATCTCGCGGGAAATTCCCGGGCTGGCGGAGCGGATGCGCCAGGAGGGTTCCAAGGGTACGCCTACGGCCATTCTTTCCCGCGCAGTAGCGGGAATCTGCGGCAACTCGCTCATCCTGAATCTTCCCGGCAGCCCTGGCGGGGCGGTCGAATCTCTCCAGGCTGTATTGGCTGTTTTGCCTCATGCCGTGGACTTGATCGCAGGCAGGAACGGCCACAAAGCCTAGCCGACCCCCCCTCGAAAGGAATAATGTTTCCTCATTTACAGGCATTTCCGTCAAGGGTATAGTAGCTTCAAGCAAGTGTGATGCTCCGGCGGTATCCGGAGGCAGGCAGTTAAAGGAGAGTGGACATGAATTCCACTGATCTGGTCCGGCTGATTGAGCGTGACGGGCGGCAACTGGTGGCAGGTTTGTATGGCGAGTTAAAGACGAACCTGGGCACCAGTTATTACCGCGTCTTGGGGGAGGATGAGTTTTTCGAGCGGGTTTACTCCTTGTATCAACGTTTGGCCCAATGGCTGGTTTCAAAGGATGACGCGCACATCCGGCGTGTCGCCGAGCACAGAGGCGGGATGCGGTTTTATGATGGAATTCCGCTGGGTCAGGTTATTCTTGCTTTGATGCTGACGGAAAGGCATCTTTGGGACTTTTTGAGTGCTTCCGACAGGCAAGTGGATGAGAGTCTCCGGAACAAGGTAATCGGATTTTTTGAAATTACGGTCTACAGCACAGGCAAGGGTTATGAAGCGAAATTGGCCGAGAGCAACCGGCTTGCCAGGCGCGTTGAGGTTGGGCAGGGAGAGAATGTGCCCGCAGTAGGGAAAGCATCCACCAAGCTACCCACCGCAAGAAAAAAACCCAAAGCGGAAACCCAGATTGAGAATGACTTAGAGGTCAGCCGGGGAGGACAGGTGGGCGAGTTTGGAGGCTAGTCCTCCGCTGCCTGCCCGACCGCAACCGGCCCCTTGAATCCCCATCCCCGCGAACAGCACCGGTGCTTCGATACTGCCGATCGTCGCTCGTACCGCCTCGGCTCCGGTGGTTGCCCGAATCAACGATGTGAAGGTTGTCCACGCCATCCACCGCCCTGTCGCTGCCGCCCATCCTGGAACAGAGGAACAGGCCCGCCGTTATTGGACGGCGATGCTAACGGTGTTGGACGTGACCCCGCCGATGGTAATGGCGACGTCAACCGCATCGCCGCTGGGCGCCTCCGCCGGTATCTGCACATCCACCCGATACAGTCCCACGAAGCCGGTCAACCCCGAGAAGCTCACCGGCACTTCAACACCCCCGATCGTTGCCCGGGCAGTTTGCAGCGTGGTGGACAGACCGTCTTCCGCAGCAGGTTCTCCGCTGGAAGGTTGATTGGTTACCTCTCCGAGTCCCGTGCAGAAGATGGAGATGAACTCCAGGCGGTTGGCAGGACGAGCCTGGCGGCCGGCAACAGTACCGGTGGGCGCTGCCAGGATGGCAGTGTTGGCGATCAGCACGGTCCCCTGGCCGCTTCCCTGCCGGTTGACTGTAAAGATGCCCGGAGATACGGCGGCAACGGAAAGCGGCTGTGCCTCGCTGGCCTGGCTGCCGCGATGCACCTGCAGCGATACTTCTCCGGGCAGCAGATCGAATGGAACCTGGGCCTTGATCTGACCCTCGGAGACCAGGAACAGGGGCGCGGCAGTTCCGTCGAAGGTGATGCGGGTCTCTCCCAGCGTTGCAAGCAAAGGGAGGTCGGAGGCAAACAGCGTTTGGGAGGCCAGGTTGGCGCCGGAAAGGGAGACGATCGAGCCTGGCGCCACAGCTCCGTTGGGATCGGTAGGCGGTCGCAAGCTGGCGGCATTCACAACCGAGTCGACCGCCAGGGACGGCGGCTCAGCGGCAGCGGTCACCGTCACGGTGACCGTCACCGTGTCTGAATCGAATCGACCGCCGGGATCGGTGACCAGCAGGCGGAACCGCAGCACCACATCAGCCGTCAGCCCCTGCGGGGCCGTGAAGGTGGGATTGACTACGTTCCGGGACGACAGCTCTACGCGCTCGCCACTGAATTGATTCCAGCGATATCGTAGCGGATCGTCGTCGGGATCGCTGCTACCGCTGCCGTCTAGGGTCACCAGGGCGCCCTCCCACACGCCGATCTGGTCCGGCCCCGCATCCGCCGTCGGGAAACTGTTGCTCGGCTGGGGTGGGGGAGGAGGAGGGAACGGTCGTGGAGGCGGTGGAGGAGGAGGTGGCGGCGCTGCCTGTACGTCGCTGAAAACCCAGGGGCGGGCCTGCTTGATCGCCAGGATGTTTTCGCTCGTGATCTTGAACTCGATCTCCATGGCGAACGGGTCTCCGGTGGCGGGGTTGTACAGCCTCTTGAAGTGCTCATGGATCACATCAAGGTGCTCGCGCAACTGTGTCAGTTGGGTGTCACTCATCAGGAGTTCCCCCGGCTCCACGAGGTTGGAGGTCCCAAGGATACTGTAACCCCCAAACCGATACAGCAAGAGTTCCTCCGGCACCGAGTGGGCCTCGGGATTGGTGACCAGATCCTCGCCGAGCTGCGTGTTGAGGTAGTAGCCGTCTCGGTCGGAGATAGGGTTGAAGCTGACGGCGACGCCGTTAGCCAACTCGTCTTTGTAATTGGGATGCACCAGCACCCCCATCTTGGCCGCCAGGTGATCGATGCGGTGGAACTCCCTTTCGGTGAAGGCCCGGAAGGTCCACAGGCTGGCGAACACCTGCTTGAGGGACTTGTCGATGCCGTCCTCTTCGGTCTCCTCGGGATGCTGGGTCTTGGAGTCGTACAGCCCCGCGCCGTTGAACCCCGGCAGGTCCTCGTTGTTGGTGCTCGACCGGTAGCGTAGCGACTGCCCCTCCGGGTACGTGGCGTGCATGGCGGTTAGGGCGTCGATGATCCACTGCGGCGTGTCCGCGTCCTTGATGTCGTCGCGCAGATCGTCGAGCATGTCATCCTGAGTTTCGAAGTCCGTCTGGAAATCCTCGTTGGTCAGCATGGTTTCGATGCGGGTATAGAAATCGTGGGCCTTCATGAACTCGTCATAGAAATAGAACGGGATCGCGAACCCGTTGGGAACTGTTCCCGCTGGAAACCCCAACCTCCCCAGCACGGCCACGTTAGCAGCCTTGACACCGAACGCGGTCCAGTCCTCGAAACCGATCTGACTGAGGGGCGTAATCCCTGTGACCGAGAGATTGAATTCTGGCGTACGGGCTCGGGAGGGCCGGGAAGATTCGTAGTGGGCATCGACTTCCTCGGGATTGGCCGCGCGTAGATCCCAGCCCTCCTCGGTCACCGTGTAGTGGATGTAGTTGCCGATACGAGCGGCGATGCTGGGCTTGTCGAGGGCGTCACGGATGAAGGCGTTAGGGATGCCGTCCTGCACGGCGCGCAGGTTGACGTGCGACAGCGGGGTTTGGGGTACGGTACTGATGATGCCGGCCACGCGGGGCAGCTCGTTGGGCAGCGCCTCGTAGATCACCACGTCGCGCGGGTGGGGTCGCTCGTCCGGGTCCAGAACCTGCAGCCGCCCGTACCCTTCCCCCGGGTTCAACGGAAGGAAGCTGGTGTCAGCGAAGATGTCTGCATCGAATACGAGATCGATTCGAGATTCCCGGTACAACGGCAAGTCAGACTGGAAAAGCGGAAGATCGAAGTTCCGTATATAAAAGGCCAAGTTGTCATCGAGCAGCGGCATGCTGGCAGCCAGCAGAGTATAGGAGAGATTCACAATGCTGAGGAGGGGGTGAACTGACTTCAGCTCGAAATAGTAGACTCCCGGACTGCCATCGGAGGCAACGAGTTCCTCGCTATAGATGAGCTGACCGTTGACCACTTCATACTCTACGTCGCCCGCATCGAGACCTGCGACTTCCAGAAAGGACTCATGTAAAGGATGTGTGTTGGTGTTCATGAAGTAGACGCCCGGTCGGTCGGTGTCCATGCCGAACAGAACGAACTTGAAGGATTTGGTTACGGCGAGCGTGTCGTATGTGTCCTTGTCGGGAACGGCCACGGTGCCGTCGCGGAGTTCGATGGCGCCGGCGGGGTTCACCGGGTTCTGGCTTCCCAGGTCGTCCAGTTCGGTGATATCGTCGATGCAATCGCCGTCGACGTCGGCGGGGTCGGCGACGAGGTACTTCTCCACCCGGTAGCGCTCGGCAGGCAAGGCCTCCACGTTTTCGGACAGCGTGGTCGTGCCCGCTTCCCCCAACTTCACCAGGACAGGCAGTTCCACCTCCGTGCCATCTACATCGTGCCGCACATAGAGCACGAAGTAGTCCGCCGTGGTGGACGTGACCACGATGGGAACGGCCGTAACCTCTACCGCCGTCGGCGTCGGGTTATAGCCGTCTCCTGGACACGGCTCTTGCGCGTTGCCCTGTGCCGGCGTGATCACCAGCAGCGTAGCGAGCGTCAGCAGCAGTGCCGCCGCCGCGAGTGTAGACAGAGATCGGACGAGGCTTGCAAGACGGGTGAAGCGCCCCTGATAGTGCCGGTGATGCTTGCGGCGCATGGCGTCACACCACCCAGGCCGACGGGCGGGGCCGTTCGGAAGGTTTGACGGAAGGGGTGCGGCGCCTGGTTGTTCGGGCGGGGCAGGGTGAAGATTCAGGCCGAGGGTACGGCTCTCGGCTCTCATTATGAGAGTCACCGGACCACGTCGCTTTTGGTAAGCTTTTTTTCGAGCCACCCACGACTTTTTCCAAATCCCGCGCCGTTCCGACCGGGAAACCGCGCGCGCCACGCCGGCGCGCGAATCGGTGTTGTCAGGGTATCAGTCTATAGCAGGGCCTTCATTTGGGTATTACACAATATCGTACTGCTCGACCATCAGTGCCGTATCAACGCTTCGAGCCGCTTCTCGCCAGGGGCGTATTGCAGTTCACAACAGGAAATAGAAGCTGGCCGAAACCACCACGAAGGTAGTTGCAAAACCGAACATTAAATAACCCAGGATGTCTTTAAACTCCAGATCCGCCGCCGTCAACAGAGGTATGCACCAAAACGGCTGGAGGAAGTTGGTGGTCATATCTCCCCAGGCAAAAGGAATAATGAGTTCCTCCATGGGCACGCCCAGAGCCTGGCCGGCCGAAATCATGTAGGGCGCCTGGACGATAAACTGGGACCCGCCTGACGGAACCAGAAAGTTCATCACACAGCTGTAATGGTAAATGATGAGAGGCAGCGTCCGGGGGCTTGCCACCGCAACAAAAACGTCGCCAATGATCGTTGCCAGACCGGAGCCTTGAATAATTCCGAAAATACCGGCATAGAGGGGAAACTGGATGATGATGCCGTGGACCAGATGCACTGCGTCTTGCGCAGCCGTCATGAAAGCGTTCAAACTGGGGTGAAGGACCAATGCCAGAAAGAAAAACCCAAAGTTCAGGGTGTTCAGCGTGAGCGCGAAGCCGGAGTTGTAGAGATAGTTCGCCAGCCAGATGAGCCCCGCCGCTCCGAAGAGCAAATTGGGAGCGTAGTGATGATCCATCAGCCGGGGAAAACGCGCTCCCGGGTTCCGGGGAGCAGATCCGCGGCTGGATGCATGGGGAACAAGCTTCGCCAGCGTCTCCCCGGACACTATCACCACGTCACGGTCGGCAGTCGGGTGCAACAGCGGTGCGAGCACAATCAGGATAGCCGCCACCACAACCACCAGGACCAGGTTGAAAGGAGTGAAGACCGTCTGGGCCATGGGGATGACACCGATTTGGTCCTCGAACAGATGTCCGGGGGAAGCAATCAGCAGGGGTCCTGACCCGGAAATGCCGGCGTGCCAAGTGGCACAAGTCCCAAAGTAGGAGACCGCTACCATCACACGGTAATCCACGTTCCGCTGCTTCTGAACCAGGAAGCGCACCAGGATGATCGCGACTACGATTCCCATCCCCCAATGGATCCAGTTGACCCCCAGCACGACGACGGCCAATAGAACCAGTGTGCTCTTGGGCCCGCGGGGCAGCTCTGCCAGCCGGCTCAAGGCGCGACTGATGATCGGCGAGGACGCCACCATGTAGCCCGTCATCAGAGCGACGGTCATTTGCATCCCAAATTCCAACAGCACCCAGAATCCTTCCGCCCAGTAATTCAGGCACTCGGCGAACGACCGTCCTGCCACGGTAACGCCCAGCGCATAGACGAATGCAGTCAGCAGGAAGGCGATGGCAAGCGAACTGGGAATCCAGCGGGCGCTCCAACGGGCGAAGGTTTCAGAGAGATACGATATGCTTTTCATTCCGCTCTGCTACGGGGAAGGATTTTTACGACTCGTCAAAAAGGGAAGGTAACTCTAGCATATCTTCGGGCACGGCAAAACCTCCAGCACCGGCGCTGAGGCCCGACGGCTTTTGCTCCTGTTTCCGTTTCAATGGATGGTATATTGTATGATCCTTAAATATTTAGATGAGAGGTGTCACGATGAGGTTCACCCGATTCCGTTTGCTTGCCTGCATCGTCGCAGGCATCTGCCTGACCGCTCTTTCCAATCCTTTGCTGGAAGGCCAGGGACGAGTTGACTACATTCTTCATAACGGGAAAATCATGACGGTGGACAGCAGCTTTTCCACCGCCGAGGCCGTTGCCGTCAGCGGGAACCAAATCACCGCGGTCGGTTCCAACGGAGCCGTGTTGCCGCTTGCCGGACCGGGAACCACGGTGATTGACCTGAAGGGCAGAACGGTGATTCCCGGTTTGATCGACACTCATGTCCATTTCCACTCTTATGCAGTGAATGCCTATGGCTCAAATTTAGAGCCGGACCAACTGCTCCGCTACCCGCTGGATTGGCGGGCTGTGACGAGCAAGGATGACGTGCTCAATCAAATCCAAGCCTGGATGGACAAGTATCAGTTCGAGCCGGGCCGCTGGGTTTATTTTTCTAATGGAGGGATGTTCACCGGCGGCCGTGGCTCAGCGGAACATGCCGGTATCCTTTACGAGGAGATCAACCGGTGGGAGCTGGATAAGGTGGCTCCGAACAATCCAATAGCCCTGTCGCTGGGAATCCCGGATTTCAACGGCTTTCTGCTGAACAGCAAAGCGCTGGATATCGTATGGGATGAGGCCTTCTTCAAGAGATACGGACGCTACTGGATTGACGAATCGGGCAGACCGGACGGTCACCTGGAGCCTCCCGCCAGCCGGCTGGTTCTGGAATATGTCATGAATCGCCGGCCGGAGGTTCTGGCCGCTCTTTACAAGGGATACATAGAGGAAATGGCTGCCTCGGGTGTAACCTCCGCCTCATCGAGGATGCCGCCGGAGACGCTGCGAGCCTTCGAATTGCTGGAATCGAGGGGCGAGATGATATTGCGCGTCAGTTATGGAAAGGAAGAAATCTTCGGCACCCTCAAGGATCCGGAAAATGACTTGAAGGCGTTCCGGAACATTGCCGGAACCGGCTCCAACAAGCTTTGGGTCACTTCCGTGGCCCCGACGGCGGTGGATGGCGCTACTACGCGAGCCTGCACCAATCAAAAACGCTTGAGCGCCTACGGCCCCATCGACGCGTGGTGGCCGGTGGGTCAGTGCCATAACGACGACGAATTCCGCGGGGCTGCCGGAAAAGCGGCGCAAATCAGCGGAAATTACTACAAGGAATGGACCATGCAGAGCGCGCTGAACGGGGTCCGCTTTGCCAATACACACGTAGCCGGTGACAGGTCTGTCCGGCTTTTGCTCGACATGGTTGAAGACCTCCAGGAACAGGCAGGACCCGATGTCACGAAGGGCTGGGCTTTTGACCACTGCTTTATGGTCGATCCGGCTGATTTTGAGCGCGCCGCCCGTTTGGGGATTGCTTTCAGTTGCGCTCCAAAATATGTTCAGAGCGGGCCCCTTGTGGCGGCGGCTTACGGCGACGAAGTGGCCCACACGTTTATTGATCCGGTGAAGAGCATGCTGGACGCCGGAATAGCCGTCACGTTCGAGTCGGACCGCGACGTGTATGTCTGGTATGATCTGGAGATTTTGCTGACCAGGAAGGACCGGGACGGCAAGGTGTGGGGCCCGCAGGAGGCCGTGGACCGCGCCACGGCCCTGAAAATGATTACCCGCTGGGCCGCCGACTATGTGCTGAAGCCGGACGAGCTGGGCTCTCTGGAACCGGGCAAGCTGGCGGACCTGGTGGTCTTGGATCAGGATTACATGACGATCCCGGCCGAAGATGTCAGCGAGCTCCGCCCGCGAATGACGATGCTCGATGGGAAAGTCGTTTTCCTTCATCCAGAATTTGCATCGGAAACTAATCTGGAGCCGAACGGGGCCGTTATGGCCACCTATGACCAGCTCAAGGAAAGACGAACCACCGGAGTCCAACTGGACTTCTAGACTGCTTTCAGGGTTTCCGTAGACCATACCCTGAATGGAAGAGATAACCGCACCTTTTGCAGTCATCCGGAGCAACGCGAGGGATCTGCTTGTCTTTCGTTTGAAGTGGAAGCTGCTCGGACAAGCAGATTCTTGGGGCCGAACCGCATCGCCCCCTTGGCAAGCTCAGGGCAGGCTCTCAGAATGACCTAACATACGGTCTTCAGCAACTATAGACGCCCTGGGCTGCCAAACCGTTTTTATGCGTTGCTGACTCGTTTGACGGATATCCGAAGACTGTAGTGCCCGCCTGTGCCCACGGTTGGGTTTCCATTCTCCAGGAGGGGGCGGTATCAACGCTCGCCTCCGTTTCCTGCCAACGAAAAACTAAAACGTAAGCCGCAAAGCAAATTGAATCTGGCGAGAAGGCGTGGCAGTCCTTGTAATCCTGCCCGCCGTGCCGGAGGCCGCCCCCGAAGTGACATCGGTTGAAGCTCCCCCGGGAGCAGCGAAATTGGTATGGTTCGGAAGATTGAAGAATTCCGCTCGGAATTCAAGCCTTCGTTTGGAATCTAAAAGAAATTCCTTCTGGAGCGAAACATCCAAGTTGAATACTCGGGGTCCAATGATGGTGTTGCGGCCGACGTTCCCAAGGGTGCCCGGTGGTGGAATGTTGAAGGCGGAAGGATCGAAATATCGTTCCGGGCCTCCCAGAACGGGGTTGTTGCTGCGGCCGGGACGTAGGCTGGGTCGGTTCGCCGAAAACAGGAAACCCAGGGTTCGGAAATTTATTTGGGGGTGGAAAGGCGTCCCGCTGCGAAAGCGCATGATCCCTCCCAGCCGCCAGCCTCCGAAAATGTACGAAAGAACGCCGGAATTCAGCCAGCGATGCCCTTCCCCGATGGGGAGATCGTAAAAATAGTTGATCACAAACCGGTGACGGATATCGTAATCGGAAAGGGCCCGGTCGAGAGTCCGCATCAACGGATACTGGCGGGAAGAAGCAGTGCTGGACCCGCTAGAGAAAGTGGAGGCGTCATCCATGGACTTGCTGTAGGTGTAGTTGCCTCGCAAGGAAATTCCACCGCTGAAGCTCCTGCTGGCCGATAGTTGCAGCGCATTATAAAAGGATTGCGCGTCGCTGTTGGTGATGGCAATCGCCCCGAAAGCAGGATTGATGGGACCGACATCCGGGGGGAAGAAAAGCGACCCGTCGGCCTGGGTGATGGGAACAGGATACAGGTTGGCCTCGTAGCCGCGAAACAGGTGGTTGCCTCTGGCCCCCACGTACGATGCCTGGAGGCTCCAGCCACCGGACAGTTCCTTTTCGAGCGCAAGATTGTAGCGCAGCACCCTGGGAGTCGTCATGTTCTGGTAGTCCAGGATTTCAGCCTGGAAGGGGGTGTTGAAAGTTAATCCAGCCGCTGCCGCAGCAGCATCGGGAAAAGTCGTGGAGGAATCAAAATTGACCCTTACGGCTCTTTTGTAAAAAGGGGCCGAATTTTTTTGCAGGTCCACCATGTATTCCAGCAATTGGTTGTAGTAAATGCCAAAGCCCGCTCGCAGCACAAGGCTCCGGCTTCCGTAAGGAGTCCAGGCAATTCCCAGGCGGGGAGAGAAGTTGAGCAGGGAAGGATTGTCTTTCAGCATGGGTCCAATCTGCAACTCTTGGTCGTGCACCGGATCGGGGAGGAAAACCGTTTTGCCGTCGCGGTCTTTAATAATCGTGGCAAACTCATACCGGAGTCCCAGATTGATCTGGAAATTGGGACTGACGGTATAGGAATCCTGTGCATAGAAGCCTGCAAGGGTCTGGCGAAACGATCTTCGGTTATTCGACCCCGGCAGAGCGACCGCCAAGTTGGTTCCCTGCGGACCTCCTTGCAGGAAACTTTCCAGACTGTTGAAGGACCACACGCCTCCTTTTGTAAAGCTGTTGAAGACTTCCCAGCGATAGCGATGCGCCTCAAATCCGAACTTCAGCGCGTGGGCGCCCCTCTGGACCACTACATCATCCGCAAATTG
Source organism: Terriglobia bacterium (assembly GCA_965222345.1). Lineage (GTDB taxonomy): Bacteria > Acidobacteriota > Terriglobia > 2-12-FULL-54-10 > 2-12-FULL-54-10 > JADFGZ01. The sequence continues at coordinate 608,665 of CBDCTS010000007.1, read as the reverse complement.
AAAACTGTTCATTACATTGGCTTCCGGCGTGACGAAGAAAGGGCCGAATGTGTCCAGGCCTGGAATGGAGATCTGTCCAAACTGAGGCGCGCCGGGAACAAAAAACAACGAGTGGGGAATCTCCAAAGACGAAAGAGTATCTATGGCATCCACCGGGCGTGTGTAGCCAAAGCGGAGGGAGGTCAAAAGGCTGGGGTTGAAAATATGGGTCGCCACCAGGGTGAGATACTGCTGGCGGCTTAGGGTCTGGGTTGTCCAGAGAAAGACGTCCTGGGGACTGGTGCTGGTGGCATCATCAAACGTGTAGCGGGCAAATAAGCTGTCCCGCTCCGAAAGCTGGTGATCGATGCGCCCGGTGAAGAAGATTTCATCCGTGGGCAGGAATTGGGACGCTGAGTTTTTACCGAATCCATCCCCTACACAGCCCGAGTTGGGTAGAGGATAAAGGTTCATGTAAGGTTTCACTGTCTGGGCCACGCTGACGGTCTTGCGCACGTTTCCCAGGCAATCCGTAATAATTCCCTGCCGCGCCAACTCGTCCGGAAAGAAGTCGATTTGAGGCGTGGTCAGCCGGTTGTGCATTCCTTCGAAGTTGCCCATAAAGTAGGTCTTGTCTCGCCGTATGGGACCTGCGAGTGTGAATCCGAACTGGTTCCGCTTGAAGGGCAGAGGCTCCGTGCCGGGGTTAAAAAAGTTGCGGGCGTCCAGCTTGCTGTTCCGGAAGTACTCGAAGAAGGAGGCGTGGAACTCGTTCGTTCCGGAACGAGTGACCGAATTCAAAACGCCTCCGCTGCCTCGCCCGTACTCGGCCCCGTATTGCGGACTGAAGACATGAACCTGCAATACCGCATCCGCGCCCAGTTGCACGCCGGAGGCGCTTAGAGGGACCGCATTGCCGGTATCCATGATGTTCGTCCCATCCAGCAAGAAATTATTTGCGGAGGAGCGTCCCCCGGCAACAGTCAGGTTTCCGCTGCCGCCTCCCTGCGCCGCCGAACTGCCCACAGGGTCGGCCACACCGGCCTGCAGGGTTGCCAATTGGTTGTAACTGCGGCCATTTAGCGGGAGCCCGACCAGTTGGTCCTCGCGGATCAGGTTGACGGTGGAAGGCTCCGATGCTGCTTCCAGCATAAATTGCAGCGTGACGGACTGGTCTGCGCTCAGGTCCAATCTCTCCCGGGTCTGGGTTGCGAAACCAGCCCGCGAGACCTGAACGTCATAGGTGCCGGGAAGCAGTTGGGGAATTTCAAACCGTCCTTCCTCGCCGGTGCTAGCCGCTTGGCTCATTCCTGTCGCTGGATGGGTGGCCGCAACGGACACGCCAGGGATGGGGGCTCCTCTCTGGTCTCGCACCGTGCCACGGATCGTGGCTGTGCTTTCCTGAGCCGATGCGTCTGCTCGGGGCAAAAAAAACAGCGCGGTCAAAAGAGCCGCTGAAACAGCCAAACCTCTTTTTGCTAATCCGCTCATGGACATGCTCTCAAGGTGAATAGATTAAGACCGAAGGGTGTTGAAAAGGTTTCCCTGTTGTGGATAGGCTCGCCCTCGTAGTTTCTCGTCCGGTCGGTGTTCAACAGGCTGTTCGCACCGTGCTTGCTGTTGCACACCGGGATTATACTCCAGGGCATACGGAGTTCATAACTTCTGCCATCCAAGAGCAACTGCTGAATCACCCTTCCTCCCGTCATTCACCGATGAGCACTTGGCTGCACCCACGAATTGAATCCGTGGTGCTGTGCCGCTCTCTTCCGCCTGCCGGAGGTGCTCTCAATTTGGAGGGCAATTGTAGCTGGTGTTATGATCCTCCCGAAGACTGTCGGTTGCATTCCAGGGTTGCATGCGGATTGATCAACGCGGGGCTTAGTTCTGGACTCGGAGGAAGAAGGTATATGGCGGCTAAAAACCAGCTCCTGACACGCGATCAAGCCCACTGGATTCACCCGTTGCACGATCCGAAGGTTCACGAAAACGCCCACGTGTGGGTCAAAGGCGAAGGAGCCATCCTGACCGATGCCGATGGGAAGCAATACATTGACGGCCTTGCCGGATTGTGGAACGTTGTGGCGGGTCATGGCCGCCAGGAACTGGCCGAAGCGGCTGCCGGGCAGATGATGGCTCTTCCCTACTGCTCCGGGTACGCGGGACACTCGAATTTGCCGGCTATCGAACTGGCGGAACGCCTGGCCGGTTTGGCCTATCCGTCCATCAACCATTTCTTCTTCACGTCCGGCGGCGGGGAGGCAAGCGACAGCAGCTTCAAGATGGCTCGCTCCTACTGGAAGTTGCAGGGTTATCAGGAGAAGACGAAGGTCATATCGCGGCAATTGGGTTACCACGGTGTTACGCTGGCCGCCATGAGCGCCACCGGCATCAGCAGCTACTGGCCGATGTTCGAGCCGCGCGTGCCCGGCTTCATCCACATCCCCTCACCCTATCCCTATCGTTACAAAGGGTTGCAGGGAGTGAGTCAGGGCGTCGCCGCAGCGAATGAACTGGAACAGGCGATTTTGCGCGAGGGGCCCGACACGGTGGCCATGTTTCTGGCCGAGCCGGTCCAGGGAGTGGGCGGCGTGCTAGTGCCGCAGGAGGACTATTTCCCCCGCATTCGGGAAATCTGCGACCGGCATGAAGTATTGTTTGTCGCCGACGAAGTGATTACCGGATTCGGGCGAACAGGGAAGATGTTTGCTCTGGATCACTGGGGGGTGGAGCCGGACATCATTCAGTTCGCCAAAGCGGTTACGTCCGGATATTTCCCTTTCGGCGGGATCGGCGTCAACGATGAAATTGCGGCGGTGCTGAAGAGCAGCAGAGCCGCCTGGATGCACGCTTACACCTACAGCGCTCACCCGGTTGGATGCGCGGTGGCGCTTCGCGCCACCCGGATCATCGAAGAAGAGGATTTCCCCGGCCAGGCGGCGGAGAAGGGAGCCTTCTTGCTCGAACGTCTGCGGGCCTCTCTGGCCGGCCATCCGCACGTCGGCGAGGTGCGCGGCCTGGGGCTGATGGCGGCCGTCGAGTTCGTCCAGGACAAATCCACGAAAGCCGAGTTCCCCTCGGAGGAAAATGTCGGCGGACGGATTCATGCGGAAACACAAAAGCGCGGGCTGATTAGCCGCCTCCGCGGCGACGTGTTCCTTCTTGCGCCTCCGATCGTCACCACGGAAGAGCAATTGGGCCGCATCAGCGACATCTTGGCGGAGTCGGTCCGCAGCGTCCTGGGGTAGTTGCAGAGGCGAGGTTAGCGTGGTCCCGCCGCCAATGATTTGCCGCTTCATGCCGGGTAATAGGGAAGCGGCCTCTGCGTTCCTGACATCCGAAGGTTTGATGTGTCCAAAATAATTTTGACAAAAATAGCTAAGTAGCCGGTCAATTATCGTAGAATCTAAAGCATAGGCAGAGTTGGAATTTCAGAACATCATCAATCCAGGTGCAGAGTTGGAGGAGGAAAGGCCGATGACCCGAACAGATAAGCTGGGGCGGAATCAGACGATCGTAGCGATGCTGGCTGTCGTAGCCCTGATAGCCGCGTGGGTGCTATTTTCCGGCGGGGTAGAAGAGAGGGAATGGAACCGAGCGTCGGAGGCCGCTTCGCGAAGACCCACCGGGTCTCCACAGTTGATTTCCTACGAGCAGATGCCGGTAATGAGCGGGGAGATGTGCCAGTGGATGCCCGCCAGCGCGGAAACCACGCTGATGGCTTCCCTGATGAACCATGCCATACCGGCAGCCGATGGAGACAGGATCGCCGTCGATTCGGACCGGCCCCCGGTGCGAGTCATACGCGATACCTTTCCGACCTACAGCGCCGTCGCAGTCGATACCAACTCCGATGAGGTCTACCTGCTGGACGAGAACCTGTTCGGTTTCAAGGTCTTCGACCGCCTGGACAACACCCCGCCCACGGCCAGCTTTACCGAGCCGAAACGGATGGTGGGGGGGATGAAGACCAAGCTGGAGTTCAACTGCGGCCTCTATGTGGACCCCAAGACGGGCGACATCTATTCGGTCAACAATGACACGGTGGACACAATGGTCGTCTTTCCGCGCGATGCACGGGGGAACGTGGCCCCGATGCGCGAACTCCATACTCCGCACCGAACCTGGGGAATCGCGGTGGATGAGGGTGCCCAGGAAATTTTCCTCACCGTCGAGCACCCTCCCGAGGTGGTGGTCTACCGCAAGATGGCGGAAGGGGAGGAGCAGCCCATCCGCACTTTGGTGGGAAACAGCACGCAACTGGAGGACGCCCACGGTATCGCCATCGACACCATCAACGGCTGGATGTTTGTGAGCAATCATGGTTCCACGGCTTACTATGAAACTGGCGACAGAGAGGGAAGCGGAAGAGGCGGAAGAAGGCGGCGGATCGCTAATGCCACCGGCAAGTTTGAGCCCCCCTCGATCACGGTCTATCCGCTGAAAGCAGAGGGGGACACGCCGCCATTGCGGATCATCGAAGGTCCTCGAACCCAGCTAAACTGGCCGGCGGCGATGTACCTGGACGAGGAAAATGGGGAACTGTACGTCGCCAACGACGCCGATGACTCCATCCTGATCTTCCGCACGACCGACAACGGAAACGTTGCGCCGACCCGCGTTGTGAAAGGCTCCCGGACTGGAATCAAGAACCCCACCGGCATTTTTTTAGACTTCAAGAACGATGAGATGTGGGTCTCCAACATGGGCAACCACTCGGCGACCGTTTTTCCGCGCACTGCCAGTGGAAACGTTGCGCCGTTGCGGACCATCCGCAGCGCGCCGCTCGGCAAGCTGGCTATGGCCATCGGAAATCCGGGAGCGGTGGAGTATGACAGCAAGCGGGAAGAGATATTGATCCCGAACTGAGTGGCTCACCCGCAGATTGCGGTCTTCGCCCGGGAGGCGAAGGAGAATGCGGTGCCGACCAGGCTGCTTGCCGGACAAAAGACGATGTTGGCCCGCACCATGCATGACATTCAGTATGACGCGCTTCATGATGAATTTCTGGTAACCAATCCCTTTGCCCAAGCGATCTTGACGTTCCGGGGAGGGGCCGATGGAGAAGAACCCCCGATTCGGGTTATCCAGGGTCCCAGCACGAAGTTGGGCGGAGCGAGCCGTCTGGCCGTGGACCCGGTGAACGACGAAATTCTCATCCCAGACGGGGGGGAGATTTTGGTTTATCCGAGGGAGGCCCATGGCGACGTGGCTCCGATCCGAATTCTTGGCGGTCCGGACACAAGGTTGCAGAATATCGGAGGGGTTGTCGTTGATCCGGTCCACAACCTGCTCATCGCGGGCACGCAATATCGCGGCGAGGGAACTCCCATGGGATCGTTGGTGATCTTCGACCGTACCGCTGAGGGGAACGCCAAGCCAAAGGCGGTGATCACGGGTCCCAGCACCGGCCTCGTGCGGGCCCTCCAGCTCCGAGTCTATCCGCCGAAAGGATTGATCATTGTGGCCCAAGCCGGTGACGGCGACGTGATGGAGCCGGAAGGCACCTTCATCGGCGTCTGGAGCATCAACGATGACGGAGACGTTCCGCCCCGCTGGAAGATCGGAGGACCCCAGAGTACGTTGAAGAAGCCGCGCGGACTGGCAATCGATCCTAAACACAAGGAAATCGTTGTGTCGGACATGCGGTTAAATTGCGTGCTGGTTTATTATTTCCCGGAGATTTTTTAGCGCCTACGCCAAGTAGACGGATCGCCATGCAAGCACACCACCGGAGGCAGTTGGCGGCTTGCCTGCGCGCGGTGGGGTGCGGGCACACAGAACTTCACAAACGGGTCTGCCGAATCTTGCAGGAATCTGCGTACAGTTCAAGAAATGGTGGACGGCACCGGGATCGAACCGGCGACCTCCTCGTTGCGAACGAGGCGCTCTCCCAACTGAGCTAGCCGCCCCTTCCTCTCATACTAACACAGGGGTTTTCCTTCACAAGTTTCGGTAGGTGTTGGGGAGATGAGCAGCCTGGAACATTTCAGCGGCTGTTCGGGATGACATCTTCTTCTGGAAAGGCCTCGCGGAAGTGCTGAATTTGGAGGCCTGCCGGGGCTGCCGTAACACTGATCACGTCGAAACGGAACGGCGCAGCTAATTGGTTTGCCCGTTTACGGTAAGAGCGGGCTGCTGCGGATATGTTACGCCGTTTATCTTGGTCCACCGCCGCCTCCGGCAGGCGCAAGGCGTTGTCACTGCGGGTTTTGACCTCGACAAAAACCAACGTGGTTCCCTCCCAGCCTATCAGGTCGATTTCACTATGCAGTCCCGGTGGATGATAGTTTCGTTCCACCATGACATAACCTTGCTGGCGCAGATACCAATAGGCAGCCTCCTCTCCTTGCCACCCAACAAGCGCTCCGGGCGAAAGATTTTTCCTGCGCAGAAGCGCTTCGGATGCCCTCCGGACCATCCCTTGCCACATTCGCTTCCAAAGATGAGCGACGGTGTTCATGCTGCCTCTCGCTGTAACCAGCAGGGGCCTTCGCTTATCGGCCCCGGTTTTGCCCTTCAATACGACTCAGGCAGCGGTCGAGCACCCGCACGGCAACGCAGCCTGTCTTTGCTTGGTCAAAGGAGACATCGGGCCGAAAATGCTCGCCCCGCAACCCAGCACCCAAAGCCCTTTTTCAAAGGCCACCTGGACCAGCCGGTCCCTTTCATTTGAGAGCGGGTTGTTTGGTTTTGCGATCCTTTGCCAACTCGATTCCTACCACCAAGCCCTTGCCTCGAATGTCGCCGACCAAGCGATGCCGCCGAGGCCAACCCTCCATTCTGATTGTAGGACGAGGTTGCCTCAGGGCACAACCGAGGGCAAATGTTTCCCGGCTGGCGCGTGAGGATCAGATGGAAAGGAAAGGAGAAGAATAAAGGAGTCGCCGGATTCTGGGAAGCATGGCGCAGCTTGGCCCGCTATTTCCGTTTCCAGCGAACCCCCTCTTTGGTGTCTTCAATCAGAATGCCGGCAGCGCTCAGTTCGTCCCGGATGCGGTCTGCCAGAGCAAAATTTCTTTGCCACCGCGCCATCGCGCGCTCCTGCATCTTGGCCTCGATTTCTGCCGAACCCATGCCGTGATTTCCTGCAGAGGCAGGGGCAGCATCCTGTCCAGCCGCTAGGAAACCTTGTGCGGAGCGGCCTTCTGCTTCGTTTGGGAGCACCTCGAAGATTTTGTTCCACTGTGCCAGGCAGCCGAGAACCGGCCCGGTGTTCTTGCTCCGGAATTCTCCCCGGTCGATCACCGAATTGACAGCTCGCACCAGCTCGAACAGCACTCCCAGGGCCTGGGCCGTATTCAGGTCGTCGTCCATCGCCTTGCGGAAGAGGCCGGGGAAAGCGGCTGTTTTGGCCTCGATAACGGTGTTTGTTCCCTCCGGAAACGATGTGTGCGACAGGCGAAACCGGAAGTTCTTCAGCCGCTCGATGGAATGAGCCGCCTGCCGCAAGCCGTCCGTAGTGAAGTTGAGCTGTCTTCGGTAGGGGACCGAAGAAAGAAGATACCGGATGGATGCAGCCGTGTGTTCTTGCTGGAGCAGATCACGCAGCGTGAGGTAATTGCCCGTGGATTTGGACATCTTCTGCCCGTCGACCAGCAGGTGCGCACAGTGGAGCCAGTAGCGCGCGAACATTTTTCCGGAGAGCGACTCGGATTGAGCGATTTCATTTTCATGATGGGGAAAAATCAGGTCGGTCCCTCCGGCATGGATGTCGAAACTCTCGCCGAGGTACTTATTGGCCATCACGGAGCATTCGATATGCCAACCGGGTCGTCCGGGTCCCAACTCGGTTTCCCAAAATGGCTCGCCGGGCTTGGGCGCCTTCCACAAGACAAAATCCCGGATGTCGGCTTTTTCATACTCGTCCTGGTCTATGCGAGCGCCGGGCTGCATTCCGGAGAGGTCGATCTTGGAGAGCTTGCCGTACTGGGGGAAATTGGCGATGCGGAAGTAGACGGAGCCTTCCCGGGAATAGGTGAAACCTTTATCTCCGAGCTGGCGGATGGTCCGCACCATGTCCGGGATGTGCTCGGTGGCCCGCGGCACCAATTCGGGTCTTTGCAGGCGCAGGTTTGCGGAGTCCTCAAAAAAAGCCTGGATGAAGCGGTCGGTGTATTCCGATAGCGACAGGCCGGCTGCTGCGGCGTTGCGGATGGTTTTGTCGTCCACGTCGGTGATATTCATCACGTGGAGAAGCTCGAAGCCGCTGCCCCGCAAATGCCGCCGTAGGATGTCGCCGAAAAGAAAGCTGCGGTAATTGCCGATGTGAGCGTAGTCGTAAACCGTGGGTCCACAAGTGTAGAGGCGAACCTGCCTCTTCTGCAGCGGAACAAATTCTTCCATCCTTCCGCTGAGTGTGTTGTAAAAAGAGATCATACCGAAGGCGGCGCTTTCGCTTTTTGCCTGCGTCCGATTGTATGAGCCATCCTTTCAGGTGTCAACCGGCGGGCGGAGCGGCGGTAGGGGCAGTGCAGGAGGAGCAACCGGATGGCCCGATGGGAAACGATCTTAGGATATAATAAAGATTGCGTATGGGGCCGCGAGGGTATTGGCTTCCCGAAACGTGATACAGCTAAAGGGATTCTCAGGAAATGAGAGAAAATCAACCGTTTGCACCGATTGAAGAGGCCGTGGAGGACATCCGAAACGGGCGGATGATCATTGTAGTGGACGACGAGGACCGCGAAAATGAAGGCGACCTCACCATGGCGGCTGAGAAAATCACGCCGGAAGCGATCAACTTTATGGCGAAGCACGGCCGGGGATTGATCTGCCTGGCGCTGACCGAGCAACGGCTCAACCATCTGCGAATTCCGCAGATGGTGTCGGAAAATACCGCCACCTACGGCACTGCTTTCGGCGAGACAATCGATGCAAAGTTCGGCACGACCACGGGAATCTCCGCCGCAGACCGCGCCTGCACCATCCAAACCGCTATCGATCCGTCCACCCGGCCTTCCGATCTGGCCCGGCCGGGGCACATCTTTCCCTTGCGAGCCCGCAATGGAGGCGTGCTGGTGCGGGCGGGCCAAACGGAGGCCTCGGTGGACCTGGCGCGCTTGGCGGGATTGATCCCGGCGGGGGTCATCTGTGAAATCATGAACGAAGACGGGTCGATGGCGCGAGTGCTGGAACTGCAAGAATTCGGTCGGCGGCACGAGATGCGGATGATTACGGTGGCCGATTTGATCCGGTACCGTCTGCGCACGGAGCGATACGTGCACCGGATCGGCGAAGCGGAAATAACCACGGCGTTCGGCGTCTTCCGGATGATCGCCTACGAATCCGATATCGATCCGGAAATCCATGTGGCCATGGTGATGGGCGAGGTGGCCGGCAAAAACCCTGTGCTGGTCCGTGTGCATTCGCATTGCTTAATGGGAGATATCTTTGCTTCGAGCGGGTGTGACTGCCGCCGGATGATTCAGAAATCGATGGAAAAGATCGGGCAGGAGGGCCGTGGAGTGCTCTTGTATCTGCACCAGACGGGCCGCGGCTTTCAGTTGGAGAAAATGCCGGAGGGCGGGACGCGAATCGTCTCGCATGGACATCAGTTTGCGGAAAAAAGCGAGACGGCCCAAAGCCGGAAGATTCAGCACGAATCCGGCATTGGCGCTCAGATCTTATCCGATCTGAAGCTAGAGTCGGTCCGGCTGCTGACGAATCACCCGCGCAAGGTGGTGGCCTTGGAAGCCTACGGCATTCAGATCGCAGAGCAGGTTCCTCTTCCTATGGCTGATTCTCAATCGGCCGTCAAGCTTCAGTAGGGTTAGCGGCAAAGGAACGTTTCGTCCCGTCACGGGGGCCGGCGTGGATTCCCATCCTTCCGGGCGAACCTTGCCGGACGATAAAATGAAGCTTCCAGCCTGGTAATTTGCGAGTCCGGGCACGCCAGAAATCTTTCCAGCGGAGGGCAAAATGAAAAAATGGCTTGGGGGCCTGATAACCGGCGTCTTCCTAGTGCTTTTTCTCATCGTTGCAGGAGGCATCCTCGCCTGGCAAATCGGGCCGAGTCCCCCGGATGTTTCGGAGAACACCACCTTGATTCTGGAGCTTGGCGGAGATATTCCCGAACAGGCCCAGCCCAATTTTCCGGAAGAAATTTTCGGGGTGGGGCGGAGAGCAAATTTCCTTGGTCTGCTACAGGACATCCAAAAGGCCGGGGCCGATTCCCGGATCACCGGCATCGTGGTGAAACCCTCCAACCTGCGCATGGGATGGGGAAAACTGCAACAACTCCGCAGAGCCCTGGAGCAGTTCCAGCAGCGGGGAAAGACTGTTGTGGGAGTGCTCACCGTGGCTGGGAACAAGGAATATTTTCTGGCGACGGCTGCCAGCAGGATATTCCTGTCGCCGGCTGGCTTTCTCGATCTGAAGGGGATGCGGGCCGAGGTGATGTTTTTCAAAGACACGCTGGCAAAGGTGGGAATACAGGCCGATTTGGAACACATTGGAGACTACAAGAATTTCTCCGACCAATTCACGGACAACCGTATGAGCAGGGCTTTCCGCGAGGCGACCACATCCTTGCTGGACAGCATCTATGGCAATTTTGTGGAAACTGTGGCTGCAGCACGCCAGCGTTCTGTCGAAGAGTTCCGTTCGCTGATGGAGCAATCCGGACCTTTTGAGTCGGAACGGGCATTACTGCTGGGCTTGGCAGATCAACTGCTGTATGAAGACCAGGTTTTCGACCAGCTCAAAAGAGAGAATCAGAACGAGGAGTTCCACAAGATGGAGATGGAGGAATATCGCAGGGTTCCCGCCTCGCAAGTGGGGTTGGATGGGGAAGAGCGGATTGCCGTGGTCTACGCGGTCGGCAACATTATCGCGGGCGAGGGAGACTACGATCCGCTTGCTTCCGCCGAAACCTTGGGAGCGCGGACGATGGCAAAGGTTTTGGAATCGGTGCGAGACGACGATTCGATCAAGGGTGTCGTTTTGCGTATCGACAGTCCTGGAGGAGACGCGTTGGCGTCGGATGAAATCTGGAGGTGCATGATCCTGCTGCGGGAGAAAAAGCCGGTGGTGATCTCCATGTCCGATACGGCAGCTTCGGGCGGCTACCATATTGCCATGACCGGCGATCCCATCGTGGCTGAGGAGGGAACCATTACGGGATCGATTGGGATTGTCGCTGGAAAACTGAACCTGAAGGGTTTCTACGACAAAGTGGGCATTCATAAAGAGATCATCAGCCGGGGCGATTTTGCCCGGATGGACTCGGATTATGATTCTTATACCCCACGGGAAAGGGAACGGGTCCGCACCCTGATGAAGGACCTTTACGACAAATTTCTTGCCCGGGTCAGCGCAGCCCGAAATATGACTCCGGAAGCGGTGGACCAACTGGCCCAAGGCCGCGTCTGGACGGGGGAACAAGCGCAGCAGAATGGTTTGATCGATGAGCTGGGCGGCTTTGACCGGGCTTTGGAACTGCTCAAGGAAAAAGCGGGGATTAGCCCGGAAACGCCGCTCGAGTTGGTTGAGTATCCCAAGGGGAAATCCCTTTTCCAGTGGCTGCTCAGCAGGGTTGGGGTTCAGGCGCTGGGGTTGCCTGCGGGTCTTACCGAAAATCTTTCACAATGGAGAAGGGTTGAGAGAATAGCTGCCACGCCATTATTGGCCTGGATGCCTTACGTTTTTGAATTTCTATAGTTTGGATGAACCGGAAGCGTTCCTGCGGGCCGGGATCATCCAGGGAGCGGTGGCCGGGACAGCGGCTTTGCGGTTTTGCATTTCCCAGTAGATGCCCCGCCTTCTTGTGTGGTATCCTCTCAAGTTTGCCAGCACTCGGAAGAAGACCGTGGGAAAGCGTCCCCAACGAGCATTTTCCTATGGACGACCGGTTGGAAGCTCGTTGTGGGGAGCAAGTTCTCTCCGTTTCATTGAACCCTTGAATTCTTAATAACGAATTCTTAACACCGATTGAGGAGCAACCGAATGGGTAAATTAGTTGATTATTCCGTCCAGGATGGGATCGCCGTCCTGGAATTGAACGACCCGCCGGCAAATGCCTATGGCTATGAAATGATGCGGGACCTGGACGAGGCCATTCTCGAAGCGCGCATGGACGAGAACGCGCACTGCCTGATTCTGCGCGGCAAGGGCGAGAAATTTTTCTCAGGCGGCGCCAACATCAAAATGCTGGCGGAGAAATCGCCCTACCACTTCTATTATTTCTCGCTCCACGCCAATGAAACCGCAAGGAGGCTGGAGATGACCCCGAAGCTGGTGATCGCCGCCCTCAACGGACACGCCATGGGAGGCGGCCTGGAGCTGGCCCTGGCCTGTGACATCCGCATTGCCAAGAGGGACGCCGGGCGGGTCGGCCTGCCGGAGGTGAACCTGGGGCTTGAGCCCGGGGTGGGCGGAACGCAGCGCTTGCCACGCGTGATCGGTTACGCTCGCGCCGTGGAGTTGATCGCCACGGGCCGCGCCATGAGCTTTGATGAAGCTCTGGATTTGGGCGTGGTGAACTATGTCTATGAGCCGGAAGGATACTGGGAGGCGGTGCTGGCTTTCGCCCGCCAGTTTATCCCGCCCAACAAGGCGTCCAAGGCCGTTGGACGAATCAAGCTGGCGGCTCGGGCCAGCCTGGAGACCTCCATTTCGGAAGGGATTTTGATTGAGCACGAAACGCTCCAGCAACTCTATGAAAGCAATGATGCCAAAGAAGGCGTCGGCGCATTTTTGGAGCGGCGCCAAGCGGTCTACAAAGGCGCATGACGTTTCACTGAATATTTCAACGGATCACCCAGTTTCCTGGCGGGCAGCCGGCGACCCGGAGGGCGGTATTCTCCTTCGGGCCGGGTTTCGCGGAGTCCCCCAGCATTTTGAATTTATTTTACACAGGAGGAGTGGATGAGTAACGCTACAGCGACGGGAACAAAGAAAGAGATGAAGATGTTTATTGACGGGGAGTCGGTGGACTCCTTGGGCGGAGACCGCGCGGAAGTTCGCAACCCTGCCACCGGCGAAGTGGTCGCCACGGTGCCCAAAGCGAATGTGGACGATGCGCGAAGGGCGGTGGACGCCGCCGAAGCGGCTCTGGAGCAATGGTCGGAGACTACTGCGGAGGAGCGTTCCCGGATTTTAACCAAGGCGCATGATCTGACCCACGACGCCATCGACGAGTTGGGTCTGCTGCTTTGCCAGGAGCAGGGCAAGCCGGTCAGCGAAGCCAAGACCGAAATTCAACACTACCTGCACGGGATCGCCTTTTACGCGCAGCTGGCATCGAAGGTGCGCGGCGATTATGTGCCTTTACCGAGTTTCCCGAACAAGGGGGCCTACGGCCTGGTGTTGAAACGTCCCATCGGCGTTTGCGTGGGAATCTCTCCCTGGAATTTTCCCATCACCCTGACCGGCACCAAGATCGGCCCGGCGCTGGCCGGCGGGAACACGATCGTGGTCAAGCCCGCCAGCAGCACTCCCCTCACGGCGATCCGGATAGTCGAATTGCTGAACCAGGCGGGTCTGCCGAAAGGCGTCGTGAACATCGTCACGGGACCCGGCAGCACGGTCGGGGAAGAGTTGATTTCCAATCCCAAGGTCCGCCGCGTGGCGTTTACCGGCGAGTCCGGCACGGGAAAGCACATCATGGAGGTGGCAGGCCGGGATTTCAAGCGCGTGACGCTGGAGCTGGGCGGCAGCGATCCCATGATCGTTTGCGATGACGCCGACCTGCGCCGCGCCGCCACCATGGCCTCGGTAGGCCGCTTCTACAACTGCGGCCAGGCGTGTCTGGCTATCAAGCGCCTCTACGTCTTCGAATCCGTGGCGGACCAGTTCATCGAACTGCTTGTCGGCAAGGCCAAAAGACTAAAGGTGGGCGAGGGCACCGCTAAAGATACGCGCCTGGGTCCGCTGCACACCGAAGCGCAGCGCAAGGAAGTGCAGGAGCAGGTGGAGGACGCCGTGAGCCGCGGGGCCAAGGTCCTGACCGGTGGAAAGCAAGTCTCCGGGTTCAAAACCAATAATTTCTACGAACCCACGCTGCTCGAAAATGTTCCCCACGATGCCCCCATCGTGCAGGAAGAATGTTTCGGGCCCGCCTTGCCGATCTTTCGCGTGAAAGACATCGACCATGCCATTGAGCTGGCCAACAGCTCCATCTACGGTCTGGGGTCTTCCATATGGACGCAAGACCTGGTCAAGGCAAACAAGGCGGCGATGCGCATCCAGGCGGGCGTGACCTGGATCAACTCGCTGCACTACGGCTACGATGAGCTGCCCTTCGGCGGCGTGAAGCAGAGCGGCATCGGCCGGGAACACGGGCCGGAAGCTCTGGAATACTATTTCGAGCCGAAATCGGTAGTCTTCGCTGGCGTGGTGTAACTGCGACGCACGGCACTCACCCAGGGCGTGGAACGGCAAGGCAGGTGCGATCCAACTGCCGGGCGCCCTGGGCGCAACCCCATTATTTGAAAAGGAAAGGGAAGAAAAGGAAAACAACATGGCTCAGTTTGTAATTGCGGGACAACCCGCGAGGTCTGTTGGAGGAGAAGTAACCGAAGTGCGCAATCCCGCGAACGGCACCGTTGTGGAAACGGTCCCGCGCGGGAACAAAGAAGACGTCCGGATGGCCATCGACGCCGCCGAACAGGCTTTGAAGGTTTGGTCCAAGACCGCCCCTTCCGCCCGCGCCGAAGTGATTTTCAAGGGGGCGCGGCTGATCGACCAGCATGTAAAAGAGCTGGCCGAGAGCCTGACCAAGGAGCAGGGGAAACCGCTCAAGGAAGCGACCATGGAGATCCGCCGTTTGCAGCATACCTTGGAATACTACGCGGGTCTTGGCAAGAACCTACGAAGCGTTCAAATTCCCATCGCCGACGGGCGTTTCGGGATGGTGCTGCGGCTGCCGCTGGGAATTTGCGGCGCCATCGTGCCCTGGAACTTTCCGGTTGCCTTGATGGGAAACAAGCTGGCTCCGGGGCTTCTGGCCGGCAACACTATGGTTGTGAAACCAGCCAGCACCACTCCGCTCACCTGCATCCGGGTGGTCGAATTGTTGTGTCAGGGAGGCCTGCCCGAGGGAACCCTCAACGTGGTTGCCGGGCCGGGTTCTTCGGTGGGGCAGGAGATGCTGGAGAGTCCCAAGATTGCCAAGATTGGTTTTACCGGCGCCACTGACACGGGAATCCGCGTGATGAAGACGGCGGCGGACACGCTTAAGCGGGTGACGCTGGAGTTGGGCGGCAGCGACCCGCTGATTGTCTGCGACGACGCCGACATCGATGAGGCCGTGAGCGCCGCTTCGGTAGGAAGGTTTTTCAATTGCGGCCAGGCCTGTCTAGCCATCAAGCGGCTTTACGTCTTTGAGTCCATCGCGGATAAATTCATCCAGAAGCTGATTGACAAGGTGAAGAAGCTGTCGGTCGGCGACGGCATGAACCCGGCTTCCCGTCTGGGTCCGCTGCACACCGCTGGGCAGAGGCAAGAAGTCGAAGAGCAGGTTGAAGATGCCGTCAAGCGAGGCGGCAAGATCGTCGCCGGGGGAACTCGTCCGGAGGGCAAGGAATATGAGAACGGAAATTTCCTGTATCCGACTCTTGTCACCGACGTTCCCGACGACGCCATGCTGGCCCAGGACGAGTGTTTCGGGCCGGCGCTGCCGATCTTCCGCGTGAAGAATATCGAAGAGGCGGTCGAGCGGGCCAATAACTCCATATTCGGGCTGGGCTCTTCAGTCTTCACCAGCGATCTCCACAAGGCTCACTTTGCCGCGGAAAACCTCCAGGCCGGCTACACCTGGGTCAACTCGGCGCAGATCATCTATGATGAAATGCCGTTTGGAGGATGGAAGCAGAGCGGTCTGGGGCAGGAGCATGGCGTGGAAGCGCTGGAACACTACAGCCAGGCAAAGTCGGTCGTGATCTCGCCGCGTCCTCTAAAGAGAGGTTAGCGAGAGCCGAGCGTTCGGAAGCGTTGCTACATTGCCTGAATGATTTTGCGTTCGGCAGGGGCGCGAGCCTTCGGGCGCTGTGGGAAGCCACGAAGCAGATAAGAAGCAGCAGGAACGTTCCGCTGGGGATCGATTTAGCACGCTAGGCAATTTCGAGGATAGGCATAACTTCATATTCGAGGAGTCACCCCAAAAGGGTCCTCCCGATCTCATTTGTAAGGTGCGTCGAAGGTCCCTGCGTTACAAATAACCACTACCTGCTACGATAACACCCACGCCAAATGAACATGGGGTAATGCTGGAAGAATCAATCCTGGGAACATTTCCTGAAGTTTATGGACCGTGGGTCCCACTGCGACGTTTTGAACGTTTCTGATGGGCCTGATCCGCTAAAGAAAAATACTATAATATTCCGTTTGATAGTGTCTCCGTTCCTCGGCACCGCCGCTTCAGGTTATATCCGAAAAGCTGAGATTTAGGCATGATCCGAAAACCACGTCTCTTCACTCCCGGCCCGACCCCGTTGCTGCCCGAAGCGCAGGCGGCCTTGTCGGCTCCGGCCATGCACCACCGCACCGCCGACTTTCGCAAGGTTCTCGACGACGTGCGGGAAAACCTGAAATATTTTTTTGGCACTGCCAACGAGGTGATCTTCTTTACCTCTTCCGGAACCGGAGCGATGGAGGCGGCCATCAGCAACTTGTTTTCTCCCGGCGAACGGGTGATCGTGGCCACGGCCGGGAAGTTCGGCGAGCGCTGGGAGCAACTGGCCCAGGCCTTCGGCCTGCAGGTGGAAAAAGTAGCATCTCCCTATGGCCGGGCTATTCCGCTCAGCGCGGTGCAGGAGGCGTTGGAACGCTGCCCCGACGTCCGGGGTGTTTTGTTCCAGGCGACCGAGTCCTCAACCGGAGTGCGCAACGACACCGAGGGCTTGGCGCGGCTCCGGAAGATTCGTCCCGAGGCGCTGCTGGTGGCGGATGCCATCACCGGCCTGGGTACGACCAACCTGGACATCGACGGCTGGGGGCTGGACGTGGTGATCGGCGGTTCCCAAAAGGCGCTGATGATTCCTCCCGGCCTATCGTTCGCAAGCGTCAGCGAGTCCGCCTGGGAGCGCATGAAGCTGGCGAAGCTCCCGCGTTACTACTTTGACTTTCTTAAAGAACGGGAATCGGCACGCAAGCACGACACGGCTTATACTCCCGCCACCTCGCTTCTGGTCGGTCTGGCGGCGGCTCTCGACCACATCCGAGGTTTGGGACGCGAGAACCTGATCCACAACGCCCAGGTGCTGGCCGATTGCACGCGCCACGGAGTCCAAGCTCTGGGTTTGAAGCTCTTCGCCGAAGTCCCCGCCGATGCCCTGACCGCCGTCTTGGCTCCGGAGGGCGTCAACTCCTCCGACATCGAGCGGCGCATGCGGGATGAGTTCGGAGCGATCGTCGCCAACGGGCAGGGCACCATGAAGGGAAAAATTTTCCGCATCGCCCACCTCGGCTACTATGACCTCACCGACATGGTGGGAGTCATCGCCGCGCTTGAGATGGTCCTGAAGGGTTTGGGCCATTCCTGCAGGCTGGGCGATGGCGTCAGCGCCGCGCAGGCCCGTTACATGGAATTGAAGGCTTCAGCAGGGGAAACGGCCGTGTCCTGAGAGAATCCTTCTGTTATTGATGGTGTGTAGTTTCTTGCCTAAAACGGCCATTCTTTCAACTAGAGCATTTCACCTATTGGTGCAATCTGATCTTTGGTAGCCGTGGCGAATAGTTTTTTCGCCGGGATTTTATTGCCAGCAACGAAACACGACGAGGAAAGCGCTGGTGGTGACCCCTGCCCGATATGCACCTTTACGAGAAATGCTCCAGATCTACCCACTGCACACTGATGGAGTGATGCCCAATCCTGTGCGCATACGGGTGAGGCCCGGCGTGCCTCCAAGAGGGCAGTCGGCAACCACCTGCCTTTAGAATACAGGCCTACCGGCCTGTATTCTCCCCAAGGCAGGCAGGAATGCCTACCCTACCTACAGGCAAGAATGGCTGTCACTACCTGGCTCGGCACGGGCGCTTCGGTTCCCTCGGTAGATTCGGTTCCCTCGGTTCCTTCGGAATTCTCGGAAGGATTTTGTTGCTCCCGGAATTGGCGCAAGGGACAATCGGGCCGGAGGGCGTTTGTGAAACTTACGGGGGGAGGGGGGCGGGAAGAAAAAAGTTTTTTTGCAAAACGAACCCATTTCAAAACTTCCGATATCCAGCTAACCAATTGAATATATAGGAAATATGAGATGTGCAGAGGATCGGGGCAATGGCTTCGTTTTGGGTTTGATTGGGTTTGTTTGGCTAAAAAAGCCACTGGAAAGCCAATCGAGGCCACTGATCGAGGGGTGTAGGCGGGGCAGGATGGGGGGGGAAGAGCACAGGCCTTACCGCCCTGTGCTCTCTACAGGGCAGGCAAGAATGCCTACCCTAACTGAGGCAGGAATGCCTGTTGCTAGCTGAATGCCTGTCGCTACCACAGCCAACTCGCAGAATCCAACGATGTACAATATAGTCTAAGTAAGTTCATAACTATCTATATAATCAATTCATTATAGAATTATTGTCGCACTGTGTATGGCTCACGACTTCCCTTGAAATCCACAGTAATCCCATTTATAATGGTGGGATGATTGCTGTAATCGATAAAGCCAACCTACTACGAAAAACCAAGCCCAAAGGCCGCCATCCCGACAAAGCCCTGTCGGCTTCCTTCGTGCGCTCAGCCGGAGTGGGAAGGCATGCTGACGGCAACGGGCTATACCTCTTCGTCCAGCCTAGCGGAACCCGAAGCTGGATTCAACGTCTCATCATCCGAGGCCGACGTCGCGAGCTCGGACTCGGCAGTGTCGCCCTGGTCTCGCTCGCCGAGGCTCGCGAAAAGGCACTGGCCAATCGCAAGCTGGCCCGCGAGGGCGGAGATCCGCTGGCAGAGAAACGCCGCGCCCAGGGCGTACCCAGCTTCGCCGAAGCCGCTGCGCGCGTGCTGCAACAGAAGCAGGCCGGCTGGCGCAGTTCGACTTACCCGAGGGACTGGCTGAGCAGCCTGGAACGCTACGCTTTTCCGCGCATCGGCAAGATGCCGGTCTCAGAAGTGACCAGTGCCGATGTGCTGGAGATCCTCACACCCATCTGGCACCTGAAGGCGGTCATGGCCCGTTGCGTCCAGCAGCGCATGCGCGCGGTATTGGAATGGGCCGTGGCGATGGAGTTTCGGCTCGACAACCCCTGTGACCGGGTCGTGCCGGTGCTCGGCGCCCAACACGATGTCGTGCAGCACATGCGGGCATTGCCCCACCGGGAGGTACCGGCTGCCATCGAGACGATCCGGGCATCGAATGCGAGGCCAGTCGTGAAGCTGGCGTTCGAGTTCCTGGTGCTGACGGCGGCGCGGTCCGGCGAGGTGCGTGGGGCGGTGTGGACGGAGATCGATCGGGACGAGGGTGTGTGGACGATTCCCGCCACGCGAATGAAGGCGAAGCGCGAGCACCGGGTGCCGCTGTGCCGCCGCGCCATAGAGATTCTCGACGCGGCCCAGGCGCTCGGCGAAGGCGGCAGCCCGCTGCTGTTCCCGAGCGTGCAGCAAGGAAAGCAACTCAGCGACATGATGCTGTCGGGACTGCTCAAGGAACTAAAGGTCGCGGCCGTGCCGCACGGTTTCCGCTCCAGCTTCCGGGACTGGGCGGCCGAGGAGACGAATCATTCCCGAGAAGTGATCGAGGCGGCCCTGGCGCATGTGGTCCGGAACAAGGTAGAAGCGGCCTACGCCCGCTCGGACCTGTTTGAACGTCGGCGGACATTGATGGACGACTGGGCCACGTACCTCAGCGGGGAGCCGTCCCGGAACCGCGTCCAGTCACAGTTGCCGCCCTACGAGCTTGACGACTAGGCGCGAGCGGCCAAGCCGCCTTTGCGCAGCAATGGTGAATAACCTACTCTTTACCCCCCAACTTTGTCCTATTTGTCAACTCACCAATCCACCTGCCCAGTACAGGGCGTTTTCGGAGTTGTTTACATCCACAGAAGAATCAATAGGAGATTGCTCATTTTGCGGCGTCCCGCTCCGAGAGGAGCCTTTTATCAACGCCTAACAACCAATGCCGACGCTTTTCCTGCGGGAGAGCAGTAAAGTGCTTGAGCGCGATCCAGTCGCGAATATCTCCACAACATCTCACCTCTCCATCGGGAAGGATGGCGATATCGCCAGAATCATAGGCTGCGTGACAATATGAGCACAGACATATCCCATTCGCAGGATTTGCCCTTTGGCTTTTATCGGATGCGTAGCTTCGGATATGAGCAGCATCGAGCACCGACGAAAGCTGAGTTCCACAAACGAGGCAGGTGTACTCGTGGCGCGACAGAACCATTGCGCGGAACGTGCGCATACGGCTACGACGCTTCACAAGGGACCATGAATCATCCACGTGCCAATCGGCCTCATGCATCTGGACCGCCGGGGCCTTGGCTCGAAGAGCGGAATCCAAAGCTGCGTCGAGGAGACGGACAAACAGATCACGTTCTAATCGAGGCATCGAAATCGACCAGCCGATGCTGTTCAGGTCTTCGGGGAGTTCCATTGACAACCGATTATGTCTGCCAGCCTTGGTGCGCGTCGAAAGGTCAAATAGTTTCGGAAACCATACAACGTCCGCAAGATGCGCCGTGAACAGTCGCCTGACCTTCGTGCTTCGCCGTTCACGTTCACCGGCTGACCGCTGGATCACCCTCGACACGCGTCCAGCCCCGGCCAAACCATATTGGGTGCCGCTTTTCTTGAGATAGATAAACTCGTCACCCCCCTGCACTCTTACCGAATGAGTGTTGTCATAGACATACTGTGCGCCGGGACTGTCGGGGTAACTGCCTTGGTCTGAAACCTTGAATATCCAGTAGCTCATCGTCTCACCGGCAAGACCGTTCAGCCTGCTTTTTGACCGCTTCTTCGATGCGGTCCACGCAAGATTCCGCATCACGCTCCACGTCATGCTCCCAGATGCGGATGACTAGCCATCCCTCCCGTCGGAGCTTATTGGAGGTTAGCCGATCCCTGTAGCGGTTGCCCTCGATCTTCTTCTTCCAATAGGGGCCGAGTTTGTGCCTCCAGCGGGGGAACTGCCAGCCGTGCCAGAAGTCACCGTCGACGAATACCGCGACCTTCGCACGCACAAACACGAGATCAGGCCGTCCTGGAAGTCCGTTCTTGTGCGTGCGGAACCGTAGCCCGCGCGCTTGTACAAGCCTGCGAATCGTCAGTTCCGGCGTCGTGTCCCTGCTTCGGATGCGGGACATCGTGAAGCTGCGTTGTTCCGGCGTAAGGTTGTCCACTATGCGTCTTCCAGAAAAACACCTCTAGCCGCCGCCAGCTTTGTCTTTGCGAAGCCTCCAAACAGCGGTCAACGCCTTGTCAACTCGGATCACCGCCTCGTCCCCGTCCGTCTCCATCTGCCGTCCATGTACTACACGGACGGCGTCCCCGATGTGGGGCAGATCCAAGCCGTCCATCCTCATCCATTCACTGGGAATCTGCTCGATTGAAACGTGTTGTGCAAACACTGTCCCGGCCCGCCTCGACACGACTAGAGTCGTGAGCGAGATGCCCTGAATCTGTCGCCTCTCTATCTCGGCAATGTTCCCTTCCACATGTGATCCGCAGTCTGCAGCCCATTCAGGCTGCGCCTCAGCCCAGAATGGACCACAGAATGGCAGACATGGGCAGAACGAGCAATTCCTTGGCGACGGGGAGGCGAGATCTCGGAAAGAAGCTCCCTCGGAAACCGCGGCATTGAGTCTGCCAAGCTGCTTCTTGGCCAAGTTCGCCTCGGCCTCGGCTTCGGCCGGCGAAATCGCGATTTCACAGCGCTGTCCGTCACCCCGTACAACCGCACCCGTGTCTACGTCTATTCCGTTCTCTGCGGCAAGATACGCGTACAGGCGAAGTTGGCGCGCCTCGGAATCGGACACAACCCACGCCTCGGCTTCAGACATATGCCCAGTTTTGTAGTCTACAACTACGCTGGACCGGCCATCGATATGGTCGGCTCGGCCGACGAGCCGTCCATCCCTCGAACAAAGGCGGGATTCCGTCCTCAATGCTGGAGAATCTAATCTCGCCGCTCCAGCGGTAGAACTAGCCGACGGCAGTCGAGACGCAGCGATGGGAGTTGCCGTGAGGGTAGCCCGTTCACGGTTCAGGTTGTAGAAGGGCAGGCGGTCCGCAGAGGGGAACTTTAACTTGACCAAGCGGTGGGCGCTCAGGTGAAGCTTCTGCGCCGTCTTGTCGAACAGCCCCCTTGCCGGAGAGCGGTCGCTGCCGTCTGCCACCGGGAGCTCTCCTTTATGCGCAGTTGCCACAACCACATGGTAAGCCGTTCCAAGGATCGCCGCCGGGTGCTGCGGCAGAACACCGGCGTCCCCAAAAGCGAACCATGCCGCCTTGGCCAGGCAGTTTATGCTGGCTTCGTAGATGCTCGGTGTAATGCGCTCGAGCTGAGCTAGAACCGGCGGCTCCGGGATGAACATGCCTTCATAAACTCCTCATTCATAAGGAAACCGAACAGCATGAAACACCGACCGCAGAGTCACCTTGAAGCCCTGGCCTTGCGCGTCTGAAACGGCGGCGGCCACCTCCGGGCGGAAGTTGGACGAATCCGTGTCCCAAAGCGGGTGGGCCAGGATGATGGCTTCGTTGCTGAATGGATCAACTCCTCCCAACAACGCATCGAAGGTCCTCGTCTGCAGATTGAGGCCCGCGAAATAGGGCGGAGCAATGCGGGCGACAAGATCGGACCAGTGGCTTGTGGTGAGATCAATGCGGGCTTTGGGATCAAGGGCGAGTTGCGCCATGTCGAGCCCCAACCTCCAGTCGAGTATGGGGTGATAGGCCATGTTCCCGAATTCTCGAAGACAGCGATGGCAGGAATTGACGCAGTCATGGCTGTGCGGCGGTGTCACGAGCGGTCGATGAAACGAGTCGGGTGGAGTACTCCGCGTCCAGGAGGGGCGCGCCTGCCCCAAGACAAACCGAAGGAGTTCTTCGAAGCGGATGGGTTTTCCTATGAACGTGCTGTATCCAGCTCCGTTCTCCAGGCTGTCGGAGATGAAGATGCGGGCGGTCGGAGGCGCGAACGGTGTGGAGAGGTCGGGAATAGGCTGGATTCCGAGGTCGAGTTCAGACTCATTCACGTCGAGGCTCACTGCGGCAGCCCGCCGGACAAGAAATCCGAAGGAGTACCACGCAGCCTTCGCTTCCGGCTTCGATGGATTAAGGCTAAGCCCCACTGGAACAACGTTGATTCCGGCGGCCATGACATCCGTATTGGATATGGCGGTAAGAGCACGCCGGACTCGGGGTGTCGCCGAATCGAACGACGGTCGTTGAATCCGTCGCTGCTCGGCGGCAGGAATGTCGCGAAGAGCACTGTCGAACGCTTCCTCAACCATCCAAAAATGGCGGTGCTCCAGCTTACGGAATTCGAAGTCGCTCCCATCGTTGTCGTTGATGCGGTAGATTCTGGCAGAGCCGCTGTCGATGCTGAAGTTTCTGTGAGGTCTGTAGTTGTTCAGCCCAGCCCCCATGCGGGCCCTCAACGCCCTGGGCGTGAATTCGAAGCCCCCCCGAAACTCGGCGCGGGCGGAGATCGCCCACCAAGTGCTGAATCCAGGGGGTTCGGTCAATTCCGCCAGCCGATAGCCGTCCGGACCACGCGCCGCCGAACATAATGGGCACGTACCCGACTGCGCAGGCTGGGAAACGAGGGCCTGGCATCGACGGCACACACCAACCGTCTCGGACTCTCCGAGCGGATTCGGCGCCAGGGCAACGCCGCCCACCTCGGGGACGAATTCGACCACTCCGACGGCCGTATGAAGTTTGTCGTCCTTGATTGACTGTGCACCGGGAGCGAACTGGCTGATGGCGATGTCGAGGTTGCGGTCGATGACCCCGTACTGAGGAGGCCAGCGGATCGGCTCCATGGTGCAGCAAGCGCGTTCGCGTCGGAAGGCCGAACATTGGAAGTACACCGTGGGACGCCAGGCGTTTGCTGAGCGCATGATGCGTGTTGCTCCTGCCGGCGATTTCATCGATCCGGTCGAGCAACTCCTTCCTAACGTACTGGGTGATGCTCGCCGCATCGTCCAATGCAGTTCGACGCAGAATGTGGCGTGTGACGTTCTCGATCAAGGGCCCGTTGACAGCGATCCAGTCTGAGACGGTCTGTCGATGAACGGACCACTCCCCGACAGTTCCAAACTCTCCATGAACATTGTCGCCTGAGTACTCGATCTCGATGCCTTCAAACGAGCGCCGAAGTACCTCTTTGTTGACGACTCGTAGCGCGATTTCCGGACGCGTAACATCCACATACGGCCGAGGCGGCGGCTCAGCTGTAATGAGATGAGGCCGCTCAAAATAATAGTCATCGTGGCTACGGCCCCGGCAGAGCGTCAATGCTGCTGACATTCCAAGACCCCTCCGTCCGGCACGTCCGACCCTCTGCTGGTAGTTGAAGCGGATGGGGGGCATGTTAGCCAAGCCGATCATCTGCAGCGATCCGATGTCTACGCCCGCCTCCATGGTCGTGGTGACGCTGAGGAGGTCCACGCCGAAGGCCTTCTCGAGCTCTCGATCAAGGAAGACCTCCTGGAACCATCTCTGGCGGTCGATCCGGTCGTCACTGTCCGTCTGGCCGGTCAGCTCCTCGCAGTTGAGACGGAACGGATGGTCGTTGCATCGAGCCAGGTATTCATAGAAGTCCATGTCACTGGCGTCCGTAGCCGTGGGATGGCGCTGCGCCGCGCTCGGAAGCTGATTCCGGCAGACCGTACAAATACCGCCGGACGCCTGCAGGTGGACGGCGCCGCATCGTTGGCAGGGAAAGACATCGATGCACCCGTCGGCTCCGGGGACGGGGGTTAGCACGTAAAGGTGTTGCGGGACGACCAGCCATTGATCCACGGCGTTGCTCAACAGAGTTAGGATGTCCTCCTGCAGCGTAGCTACATCGAGCCCATTGAGATCGGCGACGGCCTGAACGTACCGGCGGATGTCTTCGGGCGTTTGAGGTCTGCCGTCCGACGCCGGAGTCCAGCGGAACCTCTTTGCTAGGATCCTGACGATGGAAGCCGCCGCGCACTCCTGCACCGTAGCTGGCCCCGAGTTATTGATCCAAAGGAGCCCAAGCCGCAGCGACTCGAAGTCGCGGCTTCCCCCCGCGAAGAGCACATCGTCGATGACGGAGCGCAACAACTCGGCTTCGATTCGATCCCGCAACTCCTGCTCAACCGGCTGAAGGCCCGGCCGGTATCTGTGCGGCTCCACTTTCCAGTCAAAGATCTCCGTCCAGTGGATCGTCGTTGTCTGGGACTGATACTCCCTTACGCCTGGCAATGGCCCACCCGGATTCATCCCGATTCGTAGGAGCGACTCTCGCACGAAATCCAGAAGGGCGTTAAACCGCATGCTGCCGAAGCCTGTCGGCGGCGAGGGGCGTTGTAGCGTTCCACCAGACCCGGCGAGTTGCATGAGCCGACCGAGGGCTGAGGCCTCAAGCGTCTGGATGATCTCGTGATGGCGGCCCTGTTCAGCCGCGTCGAGGGATTGCACATTCTGTTTCCGGACAAGCTGCAGAAGCTCACATGACTGTTGGTATGACTCCATGGATCGGGCGAATTCGGATTTGGAGTTCTCAATCTGCTGCATGAGACGGCCGAAAGCTGTCTGCCGGACATTGTCCAGGTAGTGTGCATGTTTGATGCCGGTGGACAGCTTTGCAGCGTCTTGGCGGCTGTCGGAGAAAAGGACGAGCTTCCGCCTCCTGACATCGGGGATCTCTCGCATCATGCCGTCGCTCAAGAGCTGCATGACGCGCTGGAAGCCGGAGCCCAGATCGCGGATGGGGGACTCAATCCGCCGCCTCGACCAGTCGTCCCCGCAGTGCGGGCATTTTGTAGGAAATGCGTTTGCTTCGTCATCGGTGCAGTTGAAGGCGAAGCCGACCGATTCCTGCACCTGCGCGTTTCTTGATCTCACTTCATAGGTCAGGCGGCCGTGTGTCGAGTGAACGGCGGCGGGATGCCACCTGTGGCTGCCGTTCAGCCACCTCCACTGCGGGCCGGCATGCGTTGACCGGTAGATCGGCCGCCCATTCGCAGGCCAGAAGACGACATATTCTCCGAACTTCCTGTTGAGCGAGGCCGCTCGGTCGGGGACCTGATCCAAGTTCGGATAGTCGGGAGACAGAAACCAGGCATTCGGGGAGTTGGGGTCCAACTTCTTGTACCCCCCGAGGAACACCTCTCCGCACGGCTGGCAGTACAGCAGTTCGAGAACACGCGACCAGCAAGAATCACAGCGGGGCACCGGGTCGGTAAACAACCGCCCGACTGGAGGAGTCTCGTAACCGCTCGGCGTTGTTCCCGTGCGACCTGAGCAACCCGGATTTACACATGCCCAGATTCTTCCCGCATTATGGAAAAAGTAATGAATGCGAAGCGGCAACGGAGCAACCATACTCCCTGGCTCTGCACCCGGTATGCGAGCATGAATCAAGCTGCGGACAAGTCCGCGTGTGGCTGCAATATCGGCCTCAGAAGTGCCGCCGAACACTGTAGATGAAAGACGCTCAAGGGTCAGCGGCTCATCCTCGCAAGCCACCCGCACCGGCTCCAGGCCATGAATCTCCTCGTAGGCACGTGCGATAACCTGACCCGGTTCACCGTTCGTGTCCGCCCCAACCGCAGACGCAAAGTCCCTCGCCGCTTGGGCAAGCGGAATCGAATCCAGATCAGTGTTGAGGGAAGCGAACGCTGCTGCGTAGGGCGCCATCCCGGTAGCCGGGGCCGGAAACTTGCGTTGCCGCCCCGAGAGGATCTCGAATGAGCTTCCATCCCGCCCGAAAAACTGTTCCAGGTAGTTGCGGCTTTGACCGTCGTTCTCTATGGACGCGCTCGTCGCAATGATCCTCAGTTGCGGCGAATCCGGATCGAGGCCGATTCGATGCAGGAGCGCCCGGAGCAGGTAACCCACCTCAGTCCCCGGCGTCCCACGGTAGGTGTGGAGTTCGTCTACAACCAGGTGGAAAACATGGTTGCTGCGGTCTGCCTCCAGCCACACCTTTGTCAGATCGAAAATGCTGCTTTCGAGCCCCCGCATCAACATGATGTTCAGCATGCTGTAGTTCGTAATCAAGATGTCTGGTGGATGGCTCTGCATGTCCCACCGCGACCACATCTCTGATCCCTCCGGATTCTGAAAGGAGTGCAGAATGTCGTCCGATCCTCGGGCGGCTGCAGACGTGAGTGCGCGTCCCCAGTTGAGATCCATCTTAAGCAGCCGTTTCTTGAGCTCAGCCCGCTTGTTGGAGCTCTCTTTGGTCCCAGAAACAGGGGCGACGGCGTTGTATCGACCGAACCAGAAATGATGCTCGGCGAAGGGTCCTGAGAACCACTGCCTTGCCTGTTCATTGTCACAGGCACGTCTGATGCGGCCCAGCTGGTCCTCGATAAGGGCGTTTAGGGGATACAACATCAATGCGCGTACAGCGCTCGGCCGGTTTGCGGACTCGTGCCCCCGTTGCGGGATGCGGGTTTGATGTGGATACCTCCACCACATTTGCCTAGTGGGCGCGGAGGGTTGCGTCCCCCACCCGCGTATCAGGTCCTCGACCAAATAAGCGAAGACCGGCAAAAGATAGCATTCGGTCTTTCCGGAGCCCGTTCCTGTCGTCACTACAACAGAGCGCCCGGCACGGGAATGCCGCCACGCGTCGAATTGATGCTCATAGAGGGGAATTTCAGCCCGGAAAAGCCCGCGAGTGATGAAGTCCGCAGCCTCGCTGGGGACGCCCAGACAGGCGCATGCCTGATCGACACTCAGTCCGGAGTTCTCGTATGGAGGAATCGGCTCGATCAGAGGCTCGCGAAATAGCTGGCGATCCTGAAACAGGAGGCAGCGCCTTTCCTCCCGAAGAGCGTCGTACCGCAACCGGAACGGGCTGTCGAGATACCGCTGGTATGCAAGTCGAATCTCTTCGAACACCTGAAACGGGTCGTTCATCGGTCTACTTCGCTCCTTCGGCCAGCACGGCGACTCCGGGGTGCGGTTGACCGGCTGCGATCATCAAAAGAGTGGCCACTTGGGGCGTTACATCACAGTAGACAAATCGCCCGTTGATTATCTGCGCAGGACGGCACGCACAAAGACATGCGGCCCTGGCGTATAGCTCGGGCATCGGTGCGAACAACGGCGCACTCAACTTCATGGCATCCGGCTCGTAATCAATCAGACGAACCCCCTTCAACATGGCGGCGGCATAGAGGGACTCCCGCTTTGGCATCCTCAACAGCTTCCCACTCTTTCGGCGAATATAGTATTTCGATGGGCCATAGATGGGCGTAAACTCACACGCCGCATTCGGCAAAAGGCCGTCGACCCAGGCGCATATGCCAAGGTCGAAGGACCGCGCCTTCCAGTTTAACGGGCCCGGTTCCTGGGCCGCGGTCTCCAGTACGCATGGGATGGGAGGAACGTCTTCCGCAATCCGTCTCCCGTTATCAGGTTCATAAGCCACTCCGATACGGCGGGAGATTGCGGCAATCACCCGCCTTTCACCAACCACACGGAAGGATGTCGGACAGTCCTGGAGGCCTTCCTCTTCGAGCCTGCCTCCATGCGCCTCGGCTGCATTCCGCAGTGCCTCGACAAGAGCAGGAGTGCGGCTTCCATACAAGGCGGCAGCATCCTCCTGGGCGGCAAGACCTCCAAGCACGGGCGGCAGCATCCTCCACCGCTGAGTACCATCCACAAAGAATTCAGTGAAGCCGAGATCCGACAACCCAACTCTCAGTGCGCGGGACAGCTCCAGCGGATCGGGGTCTCCACCTGCAATCTCCTCAGCCGCCTTTCGAAAGCTCATCCACGACCCCTCTCCCAGGTGGGTCATCCATGTCAGTAGCAGGTCGCAGTTCATCGTGGCTTCTTCAGTCTCCGCTTGATCTCCTTCGCCAATGCGGCGTAATTCCTCCAGACGTCAACAATGCCTTCATCGGGGACAGCCCCGTACAGCCCAACGAAGCGCGGGCGGCGGATGTGTGCCGCGTAGACGACGCTGCTCCACTGCTCGATCAGCTTCCGAGTCTGCCTGGTCAGCCTGCGAAGGCTGAGCATTCGCGGTGGACTCGGATAGGCAGCTACCGCGACCACTGCGTCAGGGCCAGCACCCACTTGGACGGCCCAACTGGGATGGAATGGACATGACGCAATAGTTCCCCGAAAGAACTTTCCGTATGAGTAGCAGACCTGATCCGGCGAGTTGCCTATCAAGGTCCATGAGCCATGCGGCAAGGCGATCCTTCTGCTACGGCCAGCATCGAGCGATTCACGAAGTTCGGTCTGGCTCTGCACAGACACCTGCGGCCGTTCTATTTCAAATCTCCTCCGCCGGCTACCCGCTTCGACGAGGTATTCACCGGGCTCAGCGAAGACTCCGCCGGCCAGCAACTCACCGCTCGCACCCACTCCCACCGAAGTGCCGTTTACCTTTATGCGGTCTTGGGCCTCCATGCCGGACACGAGGATTCGCGGCGGGGCCCCCGTGAGCCAGGACCAGCTGCGTCCTATCCGCAGGCCACCCGCAACGATCAAATCAATATTTGGATCGACTTCCAGCGACTCAAGACCGGCGGGCGCTTCGACAGGGACGCGCGCCGAGAAATCGCGGAACATGGACCAACCGTTCGGCAGCAGTGAGTGTGATACCGGGCTCAGCAAGCCTTGCGCAACTTCGCTCAGGTAGTCCTTCACCGTGGGGACAATGTTGTCGCGGCATAGAACGGAGCATTTGACACCACGCAACAGGCGTCGGCTTGAGAGAAAACCGCTGTAGCTTGATGATGGTGTGAAAGGAATGACCAACGCCCCAGAGCGCCTCAGCGTACAGTTGACGCCTCCTGCATGCGAAAGCCACTCGAAGCCGCTTTCCAAAAGTTCTCCATCCTCCTGGCGGAGCTTCGCGGGGTCGTACCACCCTTCATCCGATGCCTCGAACACACGCTCCCCGCCCTCGAACACTCTAGGAAATCCCGGAGGTCGCCGAGGCAAGTAGAAGAAAACTGGGCTCCTCTGGACAACGTCGAACTGAATCTCAACCAGTGCACTACGCCTGCTGGCCGACTCGCAGAAGCTTCCGTCCCATGCTTCCAATTCTGCGCTCACTTGGGTTGAGACGGAGGAGGAGCGGTCGTCATAAAGGGCACCTGTGCCGGTTGGCGTAAGCATGTTCCTTGACTGCTGCCACCGCTTCATATCGGCGAGCAGGCGGTTATGCCGGACCCGGGCCCCAGGCTGGTATCCCGCCCAAAAAAAGAACACCGGGAGCTTCTCGATGTCCAAGGACCGAAGCGGAACGTGCGCCAGCGGCAACGCAACGAACCGCCTGAACCCGACGTCGCTTTTCGGCATTGCAAGCTGCCGCCCATGCGCTTCACAAAGCCAGTTGTGAAGGAATACCCAAAGCGACTCGAACACCGGCGGATCGAATCCAATCGGGTGTGCTCCCTGCATTTCACACTTGAGGAGGTCCGCCAAGCGCCTGTAGTAGGCGTTTCCCGACAACTCCTCTTCGGACTGCATGCGAAATGCAGCAAGGACCGAACCTGCGAGGAAGGCTGCGCAGTCCGGGGGGCCGCCGGCGCTGCATCGCCGCAGCACACGAAGCCGGGCGCTGTGTCCAAGAACGCGCCTCTGATAAAGGTTCGCAACCGCTGTTGTGAACTGCTGCTCTGCCTGTTCAGGGGCTATCAAGCCGAAGCCGGCCTCCTCGAACACTCTCGCCAGTATGCGGGGGTTGACGCACAAGAGGGCTTCTTCTGAAGATGGGCCCGCAAGCAGCAGTTGCTCGACAACAGCGTTGTTCCAGCGGGCATACTCACGATCAACCGCGGAAACGTCCTGGACCGCCACTGCATATTCATGAGCATCCTCTGGTGGTGCCGGCTGACGCGGGGATGGAACCCTCCAGTTATCGGCGGTCGTCTGCACGTCTTCTTCTGTCGGTTTCTGGGGCTCTTCCTCAGCCTGCGGACGATACACACCTCCCGAGTCCGATGTCCACACACCCATTGAAGCGGTCCTGCGTTCCTCTGGTAACGCCTCTCGTCCGCGCAGGTCCTTGTTCGGTAGACCTGCTAGGCTTGTGGACGAAGTATCAGCACCTGAGTCTGCCGCAGTCCGTTCACTAGCGTTTGGGGAGGCGAAGACGGTTATTGGCTCGTGTTGGACATCGAGGGGAGGACGAGGATCGGAGCGAGGGGTCACCTCATCTATTTGAAGCGTGTCCTCTTGCACAGACTTGTGGTCCACACCACTGTCGCCTGCACCTGCATCTTCCGGGCGTGCCGAATCGTCTCCTTCAGAGCTAGCTCCACATTCAGAGTCGGCGCCCGCGTCTTGCATCAGCTGCTTCTGCTGCACCGATGCCTCCGGAGTTTCTGTTCCAACTGGTTCAGAATCCGCTTCTCCTTCTGCAACGATCCCAACCTGAACAGCCTTAACAGACCCTTCGATCTGGGATTCCTGAAGCGCATTAGCCGATCCCGCCTCGATCTGTTGATGCCTCAACCTCTCACGGTTCAATTCATCGCTTGACGGTAGCGCGGATTGGTGGACGCCTGGTTGGTCTTTGTCGGGCGTCAGTGATGCTGCAGAAGCGAGTCCGAACCGCGACAACACGGAGCGCAACGCCTTTAATATTTGTGCAGTGATGCGTCTCAAGTCAGAGTTCCAGCAGGAATTCGGCGATTGCCTTCGACACAAGCGGACACACCACATTGGCCAGTTGCTGCTGCTTGTGCATCAAACCGCCGGATTGCCCGTCCACCGTGCCCGCAAACCGGAACCAGTCCGGGAACGATTGAAGCCGGCTTGCCTCGCGCAGCGATAGCCCACGATGCTGCTCCGGATGAATGAGCATGTTTTTCCGATAGTGGCCGATCGTAATAGACGGCGCGTCCCATTCCAGACGTCGATAGATGTTGCTGTGGGTCCGCTCCAGTTGCGAGTAGTTCGACATCATTTCCACAATGTCCTGCCAATTCCCCCCGGCAGGGATTCGTTTGTACCGTTCGATGACATATTCCGCTTGGCGCGAAGTGATGTGGTCTAGAATATTTGTCTTGGGTGCGCTGTTACGCATCAGCCTCAGAAACTTATTGCCCCCCCTTGTTGCAGGTTCACAATAGTCCATTTCATCCAAACCATGACCGTTGCCGATTGGTGGCAAATCGCCTATCGCCTCACGGACCGTTACGAACGAACGTCCCGCAAGGGGACCGTGGGGGGGGTGGAAAAGGGCCCCAGTCACCAAAGTCCTCCAAGCAATAGCCAGCATCTCTATGGATTCCCAGAACAAAAAAGCGGGTTCGGAATTGGGGCACACCGTACCAGACTGCATCCAACAGCTTTGGAAAAGTCACGTACCCAGCCAATTTCATCCGCTCAACAATGTGTCCCGCAACACTCGGCTGGATTTCGGACCTGCCGTTCCTTGCAGTCCATGCAATTCCCTGCACATTCTCGATCAAAAATACCGAAGGATTCAATTTCTCCACATATCTCATGAAAACGTTGACCATTTGATTCTGCGGATTAGTGCTCGACCACGAATTGCGGTTTGCACTAGAGAACCCTTGGCAGGGTGGACCTCCAACAAGAATGTCGACACCCCCCGCCTCTCTCGTCTTGGATGCGACCAGTTCTAGTTGCCAGCTCAACGGGTCGATGCAACACATGCATTGAATCGTTCGGCTGGAGTTTCAAACTCCAGCGTCTTGCGGGGCCGTTCGTTGAGCTGGCGCGCAATCTGATCCAGATACTCCTGGGAGTGTACCGACAAGTCCGTCCGTTTGGGGAAATAATATCGGAGCAGTCCATTGGTGTTCTCGTTCGATCCGCGCTGCCATGGACTTTTCGGATCGCAGAAGTAGACGTCAATGTCGGTCGCCAATGTGAACCGCTTGTGATCCGCCATTTCCAGACCCCGATCCCAGGTCAGCGATTTGTAAAGTTCCGTCGGTAGTTGCCTGGCCTGTTGGATCAGCGTGGACACAACGGTTTCTGTTTCCTTGCTGGCCACTTTCGCCAACATCACGTAACGCGAATGACGTTCCACCAGAGTCGCAATGTAGCTGTTTGTCGATCCGGCGATTAGATCGCCTTCCCAGTGACCCGGCACCGCACGATCTTCCACTGCAACCGGGCGCTCCCGGATCGATACGATGTCGGCGATCTGTCCCTTCCCATGGCCTTTCCGGCTGGCATGCCGGGACCGGCGAATCGTTCGCCTGGACCGCAGATACTGAGCCAGCTCTTTCTTCAGAGCCCCGCGGGCCTGAATAAAAAGGCTACGATAGATCGTTTCGTGAGATACCTGAACCGACTTATCCTCTGGATACGTGCGCTTCATCCAGCCGGCGATCTGCTCGGGCGACCAGACCTCTCGCAGCTTCTCTTCCACAAGCTGACGCAACCGCGGACAACGGACCAGTCGACATGATTTCGGGCGGCGAGCCCGATCCCAGGCCCGCTGATCGGCCTCCGACGCCCGATAGCTGGCATAGCCTCCATTGCGACCCACCTCCCGGCTGAGGGTCGACGGGAACGACCCAACAACACGGCAATCGATCGGATCGATCGCTTCGCCGCAATGCCTCTGGAAATCTCCTCCCGCTCGGCCAAAGTCAGCACCCGGCGTGAGCGGCATCGGGAGCGGGGACGGATACCCCCGTGGCGCAAAAGCACGGCGTACACAGATGACGGTTCTCTCCCAAGCACACGTCCGATCGCTTTGGAAGACTCACCCTGCTGCCACCGATCCCAGACCTCCACCAGCTCCGTTACTGTCAAACTTCGCCGCTGCCTCTTTTGTTTCTTCCGCATACACTTCACCTTCTCCTTTAGGGTAAAGTGTTGCATCGACCCGTTGAGATCACCCTCTTTGTTGGATATCCGGCACGCCTTTGCGCCGCCTCGCTTGTTAGGCAGAGCGTCCTCTACGGCAAGCCCGCGATCCACCAGGTTGCGCACAAAACGAAACGCCCGCTTTCGATCCGACAGGGCATCGAAGAAGTAACAGAATTGAGCCCTCGTGAACACGCCGCTATGCAGACAGACCAGGGCGATCCACTCCGCCTCGCGGCGGGTCCACCCGTGCGTCATCAGGACAGCCGCTCGGTCCCGAAGATGGGCGATCATCAACCGGCGCTCTCGCGCTCGCTGTCGAGGTAGGCTGCCCAGTCGTCCATCAGGATACGCCGACGTTCAAAGAGGTCCGAGCGGGCATAGGCCGCTTCTACCTTGTTCCGGACCACATGTGCCAAGGCCGCCTCGATCACCTCTCGGGGATGATTCGTCTCCTCGGCCGCCCATTCTCGGAAACTGGAGCGGAAACCGTGCGGCACGGCGGAGATCTTTAAGTCCTTTAGCAATCCCGACAGCATCATGTCGCTGAGTTGCTTTCCTTGCTGCACGCTCGGGAACAGCAGCGGGCCACCGCCTTCGCCGAACCTCCGGGCCGCGTCGAGAATCTCTATGGCGCGACGGCACAGCGGCACCCGGTGCTCGCGCTTCGCCTTCATCCGCGTGGCGGGGATTGTCCACACACCCTCATCTTGATCGATCTCCGTCCACACCGCCCCACGCACCTCACCGGACAGCGCCGCCGTCAGCACCAGGAACTCGAACGCCAGCTTCACGACTGGCCTCGCATTCGATGCCCGGATCGTCTCGATGGCAGCCGGTACCTCCCGGTGGGGCAATGCCCGCATGTGCTGCACGACATCGTGTTGGGCGCCGAGCACCGGCACGACCCGGTCACAGGGGTTGTCGAGCCGAAACTCCATCGCCACGGCCCATTCCAATACCGCGCGCATGCGCTGCTGGACGCAACGGGCCATGACCGCCTTCAGGTGCCAGATGGGTGTGAGGATCTCCAGCACATCGGCACTGGTCACTTCTGAGACCGGCATCTTGCCGATGCGCGGAAAAGCGTAGCGTTCCAGGCTGCTCAGCCAGTCCCTCGGGTAAGTCGAACTGCGCCAGCCGGCCTGCTTCTGTTGCAGCACGCGCGCAGCGGCTTCGGCGAAGCTGGGTACGCCCTGGGCGCGGCGTTTCTCTGCCAGCGGATCTCCGCCCTCGCGGGCCAGCTTGCGATTGGCCAGTGCCTTTTCGCGAGCCTCGGCGAGCGAGACCAGGGCGACGCTGCCGAGTCCGAGTTCGCGACGTCGGCCGCGGATGATGAGACGTTGGATCCAGCTCCGGGTTCCGCTAGGCTGGACGAACAGGTATAGCCCGTTGCCGTCAGCGTGTCTTCCCACTCCGGCTGAGCGCACGAAGGAAGCCGACAGGGCCTTGTCGGGATGGCGGCCTTTGGGCTTGGTTTTTGGTGGTAGGTTGGCTTTATCGATTACAGCAATCATCCCACCATTATAAATGGGATGACTGTGGATTTCAAGGGAAGTCACGGGCAATAAAATGTGCGTCAGTATTCATATATCTAATTGAATATATAGATAGTTATAAACTCTCCTGGACGATTATGGATGTTGTTGGATTCTGATAGGTGGCTGTAGGTAGGGTAGGCATTCCTGCCTGCCCTGTAGAGAGCACAGGCCGTTAAGGCCTGTGCTCCATTTCCTCCAGCCTGTACGCTAAGGGCAGGCATTTCCGACTGCCCTGCTTGTGCCCCAGCCGAGAGTTAGGCAATCAAACACAGGCCGGAAGGCCTGTAACTGCCAGGGCAAGCGTTTCAAGCGTTTTCGCCTGCCCTCTTAAAGGCAGGCAGAAATGCCCCTCCAACTTGGCCGAAGGCCCAAGCGGAAGCCGTGGCGGAGCGCCTGTGGATGATGCGCCCCAGGCTGGCGAACAAACTCATTCGCCGTGGCTTGCGGACTGAATTCCAGAAGGATTTTTAGGGACCTTGCGAACCTTCCCACCAGTGATAATCAACCGAGGAATCTTTTGGATTGGAACTGCCACCGGAGAAAAGGAGGAAGAGAACGAAAATTGAGGAGAGGATGAAGCCGAGGGTGGAACTAACTGTATAGGTCACGAGAATGCCGAATACAATCATGCAGCAGATAGCGATGAAGAGAACGCCTTGTTTCTTCCCGTTCATGCCTAGTTTTCCTGCATAGGGTGCAGAAACAAAAGGCTACGACGAAATACACCCTTCACGGTAGCTACGCACTACCCACCCCTCGCCCAATCATCGAGAGGCCTTGAATAGTGTCCGATCCTCTGCCCATCCTTACCCATGTTGTTCGTGGTATAGCCCCAGTCACCCTCGTAGATGCGGTTACCGTGCGGTAGGGAAATGAACAGACGTCCGTCTTGTGCCGTTTTGGCTGCGGCTTCGAAGAGAACACCGCCCGTCGTTTCCAATTCTGGTGTTTGCTTCCCGGATTGATTTGAAATGGCCTGGTACACCTCATCGAAGGTCAATCTTAGCGGCGGATTGATTAGGACTCTCGGCATATGTCACACGGAGAACCCACGGCGAGGCGAGCATTCGCCGTGGCTTATATCTTGATTTTCGTGTTACGACCCGTATGGGTCAGAAGGTGTTGTTCCGGCGGGGAGGCCGCCCGTGGCTCGGATGGTTACCCCAGTGCGTCCAGGATGGTCCGCTCCAGCATATTTTGTGTGATGTCCACCTTGTAGGCGTTCATGCTCATCGGGCGCGTTACCGTGCGGATGACGGCGGCGGCCTGCTGGATGCTGTTTCGGATATTCTTGCCTTTGATCTGGTTTTCCACGACGGTAGCGCGGTAGGGCACCGGAGCGACGCCGCCGAGCGCGATGCGGCCATCCGTCCACGTTCCGTTCGCTTCGGTGAAAGCGACGGCGACGGCAACGACGGCGAAGTCATAAACCTCGCGGTTTTTGAGCTTTGCCCAGCCCTGCTTGGTGCCCTGCGCGGGAGTGGGGATGAACACCTCGGTCATCAGCTCGTTCGGCTGAAGAACGTTCTCGCGCAGAATATCCTCGCCCGGACTGATGAAGTAGTCGTCGAACGAGACCGTGCGCTCGCCGTTCGGTCCGGCGATTTTTGCCTGAGCATTGAGAGCCAGCAATGCAATAGCCGTGTCGGAAGGATGAACGATGTAGCACTGCTCGCCGCCGATGATGGCGTGATAGCGGTTGTCGCCGGTCACGGAAAAGCAGATGTCGCCGCCCTTTTTGTAGCAGTCGAAGTCCTTGCCCCGGAAGAACCAGCAGCGCGGGCGCTGGTTGATGTTGCCGCCCAGCGTCCCGTAATTGCGGATCAACTGCGACGCCACGCTGTGCGCGGACTGGGTGAGCAGCGGGAAGCGCCCCGTCAGCTCCTCCGACTCGGTGATTTCCGAAAGGGTGGTGAGAGCCCCGATGGTGACTCCGCTGCTGTCCATCTTGATGCCGCGAAGCTGGGGAATGGTGGTCAGATCGACCAGCGCTTCCGGCAGTGGCATGCCGGAACCCTGCACCCAGTCTTTCATCACCCCGGCGACCAGGTCGCTGCCGCCCGCCAGAGCCTTGGCCTTGGTGCCGAACTTGGTCAGGACGCCGATGGCTTCCTGAACGTTTTTGGGCTCGTATAGTTGGAAGCTTTTCATCTTTACCTCACATTCCTGAGCTCTGCCAGTAATTTCTCGCGGGTAAGCGGCATATTTTCCATCCACACCCCCACCGCGTTGTGTACGGCTGCCGCCACAGTGGGCGCCGGGGGAGCCATCGGTGGCTCGCCGATTCCGTGAGCGCCAAAAACCCCATACGCCTTGGGCCGCTCGATGAGGATGACGTCGATCTCCTCCGGAACGTCCTGGATGCTCGGTACGCGGTAGTCGAGCAAGTTCGGGTTAAGCGGCAGGCCCGTCCCCGCATCCAGCAGCATCTCTTCGGTGAGGGTAGCGCCCAGGGCCATGACCACGCCGCCTTCGATCTGCTGCTCCAGCGCAAACGGGTTGATTGCCCGGCCGACGTCGTGGGCCGCCACGAATTTCGTAACCGTGACGGTGCCGGTTTTGGTGTCGACCTCGACCTCGGCGGCATGGGACGCCCAGGCCGTTCGCCGCCAGTCGTTGTCCTGTCTGTAGATCGCCCGCCCCAGGATCGGCAAGCCGTTGGCCCGTACGACCGTCTCCAGGGTGTATTTCTTGGAGGGGTCGGCTTTCACGAAAACGTCGCCGTTCTTGATATCCAGTTCTTCCGACGTCACCTGAAACTGTTCGTTTGCCCGCTGCGCGTCTTCGACGAACTTCTGGGCGGCAAACTTCAGAATCTGGAGCTTGGCATCGACGGCGGCCTCATACATGCCGCGTCCGCCGGTGTTGGTTTGCCGGCTCCCGGAGGTGCTGGCCGTGTCGGTGGTGTTGTCGGTGTCCACGTAGGGGGCGATGCTCACCGCATGTAGGGGCACGCCCAGCGCCTCGGCGGCAATCATCGCCATTTGCGTCCGTTGGCCCGGCCCGATTTCCGTGCTTCCCGAAACGCATTGCACGCTGCCGTCCCGGTTCACAATCACCTGCCCGGTTGCCGGGTTGGACCCCCCGCCATGGCTGCATGCGTGAGCGGCAAGACCGATCCCGTGGAAGACTCCCGGACGAACCTCTCTCGCGCGCGGCGCATGCCACTTCTGCTTCCAGCCAATGCGGTCGGCAGCGGCGTGGATGCAATCCCGAATGCCGGGATTGCTGAACGGTCTACCGGTCTCCGGGTTGCCCTCCTCGTTGAGGTTCATCAGCCGGAGCTCGACGGGGTCCATCCCAATGGCGTACGCCGCCTTCTCCATCATCATCTCCAGGGCAAAGGTTCCGTTCGGATGGCTTACGCAGCGGTATGGCCCGGACTTGTAGCTGTTGGTGAAGACGTCGGTGGCCTCCAGCTTCAAGTTCGGGATCTTGTAGAGGTTCTGCATGTTGAACCAGGCGCCGTTGGCACCCCCCGCTCGATGCGCGCCGACGTTGGCGTAAACGCGAAACTGGCCGAACTGAACCTTTCCGTCGCGGTTGACGCCCAGCCGCATCTCGTTGCGGAACTCTGGCCGGTGAGTGCGCGTGATGAAGTCTTCCTCGCGCGTGTACATCGTCTTGACGGGGCGACCGGTCATCTTGGCTAGTATGGCCGTGTGGATCTCAGTCAAATCGATGCCGCTGCGGTAGCCGTACCCTGACCCCATGTAGCCGGTCTGGATGACCCGCACGTGATTTACCGGAATTTTCAGTGCCTGGGAAAAACGGGACCGGGTCCCGTGCGCGTGCTGGTTGGTGTAGTACACGATCAGGCGGTCCTGGTCCCAGTACATCAGCGAGTTGGTCACCTCCAGCGGAACGTGCTGCTCGGTGGCTTTCGTCAGAACCGCTTCAATAGTGGTGTCGGCGCGCACCGCGTCTGGATTGCCCCGGACCAGCGGCGGCGTCACGTTGACGATGGTCCCGTTCTGCTGGTTGTCCCACTGCTTCAGCGCCGAGGGACGAGCGCCTTCCATCATGTCCAGCGTAGCGGGCAGAACCTCGTATCCGATCTGGATCAGGCGGATCGCTTCATCGGCGATGTGCTCGCTTTCAGCCGCGACGACGGCGATGGGTGCCCCAACCTCGAAGAACTCCTCGCTGAACAGAAAGCGGTCCGGAGGGCTGCTTCCAATCTTCACGTCGCGGTACTCCGCAGGCAGGTTGCCGCGATGCAGCACCGCCACTACGCCGGGAAGCGCTTCGGCCTGACTTATGTCGATGTTCGAGATTCTGGCATGGGGATGCGGGCTGCGCAGAGTTCGGGTATGAAGCATTCCCGGCATGCGCATGTTCTGGGTGTATTTGCCAAGGTTCGTGACGACCCCGAGGCCATGCAGGCGCGGAACTCGTTTGCCGATTACCCCGAACTGTTCGGCCTGCGCGGGGGGCGGCGTTGCT
This sequence comes from Terriglobia bacterium, assembly GCA_965222345.1. Classification (GTDB taxonomy): domain Bacteria; phylum Acidobacteriota; class Terriglobia; order 2-12-FULL-54-10; family 2-12-FULL-54-10; genus JADFGZ01. The sequence goes on along the minus strand of CBDCTS010000007.1, from coordinate 568,798 downwards.
GCCTGGGGGGCCGCCATTCCCAGCTTCGCCGCGTAGAGCTCCATTACAGGAGCAGTCATCTCCTCGAATTCGCCAACCAGCTCGTCCCATGCCGGGTCATCGGCCAGCGCGTGCCACTGAGAATCGGTCAGGCTGGCTGCATATGCCGGGTCTTGAACGACGCGCAGAGCATCGACTTTGAGAGCCATCTCGTACCTCCTCCTTTACCTTGTCCTACGGTCTGACAGGGTGGCCCAATTCAGAGAGGGCCCGCCGCACTGCGGCTTCGTCGAGCCTGGCGGGGTCCCAAACGGGCATGATCGTGCGCTCCGTGCCGGAAACATCCACGATGCCGGGCATCTGCTGCAGCTCCAGGGACAGATCGTCGTACACCTCGATTGTTCCCAGCGGATTCACAAACTCAAATTGCCTGGAGACGGCGTCTTCGACGGACGCGGCCGCAGCGGCTACCGCTTCGGCTGCTACCAGCGGCGCCGTGTAACTGACCGTCTCGCCCCGCATCTCCGCGGCGGCCTTCTGCACTGCGCTCAGTATCTTGGGGTACTCGCCGCAGCGGCAGATGTTGCCGTCCAGCGCCTTTTTGATCTCGGCGTTGGTGGGGTTCTGGTTGGTCTGCAACAGGGCGTAGGCGGACATCACGAAGCCGCGAGTGCAGATGCCGCACTGGAAACCGCCCTCCAGCCAGAAAGCGCGCTGGACGGGGTGCAGCCCCTGGAATCCCGGTCCGTTGGTGATGCCGGCCACCGTCAGGATTTTCTGTCCGCGGCCATGCCGCGCGGTCAGCACGGAGCACCCGGTCACCGGCCTGCCGTCCACCAGCACGGTGCAGGCGCCGCACTGTGCCCGGTCACAGCCGAGATTGGAGTTCGACAGCCCCAGCTTGTAGTTCATCGTCTCCCACAAGCTCTCGCGAACGTCCACGGTGACGTCGTGCTGCTTGTCGTCGATCTCCAGCTTCACCCGGCGCATCGTTACGGGATCAACTGCCGCCGGCTGGGCGGCTTGCGGAGGCGGCGCCAGGTTGGCGGCGAAGCCGGTACCGGCCATGACGCCGACTGCGACGGCTCCGGCATTGCCCCGGATCAGAAAATCCCGCCGCGTCATCGCCTTGCGGGGCTGTTCGGCTTTGCCTGCATGGGTTCCGGCCTCTTCAGCCGGTTCAGACTGGGAAAGCTGCTTGTCTTTTTCTTCTGCTGCCATTGGTAACTCCCTACTCCAGAACTGGAAGCCAGCGGGCCTTGCGCCCGCGCGGAAAGCGGCTACCCACCCATCGCATTCGGCGTGGTCCGCTCAACGGGAATTTTCGGTTGCAATCTTTAGCTCAACTTTAGGACTTTACTCTACAGGCTAGGATTCTATGCCAGCAACGCCGGTGGATTCAAGCTCAAAAATCGCTAAGGTCTTGAGGACAAGCTTGTTGATGACGATCTTGAAGCGAGAATACCGCTGGAGTATGATTACGCCTACTAAAAGCAAACCATTTCCGGCCTGCCACAAGGGCAGGCAAGGAGAATAAAACCAAAGCATCGGCGAAGGAGACCCCCCATGAAGAACCTACTGCGGCGAGCCAGTTTTGCTGTTTTTTGCATTATGCTTTTTTCTGTCGGCGCCCGTGGCCAGCAGACCGTGAACGTGCCGGCAGAGCTGGCAGCGTACCCGGATCTCATTCTCCACAACGGCAAGATTGTCACTATGGACGATGCCTCGTTCAATGACTCTCCGGGGAGCATCTTCGAAGCATTGGCGGTGCGCGGGGACCAGATCCAGTTCCTGGGAAGCAGCGCGGAACTGCTGCGTTATGCCGGACCCCAGACAAGGACAATTGACCTGAAGGGCCGAACGGTGGTTCCCGGCTTGATTGACACCCACAACCACCTGCACAACGGCGCGGTCAGCCGCTGGGTCCGGGACAATATGGATATCGTTGAGCCGATCGTCAAAAGGTTTTCCGTAGCGGGACAGACCTTCGGGGAGTTGACCAGGGGCATCGAGCTGATCATTAAGGAAAACATGTCGAATCCGCTGCCGGATCAGTGGGCCATGATCGGCATAGAAGGAGGAGCCACCGGAATTGGATATCCGTACCTCCTGCAGGACCAGCTGACGCGCGACCAACTGGATGAGTGGGCGCCCGTGCTTCCGGTCTTGGTGCAGGCGGGCCCCGGTGCCTGGCTGCTGAATACGGCGGCCCGTGACGACTTTCTGGAATACTATTCTGTCCCTCCGACGGACGCAAACGAGGAAACAGCCATTACGATGGCCACCATCTTCGGCCGGGGATTGATTGCGGATCGGTACTTCGACACCCACCTCAACGAGCTGGTCGACGCCATCGAGGATCAGTTGAAACACCAAGCCGCGGGAGGGTTCACCACTTACAGTTCCCACATCGTGGGCCTGCGAATGGAACCAGCCTTTCGGGTGCTGGTGAAGGAAGGGCGGATGCCGATGCGACTGGCTTGGGCGCACCGCCTCTGCCAGCACGTGGAGCCCGACAACGCCGGCTGCTTCCTCCGGACCGGTGACTGGTCCGGGATGGGCAATGACTATTTCTGGAACGTGGGGCTGACGCTGGGCGGCATTGATGCGGGGCCACCGACCATCTGCACCACGATGGATGCGCCGGAGAAATATAAATCGCAAGAGAAATGCATCATCCAGCCCGGCAATGCCTACTACAACGCCGTCCAGACTGCCTTTCGGACCCGCTACCGGTACGTGGTGAACCATCTTTACGGCGACAAGGGCCTGGACTACGTGATGGACATCATGGAGCAGGTGGTGGAGGAAAATCCGGACATCACCATGGACTTTATGCGGTCTATGCGAGTGACCAGCGACCATTGCGGGCTCTACCCCCGCCCGGAGCAGTTGCCGCGCATGAGGAGGCTGGGGATCATCCTGAGTTGCAATCCCAATTTTATCAACCGCAGCACTCCCTGGCTGGATGTCTATGGGTGGGACAAAGCCAACCGCATCTCTCCGGTCGGCGGCATGATCAAGGCCGGTGTGATGCCTACTGCCGAATATGAAGGGCTGAACTACGGAAGCGGGGGAGGGATAACGCCCACCACCTTCTTGTCGTATTTTCTCCACCGCACGAATGCCCGCGGCCAGGTCGTCGGGGCTGACGAGGCCATTGACAGGGTGAGTGCCATGAAGATGACCACCGTCTGGGCCTCCTTTTACGTCCTGAAAGAGAAGGAATTGGGGACGCTGGAAACCGGCAAATGGGCCGATTTCACGGTCTTCAGTAAGGACTACTTTACTATTCCGGAGGAGGAAATCCCCACAGTCATTCCCCTGATGACGGTGCTGGGAGGGAAGACGATGTCGCTGCGGGAGGAGTTCGCCACAGAACTGGGCGTTGACCCAGTCGGCCCGCAACTAAACTTCGAGTTTGAGAGAGATTATGATTTCGGCGCACCGCTCATGTGACCGAAAGATCCGATCTGCCTGTTGAAAAAGTAGCCCCAAGAACTGCTTGCTAATCCCTCGGCATCGCTCGGGCAGGCGTGCGCGGCTCGGTGAGTGCCGTGCTATTCATCCATCCGTTCCGAGCTGCGACCGTCCTGCGGCCCAGAACCCTTAGGGCGGCACACCTCCAGGAAGCGGTCAGAAAAGCAGTGACCGATGAGAAGTGGAAGTGGAGAAGCAGGAGACAGGAATCAGGGGCAGGTAAAACTGCCAATTTAGACAGAGGGACGTGAGCAAGCGAACACACACGATCTTTTGATTGCCTTAATCGGACGAAGGCGTCGCATCAATACCTTTCCGACCCGCACGACTTTACGGTTACACGAGTTTTAGGCTGTCTTCCCGGCTTGGTTTGCCGCCCGGACGGTGTTAGGCTGGAGTCCGCTTTGAGCGCTTGGCGAATCCGGTGCCGGACCGGAGGCAATGGCTCCCAGGCGGTTCCCGTAAGATCCAAACAGAATTTTTCGCAGGAGGTGCTATACGATGAGGGTACTTTCGTTGACGTTACCCGCATATGTTATTCGGCTGCTCTGCTTTGCCGTTTTCTTCACTCCCTTGCTGTTGGGCCAAGCGCCGGGAGGTCAGGGAGAAGCGGACATCGTTCTCCACAACGGAAAGATTGTGACCGTGGATGAAAGCTTTTCGGTGGCGGAAGCCGTTGCGATCAGCGGAAACCAGTTTCACGCAGTTGGCCCAAACCAAGCTGTGCTGCAACTCGCCGGACCCGGCACGCTGGTGATCGACCTCAAGGGAAGAACGGTCGTCCCCGGCCTGGTGGACACGCATCGTCACATCTATAGCTATGCGGAGCGAGCCTACGGCGAAGAGTTAGGCCCGGTTAAGCGGAAGCGCTATCCGGTGGATTGGCGGGGAGTTCGCTCCAAGGAGGACGCCCTCAATCAAATTCAGGGATTGATGGAGAAGTATCAGTTCGAGCCGGGGGAATGGGTCTATTTCCAGAATCGGCTGCAATTCATCGGGGGCGGCTCGGTCGAACAAGCCAAAATTCTCTATGACGATCTGAACCGATGGGAGCTGGACAAGGTGACTCCCGACAATCCGGTGATCCTCTCGCTGGGCATCCCGGATTTCAATGGTTTTCTGGTCAACAGCACAGTCATCGATATGCTTTGGGCCGAGCACGGGGACTTTATTACGAAAAATGGCCGCTATTGGTTGGACTCCGGAGGCAGGCCGGATGGCCACCTGGAACCTCCGGCAAGCCGCTTGATTCTTCCTTTCACCTATAACAGGGACCCGGAGGATCTCGCCGTCATGTACAGGAAGGACCTAGCCGAGCTGGCCTCCATGGGTGTAACCACGGTGTCCTCCAGGATGCCGCCGGACAGTTATGAAGCATACAAGTACATGGCGGCCAGAGGCGAGTTGACGTTGCGGCTGGGCTCCGGCATGCTTACCCATTTCGGAACGGTCACCGACCTTGATCAGGGAATGAAAGGTTTGGGGGAACTGGTGGGATCCGGCGACGACAAGCTTTGGGTCACTTCCGTGGGGCCGACGGCGGTTGACGGCGCCAGCACCCGGGCTTGCACGAATCAGAAGCGGATCGGCGGAGCTTACGGGGTGATCGACGGCTGGTTCCCAATGGGCCAGTGCCACAACGACATTGAATACCGTGGGGCGCAGGGAAGGGCTGCGCCGATCCAGGAGAACTACTATAGAAACTGGACCTTCGCCAGCGCCCGAAACCGAGTGCGCTTTGCCAATACGCACGTGGCGGGGGATCGCTCGGTCGGCGTTTTGCTCACCATGATGGAGCAGATTCAGCAGCAGATGGGTTCCTCTGCCACCCAAGGCTGGGCCTTTGACCACTGCGACATGGTCGATCCGGCTGATTTTGAACGGGCCGCCCGGGTGGGGGTCACCTTCAGTTGCTATGCCATGAACATTGAGCGTGCCTCGCGGGTCGCCGCCTCCTACGGTGAGGAAGTGGCGCACACCTTCCTGAGCCCCGTGAAGAGCATGCTGGACGCCGGGGTCAAAGTGGTGTTTGAGTCGGACCGGAATAGCTATGAGTGGATTGACCTGGAACTCTTCATGACCCGCAAGGACCTGGACGGCAAAGTCTGGGGTCCGCAAGAAAAAGTGGACCGGGTGACCGCCTTGAAGATGATCACAAGCTGGGCCGCCGACTATGTCCTGAAGGGAGACAAGCTGGGCTCCATCGAGCCGGGCAAGCTGGCGGACCTTGTGGTGCTGGACCGGGATTACATGACCATTCCGGAAGAGCAGGTCAGCGAGATTCAGCCGCAGATCACGATGCTGGATGGCGAGGTCATTTTTGTTCACCCGAATTTTGCGGAGGAGTATAACTTCCGGCCGAGCGGCGCCCTGGTCACTACCTACCAAGAGCTGCTGGCGAAACGGCCAGAAGGCTCCCGCTGAGACTTCTGGACTCTGAGTGAGAGTGGAAGTGAGGGCGGCTTTTAATTCGTTTCCCAAGGAAGTCGCGGGTTTTTCCGGAGATTTTATTTCCAATTGGGAGGCGGCGTGAGCACTGTGATTCAGGCGGCGCTGCGCCGCTACTGGGGATATGACTCGTTTCTGCCCTTGCAGGAGAGCATCGTACGAAGCCTGCTGGAGGGCCAGGACACCTGTGTGGTCATGCCAACGGGCGGCGGCAAATCGTTGTGTTATCAGTTACCGGCTGCGATGTTATCCCAGCAAACTGTCATCGTGATTTCGCCGCTAATCGCCTTGATGCAGGATCAGGTGGCGCAACTGACTCAGATGGGAATTGCGTCTGCCGTGCTGAACAGCTCTCTGACGGAGGATCAGCAGTCTGTGGTCATGCGGAGGGCATGCGAGGGTGAGTACCGGCTTCTGTATCTTTCGCCGGAGCGGCTCGCGCGCGAGGACACCATCGGCTGTCTCCAGCGCACGCCGGTCTCGTTTTTTGCCATTGACGAGGCGCACTGCATCTCGGAGTGGGGGCACGAGTTTCGACCGGAATACCGGATGTTGAGCTGCCTGCGCCTCCATTTTCCGGACCGCCCCATCGCAGCTTTTACTGCCAGCGCCACCCGGCGGGTGCGCCACGACATTATCGACCAGCTCCAACTGAGAGATCCGCACAAGTGCATCGCCAGCTTCCACCGGCCCAACCTGCGATATATCGTCAAGGAATGCGATGGGCGCACGCAGCCGGGCCTGCTCCTGGCGGCGTTGCGGAAGCATTCGGGCAGCAACGTGATCGTCTATGCTCCCACGATCGCCCGAGTCGAAGAGACCGTGGATTTCCTTGAGGAACAGGGAATTCCCGCCATCGCGTACCACGGCAAGATGGACGCCGGTACCCGGAGGCGCAACCAGGAGCGCTGGACATCGGACGAAGTGCGGGTGCTGGTCGGTACGATCGCTTTCGGGTTGGGGATCAACAAGGCTGCCGTACGCGCCGTGATTCATCTCTCGCTGCCGAAATCGATCGAGCAGTATTACCAGGAGGCGGGCCGGGCCGGGCGCGACCGGCATCCGGCGGATTGTATTCTGCTCTGGCAGAAGCGCGATGCGGGTCTGCTCGTGTACTTCATTGAACAGATCACCGACCCGGCAGAGAAGGAGCGCGCCTGGCATCGCTATCACCGAATCCGCGCCTTCGCCGAATCGAAGAGCTGTCGGCATCGTCAGATTTGTTCCCATTTTGGCGAGAATCCTAAATGGAGGTCCTGTGGAGCCTGCGACGTATGCGACCGCGAACCCGAGTGGCTCTCAACGCTGGAGGAGGCGCAGCGGCCCAAGCGACCTATGTCCGCCTCGCCAACTGCTAGCCCTGCGCGCCCGCGACAGCCCGAATCTGCGGAAAAGGGCGTCGCCACAGATGTCGACCCCGAACTGCGCGAATATCTTCGCGAGTGGCGGCGAAGCAGCAGGGCGTTCCCGCATTCGTCGTGATGCACGACACCACGCTCGAAGAGCTCTGCCGAATATGTCCTCGTTCGCGAGCTGAGATTCTAAGCATCTCCGGAATCGGCAAACGCAAAGCGGAATTGTATGGTGACGAGATCCTCAATGCGTTGGGGCGATTTCGCAATGGCGCCCGGGCCACGGTGGCGCCGGAGAAGAAGCCGAGGCCTGCGGATGAAACGATCCGGTTGCTTGCTGAAGGACACACCTTCGCTGCGATCGCTAAGATTCGCGGCCGTCAGCTTGGCACCGTTGTCAATATGGTTGCCGATCTGGTGGAACGGGGAGATTTGGAGTTTCAGTCTGGCTGGGTTAATTCCGAAAAGCAGGTGAGCATCGAAGCGGTCTGCGCTCGTGTTGGTTTGCAGCGGCTCAAACCGCTCAAAGAAGCGCTGCCGCCGGAAATCACGTTTGAAGAGATTCGGCTCGTGGTGGCGCAACTGCGCCGGCAGCGGGAGCAGCAATAGATTTTTCTTCCCTTGCCGAAGTGGGCTGTTCCCGTAAGCTCCAAACAGGGGCCTTTCCCGAGTTTATAAACCCACGGCAAATTGGAACTGCCCATTTGCCGTGGCTAATGGGTGAAGAAGAAGCAGCCCACCAACGGCTCATCTGGGACCGAGACGATCACCTTGCCGGCTTCGGCCGTAACCGGAACCGGCTGCTGGGAGGCTCCTTGCGCCGAGACTGAGGCCGGGGTCAGTGAAATGGCGAACGGTTTCGCTTCCGGCGGAATGCGGAACTCCAGGAACGACCACAGTCCCTGCGGAAGAGCCTTGCCTGAGTCGTCATCCGCCACTGCCACGTCGATGATGAGCCGCGTGCGGGAAAGTCCCTGCTCGTCATCCGGAAGCGGTTCGGCCTCGACGGTCAGGTCGTAATCCTGCATCTCCGCGGCAACCCCCTTTTCAGCTTTCGAGAACTTCACGCTGTTGCTGATAAAGTCCACTTCCAGGTGCAGACTGTGGATCGGGGTGTTTTCAGCAGGCTGGTAATAAAGGGGAATAGCGGCGGTCGTTCCGCGGTCGCCCGCTACCGTTCCCAGGATGATGTTGGCCTGGCCGGCTGCGGCGGCTTGAGCGGCGGCGGGCGTGGGGTGAACATTGGTGACCAGGAACAATGCTGTTGTGGCAATCACTGCAAACAAAACTGATCTATGCGGGCAAAGCTTCATCGCTATCCCTCACTCCAAATCAAGGATCGGCGCTACCTGCAACCGGCCGCAATCCGACGACCCTGCCCTCGTCACACGCCACGGGCTCCGCGCCGGAAGTTCCAACATTATACTACCTCTGCTCTTCCGTATCACGGCGAAGCTTCTGGCTTCTTAACCCCGCCTCAGACTTGAAGGACGTCCACCAACTCCTGGACCGCGTCGGCGCTCTTCTGTAAGGCTTTCTGTTCGTCTGCCGTGAGCTTCACCTCGATGATCTGCTCGATGCCGTTCGCGCCCAGCTTTACGGGTACGCCCACGTAGAGTCCCTGGATACCGTACTCGCCTTCGAGATAAGCGGCGCAGGGAAGGATCTTATTCTTGTCTTTCAAAATCGCTTCCACCATCTCCATCACCGCCGCCGAAGGCGCGTAGAAGGCGCTGCCTACCTTCAGGTATTTGACGATCTCGGCGCCGCCGTCCCGCGTGCGCTGGACGAGACGCTCGATGGTAGCCGCGTCGAGCAACTCGGTTAACGGAATGCCGGCGACCTGGGAAAAGCGCACCAGAGGCACCATGGTGTCTCCGTGCCCGCCCATCACAAACGCTTGCACGTTTTCCACCGAGACCTTCAGTTCCTGCGCGATGAAGGTGCGGAAGCGGGCCGAGTCCAGAATCCCGGCCATGCCGATGACGCGCTGCTTGGGAAATCCGCTCACGCGGAGCGCCGCCTGGCACATGGCGTCCAGAGGATTGGTGACGATGATCAGAATGCAGTTCGGGGAATACTTGACTATCTGTTCGGTGGTGGGCTTGATCACGTCATAATTCTTCTTCAGAAGATCATCGCGGCTCATGCCCGGCTTGCGCGGAAAACCTGCCGTGATTACGGCCACGTCAGAGCCGGCGGTATCGCGGTAATCGTTGGTGCCGGTGATCTGCGAGTCGGACCGCATGATGGGGCCGGCCTGGAGCGTGTCCAGAGCCTTGCCCTGAGGGATGCCTTCCAGGATATCGATTGTCACAACGTCGGCCAGCTCTTTGTCGGCAAGGCGCAAGGCGACCGACGCTCCCACATTGCCGGAACCGACCACAGTTACTTTCTTATTCATGGGAACCCCCTTTTTGAGTGCCGCGGGGAACGAGTGCAAACGGAACGCACGGCAAACGCTTGCGCCTGGCAGGCCCGTTCCCTGCGTTAGGAATAAAAACGGATGGAATCACCCCGGACTGTTTCCGGCCCGCGGCGGCCGAGATTCGTCTGGGAAACTATAAAGCGGCGGCCATCAGCGGCTACATGTTCTCAATGATCGCGGAAGCATACTCGCTGGTCTTCAGCTTGGTTGCTCCCTCCATCAGCCGGTGCAGGTCGTAGGTGACCTTCTTCTGTTGAATCGTCAGGGCGATGGCGTCATCGATGGTCGCGCTGACTTCTTTCCAGCCCATAAAGTGGAACATCATCGATCCGGACAGCATGACGCTGGAAGGATTGATGACGTCCTTGTCGGCATATTTGGGCGCGGTTCCGTGCGTGGCTTCGAAGAAGGCATATTCGTTCCCGATGTTGGCTCCCGGAGCCATGCCGAGTCCTCCGACCTGCGCCGCGCAGGCGTCCGACAAATAGTCGCCGTTCAAATTCGGGGTGGCCAGCACCTGGTATTCGTCCGCCCGGGTCACCACCTGCTGGAAGATGGAATCTGCGATGCGGTCATTCACCAGCATCTTCTTTTTCCACCGACCCTCTCCGTGCGTCGAGTAAATGCTGTCCAGGACTCCCTTGACTTCGGCGTAAATCTGCTTACGGAACTCCTCCGTGGCAAATTCCAGCCCCGGTTCCACCTGCCCGGCGTTTTGCTCTATCGTGAGGTCCGGCTTTCTGTCCTTGTTGTCTAAGATCCAGCTTTCGCGCTCGGTGACGATCTCGTTGCGAAATTCGGTGGTGGCCAGCTCATAGCCCCAGTCGCGGAAAGCGCCCTCGGTGAACTTCATGATGTTGCCCTTGTGTACCAGCGTCACCCGTTTCAGGCCGTTGTCCAGCGCGTAGCGCAGTGCGCGGCGGACCAGGTTCTGGGTGCCGGTGCGGGAGATCGGTTTGATGCCGATGCCGGAATCCGGGCGAACCTTTTTCCCCAGGGCCTTTTCCAGAAACTCGATGACCTGCTTCACTTCGCTCGTTCCCTCTCTCCACTCGATTCCGGAATAGACGTCTTCGGTGTTTTCTCGGAAGATGACGACGTTCATCCGCTCCGGGTGCTTGACGGGAGACGGGACGCCGCTGAAGTAGCGCACCGGGCGGACGCAGGCGTAAAGGTTCAGGATTTGCCGCAGCGATACATTCAGGCTGCGGATGCCTCCCCCGACCGGCGTGGTCAGTGGCCCTTTGATGGCGATGCGGAACTGCTTCACCGCCTCGACGGAATCGTTGGGGAGCCATTCGTTGAATTTCTGGAAGGCTTTTTCCCCGGCGAAGATTTCATACCACATCACCTGGCGCTTGCCTTCATAGGCTTTTTGCACTGCCGCATCGAAGACCCGCTGCGAGGCCTTCCAGATGTCGCGCCCCGTGCCGTCGCCTTCCACGAAGGGGATGATCGGCCGGTCCGGAACAATGAAGTTCCCGTCACGAAGCTCCACGCATGCTCCGTCGGTGGGAACCGGAAGATTGTTATAAGAAGTTCTCGGAGTTGTCATTCAGTTTTTCCTCAGATTCAGGATCGCGCTCTGTTTTCTTAATGATTGTGAGCCATCGGCTTTTGCGGGAAACGCGCGCTTGCTGGGTTCGGCTCGCTACCCGGCTGCTGTGTTTTCCAAGCCGTTTCCGGTCTGTCAAAAAGGACGGAGGTTGTTGAGATGCTCGTTGAGGGATGAGCAGCGTGCACCTTGTCCGTTCGCACAATTCTTTATTATAAGCCAATGATTGGAGGATGAAAAGGCGTCAGGTGGCTTTCGGGTGGATCGTTCACCGGCCAGTCCGCTCCGTTCCTGCTCCGCAGTTCATGGCGGCAACGGAGCGGTTGACCGCTGCGGAACTGTTTTGGTAGTATAGTTAGGCAATGGATCTTATTCTTCGGGATGGACCCCTTTGGATGAGGTGAAGAGCGAAAACGAATCGGACGGGTTTTCCGGGTGGAGGGTAGGAAGCCACACCTCCATAGCCGGTTCGCTGGAACAGGCTGCCGAGAGAGCACACCTGCTTGGCTGCAATACCTTTCAAATTTTCTCCTCCAGCCCCAGAATGTGGAAGGCCCGCGAGTTCGCGGCCCGGGAGATTGCCGCGTTCGGAGCCTTGCGGCGGCGCTATAACCTCTCTCCCCTGGCGGTGCACGCCAACTACTTGATCAACTTAGCGTCCCCTGACAAGGCTCTCCGAAAACGGTCTGTCGAGGCCTTTCGCGGCGAAATTCGAAGAGCGGCAGCCATCGGCGCCGAGTACCTGATCTTTCATCCCGGCAGTTCCCGGAATGATTCGGCGGAAGCGGGAATGCGGCGCGTGGCGGGCTCCCTGCGTGAAGCGGTTCGGGGTGAGCGTTTGGGATCGCTTTCGATTCTCCTGGAGAACACCTGCGGCCAGGGAAGCACCTTGGGAGGAACCTTCGGCGAGCTGCGGGATATGCTGGCGATGCTCGACGGGCTCCCGGTCGGTTGCTGTCTGGACACGGCCCATTGCTTTCAGGCCGGCATGGATATCTCCACGCAGGAGGGCCTGGAGAACATGACCGGCCTATTGGACCGGACCGTGGGGCTTGGCAGGGTTCAGGTGATCCACACGAACGATTCCCGCACTCTGCTCGGTTCGCGCCGTGACCGGCATGAACACATCGGCGAGGGCGGCATTGGGCTGGAAGGTTTTCGCAGAATCGTGAATCATCCGACGTTGCGGGATAAGGCATTTATTCTGGAGACACCGCTGGAAGCATCCGGAGACGCCGCCCGCAACCTGGAGGCGATTCGCTCCCTGCTGTTCCGCAACCAAAAGACGGGAAGCGCGACAAGCGGCTCCGCAACGCTTCCCTCCGATTCGGTCCGGCAACGGCAGGCCGCGCCGGTTGGCAGAAAGGATAATCGGTGACTGGCGGTTACGATTTCGAAACGATCGAAACGAAGTGGCAACAGAACTGGAAGAACCGGACCGCCTGCCTGGCCACCGCAGACGCGTCCCGCCCCAAATACTACGTGCTGGAAATGCTTCCTTACCCCTCCGGTGCCCTGCACATGGGGCATGTTCGCAATTATTCCATTGGAGATGCGCTGGCGCGTTACAAGCGAATGCGCGGATTCAACGTGCTGCACCCGATGGGTTGGGACTCGTTCGGGTTGCCGGCTGAAAATGCCGCCATCTTGAACCGCATTCATCCCCAGCGATGGACTTCGGACAACATCGCTGCCATGAAGAGACAGTTCGAGCGGTTTGGGTTCAGCTACGACTGGTCCAAGGAGTTATCCACATGCCGGCCCGAGTATTACCGGTGGAACCAGTGGCTTTTCCTGAAGATGCTGGAGCGGGGGCTGGCCTACCGGAAAAACAGCCGCGTGAACTGGTGTCCGTCCTGCCAGACCGTGTTGGCCAACGAGCAAGTCGTGGACGGATGCTGCTGGCGGCACGAGGGAACGCCTGTCGAACAGAAAGAGTTGGAACAGTGGTTCTTTCGCATTACCGAATACGCCGACGAGCTTCTCCAGGACATGGAGAAACTGACCAGGTGGCCCGAACGCGTGCTCCTCATGCAGCGCAACTGGATCGGCAAATCCACAGGCTCTCAAATCCAATTTGCGGTTGCCGGGATGGAGGAGTCGGTCACCGTCTTCACCACGCGCCTGGACACCATTTACGGAGCCACGGCGGTGCTGGTGGCGGCGGAGCATCCTCTGGTGAACAAGTTGCTTGAGGGTGTCGCGGGAAGCGCCAACATCCTCAACAGTATCAGCCGGCTCCAAGTCCGCCGGCCCGGCGCTGCAGCCGGGGATATGGAAAAAGAAGGCGTCTTTACGGGGCGTTTCGCCATCAACCCCTTCAACGGGGAACAGATCCCAATTTGGGTGGCCAACTTTGTTCTGATGGATTATGGCACGGGCGCCGTGATGTCGGTGCCGGCCCATGACCAGCGCGACTTTGAGTTCGCCCAGAAATACCGTCTGCCCGTGCGGATCGTCGTCGAGCCCGTCGGCGGCGCGCACGGTGCGCAACGGATGGAGGCTGCCTTTACCGACTATGGAGTGCTGGCGAACTCGGGAGCTTTCAGCGGCCTGGCCTCCGAGGAGGCGCTTCGAATAATGGCCGAGCACGCAGACAAAGAGAAATTCGGCCGGGTCGAGACCACCTATCGCATCAAGGATTGGGGAATCTCGCGGCAACGCTATTGGGGCACTCCTATTCCCGTCCTCTATTGCGGCAAGTGTGGAATCGTTCCGGTCCCCTACGAGCAGTTGCCCGTTCTGCTGCCCGAGGACGTGGAGATCACCGGCCTTGGCCACTCGCCCCTCAAGGACTCGCCCGATTTCCTCTGCGCCACCTGTCCCCGCTGCCAGGGCCCGGTGGAGCGGGAAACCGACACGATGGATACTTTCGTCGACTCTTCCTGGTATTTTTACCGCTACACCAATCCCGCCTATTCAGAGCTTCCAGTGGATCCGCCCGCAATCAATTACTGGTTTCCCATTGATCAATACATTGGCGGGGTGGAGCACGCCATTCTGCATTTGATCTACGCGCGCTTCTTCGCCAAGGTGATGCGGGATTTAGGTCTGACGCAGGTTGACGAACCTGCCGCCAGACTGTTCACTCAAGGAATGGTCATCAAGGATGGGGCTAAGATGTCCAAATCCAAGGGCAACTTGGTGGACCCGGATGAGATGGTGGAACGCTACGGGTCCGACACCACCCGGCTGTACTCCCTGTTTGCTGCGCCGCCGGAGAAGGATTTGGAATGGAACGAGGCGGGAGTGGAAGGGGTCTACCGTTTCCTCTCCCGCGTTTACCGCTTGGTGGACCGGCACGCGGGAGAGTTGAAAAACGCCTCTTCCGTCAAAGCAGTTGACGCCGGCCTTTCCAGTGAAGACCGGGATCTGCTGCGCAAACTGCATCAGACCATCCGGCGCATCACGGCTGATTTCGAAGGCCGCTGGCACTTCAATACGGACATCGCCGCCTCCATGGAGCTGGTCAACCTCTTGTATAACCTGGAGGGTAAAATTTCTCCTGCCGTCCTGCGGGAGACTTTGGAAACTCTGGTCAAGCTGCTGTCCCCGTTTGCTCCCTATCTGGCGCAGGAACTCTGGCATCAGTTGGGACATTCGGAAGATCTGCTCAACGTCGCCTGGCCTTCTTTTGATCCGGTTCTGGCCAAGGAAGAGGAATTGGAAGTGATCGTCCAGATCAATGGCCGCCTGCGCAGCAAGATCCGGGCGCGGGAAGGGTTGAGCCAGGATGAGCTGAAAGAACTCGCCTTGGCTGACCCTCGCATCGCCCACATCACCAACGGCCAGGACGTACTGAAAACCTTTGTCGTGCCCAACAAACTGGTAAACATCGTCCTGGCAGGGCAGCGCCGAGCCGCACCCCCGCGGCACTGATGGGAGCCTCGCGCTGCTGTTCCGCAGAGATACTTTTTCTATATAGCCTGTTGAAAGGGAAATAGATAAAGCAGGTTCTCCGTGTGACGGACCCGTGGTTCCTGTACCGCTGTTTTTTTCCGAGGCAGGCAACCTTCAAGCTTCGTTTGCCTCTAAGTGAAAGGGGACCGGAATGAGCCAACTCCGATTCCTGAATCGTTCTTTGGGCAGCGGAAACTATTTGGAATGAACTGACTGCCCGGGCCGGAGGCGTCAAACGATATGGCCACCATCACCAGGAAACCCAATTCCAGCACTACCAAACACCTGCGCCGTTTGCTCGAAGGAAAGTTGGCGGAACTGCGGGCACAAATGATGATTTCGACGGCGAACTCCGCCCTGTATGCCGACGAGGATATTCACGACTGGGCTGATTCAGCAGAGCGAAGCCATGAAGCCTGGCTTTGGGTGAAAAAGAACAGCTTTGATGTGGCGCTCCTGCGGGAAGTTGAGGACGCCCTGGAGCGGCTTCGCGAAAAAAGCTATGGGACTTGCATAGATTGCGCAAGGCCCGTCGCCCGGAAACGTTTGGAAGCTGTCCCCTGGACGCGGTATTGCGTCTCCTGTCAGGAAAGACACAACCCCTCGCCAAATTAAGCTGGAAGTGAGTCTGTTCGATACTGGAGCGGTTCCCGCGATAGTGCAGGCCCAGGATTATCGAAAGCCAAGCCGATCCCTGCGCGTAAACAAACGGACACCCAACGCTGGTCGATTGAGTCATTATTGGAACTGTTCCCTCGCGGTCGCGGCTCGGACACGGTCGATACCCACTGGAGAGCCGCTCTGGTTACATGGATTGCTCATCCGCCGACGGCCCGTAGAGCGCCGGCACAGGCACGTCGTTCAGGCGCAGATACACCCCGAACTGCGCCCGATGGTGGATATTATGGTTCATGATGAAGCTGCGAAAGACGGCGATCCGGGGCAGGGTCATAGTAGCTTTCCCGCCGTTGAGCAGCGACCACGGCTTCATGAGCTGCGCATCGCTGGCTTTTTCCAATGTAGCCCGCGCCGCCGCCAGGTTCTTGTCGAACAGCTCCAGGATTTCTTTGCGGGAACCAAGCTTCGGGCGTTGGTGGGTCGCGCCTCCTGGCGGATTGACGTCGAAGGAATCCTGCTCCAGAGTCACCGCTGCCCAACTTGGGATTTCGGCCAAGTGGGTTGCCAGATCGCCCATCGAAAAGGATTTTTCGTGGGGTTTCCAAGCGAGTTTGTCGTCCGGAACTCGCTCAAGAGTTTTTCGCGTGCCACCCATTTCGTGATCAAACTCCGCTAGTAGTGCCCGATTCAGTGCCATTTCGTTCTCCTCAGATATAATGGGTTTGGTCCTCACCCGTTGGGTTTACACCTCCCGAAGACCGTATTGGTGCCGGAACCCTCAGCAATGTTGACGCGCAAGGTCGCCAGCAAGTTGCTGCTGATAGTTTATAAAGGAAATCCGCCTTAAGATTTAAGAGCAGCCAGCCGGTTCCGTCGGTCCCCTCAGGCGTCGAGTCTAAGCAGTATCTGGAAAAAAGGGGATAAGCCCGCATTTCCCGTTTGAAATCGTAGAAGCAACCCTCGACTAACCTCCAACATCAATATTGATGCGGGTTCCAGCATCAACATTGCATTCCGGAGGTGTATACCTAATGGGTGAGAGCCAAAAACAGGCATTTCAACTGTCATTCAACCGGTTTTTGCGGGTTGCCTTTCAAGGATCGCGAGTGACATCCAACGGTGGGCTGATTCTGGTGCGAGAGCTGGACGAGCGATTGGGATTCGATGAACTCGTCGAACAGCACTTGACCGACTCTCGGGCAAACAATGCGCGGTTGTCTTTTGCGGACCTACTTCGACAGTCGGTCTACAGCCGTCTGGCTGGATACGAGGATGTGAACGATGCCGAGCGGCTATCTCAGGACCCGGCGTTGCGGCTGATCGGTTCGGAGAAGATTTGGGATCGAGGGGCGGCTCTGACTTCTCGGTTGCAGACCTTCGAGACGGAGATGCTGGCTGAGGAAGGGAACTTCGCAGGGCTGGCACGGGTGAACCGGGAACTGATCGGCAGAGCAGAAGCAATCCATTCGCACTACCGAACTGTGCTGGACATGGATTCGACCGAGATTCCGGTCTACGGGGAGCAGGAGAATAGCGCCTACAACGGGCACTTCGAGTCCACCTGCTATCACCCCCTGCTGTTATTCAATCGAGACGGCGACTGTCTGGCTGCCAAATTGCGACCGGGCAACGTCCACAGCGCCGAGGAATGGGAAGAACTTCTCCTGCCGGAGATCGAGCGGCAGCAGAAGCGGGGCAAGGAGGTGGTATTTCGTGCCGACGCGGCCTTTGCGAAGCCGGAGATTTACGAGGCGTTGGAGAAGCGGGGTGTGAAGTATGCCATCCGCATCCCTTCCAACGAGAACCTCCAGCGGGACATCGAGGAGTTGCTGAAACGTCCGGTAGGAAGGCCGGGCCAGAAGCCGTTGGTGGAGTACAAGGGGTTTCTGTACCAAGCCGAGAGTTGGAAGACGGCCCGACGGGTGGTAGCCAAGGTAGAACATCATCCGGGGGAGTTGTTCCCGCGAGTGGGGTTCATTGTGACGAACCTGACGCTTCCGAGTCGAGCGGTGGTGCGGTTCTATAATAAGCGAGGGACAGCAGAGCAGTGGATTAAGGAAGGCAAGCAGGCGGTGAAGATGACGCGGCTCAGTTGCCATCGGTTCCGGTCCAACGAGGTACGGCTGTGGCTGACCATCATTGCCTATAATCTGGGAAATCTGTGGCGGCGACTGGTGCTGCCACAGAGAATCGGGAACTGGTCCTTGACGAGCTTGCAGCAGCGGTTGGTGAAAACCGGAGGACGCCTGATTAAGCATGCCCGCTACTATTGGCTATTGCTGGCAGAGAGCCATCTGACTCGGCGGCTGTTTGCCAGCATGCTGGGGCGGATAAATGGGCTGTCGCTTCCGTCGGGATAGCCTAGCCTGCGGCACCCAATAAAATGATTCCGATATCCCCCGGGAATGGAGGGGTGTCTGAAAAAGCTGGTTCTGGAAGCCGAGGCGATGGGTTTTTGGGGACTCGGAAAGAGCGGCTGGAAGCCGCTGGCAGTATCTCGGAGAAAATATTGGGCTGGAAGTGCTCAGTTGAAGGCCAACGGGTTTATACTCACGAGTCGGAGGGCCAAAAAACTAATTCCGGCTACAAGGCTTTTCAGGGCCGGGGGTATTTACCGAGCGTGGGCCACGTGGCTTTTTCGCCCCCACCCGATATTGTGCTATACTCGTCCTCGTGATGAGTTCAGAATTTCTCAGGAAATCAACTGTCACATTGCTCCTGTTGCCGCTACTGGCTTTTGCGTTTAGCGGGTCACTGGAGTTTGCCCATCCTATCGAAGAATTCTGGCCCGCCGACAGCCATACTCACAACGCCTCAGATGTCGATACAGATCTAGTATGCGCCGAAGAGGACCACCACGGAAATCATAACTGCCTTCATGCTCAGCAATTCACTCCCGCTCTGAAACTGATTCTGATCTTCGGAAAATCGCCTGTCTTCAGAACCCCAACGTCCGTCACCGAAAACGTCAGACCGTTCGAGGTCGGAATACCCCCACTTCGCGGCCCTCCCCTGAGCTAGAACCGGTCTCAAAAATAGACCTTTTTGTTAGCAGTCTGGGCACGGCTTGCAGCCGTGCCGTAACGGCCTTGAAAATCTGGAGATTTGGCCCCTGAAGGAGCTTCCGATCCTCTGCCGTTGCGTCATCCCGCATATTTTTGAGACCGGCTTCAATCGTTTCAGCACTCGTTCTGTCTTCTTACTTCCACCCCTTTTCACTTTTGGGAGGAGACTACGGATGTTTATAAGATTCGCAAGTCGTTTGCTCAGATTGGTTATTGTTTTCACGTTTCCCCTATGGGGACCCGTTCTCCTTGAAGCCCAGGAATTGGGACAAATCGAAGGATCAGTGTTTATGGAAGAGATTAACAGCCCGCTGCATGGGGCCCACGTTCTGGTCATCGAACTCGGCCGCAGCACGCTGAGCGAGGCTGACGGCTCATATGAATTCAATAACGTTCCGCCAGGCCGCTATCAGGTCATCGCACACGTGGACAGCGTCTTCACCGATGAGACCCAGGCCGTCGATGTTGTGGCCGGAGAAACAACTACAGTCAACTTCTCGCTCGGCTTGAGTGCTCAAAGATATGAGATCACCGTCACGGGAGGCGAGAAGGAGGAGATTCCCTTCGAGTCCTTCAATAGCGTGGATTCCCTCCACGCCTACGATTTGAGCGGCTCGCACAATGTTTCGATTGGCGAGGTGCTTGACCAAAAGGTAGGCACAGGAATCACGAAACGCAGCTTCGGTCCTGGATCGTCGCGGCCCATCGTCCGTGGGTTCGACGGCGACCGGGTGTTAATCATGGAGGACGGTATTCGCACGGGAACGCTGTCATCGCAGTCAGGCGATCACGGCGAGGTGATCAATCCGGCACAACTGGAGCGGCTCGAAATCGTCAAGGGTCCGGCGACGTTGCTCTACTCGGGTAACGCCATCGGCGGCACGGTCAACGCAATCAGCCGGCATCACGAACTGCATCGTCACCCGCACGAAGGGCTGCGCGGTTACATTTCCGGATCAGCGGGTACGACAAACGCGCTGGCCGGTGGCAGTACCGGTTTCGAGTATGGAGCCGGAAGCTGGATGATATGGGGTTCGACCGCAGGCGTTCGCACGGGCGATTACACCGCCTCGAAACAGGGCAAGATTTTCAACTCAAAGGCGAACAACTTCAACGGCGGAGGGGGCTTCGGTTGGTTCGGCAATAAAACCTTCTTCAGCTTCGATGTCAAAGTGGACGACGGCAGCAACGGAGTGCCATTCGCCCAGGAACTCCATGGTCATCACGACGAGGACGAAGAGGAGATCGAACGGGTCTCGCTCAATTCGCGCCGTCAGAGCTATCGCTTCAACTGGGGCCTAAACAATCTCGGCTCGGCAATCGAGAACTTTGTTTTGAAGTTGAGCTACGTCGACTGGGAGCACGACGAAGTTGAGTTCTTTGAGGATGGGGAGCAGGAGATCGGAACAGCCTTCAACAATAACCAGTTCCTCTATCGCGGCGTCTTCGAGCAAGCCAGGCAAGGACCGCTGAGCGGCCGTTTTGGCTTCTGGGGCATTGACCGCGAGTATGACGCGACAGGCGAAGAGGCGCTCTCCCCGCCGGTCGATCAGAACGGCTTCGCGCTCTTCGCTCTGGAAGAACTGGAATTCGAGCGCGTGAAATTCCAGTTCGGCGGACGTGTTGAGATGCAGCGTTACAATCCAGCATTCGCCGAGCGAGGCAACGCCGGCCATGAGGAAGAGGAAGAAGTGTCCGACGCCGTCAAACGCACTTTTACCGGCAGTTCGGCCGCAGCGGGACTACATGCCAGCCTGTGGCCCGGCGGAGCCTTCGTGGCAAACTACACACGTAACCACCGCGCTCCGGCGCTTGAAGAACTCTACAATTTCGGACCGCACGCGGGAAACCTGGCCTTCGAGGTCGGCAACCCGAACCTCGACGCCGAAAGGAGCACCGGCTTCGACCTGTCGCTGCGCCACAACGAAGGCCCCGTGCGCGGCGACGTCAACTTGTTCTACTACGACTTCAGCAACTTCATCTTCCCCTTCGCAACCGGTGAGGAAGAGGGTGAACTGCAGGTGATCGAATTCGCCCAGCGTGAGGCGCGCTTCACGGGCGCGGAGGCGAATGCGAACTTTGTCTTGCACCGCGACCTGTGGCTGAATCTCGGTATCGACTTCGTCGATGCCCAAGAAACGGACACCAATACTCCGCTACCGCGCATCCCGCCGCTACGAGGCAGGATCGGCTTCGATTACAAATCCGCCGGCTTCCAATTCACTCCGGAGCTGATTCTGGCGAGCCAGCAGCACCAAACGTTCACCGGCGAAATGCGCACGCCGGGCTATGCCGTCGTCAACCTCAAGGCGTCCTACACGCATGCACAGCAGCACTTAGCTCACCAGTTTTCGGTGAATGTTTTCAACGTCGGTAACCGGCTTTACCGCAACCACTCGTCCTTCATCAAGGACCTTGCCCCGGAGATCGGCCGTGGCGTTCGATTTACCTATATGGTGAGATTCTTTTGACGGTGGATCACAACCGGCCTTTGCCGATGCGCATCCACTGAAACTCGCAACTGCCGGTCCGCAAGCGAGAAGCGGGGGCTCTGTCTCCAGCTTTGAACTTGATCTGTCATGGGAGGCCGCGTATCATCTTGCTCAAGGTTGCTCAATGGTAACAATTAGATGGGGGAACTCTATAGAAACCGCCCTTTTGATTCCACCCAGAAACCGCGAGAGCCTTTTATCCCCCGATGGTCTCCGGAGCAAACGATGATGCAAATTAGCAGAATTACGCTTACTTTCAGTGTTTATTTTCTGCTGCTATTTGGTCTCTTGCAGACGGGATGTAGCACACAAAAGAATTATCCCAACGGACCGATCCGTATTGTGGTCCCCCATGGGCCTGGGGGGGTTGTGGACATGACTGCCCGGTTGATCCAGCCCTATCTTCAAGAACACCTTGGTGTCCCCATCGTGATCGAGAACATGCCGGGGGCGGGAGGAAACATTGGCCGCGCTTTCGTCTTCCGGCAACCTCCCGACGGGTATACGCTCATGGTTAGTCTGCAACCATCCATGTCTGCGGGTCAGATTCTTACCGGAGCCAGATTCGACAGCCTAAAGTTCGTTCACGTCTATAACATTACTGGACGCAACTATGACGGAGTAGCGGTTCCCGCCGGATCTCCTCTAAAAACCGTTGAGGATCTCCGCAAGGCTTCCCAAATTCAGCCTTTGATTACAGCCGGTGGTGGGATCGGAACAACGAATTATATTCTGGCGAAGCTCATGGAGAAGAAGGCCGGGATTCAAATCACCTTTGTTCCTTTCAACGCTGGCGCTGAAACAGCTCTTGCGGTCGCCGGAGGACAAACTCAAATAGGCATAGCGGCGCTGGATAGTCTGTGGCCTCTCTATGAGTCAACCCGCAAAAACCGGTTGAATGACAGTTGAAATGCCTGTTTTTGGCTCTCACCCATTAGGTATACACCTCCGGAATGCAATGTTGATGCTGGAACCCGCATCAATATTGATGTTGGAGGTTAGTCGAGGGTTGCTTCTACGATTTCAAACGGGAAATGCGGGTTATCATCCATCATCCTTATGATCCTCATGATCCTCGGCAGGACTTGAAACCAAACTCCGGGGGGGGTGAGGGTATTCAGGATAAGGAACAACAGCTACTCTCATGAAGTGTCCATTCTGCAGCCATCCAGAAGATAAGGTAGTCGATTCCCGCGAGACCAAGGAAGGCCAGTCCATCCGCCGCCGCCGCGAGTGTCTCTCCTGCGAACGGCGCTTTACGACCTACGAGCGGGTGGATGAAATTCCTCATATGGTTGTGAAAAAGGACAAGCGCCGGGAGAAGTTCGACCGCCAGAAAATTCTGTCCGGGCTGCTGCGGGCCTGCGAAAAGCGGCCTGTGAGCATGAACCAGATGGAGGAGATCGTTAACGAGGCCGAAGGTTTTGTCGTCGAGTCACAGGACCGCGAGCGCCATTCGAGCGAAATCGGCCAGTTGCTGATGGACCGGCTCCGGGAACTGGACAAGGTAGCCTATGTCCGCTTCGCTTCCGTGTACCTAGATTTCAAAGACATCAAAGAGTTCATGGATGAACTGAAAGGTCTGCTGAGCCCGGACCGCACGTGAACCGCAACCGCGTGCGTCGGTAAGCGGTATAAAGCGCTGACAATTGGTTCGTGTGGTGCACTGGCGGCGGGCAAGCCGGATGCGAAGATCAATCTGTGAATGCGGATCCCTGTTCCGCCGCGCCGAGGAACCTACTGAGCAGGGCAACGATGACCACCAACCTCCCAGACGTGGCAACACCCCTAGCAGCCTGTGGTGAAGGTCCAGGGGAGTTGGAATCGACCGGATGGATCCGGTGAAAAATGAAGCACGAGAACTCACAACCTCTTGAAACTTTCATCAACTATCGAAACGAACTTGTTGAACAAGTACGTTCCGGCAAGATGCACTACGACCTGTATTGCAATCTGAGAGGGAAAGTTCGTGAGTTCGGACCTGAGTTCAACCGAGCACCAAACTTCTGGAGCCTGACACTTAACGCTCATCTTGAAGCGCTTCGAATTTCGCTTTGCAGAGTCTACGACCAACAAGAAAAATCCCTCGGACTCCACTACTGGTTAACGCTGTTTCGCGACAAACTCCTTTCTTCAGACCACAGTGACGAAGCTATCTGTGATCGGCACCACTGTAAATCACTCGCGACAGGAGAACTCGAGCAACATTTAACCGGAATTAGTTTTTTGGCCCTCCGACTCGTGAGTATAAACCCGTTGGCCTTCAACTGAGCACTTCCAGCCCAATATTTTCTCCGAGATACTGCCAGCGGCTTCCAGCCGCTCTTTCCGAGTCCCCAAAAACCCATCGCCTCGGCTTCCAGAACCAGCTTTTTCAGACACCCCTCCATTCCCGGGGGATATCGGAATCATTTTATTGGGTGCCGCAGGCTAGGCTATCCCGACGGAAGCGACAGCCCATTTATCCGCCCCAGCATGCTGGCAAACAGCCGCCGAGTCAGATGGCTCTCTGCCAGCAATAGCCAATAGTAGCGGGCATGCTTAATCAGGCGTCCTCCGGTTTTCACCAACCGCTGCTGCAAGCTCGTCAAGGACCAGTTCCCGATTCTCTGTGGCAGCACCAGTCGCCGCCACAGATTTCCCAGATTATAGGCAATGATGGTCAGCCACAGCCGTACCTCGTTGGACCGGAACCGATGGCAACTGAGCCGCGTCATCTTCACCGCCTGCTTGCCTTCCTTAATCCACTGCTCTGCTGTCCCTCGCTTATTATAGAACCGCACCACCGCTCGACTCGGAAGCGTCAGGTTCGTCACAATGAACCCCACTCGCGGGAACAACTCCCCCGGATGATGTTCTACCTTGGCTACCACCCGTCGGGCCGTCTTCCAACTCTCGGCTTGGTACAGAAACCCCTTGTACTCCACCAACGGCTTCTGGCCCGGCCTTCCTACCGGACGTTTCAGCAACTCCTCGATGTCCCGCTGGAGGTTCTCGTTGGAAGGGATGCGGATGGCATACTTCACACCCCGCTTCTCCAACGCCTCGTAAATCTCCGGCTTCGCAAAGGCCGCGTCGGCACGAAATACCACCTCCTTGCCCCGCTTCTGCTGCCGCTCGATCTCCGGCAGGAGAAGTTCTTCCCATTCCTCGGCGCTGTGGACGTTGCCCGGTCGCAATTTGGCAGCCAGACAGTCGCCGTCTCGATTGAATAACAGCAGGGGGTGATAGCAGGTGGACTCGAAGTGCCCGTTGTAGGCGCTATTCTCCTGCTCCCCGTAGACCGGAATCTCGGTCGAATCCATGTCCAGCACAGTTCGGTAGTGCGAATGGATTGCTTCTGCTCTGCCGATCAGTTCCCGGTTCACCCGTGCCAGCCCTGCGAAGTTCCCTTCCTCAGCCAGCATCTCCGTCTCGAAGGTCTGCAACCGAGAAGTCAGAGCCGCCCCTCGATCCCAAATCTTCTCCGAACCGATCAGCCGCAACGCCGGGTCCTGAGATAGCCGCTCGGCATCGTTCACATCCTCGTATCCAGCCAGACGGCTGTAGACCGACTGTCGAAGTAGGTCCGCAAAAGACAACCGCGCATTGTTTGCCCGAGAGTCGGTCAAGTGCTGTTCGACGAGTTCATCGAATCCCAATCGCTCGTCCAGCTCTCGCACCAGAATCAGCCCACCGTTGGATGTCACTCGCGATCCTTGAAAGGCAACCCGCAAAAACCGGTTGAATGACAGTTGAAATGCCTGTTTTTGGCTCTCACCCATTAGGTATACACCTCCGGAATGCAATGTTGATGCTGGAACCCGCATCAATATTGATGTTGGAGGTTAGTCGAGGGTTGCTTCTACGATTTCAAACGGGAAATGCGGGTCAAGAAGTCATGAAGCTCCTCGAACGTTTCTGCCCGCTCAAAGAAAGGTTCGCTGGCATTGGGTTAGCTGCTATCCGCAGCTACCAGTTGTCCAATCCAGAATTGTGGATCGCTATTCCTCGCAATGACAACTCCTCGAGTAACCGGGCCACAGCACGGCTTACGTCTCCATCTCCTGGCACAACCACCGCCCATGTAAGGTTCTCTCGGAACTCCCGTGTACTGATGCGCCATTGCTCAAGAGCGGCCGGCGTAGTTGCTCCGATTTGAATGACAGACCAATGTCGAACTAGTGCCAGTGCCGTTGCTCGATCCGGCAGTGGCCCGCGGACGATAAAATGATTATCTCCGTGTACCAGAACGCCCAGCATAGAATTTAATGATCCAAGGGGTGAACCGAACCTCAAACCGTGTAGTCTACGGTCCGTCTCAAATCGCTCCCATTTCTGCTGAAATCAAACACACTACGGCATCGTCAGCAGCGGCTTCTGACCGGGCGGTAAATGCTGATCGAAAACCGTCAGAATCAGAGCATCTCCTGCTTGAACCGCCATCAGACCCGCCAGGTCAACTACATTCCTCTCGCCAAAAAGTTTCACCACATTCGCGTAGGTTTCCGGAGTCACTAAATGCTTCCCAAAAACCTCGCGACCCAACTGAATAATCGCCGCTTCTTTTTCACCCAAGCCTGTCAGAGGCTTGCGGTCCCTTACAACGTCTATTATGTAATGCTCCAGGCCTAGCTTGGCGGCTTCCAATTCGTGCATCGTCCACAAGTATTGTTGGTTCAATTCGCGGGCTGTTATGAGGATCGCTAGTTCCATCAGCCTTCGTCCAAGGTCTGCTTCGATAAGTTCAAGGAACTTGGCACCACCGCTGTGGAGGGATATTTGGTTCGGACCCGTACCCCAAGGGGCCAGCCTGGGACGATCAGGATTGGATGGCGGCTGCGGGACTTTGATCAAAGGCAGACGGCTCCTAGACTCCGGATGAATATCAGGAGGAGACGCGTCTTCCCATCTGTAAGGAAGCTGAAGAGGAACGATGTGCTTCCAGTCCAGAGGCAAATGTTGATTCACTACGGTGAGTCTCACTGAGGTCCCTGAGTATCGGGCCATTAATGTAACTATATCCACTAGGTTGGCCTTTCCCAAAGCTTTCAAGGCACGCGCATAGGTTTCCGGGGTCACTTTATGTCTTGTAACCGCTTCGCGGCCTAGTTGGATAATGGCAGCTTCCGTTTCGCCTAGTCCCTTGACCTGTCCTATAAGAGGCTCCTTGAATCTCAGGACGTCGACGATTTCCTTTTCCAGACCTTGCCGAAGCCCTTCCTCAGCATGGAGCGTCCACTCATACGGCTGATCCGTTTCTGCAGCATTTGTATTGATTGCTAACTCAGTCAAGCGATGGCCAAGAGGAGAATCGTACCGGACATCTGCCCCTGAGGCGTGAAGCCGTATTCCATCCACTCCCCGGATTCCATCGGGCGATTCAACGGCTTGGTCGTATGCTTTCCGATTGGCCTCGTCCAGTTCTTCCCTCTCGATCAACGGAAGGCGGTTGAGCGAATCCTGAAAGACATCTTGCGGAAGATCTTCGGTGCCCATTTCAGAAGCTGCGCGGTCTGATGAACCACTTCGCTGGCACCCGATGGCCACCATTGTTCCAATCACAAGCGACAGGCCAAACAGAATTCGATAGGATCTCATGTTCCTTCTCCTGTCTGAAGTCTTTAAAATCGGAATCATTTTATGGGGTGCCGCAGGCTAGGCTATCCCGACGGAAGCGACAGCCCATTTATCCGCCCCAGCATGCTGGCAAACAGCCGCCGAGTCAGATGGCTCTCTGCCAGCAATAGCCAATAGTAGCGGGCATGCTTAATTAGGCGTCCTCCGGTTTTCACCAACCGCTGCTGCAAGCTCGTCAAGGACCAGTTTCCGATTCTCTGTGGCAGAACCAGTCGCCGCCATAGGTTGCCGAGATTATAGGCAATGATGGTGAGCCACAGCCGGACCTCGTTCGACCGGAACCGGTGACAACTGAGCCGCGTCATCTTCACCGCCTGTTTGCCTTCCTTGATCCACTGCTCGGCCGTACCGCGCTTGTTGTAAAACCGCACCTCCGCCCGACTTGGCAGAGTCAAGTTCGTCACGATGAATCCCACTCGCGGGAACAGCTCTCCCTGGTGATGTTCCACCTTGGCAACGACCCGTCTCGCCTTACCCCAACTCGCTGCTTGATAGAGAAAGCCCTTGTACTCCACCAACGGCTTCACACTGGGTCTTCCCACCGGCCGAGTCAGCAACTCCTCAATGTCCCGCTGTAGGCTATCGTTGGCCGGGATGCGGATGGCGTACTTTACCTCCCGCTCCTCCAGAGCCTCGTAGATCTCCGGTTTGGCAAAGGCCGCGTCGGCACGAAACACTACTTCCTTGCCCAGCTTCTGCTGCCGCTCGATCTCCGGCAGGAGAAGTTCTTCCCAGTCATCGGCGCTGTGGACGTTACCGGGTCGCAGCTTGGCCGCCAAACAGTCACCCTCGCGATTGAACAGCAACAACGGGTGATAGCAGCTCGACTCGAAATGCCCGTTGTAGGCGCTATTCTCCTGTTCGCCGTAGACCGGAATCTCGGTCGAGTCCATGTCCAGCACTGTTCGGTGCGGCGAATCGATTGCTTCTGCCCTGCCGATCAGCTCTCGGTTCACCCGTGCCAGCCCCGCGAAGTTTTCCTCCTCAGCCAGAAGTTCCGTCTCGAAGGTTTGCAACCGGGACGGCAGTGCTGCCCCTCGATCCCAGATCTTCTCGGAACCGATTAGCCGGAAGGTCGGATCTCGTGAGAGTTGCTCGGCATCGTTCACGTCCTCGTACCCAGCCAGGCGACTGTACACGGACTGCCGTAGAAGGTCTGCAAAAGAAAACCGCGCATTGTTTGCTCTAGAGTCCGTCAGGTGTTGTTCGATGAGGTCTCCGAATCCCAATCGCTCGTCCAACTCGCGCACCAGAATCAGTCCACCGTTGGAAGTCACCCGCGATCCCTGAAAAGCGACCCGCAGAAACCGGTTGAACGACAGCTGAAATCCCTGTTTTTGGCTCTCACCCATTAGGTTTACACCTCCAGAAGGCAATATTGACGCTGGAACCAGCATCAATATTGATGTTGGAGGTTAGTCGATGGTTGCTTCTACGATTTCAAACTGGAAATGCGGGTTCAAACCAGCTTCGAATCCTGGCGGTGGGCGGTCCGGAGCGGGATCCATCTCATCCAGAGTTTCCCTCGTTCGTTGAGCTAGGGTACGACGAAATTCAATTCGACACGATAGGCGGCTTGTTTGCTCCTCCCGGACTTTCCCAAGATAGGCTCTTGGTTCTTGTAACTGCTATGCGGAAAATCCTTGCGGATGATGAATTTCTGGTAGCTGCCAACCGGGCAGGATTGTCCCTCCGCCCTTTGGAACCTGCTGAATTTTTACAAGAATCTTCGGAATCCCTGGCCTTGGTTAAGGAGATGGAATTGATCTTGGAGACAAGATAAGCGTCACCAGGATGTTTTCCTCCCAAACTCCAGAAAAAACGTGATATGCGCAGGGCTCCGCTGTTGGTGTCCTGGATATCTCCAGGACCTTGCAGAGAATCCTAAACGGAGGCGACTGTTGGTTGTTGGGAATCGGATCTCCGTACCAGAAAGTCTGCTCTTACTGATCCTCATCGTATTTGCTGCAGGCTTTTTCCTCGAAGCCGAGAATTTGGGGGAGACAGCCGGTTTATTCCCCAGCCTGGTGGCAGAAGCAAGCCTTCTTCTGTTCGCAATCGCAATCGGACTCCGCTTCTTTGGCAAGTTCCCGACAGGCCAAGACTCGGACGTGCACCGGAGCGGAAGGTCTCCGGACACAATAGTCTGGTTCGTCGGCATCCCATTACAAGTTGGTTATCTACTCCTGATCGTCCTACTGGGATTTCCTCTCGCTACTTTGATGTACCTCTTCGGGTTCCCTCGGCTAATGAACTACCGACGTTTGGGAGTTCTTGTCCCCTATGCAACCTTACTCACAACTGGGATCATAGTTTCCTTCATTTATCTTTTTAATATTCGGTTGCCGGAAGGTCTCCTGTGGAGTTCCTTGAGAGACAGCCGTTAGACCAGACGCGCAGCTACCAGGAAGGGCTGAAGCCCAATGCATTCGAATCGAATTGGAACCGCAAAATGCAATGCCTGGAGAGAAATGAATGTGGCTTGAAGGTTTGCAAATCGCCCTGCAGCCAGTAAATATCCTCTATCTGATCTTGGGCACAGCCTTCGGTCTGATCGTCGGCGCGCTGCCGGGTCTGGGTCCTCTATTCGCCGTAACTCTGATCCTTCCTTTAACTTACGGCATGGACCCGGCGACCGCTATTATTTTGCTGGCGGCTGTCCATGCCGCCACGGCGTATGGAGATTCTTTTGCTTCGATCCTAATCAATACGCCGGGAGGCGTCGGGTCGGTTGCGTCCTGTTGGGACGGATTTCCAATGACGCAGTTAGGTCGAGGCGGAGTGGCTATGGGGATTTCGGCGATGGGTTCCTTCATCGGGGGAATTCTTGGCTGGATTTCCCTGGTAGCTTTCTCTCCATTGCTGATGCAAGTAGCCTTGAAAATGGGGCCGCCGGAGTATTTCGCGGTGGCTCTGTTGGCACTGTCCCTTTTGGCATTGGCTTCGGGAGGCCAGGTTCTCAGGGGGCTGTTTCTGGGAGGGATTGGGTTGTTGCTGTCATTCATCGGACGAGATCCCATCACCGCCGAGACGCGCTTTACTTTCGAATCCCTCTATTTGGAAGATGGGCTTCCCCTGGCGCCCATGATGCTTGGATTGTTTGCGCTTTCCCAGGTCCTGATTCTTTCTGAGCAGGGTGGAAGCATTGCCCAAATCCGAACTGTCGGCAAGATTTCTGAGGGCTTTCGAAAAGTTTTTCATCTCCCGGCAACCATCCTTCGGGGAGGGCTGGTTGGAATCTTTATGGGTATGTTGCCGGCTTTAGGTCTCTCCTCCGCCAACATCGTAGCTTACATGGTTGAAAAACGAGCATCCAAGCATCCCGAGACCTTCGGCACAGGTGAACCTCGGGGGTTACTCGCTCCGGAGGTTGCAAAAAACAGTTGCGTTGTTGGCGATTTGATCCCCACTTTAATCCTGGGAATTCCCGGTTCCGCCGTGGGAGCTATCTTCCTAGCGGCGATGATCATGCACGGCCTCCAGCCAGGCGTACAATTCTTCGAGCGTTCCGGGGTCCTTCCGTACACCGTCTTCATGGGCATATTGCTGGCCCAGTTCTCTTTTTTCTTCCTGGGTATTTTCTTTGCTCGTTACGTGGTTCGAGTGGTCCTGATTCCCAACGCGTTGTTACTTCCGGGAATCGTTGTGCTATGCTTTCTGGCCTCTTTCGCCATACGGGGATACCTTGAGGATGCCATCGTTACGCTGGTCTTTGGCTTCGTAGGCTATCTCCTGAACCGATACTATTATCCGACCACCTGTCTTGTTCTGGGATTAGTTCTTGGACCGCTGATTGAGGCGAATTTCCACCGTTCCCTACTCATCGGGCAGGGCTCCTATGCAATCTTCTTCACCCGGCCAATTTCTCTCGCCCTTTTAATATTGATCGTAGTGACTCTCACGTGGCCCTTTGTCAAGACCCTTGCGATCGGAAGAAAAAAGCACCCGTAGAGCATCTCCTGGACCACAAACAGTCCCCCATTACCCGTGCAATTCCTGCGGATTGTACCATTCACTTTTCCGGCGGCGCATTGTTTGCACTCAGGCGCGCATCGCGTCGAAACCGCGACAGGCTCTCGTGACTCTTTGCGAAGGCCTCCGGCAAAACCTTGATGGATACTTCGCGCCGGAGCTTGCTGTCCCTCGCCCGACAGGCTTCCCCATCCCGCCTGCGCCGGGCAGCGGAAAAAATTTGGTGGGAACCGAGTTGCCGCTCGACCAGTGACTAGCCCAGATCATCGGCCAGCGCCCTGGTCGGGGCCGATCTATCGCATCACCTGTGAGGAGAAACGCAATCCTCGCGGATCACTCTCCGCCGTCTCCACACAGCAACTTCAAGGAACCTTCAACGTGAAGGGACGAACACGTCCAATGGAACGTCAAACGTGGCGTTTTTCTGGTCCACCTTAACCGTTGCCCTATGGGCTTAGTAGCCGCTGAGCCCAACCATGAGTAGCCACTCTCCTGAGCTTACGCCCTGGAACAGAACTGTTCCGGTTGCGTTGGACGATACGCCAACTCGGCTGGCCTCACTCACGACTGTACTGGGAAGTTCTAAGGGATTCCCCGGCAGCCTCTTTCTCAGACGGACCCTTGCCCCCGCAAGTGGATTTCCGCCTTTGTCCGTCACTCTGATGCTGACCTCTACGCCCTTTCTCATAACCAGTTGCACGCCGGTGATCGAACCACCCGCTTGTGCAATGACCATTGGCTCGGACACCGTAGGCAAAAACTCCGTTGCGGCATTTGCAGCCGAGCCGCTTATGACCGGGTTTACCTCCAAGGCGAAGGCTTTTCCCTGAGCTAAATTCGTAGAAATTGTGAATTTACCGTCGGAGTCGGTCACTTCCTCTTCAGATACCGCCTGGCTGATTAAGCTCACCACCTCATTGTCGAGTTGCACGGTGGAGACCTCACGATTGGCCAGAGGAGTGCCGTTGGCATCTACCACCACGCCGGAGACGGTCCCTGATCTTTGCAGCGCAAAATCCACCGAGGTTACCTCACCGGCCCGGATGGAAACGCGCCGATAGTCGAAAGCATAACGCCGTGATTGTGCGAAAGCCGTACCCTCAGCCTCCAGCAATCCATCAATTTCGAATCGTCCGCCGTCAGCTACTACTGTGTAGCCTCCGATCCCGGGTTGCGGGCCTGCGACTTGTGGAACATCCATAAAGACCCGGACGCTTGCGCCGGGAATCAGCTTCTGGGTGACCGCGTCCTTCACAGTACTCCGCAGGGAACCGCCCGGGAGGAGCCCAAATTCCTTGCTCAAGCGCAAATCGGTCGGGGGGAATACGACCTCTTCAATTCTCGGAATATATCCCTGCTTCTTGATCGAAAACCGAACCCGGCTGCCCGGTGTGTCGATAATCGCTTGAAACTGCCCTTTAGAATCGCTCCGGGAGCTGAATAGCATAGGGTTGCTGGGCGAAGAGGGTATGATGCTCCGGACCTGGATCTCGAGTTCCGCCCCCTCGATCGGCTGCGAGGTCCGCGCATTATAAACGCGCCCGGTAATTTCCCGTGCACCGGTGTTTTGCCCCTGGACCGGCAATTGCAAGCCGGCATCCATCCTTGGCGGCTCTGGCTCCCCTAAGTAGATCTCGACGCCAGCCTTTTCCCGTAGCTCTCTCAACAGGGACTGGTAGCGTTCCGAGCCTCGGCGGCGATTCAACTCCTGACGGATGCGTTCCTTAATCTCGGATTCGCTCATTGGCGGTCCACGAAACGTGTGCTTATACCTGGTGTAAATCTCGTCAATCTCCTGCTCACTCACTTTGGCGTTTTCGAAGATTGCAGACCTAAACTCTTCGACCGACTGGCCGTGCATTTGGGCCTCTTGTTCCAAGAGCATCTTCTCAATCATCTCCTCGAGTTTCTCGCGACGCAGTTCATAGACTTCGGATTGAAGGCCATCGAGGTCCTCCCAGATTTGTGCGTTCAACTCCGCCATCCGAATCTGATGATCTCCGACTCTGGCAACCACCTCCTCGGCAGCCTGCAAGGTCTGCGCATTATAGCCGCGCCCGATAATTTCCGGCGCACTGGCGTCATCATCCGGGATGGCGTCTATCCTTGGCGGCTCTGTCTCCTCTAAGTAGATCTCGACGCCAGCCTTTTCCCGCAGATCTCCCAACACGGACTGGTAGCGTTCCTCGCCGCGGTCGCGATTCAACGAGCGGCGGATGCGTCCCTTAATCACGGTTTCGCTCTCCTGCTGGGTACGAAACCGGCGCTCATTCCTGGTGTAAATCTCGTCAATCTCCTGCTCGCTCAGTTTGGCGTCTTCGAAGATTGCGTACACAAACTCTTCGACCGACTGGCCGTTCTTTTGGGCCTCTTGTTCCAAGAGCATCTTCTCAATCATCTGATAGAGTTTCTCGCGACGAAGGTTATGGATTTCGAATTGAAGGTCCCTGAGGTCCTCCCAGATTTGTGCGTCCAAGTCCGTCATCTGGATCTGATGATCTCCGACTATGGCGACAACCCGCTCGTCCGGTTGCGAGGAACGCTGCGCCAGCGCCACAGTAACGTGAAACCCCGCCATCGCCACGATAGCCAGTCCCAGAAAAGCTTTTGGAATAGTGAACATCGCTCTCACCTCTCCTATTATTATCAGCATCGTGCTCTTTGTGTTCGCTTTGATTCAGCCGAATGGCCTTAGTCCCTACGTTTTGCGTTGCGA
Organism: Terriglobia bacterium; assembly: GCA_965222345.1. Taxonomy (GTDB): domain Bacteria; phylum Acidobacteriota; class Terriglobia; order 2-12-FULL-54-10; family 2-12-FULL-54-10; genus JADFGZ01. The sequence goes on along the minus strand of CBDCTS010000007.1, from coordinate 535,174 downwards.
AGGTTCAGGACTCAGCTGAGGTACCACTCCTAGGGGCAGGTCACCTAATATAATTCTCCATTGTTAAGCACCGATATTGAGCTGAGGTGCCGCAAGAACTGCGGTCTCGAGAGACCTCCTGACAATGAACCTCAATCCATATCAGAATCGGTATCCTATTCCAACCTCGATGCCCTGAGCCGGATCGTGATCGAAATAGCGCCGCAGATACGAATAACCGAAACGCACGCCGATACGGGCGTTTAGCGAGACGAGGATTCCGCCGCGAAACGCGAGAACGCCATGCGAACCCTTGATATTGGACTCGGTGAACTCGTCCGCGAGCAGAGGCTGTCCGGTCTCGTCCCGGGATACGATATTTCTGAGCCTGTTTCGCTCGCGGTCTTGTTCAATGCCCAACCCGGCACCGGCGTATATCGAAAATGTTTCTCTTCGCCACAGACGAACCACAGATGGAACGAGGGAAATTCGGCGAACCCGGCTGAAGTTATCATTCGGCCCAGCTCCATGAGTATCGCCGTCCCACTTCCAGTGGAATGAGCGGGTGGATGTCGTCAGGTCTACCAGGGCACCCCAATTCCTCCCCCGTGGTACCCATAATGCTCCTACGCCAATGTGAGGGCGCCATTGCTCCGGTATGGAAGTCGTCTGCGGGGATATGACGAGGTTCCCATAGGAATAGGGGCCTCCCATGAAGAAGATCTGAAGGGTGGCATCCTGCTTCTGGCCGACTGCAAAGGTCGGTCCCAATAAGAGGAGCGCCAGCAAAAGCACAATTCTTGTTTTCAGCGGGTTTCGCAAGGCGGGGTAGTCCGCAGACTGCGGCGACCGAGAACACCGCGCAAGTTTCAATCCGTCCTTGTCTTCGCTCATGCTCATGTCCGGGTTCCGGCCCGGCATTAAGATCGAAATTCTCAAGAAAACACCTCCCTGGGACAAATCGTTTCCCGATTCAATATCCGCCTCCTTGACGGACTCAATCGAGCGACCATCCTGCCTCAGGGGAATTCAAGCTTCAATGCACGCGGAGTTGATTCTTGATGGACTAGGCATGGATCCTCTATGAAGTGTTTCTGAACGGCTAACTACCTGTTTTCATTGTGCTTTATTGTCTCCTTCAAATCGTTGACTTATAAGGAGTTCACTGGTTCGACCTCTTTCGTGCATGAAGCGAAATGGATCAGAGTGATCATTAATCCAGCTGTCGTAGTCAGCGTCCCTGGTTGCTCGCCATTCCTGATTTACACCTGCCGGCAAAACGCTCAAAAAGCTATTGCATACCCCCAGTTTAGAGGTTTTGGTTCTCCTTTTTGGTGGCTTTTTGAACCTCTTCTGAAGAATTTATGTTGATTCTAAAAGACTTGTTGGCTTCGTTTCGTAATTTATACCTGTTTTTACCCCACCCGCCTCCCTCTGGAGTATTCCCGTAAAGGTACATGCCGCCCCGGCATCAGGTAGCGACAGGCATTCAGGTAGGACAGGCATTCTTGCCTTAGGTAGGGTAGGCATTCTTGCCTGCCCTGTAGAGAGCACAGGCTGGTAAGGCCTGTGCTCCATTTCCCTCCTGCCTGCCTCACCTACACCTTCCGATCAGTGGCCTCGGTTGGCATTCCAGCGGCTTTTTTAGCCAAACAAACCCAATCAAACCCAAAACGAAGCCATTGCTTTTGTTGATTCTAAAAGACATAATGGGTTCGTTTTGCAAAAAAACATTTTTCCTCTCACTCGTCTCCCCTGCTAAGCGGCACAAACGCCCTCCGGCCCGATTTTCCCTCGCGCAAATTCCGGGGGCAACAAAATTATTCCGAGAATTCCGAATCTGCCGAGGGAACCGAACATTCCGAGAATTCCGAAATGGCTGGAAGCGGTGATGGTTCACTATTGGAATGAAACCGGGTGGAAGGGTCTCTGTAAGTGTTTGAAAAGTGGTGGCCAGGGACGGAATCGAACCGCCGACGCCAGCCTTTTCAGGGCTGCGCTCTACCAACTGAGCTACCTGGCCGCAGGACAATGATTCTACTTACCCGATTCCAGTTCTGTCAAATTTGCACGTGGTTTGCCAATGCCTGCTCAGATCCGCGTTCTACTGTGAAGCCAAGGCGCGGGAATGGTGGAAAGTTCTACCGGGATTATCACCTGTAGCCGGGGAGATATTCACCCCGCGGATGAAGTGGAGATCAAGCAGCCGCCCTTGCCGCTTACCTGCCTTTTCCCACAGCCAGGGATTCCTCGCTAAACACCTCGGCCCTAAACGCCTCGATGGTGGCGCCGTGTTGCCAGGCATCCGGAGGCAAGCCGGCCTTGCGGCAGGTTTCTTCCAGAAATTGTTGCGGACTCCAGTTGGCGCGGACGGCGCTCTGTGGCAACAGCAACCCGCGAGCGCTCCCCAGACTGACCATCAGCCCATGAACTCCCACCTGAATTTCTTCGGGGCTGATCTGTCGGCTGGGATTCAGGGCGGAAATTTCTACTTCCATGCTAGACAACTCCTCGGGGCGCACCTGCTCAAAGCGCGTATCCTTAGTGGCTGCCGCCGCCACTTCCATCACTGTCTCGTACAGAGCCCGCACCGGTTGGGCATATCCTACGCAACCTCGCAGACGACCCTCCCGGTGAAGGGTCACAAAGGCACCTCTTCGCTCGCGCAAGGGGCCGGGAGTGATGTCTGGTTTCTCCATCCTGCCCCCGGACACGGCGGCTTCCAGGCTCAGTCGAGCCAGCCGCAACAGAAAGCCTTTTTCTTTATCGGTGAGTGGGGGCATCCCCTTTTCGTGGCTTGCCAAAACTGAACAAAGATGGCCCGATCTGCCGCCAGTTGATCGGGCCATCCACCTTGTTCCAGAATCGGCGGAAGTATTGTGCGGCGGAGAGCAATGCAATAAAGACAACCAACCAAAGAAGCCAATGACCGACCGTGTGCAACGCCTCGAACCGGATGCTCAAAATGATGGCGGTAATGGCGAACACCTGCATCACCATCTTCAGTTTCCCCAGGTCCGAGACCGCAATCGTAAAGCCCTGCGCCAAAGCGACGTTCCGGAGGCCGGTGACCGCAAATTCCCGTCCCAGGATAATCACCACCATCCAGGCCGGCACCAACTGCATTTCGACCAGCGCGATGAAAGCCGAAGCAACCAGCAGTTTGTCCGCCACCGGGTCCAGCCAGATTCCCAGCTCAGTGACCTCGCGCCTTCTTCGGGCCAGGTACCCGTCCAGCCAGTCCGTCACCGCAGCCGCCAGAAAAATGGCTGCTCCGATAAACTCTTTATTGGAAACCCGCGTCAGCAGGACCACAACCAGCAGCGGGATGAGGAAAATTCGGGCGATGGTGAGAGAATTCGAGAGATTCATGGGCTTGGCCCAAAGGATCTGCCTCGTTCCACCAGCGGCAAGGCTTCCCTAGCGGCCCGAGTGTTTGCTTGCAAGGTCTTTTGTGTAATCCGCGCCGAAAATTTCACCACATAAGGTTTCGCCTGTTTCGGCGCGATTGCTCGCTGCCCTTAAATTCTACTATAACCAAGCCCCCATACGCTGTCAAAGAGATTTCGGTAGTGTCTCAGTTTGACTATTGATTTCTTGTGCCATATTTTGTTCCGGGTTTCGGGCCTGGTTTCTGCGGCTTCTGTGCGCTCGCGTCAATCAGGTCAACAATCCACTCTGCATCATGCAAGGTTTCAGTCAGGCCAGCAGTCATTGCCGGAGTCTCTCGCAGCGTTTTGTGAATCCGGCAGAAGTTGTAATACACAAAGTACAGCGCGAGAGAAAGAAAATGGTTGTACAGTTTTTTCGAGAAAGCATTGGTGAGGCGGGTAAACCGCCTCATGCTCATCCGCATTGTCAGATTGTGGCGCTCGACGTGCGAAGTGCTAATCAGGGTTTGGTCTGGATTCCCGACAACGCGCCTTTTTTTGGCCCCGGTGCATTCTCCAGGTGAATACCGGCTTTCTGTGGCGGCTTCCCCTTCCGGCTTGCCATAGAGCTTTATGAGCTGGGCAAAATCAACTTCCCTGCCGAACACTGTCTCGACCGCTTCCCTGTAAACATTGTGGCCGTCAGAGGTCAATTGCACTCGGTCAGCCAGCCTTGCCTTCAAGTCATCCATAAACGCCAGTGCGGTCGCTGTAGAGCGATCCCCGATCACATAGGACACAATGAGCTTGCTGTCGCTGTCCAGGGCCGTCCATGTCCATACATCCCCGGAAAATTCGGGCGCTGCCTTGGCAGAGGATACATTCTTTTCCTTGGAGTAGCAGAAGCTCCAAATCTCATCCACCTGGACTCGGCGAGACCGGACATTGCGAACCGCTTCACTGTGATAATTGGCGCAGGCTTCACCAGCTCCCACTAGCAGCTTGGTAACTGTGTTGATTGAAACATCCTCAATCCGGCTGATTGACCGGAGAGAACTACCTTCAACCAGCATCTTGATGATCTTGGCTCGCTTCTTTCTGCTTAGCTTATTCATTCCTAAATGATACATTAAGCAAGCATGGAAGTCAAGTGTTTTCTTTATTTATTTCAGGTATTTGTGATAGGATAGGGGGCGAGAAATCGAACGGGCCGATGCTACAAACATCGGCCCAAAACTTAGCCTGGCGGGCTTGACAGGTCCTCTCAGGTAACAGGCTACTCTTGTTTTTTAGCACGGGCAGCCCTGCCCTGTCAAGCCCTCCGGGTCAAATGGAGGGCTAAATGCCTCATAATCAGAGAGTTGTGGACCTATGTGCCGGTGTCAAAGCTGGACTTTCGGCACTCGATAATCTTCAATCCAGAACGACCGAGCCAAGTTTCCACGCCGCGATCCGGGACAACCGGCAACGGTTCATGGAAATTGAGACGGTAATTGGCCAGGCGGGTTGGACAACAATTGCGGGGCTTATGCTGGGAACGGAAAACAAGCGGCTGGATAATCTGATGAGGGTCTTCAGAACTTACGGCCCTGACGTGATGTTCATCTGAGCGGTTAAGATTGACCCCAACGAGCAGCGGCGCCCGATGCGGCGATCTCGTGCTTTCGCTCTGGGGTGAGTGATTCAGCGCGAGCCAAGCCACCCTTGCGCGCACGTTCTTTGTTGGCTTCCGGTGTCCCCTGGGCAGGGGCTTGAGTGGTTTCCTCAATCTCTCCGGTCGCTATCTTTCCAACGTGAACGGCACAGGCTATTGTGCCTTTTGGTCGCCATTGGCCTTTTGGACCTTTGGGCATTATTTCTCCTTACTAGCGGCTTCATAATAGCATAGGGCTGTCAGGATATTTTTTTATTTTGACAATTCACATTATACTGAGTGTTGGCGGGGAACACCATGAAAACCCTGGAGGTCAGTCGTTGATCTCTGGGGTTAGTAATAGTCTTCCCCGCTCCGGTGGAAGAGGCCATGAAAACTCTGGATAGCCGACGTGGCGGTCTGGAGCTAGTAATGGCCTCCCCATCTCTGAACACCTTTTGACAAGGTGCCTAAATCCCCTCCCTGGGCAGATAGAGCCATGTTCACAGAGAGAACCATCTCTCCTGAGCGTAGCAAGACCCCAGGGAGGGGATTTAGCCGCCCTGCCTTTTCATCAAGTCAAACTGAGACACTACCGAGATTTCGCTCCCCATATTCTGTCTATTTTCCCGATATTCGTGCAGATTCCTAGCTTTCTCCCTCCCTTGCTGTCATTGCCAGGCAGTCCCGGTATTGCGCCAACTGCGAGCGCTGGCCTCGGCCAGCCGTCACAGCCTGGACGGAAACACAATCCCTGTGATATAACCTTCTAAGAACACCACAACCGCAAAGGAACGTTTTCATGAAGGATTTCCTGCTCTGGGCGCTTGTTTTATCCTGGACGGCAACTGCCTCCGCCGGGGAGATTCAGGGGCACATTCGGAACGCGCAGGGCACGCCCCTTTCCGGGGCAAAGATCACCGTAACCAACCAGGAGGAAGACGCTCACTGGGAAGCTGTTACGGGAGAGGATGGTGCCTATGCGATCCCGAATCTCGATCCTGGGTTTTACATCGTGACGATCTCGGCGCCTTCCCAGCAGGGTTCGCTTCAGCAGGAGGTCTCCGTCGGGCGAGGACCGGGCTCAGTCCGAGCTGACTTTCAATTCAGGCAAGCTGCTGCCCAGACCGTCTCCGCTGCAGAGGAGCTGAATCCGAACATCTTTGTCTACCGGATTGACCTCAACAGCGTCCGGGTTCTCCTCACGATTCGGCGCGGCCCCGATCCGCGATACATTCCGGAATTTCAGCCGGAGCAGAACTACTTTGGCGCATTGTTTGGCGCCCCCGTGCAGCAGTTTGAAATGATCCGCCCCCGTCCGCTGGCAGCGGCCTGGCGGGGCACGGTTTTCGGGATGCACCAAAACAGCAAGTTGAACGCCCGAAACTTCTTCAACGTCGGACCGTTGCGCCCCTCGCGTTCGAGCAACTACGACCTGACCGGCGGCGGGCCGCTGCTCTCCCCCAACGCATCCTTGCTGCTGCAATTCGGGCAGGATTTTACCTCGGGCTTGGTCAACGGAAACATCGTGTGCAGAATCTGCGGCCAGAATCTACAGTCAACCGCAGCCGATCCGCGAGTGAGAGAAGTAATCAACAACCTCTTAACGGCTTTCCCGCACGAAGAGCCTAACCTGCCGAACGGGCAGCTCAATTCGAACGCTCCCCGCGATATCGATTCCTCCAATGGCTTGGCTCGCCTGGACTTCAGGCCGTCGGAGGACACTTCCCTCGCCTTTCGATATTCCATCAACAATTACAGCGAGGACCCCTTCCAGTTGGTGGCCGGGCAGAATCCTCAGACGGATCTGCGAACCCAGGCTGCACACGCCGGCGTGACCCAGGTTTTTTCTCCCGAAACCGTCGGGCGTTTCGGATTTCACTATGACCGGACCAAGGCACTGTTGCAGCCGACCCGTCGTTTCACGGAACTTCTGGCGCCTCTGGGCGTTTCTTCCGTTCCTGAAATCGACATGGCATTCGACGTGGCCAACATCGGCCCCGGCGCGATCTTCCCGCGCCGCAGAATTCAGAACCGTTTTCAACTGTACGGAGATCTCAGCCGGACTTTCGGGCGGCACACCCTGAAGGCAGGCTGGAGCACCACGCGTATTCAGGTTAACGACCTGCAAAGCGACAACAGCCGTGGGACCGTGCGGTTTGCTTCGGACTTCGGACGCACGGCGGCTGAAAATTTGCTCGCCGGCCGCCCCAGCGTCTTCACGATTGCAGTGGGAAATCTCTACCGCGGTTTTCGGAATTGGGAACACTTCTTATTCGTCGAGGACCAGATCCGCCTGTTTCCCACCTTCAGCCTGAGCCTGGGGTTGCGGTATGAATTGATGACCGCGCCCACCGAGGTGAACAACCTCACCGACACCGGCTTTTCGGCTGACAAAAATAATGTTGCCCCGCGCTTTGGTTTTGCCTGGAATCCCCGCAGTGGAGGAACGACGGTTCGGGGCGCTTACGGAATCTCTTACGGAACCATATTCCCGGTCTCCTACGGAATGACGCGCTTTAATCCGCCGGCCACCCAGGTGATCGAGGTGTTCGAGCCGGACTTTGCAAACCTGCTGTCCGGCATTCCCCAGGAACCCAAAGAGGGCGGCCGGTCGGCGCTGAACATTTTGAGTCCCGACCTGGTGCACCCGTACTCGCACCAATATACCCTCAGCATTGAGCGAGCCCTGCCGTGGAACAGCACGTTTCGTATTGCCTATCTTGGGATGCGGTCCTTCAAGCTTCTCACCCGGGGAGAATACAACCGCGCCCAACCCGTTCCCGGCATACCCACCACTACGCGCACCATTAACCAGAGGCGGCCCGACCCCCGCTTCACCGCCATTCGGATGATCGAAAGCAACAGCATCGCCTATTACGACGCGATGCAGCTTTCCTTCCAGAAGAGGCTGACCCAGGGGCTGACGTTCCGCGCCACCTACACCTTCGGCAAGAATATCGACACGGGCGGCGATTTCACCAACACCGCTTCCGTGGAATCCCCTCCCGAAGTGGGAACGGCCAGTTGCGAACTCTGCAGCCGGTTCAGCGATCAGAAGGGAGTCAGCCTATTCGACACCCCTCACGCTTTCCTCCTCAGCTACAGCTACGAGCTTCCTTTTGCCGCCGGGGCCAACGGATGGAAAGGAGCTCTGTTCGGAGGGTGGCAGATTTCCGGCACCACCCTATTACAATCCGGCACCACCTTTCATCCCCACACCGGCTCGGACTCACCCGGTTTCGGCAATGTGGACGGGCAAACCTCGGACCGCCCCAACATTTTGAATCCGGACATCCTGGGAACGAGCCCGGACGATCCCGACACCTCCCAGTCGATCTTTAACCGGGCATTTTTCGACACCACCACCATTCCTCCCGGCGGCCGCGGTAACATCGGCTACAACACGTTCCGAAAGGACGGCACCAACAACTGGAACTTTGCGGTGGGTAAAATGTTTCAGTTCGCCGGCGGGCGGGAAAGAACGTTGCAGTTCCGCGCGGAGTTCATCAATCTCTTCAATCACGCTCAATTCGCAAAGCCGGGGGTCCAGATATCCATTCCCACGTTTGGCCAAATCACCAACACGATAAACAAGGGCCGTCAGGTGCAGTTCTCCCTGCGTTTGAATTTTTAGAGCCAGTCTAAAAATTAGTTCTTTGGCAACCGGAAGAAAAGAAAGAGGGTTGCAGAGCAGAGGGAACAGGGCAAACGAAAGCAGCTCTGGCGATTTGTTGGAAATCGAAACCCATGCAGAGACACTGGAAAGTCAGCGATGAACAGGGGGCTTTGCTGGAACCGATACTGCGATCGAAGCGACGGCTCCATGGCAAAGGGCGGTTAGGTAGGGCAGGCATTCTTACCTGCTCCCTGGCGGCGCGGCTTGCTCCCGGCGCACCTGTTCTACTGTCGAGAATCTTGAAAGAAGTTAAAGGACAGATGATGGTAAGTAGGCTTGCCGCGTCAAACAAAATTTCCCGGCCCAGCCATATTGCCGGGGCCACCGGGAAAACGGCTGGAGGGGCGAGTTTGCAGCGGCTCGTTTTTCTTGGCCACTGAAGTTCCGCAGCGGGCACAGAGGTATTCGTAGATTTCCCGGTCCATCAGAACCAAAAGCAACTTCTTGCGCACCGGCATGGCCTGCCGGCACTTGGAACAGAAGATCGAAACCGCTTCCAGATTCTCAAATTGATCCATAGAAAATCGGCATTCCTCGTTGCTGACGGTCGTTCAATGTCTCAGCGGCTTCGGCTACGCCTTCGCCTCGTTCCCCCCGCTGGTTCTGCCCTAGTTTACCTTAAGCGTCAGAGTATATCGTGGCCAGTTCAAGTGCGCCTCTGCAATCTCTGTGACTCTGTGGTTCCATCAGGCGGTGACTTCGCTCTGCTTCAGCGCTCGGATTCGGTCTCTCAACTGAGCGGCGCGCTCGAACTCGAACTTCTTGGCTGCATCGCGCATTTCCGCTTCCAGCCGCGCGATGAATTCGTCCCGCTCGGCCGTGGTGGAAAACTGGTCCAGGTCGGTGTCTTGCGAAGAAGGCGTCCTGTAGTCCGCTTCGGCGACGGCTACCAGGCTCATGTCCACCGGCTTGATGATTGACTCCGGCGTGATGTGGTTCTTTTCGTTATAGTGCAACTGCAACTCGCGGCGGCGGTTGGTCTCCGAAATCGCCTGCTTCATGGAGGCGGTCATATTGTCGGCATAAAGGATGGCCTTGCCGCGAATGTTCCGCGCCGCGCGGCCCACGGTCTGAATCAGCGCCCCGGCGGAGCGCAGGAAACCTTCCTTGTCGGCGTCCAGGATGGCAACCAGCGAGACCTCCGGCAGGTCGAGGCCCTCGCGCAGCAGGTTGATGCCAATCATCACGTCGAACTCGCCCCGGCGCAGGTCGCGCAGCAGCTTCACTCGTTGCAGCGTTTCAATCTCCGAGTGCAGATAGCGGCAGCGCACGCCCACCTCGGTGTAATATTCCGCCAAGTCCTCTGACATGCGTTTGGTCAAGGTCGTCACCAGCACCCGTTCGCCGCGCGCCGCCCGCTCGCGGATTTCACTGAGCAGGTTGTCGATCTGCCCGCGAATGGGACGCACCTCCACCTCCGGGTCCACCAGCCCGGTGGGGCGGATGATTTGCTCCACCACCACCCCGGCCGATTTGGTCATCTCATAGGGACCCGGAGTGGCCGAGAGGTAGATCACCTGATTCACCCGCTGCTCAAACTCCTCAAAGTTCAGGGGACGGTTGTCGAGCGCGCTCGGCAGGCGGAAGCCATACTCCAGCAGATTCTCTTTCCGGGAACGGTCGCCGCGATACATGCCGTGCAACTGCGGCACGGTCTGATGGCTTTCATCAATAAAGATCAGAGAGTCGCGGGCGATGTAATCGAGCAGCGTAGGAGGCGCTTCGCCCGGCTGCCGTCCGGAAAAATGCCGGGAGTAATTCTCAATGCCGTGGCAGTAACCGATCTGTCGCATCATCTCCACGTCGAACCGAGTTCGCTGGGCCAAGCGCTTTGCTTCCAGCACCTTGCCCTGCTTCTCCAGTTCCGGTATCCACCAGTCCAGCTCTTCCAGGATTTTTCGGATGGCCTCCTCACGGGTTTCAGCCGACATCACGTAGTGCGTCTTGGGATAGATGGGCAGGCGCTGGTAGACCTGCTTTACCTGCCCGAAAAGCGGGTCGATACGGGAGAGTTTCTCCACCTGATCGCCCCACAGTTCAATGCGGTAGGCGGAGTCGTCGTAGGTGGGGTACAACTCCACCACGTCGCCCCGCACGCGGAAGGTGCCGCGCTTGAAGTCCCGGTCGTTGCGCTCGTATTGAATCTCCACCAGGCGCTTGAGGATCTGCTGCCGGGAAATCTTTTGCCCTTTCTCCAGAAACAGCAGCATGCCGTAGTAGGCTTCCGGTGATCCGAGGCCGTAGATGCAGGAGACGCTGGCTACGATAACGCAGTCGCGCCGCTCAAACAGCGATCGCGTGGCGGATAGCCGCAGCTTGTCCAGCTCGTCGTTAATGGTGGCTTCCTTCTCGATGTAGGTGTCGGTCGAGGCGATGTATGCCTCCGGCTGGTAGTAGTCATAGTAGCTGACGAAGTACTCGACGGCATTGTGCGGGAAGAAAGCTCGAAACTCGTGATAGAGCTGTGCCGCGAGCGTTTTATTGTGTGCCATAACGAGCGCCGGGCGGCTCACCGATTCAATCACCTTGGCCATGGTGTAAGTCTTGCCGGACCCGGTGACCCCCAGCAGCACCTGGTGCTGTTCGCCTTGGGCGAGTCCGCCCACCAGTTGCTCGATCGCGGTGACTTGGTCGCCCCGAGGCCGGTAGTCGCTTGCCAGTTGAAATCCCATCGCCTTCTTAGGTCTGCTGCGCAGACCGGTTGAACGTCACCTTGCTTAAAAATCCCGTTGCTTCATTATTCAGGCCGGAAGATTAGCCTGAACTGGATTATAGCAGAGCGGTTTGGAAGAAGCGGGTTTGGAGGACAGGGCAGGTTTTGTGAAGCCAATGTCGAAGGGATGTAAACTGGTGCCCGGAGGGGCGCGGATCGCCTTGCAATCTGCGCCGGGCTGCTGCCATTCGGCCTGAAGTCCGTAACCACCAGATTGAAGGACCCCTCCCGCAGGAGCTTTGCCGCTTCCTTCAGGGCGGAATCCTTGCTTATGCGCACCGCCATTTAAGGCCGGGAGATTCTCTCCGCCCTTTTGCCGGGCCGGGTTATACTGGAGTGTTTCGGCTGGCTAGTGAATTTTACACAGAGGCAGCGCCTTTCCCCGGAAACCTTAGCATGTCGATGGAAAGCATACAGGTCAGAGGTGCGCGGGTTCACAACCTGAAAAACATCGATTGTGAAATCCCTCACAATAGGCTGACCGTCGTCACGGGTGTCAGCGGTTCCGGCAAATCCAGCCTGGCGTTCGATACGCTGTACGCCGAGGGCCAGCGCCGCTATGTGGAGTCGCTTTCGGCCTACGCCCGGCAGTTCCTGGAGAGGATGGATAAACCGGACGCCGAGGAAATCAGCGGGATTGCTCCAGCCGTTGCTATCCGGCAGAAAAACTCCACCCGGAATCCGCGATCGACCGTGGGAACCTCCACGGAAATCTACGACTACCTGCGTCTCCTGTTTGCCCGCATTGGAAGGACCTTTTGCAGCCGCTGCGGGACCCAAGTGAAAAAGGACTCGATTGATGAAGTGGCGGACCGCCTGCTGGCTCTTACGGAACAAAGCGGCAAGCCGGAAGGGATACGGGCAATCATCCTGTTTCCTCTTCTCCGGAGGAGTTCGCCACCTGCAAAGGAAACTGCGGAAGAAGCGGAGATCAAGCCCTCCGCGCGCGCCAGGCGAACCAAGTCATCCGATGCGGAGTTGCTGAAGACGCGGTTGTTTGAGCTTCGCAAGCTCGGGTTCAACCGGTTATATCAAAACGGAACGATCTTCGAGTTTTCCACTCCCGAATCTCTGCTGGAGATCAATTTCAGCCAGCCGGTATGGGTCCTGGCGGACCGCTTGGTCCTGCTGGAGGAGTCCCGGCAACGGCTGATCGACAGCCTGGAGATCTGTTACCGGGAAGGCGGTGAGGCTGTGGTGCAGATGCCCGACTTGCCGGGTTCCGCTGCCGAAGAGACTATGCCGGGGGCCATCCTTAACTTCAATGAACGGTTCGAGTGCAAGACGTGCGGGATCGGCTATGAGGAACCGGAACCCCGGTTGTTTTCCTTCAACAGCCCGTATGGTGCTTGCCCACGCTGTCAGGGATTCGGCAATACCATTGACTTCGATCCCCGGCTGGTTGTGCCGGACCCCACGCTGACGCTCGACGAGGGAGCCGTGGAGCCGTGGACCAAACCGCGCTACCGTCGCTTTTATGCTGATTTCAAGAAGGCAGCCCGCGCCCGTGACGTGCGTCTGGACGTGCCTTTTTTCCGGCTGACGCAGGAGGAGAAGGCCTTCGTCTGGGAAGGAAGCCCGGAAGGGAGCAAGCGTTTGCGACGTCCCCCGGGTGTCAAAGGATTCTTCAGCTACCTCGAACGCAAGAAATACAAACTCTACGTGCGAGTATTCTTGAGCCGTTACCGCGGCTACGCCCTGTGTCCGGAATGCAAGGGAGGCAGGCTCAGGAAGGAGGCCTTCCAGGTGCAGGTGGGCGGGCAGGACCTGTGCACGGTTTGCCGGATGAGCATAGAGCAAGCTGGGAAGTTTTTTGATGCGCTTCAACTGACGCCTTACGAGCAAGCGATCGCTGAAAAGATTCTGGAGGAGGTGCGGCGGCGCCTTCGGTTCCTGCAAAACGTCGGTCTGGAATATCTGACCCTGGACCGCCTGGCAGCGACGCTTTCCGGCGGGGAGGCTCAACGAATCCAACTGGCCGCTTCGCTGGGTTCATGCCTGGTGGGCGCTCTGTATGTGCTGGACGAGCCCTCCATCGGCCTCCACAACCGAGACACGGGGCGGTTAATTCGCATCCTAAAAGAGCTGCGGGATCAAGGCAACACAATCCTCGTTGTGGAGCACGACACCTCTATGATGCAGGCCGCTGACCACATCCTGGACCTCGGACCGGGAGCCGGAGAAAACGGCGGACAAGTTCTGTTCGCTGGAAGTTATGAACAATTGCTAGCCCGGAACAACACTTTGACAGGACGTTATTTGAACGGCGACCTGCGCATCCGATTGCCGGAACACCGGCGGCCCGTGACCCAAAGGCAGCTTAAAATATTCGGAGCTTATGCTCACAACCTCAAGGACATCGAAGTCACTATTCCCCTGGGGATGATGGTAGCCGTTACAGGAGTTTCCGGTTCCGGAAAATCGACTTTGGTTCACGACGTTCTGTATGAGGTTCTTCGGAGCCGCAACCTGAAAGTTCTCCTGCCCGGCGCGCGCACTTCCGCCCGCGGCAGCCACGCTCCGGCCGTTGCACAATCCGTTCTGGAGCAATCTTATCCTGACGTTCCCACCCGGAATGAAAACGGGGGCGGACGGATGGGGTGCCGCCGCATCGACGGAGCCGGGCACATCCGGAAGGTGGTATTGGTTGACCAATCCCCCATCGGGCGCACGCCGCGTTCCAACCCGATCACCTACATCAAGGCATTTGACGCCATCCGGGAATTGTTCGCCTCCCTGCCGGATGCCCGCAAGAGAGGCTATTCCCCAGGCGCTTTTTCCTTTAATATCCCCGGAGGGCGCTGCGAAGCTTGTCAGGGAGACGGAACGGTTACGGTGGAAATGCAGTTCCTGGCGGATGTGGAGTTGCTCTGCGAAGACTGCCGGGGGACAAGATATCAAGGCAGAGTGCTCGAGGTCCGTTACCGGGGAAAGAATATCCATGATGTCCTCCAGATGACGGTAAGGGAGGCGCTGGACTTCTTTCGCGGGGGCGAGCGGATACTCCGCCGCCTGCGCGTGCTCGACGAAGTGGGCCTTGGTTACTTGCGGATGGGACAATCCGCCACCACGCTTTCCGGCGGGGAGGCGCAGCGCGTGAAGCTGGCCGCGCACCTGGCTTTTGGCGAGAGCGAGCCGGTGCTGTACATCTTTGACGAGCCAACCACCGGGTTGCATTACGACGACATCAGCAAACTGCTGGCTGCTTTTCGCAAGCTGCTGGATAACGGCGGCAGTATTGTGATCATCGAACATAACATGGACGTGATTAAGAGCGCCGACTGGGTCATCGATCTAGGTCCGGAGGGCGGGGACCGCGGAGGGGAGTTAGTCTGTTGCGGCACGCCGGAACAAGTTGCCCGCTCACCCCATTCCTACACGGGCAAGTACTTGAACCCGGTGCTGAAAGCTCATCGCCGCTGGGGGGAGGAGCCATCCGTGGCGCCCGACACGGCTCCATTATGGCGGGCCCCGTTGTCTAAACCCGGACCGTTGCCGGCAAGGAGAAAGCCTGTCCGCTCACGGCGAGGCAGGAGGCAGAGTTGAAGCCGTTGCCGCCGAAGATACAACCTGTAGTTGGCGACAGCCGTGAGTGCCGTTCGGGTTATTCTGCAGGAGGGTTAGGAGAAAGGAAGATGCTGGCGAATAGCCGTTCTGCGCGAAGCGGCCTTGTTTATTTCCGCAGCCTTGCAGCGGCGATCGTGCTCTTTTTCGCGTTTGCCGCGACCGCTCTTGCTCAAACTCCCCAGGAGCTTCTCCAGCAAGCTGACGCTGCCTTGCAAAAGGAGGATTACGCCACGGCTGCGGCAGTTCTCGAAACCTACCTCGCCCAGCAGCCGGAAGATTACCGGGCTGAATTTAATCTTGCCCTTGCCTATAGCCTGACCGGACGCCGTGCCGAGGCAATTCGCTTCTACAAGAATGTATTGTCGCGGGAGAAGGAATTGACCGCGGCGCACCGGAACCTGGGCATCTTATTGCTCCAGGACGGCAACCCCACCGAGGCGGTGGACTATTTCCGGTTTGTCGCAGGCAAAGAGCCGCTCGATGTTCCCGCTCATCTCAATTTAGGGGAAGCGCTGGCTTTGGCCGAGCGGGTGCCGGAGGCTCGGGAGACTTACGAGAAGGTATTGCAACTCCAGCCGGACCATGTGACGGCTCTGCTGGCGCTTGCGGAACTGCTGGCGGAGACAGACCCGGCTGCGGCGGAGCGGCACCTCCGTCACGCCCTGCAGGTGGATTCTTCCTTGGACGATGCTCGTCTGCGACTGGCGGCGCTGCTGGAAGCGCGCGCCACGGCGGGGACTGAAACGTTGGCAGAGGCAGCAGAGATTTATCTTCAGCATCTGGAAAAATATCCCGGCCGCAATGATTTGAGACAGAGGCTGGGGCAACTTTATCTTCACCAGAATCGTTTCTCAGCCGCTGCCGAACAACTCGAAGCAGCCCGTGCCGCAGGCGGCGCCAGCGGCGATTTATCCGAAGCCGACTTATCCGAAGCATTGTTACAGGCTTACCTGCAGGATCAGGAAAAAGAGAAGGCGGAAGCTCTGTTGCGGGAGATGCTGCTCCAGGCTCAGAATGAGGCTCCGAACAATACCGCCAACACGCCAGATCGCTATTCCAAATGGTTTCTTCTCTATGGTAGATTACAGATGGACAAAATGGAGTACCAAAGGGCGGCGGAAGCATTCTTCCGGGTTACGGAACTCCAGCCGGAGCAGGCGGAAGGATATACGAATTTGGCTTCGGCCTTCTACCTGTTGAAGAACTACGGGGCCGTGGTGAAGGCGCTGGAAAAAGTCGCCGAGCTTAAGGAAGATACGGCCGGCACCTATTTTTTGCGCGCCATCAGCCTGGACAAGCTCCGCGTCCTTGAGGCGGCTTTGGAAAACTACCAGCGCTTTCTGGAACTCGATCAGGGCAAAAATCCCAATCAGCAGTTCCAGGCCCGTGAGCGAATCAAGGTGCTTACGCTCGAACTGAAGTGAGGAATCGCCGCTGGTGTAGAAGCGGCTTTTTCGCCTGTCTGAAAAACAATATACTCAGAACCATTGTGAGGCATGATGACTGCGAAGAGCATAATTCCTGCAGCGGCAACTTTGGTTTTGTTGTCTGCGAGCCTGCCAAATCTCTCCGCGCTGGACGGAAAGGGTCCGCCCAGCGAGAACGCGCCCTTCCTGCTGGAGCAGAAATACAGCCAGGAATCGAATCCCAAAAACCGTGTCAAGATCGCGATCGATCTGACCGGCATGCGTCTGAAGCAATTGCGGTACTTTTACGATGAGGCGGATTACGAAAATGTGCAGAAGGCATTGGAGCAATACCTCGCGGCGGTGGACCTTCTGGGACAAGCGGTCACGAGTGCTTCCGACCTCGGATATTCCAAGAGAGCCGAAATCCATTTTCGGCAGCAGACTCGGGAGCTGGAAAATCTCAAGATGAGCCTTTCCGTCATGGACCGAGCTGATGTGGAGAAGGCAGCCGAGCAGGTTACCAGCTTGCGCGAGTCGATCCTGTATGACATCATGAACCCCCGCGAAGACTAGGCTAGGAAATGAAGAGCTACTTTTTTCTACTGCTACTGCTCTGTACCTGGGTTTTGGGAACTTCCCTGAGAGGGAAAGCGGAATTCCTCACCACAGCGGAGATCGACCAGGTCCGGGACGCTCAGGAACCCTCCAAGAGGATCCTTCTCTATTTGGAATTTGCCCAGCGGCGTTTGGATGTCGTCGGGCAGAATCTGTTTTCCCAGAAGCAGAAGCCGGGGAAAACCGTCCGAAAGAATTTGCAGGAATATATCGACATTCTGGATGCGCTGGAGGGAAGCGTCGAAAGGGGCAGAGAACGGCGGGCCAGGTTCGACAAGAGTCTGGAGGAGATGGAAAAACAGACAACCGAGTTTCTCAGGTTTTTGCAAACTATCGCGGCCGGGTCCCCGAAGGATTTAAGCGATTACCAGTTTACGCTGGAGGAGGCCATCGAGATGACCCGGGAGGAAATAGTCGTGGCAAAGGAAGGTGCCTTCCCGGAGGTAAAGGAAAGAAAGCCTCCAGCCCGGCTGCCCTCGCAGCCACCCGCCGTCTCTGACCAGCCGGGTCCAGAGGAAGGCCCGCCGCGAAAGAGCCGACGGGTTCGCTGAGCTTTGCCGGGCGCAACAGGCCCGCGAGTGGAGAAAAACGGGACATCGTCGGTGCCAGGTCTTTCCCTAGAAATTAAGCAGCCCGGTGCTCAGGTCGAAACCCAAAGATCAACCAGCCGCGTGAAACTCTCGGCGAATTCCATTTTTAAAAAGGTTTTTCGTGCCTTGCGGCCCAGGACTCCGGTTCCGGAGTTCCAGGTGGCGTTTCGTCCTTATGCCGACGTCAACCACTTCATCCGGGTTCGCGACGGCAAAGTGCTGGTCGGCCTTTCGGATTTGCTGGATGGCGCCCCCCAGCCGGTGCTGGAGGCCATTGCCGTCATTCTGATCGCAAAACTGTACCGGAAACCCATCCCGGCGTGCTACCGCACCCGTTACAGGATGTTTTTGAACCGCCGTGCGGTGCGACAGAAAGTTCAATGGATCCGGCGGACCCGCGGGCGGAAACATCTCGGCGCCCCGCAGGGAAAGCACTTCAACCTGGAAGAGATTTTCGAGAAGCTCAACCGGGAGTACTTTCACGGTCTTTTGGACTGTCCGCAATTGAGCTGGAGTCGTGCTGCCTCGCGCACCGCTCTGGGACACTTTGACTCTGCGCACAACGCCATCATTATCAGCAAAATCTTCGACCGCCCCGGGACGCCCCGATTCCTTGTGGAATACATCCTGTATCACGAGATGCTGCACCTCAAACATCCGGTGGTCAGCCGCCGGGGCCAGCGTTGTGTCCACTCCAAGCTGTTTCGGGAGGAGGAGCGCCGTTTCCCAAAGTTTCAGCAAGCCAAGCGCTGGATGGAACAATTGTGAATGGTCATTCTGAGCTTCAGCGAAGAATCCGCTTGTCGCCACCATACACAAACAAAAGCAGCTGCTTCGCTTTGCTCAACATGACAGCGTCTCTGGTTGCTTGCCATTACTGATTTCCACCTACCAGCAAACCGCTCCAGTGGTGTTCACCAACCCATTTGCTTTATAGGGAGACCGTTGCCCCTTTGCCCGCCGGGATTGAACCTCCGGGATATCTGCATGTACAGCCTGAGAGACCGCCCGATTTTTGATAAGATGAAGGTTTGCCGCGTACCGAAACCTCATGAATAAACGGCTTCCCAAGGAACTGCTTTCATACGGTGGACTGGCGTTCGTCTGCCTGGTCTTTTCGCTGTTGCTTGGGTGGAGCTCCTATGCCGGCAGGATCAACCACATTTTTTATGACCTGTTCTTCCGGCAGCGAGGTCCGCAACCAGTTGCTGGAGATATCGTAATGGTCGCCATCGACGATGCCACGCTGGCCCGGTATGGCGCATTGCCTCTGGACCGGTCTCTGGTGGCGCAGGGAATTCATGAAATTCAGCAAGCCCAACCACGCCTCCTGGCCGTTGACCTGTTGCTGGCCGACCGCTCCACTCCGGAATCCGACGAAGATTTGGCACGGGCCTTAGCTGGAGAGCCACCGAATAGTCTCGTCACAACCAGCGAAATGGAAGACAGGAAGAAGACCATCCGAGGGGAATCGGCGGCGGCAACCGCCCCCGTGGTGCTCGCCGCGGCGCTGGAGGCGGGGACAGGGGGACGTTGGCTCCGTCCTTTGCCTGAGTTTGCCGGCAATGCAGCTACGCTGGGTCATACACATGCTGATCCCGGCCCGGACGGCGTCAACCGGCAAGTGCTTCTGGCAAAGCAGAGCGGCAGGCTGCGCTACTGGGCCCTGGCGCTGGAGAGTTTCCGTCTCCTGCTCGGCGCGCAGAGAGAACCGATCACGGAGACCGACCGGGCGCTGGAGGTGGCTGTCGCCGGCAAGGCACTCGCTCAGGCTGATGACGGCAGCCCCGCCGCAAGTGGTTTCGTGCAGATACCGGCTACACGGCGCGGTCAGCGTTCCCTGCTGATCAATTACGCCGGAAGGGAAGGGACCTTTCCGCAAGTTGGCCTGACAAGTCTTTTGGAAGACACCGCCGCAAAAGAGCGGTTGCGGGACAAAATCGTTCTGCTCGGCGTAACCGCACAAGCTACCGGGGACCGCTTGTTTACCCCCTTCTCGTCAGGGATGGGAATGGCGGGGGTGGAGATTCATGCCAATATTCTCCGCACCCTCCTGACGGGGGACTACCTGATCCCCGCGAGCGATTTCAATGTGGTTTTCGCAATATTCGGGATCACGCTGGGAACCGCCTGGGTGCTTGCCCGCTTCCAAGGCATCCGACTGGTGGGTTTGTTAACCGGACTTGGTGTGGTGGTTCTGATTGCCCCCTACCGGCTTTTCCTGGATGGGCAGGTGTGGCCGGCATTTTCGCTTTTGCTGCCATTCGGGATCACCCTGGTGGTGTGCGGCGCTTACCAATGGCTTTCCTCGCAACGGAGGTTCACCGAATCGGAGGCCAGTCGGCGGCGCTCCCAGCAGAAATATCAGATGGCCACTCATGAGATGCGGACGCCACTGGCGGCGATTATGGGTTTCAGCGAGCTACTCATCCAGTACCCGCTGGAGGAATCCAAGCGGAAACAAATCGTAGGCCTCATCAACCAGGAATCGCAGCGCCTGGGCAAGCTGGTAGAACGGTTCTTGAGCGTGGAGAAGCTCGCGGCAGGCGAAATGGAGTTGCAGCGGGCGACGGTGAACCTCGTTTCTGTTGTGGAAGGCACCGTTGAGCCCCTCCGGGTGACGGCTGAGCGCAAGGGAGTGCGTCTGGTCCGGGAGGATACGGTTGCCGAAATGGTTGCCGAGGCTGACCCGGAGCTGCTGGAGTTTGCCATCAGCAATCTGCTAAGCAACGCCGTGAAATACAGTCCGGCGGGAAGCTCCGTGCGGTTTTCCCTGGAACGCCAGAGCGGCCGCGTCGCCGTGAATGTTTCAGACAGCGGTCCGGGCTTAAGCCAGGAAGAAAGCAGCCGGGTCTTTGGCCGCTTTGTCCGCACCCAGGCCGCCGAGCGCTCCCAAGCGCCCGGCTTCGGCCTGGGGCTTGCCATCGCCAAGGAGATTGCCCGTCATCACGGCGGGGACGTGACGCTTGAGTCAAAGCCGGGAGCGGGCTCCCGGTTCACCATCTGGCTCCCGGCCGCCGTGCCTCCTGCAGATACAGACAAGAACGCTTCACCGTCTGGCGTGCAGGCCAAACGGAAAAAGGTTGCCGGTTGAGCCTTCCAGGAAGTCCCGAAAGAGAATCATGAAGCCCCCGATTCTGGTCGTAGAAGATGATCCCGCCGTTGCGGAGATGGTAAAGACGCTGCTCGAGGCTGAAGGTTATCCGGTCCGGGAGGCACGTGGCAGCGACGAGGCGCTGGAGCATCTGGCGGCGACCGAGTTCCCCATCGTCATCTCCGACATTTTTCTCGACCAGCGCACCGGCCTGGATATTCTGCGGCGTGCTCACGCCTTCTATCCCCGGTGCGCCGTAATCCTGATAACGGGCAAAGGATCGTTCGAGACCGTGTTGGAGGCGACCCGGGAAGGGGTCTTTGATTATATTCCGAAGCCTTTTACGCTGGAGCGACTGGTGCAGGCTGTAAAAAACGCAGAAGCTGCCTTTGCACAATCCGCGCCTTCCGTCGCTGATCTGGTCAATGCTCCGGACAATGCTCATTCCTCTGCCTTGATTGGCAACTCGCAGGCCATGGTGGAGGTCTACAAATTCATCTCGCGGGTGGCGGAGACGGATACAACCATTTTGCTGGAGGGAGAGACAGGGACGGGCAAGGAACTGGTGGCCCGGATGATTCATCAAAGCAGTCCCCGCCGAAAAGGCAGGTTTGCGGTTGTCGATTGCGGCGCCATGGCCGGCACTCTGCTGGAAACGGAGTTGTTCGGAGCGGTACGCGGAGCCTATACCGGCGCGGACCGCAACCGCGTTGGAATGCTCGAGAGTGCCGACGGAGGCACGGTCTTCCTGGATGAGATCGGCGACATCGATCCGCCGTTTCAACTGCGCCTGCTACGGTTTCTTCAGGAGCGCGAGGTTCGTCCGGTAGGTTCGGTGACGGCCCGTCCGGTGAACGTTCGCGTGCTTGCGGCCACCAATCGCAACCTTCGGTCCCTGGTGGCCGAAAAGAAATTTCGCGAGGATCTCTGGTACCGCCTCAACGTGGCATCCATCGGTCTTCCCCCGCTCCGGGAACGTAACCAGGATATTGCCGTGCTCGTGGAGCATTTCCTGGGAATCTTCCGGCAGCGGTTTGGGCGACAAATCACCCTGAGACCTGCCGCCATGAACTTGGCCCGCAGTTACCACTGGCCCGGCAACGTTCGCCAGTTGCTGAACTTGCTGGAGCGGCTGGCTATCCTCCATCCGGGAGGCGCGGTGGACGAGCAGGCTTTCCGCGATGCCCTGGCCACTCTGGACCCCGGCGGCAAGGACCCAGCATCCTCGGATAGTTTGGCGGATGCCGAGGAGGAACATATCCGCAGGGTGCTCAAAGCCACTCACGGGAACAAGACGCGCGCTGCCGAGATACTGGGGATCGAGAGGAAAACGCTGTACCGAAAACTCGAAAAGATGAGAGGTGTTTAATTATGACACGATGTGTGTGTCGGTCCGACACGGCGCGAGTCGGCTGGCGAGCAGTTTGGCCCGCTAACTTGTTGATTTTAAATGCGCACCCTGCGTCCCGGATATGGGCATTGACGTGCTTAAAGATGTGTGGTTCAAAACAGACGATTGGTTAGACTGAAAATCACCCTGTTGCAGCCGCCAGGAAAATAAAAGGGTTGCTCGCCCTGGGAATGCGGACCTGGCAGTCGTAACAGGGTGTTTCTTTTATGGGGATTAGATACTTGACTCCATGGAGCCAAGTATCTAATCCCTTTTTTGCTAGCAACAGTTTGCTAGAAAGCAGCAGAAGCTGGCCAGTAATCTTCCCAATGAAAAGTGAAGTGGCTCGAACGCCGCCTGAAGTGCCAACTGTCCCGCCACCCACTCTCTTTTTATCATTCTGGCATTCGCAGTAGAAGCCTATTAAACTTGATCCCTACCCTATAGTAGAGGTCTTGCTATGAGCCACCACGAACACGCTCACCCCCCAACACAGGTCCAGGCCGTGAAGGACCCGGTCTGCGGGATGAAGGTGAAGCCGGACTCTGCCGCCGCCCGGCATGAACACAAAGGGCAGACCTACTACTTTTGCTGTTCACATTGCATGGAGAAGTTCCGCGCTGCGCCGGACAAATTCTTAGCGCCGGCAGGCGGCATCGTCATGCTCAATGTGCTCAATGCTCATGCCAGGGTTGAGACGAAACCGCCTGCGGGCAGCCGGAACGTATACACCTGTCCGATGGACCCGGAGGTCCAGCAGCAAATGCCGGGGCCGTGTCCGAAATGCGGCATGGCGCTGGAACCTATGCTTGGCGCGGCTTCCCTTACGAAGACCGAGTACGTCTGCCCAATGCACCCGGAGGTTATCAGCGCGGAGCCGGGCTCCTGCCCTGTTTGCGGAATGGCGCTCGAACCGCGAGTTGCCACAATGGAAGAAGAGATCAATCCGGAACTTGTAAACATGACTCGCCGCTTCCGTGTGAGCTTGGCGCTGTCGGTTCCGGTGTTGCTGCTCGCCATGTCTGACATGATTCCCGGCCAGCCGGTCGGGCGGTTGCTCTCGGACCGCGTCGCCAACTGGATTCAGTTTGCGCTCTCCACCCCGGTCGTGCTTTGGGGTGGCTGGCCCTTCTTCGAGCGTTGCTGGGCGTCGTTCGTCTACCGCAGCCTGAACATGTTCACGCTCATCGCCATCGGCACCGGCACAGCCTACGCTTACAGCGTGATCGCCACGCTTTCTCCGGGAATTTTCCCGGAGGCATTCCGCGGCCCAGGCGGGGAGGTTGCGGTTTACTTTGAAGCGGCCGCGGTGATTACTACTTTGGTGCTTCTGGGACAGGTGCTCGAAAACCGTGCCCGCAGCCAGACCTCAAGCGCCATCAAGGCTCTCCTGGGCCTTGCTCCGAAAACGGCCCGCTTGCTTGCCGGCAACGGGACCGAGCAGGACGTTCCGCTCGACCGCATCCAAGTCGGGGATCGTCTCAGGGTCCGCCCCGGAGAAAAAGTTTCCGTGGACGGAGTAGTCATCGAGGGGGCCAGCGCCGTGGATGAATCAATGGTCACCGGCGAGCCGATCCCTGCCGAAAAAACTGAGGGGAGCCGTGTCGTCGGCGGCACGATCAATGGAACGGGTAGCCTGGTGATGCAGGCCGAGCGCGTCGGAGCGGACACGCTGCTTGCCCAGATCGTGCGTATGGTGAGCGAGGCCCAGCGCACCCGCGCTCCGATCCAGCGGCTGGCGGACGTTGTGGCATCCTACTTTGTGCCCGCTGTGGCGGCCGTCGCCGTAATCACCTTCATCGTATGGAGTGTGGCGGGGCCGGAGCCTCGCATGGCCTACGCTCTGCTCAGCGCCGTGGCGGTGCTCATCATCGCATGCCCTTGTGCGCTGGGACTGGCTACTCCCATGTCCATCATGGTGGGGACCGGCCGAGGGGCAGGGTCGGGCGTGCTGATTCGGAATGCGGAAGCTCTGGAAATCCTGGAAAAGGTCGATACGCTGGTAGTGGATAAAACGGGTACGCTGACCGAAGGCAAGCCTCGTCTTGCCTCCGTAGCGGCTTTGGAGGGCTGGAATGAAGACGATGTTCTGCGCCTCGCTGCCAGCCTGGAACGGGGAAGCGAGCATCCTCTGGCAGCGGCTATTCTGGCAGGAGCACGGGATAGACGGCTGGAACTCTCCGATGTCGGGGACTTCCAGTCGCTGACGGGAAAGGGCGTCACGGGAACGGTTGGCGGGCGGAGAGTGGCGCTAGGCAACCGCAAGCTGCTGGAGCAACTGCACGCCGATGCAGGGGCATTGGGTGACCGCGCCGAGGCGCTACGCCGGGACGGCCAGACGGTGGTGTTTCTGGCTGTCGATAGCAGCGCGGCAGGGCTGCTCGGCGTGACCGACCCGGTCAAGGAAACGACGCTGGAAGCAATCCGGATGCTACAAAAAGAAGGCGTCCGCGTTGCGATGCTCAGCGGGGACAACCAAACGACAGCGGACGCCGTGGCTCGAAAGCTGGGGCTTGATGAGGTCAAGGCAGAGGTCTTGCCGGAACAAAAAAGCCGGGAGATCAAGCGGCTTCAGGCTGAGGGACGCATCGTGGCGATGGCCGGTGACGGCATCAACGACGCCCCGGCCCTTGCGCAGGCCCACGTCGGAATCGCGATGGGCGCCGGAACCGATGTAGCTATGGAAAGCGCCGGAGTAACGCTGGTGAAAGGTGACCTGCGGGGCATTGCGCGCGCCCGCAGTCTGAGCCGCGCCACGATGCGCAACATTCGCCAGAACCTTTTCTTCGCGTTTGTTTATAACTCACTGGGCGTTCCCATAGCGGCGGGCGTGCTCTATCCTGTTTTTGGATTGCTGCTCAGCCCCATCTTCGCCAGCGCCGCCATGACGTTCAGCTCGGTTTCGGTCATCACGAACGCCCTGCGTTTGCGCAGGCTACCCCTGTAATCAAAAGGAAGCGGGGGGGGGAGCACCGGAATTGGCCGGGATGGAAAACTGCTATTGCTGGATGGTTTCTGCGTAGGCAAGCACGGCGCGCGGATACCCCCGGCTGGAGCCGTAGTATCTTCCCAGCGCTTTCGTCTGATCTTCCTGCCAGCCGTGTTTCACAAGAAAATTGGCGGCGCTGAAGATGGCGTCGTTGATGTCGAAAGGATTCACAAGGTTGTCCCCGTTTCCGTCATGGCCGTAAGCCTCGACCGACTGCGGAAGAAACTGCGCCGGGCCCAGCGCCCCGGCATAAGACCCCTGGATTTCGAAGCAGTCACTCTGAATGTTCCTGCAATAAGCGGCCAGCGAGGCCAAATTATCGCCCGCCCACTTCCACCGCTTCTCCTCTTCGCGCCTCACTAGCGTAGTGTAAAAAATGTTAACGGTAGTATAGTTCCCGGTGGTTTTTCCGAAGTTGCTCTCGAGCCCCAGCAATGCGGTGATCACTTCTTTTGGAACACCGAATTTCTTCTCCGCTGCAAGCAACTGGTCACGATGCTGTAGGAGAAAGTCCTTCCCTCGTTTCACCGACGCAGGCGAAACCAGCCGGGCAATGATTTGATCCCAGTCGATCTTCCGTGCCTGCACGGTTCGAGGCGGATAAAGTTTCAGCCGTGGGTCCTGGAAGAACGCCTCGGCCTCTTGACGCGAAAAACCGTTTTCGATGAGCTGGGACACCGCGTAGTCCATGCGTTCATTGGACTGCGGAGCAAGCACAAGAAAGAAGGCAAAAGCCGCCTGTAGCATCGGTCTGTTCCTTGTTGGAAATTTCGCCGCGCCTGTATTGTAAAGGCTATGCGCGAAAATGGAAGAGTTTTCGCTCGAAAAATATCAGACCGGAGGTACCTATTCTGGCAAGGCGATTGGTGTCATGGCTCAAGTCTGGAGTCGGCCTCGCCATGCCTATATCCATACTTTGGAAGAATGGCAATTGGAGAACATTTAGAGGGACCAGGTTGGTGAATTGTATCTGTTTGCAGGGATGATCGAATTTTCATGCGGTTCGGTAGTAAACTAGTGATGTTAGAAATTTTCGACGACAGGAACAATTGGACGATACAGGCGACATAGGTTCGTCGCACCGTACCTGACGGCATATGAACCGCTGTCAATGGATCCGTTATCCGCGGGCAATTAGATTTGCGGGGTTGACCAACCCGGACGGAGTGATTAGAATCGGTCGCTTCGCAAAGCTGGAATCATGAACAGATATTATGCCCGCAAAATTGATGAAAGCCGGAAGGAACGCGCTCGGTTGCTGCCGCCAAATGCGGTTGGCGTAACCAGCCCGGCTCCTGTCGATCAGAGGGACACCGGACAATACCAAATGAGAGGGAGGGGGAATGGCCTCTGTTGAAGAAAAAGTAAAGCAGATCATTGTGGAGCAGCTTGGGGTTGACGAGGCGGAGGTGACACCCACCGCTTCTTTCGTTGACGATTTGGGCGCGGATTCCCTGGATACGGTGGAATTGGTAATGGCTTTGGAAGAAGCCTTTGAGATCGATATCCCGGATGAAGCTGCAGAGAAGATATTAACGGTCAAACAAGCTATGGATTACATCCAGGCGCATGCCAAGGCTTGAGTTGTGCCGTGCTCCGGCGGAATCGAACTGTCCTTCCAGGACGGGAGGGTCGGCGCAACGTCCTGGGCGGCCGTCTGGGCGCGGATTAATGACGGATAATGGATGATCGGTGACAGATAAGCAACAGTGCCAGCCGGGTCACGCGCTAGGGCTAAAGCGGACGCAATGGACGCTCGGCGGGCCGTTTTTTCCACCAGAGTAAGGAGAAAACAGGTTGTCCAAACGGGTTGTAGTTACAGGAGTGGGCTTGGTCTCGGCTTTAGGGGTCGGGACAGAAGAAACCTGGCAAGCTGTTTTAAAAGGCCAGCCGGGCATCACGCCCATCACTCGGTTTGACACGACGCAATTTGCTTGCAAAATTGCCGGCGAAGTCAAAGGGTTCGACCCGCTCCAGTTTATTAAGAAAAAAGAAATCAAAAAGATGGGACTGTTTATTCAGTATGCCCTGCCGGCATCCGATTTTGCTCTGCAACAAGCAGGCCTGAAAGTTACCCCTGAAATTGCCGAGCGTGCGGGAGTTTTTATCGGCTCCGGGATCGGAGGGTTCGATGTGATTGAGCGCGAGCACAGCGCCTTGCTGGCGGGGGGGCCGCGAAGGATTTCACCCTTTTTCATACCGGCCACCATCGTAAATTTGGCGGCGGGGCACATTTCTATCCGGCACGGCGCCAAAGGCCCGAACTCCGCCACCTGCACGGCCTGCTCCTCCGGCGCACATGCCGTCGGGGACGCCTTCAAGCTGATTTCACGCTGTGATGCGGACATCATGATCTGCGGCGGCGCAGAGGCCGCCATTACTCCAATGTCGGTTGGCGGTTTCGCCTCCATGCGCGCGCTCTCCACTCGCAACGACGAGCCGAGCCGGGCCAGCCGCCCTTTCGACAAAACTCGGGATGGATTTGTTATCGGCGAAGGAGCCGGCATTCTGGTTCTGGAGGACCTGGAGTTTGCCCGCAAGCGCAATGCCCGTATTCTGGCTGAGGTGGTCGGTTACGGCATGTCGGGAGATGCATTTCACATCACACAGCCCTCCGAAGACGGGGATGGCGCCTACCGGGTGATGCGCAATACGCTGGCCGATGCCAAGGTAAGCCCGGAGCAAGTCGGCTGCATCAATGCCCACGGCACTTCCACTCCGTTTAACGACAAGCTGGAAACATTAGCGATCAAGCGCTTGTTCGGGGAGCACGCCAAGAAATTGGCCGTCAGCTCCACCAAGTCCATGACAGGCCACCTGCTCGGCGGAGCCGGAGGCTTGGAGGCCGGTTTTGCCGTGCTGACCCTCCGGGACCAAATTATCCCCCCGACGATCAACTATGAAACGCCGGACCCGGAATGCGATCTGGACTACGTTCCCAACCATGCCCGCCCGAGCCATCTGGAATACGTCCTCAGCAACTCCTTCGGATTTGGAGGAACCAACGCCTCCCTGCTGTTTAAGCGCTACACAGAGTAAAAGGCACAGGGCTTTTGCTCATCTAAATCAACTGGGAAAACTCCATGAAAATCATGGTTTGCATTAAGCAGGTTCCCGCCAGGGACTCCGCCCTGCGTCCGACGGAGGATGCGGCCTGGATTCGGGAGCAGGACTTGAGTTACGAGATCAATGAGCCGGACGCCTATGCGCTGGAAGAGGCCTTGCGATTGAAAGAGAGACACGGCGGTGAAGTGGCCGTGTGCAGCGTGGGGTCGGACCGAGTCCAGCAGGTGATCCGGGAAGCTCTGGCCAAAGGCGCCGACCGCGCCATCCACATTGTGGAAAGTGTCAGCTCGCGTCTCGACAGCTACCCCACGGCACGGCTGATGGCCGAGGCGGTGCGCCAGGAGAAGTTTGATCTGATCTGTACGGGGTTGCAATCCGACGACCTCGGTTTTGCCCAAACCGGCGTTGTGCTTGCCGAGCTGCTGGGCGTGCCCCATGCAACCATTATTATGGAGGTGCAGGCCGAAGAAGGTCGGTTGAAGGTGAAGCGGGAGTTGGAAGGTGGATGGTTCCAATGGGTCCAGATGCCGCTGCCCGCCCTGCTGACGATCCAGTCCGGCATCAACAAGCTGCGGTATGCCACGCTGAGGGGCATCAAGCAGGCTAAATCGAAAGAAATCCGCCGGGTCACAGCCGCTGATTTAGGTTTGAAGACGGAAGATTTGACCGGCAGACAAAAGCTCCACCGCGTCTATGTGCCGGTCAAGACTAAGCAGACCGAGTTTATCGACGGCTCGCCCAAAGAGGCCGCCGCCAAACTGGTAGAGCAGCTGCAACGCGATGCCCGGGTGCTGTGATGGCTGCCAGATCGCGATCCACCGTTTTGTTATCTAGCAGCGATTGTAAAACCCCGTTCGCTTGCCGTCAGGGCACGACTTCAGTCGTTCCGCCCGGCGTGGGAACCCCAGCGGCTTAAGCCGTTGAGGTTTTTTCCTTTGTTCAGCACGGTTAAGACCGCGTCCAGACAACACTTGAATACCGGTCTTGCAACAACTTCATACGAATAAAGAAGAGCCATGAGCGACGCAATTCTGGCAGTAATGGAGCACCAGGGAGGAAAGCTGAACCGCATGAGCTGGGAGGCTCTGGCGGCAGCGCAACGGATCGGCGGCGAATTGTCCAAGCCCGTGGAGTCGGTGGTGCTGGGGGATGGAGTTCGCGCCGTCGCCGATGAAGTGGCGGCCGGCAATCAAGCCTGTGTACGGCTTATCGAGAACCCTTTGCTGAAGGACTACACGCCCGATGCCTATTGCCTGGCGCTTCGGGGGATCATTGCGGCCGAAAAGCCTTATCTGGTGCTGCTACCGCACACTTACCAGGCCCGCGATTTCGCCCCCAAGCTCGCCGCCGGGCTCGACCGTTCTTTTTTGAGCGACTGTATCGGTTACCGGGTGGAAAACGGCAGTTTGTTATTTTCTCGACAGCTCTTCCAAGGAAAGATGAACGCCTATATATCGTTCACAGGAGATCCTCCTTATTTTGTTTCCTTGCAAGCCGGCAGTTTTCAGGAAGGCCAGGTGAGCAAGGGGGAGAACCAGGCAACCGTAGAGGTTTTTTCCGCCAAGATCGAATCTGGCAAGGTGCGCACCCAGCCGCTGGAAAAATTCCAGGAAACAAAGCGCACGGTCGATCTGACTCAGGCGGAGATCATTGTTGCGGCAGGCCGGGGGATCAAACAACAAGAGAATCTTGCCTTGATTCAGAAGCTGGCCGACGCGCTCGGCGCGGAGGTCGCTGGGTCGCGACCCATCTGCGACAACGGCTGGCTTCCCATGGAGCGCCAGATCGGTAGCTCCGGGCAGACCGTTGCCCCCAAGCTGTATCTGGCTCTGGGAATATCCGGAGCTATCCAGCACCTGGTCGGGATGAAGGGTGCCCGTACCATCGTCGCCGTCAACAAGGACCCGAACGCGCCGATCTTTGAAGTGGCCGATTACGGAATCGTCGGCAACCTGTTTGACGTGGTCCCGGCCTTGATCGAGGAAATCAACAAAGCCAAAGGGCAGTAAGGGGCCTTTGGAGCGAAGCTGTGACCGTGGAGCGCGAACAACTCGAAGCAGATGTAGTGATCGTAGGCGGCGGTCCTGCCGGGCTGGCCACGGCCTTGCGCTTGGCTCAACTCATCGAGCAGCACAACGCCGAGATCGATTCCGGCGCGAACAAGGGCGAGAAATTTTCCGCAGAAGAGATTTACCTGTTTGAAAAAAGCCGCGAGGTTGGCTCGCACCTGCTCTCCGGCGCTGTGGTCGATCCTCGCGGCTTGCGGGAGCTACTGCACGGCTTTGACCGCGACATCTCGGCTGAAAACAGTTCCTGGCTGATGCCCGTGCTAAAGGATTCGGTTTACTTTCTCACGGAGCGGAGCCAATGGAAGCTCCCCGTCACGCCGCCGTTTCTTCATAACCACGGTAACTTTGTTGTGTCGCTCAACCGTCTGGGGCGATGGATGGGTGAGAAGGTCGAGGAGGCTGGAGTCAGCGTCTTCGCCGGTTTCGCCGGAAAAGAGATGCTCTACGAAGAGGACCGTGTCGTAGGAGTGCGCACCGATGACAAGGGCCTGGACCGCGAAGGGAAGCCCAAGAGCAATTTCGAGCCGGGCTATGACCTGCGGGCTAAGGTGACGGTGCTGGCCGAAGGCTCGCACGGATCGCTCGCCAAGCAACTGATCGGGCGGTTGAACCTCGATCAGGGGCGAAATCCGCAGACCTATGCAGTCGGTGTCAAAGAGTTATGGGAAGTTCCCGAAGGGCGTATTGAACCGGGCACGGTCATCCATACGGCGGGCTGGCCGCTGACCTCGGCGCAGTATGGCGGCGGCTGGCTGTACGCCCTGCCTGAAGGAAGGGTCTCTCTGGGGCTGGTCTCCGGGCTCGATTACACGGACCCGACGTTCGATCCTCACGAAGCATTCCAGCATTACAAGACGCATCCGCTCCTTCGCCGCATTTTGGAAGGTGGCCAGATGCTCAAATACGGCGCCAAGACAATCCCCGAAGGCGGCTGGTTCGCCCTGCCCAAGCTAGCCACCGGCGGCGCGCTGCTGGTGGGAGACAGCGCGGGCTTTCTGAACTCCCAAAGGCTCAAGGGGATTCATCTGGCCATCAAGACCGGCATGCTGGCGGCGGAAACCGTTTTCGAGGCGCTTCGGCGGAAGGACTTTTCCGAAAGTTGCCTTTCTGATTATGCGCGGCGCGTCGAGAACAGTTGGGTAAAGCAGGAGTTGTGGAAGACGCGAAACTATCATCAGGGATTCGAGGGCGGGATGCTCCGCGGGGTCTTCCATGCGGGGCTCCAAATGATTACCGGCGGACGGGGACTTCGGAACCGCTACAGCAACCGTGCTGGACATGAGCAGCTTCAGAAATCGCAGAACGGCGCGGCCAGCCCCGAACGGCCAAGCTTTTCACCCGATGGCAAGCTAACGTTTGACAAGCTCACCGACGTATACCATTCCTCCACCAAGCATGAGGAGGACCAGCCCTGCCATCTGCTGATCGCCGATACCGACATCTGCAACAACCGCTGCACGGTGGAGTACGGGAACCCTTGCCGGTCTTTCTGTCCCGCCGCTGTTTATGAAATGGTGGAGGGTAAGGACGGTCATTCGCAAATCCACCTGAACCCGTCCAACTGCGTGCACTGCAAAACTTGCGATATCATGGACCCCTACCAGATCATTACCTGGGTGCCCCCCGAGGGAGGGGGCGGCCCGAACTACGAGAACCTGTAGCGCTTAGGTGCATAAATTTGCGTAAGAATGCTTGAAGGGATGTGGTTTTTGGCCACGGAGGCACAGAGACGCAGAGGATAATGCTAGGATAGCAAAGAGTTGCCTGCATCAGACGGTTCCGCACGGATATGGCACATCCGGCTATGACTACCATAGGCGGTTTCCATCAGCGGTTTCCGTCGATACTTCAAGCTGTTATCTCGCCGTGTCTCGGCGACTCAGTGGCTAACGCTTTTTCCACCGCCATGCACTAGGCGTTATGAAAAAAACCTTTCGCCAGGGACAGATTCTTAACCTGATCCGAAACCAGCGCATTCATACCCAGGAAGAATTTTCGCTCGCCCTCAAGAAACTCGGCATGGATGTGACGCAGGTGACGCTTTCGCGCGACATGCGGGAGCTCGGTCTGGTTAAGACTCCACAAGGGTACCAGGAAGCGCAGCAGGCCGCCGCGGCGGGCGAGCGTCAAGCAGGCGCTCTGGCACGGGTGATCGAGGAGTTTGTGCGGGACGTGCAGGCCGCCCAGAATATCGTCATTATCCGGACCGACCCCGGCAACGCGCAGCCGGTGGCCTTTGCCCTGGACAATGCAGCTTGGCCGGAGATCGCAGGCACCATCGCCGGCGACGATACGGTCCTCGCCGTCGCTTCCGACTCCAAACAGGCGCTAAAAGCTAAAGAGAAGCTGCTGGCTCTGTTGCGGTAGCGCCGCCCCAACTTGCGTTACGGGAAGATGGGAGGCAGAAGTCCGAGCCGCACGCCCCTGGCAGTCACGGCGTCAGATAGCGACAGGCATTCCTGCCTGCCCTACTTGTGTACCCAGTGGACGTGTAGGCAAGCAAGTACAGGCTGGTAGGCTTGTACCTCCTGCCTCTCTTTGCTCCGCATGACAGCGTTTCTGGTTGCTTGCCATTCCTGATTTAACCTACCAGCAGACTGCTCTGGCTTATCATTCTGATTGCAATCGTTTGAGAAGGATTACACCATCTTAAACGACAGATCAATTGACGGTATGGCGTTATGGCGGGCGACTCTTTTGACGCGCTAACGGGCGAATGCTATAGTGTTTTGACTATTTATTGAAAAGGCCGGATCATGCAACGCGAGCGGAAGTTTTTCGAAGAAAAGTACGGCATCACGGAAGCGGATTTGGAAAAGTTCCTGGCGGCGGCGCTCTCTGCCGGCGGGGAATACGCCGATCTGTACTTCGAATATCAGGAGAGCAGCTCCATCTCCCTGGATGAGTCCCTGGTCAAAGGGGCTACGCAGGGCGTTTCCGCCGGATGCGGCGTTCGGGTCCTTTCCGGGGAGCGGACCGGCTATGCCTACACAGACGACCTGTCGAGCGACAAGATTCTGAAGGCGGCCCGGATTGCGGCTCATATCTCAAGCGGCCCGGCCCGCGTCTCGACCGTCGGGCTCGCCGATTTGCAGCTTTCCCGCAGCCTCTATCCGGTAGCGACCGCTCCGACCGATATTGAGATTGCCGCCAAGCTGGACTTGGTTTTGCGGGCGGACAAGGCAGCCCGTGCCTATGACAAGCGGATCACGCAAGTGCGGGTCGGCTATGCCGATGAAGTGCGGCATGTCCTTACGGTAGCCTCTGACGGCGGGATCGCCAGCGATTACCAGCCACTGGCGCGCTTCAACGTCTTTTGCCTGGCTCAGGAAGGCAAGGCGACGCAGCGCGGCTTCAGCGGCGGCGGCGGCCGCGTGGAGCTGAAATTCTTTCTGGAAGAGAAAACCCCGGAGCACTTCGCGGACGAGGCCGCCCGGTCGGCAATTGTGCAGTTGTCCGCCGTCGATGCGCCGGCAGGCGAGATGGAAGTGGTGCTGGGACCGGGATGGCCTGGAATTCTGCTGCATGAGGCCATCGGGCACGGCCTGGAAGCAGACTTTAACCGCAAAAAGACCTCCGCTTTCAGCGGCCTCATCGGACAGAAGGTGGCCAGTGAGCTTTGCACCGTGGTGGACGACGGCACCATCCCTTCGCGGCGCGGCTCACTTAACGTGGACGATGAGGGGACGCCCACTTCTCAAAGCGTTCTGATTGAAAAAGGCGTTTTGCGCGGATATCTTCAGGACAAGCTCAGCGGGAGGCTGACCGGCGCTCGCTTGACGGGCAACGGGCGGCGGGAAAGCTACGCCAACATCCCCATGCCCCGCATGACCAACACCTTTATGCTCGCGGGCGAATCCGAGCCGGAGGAGATCATCCGCTCCGTGCGGCGGGGCCTCTACGCCGTGCAGTTCGGCGGGGGGCAGGTGGACATCACCAACGGGAAGTTTGTCTTTTCCGCGTCGGAGGCCTACTGGATTGAGGACGGCAAGGTGACCCGCCCGGTGCGCAACGCCACCTTGATAGGAAATGGTCCCGAGGTACTGAAACAGGTCTCCATGGTCGGCCACGACCTTGCTTTGGACGAGGGTATCGGCAGTTGCGGCAAGGAAGGGCAAACCGTTCCGGTC
Source organism: Terriglobia bacterium (assembly GCA_965222345.1). GTDB lineage: Bacteria > Acidobacteriota > Terriglobia > 2-12-FULL-54-10 > 2-12-FULL-54-10 > JADFGZ01. The sequence goes on along the minus strand of CBDCTS010000007.1, from coordinate 500,880 downwards.
GGTGTCGGCATTCCCACCATCAAGGTGGACCGACTGACGGTGGGCGGGACCGACTGACCACATACCGGTATGAAGAGATGAATGACCTGCAACAACTAGCCTTGGACGTGGTGAATATCGCCACCCGGAGCGGCGCCACGGCAGCCGACTGCGTCGTGCGCGAGGGCAATGAATTTTCCACTACGGTGCGCTGCAACGAAATTGAGCAACTCAAGGAGGCCGGAGCCAAGGGAGCCGGGCTGCGCGTTTTTCTGGGACAGCGCACGGCCAGTTCCTATACTTCCGACTTTTCTCAAAAGGGGATTCAACGCATGGTCTCCAGCGCGCTGGCTGCGGCGCGCGTAACCTCGGAAGACCCCTATGCTGGTCTTCCGGAGCCGGAGCATGTGGGAAGCCATCCGGGCGAAATGGACCTGTACCACGATGACGTGAGCCAGCTCGAAACCCCCTTTATGATCGATCTGGCCCGAAAGGCGGAGCAGGTTGCATTTGCTGTTGATCCGCGCATCCGGAACTCCGAAGGAGGAACGTTCGACTCGTTCTGTGGCCGCAAAATCCTGGCCACTTCACAAGGGTTTTTAGGCGAGTATCGCCATTCCACCTGCTCGCTCTCCGTGATGCCCATCGCGGTTCCCGAATCGGATGGGGAAGCGGGCGGTCTGGGGATGCAGCGCGATTACTGGTACAGCCTTTCCCGCAGTTTTGCCGGGTTGGAGGCTCCTGACCAGGTTGGCCGGAGAGCAGCCGAGCGCACATTGCGGAGGCTCGGGGCCCGCAAAGTCCCCACCTGCCGGGTTCCGGTTGTTCTCGACCAACTCACTGCTGGAAGTTTGCTGCAAAACCTTTTTGAAGCCATCAACGGCGACACCATTTATCGGGGAGCTTCTTTTCTGGCCGGCAAACTGGGTGAACAGGTAGCGGCGGAGTCGATCAACATCTTTGATGATGGCGCCATGCCGGGCGGGTTCGGTTCCTCTCCGTTCGATGGAGAAGGGGTTCGCAGTGGCCGCACCGTGGTGGTGGATCAGGGCGTGCTCAGAAGCTACATGCTAAACTGTTACGCGGCGCGAAAACTGGGATTGAAAACCACCGGCAACGCCGCACGGGGCATGGGAGGAAATCCCGGAATCGGCCCTACCAACTTCTTTCTCCAGCCCGGTCGTCACAACCCGGAAGAAATCATCGGTTCCGTGAAAAATGGTTTTTATGTAACTGAATTTATTGGGTTTGGCGTGAACGTTGTGACCGGAGATTTTTCCCGTGGAGCCTCCGGCCTGTGGATTGAAAACGGAGAGTTTGCCTATCCCGTGGAGGAGGTTACGGTAGCAGGCAACCTGCTGGAAATGTTTCAGGGAATCGCAATGGTAGGCATTGACCTGGAGTTTCGCGGCTCGGTAGCCTCCCCCACGTTGATGATCAACGAGATGACTGTCGCAGGCAACTGAGACTCTTTCGACTTATGGACACACGTAAAACTACTGATCGCACAGAACGCAAGCAGCTGAAAAGGGATGCTCGCAAGAAACAGGCCCCCAAGGCCAAACGCGAGGGCGACCGCGGCTCGCACAAAAGGAAAGTGAAAAAACTGGTGAGGGGCCAGCGGCGGCGCTAAGGATTGCCGTCAACGGGTTCTTGCCGGACAACATCTAGCCAGTTGTTCTTGTTGAATAACTGGAGCGGGTGCGCATCCCAACAATCTGGCAGGGAGAGCGGAATCTCTGGCCCCCTGTGCTGCTGCGCGCCCGCGTCATCGCCTGGATTGCCGGGTTGGTGCTGGGAATCCCTCTGACTCCTGACTCCCTGAAGGCATTGTCCGGTGTCCTCCACAGAAGAATTTATCGCCGGGCTTCCCAAAGCAGAACTTCACGTGCATCTGGAAGGGTCTGTCGAGCCGGAGACGCTGCTCGAGCTGGCGCGGCGGCATGGCTCGCCCCTGGCTGCCGGGAGCGGGGAACAACTGCAAACGCTATACGCCACTCGCGATTTCGGCGGTTTCCTGCAGGCTTTCCGGGCAGTTTGCCAACTGGTGCGAACGCCGGAAGATTACGAGTTCATCACCTACAACACCCTCAGCTGGCTTGCGCGGCAGAATGTCCGTTACGCGGAGGTCACACTCTCCGCCGGCGTGGTTCTGTGGAAGGGAGAGAACCTCCCCAGCAGTTTTGAAGGGATCGAGGCGGGCGCCCGGCGGGCTCAGGAGGAGTTCGGCATCCGGGTGAAATGGATTTTTGACGTGGTGCGGCAATTCAGCCTGGAATCGGCGGAAGCCGTCTTGCGGGAAGCGGTCCGGTTGCAGGACCGTGGCGTTGTCGCAATCGGCATTGGAGGCGACGAGCAGCAGGCCGCTCCGGAACTATTCCGCGAAGTCTTTGTCAACGCCCGCAAGGAAGGGCTGCGCCGGACGGCCCATGCGGGCGAGACAGTAGGGCCGGTTTCAGTCTGGGGCGCTCTCGAAGCTCTCGGCGCGGAACGTATCAGCCACGGTCTCACGGCCGCCGGCGACCCGCGCCTGGTCGAGCATCTCGCCGAGCGCCGGATTCCGGTCGATATCTGCCTGACGAGCAATGTTCGCACGGGGTCCCTCGCGGAGCTTTGCAACCACCCCGTGCGAGAATACTTTAACAAGGGTCTTCTGATCTCGCTCAATACCGACGACCCGGCTTTGTTTGGAACCAATCTGAACCGGGAGTATTTGCTGGCGCAGGAAGTTTTCGGTTTCAGCCGGGAAGAGCTGACCCGCCTGGCGGAGGCCTCTTTCCAGGCAGCGTTTCTGACGCCGGAAGAGAAGCAATCTTTCCTGGCCGCCTTTCATTCCCTAGAGGACTGCTGAACGCATCGCCGACGGCCTCTTCGACGGCCCGCCCTCACAGAATCCCATCGTCGGTTTTCTTCTGCCCGAGGCATATTCCCCTTATACTGTGAGCTTGGGCAAAGGGCAGCAACACGTGTACCCAGACCCCGGCGGCTCCCGACCGTTGCGAGATTTCTTTTGCGCCTTCCGGTGGCGTGTTCTCAGATTTCCTTCAGCAAGGAGCAGCGAGTGTTGACGATAGCCTGATGCGCATCTTGATCACAGGAGCGGGCGGAATGTTAGGCAAAGACTTGCTGCCCGCCTTGAAACCAAACCAAGAGCTTTTGCCGCTTGACCATTCGTCCTGCGATATCACCGCCGGGGCTGAAGTCAGCCGCGTGTTTCGGGAGTGGCGTCCGGAACTGGTTGTTCATTGCGCTGCCTACACGGACGTGGACGGCTGCGAGAGGGATACCGGGCGCGCCTTTGCAGTGAACGCGCAAGGCGCGGATCATGTGGCCCGCGCCGCAGACGAAATCGGCGCCCGCGTCTTTTATATCAGCACCGATTACGTATTTGACGGAGAAAAGAAGGGTCCCTACCACGAGCAGGACCCGGTCAACCCGATCAACGTCTATGGCCGCAGCAAGTTGGAAGGAGAGCAGAGAACTCTGAAGCAGAGAAGGGGAAGTCCAAAGCATCTTGTGATCCGTACCTCGTGGCTGTACGGGATCCACGGGGCTAACTTTGTAGAGAAGATTACGGCTGCCGCCCATTCCCACCCGAAGCTCGAAGTGGTGGCCGACCAGATCGGCTGCCCCACCTGGACCGTGCATCTGGCACGGAAGATTGCCGAGCTGGTCGGAACTTCTGCAACCGGCATCCTGAATGTCGCGGGAAGCGGGCAATGCAGTTGGCATGAGTTTGCCTGTTCCATTGTGGAGAAGCTTGCCTGTTCCGTCCCGGTCAGTCCCATTGATTCGGCGGTGGCAGGCCGGGCGGCGAAACGCCCGTCCAACTCTGTTCTTGGCAACCGACGGTTGGAGCAGATAGGCCTCGCTCCGCTGCCGCACTGGAAACAGGCGCTGGAGGAATACTTTCAACTCCGCGTGAGGTTTTGACAGCTTCTTTGTCGGTTTCTGCCCGGAGCGGTCCCAATCTGCTGGCAAACCGGAACCGCAACTCCACAGAACGTCCCGAACGAGCCACGTCGAATGGAGATGCCGTTTGGAAATTCAGTGGGGACTGTCGTTAGCACATGATATGTCCGGTCTAATTAACATGTGAAATGTCCGCTTTGAGCGGCGTAGGGTAGGGCTTTTTGCCAGGAGGTGGCATGAAGTTCTACTCGGAAGCTGCGATGGAGCGGGCGATGAAGATACAAGAAGTAATTTTGCGAGCGATAGGGAAGCGGATCAACTGGTGGCAGGCAGCCGAGATCATCGGGATCAGCGACCGGCAGATGAGGCGGTGGCGCAGCCGGTACGAGCAGTACGGCTACGACGGGCTGTTTGACCGGCGGCGGGGAAAGCCGAGTCCGCGGCGGGTACCCCTGGGGACGGTGGAGAAGGTGTTGGGGCTGTATCAGGAGAAGTACTTTGACTTCAACGTGCGGCACTTTCACGAAAAGCTGCGGGAAGAGCACGGCCTCCGGCTGAGCTACACCTGGGTGAAGCTGGCATTGCAAGGGGCGGGGCTAGTGAACAGGAGGCGGAAGCGGGGCCTGCACCGCCAGAGGCGGCCCCGGCGGCCGTTGCCGGGAATGCTGCTGCATCTGGATGGGAGCCAGCATCGGTGGTTTGTCGATGATCGCTGGTATGACCTGCTGGTGGTCCTGGATGATGCCAGCAGCGAGATTTACTATGCGCAACTGGTAGAGCAGGAATCGACGCGGACGGTGCTGGCTGCCCTGCGGGAGGTGGTCGAGCAGCAGGGGATCTTTTGCGCCCTTTATAGCGACCGGGCCAGTCATTTCTTCCTGACCCGGAAGGCGGGCGAGCCGGTGGATCGGCAACGGCTGACCCAGGTGGGCCGCGCCCTGCGGGAGCTGGGCATTCAGATGATTCCGGCCTATTCGCCGCAGGCGCGGGGACGCAGCGAGCGGAACTTCGGGACCTGGCAAGGGCGGCTGCCGCAGGAACTGCGCCTGCGGGGAATCATCACGCTAGAGGCAGCGAATCGGTTCCTGCGGGAGGGCTATATCGGGGAGTTCAACCGGCGCTTTGCCGTGCCGGCCACCCAACCAGGCAGCGCCTTTTTGCCGTCAGCCAGGCGGGAGTTAGAGCGAATCTTCTCGATCCAGCACCAGCGGATAGTGAATCGGGACAATACGGTCAGTCTGGAGAACCGCCTCCTCCAGATCGAGAAAACTCCTTGGCGCGGGACTCTGGCGGGCTGCCGGGTGACCGTCTATGAACACCTGGATGGGACGTTAAGCATTGGCTATGGGCCGCACACGGTGGGCCGCTACTCCTCCGAGGGGGTGGCGATCCGGTGCGGCGGTCGGCGGCGGAGCCCTGTGGCTTCCCGACAACACCATTTGGCGCTCACCTCCGTCGCCCTACGGGCTCCTTCGGTCAGCGCCAAATCACTTTCGGTAGAATCATGAAAGCGGACATTTCACTTGCTACATATACCGGACATTTTAACTTGCTAACAACAGGACTATTTTCACTCTCGGAAAAAACATCGTACTCAGTGGGACGCAGATGGATGTATATTTTTAATCGCCGGAAGGCTAACAAGGAAATCCCGGCTGGATGCGAGGATTAACGCGCTGGAGTCACGGGTGAACACTCAGATTGGCGAACTGCGCGAGTGGATGGCACATCTTGTAGAACTGCTGGAAGGCTTGCGAGGGCACTGTCAAGTTAACTGGTTTCCTGGAGGTTCCACTGATTGACATGCCAGCTAAGTCGCTGATTTATCGTCCTGGCTAGAATTGATTTCGCGTCGAAAAAGAGTGAATTTCGGTTAACTTGACAGTGCCAGAGGGGCCGACGAACCGGCTCGGCCCGGACCTTGTCCGCCCTCGCCGAGGCGCTAGGCGTCGATGTGGACGACCTGATCTGAGAGGAGCAAGCAGCGAACCCTTGAGCCTATCTGGTGCCGTCCGATAAAGGCCATCCAAGGCGCGGGCGGCTCGCCTTGAGTCGGTAGGGCGAGGCCCGGGTAGCGCAGGTAGCACAACGCACTGTGAGGGCGAACTATGTTATTCGGAATCGGCTTTATCCAATAACTCCCGCCACAAGGCGGGGGGCACTCTCTGAGGTCCGGGATGCCGTGGGCCATCTCGCTTGCCGTACCGCGGGAAAACCAATTTCTTGTAGGTCACTTTCCCAAAGTACTCTTCCGGTTCCGCAACAATTTGTTGGGAGTGGGGCCGGGCAACCACCTTCAGGCCCGCACTACGCAGCAACGGCTCCAGCGCTGTATGGTTTGGAATCCACCAGTTGGTGGGGTCACTGTTGTAGAGCTTATCGATGAACATCATGTGCGGGAAAACAGGGTCATCGATGAGAGCGTCAGGTTGCTGCTGCGTTTTCAATAAGGAAATCCGGGGTAGTATCATTCCGGGACAGGGGAAATTAAGAATCAGGAATTCAGGTTACGCCAGGAAAAACCATGCGTCTGTCATGGGACAAGATTATTATTGACGACTTGAATCGATGGCCGTTTTTTGCGGTTGTCTTCCTGATTGCCGCCGCATACTTTTTTTCGATCTTCGATCTGGTATTTATTTCACAAGGTAATCTGTGGCGGTACGGACATGGCGATCCCGGCCAGCATTTGATCGGCTTCCTTTACTTTGTCCTGGACGAGTGGCGATTTCCTCTGTTCCATACGCAGAGTCTGGGATATCCGCACGGCACCAATATCATTTTTACGGACAGCATCCCTCTTTTAGCGCTCATCTTCAAAATTCTGGCGCCGATTGTTCCGGACGGTTTCCATCCGTTCGGCCTCTGGATTTTTATTTGTTTCTTGCTGCTCGCCCATGCGTTCGGCTCCCTGCTATATCACTTTGGCCATCGCGGCCTCCTTGCCGCCGTTGCAAGCGCCCTATTTGCAGTCATGACGCCTTTTTTCATGGTGCGGATTGGGATGCAACACGCAGCCCTGTGCGGCCAGTTTCTGGTTGTTTATGCGTTACTCCTGTACTTCAAAGTCGCTGACGGGCAAAAACAGCGCCGCACCTTCCTCTTGTTTACCCTTTTACTGATCGCAGCGTTGCTAACGCACCTCTATCTGTTCATCATGGTCGCGGCTATTTACGGCTGTGCCGTGGTAAACGCGACAATCCATCCTGACCGCTCCTGGCGTGAGCTAGGCTTTGGTGTCGTGGGAACGGTTGCGGCAGTGGCTGCCATTATTCTGGTCGCCGGCTATATGTCCGTGCCGATGATCCCGTCGGTCGAATTCGGCCGTTTCTCGATGAACCTGCTGGCGCCGGTGCTGCCGAACTACGACAGCTTTCTCTTTTATGGGCGTGTGGACGCCACGGGCGGCCAATACGAGGGCTACAACTATTGGGGTGTTGGCATCATCCTGTTGCTATGCGCAGGCGCGCCCGGTTTGTGGAAGAATGCCCGTTCGCTGTTTAGCCAGCGTCTGTGGCCGTTGATTCTTGGCTTTCTGCCTCTCGCCCTGCTCGCTGTCTCGAATGAGATCTATCTGGGGCACCGGCAGATACTGGCCTATGATTTACCGGGACCGCTTACTTTCCTCACCCAGTTTCGCAGCAGCGGCCGGTTCTTCTGGGTCATCTCCTATGCGGTAATAGCATTAGCAGTTATGAAGGGTCTGAGCTTGCGGCCACGCTGGGTGGCTACAACTATGGTATTGGGGGCTGTGGCATTACAAATTGCTGACACCCGGCCGATCCGCATTACCCTGAGGAAAATAGTTAATGCCACAGAAGCGCAAACAATCAGCGGAGATCGCTGGCGCCCCATTGTCGCCTCGCACGAGTTGGTCGCGCTGCTGCCGTCTGCCCAGTGCGGTGGCCTTCGGCAGCTTTATCCGGAGATCGGCCGGATCGCCGCCGAATCCCAGGTCGCTCTGCACAGCGTTGTGGCTGCGAGTTACGGAGTAGCTGAGCCCGAGTCTTGCCGTGCTTTGCTTCGGGACGTGCTCCGGTCTGGCTTTCGACCGGGCGTGCTCTATATCCTGGACAACCAAGTCTGGCTCTCCATCCGTCAGCGACCCGAGCTAAGCAAGTTTTGCAGCAAGCTGGAGGGACGCGCCCTCTGTACGCTCCAGCGCGCCGAGTTGAACCTGCCGCCGCTGCCGGAGGATGAGGGACCTGCTCTCTGGCCGTCCATTACAGAGCCTTTGAATCCGCTGGAGTTGGTTGAGTTCTTCGGCATCGGCTGGAGCAGCGGCGACCAGACCGGAGTGTGGTCTCTCGGATACCAGTCGGAGTTATTGTTTCGTTTGCCATCCTGCTTAGCCGCCACAAACCTGCGCATCAATATTTTCCCATTCGTTGTGCCCGAAGGACAGACGGTCACCGTTTCAGCCAACGGTGGCAGCCCGGTGACACGCAGCTACAGCGATCGGAAGAACGACGATTTGGTAATACCTATCGGAGCCTGTGACCCACTCGACCCAATCGTCGCCGTGACATTCTTCGTCGAAAAGCCTCTGTCGCCGCTTGAAACCGGAGAAAGCGGCGATGCGCGTCCGCTGGGAGTTCTGCTACTAGAGGCAGAGTTATTGCAGTGAGGCGAAGTGATCTTAGGCACGCCCTTGTATGTATCTCAAATCGACGGAATGTTTGTGGATGGCTAGCCGCTAGGTCTCTCGCCGCACCCGACACGCCGCGCACGTGTGCCGAAGCACAACCAGCGATCTCCGATTCGCGGTACGCGTAGGTTGCCACCCACTAAACGGCCTCGAACCCGGGGCACTTCAGAGTTGCTCGGTCGGAAACCTGTCCGGGGACGTCTTTGACGGTCCAACAGATTCCAGTTCAGAAAGAGGGATGCAATGAGGGGATTACTATGGGATATAAATCATTAAATATATTATTATGAATTAGTTATAGTAACAATATGGTTGCCGCTACCACACCGTGGCGGTATAAGCCTTTACGAGAGATGCTCTAGAACTTCAAGTCAGAACTTTAGCTATGGAGTAACCATATGGGCCTGGGAATCTTCCAGGTGGATGCTTTCACAGATCGGCTGTTCGGTGGCAACCCGGCGGCGGTTTGTATCCTGTCCGAACCAAAGGATGAAAAATGGATGCAAAACGTGGCTGCGGAGATGAATTTGTCCGAGACTGCTTTTTTGCGGAGGCAGAAGGACGGGTTCGCGTTGCGTTGGTTCACACCAACGGTTGAGGTCGATCTCTGTGGTCACGCGACGCTGGCGAGCGCGCATATCTTATGGGAACAGGGACATCTCAAACTGGACGAGGAGGCGCGATTTCATACTCGCTCCGGGTTGCTCACGGCGGCACGCAGGGGCGATTGGATCGGACTCAATTTCCCGCTGGAGCCGGAGGATCAAACGGCTGCCCCCGCGGATCTCACCGAGGCTTTAGGGGTGAAGCCTAAATATGTCGGCAAGACCCGCTTCGATTATTTGGTCGAAGTCGAGTCGGAAGAAGCTGTCCGGCGGCTGAGGCCGGACATGGTGAAGCTTGCAGCGGTTCCGGTTCGCGGGGTCATGGTCACCAGTGGAAGCGCGTCGGAAAACTATGACTTCGTCTCCAGGTTTTTTGCGCCTGGCGCCGGGATCAACGAGGACCCGGTTACCGGGTCAGCGCACTGCTGTTTGGGTCCTTTCTGGGGGAGTCGGCTGGGCAAGACAGAGGTCACAGGTTACCAGGCCTCGACCCGTGGTGGATTGGTGCGTGTGCGAATGGATGGAGACCGCGTAGTCTTGCGAGGCAAGGCCGTCACAGTTCTGCGCGGGGAACTGACACCCTCCGCTTCCTCTTGAGCCATGCTGCGGCTGGTTCAGGCTGATTGTCCCATCCGCCCGGCACAGAGGTTGTAAAGCCAGGCAAATATGCAGCCGCAGATTCCGCCGTCAATCAGGCCGTAGCCGGTTCCCGCCAGCACGTCCAGGAAGCTGCCCGAAGCATGATAGCCGGGATAGACGGAGCTAATGGTGAGCAGAAAGTGTTCGCCGTAGGGCGGGGAAATCAGAAAAAAGATTCCTGTGATGAGTATCGCTCCTCCCCATACCAACGCTGTGGCTATCCCGAAGGCTTTTACGGATAGTTTCATCGCTCTCCTCCTTAGTAGAGCCAGCCGGAAAGGCTGGGCAGGTTGATTGTACTCTCTTCAGTAGAAAGCAGCCATCCTGAAACATTTCCGAGCCTTGACCGTGAAGGAGCGGTTCCAAGAATGACTTCATTGACCAGCGTTTGTGACCGCTTGCTGCTCCCTCGGTTTCGCTCGGGACAGGCGTGCCTAGTAATTTCAGATGAGAGGTTTTCGCTGGAAACAAGAGGTCGGCTGCCGTATGATTTCAGTCAAAGACGGTATTCAGACAATCCATTCCGGTTCGAAGGCGGACAGAAGGAGAACACGATGCGAGATGGAAAACTATGGCAGGTCCCCGGACTTTTCTTAGTGCTTATCGCCCTGTTTGTGGGGGGGGCGGGCGTTGCGCCGGCACAGGAGAACGCCCAGCAACAAGCAGTTTTGAAAATCCCGCGGTCGTCGTCGCTGGAAGTGATGGAGAGCCCGATAGCGCTGACCCCAGAAGCGGGGCGTCTTCATCAGGAAGTGAGCACCAGCTCCACCGAGGCCCAGGCCTATTACGACCAGGGGATCGCCTACCTGTACTCCTATGTTTGGGTGGATGCGGCGCGCTCGTTCCACGAGGCGTTGCGCCGCGATCCGATGCTGGCCATGGCTCATCTGGGCCTGACCAAAGCCTACGTTGGGGCCACGACATTTTCAGAGGCGTTCTTCCACCTGAAAAAAGCGGCGGAGCTGGCCGCCAAAGGGAATCTGACCCCCAAGGAAGAGAAATGGATTTCCCTCGGAGAGCTGCAAATGGAAGCAGTCTTTGCCTCCGAGCAGGAGCGCAGCAGCAAGCATCAGGAATACAAGCAGGCCATTGAGGCGCTGATCGCTCTCGACCCGGATGACGCTCATGCCTGGGTGATGCGCGGAAACGCCGAAGAAAACAGCGCATCGGGACGCGGCCAGGGAGGACGAATCGGCTCCGTCGCCTACTATGACGCCGCGCTGAAGCGCGACCCCGGCCATTTTGCGGCGCACCACTTCTTGGTCCACTCCTACGAGGGCCTGGGGCATTACGATAAGGCGGCTGAGCATGGCGCGCAGTACGCCGCAGCGGTTTCGGGCGTACCGCACGCCCAGCACATGTACGCCCACGTGCTGCCCCGGCTGGGACGGTGGCAGGAGGCGCTGGATCAACTGGGCAAGGCCGACCGCTTGCATCGGGATTATTTCTCGGCAGGGATCGACCCGGTGGAGGAGTGGCATCACGGCCACAACATCCATCTGATGGGCACCGTACACCTGCGCCTGGGGAACGAGACGGACGCCGAACGGCTGTTCCGGGAAGCGTTTCATTTGGAGGTCCGCAACCTGCGCGACGGCCGGTTCACGGAGCCGTGGCTGGAGTACCTGCTGCTGCGCGGACGCTTCGAGGAGGCGCTGGCCGCCGCTCGCGAAGCGGAAAAGCGCCCGCTGGCGTTAGCCCGCCTGATTGGGGCGGCTCGTGCCGCTGAGGCCTTGATTGCGCTGGACCGGATCGAGGAGGCGGGAGAAGCTCTGGAACGGGCCAAGGTGATTTTCGAAGAGTTTCGGGAGGTTACCGACAACGTCATCTTCGGCAGATTGGCGTCGCGTTACGAGGGGCGGCTTCTCAAGGCCCTGGAGGCGCAGTTGGCGCTGTTCGGGGACAACCCGGAGGAAGGGGAAGCGGAACTGATTCGGCTGGCGGACGGTTTCGCCCGGAGCACGTCGTTTGACGGATGGGTCACGGGGCTGTTTCGCCTGGAGCAACTGGCCGATATCGCCCGCCGCGCCGGAAGGGAGAAATTGGTGGAGGCTCTGGTCGAACGGATGAACCGCATCGATCCGGAGTTCAACAGCAACTTCAGCGCAGCCGTCCGATGATACGGGTGGGTGACAGGGGATGCCTCTAATGGCCCGGAGCGCATTGGGACCAGCCAACAAAACCTTACGCTTGGGCCAGTTGTTGCGCCAGGAGCTTGACCTTCCTTAAGTCGGCCTTTCCGATGGGCAGCAGTGGAATCGACTCGACGCAGTAGAAATTCTCCCGCTTGGGAATCCAGAGCCGGGGCAGGTCGGTTTCGAGCAGCAACTCCCGCAGTTTTTCGGGCGCAACGTCAGATCGAGTGTAGAGAACCGCCAGGCGTTCGCCCTTCTGCGCATCCGCAATCCCGGTGACCGCGCAACAGGAATCTCCCAGTATCCGGTTGATCACCTCTTCCACTTTGATGTAGGGAACCATTTCGCCGCCGATCTTGCCGAATCGCGCGAGGCGGTCCGTGATCCGGATGAAACCCTCCTCATCGATTGCCGCGATGTCGCCGGTGACGTACCAGCCGTCCCGGAAAGCCTCGGCGGTCTTTTCCGGTTGTTTCCAATAGCCAGCCATCTGGTTGGGCCCGTTGACGAGCAGGAGACCTTCCTGGTTGTGAGGGAGAGGTTTTCCCGTGTCCAGATCAACCACTTTCGCGGAGATCCCGGGAAGAGGACGGCCGATGGTCCCCGGTTTCAACCCATAATTCGGCTCGTTCACCGAAACCACCGGAGCCATCTCCGTGCAGCCGTAACCTTCGAGCAAGTCGAAACCAAACTTTTCCCGGAAGGCCCGTGCAACCGGCTCCTGCAGCTTTTCGGCTCCTACAAGGACATAGCGGAGGGAAGCAAATTCTTCCCGAGAGCACTTGCGTGTGTAGGCGTTGCAGAAGGTGGGCGTGCCTACCAGAAACGTAGCTTTGTGCTCCAGCACCATTTCTCCAATAGCCTTCGCGTCCAGCGGGTTGGGATGAAAAGCGATGCCGGCGCCGCTGAGCAGGGGAAACCACAGGGTGCAGGTAAATCCGAAGGAGTGGAAAAAGGGCAGCACTCCCGCGATGCGGTCCTGCGAAGTAAGAGGGAAAAGTTTTGACATCCCTTCAATGTTGGAGAGGATGTTGTAGTGGGTGAGCATGATGCCCTTCGGCTCTCCGGTGCTTCCGCTGGAGAAGGCCAGGGTGGCGAGAGCTTGGGAAGCGCCTTGTTCACTGCCGTGGATTCGCTGCAGCAGCCCGGCGGGAAGCAGAAAGGAGACAAGGGCGGTCCGGATTCTGTCGAAAGTCGTGATCTGGCCCATCAGGTCCTCGAGCATCACCATCCCGTCCATCTGTTCGAGCTTTGCTTTGGCCAGAAACGTCCGGGAAGTCAAGATGGTCCTGATGCTGCATTGCGCGATGATCGACTGGAGCACTTCGTTTCCTGCGGTAAAGTTCAGGTTGACCGGCACCTTCCCGGCCAGCAAGACAGCAATATTGGCCAGCGCTCCGCCTACCGTGGCCGGCAGCATGATTCCTATCATGGTTTCTTCTTCGGCGCAGCGCCCGCGAAGCCAGCGAGCCAGTAGCCGGCCGCCGATGAGGGTTTTCCCATAGGTAAGCTTCTTGCCGGTGGTATCAGCCATGGCGAAGGAAGACCACTTCCGCTTGGCCGTCCGAATAAATCGCAGGTGGAGCAAATCCCCTGGACTCGCGTGGAAATGTGCAGGGACGCTTTCCGGAGCGCTATTTTGAACCATGATCGCTTGTCTGCCTCCTGAGAGCACTTTCGCAATTCGTGTATAGTCAGAGCCGGGCGCGTAAGCAAGGGGACTCCGAACGCCAAGCGAGCAAGCAACGCCGGGTTGACTGCTCCCTCATGGTCGCGGCCCGGATGGATTCACCAGCAACGCATTTTACACCAACTCCGAAGCTAGTCTAATCGTGTTTATCCAGGTCCTGGTCCGAGGTCCTGGTCGGGTTTCACAATCAACGTCAGGTCCCGGGCAGCACGGACCCGGATACGAGCTCCCCTCGGGATCGGCTTTTCGCCCGGGCCTGTCCGGGCCTGCCAAAGTTCACCGTTGACCTCAACATATCCTTGGGGAGCCAGCGACTCGGTTGCTCTCCCGCAAACGCCGACGAGCTGTTCGGTCACTGTTTTGTCGTTGGACTCGTAGGCGCGCCGAAGAAAGGGGTAAAGAACAACATCCTTGGCTACGTATAGCAGAAACAGCGTGGCTGCCACCCAGAGAGGAATCCCGATCCAACGATGCAATCCTATCAACAGAGCAGCGGTAACGACGCAGCCTGGAATCTGGATCAGCACATATTTTTGCCATGTGGTCACAGCGACTGTCTCATTTTGAAAGTAGTCAAGTATTCACAGATTACGCCCGGCCGAGTTGGTGCGCTGAATTCGGCGACGGCAGTCTGAGAACCGGCGCTGTTCAGGGCGTTCTCAAAGGCCTGGGCGACAAGCCAAGCCCTTCGACGGCGCTTCGGTATTCATTGCCGTTCATCTTCCAATAGGGCTCGCGAACGCTTCCCAGCATCTCCGCCAGCTCGCCATCGGTCGTCTCCCACTTGATAATGCGGTGAGGAGAATCGGTTTCGACGTAGAAGGTCCGGGCGGGGCCGCCTTCTACTGCGGCAATCCACTTGTCGACGATGAAACTGCCGGCGGGGACCGTAATGGGTTCGGTTCCCTCCGAGCGGGATAGCGTCGCGGCTCGCCAGGCAATCTCCTCGTGGATGACGCGCGAGTTCTGAAGCGACATCAGCAGTATCACCTTCGCCGAGCCGCCGGGTTCCAGCAGCGGAGCGGCCATGCCTCGCGCCCAGAACCACAGGGCATCTTCCGCGATGCCGTCGGGTGGATACGTTAAGTCGGTTTGCCAGTCGGCCTCTTTGTCGAAATAGCTGTGGGTCGTTTGACGGATAGCATTCGGGTTGAACAATAACTGGCTGTAAACGTGGCCGCACCATTCCTGGCTCGTGAAGGAGACCTTGGTCGGAGAGCCGGCAGGAAGCCCGTTCGTGGAAGACAGCGCCAGGAAGCTGCTGGTCATCAAGTTATAGTCGTAGATGCCTGTGGGGAAGTCCTCGACCAAGTTCAGCTTCATCACGGGGAATTCGTCTAAGGCTGGGTGCACGCCAGGGTCGGCTTTGACGCGCAACTCGTTCGAGAAGGTTTCGGTCACGAAGATCGCAACCGCCGTGCCGCGGCGCGGCTCGCGATAGCGAGAGAAGGTCAGGTCGTAAGCGGACAGTTCCGCTTGTCCATCGCCCCAGTGGGCCCAGAACGGGTCGCCGAATACCGGAGCATCAAACTCCGACACCTGTGCAGTTCCAGGTTCGGTTGCCGGCGTCGTGACCGTCTGGCACGCAGAGATCATCAACAAAGCAGCAACGAGCAGTGCAGGAAATGGTGTCCATCGCATACATGGCTCCTTTCGCGGTGCTGTGCGGCTGGCCTGCAAATGGCCGGGCCGGAGCACAATAGCCCGATTAGGAAGTTTCAGGAAGTCTCCGCACAGACCGTGACGCGAAGGCTTTTGGAACGAATCGGGGAAATCACTGGATACTCAGCACGGTGTGCCGGAACGGGAAGGTTTGATTCTCCGGTTCCTTTCGCCCGCAAACTGGCTAAAACCCCTTTGCGCCGTCCAGTATTGTTTATCGGTCTGTGTCTTAAGCGACCATTTTACCCGGATTCAGGCAGCAAATGGGCTCCAATTGAATGCAGGTCCGCAGCAATACGCCTGAATGTCGGCAATGGAGATGCCTGGGCAGGCCGGGGTGAAGGAAGGTGGAGAGGTGAATCCGTTCGGAGTGAGCTTGAGCAGAATGTATTGGCAGGACGCGCTGATTCGGGATTGTTCTACCAGACGCTTTTTGGCAGCGGGGCATCCATAACAACTTCGGCTCTGTCGAGCCGAATATGGGCAGACCGCTGCGAAGTGGCAGATAGACCGAACAGGCCAGCCAAACGACCAAAGCGAACCCCAATGCCAGCCGAAAGGGACCAGGGCGATTTGAGCTTGGATCGGCGAAACGACTGGTGTACCCTTTGGGGAGAAGAGGGAGATCAAATCAGAAATTCCGGCTAAATTCAGGGAGTTCCCCTTTACGGAGGAATTCACTGAAAGCCCCAGAGCTACGGGGAAATAAATCCGTCCAAAGGAGGGAACTCAAAATGAGATTCCTGAGAGCGACAGGTTTGTATGGAATTACCAACTTTCTATTGTTTTGTGGGCTGGCGGTCGGCCAGGAAACGCTGAACGGTGTTCCTGCCGAGCTGGTTTTCTACCCGGATACGATTGTCTACAACGCCAAGCTGGTTACGATGGACGATGCGAGCGTCGGGATCAACACGCCGGCAGGGACAATCACAGAGGCAATGGCTGTGCGGGATGGCAAGGTCATGGCCGTGGGAACCAATGCGCAGATTCAGCGGATGGCCGGACCGCAGACGGAACGGATCGATATGAAGGGGCGGATGGTCATGCCGAGTATCATTGATACCCACGATCACGGTCATGGCGGAGTCGCGAACAGATGGCAGGATGAACATCCGGACCCGAACCAGAATCTAGTGAAGACGTATCGGATACCTCCGGGCCGGACAGATGAGGAGCTAGTCAGCGCGATTACCGTGGCTGTTCAGATTCATGTGGAGGACACTCCACCGGGGACCATTGCGCTGATTACCATAAACCGTCGCCCTCCTGATCCAAATGCTACCGGACTTGCGGCTCAGATAAGCCCTATCCCGACATGGCTCTATGAGGGGGGATTCCCCAAGCAGAAGTTAGACGCTCTGGCCCCCGATCATGCAATCATGCTCTATAACTTGCCGTCCATGATAGCCAACGAAGCGTTTGTCGAGGCAATGGCTAAGTTTTACGGGAGTTCAACGAAGCACGCCTTGAATATGGACGATATGGGCAGAGTGCGCGAGACCGTCACGCAATATGGCCGAATGATGCAAAGCGATGAGTATTACAAGGCCCGGGTTCCGGAGCTGGCCCAGGCCCTGGAAGAAGGGTTATTGGAAAAGACTGGCAGGGGGGTCACGACCTATGCGTCGCACCTCATGGGAGAGAGGTTTATCGACGCATTCAGATTGCTGGAGAGGGAAGGGCGGAGTCCAGTCCGGATGGCCTTCTATCACTGGGAAGGTTTGGCGGCCGGTTTTCCCGATTCGGCTATGTTTTACCGAAAGATGGGCGACTTTGCAGGGATGGGGGGCGATTACTTTTGGAACGTCGGGGTCAGCCTGGGGGCGATTGATTCCATTATGCCGCGAACCTGCTCATCGGCGGAGGCACCGGCGCGGCTAAAGGACCTGGAGTTTTGCCAGAATGCGCCGGGGTCGCGCATGTATGAGATGACCAAGATGGGCATTGAAAATTACCTGCGGGTGAGCACAACACATGCCGAGGGCGACAAGGGGATAGATTACTTCATGGACGCTGTGGAGGCGGCCATGGCGGAAAATCCCGGAATCACTCTGGAATACATCCGCTCCCGGCGGCTGGGCACCGACCACTGTCAGTTTAGTCCCTCTCCTGACCAGCTCCCCAGAATGGCGAAGCTGGGGATGTTCAAGAGTTGCTCTGGGAGAGACATCAGCGCTGTTAGGTGGATTGGGGAGGGAATGTATCCAGACTTCTACATCCGGCAGATTGCTCCCGTTCGGAGCGCGATCGAGGCTGGAATACGGGTGACTTCGGAGAGCACGCGCAACTTTTTCGATGGGGCTCAGAAGTTCATTACCCGGAAGACCGACGATGGCGTGGTAGTCAATCTGCCAGAAGCGGTGGACCGCAACACAGCGCTGAAGATGATGACGAGTTGGTCGGCCTGGGCCATGTTGAGGGAGGACGAGTTGGGATCGCTGGAGCCGAGCAAGTTCGCCGACTATATCGTCCTCAGCAATGACTTCTTTACGGTCCCGGAAGACGAGATCGGAAGGATTTACCCCTTGATGACGGTAATGGGTGGGAAAATTATGATGCTCCGCGAGGAATTCGCGCGAGAACTGGGCCGGAGTCCGGTCGGCCCGCAGATCGACTGGAATGCCCCGCAACAGGGTGGTGGTAGTGGAAATCTGGGGGCCGGCGGAATGTAAGCCCATAGGGGAGAATGAGAAGACCGAGTAGGTTCGTGGGGGGCGGGCTGCCCTAACAGTTTACGATGATCGCCTTAGCGCCATGATCCGGCCGGGGACTAGCCTGAATGCGAACCTGGATGTGATACCTGTGGGCAGCCGCATCCCTGTGCGCAACATCCCATTATAACCGTACCGCTAGTTTCGGGCCACAGCGACTATGGCCACCAAGGGTTGACAAGGTAGGCTCAGGTGCACGAAGTTACGGTGGCACGCGGGATGAAACCAGACCGAAGCGTGAGCTGCTTCCACCCGCAACCGGCACGTCAGCGTGTTTTCTTGCGTTGGTTGACATCCAGGGGCGGTTTTTGTATAGTTTGCTCCAGTAAAATCGACTGGCACACACAGGAGAAAAGCAGCAGAAGAATAGGATGGATCGTTCCACCGCCGGATGAAACGGCCAGCTAGGCGCCGGGTTGTCTCCGTGTTTGTCCCTCCAGCAGCGGCAAGGCAGGTTCAACGGCGCAAAATCCGCCCACAGGATCACCCGAAGGCATATATGCTGGTCCTGTTCGTTCCAGGGGTATCTGTACATGGCAAACCCAGAAAACTCTCCTCGAGATCAAACAGAAGAGACTTTGAATCAGGAGCAGGAAGCAACGCAATCAGAGTCGGAAGAGACTTTGAACCAGGAGCAGGAAGCAACGCAATCAGAGTCGGAAGAGACTTTGAACCAGGAGCAGGAAGCAACGCAATCAGAGTCGGAAGAGACTTTGAACCAGGAGCAGGAAGCAACGCAATCAGAGTCGGAAGAGACTTTGAACCAGGAGCAGGAAGCAACGCAATCAGAGTCGGAAGAGACTTTGAACCAGGAGCAGGAAGCAACGCAATCGGAGGCGGAGGAATTTGACCGGCTTCTGGATACCTACGGCCAGTTATCCCAGCCGACCGCAGGATCCCTGCTGAAGGGACGCGTGGTCAAGATTGCAGGAACGGAAGTGATCGTCGACGTGGGGTACAAGTGTGAAGGTGTAATTGCCGCAGCAGAGTTCAAGGATGACGAGGGAGTTCTCCACGTCGAGCCGGGAGACGAAATTGAAGTGATGCTGGAGTCCACGGAAGAACGGGATGGATACGTGGTCCTCTCCAGGGAAAGAGCCAAGCGCCTCAAACTTTGGGATGAAATCGAGGCGGTTTATGAAGGTCAGCGGGTCATTCCCGCCCGGATCGAAGAGAGAATCAAAGGTGGCTTGTCGGTGGACATTGGAGTGCGGGCCTTTCTGCCGGGTTCGCAGGTGGATATCAGACCGGTCCGGAATCTGGACGCCCTCAAAGGGCAGGAAATCTCCTGTAAAATCATCAAGCTCAACAAGAAGCGGGGCAACATTGTCGTCTCCCGCAAGGTCGTGCTGGAAGAGGAGAACTCCTCCCGCAAGTCGCGGACCTTGGCCGAACTGGCCGAGGGCGCCGTGTTGAAGGGGACGGTAAAGAATATAACTGATTACGGCGTCTTTGTAGACCTGGGCGGGCTCGACGGGCTGTTGCATATCACCGACCTCACATGGGGACGGGTCACCCACCCGACTGAGATCGTCTCGGTCGGAGAGGAAATCCAGGTCAAAGTGCTGAAGTTTGACAAGGAACGGGAGCGGATTTCGCTGGGCTTGAAGCAGCTCAGTGAAGATCCCTGGCTGTCTGTGGCAGAGAAATTTCCCGTCGGCGATCGGGTTACAGGCAAGGTGCTAAACCTGACCGACTATGGAGCATTCGTAGAGCTGGCGCAAGGAGTAGAAGGGCTCATTCACGTTTCTGAGATGAGCTGGAGCAAGCGCATCAAACATCCTTCCAAAATCCTTTCTACAGGGGATACTGTGGAGACGGTGATTTTGGACGTCAACCCGCAAGAGAGGCGGATTTCGCTGGGCTTGAAGCAAACCGAGCCGAATCCATGGATCACACTGGCAGAGCGCTACTCGGTGGGATCTCGGATTGAAGGGCGCGTGCGCAACCTTACCGATTTTGGGGGTTTTGTGGAGGTAGAGGAAGGAATCGACGGTTTAGTCCATGTCTCGGACCTGTCCTGGACGCGCCGCGTCAAACATCCTTCCGAAGTTCTCAAGAAGGGCGAACGGGTGCAGGCCGTTATCCTGAGCATTGACCCGGAGAACCGGCGCCTTTCGCTCGGTGTCAAGCAGTTAATGCCGGATACCTGGGAGTCGTTTTACTCCAGCAGCCATGTGGGCGACGTGGTCCGCGGCAAGGTGGTGCGGCTGGCTTCCTTCGGAGCTTTTATCGAATTGGCCGAAGGCATTGAAGGGTTGTGCCACATCTCCGAAATTTCCGAAGAGCCGGTCGACAAGCACGCAATCCCCCTGGAAGTTGGCCAGGAGTACGAATTCAAAATTATCAAGCTGAACCCCAGAGAAAAGAAGGTCGGCCTCAGCCTGAGAGCCCTGACGGCAGGGCAGGAGCATTTCAAAGAGGGAAAGGTTCCGCAATCGCATTCGTCATCTTCTTCTTCATCCGGTGCCACCAGCACCATCGAAGAGATGGTTGCCATGAAAGAACGGAATTCGCCCAGGAATTAGCTCTCCCGGACAGGCGTTCCATTGCTCGCTCCTGGGGGGGGAAGTTTCTCTGTTCGGCCAGGCCCAAAATTTCCGTGACGGGAATCGAAGATAATCTGTTGCATCCATTCGGTGACAGAGGCATACTACCCACTTTGAGAAGAATGGGGGCGCTCAGGATAGAGGGAGGAAGCAGGCGAGGCGGTTGCGTGTTGCTGTCGGGGTAGCCACGCTGACTGTGAGCGGTATCGTTGCCCGCACGAAGCTTCCGGTTGCAGTTGGACCTGCCTGTCAGCAGTAAAATCGAATCGTCAGTTGCGAGGGAAACGGAATATTCCAATGACAAAGGCCGATTTAATTGAGGGAGTCTCGCGCGAGGTGGAAATGACCCGGAAGGATTCAGAGGTCATTGTGGAAACGATTTTTGAAAGTATTATGAAGGCCTTGAAGTCATCGGATAAGATCGAAATTCGCGGCTTTGGAAGCTTCCGCACGCGGCAACGCCGGCCTCGCGTGGGGCGCAATCCGAAAACCGGCGCCCGGGTGGATGTTCCCTCCAAAACAGTTCCCTATTTCAAGCCGAGCAAGGAACTCAAGGACATGATCAACGCGGGCAAACCGGAACCGCAGCCGGAGCCGAGCATAACACCGTCTCAAAGGTAATCATCCTTCCGATTGTCCCTAGCCACCGGCAGAAGTATAAACTCTCCACATGGATTACCTCTGGAGTCCCTGGCGCTATCAGTATGTGACGCAGCAAGTGCCCTCGGAGGAGTGCGTCTTATGCGCCAAAATGCGACAGGAGAATGACGAAGAGAATTTGGTGATTCACCGGGGGCGGCACAACTGCGTCCTGCTGAATCTATTCCCCTACACTAGTGGCCATTTGATGATCGTGCCCTGCCGTCATATCGGCCAGCTCGCGGATGCCGATGACGCCACCTGGGTGGAGATGATGGCGCTCACCCGCAAGGCGGAGCAGGCCTTGCAGAAAGCTTACCGTCCGGATGGAATCAACCTGGGGATGAATCTAGGCAAGAGCGCGGGGGCGGGCATTGCCGATCATATCCATATGCACGTGCTCCCGCGCTGGCATGCCGACTCAAATTTTATTACCGTTGTTGGGGAAACCCGCGTCCTGCCGGAGGCGCTTTCCGAAACATACCGCAAACTCAAGCCGCTGTTCTGAGAATTTTCCTTCCGATAGGTCATTTCCGGGAAGGCTTGCTTGGCCTCATCTCCACCCGGCTCAGCATTGCTCGAGGATCGGACCGAAGCAGGTCCAGCACCACCTGAGCCACGTCTTCCGCGGCCAGTTTCCAGCCTGACGACGCCGAGCGCGGCCCCCTGGGCCAAGAGCGTCCGAAGGAGGTTTCTACGCTGCCCGGCATGATTTGGCTGACGCGGATGTTGTCATAACGCAGGTCCAGCATCATCGCCTCGCTCAAGCCGTTCAACCCGAACTTGGAGGCGTTGTAGGCGGCTCCGCCGCCGAACGTGTTCTTACCGGCCAAGCTGCTGATGTTGAAAATATAGCCACCGCCTCGGTGCTTCATCGGCCCAATGGCGGCATGGGTGCAATAGAAAACGCCGGTTAGGTTCGTGCCGATCACCAAGTCCCACTCCTTCGGAGTCAACTGTTCGATGGACCGGAAGATTCCAACACCGGCATTATTGACCAGAATATCCACGCCACCGAACCGCTCTTCGGCCCGTGCCATCAGCTTCTCTGCCTGGCTGTATTGGCTGATATCGGCCACCATTCCCTCGATGCGAGCCCCGGCCGTCTTGCCCAGGGTTTCGGTCGCCCGCCGAAGGCCGGTTTCTTCCCGCGAGCAAATTACGACGCTCGCGCCATTTTCGAGGAGCATCTCAGCAATTCGGAATCCGATTCCCCGACTTCCGCCCGTAACGACCGCCACTTTGTTTTCTATATTCGGATGCATGGACACCTCATTGGGAAATTCTGTCTTGCTTTCCTTGGCAGAAGTATTCTACCGGGAATGCTCCAACACCAGAAAGCATTGCAACGCCTGGTCGTGGGTCAATTTTCAGGTAGGCCGTTATACGGACAAGTTGAGGCATCGGAATAAAGAACGGCGCGGGCTGAAGCTCTGGGGCAGGGGAGAGGAAGATCTCGGTGCTCAGAGCAATGTTTTCGCGGGTTTGCCGTTTGTGACGAATTCGAGAGATGCTGTGATAAGCGTATTGAGAAGCTTGACGATGTCGTCCAAGTGGCGTTGGATCAATTCTTTGTTAAACACCAGTTCTTCATCCGAACCTGCAAGGCGCCAAACTTCCTCTTTCCGGAACGTGGATGTGCCGTCAGGGTAATCAATGTCGTAGCCCCGGACATTCCACCTCCCGGTGGCGGCCTCTCATTACCGGCACCTTCAGAGTTATCCTTTGATTATCCTTGATTTGACATGAGTTTAGAGCGCGCCTATATTGGGTTTTAGGGAAAGATTGCCTTATGGGGTTCACTTTCACTCTGCGACGTTTCCGCTTCCTGGCGCTGGCCGGGTTGTGCGCGGTTCTGACCATTACCCTTGCCAGTTTTCTGTTGCGGGAACCCGAGAGCGCCGTCCGCCCCCCGCCGCCCCCCAAGATTGCAGCCGATATAGAGCAGCAGACACAGGCTTTCTCATTGTCCAAAAGCTCCGGCAATCAAACGCTGTACACGATTGAGGCGGCCCAGGTGACGCACTTCAAAGAAACGGACAAGACGGTCCTGCGGGACGTTTCCATCCTGCTCTACGGAAAGGAAGGCACAAGGCTGGATCGCATCACCAGCAGCGAATGTGAATTCGACCCCGGCAGCGGTTCACTGTTCATCGCCGGGGAGGTCAGCATGCAACTGGACGCTCCTCTCTCAGGACCTCCTTCGGACGCAGAGCAAGCTGCCCCGAATCCGGTCCATATCATTACTTCCGGCCTCTCTTTTGACCAGAACACCGGAGTCGCTTCCACAGAACAGGAGGTTCGATTCCAATTCGCAGGAGGGGAAGGCGTCTCGCAGGGGGCAATCTACAATCCGCAGGAACAATTGCTTGTTTTGCAGGCTGGAATCGAACTGTCGATCCGGCAACGGCAGGACGGAGTGCCGGATGGAGCGCCAGGCAGTACAATGGACTCGATGCTTTCAGGCCAAGATGTGGAAGAACAATCGAACCAGGAGGAATTCACGCGCGTCCGAGCCAGCAATCTGCGCTTCCACAGCGGTCAGAGGAAAATTTTCCTGGCCGCTCCGGTCCAGATGACGCAGGGCCAGCGAAAGATCGAAGCGGGTGACAGCGAAATAGTTTTGGACAGCTCCCACAGGGTTGAGCGAACCCTGCTGGGAGGCAGGATACACGCTGTAGAACAAAACCAGCTTCTTTTTTCTGAACTGCGGGCAGGCCGCGGTGAACTGGAGTTCACCGAGCAGGGCAAGGTGCGGAAGCTGCTGTTGGAACAGGATGTAGACTGGAGCGCCGACTCCAGACAAGCGAAACGGGAAGGGCAGGCCCAACAGGTTGATCTATCGTTTCAGAACGGCTTGCTCGAACGCATCCAAGCCTACGACAATGTTCGAATCGTTCTCCATCAACCAGACAATTTTGCTCCCCCTTCTTCTCCAACAGAAGCAGCTAGGGAGACGCACGATAGAGTAGGAACGCAAATCCTCTCCGCTGAATACGTAGAGATGATTCCGGGAGCTGGCGGAGAGGGTTTGCGGCATCTCCGCACGAGAGCTTCCTCCACCCTCCAACTGTTTCCTTCCAAAGCAGGCGGGGAGAAGCGAACCCTCTCCGGAGAAACCTTCGAAATGGAGTTTGGCCCCAAGAGCAACTTGACCCTGTTTGCAGCCGAAGGAAACGTCAGAGTGGTCGCCGAAGCCACCGGAGGCACCCAACGAAGACGCGTTACCTCCAGTGACCAGCTGCAGATCACCTTTGTTCCCGGCACTCAGGTGGTGGACCGGATGCAACAGTTGGGAAATTTTCACTACCAGGAAGCGGACAGACAGGCCCGTGCCGAACGGGCATACTCCTCGGTAACGTCCTCGTCAACAGGGGACGGGGAAGAGGTTGTGCTTCAGGGAAAGTCTCTGGTCTGGGATACCAGCGGCAAAATTTCAGCCCGGAAGATCGTCTTGAATAATTCTGCTGCGGAAATCAGCGCGGAGGGGGAAGTCTCCACCACCTATTATCCCTCCGGATCGGAAGGCAGTCTCTATGCCGGTTCAGGACCGATCCACGTTGTAGCTGACCGCTTCCAATACGATGGCACCGCCGAAAGAGCCGTTTATGAAGGCAGGGCGCGTTTGTGGCAAGGAGGAAATCTTTTAGAGGCTGACTGGCTGGAGCTGGACCGACGGCAGGGGCAGTTGGTGGCACGGCACAAGATATACAGCATGTTTCAAAAAGCGGAAGGAACTACAAGCACTACCGGAGCCCTCCCCGCCGCGTCCCCGCCTTCCGGTTCTACCGCTTCTTCGCCATCTTTGCCATCCCATTCCAGCTTGGTCCATTCAGGTCCCTTTGAAATCCGCTCGGACTACCTCATCTATCAGCAAACAGAACAAAAAGCTCTCTACCAGGGAGCCGTCCGGATGCTAAACGCCGCCAGTACGCTGAGCAGCGAAGAACTGGAGGTTTTCTTTACGCCGCAACCAGCAATGCCGCAACCAGCAAGCGGCCCGTGGCGGGTGGAACGAGCCATTGCCACAGACGGCGTGGCGATCTTCCAGCCGGGGCGCAAGGGGACTGGGGATCGGCTTGAGTATCTGCCGGCGGAGGGGGAGATTCGCCTGTTTGGAAACCTGGCTACGGTTTCCGATGCCCGCTGGGGAACGACGCAAGGGGCTCGATTGACTTACTTTATTGGCGCTGATAGGATTTTCGCGGATGGGAAGCCGGGTTTGCAGACAGAGACCCTGCACCAGGTGAAGCCCTAGAAAGGAACGCCTTCCTACTGCATAAGTCCCGCGGCTCAGGACCTCGGCCTGAGAGGGCGGGAATGGAACCACGAGGCTCGGATGCTTCAAACAAAAGACCTCACCAAGTCATACAAGGGACGCAAAGTAGTAGACGATGTCTCGCTGGAAGTCAACCGCGGGGAAGTGGTTGGGCTGCTGGGGCCAAATGGGGCAGGGAAAACCACCACATTTTACATTATGGTGGGCTTGACCCATCCGGATGCGGGGCGCATCTTGCTCAATGGCGTTGATCTGACCCGCATGCCTATGTACCAGCGTGCCCGAACCGGCATCAGTTATCTTCCCCAGGAACCCTCCATTTTTAAAAAGCTTACGGTTGAAGAAAATATTCTGGCGGTGCTGGAGACACTTCCCTGTTCCTGGCAGGAGCGTCGCGAGCGGCTGGAAGTGCTGCTGGAACGGTTAGGGTTGACGGCGGTTCGCTACAACCGGGGCTACATGCTCTCGGGAGGGGAGAGGAGGCGCGTGGAGATAGCCCGCTCCCTGGTCATTTTCCCGAATTTTATCCTGCTCGACGAGCCTTTTTCCGGCATAGACCCGATTGCGCTGATTGATATTCAGCGCATAATATCTCAGTTGAGAGATTCCGGAATTGGAGTCCTGATTACCGACCACAATGTCCGGGAGACGCTGACGGTGACCGACCGCGCCTATATCATCAACAACGGCCGGATCTTCCGCAGCGGCACTCCGGGCGAGTTGGGCAATGACGCAGAAGTGAAAAGGGTCTATCTGGGAGAAAGTTTTTCCTTGAGTATCTAACATCATGAACATTTTGCAACCCAGGCTGAATCTCAAAGTAGCCCAAAAGCAGATTCTGACGCCAGGCTTGGTGCAGATGGTCAGTGTTCTGGCCTTGAACAAGTTGGAACTCAAGGAGATGATCGATCAGGAGATGGTCGAGAACCCGATCCTCGATGAAGTGCTCGAAGACGGACCGCCTTCGGTGGAGCAACTGGCGGAGAATGAGGAGCGGCAGTCCGCGCCGGCGGATCAAGAAATCCGAGACGTCGATGGGAACGGCGATCCCTTTGCTGAGATAGA
This sequence comes from Terriglobia bacterium, assembly GCA_965222345.1. Lineage (GTDB taxonomy): Bacteria > Acidobacteriota > Terriglobia > 2-12-FULL-54-10 > 2-12-FULL-54-10 > JADFGZ01. Next base: position 474,367 of record CBDCTS010000007.1, on the reverse strand, counting down.
TTTTGGCTCCTTTTTCGACGAATACCTCGATCCGGGCTACCGCACCCTGCAGGTGGAGGTTGTGGAGCTTCCCTCCTTTGAGAATTTTCTAGCGAATCCTCTCTCCCTCATTGACCATTTAGAGTGGCAATTGACCATGGGCCATTGCTCGCCGGAGTTGCAGGGAGCCATTGCTTTGATCCTGGGCAACTTGAATGAGGACGGGTATCTCGTAGGCGAAGAGCCGGGCAAGCCCGTCTCGCTGGAGGAAATTGCTCAAGCCGAGGGGCTGGAGTTGAAAGTTCTGGAAGAGGCGTTGCGGATTGTGCAGGAATGCGATCCAGCGGGAGTGGCCGCCCGCGATCTGCGCGAGTGCCTGCTGATTCAACTCCGCAGCCTGGGAATGGGGGACACCATAGCCGCGCAAATTGTCAGCGAGTACCTCCACAAGCTGCAGAAAAAGCAATATAAAGAAATTTCCCGCGCTTTGGGCCGGTCGATTGCGGAGGTGACAGCCGCCGTCGAAGTCATTCGGAAACTGGACCCGCTTCCCGGCCAGCGGTACAACCGGTCGCAGGCACGGTTGATCGAGCCGGATATATTTATTGTGAAGCAGGGAGACAAATACACCATTCGGGTAAACGACGACGACTTGCCGCAGCTGCGACTCAACCCCACTTACCGCCGCCTGTTGAACCGTGGAAACGCCACTAAAGAAGTCCGAAGCTATGTAAGGGAACGCTACACCTCGGCCTTGCATCTTCTGAAAAATATCGAGCAGCGCAAACACACTATCGTGCGGGTTTGTGAGGCCATTATCGGCCGGCAAAGTGATTTTTTAGACTACGGCGTGGACTACCTGAAGCCTATGATGATCAAGGACGTGGCTGAGGAGGTGGGCGTTCATCCCTCCACGGTTAGCCGTGCCGTCTCCAGCAAGTATGCCCATACGCCCCAAGGGGTCTTCGAGTTGCGTTACTTCTTCTCGGAAGCGGTAAACGGCCCCTCCGGCGGCACCACCTCTCTGCTCATTCTGAAAAGAAAAGTAAAAAAAATGATGGAACAGGAAGACAAGAGCAATCCATTAACCGACGAGCAGATTACCCATATTCTTTGCGGCCAGGGCATATCGGTCACGCGCCGCACCGTCGCCAAATACCGGGCGGACATGAAAATTCCCAGCACGCATCAGCGGCGGGAGAGGCGCTGATCTCCGGATTATCTCCCAGCCCATCCTTTCCTGAAAACAGAGGGTTTGTGTTGGCTTGCAAGCCGGGCCATTCGACCGTATCCTTTCCCCATGGAAAAAAAGGCAGCCGCCCGTAAACCCGCAAAAAAACCTCTATCCCGGAAATCCTCTGGGGTACGGCTTCGCAAAGGAACCAGCGGACGTGCGGAGAGCAGTCCCGCTGCCGATCCCAGCAAAGCCAACTTTGTCATTCTGACCGGCATGAGCGGTTCGGGCAAAGGCTCCGTGTTGAAATCCTTTGAGGACCTGGGCTACTACTGCGTGGACAACCTGCCCGTGGATCTGATTCCGAAATTCGCAGAGCTATACCGGAAGAGCAATGAAATCCCTCGCGCGGCACTCGTGGTGGACATTCGGGAAGGCGAGGCATTGCAGAGGTTTCCAAGCATTTATCGCCAGTTTCGGCGGGAGATACCCGCCATCCTGATCTTTCTTTATGCCAGCAATGAAGTCTTGGTCCGCCGCTTCAGTGAGACGCGCCGCCCGCACCCTCTGGGTGGAAACCTGCCGTTGCCGCGGGGCATAGCGGCGGAGCAGAAGTTGCTTGCGAAGATTCGGAATCTGGCGGATATGTCCATAGACACCAGCAAGTTCAACGTGCACGAGCTACGGAATTTTATTGCCGACCGGTTCCGCCGCCATTCCGGTCACCACTCCATGCTGATCTCCTGCATCAGCTTCGGATACCGCCACGGGATTCCCATCGACAGTGATCTGGTCTTTGATGTGCGATTTCTTCCCAATCCAAACTACACTCCCAAGTTTCATGACCTGACTGGCAAGCATCCGGCGGTAGCCAAATACATCCGTTCGTTTCCTCAAACGCAGGAATTCACCAGCAACGTTTCCCAGTTGCTGGCCTATCTGATTCCTCACTACATGCAGGAAGGGAAGAGCTATCTGACCATCTCGTTCGGCTGCACCGGCGGGCACCACCGCTCGGTGATGATTGCCGAAACCATCCGCAAGAATCTGGCCGGCGACGGGTTCCGGACCAAGGTAATCCACCGCGACATCGACAAGTAGGCGGCTCTCCGGCCCAAGGCGCGAATTTCCTTCTCCACCTTGTCCAGGCTGGATTGCGTGCGCCCGGCAAGGGCGACAACGGCCCCTTTCCCAGCGAATAGCAAGGCACTGGCGCGCCCGATGCCCCAGCCTCCGCCGGTTGCCAGCACAACTTCGTCTTTCAATCGCATGAGAACGCTCTCCAGCTAAAATTCAGCGCTGCGAGGACGGAAGCTGTTCCAGCCCCGCCGCAATCTCCGCGTGTTTTAACAATGCGCCGATTTTATTTGGGGGCCACAGGCCTGTTTCAGTGATCACTGCTGAGCAGCCTCGCAAAGGAACCTTTTCAAAATAGAAATTGCGGAGGGTGATATTTTGTCTCGGCGTTCTCCAAATCTCTGCCGGGCTATGCTGGCGGATTCGGAACCAAGGCGCCAATCCCTTGGATAGAAATTTGAAAGAGTCCGCGACCACGTAGAAAGGAACGCGGGAACGGCGAGCCGCCGCAAGCAACGCGCCGCTGCCGGCCTTGTTGACAAAGCAGCGCGGCAGGATTGCATCGCAGCCTGCTAAAACCAGATCAGGCGCAGTGTCCGCACTCGCCAGCGCCGAGAATAGTCCCGCATCGGTAAAAAGTTCCACAGGCACGCCTGCTTCGGCCAGCCGCTCGGCCAGTTGGCAGCCCTCCCGGCGCGGCCTGGACTCGGAGCACAGCACGCGAATGCGGCGCCCTGCCCGGCGGCAAGCCAGCAGCGCCGCAAGCACCGTGGAGCTGGAGGAATAGGTTACAACCGTATCGCCGTCTGCCACCAACCGCGCCGCCCGCAATGCGGAAGCTTTTTGGGCCTGCCGCAGTTCCCGTGCAAGTTTCCGCGCGGAGCTTGCAGCCGGGCCGCCTCGTTCCACGGCGCACAGCCAGCGATTCGAGACGTTGAGCACCGCTGCCATTGAGGGTTGCGCTCTCGCCACGGCACGGGCCAGTTGGCCGCAACGATTTGCCGCTTCCGCAGAGGCTTTGCCGGATCGAGTCTGCCCGGAGCCAAACCGTTCCAGAATCCCGCAGGCCCGGAGAGCTATCTCCCCGCTTCCTGCGGTGTGGTCTCGCCCAAGTTGTCGCACGGCGGCCTTGGCTTGCTCGGATTGAAGCATTCTCAGCAACGAAAGGAGTCTGTGAGGTTAGATTTCCAGCCTGGAGCATTTCTCCTAAAGGCGCATACCGTTACGGCATCAGGTAGCGACAAGCATTCAGGTAGGCAGGCATTCCTGCCTGCCTTGTAGCGTTTAAGCCGAAAGGCCTGCACTTGCTTGTCGGCTGGGGTGTACAAATAGCGATAGGCATTCGAGCCTCTGCTCCTGCTTCGCTTTGCTCCGCATGACAACGTTTCTGGTAGCTTGCCGGGCAGTCAACCTTTTCCGAACCCTTGTGATCCGTTCCAGGGGCACTCTGGGCTTCACCCGTATATGCACAAGGTTGGGCATCACCACATCAGCGTGCAGTTGAGAAAGCTCCAGGCCCAGCGTTACTTCAACTCTCCGGTGGCTATCTCTTGCAGATGCGCCATCGGCTCCTCGAAATCGAGCGTCTGCAAGGACGCTACTTTCCATTGGCCGTCCTCGCGAACCAGCACCGCCCGGCCGAGGTAGGTTTCCTCCTCGCGCGGAGGGGGGACCAGCAGCGCCGCCGCCGGAAGCGAGACCTCGGTCCACTCGTAAAGAAAATCGATGTGGCGTTCTCCCTCCCGCACCTCGTTGTTGCTGCGGAACCGGTTGATTCGCCGCTGGCCCGCAACGGCCTGGGAAACGAATCGTCCGCCGGACTCTTGAAAGAACGCGCTTCCTTCCTCGGTCAGGTTCAGCCCTTCGGGACTCCACTCCCATAGACCGGCTTGCGCGCCTCTGCCGATAAACGAAAGCGGATCGTAGGGAAGTCGCCGGGAAAATTCCAGTTCGAACTCCGGCGTGGCAAACGGAGCGTGGCTTTCGAGCGCAGTTTCAAAAGCGAGGTTCCGCCAGGTCAGATAGCCTTGCCCAAGAAAAAAAACGCCGATCAGAATGGCTGTAATTCTCCAGGGAGTGAGCAGGGACTTGAAGAATTTTTGTGCCGGTGTGACTTGTTCGTCACTCATTGTCGGTCCTCACGCATTTTCAATTCTATGTCGAATCCGTTTCTGCCGGGCGGACGGTAACTTCGCCGGCCTCGCGCACCACGCGAAACCCGTAGTCCGCGTACTGAAAGGATGGCGGGATGCTGGAGCGGGCGGCGCAGCGGGTCACTTTGATCTGATGCCGCCAGGAGCCGCCTCGCGAGGCGCGCCGCACGCCGGTGGCCGGTCCTTTAGGGTTTCGCTGGGGAGACCGTGCGTAATAACTATTGTCGAACCAGTCGGCGCACCACTCGTGGATATTCTCGCAAATGTCATAAATACCGTAGCGGTTCGGTGTCCCTTGGCCGACGGGCAGGGGACCCGTTACCTTTCCCGTCCAGCGAAGAACGTACTCCGGCCATTGCTGTGGTGGCTCATTGCCCCACGGGTAACGAGAGTATTCGCGGCCCCCTCGCGCTGCCCGCTCCCATTCGGCCTCCGTGGGCAGGCGATACCGGGAGCCGGTCTGCTTGCTGAGCCAATCACAGTATTTTGAGGCCTCAAACCAGCTTACCGCGACAACCGGTTGGTCGAGGTCGCAAAAGGCCGGGTCGTTCCAATGCGGCGGGGCAGGGTGGCCGGTCGCTTCAAGAAACAGTGCAAAGTCGCGGTTCCGCACCTGAAAGACCGCCATCGCGAAGGCATCTGCCCAGACGCGGTGAAGCGGGTGTTCCTCGTCTTGGCCTTCGTTCTTTCTCTCGTCCGATCCCATCCAGAATTCTCCGGAAGGAATCAGCGTGCAGCGCGGCACAGGAATCGGGTTCGCAGTTTTCTCCTTCGATTTTTCAGCCGGGACTGCCGGCGTGGACCCACTCATCGTGCGCATCCAGATTGCATGCTGCTAATTTTTAGCGAAAGCTTGATTGTATAACATTCCCGTTTGCCAGGGACACCGGCAGAGCATCGTGCAGGGCGGTCCGTTTCGGTTATCGCGATTTGGCGGCAATTCGCCGTGCCATGTGAAACGTGGCGAGCGGCAAAAACATGAGCTGAAGGACAGGGGAAACTCCGACGTCCAAATGCGGGATCAGCGGCATCCACGAGCTATAGTGCCAGCGGGAAGTGTGGATCGCCCAACTCTCGACGAGGGTTGCCGTGAAGAAGCCTGCAAGAAGGATAAAAGCGATCTGTGGCGGGCGAAGCCTTTCCGTCCAACGACGGTTTTTCCAAAGAATCGCTATGCCGAGGAAAAGGCCGACGGTGTAGAGGGCGTCCATAACGGAGGCCATCGTATAGATGACCAGATGTCGCGCGATGGAATGGGTGCCTGCGAAGAGCTGGGTTTGGGCATTTTCCCAGATAGTGTTCAGGAAAAACGCAATGGCCGTGATGAGCAGCAGAAATTTCGGTAACGACACGGGTTTCATTCTATTGCAAAGTGCATTTTGCAGCATCACCTTCTTGCTGCTGCAGAAGTGTCTGCCAGGGAGCCGGAGCCGGAAGCCAACAGCCGGCAGCCAGTAGAACGGCTTCTGTCCATTTCCTGTTCAAAACGCTTCGGTGCCCCACAGGCTCTGGACGCGCGGGACCCCTAAACGTCGATTCATTTCAGCTTCACTCCGTGGCGGTACGGGAAAATGCTTTTCCTGATAGAATGTGCCGGGGCGCAGGAGAGGGCGGCAAAAAGAGAACATTGCAGAGGTTCCGGTGTCAATAGATCAGCAAGCCTCAGATCATCAAACCATCGCCGGTCTGCTCCATGCCGTTGCCGGTGCGGGCGTATTGGTGGTGGGCGATTTTATGGTGGACCGGACGATCTACGGCGAAGCCGGCCGCATCTCGCCGGAAGCGCCCGCGCCGGTGATCCTTGTCGAGGAAACCCGCCGGCAATTGGGTGGAGCGGGAAATGTTGTCCGCAACGTGGACAGCCTCGGCGGCAAGGTTTGGTGCGTGGCCGTGGCGGGGGAAGACGAAGCGGGCGAGTTGTTGGAGCGGGAACTGCGTGCGGTGGGTTGCTGCCAGGAGCTTCAAGTAATTCGCGAGCCGGGGCGCAAGACCACCCTGAAATCGCGGGTTGTGGCCACCCAGGGGAGGCGGCCAACGGAGGCCGCCACGCCGTTTGGACATCATCAGGTGTTGCGGTTCGATGAGGAATCGAGGCATCCCATATCCTCCGCCACTGCCGCTCAGGTGCTGACCTTTGCCAAGCGCGTGATCGGCGAGGTACAGGGTGTGGTGCTATCCGACTACGCCAAAGGCGCCTTGCCGCCCGGCCTGTTGCAGCAACTGATCGCCCTAGCCCGCCGGGCGGGAAAGCCCGTGGTTGTGGACCCCAAGGAAAAGGACTGGCATCGCTATGCGGGAGCCTCCGTGCTGACTCCAAACGTGGCGGAGGCGGAGGCGGCGCTGGGGGTGTCTTTTTCAGCCTCAGCCGAAACCTCCCGGGAGGTGATCGGCAGGGAAGGGGAAAGTGTGGTCCAAGCCCGGCTCCAGGAATTGAATATGGACACATTGCTGGTCACCTGTGGAGCCGAAGGGCTCAGCCTGTTTGATGACGCAGGGTTCCATCACATCCCCACCAGCGCGCGGGAAGTATTCGATGTAACCGGAGCGGGCGACACGCTGTTGGCCGCCTTCTCCCTGGCGGTCGCCTCGGGCAGAAGCTGCCGGGAAGCTGCGCAACTGGGCAACTTGGCGGCGGGAGTGGCGGTCGGCAAAGCAGGCGCCGCCGTGGTGTATCCCTTCGAGGTGGAGCGGGAGCTTGGCGTGCGGCGTCTCTCGGCGGAGGCAAAAATCCAGCCGCGGGAAAAATTGGGAGCCCTGATGGAAACGTTGCGCCGGGAAAACAAGAAGATTGTGTTTACCAACGGATGCTTTGACCTGCTTCACGTGGGGCATATGTATCTTCTCCGGGAGGCGAAACAGTTGGGAGATGTTCTGGTGGTGGGGCTGAACAGTGACGCCTCCGTAAGGCGGCTCAAGGGCGACCACCGTCCCATCGTCTCCGCGGAAGACCGTGCCTACGCCATTGCGGCGCTCGAGAGCGTCGATTATCTGGTGATCTTCGACGAGCCGGACCCGATGACTTTGCTGCGGCTGATCCGTCCGCATGTTCTGGTCAAAGGAGACGATTATGCGGCCTCCGAGGTGGTGGGCGCGGATTTGCTCGAAAGCTATGGCGGCGTCACGCGGTTGATTCCCATCCGGCGCGGCATCTCCACCTCGCGGCTGCTGGAGAAGATTCGGTCCGCTCCGGCAGGAAGGGGCTAGGGCTTGAGGGGACTGAGGAGGGCAATCGAAGGAAAGCTCTGATCTTTGGACGGACCGGCGAGTTCGGCGGGAAGCTGTCCCGCAAAAAAAAGAGCCGTGTCGGCGCGGTTGCGACGCTGCCGCAGTTCGGAGTACACTGTTTTCAGTTTCAGGCTGCAAATTGACAAGATTTATCCTGATTGACAAAATGCAGGCTGCATCGGAGCGGATGTGGCGGAATTGGCAGACGCGCTAGATTCAGGATCTAGTGGCCGCAAGGTCGTGGAGGTTCGAGTCCTCTCATCCGCACCAAGACATCGGAAACGGCTTGCCAGCGCCGTGTTTTCCTTACCGTGTGGTTCGGGGTGGAGAAATTCTGTTACCGGGCGATGGAAAGGACCGCATGAACGTGTCTGATGGCTGGGCGCAACGCTGGAATATAACGCGCAAAACCGCCGCCGCAGGATTGCTCGTCTGTCTCCTGGCTGGGGTCGCCAGCAGCCAGACGGGGAATCGGAACCGCGACAGGCGCGCGGATGCTCCCGAGGCCGAGTTCCATTTGGCGCGCATGGTTTATAGCACGATGGGTGGCGCGGGTTCCAGGAGGTTCTTCAATCCCTGGTGGGCCATCGACTACCCGATGGCTGAAGAGCATTTCTTGCCGGCGCTGCGTCGGCTGACCAACCTGTCGGTAGCCGATGACAGCCGGCATCTGGAAGTGACCGATGAACGCCTTTTCGATTATCCCTTTTTGTTCGTGCAGCAGGTCGGCCAGGGAAACTGGAGTCCCAACAGCCAGGAAGCCGCGCGCCTGAGAGAGTACCTGCTGCGCGGCGGATTTCTGGTGGTCGATGACTTCCACGGGGAGTATGACTGGTCCGTATTTCAAGCAGCTATTCAGCGGGTGTTGCCGGGCAGGCCGATCGTCGAGATTCCGGAGGACGACACGCTCATGAACGTTTTCTTTGACTTGGATCAGCGCACCCAAATTCCCGGCCAGCGGCACCTGCGGTGGGGACGTGGAAACCAGATCGTTGCGCGGATGGCGGGGCCGCCGCATTGGCGCGGAATATATGACGATCACGGTCGCCTGATGGTCGCCATCAATTTCAATATGGATATGGGCGACGCCTGGGAGCATGCCGACGACCCCTACTATCCAGGCCCCATGACCGCGCTTTCCTATAGCCTGGGCGTGAACTACGTTATCTATGCGATGACTCATTGAAAACGATTCCACCTGAATTAGCGGGCTGCTCTTTCTGCTGAGCGGAGGGACGGGGCCATCCCGGACTCCGGCTCCTTTCCAGCCAATTACACCGTTTTAGCAAATGGTGCAGATCGCTCCGCCATCGGGACCAGACATCCTCATTCGGCTGTTATCTTGTAACCCTTCGGCTGCGCTCAGGGTTAACTCCGCGAAGGATCTGCTTTTATAGGTGGGGATTGTGAGGGGCGAGAAAAATAATGCGTCTCAGAACCGCCAGCCGGAATCCAGGCCGCTATCGGGATGCGCAATTACCTTCAAAGTACTTGAGTATGCATGCGGTATCCTGAACCCTCACAGGACCACAGTCCATCATCTGAGAACACCAGATATTCGCCAACAATATGAATAGACCGATAAGGCCTGCGCCAAGCATGGTTACTGCCATGACCTTGCCCATCTTGGTCTCTTTTCTGCCTATGCACAGGATCATACACCTGTCTTCACAATGCGGGGTAAGAAAAAACAGGAAGGGTCCCATATAGTTTTCTGAACAAATGGTGCGCGCGGCTCTGGCTACTGCATGAACTGCAAAGCTGCTCTCGTAGCCGCAGGGTCGCGGAGATTCGAATTCTTTCATCCGCAGCAAGAGAGCGATAGTAGTTTGCGGAAGCTGGGCGACTTGATTGCATTCAGCCCTTCTTCTTCCGGTTCCTACCGTTCGGCAACTTTTTCCAACTGATCGAAAAATCCGGGAAAGGAGACCACGGCGGCTTCACTGTTGCGCAACAGGCACTCTTGCTTGGCCGACAAGGCCGCCACGGTTAAAGCCATCGCGATGCGATGATCTCCAAAGGAGTCCAGTTCGGCTCCTGAAAGGCGCTGGCGTCCGGGGATATGGAATCCGTCCGGCTGCACCTGGACCTTGGCGCCCATGCGGCTCAGGTTCTCGGCTATGGTTGCGATACGGTCGCTCTCCTTCAGGCGCAACTCTTCGGCGTTGCAAAGGACTAACCCTTCTTCGGTCTGGGCGCCCAGAACCGCCAGTACGGGAATCTCGTCAATTAGGGCGGCAACCATCTCGCCCTCGATGCGGCCACCCTGCAAAGGGCTGCCGGTCACATGGATATCCCCAACTATCTCGCCGCAGTTTTCACTCACATTGAGCACTTTCACCTGCGCGCCCATGCCACGTAAAAAGTCGAGCAACGCCGTGCGAGTCGGATTCAGTCCCACGTCCTGGAGGTAAAGGTCTGAGGCAGGGAACAGCAGAGCCGCGCACAGGAAGAAGGCTGCCGAGGAGACGTCTCCCGGCACCGTCAGATTCTTCGCCTGGAGACTGTGGCCGCCCCGGACGGCGGTGGTTCTTGGACCTCGCACAACCTCCGCTCCAAACTGGGCAAGCGCAATCTCGGTGTGATCCCGCGTCTGGACCGGTTCGCTGACGGTCGTCTCGCCTTCGGCGAGCAGTCCGGCCAGCAAGACCGAGCTTTTCACCTGCGCGCTGGCCACCGGCGGACGGTACTCGATGCCGCGCAATGCCGTGCCTTCAATCTGCAGGGGCGGGAAGCTGCCGTCGCGGGCCGACATACAGGCCCCCATCTGCGTGAGCGGTTCCATGATCCGCTTCATGGGACGGCGCTGCAGCGATTCATCCCCGGTGATGGTGCTGCGGTACCGGTGCCCGGCCAGCAGGCCGCTGAGCAGACGCATGGTCGAGCCGGAATTTCCGGCGTCGAGCGTTTCTTGGGGCTGTATCAGCCCTTGGAGACCTTTCCCCTCGATCACCAGTTCTTCAGAGGGCTGGCCGGTTTCTGAGTCTGCCTGGCGCCGGGAAACGGCGACACCCAGTTGTTTCAGGCACCGGAGCGTGGAGGCGAAGTCGTCGCCGGGAGCGTAAGAGCGGATGGATGTCGTCCCGTCCGCGATCGCGCCCAGCAGAGCGTAACGATGCGAGATGGACTTGTCGCCCGGCAGGCGAAGTCCACCGGAGATGTTCTTAGCTGGTAAAATGCGTCGGATCGTCAAAACTACAATCTTCCCCTGTCCGTTAGAATGGCCTATTTGGTTCTGTGGGAATCAGGATTTTGTTTCGGAAGAGTGGAGGCGCGGGGCGGATTCGAACCGCCGCATAAAGGTTTTGCAGACCTCTCCCTTAACCACTTGGGTACCGCGCCCCAATTGGAGCGGGAGACGGGATTTGAACCCGCGACTTCGACCTTGGCAAGGTCGCACTCTACCGCTGAGTTACTCCCGCTGACCGGCTCCAGTATACAACAAGGATTGGGTGGTGACAACGCGGAGGCTCCGGGCCTCACCGGGAGGAACAAAAGTGGGGATGCCGTCAAATCTTGTGCTATACTTCGCAGAAAGATGGGGCAGGAGAAAAGCAGATGAAATGGATGGGGGTTAAAGTGCGGCGATTTGTGGTTTTTTCCATCGTTGTATTGATTTGCGCTGTGGCCGGCGGGGTGTATGGAGTTCAGGTCACCGCCGAGAGCAACTCGGACGGTTCCGCGGTCCAGGAAAGTCTCCGGAGTATTTCCAAAGTTCTCCGCGCCGTGGAGGAAAACTATGCTGCCCCCGTAGATGCCGACAAAGCCATCTATAACGGAGCAATTCCGGGCATGCTTCGCAGTTTGGATCCTCACTCCAACTTTTTCGATCCCAAGAGCTTCAAGCTGCTGCGCGAAGAGCAAAAAGGACGCTACTACGGCGTCGGGATGACGGTGACTCCGCGGAACGGAAAGACCATCGTGCTGGCCCCGTTTGTCGGCTCGCCGGCATACAACGCGGGCTTGCGTCCCGGCGATGTCATTGTCCAGGTTGACGGGACGGCCACGGAAAACTTGAACACCACCGAAGTAGCGGAGTTGCTGAAGGGACCCAAAGGAACAACGGTGCGTATCCGGGTTATGCGCGAAGGAGACAAGGAACCCTTGCAGTTTGTTATTGTGAGGGACGAGATTCCCCGGCTGAGCATTGAGCATGCCTTCCTGATCGCTCCGAAGACCGGTTACATCCGGATTTCGAGTTTCAATGAAACCACCAGCCGGGAGTTGCGGGCGAAATTAAGGGAGTTCAATGCCAGCTCCTTGGAAGGTCTGGTCCTGGATTTGCGCAACAATCCCGGCGGACTTCTGCAGGAAGGGGTGCAAGTCGCCGGCCTGTTTCTCGACCGGGGGCAGCTGATTGTTTCGCACAAGGGCCGCTCTTCCCGGGAAAAGCGGTACAAGGCAGCCCGCGGAAACCGGGGAGACCGCTTTCCTCTGGTCGTGTTGATCAACCGCTACTCTGCCAGCGCGGCGGAGATCGTGGCCGGCGCCATTCAGGACCACGACCGGGGACTGATTGTGGGGGAGGCTAGCTTCGGAAAAGGGCTCGTGCAAACCGTCTACCCGCTCAGCGAGAATACCGGCCTGGCGCTGACGACGGCGAAATACTATACGCCCAGCGGCCGCTTGATCCAGCGCGAATACTCGGGCGTGTCGCTTTACGATTATTATTATAATAAGGACGAAGCAAGCTCAAGCCAGTCTGAGGTGCGGCTGACCGACGCCGGCCGGATCGTCTACGGCGGCGGCGGCATCACGCCGGATTTTGAGATCCCCGAACGCAAGCTGAATCGCTTTCAGCAACGGCTCGCCCGCCGGTACGCCTTCTTTAATTTTGCGAAACGGTATCTGGCCGAAAGCAGGTCGATCTCCCGTAGCTTTGAGGCCGATGATGCCGTCCTGGACCGGTTCCGGAGTTTTTTGCGGGAACAGCAAATTGACTTTGAGGAGTCCGATCTGGCCGCGAATCTGGACTACGTCCGGCACAGCATTAAGCTGGAGTTGTATCTGTCGGTTTTTGGCATGGATGAAGCTTATAAGCTGGAAGCGGGCGAAGACACTCAAATCAAAAAGGCGATTGAATTATTGCCTCAGGCGGCTGCTTTGTCGGAAAACGCAACACAAGTCATTGCCCGGAAGAAATAACTCCAGTTTCCTTCCCTAAAAGCAAGACTCCAAGAAGAAAGAGACTTTTCTTTGGATTTCGCAGGGAACAGCGGGTTGCGGACTATGACACAGAGCCAGGCAGCCTGGCGGAGCGCGATAAGGGAACCAGTGCCATTCGCAGCAGGAACGATCCGGCGATTCCTTTTCGAGCGATGTTGTTGTGAATATTAAGTAAGCTGCCGCACGGAACCCCGTTGGGTCCTTTGCTGGACTGAGATTTTAGATGACAGCCACCGGACCAGCCACTTTGCCAGCCTCCAAGACAGTTTTTCTTTTGAAGCCCAGGGGCTTTTGCGCGGGCGTGGTCCGCGCCATTGATATTGTAAATATTGCCCTGGATGCTTACGGCGCGCCCATTTACGTGAGGAAGGAAATCGTCCACAACCACCACGTAGTCGTGGACCTTTCCCGCAAGGGGGCGATTTTCCTCGATGAGATCGATGAGGTGCCGGAGGGAGCCCGGGTCATCTTCAGCGCTCATGGTGTTGCTCCCGAAGTTCGGCGCATGGCGGTCGAGCGGCGCCTGCAAGTGATTGACGCCACATGTCCCCTGGTCACCAAGGTGCATTTGGAAGCGGTCCGGTTTGCCCGCCAGGGATTTTCCATCGTTTTGATCGGGCACAAAGATCACGATGAAGTGATCGGAACGCTGGGCGAAGCTCCGGTACAGACATGGTTGATCAGCTCCGAGGAGGAAATCCAAAGCCTGAACTTGCCGGACCCCTCGCGCGTTGCGTACCTCACGCAGACTACTTTAAGCTTGGAGGAGACCAAAGGGATCATTGCGGCGTTGAAGGCAAAGTATCCATGCATTGTGGGCCCTCCGGCTCAGGACATCTGTTACGCCACCGAGAACCGTCAAGTAGCAGTCAAAGCCGTTGCCTCTCTCTGTGACCTGCTGCTGGTGGTCGGCTCCTCCAACAGTTCCAACTCCAACCGCTTAGTGGAAGTGGCTTCCAACGCCGGGTTGCCTTCTTATTTGATCGAGGATGAAACGGCCATCGAGCGCCCGTGGATCGAGAAGGTCCGAACGGTCGGAATCACCGCCGGGGCCTCCGCGCCGGATTTTCTGGTCCAGAGGGTGGTCGGTTTTCTAAAAAGCCAGGGTTTTGGGCGAGTACAGGAAGTCGAACCGGTGTCGGAAGACGTGCGCTTCGCCCTGCCGCCCGAGCTGCTCTCCCTGGAAGTAAGGAACAACAGGATTCCAACCAATGGATGAGCAACCGCGACTGCTTCGACGGCGCTCGGGCGACTGGATTGGAAGGCGAGTCCTCTTTGCGTCGTGCAGGTAGGATGGATCCTCTTTCCCAATGCATCGACTCCTCGCTCGACCATTTTGAGGGTAGCCCCCGGCCAGCCTCGCCATGTGGGCGCGATCAGATGATTGGCATGGTGTCGGCCTTTTCCTGGGAGATCAGGCCGCTTCTGCGCGGGAAAAAAGAAATGAATCGGTTGGGCCGCAATCTCTATTCTTTTTTCCTGGGAGAAGAGCCCGTTGTGCTGGCGATTGCAGGTGTTGGCGTTGCCAACGCATTCCGGACGGCTCGCAAGCTGGTTCAGGACTTTTCACTGCGCGGACTCTCCACGCTGGGGTTTGCCGGCGCCCTCATAGAGGATCTGAAGGTGGGGGACGTTGTTCTGGCCGACAGTGTTCTGGAGGAAGAAAGTCAGGAGCGTTTCGACTGCCAAGCCGGTCTTCTGCCCGTCCGCTTCGCCCGGCGGGGCAGTTTGCTCTGTACCGCTGAGATGGTGGGTTCTTCCGAGGACAAGCGCCGGCTCGGCAAGGACTCCGGCGCCATTGCAGTGGATATGGAATCTGCGGGGGTGGCCCGTGCAGCACTGCTGGCAGGGTTGCCCTTTTGCGCCGTCAAGTCCATTACGGATAGCTCGGAACAGAGTATTTCCATTGACTTTGAGCGTTGTCGGAGAGAACATGAAATGTTATCTGGCTGGAAGCTGGTGCGGGAGGGAATGCGAAGCCTTGATGGCATAAAGGATTTGTGCAGGCTCGCATGGAGTTCCCGCCGAGCGGCGGGCAGCCTTGCCGCAGCGTTGGGTCCGGGGTGAACCGGAGCGCTTCGCTGGGCGATGTTTCCACCGGGATTTCATTACAGGAGAGTCACCCTTGAGCCGCCTTCCCGAGTTGCTGCGGCACATGTCGAACCGCAACGACGACCTGAAAACGGCGAGCCTTGCATGAGGGTGGCCCCGCGAGTCGCCGGGCGAGCATTCCAGTGCTGTACAACGCAGCAATGAGAGTTGAGCCATCCTTCCCCGCAACCACTTCCCGGCCCGCAGACTGGACCGGCGAGCTTCCTCTTTCGCCTCCGCCGCTCGACCAGGCCCGTCAGTATTGCGAGCGGCTGGTCCGGAATCACTACGAAAACTTTCCCATCGCAAGCCTGCTGCTTCCCCGCGATCTGAGGTCACATTTTTATCCGGTGTACGCCTATTGTCGCTGGGCCGATGATCTGGGCGATGAGACCGGCGACCGGGCCCGGTCGCTCTTCCTGCTGGACCGTTGGGAAGAGGAGCTGCGGGCCTGCTACCAGGGCCGCGTCCGCCATCCCGTGTTTGTAGCCTTGCGGGAGACAGTCGAGCAGTTGGAGATTCCCCAGCAGCCGTTTCTGGATTTGATCGCCGCCTTCCGGCAGGACCAGACCAAGACGCGCTACCGCAATTTTCAGGAGCTTCTGGGCTACTGCCGCTATTCGGCCAATCCGGTTGGTCGGCTGGTCCTTCATCTGTGCGGATATCGCGACCCGGAGTTGCAGCAGCTTTCCGACTACACCTGCACGGCCTTGCAACTGGCCAACTTCTGGCAGGACGTCGCCCGGGATTTCCGCATCGGCCGCGTTTACCTGCCGTTGGACGACATGGCACGGCACGGGTATTCGGAGGACGATCTGGCGCATTTTCGATATAACGGGAATTTTGTAAGCCTGCTGAAAGAACTAATCGAGCGCACCAGGGAGTTGTTTTGGAAAGGCCTGCCGCTGGCCTCGCGGGTCGGCATCCGGTTGGCGGTGGACGTGGAACTGTTCAGCCGCGCGGGAATGGAAATATTGAAACTCATCGAGCGGCAAAACTACAATGTGCTGGCCCGGCGTCCCGAGCTCGGCCAGGGAGAGAAGACGCTGTTGCTGGCTTCGGTTCTGGCAGGGCAGTTGGTTTTCCGCCGGAAAGGCAGGTGAAATGCCGACCCTTCTGGAAACTTCCTCCCGCTATTGCCAGCGGCTGACCCGGCAGCGGGCGCGAAACTTCTATTACGGTTTTCTGCTGCTTCCCAGGCCTCGTTACGATGCATTCTGCGCAGTGTATGCCTTCATGCGATACTGCGACGACGTGGCCGACGGGGCTGGCGCGACGGCCGACAAGGCAGCCCGGTTGCAGGAATGGCGCCGCGCGTTTGACCGGACCCTCCGCGGCGACTACGGCGGCAGCCTGATTCTTCCTGCCTTTCACGATGCCGTCCGGCGATACTCCATACCGCCGGAATATTTTTATGACCTGATGGCGGGCGCCGAGATGGATCTTTCCATCCGGTCCTACCGTACCTTTGACGGTCTCTATCAATACTGCTACCGGGTGGCCTCGGTGGTAGGCCTGGTTTCCCTGCATATATTTGGATTCCGTGACCCGGCGGCGGCCAAACTGGCCGAGGAATGCGGCATTGCGTTTCAGTTGACTAATATTTTGCGGGACATCCGGGAGGACGCCGGAAGCGGGCGGATATATCTTCCCCTGGAGGACCTGGAGCGCTTCGAGTATTCCCCGGATCAACTGGCTGCGGGCGTTTATAACCGGGAATTTCTCGGCTTGATGCGGTTCCAGATTGAGCGTGCCTGGGGTTATTATGAAAATACTTATCCTTTGCTCGACATGGTGGAGCCGGAGTGCCGGCCTGCCCTGTGGGCCCTGATGGCAATTTACCGCGGCATTCTGATGGCTATTGAGCGCAACGAATGCAATGTTTTCGCGCGGGAGGCTGCTCTGACGGAGATGGAAAAAATTAGCGTGGTGCTCCGGGGTGTCCGGATGCGGCTCTATCATAAGGCAGGTTTCGAACTGGAGAGGCAACCATTCAACGGGTCATCGTTCTAGGGGGAGGTCTGGCGGGCCTCGCTGCTGCCGTGTGTCTGGCGGAAACCCGGTTTCAGGTGGAGGTTCTGGAGAAGCGGCGGGTCGCGGGAGGCCGAGCTTCGTCTTTTATCCCGGCGGCCTCGACCGAGCCGGTCGACAATTGCCAGCACGTGCTGCTCGGATGCTGCACCAATCTGCTGGACTTTTTCCGGCGCACGGGCGCTGCTGAAAAATTTCGTTTTTATGACGACTTCCTCTTTTTGGGCCCGGCTGGCTTTTCCCCGATGCGCGCTTCGGCGCTTCCGGAGCCTTTTCATTTGCTCCCTTCGCTGTTGCGCTTCCGGGACCTCGGTTGGAGGGACCAGTGGGCCATCGCGCGGGCCATGCTCGCCATCCTCCGGGACCGGGAGCCGCCGGACGACCAGCCCATGCTGGTTTGGCTGAAGAGCCAGAGGCAAACCAGCGCGGCTATTGAAAATTTCTGGCGCGTGATTTTAACCAGCGCCCTGAATGAGGACCTCGAACGCCTCTCCAGCCGCTATGCATTCCAGGTGTTTGTGGAAGCTTTTCTCAGCAACCGCAAGGGGTATCGCATGGGTGTCCCTGTGGTTCCTCTGAGCGAGCTTTACTCCAGCAAAATACTGAACGAATCCTGCTCCTTGCAGCTTCGGACCCTTGTAGCGCGCCTGCATCCGGAGACGGGCCGCATCGGGGGGCTCCACCTGTGGGACGGCAAAGAGAAAAAAGCCGACTTTTACGTCAGCACGCTTCCGCCCGACGCGCTGGCCAACCTGTTTCCGGAATCGCTTCCGGAACTGTGGCCGGAGCTGGAAAAGCTGCGCAAACCCGATTGGTCTCCGATTACGGGAATTCATCTTTGGTTCGACAGGCCCGTCATGGACATCGACCATGTGACAGTGCTGGGGCGTACCATTCAGTGGATTTTCAACCGGTCCCAAATCGGAGGGAAGCAGGAGGGTTCGGCAAATTCCCAGTACATCCAGCTGGTGGTAAGCGCCTCGCGGGTTTTAATGACGATGCGGCAGGATGAAATCCTGGCCCTGGCGCTCCGGGAACTCCACGAATTATTGCCCCTCAGCCAGAAGGCGAAGTTGTTGAAGCATATTGTCGTGAAGGAAGCAAAAGCCACCGTGTCGCTCCAGCCGGGGCTGGACGAGCTTCGGCTGGATGCAAGAACTCCGTTCGGGAATCTCTTCCTGGCGGGAGACTGGACGGCCACCGGCTGGCCTCCCACCATGGAGGGCGCGGTTCGCAGCGGATACAGAGCCGCAGAATTAGTCACCGAGGCGGCAGGAACTCCGCAACGCTTTCTGCAGCCCGGCCTTCCCGCGGCGCCTCTGGTGCGTTGGCTGAAGCGTTTGTAGCGGCGGTCTGTCAAGGAGGCTCCACCGGATATGGGCCGTATTCCGCAACCGACCAGAAACTCAAAAACGAGGAACGCAAAAAGACGCCCGGCAAACTCCATCGGAAATAACAACCCGGCAGTTCAAATTCGGCGAAAGCTTCTTGTCTGGTATGGCCGCCACAAGCGGACACTCCCGTGGAGAGAGACTCGCGACCCATACCGGATTTGGGTCTCCGAGATCATGCTCCAGCAGACGCGGGTACAGGCGGTCATTCCATTTTATGAACGATTCCTTCGCCTTTTCCCGGACGTGCAAGCGTTAGCCGCCGCAGCGGAGCAACGGTTGCTTGCCTGCTGGAGCGGCCTGGGATACTACTCCCGAGCGAGGAACTTGCAGAAGGCGGCGCAGGTGATCGTGAGCGAACACGGAGGCCGCTTCCCGAACGACCTCCAGTCCGCCCTCCGGTTGCCCGGAATCGGTCCTTATACCGCCCCTGCCGTGCTCAGCATCGCCTGCGGGCTCCCGCTGCCGGTTCTTGATGGCAATGTTGCCAGGGTGCTGGCGCGTTTATACGCCCTGCCGGACGATCCGCAAACTGCCGAAGGCAAGCGGAAACGACTCAATTTGGCGGCTGCTCTTGTTTCCCGGCGGCGGCCCGGAGACTGCAACCAGGCGCTGATGGAGCTGGGAGCAACCGTCTGCCTGCCGAAGCGTCCTCGATGCCCTGAGTGTCCCTTGCGGAGCCATTGCCTGGCCTTTGGCCGGAATCAAATGGAGCGATACCCGGTTCCTCGGCTCAAGACCAGACCCGTGACGCGCCGGTTCACGGCGGCTCTGGCGCTCGACCCGGCGGGCCGGGTGTTGCTGGTCCGCAGGGAGCGCACCGCGAAATGGATGGGAGGGTTTTGGGAGTTGCCCATGTGGGAGGAGAACAGCCGGAAAGGCTCTCCTGTTCATAGGGAAATGGAGTCCCGCGATGGAATTCGCCTGGGCAGCTTGCTCGGGCGCGTGCGGCACACCATCACCACCAACAAACTGCATGTGGCTGTGTGCGCAGCCAAGGTGGATCGCCGCCTCGTAGCCCCTCGCGAGCGGTGGGTTTCCATGCGCCATATTGACCGCCTTCCGATTACCACAATCACCCGCAAGGCGCTCCGGTTCAAGCAGTAGAGCCGCATTTCCGCTTCCCGGCCGGGTTGCAATAGCTAAAAGCCATTGCATAACCCCCTATTAGGAGATTGGTATAATGGCTTTATTTAGCTTTCGGGTGATCTTTTTAGCATAACAAAGCCAATAACGAAGCCAATGCTCAATCTGTTGTATATCTATTATCTCTTTTATTTATAATAGGTTATCTGGATATCAGAAGTTTTGCAATGGGTTCGTTTTGCAAAAAAACTTTTTTCTCCCATTCCTCTCGCCTTACTCGGCACGGCAGCATTTCCGGTTGCTTGCCATTCCTGATTCACACCTGCCGGCAAACCGCTCTAAAAGCCATTGAATAATCCCCTGTTAGGGACTTCGTTTAGGGATTTCGTTTCTCTTTTTGGTGCTTTTTGCACCCCTCCCCAAGCACTTATGTTGATTCTAAAAGACTTGTTGGCTTTGTTTCGTAAAAAACACTTTTTTTACCCCACCTGCCTCCCTCTGGAACATTTCTCCTAAAGTCGCATAGGTAGCGGCAAGCATTCTTGCCTGTCCTCTTGCGCGTACAGGCGAAGCCTGCACAGGTAGGGTAGGCATTCTTGCCTGCCCCCTGGAGAGCACGGGCCGGTAAGGTCTGTGCTCCATTTCCTCCAGGCCTGTACGCTTTTTTCTCTGCCTGCCCCATCTCATCCCTCGATGAATGGCTCTGTTTTGCAAAAACTTTTTTCTCCCGCCATCCTTCCTCCATAAGCTAAACAAAACCAGCTGCACAAACGCCCTCCGGCCCGATTGTCTTTCGCGCAAATTCCGGGAGCAACAAAATTATTCCGAGGATTCCGAATCTACCGAAAGAACCGAATCAACCGAAGGAACCGAACCTGCCGAGAGAACCGAATCAACCGAGGATGCCGAGGGAACCGAGGGAACTCGATAGGCTGATTCTTCCGAGGGAACCGAATCTGCCGAATCTACCGAGGAAACCGAATCTGGCGAGGAACCGAACCAAGTAGGGCAGGCATTCCTGCCTGCCTTCTTAGCTTACAGGCCGCTAAGGCCTGTACTCTTGCCCCTCACTTCAAGGAAAGACGCCGGGGACCAGCAGTCTCTGCCGTAAATTGAGCTGCTCGTCGGTACAATAAGCCCATCCACGCTGGCTAGCTCTTCTTGGTTCTCCTAAGCAGGATCCACCAGCTTCGCTTGTCGTTTTTGAAAGTACTTTCGCCAGCTTCCGGACAACGCTTCGAGTTCAATGATTCGTTGCAAGACGTCGGGACTGGCGTCTTCTTGCATGCGCAGCCGGTTAATATACGCGACAGTGACATTAGTTTGTGTCTCGGCTGGTCAGCTCGAAGGGGTCGCCGGGCGCCACCTCTCCCTCTTGCAACACCCGCAGGTAAAAACCGCTGCGCTGGCTAGCCGTAAATCTCTTGATGATATCGTCGCGTCTAAACTTGCTGCTCAGTTTGTAGCAGGGGACGCGTGGCTGCGTAACCTGAACTTCAGCCGTGCCGATGCGGAACCGGTCGCCGATGTTGACGGAATCCTCCAGCAGTCCTTCGGTGGACAAGTTTTCCCCGAACGTCCCCCAGGGCAGCTCCATGCCCGGCAATTCCTGTCGCCAGTGGGCGTAATGTTCAGCCGGGTAGGCGTAGACCGCCTTGTCGGGTCCCCCGTGAACAGTCAGATCGACCTGTCTGTCGCCGTCGAGATTCAGGCGGTGCAAGGTGGTACGGCCTTCCACCGGTTCTTTGAAGATTCCGGTTGTGATCGTCCTGCCTTTCCATTCCACCACGCGAGGGAGTCCTACGTTCACTGAAATCAGTTTTCCCGCCTCGCTTGTTTTCCGTGTCATGACTGGCTCCTTTGCAAGCATCGATGACGGCCACTCTTGTTATCCAGGTAGCTTACTCCATCCGGAGCTACGACACGATGTTTCCGGTGACCTGGTGGTGGAGATCAATTTGCGTGCCTCAGCCGCCTGGCTCAGCGGGAGTGCGCGGTCGAGTGTGGACTTGATCCTGCCCGCGCATCGGCTGGGGTGCTCGCGCGAAATGCACTTGCGAACGTTACCTGAGGAATCCAGCACCCCATCTCTATTTTCATGTGAGCATGACGGGAAGCAGGACGGCCAAGACCAGCAGCCATGCCGCCTGCAAGGGGACATGGCGATCTAAACTTGAATCGGCTGCAAGGCTGGAATAGTATTGAAGATAGGCGAGAAGAAAACCGCCCCCGGAAGGAATTGAGAACATGTCCCGAAAAATCAGTTTTTTTGCTGTGTCACTAATCAGTTTGCTTTTCATCGTTGGAGGCAATGGGGTCGTTGCCGCGCAAGACGCCGCCCGCAAGGTGGAGCAGGTGAGCGGAGGGGAATGGATTTGGGTCCCCCGTCCTGAAATCGTCGAGACCTCGAAAAAAGTATTGGCAAAGCCCGACATCCCTCTGCGCGCCGAGGAATCGATCATTCGGGTTCGGGCGCTGGAAATGGATTGGGACATTGCGGCGATGGTTTACGAGCCGGTGGACGCTTCCAAAATTCCCACGGGAGCGGACGGAAAAAAAGTGGGAATCCTCGTGCTGCACGGCGGATCGGGGGATCACAAATCGAAAGATAGGTTCTCACGTTTCCTGACCAGCAAGTTTGGCTTCAAGGTGGTCAACATGTCCTACCCGGGCAGGCTGAACCTGCAGGACCCGTCCAGAGACTGGCCCGGCGACACAATCCGTCCGGATGGCACCGTGAGAACGCCCGTCTGGAAGCGCGACAGTATGATTACCCCCGACCAGTATGAGGTGGTCCACGACCGGGAGGATTCCCGGCGCAGACGGTGGGGCACGCTGACCCTGGCCTGCGCCAAGGAGGGGACGGAGTTCTACAACCGGATGGCGGGCTGGCCGGTGGCTTTCGAGGAAGGGGGCAGGGAAATGCTGGGCCGGCATCTGCCCGAGCAAGAGTATTCGATTTATGCTCACGGTCATTCGACGGGCGGCCCCTTTACCATGATGCTAAGCCAGCGGGTGACCAATATTCAGGGCATCATCGGGATGGAAAGTTCCCCCTTCGGCTCCCTCTACGGGCAGATGACGAGAGAAATCCAGGGAATCAGCGAACCTTGGGGGATGGACTTCAACTGCCTGAGAATTCGCTCCTGGCGTGACACCGCCCGGTATCGCGGGTATGAATTGGTACAGGAGGAAGGCCTAAAGGCTCTGGAACGCCTGGCTATGGTGATGGAGGAGGTCCATGAAAGCTGGGCAAGGAGCACCAAGCGTCCGCAATTCAAGGCTGAAAACATCCTTCATTTTGACATCTCCACCGCGATGGGCTCGGCGGCAAAGGCCACAGCCAAACGACTTGGGCTAAATTCCCAGCAGACGGAGGCTCTGGTCGCAAGATACATCGGCTACCTTCGGGAGGTCTCCGGGCCGGGTGCCAAGCCGGTTCCTCCGCTGATGCTGATCATCACGAAAAACAGCCGGGACCACGCTCCTGAGATTTACCGGGAAGTCTACCTGCCCAGGTATGCCGCAATGAATCCAGCTCCAAAATTCCGGGTGTACCAATTCGATGCCGGCATACACGGCTACAGCGCGCCGGAAGCCGGTCTTCCTGCGGGAGTGGCGCCGATGGGGGTTCAGCTCTGGTACGACGCCATCATGGGTGGATTCTATACGGATGATGGTCATTAAGGCCGATCCAGGAATCTGCGTTCCCGAATGACAATTCCGGCCGCAAGCGATTGCGCTTCCCAATGGCCCAGCGGACAAAGCCCGGATTTGTTTTAGTCCTGTGTCTGTTCCGCGAGCGCCCCTCCCGTGGGTCCCGTTTGCCGGATCATTCCCTGCCGTTTCCTCGTCTTGGAAAATCTGCCTTCCTTCAGTCCGGATTTTGGTGTCGCTCCGAATGGGGCCACGGCGCTTTGCGCTTGAACCCTTAGAGCAGCAGGCGTATGCTCAAGGGCGAGGCGCAAACTCAATATCGAAAATACCGACAACAGGCACGTTTCAGGCAGGATAAATCTATCAGGTTTCTTCCTGGGCGATGGTTTGTAGTGCATTCGAGTGTTCCGTTCCCCGGATGTCGGAGTGAAGGACCCCTGAAGGCAAAAGGAGAAGAGGCGATGTTCAGTCAAGTGAGTCTAAAGGTGAGTGTAGCAGTGCTGGCTGTAGCCGCGGTGCTCTGCGTCCCCTTGATTCGGGCGGCAGACTATACCGGCAGCCTTCAAGGAGTGGTTCGGAATGCTTCGGGAGCGCACGTCTCCGGCGCCTTCGTGAAATTCAAGAATGCCGAGAGACGGCTGACCTTCATGGTGATCAGCCAGGCGCAAGGCCGTTATACGGCGAATAATCTTCCTCCCGGACAATATGTCGTACAGGGGATCGGAAACGGCTATCAGAGCGAATGGTCGGCTACGGCTGAGGTGGTGGAAGGCCGGGCAACGACGGTGGACCTGTCGCTCACGGCTCCGCAAGCGCCGATGCTGCCGCCTGCATGGCCTGGAAGGCAGCCGGGCCAGGGCGGAGGAAGAGCAGCAGAGCCTATACCCTTGCCGGAAGGGCCGGGCAAGACAATCATTGAAACAAGATGTATCGGCTGCCATCGGAACCCCGACCAGGTCGCCAGCCACCGAGTGAACCGGGAGCAGTGGAAAGAAACCATCGACGGCATGCGAATGTTCATGAAGGGCTCCAAACTTGACATTGCGATGACCGATCAGGAAGCCGCCGTCCTGCTCGACTATGTTGTGGAGAACTTCGGTGAGGGCGGACCAGGCGCGGCGGCAATGGCGAAGCCGGACCCCAACAGCCGCCTGCCCGGGACTCTGCTAACGGGCGAGGCCACCCGGTACATCGCTGTGGAGTATGAAATTCCGACTTACGATACGGAACCTCACGAGGTGACAGTGGACTCCGACGGAAACGGCTGGGTCAGCTTGCGGAAGACCGGCATGCTGGGCCGCATGGACCCGAGGACGCTGACCTACACCGAGATTGCCCCCCCGCCTGGGGAATCGAAGACCGTGAAGCTGAACGCGATTTGGGGCGGCGCGGATAACAAGCTTTGGTTTATCGACTACGGCCCCAACCGCCGCTGGCTCGCCTACGACACAAAGACGAAAGAGTTTAACAGCTTTACGATGACCACCAAGCTGCGGACGGGCGCTCCCGGCGGCAATACCATGCGGGACCATCCCAATGGAACCGTATGGTTCAACGCCATCGGCAATAACACGGTTCTCCGTCTGGACCCCAAAACTGGGGAGTTTGCCGGCTTTGAAATTCCTTCGGGGGTCGAGGCGGGACGAAGCGCCAGCCCCTACGGAATGGCCATTGCGGGTGACGGAGGCGTTTGGCTCGCCCTGAACGCCGTGGACAAGGTGGCCCGGGTCGATCCGGTTACCGGAAGGATTGAGGAGTTCGACATCCCCGTGGAAGGCGCCGTCCCGCGCAAGGGAGGGCCGGATTCGGAAGGCAACGTCTGGTTCGGCCTTCATGGCGCCGGCAAGGTTCTGAAGATCGACTATAAGACCAACAAAATGTCGGTCTATACCCCTCCCACTGAGAATAGCGGCACCTATGCGGTGAGCGTTGACCTGAAGCATGATCTGATTTGGGTTGCCCAACAGCACGTGGACAAGATTGCCCGCTTTAATCCCAGAACCGAAACATGGGTGGAGTTCCCCCTGGCGAACGCCGAGGAGGACCACAGAAGGATTGAGGTGGACCAGAGCAATCCGAACCGCATCTGGTGGTCCGGGAATGTTTCCAACCGTATGGGTTACATTGAACTGTTAGACGGGAATTAAAGGCTGGAGCCATCCGGGGGAATCGAACCCCCAACCCCCGCATTACGAATGCGGTGCTCTACCAATTGAGCTAGGATGGCCTCCCTACTCATGACATCTTGCTCTGGAACAGTTTACTGGACATAGGCTGGCTCTTGCAATCTTCCCCGCAAGAATACCGGCGCAAGTGGTTGTCGCAGTGGGAGCCTCTGGTTGAGTGGCTATTGAAATCCGGCAGCCGCCGAGGCTTTCGAGATGCTTCCTGCAACAGCGGCACAGAGGAACATTGCATCATCACCGCCGGGGCGCGGTGTGGAGCCGGTGGTTTCCGCCGGGAGACAGACGATGGTGAAGGCCGCGAACGTTCTCAGTAGAATCCTTTTGTTCTTATGCGTGGCGCAGGCAGCCCAAGGGCAATTCCTGGGGATTGGCGGCGGCAGGCTTCTGCCTCAGGACGTGGATGAGGAAGCGGCGGCGGGCTCCATTGCCGGATCGGTGCGTTCCGTTTTCAGCAACGGCAACATGATTACGCTGGACGTCGGCACCCGCGTGTTTCCCTACGTAAGCACCGGTCTGCACTATAGCTTTTCGGGGTCAGACCTGCTCCTGGAGCGAGGAGATGCCTTCGGATCGAGTGCGGATGTAGAGCTGAGCGCGCACACCGTTACGTTCGATACGCGGGTACGCACTCCGTTCTCCTCGCGCTTGCGCTTCTACGGCCTCGCCGGGGTTGGAATCACGCGGTTCGGTCTGGA
Source organism: Terriglobia bacterium (assembly GCA_965222345.1). Taxonomy (GTDB): domain Bacteria; phylum Acidobacteriota; class Terriglobia; order 2-12-FULL-54-10; family 2-12-FULL-54-10; genus JADFGZ01. The sequence goes on along the minus strand of CBDCTS010000007.1, from coordinate 448,456 downwards.
TGTGAAAAGGGAAGTGGAAGTCCCCTTTCCCGGCGGCGCTCCGGACAGCGTAATGTCCTTCGTGTTCACCTACGGGGCGGGAGTGGAAAGACATCTCCGCCAACTGCTTCATCTGAGGCTGGAGGTGCGGAACTACCAGACACTCATCTCGAACCAACTGTTTCAGCCCGGCGGCGCCTGGCACCGAGTGGCTGTGATCGCAGGGATTACAGTGGGGTTGTAGAGCGGATGGCGGAGTTCCGTGAGTATGCCCTGATTCTTTCCTTCCACTCGGCAGGCCAACCCCTGTCTCCGGGAAATCACTGTTGTGGTAGCAATACCGGCATTGGGCCGCGAGAACTGTGCTGTATCGAGGCTAAGCACCGCCAATAATTCAGTTCCCGCGCCTTCCGAAAAGCGAAGGTTTTTTTCGAATCCTAATTCACCAAAGGGAGAGGGCTTATGTCTATCGGCAGATGGATCATGGCGGCAGCGCTGCTTTCTGTCTTTGCCGCCGGAGCGCCAGCGCAGGAAAAGGGCGGAGAAGATATCAGCGGTCCTTATGAGGTAGTGGAAAACTGGCCGCAGCCGCTGCACACCGATGGCTGGTCGTGGGGTTCTACAGCCGGGGTTTGGGCCGAAACGCCGAACCGCATCTTTGTGCTGCAGCGCGGCGAATTGCCGGTGCTGGATCCCAACGCCACCGGGCTCACCAGCAGCCTCCCCTCGCGCGCCGCTACAGGGGGCAAGCCCCGCTGGGAGCACCTGGTGATGATTTTTGATGGTGAAGGGAAACTGGTCGATTCCTGGGAGCAATACAATCATCTCTTTGTGCGTCCCCACCGAATTCTCATGAATCCGCACGATCCCGATCGCCACGTCTGGGTGGTGGATGATAATGGACATCAAATTTTGAAGTTCACCAATGACGGCAGCGAAATTGGATTGCGGCTCGGGGAACAGGGTGTGCCCGGAAATGACAGAAGCCATTTCAACCGGCCCACTGATATCGCTTGGTTGCCCAACGGAGACTTCTACGTTACGGACGGCTACAACAACACCCGCGTGGTGAAGTTCTCCAGCGAAGGCCAATACCTGCTGGAATGGGGTAAGCCGGGCACCGAGCCGGGCGAGTTCAACCTCGTCCACGGCATTGTCATCGATGCCAACCGCCGCATCTACGTTTCCGACCGCTCAAACTCGCGCATACAGGTTTTTGACGAAAACGGCAAATTCCTGGAGGAGTGGCCGAATATCAACTCGCCGTATTTTCTCCGGCTTTCGCAGGACCAGCACATCTGGGTTTCGGACGGGGTTACTCAGAAGTTCCTGAAATACGACCTCAACGGCAAGTTGCTTCGCTCCTGGGGAACTTTTGGGATATTCCCCGGCGCGCTCTGGGGACCTCACCAGTTCAGCGTGGACAGCGACGGGAACCTTTATGTTGCGGAAGTTTTCAACGGCCGTGCGCAGAAGTTCCAGCCAAAGAGCAACGCCGATCCGGAAGCCTTGGTGAAACAGTAATCCTGCTTCACAACGGCCAGCGTTTTTGCACCCAGTCGGTGATTGCATTCACCAACTGTTCCTGTTGATTCCCCTCTCCGCTTTGCGGTCCCTCGGGTTGGAATCCGTGTTCTCCGCCGATGATCCAGACCTTCTCCTTGTCCTTGCTAGCCGCGGAGTTGAAGGTGTTCTCGTGTTCGCTGGGATGGATGCCGGAGTCGGCCGACGAGTTGATTACCAGGACCGGCACGCTGATCTCCCCCAGATGTTTCCACATCTGAGCGTTCGAGACGATCGACAAGGTGCTCAGGAATGCACGAGGGCTGACGGGAGCAGATAGCGGATAACCGTACATCCAATTTTTCAAATCGCTGCGCCTGTAACCGTCCTTCACGGGTCCGGACATGTGGCCGGGTGTGCGGTCGCTCTGGTCCAGAGACCTGTCGTAGTAACGGACGTCGGCCCGGGTGCGATAGAGGAGCATGGGCCGCTCGAACTGGGCCCGCCGCTCGATCATCAATTGCTCTTTCTGGGTCATCATAGGAAAGGCTGGCGACTTCATCAGGTCCCGGAAATAGTTCTGCTCGCGGATGTAGGACTTGGCGAGCTCTGCCAGCTTTTTCCCGCGCTCCTGCTGTGCCTTTTCGACTTTCACCAGAAACTCTGGCGAGTATTTGGTTTCGCCCGGCGGAACACGGAAGCCGTTGTCCGGGTTGTACATGTCTAACGAAGGATCGTAGGAAAACGGGTCGGTTTCGTCGGTGAGCGAGGGGTCCAGGTGGTGGGTCCAGTGCAACCCTTCGCCTTCTGCAGCGTTCAGCGTAATCAAGCCGTCCGCCTGAGGGAGATCAAACTGGTTGAGATCGGGAGGATCGCCTGCCGGTGTTTCCTTCACCCGGTTGGGCGGGTCGGTCTCTGCCTGAGCCTGATAGAAAGACAGCAGCGATCCGCCACCGCTGTGGCCCGCCAGGATAACGTGCTCTGCGCCGCGACTCTTGAGAAACTTCACTCCCGCGGCCACGTCCAGCAGCAGTTCCTCGTGAACCCATGTGCGGTTCATGGAGCGGGAACCCATGCCCAGCGCTCCGAAACCATCTGTGGCCAGGGGCTGGAGAGCGAAATGGGTTATGTTGCCGCCCCTCGGATGCATAAACAGGATGACGGTCTTCGGCTGGCTTCCGGCCGGATAGTGGTAGATGGCGAACAGTCTGCCGCCATCCTCGGCAGTCAACCGGATCGTTTCCTGACGCACATCGGTGTTTTCCTGCGCGGAAAGCCGCACGCCGGAAAACCAAAGCAGTACTGCAACCATTCCCAGCAGCCAAATCCCTGGATGTTTCATTGGAATACTCCTTTTGAACGGAATGTCCGTCTTGCGATTCTCCGCTGCTCGTAATCCTATGCCAGCCACCCGGTTGACTCAAGCCTATTTCAGGCACAGACCGGCAGGATCTATATCGGAGGTCCTCTTGGGGATTTGTTTGGTTGCCATCGCGGCAGAGGGATGAAACAGGGCTTATAAGCTGTAAAACCTCTTGATCTCTTCCACCACGCGGGACTGCTGCTCCTCGGTGATTTCCGGATAAACGGGGATGGAGAGCACCTCGCCGGCAGCGCGCTCGCTTTCCGGGCAACTGCCCGGTTGTCCTCCCAGATAGGAAAACGCCTCTTGCAGATGAAGCGGGATGGGGTAATAGACGGCGGTCCCGATGCCTTCTGCGGCCAAATGCCGCGCCAGTTCGTCACGCCGGCAGGCCCGCAGCGTAAACTGATGATAGACGTGTTCGGCTTTCGGCGCTGTCCAGGGCAGCACCACCGGGTGTTCTCGTGTTGGATAGGTCGCTGGCGGGTCCGACAAACCGGATTCTGAAAATGCCTTTCTGTAAAACGCAGCTCTCTTCTGCCGCAATTTGGTCCATTTTTCCAGATACCGCAGCTTGACCCGCAAGACTGCTGCTTGCAGCGTGTCCAGGCGGCTGTTGATGCCCAGGGAGGCATGGATGTATTTCTTTGCCACTCCATGATCTCGCAGGGCGCGTAATTGCTCCGCGAGCGAGGCGTCATTGGTGGTAATCATGCCGCCGTCGCCGGCCCCGCCTAGATTTTTTGTAGGGAAAAAGCTGAAACACCCGCAGACGCCCATGGAGCCGGCCATGCGCTGTCCGTAACGGGCCAGGATGGCCTGCGCAGCGTCCTCGATAATATGAAAGCCGTGTTGCTTTGCCAGTCCCGACAACGCATCCATGTCAGCGCATTGTCCGTAAAGGTGCGCCGGGATGAGGGCCTTCACGGAACCGCTGGTTTTATGAGAAGCGAGCGTCTGCTCGGCGGCCTGCGGACTGATGTTAAAAGTGCGGGGATCAATATCCACAAACACCGGCACGGCGCCCACGCGGGCTGCCGCACTGGCGGTCGAGAAAAAGGTGAAGGCAGGCACCAGCACCCGGTCGCCGGGAGCGACTCCCAGGGCCAGAAGAGACAGCAACAGGGCGTCAGAGCCTGAGGCGCATCCAATAGCGTGGGAGCAACCCTCGATACGCGCCACCTCTTGCTCCAGCTTGCCGACCTCTTGACCCATAATGAAGTCTTGCCGTTCAAGCACTCGCCGGATGGCCGCGGCAATTTCCTCGCGGATCGACTCGTATTGCAGCTTCAGATTGACGGACGGAATTTTTGTGCCCATGAACTCAGATTCAGCGCGCTGTACTTTGACGGCGGGAAAATTCTACCCCGTTCCGCCGGGAAGAGCTACGGCTTTGCGCCACTCCGCTGCGGCGAGGACAAGCTGAACTGAGGGCGAAAAGGCGTCGTATTTGCTGGCGATGATGCCTCCCTGGGACTGGTATCAGTACAGGGTGAGCTGTTTCTCCAATCTCTTTTGAGTGATGTAACGATTCACTTTGATAAAAAATAAATAATCGAGATCTGGCGCCTTGCCCTCACTTATCCTGTGCTACGGGGTCAATTTTAGCCGGTATGTGGGTTTAGGGAATGAATTCTCAGGACGGATAGCAACCTTTAGCAAGGATCGTGGCTCCAAACAAATGGCCATGCAGACACAGGATGCCAAGGGAAGCCGAACACGGTGCCTGTTGCTGTCGCAATCCGACTCGTCAGCGTCTTTCCGTCGGGACTCTGCTTGGCAAAGATTGGAGATTGCTCCCCACGGCAGGAAAAACGTAAAATGGGTACTCGAAGAACTGGAAAGTGCATGCTGCGGAAAACCTTTCTATTGGCTGGCGGTGGTTTATGGATACTGCTGTCGGTGGCAGGACATGCCCAATCCCTCGAGCAAAAAGAGGAAGCCGCGGATCATGCGATCCGTCAGAGCCTGGAGAAGATAACCAAAGCGTACCGGCTGCTGGAAAAACACCATGCGGACCCGGTCCAGCCTGAGCAGGCTCTTTATGAAGGGGCCATTCGGGGCGCTCTTTCCAGTCTCGATCCATTTTCGGTCTTTTTGGACGCTCAACAATTTCAGCTCTTGCAGCAGCAGCAGCGCGGCGTTCAGCAGGGATTTGGCACCATCCTCAATGTACAGGCCGGGCGCGTTATGGTTCTGCACTCGCTGCCGGGCTCCCCATTTGAGAGAGCAGGGCTGGGTCCTGGAGACCGGATTGTTGAGATCAATGACTATCGCGTGGACCGTATGGATTTGCGGGAGCTGGTGGAGGTGTTGCAGACAGCTAAGTCCGAACGTGTGGAACTTGCCGTGGTGCAGGGCGGCAAGCTGGTTCCGGGGGATTTTTCGCTGGACCCAGCCGAAGTTCCGTCTCCTACCGTGGACAAGAGATTTCTATTGGAGCCGGATATCGGCTACATGCATGTGTCACGGGTCGAAGAAAGCACCCCCGGGGAAATCCGCGCGATTCTGGAGGAGTGGACGGCCGATAAGTTGCGAGGGCTGATTATGGACCTCCGCGACAATCCAGGCGGGTCGCTGGAACCTTCAGTGACGACTGCGGGATTGTTTCTGCGGCAGGGGCAAGCCGTGGTAGACTTGCGGGGACGTTCTGTCCCGGAAACGAATTATGCGGTCACCTCATTGACCTTTCGCCCGGAGCTTCCTCTGGTCGTGATCATTAACGGGAGGACGGCAAGCGCGGCGGAGATTATTGCGGCGGCTTTGCAGGAACATGACCGCGCCTGGGTGGTAGGCGAAGTGAGCTTTGGAAAGGGAGTGGTCGAATCCGTTTTGCCGCTCAGCGAGGGTACGGCGCTGGTTCTCACCACGGCGCGCTACTTCACTCCCAGCAGCCGGTCGATTCAACGACCCTTGCCAGGGACGGCGTTGGCTGGTATCTTACAACAAGGAAAGACGAAGGAGTTTTATACTGACGGCGGGCGGGCTTTACCGGCAGAGGGAGGAGTACACCCGGATACGCCGGTCGCCCCCTGGCAGTTGGATCCGTGGGCTGAGTTCCTTCAAGAGTCCACGGCTTTCATGAACTTTGCTCAGGCTTATCGGGATAGCCTTGGAAAGGTGAGCGAGGAGTTTGAAGTAGATGAATCTGTCCTGACCGGCTTCAAAAATTTCCTTTATGAGGCTGGCGTGCGCGTGCCGCTCTTATCTTGGGAAAAATCGTTGCCGTTCGTGAAAGTTCGCATCAAGACGGAATTGTTTAATCTGGTATTCGGAATTCCGCGAGGAAATGAAGTTGACGTGCGCGGTGACCCCCAGGTGCAAAGCGCCAAGCAAGCTCTCGGACAAGCTCAACAACTGCTCCAGGTGGCGGACCATGCACATGACCCTAACCATGCTCCTGGCCGGAACCGGGCTCAGGCCGGCTTCCGCAGCCGTCCTGTGCCGTGAGGAAAAACGGATTTCAGGGGCAACTCAAAACAGGGAGGGATGAACGTTGAAAGCAATAAAAGATTACAAATTCGGCATGCTGGCAGCGCTGTCTTTTCTGGTTCTGGCGGTGGCGGTTCCCCAAGCGCAAGCGAAGAACACTCTACGCTGCATGGTTGTAGATGAGGCAGGCAATCCGCTGGACAAGCAGGAAATCCTGGTGACGCTGACGCAGACGGGTAAAGAGTGGAAACGGAAAACAAACAAAAGAGGAGAGGTCCAGTTTAAGGGGTTGAACGACGGCACCTACCAGATTACGGGGTACGAGTTGCAGGACTATTTTGCGAAACCAACCGATCCCGTAGAGCTTTCGGGAAACGTTACGCACCCCTGCAACCTCACCTTGGCTTCTCTGAACTATATGAACCAGCTCCTGCAAGGCGGCTTTCAAGCAATGCGGGAGGGAAAGTATGACTTGGCCATTGAAAAAGGAAATGAGGCAATCACCTTGAGCCCTGGTATGGCGCAAGGACACCTTGTCATTTCCTTCGGCTATGCTGGCAAGGGTATGACGGACGAGGCCTTAAAGGAAGTCAACGCGGCCGCCGAAATTGACCCGGAAAATTTCCAAAACATGGTTACCCAGGTCCATGTGATGGCTATCGGGGCACTGGCCAACCAAGCTGAGGGAAAGAACGATTTCGACGGCGCTATCAGCAAGTATGAGGAGATACTCGCCGTTTCGCCAAACGATCCCAATGCTTACTACAACATGGCGGTTGCTTATGGCCAAAAAAAGGATTTCCCGCAAGCGCTGGAGTACATCGATAAATCTATCGCGGTGAATCCCGCCGACATGGAAGTCCAGCAGATGAAACTCCGTTTGCAGGACATGTATCTCAAGTCGATGGACGAAAAACTGGAACTCAAATAATCAAGCCGCTAACCAAGCAGGGGGGTGCGAGAACTGAGAAGGCGCTCGCGCTGTGCCGCAACCTTTTGACAATGCGCGGCTTTCTGCGTAGAATACGAGGGTAGCGTGTGCTTTCCAAAATGGACGGGCAAATGAGAGATCAGTGGAGAATAAAAGTACCCGCGATTCTAGCGGGATTGGTTGTGACCCTTTCCGCGAACGGCTTTGCCCAGGAAGCCCCGAGGGTAGCCATCATCAACATCCAGGCCGCCATAGCCAATAGCAAAGCCGGCCAGGAGGCAGCTCAGGAGTTGCGGGAGAAGTTTGCTCCGAAACGGGATGAGTTGGAGAACCAGCAGAGGGAAATCAGCGACCTTCAAAACCAGTTGCGGACTCAGGAAAGGGCGCTCAGCGACGAAGCCCGAGCCCGGCTGCTGCGCACCTTAGATGACAAAACCCGCAGGTTTAATCGCGACAATGAAGATGCCACCGCCGAATTTCAGCAAGCCGAGCAAGATGCGATCAACGGAATCGGCAGAGAAATGCTGGAGATCATCTCCGATCACGCCCAGAAAAACGAACTGGGCCTCGTCTTAGACGTATCTTCTCCGCAGACCCCTGTCCTTTATGCAAGCGCAGGGATTGACGTTACGCAAGAAATCATTGACATGTATAATGCGGCTAAAGCCGAGGCAGCCGCTGCGGAATCATCTCCCCAACCGCCTGAGAATCTGCCCGCCTCGACTCCCTAAAATTCCCGCGGAGTCGCTCCGTAACGAGTCCAAATGCGAACTGGGAACCCCTCGGAAGCCCCGGTTCGGGCTGTCTCGATCTTCCGGCGCAACTCAATCCCCGTCCCCAACCGACGCCGTTATGGAATCAATTTCATCGTTTCTGTATAGCTTCTCTGAGCGCTCTTGAATCTCCGGAGGTGTGCAAGAGCTTGGCCTGCAGCGCCGACGGTGGCTGGGAACGGCCACGCCGGATCAGCCCCGGAAGGGGTGCAAGAAGAGAGCCGGAGCGTCTTGCGCCCTTCCGGGGTTTGAGGAAAGACTGCCTCCCGTTGTCCCAGGGTTTACCTGGCGTCGGTGCTATTGCTGAAAAACCCCCTGCGGTCCCAGATTTTCGATTTGAAAACACCGTCAATGGAACGATCATAGAAGATGCGTCCGCCGATGATGGTGAAGTCGATGGGAATCTCCGCGATCTGATCGGGCTCAACCGTCAAGAAGTCACCGCCGAGAACAACCAAATCGCCATATTTCCCTTCTTCAATTGTGCCTATCACGTCTTCGTCTCCTGAGTAGCGAGCAGCCCATGCCGTGCGCATCCGCAAGGCGTCTTCGCGGCTGATCGCTTCCTGCGCTCCCCAGACGTTGCCGTTTTCGTCGCGCCGGGTCACCAGGGCTTCAATGTTCCACAATGAGGCCGAGTAGTCGCCGGCAACGTCGGATTCCAGCACCGGCTTCAAGCCCAGGGCCAGCGCCGACTTCACAGGCGTGAATCGCAGAATCTCCTCCCCGAACTGATAAGACAACTGCACGGGGCTGTCACGGAACAGGTATTTCGGGGCAAAGCTCATGATGACCCCATATTTGAGCGCCCGCTCAATGTCTTCCTTGGTGCGGATCACTCCGTGGTCAAAGCCGAAATTGCGGCCTATCGTGCTCCGGTCTTCGTTGGCTTTCTCAATGGCGTCGAGCATCATCTTGGCGGCCAAGTCCCCTTGCGCGTGGACCGACTGGACGCTCCAACCATATTGGTTGGCAATCAAGATGGTGTTGTACTCCGTGCCGTTCGTGTAGTCCCCATCCTGGGTTCCCAAGGCCCATTTGTTCTCGCCCCGCATATCCCAGGCCGGTCCGCCTGCAACGTCGGCGTCTCGCCGCCTCGGCATACGGGCCAGCAGTCCGCCTACGGTTCCGATCCCATCCGGCGGTCCGACAGTCAAGCCGATAATCTTGAACCACTCGTCTCCAAAGCCGGTGAGATTGCCGAGTCGCTTCAGGTAGGCGTTCGCCTCCGGGTTGTACATCACGAACTCGGTCGAAGGCCGCACCCGGATCGTGAGTTCGTTTTGCTCCCACAGCTTTTTCAGGATGGAGATGGAAAGCCCTTGCGCTCTGCCGATCACGGTGGTCAGCCCCTGGGAGTTCAGGCGGCGAAAGACGTCTTTCTGATCTTCTACCAGGCGAGTTTCCCAGTCCTCCGGCCACACGATGTCCTCGTATAAGAGGACCCCATTGGCTTGGCCTCGAACGTGGCCGTTCGGTTCTCCCCGGACCGGGTCCTTCATGATCCCCGGCATCCTTTCAATTTTATGTCGGATGAGCTCCCATGCTTTTGTGTTGACCACGCTCAAGGCAGTATCCAGCATGAGCCGGATCGGGTGATCCGGGGAAACCGTGTCCAGATCCCACCGCGTCAACTGGTTGACAGCAATGTTGTTTCGCAGGGTGCTAAAGACCACCCACTCGCCGGCAGGGTGGTTGGGCAACTCCTCTTTAATGTTGGCCAGACCCTCTTCGAGCGTTTTGAATTGCAGGTTGCGGACGCCCCGCTTGGAGATGTTGCCTGTCCAAGCGCCGTGCAGGTGAGGGTCCAAGAATCCCGGCACCACGGTTCGCCCGTTCAGGTCGATGACCGTTGTATCCGGGCCCTTCAGCGCCAGGACATTTTGGTTGTTTCCCACTTCCAGGAAACGGCCGTCGCGGATAGCCACCGCCTGTACGATTGAAAACTGCTCATCCACCGTCAGGACCTTCCCGTTATGCAGGATCATCTCCGGATATACGAGGAGCTTGGATGGAACGTTTTGCGCCAAGGCGGCGCGCGTTCCGGTGAGGACGAAAAACGCCGTCAGGATCAAGATCGCCAATTTGCTGGTCTTTCTCATTACGAATCCTCCTAATTAACGGGTTATCCTGTTGGATTTCTGGACGAACCAGTATCGAAAAGTTACAAAACAGAGCAGCGCGCCTGCTGCCGTCGCTAACGTGCACATTATCAACTTTAGGGTGTTCACGCAGCACTGCTTATGCAAGCTAATCGTAGGAGCCATACAATGTCATGTCAAGGGGAATCGCTGCTGGCCGCTGAACGTTCCGATAGCGAGCGAATCTATTCGTAGCTAAAGGGGTGATCCGGTCTGTAGAGTACAATCGAATTCCTGATGCTCGGAAGCAGCATCCGTCATCTTCCTAAAAAGGCCTTGACGTTCGGTCCTGTTGTATTCAGAATTAGTACCAGACAGGTTAAACAAGACCATACATATCTTGGAGAATTCCGCTTAGGAGGGGACCTTAATGAAGCAGTTAGTTGTGTGTTTTGTGTGGTGGCAGTGTTTTTCTTCGCTTTGATGAGTCATGCTCAAGTTTCAACGGGCACCATCTCAGGGACCGTTGCAGACAGCACGGGGGCGGTGCTGCCCACGGCGGAGGTGGTGATCCTGCATGAGGACACAGGAATTTCCCGCACCGTTCAGGCGAACGGAGCGGGCCGCTACTCGGCTCCCTCGCTGGCCCTGGGCAACTACCGGGTGACGGCCAGCCTGGCCGGTTTTCAGACCGGGATTCGCAGCGGAATCAACCTGACGGTCGGCCGCACCGCCGTAGTCAATTTTGAGCTGTCGGTCGGCGCCATCACGCAGACGGTGGAGGTGACCGGCGAAGCGCCGCTGGTGGAAACGACGAAGGGCAGCATGGGCGAGTTGATCGAGAGCGCCACCATCACCGAGCTTCCCCTCAACGGGCGCGACTTGGCTCAATTGGTTACGCTGCAAACCGGCGCTGTGCAATTCACCGCCGGCCGCCAGGAAGGGGAAGGCGGAAAACTGCTGGTGGTCTCCGGAGCGCGGCCCACCGCAAACGTATTCCTCATGGACGGTATCGCCATCGAGGACTTCCGGGGTAAAACCCCTTCGGGCAATTCCGGCAACTTTCTGGGAGTGGACGCCGTCCAGGAATTCAAAGTTGAAAAGAACGCCTACAGCGCCGAGTTCGGACGAGGCGGCGGCGGGACCTTCAACATCGCCACCAAAAGCGGAACGAATACATTTCACGGCACGGTATTTGAATTTCTCCGCAATGACAACCTGGACGCGGCCAAGTGGGAGACCAACGCCTTTGACGCCGCAAAGCCGGAATTCAAACGCAACCAGTTTGGAGCCAGCGGCGGGGGACCGATTATCAGCGACAGGACATTCTTCTTCGGCGTCTATGAGGGCTTTCGGGAACGGTTGGGCCAAACGATTGTCAGCGATACGTTCTCCAGTGAGATTCGCACCGATCCTGGGGCCTTTGGCTCGCCGGATATTGATCCGGTCATTGCGCCGTACCTTCCCCTTTGGCCCTTGCCGAACACCGGCGCCACCCGGTCGGACGGGACAGGTCAATTCGCATTCAACTTCTCGCAACCGACGAATGAAGACTTTTACCAGTTCCGAATCGATCATGTGATAGGGAACAACGACTCGATCTTCGGCCGCTACACGCACCTGGACTCGGATCGCCTGATTGTTGATTCTTTCCCTGGATTTCGGGAGGCCCGGACGGTCCGCAACCAGTATTTCACGCTGGAAGAAAAGCATATCTTTTCACCCACTTTCCTGAACTCCTTCCGGGTCGGATATACGAGAAGCGACCCATTAGATAGTACCGAACAGGACAGTGTGGACCCCTCCTTGTTTTTTGTTCCGGGCGTCACTACCCTGGGTGACCTCGCTGTCGACGGCGTCGGCGGTATCGGGAATGGGGTGAGCGCTGACAGGAGAGTTACCAATTCCTATCAATTCGGCGATGATGCCATCCTCTCGCTGGGGCGTAACTCGCTGAAGTTTGGCTTTAGCTGGAACCGGATCCAGGGTCATGCCTATCAGGCAGCCCGGGATGCCGGCAATTACCGGTTTGGAGATATTGACGACTTCTTCATCAACTTGCCGAACCGATTCCGCGGAACGATCTCCAAGGGATATAATGACCCGTCCCGCTCCTTCTATCAGAACATCATCGCGTTTTACGTTCAGGACGACATCCAGATCATGCCGAGGCTTACCTTGAACCTGGGCCTCCGCTACGAGCACGCCGGGGTGATCAGTGAGAAGTATGGTCGGGTAGCCAACATCAGAGGGGATATCGATTTCATCCATCAGTTCACATTCGATGACCTCACCCTGGGGAACCCCTGGTATGAGAACCCCTCGGGGAAAAATTTTGCTCCCCGGGTGGGCTTCGCCTGGGACATTTTCGGAGACGGCAGCACCGCTCTACGAGGAGGATTCGGACTTTTCTACATGCCGATAGATACCACCTGGACTCGCACGATGGGTTTCCGCATGCCTCCGTTTCTTGTAGAAACGCAATTGACGGATTTCGATGAAGACGTGCCGCTCTTCCCGAATCTGGCTGCCATTTGTGGCCCCGAAAATCCATTCAACCCTGTAAATCCGGACTGCAAGGGCCGGCCTGCCGTTAACTTTATTCCTTTCAATGTGAAAACACCCTACATGACGCAATATAACCTCAATGTCCAGAAGCAGCTATTGCCCAATACCGTTCTCACGGTAGGGTATGCAGGATCGCGGGGGATCCGTCTGCCCGCGATCGCTGACCTCAATGTGCCTCGCGCATCGGAGATCGGCGGCCGGCTGGTGCACACTGAACGCAACAGACCCAACAGTAATTGGGATGATCTGCGTCTTCGGTTCGCGGGGGCCAATTCCTGGTACAACTCCCTGCAGATTAGCTTGAACAAAAAGTTTAGCCAGGGAATGCAATTCCGCGCGTCCTACACTTTCTCCAAGTCCATTGATGAAATCTCAGGGAGCCAGAGCGCGAGCGACTCCAATGCCGGTCCGAACTTTGTCCCTTATTACTATGACAGGACGTTGTACCGCTCTCTCTCCTCCTTCGATGCCACAAACGTGTTTTCTTTAAGCGGTACCTACGAGCTTCCCTTCGGCAGGGGATTGTCCGGCGCGTCGGCGAAACTTGTCACAGGCTGGCAGCTTGGCGGGATTCTTTCCCTGGCCAATGGATTCCCCGGTACGGTGGAGATCCAGCGGCGCCGGGATATGAGCAGGCGCGGGGTGCGCGCTGATTTTCCTGATCTGGTTGCAGGCGCCAGCAATAGTCCAGTCAACCCCGGCAATCCGAATCAGTATTATGACCCGGGGGCCTTCGAGCTTCCGCCGGATAATACGCTTGGGAATCTTGGCCGGAACACGATGATCATGCCCGGGCTGGCCAACTTCGATTTTACGTTGACCAAGAACACGTCGCTTTCCGAGAACACCAATCTTCAGTTCCGGTTCGAGGCGTTTAATTTCTTCAACCGTCCAAACTTCGGAATCCCCGCCTTGGAGGTGATGAGGAGGGATGGACGCCCGCGTAGCGACGCTGGAGAGATCACAGAAACCAAAACTACCGGTCGGCAGATCCAGTTCGGCCTGAAGTACATCTTCTAGGCGGCATCGCCTGGGGGTTGCAATAGTTTAGTAGCCGGGTCCTTGAACCCTCTCTGCTCCATTTTGTGGGGAGGATCTGGGGTCCGGCCAGCTTGCTTTATGCTTCACCGCAAACAACCAACCTGCATGTTTCGATTCCGGCTCAAGGAGCTATGACTATGAGACGTTTTTACCTGAGTTTACGCTTTTGCGAGATTGGACTGATCTATTCGGTTGCTCTTGTAACCCTCTTGTTGTTGGGTCAAGAGCGAGCCGTTGCGCAAAATGCCGACATGGTGTTGCACAACGGAAAAGTCCTGACCGTGGACGACGATTTTGCCACTGCCGAAGCGGTGGCTATTCAAGGTGAGCGAATTCAAGCGGTCGGCAGCGACGCGGAGATTCTCCCTCTGGCTGGGCCGGGGACACAGGTAGTGGACCTGAAGGGGCGGACGGTGATCCCTGGTTTGATCGACACCCATAGTCATATACACAGCTATGCCGAGCGCGTCTATGGTGAGGGGGTGGACCCCGCTACTCTGGGCCGCTACCGGGTAGATTGGCGGGGTGTGACGAGCACGGATGACGTGCTCGCCCAGATCAAAGGCTTGATGGATAAGTATCAGTTCGAGCCGGGAGAGTGGATTTATTTTGTAAACGATGCTCGGTTGAGCGGCATGGGCGAGGGAAGCACCGTCAATCAGGCAAAGATCATTATGGACGAGCTCAACCGATGGGAGATCGACAAGGTCACCCCGAACAATCCGGTAATCATGACGATGGGAATTCCGATTGCAAACGGGCTGATGGTGAATAGCAAGGCGATTGAGATTCTCTGGGATAGATACGGCTACTTCCTCGAAAAATACGGGCGTTACTGGGTGGACGATACAGGCCAGCCGGAGGGCCATATGGAGCCTCCCGCAACCAGAATTATCCGCAGGTTCATGCCTTCTCCCTCGCTCGGGGATGTCTCTGCCATCTACAAGAGTTATCTGGACGAGTTGGCTGCGTCGGGCTTAACCACCGTGTCGTCGAAGCTGTTTCCCTACAGCCTGGAAGCCTACAAACTGCTGGAGTCGAAGGGAGAACTGTCGCTGCGGCTGGCTTATGGAATGCGGGACTTTTACTTCGGCACCATCACGGACCTCGATCACGGTTTGGAAGGATTGGGTAATCTGATTGGAGCGGGTAACGATAAGATTTGGGTGAATGCCGTGGGGGCGTCGGGAGTGGATGGCGCCGGCAGCCGGGCCTGCACGAATCAAAAAAGGACCAGCGCGTTCGGAACCATCGCCGAATGGTGGCCGACGGGCCAGTGCCATACGGACCTGGAATATATGGGAGGCAAGGGAAGAGCGGCGCCGACCCAGGGCAACTACTTCAGGGAATGGGTCGTCCAAAGCGCCCGGAACGGAGTTCGCTTTGCCAACACCCACGTGGCCGGGGACCGCTCGGTGTCAAACATGCTTGACTTGGTGGAGGATATCCATGAAGAATTTGGGCCTTCCTCCACGCAGGGCTGGGCGTTTGACCACTGCACGCTGATCGATCCTGCCGATTTCGAGCGGGCGGCCCGGTTGAATATCACCTTTAGTTGCGCCCCCAAATACATCCACAGCGTCGCCCCGGCTGCTGCGGCATCCTACGGCGACGAAGTGGCCAATAACTTTGTCGTCCCGGTGAAGAGCATGTTGGACGCCGGCGTTAATGTGGTTTACGAGACAGACCGGGACGCCTACATTTGGGGCGACCTGGAAATTTTGATGACCAGAAAAGACCGCAGAGGGACCGTGTGGGGACCGCAGGAGGCGGTGGACCGTGTCACCGCCCTGAGAATGATCACGCGCTGGGCGGCGGACTATGTGATGAAGGGCGACAAGCTGGGCTCCATCGAAGAGGGCAAGCTGGCGGACTTGGCAGTGCTCGACCTGGATTACATGGCGATACCTGCGGAAGAGATCAGCGAAATTCGGCCCCGGATGACGGTGTTGAACGGGAAAATCGTTTATTTGCATCCTGACTTTTCCAGTGAAAATAATTTAACTTCCAGTGGCGCCGTCGTAGCCACCTATGAGGAGTTGTTTGCCCGGCGCCCGGAGCAACGCCGCACCAACATTTCTGAATAACTGTATTTTTCGGGGGGAGCCAGAGGCGTCCGGAAGCTTGGCGAACCCTATTGCAGTCAGTGCCGGTCCAGCTTGGATTGACGGCGTATTCTGCGGTAATTGAGGGCGTCGCCCGATAAGAAGGAGGAAGGTGGCGAACATAACAAAGCATTTGCAGCGAGTAGCGGTTTGTGCTTGAGCCCTGGGGTTCGGTCGCTTGCGTAATACTTCCGTCTTGCAGTATCGGAGAAGCTAATAAAGACAACCGAAGAACAATCCAAAGCGGGTTTTCGTATTACTGTATGGTGCAGGTGCAAGCAGGATGTCGTTCCTGAGCGTAGCAAGCAATCTGCTTTTCAGTTGTAAGTTAAAGCAGATTCCTCGAGCCGAATGGAATTCGACCTTCAGAATGACATCTCGGGGTGCTATGCCGCTACTGTGAAACCGCTCTAAGGAGAAACTCGATGAGCAAAAAACTTGGGTTTTTGACCGTTGCAGGCTTGGCAGTCCTTGCGCTGCTTTTCTACAGCATCCAGGGCGGGGAAGGCGAGGCCCCGGCCGCCGAAGCGAGCGCGATATCCGGGATGGGAACGCTCTCCGGGGTGGTCGAGGCGCCGGAATCGTTCCAAGCCGCCCAGGTCTACGCCTGGCACGTGGATAAGAATATTGTCTATATGGTATTCACCCATGAAGGTCGCTACCGGGCCGTGAACATGTTTCCCGGCAGCTATGAGGTGACGGTTGAGAAAACAGGATTTGAAGCCGACGTCCAGCAATTGGAGGTAAGGGCGGGAGGAAATGCCACGGCTGATTTTTCCCTGCGGATGGTGGCGGCGCAAACGATGACAATCGGGCGCGGAGGCCCTCCTTCCGGCGGGCGCTCATCGGATTCGGCCGAGCAGATCGCGCGGGTTCCTTACGACGAACTATATCCGCCGGGCCCGGGCCGTGAGGCCGTGGAAAAAACCTGCGTTTACTGTCATGGTGTGAACTTCCTGCCGGGTCAGTCCCGCAACGAATCCGGGTGGGAGACGGCCATCAGCATGATGGAGAGCGCTGAGAGGGTCAACAGAGGCGCGCGCGTGCAGGCGATGATTCCGGAGGGCAGCCTGAGCCCGGAGCAACGTGAGGAACTGCTGGCCTATCTGGCAAAGCATTTTGGTCCTGGCAGCCAAAAGCGGGCTTTACGAATGGAAGGCGAGTTGCCCCTCGATGAGGAGGCTCTCTCCAAAGCGATGTATGTGGAATTCCGACTGGCGAATGAAGGGGAGTTCACCAAACGCATTGCCCAGGAGCCGAACCTGGATCATGACGGCAACGTCTGGTTCACCGACCGGGGAACTCCCAGCGGATTGGGACGCCTGGACCCACGGACGGGAATTGTGACGAATTTTATGAACCCCGACCCCAACGGCTCTCCGCATGGGCTGGTGGCCGACACCAAAGGCTTCGTGTGGTGGGCTGGCCGGAACGTGCATCTGGGCCGTATCCATCCACCCACGGGCGAAATCGTGGAGTATCCGGTGGAGCAGATGGGCTGGCACGGGCACACCCCGGTGCTGGATTCGGAGGAAAATGTCTGGTTCACCATGCTCTCGGGCAACCGGATCGGCAAGTGGAGCCGGGATACGGACCAGATCAGCCTTTGGGAAATCCCCACCGCGGGCGGTGCCCCCTATGGTATCGACCTGGACAGTGAAGAGAATATATGGTTCGCCGAATTTCGCCGCTGTAAAGTGACGAAATTTGAGCCTGCGACCGAGAAGTTCACCGAATATCCGGCGCTCTCGCAGCCGTGCCTGATTCGGCGTCTGGGGGTCGACTCCAAAGACACGGTTTGGTACGGCGGGTTCAGCAACGGCAAGCTGGGTAAACTCGATCCTCAGACGGGAAAAGTCGTGGAGTACGACATGCCGATGAGGTTTTCACAGCCCTACGATGTCTGGCCGGACAACGAAGATAAGATTTGGATCACTGACGCCGGTCCGCGGGCCGCGATTATCCGGTTCGATCCGGATACGGAGAAGTTTACCTACTATCCTTCTCCACAGTGGGCGGACATGCCGAAGGTGGCCATCACCCGCGAAGGAGCCATCTGGTATAGCCCCCGCTCCTCGGATATCGCCGCCGTAGGTGTTCTTTATCCGGATGTTTCCAAGATGACCACGCTGGCCGCTCACTTCTGATCGAAACGCGGAAAACGAACACGAAGGTTGATTTCTTGTGCGTGCAGGTTCAAGCTCTCATTCGAAAAGTTTCTGATGACGAACCTGTAGCCAAACATCTTTTAAGGGTCTGCAAGAAGGAGGAAAGTGGCGAACACAATAAAACGTATGCAGCGAGTCGTGGTTTGTGCCTGGACCCTGGGGTTCGTATGGACCTGCCTTCTTACGCAAGCCCTGTCGGCAATGCAGGCAGGGGAGACTGGGCAGGAAGTGAAGCTGAATGTGGGTCTTTCGACAGCCAAGCCGGGCGAGCCGATCGACATTCCGCTGACTTTATCCAAGGGCGACGAACCGCAAATCAACATGGTGATGGGTGAAGTCAGTTTTCCGAAAAATGCATTTTCCTTTGTCGATGTCGAGTTGGGGCTGTCGGGCGAACTTTCCGACGCCAGCGTCCAGGCTACCGAGAAGGAGGACCCGGACGATCCCGAAGTTTCCTTGCTGGAAGTGACGATCTCCGGCGAGAAGCCGATCCGGGCCGGCATTCTGGCCTATATGAAGTTTCGGGTTACCGAGAATGCCCCAAAAGGAACGCTTGCGCTGGAGTTGAAAAGCTCGAAAGGGACCACCGTGGAAGGGGATTCTGTGCAGATGGCGGAAGGAAGGGATGGCCAGGTGGAGCTGTTTGGACTCGACGAAGAGATTCCGGTGGTTGGTTGCTTCTTCTTCACCCATTAAGTTGACTGCTCCAGCCGGTCGATCCGCATGGCACGCCCGTTGATTTGCGAGGTGGACCGGTGAGGGGTCTGGCTCTTTTAGGGAGTATCGGTGTCGGCGGGTCGGGATGACAACAAAGCCGTAACCGCATCAAAACATTTCTTGCAAAGATCGGGGGGACGGAACATGAAGAAGGTGAGAGCAAGTTTTTTCTGCGTGTTGGTTCTTGGGGTGCTGGGTTTGCTCATCAGCCGCGGGGCTCTGGCAGCAGGCCTGGAAGCGGATATGGTGATTTTCAACGGTAAAATCCTCACGGCGGACACTGCCGATCAGAATGACTTTACCGTCGCCCAGGCAGCAGCCATCTACGATGGCAAATTCGTTGTTGTGGGAAGCAATGAAGAAGTCCTGGAGTTCGCGGGGGAAAATACCCGGAGAATCGATCTGGATGGCCGGACGGTGATTCCGGGTCTGGTCGAAACCCACAACCACATCTACGGCTATGGCTCCCATTTCTTCCCGGAGGGGATGAAGCAGGTAGGCGAAATGGATCCTCCCATCCCCTGGACGAGCAAGGAGGATGGCTTGGTGCAGTTGCGCACCATTGCCTTGGGCAAGAAGCCGGGGGAGTGGATCATCACCTCCCTTGAGGGGGCCAGGGGGATGGTGCTGGAGCTGGCGCTGCAAAGGGGCGAAGTCAGCCGCTTTGATCTGGACACTGTGACCCCGGACAACCCCGTGCAACTGTCCGGTGGTTCTACCGATCGGGGGCTGGTGAATACCAAAGCGTTGGAATTGCTCCTGGAACGGTATCCGAATCTCACGGGTGTCATCCGGGACGACCAGGGTGTTCCGACCGGGATGGTGAGGGGAGTTGCCAATCTGACCACTCAATACGAATTCTGGGAACAAGTCCCTCCAGCCGATCTGGCCCCATACTATAAGATGGAGATGGAAGAGGTTGCCGCCCAGGGTCTGACGACGGTTTCCAGCCGCCTCTTTCCCAACCACTTGGCTGCCTATTCCTGGTTGCATGCCCGGGGAGATATGCCGGTGCGGATGGCGTACACGCTGGAAGCAGCTAGCCGCAGCGAAATGCCGGAGGCGATTATCAGCCGTCTGGTGGGTCTGCAAGGCGGCTCGGGAAAACAGATGTGGGGCGCTGGTGATGATCTGTTGTGGATGATTGGATTGTCTCCCGTCAGCATCGACAGCGTGCCCGGCAGCGGCGGTTCCTGCATCAACAATACCTATCCGCGAGAGGCCCTGGATTTTCCCCTCTGGCGCTTTCAAATTTACGGTCCCAATGGGGTATGTAAGTTAACGGATCCGACTTACAAGATTGCGGCTATGATGCGGGCGGCCGCCAAGTATGGGTTCCGAATCGCCGGGATGCATTCGGGCGGGGACCGCGGGATTGATCAGTTTCTGGATTTGGTGGAAGAGGTAAGCCAGCAATATCCCGACGTTGTCGAGCGCCGCTGGTCGATCGATCACTGCCGCTTTCTGACGGACGAACATGCGGAACGAGCCAAGAAGCTCGGTTTGATGTTCAGTTGCGGTCCCAAGTATATTTACGGCGGAAAGAGGGGAGATATCGGCGCCTATTCGGTTCTCTATGGAGAAGCTGTAGCTGAGGACGTGGTCGTTCCGTTGAGGAGACTGCTGGATCACGGACTGCGCACCACCCTTCAGTTGGACCAGCACGCTTTCCATCCCTTTCTGGCATTGGAAGTGTCCGTCAATCGGAAGGACGTCTCCGGGACGGTCTGGGGCCCCCAGCAGCGCGTCAGTCGGCGTGAGGCGCTTTACATGTACACGCGCTGGGGGGCGGAGTATGTCCTTAAGGAAGATCGGCTGGGCACGATCGAGACGAATAAGCTGGCCGATTTTGCGGTGCTGAATCAAGACTATTTGACGGTGCCGGAGGATGAAATTGGCCAGATCGACCCGGTGTTGACGGTAATGGGTGGCAAGATTGTTTACACGGACCCGGAATTTGCCGGCAGTGCGGGATTGCCCACGGTGGGATATCAGGGTGACCGGTCCTATTGGAAACGGGGCATAGAGGGCGAGGGAGAAAGATAGCGGCGCTAGGGAGGAGAATTGGAGCTAAGCTGCTGTCTCCGGCCTGTTACTGAATCCTGCAGAGTGCGCTGGAACCTCCATTCCACAGGGGTTCCAGCGCTTTTCTATTGATTCCGCATCACACCGTAAATCCACGTCACAATCGGTAATCCAAGCCTAAAGCATTTCTCGCCAAGGTATATACCGCCACGGCGTCAGGTAGCAACCGGCTTTCAGGTAGGGCAGGCATTCCTGCCTCAGGTAGCGTCAACCAAGTAAAACATGTAAATTGTTCATAATAATCGATATATTTTATATGAACCCAACATGATCCCCTCATTACATCCCTCTTTCCGAACGGGAATCCACTGGACCCTAGAGGACCTTCGCGTATAGGTTAGTTACCCGCGCCGCTGACGCCGACCGCCGCAGCGACATCCTTCTCTTCCTGAATCGGTAAAATCTGGGGATCAACTCATTCCACCGGCCAGTTTTCTCTGCCACCGTCTCTTTGCGCCCGGAATCAGCGGCACGGTCAGCTTCTCGTAGAGCGCGAACAGGTGCTCCACGCGTTGGCGGTCGTTTTGGAACGGCTGTCGCCGGTAGCAGCGGTCCACCGCGCGGTCGAGGTCCGCATGGGCCTTGGTCAGTTCCTTCGGCATCGCCAGCGGGTCATACAGGTCCGCCAGTGTCGCCTCGGGGAATTTCTTGCGCGCGTTCCAGCACCCCCTGCGCGGCAGCCCCCA
This sequence comes from Terriglobia bacterium, assembly GCA_965222345.1. Classification (GTDB taxonomy): domain Bacteria; phylum Acidobacteriota; class Terriglobia; order 2-12-FULL-54-10; family 2-12-FULL-54-10; genus JADFGZ01. The sequence continues at coordinate 427,024 of CBDCTS010000007.1, read as the reverse complement.
CCGCCGCGCGCTGCTTCACCGTTGGAGCTTCCGGCCACGGAAAGTTGTTGTAAACCAAACTGTTTGAGTAGCGGTAACGAGATTCCAAGCGACCGTAAACCTGCTTAAGCCACGCCATGTGCATGGCTGAGGTGAGAATTCCAAAATGGTAGGATGTGACATCCGGCAAGAATTGTACTGTGTTGCTGCAAATCACTTTCGCAGACACGAACGCGATGGGAATGTAGGGTCGATTCTCAGATGAAACCTCAGGCATAGCCAGATAGTCCGATTCTGGTTGCGCGATTTGGCGGAATATCGCGGGAAACTTTGCATACCGGCGGGTCGATTCTGCTTTGCTGGCGGAGCGGAAATCCCGCACTCGTCGTACTCGTTCCATTACTCTAGGTAGCTTTCGAAGTTTATTAGCGTCGGCCTCCGCGAGCCAAAGACAGTAGCGCTCCTGCCCGTTGATCAAATCGTAGCCCCCCATGTACGAACGAATGAACTCCTTGGCAACAGGTTCATCTCTGAGTAATTGAGTTCGTTCTTCTGGCGATAGCAGAAGATTTCCGCCATCTGTGGGCTTGTTGCCCCAAGACATTTTCGGAACGTTACTGAGCGGGTTCGTCCGGTTGGTGACAACCAGATCAGAGCCCTCAATCAAGTAAGGGCTGATGTTCTTGACCAAACTGACAGTGACTTTTTCGGGTCCAGCTTCATAGTCGTAAATTCGCTTGTTGCTCGATTTAAACGCGGCGAAACCCACGATGACAACGTGAACATGAGCCTTGCCCCGCGCTTCGCTCGCCCACTCGAAGGTGCGATGGGCAAAGATAATCTTTACGCGGTAGCGGCTGAACAGTTCATTCCAGAGGATCCCGACTTGTTCACCCTGAGTAATGGAGTTGGTCGAAACGAGGCCAACGACAATATGTGTTTCTTGGATGTACTCTGCCGCCATTACATACCAGTTGCAAACATAATCGAGAACGCCGCGTGCTTGGATGTTAGCGAGAACAATATGCTGGTCAGCTTTCTGCTCCTTAGTCTGAAAACTTTGACCCACAAACGGCGGATTGCCGAGAATATAGCTGCATTTCTCGGGTGGCAGGATTTCCTTCCAGTCGAGCCGCAGTGCGTTACCGCAGACAATGGTCGGCGATTTCTTGAGCGGCAGTCGCACAAAGTATTGCCCGAAGGCTTCCGAAAGGCGGATGTTCATCTGGTGGTTCATCAACCACATTGCCACTTCCGCGATCCGTACCGGCCACTCGCTGATCTCGATCCCGTAGAAGGCATCCACGTCCACCAGCGACAGGCGCTGTATATTCAACTCTCTCTGCTCGCCGGGATAGAGCAGTTTCAGGATTTCGATTTCCAGCCGCCGCAGCTCTCGGTATGTGATCACCAGAAAGTTTCCGCACCCGCACGCCGGATCGAGAAACCGCAGCTCCGCGAGCTTTTCATGGAACCGCTTCAGCTCTCTCCTGCTGCCCTTGGCCCGCCTGAATTCCTCCCGCAGTTCGTCCAGAAACAACGACCGGATCAGCTTCAGGATGTCCCGCTCGTTCGTGTAATGCCCGCCGATCTGCCGCCGCTCCTTCGGCTCCATCACAGACTGGAACAGCGACCCGAAAATCGCGGGCGAAATCCGCCCCCAGTCAAACCGCGTGCACGCCAGTAGCGCGTTGCGCATGTCCCGGTTGAAGTCAGCGAACCTGAGCTGTTCCGCGAACAGTTCGCCGTTCACATAGGTAAATGCAGCGAGCGTTTCATCGAGATTCTTCTGGCGTTTTTCCTGCGGCGTGTTGAGAACCTCGAAAAGTCGGGCGATGTGCAGACCGAGGTCGGAGCCATCTTCTGCGGTGCGGTTGAGCAGGTACAGCCGGAACGATTCCCGCTCGAAGATGCCGGTGTCTTCGGCAAAGAGGCAAAACAGCACTCGGACCAAAAACCGTTCCAGTTGATGTCCCGCGTAGCCGCCCGCTTCGAGCGCGTCGTGCAGGCGGCCCATGATCTCTACGGCCTCGAAGTTGATTGGGTCTTGTTCCTCGAACTTGTGCTGCTTGTAGCCGGGAATGAATGCGAAAGCGTGGATGTACTTGTGGAAATCGGCCAGCGGAAATTCTGTCGTCGCCACCCGCCACCTGTCGAACAGCGGCAGACGCCTCTGCTCTTCCGGTTCCAGGTCGTGCAAGGCGATCCGGGCGAAATCGGAAACGATGACGTAGTGGGGGATTTCCTTGTATCGTCCCTCCCCCGCGAGGTCTCGAATGTAACGGAAGGCTTGCGACTCGGCTTTCCCTAAGTCCTTGCCGCGGCTCTTGTGCTCCACCAGCACGTTGCCGGGCCAAAACAGGTCAATGTAGCCGTAGTCGCCGGAGAGCTTGCGCACGGGTTTTTCGAACGAGGCAACCGCGCGCCGGCTGACGCCGAACACATCAAAAAACTCGTTCCAGAAAGTCTGTTTCTCCGCCTGCTCGCGCTTCGCGCCGGACCACTCCTGCGAGAAGCGGATGGCTCGATGACGAATTTCATTCCAGGAAAGCGGCACGCCGGGATCATATCAGACTCCCGCGACCCGTGTAACATTCATTCTCCGAGCCGTTGACTGTTTGAGAGATTTGCAGGATGTTTATAGACAGGTTGGCGAGCGATCCACCCGGAGTCCGGGAGTCCGAGGCCGTCGAGTGGGGTCACAATTGGGGCGCGCTACGCGTCGAAGATCGCTGGTAGAGGGCACGGTCCTCAGCGTGCCGGCACGGCCAGTGGACGAGCTTTGGTCTGCGGACGCCGTCCCTCGGCTTCGCTGTACCGGTGCCGGCTTCGTAGCCGGTTCGGAGCCTTCCCGCAGGGATAAATTGGACGGGAGCGACCCCCAAAAGGGGGGGGCAGGGTATGCCACAAACCCCCTTCCCTGTTTGCCGCTAGAGCGGCAAAAAAGGGGGGGTCGCTCTCGTCCTTCCCTTTTCCGCTGTATCGTGCGCTGGCTGGCCTGGTTGATGCAGACAAGTAACGGCGGGGCAATGACATAGACAAAATTAGTGGTGCCACAAATCAAGGCCGATTCTTGCCCCACCCCCCCCTTATATAAGTGGCAAAAAAGATCGGCACGGCCACCATGCACGGCAGGCACAAAAACCGTCTATCTCGGCAACGATTCCGGGAGTTCCATTGCTGCGGTTCATAGGTCCGATTCCAGCACCCTTAAGCGGCTCGAAACCCACGTCTCGTAGCCGTCAATTGTGGCATCCCTCAAGCCGTTCGACCGGGGAAATCCTTTCAATTTCACCAGTCGATCTGAGCACCCCTGCACTCCGCCGTACTTCGATATAATGTCGCTTTCCACGGTCACAACCGCGTCCTCGATGTACTGTATTTCCGCCTTCACATCCGGGTCGTTCCGGGTCGGTCCTTCTGCTCTTTGTTCGCCCTGCTCACCCGTCCCGTTGTTCCAACTTCAGAGCGCCGCCTGGGACCGTAATATGGCTTTATGGTCCGCCCCAATGGCGACGACCTGCACCGCCAGACCTTTTCCCTGTAAAGCTCTCCAAAGCCACTCATGCGAATCGCCCTAGGTGCGCAGTTCGGTGTCGGTGGAATTGCCCGCCATCACCGATCCGAAGCAGGTCGGCCCGTTGCTGCGGGTGCTGGACGGCTACCGGGGAACGCTACCGGTACGGTGTGCCCTGCGCTTGGCGCCGTTGGTCTTCGTGCGGCCCGGGGAGTTGTTCCCGCGAGTGGGGTTCGTCGTGACGAACCTGACGCTTCTAAGTCGGGCGGTGGTGCGGTTTTACAATAAGCGGGGCACCGCAGAGCAGTGGATCAAGGAAGGCAAGCAGGCAGTGAAGATGACGCGATTGAGCTGCCATCGTTTGCGATCCAACGAGGTGCGCCTGTGGCTGAGAGTGATCGCCTACAACCTGGGGAACCTGTGGCGGCGGCTGGTGCTGCCGCAGAGAATCGAGAAGTGGTCGCTGACCAGCTGGTAGCAGCACTTGGTGAAGACGGGGGCGGGAGAGTCGTGAAACATGTCCGCTATTATTGGCTGTTGCTGGCAGGGGGCCATCTGACGCGGCGGCTGTTTGCCAGCATGTTGGGGCGGATCGACAGATTAGTGCTTCCATCGGGATAGCTCTTGCGGCGGCAGCCAAGAAAGCGATTACGATATATTCCAGGAATGGAGATGTGTCTGAAAAAGCTGGTCTTGGATGCTGATTGGACGGTTTGGGGGGACCCGGAAAGGGAGGCTCGGAGCCGATGGTCCTCTCGGAGAAAAACTTGTACTCGCTAGGATGCTAATGGATGTACACTTTCAACCGCCGGAACGCCCAAAAATTAATTTCGGACGAAATGTCATGGGAGGATCGAGCAATGACGGAAAAGAACGATGCGGATGCAAAGAAAATGGAAGAAGCAGAGAGTTGTCCCCCTCCAGACCCTTCAATGATTTCTCCAGAGATGCGAAAGGTCTACCTCTACGTGAGCAATACGCTCTTTGAACAAGGCAGGAGATCATCTCCTGGGGAGGTTGCGCAAAACACCGGCCTTCCCGTAGCGGCAGTCGAGGAAATACTGGATGCATTTGAAAGCGTATATGGCATTTATAGAGATCCTTTCTTCAAGAATGTTATCGCTTTCTATCCGGTGGCAGGGATACCTACGATACACAAGCTGATCAGGCCGGATGGAGGACGTATTTCCTATTCTCCTTGCGCGATGGATGCCCTGACACTTCCGCCCACTTTTGGCAAGGACATCAGAGTGAAATCATGCTGCAGGTATTGTGACCGGGAAATCTCCATAGGCTACGGGGGAAATGGAACCCAAATCGTGGATCGTTCTCCGGATGACATATGCATTTGGCTCGAAAACAGATTGCCGGTTAATGCGCCCTACTATCTCATCGTATGCGTCAACACCAATTTCTTTTGCTGCAAGAACCATTTGGACAAGTGGCTGGAAGAAGAAACCATGGAGAGAAGCGGCAAATCCTACACTCTGGATGAAGCGTTTGCAGCAACGGATTCCTGGTGCACCTACAAAATGTTGCCAGCTCAACGGGTCGATGCAACACATGCATTGAATCGTTCGGCTGGAGTTTCAAACTCCAGCGTCTTGCGGGGCCGTTCGTTGAGCTGGCGCGCAATCTGATCCAGATACTCCTGGGAGTGTACCGACAAGTCCGTCCGTTTGGGGAAATAATATCGGAGCAGTCCATTGGTGTTCTCGTTCGATCCGCGCTGCCATGGACTTTTCGGATCGCAGAAGTAGACGTCAATGTCGGTCGCCAATGTGAACCGCTTGTGATCCGCCATTTCCAGACCCCGATCCCAGGTCAGCGATTTGTAAAGTTCCGTCGGTAGTTGCCTGGCCTGTTGGATCAGCGTGGACACAACGGTTTCTGTTTCCTTGCTGGCCACTTTCGCCAACATCACGTAACGCGAATGACGTTCCACCAGAGTCGCAATGTAGCTGTTTGTCGATCCGGCGATTAGATCGCCTTCCCAGTGACCCGGCACCGCACGATCTTCCACTGCAACCGGGCGCTCCCGGATCGATACGATGTCGGCGATCTGTCCCTTCCCATGGCCTTTCCGGCTGGCATGCCGGGACCGGCGAATCGTTCGCCTGGACCGCAGATACTGAGCCAGCTCTTTCTTCAGAGCCCCGCGGGCCTGAATAAAAAGGCTACGATAGATCGTTTCGTGAGATACCTGAACCGACTTATCCTCTGGATACGTGCGCTTCATCCAGCCGGCGATCTGCTCGGGCGACCAGACCTCTCGCAGCTTCTCTTCCACAAGCTGACGCAACCGCGGACAACGGACCAGTCGACATGATTTCGGGCGGCGAGCCCGATCCCAGGCCCGCTGATCGGCCTCCGACGCCCGATAGCTGGCATAGCCTCCATTGCGACCCACCTCCCGGCTGAGGGTCGACGGGGAACGACCCAACAACACGGCAATCGATCGGATCGATCGCTTCGCCGCAATGCCTCTGGAAATCTCCTCCCGCTCGGCCAAAGTCAGCACCCGGCGTGAGCGGCATCGGGAGCGGGGACGGATACCCCCGTGGCGCAAAAGCACGGCGTACACAGATGACGGTTCTCTCCCAAGCACACGTCCGATCGCTTTGGAAGACTCACCCTGCTGCCACCGATCCCAGACCTCCACCAGCTCCGTTACTGTCAAACTTCGCCGCTGCCTCTTTTGTTTCTTCCGCATACACTTCACCTTCTCCTTTAGGGTAAAGTGTTGCATCGACCCGTTGAGATCACCGTATAAATTGGTTACTGAGGGGCGGCCTTGGGGAGACAAGGCCCTCGACGAGGTTTGAATTTGTAGAAAATTGGATAATGGCGGCCCGCTCGCCCTCAACGGTAACAACTGGCTGATGCAGTGCTGCCTCTATGACGTTCTCTGACATAACCTGCGTCGCTTTCGGCAGGCAGAGAAACCCATCAATGATGTAAGGAACGGAGCAGTGTCTGGAAAATCGCATGAAAATAAGGCGTTTTCTGGCTTAACCCGGATTTCCTTTTTGAAAACGCATGCCATCCCCAGCTAACCTCACCCCCTCAACCGACCTCATCGCCGAGATGAAGGCGGGTTTTACCGAAGTCAACGCCAAGCTGCCGCTCTAGGGAGTCGCATTGACGCTTTGGGGTACCGGATCGACGCGATACGGCGTTTACTCTGGACGCTGCTCGCGCTGCTCACCACCGCCGTTTTAGGGCTGCTCTACATGGTTGTCACTGGCAGCTAACAGGGCAGTTTCGGCTTACCCTCGCGGAGCGCCGGAGGAAGCGGTTGGCCAGTGCCGGATTGGTCTGGCCGATGAAGGCGAGGTACTGGGAGCGGAAGAACACGCCGCTGTGCAAGCAGACCAGGGTGATCCATTCCGCCTGGCGGTGGGTCCACCCGTGCGTCATCAGGACAGCCGGGCGGTCCCGAAGATAGGCGATCATCAACCGGCGCTCTCGCGCTCGCTGTCGAGATAGGCTGCCCAGTCATCCATCAAAATCCGCCGGCGCTCAAACAGGTCCGAGCGGGCGTAGGCCGCCTCGACCTTGTTCCGGACCACATGCGCCAGGGCCGCCTCGATGACCTCTCGAGGATGATTTGTCTCCTCGGCCGCCCAGTCCCGGAAACTGGAGCGGAAACCGTGCGGCACGGCCGCGATCTTCAGGTCCTTGAGCAATCCCGACAACATCATGTCACCGAGTTGCTTTTCTTGCTGCACGCTCGGGAACAGGAGCAGATTGCCGCCTTCGCCGAGCGTCCGGGCCGCGTCCAGAATCTCCATGGCGCGGCGGCACAGCGGCACCCGGTGTTCACGCTTCGCCTTCATCCGCGTGGCCGGAATCGTCCACACACCCTCGTCCCGATCGATCTCGGACCACACCGCCCCACGCACCTCGCCGGACCGCGCCGCCGTCAGTACCAGGAACTCGAATGCCAGCTTCACGACTGGCCTCGCATTCGACACACGGATCGTCTCGATGGCCGCCGGCACTTCCCGGTGGGGTAATGCCCGCATGTGCCGCACGATGTCGTGTTGGGCACCGAGCACCGCCACGACCCGGTCACAGGGGTTGTCGAGCCGAAACTCCATCGCCACGGCCCATTCCAACACCGCGCGCATGCGCTGCTGGACGCAACGGGCCATGACCGCCTTCAGGTGCCAGATGGGCGTGAGGATCTCCAGCACATCGGCACTGGTCACTGCTGAGACCGGCATCTTGCCGATCCGAGGAAAAACGTAGCGTTCCAGGCTGCTCAGCCAATCCCTCGGGTGAGTCGAGCTTCGCCAGCCGGCTTGCTTTTGTTGCAGCACGCGCGCGGCGGCTTCAGCGAAGCTGGGTATGCCCTGGGCGCGGCGTTTCTCTGCCAGCGGGTCACCGCCCTCGCGGGCCAGCTTGCGATTAGCCTGTGCCTTTTCGCGAGCCTCGGCGAGCGATATCAGGGTGACACTGCCGAGTCCGAGCTCGCGACGTCGGCCTCGGATGATGAGACGTTGAATCCAGCTTCGGGCTCCGCTAGGCTGGACGAAGAGGTATAGCCCGTTGCCGTCAGCATGTCTTCCCACACAAGCCGAGCGCACGAAAGAAACGGACAGTGCTTTGTCGGGATGGCGGCCTTTGGGCTTGGTTTTTGGTGATAGGTTGGCTGTATCAATTACAGTAATCATCCCACCATTATAAATGGGATGACAGTGGATTACAAGGGAAGTCGTGGGCAATGCACGGTGCGACAAGAATTCTATAATAAATTGATTATATAGACAGTTATGAACTTACCTGGACTATTTTGTACATCGTTAGATTCTGTGCGTAGGCTGTGGTAGCGACAGGCATTTCTGGCTTTCTCCCCTGCTTCGCTTTACTCAGCATGACGGCGTTTCTGGTTGCCTGCCATTCCTGATTTACACCTGCCGGCAAACCGTTCTAAATCGGTCAGCCCGTACTCGCTTCCTCATGGTGGCTATTTGTCGCAGCACCTCTGCGGTTGAAGAGGAACACGCTCTCTCCGCCTGGCGTCCGTGCTCGCTCGGCCTCGACACCAAAGATTTTCTCGATGGTTTCGCTGGTCAGCAGGCGAGATGGTTCATCCACCGCGTGCAGCCGACCGTGGTGAACGACAGCCACCCGGTCAGAGAATCGGCAGACGGCATTGAGATCATGGATGGCCATCGCAATCGTCTTGCCAGCTTCCGAAAGCCCCCGGCAGAGATCGAGAATCTCCAAAGCGTGCTCGACGTCGAGGTTCGAAGTCGGCTCATCTAGCAGGATGACGTCCGCCTGGGTGGCCAGACTTCTTGCAAGCAGAACTCGCTTCTTTTCACCGCCCGACAGCTCGTTTGCAAAACGCCCGGCAAGATGAGCGACATCGGCGCACTGGAGGGCGTCCTGGATCGCCTGGCGGTCCTCGGGACCCTCGCGGCCAAAACGGCCCAGGTGAGGGTGTCGTCCCATGGCAACCACATCTTGGACGGTGAAGGCAAAATCGAGGCGCTCGTCCTGGGCTACGAACGTCACCTGTTTCGCTATCTCCCGGCGGGAGAAAACGTGGAGTTGCTGGCCGTCCAGCAGGACCTCTCCTTCGGCCGGGCGCCACAGCCCGGCGAGCAGGCGCAGGATCGTCGATTTCCCGGAACCGTTCAGGCCGACGAGCGTCGTCAGCCGGCCAGCCTCGAGTCCCAGCGTGACGCCGCGAACGAGCCATGCACCCTCGATCGACACTCCTGCGGTTGTGAGCTGCAAGCGGGTCACAAGTAGCCGATCTCCTTCCGGTGCCGCCGGAGCAGATAAAGAAAAAAGGGCGCGCCGAAGGCAGCCGTGATGATCCCCAGGCGAATCTCCGTTGGAGGATGGATCGTCCGGGCGATCAGGTCACAGGAAATCAGAAAAGTTGCTCCCGTCAGGGCGCTCGCCGGCAACAATATACGATGCGAAGGTCCCAGAAGCAGGCGAATCATGTGGGGAACAATGAGGCCGACGAATCCAATGACGCCGCTCACGGCCACCGCCGCGCCGGTGAGCAGCGCAGAGGTGGTTAAGATGATGCGCTTGGATGTCTCGGTTTCCACGCCAAGCGTGGCCGATGTCTCCTCGCCCATCAGCAGCAGATCCAGGTCGCGATGGAACCAGAGAGCGGCCACAATGCCGGCAACAAGCAACGGCGCTGAGATCCAGACGTGTATCCATGTGCGGTTGTCGAGTCCTCCCATCATCCAGAAGATGATGTTCCCCGCCACCTCCCAGTCAATGAAGCTGAGTGAGATCAGCAGGGAGGAGATGGCGGAGATGAGCGCGCTTAAGGCGATCCCGGCCAGAAGAAGCGTCGCCGTGGGCGCGCGCCCGGCGCGCGTGGCGAAGCTGTAAACGAAGAACAGCGCCAGCAATGCGCCGAGGAAGGCGAGCAGAGGCAGCCAAAGGGCCGAGCGCATAGTGAGCGCCGTCACAAAGGCGATGACGGCTCCCAGTGCCGCACCCGCGCTAGCCCCAATGATGCTGGGCTCCGCCAATGGATTGCGGAACAGCCCCTGCATCTGAGCTCCAGCCACAGCCAGCGCCGCGCCGACGACGGCGGCCACAACGACGCGCGGCACGCGGATCAGCCAGACGATGGCCTGCTCAGCCTCGCCTACGCCTGCCAGACTTAGCCACCCTTCCGGCAGCAGCCGGGCGGCTACGACGCGCAGGATAACAGCCCAGTCGATGTGCGTACTCCCGATGGCGATGCCCGCGACCGCGGTCAGGACAAGCAGGGCGGAGACAACGGCAAAATACAGCACGGCCTTCTGCCGGACCCTGGCTGCCATGTTTGAGAGCCGGGTGTCTGGAGGAAACGTATTTGGGGATAAAGTACGGCGCTCCCCGGCCTTAATGGTTTGCTCCATGTTCACTGCCTAAGCGGGGCAGCCCGCGCTCCTCCGGATTCTCAGGGTACAATTCCTCGGCCAGCCGCCGCATCAGATGCACAGCATGGTGCGACATGCTGGCGAAGAAACGATTCTCGACCACCAGCACCTGGCCTGTTTTCCCTGCGGTCGTCGCAGCCACGCCCGCGTCGCCAAGCAGTCTGCGCCGGAGCGCTTTCTCGTCTCCTGGATTCGCTCCGGAAATAATCCAATCCGGGTTCCATGCGGCGACTTGCTCGCTGCCGATCTTTGCATAAGAACTCAAGCCTTGCATGCTGCCTACGTTGATCTCGCCGAGCTTTTCGATCATGTCTCCCAGTAAAGACCCTTTGCCGTAGCTATAGAAGAACGCCGTGAGGACCAGCACGCGGAGCTTTCGCGCGCCGGCAGGGCGAAGGCTCCGAGCGGCGCGGACCTGCTCATTGAGCCATGCGACCCGGGCGGTGGCTGCTTCGTCCTCCCCTGTTATATAACCCACCAACCGAAAGGCTTGTTTGATTTGTTCCAAGTTCTCGTAAACGGTCCTGACCCGGAAGACCGGGATGCCTGCCGCTCGAAGCAGTTCAACGTGGTCAGCGCGGGCGCGGTGGGATGTAAAAAACAAGTCCGGGCTCACCCGCAAGACCGACTCCGTGTCAGAGGCGACCTTTACAGACAGTTGGCGAACGATGCCGGCGATATTGCTGTAGCTGGAGTCGGTGGCGAACTGGCTGACGGCGACAATTCGTTCGTGAGGCACGAGGGAAAAAAGAAAATGGTCGGTCGCCAACGCTTGCGAGGCGATCCTTTGCGGAGGGGCCGGAAGAATCAGCTCGGCGCCGCCGGCGTCGGTTGCGGTTCTGGGAAACTCGCGCCTTCCCGTTGCTTGTTCCCGCCGGACCGTCTGAGAAGCCGGGGAGAGCCGGAGCTTTCCTCCATAATCTCCGATCACCCAGGCCGCGCTGGCGAGGAGAGAAACTGCCGCAATTAAAACGAGCAGCCACGCCCGGCGAGGGTATGCTGCGGAATTGACTTGGTTGGCGCCCATGCGAACTTTTTTCAGAATCTGCCTTCCTAGAAACTAAACTTCACTCCGCCGATAGCCCAGACTCCTGGCGCACTGAAGCCGCCTTCAAAGTAGTCCTTATCAAATATGTTCTCGACCTTCCCGTAAAAGCGCATCTGATTTCCATTCCCAACGGGGACGGTATAACTCGCGACCACGTCCGCCTTCACGGGTCCGTCAAAGACAAAGCGCCCGTCCGCCCCGAAGAGGCGATAGGAGTAGTTGCTGACGGCGAACAGGTCGAACGCGACATCGAAGCGTCGTCCGACGCGCTGGGTCGCCGTAAGGGTAAACAGATGGTCCGATTGCCCTAAGGTCTGGAAGAAATCCGTTCCCGGCACCGTAGGAGTGCGGGAGTCGGCATTTGTGTAGGTGTAGGAGGCATTGAAGTGTGTTGTGGATGTCGGTGCGGCGGACACGCTGAACTCCACGCCGCGGGCCAGTCCGCCGCCGCTGTTGCGATATCCCCCGAAGCGGCCAAACGGGTCGGTCGAAGCGTCGATGACGCCAAAATCAAAGAGAATAACCTCTTGCAAGCTGGTGTAGAAGAGCGTGCCGCTCAGTCGCAGCTTCGAGTTGAACAGCCATTGGTCGATGCCGGTATCGAAAGCGAGGGACCGCTCCGGACTCAACCTGGGGTCGCCCCAAAAGCTGAAGGAGTTGGAATAAGAAGAGAAGGTTCCGCCAAAACGGTTATAGGCTGACGGGATTCGGTAGGCATTGCCGACGTGCGTCCGGAACTTGGTTCCGCTTGACCGGAAGAAGTAAGCGATGGCGACATCGCCCGTATAGGCAGTCTTCGGAGATTCCAGGTTGAAACTATCATAGGGATTGCTGTTCCCCGTGAACCGGGGAGTATTCAGATCGAACGACTGCATACGGCCGGAAAGGGCGATTTGCAAACGTCCGTCGGCCAGGCGGATTTGATCTTGAGCAAAGAGGGCATGGCTCCGCTGATTAATTCCGATTCCGCTGATCGGCCGTAGGGCGGGATCAGGATTCTCGTCGGTGGTAGCGTTGACGTGCTCCTCACGTTCAAACTCATAACCGACCGTCACCAGATTGTGCTTCCCGATTCGATTGTCGGCTCGGGCGAGAATTGTGTCGATGCGTCCCTCAAACAGGCTTTCATTCGAGAAGATGGGATCGAATTGGCCTTGTCCCGCAGGTCCGTCGCGAAAGACGCGGCTGGTATCGACGCCATGGTAGCTGATGACGTAGGATGTGTTCGAACCCAGCCTATGGTTGAAAATGACGGCCCCGGAGAAAAAGGAATACGCCCGGTGATTGTCCGGGTCGTCGTAGGCGGGGATAAACGTTGCGTTCCCCGCGCGGAACGGCAAGCCTTGCTCGAAACGCTCCCTTTCCTTAACGGGAAGCCCGATTGCGGGAATCACGCCGCCGCCGGGGTGGTTGGCGAGAACTTCGCTGGTAAACGTGGGGGTCTCGTTCAAAGCGGCGAAGGCGTCGCTGACCCAGACCCGGCCGCTCAAGGATATGTTCGGCGTGAAACGATAGCTTGCAAACCCTTGGCCGCTGGTATTGCGATAGGGATCAAAATCATCGACTCCTTGGGTGACGTTGAGATGCGTGATCCCGCCGCTGTAAACGAACCGGTCCACGTCTCCGAGGCCGCCGCCGATGCGGGCCGCGCCCCGAAACATGCCCAACTGGCCGCCCTCGACCAAAACCTCCCCATGGGACTTTCCTCCGCCCTGTTCGGAGACGACGTTGACGACGCCGCCCATTGCGTTGGAGCCATAAAGCGAGGAGCCCGAACCGCGGACGATTTCAATGCGGTCCGTATTGACCGTTAACATATCTTGGAAAAACGCCGTTGCGTCCCCGGCTATGCTGGCCGCGTCCCGGAAGCGCAATCCGTCGATCAGAACGGCGGTGTCCTGATTCCGCAGGCCACGGGTTTGGATGGTTGTGAAACTGCCCGGCCCCCTGTTCTGCTGTACGCGCACGCCGGGAACGTTCCGAATAGCTTCGGAGAGGGCAAACTCGGCACGATGACTGATCTGGCGGCCATTCACGATGTCCGTGGCTTTGGCTACCTCATCCAGCGGCAGCGGAGTGCTCGACGCGGTGACGAGCACTTCGGTGCGCAAGCTGCGGATTTTTAACTCGATGTCGTGTTCGAGGTCGCGGCTTGGTTCGAGCAAAATGCTTTCCGAAACTGCCAGCATCGAAGTGGTGTCCTCCGCTTCCAGCAGGTACTCTCCGGGAGCGACGGCTTCCAGGCGATATATTCCGCTTGCGTCACTTCCTGTCGTGAGCGCCGCTCCACTGTCGCGCGAGTAGAGACGCACCATGGCGCCTGGCACGGCGCTCCCGTCGGGGTCGGTGACCCGTCCATGGACGCCGCTTGAAGACTGCCCCCATAGGAGCGCCGAATATAAGAAAGCAAGACTGATCGTCCACATAATAGATTTCTTCATTTGTAAATCCACCCAAAGACTCCTTTCGCGCTACAGTCGGTCTCAAAATAGTCGTTTGGGGGCAGTGTCAGGTCGCGGCTTCAGCCGGTTTCGCCGCCTTCACCGCGCACAGTGGCAACGCGCATGGTTCTCCCAAACCCATCCGAACATTGACTGGGGAGGCACGTTACCGGAGAGTACGAAGCACTGCTCGGGGATCAACCGTGAGGATAAGTTGTTGAGATGGGAGCAAGAGCCAGCGGCAAACCGGGGCACTGAGACAAGAAACCTTGCCGTTGATCGAACTGCTGTCTCGGCGCTTTGATGTGGACCAGGGTTGGCTGCAGGCAACTCATCCGTCTCCTCGCGGAAAACATGCCTCTTTCGCCCTGGGCAGGTCTCCTGGCTCGTGGTTTCAGACGGGACCTGAATCCCATCAACGCCGACCCAGCCTTCCCCGAATCCGAGATCCAAGTGGCTTTCTTGGGTCAAGCTCACCACTCACAGTGGCGGGACCGCTCCGGTTTCTCACCGAAATTCCCTTTTGGGCCCACAACGGGCACCCAAGGCCAATCGGCGCAAGCCTACAGTACTCCTGTTCCCGGTGTCAAGTCCCCACTGAATTTCCTGTTGTTAGCAAGTTAAAATGTCCGGTATATGTAGCAAGTGAAATGTCCGCTTTCATGATTCTACCGAAAGTGATTTGGCGCTGACCGAAGGAGCCCGTAGGGCGACGGAGGTGAGCGCCAAATGGTGTTGTCGGGAAGCCACAGGGCTCCGCCGCCGACCGCCGCACCGGATCGCCACCCCCTCGGAGGAGTAGCGGCCCACCGTGTGCGGCCCATAGCCAATGCTTAACGTCCCATCCAGGTGTTCATAGACGGTCACCCGGCAGCCCGCCAGAGTCCCGCGCCAAGGAGTTTTCTCGATCTGGAGGAGGCGGTTCTCCAGACTGACCGTATTGTCCCGATTCACTATCCGCTGGTGCTGGATCGAGAAGATTCGCTCTAACTCCCGCCTGGCTGACGGCAAAAAGGCGCTGCCTGGTTGGGTGGCCGGCACGGCAAAGCGCCGGTTGAACTCCCCGATATAGCCCTCCCGCAGGAACCGATTCGCTGCCTCTAGCGTGATGATTCCCCGCAGGCGCAGTTCCTGCGGCAGCCGCCCTTGCCAGGTCCCGAAGTTCCGCTCGCTGCGTCCCCGCGCCTGCGGCGAATAGGCCGGAATCATCTGAATGCCCAGCTCCCGCAGGGCGCGGCCCACCTGGGTCAGCCGTTGCCGATCCACCGGCTCGCCCGCCTTCCGGGTCAGGAAGAAATGACTGGCCCGGTCGCTATAAAGGGCGCAAAAGATCCCCTGCTGCTCGACCACCTCCCGCAGGGCAGCCAGCACCGTCCGCGTCGATTCCTGCTCTACCAGTTGCGCATAGTAAATCTCGCTGCTGGCATCATCCAGGACCACCAGCAGGTCATACCAGCGATCATCGACAAACCACCGATGCTGGCTCCCATCCAGATGCAGCAGCATTCCCGGCAACGGCCGCCGGGGCCGCCTCTGGCGGTGCAGGCCCCGCTTCCGCCTCCTGTTCACTAGCCCCGCCCCTTGCAATGCCAGCTTCACCCAGGTGTAGCTCAGCCGGAGGCCGTGCTCTTCCCGCAGCTTTTCGTGAAAGTGCCGCACGTTGAAGTCAAAGTACTTCTCCTGATACAGCCCCAACACCTTCTCCACCGTCCCCAGGGGTACCCGCCGCGGACTCGGCTTTCCCCGCCGCCGGTCAAACAGCCCGTCGTAGCCGTACTGCTCGTACCGGCTGCGCCACCGCCTCATCTGCCGGTCGCTGATCCCGATGATCTCGGCTGCCTGCCACCAGTTGATCCGCTTCCCTATCGCTCGCAAAATTACTTCTTGTATCTTCATCGCCCGCTCCATCGCAGCTTCCGAGTAGAACTTCATGCCACCTCCTGGCAAAAAGCCCTACCCTACGCCGCTCAAAGCGGACATTTCACATGTTAATTAGACCGGACATATCATGTGCTAACGACACTAACGACAGCCGCGCTGTTGTTAGCAAGTTAAAATGTCCGGTATATGTAGCAAGTGAAATGTCCGCTTTCATGATTCTACCGAAAGTGATTTGGCGCTGACCGAAGGAGCCCGTAGGGCGACGGAGGTGAGCGCCAAATGGTGTTGTCGGGAAGCCACAGGGCTCCGCCGCCGACCGCCGCACCGGATCGCCACCCCCTCGGAGGAGTAGCGGCCCACCGTGTGCGGCCCATAGCCAATGCTTAACGTCCCATCCAGGTGTTCATAGACGGTCACCCGGCAGCCCGCCAGAGTCCCGCGCCAAGGAGTTTTCTCGATCTGGAGGAGGCGGTTCTCCAGACTGACCGTATTGTCCCGATTCACTATCCGCTGGTGCTGGATCGAGAAGATTCGCTCTAACTCCCGCCTGGCTGACGGCAAAAAGGCGCTGCCTGGTTGGGTGGCCGGCACGGCAAAGCGCCGGTTGAACTCCCCGATATAGCCCTCCCGCAGGAACCGATTCGCTGCCTCTAGCGTGATGATTCCCCGCAGGCGCAGTTCCTGCGGCAGCCGCCCTTGCCAGGTCCCGAAGTTCCGCTCGCTGCGTCCCCGCGCCTGCGGCGAATAGGCCGGAATCATCTGAATGCCCAGCTCCCGCAGGGCGCGGCCCACCTGGGTCAGCCGTTGCCGATCCACCGGCTCGCCCGCCTTCCGGGTCAGGAAGAAATGACTGGCCCGGTCGCTATAAAGGGCGCAAAAGATCCCCTGCTGCTCGACCACCTCCCGCAGGGCAGCCAGCACCGTCCGCGTCGATTCCTGCTCTACCAGTTGCGCATAGTAAATCTCGCTGCTGGCATCATCCAGGACCACCAGCAGGTCATACCAGCGATCATCGACAAACCACCGATGCTGGCTCCCATCCAGATGCAGCAGCATTCCCGGTAACGGCCGCCGGGGCCGCCTCTGGCGGTGCAGGCCCCGCTTCCGCCTCCTGTTCACTAGCCCCGCCCCTTGCAATGCCAGCTTCACCCAGGTGTAGCTCAGCCGGAGGCCGTGCTCTTCCCGCAGCTTTTCGTGAAAGTGCCGCACGTTGAAGTCAAAGTACTTCTCCTGATACAGCCCCAACACCTTCTCCACCGTCCCCAGGGGTACCCGCCGCGGACTCGGCTTTCCCCGCCGCCGGTCAAACAGCCCGTCGTAGCCGTACTGCTCGTACCGGCTGCGCCACCGCCTCATCTGCCGGTCGCTGATCCCGATGATCTCGGCTGCCTGCCACCAGTTGATCCGCTTCCCTATCGCTCGCAAAATTACTTCTTGTATCTTCATCGCCCGCTCCATCGCAGCTTCCGAGTAGAACTTCATGCCACCTCCTGGCAAAAAGCCCTACCCTACGCCGCTCAAAGCGGACATTTCACATGTTAATTAGACCGGACATATCATGTGCTAACGACACTAACGACAGCCGCGCTTGCAGGAGAGAGTAAATTCTGGTAGAAAGGCCCTTCAACTTCAATCAACAAAATCTCTTCCAATTTTCCACGAGAAAGAAGCTGCAATGAGCTGGAATGACTTGGCGGAAATGGCTCCGAGGCTGTCCGAGGCGGAGATCCACTTTGAGAAGAGGCGCCGGCTCATTGGACTTGTTCTGGGTCCGGTACTGTTCGGGATCGTGCTTCTCTCACCCCCGTTGGAGCACGTGACTCCCGTGGGCATGCGCACCCTGGGCATCTTTCTGTGGACCGTTACGTGGTGGATCTCGGAGGCGATCCCCATCCCTGCGACAGCTTTGTTCTCCATGGCTCTGCTGGCCGTCTGCGGAATCCTGCCGGTGCAGGAGGCCTTCAACTACTGGGCCAACTGGGTCAATATTTTCCTCATCGGGGCTTTTATCATCGGACACGCCATCAGCGTCCACGGCCTGACGCGCCGCCTTGCCTACCGGATGATTTCCTCGCCGTTGATCGCGGGAAACCCTTGGAGACTGCTGATTCTGTTTGGGGCCGGACCTGCGATGTTTAGCGCCCTCATCTCCAACGTGGTCTCCACCATGATATTTCTCTCGATCGCGCTGGGCCTGATGGAGACCCTCCGGTTCCCGCAAGAAGGCCGTTATGGAGAAGCACTGTGTCTGTCCATCGCCTGGGGAGCGGCCATGGGCGGAATCGTCACTCCGGTCGGCTCGCCGCCCAATTTGATCGTCATCGGGCTCCTGGAGGGAGTCTCGAGCCCCCTCGGCTACCGCATCGGCTTTGCCGAGTGGACCGCAGTTTGCCTGCCCGTGGCCCTGGTCGGCTTGGTGGCGATGTTTCTTGTGATCCGATACATCCACCGTCCGGAGACGACGGGCTTGCATGTTTCACCGGTAGCCATCCAACAGGAGTTGGGGAAGCTGGGTCCCATGAAACGAGGAGAAAAAATCGCCGCCGGTGCGCTGCTGGTTGCTGTGTTTCTGTGGGTGCTGCCCGATCTGGCGCGCGTCTTGCTGGGAAGAGAGCACACCGCGAGCGTCTGGCTCACTGGGCACCTGGGCTGGCAGGTGAGCGCCATTTTGGTGGCCACCTCGTTGTTCCTGATTCCGGTCGATTGGAAAAAAAGGAAATTTGCCATGAACTGGCCGGAGGCCGTAAAGGGAATCGAATGGGGAACTCTGAGCCTGATCGGCGGCGCGCTGGCTCTGGGCACGGTGCTCGCTCACCGGACACTGGGACTGGGCGAGTTCTTCGCGCAAAGCATCTCCTCGCTAGCCGCCTCCGGGACTTCCCAGTTCCTTTTCGTGTTGGGAGGAGTTGTTTTTACGATCCTGCTAACCAACCTGGCCTCGAACGTGGCCGTCAGCAGCATGGTGGGGGCGCTTGCCCTGGCCGCGGTTCCTTCCACCGGACTCAACCCTCTCGCCCTGATGGTTCCCATCGCCCTGGCGAGCTCCATGGCTTTTTCGCTTCCCATGGCCACTCCGCCGAACGCCATCGTCTTCGCCAGCGGACAGGTCCGCATCACGAACATGTTCAAGAGCGGCGGGATCCTTTCCCTGCTGTGCATTGGAATACTCTCGCTGTTCGGTTTTATTTTGGCTGAATGGATATTTCCCTACGCCGGCTAAGGGGTAAACTCTCGTCCGGACGCGACAAGGCACAGGCCGGCTTGCAAGAGGCGCGAAATCCCGGCTACACCGAGGCGGCGGCAACTGCCGGCAGGCGAAACAGGGTTTCGAAATTCTTATAGTAGATTTTTTCCTTGTCGGCAGCGCTCAGCGAGGATTGTTCCACCGCATCGGTGCTTCCACGGATGGAAAACCTTCCGCCTTTGACGTCGAACGGCGCGTCAGTGCCGAACAAGATGTGATCGGCCCCAAAGAAATCGCAGGCGCACTCGATGGAGGCGGCGGTGAAAGTCGAAGTGTCTCCGTAGAAACAACGGAAATATTCAATGGCGGGCTTTTTCAGCGGAGAGCCGCGTTCTGCCGCAATCAGCGGATCAAACATCCCCAGCATGGCTACGATTCGGCCGGAAAAGAAAGAGACCATGGCTCCGGTGTGATGCACGATGATCTTCAGATTCGGAAAATCTTCCAGGATTCCGCTGAAGACAATCCGCGCCATGGCCGCCGTGCTCTCGTAGGGCCAGCCGAAAATCTGCCAAATGCAGTATTTGGAGTCCTCCTCGGCCAGATAATCGGGATGCTTTTGCGAGCGGGCCGGATGCAGCAAGATGGGCAGGTTATAGTCCGACATCATCTGGAAAATCGGACGGAACTCCGGCAGGTCCAGGGGCTTGCCTTGCACGTTGGAAAATAACTGCACGCCGCAGAGATTCAGATCCTGAATGGACCGCTCCAACTCCCTGGCGGCGGCGTCCGGCTTGTCCATTCCGAGCGAGGCCACGGCCCCGGCAAACTGGCCGGGATATTTCGCCACCAGTTCGGCCAAGTCGTCATTCAGTATTTTGGCCAGAACGTCGCTGTCCTTCGGGGCCACCACTTCCAGAGGCGGACTGGCCACGCTCAGCACCTGCCGGTAACCTGGAAACTCCTCCATCATCTGAAACCGGGCGTCCAGGTCGATCAGCACCTGGTAATTTTCAATGCGCGACTTCCCTCCCTGGACATACTTGATATGAGAAGGGCTGTGCTCGACAAAATTACTTTGATCCTGCCGCTCCCATCTGGCTGCTTCGTATCCCTTCGGAAGAACATGACAAAAAACATCTACCCGTTGTTTGGTTCCCTGAACCATTTGGCCTCCCTGTTGTACTATTCGTTGGATTGTTAGCTGAATTCTTAGATGGACTTCTAGCGGCAGATCAACCGATCCGTCCCCGGCCCGGCGCGCTTTCTGTGCGGCTTTGCGGCAAGCTGCTGCGCAAACTACTCTCGCAACGGCCTGCGGGAACAACCTGCCGCAGGCCGCACCCGGACCAACTTTCCTCAGATTCAGTAGTTGTACTTTTCCGCAATCTCCTTCTGAATATAGGAAACCGGATCGCCGGCATAGTCAGCCCGATAATCGCCCGGCACATTGATGCCCGGCATAGCCGGAATCCATATTTCCCGGAGCAGCTCATCCGGATCGCCGTATTTGGCGGCGACCTGCCGGACTTGCGGATCATCGAGGACGGTGAGATGCCCCTTGTTGACTAACTGAAGCTGCTGGCCGCTGGCCGTCTCGATATCCATTGTGCTGAAATAGGTGTGGACGTGCGCATGGCCTCCCGGCGCGTGGTGTTGCTTGCGAAACTCCTTGTACTCATTGGGTAACTGGACGTCCATGACGAATCCTGACCTGGCTCCAATTCCCCAGTGAATGACTCCGGCGCGGGACCGTTCCCAGGAGCCGCCTTCCTCTGCAAAGCTCTTGGGGCGGATGCCTTTGACGTTGGTGCCGATGGCCACCTCCCACAGCTTGTTCAGCCCCGGTCCGGGATGGCCCGGCCACTGGAGGTCTTTCCACTTGGCCAGAGCCTGCCGCCAGAGCTGGCCATACCTGCCGCCTCCTTCAATCCCGGAAGCGCTCGCCCGGGAGATGCCGACCTGGATATGAGGAAACGGTCCGGCATGATTCAGCGTTCCGGCAATGACTCCTGCCGCGTCCGATTCCATGAAGGAATCCACCGCCATTCCCAGCGGGATGGCGCTCAGATGGCCCTCATGCACGATGTTGAATTGGTAGGTCTCTTTGGCTTCCTCCCAATAGCGTGGGTCAATCGACCAGGAGATATCGGTTCCTTCCGGGTCGGTGACGTGGACGCGGCGCGACTGCAGCAGGATCTCCCAGGCCGTTTTGTCAATCGCCTGCTGCACCTCGTCCGGGAAGCTGGCCGCGGTGACAAACTTGTCGATCTGGTCCCAAAAGATGTACTGCCAGGGAATGGCGATGGGCGCGTGCGGTCCGCCGGAGCGGTAAATCAAGATGTCGTACCCGCCGGTCTCTGCCAATCGGATGATGTTGTCCTGCTGTGCGAAGCCCTTGTTGCGACGGATAGGGTTGCCATCCTCGTCCACCGGCACCGGGTCTATGAGGCGTCCCGCCTCCCGCGCCGCGTTCCGGACCGGAAGCTCGCCGGGTTCCCGCAAAGGCCCGTAGCTGCGCGCGACGTCGGCTTGGCCTCCGGCTTCCTGGATAGCGCGGACAATGGACTCCAGCACCACGTTGTTAAAACTGCTGGGAACGACAATGAGCGCTCTCTGACCCGGCTGAATGGAATAACCGGCCTTCAGAAACGCGCTCATCACCGGCCTGCGAACCACTTCTCGCGCGACCGGCAACAGTTCCTCGACCGTGTAGCTCGCTTTGACCTGCGGATAGCGGGGTGCAGGATACTCTCCCGGCTTGTAAACGGGATACTGCGCCGCCAGCCACTGGCTTCCCAGCAGGATCGTGCAGAACGCAAAGACAATTCGCCGCTTGGTTCCGATAAACATAAAGTTTCCTCCCTCCAAAAAGTCTCCCGGAATACGCCTTCCCCGGAAGAAGCTGGCCAACTCTCAATAGGGATAGTTTTCCGCGATCTCCTCGCGAATTTATGCGGTCGGGTCGTTGCTGTAGTCTCGCCGATAATCACCCGGCACATTGATGCCCGGGATGGCCGGAATCCAGATTTCCTGAAGCAACTCATCCGGGTCGCCGTATTTCGCCGCCACTTGCCGCACCTGGGGATCATCCAGCACAGTGAGACGGCCCTTGTCGATCAACTGGGTCTGCTGCCCGTCAATGGTTTCAATATCCATGGTGTTGAAATAGGTGTGGATATGCACGTGCCCGCCCGGCGCGTGGTGCTGCTCCTGGAATTTCTTGAATTCCTCCGGGATCTGCTTCTGGTAAACAAAGGGTGTCCGGGCGCCGATCCCCCAGTGAATCACACCCGAGCGGGACCTTTCCCAAATGTTGCCGGCGGCCCGTTCCATGGCATCCTTTGGCCGGATGCCCTTGACCTGCGTGCCGATGGCGACCTCCCACAGTTTATTGATGCCCGGCCCGGGAGCTTCCGGCCATTGGATATCTTTCCATTTATCCAGAGCCTCCCGCCAAAGCTGGCCGTACTTGCCGCCGCCTTCAATCCCGGCCGCGCTTGCATTGGAAATGGAAACCCGGATGTTCGGAAAGGGTCCGGTGTGATTGAGGGTGCCGCCGATTACTCCCGCCGCGTCGGATTCCATAAAGGAACTGCCGGACATTCCCATCGGGATGCCGCTGACGTGCCCCTCATGCACAATGTTAAATTCGTAGGTCTCCTTCGCTTCCTCCCAATAGTTCGGTTTCACCGTCCAGGAGATATCGGTCCCTTCCGGGTCATGGACCCGGAACCGGCGAGCTTTGAGCACCATTTCCCATGTTGCCAAATCAATGGCCCGCTGCACTTCGTCAGGGAAACCGGCCGTGGCGATAAATTTGTCGATGCGATCCCAAAAAATATACTGCCAGGGAATTGCAATAGGCGCATGAGGACCACCGGCGCCGTAGATCAAAATATCGTACTCTCCAGTTTCCGCCATCTGGATAATCCGACCGCGAGTAAAGCCCTTGGTCTGCGGTTCCCGAGGCCCCATGATGGACCGGACTTCCAACGACCCGTCGCCGCCGGGACGGGGGGTGACATGGGTGTGAACCACGTCGGCCTCGCCTCCGGCCTCATGAATCGCACGGACAATGGCCTCCAGAACCACGTGCTCGAAGTCGCCGGGGACAACAATCAAGGCTCTTTGCCCCGGCTGTATGGCGTAGCCCGCCTTCAGAAAGGCGCTCATCACCGGCCTGCGAATCACGTCTCGCGCGATGGGCATCAGCTCCTCGACAGTATAGCTTGCCTTGATCTGCGGATAGCGGGGCGCAGGATACTCGCCCGGCGTGTAAACGGGATACTGCGCCGCCAGCCATTGGCTTCCCCACAGAAGCGCCAAACCCCAGCAGAAAAATCGCCACGTCTGTTTTGGAAACATAACGCCACTTCCTCTCATCAAACATTATGCAGAAATCAGAGGCTGCTCTAGAAGCCGGATTCGGGAATCCGGCACGCTTGAGGCCACTGCATTTCGGGAAATTATAATCCTAAAGCTGCGGATGGCAGTGTGAAATCTGCCTCGCAAGAAAACGGGAGCAAGGCTTCCTTGCTCCCATTTCCCTGCAGAGGGCTAAGGTCAGATTGCAGAAAAGACAGCGAACTCTCTATCTAAAACGCCAGCCTCAGCGCAAACTGAATCTGCCGCGAAGTGGTTGTGGTACTGGTAATTTCTCCGGCGTTGCTCCTCCGGCCCCCTGTACGAGTGAAAAGGTTCGTCGCAGGTCTTCCGAAGTTCGGACGGTTGAGGATATTGAAAAACTCCGCCCGGAACTGGAGATTAGTGCTCTCGCTCCAGAGCGGCGTCTCCTTCATCAGAGTAAAGTCCACGTTGGCGATTCCAGGGGTAATGACGTGGTTTCTCCCCACGGTGCCCTGGAAGAACCCCGGCGGGTCCGAGGCGAAGTCGAATCCCGGCCAAGTAAACTGGTTCACATCGAAGTATTCATCCGGGTTCTGCGGGCGAACGGGATTTTGATCGCCTCCAGCGGCCAAGTGTAGGCGGGGCCCATCCACATAGCGTGCTCGGGATCTCCCTTTCCTCGGCTGGTCTCCCGTAAGGTTGAAGGGACTTCCACTGTTGAACCGCACGATGCTGCTCACGCCCCAACCACCGAAAAGCTTCTCGGCCGCGCCCGTCAAGTTTCCAGTCGGGAAATCATACACGAAGTTCGTGTAGAAGCTGTGCCGGATATCGAAGCTGGAAAGCGCATGCTCTTTTTCTCCCCGGTATCCGCGTCGATCGGAAGCGCCGAAATCGGTGCTTCCAAAGGTGGTGGATGAATCGTCGGTGTTTTTGGAAAAAGTGTAGGAACTCTGGATCTGGAAGCCCCGGCTGAAGCGCTTGGTCAAGCTCGCCCGAAACCCATGATAAAAGGAAGTGGCATCGGTTGAGGTCACCCGCATCCGGTTCCAGTGGGGATTGGGCTGAGGCTCATCGATCAAGATGAACCGCCGGCCGTCCCGCATCATCGCGGGAGTCGTATTGAGAATATACGCCCCTCGCCACAAGTGTATGCCGCGGGTGCCGGAATACCCGACGTCCACCGTTGTATTCGCAGCAATCTCTTGCTGGACGTCCAGGCTCCACTTATACACGGTCGGCTGCTCGATAAAGTGTTGCACCAGATCGACCTGCGGCCTCCCCGCGTCTCCGGCCAAAACATTGTGGTGGGTGAAGAAAGCGTCGGGAAAGTCGATCCCGGTTTCCGGGAAATCCCGCGCGGCCAGGTCCGCCACGGAGAAGAAGGGCGCCACCCGGGCTCCCAGGAAGATGAAAACATGAGGCAGAACTTGATCGTGAAACACGCCAATCCCGCCTCGGATGGCGGTTTTCCCACTCTGGAATGGATCCCAGGCGAAGCCCACCCGGGGAGCGAAGTTTTTCAGAGATGGGTTCACAAAATAAGGGTCTCCAACGTCGGCTCCATCCACGGGGACCGTGTAGAAGTGTCCTGAAGCGGGTCCCAGACCCTCTTGATGGCGGCTCCAATCGCGAATGCTTGCCACCTTCCCGTTCACTTCCTTCGGGGTCGAGATCGCCTCGTACCGCACGCCCAGATTGAGCGTGAAGCCCGGCCTTACGTTAATGTCGTCCTGGAAGTAAAAGCCGAACAGGCTTTGCCTCCAGCCGCGGATATTATCCGAGCCGGGTTTGATGGCCAAAAAGGTAGAGACATCGTTGCGAAGGAAGTCCTGCAAACTACCAAAACGAAAGGTGCCGCCCGCGTTGAAATCCGTGCGCACGTTGGCCTGAAACCTCTCGAACTGGCCGCCGAACTTGAAGGAATGCCGCCCGGTGCTGTAAAAGAGATCTTCCTTAAACTGGTAGATGGTTTGGGCGTGATGCTTGGGGTTGAAACTCCTTCCGCCCCAGTTAGTCAGGCCTGAGACGCCAATGTTCCCCGGCACATCTGGTTGGTCGGCGAAGGTGAATCTGGGGAAGTTGAACCCTTCAATAGCGGGGTCCGTAGCCGTCAGCACGGTGCGATTGAGGGAGAGGTGGGTCCTCCCGATCAGTTGCGGGGAATAGATGTGCGTTTCCTCGATGGTGGCAAAGCGGCTCCCGGTAGTTGTCTCTTCCCCGGTGTTCAGTCCGTTTGCTCCAGGCCGGAACCGTTCCGCGCTGTCGTAGTTGAAGCGGCCAAATAGGGAGTCGGAATCCGAGAACCGGTGATCGACCCTGGCCAGGAAGAAATCCTGGGTGAGAGGCTGGGAGAATCCTTGGATAAACCTGGCAGTCCCATCCGCCCGATCCGGGGTGTTGGGAACCCAATAGGCATCCAGAAAGGGCTTAATCTCCGGGTCGATCGGAACGGTCGGATTACCATCCGCGTCGGGAAAGCCCTGACGCGCCGCCATTCCCGGAACGTTGAAGCTCAGGGACCGACCGAGACGCTCCCGCAACCCTTCAAAGCTGCCGAAGAAGAAGGTCCTGTCCCGGATAATCGGCCCTCCCACGGAACCGCCGAACTGGTTTCTCACAAATGCGGGAGGTTCGGCGGGATCAAAAAAGTTCCGGGCATCCAGGTTGTCGTTGCGGAGAAATTCGAACAGCGAGCCATGAACCTCGTTGGTTCCAGATTTGGTGACCGCGCTGATCACCCCGCCGGTGTGACGCCCGTATTCGGAGTCGTAGGCGTTGGTCACCACGCGGAACTCGCGCACCGTTTCCACTCCGGCCATCGTTCCGGCAGCGCTCCCGGCGCTCTGGCTCATGTCATTGATGTCGGCCCCATCCAGCAGGAAGCTGTTCTGGTTGTAACGCGCGCCCACGACGGAAATCCTTTTGCCAAATCCTTGGACGGCGCTGTTCCCGGCCGTTTCGGTAAAGGTCGCGCCGGTTTGCAACGGGACCAACTCGAGAAAGCTGCGGGCGTTAAGAGGAATGTCCCGCATCTGCTGCTGTTCCACCACACCACTGACCGTGGCCGTGGTGGTTTCGATGAGGGGAGCTTCGCCGGTGACCGTCACCCGCTCGGCGACGTCGCCGACCCGCAGGGTGATGTCCACCACCGCCTGCCGCCCGACGCTCAGGGTGATGCCGCTGCGAACGCTCGTCTGAAATCCGGCAGACTCCACTTGCACTTCATAGTCGCCAGGGATCAGGTTCGGCACACGGTACTGGCCGTTCCCTCCGGACTCGACGACGCGCGTAATGCCTGTTTCCACGTTGGTCACCGTAACGGTTGCGCCCGGCAACACGGCTTCGGATTGATCCATCACCGTGCCGGAGATGGTTCCGGTGGAGAGCTGTGCCTGGAGAGAAACTCCCCAAGCGAAAATAAGAAGAAGAGAACAAATCACGGCGGAAAATACAGCAGTTTTCCCTGAACCGGCGACGGTCATAAGAAACCTCCAGGTTGGGTTTTCGAGTCAGACATTAGACTTGCGTCGGGAGAATTTACTCATACTTTATTTTCGTTGTCAAGCGCCTTCATTTTGAACGCCTTGTAGCTTCACCATGTGTCATTTGTCGTGTCTTTTTACCGCGACGCAACGATCCGCGGGTCGCTCTTCAAACGGGCGCTGGCGACTGATTATAGAAATCGAAAGGGTCCTGGGTCCGGAACATCCCAGCGTGGCTGCCGGCCCTTGCTCCGACCCTGCGTCACTGCTGACGACGTTTCTTGCCCTTCGAGGCAGGCTTCGATTTGCTTTTCGTCTTGCTGCGGCTTTTTGAGGCGGCGGAAGCAGGGGAGGTTTTCGGCGGCGCAGCCACGGGTGAAAACAATTCCGCCATCTGCTCGCGGATCTCTCTGGACCGGGCCGTGGCCGTCTCAATCGCGCTGATGAGCATGGCCCGTAGACCGTGATTTTCCAGCTCATGGATGGCGGCGATCGTCACCCCTCCCGGCGTGATGACCTGGTCGCGCAAGATAGCCGGATGGAGCTTGGTATCCCGGACCAGCTTGGCGGCGCCGAGCACCGTTTGTTCCGTCAGGCGGGTTGCCACATCATGCGACAGCCCCATCTTTTTGCCGCCGTCGATCAGAGCCTCAATCACCATGTAGATGTATGCGGGGCCGCTGCCGGAGAGAGCCGTCACGGCGTCCAGTTGCCACTCCTCAACGAACACCACCGCGCCCAGGGTCCCGAATATCTTTTTCACCAACTGCCGTTGCTCCGGCGTAGTTGCCTGATTGCCGGCCACCCCCGTAGCGCCTTCTTCGGTGATCACGGGAATATTGGGCATGGCGCGGAACAGGCAGACTCGTTTGCCGATTACGGATTCGATCAGAGGAATGGAAACGGCGGCGGCTACGGAAATGACCACCTGGTTCTTCTTCAGCACTCCCCGGATTTCCTTCAGGACTTTCGGAAGGGTCGGTGGTTTGACCGCCAGAATGACCACGTCTTTTCCGGCGGCGGCTTCGCGGTTGGCGGCCGGCAGGGCCCGCACTTTCCACCGCTTCTCCAGCTCTTGCCGCTTCTCATTCTCCTCGACAGCCACCGTGACGACCACGTCCTGGGGCTGCGCCAGGCTGCTCTTCAGGATTCCTCCCAGCAGAGCCGAGCCGATGTTGCCTGTTCCCAGGACAGCAATTTTCAGTCCCATCTTGTTTCCTTTTCTTTCTTTTATAAATTCCTGCGCATGACATCATGCGCAATCGTTGCAAACCCGGCTGCAATCCGAAAAACCTTGGATGAGGATGCGTAGTTCCTAAATCGCGGCAAGCCGGCCCGGTCTCTCCTGACAGGGATTGTACAGGATGCGTCCCCCGACCGAAAGCGGTCGCAGAAATCCAATAGCCCAAAGCGAACTGGGTCCAATCTGTACTTGGTGAGGCGTAAGACGGCGGCTCTGGGCTAACCGCCGGCGATGGAGGGGATCAACAAGACCTCGTCGCCGTCTTGAAAGTGATATGCTTCCCCGCCCAGAAAGCGGATGTCCTCGTCGTTCACAAAGACGTTCACAAAGCGGTTGAGCTTGCCGGACTCGTCACAAATGGACTTCTTCATTCCCGGGTAGAGATCCTCCAGAGCCGTCAGCATCTCCTTCAGATCGGCGGCGGCGAGTTCTACCGATTCGCTGCCTCCCTTGCCGCGCACAATGGCCGCTGGAATTCTTACTCGGATTGACATAATCGTTGACCTAATCCTTCCCTAGAACTCGCAAAGCCAGCGAGGCGCCGTTCTCCTCCTCGGCCTCCTCGTCATCCAACAGCCATGTCCGAGGGCTGCACCGCGCGGAGGACCTGAGCTTCAAACTCTTCCAGCCGGGGCCGGATAGTGACGCCTCGGTCCAGATGTTGTTGGAGCGCGTCGAGCGTCTTCAACCCGTTACCGGTTATTGCGAGAACCACCTCTTCGGTGCGGTCGAGCTTGCCCTGCTGAAGCAGCTTCCGGGTTACCGCCACCGTCACCCCGGCAGCCGTCTCGCCGAAGATTCCCTCGGTCTCGGCCAGCAGCCGCATTCCTTCGACAATCTCCTGGTCGGTGACGTCCTCCCCGGCTCCGCCGCTGGTTTGGATCGCGCCCGCGGCGTAGTAACCATCCGCCGGGCTTCCAATGGCGAGCGACCTCGCGATGGTGGAGGGCTTTTGGGGTTCGATCTCGCAAGAGCCGCGCTTCACGGCAGATGTCACCGGGGAACAGCCCGTGGCTTGCGCTCCGAACAGCTTTACCGCAACGGGCTCCACCAACCCTAACTCCGCCAGCTCCCGAAATGCCTTCCCCACGCGGGTAATCAGCGAACCGCCCGCGATGGGAATCACGATGGCCTTCGGGATGCGCCATCCCAACTGCTCGGCCACCTCATAGGCCAGCGTCTTGGAGCCTTCGGCGTAGAAGGCCCGCAGGTTCACATTCACAAATCCCCAACCATACTCTCCGGCGATCTGGGAGCAGAGGCGGTTGACTTGATCGTAGTTGCCGCGAATCTTCACGAGCTTCGCGCCATATACCGCCGAGCCCAGAATCTTGGCCTCCTCAAGATCGTCCGGGATGAAGACGTATGCTTCCAGTCCCGCGGCAGCCGCGTGAGCCGCAACCGAATTCGCCAGGTTGCCCGTGGAGGCGCAGGCCACAATCTTGAAACCAAACTCGATGGCTTTGTTCACTGCCACGGCGACCACACGGTCCTTGAACGAGAGCGACGGGGAGTTGACCGCGTCATTTTTGAGGAAAATCCGTTCGCACCCCAGCGCCTTGGCCAGCCTGGGAGCCTCGACCAGCGGCGTGAAGCCCACCGCCCGGCTGCAAACCGGTTCGCTGTCCAGAGGCAGCAGTTCCCGGTAACGCCACATATTCGGTGGGCGGCTGGTAATCGTCTCCCGGCTTACCGTTTTCTTCCAGGCCTCCACGTCATAGGCCACTTCAAGCGGTGCCAGGCAGTCGCAAACCACCCGCGGGGAAACCTTGTAGCTGGCCCCGCACTCTCTGCACTTCAGTCCCGTTACAAAGGACAAACCTGCCTCCAAAAATAAAAAAACCTCTTCCGCCTGGAAGAGGTGCTGATTACTGCAACGCCTCCCCCAACCTCATCTGCCCCATCAGGGCAGGAATTGGCACCGGCTGGCACTTACAAGGACCGCCGGTTGTCGTGGCTTCTTCGGGCCTGCTCCCTCAGCCACTCTGGATAAGATTCAGGGGACTGAATCTATTCAATTGAGGCTTAATGGTAAGCGCAACGTGC
This sequence comes from Terriglobia bacterium, assembly GCA_965222345.1. Taxonomy (GTDB): domain Bacteria; phylum Acidobacteriota; class Terriglobia; order 2-12-FULL-54-10; family 2-12-FULL-54-10; genus JADFGZ01. The sequence continues at coordinate 396,939 of CBDCTS010000007.1, read as the reverse complement.
GGGGACTGTCAAGGGAAATTACCCCGTTGTGAAACGATAGGCAAGAGCGATGAAGACAGCAGGGGAACGCTTTGCGGGGGGCATCCTTGACCGCCGGGCGCCTACTTCGCAAACAGCAGTCGGTCCGCCGTGTCGTAGAGAATCTTGCGCTTGGTTTCGTCCGAGATGGATAACTGGCGGAATTGTTTCGCGTTGATGGCCATTCCGGGAATGCCGGGTGAAGGCCAATCGGTTCCGAACATGGTTTTGTCGGCAACCTCTTCAATACGTGGGAAATAGCGCAACAGATGCTTGGGGGGAATGCCGGAGATATCCATGTAGACATGCGAGTGCCGGCGCAGCAGGAAAAAAGCCTCCGCCATCCACAATGGGCGGCCTCCGTGGGCCATGATGATTTTCAGCTCGGGGAAGTCCAGGGCGATGTCGTCAATAGTCATGGGGTGGCCGTACTTGCTGCGGGCGCCGGGAAAAATGGAAGTGCCCGTGTGAAACATCACGGGAACTCCGGCTTCCTCGGCCATGGCATAAACTTTGGCCAGCGTCGGCTTGCTGTCCAGGTAATCATTGGGCGAAAAGCCCTGATGCGGTCCATGAACCTTCAACAGGCGCATCTTGCGCCGATAAAGCAGATCTTCCGCGTCCCGCACCAAGTCGCCGGAATAGACAGGGTCCACCGACCCGCAGGGAAGCAAGCGGTCCGGCGCGTATTTGCAAAAATTTTCTACATAATCGTGGACTTCATCGGTAAAGCCGAACAGGTCGCGGGCGATGTAATTGATGCACACCACCTTTTCAACCCCTTCGCGGTCCAGGTGCTGAAGCAAAAGCTTGGGGTCCTCCAAAGTTTCGCGAATCCCGTCGAGTTTGTCTCCATAGGTCTTCTGCCACTCGGCCAGCGGCCCGGGCTTGATCATACGAATAGGACAGATGTGGGCGTGCGCGTCAATAACTGGATAATTATTTGTGCTCATGAAGGTATGGAAATGGTCGTTGGCAGCCACGGCAGGTTGAAGCTGCCAATTTGCCGTGGGTTTGCAAATTTGGGAGAAAGGCCCACGACGAGAAAAAGCTCTCGCCTGACTACCTATTCCTCCGAGAGAAGGCCTTACCGGTTCCGGGAACGGCTCGGCGGCAAGCCCGCCAACTCCCGCAGCGTCCCGGAGACGTAATACCGTGCCATATCCTTCCGCCAGTGCATGGCGAAGTCCGTGTTGTCGAGCGGCTTGGCCAGCGGATATGTCACCGCCGCAGCCTGCTCGATGGTCTCTTCCGTCAGTTTCTTTCCTAGTATCGCTTGTTCCGCACCGATCGCCTCCTTAGGAGCCGAGCCGACCCCGCCGAGGATGATCTTCGCCTCCTCGACCGTCCCGTTGTCCGCCACGCGTAAGCAGGAAGCCACGCCCAGGACTGGAAAGTCAAACGAACCCCGCCGGCGCAGTTTCCAGTAAGTCGCCCTCCATCCATTGGTCGGAGGCAGGTGAATTTCGGTCAGCAATTCATCGGGGCGTTTCCCGAGATGTTGGATCCCGTCGTCGTTGTATAGCTCTGCGGCAGGGATCAACCGTTCGCCTTCGCGGGAGACCAGCTTCACCTTGGCTCCGATTGCCACCATCACCGGGGCGCAGTCGCTCGATTGCACGGCCCAACAGCGGGGGCTGGATGGAGCCACCCAGCAGATTTCCCCATCCTTCTTCATGCAGAAATGGATCGCCTTGCGCCACTCGTAGTTCTGGTCGTAGTAATTGCAGCGAGTATCGAGCAACAGGTTTCCGCCAATGCTGCCCATATTACGCAGCAGCGGGGTGGAGATCAGCTCGGCGGCATGAGCCAGGACGGGATAGGCGCGCCGAATGCTTGGGTTCTCGGCAACCTCGGTCAACGTCACTCCGGCCCCCAGAACCATCCCCTCTTCCGGTTTTCCTTCGATGGTGCGGAGCCGGTCCAGTTGCGCGAGGCCGATGACGACCTTAGGCTCTTGCTGCCGCCGCTTCATGTTTGGATAAAGGTCCGTGCCTCCGGCCACAAACATCGCCTCCGGCCCGGCGTCGGCCATCATGCGGACGGCTTCGGCGACCGTTTCCGGCTGGAGATAAGTAAACTTGGGAAGTCGTAACATTCAATCCTCAAAGACACTGCCAAATGCTTCCCACGGCTTGCGCCGTGGGCTAAGATCTAACGCCCCTACGGGACTACCGTGCACCCCCCGGTACCACGACCGGCTTACTTCCGTGCCAAGGCAGGCTCCCGATGCGCGGCCTTGCCGTCGCCGCCCTCCTGCGGGGTGGGCACCGCAATGGGAGGGGGCATTTCACATTCCGGGAAAGTAATAGGCCCGCTCCTGCCTTCCTGACCCTTCGCCTTCGCGCGGATTGCCTTCAGCACCTTGTCCGGCATGATGGGAATTTCGTCGATCCGCACGCCAACGGCGTCATAAACGGCGTTAGCAACCGCCGGAGGCACCGGCAGCAACGGCCCCTGTCCGGCCTCCTTAGCCCCAAACGGCCCGTTCGGCTCGCGGTCCTCAAGCAGATAGGTGACTACGTCGCACATTTCGAGCGTGGTCGGGCTCTTGTACTCCAGCATGGAGGGGAACTTATGGACCACGTTGCGGTTGCCTCGGTAAGTCATCTCCTCCATCAAAGTCTCTCCCAAGCCCATGTAAATGCTGCCTTCCACCTGCCCCATCACCAGCACGGGGTTGATCGACTGGCCTCCATCGTGGGCCATCCAGATGCGATCTACCTTTACCCATCCGGTCTCCGGGTTGACGTCCACCTCGGCGACCGCCGCGCAATAGCTGTAGGCCGGGGACGGACCCACGCCGGAGCCTTTGAACCTGCCGGGCGCTTTCGGAGGCTTGTAGGAACCGGTTGTGCCCAGCGTGCCGAACTTCGTCTCGGCAAGCTCTACGGCCTCGATAAAGCTTACGGCTGTGTCCGGGTTCTCCAGGTCGTAGACGCGGCGCTCCGCGAAGGCGAGACGGCTGGCGGGAACTTCCAGCTTCTCCGCGACCGCCTGGGCCAGGTAATCCTTGGCGCGCTCGGCCGCCTGCACGGCGGCATTGCCGGCCATGAGGGTGACGCGGCTTGAATAGCTGCCGAGGTCTACCGGAGTGATGTCGGTGTCGGAGGTAACTACGCGGATGTCAAAAGGATCGATGCCGAGCACTTCGGAGACGATATAAGCCAGCATCGAATCCGCCCCCTGGCCGATCTCCGTGGAGCCGCAATAGACGGCGACCAGGCCGCTGCGGTCGAGCTTCAACTGCACGCCGGAATGGGGCATGCTGTTCCAGTAGATGGCCGTTCCGGCTCCGGTCATGTAGGCGCTGCACGCCAGGCCCAATCCCTTTCCGTAGGGCATCTTGCGGAACCGATCCTTCCAGCCGGAGCCTTTCACAACCTTATCGATGCACTTGCCCAAGCCAATGGTGCCGATGCGCAGCCAGTTGGCGGTAATCGAATTCGGTTCCACCAGATGGCGCTTCCGAAGCTCCGCCGGGTCCATTCCCAACTGCTCGGCGATCTTGTCCATCTGAACTTCCTGGGCGAAGCGGGGCTGTGGAGTGCCGTGGCCGCGCTTGGGACCGCAAGGGGCTTTGTTGGTGAAGACGCGCACGCCGTCGAACTTGTACCGCCCGATCTTGTAGGTTGTGGGCTGCAAGACGCCGGTGTAGAAGGTGCTGGCGATGCCGTGGCCGCCGTAGGAGCCGCCGTCCACGAAGGTGCGGTGGTGCATGGCGGTGATGGCGCCGTCCTTCTTGAAGCCGGTTTTGGTGCGCATGAGGACGGGATGCCGTCCCCGGTGGCAGTAAAAGACCTCTTCCCTCGTGAGGCAAATTTTCACCGGGCGGCCGGTCATCATGGCCAGTTTCGAGACGACGATGTCGTGGTTAAAGGGGTCGCACTTGCCTCCGAAACCTCCCCCGCAAGGAGTGGCAATGACGCGAACGTGGCTGGCGGCGAGGCCCAGCACTTTGGCCAGGGTGCGGTGCAGATAGTGCGGGTTCTGCGTGGAACTCCATAGCGTGAGCTTGCCGTCATGGCTGAACCGGGCTACGCTGGCGTGCTGTTCCAGCGGCAGGTGCGTGCTGCCTTCGTAAAAACAGGTGTCTTCCCGGATGAAGTCCGCCTCGGCAAAACCCTCTTCCATATTGCCAAACTCGTAAGCGATTCTGCGATGGACGTTGCCGTATTCGCCGTATTCATGGATGCGCGGTTCGGGGTTGTCCAGAGCTTGCTGGACAGAGGCGATGGCAGGAAGAAGCTCATACTCGACATCGATCCGGTCCACGGCTTCCGTGGCCGCATCTTCGTCCAGGGCGGCAACAGCGGCGACGGGATCGCCCACCATGCGGACTTTGTCAACGGCCAAGGCGTATTCATCCTGTGCCACCGGCATGATGCCGTACAGGGTGGGCAAATCCTTCCCCAGGAGCACCGCCTTAACGCCGGGGTGCTTCCCGGCCTTGGAGGCGTCAATGTTCTTAATGAGGGCGTGAGGAACCGTGCTGCGCAGGAGCTTGCAGTGGAGCATGCGCGGAAGAAAAATATCGTCGGCAAATTGGGTCTGCCCCGTGCACTTTTCGGTGGCGTCCACCTTTTTCCAAGGCTTGCCGACCACCTTCAGACCATTCCTTTTGCTTCCGTTATTCCCAGCCATAAATGCTCTCCTTGCAAGGCTCGGCCGGTTCGCCCGCCATGCGGGCTGCGGCCAGCTCCACCGCTTCGTAAATCTTAATGTAGCCCGTGCAACGGCATAGATTGCCGGCCAGTGCCTGCTGAATCTCGTCCCGCGAAGGCCGCGGAACCTGCTCGAGCAACGCTTGGGCCGTCAACAAAATGCCCGGAGTGCAATATCCGCACTGCGCTGCGCCCAACTCGGCAAAGGCACTCTGCAAAGGATGGAGTTCCGTTCCTTCGGCCATTCCTTCAATGGTCGTGATCTCATGCCCTTCCAGGGCCACCGTCAGAGCCAGGCAGGAGAGCACCGGCTGTCCATCGACCAACACGGCACAGGCTCCGCACTCGCCCAACTCGCAGCCGTGCTTGGTGCCGGTAAGCCCCAGGTCCTCGCGCAGTACTTCCAGCAGTGTCTTGTGCGGGGCGAAGGCGACCTCGGCCCGCTCACCATTCACCCGCAGGGTCATGTGGGTCTTCTGTCGCTCACGAACCTTATTTTGCGACCGGGTCTGTTTCATAACCCGCTCTCCATAACTTTGCCTGTTCGATACACGATCGCTCTCCTACGCACCTCTCTTCTTGAGATCATAACTCTCCCTGGCTTCGCTAGTGCCCAAAATCAGTCCGGGCAGCAAAGGCGCGCTTCCTCACCTTCAGCCCTTCCAGTCTTTCCGCGCCGAGCTGCTCCAGGTAGCCCCGGCGATCCTTCACGCCGCGAACCCAACGGTCAAGCCAGCCCTGGAAATCCGGCACGGTCTTGGTCTGCCGGTGGTACTCGCTGTAGTAGTTATTGTCGCGGTTGTAATACCCCTGGACGGGGGACGGGTGCGCACCGAAGGGAACCTCCGCAACGGCCTCCACTAGAAAACCTGGAATCACGGTCCGGTTGGGATCGCTCGATATCGTCTTGGGATCGACGATCTCCTCGGCGACCACAATCACATGGCGGGCGGCGCGGGCGGCGTCCGGCGCCACGCCGAGGTTCCCCCACAGATGCGCGTTTCCATAGAGGTCGGCCCGCTGAACCTGGATGACGGCGACATCGGGATGCAGAGCGCGCACGGCCCTCATGGTCTCACCCGTAAAAGGAGCCTGAAACTCCACCAAGTCCGGATTCCGGCCAATCAGGTCCGAGCCTCCGGCCGTATGGGTGGGCAGAAACGGCACCCCCAAAGCAGCGGCATGCAGCCCCAACGCCAAGGTGAAGTTCGAGTGATCGACCATCTCTAACTGCTGGGGAATCCCTTTTTCCATGGCCCGGCGGAAGTTGTAGGCCGAACCCATCATCACGTTGCCTACCCATGCCGACACCACCTTGCGGACCGCGCCTGCTCCGATCATCTGATCGAACAGGATATCGGAGATGGGGCCGACCAGGGTGAGGTCTCTCTTCCCTTGCCGAATGATCTCGTGCCCGGCAGCAAATGGAATCATGCTTTCCAGTTGCAGGCCCATGGCGACGCTCGACCCGTCCGGCACCAAGCGGCCGATGGCCTCCTCCAGGGAACACAGCTTTTCGTCCTGTACGCTGCTTTTCTTCGGCATCAGCTTTTCTAGATCAGCTACAGATCAGCCTTTCCATATCAACGATGAGTCCACTGCGGGGCGCGCTTTTCGAGAAAAGCAAAAATGCCTTCCTTGGCGTCCTCGGTCTTCAGAATCGTCTGGACAAAGTAGTTTTCGCTCTCTTGCAAAGCCTTCTCAAAGTCGAGCCCGGCAGCCCGGCGCAGCATGTTCTTAGTATGCCGGAGGATGGCGCCGCTGTGGGCTGTAATCTCGCGCAGGAGGTCCTCCAAAGACTGCGACAACTGGTCTTCGGGAACCACGCGGTTCACCAGCCCCAGCGATTGCGCCTCGCGCGCCCCGATGCTTGCGCCGGTGAACAGCAACTCGGCGGCCTTGCGGTATCCCATCAAATACGGCATCAGGATCAGGCCGACCGGAGGCGGCTGGCCCAGCTTGATCTCCGGCTGACCCAGCTTGGCCGATTCGGCGGCGATGATCAGATCGCACATGGTAGCCAGCTCGCAGCCTCCTCCCAGGCAGATTCCGTGCACGACCGCCACGGTTACCTTGTCGGTCTTCGCCAGCAGGCGGAAGATGTCGTTAAAGCGTGGGATAACGTAGGGGGCGCGGTCCGGCTTATGGTCCTGAATGCTGACGCCGGCAGAAAAACCCTTCGGTCCCGAACCGCGAAAGACAATTACGTTGGTCTCAGGCTGGCTCTCCACCTCCTCAAGGGCGGCGCAGAGTTCCTCGATCATCGCCAGGTCGATGATGTTCAAAGGCGGCTTGTTTAGCGTAATTGAACAGACCGGTCCGAGCCGGTCCACTTGAATCGTTTGGTAGTTCTGCTCAGCCATGGTGCCTCCCTAAATCGGCGCATGGAAGATTCGATGGCCCGCCTCCATCGATAAAACAAGCCGAAGCCTGGCCTCGGTTACTTGTAGCTTCCTCATCCTGTAAATTCTTCCGGTGCTTCCGGGTTGCGCGCTCGCGCAAAAAAATATCTGTGCATCAGCTACTTGGTCCAAAAATGCTCCGGGTCGTAGGAGCGAATCACGCGCAGCTCCCGATTGCTGGGCACCGGCGTTTTTTTTACTCGCGGTGCGACGGCCAGTGGCCATCCGGTATTGGCCAAAACGTCTTCTGCCGTAACGCCAGGATGACAGGAGTCCAAGTAGGCTTCTCCCGCGGGCGAAAAACGCAGCACGGCCTTGGTAGTGATGACGGCCTCGGGACCTCCCTGCTGCAGGCGTCCGTTCTGACGCCAGGGTCCATATCCAGGGCTGGTAATGTAATGGACCTTTTCCGGCAGACGCGCTTTGTCATGGTTGAGCAGGGCGACATAGCGTCGCGAGAGCGCGGCGATGTCGGAAGCTCCGCCGCTTCCCGGCAGGCGCACCGTGTTCCCCTTGCGGTTGCTGACTTCGGTGGAGTTCAAGTTTCCGTGCCGGTCCACCTCCGCCGCTCCTAGGAAACCCAGGCTCACGCGGCCTTGCTGCAATAAGGCCATACACTCCAGCATACTGAAGCAGGTCAGCGCGCCGGTAATGTTGGGGCAGTCCGACATGGTAAACAACAGCTCCCGCGCCGGGGCACTGCGCAACACTCCGTTTTCAAAAACACCCACGGCACGCGGGGCGTGGCTGCTCTTGGCCACCACATAGGCCAGCAATGGCAGCCGCATGCCGACAAATACCACGTCTCCATCGTGGATCTCCCGCGCTGCGGCCACCACCATTAACTCCGATAGCGTGTAAGGTTCCATAAGTTATGAAAAAGAGCGCTTAGCCCCGCTCCGCTTCCGCTGAGGAGCAGGCTTGGAATTGCCACCGGCTCCCAGAACTCCTCGCAGGAATGTAGATGACATCTGGCTCGCAACTTCCTTCCAGTCGCCGTCCACGCGAGGGTTGTACCAGGTGTAGAGCCAGTTCATCATTCCGAACAAGCTCAGGACGGCCAGCCGGGTGTTGACGCCTCGCAGTTGCCGGGCAGATTGGAATTGCTCCAGGATCGTCAGACATTGCCGGTAATACTTTTTTTTAAGCGTGGCGATCTCGGACTGATACGGCCCCTTGAGGGTGTCGGACTCATGCGAGAGGACCTTCGCCCGTTTCGGGTCACCCACGAAATGTTCCAGATGATTCTCCACGAACCTCCGGATAGCTTGCTCGGGGTCGGAAACCCCGGAGAGCTTTTCCTCCAGCGTCCGGATCAGCGTCAAAAAGGCTTCCTGCTGGATTAAGAAAAGCAGATGGTCCTTGCTTTTGAAATAATAGTACAAGCCTGCCAAGCTGGTTCCGCTCGCCCGCGAGATGTCGCGGATCGAGGCTGCCGCGAATCCCTTGTCGCAGAAGACTGCGCTGGCGTGATGGAGAATCTCCCCCAGCCGCCGGTCATATTTGTTAGGCGGCGCAGGAACGGATGGAGACCGGGCCAGCGTCGAGAGTGCCATGAGATCGCTTATCGAACGTTCGTTCTAATCGTAGACAATCCCGCTTTTTCTGTCAACTCTATATGGCGGAGAGTGGCTGGAGCAGGCTGAAAGGTCCAGAGAGCCTCTCGGGAAAGCCGATTGATTCACTGACCCGGTTCCGGGCCTTTCCGCGTATGCTATGAGGTTGTTCCTGCTTGTTCAGGAGTCCGGGAAGTGGAGGCATGCAGCGCCCCTGACGGTATGCATTGCCACCAACTCTACGGTGGTCCGGCTGGGCCGGGAATATGGGGTCGCTGCGCCGGCGAACCGGTCGCTGGCTGCATTGGTGCGAGCCATGACCACGAATCGTTATGACGGCTGAGGGAGCAGTACCGGGGAGGTGCAAGCGGGCATGGTGCAACTGAACGCGAAACAAAAAGCGGCGGTCGAGCACGGCGAGGGGCCGCTGCTGATTGTGGCGGGAGCGGGAACCGGCAAGACGCGCGTGATAGTGGAGCGGGTCGGTTATCTGTTGCGCGCCGTGCCGGGACTGAAACCGGAAAACATACTGGCTCTGACCTTCGGCAACAAAGCGGCGGAGGAGATACGACAGCGAGCCGGGGAGCGCTTTGGAGAGCGGGCGCGAGGCTGCCGCTTTTCCACTTTTCACGCTTTCTGTTACCAGTTACTGTCGAAGGAGGCTACCTACAGTGCTCTGGACAAGTTCGACCAATGGATCTTCCTTCGCCGCCACCTGGAAAGCCTGGAGTTGGATTACTATCTCAAAGTCTCCGAGCCAGGCCGGTTTCTGGGGGACTTGGTCGACTTCTGCTCCCGCTGCCATGACAACTTGGTGAAGCCTGACGCCTACGCCGCCTATGTGGAGAAGCTGGCGGCTGACTGTTTGCGCTCTTCCCGAAAAGGCCCTCCCCGGAAAGAATGCACCGAGCAGGAACTGGCACGGCAGCGGGAGGTGGCCCGGATGTACGCGCGCTCGGCGGAGTTGGAAGAGCAAAAGCATCTGCTGAGCTTTGGGGCGATGATTTCGCGGACCATCGCCTTTCTCGACGCTACGCCCGAACTGCTGGCCCGTCTGCAACGCCGCTACCGGTTCATCCTGGTGGACGAGTTTCAGGATACCAACCTGGCGCAGATCGAGATGCTGGTGCGGCTGGCAGGCGAGAGAAAAAACCTGACGGTGGTGGGCGACGACGACCAAGCCATCTACCGTTTCCGGGGAGCCTCCTACGCCAGCTTCCACCAGTTCGGGCAGCGGTTTCCGGGACACTCTCGCGTGGTGCTGCGCCAGAACTACCGCTCCACCCAAAGCATCCTGGAGGTGGCCGCCGCCGCCATCGCCGCCAATTCCAAGGATCGCTACCAGCCCGGCAAACGATTGGAGACTTCCAACCCGGCGGGGCGGAAGGTGGAGGTCTGGGAATTTCCCGACGCCGGTCAGCAGGCGGAGTTTGTGGCGCAAGAAATTGCCCGGCAAGTGAAGACGGGAGAAGCCAAAGCCTACTCCGATTTTGCCGTTCTGTATCGCGCCCACCGCTATCGAAACCGGTTGGTGGAGGCTCTGCGACGTGAGAACGTCCCTTTTTCCATTCGCAATTTGGCCATCGATAATCTGCCGCCGGTGCGTGACTTGGTGGCCTGTCTGCGTGCCATCGGCCGCCCGGAGGACAGTATCAGCCTGGCTCGCGTGTGCGCGAACCCGCAGTGGGAGATGGATGCGAGCCTGCTGTGGGAGGGTTGCCGTCTGGCGAGAGGGCGGCAGTGCAGCCTGCGGGAGATCATCGAGCAGGATGGCTGGGGCAACCAGTGGACGGGGAAAGCGAAGCTGCTGGACTTCCTTTCCCGGTATCAAAAACTTTCCAGCGAACAACGCCTCCGCTCCTGGTTCCCCTCGTTGCGGCAGGAACTGGGCTTGTTTGGCCTGGAAGAATACGATGCGGCTCTGGAAGCGTTCACCGATTTCGTCATTCAATGGGATGAAGAAAAACAATGGGATCAGGACAAAAGCACTTCGGGGTTCCTGGGGGAATTTCTCGAATACTTCGGCTACTTTGAAGAGGCCGGGGGGAGGATTTCCCTTCCCGATGAGAACGGCCAAGCCCCGGCGGGAGGGACATCCTCCGAGGAGTCCCGGCAGGTAACCCTTTGGGATCAATCAGCCGATGGCGGGCCTTTGGGAAAGGTGCAGTTGATGACCGTGCACGGGGCCAAGGGTCTGGAGTTTGAAAACGTTTTTGTCCTGCATTTGCTGCGACGGGCCTTTCCCACCCTGAATCGCCGCCCGCTCATTTCCTTCCCCGACGCTTTGCTGAAGAGCCCTTTGCCGCAGGGCGACTTCCACATGGAGGAGGAACGGCGGCTGTTCTACGTGGCGCTCACACGCGCGCGCAGCACGCTGACGCTGTGCACGGTTTCAGGCAAAAGGCAACAGCCATCCCCTTTCCTGGAGCAACTGCGCGAAGATGGCTGCCCGGCCATGGACTGGAAGAAACTCTCAGCGGCGACATCTCAACCGGCGGGCCAGGTCTCCGGGCAGCAAGAGCCATCTCGCACGCCGCCCTTTTCCCGGATCGATAAATGGGTCAGCACCATGAAGGCTCCAGCGGCTGGCGGCTTGACCCTGAGTGCCTCCGGCCTTGGGGACTATCGGCAATGTCCGCGGAGGTATCAGTACAATTACGTTTGTCGCCTGCCCGCGAACCCCTCTCCTGCCCTGCTGTTTGGGTCTATCATGCACCGGGCCGTAAGAGAGCTTGTGAGCGGATACGCCGACGGCAGGGAGAAAACAGACCCGGAAACTGTAGAGACGATCCTCAGCAAGCATTGGTCCTCGGCTGGTTTTGCCGACCCGCACCAGGAAAGCAAGTATAAAGACATGGGTAGGGAACAACTCACGGGACTCAAGCGTTCGCTGGAGGGTCGGCCGTTTAAGCTGTTGCATCAAGAGAAAGCCTTCCAGTTCCACTTCGAGCAAGGCGGACCGAAACTGCTGGGAAGAATCGACCAGATCAACCAAATAGCCGGGGAGGATGTGGAGCTGATCGAGTACAAAACGGGCCGGGCGCAAACACAAAAGGAAGCCGACCGCAGCTTGCAGTTGACCCTTTACGCCCTGGCTTGCCGCCAAGCCATAGGATTCAAGCCCCTCAGCTTGGTCCTCTATAACTTAACCACCCAGGAGGGCTTGCGGACTACGCGGGAACCGGAAGATTTCCAAAAGCTACAGACGGAAATTCGTCAGGCGAGCCGTGATATCCTGGCCGGGCGGTTCCCGGCCCTGCCCGGATATCACTGCCGATACTGCGATTTTCGGCTCCTCTGTCCGGCTCATGAGGACACGGATCAACCGATAGCGGTCCAAGATTAAAACAGCACGTTTGAACTACATGAAAATGAGACCGGAAGCATAACAATATGAACTCGTGAGGGAACCCTGAGCCCAAAGCGGCAAGTCCCTTGCCGGACGGCGCAGAAGGCTCAGATGCAGTGCGCGGGTTGTCCTTTACACGAATCTCCACCCTGTTTTTACAGCTTTCCGGCCATCGCTTTTCCGCACTCACCGTAAACTCCTGAAGTCCTTGACTTCCCTGCGAATGTGTCATTGAATTGCTTTAGCTGTGAAGTTGCATAGCTGGATCACCGGTTTATCCATGGTAGCTGGATTATGATTCCTTCCTCGGTGGGACTGCTTTATTGTTTGCTGACATTGGCGGCGGCCACGCTCTTCTGGGGATATCTGTGGAAGCGGCGGAAACTCCTGCTGGAACAGAGCCGATCCCGCCACCTGGAGTTCCTGAACCGGATGCAGCGCCTTGCCGTTTCTACCTGGAACACGAAAGGACTGCTGGCAGAGATGGTGCGGGAGATACGGCGGGAATTCGATTGCGAATACGCAGGGATCGGCCTTGTAGGCTCCCAGCAAGAGAAAATTGAATGGAAGACGGATGACGGAACTGCCGTTCGCATGCCGGGCAAACGGCTTCCCTGGGAGCAGATATCGCTGAGACCGTCAGCAAAGGCTGGCGAGAAGGGGCAGAACCGGAGTGACGCTCCGGAAGCTGCTTCGGAAACCATGTCGTCGGGCAGCCGCTTCCAGCTTTGCCTCCCGATTCTCCATGAGAAAATCCCGCTGGGCGCGCTCTACATGGAGAAGCTCCCGCCGAAGGTTTTTTCCCGGGAGGAGAAGGAAACCTTCCGCAGCCTAGCCGGCTACCTGGCGATTGTTCTGCAAAATTCTTCCCTCTTTCACAAAACGCAAGAGCAGGCCATCACGGACAGCTTGAGCGGACTTAAAACCCGTCGCTATTTTTCCCAAGTCTTGCAGGCGGAATGGAAACGCACCATCCGTACGGAACGCCAATTTTCCATCCTGCTTTTGGATTTGGACAACTTCAAGGCCGTCAACGACAACATGGGGCATCTGGAAGGAGACCGTATGCTGACCCACATGGGAAAACTGTTGACGAGCCGCTCCCGGCAGAGCAACGTGGCGGCCCGCTACGGCGGAGATGAATTTGTCATCCTGATGCCGGAGGCTTCCACCGAACAGGCCAAGATTCTGGCAGAGCGGATGCGCTCGTGGATTGACAGCGAGCTTATCTTTCAGAAAAGGCATCTCACGGTCAGCTTCGGCATCGCCACCTTTCCCTGGCATGGTTCTACGCCGGAGGAAATCCTCCGGGCAGCCGACTTCAGCCTGTATCTCTCCAAAAAGCACGGCGGGAACCGCGTGACCTGCGCCGAGCCTTCCCGGGCACCCGGAGAGTTTCACGTCGCGGCTCAGCACCGGCTTCCCTTTGCTTTGTACACCGGTTCCCCCAGCCAGACCGGGCTCAGGTGGCCGAGCAAGCGCTGGTGGAGTTGACCGCCCCGCTTGAGGAAGAGATCCTCCTCTGGTGCCTCCCGTTCCCTTGCTTAAGCCCAGGCAAGGCTCAGAGTGAACGGCCTGCTCAAACCCTGCTCAGCTATTCTGCCGGCCCCGGAAAATTAGCCTGTAAAGTACGATCTGGAGCGCCTGACGGTGGTATTGTACACAGTAGCCCGCCTTACCAATACTTTCGCCGGCCCGAAAAAGAGCAAAGATGTCCAACACAGAACTTTGTTTTATGACAGCCACTGAATTGGTTCAGAACATCCAAGCCAGGAAACTTTCCTGCCAGGAGGTGATGGAAGCCCATGTGGCGCAAATCGAGCGGGTCAACCCCAAGGTGAATGCCATCGTCACCTTCGTGCCCGAGCAGGCCCTCCGGCAGGCCGGGCAGGCCGACGAAGCTCTGGCGCGCGGCGAGAAAACCGGCCCGCTCCACGGGCTGCCCGTCGCACACAAGGACTTGGCTGACACGAAAGGCCTCCGCACTACGTATGGTTCGCCGATTTACAAGGATCACGTTCCCGCCGAAAATGCTCTCCACATCACGCGCATCCAGCAGGCCGGCGGAATCACCGTGGGCAAGACCAACACAGCCGAGTTCGGAGCAGGCTCGCATACCTTCAATGCGGTCTTCGGCACAACCCTCAACCCCTGGGATACAACCATGAGCAGCGGCGGCAGCAGCGGCGGCGCGGCTGCCGCGCTTGCCTGCGGCATGGTGCCGCTGGCCGACGGAAGCGATCTCGGGGGCTCGCTGCGCAACCCGGCCAATTTTTGTAACCTTGTGGGTTTCCGTCCGTCGCCGGGACGGGTCCCCAACTGGCCCGCCATAGCGGCATGGTTTCCCTTTTCCGTGCAGGGTCCGATGGCCCGGACCGTGCAGGACACGGCGCTGCTGCTGAGCGTCATGGCCGGATATGACCGCCGCTCCCCCATCGCCATCGATCAGCCAGGCAGCCTGTTCGCCCAGCCGCTCGGCCGCGATTTCAAAGGCGTGCGCATCGGATGGCTGAAGGACCTGGGCGGCCTGCCGTTTGACCGCCGGGTGAAAACCGTGGTGGACGGCCAGCGGAAATTGTTTCAGTCGCTGGGCTGCGTTGTAGAGGATGGCGAGCCCGATTTTTCCGACGCGGACGAAGCCTTCCGGACTTGGCGCGCGTGGTATTACCGGCTTGCTTTCGGCAAACTGCTCGAACCCTATCGCCACCTCATCAAGACCACCGTGATTGAAGAAATTGAAGACGGCGCCAGGCTGACCGGCGAGCGGATCGCCCAAATGGAATCCAAGCGGACGGCGCTCTACCAACGGGTCCGCATTTTTATGGAGACGCACGAATTCATGATTCTGCCGGTGAACCAAGTGCCGCCTTTCGACATGAAGATGGAGTATGTAAGCGAGATTGAGGGAGTGAAGCTGATCCGCTACACCGATTGGATGCGCTCTGCGTACTACATCTCCTCCATCGGCCTTCCCGCCATTTCCGTGCCTGCCGGATTTACCCCCGAAGGCTTGCCGGTAGGCATTCAAATCGTTGGCCGCCACCACGACGATTTCGGGGTGCTGCAACTGGCCTATGCCTTTGAGAGAGCCTCGCGAATTGGCAACCGGAAACCGCCTGTAGTGGAACCCTAGAGCATTTCTTGTAACGATGCATACCGCTGCCTCGAAGAGATGGAGTGGTGATTCAACAACCGCGACAACCTCCACATATTCCGGGACACGCTACGCCGGACAGTCAACACGGGGAACCTCACCTACAGCTCTCTCGCCGCCTGAAATTGTTGTTCCTTGCGGTTCAACACTGCCTGGGCTAGAGTTCTGCATTGCAAAAAGCGGGCGTGACCTGACATCGGGTTGCTCGCCGAATACAAGACCTTCGCTTGAGAGGAATAGAGGGATTCCGCACGTCCACATGCGTTTTGTGGGGCAACCGGCCCGGTGACCGCATCCGGTTGTCTGGGACGGATCCAACAAAGCGCACCATAAGGAGACAATGAAAATGTTTCGGAAAATTGCGTTATCGCTGCTGGTATTGGCAACCTTTTCTCCTCTAGCGTTGGCACAAAAGGACATGCATCTCTACGGCGGAGCAGTCGTTGGCGGGAAAAAATACATCGAGGGATATCTGGGCGGCATTGGGATGCAAAACAACCGCACCTATGTCGGCATGGACGGACATGTGCTTGGACTGGATGAGGAAGGGAAAGCGGCCGTTCCGCAGATTAAGAGCGATAACGGTTCCTCTGGTCTGGATGTTTCCTTTGGACGCGCGATATTCGCCACTGAAAGGTTTTCGGTCATTCCAGTTGGGATCGGCGGATATTCAGGAGGGCAGTCCTGCAGCGAGTTGTTGTGCGGCGATGGAAGCCAATTCAACTATGGGGCAGGGATGGTTGCCGCGGTCAAAAGCGTTGGGGGAAGTTATGGACTTCATGCTGGTGTTCGCTACACTCGCGTCTACGGAGCCGCAGTAACGTTCGGAATGGTTTTTAAGCTGAATTAGTCCCTTCATTCTTGCCCCGCTTGGCGTCTCCATGCGGGGTTTCCATTTTCGGCCAATGCTTGCATAGTCCCCGGCTGCGCAGCCGTAGGACCATGTAGCGCAGTTGGAAACCTTTGTATGCAAATGCCTCCGCGCGGGCAAAAACAACTCCGTTTGGTGTCACTACCTCCGCACAGCGCCTAAGATTCCATCACGAGAACCACCCGGACAGAACCCACAAACTTTGCAAAGTCCTTGAGAAACTTGAGAAATCCAACTGTCCCGCCGTGCTATTCCACGCCCTTCGGTTTGTCAAGCGCACAATCACCACCTGAACCCATCAGGGGGGCAAGTGCGTCGGATAATCGATAGAACGCTTAGGCACGAAGGAACGCTTCCGGTTGTGCCCGGCAACTTCGCGCCCCGTCTCTTGCTTGCAACAAGCAAGGCTTCATTTGCAGGCCGGATCAATACTCCGGGGTAATTTCTCCCCAAGGCTCATAGCCTTCCGGGAACTGATATCCCACCGGTTCCATGCCCAGCCTTTGCGCATAGCCGGTGTCCAGGAACCGGACCTCTCCCCCCACCACGGTCGCTTGCGGGCGGACATGGGAGAACTGCTCGATGGGGATGGTGAGCATGTCCCCGTCGAGCACGACGAAGTCGGCGAGCTTGCCTGCTTCAAGCGATCCGATGTCTTCTTCCTCATCACATATTCAGCAGCCCACCGCGTCCACATCTTCAGCACGGTGACGCGGTCGATGGCTTCCTCCGGCAGGACCACCTTTCCGTCAATGATCCGCCGAGTTATGGGGAGCGTCCAGATGTAGCCGATATTGCGGTAGCGGTGCGTCTGGCCCACCACCTTCACTCCCTGGTCCAGCCAGGTCTTGACGGGCTGCATGAACTGTTCCGCCTCCGGCCCGTAATCCCGGATGTAATCCGGCTCGCGGAAGAGCCGGCTGGGATGAACGCTCAGAATGATGCCGTACTTTTTCAGCCCCTCGATCACATCGGATTTCGTGCCGAGCGCCTCGTTATGCTCCAGCGTCAGCCGCAGCTTGCGGATGTCCTCCACCGTCATCCCCGTTTCTTGTATAACGGATTCCACCATCTGAATGAATATCCGCGCGCCGTGGCTGCCGACCCCGTGAATGCCGGCCAGCCGCCACCCTGACGCCAGGGCATTTTTCAAGGTGTCATAGTACAGTTTGCCCGGTCCCGGACACATCTCCCGGCGCTTGATCTCCGGCGGAGCCGGCAGGTCCGGCCCGAGGCAAGCCTGCGGAAAGCTGGAATCCCACAGCTCGCTCGCCACGCCATGAATCCAGAAGTAGTCGTTACCCACGCCGGTCAGGTTTCCCGTCATTTCATAGACCTGGCGGATCGTATCCGGGTCGCGCGGCCTCCGATGACCCTCCATCAGCGCGGCAAAACGGATAGGCATTTTCTTTTCGCGGTTCAGCATTGCATAACTGTCCATGATCCGGGGATGGGTCAGCCGGGAGCTGAAAGTCGTCACCCCGTGAGAGGCTGCAACCTCCAAGGTCCTCCGCATCAATTCCGCCATCAGGCTGGTGGGATGTTTTCGCCACCAGATTTCCCATTGGAGAGCAACCCGGCCTTCCACTCCGATCAATCCCTTTTCCGCCGCGTCCGGAGCATCCGGCAAAGCCACCTCGTAGTACTCATCCAGCTCCGGGAAAAATCCCTGCATCATGGTCCAGGCCGTGGAGTTGACCGTCGCCCGGCTGGCCACCTGGATCATCACCGGATTATCCGGCGCTAGACGATCCAGCCTCTCTCGCGGCTCAAAGTTGCCGAGCGTCACCCAACTGAAGACCTGCGAATCGCTGATGCGTTCTTCCGGATTGCCATCAATTCCGATGTGCACCCAATCTCCCCGCCCTACCTTGCCGAGAGCGTCCTGGAGGGCCGTCTCCACCTTCAGGCGCGTGGTTTCAATATCCTTGCTGGCCTGGACCCTCAGGCTGACACCCGTGTCCGGAGACTGTATCCCCATTCCGGCGGCCAGCGCCGCGTCGCCAAAGATATGAACGTGGGTTTCAATCACGCCCGGGATCACCATCTGACCTTGCAGATCGATGACGGTGGTGTTGGAATCGGCCAGGGAGCGAATTCTCTCATCCGTCCCCAAGGCAACAATCCGGTCCTTCTTGACGGCCAATGCCTCGTAAATGTTTCCCGGATTGGTATTCCGCCCGGTATCGTCCATGCTAACGATTTTGCCATTGACAATAATCAAGTCGGCATAGCCGTGCTGAGCCACCTCTGGGGGAAGCGCGCTCTGCGCGCGCAGATTCATTGAAAAGAGCGCTGCAAACGCCAAAGCTGCAGTCAGAAAACTTCCATATAAGCGCATCACCTGATTCCTCCTCCCGGCCATTCACTTGTCTTTTTGTCTTTGGCGGGCCGCCCGGCACGCCCTAAACTCAATGGTGCAGGAAACAACTGTTAGCTTGAGAATCCTGGCGTCCATAATACCACCTCCAGCCCCGAAATCAGGCGCATGCAAGCACCCGCCGGAGAGGAGCGAACCATCTGCTCGTGGCCAGTATGCTCAAACAAAAGCAGATGCTTCGTTTAGCTCAGCATGACAGCGGCAGGATAGGTTCCAACCCGCACGATGAGGCTCGTGTCGTTCGTTACCACGCGCGAGCCTAACACTATCCGACCCGCCAGACAATAACGCCGGCTCAGTGCGCCCTGACGCGAAATCAGGACCGCTGCCAACAAGCATAGACCATTGATTTCCCATTCAACCTACTGTAGTCTGGTGCAATTCGCAGTCTGGGGCAATCCACCGAGAAAACGAGAAAAAATGAAAAGGAAAATATATTCGCTGAGTTTTGTCCTTCTCGTTGCCGCTCTGCCGGGGCTCAACACCCGCGCGGCGGCGGCGACCCTGTCAGGCACGGTCTCTGACGCGGGGGGGGCCAACGTCGCCGGGGCTCAGATCATTGTCCGGCAGCCCGATACAGATTTCTCCGAGATGGTGCTGACGGAAGAAGACGGAAGCTATTTTCTGGAATCGCTTCCCCCGGGTGTTTATACCCTCATCGTCAGAAAATCGGGCTATGCCGATCTGGTTCAGGAACGGGTCGCTGCAGGCGATCCGGCGGAACCGGTGCGGCTGAACCTGCGGCTGCGCTCCAGCCAGGAACAAACAACGGTCCGGGCAACCGAGGAACTGAACCCCAATATATTTATCGTGAAGCTGGATACAAATGAAACTAACAGAAACTTGGACAAGCGGGGAGCCAACATTCAATTCATCCGGGAGTTTCGGTCGCAGGAGAATAATTACGGAGCAATGTACGGCTACCCGTTGCGGAGGGCAGATTGGCTCCGGCCCAGACCGCCGTTGAGCAATTTCCACGGCTCCCTGTACAATTCGCATCAGAACAGCGCCCTCAATGCCCGCTCTTTTTTCACAGTTGGCAGCCTCAGGCCGTCCCGGCTAAACCAGTACGGGGGCACGGTGGGCGGACCCCTCTTCAGCAGCAAGCTGTCTTTCGATTTCGCCTGGAGCCAGACCCGGGATTCCGGGTTTGTGAATGGAAACGTTCAGGTGCCCCTGGAAAACGAAAGAACTCCTCGCTCTTCGGACCCGCAGGTGAACGCCGTCATTGCGAGACTGCTCGAAGGATTTCCCGAAGAGTTTCCCAACCTTCCGGACGTCAGCCTGCGTCAACTGAATACGAATGCGCTTCGGGACATCCGCAGAACGGCCTTTTCCACCCGGCTTGATTACCGGCCCGGCGAGGCGGATCAAATCTCCTTTGAGCAAAGGTTTTTGGATGCGACCGAGGTGCCGTTTGAGATCGTAGCCGGGCAAAACCCGGATACTTTTCTCCGGCCGCAGAGCACGCATCTGACGCACGCCCACGCTTTCTCCCCCAGCACCCTCTCCCGGCTCGCGGTGCACTTTGACCGCCTCTCGGTCATCCTGGACACTACAGACCGGTATAAAAATCTGCTCTCCCCGCTGGGAATTGACGTGGTTCCGCAAATTTCTTTTGGACAGGAGATAACGGGGCTGGGTGGAGGACCTTCACTTCCCCGCAGACGGGTGGAAAATCGCTTTTCTTTTGCACCGGAAGTAACCCACGTCAGCGGAAAACATACTCTCTCGGCTGGATTCCGGATCACGCGATTGCGGATTAATGACCTGCAGAGTGACAACTCCCGAGGGCAATTTTCTTTCACCCGGGACGAAGGGCACTCCGCAGTGGAAAATTTCCTCCTGGGCAGGCCCACCTCCTTTACGATAGCGACGGGAAACCTCTATCGCGGATTCCGCAACTGGGAAAACGCTTTCTATTTGCAGGACACCATCCGGGCCAGTTCCCATTGGACGCTTTCGCTCGGATTGCGATACGAAATGGTGACGGCCCCGACCGAGGTGAACGGCCTGACTTCGATTCCCTACTCGACCGACGCCAATAACTTCGCTCCGCAGTTCGGTTTCGCATGGAATCCAGGCGGGGGAAAGACGGTCGTGCGCGGCGGCTATGGAATCTCCTTCGGGTCTGTATTCCCAATCCTCTACCAGCGGGCGCGCTTTAACCCCCCCGAAGTGCAGGTGATCAAAATCGATGATCCCGACCTGCTGAATCCTTTGGGTGGCAGCGCTGAAGTGAAGAAATCAGAGTTGAATCTGCTCAGTCCGGACTTGGTGGCTCCCTACTCGCACATGTATAACTTCGCCATCGAGCGAGAACTGCCGGCGAATCTGTTTTTCCGGATCGGGTATATCGGGAACCGCACCTTCAAATTGCCAAACCGTGCCATCTCCAACCGGGCCCAGCCGGTTCCGGGAATCTGCAAGGACCCGTCGGACCCGACCGTGCCGGGAGGTTTCCCCTATCTTTGGTGCGGGACAAACACCACCAATCTAAGGCGGCCCGATCAGCGCTACTCCCAGATCGCAACCGTCTCCAGCGGCGGCATTAGCTATTTTGACGCCCTGCACATCGGCGTGGACAAGCGCATAGGCCGGGGATTGACCTGGAATGCCCGCTACACATTCAGCAAGGCCATTACCAGTTCAGACACGCATTTTGCACAGATTGGAACGGGCTTCCACAACAGCACCATTGAGGATGTCTTCGGAGACCTGAGAGGTCTCGCGCGGTTCGACACTCCGCACGCGCTGACGATCGGCTACCGGTTCGAGTTTCCCTGGGCGCGCAACCAGCGAGGCATCCGGTCCCTGTTGCTGGGTGGATGGAACATTTCCGGGACGACCACCTTCCGGTCGGGCACTCCCACCCACGTGCATACCGGCTCGGATTCTCCCGGCTTTGGAAACGTGGATGGAGTGTCCGGGGACAGGCCGAACCTGCTGAACCCGGATATTCTATGGAAGAGCATAGATCACCCGGATACCGCCCGCTTCATCTTTACCAGGGAAAATTTCGATACGATTATCCCGCCGGGAGGGCGGGGGAACCTTGGCTATCAGACTTTCCGGAACGACGGCACGCATAATTGGAACATCGCCGTCGAGAAGGATTTCCGTGCCGGTGAAACCGGCATCTTTCAATTTCGCACCGAACTGCTCAACTCTTTCAACCAGCCTCACTTTGACGAGGCGAGGCACGTGATCTCTGCCGACACCTTTGGAAGAATCCTCAATACATCGAATAAAGGGCGCGTGGTCCAATTGACGCTGCGATACCGCATGTAGCGGAACGTTTCTCCGCTCCAGCAATTCTCCGAATCCTCGGCAGCGCCGACTACTCCACCACCCCCGCGTAACGCGATTCGTTCTTAAACTCCAGCTGTGGCCCGATGGGGTCTCGGCCCAGCTCTTGGGCAAACTCGTTTCGCAATACCTCAATCTTTCCGCCCACCACCGTCAGGACGGGATAGAGATTCGGAATCTCTTCTTCGGGAACTGTGAAGTAATCCTGGTTCAATACCACCAGATCGGCCAGCTTGCCCGCTTCCAGAGTTCCCAATTCGTTTTCCCGCAGGACAAACTCGGCCGGCCAGGACGTCATCATCTTCATCAGCGTCATGCGGTCTATCGCCTCTTCCGGCGCCACCATCTGGCCGTACTCGTTTTTACGGGTGATCAGGGCGTAACCCTGATAGAAGTAGTTTTCGCTCACGATTCCGTTTATCCCGGCTTCGTTTTCGTAGACCGTTTTCACTCCGCCATCGATCAAACTCTTGACCGGCGAAATCCAGTTGGCGTACTGCTTGCCGTAGCGTTCCAGCCACGGGTAACTTCGGCTCAGCACGTTGCCGCCGCAACTGATCATCATGCCGAGACGGGCCATGCGGGGAATCTGATCCGGACGCGGATAGAAACCGCAATGGTCGGAACTGAACCGCCGGGAGCGGATATAGTCCAGCGTGATGGTGGGATCGAGCGTCATGGCCTCTTCCAGTGTGTCCATGAAATAATCCACGCCCTTGTCCCCATAGGCATGGCCAGCCGCCACCCGCTCTTTGGACAGCACCGCCGTGAGAACCGCCTTGGCGTAGGCGGTTCCGGGAGTGTTGCGGCACCATTCCCTTTCTTTCACTTCGCGAGGCGCCTCTATCGTGCTGCAAAACATCGGCGGTCCCGAATCAATGTTGCCCAGGCCTACCCCGCCCGACCAGAAGTAATCGTTTCCCAGGCCGGCCATATCCCCCAGCCTCATATAGAAAGCAGCGGGTTCCGGATTATTCTGGAAGCCGAAGTAGTGCGTGTAGGCATACCGGATGGGCATGCGGTCTTCTCGGATGAGGATCTGGTATGCATTCAGGAATTGCAGGCCCATCATATGCGATGAGAACGTGGTAATTCCCGCCGCCGCATTTTTCCGCAGGCCTTGTTCCACAATATCGGCCAACTCTCTGGGCCGCACCCGAAAGTAGCCGTCCACCATCAGCGACCGGCGATACGTGGTCAGCTCACCGAAGCCGGTGTCGTCGGCGGTTTCCATCGGCGGGAAGAAACCGTACATCTGCTCAATGGCTTTCTTTCCGGCGGAGTTAATCATGTATGCCGGGTGGCCCCGGAGGAGCACGGGATTATTGGGCGAGAGCGTATCGAGGTCCTGAAGCGTGATGTCACGTTGCTGTAAAAAGTTGACCCCAATCCCTGTTCCCGAGCCGGGGTCGTCAGGACTATTGGTAGGCAGAGAGATAAAAGCCCACTTGTCGGGATCGACGCCGCTCATCCGCTCTTTCAGGACCAGCTCAATGCCTTTCTTGAGGTCCTCGGAAGTCATTCCGCCGACCACAAATTCCCGGCCCATGGTCTCGAAAGCTTGCGGGTTCTGCTGGGCCCACCATGCCACCTCGCTGTTGTGGATGTGGGTGTGGGCGTCCACAATACCGGGGATCACCGTCTTGCCTTGCAGGTTGATTCTTTCCGTCGCCGGGCCGGCGTAGGAGAGAATTTCGGCGTCAGCGCCAAGCGCCTGAATTCTGCGGTCACGGAGCGCAATCGCCTGGAATATGCTGCCCGGAGAGGGGCCGGTGGAGGCATCATCCATCGTCATAATCTTGCCGTTGTAAAGGATCAAGTCCGGGTAGGAAATAATTTCCACCGGCACGGTCGCCGTCTCCTGCGCAACCGCCAGGGAAACCAGCGCGCACCCCATCACAAAGACTCGCATCAGGCTGTTCATAAAGTCCTCCCATTCGAAACGCATTATGGTGTCATCCATGGAGCCGAACTTCGCCTGGAAGCCGGCAAACCTTGCCTCGATACCCGCTGCTTTCCGCTACTCCCCCTCCGCCGACGCGTACTGGGGTTCGTTTCTGAACTCCATCTGGGGCCCGACGGGGTCCCTGCCCAGCTCCCCGGCAAACTCGCTTCGCAAGACCTGAATTTTTCCGCCCACCATTGTCAGGAGAGGAAAGACTTCGGGGATTTCTTCTTCCGGAACCGTGAAATAATCCCTGTTCAGCACCAACAGATCGGCTAATTTGCCTGCCTCCAGCGTGCCGATGTGGGCCTCTCGCAAGGCAAACTCGGCTGGCCAGGAGGTCGACATCTTCATCAGAGTCATACGGTCAATGGCCTCTTCCGGCGCCACCATCGCCCCGTACTCGTTTTTGCGGCTGATCAGAGCATAGCCCTGGTAGAAGTATGTTTCGCTCACACTGCCTTCCCCGCCGCCTCTGCCTTCGTACACCGTTTTCACTCCTCCCTGGAGCAAGCTCTTGACCGGGGAGATCCAATTTGCGTACTGCTTGCCGTAGCGTTCCAGCCACGGGTAGCTTCTGCTCAGCACATTGCCGCCGCAACTGATCATCATGCCAAGATGGGCCAAGCGAGGGATTTGATCCGGACGCGGATAGAAACCGCAATGGTCGGAGCTAAAGCGGCGCGAGCGGATATAGTCCAGGGTGATAGTGGGATCGAGCGTCATGGCCTCTTCCAGGGTGTCCATGAAATAATCCACGCCCTTGTCCCCATAGGCATGGCCCACCGCTACCCGCTCCTTGGACAACACAGCCGTCAGGACTGCCTTGGCGTAGTCAGTGCCGGGAGTGTTGCGGCACCATTCCCTGTCCTTGAGTTCCTGGGAAGCCTCCATCGTAGTACACATCATCGGCGGGCCGGAATCGATGTTGCCGAGACCCACCCCGGCCGACCAGAAGTAGTCGGTGCCCAGCCCGGCCAAGTCTCCCAGCCTCATGTAAAAACCGGCTGGGTCGGGGTTGTTCTGAAAGCCGAAATAATGAGTGTAGGCATACCGGATCGGCATGCGGTCTTCCCGAGTGAGCTTCTGGTAAGCATTCAAAAATTGCAGACCCATCATATGGGAAACGAAGGTGGTAATCCCCACGGCTGCGCGCTTCAACAGCCCCTGTTCTACAATCTCCGCCAGTTCATTCGGCCTGATCCGAAAGTACCCGTCCACCAGCAGGGCTCTGCGGTACGTGGTCAACTCGCCGAAGCCGGTATCGTCGGCAGTCTCCATCGGCGGATAGTGCCCGTACAGTTTTTCAATTGCCGCCTTCCCCGGGCTATTGATCATGTAGGCCGGGTGGGCTTGCAGAAGCACGGGATTGTCGGGAGAGAGCTCATCCAAATCCTGGAGGGTCATCTCCCTTTTCTGCAGGAAATTGACGCCGATTCCCGTCCCGGACCCCGGATCGTTGGGATCATTAGTGGGCAAATTGACAAAAGCCCACTTGTCGGGGCTCACCCCGCTCATGCGCTCCTTCAGGACCAGCTCGATGCCCCTCTTCAACTCCTCGTTGGTCATTCCGCCGACCACAAAACGCTTGCCCATAGCGTCAAAAGCCGCCGGATTCTGCTCGACCCAGTACTGCACTTCATCGTTGTGGATGTGGATGTGCGGGTCCACAATCCCTGGGATTACCGTCCTGCCCTGCAGGTTGATCCTTTGGGTTTCCGGTCCGGCGTATGAGAGGATTTCGGCGTTGCCGCCGAGCGCCTGAATTCTGCGGTTGCGAATCGCCAGAGCCTGGTAAATGCTCCCCGAAGAAGGACCTGTCGAGGCATCATCCATGGTCACAATCTTGCCGTTGTGAAGGATCAAATCCGGATAAGCAATGATGGCCACCGGAACGTTCACCGTTTCCTGCGCGGCCGCCAGGGAAACCAACATACAGATCATCGCAAAGCTTCTCGCTACACTGCTCATCATCCAACTCCTTTCAGGAAGCGTATTCTGGTTCCGGAAACCAACCCGCTGCGCCTCCCCTCGAATGCCGCTGTTTTTAATAATCGTAGGCCGGCTTATTTTCATAGGTAATTTGAATGCCGGCAGGCTGCTTGCCAAGCTCAGGGGCAAAGTCCTCGTGGAGGAAAACCACCTTGCCTCCGACAACCGTCATCAACGGATAGGTGTTGGCAATCTCGTCCACCGGCTGCACCGTGAAGTAGTCCTGGTTCAAGACCAGGAAATCGGCCAGCTTGCCCGGCTCCAGCGTCCCGATCCGGTCTTCCCGCAGCATGTAATAGGAAGGCCAGGAGGTCATCATCTTCATCAGAATTTCCCGTTCCACGGACTCGTCCGGCGCCACCATATAGCCTCTGTGATTTTTTCGTGTGATCAGCGGAACCGCGTCATAAAAGTAAGTGGTGCTGTTCGTGCCCCGCACGCCGGCTTCGTTTTCAAAGACCACCCTCACGCCGCCGTCCAGCAAACTGCGGATGGGAGAGATCCACTTCTGATATTGCATTCCGTACAGTTCCAGCCAGGGATAGGTCCGGTCCAAAACGTTCCCGCCACAGCTGATGATCATCCCCAGCCGGGCCATGCGGGGAATCTGGTCGGGGCGGGGATAGAGACCGCAGTGGTCCGAGCTGAAGCGCCGCGAGCGGACATAGTCCAGGTCGATCGAAGGCTCCTCGCGCATCGCTTTTTCGATAGCATCCATGAAGTAATCGACCCCCCGGTCGGCGTAAGCGTGTCCCAGAGAGACCCGTTCCCTTGAGACCAGGGCGGCGTAGATCCCCTCGCCCTGGGAAGTCCCCGGAGCGTTTTTGCAATACTCCCGTTTCTTGATCTCCGGCCGGGTAGGGATGGATGAGCAGAACATGGGCGGGCCGTCGTCAATGTTGCCCACGCCCGCTCCCGTAGTCCAAAAGTAGTCGCTGCCCATGCCCGCCATATCGCCCAGACGGCGGTAAAAGCTGGCCGGGTCCGGATTGTTCTGGAAGCCGAAGTAGTGGGTGTAAGCAAAGCGGACCGGCATTCTGTCCTGGCTTTCCAGAAGCCGGTAGGCATCCATAAACCGCAGTCCCATCAGGTGCGAGGTAAAGGTGGTAATCCCGACAGCGGCGTTTTTCTGCAGTCCGTCCCGGACTACATCGGCCAGTTCCGGAATGTGGTCTTTGAAGTATCCGTCCACCACCAAGGCCCGGCCGTAGAGCACCAGTCCACCCTGCTGGTTCTCGTCCATCTCCTCGTTTTCACCCATCGGCGGCTCAAATCCGTAGAGGTCCACGATGGCTTGTTTGGCCGCGTCGTTAATCATGTAAGCCGGGTGGGCGGCGATGAAGACCGGAACTTCCGGTGACAGGTCGTTGAGATAGCTGACCGCCATTTTGTGGTCTTGAACGTACCTCACGCCAGGCCCCATGCCGGAACCGCCCTCGTTCGTGTTCAGGTACAGAAACGCCCACTGGCCTTCCGGAGCGTTGCCCATGTTCTCCCTCAGCGCCACCTCGATTCCCCGCGTAATCTCCTCGTCAGTTTTTCCACCAACGAAAAACAGCCGGGAATATCTGTCCACTATCTCTGGATTTTCTTCAATCCAGTTCTGCACTTCCCTGTTGTGGATGTGGGTGTGGGAATCAATAATTCCCGGAATCACGGTGCGCCCGCCCAGATCCATGCGCTCCGTATCGGGACCGGCCAGCGTCAGCATTTCGTCGTTGGTTCCGACCGCGAAAACCTCGTATCCGCGGATCGCCATGGCCTGGACGATGGTGCCGAGATTCCTCGTCGTGGACTCGTCATCCATGGTCACAATCTTGCCGTTATAGATAATCAGGCTCGGGTAGGTCACCAGCTTCCGCGGGACCGTAACCGAATCCTGCGCGCTGACCAGGGCGGTCAAAGCGAACACCGCCAGGGCCGGCAATACCAATCGGGTGGCAAATCGCATCACTATCTCCCTTCGTATGAAGGCTCGCGCCTTGCAAATGCTCAAAGTTTTGAGATGTTTTCGGTGGCGCAAACTACTCCTGTTGTCTTGATTTAGATCATTTTCACAGTTGGCGTAAACCACAACGCCTTGTCATTTCGAGTGCAGAGAGGAATCTGCTTTCCCGCCGGGACAAGAACCAATCCCCCCCGTACAAAAGCAGATACTTCGCTTCGCTCAGGATGGCAGCCAAAGAGGATGCCTGGTCCCGACGGCGGAGCGGTCTAACCCTATGAGAAAACGGTATAATATCTACTTAAAACCTACATCCGATCTTAGCGCCAGTCAACCCGTTAAGGACTCACGGGTGCTCGTCCCCTTTTGCCCGCTCACAACCCGACCACTGCCCAACCGCTACCCCATCGCCACCGAGAACAAGGGGATGGGTTCAATTCGCTGTTGGCGAAAATCCTGCTCGAACTGTTCCATCTCGGCAGGCGTCAGCGGGTGGAAGAACTGTTCATTGCGCTGCCGCAACTCCTGCATGTGGATGTCTGCGACCTTCTGCTTGGCCTCTTCCAACTCATCGAGAGATGGGATGGTCCTGACCAGATTCGGGATCAACTCCGAACCGTGGTGCATCTCGTCGGCCGCCACACCGCGCTCATGCTTGGTGACGCGCTCGGTAAATTCGTCGGTCACGGGAATCTGCCCCATGGCGTAGTGGAAGCCGACGGCGGCCCCTTCCCTGTTGGTCATGATAACGTCACGGAGCCACTGCGAACTTGCTTCACGAGCCAGCCGCGCACCCATCTCGAAGTACTCGTAATGCTGCGGCCAAAGGGATCGTTTCATCCCCGAACCCGGCGCGAAGGCGTCGGAAATGTCTCCATAACCCCACATCTCGGGCACCTCGCAGGGCTCGCCGTCCAAATACCAGTTCAGAATCCGCATGTAGCCGTAAAAATGCTCCGCCTCTTCCAAACTGTCCTCGCTTGATTTCCGGATGTTCTCCAACGGCTCCATGTTTTTGGCCTTGCGGAACATCACGCCGGAGTGGTAGAGCATGGCGCCGTATTCCTTGGTAGCCTGCAAGGCCAGCCAATTCACGTCCCGGTCGCGGTTCCTTCGCTCCGAGTACGCCATCGCCATGCGCTTTGCTGCCCCTGTGTAGCGCTCGATCAGACCTGTCAGTTCCTGATGGACAAACTTTTCATCCAGTGGCATTGCGAACTCTCCTTTCAGCCCCCCGGCCCAAACGTCCGGCGGCCGTCCTTGACCTTCAGAAAATCTCCGGGAAGTAATAAGCCGGCACGGAGTTGAACCTCACGCCAGCCACGATGATCTCCTGAGTCCGGAGATTCAGGGCCACGCCGCATGGCCTTTCAATCCTACTCTTGGGTCCGCCGATCACGCGCTTCGGCTCGGTCATAGTGGTTGTCGGCGGAGTATGGGCTTTGATCATACACCATTATCCGATTCCGATCAGGGGCCAGTAAAGCTGCACCAGCAAGAACAGCAGAATCCAGTCGACTGCCAGGAAGAAGGCGGCAAACTTCAGCACGTCCCGGGAGCCATAACAGCCAAATGTATAGCCGGCAATCAATACGATAGATTGATAGATGAAGAGCTTTCCGCTGGCGGAAAAACTCCAGATCATGCCTATCGCCAGAGGGTTCAAGTCGTTGCTCACGGCGTAATCCATAACCACCGGCAAGGTGACGGCGATGTTGGCGGTCTGGGAGGCCAGCAGAAGGTGCGAGACAAACGCCAGCCAATAGAGGACCAGCGCGGAATGCGACACCTCTTGGACATAGGGAGTCAGGTGGCGGAACACGCCATCGGCCAGCAGTTGCAGCATCTGCGTTTCGCGCAGCGCTCCGCCCATGCTGATGGTTGCGCCCATGAAGAGGAAGATGAAGAAGTTGATTTTTTTTGTGTTCTCCGACGTCAACACCCCGATGCCAGGCAGCGTCGCCGCCAGACCGATTCCCAGCCCAACCATCGCCGGGCTGATGTGGTGCAGCATATCCGTAGCCCAGATCGCGATAGCTATCGAAGTCAAAATAGCGGCCCGCTTCTCCGCTCCGCTCCAGGGACCCAGAAGCCGCAACTGCTCCTGCAGGAACTCTCTCCCTCCGGGCAACTCCTTTTTCTCCGGGGGGTACAGGCGCAGCACCAGCCACCAGACCGAAATCGTATAAAAAACGTCCAACGGCAAATACGCAATGAACCACTGGCTCCAGTACACCGGCACATGGCCAAATTCAACAATCAAGGAGCGCGCCAGGATGGCGGGCGTGCTGCCGATGATGCACTTGTCATAGAGCGTGGCGCAAAAGACAATCGCCAGCATCATGCCTTTGGCGACGTTGCTCTTCCGGTCCAATCCAAAGCTGGACACCACGCCCATCACGATGGTGCCGAGCAGAATCACCCGCGGCGGCCCCGCCGGAACCAGGAAAGTCAGCAAAAAATCCGTTAGGATAAAGGCAAACAGGATGTGCGAAAAAGAGGTGCCAACCCGGGAAAGAATCGTAAAGGCGAGCCGCTTGGCCAGTCCGCTTTCGGTCACCATCGCCGCGATGAAAAGCGCTCCCAGCAGGAACCAGGGAGCCTCGCTGGTGAAGCCGCCAAAAGCGACGCGGGAGGGAACCACCTGCAGAGCCCAGAACATCCAGCAGCCGAGCAAGCCCGTCATGGCATGGGGGATTACCTCCCCAATCCAGAAAATCACCATGAAACAGGTGATCGCCAGGGCATGCTGGGCGCGCGGCTCCAGCGGCAGCGGCGCAAACCAAAGGACCACCAGAGCGAGAACGCCCAGACCCGCCCCGGCAAGCCTTCCCTTCGGTATCGAAACCGCTTCTTTGACTGCTTCACCGGCCACAGGACTACTCCACCGTAGTTCTCAGCCCGCATATCAGAAATTATGCGGGCGAGACCGCTTGCCAGCTACTCTTCAATCTCAGGGCTTTCTTCGTCCAGGAACCGCTTGTTACAGTAGGGGCAGGCCAAAGGAATCTTTTTGTGGCGCAACTCTTTATAGTGGCAGTAAAAGCGCCCCTGGCATCCCGGACAAGTAACCCAAAAAATTCTAGCCATTATAAAAGACCGCTCTTCAGAAGATCCGCCAGAAGGGTATCGACAGCCCTGGATGGCGGGAAGGGACGTTGCTAAACACTCCGTCGGGAATCCGGAAATGTCGGCAGAGCATCCAGTTGTTTTGAATCCACATAATTCTCCAGAGGAAATTTCTGGAGAGCTTGAGCCGGAACCTGCACGCGGGCCGCAAAAGGCCTATTCACCGGCATGGTGGCGTCGATCAACAGTTTGTCGGTGAGCAGATCGTCGCTCTGCGAGGGGTCCAGCGTGTTTCCTTTGACATTCTGGATGATATCCACCGCTTCGCGCGCCTGTGTCCGGGTGGCGACGGCGAACAGGACTTCCTGTTCGTTAAAGGGATCGATGTCGGAATCCACCACAATGATGTTCTTGATAAAGTCCACTTGGCCAAAGGCGGCCAGCGCGGCCTGCTTGGTTTCCCCCGGCACCCTCTTGTCAATCGAGATGTAGCAATTGAAGCGGCCGCTCCCGGACAGGGCAAAGTGAACTCCCTTGACCGTGGGCACAATACCCTTGATGGTGTTATATACCGCCCCTTCCTTCGGGATTCCCCCCAGAATCCAATTGTCACGATGGCCCACGAAGGCGTGCTGGAGAATGGCTTGGCGGCGGTGAGTGATGGCGGTCACACGGATCACGGGCCGGACGCGCTGGGGGCCGTAGTAGCCGGTGAATTCCCCGAATGGCGCTTCCACTTCGCGTTCATTGGGCAATATCTCCCCTTCCACGATCATCTCCGCATCGGCGGGCACCAGAATCTCTTCGCCCCAGGTTTCGGATGCCACCAGCCGCAACGGCTGGCCGGTAATCCCGCCAATCACCGCGTAATCATCTTTCCCGAAGGCCTCTACGTTCAACGCTCCCAGATAGAAGCCGGGATGGTGGCTGACGACGATCGCTACGGGAGTGGGCCGTTTCTGCGATTCGTAGCGGCGAAAAATCTGCCAGTTGTGTCGCGGAGACATGTGGATGCCCAGCTTCCGGGGTCCCTTGTACATGGTCCGCAAGAAAGCGATGTTGTAAAAGCCCTCCTCCGGATGTTTCATTACCGGAGTCATGTCGATATAAGGAGCAGGGTCCATTTCATGATGGCGCACGATGGGGAAGTTGCGTAGATCGCACTCTTCGCCCCGCGCGGCCACCTCTTTCACCGGCGCCTGGGACGGCTCAATCCGAACCGGAGTCAGCGGGGACTCCAGCCGGCGGGCATATTCCAAGCTCAACTCCATGCCGGACTGCTCCCGCTTCAGCCCCAAAGCCAGCGCGCACCGTTCGCGGCAGGCATAAACATTGCTCAGCAACGGGAAAGCCGAGTCGCACCCCTGCAAATCTTTCGGTTTTTCGAAATACACCAGCGGAAACTTCCCCAGGTTTTCCAAGTGCTTCAAGACGGCCGAGACCTCAAACTGAGCGGGGTCCACCGGCCGGCTGATCCGGATCATCTCGTTGGGAAAATCCTTTTCGAGCAAGTTCAAAAAATCGCGCAGAGACAGCTCGGCGACAGCCGCGCTGGTTTTAGCATTAAGAACGGTAGCGCCCATCGTAAATCCTTAATCCTTTCCCCTTTCAGGCTCTTGCAACACTTTCTCAGGACAAAAAGCATACCTCAGCCGCAAGGTTCCGGCAAACCCCTTGATGCTTTCTTTTCTGCTGAGGCAGCGGAGTTATGGCCGGTTTTTTAGTTCTTGAAGCGATTCGAGATAAGGTGCCCTGGCTACTCCCCGCTCGGTGATGATGGCGGAAACGTAGGAATGCGGCGTAACGTCAAAAGCAGGATTGAAGACGGCAATCCCCTCCGGCGCGATGCGCACGCCTTGGATCATCGTCACCTCGGAACCGGAGCGCTCTTCGATGGGAATCGACTTGCCGGAAGCAATTCCCAGGTCCACGGTGGAAAGAGGAGCGGCCACGTAGAAAGGAATCTTGTTTTCCTTGGCCAAAACCGCCACCGAGTAGGTGCCGATCTTGTTCGCTACATCGCCATTGGCGGCGATGCGGTCGGCTCCCACTACGACGCATCCGACGCGTCCCGAATGCAGGAAGTGGCCCGCCATATTGTCGGAGATCAGCGTGGTCGGAATCCCGTCCTTCTGGAGTTCCCAGGCAGTAAGACGCGCGCCTTGCAGGAACGGGCGAGTCTCCAGCGACAGCACATCCACATTCTTGCCCTCGGCAACTGCGGAACGGATGACGCCCAAAGCGGTTCCGTAGCCCGCCGTAGCCAGCGCGCCGGCGTTGCAGTGGGTCATCACCGTTTTCCCGGCGGGGATCAACGATGCTCCATGCCCTCCCATGGCCTGGTTGGCAGCAACGTCTTCTTCCAAAATCTTCTGTGCCTCCTGTTCAAGCATCTTCCCGGCAGCCTCGACGCTCGCCTCCTGTTTCATGAGGCTGTCAAACAACTCCCTCATGCGCCCGATCGCCCAAAAAAGATTGACGCCCGTGGGGCGGGTGGCGGCCATGATCTCGGTGATCTGCCGGAACTCGGTTTTCAAGGCCTCCATGCCGGTGGCCTGGGATTGCCGGACGCCCAGAGCAATTCCCATGGCGGCGGCCACCCCGATGGCCGGCGCTCCGCGCACCGCCATGGACCGGATGGCCCCGGCCACATCCCGGTAGCTGCGGCACAGCAGATACTTCTCCTGGAGCGGCAACAGACGCTGGTCGATCAGCCGGACGCCTTCCGGAGTCCATTCGATCGTCTTCACCGTGTTGGCGTTTGGATTCAAGCAATCACCCCGCTTCTGACTCAAAGCAACCTTACTGCCCCGAGAAACTTCCTGATCCTTGTCTGGTCAGTCCCGGCCTGCCTAGCTCCTACCCGCCCAACTCGCGAAAACCGTCCGTCGAGAGGTACATCGAGACAAACAGGCAAGCATTGTATGACAGATGCATGAGAAACGGCGGCAGCAAGGAGCCGGTTTTTCCCCGGCAGTAGGAAAATGCTGCTCCTACAATAAAGATGGCGGCAATCTCCGGCCCGCCTCCTCTCAATTGGGGGATATGGATGGCGGCGAACATCACTGCGGTTAAAAACACGGCTGCCTCCAATCCCCAGCGCTTCTCAAATACAGGGTAGAAGAACCCGCGAAAGACCAGTTCCTCTACAAAGGGTGCGACGCAGACCCCGAAAAAGGCCAGCAAATAGGCCGATTCGACGCTTGTAAACAGCCTCTCAATGGGCAAACGTTCCTCAGAGGGGAAAAAATAGAACAGAAGCTGAGCCAGGAAGGCCAAGCCCACGCCGGCCATCAGGTAGAAATTCCTGCGCTGCGGCCCCGGCTTCCACCGCAGCGCCTGCCAAAACCTCCGGCGATACTTTATGGTGATGGTGAAATAGATAAAAAGGAACCACAGGAATTCCCACCCGGCCTGGATCGAGACCACGAATGGGGCCTCGGTAAATACTTCCTCAATGGTCATCTCCCAGCCGAGCCTGGAACGGAGAAAGGAAAACAGCGCGGCAGCAATCAGGTTTACAAACAGGAAAGAAAAAACGGCAAAGGCAATAAAAGCGCCCAGGTCGGCGAGAGCCCAGGGCGGGTCCGCAGTGGAACCGGCGGCGGGAGACGGGCCGGAATCAGGGCTCGGAGAGGATGGCTCCGGCGGCCACAAGGGAAGCTGCGAATCGGCCTGATCCGCTTGCTTGTCGTTCGGGGCGCCGGGCGGCTTGCGCCGCGGATCATCCATACCCATTCCCATTGACGCTCAATACCCCCTGCTCTTGCAATGCTCTATCCATCCTGCTCCGCTTCCATCAGGGCCGCCGCCAGCAGCGGCAACAGAATTTCGTGATGCCCGGTCAGTGCAATTCCCTGGCCGCCGTCGAGGGTCGGCCGTCGCACCACATTTTCCGATGGCCGATACTGCTGCAAGAAATCCAGGTTCACGGTGGTGAAGTCCCGCAGCGGGTGGCCCAGGTTGCGCACCACGGAAACCGCCTTCAAGAAGACTTCCGGCAGGACCACGGCGGAGCCTACGTTCAGGTAAACGCCGCCGGAGTCGAGTGCGCGGACCAGACCGGCAAACAAGGAAAAGTCGCGGAAGCTGGTTCCGCCGATGGCCCGGCCATCGGCCAGCGGGTGGTTATGCGGCGTGTCGGTGCCGATGGCCACATGAACCGTGACGGGAATCTTCCGGCGGAAGGCGGCGACCAGAATACTGGTGTCTGCGAATGCCACTTTTACGGGAGTTGTCCCCGCCGACTCCCGGCTGAGGTCTTCCAGGAACCGGCCCAACCCCTCGCCCATGCCGATTCCGTCCCGGTCGGCGGCCGAGATCGCCTGGTTCATCCAGGTGCCCGTCTCCTCCGCCATGCCGAACTGTCCTTCGGGCAGCGCGGCGTCCACGTCCTCCGAGGTGGCTCCCGCTAGAGCGATCTCAAAGTCATGAATGGAGGCAGCGCCGTTCATGACGAAGGCGGAGGCAAATCCCTGCTCCATCAGGCTAATCAACACAGGGCTCAGCCCGACCTTGATGACGTGACCGCCCAGTCCCCACAGGATCGGCTTCCCTTTTTTCCGGGCGCTCAAGATGGCCCGGACGGCGGCGCGCAAACCGTTCCCGGCCAGAATCTGCGGCAGCGAATCGACCAGGGCGCCGACGCCCTGCCCTTTCCGGTAGGCGCGGGCGAACTGGCTGACCTGGACTTTGGCTGGTCTTTGGGCCAAAGGCGTTGTCCGCAGGCCGGCCCGGTCCAGCGGGCCTCTTTCATAACTACTCATAAGATACCCAGAGACGCTTGTAAATGTTAAGGGACACTCGCGGCCAGAGAAACCGCTTCGGGCCCCTCGCGAGCGGGTCTGGTAGCGAGCGGTGCTCGCCTGTTGCAAACCGATTCGGTGGTTGGGGAATATTCCCGAAATGTGACAGGCAGTCTATTCATCGCGGGGAACAAGCAGATGGCAGGCACGGTCCCCCCGGCTTTGGAACTGGACACCGGATCGAGAGAGCCATTGGGTCGTTTTAGCCTTACCGCGAGCGCCCGCCGCTCGTCCCCCGACGTGCCGGAAGAACCTTGGCGAGGGCTTGGCCCGTGAAGGAGCGGCGGGAGCGCATGACCTGCTCCGGAGTTCCCTGGGCTACCACTTTTCCCCCGGCTTCCCCTCCCTCGGGTCCGAGATCAATCACCCAGTCCGCCGTCTTGATTACATCCAGATTGTGCTCGATGATGATGACGGTGTTCCCCAACTCTGTCAAGCGGTTCAACACCTCCAGGAGTTTCCGAACGTCGTCGTAGTGGAGGCCGGTGGTGGGCTCGTCCAGGATGTACAAGGTGCGGCCCGTCTGGCGGCGGCTCAGCTCGCGCGCCAGCTTGATGCGCTGGGCCTCCCCTCCGGAGAGGGTTGTGGAGGACTGGCCCAGGTGCAGGTAGCCGAGACCCACGTCCTCCAGCGTTTTCAGTTTCTGCATCACCCGAGGGATGTTTTCGAGCACCGGCAGGACGTCCTGCACGGTGCTCTCAAGCAGGTCCGCAATGGAGTATCCCTTGTACCGGACCGCCAGCGTCTCGGAATTGTAGCGGTTGCCCCGGCATATCTCGCAGGTGACATAGACGTCGGGCAGGAAGTTCATCTCGATGCGGCGCTGTCCGTCTCCCTGGCAGGCCTCGCACCTCCCGCCGCGGACGTTGAAGCTGAAGCGTCCGGGGCGGTAGCCGCGCTCGCGCGACTCCGGCAGAAGGGCGAACAGCTCTCGGATGGGAGTGAAAACTCCGGTGTAGGTGGCGGGGTTGGATCGCGGCGTGCGCCCGATGGGCGATTGATCGATACAGATGACCTTGTCGATCAGATCGGCGCCTTGCAGGCGGCTGTGCGCCCCAGGCTTCGCCATCGCCCGGTAAATCTTGCGGGCCATTGCCCGGTAGAGAATGTCATTCACCAGCGTGGACTTGCCGGAGCCGGAGACTCCCGTGACCACGGTGAGCAGTCCCGTGGGGAAAGCAGCATCTATGGTCTTCAGGTTGTTGGCGCGCGCACCCAACACCCGCAGGAACTTTCCGTTCGGCTTTCGGCGCAAGGGCGGAACCGGGATTGCCAGCTCCCCGGACAGATAACGGCCTGTTAAGGAGCCTCCATCGGCAGTGATCTCGGCAGGCGTGCCGGCAGCCACCAAATAGCCCCCCTGGCGTCCGGCTCCCGGCCCCAGGTCCACCACGAAATCCGCCCGCCGGATGGTCTCCTCGTCATGCTCCACCACCAGTACCGTATTGCCCAGGTCGCGCAGATTTTCCAGCGTTGTCAGCAATCGGTCGTTGTCGCGTTGGTGCAGGCCAATGGAGGGCTCGTCCAGGACGTAAAGCACGCCGCGCAACTTGGAGCCAATCTGGGTGGCCAGGCGGATGCGCTGCGCCTCGCCACCCGATAGAGTGGCCGCAGCGCGGTCCAGGCTCAAATAACCGAGGCCCACAGCCATCAAGAAGCGCACCCGTTCCAGTATCTCGCCGACCACGCGGCCGGCGACTTTTTCCTCGCGCTCCGTCAGGCTCAGCTCCTCCAGGATTGGCACCACTTTGCTGACAGGCTCGGCGGTGAGATCGGCAATGGAAAGATGATTCACCCGCACGGCCAAACTCTCCGGCCGCAGCCGCCGCCCCCGGCAATCGCCGCAAGTAACCGGCGACATATATCGCATCAGCCATTCCCGGTATCCCTCCGAGCCGCTCTCTTCATAGACCCGCCGCAGACTGGGGATGATGCCGGGAAAGCTTCCCCGTGAGCGGCGCCCGTTCGACTGCTTGCCGTGGAGTATCATGTGTTGTACCCGCTTCGGCAAATCACCAAAGGGAGTTCGCAGATTGACACGATGCTCCCCGGCTGCCTGGGTCAGCGTCCGCCGCAGAACCAGCGACCCGGAGCCGGGTCCCAGTCCTCCCTCGAAAAGCGGCTTGCTCCAATCCACAATTATCCGAGCAGGATCGAAGTCCCACTTGCTGCCCAGCCCCTGGCAGGAGGAGCAGGCTCCGTATTTGCTGTTGAAGGAGAAGGAGCGCGGCTCGAAAGTGGGAAGGCTGGTGCCGCAGTCCACGCAGGCCAGAGATTCCGAATAGAGACGCTCTTCCCCATCCACTACGGCGACCTGCACCAGCCCTTTGGCCAGCTTCATGGCGGTGGAGACGGAGGCTTCCACCCGCTTTTCCACTCCGGGCCTTATCAGAAGACGGTCGACCACAACCTCAATGGTGTGGTTCTTGCGCTTGTCGAGACGAATCGGCTCCTCCAGGCTGTGCAACGTGCCGTCGATGCGCGCGCGGAGGTAACCGTCGCGCGCGAGCTTTTCCATCTCCTTCCTGAACCCTCCTTTGCGGCCCCGAACCAGGGGAGCCAGGATCATAATTCGGTCGCTGCCTTCGAGCGAGAAGACTTGCTCGACGATCTGCTGGGCAGACTGGCTGGTGATGGGTTTCCCGCAATTGGGACAGTGCGGAAGACCGATGGCCGAGTAGAGCAGCCGCAGGTAATCGTAGATTTCCGTAATGGTGCCCACCGTCGAGTGCGAGCTGCGGGCGGCGGTTTTCTGTTCGATGGAGATGGAGGGGCTCAGCCCCTCCACCGAGTCCACGTCGGGGCGCTCCACTTGGTCGAGAAACTGCCGCGCATAGGCCGAGAGCGTCTCAACGTAGCGGCGCTGCCCCTCGGCGTAGATGGTGTCAAACGCCAGGCTGGATTTCCCGGAGCCGCTCAGGCCGGTGACCACGGTGAGCGTGTGACGGGGGATTTCCACGGAGATGTTTTTCAGATTGTGCTGGCGGGCCCCGCGAACAGTGATTTTCTCAATCGCCATCAGATTTCCACACTCAACCGTTCCGGCAAGAGGATACGGAGAGCCCCAATGATGACAGGGCAACCTGCTATGATAGCGCTTGGCTCGGATGAGGGTCAAACCAGCCCCTTACCCATCGTGTGCTCTTCAACGAACGGAGCGGGCTAAACAAGAGTCAGGCACTGGTAACCACGGCATGTTTTTCATGCCTTGGGCACGTTCCGGGTTCGTTCCGGCCAAAAAGCCACGGCACAAAGGACGTGCCGTAGCTACCCGCTCTCAAGAACCTGTGAATGCATCGCGCAATAGACGGCAAAGTTGTAGAACAGTTTTCCGGAGGTTCAACTAGTGAAATCAGCCAAGGAAGAAGTTCGCGACCTGCTGGAAAAGCTTCCTGACACCGCTTCGCTGGATGACGTTCAGTATCACATCTATGTCCGCCAAAAGATCCAGAAAGGGCTAGACGCCGAGCGCCGGGGTGTGGTGATTTCGCAAGAGGAGGCTGAACGGCGAATGGCACGATGGCTCGAAAAGTAGAGTGGACCGATCCGGCTTGGGACGATCTCCTCGTCGTCGTGGAAAGCGAAAACGAAGTCAGGCCAATGGGGGCGGCTGAGGGTGCGGCGACAGGCACGCCGGAATTGCTTTTCACGAGAGCTTCCATTACGCTCGAATAACGTTCGCAGCACCGAAAAGTTCGGAGGGTAATTTGCCAGAGAGCCACCGCAACGAGAGTGGGGAGATTGGGAAGATCAAGATCATCTTGCTGCTATTCCTTGTGGGAGTCCCTGCTTTTTTTCTGTGGTGGGGAATCAGCGCCACACCTCCCGAGATTCGACTCGACAGGGAGATCAAAGGAATCAGCCGGTCAACGGAACTCTCCTTCACGGCAACCGATCAACGCAGCCTCCACGCGCTGAGTTTCTCGATTGAGCAAGGCGGAGAGACGATTCCCATCCTGTCGGAGACGCATGGCTCACGCTGGCGCATCTGGGAATCCGCTCCCAGCGAGTTAACGAGGCAGGTTCGCCTGGGCGTTGCCCACCAGGAACAACTGCAGGACGGAGCCGCCGAACTGCGGATCGAGGTTCAAAACAAAAATTGGTTTTCCTCGCGAGCCACCCTGAGACGCGACGTGGTGATCCGTTCCGTTCCGCCGAGAATCGACATTCTTTCCGGGCTGCTCTACGTCAATCAGGCCGGCAGCGAGATGGTCCACTATCGCGTCTCCCAGCATACGGTTTCTTCCGGCGTCCGTGTGGGAGAGTATTTCTTTCCCGGCTATCCGGTCCCGGGAGGAAATCCCGACGAGCGGCTGGCGCTGT
Source organism: Terriglobia bacterium (assembly GCA_965222345.1). GTDB lineage: Bacteria > Acidobacteriota > Terriglobia > 2-12-FULL-54-10 > 2-12-FULL-54-10 > JADFGZ01. The sequence goes on along the minus strand of CBDCTS010000007.1, from coordinate 357,157 downwards.
TCGCCATTCCTTATGACGCACCGGCGGAGATTGTGCCCCAAGTGGTGGCGCGCGACGACGCGGAGAATGAATCGCAGGCCAGCTTCTCCTACCGCCTCTTGACGAAAAACTTTCGCAGCCGCGAACTCCAGATTTCCGACAGCTTCCTGCAGGCAACGGTCCCTAGCATCCTCTCCCGCACTCCGGAGATCACTGATCAGGGGGACCTGCTCCAGAATTTCCTGTTCGTGAACGGGCCGCTCCGCCAGCGCAACCGGGCCACGATAGCGGAGCTGTCCAAACAGTCCGCCGCGGAGTTCCTGTGGCGGGGATCGTTTTTGCAATTGACGAACTCAGCGGTGGAGTCGCAGTTTGCCGACTTTCGCTCCTATCTGTACCAGAGCAAGAAGGTGGATGAACAAGTTCATCTCGGATTCGACCTGGCCTCCGTCCGGAATTCGCCGGTGGAGGCGGCCAACGCAGGGCGCGTGGTCTTTGCCGAGTATCTGGGGATTTTCGGCAACACGATCATCCTTGACCACGGATTTGGGTTGCAGTCGCTCTATGCCCACCTGAATTCCTTCGAGGTCGGCGTAGGCGACACCGTCAACAAGGGTCAGAAGATCGGCGAAACGGGCTCCACCGGCCTAGCCGGCGGCGATCACCTGCACTTTACCCTGTTGCTGGGCGGCGTTGAGGTGAACCCCATCGAATGGTGGGATCAGCAGTGGATTGAGGAACACATTCTGGCCAAGCTACCCTCAGCAGGACAGACCACCGTAGAGTTTTGACCGGCTTCCGGCAAAGGAAAGGCTCCCTCGGAGTAGCGGCGGGGCTTACGCACCGGAAGGAGTACTCACAGTCAGTGAGGAGCAGATAGCCACGAGGACGGGCCTAACCCGCCATTCTGCACCAAAATCGTATGAATCAGGTCTTGCGGCAGAGCAGGCTCGCCAGCCTGCGGCCTCCGCGTTAGAGCTTGGTTCCCTTGGTGGGCTGGCCGCGCAGGAGAAAGGTCTTTGGAAATTTTCCTTCACCGCATATCTTGAAAGAACCGAAATCCTTATACCACGGTCCTTCGGGGGCTTCCGGTTTCGACTCGCGCCAAAGTTTCAGTTCGTAGAGGCCTTCGGCCTGAATCTTGCGCTCCCGTAGCCTTTCAAACAAGTGATCCCGGAGCGAGGTTGGCAGATTGGTCCACTGAATTTCAGGCATTCATTCGCCGAAGGTCATGCGGGCCAGTTCTGCCTTCAAACGCTTGCGCTCGGCTGGATCGGCGGCGGCGCTCAGCCGGTCTGCCAGTTCAAAAAAACGACGCCGTTCGTTTTCAGCCGATTCCAACCCCTCTTGAATGAGGTCAACCATCACGCGGTTGGCGCTGGCTTTGCGGTTGCGCGCCAGAGCCTTTACGCGCTTGGCAATCTTGGGCGGCAGCGAAACGCTCTGCCGAGCCGGTTTTTCGATTGGCATAGCACCATAATACACCACTTAGCACCGTTATGCACCACAATCGTATAAATCAGGGTTTGCGACAGGGTGGGCTGCCATGGCGGTTCAATCCGAATTGCGATGACAACCGTTACTAGGTCCCCTTCCCGCCGGGCTGTAAGGCAAAGCGACCTTTAGGCGAGGCTAGCGGTAGATTTCCCTGCGATGCCCAATGCGAAGGACCAAGACGAGCAAGCGGTCGTCTTCGATCTTGCTGACAAGCCGGTAGTCGCCGACGCGGTATTTCCAGAATTCACCCAGCCGGGAGCCATGCAAGGCCGCACCGATGCTGCGGGGATTACCCAACTTGGCTACTCGTTCAAAAAGGAACTTCAAAATGCGCCGCGCGTGTTTCGGGTCAAGCTTGCTTAACTCTCTATCGGCCTGGAGAGGCAACTCAGCCTTCCACGACATGGCGCTTCATAACGTCCTCAAGTGGAATGGTGCGCTCTTCACCCTTGCGGATTCGGTCGAGGACACGCTCAGCCAAATACACGTCCTCCGTATCTTCCAGGTGCCGGAGGATGGCTTCCCGAGCATAGTAGGTCTTCGTGCGCCCGGTGCGTTTAGCAAGCTGTTTCAAACGTTTCTCGATGGCTGCCGGAAGCCGAATAGCCAGCATAGGGAACCTCCTAGCTATACAAGTATAACAACCGTTAAGACGCTGCAATTCATCCGCTGGCTGCGGCTGACCTCGCGGCATCTCCTACTCGCGGATGGCGACGATCCGGAGCCGCCTGTAGTCGGCGAACCAGGTTCCATCTTGAAACAAGACGGGCCGGAGCCGGTCTTCCACGCTCCGGATGAGGTCCTGCCGCTTCTGCCGGGGAATGGCGGCCAGGAAGTCCCCTGCAAACATCTCCAGCCAGTTGCGGACACCGTTTTCTCCCTCTTCCAAGGGCGTAGGACGGTCAAACAGCGCCGCCGAACGGACAGCCAAACCGTGCCGCTCCAGCAGCCCGGAATACTTGCCGACGCTTGGAAAGTACCTGCGATTCAGCGTTTCATCGCCCGAAAAGCGCAGGCCCGAAAACCCCAGCTCCTTGCCAGCGGTTTCCAGCGCCGCATGCAAGGCCTGGACGTTTCCCTTGCCGCCGAACTCGGCCACAAAACGTCCTCCGCGCTTGAGCACTGAGGCAATGCAGGCAACGACCTGCGCCGGTTTCCGCATCCAGTGCAGCGCGGCATTGGAGAAAACGGCGTCAAAGACCTCCGCGAAAGGGATCCTGACGCCGTCGGCCACAACAAAGCGCAGATCGGGGTAGTTTTTCCGCGCCTGCCCGATCATCGCCGGAGAAAGGTCCATGCCGGTGAGTTCCGCTCCGGAAAGGGCGATCTGATGGGTCAGATGGCCGGTTCCACATCCCAGATCGAGAATGCGCTCTCCTCCTTGAGGCGAGAGCAGATCGATCACTTCGCCCCCGTACTTCCACACAAAGGAATGCTTGCCGTCATAGAGGGAGGCATCCCACCGTTTGTTGCCCGTCATAAATCTACCCGCCGGCAAGTATACCCGCTGGATTGACCAAATGCTGCTGGCCGTCAAGCCGGTGGCCTTGCGGCGAGCAGCGCCACTCTCAACCATCTGGCTAATCGGAAGGCGTCAGACTATAATATTGCCACTCATTTCCGGAGGCCTGGATGTCGGAGAATCTCAAAAAGAAGCTGCAAGAGGAGGTCCGGACGCTCAAGTACGAGCTGAACCATGAGCTCCCTGCGGAGTTGAAGAAAGCCGTCGCGCACGGAGACCTCAGCGAAAATGCCGAGTACACCGCGGCGCGCGAGCGCCAGGACTATGTCAAGGCTCGCCTGGGACAGCTGGTCCAGCGACTTTCGAACCTTTCTCTGGTCAACTTCAACAATATTCCGCGAGACCGCGTGGCCTTTGGTTCCACCGTGCTGGTGTATGATGTGGACAAGGAGACAGAAATCGAATATAAGATTGTCTCCAGCGAAGAGACGGATGTTTCCAGAGGGATGATCTCCACCTCGTCTCCCATCGGCCGGAGCTTGGCTGGAAAACGGGTCGGCGATATGGTCCGCGTTCAGACCCCTTCGGGCGGCAAGGAACTGGAGATTCTGAAGCTCTCCACCATCCATGACGAAAACTGATGCCGGGCCGCCAGAGACCGGGCGAATTCATCGGATCAGTTCCCTACGGCAACGTGGCAGAGGCTTGGCGGGAACCAACGGCTACTGAGGATTAAGGACACGCTGTAATGTTATCGCGAGGAATCGGAGAAGGCGGCAAATTCCTGTTGGACCCAATCATCCGAGGGATCTCGCTGACCCGAATCCACCCCAACGTCCTGACGGCTCTTGGACTGGTTATTAACATCGTTGCAGCCGTGTTGTTTGCAGGAGGGCACATGCTGGCCGGCGGACTGGTGGTGCTCGGGGCCAGCATATTTGATTTTGCCGACGGCAAGGTGGCCCGCAACACCAACCGGGCCACTTCTTTTGGGGCGTTTTTCGATTCCGTCATCGACCGCTACTCGGACTTGGCTCTCTACATCGGGCTGCTGGTGCATTACGCCCGCAGTGACCGTATGCTCTACGTGGTGCTGGTGGCGGTGGTGATGACCGGCTCCGTCATGGTCAGCTACACGCGCTCCCGAGCCGAATGTATCCTCCCGAGTTGCAAGGTAGGATTCCTGGAAAGGCCCGAGCGCGTCGTGCTGATCATCATCGGGGCTCTGGCGAACCGCATGGCTCCGGTGCTTTGGGTGATCGCCGTCCTCTCCAACGTCACCGTCATCCACCGCTGTTTCTATACCTGGCAAGAAACGCAAAAGGACAGGATGTCCACCTCCTAGACAACTCCGACCCCCTTGCCTTCGACCGTTTCCAATCCGGCAGCTTGTTTTGATTTTTTTGTTTTTCGATTCCCTCCCGGGAGACCCAGCCAGCCTTCCGGGAAGTGCCCTGAAATGGGGCAAACTTCGGGGAAGTTTTTGAAGCCTTGCCCCTATACCTTTTTCTAAGGAGGCCTCATGCCACAAGAGTGGATGCAATGGATTTGGCCGGCGGCTGCGGTCGCGGCTGCCGCACAGGATCAAGAGTCTGGTCGCTGACGAGCTTGCAGCACCGCCTGATGAAGACAGGTGGCCGGTTGGTGAAACATGCGCGTTACTATTGGCTGTTCTTAGCCAAAGGGCACCTGAACCGAAGGCTATGCGGGTTGCCGAGGGGCGACGCGGGAGCGGTGTTGACAAAAACCCCTTTATGGTCGCCGGAACGGTACGATCGGGCAGATTCGAAGGCCGGAGCGGCAGCGAAAGGAGTACCGAACGTGACAGTAGTGCGAAACCGTTGCATCACGGCCATGGTTTGACTACCCTATCTCCTCCAGGAAGGTCAAAAAGGAAATCCTGGTGCAGGAGGAAGATTACCGCTCAGCACCAAGTGAGACGTAGACCCAAAGCCGCGTCTCCGGAAGAAGTCCACCGTCCCTGATTTTCTCCGAGGTTCTACAAAGTGCAAGCTGACGAAACCGTTTTTACTTCATTGCATACGCTACGCGATTGGCTCACCGGATTCGACTTGAGCGTCGCCGCCGCGACGTCCGTCATCGACGGTCTGGAGCTTGTGCTGCTAGCGCTACTGGCATACTTGGCCGACGTCTTGGTGAAGCGCATCCTACTCAAGCTCGTTACGCAATTCGCGGACCGCACGCAAACCAACTGGGATAACGTACTCATCAACCGCAAGGTCTTTCATCGCTTGGCGCATTTAGCCCCCGCAATCGTGATCTGGCTGCTGGTGCCGACCGTGTTCCAGAACAACACGATGGTCGCCTTCACGCGCCACGCCATGGAGATATACATGCTGCTGGCCGCGCTCCTGGTCACGGAAGCGTCGCTCACCTGCGTCAACGACATTTACGAGAAGTTTCGTATATCCCGCCGCATCCCGATCCGGGGTTATCTGCAAGTCGTCAAGATCGTGATCACCATCTTGGGAATCATCGTGTCGATCTCGATCATGATCGGCAGGTCTCCCGTACTTCTGTTTAGCGGGCTGGGCGCGTTGACGGCCATCATTCTGTTGATCTTCAAGGACTCCATCCTCGGCTTGGTGGCCGGCATACAGTTGGGCGCCAACGACATGGTGCGTCCCGGCGATTGGATCGAGATGGCCAAGTACGGCGCCGACGGCGACGTCATCGAGATCACTCTTAACACCATCAAGGTTCAGAACTGGGACAAAACCATTACCACCATTCCTACTTACGCACTGATCTCAGACTCGTTCAAGAACTGGCGTGGAATGTCGGAATCGGGTGGGCGCCGCATCAAGCGCTCGGTCTATATCGATGTCGGCAGCATCCGCTTCTGCACGCCGGAAATGATTGAGAAGTTCTCGCGCATCCAGGTGCTCAACAATTACATCCGGCGCAAACAGAAAGAGTTGCTCGAATACAACCAAACGCACAACATTGATGAATCCGTGTTATTGAACGGTCGACGGATGACCAACCTCGGCACCTTCCGCGCCTATCTGGTGGAATACTTGCGGCAGCACCCCAAGATTCATCAGGAATTGACCTTCCTCATCCGCCATCTTCCGCCAACCGAGAAGGGTCTTCCGCTGGAGATCTACGTTTTCAGCAACGACCAGGAATGGGCTAATTACGAGGCGATACAAGCCGATATCTTAGATCATGTTTTTGCGGCCCTGCCACAATTCGGGCTGCGGCCGTTCCAAAACCTGGCTGGAAGCGATATCGTCGGCCTGGGCGATTCCCTCACGCGGAGCCACGAGAGTTAAGACACGAACCCGGCCGCGCCGTACAAGCCACCAGAGCCCTTCAGAGTTCGCAGCCTTCCTAAACGATTTTGCCGTCAAAAGAGAGCAGCCTCCGGAAGCAACGGCACACGGCAACAGTTAAGGGAGCCGGCGGAAGGGTCGATTCGCCTGCGCTGAGCGCTAGAGTGACAGCAGTTGGTGGTCGCTTGAATGCAGCGGAATCGCTTCGTAGATCTGATCCAAAAATTGGGGTCCGTACCAGGCCAGGAAAGAAATTCCGCTGAAGAGTCTTTCCTGCAGGGTTTTCTGAGGGTACAGAGTGTTTTCGAGCTTCGATGCATCTCGCTCGACCTGCTCGGTGCGGCTCTGGACAGCCGCAGCGGCTTTGCGCTCCAGGCCGGAGAGCTGGTACTGCATTTTCCGGGCGCTTCCGGCCGCGGCATCCACCAAGGTTGGGTCCACTTGGCCCAGAGCTTTCCGAATCATTTCCAGATTCTGTTCCAGTTCGGAGGATGCCTTCTGAAACAATGCCGTCAGGCCGTCCGGCAAGAAGCGCATAGCCATCTTTTCCCGCAATGATTGCTTTCCCGCATACACATCCGGGATCTGCAAGCCGTATTTCCTCAAAAGCCGGGTTGCCGGCCTGTCCAGAACAGTGAAGCTGGCGCGAGGAAATACGACCGGCATACGGCCCAATACGCTTTGATAAACGGAACCGGCCTGAGCCAGGTAGGCCAGCTCGGAGGGACCCGACACATAGGCGACGGTGGGCAGCAGGGCATCCTGCATCACCGGGCGCAGCAGCACGTTGGGGGAAAAATTCTCCGGCTGCTGCTCAAGCCGCGCCAGCAGATCCTCCGGCGGGCAGGCGATGCCTTGTGCCGACACAAAATTCCCTCCCTGCAGCCGCATTGCCGTGCGCCGGCTGTTCTCTTGCACGAACAGCAGCGAGGAACTGCCCGTCACGCGCACCTGGATATGGTAGCCGCCCTCGGTCAAGCGGCGGTTCCGTTCGGCAAGGCCGCGCTGCAACTCCGGAGCCGATTGGATCGCCGCGCGAAAAACAGGGGCGCTCAGCTTATGCAGGCGGCGGTCCATTGGGTCCATCAGCACGACTCCGAAGTTGCGGAACAGCCGGGCCATAAGACGGCCGAAGGCGGTTCCATAACTTTCCCCCGGCTTGTAACACTCCGCCAATAGCTTGAACACACCGGAAACCTCAGCAGAATCCGGCAAAATCCCGCGCAGATCGTTCTGCAACCGGAACACTGTATCGGTGAGGCGTACTTCCCCGACTCGGGCGCCCGGGATCGGGGGTTGTTCGGGGTAATCCAACCGTCTCGGCTCCCCTTGGCGGTCCTGAACGAAGCAGTGATTGACCTCTTCCAGATCATGATCCTCGGTGGCCAGCCAGAAAATGGGCACGGCCTCCAGGCCCCCGCTCGACAGGCTCCGTGCCAATTTGATGGCGGTCAGCGCTTTATAGAAGGCGAAAACGGGACCGCTGAACAGGCCCATCTGCTGCCCCGTCACGACCGTATAGCATCCGGGACGTTCCAGTTTCTTCAAACTCTCGAAGGTTTTTTCGGAGGAGGAAAAGCCCTGGTTCTGCTCTTTGAGAACAGCTACGACTTGCTGCCGAAGCTCACTACCGTACTCGATGAGCCGCGCAGCGTTCCGGAAGCTTGCGGCTTCGAACGGGTGACCGGAAAAAAATTCGCTCACCCGGCCATAATCGTAAAGGTAGTCGGTGAACAAACGAGAGGTGCGGGGGATCTGGGTGTAGGGAATAGATTGGGCATCCATATCAGAAATCGCTGGTCCATATATCCGGTATCGGGTACGCTCGGCGCCGAACGAAAAGGGAGTGCAAAGGGATTCGATGCGACGCCACAAGGAAAGGATGCCGTGTTGCAGCCTTTCCGGCCGGGAGAATGGGCGGGCGCCGGAGGCAGCGGGCCGATAACCAATCCAGGCCGCTTACTTTTCCACTGTCGTTTTATGCAGGTCCTGCAGCGCCATCACCTGGATCGGGCGCGCCTTTCTGGCAGCAATGCCTTCTACAGCGGCCAGTCCGCCGGCGATGGTGGTGATGCAGGGAACCCCGTGCTGCACGGCTGCGCGGCGAATTGTCTTTTCATCAAAAAAAGACTTGGCCCCGATCGGAGTATTAATCAGAAGCTGTATCTCTCCTCCCTTGATCAGATCCACGATGTTGGGCCTGCCCTCCATCACCTTGTACACCGGCCGCACGGGGACGCCGGCATCCGCCAGCACCTGCGCGCTTCCCCGCGTGGCCACAATCTCAAACCCAATCTCGACCAGCTTCTTGGCAATGACCACGGCTTTCGGCTTCTCCCTGTCCTGGACGCTCACGAAAGCCCGGCCCTCCAGCGGGAGACGAAGCCCGGCGCTCAACTGAGATTTGGCAAAGGCCTCCCCGAACTGCTCGCCGATGCCCATGACTTCTCCGGTGGACTTCATCTCCGGTCCCAGAATGGGGTCCACTCCGGAAAATTTGGCAAAGGGGAACACCGGTGATTTCACGCAAAATTTCTCTGCCGACAGATGCCCCAGCAATGCCCCAGCCGGCGGATCCGTTTTGGGGACGGCCGCAAGCTCCTCTCTCACCGGAAGGCTGAACTCCCGCAGTTTGCGGCCAGTCATCAGCCGGGCGGCCAATTTTGCCAGAGGGACGCCGGTTGCTTTGCTGACATATGGAACAGTGCGTGAAGCACGGGGGTTCACTTCCAGCACGTAAACCTGGCCGTCCCGGATGGCGTACTGAACGTTCATCAGGCCCACGACTTCCAGCGCCAGGGCAAGCCGCACCGTGTAATCCCCCAGAGTCCGCAGTTGCTCCGGTCCCAGGGAGTAGGAAGGCAGCACGCAAGAGCTGTCGCCGGAATGGATGCCGGCCTCCTCGATGTGTTCCATGATGCCCGCGATCAGCACCTGTTCCCCGTCGCAGAGCGCGTCCACGTCCACCTCGGTGGCATCCTCCAAAAAGCGGTCGATCAGGATGGGCCGACCGGGGTCGGAGTAATCCACGGCCTCACGCATGTACTCATCAAGCGTGGATTCATCGTAGGCGATTACCATGGCGCGCCCCCCCAGCACGTAAGAAGGGCGCACCAGAACCGGATATCCGATGCGGGCGGCGATTTCCCGAGCTTCCGGCAAGCTGGTGGCGCTTCCGTTTTCGGGCTGAGGGATGTCGAGCGAATTCAGCAACTGGCCGAAACGCCGGCGGTCTTCGGCCAAATCAATCGAATCGGGGCTGGTTCCGATAATCGGCACCCCGGCCTTCTTCAAAGGCAGCGCCAGATTGAGCGGAGTCTGCCCCCCAAACTGCACGATGACGCCGTCCGGCTTTTCTTGCTCCACCACCCCCATGGTGTCCTCGAACGTGAGAGGCTCAAAATACAGCCGGTCGGAGGTATCGTAGTCGGTGGAAACCGTCTCCGGGTTGCAGTTCAACATGATGGTTTCATAACCATCCTCTTGCAGGGCGAATGAAGCGTGGCAACAGCAATAATCAAACTCAATGCCCTGGCCGATGCGATTGGGCCCGCTGCCGAGAATCAGGATTTTCTTTCGGTCAGTCGGTTCGGCTTCTCCTTCCTGCTCATAACAGGAATAAAGGTAAGGCGTATAGGACTCGAATTCCGCGGCACAGGTATCGACGCGCTTGAAAACGGGCACCACGCCCTGCTTTTTCCGAAGCTTGTGTATCTGCTCGGGCGGACAATTCCACATCGCCGCCAAGCGGCGGTCCGAGATTCCCGCCTTCTTGACGCGCCGCAGATCCTGTTCGGAAACCGTCTCCGGAGCGAGCTGCTCCAATTTCCCGCGAATTTCTTCAATCTCCTTCAACTGCTGCAGGAACCAGGGGTCAATGGCCGTCATCGCCGATATCTGCTTTACGCTCCACCCCTGACGCAGCACGTGGCGGATATACGTCAGCCGGTCCGGATTCGGCGTGACCAGTTTTTGGGTCACAAGGTTTTCATCCACCGTAAGGGCCGCGAGCGCCTTGCCGGTCTCCAGCGAGCGAACTCCCTTCATCAGCGCTTCTTTGAAGGTGCGCCCGATGGCCATCACCTCCCCTACCGATTTCATTTGCGTTCCCAGCGTCTGCTCGGCACCCGGAAACTTCTCAAACTGCCACTTGGGAATTTTGACGACCACGTAATCCAGGGTCGGCTCGAAACAGGAAGGGGTTTTGCGCGTGATATCGTTGGGAATCTCATCCAGGGTCAAGCCCACGGCGAGCTTGCTGGCAATTTTGGCGATGGGGAATCCGGTGGCTTTCGAAGCCAGGGCGGAACTGCGCGAGACGCGCGGATTCATCTCGATCACGACCAGCCGTCCGGTCTCCGGTTGCACGGCGAACTGGATGTTGGAGCCTCCCGTTTCCACCCCCACTTCCCGAATCACGGCGAGCGCGGCATCGCGCATCACCTGGTACTCTTTGTCGGTGAGGGTCTGCGCCGGGGCCACCGTAATGGAGTCCCCCGTGTGAACGCCCATGGGATCGAAATTTTCGATGGAGCAGATGACGATGACGTTGTCGGCCAGGTCGCGCATGACCTCCAGCTCAAATTCCTTCCACCCCAGAACGCTCTCTTCAACCAAAGCTTCGTGAACCGGGCTCAGGGCCAGCCCTCGGGAGAGAATCTCCAGGAATTCCTCCCGGTTGTAAACCAAGCCGCCTCCGCTGCCTCCCAGCGTGAAGGAGGGACGCACGATGACGGGGTAGCCGATTTGTCCGGCAAATTCCAGCCCGTCTTCCAGATTTTTCACCACGCTGCTGCAGGGCGTTTCCAATCCGATCCGCAGCATGGCATCCTTGAACATGAGCCGGTCTTCGGCCATTTTGATCGCGCGCAGGCCCGCGCCAATCAGTTCCACCTGGTATTTTTCCAGGATTCCCAGCTCCGCCAACTGGACGGAAAGGTTCAGAGCCGTCTGCCCGCCCACCGTCGAAAGCAGCGCATCGGGGCGCTCCTTTTCCAGGACGGCCTCAATATACTCCGGCTCCAGGGGCTCCACGTAGGTCCGGTTGGCCAATTCCGGGTCCGTCATGATGGTGGCCGGGTTGGAATTGACCAGAACAACCTCGTACCCCTCGCTGCGCAAAGCCTTGCAGGCTTGGGTGCCCGAATAGTCAAACTCGCAGGCCTGCCCGATGATGATCGGACCGGAGCCGATGATCATGATTTTGTGGATGTCGTCGCGTCGGGGCATGATTCAGTATTTCTTTCTACCGGCCTTGTTGCACTTCACTATCGCCCAGCGAAGCGAGCCGCCGCCAGGGGATGGCTTTGGCCCCATGTTGGCCGATCTAACCTTGGCTCGCCTGCCATTCCTCCATCATCTTCACAAACTGACCGAACAAATAGTGCGAGTCATGCGGGCCGGGAGAGGCTTCCGGATGATACTGCACCGAGAAGACCGGCATCGAGCGGTGCCGAAATCCCTCCAGGGTCTGGTCATTCAGGTTGATGTGAGTCAGCTCGACATCGCTGGCGGGCAGCGAATCCGGGTCCACGGCAAACCCGTGGTTGTGCGCGGTGATCTCCACCTTGCGAGTGGCCAGGTTCATCACCGGATGATTGCCGCCGCGGTGGCCAAATTTCAGTTTGTAAGTTCGCCCGCCGCAGGCCAGCCCCAGCACTTGATGCCCCAGGCAGATGCCGAAAATCGGTATCTGGCCGAACATCCGCCGGACGTTTTCCGCCTCCGCCTGCAGCGGGGCGGGATCGCCCGGGCCGTTGGAAAGGAAGACGCCGTCCGGTTTCAGGCTGAGGACCTCTTCGGCGGAAGTCAGCGCCGGAACCACGGTGACCTTGCAACCCTCGGAAACCAGCCGGCGCAAGATGTTTTGTTTGATGCCGTAATCGTAGGCCACAACGTGCCAGCGCGGCTTTCCCTCCTCAGCCGGGGCCTGGCCCGACAGAAGCGAGACGACGGGCTTGTCCCAGATGTAGCGCTGTTTCGTGGAGACGACGGCTGCCAGGTCCAGGCCCGCCATCGGCGGAATGGACCTTGCCTTGGCAACCAGCGCATCCGGCGCGGTCTCCAAACTGGAGAGCACGCCGCGCATCGTTCCGCAGCTGCGCAGGTGGCGGACCACCGCGCGGGTATCCACTTCCGCGATGGCCGGGATGCGGTACCTCTCTAAAAACTGCTCGCCATGTTCCCGGTTGCGCCAGTTGCTGGCCAGCGAGCTGAATTCCCGAACCACCAGCCCTTCAATATAAGGCCGCGTAGCCTCGTTGTCGTCCGGGTTGGTTCCATAGTTGCCGATTTCGGGGTTGGTCAGAAGGACGATCTGGCCGGCGTAGGACGGGTCGGTGAAAATCTCCTGATACCCCGTGAGAGAAGTATTGAAGACCACCTCGCCGTAGCATTCGCCTTTGGCGCCACGGCCTTCCCCCTCGAAAATTTTGCCGTCCTCCAAGGCCAACAGGGCTCGCACGCGTTCCCCCTCTTCTGCTCTCAATCTGCAGGAATCCGAATCATTTTGCCGCAGAACTTTTGTCGCCCGAACCTTTGTCGCAGAACTTTTGTCTCAGAACCAGGGGACGCGGAGACTACAAGCTCACCGCAGGACGCCAAACCGGTCTATCGGCCAGTAGACAAACACCGCTTTTCCGTAAACGAGGTTTTTCGATACGGTGCCCCAGGACCGGCTGTCATTTGAGGAACTGCGACGGTCTCCCAGCAGAAAGAATTCGCCAGGCGGGACCTCGACCGGACCAAAGTTTTGCCGGCCCCGGTATTCCGGCATAATATAGGGCTCCTCCAAGGCTTGCCCGTCGATAAAGACTTCGCCTTGCGTCATGTTCACAACCTCGCCAGGGAGCCCGATCACTCTTTTGATATAGGATTTTCCAGGGTTTGCGGGGAGCCGAAACACCACGACGTCCCCTCGGTGGATGGACTCAAACCGATAAATAAACTTGTTGATAAAGACGCGTTCCTGATCCGTCAACCGGGGCATCATGCTGGTGCCTTCCACCTTCACCGGTTGGTACAAAAACACTATTACGACAGCGGCGATGGCCAGGGAAAAAAGCAGGTCACGAATCCAACTCCGCCAGTCCGGCACGAGGCCGCTTTTTGAATTAGAATCCATTTGCTGGGAAGAGGGTTCGACCGCGGGGCCGGGCTTTGTCCGTTCCGATTGCTCCATGTCGTTATATTCCTTTTTATCACAATTCGGCCAGGCGGGCAACCCACGAAGAATGCCACTGTCGTTAGCACATGATATGTCCGGTCTAATTAACATGTGAAATGTCCGCTTTGAGCGGCGTAGGGTAGGGCTTTTTGCCAGGAGGTGGCATGAAGTTCTACTCGGAAGCTGCGATGGAGCGGGCGATGAAGATACAAGAAGTAATTTTGCGAGCGATAGGGAAGCGGATCAACTGGTGGCAGGCAGCCGAGATCATCGGGATCAGCGACCGGCAGATGAGGCGGTGGCGCAGCCGGTACGAGCAGTACGGCTACGACGGGCTGTTTGACCGGCGGCGGGGAAAGCCGAGTCCGCGGCGGGTACCCCTGGGGACGGTGGAGAAGGTGTTGGGGCTGTATCAGGAGAAGTACTTTGACTTCAACGTGCGGCACTTTCACGAAAAGCTGCGGGAAGAGCACGGCCTCCGGCTGAGCTACACCTGGGTGAAGCTGGCATTGCAAGGGGCGGGGCTAGTGAACAGGAGGCGGAAGCGGGGCCTGCACCGCCAGAGGCGGCCCCGGCGGCCGTTACCGGGAATGCTGCTGCATCTGGATGGGAGCCAGCATCGGTGGTTTGTCGATGATCGCTGGTATGACCTGCTGGTGGTCCTGGATGATGCCAGCAGCGAGATTTACTATGCGCAACTGGTAGAGCAGGAATCGACGCGGACGGTGCTGGCTGCCCTGCGGGAGGTGGTCGAGCAGCAGGGGATCTTTTGCGCCCTTTATAGCGACCGGGCCAGTCATTTCTTCCTGACCCGGAAGGCGGGCGAGCCGGTGGATCGGCAACGGCTGACCCAGGTGGGCCGCGCCCTGCGGGAGCTGGGCATTCAGATGATTCCGGCCTATTCGCCGCAGGCGCGGGGACGCAGCGAGCGGAACTTCGGGACCTGGCAAGGGCGGCTGCCGCAGGAACTGCGCCTGCGGGGAATCATCACGCTAGAGGCAGCGAATCGGTTCCTGCGGGAGGGCTATATCGGGGAGTTCAACCGGCGCTTTGCCGTGCCGGCCACCCAACCAGGCAGCGCCTTTTTGCCGTCAGCCAGGCGGGAGTTAGAGCGAATCTTCTCGATCCAGCACCAGCGGATAGTGAATCGGGACAATACGGTCAGTCTGGAGAACCGCCTCCTCCAGATCGAGAAAACTCCTTGGCGCGGGACTCTGGCGGGCTGCCGGGTGACCGTCTATGAACACCTGGATGGGACGTTAAGCATTGGCTATGGGCCGCACACGGTGGGCCGCTACTCCTCCGAGGGGGTGGCGATCCGGTGCGGCGGTCGGCGGCGGAGCCCTGTGGCTTCCCGACAACACCATTTGGCGCTCACCTCCGTCGCCCTACGGGCTCCTTCGGTCAGCGCCAAATCACTTTCGGTAGAATCATGAAAGCGGACATTTCACTTGCTACATATACCGGACATTTTAACTTGCTAACAACACCCACGAAGAATGCCACAAGGGCCTTGCGTTTGGCCGCCACATTGCACAGAATTTAAGATGGAGTTTGGAACGGCAGGATAAATACAGCAAAGTTATGCCGAAGCGTCAAAACAGCTTTTCCACCGCGTCTGCGAACTGCGGATCTCACACTGTTCCCTGGAGGGGAAAATGGTAGCGGGCTATAGCTACTTCTTGTTTTTCCTGGCCGTTTTCCTGACGCTGACCATCCTGCTGGTTTGGCCTGTTTTTCCTTATATCGTGCTTGCCGTTCTGCTCGCCTACCTGCTGAATCCTTTGAATGAGCGTCTCCGCCGGACCATCCGATCCAGCGACCTGAGGGCTACCTTGCTGACCCTGTTCGCTTTGGTGGTCGTCGCCCTGCCCTTGTTCTATGCCGCTCAAAAGGTCACCCGGGAGATCGGCTCCGCGATTCAATTGAGAGGCGGATCGCAGCAACTGCTGGAAAATGCCAGAGCCTGGCTGGCCGACCATGAGGCCGAGTTGGTGGCTGATGGGATGCTGGAAGCCGTGGGACAAGCCCAGGAATTTATTGTCAGTTCCATCCCCAGCCTGTTTGGCTCCGTCCTGAACATTGTTCTGGGAATTTTTGTCTGTCTTTTTGTGTTCTATTATTTCAGCCGCGAAGGGAGCGCTATCTGGGACACGTTCCTGAATATCCTCCCTCTGCCTGCAACGCTGAAGTCCGACCTCAGCAGGGAGATCACTGGAATTCTGCGGGCGATCTTCTACGGACAGCTCTTGACGGCGCTGGTACAGGGTAGCGTGGGCGGCATTGGCCTGGCGATCTTTCAGATTCCCCAGGCTTTTTTCTGGACCGTGGTGATGATCCTGGTGGCGTTTTTTCCTTTCGTGGGCACCCCTTTGATCTGGGGTCCTGCCGCCGCTCTCAAGATTTTGGCCGGCGACTACGTGATGGGTGTGGGATTGGCCATCTACGGGTTACTGCTGGTGATGAACATCGACAATTTTCTTCGTCCCAGGCTGATTGCGAAACACTCTCAGGTCCATCCGGTCGTTATTCTGATCGGCATCATTGGCGGCACCAAGGTTTTTGGCTTCGTGGGATTTTTGGTCGGCCCCATCATTTTTGGGATATTCCTCCAACTGCTCCAGTTTTTCGCCAAGTACCGCCAGGCGGAAGCTCGGGGCTCCGCAGAGGACCGTCCGGCGGAAACACCGCCGATTTCTCCTGCCGTTTGACGCCTGCGTATGCGGAAAAAATGCGGCAAGGCTTTGAGTCCGCACAGCAGGAAAACGCATGTGCGGGGACATCGCAGACACAGGAGCGGAAAAGGAAATGAGAGGAGGACGAATGTCGGCCCCTTGTAACACAGGATTGCCCGGCTATAAGATGAAAGCCGGGATTCTGCCTGGGCGGAGGTCTTGAATGGCACAAGAGAAGTTGAGAAGACAGTTCGTGAACTTTGTATTCTTTAAAGTGGACCCCGCGTGGCGCAGGTTGCCGGGCAAGGACCGTGAGCAGGGAAAGAGGCAGTTTTGCCAGGTTGCCTCCCAATGGGCGCAGCCCGGACGGATGCACATGCTTTCCTACACAACGGTCGGGATGCGCGGCGATACCGATCTCATGCTCTGGCGCATCTGCTACCAACTGGAAGACTTGCAGCAGATGACCACCGATCTGCTGGCGACGGACCTGGGCAATTATCTCTCCATGCCCTATTCCTACCTGGCCATGACCAAGCGTTCCACCTACTTGATCGGACACGAACATGAAGGCCAGGCGGACTCGCGGGGGCAGCTTCGTCCGGGCCAGCACAAATACCTGTTCGTCTATCCCTTTGTCAAATCGCGCGAGTGGTACCTGCTGAAACCGGCGACCCGCCAGGGGATCATGAACGAGCACATCATGGTGGGGCACAAGTATCCTTCCATCAAGCTGAACACCACCTACTCGTTCGGCTTGGATGACCAGGACTTTGTGGTCGCTTTCGAGGGCGACCAGCCGGAGGATTTTGTGGACCTGGTGATGGAACTGAGGGACACCGAGGGGAGCCGTTATACGGCCCGCGACACTCCCATTTTTACGTGCATCCTGAAGGACTTTAAAACCATGCTGGACACCCTCGGATAAAAGATAGCCGAGGACCGGCGTAGAGGACAGGTTGATGAAGCATGCAGAAGCCGCGGCCAGCCGGAGCAGGACCAAAAGACGTAAGGCAACCGGCCAGGATCGCAAGCCGGGAAACCGGGTTCGGAAAATCGTAGCGCGGCTGGAGAAGACCTACCCCGACGCCAAGTGCGCCCTGAAGCATGACAACGCCTTCCAGCTTCTGGTTGCCACCATCCTCTCGGCGCAGTGCACCGACGTGCGCGTGAACATGGTGACTCCGGGCCTGTTTCAAAAGTATCCCACCCCGAAAGACTTCGCCGCCTTGCGCCAGGAAGTGCTGGAGGCGGATATTCACTCCACGGGCTTTTTCCGGAACAAAGCCAAGTCGATTATCGGGGCGGCGCAGCGAATCGTGAAAGAGTATCGGGGACGAATGCCCGATACGATGGAAGAGTTGCTCACCCTGCCCGGCGTCGCCCGGAAAACGGCCAACGTCGTTTTAGGCACCGCCTTCGGCAAGGCAACCGGCGTGGTGGTCGATACTCACGTGAATCGCATCTCCCACCGGCTGGGCCTTTCCGGCGAAAAAACTCCGGACAAGATCGAGCAGGATTTGATGCGGCAGATTCCCCAGAAAAAATGGGTTGACTTCGCCCACATGATGATCTTTCACGGGCGCCAGCGCTGTGTTGCCCGCCGGCCGAAGTGTTCCACCTGCTCCCTGGAAGACCTCTGTGATTCGAAAGATAAGACAGTCTAGGCGCGGGGCCCCGCGCCGCTGCCCCCCCCCGCTTTAGTCGCTCTCGCCGGTTTTCCGTTTCTCTCTTTGTTCCCGCAGGACCGCTTTGCGGCTGAGCTTGATGCGGTTGCCTTCCACCATCAGAACCTTCACCAGAACCTGATCGCCTTCCTTCAGCTCATCGCGAATGTTCTTGATATGGTGCTCGGCCACTTCACTGATGTGCAGCAGCCCGTCGGTGCCGGGAATGATCTCCACGAAGGCGCCGAAATCCACCAGCCGAACGACCTTGCCCAAATAGGTTTTCCCCACTTCGGCCACGGCCGTAAGGTCCTGGACCATCTGGATGGCCTTTTTGGCGGAGCTTTCGTCGCTGGAGGCGATGTTGACGCGGCCATCGTCCTCGACGTTAATCTTTACGCCGGTTCGTTCGATGATGGACCGGATGGTTTTCCCGCCCGGTCCGATAACATCCCGAATCTTGTCCGTGCTGATCTTGATGGTAAAGATTCGAGGCGCATAGGGCGAGACAGCCGTCCGGGCCTCAGGGAGAGTTTCAAGCATCTTGTCGAGAATAAAGAGCCGCGCATTGCGCGCCTGCTCCATGGCCTCGGCCATGATCGCCGGAGTGATCCCCGCCACTTTGATGTCCATCTGCAAGGCGGTAATCCCGCGGCTGGTCCCGGCCACTTTGAAATCCATGTCGCCGAAATGATCTTCGGCACCGGCAATATCCGTGAGGATGGCATACTGGTCGCCTTCCATCACCAAACCCATGGCGACCCCGGCGACCGGAGCCTTGATCGGAACCCCGGCATCCATCAAAGCCAGCGACGCCCCGCAGACGGTGGCCATGGAGCTCGACCCATTCGACTCCAAGATGTCGGAGACCACGCGGAGCGTGTAAGGAAAGATTTCCTCCTCCGGGATCATATTGATCAAAGCCCGTTCGGCCAAAGCCCCGTGTCCGATCTCCCTGCGGCCAGGTCCCCGCATAAAGCGCACCTCCCCCACGCTGAAGGGCGGAAAGTTGTAATGCAGCATAAACCGCTTATGCGAGTCCCCCTCGATTGTATCCAGCCGCTGGACATCTTCGGCGGTGCCGAGCGTCGCCGTGACCAGAGCCTGCGTTTCACCCCGAGTAAAGAGCGAAGAACCATGCGTTCGGGGAAGGAACCCAGCCTCGCAACTCACTGCGCGGATTTCATCCTGAGCCCGGTGGTCGGGTCGGCGGCCCTGCTTCAACAGGTCTTCCCGGAAAATGCGCTCCTCCACCCGGTGGAGAAGCTCTGCCGCTGCCTTTGCCGTTTCCTCCTCGCCGGGAGGATAGGAGGCCAGCAGTTCTTTTCGGAGATCCTCCACGCGCCGCTGGCTCTCCAGCTTCGACTGGCGCGAAGTATCCAGGGCTTCCTCCAAACGTTTCCGCCACTTCGATTCGATCTCCTGCTGCAAGGCCGAGCGGTCCGGAAGCGGCTCCACTTTGCGCTTCTGAATTCCCATTTGCTGATACAGTCTTTTGAGAGCGGCAACGATCTTTTTGACTGCGGCGTGCCCGAACTGAATGGCGTCGTTCACCTGCTGCTCGGAAACCTCCTGGGCCGCCGCTTCCACCATGACGATGGCTTCCTCGGTGCCGACCACCACAATGTTCAACAGGCTGCTGCGCTTTTCTGCGTAGGTGGGGTTGATGATGAATTGTCCGTCCACCAGCCCTACGCGCACTGCGCCGATGGGGTTGTAGAAGGGGATGTCGGAAAGATACAGCGCCGCCGAAGCGCCGACGATGCTGATGACATCAGGATCGTTGTCACTGTCGGCCGAAAGCACCATGGCGATCACCTGCGTCTCGGAACAAAATCCCTCCGGAAAGAGCGGACGAATGGGCCGGTCAATCAGCCGGCATGTGATGGTTTCTTTTTCACTCGGCCGGCCCTCCCGTTTGATGAAACCGCCGGGGATTTTTCCAGCCGCGTAGGTGTACTCCCGGTAATCAACCGACAAGGGGAAAAAACTGACGCCTTCCCTGGTTTCCCGCAGAGCGCATGCCGTGACCAGCGCTGCGGTATCGCCGAAACGCAAGTAAACCGAGCCATCGGCTTGTTTCGCCAGCCGCCCTGTCTCCAACTCCAATTTCTTATTTCCTAACTCAACACTTTCTCGATAAACCATTTCTCCTCTTTTCCTTTAGAAAAAATACCGGTCGAAAGTCGCTCCATCAAAAGGGAACAACCGGATATTTCGGCAACTCCGATACGCTCTTTGCAATTGTTCTGAGATCGGACAGCGATGGAGACGGTCTTCGCCTCCCTGCGACGCTGCCAGTGGGCGGGTTTACGCCGAGCAGTCGGAACAAAAAATAAAAAAGCGACCTCAGGAGGATGCCCCGTCCCTGCGGTCGCCCTGCTTGGAAATCCTAAACTCAAGTCCGGTGGAGGCCGTCTGTCCCATCATTTGCGGGACCAAGGGAACGTAACCAGCCCTGGAGATTAGCCCTTGACGCCGATCCATGACACCGGTCACGGATCTCCATCAGGATGGCGTCGTCGGAGGCAGCTCTTTCTCCCGCTCCGCCGGAAGGCATCTCGCCATTCCGTCTCCGGCCGGGCGAGCCCCCGTCGCTAGCGACGAATTCCCAAACTCTGGATGACCTCTTTGTAGCGCGCTGTATGACGATCCTTCAAATAATCCAGCAAACGGCGGCGCTTGTTCACCATGATCAGCAAACCACGCCGAGAAGCGTGATCTTTCTTGTGCAACTTAAAGTGCTCCGTCAGCTGTCCGACCCGTTCGCTCAGAATGGCTATTTGAACCTCCGGCGAACCCGTGTCTTTGGTATGGACCCGATACTTTTCAATGATCGGGACTTTTTGCACACTCGCCAAACCCATTCAGCGCGTCTTCCTTCCGTAAATATTCTCCGTTAACTATTTTCGTTTCAAAACATACCACAGTGGCTCTGCCCTGTAAAGGGCTCGCTCCGCGCGGTAGTGTCCTGATTTGCGCGGCGGCCTAGCGAGTAGTCCGCTAAGAGGTGGTTGATGACTGCATCCCAAGCTATTGCATATCGAAGAGAGATCCACGGGGGTCACGTGGCGGGTAGAACAACCCCACGACGATCCACGTTCCTGGATGCTGGTGAATCGTGCCGACGTAGAAGTGCGTATCGTACTTCTGAATCATGTCCGTTTCGTATCGCTGTCTGAATTTCTCTTCCCAATTGTCACCGTACGCCGTCTTCCACTTTCGATACGACTCACCCATTTCCCAGTCTGTCGAACTAAGCTTGTGACCTTGGCAGAAATCATGCGGGCAGTTGAATTCATAGCGGAATTTAAACGGGATCTTTTTAAGCTCCTCATTTGGGCTTTTAACGAACAAGTGCCCTTGGCGTAAGAAACCTAGCTCATCATCGGTCCAGTTCGGATTCTTCTCCGGTGTAATGACAAGCTGCCGGATATACGCTGGACGAAAGATTCCCAAGGTGGGATGGCCGTGCTCATTGCGCTGCGCGATGAGACAGCAAAGACAGCACGCACGCAGTGGGAAAACCACATTTTTCGAGCCTGCCATCTGTTGACAGTTGGCAGGGGCTCGGAAACGATATCGATGCCGTCTGGTCGCAGCTTGTAGCTTTCAGGTCGGTGGTCTGAAGCTTTTGTGACAGTAACGTTAACCCATTGATACTTGCGGAATCGCTGATCCTTATCAAGCAGACGCCAAGGTACAGGGAAGAGTCGAAGCCACTCACCATTGTCGGTGATCGCCGCCGTGCAAGAAACCTCGACGCCTTTCTTAGCCGGAACTGGATACGTCCGAACGACAATAAGCGCTCGCTTGGTTTCTTCAAACAGCATTTTGCCGCTAGATATCAAAGCCGTTTAGTCCCATTCTCTCCAGAGCAAGAGTGAGGCGGTGCCGGTGGCATTCGTGTGGATCGATCTCGGTGCACATGAAGGCAACTGGATGCTCGAAACCATTCAGGAAAGCGTGGAGGTTGCGACCGAGGAACGCCGAAACGACGTTCGCGTCGTACCACGTCCAGATCACATCTCGGCTACCCGTATCGATCGCCTTAGCCCGAATGTCCCTGGGCACGCCAAGCTCTGGGAGGTGAGCGTAGCAGACTCCGTGATTCTCTAGGAGTTTGGCAAGGTTGCGTTTGCTCAACTCTGGCCGGTACATACTGATGGCGTTCTGCCGGATGTCTACCAAGGTGCGCACATCGTGCTGCTCTAGTAGGATTAAGATCTCTCCCGTCTTTCTGCCGGTGTAGCCCACCGTAAAAAAGTCGGCTTGTTGGGGCGAGCGCATCTCGTTCCACCCGGCCTTGTTTGCGATCTGCTGTTTGACTGGGAAACTGGGAAGTATGAGTCTGTTGGCTTGTGGCATGACCTCAGTCTAGCATCGGTTCAACAAAGACTCCACTTAATGATCCCGTGCGAATCTTTTTTCCTCTTTAGGCCTATATCCGCCTCCATCCGTCTGACCCATTTGTTGTTCGGAAACTTCTCTGGAAGCTTCGCTGTCGTCCTTATTTCCGTCCAGGTGACGGGCCCTGACTCGCACAGTGTCCGCCGGATTGTATCCCTGAATGCCTCATAGGTCATCATCGCGGTGGACTTCTTTCGGGGCCGATTCCAATACGGACTCTTACACTTGGGACAGACGGATGGTTCCTGATCGGAGTGGCGGCGCGGAATCCACTCGTGATTGCATCTTTCGCAGCGGTAGCCCATCAACGTGATTGGCACTCTCGCCATCTGATACCTCCTGCCCTCATACAGCAGTGTATAACACTAGCAGATATACTACAACATAATAATACCCTTTATAATATATACTTATATGGTAATACTCTGAATGGGGGTCAGTATTGACCCAGAAAACCCCGATCAAAGCGCCAACGCTGACTGGGGCAGAAATCCCCACAGCCGAAGCCGTAATGGACGATCAACCCCATTATCCGGCTATCGGCTGTTGCGATCAAGGGAGATCACTTCATGAAGTGCCACAACTGCAACACCATCTGAAAGAAATTCGGGAAACACCGCAACGGCCTCCAACGCTTCCGCTGCAAGCAATGCCGGAAAACGTTCACTGAGGACCGCGCCATTCCTCTAGGCGGGATGTACCTGCCCATAGAAAAGGCCACCTCGATTCTCCATCTGCTTTTAGAAGGAATGAGCATCCGTTCGGCTGAACGGATCACCGGCGTTCACCGGGACACCATCATGCGCCTAGTGGTGCGGGCCGGCCAGCACTGCGAGCTGCTCATGGGTCGGAACATCCGCAACTTCCGGGCTTCTGTCCTGGGGGTCGATGAAGCATGGACCTACATCAGAAAAAGGACAAGCGGCTGCTCTCCCCACAGGAGCAGCTCGGGAGCCAGTGGGTCTTCATAGCCATGTGCCGCGATACCAAGCTGATTCCCGCCTTCTCGCTGGACAAGAGGACGACGAAGGTAGCCGCGGATCTGATGGAACAACTGAAGGCTAGGGTGCGCGGCAAGCCCCGCATCGTCACCGCCGCATTTGAAGCCTAACGGAGGGGCTTCCTGTCAACCCCTTCCCCAATTAGGACACTACCCTCCAGGCGGGTCTGCGGTTCCGGGAGCAGCTTACGGGCAATGACGCTTCAGGAACCTTCCCCCCCAGTTAAGCATTTCGGACTTGTGCTAAAAACCAGATTTGCCACCATGCACCTTCAGCAGGCGGTTATCCTGCGTTTCAGACACTCGTGAGCTTGCTCTCCCGGAACCACCGGGGGCGCCCGATACGCCGGGCCCTTAACGTCCGGCGCCGGACGCGCCTGCTCGCAAGACGGGAAACGGAGAGGTAAAGATGAATGGCCGGCTGATCGTTCTCAGCGCGACGTTGACCGAAACCATTGACCACGCGGGCTACTTCATCCAGATGGGAATGGCTTCGCTGCCGTACTGGATGGAGTTTGCGCTGAACAGCAAATATCCCCATTGGCGCGAGGTGGAGCACAACGAGAACGGCACGGCGGGGTCGATGCCGGTGGTGGAGCAGCCAGAGAACAACAGCGACGGCAAGCGCTCGCCGCGACGGCTAAAGAGGTTCTCCAGTGGGTGGCGATTTCCGGTCGCTTCAGGGAACCGCGTAGTAGCCCTTCTTGGCCCGGATCTCGACGTTCTTTCTGCCCGTCCGGATCTCTACCGCGCGAAATGTTCTGTCCAAGGCGGGATTTTTGGGGATGTAACCGATGGCGTATTGATTGGTCAGCTCATCGCCGATGGATACCAGGGCCCGGGTCAGGGCCATGGCAAGCTCGGCGGAGTATTGTCCCGTTCCGGGCCGGTAAACGGAGTTTTGACTCTCGTAGAGCTGGTGCTTTGAAATGTAGCCGGTGGCGAAGGCGGCGCTCGGAAGATCGTCCAGAGGAGAGTACATCTGTCCTCCGGTCTCCCGCACCAGACGCTGGAGAACCTTGTCGCCGGGCGCTTGCTCCCCGTAGCCATTGGCGCTGACGGCGAATATCCGGACATCGGCCCGCAAGGCCACATCCACGGCCTGCTCCAAGCTGTGTTCGCTGAGGCTGTCATCCCCGTCGCTGAAGATGACCAGCACCCGCCTGGGGATGCCGGGTCCCGGCGAGGTCATGAGCTTTTTTTCCGATGCTATGATGATGGCGTCCATCAGGGCCGTGCCCCCGGCGGCCTGCAGGCCGTCGAGCGCCGTGGTCAGGTCGTCCGGGTCGGTGGTGAAATCCTGAATCACGTCCGGACCGTGGTCGAAGGTCATCAAGAAGCCCTGATGGTCCGAATGGTTTGTCAGAACGTAGTAGCCGAGCTGCATGGCGGCTTCTTTTTCAAACTTCAGGCGGGGCCGGGCGCTGGTGCTGGTATCCAGCAACAGTCCAAAGCGAAGAGGCAGGTTGGTGGCCGGGCTGAAATAAGTCACATCCTGCTCCACCTCATTTTCGTATATCTTGAAGTCTTTTTCCTGGAGGTCCAGCACCAGGTTCCCTTTCTTATCAAAGACGGTAAAGGGAATCTGCACCTCCTGCACCTCCACCAGGATCCTCTGGCCGTCCGGACCCACTTCCTCGGAGGTCTGAGCGCTTTGCCCGGAGGACTGGGCCTCCAGCCAGCTCACCGCGCCGCCGTGCAGGAGCAAAACCAACAGGCAAAAGCCGGGCAGAGCTATCCGGCTCCATCCAGCACTATAGAAAGCTGATCTTGCGGCAATTCTCATCGCAGGGACCACACCCGCAACATGGGGATACCAATAAGGTAAGAGTTTAGCATGGAAGGAAATGGAATTTCGAGTGCCGCCGAAACTTTCTGAGAAGGAATCTCGGGGCGAGACCTTGACAACATTGGCTGCCGTTGGACAGGTTCCTCCCCGGCTACTGCTGGACCGCCAGTAGAAGCGGGATAGATAGAGATGCCAGAAGGAATCAGGAATCCTAGACCGGGTGCCCGCAGTCCACTGTGGGACGAATCAGGGCTTTGCTGCGGCAGCCATAGCAGCGATGCGCTCCTGCATCTGCCGCGTCAAGTGCGGCACGATGCCGAGCTGCCGCTCAATCAGCATAAGCTGGCCCCGGTGGTGCATTTCATGCTCTTTGACCGAGAGGATCATTTCAAACCGGCTCTTGGTTGCCGGCTCCGCGCCCGGCGGCAGGGTGACTGATTCCGCGAGGAACTCCTGGGAGAGACCGCGGAGCCATCCGGCCCATTTTTCCCCGTTGCCGCGGAGCAGCTCAATGATCTGTTCCTTTGTTCTTTGCCGCTGCTCTTCGGCTCCGAGACGCTGCATGAGCGACGGGAAATCAAAGCCTTCCAGGGTAGTCCGGCGCTCGACGGCGTGAATCTGATGCTGAAAGCTGAACACCATTGCAATGTGCGTCAGCATCTGCGCGACACTACGGGTGTCGGGCGAGGCTTTGAAATCATACCGGTCTTCGGGAATCTCCCCCGCGATGGTAATCGTGTTCTTGCGAACCGTCTGGAAACTGTCGGCTAGCTCTTTCGGTCCGTAGTAAGTCATGCAGCCCCCTCAAAATTTTGGAAAGTGGCTTCCAGTATAAACGAAGCAAGGCGGTGGAACCAACGGCTCACCGCAAGGCGAGCGAGAGACAGCAGGCGCTGGACGGAATCCGCCGATTGACGCTTTTGTTTCGCAGGATTTACTGCGGCTTTACTGCCTTGACGGCGGCGGAAGCTCCTCAGCACACGCACAGGAACGCTGTCTCTCACTCGTCTTAGGGAGCCTTCCAGCAATGAATCATCCGCCCGGAGAGACGCGGCGCACAATGCGGTCCATGAGTTCAATGGCCCGCAGGCAGCCGGCCCGGTCCACGTCGCAGTGAGTGACCATGCGCATGATGGCCGGGCCTACCCCGTTGGCGTACACTTGCCGGGCACGAAGTTTCCCGGAGATTTCAGCGGATGTCATGCCCGTGCCGGAAACGTCGAAAACGACGATGTTGGTCTGCACCTGGGCAGGGTCCAACTGAATGCCGGGAAGGCCGGCCAATCCTTCCGCCAGCAACTTGGCGTTTTCATGATCGACGTGCAGACGAGCGGGGGACTGCTCGAGCGCAACCAGACCCGCTGCGGCCAATACGCCCGCCTGACGCATACCGCCTCCCAGTATCTTCCGTTCGATGCGGGCTTGGCTGATGAACTCCCGGCTTCCCAGCAACAGCGAACCCACCGGGGCTCCCAGGCCCTTCGATACGCAAAACATTACCGAGTCGAACTTCCCCGTGATTTCATCGACCGTCCGTCCGAGGGCCACGGCGGCGTTGAAGATGCGGGCGCCGTCCAGATGGACCCGCAGCCCGAGGGCGTGCGCCTGGTCGCAGATCTCATCGGCCAATTCGGGCGGGAGCACACGGCCCCCGGCGATATTGTGAGTGTTCTCGCAGGAGATGAGGCCGGTCTGCGCGCGAAAGGGATTCTTGGGTCGGATGGCCTCTTTCACCAGAGCCCAGCTCAGGATTCCGTCGATTCCGCGGACGGGCCGGGGCAGCGAGCCTGCAATGGCAGACATGGCAGCCATCTCAAAGTTGTACACATGACCTCGCTCCTCGCAGATGATCTCCTGTCCAGGGCGGATGTGCACCCGCATGGCCGCCAGGTTCCCCATCGAGCCGGAAGGGACAAAGAGCCCCGCCTCCCGTCCGAACATCTCGGCAGCGCGTTGCTCCAGACGGTTGACGGTGGGGTCTTCGCCGTAAACATCATCGCCCACCTCGGCCTCCGCCATAGCGCGGCGCATCTGAGGCGTGGGCTTGGTGACCGTGTCGCTCCGCAGGTCAACAACCGTCCGGGACCTGCCCTCCTGTTCCAGGGTGGCGGTGCTGTTGGGATGGGATTGTTCTTTCATGGGAGTATTCCGTCTTCGGAAAATTGAGGCGGGCTCGGAGAAATTGGAGCCCGGCAATATCCTAAAGTTAGTGAGATGCTTTGAATGACCCCTTGGCAGCGCGGTCCATGACAACGTCCGCCCGGCGCCACTGCTGCCGCCGCTTTCATGCAGTGGCGGCGGCGTGTTCGGCGGCCAGGAACCCGAGCGTTGCGGAGGACATCAGCGAATATCCCGCCTGGTAACCCACACCCCAATACCGGCCGCTGGCGATCATCGCGCCACAAGCGTACAGCCCGGCAATCGGCTGGTTGGTAGCGTAGTGCATTCCCTGCCCCCGAGGATTGACCACAACTCGGATGGCCGCTCGAAAGGGATCCGGCGTCGCCAGTTCGGTACCGTAAAACGGCGGCCTCTCCACCGGACCCAAGGTTGCCGGGTCGCGGTCGAAATCCGAATCCCTGCCCCTCCGGGCGTGCTCATTGAAGCGGGCCACGGAAGCCTCCAGCTTCGCCGCCGGCAGTTGCAACCTCTGAGCCAGTTCCGCCAGCGTATTTCCCTGCGCCAGCCACTCCAAACCCTCCGTGTTGCCCGGCGGCAGTCCGGCAAAAGAGTATTTCTCCAAAAGATTCCGGTCGAAGACGAGATAGCACGGGATATTGCTGAAGCGGTGCTCTCCCCGAGCTTCGAAATGATGGACCTTGGATCCCAAGGTGGGAAAGAAAGACTCGTCGCCGAATCGTTCGCCGAAGCGGTTTACGGCCAGTCCATGGCGCATCCGCAGCTCGTAGTTCCCTCTGGTGATCTGCGATCCATCGGGATAATTTTCCCCGGCGACGCGAAGATTGGGCATTCCCACAATGGCGACCTCAGTGGAAACCGCCCCTCCTACCGGAGCGGCTAACCTCCAGCCCGGCTCTCCACTCCTTGTCAGGAAAGTGCCGCCCGTCGCCAGCACAACTCCCTTGTTGGCGCGAATATTCTCTTCCTTTCCATTGGAATGGATCGTGACGCCCACCACGCGGCCGTCCTCCATGAGCAGTTTTTCCGCGCTGGTTTCGGTTCGCACCTCGATCTCCCGCTGCAGCACGGCGCGAAACAGATAGGCGGCCAGGGCAGCGCCGGCCACGCGATGCTCTTCATCCTTTTGCAGCATGGCATCCAACCTGGGTCCCAGCCGATTTCTCCAGAGCGCCTCTCCACTGCCCGAATTGCGAAGCGGGCCGGAATGCCCCACCGAGGGTCCATCGCCGCCGCCCAGTGCCGGGTTATGTTCCTGGCCAGCCAGGGCTTCCGACAAACCATGATGAAAGATGGAGAGCCTAACCCTGTTTCGCCAGGCACCCAAGGTCTCGGCGGGGAAAGGTTCGCAGGTGAGGAGACGCCCGTGTGGTTTAGAGCCTGGGGAGAACGGATGATAAAACTCGGCCAGGTCCATCAAGCGGAAACTGATATCCGCATTCTGGTGAAGGTATTCGAGCACCCGGGCGGCGTTATCCACAAAGGTTTGCATGTATTCCGGGAGACTGTAGCCGGCAGCCGTGTAACTAAGATACTGCAGGGCTTCTTCGCGTGAGTCGGTGATTCCGGCACTGTTCATCAAGTAGTTCATAGGCACCCACAAAATCCCGCCTGATTGGGAAGTGGTGCCACCGACCGCGTCGAGCTTCTCCACAAGCAAAGTCTTGAAACCCTGGTCATGCCCCGCTATGGCAGCCGCGCAACCGGCGACGCCGGAGCCTACACAGACCCAGTCGAAGGTGGAGGACCACTCCCGATCTGTCCCGGAATTGGAACAACCGACTGCGGGGACCGTGACAGCAGCGGCTGTAGCGAGCGCTCCGCTGCTGATTCCTTTGATAAATTTCCTTCTGGATTTTGACACTTTATCTTTATCTTTTTTCATTGGAATTTCCTAGATTAAGGTCTTGCTAGGCTCTCAGCCCTTCCTCTTTGAGTCTAGCAATGAACGTCTCCTGAGACTCAGTGCCCTTCATGGAGTTACAAGCCCCACAGAGTAGTTGCAGGTTGTCAATATGGTCGCTTCCACCTTTACTCTTCGGGACAATGTGATCCATGGTGAAGTTGCGAAACGGAAAGGCCGTCAGGCATCCATTGCAAAGACCTTCCTGTTTCCCGAACAACTGATGCTTGTGAGTTCTGTAGTTCGGGAGTGTTCCAAGGCCTGTCCGGACGGGAATATCGGTGCGGTGAATGGCGTTGCCGAAGATAAAGCCCTTGCGATGCACGGCCACTTCCCGCGCCAAGCGCGTCTCTACCAGTAGCATGGCCTTTGGAGAGAGATCAATGCCGATCCATTGTCGTTTGAGCTTTTCAGCGGCCACGCAAGCGGTAGCACAGCCTGCGAAGGGGTCGAGCACTGTGTCGCCTTCATTCGAACTGGCCTGTATGATACGATCCAAAAGAGCAAGGGGTTTCTGCGTGGGATAGCCGATACGTTCTTTGGATTGGGCCTGGATGGACTTAATATCGTTCCATATCGTATCGACTGGGTTGCCTTGCATCTCGTTCAAATAGCGCTTTTGGGACGCGAGACCAGTTGAGCTATAGTGAACTATCCCTTTGTCGTGTGCCGCTTGCATCCTCTCTTTAGTCCAACGCCAGACCCGTAGATGGCCGTTCCATTCATAGGTCAAATTGGGCCGGTTCCGATTCGGATTCGTGAGATCACTAATCCGATAACGGCGACCGTTCTTGTCCTCGTAGCGATAGAATTGCTTCACATATTCAGGAGTATGGGGGCGATAGAGCCGGTTCCAGGTGAAATCGTCGGCTTTGCTGTAGTACAGCAGGAAATCGGCGTTATTAGGGAAGCCTTTGAACGCTAAACCCTTGGCGTTGGTGCGCCGCCATGTGATCTCACTACGAAAGTTCCCAGACCCAAACACTGCGTCCATAAGCAGCTTCAGGTAGTGGCTAGCTGTCGGATCACAATGCAGATAGATGGAGCCCGTCGGTTTCAGAACGCGGCGCATCTCCAAGAGCCGCACGGCCATCATAATCAGGTAGGACTTCATGCCTTTTCCGTGAGTCATGCCTGATGCATCAATGATCGCATAGAGAGCTGGATCGCGGTCGGCAATTTCTCCGTGCCACGCTTCGTCCACATCGCTAAGGGTCCAAGTATCCTTGAATGCTGCTCCGGCCGCTTCCGAGCCTATGGGCGCGCTGTAGTCGCGGTTTGAGTTGAACGGCGGGTCCAGGTAGATCAGGTCAACACTCTCGGAGTTCATGCCCCGCATGATGTCGAGGTTATCCCTCGTCCACATTGTCCGGTTCGCCCAGTTCGGTTTACTCATTCTTCATAATCCAGTGCGAGCGGGATCGTTTCCTCAAACGTAGGGGAGTGTTTTGCCGCCAGGCATTTTATTTGAGGAAGAGCGTTCACCAAAGTTCGGCCTCTCAGGCCAGAAAGCCTGCAAACACTTCGTTGGAAAACAGTACGCCGCGGTCAGTCAGGCGCAGCCAGTCGCCATCGGTTTGCAGCCATCCGGCCTCGCGGAACTCTTCAATCCGGGCCGAGTATTTCTGGTGAACATCCACATCAAAATCCAAGTTCAGGCGCGATGCCCGAACCCCTTGCCGTCGCCGCAGGCCGAGGAAGAACCGTTCCTCCAGTTTTTCCTGGGCAGACAATGTTCTCAAGTCCACCGTGGGCGGCTCGGCACTCTCCAACTTTTGCAGATAAACATCCAGAGAGTCCGTGCCGGCCCAGCGCCGTTCTCCGTCGTAGGAATGCGCATCGACTCCGAAGCCGAAGTACGGAGCGCCGGTCCAATACTTCTCATTGTGCAGCGACTCTCTTCCTCGAAGGGCGAAGTTCGATATCTCGTAATGCTCGTAGCCGCCCGCGCGCAAACGCTCCATCGCCGCGCAGTAGAAAGCGGCCACTTGCTCTTCCGAGGGAACGGCTGCCGCCCGGTAGCGCCGCCCCTGCTCCAGGATTTCATTGCCCAGCCGACTGTCCTGGTCCACCTCCAGCATATAGACGGATAGATGGGCGGGCTCAAGCCGGAGCACGGCTTCCAGCGAAGCATCCCAACTTTGTTCGGTTTGGTAAGGAAGCCCCGCGATCAGGTCGGCGGAAAGGTTGTCAATGCCCGCCGAGTTCAGAATGGAGAAGGCCCGGGCGACCGTGTCCGCACAGTGGCGGCGGCCCACTGCCCGCAGCTCTCGCTCGGCCATCGACTGCACTCCCATGCTGACGCGGTTGACGCCACTCGATGCCCAGGCGGCTGCACTCTCTGCCGTCACGTTCTCCGGGCTGGCCTCCAGGGTGATCTCCGCGGCAGGGTCCAACTGGAATGAAGCCCGAACGGTTCCCAGCAATTCCGCCAGTTGCTCCGGCTGGATGAGCCCAGGCGTCCCGCCGCCGAGATGGATGCTATTCACCAGGGGATCTTCCGATGAGGGAATGCCTGCCATCCGCCAAAGCCGGGCGCGGTCGGCGATCTCGGTTTGCAGGGCGCGAAGGTAGCGAGGCAGATGAGATGAGGGATGAACCTCTGAGGCGAAGTTGCAGTAGCTGCACTTCTGCCTGCAAAAAGGAACGCTAAGGTAGATGCCAGCCCTGTCCATCCCGTTCCCTGCTTCCTGATTCCTGAATGAGGGCGAGGTCATTGCGCTCAAGCGGTTGCGCTAAAGATGAGCAACCGCGTCCACTTCCACCAGAAGTCCCTCGAACGCCAGGCCAGAGACTTGGATGGTGGTGCTTGCCGGAGGGCGGGCGCCCAGAAATTTTGTCCGCACCTCATTATATTCCGGATAGCGGCTCATGTCGGTCAGATAAGCAGTGATTCGGACCAGGTTATCCAGGGCGCCACCGGCTTGTTGCAGGATGGCCTCGATGTTTTCAAAAACCCGCTGACTTTGAGCCCGCATATCGCCTCTCCCCACGACGTTGCCGCCAGGGTCGAGCGCCACCTGGCCAGAGATATAAAGCCAGTCACCGGCCTTTACGGCTTGCGAAAGGGACAATCCGTCATCCCAGGCCCACCCGGGATCGATTCTCTCCGGAACCGTCATCGCTTTTCCTCACTTCGGTTTTTGGGCATGCAGAAAGAAACTGTCTTTCTTATGATTCGGCGACCACCGGATTCTCGAGAACTCCGATCTTTTCGATCTCGATCCGGACGGTTTCACCCGGCCGGAGCCATCGCGGCGGAGTCCGCGTAAAGCCGACTCCCGGAGGCGTCCCCGTTGCAATCACGTCTCCAGGTTCTAAGGTGGCAATGGCGGAGATGTAAGCGATGATTTCGGGGATGCGATGAATCATGAAACCGGTGTTTGAATCCTGCAATCGCTCCTCCCCGATGCGGAGTTGAATAGGCAGCGCATGGGGGTCGGGAACTTCGTCCGCGGTCACCAGATGGGGACCCATCGGGGCGAAAGTGTCAAACGATTTTTGCACGTCCGACGGCCCCACCACGCCGATTAACGCCTTCAAGGAAAAATCGCGCGCGCTGACGTCGTTCAGGATCGTATAGCCGGCGACATGCTCGTAAGCTTTTTCTGCAGGGATGTCTTTTCCCCGTGTTCCGATGACCAGCGCAAGCTCCGCTTCGTAGTCCACCTTTTGGCTGATCCGGGGCAGGACAATGGCCTGGCCGGGCCCGATGGCCGCTGTCGAAAACTTGGTGAAAAACAGAGGAGCGCTCTTGGGAGCTTCGACAGCAGATTCCTGGCCGTGGCCGGTGTAGTTCACCCACAGGGCGATTAATTTCGGCGGGCGCGGAACCGGAGCGGCCAGAGTGGCAGCCGAGGCGGGCACGACAAGACCCTGGCGCTGCAAGGATTTGGCGGAACCCTCTTGCAGTTGTTGCTCCACGAAATCGAGCGTTTCCCGGGCAGTGGTGAAGGCCTCTTTGCCTCCCTGCAGCCACGGCACCATCCCGGACGGCAGAAGCTTTCCCGTGCTGCGGCCGCTGGCCATCTTCAGTCTGATATGCGCACGGTTCAGATCCACAATGAAATCGCCGCTCAGGGCGCCGAGCCTGATCTGTTCCGAGGAAAAGTAGCTAACCAGTTTCATTTGAGAGTCTTCCTTACGATTGTGCCTGCCTGGCTTTTTTACAGAGGCCTGAAAGCCTGCGTGAAAACTGCCGCGAGCGCGGCATTTCAAGCCGCGCACCATCCAGCAAGCTCAGGGCAACCGCGAGCAAGCGTCCTCACAGCTTCGAGGACTTACCCGGCGGTTGGGAACGCTCCCTCACGGTCGCGGCCCGGGGTCTTCATACAGACTTCTGCGGCTCAGCGCGGCAGTTCCCCAAAAACCGAACGGACAGCCTGAAATCCGTTGTTTTCCGGGTAGGGCTGGCTGCGCAGCAGGCCGAGCGGAGCCAGCAGGGGCTGATCGGTCAGCGAGAACAGCACGGCGTCGCCCGGATCGGCGGCGTGTTCCTGCCAGCACCAGATCGGCACAGCAAACGTATCCCCCTTCCGCCAGTCGAACCGCACGCCGTCCAGGATCGAATACCCGCTGCCTTCGGCCACATGATAAACGGCGCTCGACGTCCGGCGTCGCGCCCGGCAATGCATGCCCTTGGGAATCAACTGAACCCGGCAGCCCATGGTCGGGAAAACCTCGCCGCCGCTGGCGGGATTGGCGTACCGGATCAGATAGCCGTCAAACTCATCCGGGGCGGCGCTCTTGGCGAGACACTGCAGAGCCTCCTGAGTCTCCGTCCAGCGGTAGGCCCAGACCGGCGAGTGCGGGCCTTTTGTTTCCGAGTTCGAACCGGAGGGAAACAGGCCACGCCCGTAAAGCCTTTCCGAGCGGGATGAAGGTCTGTTTTCCATCTGGACCTCGCGGGTGAACTCCTCCAGAAACATACAATTGAGGGAGGCTATCAGCGGGATGTCCAACCCGTCGAGCCACATAACCGCATGATCTTGCTCGTTTCCATGATCGTGCCAGACCATTGAGGGCGTCAAGACCAGGTCTCCCGGCGACATCCGGACCTTTTCCCCATCGACGCAGGTAAAGGCTCCGCTGCCTTCGATGATGAAGCGCAAGGCCGCTGGGGAATGGCGGTGAGCGCGCGCCGATTCACCCGGCAGGATCAATTGCGCTGCGGCATAGAGCGTTGCCGTAGCCCCGATCCGGGCGGGATTGTTGGGGTTCAGGAACATCAGCACGCGCCGCTCGGCCTCCGCCGTCGAGACCATCTCTCCCGCCCGCAGTAGCGAAGGCCGGACCTTGCTCCAGGGCCAAAGATAGGGAACCTCCCGCTGGCGCGGCTCCCGTGTCAGGACGCGTTGGTATATCTCCCACAAAGGCCCCATCTGGAGCTTTTCCAGTTCAGCGTAGAATTGCTCGCGGCCGCCCGGCGAACTGCCGGTGCCGGCGATGGCGGATGCTTTGGATTCCAGGCTCATGGCTGTTCGTCTCTACCCTGCCCCGTCTGCGGCGCCTGTGACAGGCGCGCGTGAAAGCCGCCGGTCACCGGGTTCCCACGGTCTTAGGTCCAACAGCCGCAAGGGCAGGCTGCTGAAAACGGGGCATCACTTGCTCGGCAAACAGGCGGAGACTGCGCTCTGCCGTCTCCAGGGGCATGTTGCCGTACAGCATCGAGAGGCTAGGTTCAATATCATCACCGAACTGTTCCAGGATGAAGCGGATCTGCCGCTCGACGGTGTCGGGACTGCCGATAAAGGCGCGTGTCTCCTTTAGGGTTCGTTCGAGCGTCATTCGGTCCAGTTCGTTAATCAGCTCGCTGTAGCCGGGGTAGTCGCTGGAAGAACGGTTCTCCCAGGCGCCGGCACTTTCCCGGAAGAGTTGCAGGTATTGCTCCACGTGCGGTCGAGTCTCTGCCTGCGCCTGTGCATCAGTTTCGGCGACGTGGAGGTGAAACGACATCTGAATCGGGCGCGGCTTCCCGTCCGAATGCGACTCGGCAAACGCCTCCCGATAGCGCTGCAGATTTTCCTGCAAGGTTTCGAACTTCGAAAGGTAGGGCACGACCATGAGGTTGTGGCCCTGACGGCCCGCCCACTGGAAGCTATGCGGCGTGCCGATGGCAGCAACGAAAACCGGAGGGTGCGGTTGCTGGACCGGCTTCGGCATCATGCGGATCGGGCCGAAACGATAGAAAGGGTCCTCATGGATTACCTCGTCCAGGGTCCACAGTTTAAGGACAGCCTCCAAGCCGTGCTCGAAGCGGGCGCGGCTCTCATCCATGCTGCGCTGGAAGGAGTCAAACTCTTCCGGCAAGAAGGCCCGCGCAAAACCAGCCCACAGGCGGCCATGGGAGATGCAATCCAACATGGCCAGTTCTCCCGCGAGCTTGATCGGGTGATTGAAGATGGGAAGGACGGCGCCGGTCACCAGGTGGATGCGCTCCGTGCGGGCCGCCACCATGGTGAGGAACACAATCGGGTTTGGCGTCATCCCTCCGTAGGGCCGAAAGTAGTGCTCCACGGTGCGCACATGGCTGTAACCGAGCTGATCGGCCAGGACGCTCAGCCGCAAGGTCTCTTGGTAATACTGCTCACCGCTCTTCTGGCTGAGCAGGACAGTGGGGAAGAAGTTAATACCGAAGGAAACAGATGACATCTCCAGGTCCCCTTGTCTGCGGCTTCAACCCCCGGCAAAATACGGCTTCCTTCACCAGGCGAGACGGGTAGCGACAGCGGACTTACTCTCCACAGCAGTATCAGCCAGGATTTTGTCCATGCCGCCGTACTTGGCATACCAGGGCTGGGCGCCCTTCAGGACTTCGTTGAGAGCTTTGATGTTCTGCACGCCACGGTCGCTCAGCCAGTCCTCAAAGGCCTTAAATCCTCCCTTGGCATAGACGGGGATGCCTTCCTTCCAGGTGGCCCGTCCGCAGAGAACCCCGGCGAAGTTCACCTTTGCTTCAATCGCCAGTTCCAGGCTTTCGCGGAACTGATCGTCGCTGACCCCGGCGCTGAGATAGATGAAGGGCTTTGGGGCTACCTCGGCCGCCCGGCGAAACAGATCCATAGCCTCCGTCTTGCTGTAGGCCGCCTGGCCGCTCTTGTTGGCGCGCGCTCCCTCCACAAACTGCATGTTGACGGGAACTTCCACCTTCAGAACGTCCACGCAATACTCCGGCTTGGAGAACTCCTGCATGCTTTTGGAGACGATCTCCGGTTTCTTTTTGGCATACTCCAGGCCGCTTTCCTCGCCGCCATGAAAGTCATAGCCGACAAACTCCAAAAAGAACGGTACCTGGTGGTGTTCG
This sequence comes from Terriglobia bacterium, assembly GCA_965222345.1. Taxonomy (GTDB): domain Bacteria; phylum Acidobacteriota; class Terriglobia; order 2-12-FULL-54-10; family 2-12-FULL-54-10; genus JADFGZ01. The sequence goes on along the minus strand of CBDCTS010000007.1, from coordinate 320,869 downwards.
CACTCGGCCCCGATGCGGGCAACAAAGGCGTGCTTGATCTCTTTGACGTTTTCCGGCTCGTCGGGACTGTAATAGAGCAGCAACTTCAGACAGTCGGCGCCAGCCTCCATAGCTTTCTTTACGGTCCAGTAGGGAATCAAGCTGGGAAGCCGGCCCGGCTGGGTTTGATCGTAGCCGGTTTGCTCATAAGCCAGCAGCACGCCGGCGTTGGCATCCTTCTGCTGGATGGCGGGAAGGCCGAACTCGGGGTCCAGAAGGATGGCGCTGGCGTAGGGAGTGAGAACGCGCGTCACGGCAGTCTTGAACTCAGACATCATTTCCGGCGTTACAGCGTTGCGGTCAACCCCCTTTTCCTTGGCGATGGATTTCTTCAGGGAACCGCGCTGATCCATAGCGGCGGCAGCGATAACTCCGTTGGCGCCTGCGACGGCGGCCAAGCGCTTCAGTTTTCCTTCGGTGATCTTCATGAAAGTCCTCCTACTATAAGCCGGAATTAGTTTTTTGGCCCTCCGACTCGTGAGTATAAACCCGTTGGCCTTCAACTGAGCACTTCCAGCCCAATATTTTCTCCGAGATACTGCCAGCGGCTTCCAGCCGCTCTTTCCGAGTCCCCAAAAACCCATCGCCTCGGCTTCCAGAACCAGCTTTTTCAGACACCCCTCCATTCCCGGGGGATATCGGAATCATTTTATTGGGTGCCGCAGGCTAGGCTATCCCGACGGAAGCGACAGCCCATTTATCCGCCCCAGCATGCTGGCAAACAGCCGCCGAGTCAGATGGCTCTCTGCCAGCAATAGCCAATAGTAGCGGGCATGCTTAATCAGGCGTCCTCCGGTTTTCACCAACCGCTGCTGCAAGCTCGTCAAGGACCAGTTCCCGATTCTCTGTGGCAGCACCAGTCGCCGCCACAGATTTCCCAGATTATAGGCAATGATGGTCAGCCACAGCCGTACCTCGTTGGACCGGAACCGATGGCAACTGAGCCGCGTCATCTTCACCGCCTGCTTGCCTTCCTTAATCCACTGCTCTGCTGTCCCTCGCTTATTATAGAACCGCACCACCGCTCGACTCGGAAGCGTCAGGTTCGTCACAATGAACCCCACTCGCGGGAACAACTCCCCCGGATGATGTTCTACCTTGGCTACCACCCGTCGGGCCGTCTTCCAACTCTCGGCTTGGTACAGAAACCCCTTGTACTCCACCAACGGCTTCTGGCCCGGCCTTCCTACCGGACGTTTCAGCAACTCCTCGATGTCCCGCTGGAGGTTCTCGTTGGAAGGGATGCGGATGGCATACTTCACACCCCGCTTCTCCAACGCCTCGTAAATCTCCGGCTTCGCAAAGGCCGCGTCGGCACGAAATACCACCTCCTTGCCCCGCTTCTGCTGCCGCTCGATCTCCGGCAGGAGAAGTTCTTCCCATTCCTCGGCGCTGTGGACGTTGCCCGGTCGCAATTTGGCAGCCAGACAGTCGCCGTCTCGATTGAATAACAGCAGGGGGTGATAGCAGGTGGACTCGAAGTGCCCGTTGTAGGCGCTATTCTCCTGCTCCCCGTAGACCGGAATCTCGGTCGAATCCATGTCCAGCACAGTTCGGTAGTGCGAATGGATTGCTTCTGCTCTGCCGATCAGTTCCCGGTTCACCCGTGCCAGCCCTGCGAAGTTCCCTTCCTCAGCCAGCATCTCCGTCTCGAAGGTCTGCAACCGAGAAGTCAGAGCCGCCCCTCGATCCCAAATCTTCTCCGAACCGATCAGCCGCAACGCCGGGTCCTGAGATAGCCGCTCGGCATCGTTCACATCCTCGTATCCAGCCAGACGGCTGTAGACCGACTGTCGAAGTAGGTCCGCAAAAGACAACCGCGCATTGTTTGCCCGAGAGTCGGTCAAGTGCTGTTCGACGAGTTCATCGAATCCCAATCGCTCGTCCAGCTCTCGCACCAGAATCAGCCCACCGTTGGATGTCACTCGCGATCCTTGAAAGGCAACCCGCAAAAACCGGTTGAATGACAGTTGAAATGCCTGTTTTTGGCTCTCACCCATTAGGTATACACCTCCGGAATGCAATGTTGATGCTGGAACCCGCATCAATATTGATGTTGGAGGTTAGTCGAGGGTTGCTTCTACGATTTCAAACGGGAAATGCGGGATAAGGTATATATAGCGTTTTCGCAAATGGCGCAGACCGCTCCGCCAACGGGACCCAGCATCCTCTTTAGCAGCGATCCAGAGCGCAGCGAAGGACCTGCTATTGCACGCGGGGATTGGTCTTTTCCCGGCGGAAAAGCAGATTCCTCGCGGAGCCTGACCCGAGCGCAGCCGAAGGGGCTCAGAACGACAACGCGCGTGGTTTGCACCTACTGTGAAAACACTCTAATCAGTTACAAAAGCAAACCTTATATTATTGGGGGCTGCGCCCACTTAGTCCAGGCCTAAAACTCACAGGCATATGCGGCGGCTGAAAGATGGCGGGCTGCCGGAGATTATCAGCCCTCACTCATTCCGTGTCCTGGTGGTGACGGACCTGCTGAGTCAGAACGTGCCGATGGAGGACGTGCAGTACCTGGCCGGGCACTCCAATCCTCAGACCACCCGGTTGGGTGTACAGGCAGGGCAGGCGGGAATGCCTGCCTTTAGCGCACCGGGCCTAGCGGCCCTGTACGCGCAGGAGGACAGGCAGGTGCAGGCCTTGCAGCCTGCACTCTACAAGGCAGGCAGGAATGCCTGTGGTTAGCTCAGGGGGGGGATGCCTGTCGCTAGCTGATATTGAACTCGACATGGGTCAACAGGAGATGCAGAATTGGGAAACACTGATTAAGGGGGACAGAGACTTATGGATATGCTCAGGTGAATCGTTGGCTTAGTTTTCATAGTCGTGGGGATTGTGGTCGCAGTCCACACGGTGGTCGAACCGCTGTATCACGTTTCCACCGAAGCCAGTCCGTACAGCCCGCTTTGGAACATTATCAACCCGTTCATGGCACTGACCATCGTGCTGGGCGTGATATTGAGCTGCAAACGCAGGAGAGGCATCGAGCACGAAGGCGGCGCGCCGGTCACTCGCGAGTTTCTGGCAGCCAACACGCTGTTCTACGGCTTCCTGTTTGTGGGCATCCTGTTCTTCTGGAACTGGTTCAACCTGCATAGTCCCGCTTTTACGGCGCTGGGGCCGGAGACCGTCTCGCTGGCGTGGGCGTTCATAGACGCCGCGCTGCCGCTGCTTTCCGGCGCGATGGGCTTCTCCCTGCTGAGGGGCAACAAGTAAGCCGCCATTCCTGATCGGAAGTTCCAATTCGAGGCCTGAAAACCGACAGGCAACGTGCAGGCCTGCCGACAGGCAGGTGCAGGCCTTTCGGCCTACACACTACAAGGCAGGCAGGAATGCCTACACTACCTGTGCAGTCCTCCGGCCTGTACTCCAGAGGACAGGCCTGGAGGCCTGTCGCTAGCTGATTTTCATAACATTGCTGTGAGGCGGCGCGAGGGGATTTGCTCGTCGAGAAGGGGGGCGTAAGATCATTGCCAACGCGCTCGACAATTTTGGTCTCATTAGCTGATGAGACGAACCATTCGGATAAGACTTGAGAAGGTTTTTCGGGTTAGTGACTTGCTATGTCGATCAGCTATCGCACCGGTAATTTCCGAGCAGAATCTTGGCCTCTATTGAACCAGCCATTATCTGGACCGATAACGAGGAATCCATCTTCGTACGTTATTTCGCCTTTGTATCTATCACCTAAGCCGATTGATCCGAGACTTTTAAGTATAACCCGATCACGCGTGGACACCTTCCCAGCACGATCTTCTCCTAAAGCCCTATCGGACTCAAAGCAGAACAGTCCAACTGAACCAAATATTCCACTGCCTCCACCGCAGTCGTAACATTCCACCATTTCGACCCCCGATAGAGAAGTGGCAATGTGCGCGTACACGAAGGACTCTTTCTCAGAATTTGCCCATTTCACCCATGACCGTCCATCGCGAGCATTTACCTTGACCTCACCAAAAAACCTATTACTGCTATTGCTCGCAGCGATGTCCACGCTAATTACCGTCTCTGTGGTATCGGAGATCCATCCTAGCAACTCACGAACGATCAAGGGATGGACGAACTTCTCATGAGCAAACGAATAACGATTATGCTTCAGAGAAGAAGATTGCATACTGCCTTCTGAGACCCCTAAGACATAGCTCGCATTGCGGACAGCTATACGTTCAAAGTCTTCCTTGGTTGCGAGATTCTGAAGAGTGTCGGAAATTTTCTTTAGTTCAGTGTATGGTGCGTACTGCTCTGCACATTTTTCGTACCAATTATCCCGAGCTTCTTTAATCCGCTTACGCTTCTGCGAGTTGCCTCCGTACGTATCGTGACAGTTAGGACAAAGCGGGGCGGCATTCTCCTCGGTATCTGTTCCTCCTTCTGACTGCGGAACGATATGATGAATCTCCACGCCGGGGGTCTGGCACATACAGCAGCGGTTATCTGCGCGTTTGCGAATGCTTACCTTGAGTGCTTCTGCGAAAGGCATCTCAACCTCCAAGAGAAAATTAGCTTGTTTGACTTTGCCCTATTCACGTTATGTCTTCAAACCGCTGAGACTCGGGAAAAGATGTCGAGGTTAGAAGTGGTCACTAAGCAATATCGCCCCAACCCGCCGCGCCGTGTCGGTGAAGTGTTGGATTTCATTCATTGTCAGCGGGCGGGCGAGGATGGGACGTTCGCGGTAGGAGAGCCATTTCTTGAGGACTTGGTAGCCGCCGAGCTTGTAGCTCCAGACGGCGGCGGGGACGTTGCGCCAGAAGGCGCGGGCGTTGAGGTGGATGTCAAAGGTAGTCTCGCCGAGAGCAGGCAGAGCGTCGCCTAGTGCGGCACGCTCCTCCGGCGTATAGGCGCGTTCGACGGCGCGGCCCTGGCCGGGCATCACAGCATCCTTTTTGTCGTAATGTCCCCATCCCGCCGTCATCGCGAAGTCGTCGCCGGTCATGTTGCGCCCGTCGGTGGTGGCGGGAACGGCGATGGAGGCGATCTCCGGGCGCAATGCGCCCTGCGTGACGCCAGGCACAGGCGTTTCGGGGTCAAGCAGGGCTGCCAGTTCGCGGCCCCGCACGGCTGATCGAGCGAGCGCCTCCGCCGCGCCGTCCACCTCTCCGTCGGGCCAGCCGGGAAGCGGGATGCGCGGCCATTCCATGCGGAGCGCCCCGGCGTTGGCCTCGCGGTAGGCGGGATCGTGGAGGGTGGCGAGGACATGGTGGAACAGGTCCTCCACGCCTATGCCGAGGCAGTCGAGATAGCGTTGCGCCGCTTCCGTCAGATTGGGGTGGCGCTCCATGCTGTCGATGATACCTTGGTTCCTGTCCTTACCAAGCCACATAGGAACACATGTTGCACCGCGATCAATAAGATCATGGCAAACAAAACTAGACGCAACTTGCGGAGGTGACCATTCTCGGCGGGGTTTTTTTTGGGTAATCAACCAAACATTTCCGTCAAATACCTGTACCTTGTAGCTTTCACGCTTGTCGTTGAGTAGTTTTGTTTTCCCCTCCCAATACAGCCAACGATTGTCAAATGGCCGATAGGAAAAACGGATGAAGTCACGTTCGTCAGGACATCCACGCTGAAGGAGCGTGTCGCGGATTGAACGCGCGTCAAAGTGCTGCATCGTTGTCATGACAACGGGATAGCGCCGGGCGATTTCATCGTGACTCAGGTCCGTATTGAAATAATCTGAGATGCGAGTCTTGAGTCGGCCGAGGTCGATATCCACTAGAAATGAGTCGCGGTTGGTCTTCGCCCCTGAAAACGACGCTGGAAACAGGTCGGGCAACGACGGCCAGTCGAACCAACCCTCACTGATGACCATCGGCTTGAATGGCAGGCCAAGTCGCAGATTGGGCTCAAACGCCGAATAGCCAGCATCGATTTCGGAAGCGTCGAGACTGTTCAGTAACGCCCGCCGTCTTTCGTCAGCCCTTGCCTGATGGAAATCGCGATACAGGATACGCCCGCCTGTCAACGTACCGGCAACGGTCCCCGATCGGGAGAGCAGGGCGATGCTAGTGCCGACCTTGATGCCCGGCGATTGTCCTCTAAGCGCAAAAACCGTTTCGCTGGTCCGACCGTCCGGCGCGTATTCCGAGATGATGCGGTCGCCATGCAGATTGTCGATCCGAATGGCGTCGAACGCCTCCAGGTATCGCTCCCGCATTCCCGCGAAGGACAGCCCGTCGAGCCAGGAGTAGTTGGAGATGAAGCAGACTATGCCCCGGCCCGTCTTCTCGACGATGCGCCGCTCCGCCATGCGGAAGAAACGAATGTAGAGATCGATCAGCCCCTTGCTTTCATGCAGCCGCACTTTGCGTGTTTTGCGATAGGCTTCGAAAAGTTCTCGTTCTTCCTCTATCTCCACCCCAGCAAAGGCGTTATAGGGTGGGTTGCCGAGGATCACGAGGATGGGCTTCTCCTGCTTGACCCGCTCGGCGCGGTCGCGTTCCTCCTCCAGCTCGGGGAAGGGCAGCGGCTTGGTGGTGCGCGGCTCCCAGCCGGTGAGCGCATTGGTGAGGAAGACGCCGGGGCGTTCATTCCCGTCATTCCCATCATCCGCCAGCGGCGCGTCAAGGTTCTGCATGGTGAGCCCGACCTGCAGATGGGCGACGACAAAGGGCGCGGGCATGATCTCGAAGCCGAACACGCGCTCGGTGGCGGCCTGCTTGACCCTTGCGCCGGTGAGCGCGCCGAGGCCCCGATTTTGCAGATTGGCCGCAATACGGCGCAGCACCTCGGCGAGATAAGCCCCGGTGCCGCAGCAGGGGTCGAGCACATAGACGTTCTCCGCCGCGAGGCCGTCGGCGATGCCGAGATCGTCTTTGAGCGCCTTGTCCACGCGGGCGACCATGTAGCGGACTACTTCGGTCGGGGTGTACCAGACGCCCAACTGCTTGCGCAGAGCGGGATCGAAGGCTTCCAGGAACGGCTCGTAGAAGTAGGGCACGGCCTCGCCCTCGTTGAAGCGGGCGAAGAAGGCGGGCCGGTCCACCCGGTCGAGCGCCGCCGCCGTCCAGTCCAGTACCTCGACGAGGCCGAGCGGTTGCAGGCGTCCGGGATCGGAAAGCTGCTGGAACAGCGCCCGCAGCACGGGGGCGCGGAGATGCCAGACCGCCGTGCGCCAGTCGAACCCGCCAGTCGGCGCCGGGCGCTGCCGCGCCCACAGGACCCAAGCGGAGAAAACGCCGTAGAAGGGTCTGCACCAGGGTGGAGTGAAAGAAGCGCACTCCCTTCTCGCCCTCGAAGCGCACGCCGAGGGCCTCTTCCAGCGCCGAGCGCACCGCCTCAAGCGAGGGAGCGTCGCCCGCCGCCTGGACCCGCGCGAGGCCGTCGCGGGCATAGGACGCCAGCAGCCAAGCCAAGTCCTTCGGCTCGGCCAACGCCGCGCGGTGCGACAGCGCACGGGCAAGATATTCGCCCAGGCCCGCGCCCAGGTTGCGGGCGAAGGCGCGCGGCTTCTCCAAGCGGCGCTCAAACGCCTGAGCGCTGCCAGCCAGCCGGAAAGTCTCCAGCTTCGCCGGGCGACCCGAGGCGTCCTCGCCCAGCAGCACGAAGTCGCGCGTGTTGGTCACCAGCACCAGGCGGTAGCGGCCCCAGTAGCGGCTGACCTGAGCGCCCTCCGCCGTGAGCCAGGCGTCGTCTGCGGCAGGCTTCACCTCGACCACGCCGCGCTCCGGCGTCTGCCCCTCGCGCGGTCGGCCCTTCTGCACCTGCTTGGCCGCATAGAGGCCGAAGTCGGGATGGCCCGCGCCCTGGTCGGCAAGCTCGCCGACGCAGAACACCTTGGGCTTGAGCGTGGCGCCGATGGCGTTGAGCAGGTTCGCCAGCGGCCCGTAGCGGGACCGCTCCCCGGTCGCGCCGCCGGAGGCGTGGACTCGTCCGAGGTCGGCGAAATAGGCCTCGACCGCCGCCGTCAGTTTGGTGTTCGTTTCGCTCATCGTCTCTGTTGCCGCCGAGGATGGCGCGACGTGCAATCTCCGTCGCCGTGCCGTAATGCCAACTGTCGCAGGCGCGGTCGCAGATGCTGACCGGGTCGGCGCGTATTATGCGACAGGCAATTGGCCGGACGGAAGCGCGCCGCTATCACCACGATGCGCGTTGCGCACCACCCGTCGCCGGTTACCTGTACCCACGGCATGGCGTCGTTAGTTGCGCTTCAAATCCTGAATCCACAGGTAATTCAAGGAGTTACGCAGGGTATATGGCGGAGGAAGAGTCCGCCATATAACCACCCACCACAATCCAAGGAATTCCATTATCCAATTTATAATCATTGTGTTAAACGATCTATCTGTTCAGCAGTGTTCTTGACAGTCCACCAGAATCCGTGTCATAATTGGGGACGATATTGGGGACTGAAGGAGCGACAGACCATGCAGGGACATTTGACGGCACGGCGCGTGGCGACACTGCGTGCTCCGGGCAAATACGGAGACGGGAACAACCTGTGGTATCGCATCCGCCATGACGGCTCAAGGAGCTGGGTTTTTCGCTATACCTTCCGGGGACGGGCTCGGGAAATGGGACTCGGACCGGCGCCTGATGTAAGCCTGCGAGAAGCTCGTGAGACGGCGTCTCAGGCACGGCAACTCCTGCGGCAGGGGATTGATCCCATCGATGCAAGGCTACAAGCCCACGCAGCACATAGGAGAGTCCTCTCATTTCGCCAGTGTGTCGGTGAGTTCCTAGCCGCCCATGAGGCGGGCTGGCAAAACCGAAAGCATCGCCAGCAATGGTCTAGCACGTTAGCAACCTATGTGTGTCCGGTAATGGGCGAGCTCCCTGTAGATGCTATCGGCACCGACGAGGTGCTGCACGCGTTGCAACCGATTTGGCAGGCGAAACCAGAGACCGCTAGCCGGATTCGTGGACGGATCGAACGCGTGCTGGATTGGGCAAGAGCTAAGGGGCTGCGAGAGGGCGAGAATCCGGCGCGTTGGCGAGGACACCTAGATAAGCTGTTGCCGAAGGCTACGGCCATTCGCTCTGTACGCCATCATGCGGCGCTACCGTGGAAAGACCTACCGTCCTTTATGGAAGCATTGAGGAAACGGACCAGCGTGGCCTCCAGAGCTCTGGAGTTCACCATTCTGACGGCTGCCCGCTCGGGCGAAGTGCGGGAAATGCGGTGGAGTGAAGTGAACCAAGGCGTATGGACGCTCTTGGCGGACCGGATGAAAGGGGGACGAGAACATCGGGTGCCCTTGTCTAATCGAGCGCTGGCGATTCTCGATGAGATGCGTGGCGTTGGCTCCGAACCGGGGCAACTGGTGTTTCCCGGAATGCGTGCTGGGAAGCCATTGACGGATATGTCGCTCAGCGCGGTGCTCAGGCGCATGGGCCGCGGTGACCTGACGGTGCATGGGTTTCGGAGCACGTTTCGAGATTGGGCCGCCGAGGTGACCCACTTTCCTCGGGAAGTCTGCGAGGAAGCGTTGGCACATGTCCTGGTCTCTAAGGTAGAAGCAGCCTATCGGCGGGGCGATCTATTTGAGAAACGAAAGAGGCTAATGAAGGCATGGGAGGAGTATTGCGCCCGGACTGCCGATGGTGCTGAGGTGGTGCCGATTCGGGCATAGACAAGGAAAGTCAAAACTTGAGACCGGAGAGATGATCGGGCAATGACGGGCATGAGAATCCTTTCTGGGTTGGCTGCGTAGCTTCAAAATATCCTATGAAGGTTTGAGAATGGTAAGGTGGATTGTGGTCTGCTCCCCGAGCAGCTAGGCGTCTTCCACGGTTTTCTCCCAACTCCTTCCTTTCGTCGCTATTACACGGTTTTGGGGCGTCTGCTTTCGCTCGCAACGCCTACGCCTAGCCCGCTTGATGGGCGAGTTTTCTGACGGTTTCTTGACGGTAGTAGCTGTCACGGCCATGCTCTACTCGCTGCGCAGCTTGTTGTCGAGCGTGATCCAGTCGTCACGATACCAGCGCTTGATGGCCTCCACCTGCTCCCGTAACTTGCTCCCCGGCGTCGGACCTGTAGGTACTTCCTCAATCAATTGTTGTTGGGATAATTCTAACCAGTCCTTGTGGTATGCCTGCGTAGGTCCAACCCCTTATGCGCTCTATTTTGTCGAGCGGGATCTCATAGGTGGTTTTCGGAACTCATCGTGAACAGAGAGTGGCATTGGCCGCTCCTGGACGCCCGAGCAGCCGTGGGAAGCAGCACTGTTAGTCTCGGGCCGTCGTCTGGTTCTTGGCCTGCGGCGGCGCATAGGTCAGTCCGAAAACGTTATCCGTCAGCCATCGCCGGAACCCCTCGTTGTCCGTGAACTGCTTGAAGAGTTGCATGTCGTCGTTCAGCACGGCAGTCATTACACGCCTCAAGGCTTCATCATGCTCGATCCGGGCGTTCTGCCTGTCGGAGTTCTCCCGGGCGTTCCGGTAGGCGATGTCCCCCGCAACCTTGGCCGGAATCTCCTCCGTAATGAGACGGCGAACTCGGTCCACGTCCTCCCAGGGGATATCCCCGAACTGCTCGTTGAAGGTCTTGAGGATGTTCGAGAGGCGGTCGAGTTCGGGTTCCGGCCTGTGGCCGCCGCCCGTGGTCGGTACCGGCTCGATCTCGGCGTCCTCGTCCGCCAGTTGGACGTGTATCGCCGCCTTCTTCTCTACCCGGTAGCTGTCCATGTCGATGGACTCAAGGATGCCTTTGGACAGATCCTCTTCCATGGGCGCGGGGAGCTTCGGCACGAGAAAATTCAGGAAGATCGAGAGCTTCTCCCACTCGGCATTCGTGTAGGGCAGGATCGAGGCGAGGAAGCCGTACGTGCGCACGAACGCCTTGGCCTTGCCCTTGAAGTTTACCTGTCCGTCCTCGTCGAGCCGCTCCTTGTAGACCGCGACGCAGGCGTCGAGGATGGGGTCGAGCCGGTCGCGGTCGGCCCCTCCTAGATAGAGCGTCACGAGCTGCTCGGTCTCCGCGTTGGCATACACCTGATAGCCGTCGAGTTCAGCCTTGAGGTCGTGCAGCTTGTTGGGGTCCGTCTCCTCGCTAAGAATCGTCGTCCGGTAGTAGTCAGCGAACGCCTCCCGGATGGTATCGGCACCGTTCATGAAGTCGAGCACAAACGCGTCGTGTTTCTGCGGGTGCGCCCGATTAAGCCGTGACAGCGTCTGGACCGCCTTGATCCCAGACAATATCTTGTCCACGTACATCGTGTGCAACAGCGGCTCGTCGTAGCCAGTCTGGAACTTTTCGGCACAAATGAGGAACCGATACGGGTCCTGCTGGATATCGTCGGCGATGCGCCCGGAAGGGAAGCCATTGAGGGACGCCTCACTGACCTGCACCCCGCCATACTCGTGCTCGCCTGAGAAGGCGACGATGGCCTGACATGTGCTCTTGCGCTCCAGCAGGTATTGCCGGATTGCGTGGTAATACTGGATCGCGCGCTCAATGCCGCTGGTCACCACCATCGCGCGGGCCTTGCCACCGATCTTGTTGAGCGCCAGCACCTGTTCGTGGAAATGGTCCACCATGATCTCGGCCTTGAGCCGGATAGCATGGTCGTGGCTCTCGACGTAGCGGCGCAGCTTCTTCCGGGCGCGCTTGGTGTCGAACTCGGGATCTCCCTCGATCTTCTTGATGAGCTTGTAGTAGCTCGCGACCGGGGTGTAGTGCCGCAGCACGTCCAGGATGAAGCCCTCCTGGATCGCCTGCTTCATGGTGTAGCTGTGAAAGGGGCGGTGACGGGTCTGCCCGCCTGCGTCGTACGCCTCGCCGAAGATCTCCAGCGTCTTGTTCTTGGGCGTGGCGGTGAAGGCGAAGTAGCTCGCATTCGGGAGGAGCTTGCGCGCGGCCATGATGCGGTTGATCGTGTCTTCTGTGGTCTCCTCCTTCTCCTCAGCACCCGCCTCGGAGAGCGCCATGCTGAGCGCTGCCGAGGTCTTGCCGCCCTGGCTCGAATGCGCCTCGTCGATGATGATGGCGAAGCGCCGGCCCCGTTGCTCGTTCCCGATCTCGTCGAGGATGAACGGGAACTTCTGCACCGTCGAGATGATGATCTTCTTCCCGCTCTCGATAAACCTGCGGAGGTCCCCCGAGCGGTCGGCATGGCCGACGGTGGCCCCGACTTGGGCGAACTGCCGGATCGTGTCGCGGATCTGCTTGTCGAGGAGGCGTCGATCGGTGACCACGATGATGGAGTCAAACACCCCTGCGTCGTCCTTCCTGAGTCCGATCAACTGGTGGGCGAGCCAGGCGATGGAGTTGGACTTCCCGCTGCCGGCCGAATGCTGGATGAGATATCGCTTACCGGCGCCGTGCCGGCGCGTATCGGCCAAGAGCCGCCGCACTACGTCGAGTTGGTGGTAGCGCGGCCAGATCTGCTCCTTCTTCTTCTTGCCTGTCTTCTCATCCTTGGTCTCGACGACCTGTGCATAGTTCTCCAGGATGTCGGTCAGCCCGTCGCGGGTGATGAGGCGCGTCCAGAAGTAATCGGTCTTGAGGCCGTCCGGATTCGGCGGGTTCCCGGCACCATCGTTCCAGCCCTGGTTGAAAGGCAGGAACCACGAAGCTTTGCCCTTGAGGTGGGTGCAAAACCGCACCTCGTGCTCATCCACGGCGAAGTGCGCCACGCAGCGGCCGAACTCGAACAGTTTCTCGCGAGGGTCGCGGTCACGCTTGTACTGCTCCACGGCGTCTTCGACCGTCTGCTTGGTGAGACTGTTCTTCAGTTCGAACGTAGCGATCGGCAGGCCGTTGATGAACAGGCCGAGGTCGAGCGCCCGCTGGGTCTCGTCACGGCTGTAGCGGAGCTGGCGCGTGACGGAGAAGCGGTTCTGCGCGTAGCGTTCAGTGGCGGAGGGGTTGCCGGGAGACGGCGTGCCGTAGAAAAGTTCGACGTGATGTGGCCCATCCTTGACTCCCTTGCGGAGCACGTCGATGACGCCGCGTTTGCTGATCTCTCCCTGGAGGCGCGCCAGGAACTTCCGGCGCGCTGGGCCATCGTCTTCGAGGCGCAGCCCTTCGAAGGCGGCTGGCTGTGTTTTACCGAGAAACGCCAGGAACTGCGCCAGATCGACCGTGTACTCACGGTCGTATTCGTTGGGGGCACCGCAGATCCAGCCGGCCTCACCAGAGGGGGCGGCGGCTTCGCCTTCCAGACCTTTCGGCGACAACATCGCATCACAGGGACCGCCAGTCAGTGCCGTGCAGATCAGCCGTTCGAGGCCGCGTTCGCTGGTGTCAGTCCTCACTCGACATCCTGTCAAGTACCCGTCAAGTAAACGATATCCTTACAACTAGTTGAATATACAAGTCTTGCTGTTTCTTCTGAAGCAGGGAACGCTTGCTTGGCGGCATCTGATCAAGTAACGGCGCGGGCCCCGGCCTTCGCCCACTCCGGCACGTAGCGCATTAGCTTGGGGGCCGCTGTCGGGGCGTCGAGCACAATAGCGCCTGCCTCGAGGGCCTCTGCAATCAGAGGCTTTCAAGCCCCTTCTCGCCGGTGTCTGTGGTCATGGGGAATCCGGCATGTCGGGACGATCAATCCATCCCTTCTCCGATAAAACATCGAATGCTATCCGGATCTGGCGTGGGGAAAACTGACTCTTTCTCTCGTTCCAGGCGTAGGTGCGGGCTACTACGTCATCAATGGTCCGTGCCTGTTCCCGGCTGGCAACCCAGTGAACCGTGGAAAGCAATTCCAGCCCGAAGGAGGACTCAAATCCTTCGACCAGATCGGCGACCTTGTTGAAACGCTTGCGCGTTGTCGGGTGACTGTCAAGAAAGGCGGTCGCGTCCTCGATTGCGCCAGGGACAAGTTTAAGTTGCTCGCCGGGCTTATCGCCGCCATCAGCGTATCCGGAGATGAAGTGTCCTTCGATCCTATGCAAGGCGTGCCGCAAATTCTCGGCATAGGGACCGTAGGGTGCTTTCTCGTACTTCAGCCGCAACGGCTCACCTGCTATCTGCGTGAAATACAAAAGCTTGTGCACTTCCAGCAGCGTCACGAACGGGTCCACCAGACCGCCAAGATAGCGGTCTATCAGTCCGACCAGCGTGGCTCGCCCCGTCGTCATCTTCGGTACATCGCTCGAACGGTTGGCCCGTCCATCTGTCGGCCCTCCGCCCGGCTCGAATATGACGACCTTCACGTCACCTAATTCTTCCAGAACCGCTTGCATTCGCCTACGCACTTCCGGCCAGTGCAAGCCTCCCAGCCCGCTGCCGAGCGGGGGGAAGGCGATTGAACGGATATGCCGCGACCGGATTTCCTCCGCGAGCGACGCCAAACCGGATTCGATGTCCTCGATGCGGCTTTTGCCTCGCCAGTGACGCTTGGTAGGGAAGTTGATGATGTAGCGGGGACTGGTAAGTTCGCCCGTCTCGAAGACGAACACTCGCCCCGGTTGCATTTCATCTCGCCTGCATCGCGCAGCGTAGGCATTGAAGTTCTCAGGAAAAGCGCGTTTGAACTGAAGCGCGATGCCGCGCCCCATAATGCCAACGCAGTTGACGGTATTGACCAGCGCTTCGGCTTCTTCGGCGAGGATGTTGCCAGTCTTATATTCAATCATGCCGTCTCCCTCAATTGGTCAATAATACCAATTCGGCTTGATCACAACAGGTGGCCGATATCGTGCCACATGTATTTGGCCAAACACTTTATCACGAATTCCAGCGGAGTGAACGCCTATTCGTGAGACCAAGTCCCAAGGGAATGAGTGCTCAATCAAGAATTCAGCCTGCTTTCCCTCCTTGAAATCGCCCGCCCAGGCATTCGCTTGAATCGCATCCCAATTTAGTTTGTCCAGTTGGGAGAAGTCGCTATAATCATCAAAGTAGTATGTACCGGCGTTGGAAGTTGTAAAGGACCAACGACGCCTGTTAGATTCTGCCCAAGCAACCGTTTGGCGCAAGTCCGCCTCTAGATGGACTATCGGCCCCTGGCCGCCGTGGTATTCCAGATCTAGATGGTTCTGCTTGGATATCACATAGAGCATCACGGAGCGGTAGCAGAAATAAAAGGGCACGCAATCGCCAACGTGGAGATATGGATGACTGTTCAACGTCTTGTTCAAGCGCCGCTGCTTGATGCTGTTCATGCCGATCGTTGTACCCGGCGGCTCGCGCCGCTTGATCTCCGTATCGCACCAGAGGCAACCGTCCGCGCTGATCGAGGCCAGCCGGTTGACATGGACGATGTGGTAGATATTGGGAGTTGCGGGTATCGGCATGGTCAGTGCAGCGCCTCCGGCAGTTCGATGTAGTTGTCAGCTGGCTCGCTCCATTCTTCATCTATCGGCTCCGGTTTTTCGGCCTCGTCCGGCATTCGGTCCACCTCCTCCCTTACGTCGAGCTTGCCGGTGACCACATCAGCGATCAGGCGGGTTCGGTATTCGCGGAGGAGAGAGAGTTCGTCGTACGCGAGATCAATAGCACGCCGTGCGGCTGTCGACTCTTTGCTGACGACTTCGACGATGGCGCGCTGTACCTCCAGTGGCGGACACAACAACTTGATACGAAGGAACTCCTCCGGGTACATCCTCAGTCGTGACGAGCGGATACCTGTTGACCGGCAGATATACTCGCTCTTGTATGGCGCCGTACGCAGCAGGAGGTCAGCGTAAGCGTCAAGCAGCCTCGAAGAGCGATGCGGTCGGTAGACAGCATACGAGGGGCTGACTATTCCAGCCCGACTAGCAACGCCCAGAGCGGCCATCCAGGCCCACATCGTATTGATGACTAGGTCGCCGGGCCTACACAGCTTGTGCCCGATGTTCGAGGCCGCCTTGAACATCGTGATGTTCTTCTCACTTCGTGGAGTTACTCCGGTAATGTGAGACACGGACAGCAGTTCCTCTGAGCCGGTCTCAGAGCGCTCATCCGCTTCCTGGAAGTACCATTTCGCCGGGCGTAGCTCCCAATGCTCGGGCACATCCCCCAGCCATTCCATGCCTGAGGGCTTGAGGTGGACGTTGGGGTCCAGGCCGCGCGTCACGGCGCGGTGAATGAGGGCCTGCTTCTGCTCCTCCAGCAGCTTGATCAGCTTCTTTTTGGCGCCGATGTAGCGCCGGATGCGCCGGTCGGCGTGGTCCAGGTAGCGGACGATGGCGGCTTGTTCGGAGAGAGGAGGGAGTAGTGTTTGAACAAACCGCAATAATGGCCAGTAGATCTGCCTCTGGATGTCACCTACTCCCTTGGAGGCCGTGACGAATTGATTCACCATCGCCGGGCACTGAAAGAGATAGTCCGCGTAAGCGGCGTCCAGGCCGACCAGACGAAGCACGATGTAGGCGGGACTAACAATGCCGTGATGCCGAGACACACCGACAGAGCCGCGCCAAGCTTGCTGGTTGTTGAGGACGAAGTCACCAGGATGAACGACTTGATAGTTCGTAAGATCCAGGCTCGGAGCGTGGACCTGTCCACCTCCCTCTTCATACCGGATCACACCCCGGTTGAGGAAGACAGAGAGTAGTTGAAGTCCTCCTGGGTTCTTCTCGACGCGGGGCTCACTGACCGTCCACAGTGACCGCTGTTCCCAATGTTCCGGTACGTCCCCCAGCCACTCCACGCCGGAGGGCTTGTAGGCAGAGTAGGTGTTGAGGTCAACGAACATCAGCTACCTCGAAACGCGTATAATGCCTGACCCAGTGTCGCACTCATCCGGCACACTCACCAACAACTGTATTACTCCTTCCAAGAGAATCCACATTAGTGCGCTAGTGCTTGATAACAATGACAGAGACGTTCGGTGTACTCTCAAGGTCGTGGCGGAACTCAATCTCATCTTGGATGTGCCCAAGATCGTAGATTAAGAAAATTAGCTGGTGATATTTTTTTGAGTACGAGGCGATGTCCGCGCTGATCTCATCCACGATCTTCCTAACACGCTCAGCGTTTTTCACAAATTTGACTTCCATGGCAAGTGAGAGTTTGAGTGCGATAAACCGGAATTAGTTTTTTGGCCCTCCGACTCGTGAGTATAAACCCGTTGGCCTTCAACTGAGCACTTCCAGCCCAATATTTTCTCCGAGATACTGCCAGCGGCTTCCAGCCGCTCTTTCCGAGTCCCCAAAAACCCATCGCCTCGGCTTCCAGAACCAGCTTTTTCAGACACCCCTCCATTCCCGGGGGATATCGGAATCATTTTATTGGGTGCCGCAGGCTAGGCTATCCCGACGGAAGCGACAGCCCATTTATCCGCCCCAGCATGCTGGCAAACAGCCGCCGAGTCAGATGGCTCTCTGCCAGCAATAGCCAATAGTAGCGGGCATGCTTAATCAGGCGTCCTCCGGTTTTCACCAACCGCTGCTGCAAGCTCGTCAAGGACCAGTTCCCGATTCTCTGTGGCAGCACCAGTCGCCGCCACAGATTTCCCAGATTATAGGCAATGATGGTCAGCCACAGCCGTACCTCGTTGGACCGGAACCGATGGCAACTGAGCCGCGTCATCTTCACCGCCTGCTTGCCTTCCTTAATCCACTGCTCTGCTGTCCCTCGCTTATTATAGAACCGCACCACCGCTCGACTCGGAAGCGTCAGGTTCGTCACAATGAACCCCACTCGCGGGAACAACTCCCCCGGATGATGTTCTACCTTGGCTACCACCCGTCGGGCCGTCTTCCAACTCTCGGCTTGGTACAGAAACCCCTTGTACTCCACCAACGGCTTCTGGCCCGGCCTTCCTACCGGACGTTTCAGCAACTCCTCGATGTCCCGCTGGAGGTTCTCGTTGGAAGGGATGCGGATGGCATACTTCACACCCCGCTTCTCCAACGCCTCGTAAATCTCCGGCTTCGCAAAGGCCGCGTCGGCACGAAATACCACCTCCTTGCCCCGCTTCTGCTGCCGCTCGATCTCCGGCAGGAGAAGTTCTTCCCATTCCTCGGCGCTGTGGACGTTGCCCGGTCGCAATTTGGCAGCCAGACAGTCGCCGTCTCGATTGAATAACAGCAGGGGGTGATAGCAGGTGGACTCGAAGTGCCCGTTGTAGGCGCTATTCTCCTGCTCCCCGTAGACCGGAATCTCGGTCGAATCCATGTCCAGCACAGTTCGGTAGTGCGAATGGATTGCTTCTGCTCTGCCGATCAGTTCCCGGTTCACCCGTGCCAGCCCTGCGAAGTTCCCTTCCTCAGCCAGCATCTCCGTCTCGAAGGTCTGCAACCGAGAAGTCAGAGCCGCCCCTCGATCCCAAATCTTCTCCGAACCGATCAGCCGCAACGCCGGGTCCTGAGATAGCCGCTCGGCATCGTTCACATCCTCGTATCCAGCCAGACGGCTGTAGACCGACTGTCGAAGTAGGTCCGCAAAAGACAACCGCGCATTGTTTGCCCGAGAGTCGGTCAAGTGCTGTTCGACGAGTTCATCGAATCCCAATCGCTCGTCCAGCTCTCGCACCAGAATCAGCCCACCGTTGGATGTCACTCGCGATCCTTGAAAGGCAACCCGCAAAAACCGGTTGAATGACAGTTGAAATGCCTGTTTTTGGCTCTCACCCATTAGGTATACACCTCCGGAATGCAATGTTGATGCTGGAACCCGCATCAATATTGATGTTGGAGGTTAGTCGAGGGTTGCTTCTACGATTTCAAACGGGAAATGCGGGTCAAGAAGTCATGAAGCTCCTCGAACGTTTCTGCCCGCTCAAAGAAAGGTTCGCTGGCATTGGGTTAGCTGCTATCCGCAGCTACCAGTTGTCCAATCCAGAATTGTGGATCGCTATTCCTCGCAATGACAACTCCTCGAGTAACCGGGCCACAGCACGGCTTACGTCTCCATCTCCTGGCACAACCACCGCCCATGTAAGGTTCTCTCGGAACTCCCGTGTACTGATGCGCCATTGCTCAAGAGCGGCCGGCGTAGTTGCTCCGATTTGAATGACAGACCAATGTCGAACTAGTGCCAGTGCCGTTGCTCGATCCGGCAGTGGCCCGCGGACGATAAAATGATTATCTCCGTGTACCAGAACGCCCAGCATAGAATTTAATGATCCAAGGGGTGAACCGAACCTCAAACCGTGTAGTCTACGGTCCGTCTCAAATCGCTCCCATTTCTGCTGAAATCAAACACACTACGGCATCGTCAGCAGCGGCTTCTGACCGGGCGGTAAATGCTGATCGAAAACCGTCAGAATCAGAGCATCTCCTGCTTGAACCGCCATCAGACCCGCCAGGTCAACTACATTCCTCTCGCCAAAAAGTTTCACCACATTCGCGTAGGTTTCCGGAGTCACTAAATGCTTCCCAAAAACCTCGCGACCCAACTGAATAATCGCCGCTTCTTTTTCACCCAAGCCTGTCAGAGGCTTGCGGTCCCTTACAACGTCTATTATGTAATGCTCCAGGCCTAGCTTGGCGGCTTCCAATTCGTGCATCGTCCACAAGTATTGTTGGTTCAATTCGCGGGCTGTTATGAGGATCGCTAGTTCCATCAGCCTTCGTCCAAGGTCTGCTTCGATAAGTTCAAGGAACTTGGCACCACCGCTGTGGAGGGATATTTGGTTCGGACCCGTACCCCAAGGGGCCAGCCTGGGACGATCAGGATTGGATGGCGGCTGCGGGACTTTGATCAAAGGCAGACGGCTCCTAGACTCCGGATGAATATCAGGAGGAGACGCGTCTTCCCATCTGTAAGGAAGCTGAAGAGGAACGATGTGCTTCCAGTCCAGAGGCAAATGTTGATTCACTACGGTGAGTCTCACTGAGGTCCCTGAGTATCGGGCCATTAATGTAACTATATCCACTAGGTTGGCCTTTCCCAAAGCTTTCAAGGCACGCGCATAGGTTTCCGGGGTCACTTTATGTCTTGTAACCGCTTCGCGGCCTAGTTGGATAATGGCAGCTTCCGTTTCGCCTAGTCCCTTGACCTGTCCTATAAGAGGCTCCTTGAATCTCAGGACGTCGACGATTTCCTTTTCCAGACCTTGCCGAAGCCCTTCCTCAGCATGGAGCGTCCACTCATACGGCTGATCCGTTTCTGCAGCATTTGTATTGATTGCTAACTCAGTCAAGCGATGGCCAAGAGGAGAATCGTACCGGACATCTGCCCCTGAGGCGTGAAGCCGTATTCCATCCACTCCCCGGATTCCATCGGGCGATTCAACGGCTTGGTCGTATGCTTTCCGATTGGCCTCGTCCAGTTCTTCCCTCTCGATCAACGGAAGGCGGTTGAGCGAATCCTGAAAGACATCTTGCGGAAGATCTTCGGTGCCCATTTCAGAAGCTGCGCGGTCTGATGAACCACTTCGCTGGCACCCGATGGCCACCATTGTTCCAATCACAAGCGACAGGCCAAACAGAATTCGATAGGATCTCATGTTCCTTCTCCTGTCTGAAGTCTTTAAAATCGGAATCATTTTATGGGGTGCCGCAGGCTAGGCTATCCCGACGGAAGCGACAGCCCATTTATCCGCCCCAGCATGCTGGCAAACAGCCGCCGAGTCAGATGGCTCTCTGCCAGCAATAGCCAATAGTAGCGGGCATGCTTAATTAGGCGTCCTCCGGTTTTCACCAACCGCTGCTGCAAGCTCGTCAAGGACCAGTTTCCGATTCTCTGTGGCAGAACCAGTCGCCGCCATAGGTTGCCGAGATTATAGGCAATGATGGTGAGCCACAGCCGGACCTCGTTCGACCGGAACCGGTGACAACTGAGCCGCGTCATCTTCACCGCCTGTTTGCCTTCCTTGATCCACTGCTCGGCCGTACCGCGCTTGTTGTAAAACCGCACCTCCGCCCGACTTGGCAGAGTCAAGTTCGTCACGATGAATCCCACTCGCGGGAACAGCTCTCCCTGGTGATGTTCCACCTTGGCAACGACCCGTCTCGCCTTACCCCAACTCGCTGCTTGATAGAGAAAGCCCTTGTACTCCACCAACGGCTTCACACTGGGTCTTCCCACCGGCCGAGTCAGCAACTCCTCAATGTCCCGCTGTAGGCTATCGTTGGCCGGGATGCGGATGGCGTACTTTACCTCCCGCTCCTCCAGAGCCTCGTAGATCTCCGGTTTGGCAAAGGCCGCGTCGGCACGAAACACTACTTCCTTGCCCAGCTTCTGCTGCCGCTCGATCTCCGGCAGGAGAAGTTCTTCCCAGTCATCGGCGCTGTGGACGTTACCGGGTCGCAGCTTGGCCGCCAAACAGTCACCCTCGCGATTGAACAGCAACAACGGGTGATAGCAGCTCGACTCGAAATGCCCGTTGTAGGCGCTATTCTCCTGTTCGCCGTAGACCGGAATCTCGGTCGAGTCCATGTCCAGCACTGTTCGGTGCGGCGAATCGATTGCTTCTGCCCTGCCGATCAGCTCTCGGTTCACCCGTGCCAGCCCCGCGAAGTTTTCCTCCTCAGCCAGAAGTTCCGTCTCGAAGGTTTGCAACCGGGACGGCAGTGCTGCCCCTCGATCCCAGATCTTCTCGGAACCGATTAGCCGGAAGGTCGGATCTCGTGAGAGTTGCTCGGCATCGTTCACGTCCTCGTACCCAGCCAGGCGACTGTACACGGACTGCCGTAGAAGGTCTGCAAAAGAAAACCGCGCATTGTTTGCTCTAGAGTCCGTCAGGTGTTGTTCGATGAGGTCTCCGAATCCCAATCGCTCGTCCAACTCGCGCACCAGAATCAGTCCACCGTTGGAAGTCACCCGCGATCCCTGAAAAGCGACCCGCAGAAACCGGTTGAACGACAGCTGAAATCCCTGTTTTTGGCTCTCACCCATTAGGTTTACACCTCCAGAAGGCAATATTGACGCTGGAACCAGCATCAATATTGATGTTGGAGGTTAGTCGATGGTTGCTTCTACGATTTCAAACTGGAAATGCGGGATAAAGTCTGGCACGGCCTCTTTCGTGGAAAACTTTACACGCCCAACTTCTCGGTCATAGTCCTGGCCCTTTTGCATTCCGCGGCCAATCAGCAGTTTTTCAATAGCATCTTGAACATCTCTCTCATGCTCAGGGATCTCAAAGATTGCACTCCGCAGCCGAGATTGAAGAAAATCACGAAGTGCAAGGATCTCGTCATCAACTATACCAATCTCCGTTTCAAGAAAGCCTCGGAGGAGTGACAAATTCGCATAGACACTCTCAAAGAACTCTTTCTGTTGATAGGGTAACGTATCTCCGCCACCAGGCATTTTCTCAATGTCGTAGTGATCGAAGATTAGTGGCAGTTGAATTTCCCTGCTCATGAGGTTGATGATTTGCATGTACTTGCGTGCAAACTGCTTGTATCCGCCGTATTTCCGAATGTTGTCAGAGCGTTCAGCCTGTAGCATTGTCTCCATCGCACGCTGCAACGAGACAACTAATTTTAGATATTTACGCAGCCTGTTCTTGTCCAGTTCAGTCATAGTTATCCGTTGACGTGCCCGATAATTTCATCTAGCAGCCCCTCGGTCTCCCTCTCCAACGCCAGTATATCCGCCCGTATCTCCTCCAGCGAGCGGAGTGGCTGGGGCTTGTAGAAGTAACGGGTGAAGCTGACCTCGTAGCCGGTCTTGACGCTAGCCGGGACGTACCAGGCGTCAGGCGCGTAGGGCAGCACCTCTCGGCGGAGGAACGCCTCTATGCCGCCTTCTTCCAGGAGCGGGACCTGCTCGGTGTCACGCAGTTCGCTGTCAGGTTCATACTCAACCACGCGGCACTTGCCTCTTACGATGGATTCTGCCAGACCCCGGATTGGGTCCGGCACCATCTTGCCCGGTTTGTGGATCTTCTTGATGATGGGTTCGGCTGCCTTGTCCCTCGCAGCCAGCGACGCCTGAAGCAGTTTTTTTCGCTTGGCCGTCAAATTGACGCCATGCTTGGAGCTGTCCGTTGCGACGGCATCCATGAAGCGATTGAAGTCGAGGTGAGGTCCGGCTCCTAATGCCTCTGCCACCCGATCGACGACGTTAGCAAGCGGCTCTTCCTGCGCTTCCCGGCAGGCGGCGCGGAAGCGGGCGCGTTGCTCGGGCGACAGATCGACGGTCAGCCGTAATGGCCGCTCGACCGTCACCTTCCAATAACCGAATGCCTGGTTTGGGAAGATCTTGGATTGCTCGGTTTCCTCAAACGCCAAGAATGTGCCGCAGATGCGGGTGATGTCCTCCTCCGACAGCTTACAATTCTTCTTGCCCAGGTTCTTGCGCAGCGGCTGGAACCAATGGGTGGCGTCGATGAGCTGCACCTTGCCCCGGCGATGCTCCGGTTTCCTGTTACTGAGTACCCAGATGTAGGTGGCGATACCGGTGTTGTAGAACATGTTGAGTGGCAGGGCGACAATAGCTTCGAGCCAGTCGTTTTCGATGATCCAGCGGCGGATGTTGCTCTCTCCCTGACCGGCGTCTCCGGTGAAGAGCGACGAGCCGTTGTGAACCTCGGCGATGCGGCTCCCTGCCGGGGTGCCGTGCTTCATCTTCGAGAGCATGTTTGCCAGGAACAGCATCTGACCATCGCTGGAGCGGGTGATGAGCGAGTACTCGGCATCACCGCCGTGTTCGATCAGAAAGCGCGGATCCTTGATGTCCGCCTTGCCGCCCAAGCGTTCCAGGTCGTTCTTCCAGCTCTTGCCGTAGGGCGGATTGGAAAGCATGAAATCGAACTCGCGGGACGGAAAGGCATCATTGGAGAGCATCGAGTGTTCCGGCCCCCCAATGATGTTGTCAGCGGCTTTCCCCTCGCCCTTGAGGAGGAGATCCGCCTTGGCGATGGCGTAGGTCTCGGAGTTGATCTCCTGGCCGTAAAGATGGGTGGCGACCTGCTTGCCGCGCTGCCCGGCGATCCGTGTCAACGTCTCTTCGGCCACCGTCAACATGCCGCCGGTGCCGCAAGCGCCGTCGTACACCAGGTAGGTCCCGGAGTCGATCTGGTCGGCAACAGGCAGCAGGACCAGCTTCGCCATGAGCGTCACGGCATCGCGCGGGGTCCAGTGCTCGCCGGCCTCCTCGTTGTTCTCCTCGTTGAAGCGGCGGACCAGTTCCTCGAAGATCGTGCCCATCGCGTGGTTATCCAGGCCGGGGTGCTTGATCGAGCCGACACCATGGAGGACCGGGTGTGGACTCAGGTTCACATCAGGCGAGAGGAACTTTTCGATCAGCGTGCCGAGGGCGTCGGCTTTGGACAGGCGGGGAATCTGGTTCCGAAACTCGAACTTCTCCAGGATGTCCTGGACATTCGGCGAGAAGCCGTCGAGATAGGCCTCGAAGTCGGCCTTGAGCTGCTGTTGGCTGGCGCGGGCCTTGAGGTCGCGCAGCGTGAACTTCGATGTGTTATAGAACGCCTGGCCGGCGGCCTGACGCAGTGCCTGGTCCTGGTGGATGATATTCGCCTTGTCGAGCGAGGTCTTCATCTCCAGCACGGCCGGCTTGCTCGGCTCCAGGAGCGAGTCGAGCCGCCGCAGCACGGTCATGGGCAAGATCACATCCCGGTACTTGCCACGGATGTAGAGGTCGCGCAGCACGTCATCCGCGATGCCCCAGATGAAGTTGGCGATCCAGTTGAGTTGGCTTCCCTCCAAGCTCAGATCCTCCCGAAATTCTTGACCTTGAACATAGGCCTCCTCGCTCCCCTCACTCCAATGTCTGGCGATTGGGCGGGGTTCGATTCTCTCACACCCTTCAACCAGACCCAAAAACGGCCTTCACGAACAAGAGGCCACCGGGCACGTCCTCACGCACGCGGACCCGGCTCAGCGGCTGGGGCCATAGTCCCGCTCCGGCCCGCGCTGCCGCTGCTGGATGATCTGCCGGATACGGTTCAGACCCTTCTCAACACTGTGGCGATCTCCTTGTAGTCCGCTGTGATGAGTGCGTATTGCTTCGTCAAGATATCCACCTGCTTTTCGAGCTGCTGCACCTGCTCCTGCAAGGCGATCGAGCGTTGCTCGGCTTGCCTCGCGAAGTCTTTGACCAACTGCCTGAGATCCTTCATCCAGGCGTGCATAGAATTGGCGCTTTCCAGTTGCTGCTCCTGATCCGCTTCCCACAGCGCCGATAGCTCTTTCAAGGCGTCCATCAAGCGTTTCTCTAGCTCGGTCATATAGCTCCTTCACTCGCTGTATAGCCTGATGGCAGGCTGCCCTTGCACGGTCCAGGGCCAATCCTCGAACGTCCCCTGGGGCAGAACCACGTGCCTCCCTCCGTCTTCCGCTTCGTGCAGCCACACGCCCCACGTCTGCGCCCGAAGCTGATCCAGGGTCCGCTGTTCCTGCTCGATCTCCAGACGGATCGCGGTCCGCGCCTCGATGAGGCTCTCGACGCTGCTCGACAACAACTGCGTCAGCCCCCAGCTCCCGACGAAGATGCCCAGAAAGATTAACAGGCCGACCCCGATCGGGCGCGACCAGGCTTTGAGCGCCGCCACGCTCAGCCGCTTGCTCCACACTTTGGTATCGCGCTTGATGATATACAGCTCGTTCTCGACGATGCGATTCAAGTTCTCGGAAAGCTTCTTGAGCGCGCTCTGAGTCACCGCCTCGATTTGTTGCCGTTCCTGCTCGGCCTTCTCCTGAAGGCGGGCTTGTAAGTCGTTCATGCTGGAAGTCCTGTTCATAGATCGCTCCTTTCAACCGCCAGCGCCCCCCGCTGTCGGGGTCCGCCGCCGTGATGTAGTTCTTGCCTTGGCGCGGCACCTCCAGCCCGGCCTCCTTCAGCGCCGCAACGACTCCGGCACGGTCGCGAACCTCTCCCTGCTCGACCCGCTGAAGAAGGTAGTCTCGGATCGCGCTTCGGGGATCAGCCTCCACAGCCAACCCCTCCCTCAGCCGCCCCGCCTCGAGGTAGGCGCGATGGCCCGGCTGCTGCAGCCGCGCCCGGGCCGGATCGTCCGGCCGGCTCCAGTTGTTTTCATGGTTCTGCCAATCTCGTAACGCCCCATAGGTCTTCTCCCAGCCCGGCGGCGCGATATTCAGGCTCTTGCCGCTCTCTAGGTCGCACCTCGCCGCCAACACATGCACGTGGACCCCGCCTCTCTCATCACGGTGCTGCACCGCCGACCAGGCGTAGCGGTCCGGCTCCAGTCCGGCCCAGGCCGTCTTCTCGAACTCTTCCAACACCCTGTCGATTTGCCAGTCGCTCGGCTGGTCTTCCGGCGCCCAGGCCAGCAACCCGGCGGTGTACTTGTGCTCGAACTCCAGCGAGTCGGCCACCGCCGCAACCTGATGCGGGTCCCCTCTCAGTACCTGCACCTCCTCGCGCTCTTTCCCCTTGGCATCCAGATCAGCCGTCAGGTAGTCGGCCGCCGCCTTCGCCGACCCCGTACCGCGATCCAGAAACTTAATCATCATGGCGATTTCCCCGCACGGCCAACGCTCCCACCTCCCGCTCGATTGCCACCAGATGAGCGATGATCTCGACCGCCTCGGCCCCTTCTTTGTAAGTGTTCACCCAGCGGGCGATCTGGTTCAGGTTCGAGCCGATCCGCGCCAACTCGCGAGTGCGTTCCCGCTCCACTGCTGCGGCGGCAACTGTCCAGGTGCGCACCTTCCCGATCGACCGCCGCAACAGATCGGAGAGCGACAATCCGGCCGCACTGGCCTTGGCGTGCCAACTGGCGCGTTCGGCTTCGCTAGCCCGAATCTTTACCCACACGGGGCGTGGCGATCGGCTCATCTGCGCTCCTCTTTCCGGGCCGGGGGTCTTAGGGGGCGGCAAGCCCCCTGACCAGCCCCTGCCGGGGCCAGCGCGGAGCGTGGCCCCAAAGGGTATGTTGCTACTGTTTCTGTGAGAGTGCAGTGATCCGTTTGAGAACATGGTACACAACTGAAGCCCGCCTGGATCTGCTCTCTCCTCTTCCCTGGAACTCGACCGCATACTGGCTCCCGATCCCGGATGGGGAGGTTCCCTCACAACCTCCTCTTCCACCCCTCCAAGGCTGTGGAAGCAGCAGCATCGTATCGAGTTCGGATCGATAGAGTCAAGACCAAACTGCGCATAAGTAACTAATAATCAATTACTTATGGACTATATGGGATGCCGTTGGACCGTATGGGCTGGCAGCGGAAACACTCCCAGCCCTTGCCGAAAATTGTCGCCCAGCGTGGAGACGGTTTCCCACGCCGCAACCATCGGCCAGCGCCTTGTCCGGATCGCTCAGTTCCTCGATCGAGACATGCCAACTGGCTTCCCGGCCGGTTTCCGGAAGGCCAATGGCCGGAATGTAGAGTTTGGATAGGGTGCGTTAGTATCCGGTGACACATGACATCACGAGCCAAACAGTGCTGGGGCTCCAACTCAACGTAGTAGCCCGATCTAGTATCAGGGCCACGTCCGGCGAGCGACCACCAGTACGAAACAATCCACAGGATTTCCCACTTCTGGATAGATGTATAGAGTCTGTAGAGGGGTGTCGACGGAGTGCCCAAACGACACAAAACAACTCCCCCCCGCCTTTGATTTTATGAGTCCAGCCGAAATGTGCGGGTTGTCTGCCCTGAGATTCAGGCCGCTGATGCGCCGGACCGGGGGGCCTGAGGTGGACGGGTGTGCCTCACATATTCTTAGCCCTGGTTCTGGCGCGGCGCTGTCGCTTGTGTTCCCAGCTCCGGCCCGCCCCATAGGGCTTATCTCTGCGGTAAGGATCCGAACACGGACGACCTCTCGTCCGCTGATGTTTGCGCCCCGGTCCTCGCCGTCTAAGGATACGCTCCGCCGTTATCACGCCCTTTGACTGCTGCGGGCCGGACCAAGCCGCAACTAAATATGCGGGGACAGGGGTTCCGGGCCGGAAGGTGACATTCCGGCTTTAGTGGCCGTCTAAGCCGTGGCGGGCAGGGTATATCAGGGGCTACCGAGCGTCCGTTTGATGATCTTCGACGGCAACTACGAGCCCGGTTCCAAGGAGATCGCCGAACGGCTTGCCGGGAGGGTCAGGGAGTTCAACGGCTCCCGCGCCGAGGATGCTTGGCTGTTGGCGGCCTGGGAAAGGAGTGATGACGGCTGGTTGTTCAAGTATTTCACGATTGAGATGAACGCCGCTATCCCCTTCTTGCCGCCATCCGGGGGTTGATCTAAGATTCAGAACTGGCTCAACAAAGCTCTTGACGAACTCCTCGACTGCCTCCAAGATCAAGGACTGTTCGACCTAGCTCCCCGCTTTTGAATCCCCTCCCCTCGTTCGAGTCGCCCAACGGACAAAGGACTGGTTGAACGGCGAGCCGGTGGATGCATTGGTTCGCGAGGGAATCCAGCTCTTCCTGGAGGGGACTTGACGGTTCACCACGTTTTTCCCCGAAGCATTCTCGCCGACACGCTGGGATGGTCTGGTGCGTTGCGTCTCTTATGGAATTTGGATGAGATTTTTTGATAGCCCCGGACTTTACCCGACGAGGACGTCAGCCGGAAGCACTGAACTTTAGAGAAAGGAGACGAACTCTGGTAGCTGCACCGTTGGGGGTTATATTGGGGACTTGGTATATGGCTCTAAGGTAAACCTTTTATAATAATATAGTTACAAAATATAATGGCGGAGGAAGAGGGATTCGAACCCCCGAGCGCCGTTAGACGCTAACGGTTTTCAAGACCGCCGGTTTCAACCACTCACCCATTCCTCCGCAAGGAGTCATCGGCAGCGTCTCTGAAACTGTAGCAGAAATAGCAGGAGGTTGCTTTCGTTTTTCGGGCGGCGCCAGCGGTGGAAACGCTTGCCGAACCGATCCGCTGTCCGCAGAAACGGATGGGTCGGAGGACGCACACCGGTCGCCGGATGGCCTTCCTCCCAAAGCCCCTGATCCGATCCGTGCCGTCGGCTTCCTCCGGGGGGCCGCCGGGAACTTGCAGTTCGACAACCCGGCTCGCGCCGGTTGGGTCAATTGGATCAAGGGGCGGTTCCTCCAGCGGGGGTATTCCAGCTTTGGCCGCCGCGGCCTATCCCAAGAGGGGGCGAGCGCAGGCGACGTTGGGAGCGTCCTGCGCTGAAATGGTTCAGCCACTTCTTTTAGGACAAAAAGCGGGGTTGCGCCCGGGAGCGTCCAGGCAGACCCTAAACCGAGAAAACCGAAGGAACCGAATGAACCGAGGGAACCGAGAGAACCGAGAGAACCGAGAGAGCCGGATAGGCAGGTTCTTCCGAAAGAACCGAGGGAACCGAAGGAACCGAGGAAACCGAAAGAACCGAGGAAACCGAGAGAACCAATAAGGCCGATTCTGCCGAATTTTGGAAATCTTCAGGGGGGAGCCTGCATGGTCCCTGAAGGCGACCGCGGCGCTAAGATTTTCTGCGGCAGGTAGAGGTTTTTGCGGCTGTATGTGAGCCTCGATCTACGCGCCGTAAGGGAGAGGACCGGAAAACCCCCAGCCTCCTGCAGCAGCGCATTCAGCCGCTCATCATCAGGATGCCCTGCAGTCCGCTGCGACCGGGCTGTTGCGATCCCCAGCTTTGCTTGGGGTTGGCGTTGTTTTGGGGAAACGGCAAATCAATTTATAATGGTTCCGTGGCAACAGAGAACATGGACAGATATTCGCGGCAGATACTGTACCGGGGCATCGGCGAGGCAGGCCAACGGAAACTGCTGGCTTCGCGGGTCGCGATCATAGGATGCGGAGCGCTGGGCAGCCATCAGGCTTCCTTGCTAGTCCGCGCCGGGGTGGGCGAGATGGTCCTCATCGACCGCGACTACGTGGAAGAGAGCAACCTGCAGCGTCAGACGCTTTTCGAGGAGCGGGACGCTTCCGAAAGGCTTCCCAAAGCGGTGGCGGCTGAAAATCACCTAAAACGAGCCAACTCCGGGGTCAAAGTGCAAGGCGTCGTGGCCGACCTGACGGCGGAGAACGCGACTGAACTGCTGCAAGGCATCGACGTGCTGCTGGACGGAACGGACAATTTCGAGACGCGCTACTTGCTGAACGACCTCAGCCTGCAGAAGGGAGTGCCCTGGGTTTACGGCGCGGCTGTCGGCAGCTATGGCGTGACGCTGACCATCATTCCAGGCCGGGGCCCGTGTCTTGCCTGCCTGTTCCCGGAGCCGCCTTCCGGCATGCATGCCACCTGCGACACCGACGGAATCCTGGGCTCCGCCGCTTCCGCCGTGGCATCTATACAGGTGGCCGAAACAATCAAGCTCCTGACCGGCGACCGGACCGCCCTGCACGGCAAGCTGATCTCGCTCGACGTGTGGGAAAACAGCTTTCAGGCCGTCGATCCCGGCCCGCCCGCTGAAGGCTGCCGCGCTTGCCAGCGGAGAGACTTCACCCACCTTGCCGGATGCGGCGCGCCGCACATTACGCTCTGCGGCCGCAACTCGGTCCAGATACACGAGCGGCGGCGGCCGGTGGACTTTGCGGAGCTGGAGCGGAAGTTGAAGCCCCATGGCGCGGTGCGCTTCAACTCCTATGTGTTTCAATTCGCACTGGCCCCTTATGAGATGACGATCTTCCCGGACGGGCGGGCTATCATCAAAGGGACCACCGACACGGGGATAGCGCGCAGCCTGTATGCCCGCTATATCGGCAGTTGAGCAAACTTTCCGGGGCGGGCGCGCTGGCGCTATAGATGCCGGCGGCAGCTTCATAAGATATAGGCGCTTGATATGTCAGTTGCCTTGCACAAAAAACGGCCCGACTGGCTTCGGACCCGGTTTCCCGGCGGCCCCAACTACCACGACTTGAAGGTTCTGAAGAACCAGCTTCGCCTTCATACGGTCTGTGAGAGCGCGCGCTGCCCCAACATCGGTGAATGCTGGGAGCAGCGCACCGCCACGTTTATGATCCTGGGGGACGTCTGCACGCGCCGTTGCGGCTTCTGCGCGGTGCCGAAAGGCGCTCCGCTGCCGGTGGATTATCAGGAACCGGAGCGAGTGGCGGAGGCGGTGGACCATCTCGGCTTGCAGTACGCCGTGGTGACCTCAGTCAACCGGGACGACCGCAAAGACGGCGGCGCGGAGTTGTTCGCCCGGACCATCCTGGCGATCCGCCGCATCCGTCCTGAGTGCAAAGTTGAGGTGTTGATTCCGGATTTTCAGGGTTACCGGAAGGCTCTTGAGATAGTGCTCGCGGCCCGTCCCGACGTGCTCAGCCATAACATGGAGACCGTCCCTCGACTCTACCGGCAGGTGCGTCCGGGAGCGCGCTACGAGCAGTCCCTCAAGCTGCTCCGCAGCGTGGGGGAGATCGACCCGCGCATCACCGCCAAGTCCGGAATGATGCTGGGCCTGGGAGAAGAACGGGACGAGGTGATGGCCACCATGCGCGACCTCCGCGACCACGATTGCCGCATCCTGACCCTGGGCCAATACCTGCGCCCGACAACGAACCATCTTCCCATCGCCCGCTACTATCCCCCGGCGGAGTTTGCGGAGCTCAAACGCGAAGGGGAGCGGATGGGCTTCCGTCATGTGGAGGCCGGACCACTGGTCCGCAGCTCTTACCACGCCCGCAACCAGTTGGACGCCGCCAGAGAAAGCGTGCCGTCTGGTTTGGAAGCCTGAAGAAAACGCTTTTGAAGTTCTCCCGCGGCCTTGCTCAGCAGCAGATGGAGTACTCCCTTCCTTTTGGACCACGCTTTGCTTTACAGCCCCAGGGGCTTGCTGTACTATCGGGCGTTAGCCTGCTGATGAAAGCCTCCGTTTGGGCCGGCCATCGCAACCATGTCCAAGGCAGAGACCCAACATCGCCGCCAGCTCACCGAAGTGGGCAAGTGGTTGCACCAGAAGGGCTTCGTGGCGGCAACCGACGGCAATCTCTCCGTTCGATTGAAAGACGGCCGAGTCCTGGTGACTCCCGCGAACCGCAGCAAGGGGATGTTGCGTCCCGAGGATATGGTCTTGGTCGATATGCAGGGAGACAAACTTTCCGGCGGGGGACAGCCCTCTTCCGAGCTGCCCATGCACCTGATGATCTACCAACGCCGGCCCGACGTCGGGGGAATCGTCCACGCGCATCCGCCCGTGGCCACCGGCTACGCCGTGGCAGGACTCGCCCTGGACAAGGCTTTTCTTCCGGAGGTGGTGGTATCGCTGGGCCGCGTACCGCTGGCCCGCTACGGAACGCCCGGCAGCCAAAAACTCAACGCGGCGCTGCGGAATTTGGTTTCCCGACACGACGCCATCCTCATGGCTAACCACGGCGTGGTCACCTTCGGGAAGGATTTGCTCCAGGCTTTCTTTCACATGGAAACCGTGGAACAGTTTGCCCGTATCTCGCTGGCAGCGAAATTATTGGGAAAGCAGGTATCGCTCTCCAAACAGGAGGTGCGGAAACTGAGTACCTTCCAGTCCTTGCCGCGAGGGGAGAGTTCTTAAAGCCGGGATGGGAAGCCCTGAAGCGTAGGTTGCCTTCGGGCCGGGTTACGAATTTTTGAGGATAGTGAATTTTAGAGAGGATGTCATAACAAAAGATATGTCAACAGGATTGAAGAAGATTTTCGGAGAATCGGAGCGCATCGTAGTTCTTGCCGCCGACCACAGGTATTTCGGCGTTGTCGCCGGACTGGAAAAACCCGGCGAGGTTCTGACGCCGCTGCTCGATTACGTGGACGTGCTGATGACCGATCCCGGCGTGCTGCGCCACGCGTTCAACGGTAGAGTGAACCTGCCGGTGATTCTGCGCGCCTCCGGATGCTCCACCACGATGAACGTCCCCGTGCCCGGCTACCTCCAGGAGCCGGCCAAGCTCGCCTACCAGCAAAGAACCGGCAAGGATTTCGATCAGACGTTCCAGGAATGTCAATCAAAGATCGACTCCGGAACGGCCACGGCCAAAGAGTTTGACGAGTTCCAGCTTCTCGACAGTATCGTGAACGTTCCCGACACCATCGCCAATGAAAGGCTGATCCTTGGGGCCGAAGATGTCCAGAAGGAAGGGGCTGCCGGAGCAGCCGTCTCGGTTTACTTGAAGACGGAACACCAGTCGCAGACGCTCGACAATCTGGCCAGCATGTCGCGCGCGGCCCGGAAGATCAACCTTCCCATCCTGGGAGTTGTGGCCGTGGGAACCGCGCTGGGGTATCTGGAGAAAGACTCTGACTTCCTGACTCGCGCCGGAGCCATTCTGGTGGCGCACGGGGCCGATATGATCAAAACCTACAACTGCGGAAAAGGGTTTGAGCGGGTGGTCGAGGCCTGCGGCGTTCCGGTCATCGTGGCCGGCGGCAAGATGCCCAAGGGAGTGGATGAAACCAAAGACAGCCTGGAGCTGGCCTCCGACTCCATTCAGAAAGGCGCCAGAGGAATTGACTTTGGGCGCAGGGTCTGGCGGCACAAGCAGCCTGTGCCCATGGTGCGGGCGTTGCAGGCCGTGGTGCACGACAACATGAATCCCAAGCAAGCCTATGAACTGTTTCAGGAGTTAAAGGAAGCAAAGGATGACCATTCCTGAGACGATGAAACTCAGCTTGTACTTCAGCAACGATGACGTGCGGGTGGAGCAAAGGTCGGTGCCGGAGATCGGCAAGGACGAAGCGCTGGTGGAAGTCGCCGCATGCGGCATCTGCGGAAGCGACACCATGCGATGGTATCGCGAGCCGGGCGCGCGAGAGAAAGGCGGCATCAATACAGGGCACGAAATCGCAGGCCGCATCGTTCAAACAGGAGAGTCGGTTCGCAAATTCAAGACAGGCGACCGGGTCGTCGTGTCCCACCACTTTCCCTGTCTGCAATGCGTCCCGTGCCGGGACGGAAACGAAACCGCATGCGAGTCAATGCACCGGAAGCACATCGAGCCAGGCGGCTTTTCGCAGTTCGTCCGGCTCTTTGACCCATGCATCGAGAACGGATTGCTTGTTCTGCCGGACAGTATGACCTACGAGCAGGGCTCGTTCGTGGAGCCGCTCGGGTGCGTCGTGCGCAGCGTGAGAAAAACCTACCCGATTGAATCCCGCACCGTGCTGGTTATGGGAAGCGGCTTGGCGGGCCTGCTCCACATCAAGCTGGCCCGCGCGCTCGGCGCCGCAAGAATCTGCGCCGTGGACACCAATAAAAACAGGCTGGAGGCGGCCTCCCGGCACGGCGCGGACGAAATGTTCTATGCAACCGGCACCTTGCCGCGCGCAGACCGCGTTTTCGTCTGCACCGGCTCTGGAAAGGCCGCCCAGAGCGCGCTCGATTGCGTGAACCGAGGCGGGCACATTCTGTTTTTTGCGGCGGACGGCCCTGACAAAAAACTATCGATTCCCCTGACGAAATTCTGGACCATCCAGCCTTCCCTCCACTTCAGCTATGGAGCCGCACAGCGCGACATGCAGGAAGCGATGGAATTGATTCGGAGCGGGAAGGTGAATGTAGACGAACTGGTCACGCACAGGTTTGGGCTTGAGGAAATCGCCCAGGCGTTCGACTTGGTTGCGCATCCAAAAGATGATTCTTTGAAGGTGATTATCGAACCAAATCGCGGGTGTCCGCAATGACCCATGCGGGCAGCCACGGCGGCCTGATCAGCACGGCCTGTTCTGTGAGATCATCCTGAACCACAATCTCAAGGCTGGATACTGGCTCATGTCCGGAGCGACATTCGGATTCTTAGCGGCACGCCACGCTGCTGCAGCCACTGGATAAGAACCCCGGAAGGCTGCTGAATCTCATGGTTCCTTTTCAGCCTCTCCTTTCGTTTCCGCCTGTTGCTCCTGGCTAGCGGTGGCGGGTCCAAAATGTTTTGCCAAGTAGGCAGCGATGAGATCTATGTCTTCTTCGGGAATCTGAGCATTCCAAACAGTGACCATCCGCCTCACTAAAGTAGTCCAAAACTCCTGATCGCCTCCCGCCCGGCTGGCGATTCTTTCCTGGGTAGCAGCCGCGCTGTGGCAGACAGTACAATGCACCAGAACTAATACCTTTTCTTCTTCGTCCGGCAAAAAGGCATTCAGCTTCTCATCGGCATCGCTTTGAATCTTCTGAGCACGGAGTGAGGTCGTGCAGATGACCATCAACAAGCCCAGCAAAATTGCCGTCCACAAACTCTTCGACTTCATGGCGTCTCTCCTGCAAGCGGCGTCGGCTTTTGCAACGACCAGTCTCCGCATTCAAGATTTCGACCGATAGCGGACTACAAGGTCTTCCAGGCCATCATGCCAGTGAACCTTCTGCACTGCTGCTCTCATTCGTTCCTCTTGTTCCCAGGTCAGCGGACCCCGATATCCGGCCACATCCCAACCCGTGACGAGCTTTTTGGTATTGGGGGTCGTGATCTGGTGAAGGTCTCCAGGCTTCTGAGACGGAATTCCATCGGCATCCCGCATAACCTTGTTCTCCGGGAAATTGGAGTAGTAGATCCGGAGCACCGTGATCCGAACAAACTTGTAGACACGCTGGACAACGGTGCGAACGGAGGGATTCGTGAAGCCCTCCCCGCGGATAACCCTCTTCAAAAACTCAGCGCGTTCGTTCTCATTCAACTCGACAAACGTTCGACCTTGGAAAAAAGGCGCACTAGCCTCGTTGAAGGTGGCAAACAACGGATCCTTCAGCGCCGCCAGATTCTTGTTCACTTGCTCTGTGATTCCGTGTGCTTCCAGGTCCTTAAAGCCGGGATCACCCGTTTTGGAGGGAATGATCGTGTCTCCCAGAGCGGAAAGAATCCTCGATCGTTCCGCCGCCGCTGGCGTTGCTCGAGCGGGGAGCGCCAGAGCGCCGGCTCCGAGGGCGGCCTTCCGAATGAAGTTGCGTCTGCTGGTTCCTTTGTTGGGCATCGTGGCTCGCTCCTCTATTCAGAGATACTGCCGTACTCTCCGGGGTCCCGGTAGCCGGGATCTCCCGGCGAAAGCTCTTCGGTAATCTGCGTTGCTTCTTCTTCGGGACCAAGATGTTGCAAAGACGTGACGGCAGCAGGCACTACAACGAATGCTTGCGCCGACCGCTTCAAGAATTCTCGTCTATCCTTTTTCTTCTCTTCTTTTTTCATCGTTTCCGGCCCCCTACAGTTAGAGTTTTAGAGGCGCAGCCCCCCGAGTAAAGTGATTGGCCACCATTCGCCGCCAGGCATAACAGCTGACCGAGACAGTGGGCATATGAGACAGGGTGTGGTTCCCAGAAGGAATGACAGCCGCACTACCGATCAACAAGTTTTCTATATCGTGAGAGTCGAAATCCGGCGTTACGACAGAATTCTCCTTGCTGACGCCCGCCCTACAGGTCCCTACCTCATGGAGGATTGCGAACGAGCGTGGAGGCGCGTCATCGACCCGGATCGGCTGCGGAGTCAATTTCCTTATTATTTCCTGAGCGATCGGCCATCCCTTGTGGATCTGACCCAAAATCGCCGGATCATCGCGGCGGTATAGGTGTTCCCCGCGCACGCCCACTCTGCCTTTGTTCCAAATTGGCGCTTTGAGCGAGAATCCCAACACGCCGACCCTTTTCGTCGCAGCCTTCATATAGGCCTTGTGTTCCCACCCGAAATCAGGAGCGATGGGATAAAGGGCGAGCAGGTCGGGGTACTGGGTGGTGTATCTTACACCGCCGACACCGGTAAGAAGCAGTTTGTTGCGGTCTCCGTTTTCATGGACCAGAAGAGTGGAAGCACCGCCTTCCTCCGTATGGATGTCCTCTCCAAAGAACGCCGGGATGTCCAGCGAAACCCCGGATAGATCGCCATCCAGGTTGCGCCCCACATTGTTATTCTCTACGATCAACTTCTGACCCACAAAATCCTTCGGACCATAGCCGGAACGATACAGGAGCACCGCAGTCCCCGTGGTGCCGCAACTGACGATCACGCGAGGCGCGCGCGCCTCCTTCTTGATCCCGGACTGCGTGTAGGCAATCCCTCTTGCAACAAACGAAGCACCTTGCCTTTCAATGAGGATGCGGTCTACCTCAGAATCAGGAATGACCTCAAGACCATTCTCCTCGCCAATGAGCTTCAAATAGTGGAGCCCCGTCACCTTGGAATCGTACTTGCAGTAATGCCCTCTCCCACAATATCCGCAGACGATACAATTGACTCGCGCTACGCCTCGGATTCCCCGATCCCGAGGATCCTCCGGCTGGTTGACCTTAAGACCCAAGGCTTCGGCAGCATGGGCAAACATGCGGCCACCTTTGTTGAGCTTTCCCGGCTCAGGAGGATCTGACAAATACGTGTCCAGCGGATGGACGTGGTACATCTTGACAGCTTCGTCGATCGCCTCCCTAAAAGTGTTCTCACTCCAGTTCACGCCAGTCGCACTCTGCCAATTCGCAAAATCCTTTGGAATGGGGAGATACGCAAACGAGCCCCAATGCAAGGAACAACCGCCCACGGCCTTCACGTTGAAACCATCATAGAACCACCGGGCAGGTTCCGTTTCGTCGGTCTGGATATTGGTGATCATCCGGCGGCGTAACGGATCTCCCAATCCGGGCTGCAGGGGACCTCCCTTGAGGTAATAGGGGCCGGCCTCAAACAAACCGACCCTTAAACGATCTCCCGTGCTGGGGTTTACTCCGTTCTCGGCAATGCGGGATGCCAGTATGGTTCCGCTGGTTCCCGCCCCTACCACAATCACGTCGAAGATATCTTGATCCGGCATCAGGACCTCCTGCTCATTCTCGCGTCCGGCCTCTCCATGCAATCCTCACAATCACGTCAAAGAGCATAGCTATGCTATGCCCGGCTGCGCTATCCGGCCCACAGAATCTTCCTCCATCTCAGAAATTGCAACTCTCCCGATCTTCTCACTCAAAAAACCGAGAACGTAATCTACTTCTGAACCGACTTTACTTGCATCCTGTATTTGCTTTGCAGGCAAGATATGACAACACTAAAACTGTCCCGTTGAGGCTGTCAAGCTCTTTTGATGATATGTCTTCCCTACTCTTCGCAAGGTGCGATTGCCGAGTTAGAAGAGAAGCCGAAGCATGAGCTGCGTAACGCGTCCCTTGTTCACTGTGTTAGTAATTTTTCCAAACGTTGGCGAGGAAACAGAACTGCCCGGCGCGCTGAACTGCGCGTGATTGAGGAAATTGAAGAAAGCAACCCGGAACTGAAGTTGCTTTCCAGGATCAGCCGTCGATAAAGGAAAGCTCTTCGTCAAGGCAAGATTCCAATTATTGGTACCATCCTTGCGAAAAGTACGGTATCCCAGGTTGCCTCGGCCACCTACGGGAAGATTCGTATCAAAGTATTCCGGCCTGAGGATGGATGTGGCCGTGTCGGGATAGTCCACGCTCGCTCCCAGAATGCCGGGATGGAGGAGGTTGGGCCTGTCCTTGCTCTCGCCGTCCACATTGCCGAAGCCCGGGGCATCAGACCCGGTAAAGACCGAAAAGGGCGTGCCGGACCGGAAAATTGTCGTCCCGGAAAGAGTCCACCTCCCTAACAGAAATGACAGAAAGCCTTGGCCCGCCAAGTCTGCCGGCACCTCATAGCTATAGCTGACGGAGAAAGAATGCGGCGTATCAAACCGGCTGGGCCCTTTCAAATCCGTAAACAACTCCGAGGTCTGACTCACATCCGCGCCGGAGCCAATGTCGGTGAAATCGTGCCCGCTGGTATCGATGGCCTTGCTGAAGGCGTACCTTGCCTGGAAGGCGAGTCCCCGAATCCTCCGTTTGTTCACCGTAACTTGCAAGGCATCCAGATAACCGATTGAACTATTGATGATGTTATAAATTCGCAAGAACCTGGGATCCGGCCGCCTCTGGTTCACAGTCGCCGAGGTTGCAGGAATACCGAGAACAGGCTGGGCGCGGTTGAAGACTGCACCCGTAAACATCTTGAACGTTCTGCTGCCGAGGTATCCAATCCTGAGAAAAGTATTTGCGGGCAACTCCCGTTCCACGGCCAAGTTGTACATGTGGGAATAGGGAACGACCAGATCCGGTCCCACGTTGTTCTTGTTCGCTCGTATATCTGGATCGACCTCCGGTGAGCTGACCTCCCGTATAGCGAGCAAGTCAGGAACCGCGACGACTTCGATGCTACTATTGGGAGGATTTGAGCGTTGGCGACTGTAAGTCGCCACTGAAATGGTTCCGAAAGTGACTCCATATCCTCCCCGAATCACCGTGTTCCCTTGGCCGGGATTCCATGCGAAACCAAAAGCCGGAGCAAAGTTATTGGCATCCGTGCCGAAAAGAAATCGGATGCGGCCGGTTACATCTCGAGGGGCGGTGAGAATTTCATAGCGGATCCCCAAATTGAGAAAAAAACTGGGACTGACCGTAAAACGATCCTGCAAGTAGAAAGCGTATTCCCAATTGCGACTGCCAACATATCGGTTCCCAATCCCGATAAACATCCGGCTTGGCTTGCCCAGCAGAAAATTTTCCACTGCCGTGCGGCCAAAATCATTGCGAAAAGAAAGTGTCTTTCTAATGTGGTCACTTCGCAGATCGTTGTCCTGAAGGCGCTTCCAGCTAAAGCCCATCGACAAAGCATGACGGCCCCGGTTGTGGGACATTTGGGAGGAAAACAGAAAGTGATTCTCGAAGCGACTGATAGGTATTCCCCGCTGCGGCATCCCTAGATTGGTCAGTTCGTCACCGAGCTCCACATCCGGCACTACCTCGATCCCTGCATCCATCAGCAGATTCCGGTAGCGCGTCGTAGGGGACAAGATAGCTCGCAGACGATCATAGTTGAACGCGAACCGGGAGATCGTTTGTGGGGAGAAACTGTGGCTATAGGAGAGACGCTGGCTCTGCGGCCGCAAGAGAGTCTCCGGGTTCTGCCCCGCCACCAACTCAAAGGGTTCCTGGGAATAGTCCGAGAATTGCTGATCGTACGCGATCTGGTCCGTGGATCGGGGTTGGTAATCCAGATGCAGCGAAAATGCGGTGTTGCGAATGTCACGACGCGCATTAGTGTTCAGGTGCCGGGGAGTGAACTCCGTCCTGTTGGGGCGTTCCTCCGGAAATCCGTTGAGATAAGCGGCGATGATGGCATTCTTCACCGGATCCTCCGTGCGGGGCTTCCGCTCGTTTGCCAGCGGAACCTGCACATTGCCGTTCACAAATCCAGAGTCCCGGATCTGCCCCCAGGCAAACCGGACGGACAACTTCTCGGAAAGGATGGGACTGGAAACCGAAAAGCCGTACTGATTGCGCCGGGAGGGTTTCAGTGAGCCCACCTGGAAGAAAGGCCGTGCATCGAGGGCATTGTTATTGTGAAACTCATAAAAGGACCCATGAAAACCCTGGAGAGGCCTCCGGTGCGAAGCCAACACCACACCGCGCAGCGGATAACCGAACTGCTCACCGTAATAGTTCCGATCCGAACGAAACTCCGGAAAATATCGGAGGGAGGCCCCGACGCGGGAAAGCTCATTCTGAATGGCGTTGGTATCGAGGCGGATAATGAAGTCGTTGGGGTTGCGCTCCTCGGCTCCGCGCAAGACTTCGCTCTCACCGCTCTGGGAAATACGGAAGTTGACCACGACGCTGGCTGTGTCCTGAAGGGCCGGAATCGGCCCCTGGACCGAATCCGCATATCCGGCCTTCCTGGCACGAAGCGTATAGGTGCCGGGAGGCAGATCGTCGAGAGAATAACTGCCATTCTCTTCGGTCAGGACCGCTATGCGGAAGCTGGAATCCGCCTGCCGCACTTCAATGGAGACATCAGCAATTGCTCTACCCTGTGCATCGGTAACCTTGCCCTGAATGACTGCTCCCCAACACGGCAGAAAACCGCAGAGCAGGATACCAATCAACCAATGAATTTTCCAAGCCATTCTCTACGACAAATCCCCCATATCAATTTGAACGGTTTGAGCTCTCTGCCCCTGCTGCACTCACACGCCATATCGTCCTCGACACGTCATCGGAAACGAGCAAGGAGCCGTCGGGCAGGACCGCCAAGCCGGCCGGTCGGCCATAGACCTCAGAGGTCTCCTCATTGGCTATGAAGCCGGTAAGGAAATCCTGACCGAGCCCGCTCGGCTGCCCATTCTGGAAAGGTAGAAACAGCACCTTGTAGCCGACGAAGTTCGCGCGACCCGCAGATCCGTGTTCAGCAATGAAGGCGCCCCCGCGGTATTGCTGGGGGTATGCCGCACCGTTATAGAAGACAAGACCCAGCGGGCCATGATGGGCGCCCAGGGCATAGTCCGGCACGATAGCCCGGGCGACCAGGTCCGGCCGCTCACCCTTCTTCCGAGGGTCTTCGTATTGCCCAAAGTAGGAGTATGGCCAGCCGTAGAAAGCCCCTTCCTGCACGCTGGTGAAGTAATCCGGCGGCAATTGATCGCCCAGGTAGCCACGCGCATTCACAACCGTCCATAAGGTATTAGTTTCCGGTTCCCAGTCCATGCCCACGGCATTGCGGAGACCGCTCGCGAAGACGCGCATCTGGCTGCCGTCGGGATTCACTTCCAGGATAGCAGCGCGCCGCTCGTCTTGGACGTCGATCCTTTCCTCATCTACATTGGTGGCGGAACCGACGGCGACGTATAGTTTTGATCCATCCGCATTCGCGATGACGTTGCGCGTCCAGTGCTCCCCACCGGCGGGCAGGTCCAGGATTTTTTCTCCTGGCGCGGAGATCTTTGTTTGACCCGGTCGGTAGGGATAGCGAACCAGCCCGTCCGTGTTAGCGACATAGAAACTCTCACCGAGAAGCAGCATCCCAAACGGCTGGTTCAGACCCGTCAGGAAGACTTCGCGGACCTCTGGGCTGCCATCCTGGTCGACATCCCGCAGCAAGGTGATCCGGTTCGCCGAAGGGCCTATGGCCACGTCATCCAGGCGGTCTGATTCCGCCACCAGCACATCGCCATCGGGAAGCACATAAAGCGAGCGCGGGTTTTCCAAGTCTTCTGCGAATCGATCCACTCGAAAGCCAGGCGGCGCGACCGGGGCGTATCCTTCCGGCCAGCCGATGATCTTCGGGCGCTTGAGTGCCACAGGAGTCGCATAGGGTTCGGGAAGGCGCAGATTCTCTGCCGGCCCGATTTCTACGACAGGGTCATGGATGTTCCGCGAAGGTTGACCATTCTGCGGAGGCGCCCCGCAAGCCAGCAACAGGCAACCGGCAATTGTCAGGCCAGCCACAAGGGTTGGGTTGGGCGGCATCCGTATCCTCCTATCCATAGGCACTCCGTAAGTCAGGTCCGGGCTGCAAGGCTGTGAATCCGTATCTGCCGGTCAGCCTCCGGGGCAGGATTGGATTCTAAATCATCCCGGTTTAGAATCATACGTCAGGACCGTCCAACCGCAGAACAGAAAACTTTCCTGGAGCAGATATCCATCAGGTATCACTGCCGGAAGGCCCACAGACACTGACTCCCTTCGCGAGGAAAAAAGGATCCCTCACAAGCACCCCCTCCGAAAGCGACTCCGGTTTTCCTGGCGACTGGAAAAAGGCACACCTGCCACTCCTTATTCTTGACCTCTTTTGGTTCCGCTGGCAAGATTCTTACTTCCCACCGAGTGCGCGATAGCACCCATCGGAACGATAGCCCCATGACTTTTCGCAATGTTGTTAGCAAGTTAAAATGTCCGGTATATGTAGCAAGTGAAATGTCCGCTTTCATGATTCTACCGAAAGTGATTTGGCGCTGACCGAAGGAGCCCGTAGGGCGACGGAGGTGAGCGCCAAATGGTGTTGTCGGGAAGCCACAGGGCTCCGCCGCCGACCGCCGCACCGGATCGCCACCCCCTCGGAGGAGTAGCGGCCCACCGTGTGCGGCCCATAGCCAATGCTTAACGTCCCATCCAGGTGTTCATAGACGGTCACCCGGCAGCCCGCCAGAGTCCCGCGCCAAGGAGTTTTCTCGATCTGGAGGAGGCGGTTCTCCAGACTGACCGTATTGTCCCGATTCACTATCCGCTGGTGCTGGATCGAGAAGATTCGCTCTAACTCCCGCCTGGCTGACGGCAAAAAGGCGCTGCCTGGTTGGGTGGCCGGCACGGCAAAGCGCCGGTTGAACTCCCCGATATAGCCCTCCCGCAGGAACCGATTCGCTGCCTCTAGCGTGATGATTCCCCGCAGGCGCAGTTCCTGCGGCAGCCGCCCTTGCCAGGTCCCGAAGTTCCGCTCGCTGCGTCCCCGCGCCTGCGGCGAATAGGCCGG
Organism: Terriglobia bacterium; assembly: GCA_965222345.1. Classification (GTDB taxonomy): domain Bacteria; phylum Acidobacteriota; class Terriglobia; order 2-12-FULL-54-10; family 2-12-FULL-54-10; genus JADFGZ01. The sequence continues at coordinate 277,989 of CBDCTS010000007.1, read as the reverse complement.
AATCATCTGAATGCCCAGCTCCCGCAGGGCGCGGCCCACCTGGGTCAGCCGTTGCCGATCCACCGGCTCGCCCGCCTTCCGGGTCAGGAAGAAATGACTGGCCCGGTCGCTATAAAGGGCGCAAAAGATCCCCTGCTGCTCGACCACCTCCCGCAGGGCAGCCAGCACCGTCCGCGTCGATTCCTGCTCTACCAGTTGCGCATAGTAAATCTCGCTGCTGGCATCATCCAGGACCACCAGCAGGTCATACCAGCGATCATCGACAAACCACCGATGCTGGCTCCCATCCAGATGCAGCAGCATTCCCGGCAACGGCCGCCGGGGCCGCCTCTGGCGGTGCAGGCCCCGCTTCCGCCTCCTGTTCACTAGCCCCGCCCCTTGCAATGCCAGCTTCACCCAGGTGTAGCTCAGCCGGAGGCCGTGCTCTTCCCGCAGCTTTTCGTGAAAGTGCCGCACGTTGAAGTCAAAGTACTTCTCCTGATACAGCCCCAACACCTTCTCCACCGTCCCCAGGGGTACCCGCCGCGGACTCGGCTTTCCCCGCCGCCGGTCAAACAGCCCGTCGTAGCCGTACTGCTCGTACCGGCTGCGCCACCGCCTCATCTGCCGGTCGCTGATCCCGATGATCTCGGCTGCCTGCCACCAGTTGATCCGCTTCCCTATCGCTCGCAAAATTACTTCTTGTATCTTCATCGCCCGCTCCATCGCAGCTTCCGAGTAGAACTTCATGCCACCTCCTGGCAAAAAGCCCTACCCTACGCCGCTCAAAGCGGACATTTCACATGTTAATTAGACCGGACATATCATGTGCTAACGACATGTTCTTAGCCCATCCTGTTGTTAGCAAGTTAAAATGTCCGGTATATGTAGCAAGTGAAATGTCCGCTTTCATGATTCTACCGAAAGTGATTTGGCGCTGACCGAAGGAGCCCGTAGGGCGACGGAGGTGAGCGCCAAATGGTGTTGTCGGGAAGCCACAGGGCTCCGCCGCCGACCGCCGCACCGGATCGCCACCCCCTCGGAGGAGTAGCGGCCCACCGTGTGCGGCCCATAGCCAATGCTTAACGTCCCATCCAGGTGTTCATAGACGGTCACCCGGCAGCCCGCCAGAGTCCCGCGCCAAGGAGTTTTCTCGATCTGGAGGAGGCGGTTCTCCAGACTGACCGTATTGTCCCGATTCACTATCCGCTGGTGCTGGATCGAGAAGATTCGCTCTAACTCCCGCCTGGCTGACGGCAAAAAGGCGCTGCCTGGTTGGGTGGCCGGCACGGCAAAGCGCCGGTTGAACTCCCCGATATAGCCCTCCCGCAGGAACCGATTCGCTGCCTCTAGCGTGATGATTCCCCGCAGGCGCAGTTCCTGCGGCAGCCGCCCTTGCCAGGTCCCGAAGTTCCGCTCGCTGCGTCCCCGCGCCTGCGGCGAATAGGCCGGAATCATCTGAATGCCCAGCTCCCGCAGGGCGCGGCCCACCTGGGTCAGCCGTTGCCGATCCACCGGCTCGCCCGCCTTCCGGGTCAGGAAGAAATGACTGGCCCGGTCGCTATAAAGGGCGCAAAAGATCCCCTGCTGCTCGACCACCTCCCGCAGGGCAGCCAGCACCGTCCGCGTCGATTCCTGCTCTACCAGTTGCGCATAGTAAATCTCGCTGCTGGCATCATCCAGGACCACCAGCAGGTCATACCAGCGATCATCGACAAACCACCGATGCTGGCTCCCATCCAGATGCAGCAGCATTCCCGGCAACGGCCGCCGGGGCCGCCTCTGGCGGTGCAGGCCCCGCTTCCGCCTCCTGTTCACTAGCCCCGCCCCTTGCAATGCCAGCTTCACCCAGGTGTAGCTCAGCCGGAGGCCGTGCTCTTCCCGCAGCTTTTCGTGAAAGTGCCGCACGTTGAAGTCAAAGTACTTCTCCTGATACAGCCCCAACACCTTCTCCACCGTCCCCAGGGGTACCCGCCGCGGACTCGGCTTTCCCCGCCGCCGGTCAAACAGCCCGTCGTAGCCGTACTGCTCGTACCGGCTGCGCCACCGCCTCATCTGCCGGTCGCTGATCCCGATGATCTCGGCTGCCTGCCACCAGTTGATCCGCTTCCCTATCGCTCGCAAAATTACTTCTTGTATCTTCATCGCCCGCTCCATCGCAGCTTCCGAGTAGAACTTCATGCCACCTCCTGGCAAAAAGCCCTACCCTACGCCGCTCAAAGCGGACATTTCACATGTTAATTAGACCGGACATATCATGTGCTAACGACATGTTCTTAGCCCATCCTTGACTGCCCTATGAGCCTATGCTAGTTTAGCCTTCCGATTTTCCTGCCGGAGGCTTCTGTTTGGCTAGCGTCCCCGCCGAGAGAATGGCATCCCGCAAAACTGCGCTGAACTCGACGCATCGAAAGATGGGCGCTCGGATGGTGGAGTTCGGCGGCTGGGACATGCCGCTCGAATATAGTGGAATTGTGCCGGAGCACATGGCCGTTAGAACTCGCGCGGGCCTGTTCGACGTGAGCCACATGGGAGAGATCGAAGTGAAAGGAGAAGGGGCGCTGCCCCTGCTCCAGAAAGTAACCTGTAATGATGCCTCCCGGTTGCAAGTCAGCCAGGCGCAATATTCCGGGTTGATGAATCCGCAGGGCGGGTTTATTGACGACCTGCTGATTCACAAAATCGCCGACCGGCACTACCTGCTCTGCGTGAACGCCGCCCGCCGCGAAACGGACTTCGCCTGGATCACTGAACAAAATGATACGGGAGCCGACGTGCGAGACGTGAGCGACGACTACACTCAACTGGCCGTCCAGGGTCCCCGCAGCAAGGCGGTGCTGGAACGGCTGACAGCGGTTGATCTCGGCGCATTGAAGTATTACCGGTTTACGCACGGGGACGTTTGCGGCGTCCCGAGCCTGGTGGCGCGCACCGGCTACACCGGCGAAGATGGATTCGAACTCTATCTGCCGCCGACAAAGTCGGAACGGGTTTGGGGCGAGTTGTTGGAAGCCGGGAAGCAAGAAGGTATTCTGCCCTGCGGGCTGGGCGCGCGGAACACGTTGAGGCTGGAAGCGGGGATGGCCCTGTACGGGCACGACATCAATGAGGAAACAACGCCGCTCGAGGCGAATTTGCAGTGGATCGCGAAGCTGAAGAAAGGATCTTTTCTGGGCAGCGAGGTCTTAATCCGGCAGGCCCAGGAAGGCTGGAAGCGGCGCTTGGCGGGCTTCCAGATGATCGACCGGGGCATCGCGCGCGACGAGGCTCCCGTAGGGGTGGAGGACCGGCAGGTGGGTAGGGTCACGAGCGGTTCCTACACTCCTTTCCTGAAGCGAAGCATCGGATTGGCGTACCTTCCGAGCGAGTTGGCCAGTCCGGGGCAGCGGATTTGGATTGAAATTCGAGGGAACCGGGCCGCCGCCGAGGTGGTGCCGACGCCGTTTTATCGCAAGCCTAAGGGCTAGAACCGCCCGGGGGGAGGGGATTGAATGTATCCTGCGCAGTTTCGTTATTCCGAGGAACACGAGTGGGTCCAAGTAGAGGATAACTCTGCCACGGTGGGGATCACCGATCATGCGCAGAAGGAGCTCGGCGACGTGGTCTTCGTAGAACTGCCCAATGTCGGAGACAAGCTGGAGGCAGGCCAACCCTGCGGCACGGTAGAATCGGTCAAAGCGGTTTCCGAGATTTATTCCCCAGTCTCGGGCGAAGTGAAGGAAATCAACAGCGCCTTGACCGAAACCCCTGAGTGGATCAACCATGACCCGCACGGCAAGGCATGGATGATTAAGGTTTCCCTCAGCGCCCCGCTCGGCCAGTTGATGACCGCCGAGCAATACGAAGAATACCTCCGGAAAGAGACGGCGGAGTAAAGCCTTTCTAACGGCCAAAAACTACAAAGTGCGGAGAGAACATCACTCCGATGCGCTATCTTCCCAAGTCGCCGGAGGAACGGCGGCAGATGCTCGGCGAAATCGGCTGCAGCGCTGTCGAACAACTGTTTGACGGCATTCCTGCTGCGGTGCGCCTCGAACGCGGATTAAACCTGGATAGGGGGCAGTCCGAGCCGGAAATCATTCGAACCTTTGAGCAATGGGCATCGGAAAATGCCCGCGGCTGCACCAGCTTCCTGGGAGCCGGCGCCTACGATCACTTCCAGCCCGCCGTGGTGGACGCACTCGTCTCCCGAAGCGAATTTTCCACCGCCTATACTCCCTACCAGCCGGAGATCAGCCAGGGAACTCTGCAGGCGATCTTCGAGTATCAAAGCCTCATCTGTCAGCTGACCGGAATGGATGTGGCCAACGCTTCCCTCTACGATGGCTCTACTGCGCTGCCCGAAGCAGTGATGATGACGTTGCGGGCAAACCGCCGCCGGAGGGTTTTGGTAGGACGTTCGGTGCACCCGGAGTACCGGCAGGTGCTGAAAACCTATTTGCAGCATCAAGACCTGGGAATTGAGGAAATTCCTTTCGCGGAGAGCGGAGAACTGGACCAGCATGCGTTGCCGGAACGGTTGGGAGGTGACGTGGCTGCCGTGGTGGTGCAGTCGCCGAACTATTTTGGAATCGTGGAAGATGTCGCCTGGGCGGCAGCGCAAGCGCAGGCGGCAGGCGCGGCCTTGATCGTGATGATTGCCGAGCCGGTCTCGCTTGGCATCATGCGTCCGCCGGCAGAGGCCGACATCGTCGCCGGAGAGGCGCAGGCGTTCGGAGTTCCCCTCAGTTATGGCGGTCCCTACGTCGGCTTTCTGGCCGCCCGCGAAAAGTATTTGCGGAACCTGCCGGGGAGGCTCGTCGGCCAGACCACCGACGTGAAGGGGGAACGAGGCTTTTGCCTGACCTTGGCGACGCGGGAGCAGCACATCCGCCGCGAGAAGGCGACTTCCAACATCTGCACGAACCAAGCCCTTTGCGCCTTGATGGTTTCTATTTTTCTCTCCTCCTACGGCAAGCAGGGCCTGCGCCAACTGGCCTTGCAGAATCTCGCCAAGGCGCATTATGCCGGAGAAAGGTTCCAGGCGGCGGGCGCATCCCTGCGTTTCCGCGGCCCTTATTTCAACGAGCTGGTTGTCGGCGGCATCGGAAACCGTCCCCAGGTGGAGGAGCGGCTCCTTGCGGAAAATATCATCGGGGGGCTGGACCTGGGGCGTTTCTACCCGGAGCTGGCCGGAGATGTGCTTTTCTGTTTTACGGAGAAGGCGAGCCGGGAAGCGATCGATAAGCTGGTGGGAATCTGCACGAAATGATGGAGGCGGCGCAGGGAGCGGCTGCGGATTGGCTCAAAGAAAAATAATGACCTCCTCGGAAAGTGAACCTTAGACATGGCGGATCAAGATATTCGGAAGGCCAGGCGGCACCTGACCCAGAGAGAAGCTCTGATTTTCGAGCGAAGCTCGCCGGGCAAACCCGCCTTCGCGCTTCCTCCGCTGGATGTCCCGCTGGTTGATCCCGCCGAGGCGCTGGGCGCGCAACGAGTTCGGGAGCAGATCGACGGTTTTCCCGAGGTGAGCGAAATCGAGGTGGTCCGCCATTTCACCCGGCTCTCCACGTGGAACTACGGCGTGGATACGGGAGCCTACCTGCTCGGTTCCTGCACCATGAAGTATAACCCCAAGGTCAACGAAGTGGTGGCCCGGCTGAAGGGCATCGGCGACGCTCATCCCTGTCAGCCGGAGGCGCTATCCCAGAGTTGCTTGAAGGTCCAGAAACTTCTCGCGGAACTGCTGCTGGAAATCGTAGGCCTGGATGCGATCACCTTGCAGCCGGCGGCCGGAGCGCACGGCGAGATGACGGGCCTGCTGCTGGTGCGCGCCTACCATGACTCGAAGGGAAATCCACGCCGGAAAGTTTTGATTCCGGACTCGGCGCACGGCACCAACCCGGCCTCGGCAGCGATAGCCGGCTATCAGGCTCAGAACCTCGCGTCCAATCGCCAGGGGACAGTTGACCTCGGACAACTGGACCGCCTGATGAACGATGAGGTGGCCGCGCTGATGCTGACCAATCCCAATACGCTGGGCATCTTTGAGAATGAAATTGTCCAGATCGCCGAGATCGTCCACTCGCGCGGCGGGCTGGTTTATATGGACGGGGCCAACATGAACGCCTTGATGGGAATCAGCCGCCCCGGCGATTTCGGCGTGGACGTGCTGCACCTGAACCTGCACAAAACGTTTTCCACTCCCCACGGCGGCGGCGGCCCCGGAGCAGGCCCGGTGGCGGTGAAGGAAATTTTGTCCCCATTTCTTCCGGTCCCTTTGGTGGCGGAGAAAGAAGACGGGTCGCTGGCCTACGACTTTGACCGTCCGCAATCGATTGGCCGGGTCCGCGCCTTTTACGGAAACTTCGGGATGCTGGTCCGGGCACTGGCCTACATCCTGGCCAACGGGGCCGAAGGGCTGCGGCAAGCCACCGAGGACGCCGTGTTGAACTCCGCCTACATCCGCAACAAGCTGGAGGGAACCTACGAGCTGCCCTACGCCAGTCCCACTTTGCATGAATGCGTCTTCAGCGATAAGAAACAGGCGCAACGAGGAGTCCGCACGGGCGACATTGCCAAACGGCTGATCGATTACGGCTTCCATCCCTACACGGTCAGCTTTCCGCTGGTGGTATCGGGAGCGATGATGATTGAGCCTACCGAAAGCGAGAGCAAGCAGGAACTGGATCTGTTGGTGGAAGCGCTCCAGGCCATCGCCCGGGAAGCCGACCAGGAGCCGGAGATCGTTCTCGGCGCGCCCCATACCACGCACCTCGGCCGCCTCGATGAAGTCCGGGCGGCGCGGCGGCCGGTGCTCCGCTGGAAGCCGCAAGAGTAACGGTCTGATTGGTTTGCATCCGCATAAACAGCAACGGTTTCCTCTACGATTTGCAGTTCCCAAGCAATCGCCGGGTAGGATAGAATCCAGCGAGCGCCTATGCTGGATTTACTGATCGTATCCGCGTTTATCGTCTACAGCATCCGCAACGGGTTTCGCAACCGCTCGAAGGCTTCGCAAAATCTCGAAGAATACTTTCTCGCCGGCCGATCCATTCAGGGATGGCGCGCCGGTTTCAGCCTGGCAGCCACTCAGTTTGCCGCCGACACGCCGTTGTTAGTCACGGGACTGATCGCGACCGGCGGTATTTTCATGCTGTGGCGGTTGTGGATTTATGGCCTGGGATTTTTGATGATCGGCTTTCTTCTGGGACGGGGATGGCGACGGGCCCGCGTGCTTACCGACGCAGAGTTCACCGAGCTTCGCTACAGCGGCCGGGGTGTCTTGATGCTGCGAGGACTCAAGGCCATTTATTACGGTACGGTCATGAACTGTACGATCATGGCGATGGTCTTGGTGGCCGCCACCCGTATCTGTGAAGTTTTTCTTCCTTGGCATGAGTGGTTGCCCGGCGCTTTCTACCAGCCGGTGTACAGCTTGGTGGAATGGGTTGGAGTGCCGTTGTCGTCCGGCGCCACGGGACTGGAACCGTACGTGGCGACAACCAACAACCTGTTCAGTATTCTCCTCATTGTCGCCTTCACCGCCCTCTACTCCACCACGGGCGGATTTCGATCCGTCATCGCCACCGACACCGTACAGTTCAGCCTCGCCATGATCGGCACGCTGATCTATGCGGTGGTTGTTGTTATTAAGTCTGGAGGCATCGGCCAGCTTGTGAACGGCCTCGCGGAGCATTATGGAGAAGCCCAGGCGAGTCGTTTCCTTTCCTTCACTCCGGATACATGGGAAGTATTTATGCCATTTTTGGTGGTGATCAGTCTGCAATGGTTTTTCGAGCGAAACAGCGATGGCACCGGCTACTTCGCCCAACGGATGATGTCCTGCCGGAGCGACCGCGATGCAAGGATGGCGGCATTTATCTTCACGTGGCTGCAAATTTTGCTGCGAAGCCTCTTCTGGCTCGTGATCGGGGTTGGCTTGTTAGTGATCTATCCCTTCGACCCTGCTTCCGCCGGGGGAGAAACCTTTGTGGCCGGCAGAGAGATCCTGTTTGCGACGGGAATCAGAGATCTGCTTCCCGCAGGCATCCAGGGCATTATGCTGACCGGATTGCTGGCTGCGCTCGCCTCAACCATCGACACCCACTTGACGTGGGGAGCCGGTTACTGGAGCAACGACCTCTACCTGCGGATTATCAACCGGGAATGGCTGAAACGGGAACCATCCACGGGGGAACAGGTGCTCGTGGCCCGGCTGTCGAATGTCGTGATCCTCGCCACGGCCTTGGTCATCATGGCGAACCTGCAATCCATTCGGACCGCCTGGTATATCACCCTCTTATTCGGAGCAGGAACAGGAGCGGTATTGGTGCTCAGATGGCTTTGGGAACGGACGAATCTCTACTCTGAACTTTCCGCCATCGGGGCGTCGCTGATCCTGGCGCCGGTCATTCTATTTTCCGTAGAAGCCGAATGGTTGCGGCTGTTGCTGATGTCATCGATATCCACATTAGTCGTGGTCACGGTAACCTTGCTGACGCGGCCAACGGCGGAAGCAGTTCTGGTGGAATTTTACAAACGCGTCGATCCGCCCGGTTTCTGGAAGCGAACAGCCGAAAAAGCAGGCGCGGATGTGCGCCGTCCGGTTCAGGCATTCCGGAAGGGAGCCTATCTAACCGTCACCGTGAGTTTGTCGGTCTATTTGCTGCTGGTTGGCTTCGGAAAGCTGATCTTGCCGAACCCAGGCAGTTCCCCGGCCTATGCATGGTTGTTTACGTTACTGGGGGTTGCGAGCGTGGCGTTATGGTGGCAAAAACTGTTTTCACCCAAAGCTTCTGCAGATTCTGGTACGGGATAAGGTGGAAGACCGTTTTCCTGCCTGGGAGATTGTTTCCGAGTGGCATGTTTCCATGACGCCGGGCATAGACCGCAGCCTGATGATTACCGGCAGCAGCAGCCGGTTTGCTTTGACTTGTCTGAAATCGGGGTTTAAGATTGCTGCTCAAGAGGCATTGATGGCTGGTACAGTGCATCCGGAACCAATCGTTGCAGAGCGGAGTTCAATGTCATGAATTTCCTTCGGCAGGTGAGGTGAAGAATGATGCAAAGCAATATTCGGCTGCTGGCAATGGGATTCTTGTGGCTGGTGTTCTGTCTTCCAACAGCATCGGGCCAGGACGCGCTTTGGGAGGAATACACAACCGCCGGGAAAGAGGCCCTGACGAAAGGCGATTACGCAGAGGCCGAAAGGCAGTTGCTGGGCGCCCTCCAGGCGGCACAAACGATCGGCCAGCAAGACCCGCTGGTGACCCTCAGCCTCCACAACCTGGGAAGGCTCTACTACGCGCAAGGCAAATATACCATGGCCGAGCCGCTCTACCAGCGCCTGCTGGCGATTACCGAGAGGGCTTCGGGGACGAACCAGATTGGCGTGGCTCAGCGGCTGGCCAACTTGGCCGACATCTACCGTCTCCAGAGAAAGTTTGACGAAGCCGAGCCGTTGTACAAACGTGCTCTGGCAATCATCGAGAAGGAGGTGGGGCCGGACCATCCTGAACTGGCTCTGCACCTCAACAACCTGGCAACGCTCTACTACGCGCGGGGCTACTACCACATGGCCGAGCCTCTGTACCAGCGCGCGCTGGCAATCATCGAGAAGGCCGTGGGGCCGGACCATTCAAACGTGGCTCTGAGCCTGAACAACCTGGCGGGGCTCTACTCCGCCCGGCGCAAGTTTTCCCAGGCGGAACCGCTCTACAAGCGCTTGCTGGCAATCCTGGAGAAGACCCTGGGACCGGAGCATCCCAACATCGCTATGGTTTTGGGAAGATATGCTGTGCTGCTGAGAGAGACGAACCGGGGAGGAGAAGCGGCAAGAATGGAGGCCCGCGCCGAGGCGATCCGGGCCAAACAGACCCGGTAGAAGCCGCAGAAGGGAAGCCGAGCCGGAACTGATTGGGCTAAACCGTATTTATGGATCGTGTATCCAGTCAGGGCGCCGGAAAGGAGCTTTCCGAGGGCACGGATGGCGTGGTTTTGGATAAACATTTCGCTAGACAGCGGGGAAAGGCGGGCATATAATGGCTGCCATCTAAAATTATTGGGTAATAATTCAATGCTCGAACGCAGTCGATTTTACTTTTACTGGAGGTGGGCGGGCCGCTGAATGGATTCAGCAGCGTTGAGGTCCCGCCCGCTCGGTCAACCGAGTGGGCTTTTTGCTTTTTGGGACGTTTCCCGATCCAGCATGGCTTATCGCGGAGGCAAAACATGATCATATCCATGAAATTGGGCTCCACCAAACAGGAGGTGGACCACATCTGCCAGCGGCTCCGGGAATTTGGTTATAAAGCCCACACCATACACGGGGAAGAGCGCGTCGTAATCGGCGCGGTGGGAAAACTGGAAAACAAGCAGCAGGTCATGGACTCGATAGAATCCGCTCCAGGCGTTGAATCGGTGGTCGCCGTCAGTCAACCGTACAAGTTTGTCAGCAAAGAGTCTCAAGCGGAGAAGACGGTTCTCCGGCTGAATGGATGCTCTATCGGCGGCCCCGAGTTTGCCGTCATTGCAGGACCCTGTTCGGTGGAGAGCGAACAGCAGATCCTGGCAACGGCGGAGGCGGTGCAGCAGGCAGGCGCCACCATTCTGCGCGGCGGCGCTTTCAAGCCCCGCACGTCCCCTTACGATTTTCAGGGCCTGGAAGAGGAAGGCCTCAAGCTGCTCCGAAAAGCAAAGGATAAGACCGGACTGGCCGTCTGCACCGAGGTGATGTCGGCACAGGACGTGGACATGGTGGCCGAGTATGCCGACATACTCCAGATAGGCGCTCGCAACATGCAGAACTACACTTTGCTGAAGCGGGTGGGCAAGACGAACAAGACGGTGATGCTGAAGCGAGGACTCAGCGCCACCATCAAGGAACTGCTGCTCTCGGCCGAATACATCCTGACCAGCGGCAATCCGAATGTCTTCCTGTGCGAGCGCGGCATCCGAACCTTTGAAACCTACACCCGAAACACGCTGGACCTGTCCGCCGTCGCGGCGCTGGCGGAGCTCACCCACCTGCCCGTGATCGCCGATCCTAGCCACGGCACGGGAAAACGTTCTCTGATCCCGCCCATGGCCCGGGCCAGCGTGGCCGCCGGAGCGGACGGCATGATGGTGGAGGTCCATCCCAACCCGGAGCAGGCCTTCAGCGATGGCGCACAGGCCCTGTTACCTTCCGAATTCGACCGACTGATGCAGGACCTCAAACCTTATCTGGAAATCTGGAAGGCTGACCGAGCGGCTAAGCAGGCCTCCCCCGTGGCCGTCTAGGCTAACGGGTCCCTGCGTGACGGGACGGAAGTCTCCCAAACCACTCCCGATTCTGCAACCGGACTTCGCCGAGATATTCCCTAATTCCCATTCGGTAAACTAGGCCCTTCGCTTTCTGATGCGGATTGTCAGGAGCCAAGTGGAAGGCTCTCGCTGAAAGAAATCCTGGAGTATAATCGCCGCATCACTGCTTCAGCCGAAGAGTGGGTCTAAAGAGACTGGAGGACATATGGCCATGCAAACCTTCAGGAAGTCTCCCGGACCGAACGTTACGCTGGCCTGCTTGTCGATGCTGACTCCCCGTCTTGGGAAAAGAATCATCACGTTTGTTGGAATTCTGCTTGCGGCGTCCATACCCGCGGTTGGACAGGTTCTCACGTCCAGTGTCGATGGGACGGTACGGGATCAAACCGGGGCCTTCGTACCGGGAGTTGCGGTGGAGTTGACGAACGTGGAGACCAATGCCGCTCGGGAAACAGTCACGAATGACAGCGGCCTCTTCGTGTTTCCTCAGGTACCCCGGGGACCCTACCGGCTTACGACACAACTGCCCGGTTTCAAAACAGCGGTCATTGAAGGAGTCCGGGTTGCGCTGGATACACCCGCCTCCGTCGATATTATCCTCGAGGTGGGGGAGGTGCATGAGACGATAACCGTGACTGCCACTGAGACTCAATCCGTAGTCAACGATATCAGCGCGGAAATCAACACCAACCTCAACCGGGAGCAGGTCAAGGAGCTTCCCTTGAACGGGCGCGGCGTGGCCCAGTTGGCTCTTACCCAAGCCGGAGTGACCAGTCGGGGCGGCGCTCGCACGGCTGCCATCAATGGAACTCGCGGCACCTTCAACAACTTAACGCTTGACGGGATCAACAACCAGGATACGTTCATCCGGACAGATGCTCTTTTCGGCGTCATTCCGCTACAGGAGAGCTTCATCGAAGAGGTCAACATTACGACTGCCAACTCGGAGGTCGACGCCGGTCTGGGTGCATCACAGACGCAGTTCGTGACCCGTTCCGGCAGTAACGAGTTCCACGGGGAGTTGTTCTACTACAACCGAAACGACGCCCTCAACGCCACCAACTTCTTCAACAACGCCGCCGGAATAGACAAGGAAAAGGTCCTGATCCATCAGTTCGGCTTCAATGTGGGCGGTCCCATCGTGAAGGACAACCTGTTTTTCTTCGTCAACTATGAGGAGGAACGAAGCCCCAGTTCGGCCTCAGTCGTACGGAGGGTCCTGACGGATTCCGCGCGCGCCGGCGATTTCGGCTACGTCAGGCAGGACAGCGGCCAAGTGGCCACGCTGAACCTGTTCGATCTCACCGGGCTGACCGCCGACCCCACCGTCAAGGCTCTTATCGATCTGACACCGCTGCCCAACGACGCCAGCGTTGGCGACGGAAGGAACATCTCCGGCTTTCGGTTCAACAGTCCCGACCGTTCCGAATCCGATTGGTTGGTATTCCGGGGAGATTACAAGATCAACGAGAGGCATTCCTTCACCGGATCATTTCACCAGTTCCGCACCGATACGCCGAACTCCGTGTTCAACGGCATCGATGCCGTCTTTCCTGGTCTTCCCGGCGGAGGGCAGGGATCGGTCCGCAGACTGGCCTCCTTTTCCCTGAACAGTGAGTTCACTCCGACCATCATCAACGAAGGACGGTTTGGCTTCCAGACCGGGAGTGGGAGATTCTTCAATAACGAAACCTTTTTCCAGGGTTACCGTCTGTCATTCTCGAGCGAAGGTGATCTGTTCTCGAATCCGATCCGGAATTTTCTGGCTCAGGGCCGTGACACTCGCAACCTGGACCTGATGGACAACGTGACCTGGGTCAACGGCCTCCACACCATCAAGGTGGGCGGGAGTGTACGCTGGACCAGAGTCGATCTGTTCAACGACGCGGGTATTGTGCCGACCTACATCCTGGAGTTCGGCGCCGGAAACCAGGACCCGCTGGTTCCCGGCCTCTTCCCCGGCGGGATCTCTTCCGGAGAACTCAGCACCGCCTCCGGCATGTTGGGTGTTCTGGGTGGGTTCGTCGACACGGCAGAGCAACGGTTCAACGTCACCTCACCGGCGTCGGGATATGTCGATGGGGCCTCTCAAACCAACGTACTCAATCAGAATTTTCTCACCTTCTATCTGGGAGACACCTGGCGTCTCACCCCCAATCTCACGCTGAGTTCCGGGTTCCGATGGGAATTTCACTCGGTCCCGGACGAGACCCAAGGCTTGGCCCTGTTGCCGCTGGGCGGCGTCGAGTCGGTGCTCGATCCCGGTGCGATCATTGATTTCGCGGGCGCGACCAACGGAAGGCCCTTTTTCAACGCCGACCGAAACAACTTTGCTCCCAGCATCGGCGTGGCGTGGCGGGTTTCGGACAACACCGTTCTGCGCGGCAGTTACGGACTCAACTACGTGATCGACAACAACTTCACAACGGTGCTCAACGCGCTTCGAGGCAACGACGGCCTGAGCCAACTGAGCTCCGTCCCGGGAATCCGCGGCACCGTCAGTGGCAATGGGCTGCTTCCGATTCCGACGCCCGAGTTCAAGATCCCCAGGACTGCGCGGGACGGGATTCTGGCGGATCCCCTGGCGGCCATCTTCACCATCGACCCCAACTTGCGAACACCCTATGTGCAGCAATGGAACGTCGGCATCCAGCATGAGATCATGCAGAACACCGCCGTCGAGTTACGCTACGTTGGAAACCACGGGGTCAAACTCAGCCGCGCCGTTGATTTGAACCAGCTCCTCCTGCCTCCGGAATTCGTAGAGGAGTTCAGGAGTGCCCAGCGGAACCTGGCCGCCAACGCAAGTCCCTATGCCGGTGAACCTCTGACGATCTTCCATCAACTCGGCTTCGGTGGATTCCTGCAATCGGGGGGCGTCCAAAACTGGATTCGCAACGGTGAGATCGGGCAGTACATCGGCGGTTTTCTAGCAGCCAACCGGGAATTCTTCTTTGCCGGTGAAGGAGGCGAGAGATTCGGCGCCACCCTGCCGATCAGCTATTTCTATCGCAATCCCAATGCCTTCGTCGGGGATTTAGTCGGCAACAACGCGTTCTCCAAGTACAATGCTCTCCAGTTCGAGATCAGAAGGAGTTTCCGATCGGGTTTCACCGGCCAGTTCAACTATACCTGGGGCAAGGTGCTGACGAATTTTTCCGGCTCCCAGTCCAATTTCCGGGGGCTCTTCGATAACGCCCAACCGCAGCTTGAGATCATGCGTCCCGATTACGACATCACCCACACTTACAATGCCAACTGGGTGTGGGAGATACCCATCGGTCAAGGGCGCAGATGGATGGACACCGGCGGCATTCTGGACGCTATCGTCGGCGGATGGGATCTCAGCGGATTTCTCAGGATCCGTTCTGGCGAGACGGTAAACATCGTCTCCGGAAGAGGGACCATCAATCGAGGCGGTTCCAGAGGCTTGACCAACACCGTTCATCTTCAGGGGATCGATATCAAAGAGCTTCAGCGGCGAACCGGATCTTTCCGCGACTCGCAGGGCCGGGTGACTCTCTTCGACTCCACCCTCATCGCACCGGAAGGGGGAGGCAATCCCGAGTTCTTCCAGAATCCCGGTTTGCTGGAGGCCGGGACGCTTGCTATGTCCCCCGTAAGTGGACCCTGGTACGCGTCGTTGGACCTCGGGATTCGCAAGAGCTTTCCTATATCCCGATCACGGAAGGGGCGCGCTTGCAGCTCCGCTTCGACTTCTTCAACAGTCTCAATCGCACGAATTTCAACGTAAGCAGCCAGCCACCGTCCGGAACTCTGGATGACCTGGGTGTCTTCAACCGCCAGAATCCCAATAGCGCCCAGTTCGGCCTGATTAGCTCTGCCTTCGCCCCCCGCCAGATCCAGGTCGGTGCAAAGATTATCTTCTAGGAGCCCGCAGCAAAGGCCGCCACGGCATTCGACCGGCGCTGCATCCCGGCTGACGGCGTTGTTCTTCGGCCCCATACTCCGGCGCTTATATACTTGATGACGCGTCGTCAAGTATGTAAGTACCGACCGGTTCGTCCGCTCCCTGACAGCCTGCCTTGAGCTTGCCGAAGGAGTTGCGGCTGGGATTACGACATCACCTGCCCGCCGGAGACGTCGATGGCCTGACCGGTGATCCCCCGTGCCTGCTCGCAGGCCAGAAACACGATGGTCGATGCGATCTCCTCCGGATCGAGAATGCGCTTTTGAGGGCTGTCGTTGGCAAGATATTCCCGGGCCTTTTCCGCGCTGACCTTGGTCTTGGCACTGATGGTCGCGACGGCGTTCTGGACCATATCGGTCTCGACCCACCCGGGACACACGGCGTTGACCGTGATCCCGGAAGTCGCCGTCTCCAGCGCCATGGAGCGCGTCAAGCCCAACACACCGTGTTTAGCCGCTGCATAGGCCCCGGCGTAGCGGAACCCTATCTTGGCGGCGGTCGAGGCAATGTTGATGATCCTCCCGGATTTTTGCGGCAGCATCCAGCCGAGCGCCGCCTGGCAGCACAGGAAGGCGCTCGTCAGGTTGACGGCGAGCATGTGGTTCCAGGTCTCGATGCTCAGGCGGGCGAGCAACTCGCTGTGACTCTGCCCGGCGTTGTTGACTAGAATGTCCAGTTTCTCCCACTTCTGTTTGGCCTTGCCGAAAAGTTCCTTCACCGAATGGGGGTCGGTGACGTCACAGCGAACGGCTATCGACTCGCGCCCGCTCTCACGGATTTTTCCGGCGACTCTTTGCAGATGAGCCTCGCTCCGCCCGGCGACGGCAACCGAGCAGCCCTCCGCCGCCAGCGCCAGGGCAATGGTCTCGCCGATTCCTCTCCCTCCGCCGGTTACGATAGCGGTCTTCCCCGCAAGCCGCACCCGTTTCTCCTTCCCTTCAAAAAGAAAATCCTCCCCCAGGCAGCGTCCATTCTACCCGATCTTATTTCCCGTGGAACTAAGGCGCTCTTGTTTCCTTTTACGGCAAAGGTCGGATGCCTGACCTGAACGCCTGACGAATAAAATTGTGCTTCGGCGCCGGAGCGTTAATCCTGCACGGATTTTTGAGGGAAGCGGCGTTTGAGCCATTGCAAGGTTCCTTTGGCCCAGCTGAACTCTCGGCTTAACAGCATCAGGCCGGGGATGATGAACACCCAGCCGGGAATAATCGGCAGCAACCAACCCAGCAACCCGACGACCAGAAACCCTACTCCCGTAACGATTCGCAGCCAGCGCATCAAGCCTACAGTCCTTCCCCATAATCTGTTCCTTACAGTATAGGATGCTTCGCCCTGCTGAGGGAAAGGACTTTGGTTTTTTCCTTTGACGACAATTGCCAGCGCACATTTGGAACCAAACAATGCAGCGTTCAGGTGGTCCACCAAGCCCTCCGGATGAATTCCCCTTCGCTTGGCTGCCTGTGCCAGGGAGCAATGGCGACAGCTCTCGTGCACGGAGAACGCTTCGTCGTGGCTACCCCTGCCCGGCGTGTCCCCGGAACATTTTGTCGGCAGGTGTAAATCCTGGAATGGCAAACAAATGAAAACGCTGCCTTGCGGAGCAAAGCGAGGCAGGAGGACAGGCCCGATTGCCTGTCGCTATCTGTACCCCAGCCGGCAGGCAAGTGCAGGCCTGTTGGACTACACTCAACAAGGCAGGCAGGAATGCCTGTCGCTACTTGGTTTCGGTTCCTTCGGAATGTTCGGTAGATTCGGTTTCCTCGGTAGATTCGGAATTCTCGGAATAATTTTGTTGCCCCCGGAATTTGCGCGAGGGACAATCCGGGCTGGAGGGCGTTTGTGAAGTTTAAGAGGGGAGAGGAGTGGAGGAAAAATGTTTTTTTTGCAAAACGAAGCCATTATGTCTTTTAGAATCAACAGATATTATTCGGAAGAGTGTAAAAAAGGCACCAGAAAGCGGAACGAAATCCGCTGAACCAAACCCCTAATAGGGGGTTATTCAATAGCTTTTAGAGCAATTTGGCAGGTGTAAATCAGGAATGGCAGGCAACCAGAGACGCCGCGATGCGGAGCAAAGCGAAGCAGGAGTACAGACAAGGCTTATCCTGAGCAGAGCCGAAGGAAGTGGAGCACAGGCCTTAACGGCCTGTGCTCTAAAAGGAACAGGTAGAAATGCCTGTCACTACCTGAGTGACAGTCGCTTCCTCATTTTCCAAGGAGGTTGTTGAAAAACTGCCGTATGGGTCCACTTGCCAATCCCCCTGCTTCGCTGGGGACAGGCGCGCGAAATTCGGCAACTACAGCCCAATCGAACGCCCAATTGGCGTTTTTCAACAACCTGCTAAAAGGCCTCGGGGACGTGGAACGTCAGAATCGAATTGAGAGTCTTATCCGTCACGAAGACGCTGTTAGACTTGACATCAATAGCCACCCCCCGAATATCCTTCAGGATGCCAAGGCCGATGGTCCATCGGGGAGCGACTTCTCCGTCATCGTAAATGCTCCATACGCCGACGAAGTCCCCTGTCTCGTGTCGTCCTCCCTCCCCGCTGACACGAACGAAAATCATCCCGTTCTCCGGGTTGATCGCCATGAGGCCAGTTGATCTCCGGCCCATATCTTTAGGTATGGTAATTACGTTGCGGGGTTTTGCCTTTCCCGAAGCGGTCCGGTCATAGATGTGGAGTCCGGGGCCTCCGGAAACGACCACCAGATTGTGAACCGGATCTACGCCGACCCGGCCCGGAGTACTGTCCGTCTCCAGAATCCGGATGGGCGCCACATCCCCATCGGCTTCCCGCGGAAAGACCAAGACTCTGTTATCGCCGTGTCGTCCGGGAACGAAGATTTCTCCGTGCACCGGGTCCACGGCCAAGGCATGTGTATTTTTCAACTGCGTGCTGGGCCCCATAATCTTACGGATGGGAGCCACGTTTCCATTTGCATCCCCCGCGAACGTGAGGATGGCAAAAGCAAAGAACTGCGGCACGATGATCTCATCGTGAATCGGATCATAGGCCATGTCGTGCATCGTGCGGGTGAACAGAGTGTTCTGGCCGGCAATTTCCCTCGTCGGTCTTGCACCACCATCCGCCAACCTGGCGAATGCCGCAACCTGCGGATGGCCCACTCAGTTAGCCACGAGAATTTCTTCTCGATTGCTGTCATACGCGACCGTATGCGCGTTGCTGAGCATCGGCGAGGGGGCGTCCACGGGCCCGCTGCGGATGACGCGCTTCGGGGTCACATCTCCCTCTGCATCGACGGGAAACACAGTCGCCGCGTGACTGCCAAAGTTGGCGACCCAAAGCTCGTTGTTTTTCAGGTCCAGAGTCACTCCGGTGGGATTATTAATCATGGTCCGGGGGCCTTGGATCACGCGAATGGGAGCAACATCGCCTTCCGCATCCACCGAGAAGACGATGACAGAGTCGCCGGTGTCATTGGCGACAAAAAGCTCGCCCCGGTCCGGATGCACAGCCAGCGAGGTGGGCCAGTCCATCTGAGTTTCCGGGCCCTGAATCACCCGCAGCGGGGGAGTGTCTCCCTGTGCATTCTTGGGGTACACGGTGATCGAAGGAGGATGAATCATTCCCGAGCCGGGGACTGCACGGGCGCGTCCCACGGGAAAATCCTCCCGATTGTGACGGGCATCGCCTCCTCCCCCTTCCGAGAGAGGCGGGCGGTCATTGTTGGTGCCCCAATTGGAAACGAAGATTTCATTCCTGTTCGTGTCCAAGGCTATGCCGTGCGGATCAGCCATCAGAGTGCTTCTCCCCTGGAGAATCCGTATGGGGCTGTCCTCGTCCTGGGCGTCCTTCTTGAATACCACTACGGCATGATCGTCCTGGATGGTGAAGAACAACTCCTGCTCTTGCTCGTCGGCGACGATGCCGAAGGTCGTGTGGGGAGTCCTGAGCTTCCGTTTCGGCGCCACGTTGCCCCTCGCGTCACGGCCAAAGACGGGCATCCAGTTCATCGTGTCATTGTTGACGCCGTAAATGTCACCGGTGGCAGGATCAATATAGACGCTGCAGGCATACTCGAGAAAAGATGCCTCTCCTCCGATCATGCGCTTGGGCTCGCTCATCGCAGCGTTGGGAGGAGTATTCTCCAACCGATCGTAAACGAGAAGTCTGGACAGGTTCTCCTCCGCAATGACCACTTCGTTGCGGACGGGGTCCACCGCGATGCCGGCATAGCCGAAATAGGGGTCGGTAACCGTGCGGATGGGCGGCCGACTCGCTACCTCCGCCCTCTGCGCATCGCTCGGCATAGGCGGGGCCGTCGCTGGCGCACCGGAAGCCGGTTGCTGTTGCAAAACTGCCGCCAGGCTCATCGAAGCGCTGGCGGGAACCCACTGGCACATTTCCCCGTCCATCTCAGGGAGCGCTTCCCAGGAAACAAGCCGGTCATAGCCAAAGGTTCGTGTCCCTAGCTTTTCTTTCTGGCTGCCGCCGGAAAGAATAAATCCTGCGGCCGTTACGAGGAAAGCAAGCATGATTAACAGACCTGCTTTACGCCGGGATTTCATGAATCGAACTCTGCTGCGGGCCATGAGTAGCCCTCCTTTCAAGGAGTATTTCGATTAGAGTCTCTTCTCAACTTAAAGTGTACGACAGCCGCACGGCTGACTCAAGCTCAGATCAGCATGGCCGCTTTTGCTATGCTGGGTGTTTCAGCGTACCGGTCAAGGGTTCTTTCGGGGGAAATGGGCCGGAAGGGGTGTAACGACTGCCTCTTTTGATAATTTGTTATTGATGAAAGGGCGGGTCCGGGCTCAAACTTCCAGCTTGCCGCTGTGGGGTCCGTTCAGACCGAACGCAGAGCCTCATGGCGCATTGCGCAAATTACCGGGCAGGTAATTGCCCGCTTTAAAATTGTGAAAGGTAAATCATGCTCAGCCGTCTGTTTTCTGCTTTAGTAGCTGTTTGCGCGTTCCTTTCCTGTGCCTCTGCCGATCAGGTCGGCCTAAGAAATGGAGACCGGCTGTCAGGGCGCATTGTCAAATCGGATCGTGAAAGCATGACCATGAAAACGGAGTTTTTAGGTGATGTGACCATTCAATGGGAGGCCATTGACGAAATCACTTCCGACCAGCAACTTTTCGTGACGTCTGCCGCCGGCCATGTTCTTGTTGGCGTTGTATCCACCCGCGGTGACGACTTTATAGTCCAAATCTCTCCGTCCAGCACAGTCCCTGTCGCAAAAACTATGGTGGAATCCGTCCGGGCGGCAGAAGAGCAAGCCTCTTATGAAGCGGAACTCGAACGTTTGCGTGATCCAGGGTTGCTCGATTTCTGGAGTGGTTCCGTCGATGCCGGGTTCAGCTTTGCTGAGGGTAACGCTGATACTAGCACTTTCGCGACTTCTCTCCGGACGGAGCGCAGGACTCCGAGAGATAGAATTACCGTTTATGCAAATTCTTTATTCGCTCAGAACAACACAACAGGTGTATCGGAAACTACCGCCAATGCAATACGAGGCGGAACCCGGTACGACATTGAATTGAACGGCAGGCTCTTTACTTTTGGATTCATTGATCTTGAGTTTGATGAATTTCAGAATCTGGACCTTCGCAATGTCTTAGGCGGCGGATTCGGCTGGCACATCATAACAGCAGACAGAATAACTTTCGATTTTTTCTCGGGAAGTTCATTCAATCAGGAGTTCTTTTCTAGCGGCCTTGCTCAACGGTCGGGAGAAGCCGTTTTCGGAAAAGAACTAACCTACAAGCTCTCTGAATCGGCCTCAGTTTCCGAGAGGCTGGCTTTTTTTCCTAATCTCAGCGAATTCGGTGAATATCGCGCACAGTTTGACGCTTCGCTCAGCACGCAACTTCGCGACTGGCTGGCTTGGCACGTAACGCTGAGCGACCGTTTCTTCAGCAATCCTATTCCCGGCATAAAGAAGAACGACGTGCTGCTGACTACAGGTGTCCGTTTCCGTTTCGGCGAAAGCGGCCAATCATCCCGCCTGCCGCGAAACGGGGAATGACGCTAATGAGCAAATGCAGGAAAGGGAATCTTCAGTAACTTGCAGGATTCCTTTGGGACTACCAACCCTCCGGAATCTTCTCGTTCCATGTGGATGGGCCTACCGGCTGCATTCCGGCTTCCCCGGCCAGCGCAGAGGTCAGATGGATGGTCTTGCCCCCGACGACGGTCATCAGCACCTTGATAGAGGGAACCTCTTGTTCCGGCACCGTCAGGAAGTCTTTGTCCAGTATGATAAAGTCCGCAAACTTGTCGGGCTCCAGAGTGCCCATCAGGTCCTCCTTGAGGAGATAATGGGCACCCCAGCGGGTGATTGCCTTGAGCTGGATGATGCGGTCGGTCCGCTCGCCGGGGCCGTAAACCCTGCCGTCTCGGTCGTTGTAGCGGTTCATTCCCTTAGTGATAAAGAAGAAGATTTTATTCGCGAAGGGGCGGTCGATTTCGTATGTGTTCATCACTCCCGCCTCCGTCAAGCTTTTCCTGGGGGCGATCCAGCTTGTATATTCCACCCCGTGGATCAGCGCAAACATCGACGTGCCCGCCATGTTCGGGACGACTCCCGGCGGTTCCCAAAGCAGGTTATTATTCAGACTGGTCATCATGCCGAGATGTTTGATACGGGGAATTTGCTGGGGCCGTGGAACCCCTGAGCTGTGGTCGAAAGCGTGCCGTTTCGCCCGGATCTGCTCCAGCGTCATGCCCGCCTCTTTGCTGACTTGCTCGATGGCGTCCATGAGGTTGTCCACGGAAACGTCGCCGCTGACGTGAATCCCCGCGACACGCATCCCGCCCCGGATCGTATTTTCGGTGCGTTCGCTCCACGGAGGATCGGGGTTCCCGGCACATTTTCTCCGGTTGGGGATATCCAGAGGGTTGGTTTTCCATTCCTCTCGAATAGGGGCTGTGCTGCAATTCCCCCCATTCGCTCCGGCGAATGCGCCCATCAACCAGATATGGTCAGTTCCGGTGCCCAGCACACTGGAAAGATACCGCATGGTCTCCAGGTCCCAGGCAGGCCCCTGGTATGCCCAGCCATAGCGGACCGGCATCTCGCCTTTCGAATCCAAATATCGATATGCCGCCAGCGTGCTGAACGAATAGGGACCGGAGGCGAACGCACCCATCCCGTGGCTGGCCCACCATTCCAGTTCTGCCTTGAGTACTTCTGCCAGCAGCGGCAACTTTCCTCTGAACATTGCATCCGGCTCCATCGGACGGCTAAAGCCTCCACCCGTTCTTAAGAAAACCTCGTTATCCATGTCTGGATGAACCGATACCAACTCATCAATGGCTTTCTGGTTCACAAAAGAGGTGATGAATCCGTTCCTTACTTTTACCGGAGTGTCGGGGGCTAGCGTATCCAGATACGCCTTGCTGATGCTTCTGCCAAACAGTGCCGCCATCTCTGTCGCGTGCTCATAGTTTGGTCCGTAGTTGAAGCTCAACCAAACCCACTGCCCTGGCTTCGCC
Organism: Terriglobia bacterium; assembly: GCA_965222345.1. Classification (GTDB taxonomy): domain Bacteria; phylum Acidobacteriota; class Terriglobia; order 2-12-FULL-54-10; family 2-12-FULL-54-10; genus JADFGZ01. Next base: position 255,324 of record CBDCTS010000007.1, on the reverse strand, counting down.
TTGGCCAGCATCTCTTGCATCATCGGGTCAAACCGCGCCAGTTGTTCCTTAGGAGGCAGGTTGGGCATCCACCGATGGATCACAAGTCCGTTGTCGTCAGGAAAAACGTGAGTCATGGCGCGGGGTTCCTGAAAGGCCCAGTCCATCGGGTGTTCATGAGTAATAACCGGAATTAGTTTTTTGGCCCTCCGACTCGTGAGTATAAACCCGTTGGCCTTCAACTGAGCACTTCCAGCCCAATATTTTCTCCGAGATACTGCCAGCGGCTTCCAGCCGCTCTTTCCGAGTCCCCAAAAACCCATCGCCTCGGCTTCCAGAACCAGCTTTTTCAGACACCCCTCCATTCCCGGGGGATATCGGAATCATTTTATTGGGTGCCGCAGGCTAGGCTATCCCGACGGAAGCGACAGCCCATTTATCCGCCCCAGCATGCTGGCAAACAGCCGCCGAGTCAGATGGCTCTCTGCCAGCAATAGCCAATAGTAGCGGGCATGCTTAATCAGGCGTCCTCCGGTTTTCACCAACCGCTGCTGCAAGCTCGTCAAGGACCAGTTCCCGATTCTCTGTGGCAGCACCAGTCGCCGCCACAGATTTCCCAGATTATAGGCAATGATGGTCAGCCACAGCCGTACCTCGTTGGACCGGAACCGATGGCAACTGAGCCGCGTCATCTTCACCGCCTGCTTGCCTTCCTTAATCCACTGCTCTGCTGTCCCTCGCTTATTATAGAACCGCACCACCGCTCGACTCGGAAGCGTCAGGTTCGTCACAATGAACCCCACTCGCGGGAACAACTCCCCCGGATGATGTTCTACCTTGGCTACCACCCGTCGGGCCGTCTTCCAACTCTCGGCTTGGTACAGAAACCCCTTGTACTCCACCAACGGCTTCTGGCCCGGCCTTCCTACCGGACGTTTCAGCAACTCCTCGATGTCCCGCTGGAGGTTCTCGTTGGAAGGGATGCGGATGGCATACTTCACACCCCGCTTCTCCAACGCCTCGTAAATCTCCGGCTTCGCAAAGGCCGCGTCGGCACGAAATACCACCTCCTTGCCCCGCTTCTGCTGCCGCTCGATCTCCGGCAGGAGAAGTTCTTCCCATTCCTCGGCGCTGTGGACGTTGCCCGGTCGCAATTTGGCAGCCAGACAGTCGCCGTCTCGATTGAATAACAGCAGGGGGTGATAGCAGGTGGACTCGAAGTGCCCGTTGTAGGCGCTATTCTCCTGCTCCCCGTAGACCGGAATCTCGGTCGAATCCATGTCCAGCACAGTTCGGTAGTGCGAATGGATTGCTTCTGCTCTGCCGATCAGTTCCCGGTTCACCCGTGCCAGCCCTGCGAAGTTCCCTTCCTCAGCCAGCATCTCCGTCTCGAAGGTCTGCAACCGAGAAGTCAGAGCCGCCCCTCGATCCCAAATCTTCTCCGAACCGATCAGCCGCAACGCCGGGTCCTGAGATAGCCGCTCGGCATCGTTCACATCCTCGTATCCAGCCAGACGGCTGTAGACCGACTGTCGAAGTAGGTCCGCAAAAGACAACCGCGCATTGTTTGCCCGAGAGTCGGTCAAGTGCTGTTCGACGAGTTCATCGAATCCCAATCGCTCGTCCAGCTCTCGCACCAGAATCAGCCCACCGTTGGATGTCACTCGCGATCCTTGAAAGGCAACCCGCAAAAACCGGTTGAATGACAGTTGAAATGCCTGTTTTTGGCTCTCACCCATTAGGTATACACCTCCGGAATGCAATGTTGATGCTGGAACCCGCATCAATATTGATGTTGGAGGTTAGTCGAGGGTTGCTTCTACGATTTCAAACGGGAAATGCGGGTGTAGTAGAAGCAACTGGACTTGTGGCTAAACATCTTATTACAGGACAAAGGGGACGGTACAAAAGTTCACCCCAAAAGTAAGTTGTGATAGTATGGGGCAGGCCAATCCTGACAATTTAGGAGGTAAAACGAGTGGGTATAATTAGATTTTCCATCGTGGTCACTGGGCTGGCCGTAGTTTTGGCGTTCTCAGGCCCATTTGCGTTCAGTGCAAATTTGGATAGTCTTAGCGCGGGTAGAGTCGGAATCAAGTCCGCCGGGCAGATGGCGTTTGGTCCGGAAGCCATCCTCTTTGTCGGCGACTCCATGAGTGCTTCCATCATTGCCCTTGACACCGGGGACCGCACTCCCGCGAAGTCCGCCGCCAAGGTGAATGTCAAGGCCATCAATCAAAAGATTGCCGCGTTACTCGGCACCACCCCGGACCAGATTCTGGTGAATGATGCCGTGGTGAATCCTATATCCAAGAATGTGTACCTCTCGGTATCCCGCGGTCTTGGTCCGGATGCCATTCCGGTCATTCTTCGGGTGAATGCCTCTGGCACGATCACGGAACTGCCTCTCGATAATATCAAGCATTCCGTCGCTAGCTTGACGGATGCCCCTGCTGTGGACGCGAAGGACTCACGTGGAAGGGGACTACGAGTGGCAACCATCACCGACCTCGCCTACGTTGAAGGCAAAGTGTTTGTGGCCGGTCTCTCCAATGAGGAGTTCACTTCCAGCTTCCGTTCGATCTCATTCCCCTTCCAGGAGGTGAACAAGGGTGCCGGTATTGAGATATATCACGGCTCCCACGGCCGCTTTGAGACCTACTCCCCTATCCGGACGTTCCTGCCGTTTCAACTGGCTGGGGAGCCTTATATTCTGGCTGCCTACACATGTACGCCACTGGTAAAGATTCCCATTGCTGCGCTGAAGTCAGGCCACAAGGTGCAAGGTGTCACCATCGCCGAACTCGGGAACCGCAACCGGCCGCTGGACATGATCGCCTACAGCAAAGGCGGACAGGAGTACTTCTTGATGGCGAACTCGAGCCGTGGCGTCATGAAGCTGGCGGCCAAAGGGCTGGAGAAGTTTCAGGCGATTACCTCGGAAGTAGAGGACATGGAAGGCATGCCGTATGAGACGATTGCCAATCTTCAGGGCGTCCAGCAGCTCGACAAGTTAGATGAGAACAGCGCGCTGATCCTCACCGATGGCGGCGGCACACTGGACCTCCGCACGGTGCCTCTGCCCTAAGGTGACAGCACGTGCTGGGCATAGGGATACTGGTTGCATTCTTGGCGGGCGCTCTGGCTGGGGCAGTTGAAAACGTTTCCATCCAGCAGGGTACCGGAAGGTACAGTGTGGCCGGTTGGAACCCCGGTTCTGAGGAACCCCCGGACGGGTGGGCATCGATCTTCGCCCTCTATGCCGGAGAGGGTGACGTGCCACCCATGCTGGGAACCTACTCCGTTGAGGATGAGGTTTTGGTTTTCAGCCCGCGTTACCCTCCCGTGCCCGGCGTTCGCATTCGGGCGGTTTTCCGTATGCCGGATGGACCTCCGCTGGAGGCCGTATTCGAAACGGAAAAGGCGAACGCTTCGCCTTCAACCTATGTGGAGCATGTCTATCCCTCCACGGACGTGCTCCCCGACAACCAGTTGAAACTTTATATTCAGTTCTCCGCTTCAATGGCCCGCAGCGAGGCCTGGGAGCGGATCCACCTGCTTGACGAGAGTGGTTCCCCTGTCGAGCTTCCATTTGTAGAAATTGATCAAGAGCTTTGGGGTCCGGAGAACCGGCGGCTTACAGTCCTGTTCGATCCGGGCCGAATCAAGCGGGGTCTGCTGCCGCGCGAAGAGGCAGGACCACCGCTGATCGAGGGCAGACAGTACACCCTGGTGATCGACAGCGGCTGGCGAGATGCCCGAGGCGTGCCCCTCCAGGAAGGGTTCCGTAAACAGTTCCGCGTCGCTCCTTCCGACCGCGTTCCACCCGATGTCAGCAATTGGCGGCTCATTGTTCCGGAGGCACACACGGCAGACGCCGTGGTTGTTCGCTTTCCGGAACCGCTGGACTGGGCGCTGCTGCAGAGGGTGCTCAATATCTCTGGGCCAGCAGGACCCGTTGCTGGTTCTGTCGCCGTCGAAAGGAACGAAACCGAGTGGCGCTTTATCCCGGCTGAGCCGTGGCGACCCGGCGAATATCAACTCCTGGTCGATACGGTGCTCGAGGATCTGGCCGGCAACCACATCGGTCGCCCTTTCGATGTGGACCTCAACGAGTTCAACCAAGGCACGGAACGGGTGATACCCAAGACGGTGTCGCTATGGTTCTGGATAGGTGAGCAGTAGGGTTGCCGCCGGCTGCGGTGCTTCCGCCAACCAGTTGTTGTTACGCAGCCGGGAGTATTCCGTCATTGTCGGCAGCGCCTGAGCAGGTGGCTTGTGGGAACACCAAAATGACCTTGCTGGATACAAGTCAAATCAAGGCCCACCAGAAGATTTCCCTGAATGTTAGCCGCTGCTAATGCTATCCCACGAAAGTAGCAGTTCTGCTCCTAGTATGCTTGGCGCATGACGGGGCCGCGTAGGAGGACAAGGTGCAACGGTTCTATCAATGGCTGATCGTTGTGTCAATTCTTGTGATCTTTGGCAGCGGGGTGTTCACCACCTTCGCATCGTCGGCGCAGGTCCCCGGTCAGGCGCCGGCCGCGGCTCCAGCCCGCGAGACGTACGCGGAGCTTCCCGGCGTCCGCGTTTGGTTCAAGGACACCGGCGGCAGTGGAGTGCCCGTGGTGTTCCTGCACGCGGCATCCGGCAGCAGCGAGGTCTGGGAGCACCAAATTCCGGCATTCACCGCGGCCGGATACCGCTTCATCGCCTACGATCGGCGGGGATGGGGCCGCTCTGTGATTGACCCCTCGGGTGAGCAGCCCGACACCGCCGCCGACGACCTGCACCGCCTGATGGACTACCTGGGCGTGGACCGCTTTCACTTGGTGGCTACGGCGGCTGGTGGATCTGTCGCTATGGACTATGCCGTGTCGTTTCACCAGCGGCTGCGGAGCCTCGTGATCGCCAACAACGTCGGCAGAGTAGAGGATGAAGAGTTTCTGGAGTTGGTAAGCACTCTTCGGCCGCCCCAGTACCCCGACTTGCCTCGCTGGTTCCGGGAGTTAGGGCCTTTGTACCGTGCGGCCAACCCGGAGGGCACTCGCCGCTGGATGGAGTTCGAAAGCAGAAGCCGGCCGGAGGGGCCGCTACTGGCTACTCAGCCGTTGCGGAACCGCCTGACGTTCTCTCTTCTCGAGAGGATCGAGACCCCGACCCTGCTAATCGCAGGGGGCGCGGACCTTTCCGCTCCGCCTCCGCTGCAACGCTTTTACACGGCCCGTATCAAAAATGCCGAATCTCTGATTGTGCCTAATGCGGGACACTCCACCTACTGGGAGCAGCCGGAGATTTTCAACCAGGCTGTTCTCGAGTTTATCCGCAAGCATTAGTCGGGCGAGCAAAGCTTCAATCTGATAGCGCTGTGCGGCGCCAATGGCTGGCAAGTCGGCTTTGCAGAAACTTGCCGCCGCCGGCAAACTGACCCTCCGAAAAGGCAGAGGTCGCCTTACTCCGGTCCCTTGTGCCAAAGGGCCACAAGTCAGGCCTTGCTAAATCTTTGAGGAATCAATAGAGGCTTCTGCCATTTCTGGCCATATTAAACCATGTGTTTGGATACGGATGTGGGATCAATAAGCTGCGCTCCGGTGTAAAGATCCTCTCTAGCCGGCTTTTTCAGGGCCGCGAAGGTTGTTTCGCGGGGGGCTTGATATAGTTTTCTAACTTTCCTTGAGGGAAATCAAGTTAGCGTTCCTCCTTACTCGGCAACGCTATCTATACCCAACCACTTCGCTCTGACTCGCAACAGGATGGCGTTGGATGTTCCTCCCTCGGGAGGAGGAGTGTAAACCGTGATCGGCACGCTTCGGTCGCCGTAAATACCGGTCATCTGCGCCGGGCCCGGCGAGCGGAAAGGGTTCGGTGTGGCTTGCGCAACTGTATTCGCGGGAATCCTAACCTTTAACGTGCGCGGGTTGAGAAACGTAGTGGACACGGAAACGCCGTTTACCCGGACGACTGAGTTTTCCATAAAACCTGATCCCTCTACAATCATTTCGAACTCCGAACTCCCTTCCACCACCGTATGAGGGGTAATGGCACTTATCCCCGGAATGGGGGTTGCCGACGCGATCTTTCGCGGAGGGCGAGTGAACGTGAAGTAGGCAGGATCATACCCAAATTCGATAAACTCTCCTGCTTTCATCACGCGCTCAATTTTCCTTGCGTTGGCGATATCGTCCAACGGATTTGCTGTAAGGATTACCAAATCGGCAAAAGCTCCCTCGGCAATCAATCCTACCTTCGGACTGCCCAGAGCCCCGCCTTTCCCGGCAAGCATTTCAGCCGACCAAAGGGTTGCGGACTGGAGCGCTTGCATCGGCGTCAGTCCCGCTTCCACCAACATATCCATCTCTTGATGAAGACTGATGCCGGGAGTCCCTCCAGAGGAGGCATCTGTGCCCGCCTGAATCTTACCCCCCGCTTGCACGAACCGCTTCACAAACTCACCCGCCAACCGATAGCTTTGCCTGAATTCCTGCACTTCCTCTGGGGCCAGTCGGGAAATCAGAACCAGGGCTCCATATTTCTGAGAAAAATTTCGAATCTGTCTGTGTTTTTGCAAGAGCGACTCGGCAATGTTTCTCGGATAATAGGCCATTAAGTCTGGGTTGCTATACAAACGATAGTCTTCCAGTTCGTGTCTGGCTGCCCAGCGGCTTAGCGAACCCAGTTCATAGAGGAAAGTAGGATTAATGTAGGCTTCCCGGTCGACCGCATCCCGGATCATTTGATCCAGCCGAGACCAATCCTTCAAGAAAATACCCCAGTGCAAGTATTTCCCCTTTTGGAATTCGTCCAGTTCCTGGGGAGACATTTGGGCCTGTACAAATCCCCATATATGTTCAACGATGTCCAGCCCCGCTACAATAGCTTCAGGAGCATTCTCGGCGTGCCCAAAAGTCAGCAGTCCGGCCCGGTGAAGCTCCTCGGCTGCCCAGAGGTACACTTGTTTGGAGCGGTCGTTATAGGTAGGAAGTCTGGCAAAATCCGGGTTTCCCTTTAACCATTCCTGGATGCTGCGACGCACCTGTTCCCGCGTCATCGAAGTGTTGACTTGTGGGCTGAGTGAGGTGTACAACCTGGGTGTCCGTACCCCAGCCTGCTGCGCATCCACTCTCATTTTGCTAAACCCTTCCGGAACCCGACCGCCGCTTGCCATTGCCATGACTGCCGTCACGCCATGATTTAGATACAGTTCTCCCATCCACTCCTCATAATGAACATGGGAGTCTATCAACCCGGGAATAATGAACTTTCCCGCAACGTCCACAACGGCCGCTTCGGAGGGATAATCCTCACCTTCCCTCCCGAGAGATTTAATCTGATCACCCTCGATGACAATGACAGCTTCCGTGACAGGGGAACCTCCTAGCCCATCAATGACGGTTGCGCCTTGCAGAACCACTTGCTTACTTGCAGGCCTCTGCTGGGATTGGGCGATGGAACAATTAAAGGCTAAAGCCACTCCCAAAAAGACGACGAACTTCTTGCTAAATGTAGTCATCAGCATTTTCATGAAGCTTTTCTCCGAAAGTAGTTTTTGACCCTGCGGCAGTTGACAGTATAAACCTGTTGGCCTGCAAATGAGCCCTTTCAGAGCCGGTTTGCTCTCCGGAGCTTCGAGTGGCCGCCTCCGGCCCTTCTTCTCATACCCTCCTCACAAGTCACTACACTCACTACAGAGTCTATGAAGACTGCCTACCTAAACAAAATCGCTCCGGTCACCAATTGCTTTCCCCTCTTCCCTCGTGTAATCTTTCCCCAACAGTTCCAAACAAACGAGAGGCAACAACGCGGCCATTTTCCGGGTAGACACTTGAGCCCTTACGAACCGAAAGGAAGAAATATGAATAAAACCATAGCTGGTAACAAAAAGAAGCAGGCTTTCATCATGCTTGTTTTTGGATTCGTTCTTTTGCTCATGGGCCCGGGAGCCGCGGCGGCGGGCTTAGAAGCGGACATGGTGATCTACAACGGCAAGTTTCTTACTGCCGACAGTCCGGACCCCAACGGCTTCACAGTCGCCCAGGCGGTAGCGCTGTATGACGGCAAGATCATCGTTGTGGGAACCGATGAGGAGGCGCTGGAGATGGCCGGACCCAGCACCCGGAAAATCGATTTGGCTGGGAGAACGGTCATCCCGGGCATCGTGGAAACCCACCAACATATTCAGAGTTATGCTTTCGGGCATTACAGGCCCGGCCGCGCAATAGGTATAACCGACGACTTTAAGTGGACAAGCAAGGACGATGCTTTGGCTCAAATCCGAACCATCGCCCTGGGAAAGGAACCAGGCGAGTGGATCGTGGTAGCGACCGGCAGCGGTTCCGCCCCCCCGCCCGGGTTTTTCCCTGACACCACGGTTGTCGACCTGGACCAGGTGGCCCCCAACAACCCTGTCAACGTTTCCAACGGAGTCGACAACAGCATGCCGCTGGTGAATAGCAAGGCACTGGAGCTACTGTTAAAACGCTATCCCCAGGGTATTGCTGGGCTGGAACGGGACGAAAACGGCAAGCCCACGGGCCGCTTGCTTTCGACGGCCGCCCGTACGATGCGTTATGAGTTCTGGCCGCCGGAGTCTACCGAGGAATTGGCGGTGATGCACAAGAAAGAGATGGAGGAAGCGGCAGCCATGGGGATGACCACCGTCTCCACGCGGATGCCGAATGAAAGCATGAGCAGCTTCCACCTGCTGGACCAACGGGGCGAGATGCCGGTGCGGGTGGCCTATACCAGCCAGCTTGCCACCGAGTCGGCCGATCCGGAGATGATCCTGCGTCGCTACCCCGGCATGATGGGGAACGGAACCGATTGGTTTTGGGTGATCGGCACGACCGCCATCAATGCGGATCACGTTCCCAGCACGGCCGGAGCCTGCGTGACGGCCACCTACCCCCGCGAGGCCATCAACTTTCCGCTCTGGCGTTTTCAGATGTACGGTCCCCATGGGATTTGCTACCTGGAGGATGAAAAGCTGTCCACGGCCCGGCGAGTTGTCGAAGCCGCCGCCCAGTTCGGGTGGCGGATCACCGGCTACCACTTTGGCGGGGATCGGGCCGCAAATAAATATCTCGATATTTTAGAAGAGGTCAACAAGAAATATCCGATCACGGACCGCCGTTTTGCCATTGACCATTGCCGCTACATCACCCAGGAACACGTGGACCGGGCCAAACGGCTGGGCATGACGTTTAGCTGCGGTCCAAAATACGTTTGGGGCGGCGAAAAAGGAGATGTGGGCGCATTCTCCATTCTGTTTGGCGAGGAGGCCTCGGGCGATTCGGTCGTTCCCTTGCGCCGAATGGTGGATGCGGGAGTGAAGCCGACTCTGCAGTCCGACCAGCATGGGTTCAGCGCCTTTTTGGGGATGGAGATTGCAGTCCTGCGGAAGGACAAGGACGGAAAACTGTGGGGGTCCCAGCAACGAATCAGCCGCCGGGAGGCGCTATATGCTTACACCCGCTGGGCTTCCGAGTATGTGTGGAAGGAAAAAAACATTGGCTCCATCGAGCCCGGCAAGTGGGCTGACTTGGTGGTGCTCGACCGCGACTTTCTGACAATCCCGGATGAGGACATCCACAATATCGATCCCTTGGTGACCATTGTGGGGGGACAGATCAAATATACGGAACCGAACTACGCCCAAAGCATGGGATTGCCCCAGGTTGGTTTCCGTGAAAACCCTACCTGGTGGGTACGCGGTCGTCCGACAGACCCTCAGCGAAGGTGAAATAGTTAATTCAGGTAGCGACAGGCAATCTTGCCTGTCCCCTCAGAGTACAGGCCGGAAGGCCTGTGCTCATGCTTTGCTCCGCATGACCGCGCTTCTGGTTGCTTGCCATTCCTGATTTTCACCTGCCAAACTGCTCTAAAAGCCACTGAATAACCCCTATTAGGGGCTTGGTTCAGGAATTTCGTTCCGTTTTCTGGTGGTTTTTTGCACCTCTTCTCAAGCACTTATGTTGATTCTAAAAGACTTGTTGGCTTTGTTTCGTAATTTATACTTTTTTTCACCTCCACTCGCCTCTCCTCGTAAGTTTCACAAACTACTTCCGGCCCGATTCTCCCTCGCACAAATTCCGGGGGCAACAAAATTATTCCGAGGATTCCGAATCTGCCGAAGGAACCGAATCAACCGAGGAAACCGAGGATCCCGATAATTCCGAAATGGCTGCAAGGGGGATGGTTCCCTAGAGCATTTCACCTAACGGCACTCACTACTTGGTCATGGAATAAGATAGAGAGCTTTCGTGCTCTCGGCCCAAAACCATAACGGAATCCGCACTTTTATTCTCAACCAGCTATGCAGAGCGGAATCACCTAAGCTGCCGCAGTTTATCGCAGGGTACTGGCCGGGCATTGAATCTGGTTGGTATGGGTGTTGGCTTGGGGGTCTCTGCAAAGGAATTTTTCTCCTCCGGCTATCCAGCCGGAAAGTGCGCCGGCGTCCCCCTCGATGGTTGCGTTACCGTCTGGTTGGACTGTTCCGCTTCTTTGAGATGGACATTCAATGACCCGTTCGTGAGCGTGAACCAATGGGTTCCGGCACATTTCCTCCTGCCCCACTATGACCGTCCAGCCTGGAAGATAAGCGAGAGAGCCGGAAAGTTTTATTTCAGCGGCACGGAGAGTGGGAAAAGGGAATGAAAGCAGAAAAACGCCAAGGGTTGGAAGCAGTTTGTGCATCGCGGCAAACCTAATCCCAGTATAGCCGAGGTATGCCCAAATCGCCTAACATTGCCGGGCCTTGCACAAACAGGACGCCTCCTGCAATACGAACCGAGGGGGCTTGCATGCATCGTTTCAGATCGATGCCCGCCGAGTTGTTAGATGGCTGTTGGCTGAGACGACTATGGGGTTGCAGCGTTCGGCCCTGACCCTCTGATTCGAATTGAGCGAGGCATTCCGCAATATCCGGACTCATTCCTGATTTCGCTTCGACCAAAGAAATCCGTAAGGGAATTCATCCGCCGGAAAAAACAGTCCCCGATGTCGGATGTCGATGCCGGAGCCGCAAGCGTTCTTGCCTGGACGTGGCAGGATCAGGCCATGCTCAGTTCCGCCGGGCGGATGGGCAGCCGGCGTATGCGTTTGCCGGTTGCGGCGTAGATGGCGTTGACGACTGCTGAGAAGATCGGGGGCGTGCCCGGCTCACCCATGCCACCGGGGGGTTCCGTGCTGGGCACGATGTGGACATCGATCTCCGGCATTTCGTTCATCCGCAGCATATCGTAATCGTGAAAGTTGGACTGGACGACCCGGCCCCGGTCAATGAGTATCTCGCCCTTCAGGAGTGCGGTCAGACCGTAAACGATGCCGCTTTCGATCTGCGCCTTGATTGTGTCGGGGTTGATGATCCAGCCGCAGTCCACCGCCGCCGTGACGCGGTGCACGCGAACCTCGCCGTCCCGGCCGACGGAGACTTCTGCCACTTGGGCGATGATGCTGCCGAAGGATTCGTGCACGGAGATGCCTCGTGCCCTGCCGCTGGGCAATGGCTTTCCCCAGCCGGCATTTTCGCAGGCTAATTCCAAAGCTGCTTTGTGGCGGGGAGCCTTGTCGAGCAGTTGCCGGCGCAGCTCTAAGGGGTCCTTGCCGGCGGTGACGGCGATTTCGTCGAGGAAAGACTCCGTGACATAGCCGTTGACGGAATTGCCGACCGAGCGCCAGTAACCCACCGGGATGCCCGGTTCGAATCTCACGTACTCGACGCGAACGTTGGGAATGTTGTAAGGCAGGTCGGCGGCGCCTTCCATAGAGTTGCGGTCAACGCCTCCTGCTGCATCCAGAGCCCGAGGGTTGTCCCGGGCGCGCAGCGAGGGCTGCACCAGCCGCTGCATCCAGGCAACGGGCATGCCGGACTCATCCAGAGCAGCCCAAAAGCGGGCGTAAGAGACGGGGCGGTAATAGTCATGCTGGATGTCGTCCTCACGGGTCCAGATCACCTTCACCGGACGGCCTACAGCCTTGGAGGATTCCACGGCGTCGGCGACAAAATCGGTCTGGCCGCGTCGGCCGAAGCCACCGCCCAGATAGGGAGTGTGGACCTTGACAGCGTCTGGCGGCAGACCGGTGATCTCGATCGCTGCGCGGTGAGTGCTGGTCTGGGATTGGGTGGAGACCCAAACATCGCAGCCGTCTGCGCGGACATCGGCGGTGCAGTTCATCGGTTCCATGCAGGCGTGCGCCAAGTAGGGAACTTCGTAAGTAGCCTCGAAAGTGCGGGAAGCCCCCGACATGGCAGCGGTGAAGTCACCGTCGCTGCGCGCCACGGCACCCGTTTTCTGGCCGAGTTCCGCCAGTTGCTTGCTGATGTCGGCACTGCTCAATTCAGCCAGGGGGCCTTCGTCCCACTGGATTTCCAGGGCCTGGACGCCTTTGGTGGCAGCCCAGTAATTGTCCGCGATGACGGAAATCCCGGAGCTGATCTGGATGACGTGACGGACGCCGGGAACAGCTTTGGCCTTGTCGGCGTTGAAGCTTTTGATCTTCCCTCCGAAGACGGGGCAGCGGACGACCCGCGCTACGAGCATATTAGGCCGCGAGATGTCGATGCCGTAAACCGCGCTGCCGTTGACCTTCTCTGGAATATCGAGGCGCGCCAGGGACTGGCCCAGCAGACGGAATTCGTCGAAGTTCTTGAGAGTTACCTGTTCGGGGACCGGCAGAGTCGAGGCCTTTTCGACGAGTTGGCCGTATTTCAGACGGCGGCCCGTGGAGGAGTGGATGACTTCTCCCTTTTCGCTGGAGCATTCATTTTCCGGGACGCCCCAGGTTTGGGATGCGGCAGTGACCAGCATGGCGCGGCCGGTAGCGCCGGCCTCGCGGAACAACTTCCACATACCCCGCACGCTGCGGCTGCCGGCGGTGGACTGCGATCCGCCAAAACCGGGATTGCCGTAAACGGGGTCGGCAGGAGCCCAAACGGTATCCAGCTTCTGCCAGTCCATGTCGAGCTCTTCGGCGATCAGCATCGGCATGGAAGTCATCACGCCCTGGCCCATCTCCAGTTGAGTGAGAGTGATCGTCACAGTATCGTCGGTGCCAATCTGGATCCACACGTTCGGCTCGAATGCCTCCGAAGCAGCCGTCGTTTCTTCACTCATTCCGAGGTAGCTGGGCAAATAAAGCCCGATCGCGAGACCGCCGCCGGCGGCAGCCCCGACTTTCAAGAATGTGCGTCTGGTGAGACCCGTTGCCTGTGCCATGTTACGCCTCCGCTCGGATCGTCTGCGCCGCGCGGTGAATGGCGCGGCGGATGCGCTGGTAGGTTCCACACCGGCAGATATTGCCTGACATGGCGTTGTTGATGTGCTCGTCGGTGGGGTTGGGGTTGCTGGCCAGCAAGAAAGCCGCCGACATGATCTGTCCAGACTGGCAATAGCCGCACTGCGGCACCTGCTCGGCGATCCAAGCCCGCTGCAGGGCGTGCGTGGAATCGGCCGAGAGGCCTTCGATGGTCGTAATCTTCTTCCCGGCAGCCGCCGAGACCAAAGTGCTGCAAGAGCGGACCGGGGTGCCTTCCAGATGCACGGTGCAGGCGCCGCACTGCGCTATGCCGCAGCCGAACTTCGTTCCGGTCATTCCCAGCGTCTCCCGGATGACCCACAGCAAAGGGGTATCCGGGCTGACATCCACTTCGTGTTGCTTTCCATTGACGTTCAGTGAAATCATGGCTGGCTCCTGAATGTACAGATGCCCTGCGCGAACTTACCTCGCCCGCAGAGACGGGATTCGATATGGCAAAGTTTATCCACTCCCGGAGGCGAGGGCAAGGAGAAAAGATAGGGATGAATACTTCATATCTCATGATGCTTTCCTGGAATAGGAGATGCGGCATCTGGGATAGGCCATTCTGGTTAGCGCCTGCCTGATTGAAGGTATAGGCGTCAGATTACACGAGGTGAGTTTGCAAAGCAATTGGAGACAGGAAACCTACTCGGCATATCACCGAGCGCCGAGTGCGGTCGAGGCAGCAAGTCCTGGGTTGCTTCCCATAAGCCGCTTTTCGTTTATCAATGCTGGTTAACGGGTGACGCTATTCACCGGGTATTCGATTTCTCCACAAATTCCGGTCTGAGCTTCCCTTTGCCGAAAGCATACGCCAGCCGCCCGGTCTGCATCGAAGGCAAATGACCAAAGAAGTTTTGGGCGTTCGCTTAGGCATTTGCGGAAATCGCCGGCACGCCATGCTATTGGATCGTGGCCAGTTCCACCTCGATGATTTCTTCAAATACCGGCGTCGGTTGAGCCCCGTTCACAGGAACTCCGTTGATAAAGAAAAATGGAGTCCCTTTGATCCCCAGCCGCACTGCTTCCTGAAAATCTTCCTGGATTTGGGGCTGGAACTTATCGCTCTCCAGGCAGGTGGTAAACTGCTCCGTGTCGAGCTGCAAGGATTCGGCGTATTCTTGGAAGGCATCATTTCCGAAATAATCCTGGTTTTCAAAGAGCAGGTCGTGATACTCCCAGAACTTCCCTTGCTCGCCGGCGCACCGGGATGCTTCTGCTGATCCGTGCGTGCCCGGCTGAATCGGCTGCAGAGGCAGGTCGCGGTACGCCAGCTTTACCTTCCCGTCGTACTTTGCGAGGAGCCCCTTGATCATCGTATAGGCTTGCAGGCAGAAGGGGCATTGGAAGTCGGAGAACTCCACAATGGTGATACTGGCATCCGAGCTTCCACGGACTCGCGACGGATCATAGGCCACCTCCATTCTCGGCGGCAGCAGATAGATTTTCACCCCTGCCCGCGTTCGCAAACTTCCGAAATACGCATCACGAGCTTGCTGTAGGTTGGCTTGCTTCAGTTGATCGCGAATCTGATCTATCACCATGTTGATGGGGCGATTGATTTGCATCATCTGATTCACGTATGTTTGCTCGACTTCGGCGTTGGTCGGTTCCGGCACTTTGGAATCCACTTCCTGGTGGAGCAAATCCTCCGCAGTCATGCCCTGTTTTTGGGCCTCTGCCCGCAACAGTCGTTGATTGATTACCTCTTCCAGAGCTTTGCGTTTGAATTCATACTCCTGCCTGCGAATCTTGTAAACCTCGCCCTGTATCTGCGGCAGGAAATCCTTTTCGTAGAGGGTCGTCTCTCCTATCACCGCCACGGGCTTTTGTTCTGCTGTCTGGGCCGCCGCTTTCGGCCAGCCTCCCATGAGCAACCATCCGCAGAGCGATAGCAATAAACCAGCCCTGGCTGCACTCCGCAGACCCCCCTGGAAGCGGCGCTTGCAGCGGACTGATGAATGTGGGGATGTGGTATGCGCTGAAGAATGCAGTGTGTTCAGATTCTTTCCGATCGGATGTGCAACGGCGTGGCGAATCATCTTCATTTCGGTTCCAATCTTTGGTTCCAATTCAGGGAATTCCCCCTGGGTGAAGTGTTCTCACGGCTGACCGGCCAGCATCAGCCGGCTCCTGCCTCATTCTATAGACTCTGTCTGGATTTTCCAATAATCACTCTCGCCCTGATCGGTTCGTAGCACCGGTTTCTAGCTGGCCATGTGGCCGCCGGAGCCTGGGCATCGCCTGCCGGGGGATTATCTTCTGGCCTTTCCCCTTGCTCGGGGAAGATCCCATGCCTCGGTCTTCGGTTCGGCATATCAGCTATTCTGCCGCATAACTTGCCAGGAAATACCGGTAGAGCGACCACAGGTCAACCTTCGATGCCAGCCCCCAGGTGGCGTGCATGGCCAGGATTGCCACCCCGATATCCACTGTATCCATCCCATCGTCGCTCAGGTAGCGGCCCAGCGTGCTGCCGCCGCCGGTGCCGACCTTGTGAGTATGTGTCTGCCAGGGAATATCGTTGTCGTCCAGCAACCGGCGCACCTGCGCCAGCATTTCCGTAGTAGGTTCAGTCCCGCGCCCATAGCGCTTGATCACCACGCCGCCGCCCAGCCGCGCCGCGTTCGTCTTTTCCTGTACGCTGGCAAACGTTGGATGGACTCCCGTGGTCACGTCGGCGGAGATGGCGTGGATGGCGGACAGCGCTTGCCGGTGAGCCCGCAGCCCGGCCTCGCGCCCCGATTGCTTCTCGAGGAGCGTCAAGACCGTATCGGCCAGAAAAGGCGACTGTGCCCCCATCACGTTGTGGCTGCCCACCTCTTCATTCGCCGCCAGATAGACCATCGCCGTCTGCGCCGGGGCGGGCACGTCAAACAGCGCCCGGAGCGACACAAAGGAGCAGAGCAGATCGTCGTGGCCGTAGGCTCCAATCATGCTGGCGTCCAGGCCAACGTCCGCCGTTGGCAGCGCGGGCACCAGCGCCAGTTGCGCGCTGACGAAATCTTCCATCGTCAGCCCATACTTCTGTTTCAGCACGGCCTCCACCGTCCCGGTCACCGAACCATTGGCGTCCGGGCGGCTGCCCACTACGGGGTCGAGTTCCTCCGCTTTCAGAACCTCGCGCTGGCTCCGCTCCCGGAAATCCCGGTCTACGTGCGGCGCTAGATCGGGGATCACCAGATAGGGCTCGCCGTCCAGCCCCATGGCTATGTTGACCTCGCTGCCGTCTTTCTTATTGATCCGCCCCACCATCGCCAGCGGTACGCTCGCCCACTGGTAGCTTTTGATGCCGCCGTGGTAGGTGGTTTGGAACATCGCAAACCCCTCGCTTTCATACAGCGGATTCGCTTTCAGCTCGATACGTGGTGTGTCGATGTGGGAAGCAATCAGGACAGACCCCTCCGTAAGTGGTGTTTTCCCCACCACCGCAAGAATCATTGCCCGCCCTCGGTTCACCGCGTAAACCCTGTCGCCCGGGTTGAGTTGATCCACGGATTCAATCGGGCGAAAGCCCTGCGCTTGCGCCAGCCGTTCGGCCTCCGCCACCACCAGTAGTTCGTGACGGGCACGGTGCAAGAAGTCCTTATAATCTCCGGCCAGCGCCTCCACTTGAGCGGCATCGCTTTCCGCGATCCGCGCCCAGGCGTTCTGCCGGAAATTCGATTCCTGACCGGCGACGGGCTGTGGCTGAGCCAGGACCCAGCACGCCAGTATGCCTGCGACTCCCCAAAGATGTTTCCGCATGGCTCCTCCTCATTGACCCTGCGTGGTTGACCCTTCGCGGTCGAAAAGATACGGAAGGGAACTTGGACGCGGCGTTGGTTTTCCCTCCCGGCGGTGGTCAGTGCCCCGCCGGATTGCAAATATGGGGGAAGCTTACACGAGGGGGAAGGGTAAAGCAATTTGTGGCAGGTTGAGGGTTGTTTGATGGCGTGTTGGATTTCTACAGGGAATAAGAGAATACGGTCGGCTGTTTCCTTTGGGAAAGAAAGCGTGATAATCTCTTACCAGTTTCTGGATGCTATTCTGACATGCTGGTTCCTGGAAAGCTTTTGAAGGAACCTCAGAGCGGGAATATGTTTTTGAGTCTTGGGAACTCAGAGATACTATTTGTCGCTGGCGGACAAAACCATGCAAAGTAAATCATCAGGCTAACAGAAGTCCATGAAGGGGTGGATCACCCTATGAACACGTCATGGCTGGAGGTGCTTTGATGCAACTGCTATTCGGGAAAGTTTCCGTCTGTACGCTACAACTAATCTTCTGGACCGTCCTTTCTGCCTCCTGGCTCATGGGACAAGGAGGTGCAGGAGGAGCAGATATTGTTTTGCATAATGGAAAAATCCTTACCGTCGACAGCAACTTTTCCACTGCCGAAGCGGTCGCCATCAGCGGTCAAGAATTTACGGCGGTGGGAGCAGACCCCGACATCCTGCGCCTGGCCGGGCCGGAATCGCTGGTGATCGACCTGAAGGGAAAAACGGTCATCCCCGGCTTGATCGACACGCATCTGCATCTCCACAACTATACGGAGAGCGTTTATGGCGGGGAGTTAGGGCCGGAGAGAATGCGTCAGTATCCGGTGGATTGGCGGGGCGTAGGAAGCAAAGAAGACGTGCTGGACCAGATTCAGGGGCTGATGGAGAGGTATCAATTCAGACCCGGCGAATGGATTTACTTTGAAAACCAGCTGCAGTTCCGGAGGGGCGGCTCGGTCGAGCAGGTGAAAATTCTCTATGACGAGTTGAACCAATGGGAGCTGGATAAGGTAACCCCCGACAATCCCATAGTTCTCTCTCTCGGAATCCCGGACTTCAACGGCTTTTTGCTGAATGGCAAGGCCATGGAAATTATCATGGGGAAGTATGGTGATTTCGTCCGGAGGTACGGGCGTTTCTGGATTGACGAGGCCGGCAGGCCGGATGGCCACCTGGAACCGCCCGCGAGCCGGCTGCTGTTGCAGTATTTACCGGACCCGGCTCCGGAGGATGTCGCGCCTGTTTACAAGAAGTATCTGGAAGAGCTGGCGGCCACCGGGCTCACCACGGTATCCACGCGGCTGCCTCGCTACAGCGAGGAAGCGTACAAGCTGCTGGAGTTGCGAGGGGAGCTGACGATCCGGCTGGCGGGCGGAATGCAAGATTATTTTGGCGCCATCACGGATCTGGAAAATGGTCTGAAACCCTTCGCCAATCAGACCGGGAGCGGCGATGACAAGCTATGGATCACCTCAATGGCCCCCACCGCAGTGGATGGCGGGGGGACCCGGGCCTGCTCCAATCAGAAAAAACAACTCGGCGCCATGGAAGCCATCGACAACTGGTGGCCAACGGGGCAGTGCCATACCGACGACGAATTTCGGGGCGCAAGCGGGAGGGCGGGTCCGGTGCAGGACAACTACTTTCGGGATTGGGTGTTCGCCACCGCTCGCAACGGAATCCGATTTGCCAATACCCATGTGGCCGGGGATCGCTCGGTGGGGAACCTGCTGGATATGATTGAAGAGATACAACAGCAATTGGGACCTTCGGCGACCCAGGGATGGGCCTTTGATCACTGCCGGTATGTAGACCCTGTGGATTTCCCGAGGGCAGCCCGGCTGGGCGTGATGTTCAGTTGCGCGCCAAAGTATATTGAGGGTTCTCCGGACATAGCCAGAGCCTTCAATGATGAAGTGGCGAACAATTTCGTTGTTCCGGTGAAGAGCATGTTGGATGCGGGCGTCAAGGTGGTGTATGAGGCGGACCGTGACATGAACGTGTGGCACGAGCTGGAGTTGTTGATGACGAGGGTAGCGCGTGACGGGAAGGTATGGGGCGAACAGGAACGCGTGGACCGAACCACCGCCTTGCAGATGATCACCCTATGGGCTGCCGAGTATGTGCTCAAGCCGGACAAGCTGGGATCGATTGAAGCGGGCAAGCTGGCCGACCTGGTGGTGCTGGACCGCGACTACATGACGATTCCCGCCGAAGAGTTGAGCGAGATGCAGCCTCAGATGACCGTGTTCGACGGGAAAGTCATTTTCGTCCATCCGCAGTTTGCCGGGGAATATAGCTTACAGCCCAGCGGAGCCGTGATTGCCACCTACGAAGAACTGACCTCGAGGCGGACTTCGCAGCGGTAGACGGGATTCTTGCGGCAGGGTGACGATATTGCCCGTCGCCTTTTTCTTTTTGAGGTATTTCGACTTTGGCCGCGTTGGGCTGCATTCTCATCCTGAATGCGTGCAGCCAGGCGGCTGGATTTTCATTGACTGGCAAAAGTGCGCGATTCTGGTATTATCCCTTTTGAGAGGGCTAAGCAGTCGGCTTCGGGAAATCTCAAGGAGACCGGTGTCATATGAAACAATTACGGGGAGTGGTGTTGGAGGCCGTCAGCCTGTTGTTGCTATGCGGGACGATGAGCGCGCAGGATATGGTTACCGTCCCGGAGGAGATTGCCGCCTACCCGGACCGTATCATACACAACGGCAAGATCGCCACGATGGATGACGTCTCTTTCGGACTGAACACGTCGCAGGGAACAACGGCAGAGGCGATGGCGATCCGGAACGGCAAGATTCAGGCGGTCGGGAGCAATGCCCGAATCCTGCGCATGGCAGGTCCCGAAACGGAGAGGATCGACGTGAACGGCAGGACGGTGATGCCTGGCATCATCGACGCCCACACGCACATCCACAACACCTCCTTGAACTACTGGCTCAGCCAGAATCCGGAGGTGCTGGAGGCCGTGTCCAAGGCCTATGTGATTGCGGGCACGAGAGACTCGGAGTTGGAGCAGGGGGTCGCGCTGTCGGTCGAGCAGCATGTAGAGGAAGCGCAGCCCGGTCTGTGGGCTTTTGTTGCCGTGGGAAGCAGAGGGGGTCCCTCGGGAATGGCGCCGGGGGTGGCGTTTCTGCAGGAGCGGAAGTTTCCCAGGCAGCGGTTGGACCAAATAGCCCCGAATCATCCGGTTTTGTTGCACTCCCACCCCGCCTACGTAATGAACTCGGCAGCCGTCGCCGCCATGGAGAACCTCTACGGTTCCCAGCTCTCCGCCGAAGCGGTCGATGAGCACGGCAACGCCCACAATACGGCTGCTCAATACAACCGGGAATTGATTATCGATCAGTATTTTCATACCCGGGTCGGTCAGCTTGCCGAGATTGTGGAGGAAGGCCTGGCGAAAAGCGCCGCCGTAGGAATTACCACCTATAACTCTCACATCATGGGGCTGCGATTTCTGGACGCTTTCAACATGCTGGCCCGGCAAAAGCGCATGCCGCTCCGTTTCGCTTACACCCACTGGTTTGGTTTCCAGGCGGGCTACCAGGAAGCGGGAAATTTCTACCGGAGAATGGGCGACATGGCCGGGATGGGGAACGACTATCTCTGGCAAACTGCCGTGGGGCTGGGAAGCGTGGATTCCGGCCCGCCCCGGATTTGTTCCACCATGGAGGCGCCGCGTGCCGTAAAGGAAAAGGAGTTCTGCCAGAATTTTGCGGGCACGCTCACCTATGAGGCCACGAAAACGGCGATCGCCAACTATCAGCGAGTTCAGGTGGGACATGCTTATGGCGATAAGTCGTTCGATTACGTAATGGACGCCATTGAGGAGGCGATGCGCGACAATCCGGCCATCACGTTGGAATATATCCGTTCCCGGCGCATCACCACCGACCACTGCGGTTTTTATCCGCGCAAAGAGCAGCTTCCCCGCATGAAACGGCTCGGCATCACAATCGCCTGCGGGGGGAATATGCTCAGCCGAAGCTATCCCTGGCTGCAAAGATATTCCCCGGAATACGCCAACCGTATCTCTCCGGTCCGCAGCGCCATCGAGGCCGGAGTGCGGGTGGTGCTCGAGGACGAGGGAGGCAGCACCGTCCGTCGCGGCAATACAGCCGCCAGCTATTTCCGGGATGCCTCCACGCTGCTGACCCGAAGAAACGAGCAGGGAGCGCTGGTTGCGCCGGAGGAGGCCATTGACCGCATCACCCTGATGAAAATGATGACCTCCTGGGCAGCGCTCTTCGTCCTGAAGGAGGATGTGCTGGGAACGCTCGAACCGGGCAAGTTCGCGGACTTCCTGGTGCTCAGCAAGGACTATTTCACCATACCGATAGAGGAGATGCCGAACACGATCCCGCTCATGACGGTTGTTGGAGGGAAGATCGTCGTGTTGCGCAACGAGTTGGCTCAGGAACTGGGCCGTGATCCCGTCGGGCCGCAGATCGAGTTCCGGAACGATCCTCTTTATTCCCCTCCGGAGCGGCCGCCGGCCATGTAACTTGTCCGAGTCCGGCCGGTCCGTTAGGTGCAAGGTGCGGAAATTTATAAAGATGCGGCAAGCGAATGGATGACGGCCTGCGTTTTCGCGGCCAAACCAGCCGCTTCAAACTAGCGACATTAGCAAAACTAAGGAGGTCAGCTCCAATGAGTAGAATAAGTAACAGCTTGGTTTTCTGTATTAGTTTTTTTCTTTTCTGCGCGGTAGCAAGTGCGCAGAACACGGTTACCGTCCCGCAAGAGATTGCGGCCTACCCCGATATGGTTCTCCACAACGGCAAGGTTGTGACGATGGATGACACCTCCTTCGGCCTGAACACATCGCGGGGAACGACGGCGGAGGCGGTGGCGATCCGGGACGGCAAAATCCA
The DNA here is from genome assembly GCA_965222345.1 of Terriglobia bacterium. Lineage (GTDB taxonomy): Bacteria > Acidobacteriota > Terriglobia > 2-12-FULL-54-10 > 2-12-FULL-54-10 > JADFGZ01. The sequence goes on along the minus strand of CBDCTS010000007.1, from coordinate 233,402 downwards.
GGCGGTCGGAAGCAATGACCGGATTTTGAGCCTGGCCGGCCCGGAAACCAGCCGGATCGACGTGAAAGGCAGGATGGTGATGCCCGGCATCGTCGACGCCCACACGCATATCCACAACAACGAGCTGAACTACTGGGTCAGTCAGAATCCGCAGGTGCTGACGGAGCTGGCGGAGTCGGTCAGTGTGTCCGGCAATACGGACGAGGAGATGGAGCAAGCGGTCCGGCTGGCGGTCCAGCAACATGTCAATAGTGCGGCCCCGGGTCGGTGGGCCTTTATAACCGTCAGCACCACCGGAGGAGGCGGCTCGGGATTGTCGCCGGGCGTGGCGTATCTGGCTGGAAAAAAATTCACTATGGAGATGCTGGACACGCTGGCCCCGAATCACCCGATCATGCTTTATTCGCATCCTTCCTATGTGATGAACACTGATGCCACGCGGGGCATGGAAAGGCTCTACGGCTCCAAATTCGACCCCAGAGCGGCCGGGCTCGATGAGTCCGGAAGAGTCCGCAGCACGGCGGCGCAGTACAGGCGGGCGTTGATCATCGATATGTATTTCCATACGCGGGTGCCGGAACTGGCTGACTTGGTGGAGCAAGGCTTGCTGAAAAACGCCGCCGTAGGAATTACAGCCTACTCGTCTCACATCATGGGTCTGCGGTTCCTCGACGCCTTTAACATGCTGGTCCGGCAAAATCGCATGCCGATTCGTTTTGCCTACACGCACTGGTTTGGTTTCCAAGCCGGCTATGGGGAGGCGGAAAACTTCTACCGGCGGATGGGCGACATGGCTGGAATGGGGAGCGACTATTTCTGGCAAACCGCTGTGGGACTCTCCAGCATCGATTCCGGCCCGCCGCGGATGTGTTCCACCATGGAGGCCCCCGGGGAAGTGAAGGATATGGAGTGGTGCGACAATGCCGAGGGTACTGTTTACTACGAGGCAACTCGAACGGCAATTGCCAACTACCAACGGGTGGCCGTGGGGCATGCCTACGCGGACAAAGGCGTGGATTATTTCCTGGATGCCGTGGAGTCTGCCATGCGTGACAATCCTGCGATCACATTGGACTATATCCGCTCGCGGCGGCTGACCTCGGATCATTGCGGTTTCTATCCGCGCAAAGCGCAGATTCCCCGCCTGGCCCGGTTCGGCATGATTATCAGTTGCGGGGCGAATGTGCTGAGCCGAAGCTATCCCCATCTGCAGAGATATTCCATGGATTACATCGACCGGATCGCTCCGGTCCGCAGCGCCATCGAGGGCGGGGTGATGGTAGTTTTGGAAAACGAGGCTGGAGTCAGAGGGAATGTCAGCCGCTCGTATTTTGGCTCAGCGGCGCCATTTCTGACCCGGAAAAATGAGTACGGTTATTTTGTTGCCGAGGAAGAAGCCGTTGACCGCATCACCTTGATGAAGATGATGACCTCCTGGCCTGCCCGGTTTGTTCTCAAGGAAGACGTGCTGGGGACGCTGGAGCCGGGGAAGTTCGCCGATATTCTGGTGCTCAGTAACGACTATTTCACCGTTCCTGTGGAAGAACTGGAAGACACCACTCCACTCATGACGATTGTCGGCGGCAAGATTCGGGTGTTGCGCGGTGAGTTAGCCCAGGAACTGGGCCGGGACCCCATCGGACCCCAACTGGAATTTATATTCGAAGAACGGTACGCGGCGGCGCAATAGCAGAGAGCTGCAACTTTTCAGGATAAGCAGATTGGGTAGTGAGTTCGTTTCAACTTCAGGGCACGGGTTAAACCCGTGCCCTGGTAAATCGGGTGGAGTTGTGCCTGACGGGAACTGACCCACTACCGCATATTGGCTTTTGGGTAAGCTGGGCTCCGTTTGTGATACTGTAATCCATCTGCTGAAGGCGGTGATTCTATGGGTAACCTGATACGAATGTGTGCGGTGTTGTGTGTGATGGTTTCCTGGGCGGCTGCGCAGGAGACGGCGACCGTGCCGGTGGCCATCATCTCCTATCCGGACTTGATCCTTTACAACGGCAGGATCGTGACGATGGATGACACTTCCACGGGTTCTTCGCCGGGAAGTATCTTCCAAGCTGTCGCGGTCCACAACCGCAGAATCCAGGCTCTCGGAGACGACGCCAAAATCCTCTCCTACGCCGGCCCCAACACCGAAAGAATCGACTTGCAGGGCAAAACGGTGGTCCCGGGCTTTGTGGACTCCCACACTCACATACACAACAATGAGGTGAACTGGTGGGTCAGCCAGAATCCGGCTGCCTTCGATACCATGGGCAGGCGCTTTGTAGTCGGAGGGATGTCCTACGAGGAGTTGAAAAAGGGCATTGAACTGGTCCTGAAGGAGCGCATGACCGGAACGGACCCGGACCAGTGGGCCTTTATTACTTTGCCCACCAATGATCCGGAAAATCCCGGCTCCGGGACAGGGATTGGAGTGAAATTTTTGCAGGAAGATCAAATGGGCCTCAAGGATTTGGACGCGCTCGCTCCCGACAATCCGGTGTTTCTTCTGTCCCATCCGGCGTACATGATCAATACGCGGGGGAAAGAGGCCATTGAAAAGATATACGGGAAAGTTCCGGAAGTGGTCATGGACACCACCGACGACGCAGGAGTCGGCGAACTGACGCAATATCGAAGGGGTTTGCTGGTGGACGGCTACTTTCGGATCAGGCCCAGAGAACTGGCCGATATTGTGGAACAAGGCCTGCGGAAAAATGCGGCGGCGGGCATTACCACGTTCTCATCGCATATGATGGGCCTGCAATTCCTCAATGCCTACCAGATTCTCATTCGGGAGAACCGCATGCCCATCCGGTATGCCTACACGCATTACTTTGGATTCCAGGGCAATTCCGACCCGGCCTCTTTTTACATGCGGCTGGGTGACATGGAAGGGCTTGGAAACGATTACTTCTGGTCTGCCGGAGTGGGGCTGGGCAACTTGGATTCCGGGCCCCCGATGATTTGCAGCACCATGGAAGCTCCTCCGGAGATCAAAGAGCGAGAGTATTGCCGGGACACGCCCGGCTCGGCCACCGGGAAAGCCGTTCTGACCGCAGTCCTGTCGAAGGAACGGGTGGCCGCAGGCCATGCCTATGGGGACAAGGCGGTGGATTATTTCATGGACACCCTGGAAGAGGCCATGACGCTCGATCCCACCATCACGCTGGACTATATCCGCTCGCGGCGGTTCAGCTCCGACCATTGCGGTTTCTATCCGCGTCCGGATCAGATTCCCCGCATGGCCCGTCTCGGCATGATGATCAGTTGCGGCGGCAACGTGCTGAGCCGAAGCTACCCGTGGCTGGAACGCTACGGCATGCAATACGCCAACTGGATTTCGCCGGTCAAGAGTTTGATCGATGGCGGAGTGAGAACGGTCTACGAAAACGAAGCCGGGATAAGCGGAAACGTGGGCGAAACCTACTTCAGCCAGGGTTACGCCCTGATCACCCGCAGGAACGAGTACGGGGCGATGGTGGCGCCGGAAGAGGCGATTGACCGCATGACGCTGATGAAGATGATGACGTCCTGGCCGGCCGAGTTTGTCATGCGGGAGAACGAATTAGGAACTCTCGAAGCGGGCAAACTGGCCGATCTGGTGGTATTGAACCAGGATTACTTCACAGTTCCCGAAGAAGAGATTCCCAATCTCTTTCCCGTCCTGACGGTGGTGGGCGGAAAGATTGAGGTATTGCGAAACGAGTTTGCCCAAGAGCTGGGCCGGGACCCCATCGGGCCACAGCTGGAATTTAGCAACGAATCCCGGTACGCGACGGCGAGGGCCGAGTAGGATGCCGCTGGCGGCTTTGCTTGGCGTTCCCCGCAGGATGCCGGAATGAGAAGATGTAACCCTTTTTTGTGGCCCAAAGCCTAAAAAGGCCTTGACAATAAGGGTTTTTGAATTGTAGCTTTAGCAATTGTATTGTGTGTCTAGTCTATTTGTTTTCAGTCCGATCTGCTTTAAACGGCGGCCTCCAGGCGGGGGTGCTCTGTAAGAGGGTTGGATCGTCTATTTTGAGGAGAAAACCATGAAAAGGATTCAGTGGGTATTGATCGTTGGATTGTTGGTCTGTTTGGGCGTGCCGAGGGCAACCTTTGGCCAGATCTCCAGCAGCGCCATAGTCGGCGTGGTGCAGGACGCCACCGAAGCAGTCATTGCGGGGGCCGAGGTGACTGTCACCAATGTCGAAACCGGAATTACCCGCGCCAGAGAGAGCGGTCCGTCGGGGCTTTACCGGGTCGGGGAACTGCAACCGGGAACCTATCAGATTACGGTTTCGATGGCCGGCTTTAACCGCGAGGTACGCCAGGAAATCGTCCTGGAGTTTGGCCGGGAGCTGACACTGAATTTCACCCTCCAGGTCGGTGCGGTAGAGCAAGAAGTGGTGGTGACGGGCGAGGCCCCGGTGGTGGAGACCACCATCTCCTCGGTCGCGACGAACGTAAGCCAGGAGCAGTTGCGGGAATTGCCGCTCAACGGACGCAGCTTTGCGGACCTGGTCACCTTAAACCCGGGAGCGGTTACGCCCCACATTGGCCAGGGCAGGGGCGCCAACTATGGTTTCGCCCCGCAGTTGTCGGTGGCCGGCGCCCGCACGGATGCCAACAGTTTCCGGCTTGACGGCACCGACCTGATGGACACTCGAAACCAGAATCCAGGCAGCGCGGCCGGGGTGCAGTTGGGCGTGGACACCATCCGTGAATTTCAGGTGGTCACCACCAACGGCAAAGCGGAGTACGGCCGCAACGCCGGCGCCGTCGTCAACGCCGTCAGCCGCTCGGGAACCAATGAGTGGCACGGCTCGGCCTTCGAGTTCGTTCGCAACAACAAGATGGACGCGCCGCAGTTAGAGGACGTGGATGATGTGGTGCCGCCCTTCAAACGGAACCAATTCGGGGCCACCATCGGTGGGCCCATCCGGCGAGACCAGACCTTCTTCTTCGTGGGATACGAGGGATTGCGGCAGCGCCTGAACGATACCAACGTGTGGAGAGTGCCCACGGCGGAGGGACGCCAAGGAATCGGAGTTTTGGGTCCCGGCGAGGAAGTGGACCCGCGGATTCCTCCTTACATCAATCTCTATCCGCTCCCGAACGGAGTTGACAATGGCGATGGCACTGGACAGTTCATTGAGGACCGAAGCCAGCCCACCTCGGAAAACTTCCTGTCGGGGAGAATTGACCACCATATCTCTGAGAACGACTTCCTGTTCGGCCGCTATACCATCAGCCGGGCAAACGCCACCCGGGTCGCCCGGTTGCTCTCCAGCTCAGCCTCGTTTACTTCCAAGCAAATTCTGACGATTCAGGAAGACCACATCTTCGGCCCCAATCTGCTGAATACCTTCCGGGTGGGGTTTAGCCGATCGATCGGTGATGTCCAACCCACGCAAGTGGAGGGAGCCTCCGAATCGCTGGGCTTTGCGCCGGGCGTTCCGCTGGGCACGCTCAGCGCGGGTAACCTAGACCACTTGGGCCCGAACGGAATCGGCATAGTCGATGACGTCCAGAATTCCTTTCAGTTTGAGAATAACCTGTCCTACACGAGCGGTCCCCATACCATAAAGTTCGGGGCCATGGCGCAGCGCTTCCAATGGAACACCGACAACCCGGCGTTCTGGCAAGGCGACTACGACTTCGACGATCTGCGGGCCTTTTTGCTGGCTGGACCCTCGGGTACCAACGCTACTTATCGGTTGCCTGAATCCAGCACCAACCGCGGTGTCCGGACCGTCTTGTTGGCGTTCTTTGCCCAGGACGACTACCGAGTGAGCCCCAGCCTGACGTTGAACCTGGGCTTCCGCTGGGAGTTCACCACGGGAATGACTGAAGTCAACAATAAGGTTACCTACTTGGGCGCTGACGTGTACACGGCCACACTCGACGATTTGATCCCAGGTCAGTTGTGGCAAAATCACATCAAAAACTTCGAGCCCCGGTTGGGATTCAACTGGGCGCTCGGCCAGGATCAGATGACCGCCCTGAGTGGGGGCTTCGGAATCTTCCACAACCAGATCCTGCACAACAGCTTTGTCTCTTTCCGGTCCCAGCTCCCCTTCAATTTCCGGGCAACTGCTCCCAATATCAATGTCTCCGGGAACTTCCCGGACATTGAGGCGGCGATTCGGGATGCTAATGTAAAATTTCGGAATACCCGGCATTTTGATTTCGAAAACTTCAAGACGCCGACGTTCTACCGGTACAACCTGACTTTGCAGCGGCAGTTGCCGGGGGAAATGGCTCTGCGGATCGGCTATGTGGGCGCAATTGGCCGCCACATGGCCCGGCGCTCGTTATATAATGGCCACTCGATTCCTGTAGAACGGGACGGTGCGCTGTTTTTCCCGCCTGCTTCGGAGGCCCCACAGCGGCCCAATCCCCATTTCAACAATCTCGAGTGGATGTCCAGCGACGTGAATTCGATCTACAGCTCTTTGGCGGTGAACCTGCAGAAACGGTTTAGCCGCGGCCTGACCTTCCAGGCGAGCTACACTTTTTCGAAATCCATCGACGACTATTCCCAGTCGGAGACCAACTTTACGGGTGAGACCGGGGCGAGGGGATCATACGGTCAGGACCGCACCCTGGAGCGGGCCCGTTCCGTCTACAACGTACCCCACGTCTTGGTGTTCAATGGAATCTACCAACTGCCGTTTGGTTCGGGCAAGCCATACATGAATACCGGAGGCATTGCCGACGCTATCTTGGGTGGTTGGCAGATCGGCGGCATTGTGACCCTCCAGCAAGGTCTTCCCTTCTCCGTCGGTTCGCGCATCAGTGACAGGGGCTATCTGTTCCGTGCGAACCGGCCCAACCTGAATCCCGGAGTGGACGTGAATAAGTTGACCAGCGGCAGCACTGCCGGCTGCCAGGGAGTGGTGGCTGGATCAGTGGGAGATCGGCAAGCGCTTATTGATGCTTTCGATACGGGGGCGAACGTCAAATATTTTGATCCCTGCGCCTTCACCGCGCCTGAGCCGGGTAGAATCGGTACAGCGGGGCGGAACCTGCTGCTTGGGCCGGACCTGCGAAATATCAACTTCACGCTCAGCAAGAGCTTCCAGTTAGGAGAGCGCACTCGCCTCCAGTTCCGCAGTGAGTTCTTCAATCTGTTCAACCGTGCTCAACTCCGCAATCCGGCGGCCCGCGTCTTTAGAAACAGAAGGGGAGTCGACAGACGGGCAGGCACCATTACCCAGACCCTTAACAACAGCTCCCGCGAGATTCAGCTCGGCCTGAAGCTGACCTTCTAAGAAATACAATCCTTTGCGAAGATGGGCAGCCATTGTGGCTGCCCATCTTCGCTCACTTCCAACAATCCTTGTTGCTGCAAAGCCCGAAGGTAAGGTAGCCTTGGAGGCCTGTCCCTGCTTTTGCGGCTGCGCCATACCACCCCGCAAAACAGCTTGTTGTCGAAGCATATGCCTTCCAGCAGGGGTGTCTCTGCACCGAGGCTGAGGTTCCTCTCCGAATCAATGCGCCGCACATAGGCATTTCCTCTCCGCGATTTTCGGTCTATAATGCGCCATCTCGTTTATACATCTACCTTGGCGGATGCCGCTGGCCGACAATCGGCGTCAGGCCTGAGGGGAGCGTTTTATGAAGCTGTTGCTGCAGTTCGCCGCTGGACCTCTTACTTTCCTCGTTCTGTATTTCCTTCCCTATGAAGCCTCGTCTCCGGAAGGCCGCGTGGCGCTGGCAATTTTCGGCTGGGTGGTCATGTGGTGGATGACCCAGCCGATCCCCTGGGCCATTACTTCTCTTCTGCCGTTGCTGTTGTTTCCGGGCTTTGGTCTCATGAACATTGGCAGCACCGTCAGCCTATATGGGCAGAACATTTTTTTCTGGATCATGGGAACGGTTCTGATGGGCTATGCCATGCACCGCCACGGGCTGGCCAAGCGATTTGCCCTTTGGTTTTTGTCCCTGCGCGTGGTGAGCGGCAGCACCTATCGCCTGGCATTCGGCTTCATGCTGGTGACGGGGTGCCTTTCCATGTGGGTTTCCGATGCTGCTACGGTGGCCATGATGATTCCGGTAGGAATCTCTCTGGCTTCATTCGTTCGGACCATTACGGGAACCAGCAAATCGGTGAAGAGTAATTTTGGAGCCTTCCTGGCGCTGGGGGCTCTGTACGGCGCCACGGCCGGTGGTACAGCCACCATAATGGGGATTCCGCACAATGCCCTGAGCGTTGACTTGCTGCAAACAATAACCGGACGCCAGTTCAGCTTTTTCAACTGGATGAGCGCCGGGATACCGATTTTTCTGGCAACCCTGCTCGCGTTTTATTTTGTCCTGCGCCTGTTTCTGAAGCCGGAGATTTCTCGTGTTCCCGGCGGGGAGGATTTTATCCGAAGGGAACAAGAGAAGCTGGGTCCTCTCACCCCAGGCGAACGCAGCACCCTTTTTGTATTCCTGGCCATGGTCTTCCTGTTCGTCCTGCCGACTCTCATCAATCTGACGATGGGTCCGGAACACCAGGTTGCGGTGTGGGCTAGAACGGCCCTCTCCATCTGGGTGGTGCCGCCTGCCGTCATGCTGCTCTTGTTCTCCACACCAGTGAATTGGAAAAAGGGTGAGTTTGTTCTGAGTTGGCGTGAGGCAGTGGAGCACTCCCCCTGGGGCATCATGATCCTGTGCACCGCCGCGGTAGCCATGATCGCCGCTCTCCGCCAGTTCGGCTTGGATGAGTTGGCGAAGGGTATGGTGGCTGAGATGGGCCTGGGACGTTATTCGTTGCCGTTTGTCTCCGCTCCGCTGGTGGCGCTCAGCACCAACTTCCTCTCCGGAACGGCTGCCACCGCGTTGTTCGCGAGCATCTTGATCCCGGCAGCTCAGGAAATCGGTTTCAACCCGGCCTCGATGGCCATGCTGATTCCCAACGTGGCTTTGGGAATCATGCTGCCCTGGGCGGGCGCGGCAGCGGGAACGGCCTTCGCCACCGGGGAAATTGACATGAAGAATATGATTCGGGTCGGCGCAACCGCTACGATCGTATTCTCAATCTTGGTCGCGATGATTCACATTCTGCTGTCCCCCTATTTGTAGAAGGCAGCGAGGCTTCCCGGCAGGGTCCTTAGGCGTTCTCTACCCAGATGCGGGAGCCGGATTCGTTCGAGAAAGCCGTCTTGCGATCTCCGACGCGCAATTCCAAGACTCCGTCGAAGGTCTTGCGCAGAAGTGTGAGCTGGCAGCCGGGCAGCAGCCGCATTGCCGCCAGAGAGTTCAAGAATTCCGTTTCCTTTTCATAAAGCTCGGCGATGCGGACTACCCGCAGTCGGGTGTTTTCCGAGGCTTCGGCCAAGGGAAAGCCTCGCAGTCTCCGCTTGGGATGCAGCGCAGGAGTGAAAGGACTCCCGTGAGGGCATGTTCCGTTCTTGCCGAATATCTCCAGCAGCCGCTTTTCCAACTCCGGTGAGATGGCGTGTTCCAACTTTTCCGCCTCCTGGTGGACTCCCTCCCAAGGCATCTTGAGGATGTCTGTCAGCAATCGCTCCACAAGCCGGTGCCGTCGCACCAAGTCGCAGGCGCTCCGAAAGCCTTCCGGGGTCAGATGAATCGAGCGCTTGGGAGAAACGCGCACATGCCCTTTTTTCTGTAATCGCTTCAAGGCCATGCTGACCGCGGCTGAGGATATCTGGAGAAACTCGGCCAGGCGCGCCGCGATCACCTCTTCCCCGTTCTCATTCAGCTCCAGAATTGCTTTTAACAGGTTCTCCGACGCTATCGTCGCCATCTTCACCCGCCTTGACAGAAAATGTAATCTATAGTTAGATTAAAATGTAATGTTAACGCAGATTAAATATTTTTACCAGCGTGAACCGGTGCGCAAATCAGTGATTCCAAATAAGGGACCTGTGTTACGGGGATGATATGTCACTTTGGATTTTGTTAGGGCTTCTTGTTGTGGTTGTTTTGGGCTGGTGGCTGAAAGCCGTGACCAAATTTCGCAACTGGCGGAAGCTTCGCGAGAGAGCGCTGTTTGAGGACGCCCTGAAGCATTTGCTGGCTTTTGAGCATCGCGGGCAGTGCGGCACCCTGGAATCGCTGGCCGGCGCCCTGGGTTTGTCGCAGAAACGTATGGTAAAGCTGATTGTGCACATGGAAACTCGCGGCGTGTTGCATTCCGCTGGCGGCGGGCTGCATCTGAGCCCGGAAGGAGAACGATGGGCATTGCAGGTCGTCCGAGCCCACCGGCTTTGGGAGCGGTATCTGGCTGACGAAGCCGGTGTTCCCATGGAACAGCTCCACGGAGCCGCGGAGCGCGCCGAGCATCACTTGACTCCGGAACGGCTGGACGCCCTGGAAGCGCAGTTGGGCCACCCGGCGCTCGACCCACATGGCGACCCAATCCCCGGCGCCGACGCCTCGGTGGCGTCGATGGAAGGTGTGCCGTTGACCGATTGGCAGCCGGGCGAGACGGCTCAGATCGTCCACGTGGAGGACGAGCCGGCGGTGATCCTGAAGCAAATCCTGACCACGGGGTTGCGCCCCGGCAGCATCATCCGCGTCCTGGAGAGTGGACCGCAAGGGCTGATCCTCAGTGACGGCGAGCAGGAGCACCGCCTGGCGCCGGTTCTGGCCGCCAACATCCAGGTCACTGCTGCGCCGAAAGTGCCGGAGCGTCCGGCTAACCTGGTCCGGCTGGTGGATTTAGGAGAAGGGGAGGAGGCTGAAGTGGTGGTTATCGACGCGCAGTACCGGGGACACGGTCGCCGCCGGCTGCTGGACCTCGGCCTGACACCGCAAGCGTGGGTACAGCCTGAGCTGACCAATCCGTTTGGAGATCCGCGCGCCTTTCGCGTTCGGGGAACTTTGATCGCCTTGCGGAAGGATCAGGCTGCCCACGTTTGGGTACGGCCCGGTTCGAGGCCCTCGCAGGACGATTCGCAGTCGGGAGTGTTGACAGCATGAAGACGCCGGCATTTTCCGCCAGCAGTTGCGAAGCATGTCCCGCCAACGCGCAGCTCGCCCAGATGGGAATCAGCCTCCTGAAACATGACCGGCTGGTAGCCTTGGCGGGCAATCCGAATACAGGCAAGTCATCCGTGTTCAACGCGCTGACCGGCCTGCGACAGCACGTCGGCAACTGGCCCGGCAAGACTGTGACGCGGGCCGAAGGCGGCTTCGTTTACGACGGGGTGCGTTACAAGCTGGTGGACCTGCCCGGCACCTACTCTCTGCTCTCCACTTCCCAGGACGAAGAGATCAGCCGGAACTTCCTGCTGTTCGGCCGGCCGGACTGCACCGTCGTCGTAGTAGACGCTACGGCCCTGGAGCGAAATCTGAACCTTGTGCTGCAGGTGCTGGAGATCACCGAAAGAGTTGTCATCTGCGTGAATCTCATGGATGAAGCAGAACGGAAAGGCCTGGATATTGATGTGAGGAGCCTGTCCCGCGACCTCGGAGTTCCTGCCGTCCCCACCGTGGCCCGCACAAAAGAAGGCCTGGGAGAGTTGGTGCGCACGATTGCCGGGGTGATTCAGGGCGAGATCCCAACGGAGCCTTTTCGGCCAGGGACTCATCCCCGCATTCAGCGCGCGGTTGAGGAGTTGGTGCCGCTGATCGAAACGTTGGTGCCCGGCTTTCCCAATGCCCGCTGGGTCGCCTACCGGTTGCTGGACGGAGACTACCGGCTGCGTCAGGCGCTGCTCAACGGAGAGCTGGCTCAATTGGAGAGGGCACAGACTGCCCCTGCCGACAGGGCCAGTTCCCTGGTCTCCCTGCATGGAGCACAATGAGCGATCGAGCGTTGGAACCAGGCCCCCATTCTGTGCTGGTGCGCGCCGACGAGCTGCGGCGCGATCTGGGAGAAGGCTTTCGGGATCAGATGGTCGCCTCGCTGTATTCGGAGGCGCAACGCATCGCCGCGCGCGCGGTGCGCCACCGGGGCGAGAGCAAGTGGGACCTCGATCAGCGCATCGATCGCCTCGTCACCTCTCCGATTTTCGGCCTCCCCTTAATGCTTCTGGTGCTGTCGGTGATCTTCTGGATCACCATCATTGGGGCCAACTATCCCTCCCAGGCGCTGGCCAATCTGTTTTTCTGGGTGGAAGCTCAGGCCTCGGACTTGTTCGGGAGATGGGGCGTGCCGTGGTGGGTCTCCGGTTTTCTGTGGCATGGAGTTTTCCGAGGGTTGGCCTGGGTAGTCAGCGTCATGCTGCCGCCGATGGCCATCTTTTTCCCCATGTTCACGATTCTGGAGGACCTGGGTTATCTGCCCCGGGTAGCCTTCAACCTGGATTGGCTGTTCCGCAAAGCAGGCGCGCACGGCAAGCAAGCGCTGACGATGGCTATGGGGTTTGGCTGCAACGCCGCCGGCGTGATCGCGGCACGGGTGATCGACTCGCCCCGGGAGCGTTTGATCGCGATCCTGACGAACAACTTCGTTCCCTGCAACGGCCGCTACCCCACCCTCATCATGCTGGCCACGATCTTCGTTGCCACCACGGTCCCGGCTGCCTTTGCCTCGGTTGCCGCCGCCGGAGCCGTGGTGGCAATCGTGCTGATCGGAGTCGGCTTTACATTGTTTGTGTCGTGGCTGCTGGCCCGCACAGTTCTTCAAGGGGAAGCATCCGCCTTCACGCTGGAGCTGCCTCCCTACCGGCGTCCCAGCATCCTGCGCATTCTCTACACTTCGTTAATCGACCGCACGATCTTCGTCATGGGCAGGGCCATGCTGACGGCGGCGCCTGCCGGGGGCGTGATCTGGATTTTGGGCAACATCTCTGTCGGCGGCACGAACCTGGCTCAGCACGCCGCCAGCTTTCTGGACCCCTTCGGGCTGGCGCTCGGCCTCGACGGCGTGATTCTGCTGGCTTATGTGATTGCGATTCCCGCCAACGAGATTGTGGTGCCGACGATGCTGATGGTTTATATGGGCGTCGGCCAGATGACCGATCTTGTATCCTTCGATCAGTTGCGGACCTTGTTAATTGACCAGCATGGCTGGACGCTGTTGACGGCCGTCTGCCTGATGCTGTTCTCGCTTCTGCACAGCCCCTGTGCCACCACCATCTTGACAATATGGAAAGAAACCCGCAGCCGCAAGTGGACGACGGTTGGAGCGCTGATGCCTCTCGCGTTTGCCTTCCTGGTAACCTTCCTGGTGGCCACCACCGTGCGGTATTTCAGCTAGTGATCGGTTTCTTCGGTATTCAGACTTGCCTTTCGCGGGGCCGCGGCTCGAATTTTTTTGCGCAGCCCTTCACCGAAATTCGTTCTTCAATCTTGGGTCCAGGTGGTCGCGGAGAGCATCTCCCAGGAAATTGCAGGCCAGGATAGCCAGCATCACGGCCAGGGCAGGGAAGACGATCAGGTGCGGAGCATCGAAGATATGGGCGCGGCCGTCATTGAGCATGGTTCCCCAACTGGGCGCGGGAGGAGGAACACCCAAGCCGAGAAAGCTCAGCGTAGCCTCAGCGAGAATAGCTCCCCCCAGGCCGATGGCCGCCTGGATGATGATCGGCGAGACGACGTTCGGCCAGATATGGAAGATCAACAGCCGCCAGTCCGGCTCCCCCAGAGCGCGGGCCGCCTGCACATAGTCAAGCTCTTTTTCCTTCAGGATTTCGCCGCGAATCAACCGCGCGTATCCGATCCATCCGCCGAGCGAAAGCGCGATCACAAGTTTCCAGATTCCAGGGCCGAGAAAAGCGACAAATGCCAGAGCTAACAAGACACCGGGAAAAGCCAGAAGTGAATTGATGACAATCACATTGATAAAGCGGTCGAGCATCCCACCGTAAAACCCAGCCAGCGATCCGATCAGCGAGCCGACCAGCAGTGAGACTACAACCACGCTGATCCCCACCTGCAGCGAGATGCGAGCGCCATAGATAATCCGCGAGAGCACATCCCGGCCCAATTCGTCGGTTCCCAACCAATGCCCGCTCCCCGGTCCCATCAAGCGGCTGGGAAGCTCCTGCGCCGAGGGGTCCTGGGGAGCAATCTCAGGAGCCGCCAGGCCGCACAGCAGCAGCAGCCCGATAATGGCAAGGCTAAACAGGGTCAGTGGATTGCGGACCATGGTTCTTGTCTTTCAAAATGACTTCAATATCGTCCAGAAATAACGTTAACTTTGGCGGATGCGGGGGTCCACCAAGGTGTACACCATATCGGTCAGTAAATTCACCGCAATATAGGTGACCGATATGGCGAGAAAACATCCTTGCACCAGCGGATAGTCGCGTGCCTGGATAGCTTCCAGAGTCAGCCGTCCGATGCCCGGCCAGGAGAAGATCGTTTCCGTGACCATGGCGCCGGTCAGCAGGGCTCCGAATTGCAGACCGACCAGCGTTATCACCGGAATCAACCCGTTGCGCAAGGTGTGTTTGTAGAGGACCGCCCGCTCGGGCAGGCCCTTGGCCCGAGCGGTTCGCACGTAGTCCTGGCCGAGTTGTTCCAGCACGGAGGTGCGCACCATCCGGGTGAGAATCGCCGCCATCGCAGTGCCCAGAGTCAGCGCGGGAAGGATGAGGTGCGCCAGCGCCCCCCGGCCCGAGACCGGCAGCCAGTTGAACTGCAGAGCGAAGATCAGAATGAGCACCGGGCCCAAGGCGAAGTTGGGGACTGAGAGCCCCAGCAGAGAGACGAATCCCAGCAGGCGGTCGCGCCATTTGCCTCGATTCACGGCGGAGACGACTCCGGCGGGGATCGAAAACAACAGAGCCACCAACAAGGCCGCTACCGTCAGCTCCATCGTAGCCGGGTAGCGCGTCAGGATGATTCCCGAGACGGGGGAGCTGAAGCGGATGGAGGCGCCGAGGTCTCCCTTCAACAGCCCCGCCAAATAATTCCTGTACTGCACCGAAAGGGGCAGGTCCAGGCCCAAGGCGCGCCGCATCTGCTCCACGTCGCCCGCCCGCGCTCCTTCTCCCAGCATCTGTTGGACTGGGTCTCCCGGAACCAGGTGAATCAAAAAGAAAACCAGAGTGATGACGATAAAAATGACGGGCAGCGTGTAGAGAAGACGGTTGCCAAGATGCCGGGCGGCGGACGAGTGAGAGAAATTCATCAGTTTACAGAGCAACCGGAGTATAGCAGAGTGCCTCCGGGATGGGACATCTTCTTTGCGGTTGTTTGCCGAACCCGCCGCATTCCCGGCGGCTTCCGCCGCCATGCTATACTGGGTTGCCGTTCGGAAGGAGGATGAAGATGCCCGACCTAAGGATGCGACCGGGCTTCATCATTGCTGCAAGCATCGTGCTGTTGGTGCTGCTGGTCAGTCTTTTCGGACTGACGTCGCTGAACCTCCCCTTTATCAGCCCCAGCGACTCCGTGCAGACGATTCTGCTGTTCGTTTTATCCACCATCATTTTCCTTAGCCTGGTGATCCTCGGATTCATTCTGTTCCGAAGCATCCTGAAGCTTTATATCGAGCGGCGGTCAAACCAGCTGGGTTCCAAGTTCAAAACGAAGATGGTGTGCGGTGCGCTGGGTTTGTCGCTGTTGCCGGTCTGCTTCCTGTTCCTGTTTTCCTATAGTCTGATCAACCGCACCCTGGACAAATGGTTTAGCCGTCCCCTGGAGGCGGTCGGTTTGGAGGCAAACGCCATAGTGGATGGGCTGGAGCAATTTGCCCGGAGACGGGCCGAAGCGGATGCCAGGATGCTGGCGTTGGAGTTGGAAACGGCGGGGGCTGCCGGCACGGATAAGCCGGGCGGGCTCGAACAAAAATTTCAGACGCTCCGCCCGCCCGAGGGAGTTGATTATCTTGCGGTGATCAATGGGGCTGGAGAGCGGCTGCTGGAACGCAACTTGCGGCAGGAGTTGCCGGACCTGTCCGCTGCATTTCCGACCGGGGAGCAGTCGGCAAGCGGAGGTGCTCGTTCCCTGCTCGCCGAATTCGGCACGCAGAGCTATGTGCTGGCGCAGGCGCCCCTGCAGATCGGCGCGGAGGAGACCGGTGTGATTGTGGTGGGGATGGGGATGCCCGCGCAATTTTCGGAAAGCACGGCCCGCTTGCGCCAGGAAAGCGTCCTCTATGAAGAACTCAGCCAGGAGCGAAAGTCCCTTCGCCAGACATACATTTCCATCCTGTTCCTTCTCACGCTCCTGATTTTGTTCATTGCCACATGGTTTGCCCTCTTCCTGTCTCGCCAGGTCACGGTTCCCATTCAGGCCCTTGCTGAAGCGACCCGTGAAGTCTCGCGCGGCAACCTGCTTCACCGTGTGCGCGCAAAGGCCGCCGACGAGCTGGGTATTCTGGTCCGGTCATTCAACGAGATGACGGGACAGCTCGCCGCGGGACGTGCAGAACTGGAACAGGTGAACACGCAGTTGGACCAGAGAAGCCGCTTCACGGAGGCGATTTTGGAGAGCATTCCAACGGGCGTGATCTCCGTTTCCAGGGAAGGGACGGTGCTCGGAAGTAACCCGGCCGCGCGCCGTCTGTTCGACCGCGACCCGGGGTCGGCCAGCCACCTGGCGAAGCTGTTTTCTGCGGAGGACATGCGGGAGTTGAACCACCTCATGAAACGGGCGGCGCGAGTGGGGCAGGCGTCGCGCCAGTTGGAGCTCAAGCTCAATGGCCGTGCCAGGCAACTGGCCGTCACGGTTGCAGCCCTCGGGGAGCCTCCCGGCTCCAGCCGGGACGGGACGGACACAAGCTGGTTTGTGGTCGTACTGGAGGACCTGAGCGATCTGCTGCGGGCCCAGAAAGAGGCGGCATGGGGCGAAGTGGCTCAGCGCATTGCCCACGAGATCAAGAATCCGCTTACGCCGATTGCGCTTTCAGCCGAGCGAATCAACCTGTGGCTGAAGCGGCCTCCTCAATCCAGGGAAAACTCCCCGGAGTTCAGCCAGGTAATCCAGGAGTCCTGTTCCCTGATCGACCAAGAGGTGGAAAATCTGAGGCATCTGGTGGATACCTTTTCCCAATTTGCCCAGTTTCCCAAAGCGCACCCGGCCCCGGCCGACCTGAACCAGATAGTGAAAAGCGCTATCGGCCTGTTCGACGGACGCCTGAATGGAATCAGTATCCAGACCAGCCTGGCTACAGACCTGCCTATGGTTCAAGTGGATGCCAACCACTTCCGGCGTGTTTTTGTCAATTTGATCGACAATGCAGCCGAGGCGATGGAGGACTCCCTGGTGCGCCATCTGATGGTTTCTACGCGAACCGATTCGCAGCGGGAGATTGTGGAAGTAATGATTTCGGACACCGGCCCGGGGGTGACGCTGGAGGAAAGAGAGAAACTGTTTTTGCCCTATTTCTCCACCAAGGATCGCGGAACGGGTCTTGGACTGGCAATCGTCAGCCGGATCGTCACCGAGCACGGAGGCGTCATCCGGGTGGAAGAGAACCAGCCTGTGGGAGCACGGTTCGTCATTGAGCTGCCGATTCTGGCAGCCTAGCGGGGCATCATTCCAGAAACCCAAGCTCTCCGGCCATCAGATATTCGCTTGCCATGAAAGGACAACTCCTTTTAGTAGACGATGAGCAGGGGATTCGGCAATCCCTTTCGGCTGTTCTCCAGGACGAAGGGTATCGCGTGCTGGCCGTGGCGACGGGTGAGGAATGTCTGCGGGCTATGGAAGCAGACCGTTTTCACATCGTGTTGCTCGATGTCTGGATGCGCGGGATGGACGGATTGGAGGTGTTGCGCCGGCTTCAGGAAACGCATCCGGAGACGGTGGTCGTGATGATCTCCGGCCATGGCACGGTGGAAACGGCCGTGCGCGCCACCAAACTGGGAGCTTTTGATTTTTTAGAGAAACCGCTCTCCATCGAGCGGACTCTGGTTGTGGTGAAGAATGCTCTGGAGCACCAGACGTTGCTGGAAGAGAATCGCCGGCTCCGTGACCAACTGGAGGTCCGTTACCGCATCATCGGCGAAAGCGTGCCGGTGAAGGCGTTGCGGCAACAGATGGCTCTGATGGCTCCCACCAATGGCCGCGTGCTGATCTACGGGGAGAGCGGGACCGGCAAGGAACTGGTGGCGCACGCCCTGCATGCGCAAAGCCTCCGGGCCAAGCGCCCTTTTGTGGAGCTCAACTGCGCCGCCATTCCCGAAGAGTTGATTGAGAGCGAATTGTTCGGACATGTCAAGGGAAGCTTCACCGGGGCGCTCGAAAATAAGGTAGGAAAGTTTCAGAAAGCCGACTGCGGAACGTTGTTCCTGGATGAAGTGGGCGACATGAGCCTCAAGACCCAATCCAAGGTTCTGCGGGCCCTGCAAGAGCAGCGCTTCGAGCCGGTGGGAGCCGCCACCAGCGTCAACGTGGATGTGCGCGTGATCGCCGCCACAAACAAAGACTTGGAGGAGGAAATTGCCCGGGGCAACTTCCGCGAAGACCTTTTTTACCGTTTGAATGTGGTGCCCTTCGTGGTTCCGCCTTTACGGGAGCGCGTGGAAGACGTGCCTCTGCTGGCAGAGCATTTTTTGCGGGAATTTTGTTCGAGCTATGGCCGCAAACCAAAACAGCTTGCTCCGGAAGCTCTGAAGGTCCTGACAGCCTACAGTTGGCCGGGTAACATTCGAGAATTGAAAAACCTCATCGAGCGGATTGTCATCATGAATTCTCAGCCGCTGATTCAGAAAAAAGATTTGCCCTCTCTGTTGTACCGGGACAATACCCGGCGCGGGGCGCTGACGGAGGCTTCCACCTTGCAACAGGCCCGCGCCGCTTATGAAAAAGATTTTATCCTACGGAAGCTAGAAGAAAACAAAGGCAACGTCAGCCGCACGGCGGAACTGCTGGGACTGGAGCGAACCCACCTCTACCGCAAGATGAAAACCCTGGGAATTACTCTGAATAACTGACGCCGTTTTCAGACTGTCCGGGTTTGTTTTCCGTGACCCGCGCTTGCGGAGCTTCGAGCAGGAGCAGATACTTCCGGGCTGCATCGATTACTTGAAGAGCCTGCGGGCCGCCGCTTCCATGAGGTTTTCAATCTCGGAAGCCTCTCCGGACAGGAACGAGAGATTGATCTGGTCTGCGCCTGCCTGGCGGAGCTGATCCACTTCTTCCCGGCTGACCTCGGGACTCGCGCTCACGGCAATCTGGAAACCCTCTTTGCCCGATTCCTGCGCCTGCTGTCTTACCATACTGATCTTGAGGCAGACCTTATCCAAACGCCCTCCGGTTCCCAGCCAGCCGTCACCTAGCTCCACGGCGCGCTTCAGGGCCGGCTCGGCGAAACCTCCAAACCAGATGGGCGGTCCGCCTGTCTGGACCGGCAGCGGGTAGGAAGTGACTTCGGAGAAGGGGTAGTAGCGCCCCTGGTGCCGGAGCTTCCCCGTGGTCCAAATCTTTCGCAGTACCTCGACCGATTCGCGGACTCGCCCCACACGTTGTCCGAAAGGTACTCCCAGAGCCTGATACTCTTCCGCCAGCCATCCCAGCCCCACTCCCAGCATGGCGCGTCCGCCGGAAAAGACATCGAGCGTTGAGATGGCCTTGGCCACCTGCAGGGGATGCCGTAGGGCCACCAGCAGGATGCCGGTTCCCAGCCGGATTTGGGTCGTCTCGGCGGCCAGATAGGCCAGCGTAGTGATCGGCTCCAGAAAAGACATCTCGGGACTGAACGGAATCTTGCCATAGCTTTCGGGAATTGCCGTGGGGAAGGCGGTATGCTCGTAAATCCACAACGAGCGAAAGCCCAGTTGATCGGCTTTACGCGCCGTGCGCCGCAAAATTTCCGGGTCGGCCATCGGTCCGACACCAGTCAGGGTCACTCCATAATACATATGACGTGCACTCCTCTAATAAATTGCTGGAAATTACTTCCTGCTATGGCCTGTCCCTTCGACAGGCTCCGGGCAGGCTGCAAGCTTACCGAGCGGGCTTACTTGCCAGCCATGCTGCGCCAGTCCAATGCTTGCAGGAACCTGGAGTCGTCGCGCCATTTCTCCCGAACCTTCACATGAAGGTCCAGGAACACTTTTTCCCCCAGAATGGATTCCAGCTCTTTCCGCGCCAGGCTACCCACCCGCTTCAGTATCTCGCCCTTTTTTCCGATCAGGATGGCCTTCTGCCCTTCGCGTTCGACAAAAATTTCGGCGGCAATATGAACCAGTTTCGGTTTCTCTTCAAACGTACCTACGATGACGGAACTGGCGTAAGGAAGTTCCTGGCGCGTCTGAACAATGACCTTTTCCCGGACGATCTCCCCGGCCAGGAAACGAACAGGCTGTTCCGTGATGTGGTCCGTCGGAAAATAGAGGGGACCCTCCGGCAGGCAAGCGACAATCCGGTCGAGCAGCAGGGGCAGGTTGTCCCCTTTCAACGCGGAGATGGGAATCACTTCCTTGAAGTCGTGCAGTTTCCGGTATTGGTCAATCAGAGGCAGCAGTTTGGCTTTCGCCACCTTGTCGATTTTGTTCAGCAGCAGAAAGCAGGGGACCCCGGTTTCGCGCGCTCTTTCTACGGCGGCCCTGTCGCCGGAACCGAACCGTTGGGCGGCATCGACCAGAAGCAAAAGCAGGTCGCGGCCTGCCAGTGCTGCACGAACCTCATGCATCATTTGCTGATCCAAGCGCGAGCCGCATCGCTGAGTTCCAGGGGTATCCAGAAAAATGATCTGGGCGGCGGCTCCCGGCGACGCTGGTTTCTTTGTCCGCCGTGAAGAGCCCCGTGCCGCCCGCGGCTCAGGTAAGGTGACAACTCCTTGAATGGCGGTTCGTGTAGTCTGCGGTTTGTTGGTGACAATGGCAATCTTGGAGCCGACCAGGGCGTTCAGCAGCGTGGACTTGCCTGCATTCGCCCGACCCAAAATGGTCACAAAACCGCTGCGACGTTTCATGCAATGTTCCTTGGCTCACCGCAATCCAACCGGCCCTGCGCCGGAAGGCGCTGCTGAACTTCTAGGCTATCTCCGAGGAATTCTTCGGGTCGGGATTTCCCTGGGGGACTGGGGTCGCCGTAGGGCTCTCTGCCGGATGGGAGATCGACAGACGGAGCACTCGCCGGCCATTCGATTCGGTCACTTGGAACACCAAGCCATTCTTCTCCAGAACCTCCCCCTGGGCGGGTACGCGCCCCATCGCATTGGTCATCAAGCCGGAGACCGTGGTTGCGCCGCCCGTTTCCTCCACTCGCACGCCGAACAGTTCCTGCAAACGGTCCAGGTCCATGCTTCCGGAGACGCTGTAGGCGCGATTTCCCAGGGGGGTAGCGTCGCGGGCTTCATGTTCCTCGTGAATCTCTCCTACGATTTCCTCCACCATATCCTCCACCGTGGCCAGGCCGGCGACGGAGCCGTATTCGTCCACCACAATGGCAATCTGCGCCTTTTGCTGGATTTCTTTCAGCAGGTCCGCAACGGGTTTGGTTTCCGGCACAAAGGAAACCGGCTGCAGGAACTTGGTGACGGGATGCTGTGCCAACTCCTCATCGCTCAGCGGAAGCAGGTCCCGCACGTGAATGAATCCGAGGATATGATCCAGGTCGCCCTGATAGATGGGGATTCTGGAGAAGCGCCGCTCCGCAGGCCTTTGCTTGAGCTGATTCAAGAGAGTCTCGGCCGGAACGGCAAAGATCTCCGGGCGCGGAGTCATCACTTCGCGGACGGTTTTGTCTCCGAACTCTACAACGGACCGAATCAGCTTGCGGTCTTCTTCTTCGAGTAGCCCTTCTTCCTCGCCCGCCTGAATCAGGGCCTCGATATTCTCGCTGGCAGAGGGCTTGTCTTCTTCCTGTTCGGCGTCCTTGCCTAAGGTGGCAATGCCGTAGAGAAACTGACTGATCGCAGCCAGGGGGAAGATCAGCAGGACGCACAATCGCAGCAACCCCGTGGCCGACAGCAGCCATTTTCCGCGCGTGCGGGTCAGCAGCACGTGAGGAATCACCTGCGCAAAAAGCATCACGTCCAGCACCAGAAAGACACCGGCCTCCGCCGCCATATGCCAGTGCAGAGGTTCGGAAAGATTCCACCATGCCACCACCATGGCCAGCGCGATGAGGTTCACGCGGACCAGGAGCGGGAAAGTAAACCCGGCTTTCTCTATTTCCACTTTCAGCTTCGGCTCAACATAGCCCTCAAAGAAATCGACGTTATCCCGGGAACCGCGAATCAGGAAGCGGCCTTTTTCGCTGTACAAACGGTTCACATAGGAGAACAGCGTGAGAAGAAGACTGAACAGCAAGACCAGGGCTGAGAGAAGGATAAACATGCGGTTTAGGAAGCTCTGCCGCGAGGGATCATCCCGCGCGAGGCCCCTCCCCGGGACCTTTCCGTCAGAGTGGTCGGCAAGCCCAGTTTGACGCGCCAGATCCGCTCCTGGCGGGCCATCCTGCCTGCATCGCTCTCATGGTCGTAACCCAGAAGATGGAGAAGCCCGTGCAGCACCAGAATCTTGATCTCCTCTTGCAGCCGAAGTCCATGCCGCCGTGAGTTGGCGCGGGCGGTCTCGGCAGAGATCAGGATGTCGCCCAAATACTTGCCGGGATCGTTTCCGCGTTCCCCGGAGGGGAAGGAAAGGACGTCGGTGGATTCCGCCTTGTGGCGGAATTGTTTGTTATAGCGGCGGATGCCCAGGTCGGAGAGCAGGCAGACGCTGAAGGAATGCGGGGCCAGCCGGGGAGGCAGTTGGCGAAGAAACCTCCTTACTTCCTCCCAGTCAGCTTCGATGGTTCGCTGGCGGTTAATTAGAACTGCTGGTTGCGGCAGGCCGTTATTACGCCGGGGATGGGCCGGGTTGCCGTCGTCGGAATTTTCTGACTCGGAGCTGGAGGAGTGAACCATAGAATAAAAAAGACGGATCGAGTGGCTGCTCTTCCGCCAACGGGAACGTTACAATTTTTTGTCGTCCTCTGAATTGTCCTGCCCCGATGAGCGCGAAACTTGGGGAGAACCATTGCCGGACTGCGTGTACTGCTCGTACGCCCGGATGATTCGCTGGACCAAATGGTGACGAACGACGTCTTTCTCGTTGAAGTACACAAAGCTGATTTCCGGAATCGACCGCACCACATCGATTGCGGTCAGCAAGCCGCTGCGCCGGTCCTCGGGCAGGTCGATCTGGGTGATGTCTCCCGTGATGACCACCTTGGAGTGAAAGCCCAGCCGGGTCAGGAACATTTTCATCTGCTCTCCAGTGGTGTTCTGGGCCTCATCGAGGATCACGAAGCTGTCATTGAGCGTTCGCCCGCGCATAAAAGCAATCGGGGCAATCTCGATGGTTCCCCGGTCCATGTACCGCTCCACCTTTTCGGCGTCCAACAGATCATAGAGAGCATCGTAGAGCGGGCGCAGATAGGGGTCAATTTTTTCCTGGAGGGTTCCCGGCAGGAAGCCCAGCCGCTCGCCCGCCTCCACCGCCGGGCGGGCCAGGATGATCCGGTTCACCTTGCGCGCCAGCAGATAAGAGATCGCCATGCCCACTGCCAGATAGGTCTTGCCGGTCCCGGCGGGGCCGATCCCGAATACCATATCGTGCCGGTCGATCGCTTCCAGGTACAGCCGCTGATTGATGCCTTTGGGAACCACCGATTTTTTGCCGAAGCTGCGCTGCCGCCCACTCAGCACCAGGGAGCGGAGGCTGAAGGAAGGGTCCTCGGCGACAACTTGCAGATAGCCCTGCAGGTCGCCGTTGTTGAACGACAATCCTTCCTTCACGAGCTGGCCGTACTCTTCGACGATCCGCTCCATTCGCTCGACGTTGACAGGTTCCCCTTCGATTTCCAGAGAGTCGTTTTTTAGATGAGCCGTCAATTGGAGCGTGGTTTCCAGCAACCGGAGATTTTCATCCAGGGTGCCGAACAAGGTCTCGATGCCGCTGCTGAGTTTTACTTCTTTTCTCATCTAATGCGTCGGGCGAGTGAAAGTTAGGCTTTAGATAAAAAAGCTATCCACGCTTCACCGGCCCTTGCGTCCTGGCTAGCATCAATTCTAGCCTAGCACTGTTGGTACTACCCGTCAAGAAAACCTGCGCCGTCCGCAGGGGCTTTGCCTTGGATGCGAAGGACAGGCAGCCGCTTGTGTGGGCGTGGTGAAAGTTGATAGTATCCTTGTTTTGATCGGCCTTCCGTTGGTGCAAAGATAGTGTTGCAAAGATTAGAGATAGGATGGCAAAGATACAGAAACGACCGCCATCTTCGATAGCCGCCAAGACTAAGTTCGTATTCAGGAGGTTGTTCCCGTGGCTGATGAATTGGATCTGGTGATTTTGGGGAGCGGGCCGGGCGGCTACGTGGCAGCCATTCGGGCCTCCCAGTGGGGTCTGCGCACAGCCGTCGTGGAAAAAGAGGACCGCCTGGGAGGAACCTGCCTGAACGTGGGCTGTATTCCAACTAAGGCATTGCTGTTCAATGCGGAAGTCTATGACGCCGTGATGCGCGGAAAGGAATTCGGCATTGAATGCGGAGAGGTGAAGCTGAGATTTGAGACGGTGCAGCAGCGCACGGCGAAGGTGGTCCGGAAGCACAATAAAGGGCTGGAGTATCTGTTCAAGAAGCATCGGATTGAAAACATCCGCGGCTTCGGAAAGCTCCAGGGCGGCGGCCGAATCCAGGTGCAGGGGCCGGATGGAGAACGCGAACTCCGGGCCAAAAATATCATCCTGGCGACGGGCTCGGAAGCCAGCATGTTGCCGGGGATGGAGGCGGACGAGAAGCGGGTGCTCACCAATCGAGGGATTCTGTGGCTTCGGCAGCAGCCCCAATCCCTGCTGATCATCGGCGCCGGCGCCGTGGGAGTGGAGTTTGCCTCCATCTACCGCCGCTTCGGTTCCGAGGTGACGCTGGTGGAAATGCTTCCCCGCATCCTCCCTTTGGCCGACGAAGAGATTTCCCGGGAACTGGAGAAATCTCTAAAGAAGCAAGGCGTCCAGATTCTGACGAGTGCACGGGTGACAAGCTTTCAAAAGAAGGGTGAAGCCATTGCAGTGGAGGTCACCCAGGGGAACGATACGAAGACGCTCCAGGCCCAGCAGGCCCTGGTGGCGGTGGGGCGGAGGCCCAACACGGCAGGCATAGGCCTCGAAGAAACACGGGTTGAGACCGAGAGAGGATATGTCAAAACAGACGAGTTTATGCAGACGGCCGAGCCGGGAATCTATGCCATCGGCGACATCGTGGCAGGCACTCCGCAACTGGCCCACGCGGCCTCGATGGAAGGCATCGTCGCCGTGGGGAAGATCTGCGGCAAGGACGTGCCCCCGATCAATCCTCGCCACGTTCCCGATTGCATCTACACCGAGCCCCAAGTTGCGGGCGTGGGCTTGACCGAGGCCAGGGCGCGGGAGGAGGGCTACTCGGTCAAAGTCGGCAAATTCCCGTTTCTGGCCAACAGCAAGGCGAGCATCCTGGGGTCTCATGAGGGATTTGTGAAGCTCGTCTGCGAAGAACAGTACGGGGAGATTCTGGGCGCCCATATGATCGGCCCCGCGGTCACGGAGATGATCGCCGAAGTCGCCCTGGCCATACGCCTGGAAGCTACGGTTGAGGACATTATGTACACGATCCACGCCCACCCCACGCTTTCCGAGGCATTGATGGATGCGGCCAATGCGGTGCATTCCTTGACGATCAATGCCTGAGAGGCGGCGGGAGTTTTTGTGCGCGGTCAAGCGGAGTATTTCCAATTGAGTTTTCGATGAAGACGACGATTGAAGAGTTGAGCGGAGTTTCCAGCCCCGTTGTGGAGAAGACGGACCGACCGCAGGGAGCGGACTGCCAGGTATATCATTTAGGCCGCGTGTCCTACCGCCGCGCCTGGGAGCTGCAACGCGCCCTGGTTGCCCGCCGAAAGGCAGGGGAGACCGGCGATTTACTGCTGCTTTTGGAGCATCCACCGGTTATCACATTGGGACGGAACGGAGACAGGCAGCACCTGTTGAGTTCGGCGGAGCTACTCGATGAACAGGGCATCGAATTTGTTGAAACCGATCGCGGCGGCGACATCACCTATCATGGGCCCGGCCAACTGGTCGGCTATCCCATCCTGAATCTCAGCGGCATCCGCAAGGACGTGGTCTGGTATGTGCGGACCCTGGAGGAAGCCCTCATCCGCGCGGCGCGGGATTTCGGGATACGAGCCGGACGAAGGGAAAAGCTGACCGGAGTGTGGGTGGACGGATGCAAGCTCGCCTCCATTGGAGTGCGCATCAGCCGCTGGATCACCTCCCACGGGTTTGCTCTGAATGTGAGCACGGACCTCGGTTCTTTCCAGCACATTGTTCCCTGCGGAATCTCAGCCTGTCCGGTGACATCATTCCGCGAGTTGCTGGGCAGGTCTGTGAATCTCAGTCAGGTTGAGGAGTCCGTCGCCGGTCACATAGGGAAATTGTTTGGACTGCGTATGCGGCTGGCTGCGCCGGAACAATTGCCGCAATTTTAAGAGAAGGTTTGCCGGGCCAGCCAGGCAGGGCTAGTCAGGAAAGGAGAGCAGTATGCCGACCGATGTGAAGATGCCCCAGATGGGCGAGAGCATTTCCGAAGGAACCGTGACCCGGTGGCTCAAGAAAGTGGGGGAGACGGTGGAGAAGGACGAGCCGCTGTTTGAAATCTCGACAGACAAGGTGGATGCGGAAATTCCCTCTCCGGAGGCCGGCACCCTCATTCAAGTTCTGGCCGCCGAAGGGAAAACGGTGGCGGTCCATAGTGTCGTGGCGCAGATTCAATCCGCAAAGGAAGACGGAAGTTCTTTCCAGGCCGAAGCGGCCGCCAAGCCGGGCCCCGTCCCGGTCTCTGAGCAAACTGCGGTGGGCGACCGCCAGGAAACAGCCACAGAAGAACCTGCGAAGCCGGAAGCTGGACGGCAGGACCCTGTAACGATAAGAGCACAAGCAACAGCCGCGCCGGTCCGCAGCTCTCCGCTGGTGAAGAAGCTGGCGGCGGAACACAAGGTGGACTTGACCCAGGTGAAAGGCAGCGGCTCAGGAGGAAGGATCACCAAGGAGGACCTTCTTGCCTATGTGGAAGCCCGGAAAGCAGCGCCTCCGGCACCGGCTTCCGTTACCACAATTGCGGCGGCGATGGGTCCTGGTCGCGTACAGAAAGTTCCGATGAGCACCATGCGAAAAAAAATTGCCGAACATATGGTCCTGAGCCGGCACACCTCGGCGCACGTCACCACCGTCTTTACGGTGGATCTAACGCGGGTTTCGGGAATTTATCAGCAAGAGAAAGGACGGTTCGCCAGCCAGGAGAACACAAAGCTCAGCTTCACCTCGTTCTTCGTCCGGGCAGCCATTGATGCCTTGAAGCGGTTTCCTATCGTCAACAGCTCTCTCTCCGGGGATGATCTGCTCTACAAGAAGGACGTCCACATGGGGATCGCCGTGGCGCTGGATTGGGGCCTGATCGTCCCGGTGATCCACAATGCCGACGAAAAAAGCTTTCTGGGGCTGACGCGCGCCATCAATGACCTGGCCGACCGAGCCCGCCGCAAGAAGCTTTCCCCAACCGAGGTGCAGGGCGGGACCTTTACCATCACCAACCCCGGCGCACTCGGAAGCCTGTTTGCTACGCCCATCATCAACCAGCCGCAGGTGGCCATCCTGGGTGTCGGCGGGATCAACAAGACGCCGGTCGTAATCAACGACGCCATTGCCATTCGCTCGGTTGTGTACCTGTCGCTCAGCTACGATCACCGCGTAATTGACGGGTATGTGGCCGACCAGTTTATGGGTTCGCTGAAGAGCTACTTGGAAAATTGGGAAGAGAGAGTGCTTTAGTTAGACAACCTGATCCGCGATCCTCGCAACCTTGACCATCTGCCGCACATCATGAACACGGACGATATGCGCGCCGTTCAGGATGGCTGCCGTTACCGCCGCAGCCGTTCCGAACAACAAATCTTCCGGCACTCCATCTTCCGCCTCCTTGCTTCGTGAAAATCTCTTGGCCTTAGAAAGCGGTGCAGATTGGCCCGATAAAGCCCATCGGAGAAACGATTTTCGCGAGGGCCCAACCAGGATGGGGTATCCGAGAGGAATCAAGCTCGGCAGGCCTTTCAAGATTTCAAAATTCTGACCGGCGTCCTTCCCAAACCCAATTCCGGGATCGATGACAATCTGCCGCTTTTTGATTCCCGCTTCGAGTGCCCGGCGAATGGAGGCGGAGAGCCCCCGGCGAATACCGGGCAGCAGGTTTTTCACTGGGGGAAGATTCTGCATAGTGCGGGGGGTGCCGCGCAGGTGCATCAGCACCAGGGCCGCCTGATGGTCCCGTACAACTTGGGCCAGTGCCGGATCAAAGCGCAGGCCGCTGACGTTGTTGACGATCTCGGCGCCCGCGCCGAGCGCTCGGTCGGCGACAGCAGTCTTGGTAGTGTCAATTGAAATAGGAATCCGGAGCCCTTTGCGGCGGAGAGCTTCGATGACGGGAATCGTGCGGTCAAGCTCCTCGGCTGCCTCGACCGGCTGTGCGCCCGGGCGAGTGGATTCCCCCCCGATATCCAGAAGGTCGGCGCCTTCGCGCTCGATCTCAAGTCCCCGTGCGACGGCAGCGCGGCGGTCAAAATAAATACCCTGCTCGGAAAAAGAGTCCGGCGTGACGTTGAGAACGCCCATCACCAGAGTTCCTCTTCCTAGCGGCAGTGTCCGGCGGGACAGTCGCAACAAAAAGCGTTTGCGGTGTTGAGGAGACAAGTTAGAGAGTGAAATCTCGATCCGGCAAACTTAAGCGGGAGCCGGTTTCTCGCCCTCAGCCAAGCTAGGCGATTTCTCAGGGGCTCGCGCGGGGCCCGGCTTGAGAACCTGTTGTGTCTGGTCCGTTTCGTCGGGGGGATTCCCCACCACTTGCTTAACCGGCAGCGATTCCCCCCGGAGGATCATCTTGACTTCGTTTGCGTCCAGGACCTCCCGCACCAGCAAAGCTTCGGCAATCCGGATGAGACTGTCGCGATTTTCCGTCAGGATGGTCTTGGCCTGCTGGTAGCCGTGATCAACAAGCCGCTTGACCTCATGATCGATGCGAATGGCCGTATCCTCGCTGAAGTCGCGGTGCTGGGCAATCTCGCGTCCGAGGAATATCTGTTCTTCTTTCTTGCCGAACGTCAGCGGTCCCAGATTGCTCATGCCCCATTCGCAGACCATCTTGCGGGCCATTGAGGTGGCCTGATCCAGGTCGTTACCCGCTCCGGTTGTCTGATGATTGAGGAAAAGCTCCTCGGCCAGCCGGCCGCCCATCATGACGGCGAGCTGGCTTTCAAGATACTCTTTCGTGTAGGTGTGCTTGTCATCGACCGGGAGCTGCATGGTCACGCCCAAGGCCATGCCGCGCGGGATAATGGTCACCTTGTGCAGGGGATCAGCATGGGGAACGATGCTTGCAACCAGGGCATGGCCCGCCTCGTGAAAAGCGGTGTTTTTCTTTTCTTCTTCGCTGATGATGAGCGACCTCCGCTCGACTCCCATCAGGACTTTATCCTTGGCTGTCTCGAAATCGACCATCCCGACCGATGTATGGCCCGGCCGGGCGGCAGTGAGAGCCGCTTCGTTGACCGCATTGGCCAGATCGGCGCCGGAAAAGCCCGGCGTGCCGCGAGCAATCACCGAAAGATCCACGTCCTCGGAAAGAGGGATTTTCTTGGTATGAACCTGAAGAATTCCCAGGCGGCCATTTACGTCAGGCCGCGGGACCACCACCCGGCGGTCGAACCGGCCCGGCCGGAGCAGGGCGGGGTCCAGAACGTCAGGGCGGTTGGTAGCAGCCACCAGGATGACGCCTTCATTGGACTCAAAGCCGTCCATTTCCACCAGCAACTGGTTCAAGGTCTGCTCGCGCTCGTCATGCCCGCCGCCCAGCCCCGCGCCGCGATGGCGGCCCACGGCGTCGATTTCGTCGATGAATATGATGCAGGGGGCGTTCTTCTTGCCTTGATCAAAGAGGTCCCGCACCCGGCTGGCTCCCACCCCGACGAACATCTCCACGAAATCGGAACCGCTGATGGAGAAGAAGGGAACATTTGCCTCCCCGGCAATCGCGCGCGCCAGCAGCGTCTTGCCGGTCCCCGGCGCGCCCACCAGAATGACCCCTTTGGGAATCCGCCCCCCCAGCTTTTGAAATCTTTGCGGGTCCCGCAGAAACTCGATGATTTCCTGGAGTTCTTCCTTGGCCTCGTCCACTCCGGCCACGTCCTTGAAGGTGATTTTCTTCTGCTGGGTCGAGAGCAGGCGGGCTCGGCTTTTACCAAACGAAAGGGCTTTGTTGCCTCCCGTCTGCATCTGCCGCATCATGAAAATCCAGAAGCCGATCAAGAGCAGGAAAGGCGAAGCGTTCACGAGAATGCTGACCCAGGAACTGGTGGAGCTTTCCTTGACGTTGATCCTGACGCCTTTATCCTGGAGGATGGGGATCAAGTCGGGATAGTCGTTGGGGACCACAGTTTTCAGGAGGCTGTTATCTTCCTTGAAGTGGCCCTGAACCTCATTGTTGCCGTAGAGGGTAATCTCCGAGATGTTTTCCTGATCCACCTGTTCCATGAATTCCGTAAAGGAAAGCTCGTCTTCGGCAGGACTCCCCGATTTGACAAACTGCCACAGCAGCAGGGCAGTGGCCAGCATGACAGTCCAGAATACAATTGTTTTTGCCGTCGAGTTCACCTTCTCCTCCTGTCTCCGGTCACAGTTCCCTTTCCTGGATCAGGATGGCATGACTGCTTTGCCGTTGGGGTGAAAATCCTTCCGCAATTTCCAGCACCCGGGTCCAAACAATCTCGTCCCCGCTAAGAAGCACCGGCCATCCCTGACGCTCGTTCTGGGGAATGCGGAATCTCTGGAACAGTTCTTTCAGTTTCCGCCGCCGCTGATGTCCCTTTTGTCTGAATCGGTCTCCCGGTTGCCAGTTCCGCAAAGTCAAGGGGTTCTCTGCGATCCTACTCTCCAGCAACACATTCCCTTCTTGATTATACCGCGCTTCGTCAGTACCCCAAGGCACTAATTTAAAGGCGAATAAAGTGTTAATTTCAGGAACCTTGAGTTTGCCGGGAACTCGAAACTGGTGAGAAAATCCCTGCCGCTTGGGGTTCAGATCTTCCACGCGCGCTATGGTCAGGCGCGTGAATTCTTTTCCAGCCGCCATGTTGCCGGGCAGCGACATCATCCTGCCGCTTTGCTTTGCACAGGCCAAGCGGAGAAGCTGCTCGATTTGGAGGGCATCGAGAGGGAGGGCCTTGCCCCGTTTTCGGTAGGGAGTGCCGGCTGAATCGATGTTTGCGGCGTGCTGTCCCATTTGAGCAACGGTCGCGGTCGCCCAGCGCAGAACACGCCGGGCCACTGCCGGCGGAGCTTCCCGAATTTTCTCTATGTCAATTTGAATCTTCCCTTTGAATTTTCGCGTACTTTGCAGAAGAATCGGCTGCAAGTAATCCTGCCAAAAGGTTTCCTCGTCTCGGGCAATTTCGGCGCTGGCCGCCAAGGTTTCCACAATTCGCGGGTTGAACTGCGACAACAGGGGCAACAACTGGTGGCGGATGCGGTTTCGGGTATATCGCAGGTCTTGATTGCTGGCATCCTCCCGCCAGGACTGCTGCCGTGCCGTCAGCCAGTCCAAAAGGGTATTGCGTCGCGACTGGAAAAGAGGCCGGATAATTTTGCCCTGCACTACAGGATAGATACCAGCCAGCCCCCGCGTGCCCGTGCCGCGCACCAGACGGTGCAACACCGTTTCGGCTTGGTCGTCGGCCGTATGCCCCACCGCTACCCGGTCTGCCTTCCCGGTTTCGGTGAGTGAGATCAGAAAAGCTGTACGCAGCTCGCGGGCAGTTTCCTCCAGGTTCGCTCCGGCAGACCGGGCTGCGCGCCGCACGTCGGCCCGTTTGATATACAAAGGCACTTGCAGGCGCTCGGCCAAACGGCAGACGAACTGCTCGTCTGCGTCAGACTCCTCCGCACGCAGCCGGTGATTAAAGTGGCAGACCGAAAGGGTGCAGCCCAAAGGAATGGATAGTTTTTCCAGAATCAAAAGCAGCGAGGTGGAGTCCGCCCCCCCCGAGCAGGCTACCGCGACCCGCTGGCCGGGGGAAATCATGCCAAACTTTAGAACCGTTTCCAGAACTTGTTTTAGTAAGGCTTCCATAATCCTCTGACCGGAGCAGCCGGCAGCGCAAAACCTGCGTGGACAGGTTCAACAGCTGTTAATTATCCTTCAGAATGGGTCTTAGCAGGTTGCTTAAAAATTGATTTGGGCTCTCGCTTGCTAGCGCACGAATCGGCAACTGCCCCAAGATCAAAGTGCGCGATCCGAGCCGCGAGAGCCTGCCCCGAGCAGAGCCGAGGGCTGAGGGAGCGGGTTCGAACGGTTTATCAGCATCTGTTCGGGAAGGGAATAATGCAGTGAAAGAACTGAAGGGAGGGAATGCTGCCTCCAGAGCGCTTAGGAACGGAAGAAGAGTGCAGCGGAAAGTCCGGCGATCAAACCCATGACTCCGGCACACAAGGTGGCTTTCATGAGCAACTCCAGCCAGATGTTGAATATCTTCTTGTTGAGATCGCTGTTGGGTTCAGCGATGCCGTCTGCTCTTACGCTCAGTTCTCTGTTAAGAGGGCCGTTTTGCAATTTCCTATCCTCGTCGATTGTCGGGAAAGTCTCGCCAATGCTTCACCAGGAAGAAGACGAGCCGCGCAAATCCTATCAGCAACGCAGGAATCCCTCAACGGAGAAGAGGTGATTTAGCAAATTGTTTTAATGACTCAAAAGATACAAGGCCGCGTTTGTGTATTTCGACAGCCGCGCTTCTCCCGCCAGGATACGGCGCCGTTACCGAAGATGTTTGCGGTTGAAACGGCGGCAAGAACGTGTAGACTGTATGAAACCGGACCGCTTGACTCGCCCTGCAGGTCAGATCTAATTAACTGACTGGCAAATAATAGAGGTGTTATCCAGGAGAGCGAGAACGGGTCTGGGTTGGACCGGCAATGGGGGTGAGTTGTGGTAGTCGTTATTTGCGCGTTGTTGGCCATTGGAGCCATCGGCTTTACGCTGCTGGTGCGGGAGCGCGACATCCCGCCCGCACCCGTAGAGAACCCGGAATTGAAGCATCTGGAGAATCAGCGGCAGGTGCTCTACGAAAATTTGAAAGACCTCCAGTTCGAGTATCACCAAGGGAAACTTTCGGATGAAGATTATCAGTCGCTGAAAGGCGGATTTCTGTACGACTTGGCGGCGGTGATGGACGCCATCGAGCGCTTGCAGCCTGCTGGAGCGAAAAAGAAGAAAGGCGGCGCTTCGCAAGGGGCGGCGTCGAAGGCGAAATCCAAAACCGAGCAGGCTGAAGGCAAGAGCGCATCCCGAATTTGCCCTTCTTGCTCGAAGAAAAGTCCTCCCGGCAACCGCTTCTGCGGCCACTGCGGAGCGGCACTCATCAAATAAACCTCGTGGGTGACACACGTGATTGGAAACCCTCCCCAAGGCGCGGAAGGTGAACGGCGTCTTGATTGACGGCTACGCTAGGGGTAGCAACCGGCGTGGGCTGCGAATCGGAGATCGCTGGTTGTGCTTCCGGCACACGGGTGCGGCCAGTGGACGGACTGCGGTCTGGTTACCGCGCGTCGGGCTGTCATGGTATGCAAGCATTGGTTGAGGCTCTACAGAGGGTCGGAGCCTGATCCGAAACGGATCAGGTCGGTGCACGATGTCCCGCCGTACTTGTTTTGAGGTGTTACCGCCGACAAGCAATCCGCCGGACCAGCATTTCGAACCGCACGACCGGTTTCTACAAAAAGCCAGCGAGGGTCTTTTTCCCCGGCGAGCATAACGTCGGCCGGTCGAGGTGTCCCGGTTGGTGAACTCGCTCACCAGGCCAGCCCCTCCGGCGTGGTCAGCTTGGTTGGCGAAGGCCTTTTCTCTGGCCTCGGCCAGCGAAACCAGCAGATAGCCGCCCAGGCCGAGCGTTCTTGGCTTGCCGTGAATGACCAGCCGCTGCAGCCAACGTCTGGCGCCAGAAAGATCGAGGCGAAGTTTCAGGCCGTGTCCGTCGCATGAAGCGTCGCACGGCACGATGCGTATATCCTCGCTGAAATTGGTACGGGGGGTCCACGGCGAGCGGGATTCCCGCCGTGGACTCTGGTTTACCGGAGACCCTTGCCGCGCCTGCGATGTCGGGCAACTACGCGGAGAAGCGGGCCAGCGACTCCTGTATGGTCGGGTTCTTTCCACTGGCGATGTCCTGCTTGCGCATCCCGTGGAACTGGGTGAGGATCGCGTTGGCCTTCGCCAGCACCTCAACTCGATCCACGTACGCCTGCAGCTTGTCGCCGGGAATGGCCCACAGTGCAATGTCATCGGTCATGACATTGAGGTAAGCGCGAGCGCCGCAGCAACCCAGGCTGAGAGCAGCCAGCTTGGTGTTGGCTGCCTGCGGGACGACGGCGCAGGCCGGACGGCCCAGCGCCGGAGCGATACTGCCCTCCACCTGCTGTGCCGCTTCCGACACGATCAACCCTTGGGCGAAGTTCACAAACAACAACACCACATCCGGCGTTGCGGGCGCGCTGCCGAGCGGTGAGTAGACCACATTTTTGGCCTCGCGATTCAGCACCGGCACCAGCGGCAGGTCCTCTGGGCGGACGTAACCGAGATCGCCAAACACCTTCAAGCTGTCGTTGAGGTTTGCTTCTTGCGTCTTGGTGGTAATCGGCATGTGGTGGGTGTACATTCCCACGGTGCAGTTCTCATGATCCTTCCCCGTGGTGTTGAACGCCTTCTGCGAACCTTCCTCCCAGAACATACACCCGGCGGCTACTGCGCCGCCGTGGGCCGGCACATCGTTGGGAGCTTCGTCCATGATGCAAACAGCAACGGGCGATGTCTTCAACTTCAATGCATCCGTCAACACTTGGGCCATTTTCGAAAAATTGTTCATGTGATCTCCTGTTCCGGTGTCTCCACCCGTAATTTACCACCCTGCATAGAGTATACGATACCCCCCAGTCGAGACAAAAACAAACGAGAAAAGCGGGTCTCAAGCAGCTTCGTCAAGAGCATTGGAGCAGCCTCCGAAATCTCCGTCCTCAAAGGGCTGGCTTTAACCCATCAGCGTGATCATGATTGAGAAGTTGTTCGCGATGGTGCGTCCCGTGGGTCATGAATTGAAGCAGCTGATGCAGCCTTCTGTCCTAGTCCAGCAATCCTTGCTCATGCGATGCCCTGGCTACGGCCCAACGGTCGCCCGGGCCTCTACGGATCGAGTGCCGTAATCGAACCGTGCCGCCCCCACCGCGTCGCGTCGAACAGTTTTTACGACGTGGCGACATCAACACGGGCGGCACGCGATCGACTGTCCAGAGTCGCTTCTCGATCAGTGCGGAGCTGACGGTGGAAGCGGTGTTGGACTCCGACGCCTGGGAATACACCGACTTCTTACAGGTTCGGGATCCAGTTTTAGAGAGCCATCGGTTGAAGCGCCGGAACTTCCGCTTTTGAGCTACCCCCTTCAAACGGCCGTTCAGCGCCGAAATTCTGTGGGTTAAGAATGTAAGCTTGAATGTCATTTCCATAAATTAGCTGTTTTATCAACACTTTAACTCATTATCGGAACGGATTCGGCAGATTCGGTTTCCTCGGTAGATTCGGCAGATTCGGAATATTCGGAAGAATTTTGTTGCCTCCGAAATTTGCCGCGAGGGACAATCGGGCCGGAGGGCGTTTGTGAAGCTGGTTTTGTTTAGCTTGCAGGGGAAGGGGAGCGGGAAGAAAAGTTTTTTTGCAAAACAAAGCCATTTCAAAACTTCTGGTATCCAGCTAATCAATTGTATAAAAAGGAGATATGAGATATTCAGAAGATTGGGCATTGGCTTTGTTCTGCAAAGCAAAGCCATTCGGCGCGGTTAGAGCGGTTTGCCGGCAGGTGTAAATGAGAAATGGCAAGCAACTGGAAACGCTGCGATGCGGAGCAAAGGGGGTACAGGCCTGGAGGCCTGTCGCTACCTGAGGCAGGAATGCCTGCCCCACTTACCAATTCGGAATCCTTGGAATTCTCGAAAAGATTCTCTTTTCACAGGAATCTGCTGCAGGATAACCGACCGTATGAGCGCGCTGAATAAACACCGAGACCGAGGTGCCGTCCTAGCTCCCCCGCCTGACGTTGGAAATGCGTCTGGAAGGAAGATGAGTTTGCGGGAAAGGGGTATATATTACCAAACGAAGCCAACAGGTCTATTAGAATCAACAAAAAGTTGTTTTGCTAAGCCAAAAAAAGTGCAACTCTATCGTTCCTACAGCCACGTGCAGGCGCCAAACAGCCAAGTTTATTACTGTCAAATGGGTGAAATGAGGCAGTTGGCGAAATGGGAAGTTTGCTCATCCACAACGATGTTTACGCAAACCCTGAAATTGCTTTATCCAGCAGGCTTTTAGCCCACCTCTACCAGACCATATCGACGATTCCAGTTTTGCTTAATGTAGTTCGTCAATCGAGCCAGTTCCCGGCGGTTGCCGCGTTCGACAAAGTCGCCGGCCAAGCGGCGGGCCCACTCCAGGATTTCGCGGTCGCGCAGCAGATTGGCCATGCGCAGGGCGGGCAGGCCGGACTGGCGGGTGCCGAGAAATTCGCCCGGCCCGCGCAGGCGCAGGTCCAGCTCGGCGATTTGAAAACCGTCGTTACTGCCCTCCAGAGCGGCCAGGCGCTGCCGCGCCACCTCGGTTTGCCGTCGCGAGGTCAGCAGCAGGCAGTGGGACTGCCTGCGCCCACGGCCCACGCGGCCTCGCAACTGGTGCAACTGGGCAAGCCCGAAGCGTTCGGCCTGCTCGACCACCATGACGGTGGCGTTGGGCACATCGACTCCCACTTCGATCACCGTGGTGCCGACAAGAATCTGGATTTCACCGGATTGGAATCCCTGCATCGTGCGCTCTTTTTCCTCTGCCGGGAGGCGGCCATGTAGGAGGCCGACTTTGCATTCCGGAAAGGTTTCCTTGGACAGCAATTCATACATTTGCAGCGCCGATTTGAGGTCTACTATGCCGGACTTCCTTTTTTGGGCCGACGTAGTTTTCTGGGGCCGGACGGATTCCTCAATCAGCGGGTAAACGATAAAAGCCTGGGCGCCGGAAGCCACCTCGGAGCGTACAAACTGGTAGGCTTGCGAGGCGGCCTCCTCGGGGATCTGGCGTGTGTGAACGGGAAGGCGGCCGGCAGGCATCTCGTCGATGGTCGAAACATCCAGGTCACCATAGAGCGTCAGGGCCAGAGTTCGTGGTATCGGCGTAGCCGTCATCACCAGAGTGTCCGGCGTGCGGCCCTTTTGCATCAGGCGAAGACGTTGCATCACACCGAAGCGGTGCTGTTCATCGATGATGGTCAGCCCAAGGGCCGGCAACTCCACGTCCTGCTCCACCAGGGCGTGGGTTCCGATGGCCATTTGGACGCTGCCTTCCCGCAGCAGCCTTTTCAAGACTTTTTTTTCGCGGGCCGTGGCGCTGCCGCTCAGCAGAAGAACCTGGTAACCGGAGGGGTCCAGAATGCGGCGAAAATAGAAGAAGTGCTGCGCGGCCAGCACCTCGGTGGGAGCCATCATCACCACCTGGTATCCGTTCTCCATCGCGATGAGGGCGGCCTGCAAGGCCACGATGGTTTTGCCGCTGCCAACGTCCCCTTGCAGCAGCCGGTGCATTGGACGGGGGGCGCGCATGTCCGCTACGATTTCCGACAATGCCTTCTTCTGGGCGGAGGTAGGGTGAAACGGCAGGACCTTCTTCAGGGACTCGCGAATTTTGGGGTCCGTACGAAAGGCGATGCCGTGCATTTCGCGCGCCAGATTGCGCTTGAGCGCCAGCCCAACCTCCAAAAAGAAAAACTCTTCGAAGATCAGGCGAAGTTGGGCGGCGTTCCGGAACTCCCCGAACTCCGCGAGCCGGCTCCCCGGGGGAGGGAAATGAATGTTGCGGATTGCCTCCCAGCGCGGGATCAGGCGGTACTGCTCGGCCACCGCAAGGGGCAGCGGGTCTTCTATTCCGGAAAGCGATTCCAGAAGGAAATGAATCACCCGCCGGAAAAAACGCGAGGTCAGACGACCGTTGCCGGCTGATTCGTAGATCGGAACAATTCGGCCCACCTCCAGGGACTGGGCAGGAGTGGCAGAACTGCCGGGAGGCTCCGGTAAGATTTCATATTGCGGCTGGGTCATTTGCAGACCGCCCTCGTAGACATCCTCTTCCACCTTGCCATGGAGAGCCAAATACTGGCCGGGATGGATGAGGCGTTGCAGGTAGGCGGCATTGAACCATTTGCAGTTCAGCCGATGGGGGCCTTCGCCGACTTCCGCCTGGAAAATGCTCCATTTTTTCCGGCGCAGGCGCAGCATTCCGGCCCGGAGCACCGGGGCAATCACCGTTGCCATCTCGCCCGAGCGAACCTCGGCCGGTCCGCGCAGCACCGTGCGGTCTTCATATCGGAAGGGAACGGTGTAGAGCAGGTCCTCGGCGGTGAAGATGCCCTTGTTATGCAGAATCCGGGCTCTTTCCTCCCCTACGCCTTTGATGAATTGGACCGGAGTGGAGAGTGTGATCATCGGTTGGAATATAGCATGAGGATCAGGATGGGAAAGCCGTCCGGGGAGATTTTTGGCCCGGCGCACGGCCCGCCGATGAGCCTTGCAGATCAGAGAGATCCTTCATATGTTAAAATGCCTTCATGCCGGATGTAACCTTTTCCTGCTTTAGCTGCGGACGGGCCATCCAGGTGCTTGCCGGGCAGAAGGTTCTGAAACGGGATACATGCCCCGACTGCGACGCCGACCTGCACTGTTGCAAGAACTGCCGCTTCTTCGATCCTTCGGTTCATAACGAATGCCGTGAGACCCAGGCCGAGTGGGTGCGATCCAAGGACAAGGGAAACTACTGCGACTACTTCGAGGCCCGGACGGGCGTGGACCTCACCCGCAAGTCGGGCGTTTCCTCTGACGATGTCCGCAAAAAGTGGGATTCGATCTTCAATCAGTAGCGGATTTAAGGGAAGTTTGGGGCAAGCCGGACTTGTCTCTCTCCGGAAGCGGCTGGGAGGCAGGGACCGGTTCCGGGAAACTATCCTCTTCGAGAGAAGCTTTCACGGTCCAGGGACATGGAGCGGCTATTCGCTGGAACCTTCCTCAGTTACCGGTTCCAGGAAGATTGACGTGGTGGAACCGCTCGGGGAGGAGCCGCCGGTGGCAACGGAAGCCTCCACTTGTGCCGGTCCCTGCGCGGTCATGGTGGGAGGGCCGGTTTTTCCTTGGGCGGCGCTCACATTGGGATGCCGTTTGAAGGCTCCCATCATTTTATCCCACAATCCGATGCTGCCTGCGTGAGTGTTTTCGTAGGTCATGCGAGCCACCGCTGCCGGGTCAGGCTCTGGGATCGGAGCCTCCAAAGCCGCCAGGCTCTTTTTAGAGTCCTCGGCGCGCGGACTGAGAGGGTAATCCCGGACGATACGGGAATAGTACTCCGACGCTCTGGCGACAGCCTCGCCTTCGGACCGTTCTAGAGAGCTTCCCAGCATGTACAAGGCCTCGTCGGTTTGGCTGAAGTTCGGGTAACGCTCGACCAGTTCCTGCAGGCGGGGCTGCGTGGCCCGGTCCGCGCCCTGAAGATAGTAGAAACGGCAAATCTCAAAGGCTCCCTGAGCCAGCACCTCCTGCACCTCCCGGAGCCGCTGGGTGGCCAGTGGAACAAAAGGGCCGTCCGGATGGGTGAGCAATAATTTCTGAAATTCCTGCTCGGCTCTTTGCGCGCGCGTAGGATCCCGGTCAGGTTTTTCCATTGCCCGGTAATGGATCATGGCCACGCGCATCTGGGCCTCGCCCGCCTCCGGCATGGTGGGAAAGAAGGTGATAAAGTCACGGTACTCCGCTTCCGCCTGCAACAGATTGCTGGTGCCTCCCTGGCGATACCAGGAATCGGCAATGCCCAATTTGGCTTTCGCCAGGTACTCGCTGTCCGGGTAGGCGTTGATGAGCGTTTGGAATGTCAGGCGGGCAACGGTATAACGGGAGTGCTCCATATCTTCGACAGCCCGGTCAAACAGCTCCTTGTCCGGCTGCTGCGAATTGTTGACTATGGGGGTCTCAATGGGATGCCGCCGGAGAGAACATCCGGAAGCAAGAAATATTCCGGCCGCCAAAAGAAGCACCCACCTCGCCTTCGGTCTCATCTCAAATCCTCCAAAAATCAGCGATAAACCTGAAGTCCGCGCAGCCGGAAATCAAATCCGGCTCAAGGTCGCCTCATTTCCCGCCTTGCGTATCTGTTCGACGGCTTGGCGCGGATTCCCGCTGTGAAAGACGCTCGATCCGGCGACAATCATCCCGGCGCCAGCCCGCACGGCCTCTCCAATGTTATCCGAATTCAAGCCTCCGTCGATCTCAATCCGAAACGGCAGGCCGGTCTCCCGCCGAATCTGGTCCAATTGCCGGACCTTCCCTAAAGTATAAGGGATAAACTTCTGTCCTCCAAAGCCCGGATTCACCGACATCACCAGCACAAAGTCCGCCATTTCAAGCACTGCCGAGAGGGTTTCCACCGGGGTGGATGGATTAATCGCCACGCCGGCCTGCGCGCCGCTCGACCGGATCAGATTCAAGGATCTGTCCAGATGCCGGGTGGCCTCCTGATGAACCGACAGCAGGTCGGCGCCCGCGCGCACAAAATCGGGAATGTATTTGTCCGGGTCTTCGATCATCAAATGGACATCCAGCAAAAGATCCGTGGCGCGGCGAAGCGAGCTGACCACGGGCGGGCCGATGGTGATGTTGGGCACGAAGTGCCCGTCCATCACGTCCACGTGGATGTGATTGGCCCCGCCGGCCTTGACCGATTCCATCGCTTCGGCCAGCCGCGCCATATCGGCCGACAGTATGGAGGGGATAATCTCAACCATTCTCGCCATTCCTGAAAGTCGCGCGATTCCTGCAAGGGATATAAACTCATATTCTAGCATAGCTCCGGGGCGCTTTGCTGGGAGAGTGCCGGTTCCTTTTCCGCCGGCAAGCAGCAGATGCGCCGTAAATAACCGGAAGAGTTGGGCCGGAGATGGGAGATAATAAAATAAAAGGGGAACTCAGTGAAGCGGCATACTGGCAGAACGCACACAGGCCGCCTCGCCCGGCTTGTTTGACGGAGTTTTCCTATTTTTCTTGAAATGAAACAGAGTCTGACTGCGGCCCTATTTCTGAGTTGCGCCCTTTTCTGGACCGGCTGCCAGCAAGCCACACTGGAGACCGCTGCTGCTGTCCTGCGGCAGTACGTTTTTGTGACCAACGGAAAAAACGACACGGTGACGGTGATCGATCTCGGAACCTTCCGGGTGCGGGGCACGATCCCCGTGGGAAGGGGACCTACGGGGGTGACGGCCAGCCCGGTCCGCAACGAGGTCTATGTGGTCAATACCGGTTCGGGAACTCTCGAATTTCTGAATGCCGAAAATCTGGAGACGGGAGAAGCGATCTCTCTGGGACGCTCTCCGTTTGGGTTGGAGCTTTCACCTGACGGAAAAACCGGTTACGTTGCCAATGCGGGGTCCGGCACCGTCTCCGTCGTGGATCTGTTCGGCAGAAAAGTCAGCAACACCATCCCCACCGGAGAATACCCCACACAGGCCAAAGCCACGCCGGACGGAAAACTTTTGGTTGTATCGAACCGCGGTAGCAACACAGTCAGCATCATTGACCTGGAACAGATGAGGAAGGTAGCCGACGTGAAGGTGGGAAGCGAGCCGGGTCCCCTGGCGATGCTTCCCGACGGCTCTCAGGTCTTTGTCGGCAACACGGGTAGCGGCAATATTTCAGCCATTGATCTCAGATCGCATAAGCTGATTACCCATCTTGAGTCCGGGAAGACATCCGCAGGCCTCGCCCTGAAGCCGGATGCGGGAGAATTATTTGTGACCAATTTCGGCTCCGACTCGGTGACGGTGATCAATACCTATGCCGACGAGGTGACAGGAAATCTTAGGGCAGGTTCCAACCCGAGCCGGGCCGTGGCGAATCGCGCTGGGACCTTGCTCTATATCACGAATTTCGGCTCGAACACCGTCTCAGTGCTCGATATCATCAACCGCAGGGTGCTGGCTTCGGTTCCCGTTGGAGCGCAACCGGATGCGCTGGCGCTTACCCCGGATGATCATTATCTGCTGGTCCTCAATAGTCTGTCGAGCGAGCTGGCCGTTATCGATACAGCCGTGCGGTCACTGTTCACTTTGGTGCC
This sequence comes from Terriglobia bacterium, assembly GCA_965222345.1. Taxonomy (GTDB): domain Bacteria; phylum Acidobacteriota; class Terriglobia; order 2-12-FULL-54-10; family 2-12-FULL-54-10; genus JADFGZ01. The sequence continues at coordinate 191,333 of CBDCTS010000007.1, read as the reverse complement.
AGTGGGGCTTGGTCCCCGCGATCTGGCCATCAAAGTTTTTCGGGGTCCTCCCGTTGCAACTCAACCGGAATAATAAATTACGGACGGTTCCCGGCCAGGGTTCTCGCTTCCGGCAGGTCAGAACGTCATTACGGGCGATTGGCCGTGGTAAGGAAGGTCTTGGAGATGCGGTCGTGCCAGGAGAGACGTTCCTCGTCGACGGCGGCCCATAAAAAGCCCAGGAAGAACGACCCGGCGCTGACAAATACTCCCAGCAAACGCCAGAAAAGCTGCTGGCGGGGAGCGGGGATTCCGTCAAAGCTCACCCAGCGAAGCCCCATCCAATGCATACCCGGCGTGGCGCCTGCCAGGCCGAAGAACAAAGCGCCGTACAGAAGCGTAAAGAACGGGTAGGCACAGCCGCCGCTGATCCATAAGAACTGGTCTGATACCAGAGGGCCTACCGTCAGTTTCAGCGTCACCAGAAACACCAGCAAGGCTGCCAGACTAAAAGCAAAGTCGACGACATGGCCGAGCATCCGAAGACGAAAGGGTGCTACCGCCGGGAGCGCGAAGCTTTTTGGCTTCGGGGGAGGCGCAGGAAAATTCAGCGCCGACTGCCCTGCCGGGAGCCGGCGAGGGCGTCTATGCCTTCCGCCGGTTGCCGGCCTGCGCACCCCACGCACCTGCCGGCCGGAGTTAATCCCGATGGGAATGATCTTAGGCTCCGCAACATTCTCCTCTTCAAATTGCAAAGGGAGTATCGGATTGAGCTGCCGGTAGCGGTAGTCCTGGACGCGGCCACTGAGGTGCTTGCGCAGGTTTTCACGGTGCGGTGGACGTGCCGCAGCTTGCCCGGGTGCATTTGGGGAAGCTTCCCGCGAGGTGTTTTCTGCAGATGTCCGTTTTGTGCGGGGAGTGCTTGAGGATGCAAACTCCGGCGTGTCGCCCGGCGGGGAGGGATTCAGTTCGACCTGAGCTTGGATGGTCTGCAGTCGCCGCCCGCACTTATGGCAACGGGATTCGCTCTCCGCGTTACGATATCCACAGACGAGACAATTCCACCACAGTGCGGTTACGGCGCTGTCTTCATTCGACATTCCATGTCCTGCTGAAACTGGCATCTGTAATCCAGTGACTTCTCTTCGTTATCCGCCATCGGTCTCCATTATCCATCCGCCCATTACCCAAGCAACCTTGCATTCTGCTCCTGCGCATGGTAACTTGCTCTCTCTGCGCGGGATGCGTGCAAGCCACATCCGGAGTTCATGAAGCGGAAAGCCAAGATACGATTTCTTGTTAGCATATCCGGTATCCTTTGTCAGCTGCTTTTCCTCGTTTTCACCTTATCTGCGCAGGTGCCTTCTCAGCTACATTCGTCCGGAACCGTGAAGTTGACGGCGGACTCTCAGGAGAAAGCGGGCGATCTGTATCGCCTGCTGGGCCACGTCGAACTGGTCTCCGGCGAGATGCGCCTGGCAGCCGACCGGGTGACCTACAACGCGGCCACCGGAGAGCTGACCGCCGCCGGGAACGTCCATTTCACTGACCCGGCCCAGAATGAAGATATTCGTGCCTCCCGATGCGAGTTCAATCTGAACACCAACACCGGAAGCTTCTTCCAGGTCGAAGGAAGCGTTGGAACCCCGGTGGCGGGAAGCTCTTCTTTGTTGACGACCACAAATCCTTTTTCCTTCGAGGCGGAGCGGGTCGAAAAGACCGGCGGAGGCACATACCAGATATACAACGGCGAGGTCACGGTGTGTTCTTTGCCGGATCCCATATGGGTTTTTTCAGCTTCCCGCGCCACCATCCGGCCGGGCGTGAGCGCCAAGCTCTACAACTCGAATTTCCGTCTGCTGAAGATTCCTGTTTTTTATTCCCCATTTCTCTATCATTCCCTGCGCCGCATTCCCCGTTCGAGCGGTTTTCTGATGCCGACGGTCGGCAATAGCTCGCGCTGGGGAACCGTAATCGGAGGGTCTTTCTTTTGGGCCATCAACCGCAGCGCCGATGCCGAGATTGCGGGGCGGTATTTGAGCAAAAGGGGATGGTCTCAGCAAGGCACGTTTCGGATGCGGCCAACCGCAGGAAGCTATCTGAACGCTTCCTACTATGGCGTGGAAGACCGGGGCTTCGGACCGCAGAAGATCGACCAGGGGGGGCGCACGGTCAGCGCGGAGGGCGTGGCGGAGATGCCCGGCGGCTTCCGTGGGGTGGTGAATTTCAACTACTTGAGTTCTCTGACCTTCCGCGAAGCCTTTACCCAGACCTTCAATGAGGCGGTCAATTCCGAGGTACACAGCACCGGTTTTCTCAGCAAGAACTTCGATTCCTACAGCGTGAATGCCTCCTTTTCCCGGTTCGAGACTTTCCGGAGCATCCAGCCCAAGGACACCATCAGCATCCGCCATCTGCCCCAGATTGAGTTCAACAGCTTGAACCGGCAGTTGTGGCGGGAGGTGCCGCTGTGGTTATCCTGGGAGAGTTCGGCGGGAACGGTCAGCCGGAACGAGCCGGCTCCCGAAGGCGGGGAGCGCGTGAAAACCTCCACGCTGGAGCGGTTCCATGTCGCTCCACGTATCACCATTCCGCTGCGATGGAGAGAGTTTCGTTTAACGCCCGTGCTCGGGTTTCGCGCCATGCACTATGGCGGCCTCCGGGAGAAGGACCGCATCAAGGGCGAATCGCTCCGCCGCACCACTCAGGAGCTTTCCGTGGAATTGGTCTTTCCTTCTGTGTCGAAGGTGTTTTCCGGGTCGGGGCAGTTTGACAGTCGGCTGCTGAAGCACGTTATCGAACCCAAGGCCGAGTTCCGCTACGTCAACGGGGTCCGGAACTTTCAACGCATCCTTCTGTTTGACGAACAGGACTTGCTCACCAATACGAGGGAACTGGAGTACTCGCTCGCCAACCGGCTGCTCGTCAAACGCCGGAGCGGCCTGGGCGCTCAGGAGATCTTCTCCTGGGAGCTGCGGCAGCGATACTATTTCGACCCGAATTTCGGCGGAGCGGTGGTGGCGGGGCGAAGAAATCTGTTCCGCTCCGCTCTGGACCTGAGCAGCCATTCTTTCATCGAAGGGCCCCGCCGGTTTTCTCCCCTCGTTTCTCTCTTCCGGTTCCGCCCTTCGCCCCATTACGACATCGAGTTTCGCCAGGACTATGACACGACGCGGGGTCGTCTGACGCACGGCGGTCTGGTCGGGAATTCCCGCTGGGGCGACGCCTTCGTATCGGTCAGCCACTTCTTCGTGCGCAGTTCAGAGGTGCTCTCCGCGCCTTCCAATCAGGTCCGCTTCCTGCTTGGCTACGGCAATCTGGCCAAGCCGGGTCTGAATGCCGCCTTCGCGGGGACCTATGACATCCGGAGCGGCTTCATGCAGTTCAGCGCTTTTCAGGTGAGCTACAACAATGATTGCTGTGGGATCAGCGTTGAGTTCCGCCGGTTTGCGCTGGGTGCCGTGCGGAACGAGAACCAGTTTCGGGTGGCATTTTCCATTGCCAACGTCGGCACCTTCGGCAACATGAAAAGACAGGAACGGCTGTTCTAAGGTTTGGCTAGGAATAGCCAGGCAGATTTATGGTAATTTTGCTTTGTACGTATTGTCACTGGCGGTGAAACACAATGCGGCTGCGCCTGCCTGTCGTTTTCTTCTTTTTGGTCTGGAGTCAGCTTCTGAATTTCCAGGCTTTCGGCGCGGGAAACTCCTTTGATTATTCCACCTATGCGCGGGTTCTCGACAACTACGTGACCGAGCAGGGTTTCCTCCAGTATGCCCAGCTGAAGGCAAACCGCGCCGACATGGACGAATTCCTGGAACAACTGGCGCGGGTCAGCCCGGAAAACTCCCCGGAGATATTTCCGACACGTACAGACCAGCTCGCCTACTGGATCAACGCCTACAATGCCATTGTAATAAAAGGCATCCTGGATCACTACCCGGTCGAGAGCCTCACCGAAATCAGCTTCCTCTACGGATTTACTGGAAGTTGGAGTTCCCAGTCGGGGGCCGTGAGTACACTCTGGATCAAATCGAGCACGGCATTTTAAGGCCGTGTTTTCAGGAGCCGCGCATCCATTTCGCCATCAACTGTGCCGCGGCTTCCTGCCCTAAGCTGCCCCACGAACCCTACCTGCCGGAGAAACTGGACGAACAACTGGACAAAGCCGCGCGCTTTTTCATTCGCGAAACGCGAAACGTGCGCCCCGAGCCGGAGTCAAACCGCCTGTATCTTTCCATGATCTTCAACTGGTTCCTCGGCGATTTTCGGAACTATGTGCGGGAAAACCTCGGCAAGCAATACCCGTCCGTGCTCGACTACATCCTCCTGCACGCCTCACCGGAATTGAAGAACTACATTGAGTCCAGCAAACCATCCATCCGCTACGTCCCTTACAACTGGTCGCTGAACGACGCCGGGAAGTAGAGCACTTCACACTATCCCCAGGGCCGCTGCTTCTCAAAAGCTGTGCTATGCTCAAGCGGGGCATTTCCCAGTTTATGTATGGGTGTGCGAAATTATTCGATATTATTGGATATCGGTTCCCGAAAAACCCTGGTGATCGGCGCGGGCCGTGTGGCGGAGCGCAAGGTGAAAACCCTCCTGGAGGCCGGAGCGCCAAAGCTGGCAAACCCTGACTCATGTCCACTCCATCCATCACCCTTTCTAATATGTTCTCGTACTTCGGTCCGCGCGGATGGCTGGAACGCTGCCATCCGCAGTACGAATACCGGGCCGGTCAGTTGCAAATGGCAAAGGCTGTCGAGGCAGCCTTCCGCGAGAAGCGGCATCTACTGGTGGAGGCCGGGACCGGAACCGGAAAGACGCTGGCCTACCTCATCCCTGCCATCGCCAGCGGACAACGGGTGATGATCTCAACCGGCACCAAGAACCTCCAGGACCAGCTCTATTACAAGGATGTCCCTTTCCTTGCTCAGCATCTGGGCCGTCCCCTGCGGGTCTGCTACATGAAGGGCCGGAACAACTACCTGTGCCGGCAAAAAGTCTACGATGCGGAGAAGCGGCCGATCCTACACGGGCTGGAGCAGGTGGAAGAGTTCGCAGCAATTCGCGAATGGGAGCGGCACACCCAGACCGGAGACCGCGCCGAGCTGGAAAGCTTACCCGAAGACAACGATCTATGGAGCAAGCTGGACGCGCGGCGCGAAACCTGCACCGGTCAGAAATGCGCTCAGTATGAGCGGTGCTTTCTCACCGAGATGCACGCCCGGGCGCTGGAGAGCGATCTGGTGATCGTCAACCATCATCTGTTTTTCGCCGATCTGGCCTTGCGCGAAAGCGAGTACGCATCCATCCTGCCCTCCTATAGTGCCGTCATCTTCGACGAGGCGCACGAAATAGAGCAGATCGCGGGCGACTATTTCAGCCGGGCCCTCGGCAATCGCCACTTCGAGGAACTGGCGAGGGACTGCGAGCAAACGCTGCGGTTGAAGGACCTCGCTTCGGTTTCCAGGCAACGCTCGCTCAAGCGCCTGCACGAGCGCGCCAACCTGTTCTTTGCCCTGTTTCCAACGGCGGAAGGGCGGTTCGGATTTGACGACAGGGAGCAGTTCCTGGAAGCGAACTTCGAAGCCTATTCAGCGCTGCAAAACGCCCTTTTGAGTCTCGACGGCGAACTGAACTCGATCCGCGACAAGCCGGAAGAAATTTACCCCTTGTTGCGGAGGCTCGGGGAGCTGCGCTCCGAGCTGGCCTTTCTGATGGAGAGCCGGGACCGTAGTTTTGTTTTTTGGTATGAACGGCGAAGCCGGGGCATCTCGTTGCAGGCGACTCCCATTGACGTATCCCAAATCCTCTCGGAAAAACTCTTTGAGCAGGTGGACTCGGTCGTGTTGACCTCCGCTACGCTGTCGGTAGGCGGTAGCTTCGAGTTTATGAAGTCTAGGCTGGGCATCCGCTATTCGCGGGAAGAGTTGCTGGAACCGCATTTCGACTATGCCGCTCAGGCGCTGCTTTACATCCCGCAGGGGATGCCCGACCCGCGCCACGCGGAATTCCAGCAGCGGGCAGCCGATGAGGTGCTGCGTCTGCTGGAACTATCCCGAGGCCGCGCCTTCGTCCTGTTCACCAGCTACCTGCAGATGCACCAGATATTTGAGCGGGTGAAAGACAAAGTGCGGTATCCTTTGCTGTTGCAGGGAACGGCTCCCAAACGGGCGCTGCTGGATCGATTTCGCAGCCCGGACAAGGCGGGGGCAGTGCTGTTTGCCACCAGCAGTTTCTGGCAAGGGGTGGACGTGCCGGGCGCGCAATTGAGCGCGGTGATTATTGACCGGCTACCCTTTGCCGTCCCGAACGATCCGGTGGTCCGGGCCCGCATCGAGAGTGTCCGCGATGAGGGCGGCAACCCCTTCTTGGAGTATCAGGTGCCGGACGCGGTCATCTCCTTGAAGCAGGGCTTTGGCCGCTTGATCCGCAGCCGAGCAGACCGGGGAATGCTTGCGATCCTGGATACGCGGATTGTCAATAAAAGCTATGGACGGCTCTTTTTGGAGAGCCTGCCGCCGTACCGACTGACCCGCGACGTTGCCGGCGTGGAACATTTCTTTCAGCAAGGAGCGGCCTCCTAGATGTTTCAGGTTTCCGTAGACGAAGTTTTTGCAGCCGGACACGCGCTGCGTGGCTACCGGGGCAAGTGCGAAAACCTGCACGGCCACAACTACAAGGTCCGTGTGACGCTGGCTGGCGAATCCTTGGACCACATCGGCCTGCTCTACGATTTCAAGGACCTGAAGGAAACGATTCAATGCACCATCCGGAAACTCGACCACTGCTTCATCAATGAAATCCCGCCGTTTGACATCTTGAACCCTTCGGCGGAGAACTTGGCGAAATATTTTTATGAGGAGACCATCCGGTTGCTGTCATCGAAATCCAGGACAAACGGGAAAACTCCGGATCAGGGCAGCCAGGAGGGAGGCTTGCATGTGTCTTTCGTGACCGTGTGGGAAACGGAGACAACGACGGCGACCTACTTTGAGGGACCCTCTCCGGGCGGGGCTCAGTAACCGGTTTCCCCCGGCCCGGTTTCTAGGACGCGAGCCGCTGAGACATTGAGGCACGAAGACATACATGAAATACACTTCAGGATCGCTTGATCCAATGTTATTCGGTTTCCATGCCTCCGTGCCTCTGTGGCTTACAGCCTCCGGATGGCAACGTCTTCATGCAAGTCACTGAAATCTTCCGCTCCATTCAGGGAGAATCCACCTTCGCGGGCCTGCCGTGCATTTTCATACGACTCACCGGCTGCAACCTGCGCTGCATCTGGTGCGACACCGCCTACGCGTTTTATGGCGGCAAGAAAATGTCGGTGGAGCAGGTGCTGACAGCTGTTCGGGACCTGAGCAACCGCTCAGGAGGCCGGCCCGTGCGACTGGTGGAGGTGACCGGAGGAGAACCGCTCCTGCAGCAGGAGGTCTATCCTTTAATCGATCGGTTGCTGGTTGGCCGGTACCAGGTTTTGATCGAAACCAGCGGAGAACGCCCGATCAGAGACCTTCCCTCTTCCGTAGTTCGCATAGTGGATGTGAAGTGCCCCGACAGCGGTGAGGGCGGATCATTCCTGCCGGAAAACCTGGCGTGTTTGGCTTCGCATGACCAGCTGAAGTTCGTGCTGGCCAGCCGGCGCGATTACGAATGGGCCCGCGAGTTTTTGCAGGAACACGGGCTGCAAGACAAGGTAGAGGCCGTGATCTTCTCGCCGGTCTTCGGGCAAATGGACCCGCGCCCGCTGGCCGAATGGATTCTCGAAGACGGCCTTCCCGTGCGAGTGGGGTTGCAATTGCATAAATTTATTTGGGACCCGGATACTACCGGTGTTTGATCCCCCGGTATCTAACTGCAAGATGACATCCAAGCCCAAGGCGGTTGTTCTTCTCAGCGGAGGGATGGATAGCTGTGTAACCACGGCCATTGCCGCCCGGGAGTGCCAGCTGGCGGCCTTGCACATTTCCTACGGGCAGCTAACAGAAGCGCGGGAGCGCCGCGCCTTTGAGCAGATAGCCGATTTTTATCAAATCACCGAACGGCTGCGGGCGGAGCAATCCTACCTGCGGCGCATCGGCGGCTCGGCGCTCACGGACCCCAGCATCGCGTTGCGAGGGGCTGATCTGGAAGCCGCCGATATTCCGGCCAGCTATGTGCCTTTCCGCAACGCTCATTTTCTGGCCGCAGCGGTTTCCTGGGCGGAGACGATTGGAGCCGGCAAAATCTACATTGGAGCGGTGGAAGCCGACAGTTCCGGATATCCGGATTGCCGACCGGGATATTACCAGATTTATAATCGCCTGATTGCGGCCGGCACCCGTCCGGAAACGCGGATCGAGATTGTGACACCGCTTATCACGCTGCGAAAACAGGAGATCGTCAAAAAGGGGATTGAATTAGACGCTCCATTTCATTTAAGCTGGTCTTGTTATCGGAGTGAGGAGATGGCGTGCGGCCGATGTGATAGTTGTGCGCTCCGTCTGCGCGCATTCGAGCAGGCTGGCGAGGAAGACGTCATCCCGTACGCGGCACGACCAAGTTTTCATCCGCATCCGGCTTCCTGATGTGAGCCGTCCGCGGAGTTCGAGCACCGGTGCCTGATCCAAACCACAGGCTCCGGCGCATTTTCCATCGTTTCCCTGAAGGGGGAGGGGAGAATCCATGTTGAAAAAGACGTTGAAGTTTGTTGCGCTTTGCCTTTTCTTTGTGTTGAGCAGCCAAATGGCGATGGCCCAGTTCGGCCAAATGAGAGGAACTGTGATCAATGAAGACGGAACCCCGTTTGCCGGGGCAGAAATATATATTGACCGGGAGGATATCCGAGGTCACTACGAGCTGAAGGCTGATAACAACGGGAGGTTTTTCCACGCAGGCCTGCCTCTCGGACGTTATAGCGTGTCGGTCATGATGACCAATGGCGAAAGATTTTCCATCGGCAACATCCAGACACGGATGCAAGAACCCGCAATGGTGGAAATCAATCTTCAGCAAGAAAGGATGCGGGCCGAGGCAGCCGCCGCTGGTGTGCAAGTTGAGGGTGATCTGAGCCAGGAACAGATAGAAGCCATCGAAAAGGCATCTGCGGAAAGGGCGGAGGCAATCAAGCAACGGCAGGAGCTCACCGGCCGCTTCGACGAAGCCATGACGGCCATGGCGGCTAAGGATTACGACACCGCCATCCCGGCGTTCGAGGCAGCTGCGGAAGTAGACCCCACTCAGCACGTGGTCTTTGCCCAACTCGGCGAAGCGTTCAGCGGAAAGGCAACCCAGGCTAGCAGCTCGGCGGAAAAGCAGGAATGGTACGAGAAGGCCGCAGCTTCCTATGAGAAGTCGCTTCTGCTCAAACCGGAGGATGCTTCCTACCACAACAATTTCGCTCTGGCTTTGGCCAACGGCGGCAAGATCGCGGAGGCGCAGGCGGAGTTGGAAAAGGCTGCCGAGCTGGACCCTGTAAACGGCGGGCGCTACTACTTCAACCTGGGAGCCGTGCTCATTAACACGGGAAATATAGACGCGGCGATCGATGCATTTAGCAAAGCCACTGAGGCGGACCCGAACTTTGCAGATGCCTACTACCAGCTTGGGGTTACCCTCACGGGCCAGGCTTCCGTGGACAGCGTCACAGGCAAGGTAGTGCCGGCGCCAGGTACCCTGGAGGCATTGCAGAAGTATATCGAACTGGCTCCCGAAGGCCCCAACGCCGCTGCGGCCAAGAGCCTGATCGACACGATGGGTGGAGAGGTAACCACCAGTGTTGATCTCTCAAATTAATTGAGAAAGCTGAAGGCGTCATGCGACAGGGGTCAGAGGAGCCTTTTCTTCTGACTCCTGTTTTTCGTTTTCTGCTGTAGCTAACTAACGGATTGGGGCTTCATGCTGCCGCTGCTCGTTCGGATTCTGGAAATCCTTGCCATTGCTTGGCTGATGCGGTTTCTGTGGAAAGCCCTGTTCGGCGGGGTATCCCGCATGCAAGCATCCCGCAAACGCCCCTTCCACCCAGGCGGCCAGGCTTCTTCACAAGAGCCCAGAGTGATTGCGGGCGAAATGAAAAAGGACCCGCAGTGCGGCACCTATGTCTCCACCGAGCTCTCTCTAAAATCCAGATACCACAACGAAGTGCTCCATTTTTGCTCTCCCCAATGCCAGGAGCAGTTTTTGAAGGCCCAGGCAAGTAAATCTGCCTGACGCTATGTCTATTTGCAACGTAGCACCGTCGTGAAAACGTTTTAGAGTCCGCAGCTCTCCGGCAGTTGCAGCGAGGCCGGAATTTACGCCCGGCTCTTTTGTAAATCGCTTCCTGATTTTTGGGAATTGCTGGAAAGATCACGGACATGGTGAACGCCCGCCTTGCGGCAGCAGGCCTCCAGTTCCCGGACGATACGAACGGTCGCCCGCGGGTCGTAAAAGCTGGCCGTTCCCACCTGCACGGCAACCGCGCCGGCGCGCAAGAATTCAGCGGCGTCCGCTCCGCAGAGAATCCCTCCTATGCCGATGACGGGAATTTGAACCGCGCGGACCGTCTGATAGACCAAGCGTAAAGCCTGAGAACGAATGGCAGGACCGGAAAGCCCTGCTGTTTTTGCAGGAATTGGACGCTGACCTGGAGCAAGGCCGAATTGCATCCCCACAAAGGTGTTGACCAGGCAGAGCGCGTCTGCCCCGGCGGCTTCGGCAGCCTGACCGAAGGGCGAAATATCGGTGACGTTTGGCGAGAGCTTTACCAGCAAAGGGCTGCGGGAGACTTTTCTGACGGCGGCGGTGACCTCGTGAACCACTGCCGGATCGCTTCCAAAGGTGATTCCTCCGCGCTTCGTATTGGGACAGGAAAGATTCAGTTCATAAGCAGCCAATCCTCCGGCAGCTTCGAGCCGGCGAACGACTTCCACGTAATCTTCCGTCGTTTCCCCAAACACGTTAGCCATAACGGCGGTGCCGAGTTGCTTCAGCCGCGGGAGCTTATCCCGCAAGAAGGCGTGCACGCCAACGTTTTGCAGGCCAACAGAGTTCAACAAGCCAGCGGGAGTTTCCGCCAACCGGGGAGGTGGATTGCCCATCATGGGTTCCCGCGAGAGGCCTTTTACCACAAGGCCGCCCAATTCATTCAGGTTCAGAAGCGGTTCAAACTCCAAACCATAACCAAACGTGCCACTCGCCGCGATGACAGGGTTTTTCAGCCGCAGCCCGGCAAACTCTACTGCCATGCCCAGTGTTTCATTCATGGAGAACGCTTTCGGTAAGGACGTCTGCTGTTTACTTTCCGGCGACTCCGCCCTGCAGCAGCGCCTCTTGCAGGATTCTGCCGGTAGCGGAAGCGGGCGGGTTGATCTGCAAAACGGCAGCCAGGGTAGGAGCCAAATCAGCCGGGCTCGCTTCGGTGTAAAAAACTTCCGCACGGAAGGGGTTTCCCCACAAAATCAGCGGGACACGCCGGTCATAAATGTAGGGAGATCCGTGGCCCGTGCCGCCGTCGGGAAATGTCTCCACAAAAAACGGGGCGTAGCGCAATGCCAGGTCGCCTGCCCGGCCGGGATAATAGCTGCGGGCATAAAGAGCCTGCATGGGATCTTCCACAGAGGCCCCAGTCAACTGACCAGCCGTGTAATAGGCAACCATATCATCCTGTTCAAGAGCTGCTTCTCCTGCCGCACGGGCTACCAGTTCCCGATCTAGACTGTGCCGCTCCATGGCATCGTGGTTGAGATAAATCCAGGGGAAAACGTAACTCTCGATCCAATCCTCCCTGCCAAACCGTAAGACCAGGGCCTTGTTGATTTCATCGGTAAGTTTTTGGGAGTCGATTCGTCCTCCGCCCAAGCGAGCGGCCTGCGCTTGCTCCGGCAGAGGCGCCACTCCGTGGTCGGAGCTGAGTCCCACAATCACGTTCTGCAACCCGACGCGGCGGTCGAGGAAGCTGAAAAACTCCTCCATCTGCCGGTCGATGCGCAATAACATGTCCTCGACCAGAGCGGAATCCGGGCCTGCCAAGTGGCCTAAGTAGTCCAGAGAAGAAAGGGCGATCCAAAGAATGTCTGCAGCCTGGTCTTCGCCTAATTGGTAGGCTTCCACGGCGGCTTCGGCCAGATCGAATTGCAACTGAGACGAGAACGGCGTGGCACCAAATTCAAACCAGAATTTTTCCCTGCCCTTCGGCCCCGGCTCCAACTCCAAACGGTGTTCAAAGGAACTTCCTTGCAAGGGGTTCCACTGCTTGCCGGCGTAGGTTTCGAGGCCGTGGCCGCTGTTAAACTGAACGAGCCACACCGGTAGAGAAGCCATATAGTAGTTGGAGGTGAGGAAGCCTTCCTCAGCGGCATCGAACCAGAAAGCCGCATCCGGATTCTTGCCCCCTGACAAAACGGCTGAGGCGGCCTTCCAGGAAACCGCGATCACGCTGGAATCTCCCCTGTTGGAGAGGCGCAACTCATCGCCGAGCGTTGTGCCCTCAAGCGCCCAGGGAGATGCACCGTTCGAACTCTCTTCCGGACTTCCAGCCACGAAATTTCCAGCCACAAAGCTCCTAACCAAGGGATACGTTTCGTCCACCACAGCCGCAACCCTGCTTCTCCTGCCACGGTCATACCATTCATTACCGACAACCCCATTGTGTTGGGGGTAAGCTCCGGTAGCTAAGACCGTATGGCCCGGAGCGGTCTTCGTGGAGGTGTGTTGATACTGGGAATCGGTGAAGACCGATCCTTCCCGCAAAAGACGATTAAATCCACCCGGCCCAAACTGGGGGCGAAAGCGCGTGAGATAGTCGGAGCGCAACTGGTCGATGACGATAACTACAACCAGCTTCGGCGACTGCGCGTGCAGGCGGGAGAAGCCAAATCCAAGGAACAGCAAGAGCAAAAGAAACGGAGTGATTTTTTTTGCAGGCAGGAAAGACAGGTGCGCCCGCAATCGATTTGCTTGCCTTGCGTTAGCTTTAGGTATCTTCATGGAATATCCCGAAGGCGACATCCGCCGATTGAACAAAATCAACCGCAGTTCCCACCCGGCTCTTTGCGATCCGCGGTTTTCCGGGGCCCATGGGAAAACCATACCACCGTGGCGCCCCAACTGCCAGCCCCCATCGGGGCGTCTTCAAAGGAGCTTACAAAGGGTGTCCGCGCCAGAAGGGAGCGTACCAGGGAGCGCTGCACACCCACTCCTTTGCCGTGGATGATGCGAACGGTGGAAAATCCTCTGGTCCGAGCCTCTTCCAGGTATGCTTCCACAACGGCTTTTACATCGCGAGGAGCAAACGGGTGCAGGTCAATCACGTCGGTCAGCTCCATTGGGATGGGCGTCGGCGGAGTTTCTCGATCAGAGTCCGGTTGCCCGGCGGCGGTATCCCGCGCCCCCTCTTCCGGGTGCTCCACTCTCTCCGAACAATTGGCAAATGTGCTGAGCATTTTCCACAAGGAGATCAATTTAGCTCCTACGGCCGGTTTCCTGCCCCGGCTCGGCAAGGAAATATCAACGGTCATTGCCTCTAACCATGGGAACAAAGCGGACGGGAATCACGGTGCGTCCCGTGATGTGGTCCGAAGTCTTGCTTTTCTCAAGCACCATCAGTTTTTGGGATTTTGTCGTCTTTCCCACCGGCAACACCATCCGCCCGCCACGCTTCAATTGAGCAGTCAGAGCGGGAGGAATCTCCGGCGGGGCTGCGGTCACCAGGATGCCGTCAAAGGGAGCGTACTCCGGCCATCCGAGGTAGCCGTCGCCGATTCTCACCCGAACATTGATGAATCCCAGCCGCTCCAGAACACGTTCAGCCGCCAAGCCTAAACTGTTGAGAATCTCGACCGAGTAAACCCGATGGACCAGACGCGAAAGGATGGCGGCCTGGTAGCCGGAGCCGGTCCCGATCTCCAAAACGACATCCCCCGGCTGCGGCTGCAACAATTCCGTCATCAAGGCAACGATATAGGGCTGGGAGATGGTCTGGCCCTTCCCAATGGGCAACGGCTTGTCTTGGTAGGCCAGGCCGCGCAGATTCGTCGGCACAAACAGATGGCGAGGGACTTCTCGCATCACACGGAGGACTTTTTCATCCTGAACACCGCGCGCGCGAATCTGGTCGCGCACCATGATCTCGCGTTGCCTCGGATAGTCTTGTTCCGCTCCTGCACTCCAGGCAGCGCAGGCCAGCAGCCATAGCACAACCGCCGCAGAGCAGAAACTGCGGGTCAGAAGCTTATTTGGAAGGTTCATTGTCGTCACATTTGTCTTTCAAAGCCAATCAGAGAGCCTGCTATGGGCAGGATACGCTTCGGAAAACCAGCGTGGGAGCCGCTCCATTACCGCAACACTCCAGGTGGTTCCAGAGTATCTATTTCGGGCGCAAAGACCCAATCTCCCGTCTCGACCCGTTCCGCTTCCAAGGACCATTGCCAGGGTTCCACATACTCATAACAGCGCTGATAGAAATTGGGGACACTTTCGTGAGGGACATAAACCAGCGCGATGGTCGGCAGCAGTTCATCATCAAGGAATTCATCGGAGGGTCTTGGTTCGGACAGGGACATAGAGGATTCTGGTTTCCTCCCCGCTTCACTCAGGGCGACTGTACTGGCCGGTAATAGGCTTCGCCGTCGCATGCTTGGCAGAGCACATGGCCGTTGCGGCGCACTTCTCGCTTGAAGTTGATTCCCTCGCCGCACTGCTCACAGACCTCACGCTCGCCTTTGTATCCGGGAAACTCCTCGGGTGGAAGCTCCACATCCACCCAGGTCTCGTCAAAAAGGTCCTTTTCGGGCATCTGGCGATAGGCAGTCATTTGCTGCTGGTTTTTGTCGGCAACCTCCGGAAACAGGCAGCGCGCCTTCTGCTTGGAACTCTCCTGCGCTGCCAAACGGATGGCTTTGTTCTCCTTGAGATCAACAAACGTGGCGGTTACCTTTCCCCAGTCCCGGAACTTCAGCGCCCGCTTGCCCAGTCGGCATCCGGTCACCAAGGCCGCCGCGTCGGTGGCGCAACGGTCGATCTCAACAAAGGTGACTAAGCGTTTCCGCTCCTGGGTCGGGTCGTCGATACCCAAACGAATCAAGCCCAGCATGGCCATGCGCACACCCAGCACCTGCCCGGCGCACAGGTGCCCGTGGGCGCGCTCCGCATTCTTGAGATATTCGTCAAGAATCTTCATCTCGTGCTTCACTGGCCGGGTGGAGTGGATATGCGACCGGCCACTTCGATTGTGGCAGAGAGGCCATAGAGGGTCAACGGTGATCTGTGGTATGTGGACGTGAGACAGGCTTTATCTGCTTTTCAAATAAGAGCCGCTCGAAACGGCCCTTCTGAGTGCTCCCTACATCATCGTGGTCAGATTCCATGTAACGCCGGATTTCCATCAGTCCAACTTGACGGTATGCAGCCCATACCACAGGCTGATTTACTCCACCTGTTCCCCAAACACGTGGATGAATGCCTTGGGAAAGGTTACCAGCCAGTCCTTTTGCTTCGCAATGCCCATCTTTTTGTGGGCCACACGGGTAAGTTCGCTCTCAATCTGAAGCGGCGGGTTGCCGTCTGCTGGAGCGGCTTCTGTTTGCACGCGGAGCAGCAAACGCACGGTTGTAGGCGTGGAGATTTCCTCGACCACCCGGACCGGAATCCGATTTTCGCCGCCCGCTTCGCCTCCTCTCTCACCTCCCCCCGTGCTTTTGGACGCGTCAGTATGCGCCAGCAGGACGTGCTGGTGAGGAATACAAAACGAGACCCGGTCGCCACGGAGCCGCCCCGGCAGGTAGGGTACCGTCACGGAAAACAATGCGGTGCGGATGCGGGAGCAGTCTGCCGCCGAGTCCAGCTCCTCCACCGTGCCTGTGAAAATATTGGAGATTCCCAGCAACCGTGCCACGGCAGCATTCTGCGGGTGGTAAAACACTTCGTCGGGCACTCCTCGTTGAACGATTCGCCCGGCTTGATAGACAACCATCCGGTCGGCCAGAACAAACCCTTCGGTCACATCGTGAGTGACCAGAAGGATCGGAATGCGATATTTCTGCCGGATGCTGCGGAGAACGGAGTAAAAGTCCATGCGGAGCTGGTAATCGAGACCCCGGACCGGCTCATCGAGCAGCAGCAGCCGGGGCTGTGCGATCAGAGCCCGCGCTATCGAGGCCCGCTGCTTCTCGCCGCCGGAGAGTTCAGGGGGCCGCCGTGCGGCTAAAGCCGTCAGGCCAAACACTTCCATCATTTCGTGGAGCCGGCGATGTCTCTCCAGGCCCGGCAGCCGTTTGATGCCGAACGCCAGGTTCTGCTCCACCGTCATGTGCGGAAACAGCGCGTAGCTCTGAAAGACGTAACCGATGCCTCGGCGCTGCGGAGGCAGGCAAACGCGGCTGGAGGCGTCAAATAAAATTTCATCGTTCAGCATAATCCGGCCGTGGTCCGGGCGGAGGAACCCGGCCAGGGAATCGAGCGTCAGGCTCTTGCCGGAGCCGCTCGACCCGAACAGGACCGTAACGCCGGCTTCGCACTCCAGGCTGACATCCAGATCGAAACCTGGAGAGGGCCCGGCTGCGGGAAGGTGTTTCCGAATTGTCAGTTCTAACAGAGCCAATCCGTGCTCCATTTGCTTGCGGGGTCGTCCCGTCTGAGGCACACGGCGAGCCGTTGCTGCCGGAACCGTGCTAAAGCAAGCGCGCGCCCTGCAGACGGTTTGTCCAGTAAAGAATGCCTATTGCCAGAGCGGAGATGATCAACACCATCAGGTTTGCCAGCAACGTGTTGCCGGATTGCACGGCATCATAAATGGCAACGGCCATGGTCTGGGTCCTCCCCGGAATGTTACCGGCGATCATGATGGTCACTCCGAAATCGCCTAGCGCCCTGGCGAATGCAAAAACCGTTGCTGCCATTATGGAACGGCGCGCCAGGGGCAGCGTGACCTGAAAGAAGATGCGCCATTCCGAGGCTCCCAGCGTGCGCGCGGCGTTTTCCATGTTATGGTCTACGCTCTCCAGAGCCGCCCGAGCCGACTTCACAAGCAGGGGTATGCTGTGCAAAGTGGCGGCAACCACTGCGGCCTGCCAAGTGAACACCAGCGGGAATCCGAAAATGGCCTCAAAGCTGCGCCCTAAGAACGTATCGCGCCCCAAAAGAACCAGCAGGTAATAGCCGAGGACCGTCGGCGGAAGGACAATAGGCAGCGTCACCAGCGAGTCCAAAGCCTCCCGGCCGCGGAAACGGTACCGGGCCAGGACATATGCCAGCGCCAGTCCTGCCCCCAAGGAGATGGCCGTTGCCAGGATCGCAACCCTCAGTGACAGCCACAAAGGAAACCAGTCAATTTGATGAAATGTGCTGGGCATTTCCAGATGAAGGGGGCAGCGTCCGCGGTGGCGCCGCTTCCGGAAAACGTGAGTTCACCTTGGCCGCTGCTCCGGGAAAATTATAGCCCATTCAGAAATTCAGAAAGGGGGAAATGGCGTTTTTCATTCGGGCAGGCCATATCCATGGTTTTCAAGAATCTGCCGGGCTTCCGACGTCAATAGGAATTCGACGAAGGCCTTGGCAACCGGCTTGTTCTCCGATCCCTTTAGGACAACTGCAGTCTGTTCAATGGGCCGATGAAGGCTCTGGTCGATCAGAAGATAAGGGTGGCCGGCGTCCTGCACCAAAGCCAGCGCAACCAGAGCTACCTCCGCATTGCCCGTCTCCGCCATCTGAAAGGTATGCAACACACTTTCGCCGTAAACTAATTTGGGCTGGAGCGCCTGCCATAATCCGGACGCCTGCAAAGCTTCTTGCGCCGCCAATCCATAGGGCGCGAAACGTGGATTGGCAACGGCAACGCGCCTGATTCGCTCCTCACGTAATTCCTCCAACGACTCCACTTTGAGCAGCCGAGACCAAGCTGTCAGGCGTCCTACAGCGAAGTGTTTTGCCTGCCCCTCCACGAATCCATCCCGCTCCAGGGATTGGCTAAAGAGGCGCGCAGCCGGAATATATACGTCGAAAGGAGCACCCTGGCGAATCTGCTGCTCCAGTTGTCGGGAAGAACCAAAACTGAAAGTAATTGTGGCGCCACTGGAGCGCTCAAAAGCCGTCCCGAGAGGTCCGCTGGCTCTCGACAAATTGGCAGCAGCGGCAACCAAAAGCGCGTGGCTTTCCTCACTATTTTCACTGTTACAGCCGGTGGAAATGAGCGCGGAAATAGTGAGCAGCAACTGCGCGAATATTTGATTTCTTAACCGTTTCAATGAGATAGCCAATTATGGTGGAATTGTACAAAGGATTCGCGGAAAACTTGACAAGTTCACACTCAATATATATATTAGTAAATGACTAAAGTCCAACCAGGGTCCAAAGGCCAGGCATCTGCTGCAATTGTTTCCCGAATTGCGGTCTGCCACACAGAATGAGGAGGATCGGCAACATGGCAAAGATTATCGGTATAGACCTCGGAACCACGAATTCCGTGGTGGCCGCGATGGAAGGCGGTGAAGCAAAAGTGATCTCCAACTCCGAGGGGACCCGAACCACGCCTTCCGTTGTCGGATTCGCCAAGAGCGGCGAACGGCTGGTCGGGCAGGTCGCCAAGCGCCAAGCGATCACCAATCCTGAGAATACCATATATTCCATCAAGCGATTCATGGGCCGCCAATATCGGGAAGTTTCTGAAGAGATGAAGATGGTGCCCTACCGGGTTTCACAGGCACCCAACGGAGACGTGCGCGTTCTGGTGGAAGACGGCAAGAAGGGCATGCCCCCTCCGGAGATTTCTGCCATGGTCCTGCAGAAAATGAAGCAGTCCGCCGAGGATTATCTGGGTGAGAAGATCAAACAGGCGGTAATTACCGTTCCCGCTTATTTCAACGACAGCCAGCGGCAGGCTACCAAAGACGCGGGGGCGATTGCCGGACTGGAAGTGTTGCGTATTGTGAATGAGCCGACGGCGGCGGCGCTGGCCTACGGTTTGGACAAGAAGAAGGACGAGACAATCGCGGTCTACGATTTCGGCGGCGGCACCTTCGACATTTCGATTCTAGAGGTAGGGGAAGGTGTGGTAGAGGTGAAAGCCACCAACGGCGATACGCACCTCGGAGGTGACAATCTCGACCACCGGATCATCGAGTGGATTGTCGAAGAATTCAAGAAGGACCAGGGCATTGATCTCTCGAAGGACAAGATGGCCTTGCAACGTCTCAAGGAAGGGGCGGAGAAGGCCAAGATGGAGCTCTCCTCGGTCGCAGAAACAGACATCAACCTGCCCTTCATCACGGCCGACGCAAGCGGTCCGAAGCACTTGAGCCTGCGGCTGAGCCGTTCCAAGTTCGAGCAGTTGGTGGAGGACATCCTGCAGCGGTCTGTGGGTCCTTGCCGACAAGCGTTAAAAGACGCCAACTTGGAGCCGTCGGAGATCGACGAGGTGGTCCTGGTCGGCGGGTCCACGCGCATCCCGCGAGTACAGCAAATGGTTCACGAGCTGTTCGGCAAGGAACCTCACAAGGGAGTAAACCCGGATGAAGTGGTGGCTGTGGGCGCTGCCATTCAGGCCGGAGTGTTAGGTGGCGAAGTGAAGGACCTGCTGCTTCTTGATGTGACTCCGCTCACGCTCGGCATCGAGACTCTGGGAGGGGTTCGGACGGGACTGATTGAACGCAACACCACCATCCCCACCCGGAAGAAAGAAATTTTCTCCACGGCGGCCGACAACCAGACCTCGGTGGAGATTCATGTGCTCCAGGGCGAGCGCGCCATGGCCCGTGATAACCGGACCCTCGGCAAGTTCCAACTGCTGGGAATCCCGTCCGCGCCGCGTGGGCTGCCGCAGGTTGAGGTCACCTTTGACATTGACGCCAACGGCATTGTCCACGTAATGGCGAAAGATATGGGAACCGGCAAGCAACAGGACATTACTATTACCGCCTCCAGCGGCCTCAGCAATGAAGAAGTACAGCGCATGCAATCGGAAGGCCAGTCCCACGCCGAGGAAGACCGCCTGAAGCGCGAAGAGGTGGAAGCCAGAAACCGCGCTGACTCGTTACTGTACAACACGGAGAAGCTGCTGAGCGAGAACCGCGAGAAAATCTCACCGGAAAAGGTGCAGGAGATCGAATCGGCCATCGAACACACCAAACAGGCCATGAACGCAGGCAAAACGGATGAGATCAACCAGGCAGTGGAGCATCTGACCAAAGCCACCCACGAACTGGCCGAAGCCATGTACCAGCAGGCCAGCAGCGCGCCGGGCCCGGGTGCCGAGCCTCCTTCTGGCACAGCTGATGACGCAACCGGCAAGGACGGTTCACCCAAAGGAGACGAGGTGATTGACGCGGAATTCGTGGATGTAGATGAAGATCAGAAGAAGTGATGCCGGACCCGCCTCTCTAGCACCGCGCGAGTGCAGCATAACCGTTGAGGCATGACCTATGACGGGCAAGGACGATTTCTATAAGATGCTGGGAGTCGGCCGGAAGGCCAAGCCGGAGGAGATCCGGAAGGCTTACAAGCGCTTGGCCCGGAAGTTCCACCCGGACGTGAACCCCGGAGACAAGAGCGCCGAGGATCGCTTCAAGAGAGTTTCGGAAGCCTATGACGTGCTGAGCGACCCGAAAAAGCGTCAGGTGTACGATCGTCTCGGCTACTACAGCGAAGCTGGATACCAGACCAGCGAGGCAAACCCTTGGGCCAGACAGTCCGTCAACTTTTCGGGGTTTGATTTTGCTGACAGGCCGGGAGCTGGAACCGGCACTGGCGGGGGCAGCTTTCAGGACATCTTCTCCCAATTTTTCCGGCGTGGCGAGGCTTCGCCGCCGAGTCCGGAGCCGGGAAACGATCTGGAATACCAGGCCAACATTGGTTTCTGGGATGCGATCCGGGGAACCTCCGTGCGGCTGAGTGTTCTGCGGCAAAGAGGCTGTCCCGTCTGCAGCGGAAAAGGAACCACCGGCAGAGAGCGAATCTGCCCGGAGTGCAAAGGCAGTGGTAGCGCCAACAAAACAATGGTGAACCTGCGGTTCAACGTTACCTGCGCTCGTTGCCGGGGCGTCGGCAGATTGCAGGATCCTTGCGCTTCCTGCAAAGGGGACGGCCGCTTATCCGAGCCGGAATCGCTGGAAGTGCGAATCCCGGCCGGGGTGCAGGACGGATACCGTGTTCGGGTCCCCGGCAAGGGAAACAGCGGAACGCGAGGCGGCTCGCGAGGAGACCTCTACATCATCACGAAAGTAGCTCCACATCTCTTTTTTGAGCGCAAGGGAGACGACATCTATACAGTCATTCCGTTGACGGTGCCGGAAGCTGCGCTCGGAGCCAAGGTGGAGGTTCCCACTATTGAAAATTCCCGCGCTTTGCTGAAGATTCCCCCGGGCACTCCCAGCGGCCGGAAGTTCCGTCTGCGGGGGAAAGGAGTCACCTCCCTGAAAAGCGGCAAGCGGGGGGACCAGTATGTGGAAGTGCGTATCCACATTCCCAAGATTGCCGACGAACGATCCAAGGAGATTCTGCGGGAGTTTTCTCATCTCAACCCGGAGAATCCCCGCAACGAGCTGTACCGGCAGCTATAGGCAGAGGCAGGGGACGTTGCGGAGAAAGAGCAAGAAAAGGAATACGGCATAGCTAAGCGAAAAAAAGCCGCCTACATGATCTCCGCCATCGCGGAAACCTACGGGATTCACCCGCAGACGCTGCGGCTGTACGAACGCGAGGGTCTCCTGAAGCCTTCCCGCACGGAAGGGAACACGCGCCTCTACACCGAGCAGGACATCGAGCGGCTGGAGTTGATCCTGAGCCTGACCCGTGACATGGGCGTCAACCTGGCCGGCGTGGAAGTGGTGCTGAACATGCGGGAGAAGATGGAGCAGATGCACCGGCAGATGAAGGAGTTCGTTGAAGTGGTTCAGCGGGAATTGCTGAACAGGCAAACGGCGCATAAGGAGATCAAAAACGCCATGGTCCGCTTCGTGCCTCCCCGCGTCGCGCGAGTCAACCTCAAGAAGAGTTAGCTCTCCGGTTGGCGACGCTTTTCCAAACTCCACGGCTTGCTATATTTGGACAGTGCATGAATTTTCATGAGGCCAAGCCTCCCATACGATTAGTGATCTTTGACCTGGACGGAACGCTTGTGGATTCGGCCGCCGACCTGGTCCTGAGTGTAAACGCCACGCTGCGCCACATGGGCCGGAGCGCGCTCGATAAGGAGACGATCTATTCCTACGTTGGCAAGGGTGCCCCGCTTCTCATCCGCCGGGCGCTCGGAGAAAGAGCCTCCGAGGAGGAGGCTAAGCGCGGCCTGAGATTCTTCTTGCGTTACTACTGGGACCACAAGCTGGACAACACAAGTCTCTATCCGGGTGCGCGAAGGACCCTGGAACAGCTGGCGAACGGCGTGGGCTCCCGCCAGCGGCGCGTCCTGGGCGTGCTGACCAACAAGCCGGTGATCGTCAGCAGAGATATGCTGGAAGACCTGAACCTGATGCGCCTGTTCCGGTTTGTACACGGAGGGGACAGCTTTGCAACCAAAAAGCCCCACCCGGAGGGCGTTGAGAGCATTCTTGCTGACACCGGCATACCGGCCTCGGAAGCCATGATCGTGGGCGATTCCGACGTGGACATTGCGGCGGGCGCGAACGCGGGCATCTGGACCTGCGGCGTCACCTACGGCTTCGGTGATCTCCGTCTTCAGGAGAACCCTCCTGATCTGTTAGTCCACAAACTGCCTGAACTGGCTGCAGCGTTGGAATGAATGTTTTTCTTTTCGGCGCTGGGGCGTGTGTAGGGCGGGCAGCGGCAACTCTTTCCTGATTCGCCAGCGAACGATACGGCATAGCTGGCTCCAACAAGCAAAGCATGTCGCTCTTGTGGGCGTGAGTGTGAGGGACGAGAACGTTTCCGATGCTCACATCTGGGAGACACTCTGCACGACCGATGCGCAGATATTACCGAACCAAGTCTGGCGAGCATGTGAGTGCTTTCAGTAACTGGGTAAATATCGCTGGAACGGAGGATGTGCCAATCTGTGCTATGTGGGAGGATGCGTTTGATAGAGTAATCGATTTCTTGCACCCGTCGTAACTCGCCTACTCTCTATCTCGGCCCTTTTCCGCAACGGTGTCATTCCGAGGGCCGACTTTTACCAGCTCGAGGAATTTGCTTTTCTTGACGAACAGATAAATATCAAATAAGCCGATTCCTCGCACCGCTCGGAATGACGATACTATCTATCCCGCATTTCCCGTTTGAAATCGTAGAAGCAACCCTCGACTAACCTCCAACATCAATATTGATGCGGGTTCCAGCATCAACATTGCATTCCGGAGGTGTATACCTAATGGGTGAGAGCCAAAAACAGGCATTTCAACTGTCATTCAACCGGTTTTTGCGGGTTGCCTTTCAAGGATCGCGAGTGACATCCAACGGTGGGCTGATTCTGGTGCGAGAGCTGGACGAGCGATTGGGATTCGATGAACTCGTCGAACAGCACTTGACCGACTCTCGGGCAAACAATGCGCGGTTGTCTTTTGCGGACCTACTTCGACAGTCGGTCTACAGCCGTCTGGCTGGATACGAGGATGTGAACGATGCCGAGCGGCTATCTCAGGACCCGGCGTTGCGGCTGATCGGTTCGGAGAAGATTTGGGATCGAGGGGCGGCTCTGACTTCTCGGTTGCAGACCTTCGAGACGGAGATGCTGGCTGAGGAAGGGAACTTCGCAGGGCTGGCACGGGTGAACCGGGAACTGATCGGCAGAGCAGAAGCAATCCATTCGCACTACCGAACTGTGCTGGACATGGATTCGACCGAGATTCCGGTCTACGGGGAGCAGGAGAATAGCGCCTACAACGGGCACTTCGAGTCCACCTGCTATCACCCCCTGCTGTTATTCAATCGAGACGGCGACTGTCTGGCTGCCAAATTGCGACCGGGCAACGTCCACAGCGCCGAGGAATGGGAAGAACTTCTCCTGCCGGAGATCGAGCGGCAGCAGAAGCGGGGCAAGGAGGTGGTATTTCGTGCCGACGCGGCCTTTGCGAAGCCGGAGATTTACGAGGCGTTGGAGAAGCGGGGTGTGAAGTATGCCATCCGCATCCCTTCCAACGAGAACCTCCAGCGGGACATCGAGGAGTTGCTGAAACGTCCGGTAGGAAGGCCGGGCCAGAAGCCGTTGGTGGAGTACAAGGGGTTTCTGTACCAAGCCGAGAGTTGGAAGACGGCCCGACGGGTGGTAGCCAAGGTAGAACATCATCCGGGGGAGTTGTTCCCGCGAGTGGGGTTCATTGTGACGAACCTGACGCTTCCGAGTCGAGCGGTGGTGCGGTTCTATAATAAGCGAGGGACAGCAGAGCAGTGGATTAAGGAAGGCAAGCAGGCGGTGAAGATGACGCGGCTCAGTTGCCATCGGTTCCGGTCCAACGAGGTACGGCTGTGGCTGACCATCATTGCCTATAATCTGGGAAATCTGTGGCGGCGACTGGTGCTGCCACAGAGAATCGGGAACTGGTCCTTGACGAGCTTGCAGCAGCGGTTGGTGAAAACCGGAGGACGCCTGATTAAGCATGCCCGCTACTATTGGCTATTGCTGGCAGAGAGCCATCTGACTCGGCGGCTGTTTGCCAGCATGCTGGGGCGGATAAATGGGCTGTCGCTTCCGTCGGGATAGCCTAGCCTGCGGCACCCAATAAAATGATTCCGATATCCCCCGGGAATGGAGGGGTGTCTGAAAAAGCTGGTTCTGGAAGCCGAGGCGATGGGTTTTTGGGGACTCGGAAAGAGCGGCTGGAAGCCGCTGGCAGTATCTCGGAGAAAATATTGGGCTGGAAGTGCTCAGTTGAAGGCCAACGGGTTTATACTCACGAGTCGGAGGGCCAAAAAACTAATTCCGGTCTATGTGTGTTTTGGGACTTCAAGCGCGCTTGTTTGCCCTAATCCGCCGGTTTGGTATGATGGCTTCTTATGGAATTATTCACACTCACCCGCAATTTGATTGACATAGAATCCATCACTGGCAACGAGAAGCGAATGGCAGTGTTTCTAGGCGATCGCCTGCAAACGATGGGTGCCGAGGTCAGTTTGGAAGAGGCCGAGCCGGACCGGCCCAACGTCGTTGCCTGCTGGGGTAAGCCCGATGTTGTTCTCAGCACGCACCTGGACACCGTTCCGCCGTTTTTCCCCTCCCGCGAGGACGACGAGTTTATCTACGGGCGCGGCGCATGCGATACGAAAGGCATAATCGCCGCACAGATCGAGGCGGCCGCCCGCCTGCGGGCGCAAGGAATAAGCGATTTCGGCTTGCTGTTTGTGGTCGGCGAGGAGCGCAACAGCGCCGGCGCTCTCTTTGCTAACAAATCCCCGCGCGGTTCGCGGTACCTGATCAATGGGGAACCAACCGACAACCGCTTGGCGGTGGGAACCAAGGGCGTCTTGCGACTGGAGATCGAAGCTTCTGGCCGGATGGCCCACTCCGCCTACCCGGAGCTGGGCGAGTCGGCGATTGAGAAACTGCTGGAGGCGCTCAACCGGCTACGAGGCATCAAACTTCCAGAGGACGAGATGCTCGGAAAGACCACCTGCAACATCGGCATCATACAGGGCGGCCGGGCGCCCAACGTGATCGCGGACTCGGCCCACGCCGAGGTCATGTACCGGCTGGTCAGGCCGGGCGAAGGGTTGCTCCGCACCGTCGAACAGGCGGTTGGGGAGCTGGCCACGGTTCGGAAAGCATTGTACCTTCCACCGCTAAAGCTGGGGACGCTGGATGGCCTCATGGACGGAATTGAAACCATCGTGGTGGCCTTCGCCACGGACATTCCCTCGCTTGCCGCCTGGGGGCAGCCTTTTCTGTTCGGCCCCGGCTCGATCCATGTGGCACATACGGAGAATGAAAGAATCTCCAAGACCGAGTTGGTGCAAGCAGTGGAGATTTATGTCAACATGGTAAAGACCCTGAAGAAAAACTAGTGTGCGGAAAAGCTGGGAACCGTTGTTTCGGTTCACGGTGACAATCTGCGGAGAATCGCGCGCCATAATTTGAGGCCGCCGTAGCGATCCCGTATTGGTGCTGATATGGCAGGGGCAGGAACCAACTCAGGAATAAACTGATGTTACGTGTAGGAATGATCGGTTGGAGGGGGATGGTCGGCAGCGTGCTCATGCAGAGGATGCGGGAAGAAAACGCCTTCTCCGAGCTTGAGACGATTTTCTTTTCCACCTCCAACGCCGGCGGCCCCGCTCCTTTGGAAACGGCTGCTGAGGCAGTTCTATCTGACGCGCGGGACCTCAAAAAACTCGCCATCTGTGACGTGCTGATAAGCTGCCAGGGCGGAGACTACACATCTCAAGTTTACGGCCCCCTGCAAACCAGCGGCTGGAAGGGATACTGGATCGACGCCGCTTCCACGCTCCGCATGCAGCCGGATGCGGTGATCGTTCTGGATCCGGTCAACGGCGCGCTCATTCGAGAGGGCCTTGCTCGGGGAGTTCGCGCTTTCGTGGGCGGCAACTGCACGGTCAGCCTGATGGTGATGGCGGTGGGCGCTCTCTTCCAGGCCGGACTGGTGGAGTGGATGACGACCATGACTTACCAGGCAGCGTCCGGGGCGGGAGCCGCCAATATGACGGAACTGGTCCGGCAGATGGAATGCCTGGTGGAGCCAACTCGCGCCAGCCCGTCTGAAACAGCCCTGGAACTGGACCGGATGATGATCGAGGCGCAGCGATCCTGCTCGATTCCGAAACAGGAGTTCACAGTGCCGCTGGCGGGCAGTCTTTTGCCTTGGATCGACAGGAGTATGCCCGGAGGCCAGACTCGCGAAGAGTGGAAGGGCATGGCCGAAACCAACAAGCTCCTGGGACTGAACCCGCAGGTGCCTGTAGACGGCATCTGTGTGCGGATCGGCACCATGCGGTGCCACAGCCAGGGACTTTGCATCAAGCTCACAAAGGACGTGCCGTTAAAAGATATTGAGCAGATCCTGGCCGGGGCGCACGCTTGGGCGCAGGTCATACCCAACAACAAGGAATCCACCCTGCGCTGCCTGACGCCCACAGCAGTCTCCGGCACCCTCACGGTCCCGGTAGGCCGCCTCCACAAGCTGAAACTTGGACCCGAATATCTGGGAGCTTTCACAGTCGGCGACCAGTTGCTATGGGGAGCCGCCGAGCCATTGCTGCGCATGTTGTCGATCCTGCGCAGTCACCTGGGTTCATAACCATACAATCGTTCAGATCATGAATCTCGCTCTCATTGGCTACGGCAAAATGGGCCGCCTCATCGAGGAGTTGGCCACCGCCCGCGGGCATCGCGTGGCCTTCAAGGTGGACATTGACGAGAACCGCGACGGGCAGGCGCTCACCGAACGGAACCTCCGCAGCGTGGATGTGGCCATCGACTTCACCATGCCGGAGGCGGTCCTTCGGAACGTGGAGCAAGTGACGGCCCTGGGCGTCAACATGGTAGTCGGCACCACTGGCTGGATGGACCATCTCGCAACAGTCCGCAGCATGGTGGAAAAAAGAGGGGTCGGATTCGTTTACGGATCAAATTTTTCGATTGGGGTGAACCTCTTCTTTCGGCTGATAGGCGCTGCCGCCGCGCAGTTTCGCCAGTATGAGCAGTACGACCCTTGGATTTACGAGATTCACCATCGCGCCAAGCTCGACGCCCCTTCCGGGACTGCCCTCAAGCTGAAGCAGATTCTCGAAAAGGCATACGGAGACCGCGAGGTTTCGACTGCCAGCAATCGTGCCGGGACGCTGCCCGGGCAGCATACGGTAGGCTTTGACTCTGAGGCCGACACCCTCACCTTCACCCACACGGCTCGCAGCCGGCTGGGTTTTGCCTCCGGGGCGCTCTACGCCGCTGAATGGGTGCGCGGCAAAAAAGGCTTCTACGAGTTTCCCGATATCCTTGCTGGATGAGATGAAGAGCTTCCAAGTTATAGGGAAACTGTACTTGACAGCCGCTAAACGGTTTCCTAACATGATTTTTCGTTCTTTCTGACCGGCAAGCATTCAAACTGACAGGAGATTACAGGTGATTAAGCTGGACATCATCAATGAAGTGGTCAACAGGACAGGTATCACCAAAACGAAAGCGGAAATGGCTGTAGAAACAGTCTTTGCGACCATGAAGAAGGCCCTGGAAAAAGGCGACAGGATCGAGCTGCGGGGCTTTGGTGTCTTTAATGTGAAACCCCGGAAGACCGGCGTCGGCCGGAACCCCCGAACGGGCGCGGAGGTCACGATTCCTCCCGGCAAAGCCGTGCGTTTCAAGCCCGGCAAAGAGTTGCAAACGCTGTAATCGTCTGTCCGCACTAGAGTTGCTCCGAAGAGAGAATTCCAATATAAGCGAGCCTGCTTGGCTCGCTTTTTTGTTGGCCTGCTATTTGGCCCACTACTGATTGGATCAATGAATGAGAAAGCTGGACAGGCCCAGCCGAATGATCCTGAGTGCCCTCCGCTCTCGCCCCTGGCTGAAACTTGGTTTTAGTGGAATTTGTCAGGCCGGACACTACATCTTCGACGTAGGTACCAGGACCCGCAAAGAATTCTCTCCGGCAATCAACTCAGCGACTGCGGGTCCACGTCGATCACCAAGGTGGCCGCCGGAAAATTCTCGCGGCGGGCGAACTCCCGGCAGGAGAGCAGCAACTCGCGCAGAACGTTGCGGCGGGAGGCCTTGATCAGGAACTGGTACCGGTAGTCTTTCTTGAGGCGGTGGATGGGAGCGGAGGCCGGCCCCAGCAATCTCATGCCCGGTTTCTGCGTGGCCTCCAAATGCCGTCCCAGCCTTCCGGTCAGCTTCAGCGCCGTCTCCGCGCTGGGACTTTTCACCACCAGATTGGCCAGCACGGAAAACGGCGGGTAGTGCATCAGCTTCCGGAAGCGCAGCTCCTGCCGGTAGAACTGGTCGTAATCCTGCGCGGCGGCAGCGCGTATGGCGTAATGGTCGGGGTAGTAAGTCTGGATGATTACCTCGCCGGGCAAATCTCCCCGCCCGGCCCGGCCCGCCACTTGGGTCAGCAACTGAAAAGTGCGTTCGGCAGCCCGGAAGTCTGGCCGAGCGAGGCCGATGTCGGCGCTGATCACGCCCACCAGGGTCACGCGGTGAATGTCGTGTCCCTTGGCGATCATTTGCGTGCCCACCAGCACGTCCAGCTCGTGATTGCGGAATGCGGACAGGATCGCTTCGGCTTGCCCGCGGCCCCGCGCCGTGTCGCGGTCCAGCCTCCCGATGCGAGCCTGCGGGAAGTGCTGATGCAGGGTTTCCTCAATCCGCTCCGAGCCTTCCCCGACAAAGTAGATATGGTCGCTGGAACACTGCGGGCAGCCCCGCGGCACCGGACGCGCAAACCCGCAGTAATGGCAAAGCAGGCGGCCAATCCGCCGGTGGTGGGTCAGGGCAATGCTGCAATTGTTGCACTGCACGGACTCACCGCAGCTCCGGCACAGGACGAAGGCCGAATAGCCCCGCCGGTTCAGCAGAATCAGGCTCTGCTCTCTTTGCTCCAGTCGCTTGGCGATTTCCTCTCGCAGCCGCCCTGACAGAAAGCCGGCCTTGCCGGTTTGAGCAAACTCCTCCCGCATGTCCACCACCACGGTCTCCGCCAAGGGCCGCTCCTGGACGCGCTGCTCCAATTCAAGCAGTTGGTATTTCCCTTGCTCGGCGTTGTAGCGGGTTTCCAGCGACGGGGTGGCGGAGCCCAGAATCACCGTGGCTCCGGCCTCCCGCGCCCGAATAATCGCTACGTCCCGTCCGTTGTATCGCGGCGCTTCTTCCTGCTTGTAGCTGGAATCCTGCTCCTCATCGACGATCACCAAGGCGGGGTGGTTGAGAGGCGCCAGGACAGCCGAGCGGGTTCCCAAAACCACGTCCGAGTTTCCTGCCTTCACGCGCTGCCATTGGGCCGCCCGTTCCGCCTCCCCCAGCCCGCTGTGCAGCAGAGCCACCCGGGAGCCGAAACGGCCCGTAAACAGACCGGCCATGGCCGGGGTCAAATTGATCTCCGGAACCAGCATCAGCGCCGGGCGATTCTGCCGCAAGGCCATCTCGATGGCCCGTAGGTAAACCTCCGTCTTGCCGCTCCCGGTGACCCCTTGCAGCAGAAGGACGGCAAACTTGCCGGCAGCCATCTTCTGCTGGACGTTCTGGAAAGCTTCCTGTTGTTGCCTGCTCAGTTCATGTTCCGGCCCCCGCTCGGGGACGGTTTCCCCGCTCGCTTCTCCCGGCGGATTCGAAGCCGCGCGAGCTTGCAGCGTTCGCTCCCACACGATCCAACCCCGGCGTTCCAGCTTGCGAAGGGTTGGCAGGGAGCCTCGCAGAGATTCCCGCCGGATGCCGTTGCGCCGGGCCAGCCGGCTCAGAAGCGCCAACTCATCGGAGGCGGCAGTCTTGGAGAAGCCTTGCTGCTGCGAGGCGGATTGGAGGGCGCTCTCCCCCTGGGCTGTGAGAACCGCTTTCGTTGTTTTTCGTATGGCAGGGTTTCGCGGCAGCAGCGCGGCCAGGGCCTCTCCTACCGGAACCTGGTAGTAGGAAGCCAGCCACTTTCCCAGGCGAAGCAACTCGCCGCTGAGGGAAGGCTCCGCCTCCAACGCTTCCTGAACGGGCTTGATCGCCTTCCGCTCGATCCCCGCCGGTTTCACCCCGCAGTGCAGCACCACTCCTACAAGTTTGCGGGCTCCGAACGGCACAATCACCCGCATCCCCGGCATTATTTTCAGGGGTGCGGGAACGGCATAAAAAAACAGTTTATCGAGCGGAACGGGGACTGCTACTTCGCAAAACTGAGTCATTTTTACAGGTGCCAATTTCTGTTTTTGTTGAAAACAAACAACTTGTTGGCTTTGTTTCGTAATTTATTACTTTCCGCCCAAAAACTCCACGCTCACCGGCGGAGGCATCGGCTCTCCTCGGCTCCGTCTCTGTTTTCGCTCTAATTGATGCAGTGCCCGATAGAGCTGGCGTTCCAGAGCAGTCTCGTAACGAAGAATCTGGTCTGTCGCATCCGGTAGGCTGAAGCGGGCAAAGTTGCTCTCCATCCGCTGACATTCCTTCTCCTGCAGTTCCTGCCACAAGTCATCCAGCGTTTTCTCCTCCTCATCGAGCGCCTTCAGAAGGTTGCCCGGCAACCCGGTCGCCGCCCTTTCGGATGCATCCGATCCGGCTCCTTCCAGCCTGACGCCGCTGCCCAGCCGATCCCCGAAGTATTCTGTCAGCTTCTGCCGGGAGTCTTTTGAAAGTGAGCCAATCTCTTCAATCTCCGCCCGGAACTTCCCCAGGAGTTCCAAGAGAAACTCCACTCCAGAGGAATTCGTTCTGAGCATGTCGGGGTGGCGCGGCGCATCGGGCTGATGGGCGAGTTCCGTCTTCATTGCCATCGACGAATACAACTCCTTGACGGCTATCTTCCGGTCGTTCTGTATTCCTCTAATCTCGGACCGCAGGCCCCTTCGTAACCGCCAGTAGCAGACCGCAATCTTCTCAACCAGAATCTCCTCCAGAGCGCCGCTGGGCTGCAGATCGTGACGGAGTTGGCGCAGCAGATTTCGAAATTCCGTGCGGTCCTCCGCGCCCATGCCCGCCGGAATCAGCACCTCCCGCGCCAGAAGCCCATGTTTCAACGCATTCCATCGCACGAACCGTTTGCCTTCGGGAGTCTTCGGCCCGGTGGACTTCAAAGCGTTTCTGCGGTTCGCTTGCGCCTTCCTTAAGGAAACTTCTTTCATATTTTCTCCACCTTTCGGCTCCCTGCAGCTTCGCTCAGGGCAAGCCTTCTTGTTCGTTACTTGCCTTCCTCCGCCAGTATGGGCTGCCTGCCGAGAGAGCGTCAAACCATTCTTCCGAGAATTCCGAAGATACCGAAAGAACCGAAGATTCCGAGAGAACCGAAAGAGTGGCTGTGGGTCACTTTCCGGGAAGGGCGTTACAGGTCCAAGTGATCAGCCCAGCTTGTCCCACTGATCAGGATCGATGTGCGCTTGGTTGAGGATGCTGCGCAGGGTACCCACGGGGATTTCGCGTTTCTTGGGCACGATCGCTGTGTCGACGGTTTCGCCCAGCCTACGGATGAACTTGACGTGGCTGCCCTTCTGTCTGGCTTCCACGAAGCCCGCTGCTTCCAGGCGGCGCTTGACCTCGCGGAAGGGCTGCGGCTTAAGCCGCCCCAATCTCAACCTCGATCATGCGAACCTTCGGAGGGCGCGTGGCTTGTGGCGGCTCAAAGTACAATTCCAGCGCTTCTTGCAGGTTTGCGAGGGCTTTTTCTTCCGTCTCCCCCTGGCTCGCTACATCGACTTCCAAACACTGCGAGACAAACCAGCTTCCCTCGCGCCAGACGGTAGCAGCAAACGAACGCTTCATGCCCTCCATTCTCTCATAAGCGGTCTTATAATGAGAACCGATCCCCACGCAATCGTGGGGTTGCATGGTCGTAAGCCGCCTGCCATCGCGGTTTAGGCGGGTCGACCTGAACAGGAGGTAGGCACGCTCACGTACGCGAGAGTGGTTGAAGCAAGAGGTTCTTTGTTCGGTTCGTAAATATTTGCGGTCCAGGATGTCGTCTATGGATACAAAACAAGCGTTACTGAAAGCTCTTCGTGATGAGGCGAACGCTGATGACGTTGTCATGCGGCTCTATGATCTTTTCAAGGTTGAAAAAGGAATCACTGCGGCGGAAGTTGTTACTCCGTGCGAAGCTCATCGCCGTATGGGAAAATGGCTGAAAGAGTCGTACTACTTCGAGAGGTTCCGGGAACATTATAAGCTGCCAACAGGGAGAATCGAATATCGAGACAAGCCTGATGTCATACTGCACGGGGCAAAGAAGATTGGAATCGAAATCACCAACTTCTACTTGGAAGACGGTGGGTGTACAGACAGCGAGCAACGTCAAAGCGAGGTGCGTGACAAAGTTGTTTCGGAGGCCCAACGAATTTACCTCGCGAATGGCGGGAAAAGAATCGAGCTCTCATTTTCGTTTAACAAAGCATCGCCCATTAGAGACCGAGGGAAACTAGCTAGGAAAATTGCCGGACTAGGAAAGCATATTGATGGACGAAAAAGCGGGCGGATAAGCAAAGACACCTTCAATGACATACCAGAGCTTTTGTTTGTCTATATAAATGCAGAAGAATATCAGGACCCTGAATGGAGGGTCGTTCAAGTTTATGATGGCCCAATCTTGTCGAGGGACAAGCTACTAGAAATTGTCAGGAAGAAGGAATCGAAGGTGCCGGATTACCGACACTGCGACGCCTATTGGCTAGTTGTAGTCGTCGACTTCATTGATCCGGCTCAAGATCAAGAAATCCAAATCGATGGTTTCCAGAAAATCGACTCCGCTGACTTCGAGAAGGTGATAGTTTATAAGACTCGTTTCCACCACGTGTTAGAGGCGAAATGAAATGTGGGCTTTTCATTACCCGCATCGGCCCACCGACGAAGAAATCGCTCGTCGTGGCTACCACTGCCCGATATACACCAAGGAGAGAAATGCTCTAAAGAGCGGCCTGTACTCTCTGATTCTCAATCCCGTGAGGAATTCAAATAAGCGAGGATCATCTTCAGATCGGCCCATGATTCGCGCTTCTTGGAGGGGTCGCGCAACAAAAAGGCGGGATGATAGGACACCAGCACCGGGAACCCTTGAAATTCATGCCACTGCCCGCGGAGGCTCGCCATTGACTGGCGCACCCCCAGCAGCGTCTCGGCAGCCGTCGCCCCCAATGCGCAGATCACGCGGGGCTGAATCGCATGCAACTGGCGCTCCACGAATTGACGGCAGGTGGCGATTTCATCTTTTTCCGGCTTGCGGTTTTCCGGCGGGCGGCATTTGACGATGTTGCAGATGTAAACCTCGGGCCGGGGAATCCCCATTCCCTTCTCGATCATATTCGTCAGAAGCTGCCCGGCGCGCCCCACAAAGGGCAAACCCTGGCGGTCTTCATCCGCGCCCGGACCTTCTCCCACGAAAACCAGCTCCGCCTTGGGATTCCCGGACCCGAACACAATGTTGGAGCGGCCCTTCCACAGCTTGCAGCGGCGGCAGTCTCCCAAGTCCTGCTGAATCGCCGGCAAACTCTCGCCGGGAGAATACGCCGAAAATAGTTCCCCGCTCTGGGGCTGGCGAGCCGGTTTGGGAAGTGAGGATGTGGCAGAGAGTGCCGGGGTCCTTGCCTCTGCGGATGCCCGATCGCCGCCTGAGTGACTGGCTGAGTGGACGGTCGATTGGATTTGGTTTCTCTCCGCCATTGAGGGCAAGCCGGCCGGAGACTCTGCGGAGTTCTCCTCATCGGAAGAACTGGCGCCCCGCAGATACAGATGAGTGAATCCCAGTTGGCGGTAATACTTCAGCCAGTTGGCTAGCTCGCGGGACAGTGCCTTCTCAGGATTTTCCATAGGATGGAAGGTTGACTACTTCGTTCAGGATTTCGTTGGCCACCTCGATTTTTTTCAGGCGCGGCAGGGAACGTTCCAGTCCGTCGCGGCCCAGGATGGTGACCGTATTGTAGTCTGAATCGAAGCCGCTTCCGTTTTTGCCGACCTCATTGGCCACCACGAAATCGAGATGCTTGGCTTCGAGCTTCCTCCGGGCGTTGGCCACCAGGTTTTCCGTCTCAGCGGCAAATCCCACCACAATCTGGTTTCTCTTGCGGCGTGCAACCTCGGACAGGATGTCTTCGGTAGGCTCCAGGAGCAACGACAACTCCTTGCCGGTTTTGCGTATCTTTTGGCCCGCTCGCTTACGGGGACGGTAGTCGGCCGCCGCCGCTGCCTTCACCATGATCGACGCCTCCGGCAGGCGCTCCAGCACGGCAGCTCGCATCTCGGCCACCGTGGTCACGGGGATATACTCCACTCCCGCAGGCGGCTGCAAAGCGGTCGGCCCGCTGACCAGCAAAGTCCGCGCCCCCCTGCGTTGCGCTGCCTCCGCCACGGCATAGCCCATCTTTCCGCTCGAACGGTTGCTGAGAAACCGGACCGGGTCGATCTGTTCCCGCGTGGGTCCGGCAGTCACCAGCACCACTTTCCCTTTCAAGTCCTGGCGGATTCCCAGCACCTCCAGAACCCGCTCGAGGATGGCTCCCGTCTCGGCAAGGCGTCCAGGCCCCGTCATGCCGCAGGCCAGGGAGCCGGCGTCCGGCTCCACAATGGATACCCCGCGCTTCCGCAAGCACTCCAGGTTTTCCCGTGTAGCCGGATGTTCCCACATGTTTACGTTCATGGCCGGAGCCGCCACAACCGGAGCCTTTGTGGCCAGATAGAGAGTGCAGAGGAAGTCGTCCGCAACGCCGTGGGCAAACTTCGCCAGGCAATCCGCCGTGGCCGGGGCCACAACCAGCAGGTCAATCGATTGCGCCACCGCAATGTGCTCTATGGCGCTTTCCACGTTCGCCTCCTGCTGATCCGAACCGAACATCTCCGTGATGACTTTTTGTCCGGTGAGGGCTGCGAACGTGAGCGGGCGGACAAACTCCTGCCCGTGGGCCGTCAGGATGACCTGCACTTCGAGGTCCCTCTGCTGCAGCTCTCGCACCAGTTCAGCCGCCTTATAAGCGGCAATCCCGCCCGTGACGCCAACGGCTACTTTCATGGGTTCACCTTCAGGGTTCTACCCGTCTGTGCAACTCCAGGCCCTTGTTGCAGGACCTGCCCTGCTCGCTTGTCATTTCTTGCTTTTTTTGGCGGGAGCCTTCTTTTTCCGGTCCTCGTCGGAATCCGGTAGCGGTGGGAATTCAAACTCCAACACGCCGGCCCGCAGTTCCTCCTGCGCAATTCGGGTATGCTTGCGTGCCGTCGTGTGTATCAGCGATTTGGCCCCGCTCTGCAATTGCCTGGCTCGCTTGGCGGCCAGGAGAATAAATCGATACTTGCTGTCCACCTTGTTGGTGCTATCCTGCATTCATTAACCTCCAAAACTTGCAAGGATCGGTTGGACTTGTGTTTGTACGCGCTCTTTCAAACAGCCTTCCGCCAGAGCCCGCACGGACTCGAAGGCCATGGACCCCGGCTGCGCCTGTGGTTCCTTTTGCCGGCGCCACCGCTCCGCCAGCACAATGGCTTTCAACTGCTCGGCGGAGTGCTCCAACTGATCGTTGATGAGAATGTAATCATACTGATGATAACCTTGAATTTCCTTGCCTGCGTCGCGCAGGCGATTCTGAATCACTTTCTCGGTATCCTGACTTCGGTGCCGCAGCCTCCACTCCAGTTCCTTGCGGGAAGGGGGCAGAATAAATACAGAGGTTGCCTCCGCTAGCTTCTCCTTCACCTGTGCGGCCCCCTGCACGTCAATATCCAGCAGCAGGTCTATCCCCGCTTCCCGGACCTCCTCCAGAAAGCGGCGGGCGGTCCCGTAGTAGTTCCCAAAGACTTTGGCCCATTCCAGCAGATCCTGTTGCTGGATCATTTTCTGGAACTCTTCGCAGGTCACAAAAAAGTACTCCTTGCCGTTTTGCTCCTGTCCCCTCGGCTGGCGCGTCGTGTAAGAGACCGAGAAGTGAAGACCGGAAAGCTCCTGCAGCAGCTTTCCCATCAGGGTGGTTTTTCCGGAACCCGATGGAGCTGAGATGATAAAGACGCCTGTCTTCATTGTTCCGGGAGACCTCCGGCCGCGCTCCGTAGCAAAGCGGCCTGCTATTGCAGGTTTTGCACCTGTTCCCGTAATTGCTCCACCTCCGCCTTAATCTCCAGACCGACTTGTGTCATCGGAAGGCCGCTCTCGCCCAGGGCCGTAATCTTTGAGAGCGAGGTGTTCAGTTCCCGATTCATTTCTTGCAGGAGAAAATCCAGCTTCTTGCCTGCGTTGGCCTCGCCATCGAGCAGCTTGCCAAATTGCGAGGCATGCGCTTTCAGCCGGGCGATCTCCTCGCAGATATCGGAACGTTCAGCCAGCAGGGCTGCTTCCTGGATCATTCGGGTGCTGTCGAGGCCCGTATTCCCCAGAACCGCCTGCAGGCGCTCCTGGAGCCGTTGCCGGGCTCGGGGAACCGTTTCCGTCCTCATTTGTTCCATGCGCTCCACGAAGACGGCAACCCGGCCGACGTGCAAACGCAACTCCGCTTCCAGAAACCTTGCTTCCTCCGCGCGCATCTGGTCCCAACGCTGCAAGGTGTCCTGCAAGCTCTTCCAGAAGGAGGCCTCGAGTTGCGGCAGAAGGTCCTCGGAAGAAGACAAGGAGGCTGCCCCTGCCCCTACCACGCCCGGCATCCGGGACAGGGTTGCCATATCCGTTTCGGCAGTCAACCCCAGGCGCTGGCCCAGGCGACGGAATGCCGCTGCGTACTTTTCAGCCAGTTCCTCGTTCACGGCCACGTCCGTCCCGTTGTCGCATTCCAGAGTAACCCGCAATTCCAGATGTCCCCGAGGGCTTCTCTCTTTGATTGTCCTGCGAACCTTTGCTTCCAGCGACGACAAGGATTCGGGAAGGTGCACACGCAAATCCAGGTAGCGGTGATTCACGCTGTGCAGGCTGACCTGCACCGTGAATCCATCCCCCTCGGCGACGGTCCGCGCGAATCCGGTCATGGACCGCAAGAGAGTTTCTGCCGGCGCTTTCGCGGGAGGATTGGGCAGCTTTTGCCCCATAACTGGTTAGCTCCTTCTAGCGGACCGTAGGCGCTTCGCGTTTGGCGGTTTCCGGTCCATGCAAATCCAGAAACTGCATCTCGTGCAGCCTCTGATAAACGCCGCCCCGATTCACCAAGTCCAGGTGTGTTCCAATCTCCTGGATTCTTCCCTCGTCGAGTACAACAATCTTGTCCGCTCTCCGGACCGTGGAGAGCCGGTGGGCGATCACAATGACGGTCCGCCCCGCCATCAGGTTGGCGAGAGCCTTCTGGACCAAATGTTCCGACTCGGTGTCGAGTTCCGAGGTGGCTTCATCCAGAATCAGCACAGGCGAGTTCTTCAACAGGGCCCGGGCAATCGCCAGCCGCTGCCGCTGCCCGCCGCTGAGTCTTTCCCCACGGTCGGCCACGACCGTGTCGTAAGCCATCGGCATCTGCATAATAAAATCGTGGGCCAGGGCGGTTCGCGCCGCGCGGTGAATTTCTTCCTTGGAGAGGTCCGGACGGCCGTAGCCGATGTTGTTTCGGATGCTGTCGTTGAACAAAATCGTTTCCTGGGTGACGATGCTGATCTGAGAGCGCAGCGAGTCGAGCGTCAGGTCGCGGACGTCCACCCCGTCCAGGAGCACGCGGCCGCTGCTGACGTCGAAAAACCGTGGAATCAAGTTAACCAGCGTACTCTTGCCGGCCCCGCTCGGCCCTACGATGGCCACCACTTCCCCCGCACGCACTTCCGTCTGGATATTCCGGAGCATCGGCTCGCCGTCTTCGTAGGCGAAGGATACATCCTCAAACACAATCGAACGCGAGAAGGGAGGCAGGACTTCAGCGCCCGGTTTTTCCCGGACCTCCTCCTGCAGGTCCAGTAATTCAAAGACCTTGGTGCTGGCGCCCAACGCCTGCTGGAAGGAGTTGTTAATGCCGGAGAGCCGCTTGACCGGCTCGTACATCTTAAACAGAGCGTAGAGGAAGCTGACGAACATCCCCGTGGTCATCAGGTTGTTTACAATCCGGTCGCGCGCGTAGAGCAGCA
Source organism: Terriglobia bacterium (assembly GCA_965222345.1). Taxonomy (GTDB): domain Bacteria; phylum Acidobacteriota; class Terriglobia; order 2-12-FULL-54-10; family 2-12-FULL-54-10; genus JADFGZ01. The sequence goes on along the minus strand of CBDCTS010000007.1, from coordinate 152,809 downwards.
GAAAAACAACCGTCACCGCGCCCAGAACCTCCATCAAAGGAGAGGTGATCGCCTGCGCCCTCACGAACTTCAAGTTGATCTGGAATAATCTCCGGGCGGCGGCGCGGAACCGGCTGATCTCCCACTGCTCCATCCGGAACGCCTTCACGATGCGGTTGCCGCTGATGGTTTCCTGCAACAGTTGGCTGATCTCGGCCAGGTTGTCCTGGCTCTTGAGGGTAGAGCGCCGGATCCGTCTGCCGATATTGACTGAGGGAACCATCACCAGCGGCAGCAGGCCGACCGATATCAGCGCCAGTCGCCAGTCCAGGACGAACACCACAAACAGCAGGCCGACCAGCGTGAAGCTCTGCCGCAAGAAGTCCGCCAGCACGTGTGAGACGGCCAGCTGAATCTTCTCAATGTCATTGACGATCCTCGACATCAGATTGCCGGTGGAATACCGTCGGAAAAAACTCGTGGACTGCTGCAGAATTTTCTGGTACAGCCGGTTGCGCAGATCCTTGATGACGGCGAAACCCACGAAGTTGATCAGATAGTTTGCCACGTATTCGCAGACTGCCTTTCCGAGCGTGACTCCAATCACAAAGACGGCGACGACCGTCCACACGTTATGAACCCAGCCGGGCAGCAGCCGGTCCAAATAGATCGTCGTCTCAAAGTAAGGCAAAGTCAGCAGCGGCACGGAGGAATCGGGAGCGGCGGAGTTCAGCACGCGGTCGAAAATCGGACCGATCAGCAATGCCGCTACGGCTTCAAAAAACCCCACTCCCACCATCATGATCACGGCCCCGAAGAACCGCAGCCGGTAGGGTTTGACGTATCGCAGCAGGCGCACCAACTCGGGCATCTTCCCGTTCCTCAAATCGAAATGAAACGTTTACGCGGCAGGACTGTTTCTAAATGGCGCCAGAACAACACCCTGAAGCTCTCCACCGTCCGCCGGGGCCGGTGGCAGGTTCGCCTCAGCAGTTTTCAACCTTCCGATCCAAATTTGCAAGCTCATCCATTGTAACTCATCCGTCAAACCAGTGAGCATACTGGCTTGGAAGCGATTCCGATTTGTTCTTTTCATTCAACCAAAACAAACCCCGGCAGAGCTTATTTCCAATCCCTGCTCAACCAATGCAGGCTTTTGGTGTAAGATTTTGGTGTAGGATTTAAGTGGAAAGCCTTGTATTTGGATGGCGCCCCGTTTAAGAGCTTGCAGGTCAACGGGTTCCTGAAAGAAGCCTTTATCTCTTCCGAGGCGCTCCATTAGGGAGAACCAGCATGCAATTTATTCAAGAAAGCCTCATAAAACTAATCACTGAAACCTCCACCAACCTGCCGCCGGACGTGCGCCAAGCCATGTCCTGGGCGCTCGGGCAGGAAGCTCCGAAAACGCAGTCTTCGCTGGCGCTCAACGTCATCGCCTCCAACGTCGACATGGCCGAGGAGGATGAAAACCCCATCTGCCAGGATACCGGCATGCCCACCTTCCTCATCAAAACTCCGGTCGGGTTCAACCAGATTGTTTTTCGCAATGAGGTTCGGAAGGCCATACAGGAGGCCACCCGGCGGGGCAAGCTGCGGCCAAACTCGGTCGATTCGATCAACGGCAAAAATAGCGGCGACAACCTGGGTCCGGGCACCCCGGTCATCCACTTTGAACAATGGGAGAAAGAGGATGTAGAGGTCCGGTTGATTCTGAAAGGAGGCGGCTGCGAAAACAAGAATATCCAGTACACCGTCCCCTGCCAGCTGGACCACCTGGGACGCGCCGACCGCACCTTGGAAGGGGTGCACAAGTGCATCTTGCACGGCGTCTGGCAGGCGCAGGGGCAAGGTTGCAGCCCCGGCGCCGTCGGGGTTTGCATCGGCGGAGACAGGACTGCCGGCTACGAGCATGCCAAGCAGCAGCTCTTCCGTCCGCTCGACGACACCAACCCCGACCCGCAGTTGGCCCGCCTGGAACAGCAGATCATGGAGGAGGCCAACCGCCTGGGCGTGGGAACGATGGGCTTCGGGGGGAATGTCTCCTTGATCGGCTGCAAGATCGGGGCGCTGAACCGTCTTCCCGCCAGCTTTTTTGTCTCGGTTGCTTATGACTGCTGGGCCTTTCGCCGCCTGGGAGTGCGACTGGATGCAGCGAGCGGCGCCATACGAAGCTGGCTCTACCGCGACCCGGACCGGCAGGTGGAAAAACTGGCCAAGGAATCCGGATTCCCGCTGACGGGCCGGGAGGTGGTGCTGGAACCTCCCCTGACGGAAGAGAAGGTCCGCGGCTTGAAGGTCGGCGACGTAGTGCTGATCAGCGGCCTCATCTACACTGGCAGGGACGAGGCCCACGCCTACATGATGAAAAACTCTGCGCCGGTTGATCTGCAGGGGGCCGTGCTCTACCATTGCGGCCCGGTCGCCATGAAGCAGGGAGACGGCTGGAAAATGACCGCCGCCGGCCCGACCACCAGCATGCGCGAGGAGCCTTACCAGGGCGAGATTATCCGGCGCTTCGGCATGCGCGCTGTCATGGGAAAAGGCGGTATGGGAAAAAAGACCCTGGATGCCCTCCAAAAGCACGGTGCCGTTTATCTGAACGCCATCGGAGGCGCGGCGCAGTACTATGCGCGGGCGATTACCGCCGTCGAGGGCGTCTCGCTGTTCGAATTGGGAATACCGGAAGCGATGTGGCACCTGCGGGTAAAGGATTTGATGGCGCTGGTCACCATGGACGCCCACGGCAACAGCCTTCACGCCAGAGTGGAAGAGACCACCGGGAAGGTGCTTGAAACGGTGGGGGCAGAAGCTTCAGGTTGAGCTTTCTCTACAATGGGGCTGCTGGACAATCAGGTCATCGAGCTGCTCGGAAGAAACCGGCTCATAGACCAGTTGCTGCGAGCGGGACTGGAAGTGGCTCAACCGCTTCGGGATTGTGGTGTAGACCTCATCGTTTACAGCGGCCCCCGTGTGCCCTTCATGGCGCGTCCTATCCAGATGAAGGCTGCCTCGGGAATGTCGTTCTCCCTCGACAGAAAGTATGCGAAGTTCCCGGACCTGATCCTGGCATACGTTTGGCATCTGGCCGAAGAGAAGAAAACGGAAACCTATGCCTTGACTTTTGGGGAGGCTCTTCAGGTTGCGAAGAGGATGAAATGGACGGATACGAATTCGTGGACGCAAAAGGGCAACTATACTAACAACCGGCCTGGGATAAGGCTGCTGAGGTTGCTGAAACGCTATAAGATCGATTCCCCGGAGAAATGGCGCACCAGGATCACGGAACGCATGAAGTGATATCGAAGTAGGTCCTCGATTTGAGTATTGTTCGCAAGGTGAGAAGCTCATGAGCATCACAAAGACCATTACCGTCACTATGACACCAACCCTGCTGAAGGAAGTTGAGCAACTGGCCAAAGAGGAAGAGCAGACGCTAAGTGAATTGGTCAGGGAAGCATTGCGTCGCTACCAGAGACAGCAGCACTGGCGAAAACTACGTTCTTATGGGCGCGATAAGGCCCTGGAACTCGGTATCAAGAAGAGCAATGTCGTACCCCTCATTCGGGAATTTCGCGGGCAGCAACGCGGGGGGAAACCAAGAGGCAAGCCCCGGAAATAAATGATCTGCGTTGTTGTCGATACGAATGTCTATGTTTCCGCCTTTCTCTTCGGTGGCCTTCCTGAGCGGGTGTTCCTTTTTGCCGAAGAAGGAGTCTTTACTATTTGCATCTCTCCGTCAATTGCGCAAGAGATCAGGAGTGTATTGACAAAGAAATTCGGCTGGTCCAAAAATGAGTTGGCGGAATGGATTGACCCGTTCTTGGTATCGCTCCGGACCGTTATTCCCAGCCAACAGGTAAATCTCGCAAAGGATCGAGCGGATAACGAGATTCTCGCGTGCGCGCTGGAGGCCGAGGCTGAAGCGATTGTCACCGGTGATGATCACCTTCTCAAGCTGAAGGCGTTTCAGGGAATTCCCATAATGACTCCTCGGCAATTCATCACCGTCAAGCCTTGGCGGTGATAGTATCCTAATGGGAAAAGAGCTATGCGTGATGTGAATGTCGGAATAGTGGGATTAGGCACGGTAGGCGGCAGCACCCTGCGCCTCTTGGATGAAAACGCCGCCGAAATCAGCCGGAGGCTTGGCTTCAGCCTGCGCGTGCGCGCCGCCGCCAGTTTAGAGATTGAAGCTCGCTCGGAACAAAACGGGCGGTTGCTCACCCGCACATGGCAGGAAGTTGTCGAGCACCCCGAAGTGGAGCTGGTAGTGGAGCTGGTCGGCGGGACTACCATTGCGCAGGAGGTGATTCGCGGGGCGCTCCAGCGCGGCAGGCCCGTGGTCACCGCGAACAAAGAACTGCTCGGACTCCACGGGGCGGAGCTGGCTCAACTGGCTTCGCAGCACATGGCTTCACTGCATCTGGAAGCCAGCGTCGGCGGCGGCATCCCAATTCTCAACGCCCTGCGCGAGGGAATTTCCGCTGACCGGATCGAGGCGCTCTACGGCATCCTCAACGGAACCTCCAACTTCATCCTCACAGAAATGGAACGGTCTGGCGCTCCGCTGCCGGAAATCCTGGCTGAGGCCCAGAAGCGGGGCTTTGCCGAGGCCGACCCCACCGTCGATGTCGAGGGCTACGACGCCCGCTCCAAGCTGGCGATCCTGGCAGCCCTGTGTTTTGGCGTCCGGGTGCCGACCGAAGCCATTTTCCGCCAGGGAATCCTGCAGTTGCAGCCGGTCGATTTCCTGTATGCTCACCGCCTCGGCTACACCATCCGGCTGATCGGCGCTGCTACGCCGGGCTCCGATGGCTTGTGTCTCTCGGTGCGGCCGGCCCTGATCCCGGAGACCGCCATTCTCAGCAAAGTCAGCGGCTCATACAATGCGGTTTGGATTAAGGGAACTTACGGAGAGGATACGCTCTATTACGGCCGTGGGGCGGGTTCCCCGACCGGTGTGGCCGTTGTCTCTGACATCATGCGGGCTGCGCGCGACCTGAGACTGGGAAGCCCGCTGCGAGCGCCGTCTTTCGGTTTCCAGAAGCTCCAAGAGGTGAGCCGGGCCGGAATCGAATCCCAGCAGCGCCCCTATTTCCTGCGTTTCCTGATCGCGGACCGCGTCGGGATCATTGCCCGACTGGCATCCATACTGGCGGAAGAAAAAATCAGTATCGATGCCGTCCTGCAGGAGTCTCTCGCCGAAAAACAGAACCTGCCCTTCGTCATTACCGTCGAGTCCACCACCGAGACGGCTATCACCGCTGCAATAGAAAAAATGAAAGGCCTCGATTTCCTGCGCGAACCACCGCTGGCGCTCCCAATGGAGACGTCGCTCAGCGGCTGAGCGCCTAAGGAGGCCCCGGCCTACCGCCCGGGGGAGGCCATTCCTTTTCGCTATTTGTATGAAATCACCATCTGCTGGATGGCCGGGCTGAGATCATGCAGCTCGCTGCGGGTAAAGCCGCTGCTGGCGAACATGCGCTCCAGGTCAGAATAGGTGAAGGCGTCGCCGTTTGGCGTCGTGGCAAGCATGATTAAGGGGAATCCGGCAGAAGCCAGGGGAGAGACTCGGTCGTCGTTGAGCACGAATTCGAGGGTCACGGCGCGTCCTCCCGGTTTGAGCGCGGCGACGACTTTCCGCAGAATGGTATTGCAGGCCGGGATGTCAAAGTGGTGCAGAAAATTGGTCAGCAATACGGCGTCGTAGCCGGTTCCGAAGTCAGCGGCAAACGCATCGCCTTCGATGGTGTGGTAGCGGTCGGCCACTCCGGCAGCGGAGGCGTTGCCCTTCGCCACTTCAAGAACTCTGGGCCAATCCAGGGCCGTTACCTCCATGCCGGGATTCCGCTGTGCGAGCGTGATGCCGAACATGCCGTGACCAGCGGCGATGTCAAGCACCTGCGTCTTTCGGTCTGCCCCGAAGCGAAGCAAATCCGCCATCGTCCGGGCCGTCAGGATCATCAGCGGCGCCATTCCCCGGGCGAAGTCCACCCAAGCGGGATTTTCGTGACTCACCGAACCCTGCCCGTCGAGAATCGTAGTCCCGCGGCGAACCGTCTCGGCAAGGTCTGCAAAGGCGCTTTTCATCATGGGGGAAAGAAGGAACTGGAGCGCGCCTCCCACGAATGCCTGGGAGTTTCGGTCCAGAAATATGGAGCAACTCCGCGTCAGCGAGTAACGCCCCTCTTGCTTGCTCAGGAAGCCTATTACGGTCAGGTAATCGCACAGGATGCGGGTGCTCCGCTCCGGGGTCCCCAGTTTGGAGGCAACCTCCGCGGCGGTCGCCTGGTTGCTTCCAATGGCCGTGAACAAATCCAATTCGACAGCTGCTTTTAGGGCGGCGGTCCGTTGAAATGCCATAGCTGTTTCGTAAAAAATCGCCGGAGACGGTTGCGTAGCCATAGAACCCCTTAACTTGATTGCTCCATGTCAGACGGAATTTCCGAGAGCAACTTTACCTTCACATCGAATCATGCGTCAACCGGACTGGCCTGGGAGGCCTATTGAGCCGCCAATGCTGATTCCAGTATAGTCACTTGAAAAGAAGGTCGTATCGTTGGTTGACCCTCTGGAATTTTCACCGGGAGAATGGCCCATGACAAAGCGTATTTTCCGAATGGTTTTTGGTGTCACCCTCATGCTGGTGGCGGCGACCGGACTGGCGCAGCAGCCGACCGATTTTGTGCAGCAGGCAATCGACAATCGGGCGGAACGATATAACGACATGGCTCTGCGGCTCTGGGACTTTGCCGAACTCGGATACCAGGAGGAAAGAAGTACATCGCTGCTGCAGGCGCAACTTAAGGAAGCTGGTTTCGAGGTCACGGCGGGCGTTGCCGGCATGCCGACCTCGTTTGTTGCGACCTACGGGAGCGGGCAACCGGTCATCGCTATTTTGGCCGAGTTTGACGCCCTTCCGGGCCTGTCGCAGGCGGCTGCACCTTTCCGGCAGGTCCGGGAGGAAGGCAGCAGCGGGCATGCCTGCGGCCACCACCTGTTCGGCACTGCCTCCACTGCCGCAGCGATCGCTGTGAAGGATTGGCTGGCTTCATCGGGGGAAATGGGCACTGTGCGATTGTATGGGACCCCCGCTGAGGAGGGTGGTAACGGCAAGGTCTACATGGTTCGAGGAGGGTTGTTCGAAGATGTTGATGTGGTGTTGAACTGGCATCCGGGAGATCGAAACGATGCCAGTCCCCGAACCAACTTGGCCGTCAAGTCGGGGAAGTTTCGATTCCAGGGCAGGTCGGCACATGCCGCCGCGTCACCCCAGCGTGGGCGCTCGGCGCTGGACGGGGTTGAAGCCATGAACCATATGGTGAATCTCCTGCGGGAGCATGTGCCGCAGGAGACCCGGATTCATTACGTGATCACCAAAGGCGGGCTGGCTCCGAATGTCGTGCCGGAAACTGCGGAGACTTACTACTATGTCCGCCACCCCAGTGCCCAGCAGTTGAGCGACATCTGGGAACGCGTGGTGCAGGCTGCCCGTGGCGCGGCAATGGGCACGGGAACAACGGTCGATTGGGAGATCATCGGTGGAACTCACAGCATACTCACCAACGTATTCCTATCCCGTCTGATGCACGCCAATATGGAACGGCTGGGCGGAGTGCTGTACTCACCCGAGGAGCAAGCCTTTGCCGAAAAGATTCGAGAGACCTTAGGCCGCGTTGATATTCCACTGGGGTCCGAAAAAGAAATTCAGCCTTTCGAGGAAGGAATCACGATGGCTTCCTCGGACGTGGGAGACGTGAGCTGGGTTGTTCCCACGGCTCAATTCCGGGTAGCGACGTGGGTGCCGGGAACAGCATCCCACTCGTGGCAGGCTGTGGCGGCTGGAGGGATGAGCATTGGCCTGAAGGGTATGCTTTTGGCGGCCAAGGTCCTGGCGATGACTTCCGTGGACCTTTTCTCCGATCCCTCCCACATCCGCAAAGCTCGGGCGGAGTGGCAAGAGCGCCGGGAGCCGGATTTCCGGTATGAGCCACTTTTAGGTGATCGGGACCCGCCGCTGGACTATCGTCAGTAACGACAATCGGCAGTGACACGGAAGCTGCCGGACATGGAATCCGCAGCCGAGCGAGGGTATATGTCGGAAATTCCGGCTTAGGGACGGGACTCCAGCACAAACGGAATATTGCGTTCTCGGTTCAGTTGCTGTGTCAGAGGAAGGTCCAGCCGGTCTAAAGGGATTGAACCCTGCATGCCGTAGCTGGTCTGATAATAGAGTATGTTGCCCTCCAGCCAATAGTCCGTTACAGCCACAATAGTATGGTCTTGGAAAGCAAGCAGGGTAAGCAGACTCCCGTCAGGTTGTTGGGTGGTTGGCTGTTCCGGCGATTGATGCATCCCAGGCCACAGATGAACATCACCCGCTGGATCGCCAGGCGCTCCGGGAGCGGCAGTTTGCGGCGGCTGGGACGGCGCCGGGGTGCTGTTGTATCCTCCGCTATATCCGCCGTAAGGGATATGGCTATAAGACCCATAGTAGGAGGGTACGGCATAGGGTATCCCGTAGTAGAAAACGATAATGGAGCCATACCCACGCCGGCGGCTATAGCCACCAATACGGCTTCGGTATGGGCTTTTGTGATGATAGGCGGGCCCGGTAAATCCTCTATGCGTCCGTCCTCCGCCCGGTCGGTTGATATTGGGAATATGGGAAGGGGAGCCGTTTGGCGCTACGCCGGGCCTGTTGATGTTTCCGACACCGGGATGTGTAGCCACGGGAGGCAAAGCACGCAATCCTACATTGTTACCCAACCTATCCGCAAAGCTGGAACGGTGGCCGCGACCCCCACGGTTCGGGAAAGTCCCGTGGCCCAGACGCCCTTCATTCCGATGACTACCGACGGCTCCGGCTGAAGTGGCAGCTCCTCGGGCGTTTGAGCGGGCACGAGCGCCTGTCTGGAATCCGGAGCGGCCGCGAACTTCCCCCGCTGCTGGCCCGGAAGATCTGTTGATTCCGCGATGGAACCCACCGCGATGCCCGTTTGGGTGATTCGACGCTCCCCGTGAGCCACCGGCAAAGCCACGCTGACCCTGAGCCCAGGTTGCCGCAGGAACGAATAAAAGAGCCAGCATACACACGCTGATCCTCGAAAACAGTGCCATAGCCGCCTCCTGCGAAGAGGGTAGCGCCGGTATAGCGTTGTGTCAACAAAACTCCAATCTTTTGTCGTTAGCACATGATATGTCCGGTCTAATTAACATGTGAAATGTCCGCTTTGAGCGGCGTAGGGTAGGGCTTTTTGCCAGGAGGTGGCATGAAGTTCTACTCGGAAGCTGCGATGGAGCGGGCGATGAAGATACAAGAAGTAATTTTGCGAGCGATAGGGAAGCGGATCAACTGGTGGCAGGCAGCCGAGATCATCGGGATCAGCGACCGGCAGATGAGGCGGTGGCGCAGCCGGTACGAGCAGTACGGCTACGACGGGCTGTTTGACCGGCGGCGGGGAAAGCCGAGTCCGCGGCGGGTACCCCTGGGGACGGTGGAGAAGGTGTTGGGGCTGTATCAGGAGAAGTACTTTGACTTCAACGTGCGGCACTTTCACGAAAAGCTGCGGGAAGAGCACGGCCTCCGGCTGAGCTACACCTGGGTGAAGCTGGCATTGCAAGGGGCGGGGCTAGTGAACAGGAGGCGGAAGCGGGGCCTGCACCGCCAGAGGCGGCCCCGGCGGCCGTTGCCGGGAATGCTGCTGCATCTGGATGGGAGCCAGCATCGGTGGTTTGTCGATGATCGCTGGTATGACCTGCTGGTGGTCCTGGATGATGCCAGCAGCGAGATTTACTATGCGCAACTGGTAGAGCAGGAATCGACGCGGACGGTGCTGGCTGCCCTGCGGGAGGTGGTCGAGCAGCAGGGGATCTTTTGCGCCCTTTATAGCGACCGGGCCAGTCATTTCTTCCTGACCCGGAAGGCGGGCGAGCCGGTGGATCGGCAACGGCTGACCCAGGTGGGCCGCGCCCTGCGGGAGCTGGGCATTCAGATGATTCCGGCCTATTCGCCGCAGGCGCGGGGACGCAGCGAGCGGAACTTCGGGACCTGGCAAGGGCGGCTGCCGCAGGAACTGCGCCTGCGGGGAATCATCACGCTAGAGGCAGCGAATCGGTTCCTGCGGGAGGGCTATATCGGGGAGTTCAACCGGCGCTTTGCCGTGCCGGCCACCCAACCAGGCAGCGCCTTTTTGCCGTCAGCCAGGCGGGAGTTAGAGCGAATCTTCTCGATCCAGCACCAGCGGATAGTGAATCGGGACAATACGGTCAGTCTGGAGAACCGCCTCCTCCAGATCGAGAAAACTCCTTGGCGCGGGACTCTGGCGGGCTGCCGGGTGACCGTCTATGAACACCTGGATGGGACGTTAAGCATTGGCTATGGGCCGCACACGGTGGGCCGCTACTCCTCCGAGGGGGTGGCGATCCGGTGCGGCGGTCGGCGGCGGAGCCCTGTGGCTTCCCGACAACACCATTTGGCGCTCACCTCCGTCGCCCTACGGGCTCCTTCGGTCAGCGCCAAATCACTTTCGGTAGAATCATGAAAGCGGACATTTCACTTGCTACATATACCGGACATTTTAACTTGCTAACAACACAAAACTCCAATCTTGTCGGCCACATACCGATTCGGCCGCTTCAGAAAACAAAAGCGCGGGAAGGGAGTGGATTAGTTATCGAATATAATAAATTTTTATTAAATATATAATAATTATTAGTTTTACGAATAGTCCTGAATGTCGTTTAATAGTAAGGGCAGGTCACGATTGAGGAAGAGCCAATCAGGCCAAAGACTTAGGGGAAGATCGAAAATCCGGCGTCTTCAGCGGGAGGCCAGCCTTTAACAACGCCAGTTGAAAAGGGATTTTTCACCGGCGGGATTGTCTCGGCACGCAGAGCGGCCATTTGCATTCCACTTCTGGCAAACCGGTGGGAGACGGGGGCACGCTGCGATTTTGACCGAAGGTTTGCCTTTAGCGAATCAGGAATTGGGAGAGAGATAAAAACTTTGGCGAGAGCAGAGATTAGGCGCGAGCTATGAATACAAAATTAACATCCTCCAAAGAACAAAGAACAGGCAAAGACGGAACCAGCCCGGGCACGGAGCTAAACCGCATATTACAGCCGGAAGGGATCGAGATTCGAGGGCCCGTCTCCGCGCAGATGGCGGAAATCCTGACCCCGGATGCGGTGCGTTTTGTGGCGAAGCTGGTGCGGAAATTCTCCGCACCGCGCGAATCCCTGCTTCAGAGAAGAGCGGAGAAGCAGGCGGAAATCGATGCCGGCGTATTGCCGGATTTTCTTCCTGAAACCGAGGAGCTTCGCAGGGATTCCTGGACTGTAGCCTCCGTTCCGCAGGACCTGCAGGACCGGCGCGTGGAAATCACCGGCCCGGTGGACCGCAAAATGGTCATCAATGCGCTGAATTCCGGAGCCAAGGTTTACATGGCCGATTTCGAGGATGCGCATTCTCCGGAATGGGAGTCCACGGTTCTGGGCCAGGTGAACGTTCGCGACGCTGTCAATCGCACGATCCAATTCGTCAATCCGCAAGGAGTGATTTACTCGTTAAAGAAAGATGTGGCTACGCTGCTGGTTCGTCCGCGAGGCTGGCACCTGCTGGAAAAGCACCTGCTGATCGATGGCAAGCAGGCGCCCGCAGGGATTTTCGATTTTGGCCTGTATTTTTATCACAACGCCGGAGCGCTGCGGGAAAAAGGAACCGGACCCTATTTTTATCTGCCCAAATTGGAAAACCATTTGGAAGCCCGGCTCTGGAACGACGTCTTTGTGATGGCGCAAACCGAACTCGGGGTTCCCCTGGGCACCATCAAGGCCACCGTGCTGATTGAAACCATCCTGGCGGCCTTTGAGATGCACGAAATCCTTCATGAGCTGAGGCAGCATTCTGCCGGCCTGAATTGCGGGCGCTGGGATTACATCTTTAGTTTTATCAAGAAGTTTCACAAATATCCCAGCTTCATTCTCCCGGACCGCGCTCAAGTGACCATGGCCAGGCATTTTCTGAGGAGCTATTCGCTCCTCGCTATCCAGACCTGCCACCGGCGCGGGATTCATGCCATCGGAGGCATGGCCCCGCAGATACCGATCAAGAACAATCCGGAAGCCAACGCCCAAGCCATCGCCAAAGTGTTCGAAGACAAGGACCGTGAAGCGGGAGACGGGCACGACGGAACCTGGGTAGCGCATCCCGGGCTGGTGCCGGTCGCCACGCAGGTGTTTGACGCTGCCATGCCGGGGGCGCACCAAATTCACGTTTTGCGCGAAGACGTGCAGGTGACCGCCGCTGACCTGCTGAAGGTTCCCGCAGGAACGATCACGGAAACGGGTCTTCGAACCAACCTCGGCGTGGGCGTGCAATATCTGGAAGCGTGGTTGCGCGGCAATGGCTGCGTTCCCCTCTATCATCTGATGGAGGATGCGGCCACCTCGGAGATCTCCCGGGCGCAGGTCTGGCAGTGGGTTCGGCACGGGGCCGCTTTGCCCGACGGGCGGAAGATCACGGTTGATTTGTCGCTCGCTCTGCTCCGGGAAGAGATGGACAAAATCCGCTCCGTCATGGGCGACGCGCGGTACGCGGAGGGCCGGTATTCCTTGGCCAGCGAGATTTTTGGCCAGTTCATAACGAAAAAGGAGCTGGTTCAATTTTTGACGCTTCCAGCCTATGAGCATTTGAGCTAGCTTCCGCTTGCTGCGAGAGAGAGGAGACCGAGAGCAAGAAGCGACGGATGCAGTTGAAGGGGGAAATGAATAATCGATAATGAACCAAGCACAACAGGTTGCTTTCCCCTCCGGAGTGCTGCCGGTGCTTTTCCGCGTTAAACAACCAGGATGTGCCAATTGCCAATAAAGGATTCAACTTTACATGCGTGCTATTAACAAAAGTGACACCAGTGCCTCCGAAAAGTTAGATTTTATCCCGCACAGGCAGATTCAATCCGAAGCGGAAGACGAAGTGGCTTCGTTTGAACGCGAAGTTCAGGAAATGAAAAGGTGGTTTGGCAAACCTCGATTCAAAGACATCACGCGTCTTTACTCGGCGGCTCAAGTCGTACAGCAGCGAGGGACGATTGAGAATGACTATCCGATAGCAAGAAAAGCCTCGGAAGAGTTTTACAAGCGTTTGAGGGAATTGTTTTCCAAGCGGGAGCAGATTACTTCCTTTGGACCCTATTCGCCGGGGCAGGCAGTGATGATGAAAAGGACGGGTATCGAAGGAATCTATTTGGGTGGCTGGGCGACTTCGGCCAAAGGGTCCACAACGGAGGACCCCGGCCCCGATTTAGCCAGTTACCCGCTTAGCCAAGTGCCGGATGAAGCAGCTACACTGGTCCGCGCTCTCCTTGCTGCGGACAAGAACCAAAAGTTTATGCGATCAAGAATGACGGATCAGGAGCGGAAGTCTGCTCGAAAATATGATTTCCGGCCATGGATCATCGCCGATGCGGACACGGGACACGGGGGGGAGTCTCATGTCAGAAACCTGATACGCAGGTTTGTTGAAGCAGGGGTGTCTGGATACCACATTGAGGATCAAAAACCGGGCACCAAAAAATGCGGGCATCAGGGTGGAAAGGTCCTGGTTCCGGTGGACGAACAGATCAAAAGGCTGAATGCCGCGCGGTTTCAGTTGGATCTGATGATGGTGCCCGGAATCATTGTTGCCCGAACGGATGCCGAAGCGGCTACGCTGCTGGATGGACGAGGCGATGAGCGCGATCATCCTTTCATCTTAGGCGCAACGAAAACAGATCTGCCGGGCTACAAGAATTGCTACCTGGCATTGCTGAAAAGATTCTATGACAAGGGAATCAAGGATGTGAACGGCCACTTGCTGTACAAAATCTCCAATTCCGAATATGAAGAAGCCTACGAATGGTTTGAGCAAGAAGGACTGCAGGCTTACATGGATGAAAACATTAAGTCCGTGAAGGGGGGAATGGCAGGGCGCATCACTAATCTGCTGGACAAGGTTGTGACAAAGTTCGTCGACACATGGGAAGTGAAATCAGGATTAAAGACATATGCGGAGGCGGTAGCGGAATTGATGGAATTCCAGATCGAAGAAGGAAGACAGCATCAGATGACCATTGACGAATGGCTCCATTTTGCAAAGACCGTCTCGCATTCCGAAGCCCGCGATCAAGCCAGGTCCATGGGCATTGAAGCTTCCTGGGATTGCGAATTGTCAAGAACGCCGGAGGGTTTTTATCAGGTGCAAGGCGGGATTGATTATGCAATTGAAAAGTCGCTGGCTGTTGCACCCTTTGCGGAAATGCTGTGGATGGAAACGAAGACGGCGGATTTGGCTGATGCAAAAACTTTTGCGGATGCCATCCATGCGGTGTATCCGGAAAAGATGCTGGCATACAATCTGTCCCCCTCATTCAATTGGGACACGACGGGCATGAGCGAGGACGAGATGGCTGACTTTCCCAAAGAGCTGGGAAAGCTCGGGTTCGTTTTCAACTTCATCACCTATGGCGGGCATCAAATCGACGGGTTGGCCTCTGAACAATTTGCCAGCGCATTGCTGGAAGACGGAATGCTTGCATTGGCCCGGCTGCAACGGCAATTCCGGCTTGTCGATTCACCGTATCAGAACCCCCAAACCCATGCCGGCGGACCTCGCGCAGACGGAGCCCTGATGGCAACGTCCGGACGCACGGCAACAACCAAGGCAATGGGCAAAGGCTCCACGCAGTATCAGCATTCGGTTCAGACGGAGGTTCCGCCCAGATTGCTGGAAGGGTGGGTTGAGCTTTGGTCGAAACACTACAAAATCGCCGGGTCCTTGCGTGTTGAACTGCGTCCGCATATTGCCGGGTCCGATTTGCTGGAATTGAATATTTTAGATGAATCGAACACTAAGATCGCCAATGCGGTATTTGCTTCTATACACGATCTTCGGGGCAAGAATCTTTTGTCTATCAGGGATCAAAATACGTTCAGCGAAACCTTTCGAAAAAAACGGTTAATGACATTGATCCATTTGTTTTTGTTTCATCGGTATAAAAGTGATTCGGTGCATTATGTGAATCCAACTGCGGATAATGAGAAACAGGCCAATGGAATGAAAGCCTTGGGGATTTATAACGATGTCAACACGGAGATTGGGGACATCATTGTAGCTGGGGTCAACAGTGAACGCGTTAAAGAGCTGCTGAGTCCGAATCACGTTGAATTAGAAGAACTCATCTCCAAAAAGCCGACAAGGAAAGTTTAATCCGTATTTTTTATTTGGGGAATTATAAATAATACTTGACACCCACCTCTCCCTTCCGTATTATGCCCCAGGCATGGGGAAACCGAATTGGAGGGAGATGAGATTATGAGCGGGAAACGGCTCCTTTCAGCAATGCCTCCAGTGTCTCCGCAAGCGCTTCAGTGGTTTCTATTAGCCATTGTTTATATGCTTCAAATACTTGAGGAGAAGGCGAAGGCTCCTGGGCACCCGCTTTTGGATCGTTTGATTGAGCGTTTGCGCCACGCTCCGCGCGAAGACCCTTCCGTTTGGGACGACTTGCAACTCGTTGCCGATTTTCTGGAGAAGAATCGAGATTTCTCTTTATTTGACTTTTTCGATGATCCACCAGAACCTCCCGATAGAATCAACTAGAGAGGAGACTTTCAGATGACGGACGACCGTGTGACGATCAAGACGTTAACCGAAATAGCCGCTCAGCTCAAGAGGATCGCTGAGGCTCTTGAAAGAGCTTGCCCATCTCCGAAAAGGAAGTGACTTTTTGAGCAATGGACAATGCGAAAGCTTTCTCGTCTGGGCTCGCTTTCTTGCTGTCGAGAAACTTGACAATGCCGCCCGCCAAATCGAACAGCCGGGCTGTTTGTGCGGACTGAGTGGTTTGCGTTGCTGTGGTTGACATCTGGCACACTCTTTAGTCTGTGGATATAATACAACAAACCGTGTCCATATTGCAACACGGGAGGGAGTATAGCATGAGAAAGCCGATGCTCGACCCGGAAACTGATTTGAAGGGGGCAACCCCGGAGACGCTGGCCCGCGCTCTGCTACGTCCGCGCAAGGGAACTAAGGTCAAGACCCCTAAGAGTAATCCGCTGTCAGGCGAGACCCAAAAAACAGAGGCTCCAGAACCAGTCGGGAAATCTGCTCGCGGGTGTACTCCTCCCCGTTGAGCGTGTAGCGACACTCCAACTCCTTGTTCAGATTGATGCCGACTTTAAGGCCTTCTTTTCCCTTTGGTTCGATGTAGATGTGGTCTGTTTCCAGGCAGAAGTCAATCGCGGGAGCGGATTTGGGATGTCCTCGGTTTTCGTGCACCCAAAACATTTTTGTGGAACCCTTTTTGAGCTCGAATAAGGGATGTCCTGTCTGCGTTTCAAACTGCTTAAAATCCTTGTTCCGTTCTTGGGTGTCCGCTTCGATACCCTCCCGCAACTTGACAAACTCAACCTTAAGGGAGCAATTCCGCTTTGCCTCTATCCAGTTCATGTGCCCAATCTTAACACACTCAGGTTCGAGCCAAGGAGCTAAGCCCGTTGTCCCGCCACGAGCTCCCGAAGGAGAAGCCTGCGACCGACAAGGCTGGCAACCGTGTCTCTCATTTGGTCAAGGGTTCCTGATTCCCGGAGATTGTGCTTTCCGGCAAACTCCTGGATGTAGCGATTCAGGTGCTTTGGCGAGAGGCGGTGAAACGTGCCTTTGTGGGCGCGTTTGAGGGTGCTCCAGAAGCTTTCCACTCCATTAGTATGCGCCATGTCCCGGACGTACTCACCGACCGAGTGACGGACAGTTTCATGCCAGCGGGAAACGCCGTCATAGGCAAGCGCGTCATCGGTGTACACAATCGCATCCCGGTCGGCGTTGTTCCGAACAAACCCTTGCAGCGTTGCTGAATCGGTGTGCTCTACCACCTTCGCCCGAACCTGATTACTGGCCCGGTCTTTGATCCCAACAACGGCGGTCTTGCCGACAGGCCCCCGGCCCGTATCCTGGAGAGCCTTGCGCCGCGCATTGCTCATGTTCCGGCGACGTCCTCCAAAGTAACTCTCATCCGCTTCGACCGGCCCGGAGAATCCGCCCGGTGTTTCCCGCGCCCAGGCTTCCCGAATCCGGTGCAGCATGAACCACGCCGTGGGCTGGGAAACTCCAATATCACGGTGCAGCTTCATGCTGGATACGCTTTTCAGACTGGTAAGGCAGAGGTAAATGGAGAACGCCCATTTTCGCAGGGGAACATTGGAACTAGCCAGGGGGGTTCCTGTCCGAACGCTGAAGTAACCCCGGCAGCCGTTGCAGAAATAGGGCATCGGCTTGGCATTCGGGACTTCCTTAGTGTTCGGGCTTTTGCACTTCCCACAGACCCGCTTGCCATCCCAAATAACCTGCTCAAACCAGAGCGTGGCGGCGGTCTCGTTCGGAAACATCTCCATAAGAGCAATTAGCGTTAGTCCCTTCCGGTAGGCTTTGCCTGGAGCTTTCTTCATGTCCGATTCCCCCTCTTCGAGTATGCTAAGAGGATAGCAGAGAAACCAGAGAATGTCAAGTATTATTTATAATTCCCTTATAATTCCCTTTATTTGGCAGAGCATGAGATCAAATCAGTCCTGAGTGGAGTGGATAGCGTCCTCCCGCATAAATTCCTGAATCAACGGGTCTGTGGAAGCAATCAGCTCATCAACGGAGTTGAAGAAAACGGCGCGGCCGTCTTCCAGAAACACCACTTTATCTCCCACCTTTTTTGCCAGGCGGGTGTCATGGGTCACCACGACAGAGGTCAGTCGGAGCTGCTGTTTCAGGCGTTCGATTAGATTCTCAATATGCTGAGCCATGAGCGGGTCCACCATCGTTGTGGGCTCGTCGTACAGGATGGCTTCCGGACGCGCGGCTAAAGCCCTGGCGATCGCGGCTGCTCTCTTCATGCCGGTGCTCAGCTCCGAGGGTAGCGAATCGGCCAGTTCGTCGATTTCCAGCAGTTTCAGCAACCCCACCACGATCTCCTCGATATTTTTCTCGTTCCAGTCGGGGGCTTCTCGTAGAGGAAAGGCGACGTTTTCAAAGATGGTCAGGGAATCAAACAAGGCACCGGACTGGAACACCATGGTGACTTTCCGGCGGATTTGGTTGAGCTGAGACTCATCGTAATCCGTAATATCCTCGCCTGCCACCCATATGCTTCCGGCATCGGGTTTCAGAAAGCCCATCATGTGGGCCAGGGTCACGGATTTTCCGACCCCGCTGCGTCCCAGAATGACCAGCGTTTCCCCTGCGTCGACGTGGAAACTGACCCTTTCCAGGACGCGCTTGCCGTCAAACGATTTGAAGACGTTCTGAAATTCTATGTAATGGCTGGCCATGAGTGGAGAATGCCGCGAAAATGTTCTCAGCCGGCGGAGGTTTGCTCCCCCTCCTGAAATTCCGACCGGGCTTGCTCGTAGTCCTGCAGGGTGTTCAGGTTTTGGAACAAATTCCCGAGCCGGTCAAACGCCCGCCATTCCCGGCAAGCGACCGCCCGAATGCGCAGGCGTGGGAAAACGCTGCTGATTTTCCGCTTCCCGTTGCGCAAAGCTTCTTCGATTCGGGGAAGGCAGGTCCGGCTATATACTGCGCAGAGCGGTTCGTAGCCGAATGCTTCCGTTTCCGGGACCACCGCGTCCGGGCTTTCTTCCATGGCGATCTCCAGAAGCCGGTTCAGAAAATCGGGCGAGAGATTGGGCATGTCGCATCCGACAATCAGGTTGAACGGCGCCTCGGATTGGACGAGCGCCGCATGAATTCGCGCCAGGGGGCCGCTGCCCGGAAAAACATCCTCAATCACCGGGAATCCCAGCTCGGAATGTTTTTGCCGGCTGCCCACTAGCGAAACCTCCCCGCATATCCCCTTTACCATCTCCGCCATCCACGCCGCCAGCGTTTGGTCTCCGAACGGAAGCAGAGCTTTGTCCTGACCCATTCGGCTGCTCCGGCCTCCGGTCAAAACAAAGCCGCGAAAGCATCGGTCGAGACGCGTTTGCCCGGACATGAGAAATATCCTAGCACGAAGGAAGGCCGCCAAGGCGTGGTGCTGGCGCCGAACTTTCAGGCGGCAGGGATGTCCGCAACACTTCCTAGACATTCCCCGTTAAATTTCTTATTCTGAAGGCAGTCGCAGGCAAGCGGCGGCGATTCTTTGCGAGGATTGCGCGCCCGGCAGCGGCCATATTCGTTTTTCGCGTGGAATGATGTACTACCGTTCTTATCGAACCGGCATCGGTTTCGGATTCGGCGGCGGGTTGACGCCCGCCGTGAAGAAGCTGCTCATTGCCAACATTGCCGCCTTCGTCTTCACGATTCTGGCAGGGGCGGGCGGTTTCGGCCAGATGATCCGAGAGATGCTGATGCTGACCCCCTACTCGGTCATCCACCGACTGGCCGTGTGGCAGTTGGTTACCTATATGTTCTTGCATGCCGGCTTCTGGCACATCCTGTTCAACATGTTTGCGCTTTGGATGTTCGGGGGAGAGCTGGAAAGAACCTGGGGCAGCCGGAGATTTCTCCGTTACTATTTTTTGACCGGAATCGGGGCCGGGTTGTGCGTCGTCCTGCTGAGCCCTTCTTCGGTGGTGCCCACCGTGGGAGCCTCCGGGGCCATATACGGAATCCTGTTGGCCTACGGCTTGCTGTTTCCGAATCGTACGATCTACGTTCCGATTTTCTTTTTCTTCTTCATTCCCATGCCCGCCAAGTATCTGGTCATGATCCTGGGGGGTATCGCCTTTCTCTCCGCCGTGTCTGCCCAGGGAGGCTCCATCAGCCACGTAGCGCACCTGGGCGGAATGATGTTTGGATTTTTCTACATGCGAGGCGGCTCGGTCTTTTTCGACCTCCGCAACTACTATTATCGCTGGCTGCGCTATCGCCGGAAGCGCCAGTTTGAAGTCTACATGCGTGAGCGGGACCGCAAAGAGCGGCGGCGGGGCCCGTGGGTCAATTAGCGCTTTAGGGAAAGCTCGGCTCCCTCCCTATAGGTCCGATCAAACACTGCTTTCCATTTGAGAGAGGGGATGTTCTCCCCTGTGGTTCGGCGGGAGTGAAAGAGCCCCCAGGATCGCCTGCCACTGTCCTTCGGGGTGTTATAATTCCCGTGCGGTGGCCGCAGAAAAATTATCCAAAGATTCCCCGGATCGGGATTTAGATCGGCAGATGGAAACCTTGCTCCGGGGTACGGTCGAGATCATTCGCGAGGAGGATCTGCGTCAGAAACTCGCCCGCTTGCAGGAGACCAACAAACCGCTGCGGATTAAGCTGGGATGCGACCCGACGGCCCCGGACCTTCACTTGGGCCATACTCTGGTGTTGCGCAAGCTGAAGCACTTTCAGCAGATGGGTCACACCGTGATTTTCCTGATCGGGGACTTTACCGGCAGGATCGGCGATCCCAGCGGGAGGACCGTTACCCGCCCGCCGCTGCTTCCGGAGGAGATAGCAGCCAACGCGGAGACTTACAAATCTCAGGTCTTCAAACTTCTCGACCCGGAAAAGACGGAGGTTCGGTTCAACGCGTCCTGGCTTTCCGGCCTGAGCAGCGAGGCTATGCTTCGTCTTTGCTCCCGCTACACCGTGGCCCGCATCCTGGAGCGCGACGATTTCGAAAGCCGCTACAAGAAGGGCGTCCCGATCTTCATGCATGAGATGCTCTATCCCCTGATGCAGGGATACGACTCGGTTGCCCTGGAAGCGGACGTGGAGGTGGGTGGAACGGACCAGAAGTTCAACCTCCTGGTGGGCCGCGACCTGCAGCGGGAATACGGCCAGCCCTCACAGGTCGTGGTCACGGTGCCGATCTTGGAAGGGACCGATGGGGTTCAGAAGATGAGCAAGTCGCTAGGAAATGCCATCGGACTCACCGAGCCGCCCCAAGAGATGTTCGGCAAGCTGATGTCGATATCCGATGAGCTGATGTATCGCTACTTTGAGTTGCTGACGGATTTGAGCATGGCAGAAATTTCCGAGTTGCGCAGGAAGGTCGCAAGCGGCGCGGTCCATCCCATGTCCACCAAGATAGATTTAGCCCGCCGGATCATAACGGATTTTCATGGTCCCCGGCAGGCGCGCCAGGCGGAAGAGGAGTTCAGCCGTGTCTTCCGGCAACGCCAGCAACCGAGCGAGATCGAAACCTGTTCCCTGGCGGCGGATCGGGTGCTGGCAAAGAAGGCATCCGGGGCAAAGGGGAACGATCAGCAGGGAAAGGCAGGCGAGGAACACCCGATCAAGCTGGACCGCTTGCTAGCCAGCGTGGGGCTGGCCAGCTCGAACGCCGATGCAACTCGCAAGCTGAAGCAGGGAGCCGTCTCCATCAATGGCAGCCGATGCCGCGAGCCCTTGTTTCGCCTGGACCCGAGCCGGACCAATGAACTTCTGGTGCAGGTGGGGCGGCGCCATTTGAAAGTGGTTTTAGAGCCGGTCCGGCGCTGAATATCCCGTGTGCCGCTTCCATGTCAGCCATACCTTCCAAGATTCGCGTCAAGCTGCTCTCGGAGGCCGCCGAGTACGTCAGCGTCTCGCACGTTGTACAACGGGACTTCAGCCTGCCGGAATTGATCGAGATCATGCTGCCCGTTCTGGGAAAGGATGCGCCGCGCATCCGGCGAATCCTCCAGGCCGGAACCATCTCAACGGGCGATTACCGATACCGCTGGCAGTCTTTGGAAGTTCCCGAGGAAGAGCTGGAGCGCGTCCTGCAAACTTTTCCCGGCCCGGATCCGGCGCGGATCTTTCAGCCCCAAAGCTGCTTTCTGGTGCGCTTCCGCCGGGGCCAGGAAGCCTTGGACCTGCTGCAGGAGAACGCTGCCCGCAAACGCCTGTTCGCTCGCCAAAGTTTTTGGGAAGGATTGCTCGAGTTGGCGAGAAATGGCCTTCGGTATTCTGCCTATTCCCATGCCGACAAGGCGGACGTATTCGTTCTGCTGCTGGACTCGGAAGGGGACCGGATGCTGCAGGCGATTCTGCCGTTGCTGAGGCCGAGGAGCGCTGCCGACCGCCTGAACCGCTTCCGGCCGGAGCGGATAGAGTGGCTGAGCCGCAGATAGCGATTCCAAAGCGTCAATCCCCGACCGTGCCTGTCAGAAACCTCCATCAAATAACACTTTTCGGTAGTGTCTCAGTTTAACTTTTGATTCTCGTACCCGCCGGTTTTGGGAGTCTGGCAAAAGCAAGGGGATGCCTCCCGCTGGTTTGGGCCGCGTGGTGCTGCGAAAACTTTTGCTGCTTGACAGCGCGGGAACACTGGGTGATTTGCGGGTTCCACCGGAGAATTGTTTGGAACGGTTAAAGGGTGACCGGAGGGGTCAGCACAGCATTCGCATCAATGACCAGTTCCGGATATGCTTCCGTTGGAAGCACGGTAACGCTTGCGACGTTGAGATAACTGACTATCATTGAGGAACGATGGGGGGGAATGAAAAGGGCGACGAGCAAGGTCGGGAAGAGTTCAGCAGCATGGAGGATTCACCCCGGAGAAATTCTGCGGGAGGAGTTTCTGAAACCGATGAAAGTATCCGCGTATGAGTTGGCTAAGCAACTGCACGTGCCTGCTCCCCGGATCAACGACATTGTCCTGGAAAAACGTGGCATCACGGCGGATACGGCTGTCCGGCTGGCAAAGTATTTTGGAACAACGGAGCAATTCTGGATGAACCTGCAAGCCTCTTATGAGGTTCGGCGGGCGAAGGCTCATCTTGCGCGGGACCTGCAAAAAATCCGGCCATGCCGAGTGAGCAGTGCGGCATAAATGCTGTGGGCGATTCTGCCGTTGCTGAGGCCGAGGAGCGCTGCCGACCGTCTGAACCGCTTCCGGCCGGAGCAGATCGAGTGGCTGAGCCGCAAATAGGAAGTTCCTTGGCTTTATGCGTGCCGTGCCGCCGCCGGGACGATGAACTCCTGATGGATGGCCCGGACAGCCCCGATGCGGTTTTCCTGCGAAACCACGAGCGAGATGTTCGATTCCGAGGAGCCCTGCCCGATGGCGATCACGCTGACCTTTTCCCGGGCCAGAGCGCCGAATAAGCGGGCGGCGATTCCGGGAGTTCCCTTCATGCCCTCGCCGATCAGGGCGATGGCCGCCACGTCCTGCCGGTCGAGCGGGTCCAGGTAGTGATGGCTCAGCTCCAAGCGAAAAGCATGCTCCAGCGTGGCCTGGGCCATCTCCGCCATCGATTGCGGTACCAGCAGACAGAAGCTGTCCTGGTAGGAGGATTGGGTCACCATCAAAATCTCAACGTGGGAATGTGACAACGCGGCAAAGGTTCGGGCCAGCAGTTCCGTAGTGCCGGGCGTGCCGTTGCTGCGGAGGGTAAGCAAGGCGACCGGCGCCCTGGAAGTCACCGCCTTGGCTCCCTGCTGGCTGCTCTTGTGAGACGGCCCAATGCGGGTGCCTGGCTTTTCCGGCGCATAAGTATTTTTGATATAGACCGGAATGCGGCTGGATTGCAAAGGAGCCAGCGTCTTGGGATGCAAGACCTTGGCGCCGAAGTAAGAAAGCTCCGCGGCTTCCTCGTAGGTGAGTTCATCCAGAATCAAGGCTTCCCCGACCATCTTGGGATCAGCGCTGAACACACCGTCTACATCGGTACATATCCATAGCTCCTTGGCATCGAGCGAGGAAGCCACAATCGCTGCGGAGTAATCCGAGCCGCCCCGTCCCAGGGTCGTCCGCAAGCCTTCGCGAGTCGCGCCCAGGAATCCGGTCACGATCGGAATGCACTTGTTTTCCGCCAGCGGCAGCAGGATGCGGCGCATCGCTTCTTGCGTGTGTTTCAGCAGCGGACGAGCGCTTCCGAACCCATCGTCGGTAATCATGCATTGTGCCGTGTCCACCGCCTGAGCCTGGATTCGGCAGGTTTCCAGATACCACGCCAGCAGCATGGACGACAGCCTTTCGCCCACCGACAATCCGGCGTCCAAAGCTCTGAGCGGCATCTCAGCGACCAGCGCCATGCCGGCCGAAAGCTTCGCAAATTCGCCCAGAATTTCGGTGACGGTTTTTTGTGCCTTCTGGCGATGCGGCTGGGGAAAAATCTCTTCCACCGCTTGGAAGTGCAATCGTTCCAGATACTGGAGCTTCTCTTCGACGGCGCTCTGATTGCCCTGGGCGGCTAGACGAGCCGTATCGAGCAAGGTATCGGTCACCGTGCTCATCGCCGAAACCACGACCACCACGGGCACGCCTTCGCCGGCCGTGCGGGCGATGATCTGCTTCACCTTCTCGAAGCACTGCACGCCGCCCATTGAGGTCCCGCCAAATTTTACGACCAGCATAGTTTGTTGCCTAAGTTATCGCCGAACTCTGTAACCGCAAGCAAAAGCCAGCGCCGCAATGGCGGCTCGGCCCGGATCGATACGGATATAGTTTTTATCCAGAACACGGAATCCTGTCAACCCGGAGCCGTGAGTCCGGCAATCGGGGCAGGCCGGTTCGCCTCTGCGGACGAGTTCAAGATGCGCTCAAGCGAGGGAGGCCGGCAGCAACGGCAGCACTTCCGACAGCAATCGCTCCATCTGCGCTTCCTGGCCGCTCGAAGCAAACCGCACAACGAAGTGGCCGACTCCTGCCGCAGTGAATCCATGCAAGAATTCGGCGCAGCGTTCCGGTTCGCCAAACTGAATCGCCTGCGTGCGGGAAATCCTCTCGTGGCCGGCGCCATAGTAGGCCTGGAGAAAAACTTCGCCTTCCTGCTGGGCCTGCCGGACGTCCCGGTTCACATTCAAAGTGACGTAGTGAATCCGCTGGAGGCTGGCGGGGTTGCGGCCCGCTTCCGCGCAATAGCCTCGCAGCTGCTCCCATTCAACGGAGACCTGCTTGGGAGTCGGGCTGATCGGAAGCCAGCCATCTCCCAGACGCGCGATGCGCCGCAGGGGTCTCTCGGCAGCGGCAGCTAACATCACTGGCGGTCCGCCCTCGCGGGCAGGCAGCGGGTGCAGTGTGATGTTTTCCAAAGAGAAGAGTTTTCCTTGGAAGCTGAACGGTTGCCCCGTCCACAGGCCCTTCATGATTTGCAAGCCTTCTTCCTGAAGCTGGCCTCGCCGTTTGAAATCGACTCCGCAGGCGGCGTATTCCGCCTCTACCGAAGGGACCGGCGGGCCCAAGCCGATGCCAAACAGAAACCGCCCGCCGGAAAGCAAGTCCAGCGTTCCTGCCGTATGGGCCAGAGTTACGGGGTGCCGCAGAGGGGAAAGATAAACGGCGGTTCCAAGCTGGACGCGCTCGGTGCGCGCTGCGATGGCGGCAAGCGTGGTCAGGGCTTCAAAGCGGGGCCGTGCCAGGACGCTGTCGCCGATCCATACTGAGTCAAACCCTTTCTGCTCGGCCTCGACAGCCAGTTCTAACATGCGGCTGATGTCGGCGCGGCCTCCGGGAGCCCGCATGACCGCATCGCGCGTGGGGATGAGGTAGCCGATTTTGGGTTGAGTGTTCATTCTAGGCTGTCTTCCTCCTCCACCGCTTGGCCATTCGCTTCTCGAATCGGCCTCCAGGTCCTCCTCCTGCCAAAGGGTGCTACAAGTCCTTTTCCAGGTATCCCGTTCCTCTGGCAGGGACATGGACTAAGGATAGTAGTTTGCGAATTCGGGTCGCTTTTTGTGTCGCAGCGCTATAGCGTCAGGCTGGATGTTTCTGGCTTGATTCAGCCGACCGGCCTAACTGGATCAAAGGCTGGGTCAAGCGGGTCGGCTTTCCGACCTCTCCGGGATTTGCAGCTCCGGCATGGGCGTTGCCCGAAACAGTCGCTGGCAGGGCTTCGCCAGCCACCGCGCCCACCGAGCCGCCCGGTTCACCCGAGCGCTGTCGGTGGCGATTCCGGTATTGGCGTACATCTGCCGGTAGATTTTTGAAAGCAGTGTAAAGGCAATCCGGTTGCGCAGAGTCTTGATGAAACGGGATCGCTTCCAGATCGAGGGCAAACTGTAAAAATTGTCCCACACCCCCTGAGTGCGTTGGCGGATCTCATCGCCGGACATCACCGGATGAGACATGTACATCTTCGGTCGAAGGGCCTGCGGAATCAGCCAGTAGCGGGTCAAAGGAAAGCCTGCAATCCGAGTGGAATCGTTCTCCATTCTCTTTTCCCAGCGCTGGAAATCCACGGTTCCCGGGAACGGAGTCAACAGCACGAACTGCGCAACCGTTAAGCCGGCCTCCTCCGCCAGCGCTGCGGTGGTCTCGAAGGTATCCGGCCGGTCAGTGGACAATCCGAAGATGAAGGAGCCCAAGACGTGCACGCCGTGTTGCCGGAAAGTGCGGAGCTGGCGCACTAGGCTCTCGCCCGCCGAGTTGAAATCCTTGAAGACGGCCTTCAGCCCTTCCGGGGTGACCGATTCCACTCCCACCAGCGCTCCGTGGATCCGGGCCTTGTGCATGGCATCCAGGAATGAGGGGTCTTCCGCCGCCTCCATAGTGATTTGCGTGAAGAACACCATGCCCTTGGGCAACTCGGCCAAGCGCTCCATGAGCTCGAATCTCTCTTCGCGCATGGCCCGCAACTCGCTCAGCCGATGTTGATCGTTTTGTTGCTCGGCCAGCTTCAGGTCTTCGAGCGTGACAGGATAGAAGTTGTCGTCCGCGAGCGCAATGAAGCGAAACCCCATGCGGCGTAGTTCGACAATTTCCTGGATGACCACGTCCGAGGCGCGCTGGCGGGGGCGTTGGCCGTCCGTGCGCCACACCGAACAAAAGGAGCAGTGCTTGGGGCATCCGCGCACGGTCTGCACCGAAGCCCACATGTAGCTGTTGCGCTGCAATAAATCCCAGCGCGCCGGCAGAAACTGGTCCGCCTCGACCCGTCCCCCCTCATAGGAGCGCTGCGGTCCCCCGTTGGCGCAGTCGGCCAGCACCTTCGGCCAAATGGCGTCTCCGTCGCCCTTAACCACCGCATGTGCGCATCCCAACTCGTAGGCTTCCTCCGGGTAAAGGCTGGTGTGAATCCCTCCGTAGATTACGTAGGCCCCGCGCTCGCGAGCCATCTGCCCGACTTCGTAGCCGCGCAAGGCATTGCCGCTGTGGATTCCAATTCCCACCACGTCGCCCGGTTGAATCTGCGCGGAGTCGATCTGCTCCAGCGTTTCGTCAACAATCACAGGGTCTCCAAAGGCGCGCGGCGTAGCAGCCGCAATGACAAAAAGCCACCTCGGCGTTATAACGCCTATGCCAAAAGACAAGTGGTTCGGATTGACCAAGTGTACACGCATGAAATGATTCTCCCTGCTGCTACCGTCCTGCCCTGGCACATGCAACAGGCAATTGAGGCACGCCCGCCACATAACCTTTGTTCTCAGGGTGGTAGACCAGATTTACAAGCACCTTCATCCCAGTCTCCTTGCTGTGTGGCGCGTTAACAGGAAATCCTCTCCTGCCTGTTGCGCCCCAGTCATCCTGGGCCTTAGTTGTCTTCAGCCTGAAATCACCTTACTCGAGGATGGCGAGGACCGAGTCTGACTCTACGGTGTCTCCCACCGCGACCTTGATCTCTTTGACAATGCCTGCAGCGGGGGCGACCACGGGGATCTCCATCTTCATGGCTTCTAGGAGCAACAGGATTTGGTTCTCTTCTACGTTGTCGCCAACCTTACATTGGATTTCGAGCACCTTTCCGACCATAGGTGCTGTTACCGATTCTGCCATGGGCTCTCCTTCATGAGGATCTTTCTATGAATATTGCAGGCAACGTGCTGGCACGAGTGTGAGCAAGCCACTCATACTATCATCATCAGGCGTCCTGTAGAAGAGTTCTCCCTTGATTGGGTGACTGAGGCTTTCCGCAACCGGGCGAGCCGCCAGTCTTGCCGGTGATGCGCAGTCCTCTCACAGCGGCATGTTGCCGTGCTTTTTGCGGGGCAACTCGTCTTGCTTGTTCAGGCTCACCTCTAAAGCGCGGATGATGCTGGAGCGCATGTCCTGGGGATCGATGATGTCATCGACGTGCTGGAGGGACGCCGAGTAATACGGGTTCACGTATTTGTCGAAGAACTCGCCTAACCGCTGCTGCCGGGCGGCTGCGGGGTCTTTGGCCGCGCTGAGTTCCTTGCGGAACAGGATATTCACGGCCCCTTCCGGCCCCATCAGGCAAACTTCCGCCGTCGGGATGGAGAAAACAAAATCAGCACCCAGGTCCTTGCTGCACATGGAGAGGTAGCCGCCCGCGTATGCCTTGCGCAAAACCGTAGTGATCTTGGGCACAGTG
The DNA here is from genome assembly GCA_965222345.1 of Terriglobia bacterium. Taxonomy (GTDB): domain Bacteria; phylum Acidobacteriota; class Terriglobia; order 2-12-FULL-54-10; family 2-12-FULL-54-10; genus JADFGZ01. Next base: position 124,618 of record CBDCTS010000007.1, on the reverse strand, counting down.
GCCTCGGCGTAGGCGAACAGCATCTTGGCTCCATGTCGGATAATCCCTTTGTGCTCCATCTCCGTTCCAATCAGGAAGCCGGGGATATCCTGTAGATTAATCAGCGGAATGTTGAACGCGTCGCAGAAGCGGATGAAGCGGGCGCCTTTGTCGGAGGCGTTGACGTCCAGACATCCGGCCTTGACCAGAGGGTTGTTGGCCACCACGCCCACCGGGCGCCCGTGAAGCCGCGCAAAGCCCACGACCAAGTTGAGGGCGTATTCCTTTTTGATCTCAAAGAACTCGCCGTTGTCCACGATCTGGGTGATCACGTCGTGGATGTTGTAGGAGCGTCGGGGCTCGGCGGGGATGATTTTTCGCAGTTCGGGGCATGGACGCTGCGGATCGTCGTCCGGCTCGCGCCGGGGCGGTGCCTGATTGCAGTTGGGGGGCAGATAGCTCAGCAGGGTCTTGGTCCGATCCAAACAGTCCTTGTCATCGGCGGCGGTGAGGTCCGAGACGCCGCTGACGGTGCCGTGGACCGCCGGTCCTCCCAGTTCATCGTTGGTGGTCTTGGTGAAGACCACGGCCTCGACCAGCGGCGGGCCCGCGATGAACATGTAGCTGGTTTTCTCGACCATGAAGATGAAGTCCATCAGGGCAGGGGAGTAGGCCTGGCCTCCCGCCACCGGTCCCAGGATCAGGGCGATCTGAGGGACCACGCCCGAGGTGCGGACGTGCCGGAAGAAGAGCTGGCCGTACTCGCTCAGCGCGCCCATCTCCTCGGTGACGCGGGCGCCGCCCGAGTCGTTCATCCCCACTACGGGCACGCCCATCTTGCGGGCCAGATCCACTGTTTTGGAGATCTTCTTGCCGTGACGCTCGCCGTAAGTTCCCGCGACGACCGTAAAGTCCTCCGAGTAGGCGAAGACATCCTGCCCGGCGACCTTGCCGTGTCCTGTAATCACGCCGTCGGCGGGCAACTCGGCCTTGTCCAATCCATAGTCGGCTCCAATGTGCCTGGCAAAAAGGTCGAACTCGACAAATGTTGCGGGATCGAAGAAATAGTCAAGACGTTCGCGCGCGGTCATCTTTCCGCTGGCGTGCTGCTTTTCGACGGCCTTGGTTCCGCCGCCCGCTCGGAGTTTCTGCTTTCGCGCCAGCAACTCCGATACTTTCTCGTCCATAGTGCTCACAGCTTGTCCTCCTGATTACGTCTGGCTGACTGGCCGCTGGGCGATTCGGTTTTCCTGCCGGACAGCCCCCGGTTTATTTTAGCGATTGGCCTTGCGATACCCTAGAGCATCCTGCGCGATGATCAGCTTCTGGATATTGGCCGAGCCTTCCACGATCTGGTAGGAGCGGGAATCGCGGAAGTAGCGCTCCACGGGGTACTCTTTGGAATAGCCGTAAGCCCCGTATATCTTCAGGGCGCAGTCGGACGAAAAGGCGGCGAGCTCTCCGGCGTAATACTTCGCTATGGAGGTCTCCAGGTTGTTAGGCCGGCCCTGGTCCTTCAGAGTGCCGGCGCGGTACAGCAGGAGACGGGCGGCATCCTCTTGCACCACCATCTGCGCGATCATATCCTGGATCATCTGAAACTCCCCGATCTTCTGGCCGAACTGCACCCGCTGATTGGCGTAGGAGACCGATGCCTCGCGGCAAGCGCGTGCCACGCCGACGGCTCCGGCGCCGCAGGAGAGCCGCGTATGGTTCAACTCCGCCATGCAGATCTTGAAGCCTTCCCCTTCCTTGCCGATCAGGTTTTCCTTCGGCACCTTGCAATTGTCGAAGAACAATTCCCCTGTCGGGGAAGCGTTCGCGCCCAACTTTTCGGCCAGAGGTTTGGAGCTGACACCTGGCTGGTGCATCTCCACCATGAACGCAGATATGCCTCGGTGCTTCTTTTCCGGGTCCGTAACGGCATAGACCAGAGCTACGTCGGCCACCTGGGCGTTTGATATCCACGTCTTGCTGCCGTTCAGCAGGTAGTGATCGCCCTCCAGCGTGGCGCGGGTCCGCATGGAAGCCACGTCCGAGCCTGCGTCTGGTTCGGTGATGGCAAAACAACTGATCACTTCCGCGGTGGCGATCTTTGGGACGAATCGCTTCTTCTGCTCTTCGTTGCCGTACTCGATCAGAGTCCGGGCGGGGCCGATCTGCATATTCATCGCGACCCGCAAGGAGCTGTGGATACGCGCAAGCTCTTCGGTAATGATGACCAGGGAGACGAACCCGGAATCCGTGCCTTCGTACTCCTCCGGGATCACGCAGCCGAAGAATCCCAGCTCGCCCATTTTTTGAACAAGGTCCTTGCGGAAACGATGTTCCCGGTCGTCCTCATCCACCGTCGGGGCGACTTCTTTTTCGGCAAACTCCCGCGCGGCTTGCTGGATGGCTTGCAGCTCCTCATTCAGGTCAAAATCCATAGCGATCCCCCTTCACTAAGATTCTTCGCACGCTGCTTGACAGGTGGAAGGTTTGCAAATGCGGCCTGCCCAATCCGTTGGGAACCCGTTCCGGCTCCTTGCCGGAAGACCTGCCGCCGGGGAAATTCACCTGGATTATAGTTGTCCCTATAGGGATGCGCAATGCTGCCCATTGCATGTGTTGTTCCAGAAAGTATCTCCCGCCGTATGAGGTGCTGGACAAACCGCCTGGATTTGTGCTGCCCGAAGTTGTGGTACAATGGCGCTCTCTATTACACCGAGCCAGGAAGCGAAACTGTGCCGCCTGAATACATCCCCGTTATCATTTTTCTGATTATCGCCACGCTCTTTCCGGTCGTCACCTTGCTGGCGGCCAAGCTGGTGCGGCCGGATGCTCCGTTCAAAGCGAAGCTCCTGCCTTATGAGTGCGGCATCGATCCGAAATCGGATTCGCGGGGGCGCTACACCGTTCGCTTCTACATCGTCGCCATCCTCTTTGTCATTTTCGACGTGGAAACCATCTTTCTGTTTCCTTGGGCTGTGCAGTTCAAAATGCTGGGACTGTTCGGCCTAGTCGAGATGGGGGTTTTCCTGGCCATCCTGATCGTCGCCTACATCTGGGTCTACAAAAAGGGCGCTTTGGAGTGGGTTTAGTCCCGCCGCGCGCCTCTTCGCCGAGCTGTTCTCGCACAGCTTTCCTGTCGCCAATTTGATAAGGCCAATCCACGGGGCCACGGAAGAGAAATGGCTCGATGGGTTGGCATTCATCGTGCATGCAGGAAAGCAGGGAGTCAGGGAAGCCGGGTTCCTTTTGCCGAAGGTAATTCCCGACCGCGGGTTTCAGTGGAGCGCGCACCGTAAACCCACTGGATAACGGAGCGGAGCAACTGTATAATCCTACCCTGAAATGGAAACATTCCGGCTGCTGCCGGTGTTTCGCGCGTCATTGCCGTCTGTTGTTTTGTACATCTGTTCGGCAAGTCGATTCGGGAAATTTGTTCGGAATAGCGGCAGGTGTGGCGGAAGAAAAGACCCACCGTCTGTTTCTTGTTCAACAGGAATAGTGCAAAAGGAAGAATTCACCCTGTGGTGTGTTCTCCGCGATACTGGGTTCTGGATGAAAACGCCGGAAGGTTCACGCCCGGTACCGGAGAAATGACCGCTGAAATGTTCCCTTAGCGGCCGTTCACGTTCTCTTGTATGACGTATCGAGTGAAAGTGCTGGGCACGATGGTTCTGCTGCTTGTTTTGGGAGCCTATGTTGCCCACAGGCTGATGACCAACCCGGAATGGCAGCAGTTTCAGACTGCCCGCTTTTGGCAGAGCTTGGTTCAAGTGCGGGTGTCCTATGCGCTGTTTGCCGCCCTCATGATCTTCGCCAGCTATTTTTTTCGCAGCATCCGGTGGCGCGCCTTCCTTCTCCCAATGAGAAAAGGGAATCTGGGCAATATCTTTGTTTCCACCTTGATTGGCTTTTCAGCGGTGGCTCTGGTGGGACGTCCGGGAGAGTTCGTGCGGCCCTTCTTGATCGCCCGCAAGGAGAGTCTTGGTGTATCCTCCCAACTGGCTGTCTGGACCCTGGAGCGGGTCTTTGACTCTCTCACGCTGGGCGCTCTGATGGGAGTCGTACTGCTGCTGTTTCCCCCTGCCCCGGATCTCATTGTCGGCGGTTCGCAGACGATGGCTCATTTGCAGACGGGCGGAATAGTGCTGTGGGGAGGCGCTGTGCTGGCGGCGGCGCTGCTGGTGCTCTTGCGCACCCACGCGCGGACCACGATCGGCTCTATTCTAAGGTTTGCGGGGTTGCTGCCGGAACGGTACCGAGAACGTCTCCGAACGATGTTGGGGAATTTCGCGGGCGGCTTGGCAGGCATCAAGAGTGTTTCCAGCTTCCTGGCCGCAGCCGGCTGCTCGTTGCTGGTGTGGCTTCCGGTGGTGCTGGCATACTGGAGCACGACGCACGCCTTCGGATTGCCGCTGATCCGGCTGGACCTGGGAGCCATTGTGCTGCTTATGGTGATCAGCCTGATGGGATCGCTTTTGCTGATTCCCGGCATTGGCGGCGGAACGCAGGTGGCGACGTTTGTAGCGCTCACGGAATTGTTCGGGATGCCGCTGGAGGTTGCCTCCAGCGTTGCCATCCTGCTCTGGGTGCTGACGTATATGGTCGTGCTGCTTCCCGGTCTCCCCCTGATTGCCCGCGAGGGGTTGACCTGGCAGCGACTCCGCGGCATGGCCCAGGCCGCTGCTTGAACCGGCTATTCAGAAGGAAAACGCGCGGCATACTCCGAAACCGCCGCGCAATGGAATCAACCCGAATACCAGAAACTTTTGACTAGGAGGTCACCATGAAACTGGACATCTTCCCGCACATATTTCCCACCGCCTTTTACGAAAAGATGATGAAGCTCTCCGAACGCGCCGGTTACATGCAGAAGCGGGTGCGCGAAATCCCCGTCCTCGCCGACCTGGAGCTGCGGTTCCGCATGATGGACCAGTTCGCCGACTACCAGCAGGTCCTCACGTTGGCTTCGCCGCCGCTGGAGGTTTTTGGAGACCCCCAGTCTTCCCCCGAGCTGGCGCGCATTGCCAATGACGGCATGGCGGAACTGGTGGCCAAGCACCCGGACCGCTTCCCGGCCTTTGTGGCCTCATTGCCGATGAACAACATAGATGCCTGCCTCGCGGAGCTGGACCGCGCCGTCCTGGACCTCAAAGCCCGGGGCGTCCAGGTATTCAGCAACGTCAACGGACGGCCTCTGGATGAGCCCGAATTCCGGCCTCTGTTTGAGAAGATGGCCGCGCACGACCTGCCCATCTGGCTGCATCCGGCCCGCCCTGCCTCGTTTTCCGATTACGCATCGGAAGAAAAGTCCCGCTATGAGATGTGGTGGGTCTTCGGATGGCCCTATGAAACCAGCGTCGCGATGGGCCGCATCGTTTTTTCCGGATTGTTTGACGCCTTTCCCAACCTCAAGATCATCACGCATCACACGGGCGCGATGGTGCCCTACTTTGAGGGCCGCGTGGGACCGGGCCTGGACCAGTTGGGAGCCCGCACGCCGGAGGCCGACAGCCACTTGGTGAAAAGCAACCTGAAGGGCCGTCCGCTGGACTATTTCCGGAAGTTCTATGCCGATACGGCAGTATTCGGCGCGGTGGGGCCGCTGGAGTGCGGCATCGCTTTCTTTGGGGTGGACCAGGTGCTGTTCGGCTCCGATATGCCCTTTGACCCGGAAAAAGGCCCCGGATTCATCCGCGAGACCATCCGTGCCATTGAGGCTGCGACGCTGGCTCCCTCGGACCGGGAGAAAATCTACGAGCAGAATGCCCGCCGCTTGCTCAAGCTGCCGAAAGGATAATGCCGGAGGCTGGAGAATTTCTCGTAAAGGTGTAGTACCGCCACGGCGTCAGGTAGCGACAGGCATTCAGGTACCGACAAGCATTCATGCCTTAGGTAGGGTAGGCATTCTTGCCTGCCCTGTAGAGAGCACAGGCCGGCAGCCCTGTGCTCCATCCTGCCCCACCTACCCCCCCCGATCAGTGGCCCCGGTCGGCTAGGTAGCGACAGGCATTCCTGCCTGTCCCCTTAGAGTACAGGCCCCCTGGCCTGTACTTGTCTCTTGCTTTCCAATCGCACGCAACCTACCTAACCCCTTAATGAATGGCTTCGGTTGGCTTTCTAGGACCTTTTTCGCATAACAAAGCCAATAACGAAGCCAATGTCCGATCTTCTGCATATCTCATATCTCTTTATTATGCAATTGGATAGCTGGATATCAGAAGTTTTGCAATGGGTTCGTTTTGCAAAAAAACTTATTTCTTCCCGCCCCTCTCCCCCCGTAAGCCTCACAAACGCCCTCCGGCCCGATTGTCCCTTGCGCCTATTCCGGGAGCAACAAAATTCTTCCGAGAATTCCGAAGGAACCGAAGGAACCGAATCTACCGAGGGAACCGAATGTTCCGAACATTCCGAGAATTCCGAATTGACCGCGTTTCGGGTTGCTTGCCAGGTAGGGCAGGCATTCCTGCCTGCCTTGTAGAATGTAGGCTAAAGGCCTGCACTTGCCTGTCGGCTAGGGTGTACAGGTAGCGTACAGGCATTTCGGCCTGTCCCTCAGGAGGGCGAGCGGAAACGCCTGCCCTGCTTGTACGCCCGGCAAACGGTGGCTATCCCGCAGTCCTCCGCCGCGCACGGCTTGCAGGAGCAGTATCGTACTCGTTTACCTCCCACAGTCCCACATGTACTGAACCTGCACAGGTTGATGGGTCAGACCCTTCCTCGACGAATGTCATCAAGCACTACCTGAAAATCTTGGCTTTGAATACTGAGAAAGGCGAACCCTTCTCCAGTCTGGAGAATGCTATACCGATTGATAATCGATTCCGCTCGTTCCAGCAAGACCTCCCAATCAGCACGCCTCATTGGATAATCCGTAAAGCCAGAGGAACCTGTGGCGATGTTCTTTTTACTAACGTGCGCGATCGCTGACCCGCGTTGACGTACCAGAGTCTTTACGAGAGGGTCGGATTTCTTAACCTCTTTTAAACCCGCATTTCCAGTTTGAAATCGTAGAAGCAACCATCGACTAACCTCCAACATCAATATTGATGCTGGTTCCAGCGTCAATATTGCCTTCTGGAGGTGTAAACCTAATGGGTGAGAGCCAAAAACAGGGATTTCAGCTGTCGTTCAACCGGTTTCTGCGGGTCGCTTTTCAGGGATCGCGGGTGACTTCCAACGGTGGACTGATTCTGGTGCGCGAGTTGGACGAGCGATTGGGATTCGGAGACCTCATCGAACAACACCTGACGGACTCTAGAGCAAACAATGCGCGGTTTTCTTTTGCAGACCTTCTACGGCAGTCCGTGTACAGTCGCCTGGCTGGGTACGAGGACGTGAACGATGCCGAGCAACTCTCACGAGATCCGACCTTCCGGCTAATCGGTTCCGAGAAGATCTGGGATCGAGGGGCAGCACTGCCGTCCCGGTTGCAAACCTTCGAGACGGAACTTCTGGCTGAGGAGGAAAACTTCGCGGGGCTGGCACGGGTGAACCGAGAGCTGATCGGCAGGGCAGAAGCAATCGATTCGCCGCACCGAACAGTGCTGGACATGGACTCGACCGAGATTCCGGTCTACGGCGAACAGGAGAATAGCGCCTACAACGGGCATTTCGAGTCGAGCTGCTATCACCCGTTGTTGCTGTTCAATCGCGAGGGTGACTGTTTGGCGGCCAAGCTGCGACCCGGTAACGTCCACAGCGCCGATGACTGGGAAGAACTTCTCCTGCCGGAGATCGAGCGGCAGCAGAAGCTGGGCAAGGAAGTAGTGTTTCGTGCCGACGCGGCCTTTGCCAAACCGGAGATCTACGAGGCTCTGGAGGAGCGGGAGGTAAAGTACGCCATCCGCATCCCGGCCAACGATAGCCTACAGCGGGACATTGAGGAGTTGCTGACTCGGCCGGTGGGAAGACCCAGTGTGAAGCCGTTGGTGGAGTACAAGGGCTTTCTCTATCAAGCAGCGAGTTGGGGTAAGGCGAGACGGGTCGTTGCCAAGGTGGAACATCACCAGGGAGAGCTGTTCCCGCGAGTGGGATTCATCGTGACGAACTTGACTCTGCCAAGTCGGGCGGAGGTGCGGTTTTACAACAAGCGCGGTACGGCCGAGCAGTGGATCAAGGAAGGCAAACAGGCGGTGAAGATGACGCGGCTCAGTTGTCACCGGTTCCGGTCGAACGAGGTCCGGCTGTGGCTCACCATCATTGCCTATAATCTCGGCAACCTATGGCGGCGACTGGTTCTGCCACAGAGAATCGGAAACTGGTCCTTGACGAGCTTGCAGCAGCGGTTGGTGAAAACCGGAGGACGCCTAATTAAGCATGCCCGCTACTATTGGCTATTGCTGGCAGAGAGCCATCTGACTCGGCGGCTGTTTGCCAGCATGCTGGGGCGGATAAATGGGCTGTCGCTTCCGTCGGGATAGCCTAGCCTGCGGCACCCCATAAAATGATTCCGATTTTAAAGACTTCAGACAGGAGAAGGAACATGAGATCCTATCGAATTCTGTTTGGCCTGTCGCTTGTGATTGGAACAATGGTGGCCATCGGGTGCCAGCGAAGTGGTTCATCAGACCGCGCAGCTTCTGAAATGGGCACCGAAGATCTTCCGCAAGATGTCTTTCAGGATTCGCTCAACCGCCTTCCGTTGATCGAGAGGGAAGAACTGGACGAGGCCAATCGGAAAGCATACGACCAAGCCGTTGAATCGCCCGATGGAATCCGGGGAGTGGATGGAATACGGCTTCACGCCTCAGGGGCAGATGTCCGGTACGATTCTCCTCTTGGCCATCGCTTGACTGAGTTAGCAATCAATACAAATGCTGCAGAAACGGATCAGCCGTATGAGTGGACGCTCCATGCTGAGGAAGGGCTTCGGCAAGGTCTGGAAAAGGAAATCGTCGACGTCCTGAGATTCAAGGAGCCTCTTATAGGACAGGTCAAGGGACTAGGCGAAACGGAAGCTGCCATTATCCAACTAGGCCGCGAAGCGGTTACAAGACATAAAGTGACCCCGGAAACCTATGCGCGTGCCTTGAAAGCTTTGGGAAAGGCCAACCTAGTGGATATAGTTACATTAATGGCCCGATACTCAGGGACCTCAGTGAGACTCACCGTAGTGAATCAACATTTGCCTCTGGACTGGAAGCACATCGTTCCTCTTCAGCTTCCTTACAGATGGGAAGACGCGTCTCCTCCTGATATTCATCCGGAGTCTAGGAGCCGTCTGCCTTTGATCAAAGTCCCGCAGCCGCCATCCAATCCTGATCGTCCCAGGCTGGCCCCTTGGGGTACGGGTCCGAACCAAATATCCCTCCACAGCGGTGGTGCCAAGTTCCTTGAACTTATCGAAGCAGACCTTGGACGAAGGCTGATGGAACTAGCGATCCTCATAACAGCCCGCGAATTGAACCAACAATACTTGTGGACGATGCACGAATTGGAAGCCGCCAAGCTAGGCCTGGAGCATTACATAATAGACGTTGTAAGGGACCGCAAGCCTCTGACAGGCTTGGGTGAAAAAGAAGCGGCGATTATTCAGTTGGGTCGCGAGGTTTTTGGGAAGCATTTAGTGACTCCGGAAACCTACGCGAATGTGGTGAAACTTTTTGGCGAGAGGAATGTAGTTGACCTGGCGGGTCTGATGGCGGTTCAAGCAGGAGATGCTCTGATTCTGACGGTTTTCGATCAGCATTTACCGCCCGGTCAGAAGCCGCTGCTGACGATGCCGTAGTGTGTTTGATTTCAGCAGAAATGGGAGCGATTTGAGACGGACCGTAGACTACACGGTTTGAGGTTCGGTTCACCCCTTGGATCATTAAATTCTATGCTGGGCGTTCTGGTACACGGAGATAATCATTTTATCGTCCGCGGGCCACTGCCGGATCGAGCAACGGCACTGGCACTAGTTCGACATTGGTCTGTCATTCAAATCGGAGCAACTACGCCGGCCGCTCTTGAGCAATGGCGCATCAGTACACGGGAGTTCCGAGAGAACCTTACATGGGCGGTGGTTGTGCCAGGAGATGGAGACGTAAGCCGTGCTGTGGCCCGGTTACTCGAGGAGTTGTCATTGCGAGGAATAGCGATCCACAATTCTGGATTGGACAACTGGTAGCTGCGGATAGCAGCTAACCCAATGCCAGCGAACCTTTCTTTGAGCGGGCAGAAACGTTCGAGGAGCTTCATGACTTCTTGACCCGCATTTCCCGTTTGAAATCGTAGAAGCAACCCTCGACTAACCTCCAACATCAATATTGATGCGGGTTCCAGCATCAACATTGCATTCCGGAGGTGTATACCTAATGGGTGAGAGCCAAAAACAGGCATTTCAACTGTCATTCAACCGGTTTTTGCGGGTTGCCTTTCAAGGATCGCGAGTGACATCCAACGGTGGGCTGATTCTGGTGCGAGAGCTGGACGAGCGATTGGGATTCGATGAACTCGTCGAACAGCACTTGACCGACTCTCGGGCAAACAATGCGCGGTTGTCTTTTGCGGACCTACTTCGACAGTCGGTCTACAGCCGTCTGGCTGGATACGAGGATGTGAACGATGCCGAGCGGCTATCTCAGGACCCGGCGTTGCGGCTGATCGGTTCGGAGAAGATTTGGGATCGAGGGGCGGCTCTGACTTCTCGGTTGCAGACCTTCGAGACGGAGATGCTGGCTGAGGAAGGGAACTTCGCAGGGCTGGCACGGGTGAACCGGGAACTGATCGGCAGAGCAGAAGCAATCCATTCGCACTACCGAACTGTGCTGGACATGGATTCGACCGAGATTCCGGTCTACGGGGAGCAGGAGAATAGCGCCTACAACGGGCACTTCGAGTCCACCTGCTATCACCCCCTGCTGTTATTCAATCGAGACGGCGACTGTCTGGCTGCCAAATTGCGACCGGGCAACGTCCACAGCGCCGAGGAATGGGAAGAACTTCTCCTGCCGGAGATCGAGCGGCAGCAGAAGCGGGGCAAGGAGGTGGTATTTCGTGCCGACGCGGCCTTTGCGAAGCCGGAGATTTACGAGGCGTTGGAGAAGCGGGGTGTGAAGTATGCCATCCGCATCCCTTCCAACGAGAACCTCCAGCGGGACATCGAGGAGTTGCTGAAACGTCCGGTAGGAAGGCCGGGCCAGAAGCCGTTGGTGGAGTACAAGGGGTTTCTGTACCAAGCCGAGAGTTGGAAGACGGCCCGACGGGTGGTAGCCAAGGTAGAACATCATCCGGGGGAGTTGTTCCCGCGAGTGGGGTTCATTGTGACGAACCTGACGCTTCCGAGTCGAGCGGTGGTGCGGTTCTATAATAAGCGAGGGACAGCAGAGCAGTGGATTAAGGAAGGCAAGCAGGCGGTGAAGATGACGCGGCTCAGTTGCCATCGGTTCCGGTCCAACGAGGTACGGCTGTGGCTGACCATCATTGCCTATAATCTGGGAAATCTGTGGCGGCGACTGGTGCTGCCACAGAGAATCGGGAACTGGTCCTTGACGAGCTTGCAGCAGCGGTTGGTGAAAACCGGAGGACGCCTGATTAAGCATGCCCGCTACTATTGGCTATTGCTGGCAGAGAGCCATCTGACTCGGCGGCTGTTTGCCAGCATGCTGGGGCGGATAAATGGGCTGTCGCTTCCGTCGGGATAGCCTAGCCTGCGGCACCCAATAAAATGATTCCGATATCCCCCGGGAATGGAGGGGTGTCTGAAAAAGCTGGTTCTGGAAGCCGAGGCGATGGGTTTTTGGGGACTCGGAAAGAGCGGCTGGAAGCCGCTGGCAGTATCTCGGAGAAAATATTGGGCTGGAAGTGCTCAGTTGAAGGCCAACGGGTTTATACTCACGAGTCGGAGGGCCAAAAAACTAATTCCGGGATAATCGTTTTGGCGATTGGCTGTCGTGTCCGGCAATGGGTGTCGAGTATATCACACCGCCCCATCCTGAAATGCTGCCGGAATATGAGAGCCGGCCCCTCATGCCAGTTCTCTCTTCTGCGTTTTCCTGGTGAGGCCGGTTTCCCTGTTACTGTTGGTTCTGTCCCCTTCAATGACCTCTGCGAGTTCCGTAACTATCTGAAATTGCATTGCTTGCGCCAATAAACCATACAGACCGCCGTTCGCCTTATAAAATTTGCCGTTCAATGTAAAGCCGTTTACCCTCTCTGGGGTGTGGGTAATTATGCCCATATTGCGAAGAGAAGTAGCTGTGCGGATAAGGTGGGGAGCGGATTAATATGACTGCTTCCCTCGCAATGTGACACTGTAAAAACTGTAACGCTTTTTATGGCGAGGCATTGCGTTACCCGCTATTTTGCCTCTCCAGAGGTAAGCAGACAGCAGCAACCGGCAGTCTGCTATTGTGATGCGGGGCAGGAATTCGACTAAATTTTCAAGAATGGCGAGGTGACCGATGAGTACTTCTGGGCAGCCGCTCCAACCGGGCAACCAGAGTTTGATCCAGATTACCACCGTGGAGGGAACAATCCAGAAACGGCTGGAACAGGAGAGAGCGCGGCTGGAAACAGAGGCCGGCATTCAGAAAAAGCAGATCAGCCACTTCCAGAAGCCTGTCGAAAATGCTTTTACCAAGTCGCAGCGGGGGCACACCACGCTGCTGTTCGGCGGGTTGACGTGGAAGCACGAAAAGCTGATCCACGGCGCGCTGGAAGGCTTGGGCTACCAGTGCGAGGCCGTCCCGACTCCCGACGTAGCGGCATTTCAGCTCGGCAAGGAATACGGCAACAACGGCCAGTGCAATCCCACTTACTTCACTGTGGGCAACTTGGTTCAGTATCTGCAGAAATTGGAAGAGCAGGGGTTGACGAAAAAAGAGATATCCGGCCGCTACATCTTCCTGACAGCGGGCGCCTGCGGGCCCTGCCGGTTCGGCATGTACGAAGCCGAGTACCGGCTGGCGCTGCGCAATTCCGGCTTCGATGATTTTCGGGTGATCTTGTTCCAGCAGTCCGGTGGGCTCAACCAGTCGGAAGGCGAAGCGGGCCTGGAGATGAACCTGGATTTCTTTCTCGGCCTGTTGAACGGCATGAACATGGGGGACCTCATCAGTGAGGTGGCCTACCTGATCCGCCCCTATGAGATCAACCCGGGCGAGACCGACGCGGTGCTCGATGAAGTGACCGACTACATGCACGAGGTCATGCGCCGGAAGCGGCCCTGGAAGCTCAACGGGAACCTCGGCAAATATCTGAAGCGGTTTCCCAAGACCGCCGATACGGCCACCTACGTGGGGAAATTTCTCAACCAGATTTGCGGAGACGAGTACATTGAACATCTTCACCACGTCCGGAATCGTTTTGACCAGATTCCGGTGGACCGCACTCGCCTGAGATCTGTCGTCAAGGTTACCGGAGAGTTTTGGGCTCAGACCACCGAAGGAGACGGCAACTTCAATATGTTCCGGTTCCTGGAGCAGGAAGGCGCCGATGTGATGGTGGAACCGATTGGCACCTGGATTATGTACATGATACACCAGGCCATTCAGGGCATCCGAGACAAAAAGGGGTTGGAGGAAGGCGTCACCACGCCTGCCTTCTGGCGGCTGGACCAGCATGCCCGCATCGGCTGGACCTATCGCAATAAGGTCGCCAAGCTGAAGCTGGCGGAGGCGATATTCAAGCGCGAGTACCACCGCATCAAGGATGCGCTCGGAGGGATTGCGCACCCCCTGACGGACCAGTATGAACTGCAGCGCATGGGGCACCCCTTCTACAACTCCCGCGCAGGCGGCGGAGAAGGGCACCTGGAGGTCGCCAAGAACATCTATTACTCCAATAAAGACCTTTGCCACATGGTGCTCAGCCTGAAGCCGTTCGGCTGCATGCCCAGCACGCAATCCGATGGCGCCCAGTCGGCTGTAGTTAGCCAATACAAAGACATGATCTTCCTGCCGATTGAAACCTCCGGCGAAGGAGAGATTAACGCTCACAGCCGGGTACAGATGGCTCTCGGTGAGGCCAAGATAAAAGCCAAGAATGAATATAAGGCAATGCTGGAGAAAACGGGGTATTCGCTGGATGAGATCAAAGCTTATGTGGATGCTCATCCGGAGTTGAAGCGGCCCATGTACAAGGTCCCGCACGTAAAAGGCGTGGTGGGGCTGGGATCGCAGTTCGTGCATCATGTAGCGGAGCGCATGCGCCAGGAGCAGGCTTCCGCAAGGGTCAACTAAGCAGGGTCAACCAAAGGTATTACCGGAGACGGGCTGGCAAGTGCCGGCCTGCTTCGGAACCCAACACGATTACCGAAAAGGGAGACGATGGCAGACGCGACAAAAAGGGAAGTGGATGGTCTCTATATTGGGCTGGATGTCGGCTCCACTACGGTGAAAGCCGTGGTGGTGGATGCAACCACGGATGAAATCCTGTGGCGCGATTACCAGCGGCACGACACCAAGCAGCCGGAAAAAACCCTGGAGCTTTTGAAGGAGATTGAGAAGCAGCTCCCTGTGCCCTACGAAAAAATCCGCATGTTCATCACCGGCAGCGGCGGCAACGGAATGGCCAAGCACATGGGAGCCAAGTTTGTCCAGGAGGTCAATGCCGTCTCGCTGGCTGTGGAGAAGCTCTATCCCGAGTGCGGCTCGGTCATCGAGTTGGGCGGCCAGGATGCCAAGATCATCATCTTCAAGGAAGACCCGGAAACCGGCAAGAAGAAGAAGCTTCCCAGCATGAACGATAAATGCGCCGGAGGGACCGGGGCGGTGATTGATAAGATCAACGCCAAGCTGCGCATTCCCCCCGAGCAACTATGCAAGATGGGCTACTACGGTATGAAGCTCCACCCGGTTGCCGGCAAGTGCGGCGTTTTTGCGGAGACTGACATCAACGGCTTGCAGAAGCAGGGGGTGCCGCCTCCGGAGCTGATGGCCTCTCTGTTTGAATCCATCGTCCAGCAGAACCTTTCCGTGCTGACCCGGGGCAACACCCTGCGTCCGGTGGTCCTGCTGCTGGGAGGGCCGAATACTTATATCGATGGGATGCGGGATTGCTGGAAGAGCAACATCCCGAAGATTTGGGAAGAGCGCAACTATCCCCTGCCGGAAGGCGTGGACCCCAAGGACTTGGTTCGTACGCCGGACAACGCGCAGTATTTCGCCGCCATCGGCGCAGTGGAGTTCGGCAAGCAGGAAGAGGCCGCGATAGGCGTCTACAAGGGCTGGCAGCAGTTGGAATGGTACGTCACCGTCGGCCGGGAGGAAGAAAAGGCCAAGAAGAGTGGCGGTGGTGGCACCGGCCTTTCCAAATCTCCCGAAGAGCTGGCGGCGTTCAAGGAGCGGCATCGTCTCAAGAAGTTTATTCCCCACACCTTCCAACCCGGGGATGTCGTCCAAGGTTGCGTGGGAATCGACGGGGGGTCCACCTCGACCAAGGCCGTGCTGGTGAACAAGGACAAGGAAATCCTGCTGAAGGCTTATCAGCTTTCCAAGGGGAATCCCATTGAAGATACCATGGAGATGTTCGCTAACCTGAAGCAGCAGGTGGAATCGCAGGGCGCGACGCTCCAGGTTCTCGGCGTAGGCACCACCGGCTATGCCAAGGATATCTTGAAGGACGCGATCGGAGCCGATGTGGCGCTGGTCGAGACGGTGGCGCATACTCAAGCGGCGCTCCATTTTTATCCCGACGCGGACGCCATCTGCGACGTGGGCGGGCAAGACATCAAGATCATTATTCTGAAAGACGGACGAGTGAAGGACTTCAAGCTGAACACCCAGTGCTCGGCCGGAAACGGCTACTTTCTGCAGAGCACCGCGGCAGGCTTCGGCGTGGAAGTGGAAAAGTACGCTGACGTAGCCTTCAGCGCGACCACATTCCCGCAGTTTGGGTACGGCTGCGCCGTGTTCATGCAGTCCGACATTGTGGATTTCCAACGGCAGGGGTGGAAGCCGGAAGAGATCATGGCCGGCTTGGCTGATGTGCTGCCAAAAAACATCTGGCTTTACGTATCGCAGATTCCGAACCTCGCGGCGCTCGGAAAAAAATTCATCCTGCAGGGGGGAACTCAGCACAATTTGGCCGCGGTCAAGGCTCAGGTGGATTTCATCGAATCGCGCTTCAAAGCCAAAGGGGCGACGGCTGACGTTGTGGTGCATCGGCATACGGGCGAAGCCGGGGCCATTGGAGCAGCCTTTGAGGCGATGCGTTTGCATGAAAATGGCCGCAGCACTTCCTTCATCGGCATGGATGCCGTGGCCGGCATCAGTTACACGACAACACGCGGTGAGAATACCCGCTGCTACTTCTGCAAGAATAAATGTTTACGGACGTTCATTGATATCACGACCTCCCAGATCCCCGCTGATTACAAGCCTCCCGTCAAGACCAAGGTTCCCCTGGCGGCCGGCTCCCAGCGCTTGATCATTGCCACCTGCGAGAAGGGCACGGTCGAGAACATAGCCGACATGCGCACGATCAAAGCCGGCCTGGACACCGCCAAAAAGGAGTACCCCAATCTGGTGGAGCTGGCGGCAAAGGCTGTCTTCCGCAGCTACAACCCGCCGCAAGTGGCTGATCCCGCGCCGAAACACCTTTTCCTCAAGTCGCAGAAGCAGCGGGCCGAACGGATGAAAAAGCGCGCTAAGATTCGCATCGGAATCCCTCGTTTGCTCAACATGTACTCGCAGACTCCGCTGTTCAGCGCCTATTTTGAGAGCCTGGGTGTGCAGCCGGAGAATCTGGTCTATTCCGATTACACCAACGAGCAACTCTACAAGGAAGGCGCTAAGCGCGGAGCCATTGACCCCTGCTTCCCCAGCAAAGTGGCCATTCCGCACGTTCATAACCTGCTCTATTTCCACCATGCCAAGAAGAAACTGGATCTGATCTTTTTCCCGATGATCGACTGCCTGACCACCGACCTGAAGAATGTCCAGAGCACCCGGTCCTGCCCGACGGTGAGCGCGACGCCGGCTTCGGTGAAGGCGGCCTTCACCAAGGAAGGCGATCTGTTTCAGGAAAAAGGCGTCTTGTTTCTCGATACCTTCGTGAACCCCAGCAAGCCGGACCTGCTGACCCGGCAGATGTATCTCCAGTTCAAGGATATTTTGGGATTGAGCGAGGAAGAGAACCTGCGCGCAATCAAAGAAGGCTACAAGGCTCTGGACCAATTTGACAACGTGGTGATGCGAGGCGAAGCACGGAAAGTGCTGGCGCAATTGGAGGCGGAAGACCGCCTGGGTATCGTCCTGCTCGGACGCCCCTATCACAACGATCCCGGCATCAACCACGAGATTTTGGAGGAATTCCAGAAGATCGACTACCCCATCTTCTCGCAGGACTCGCTGCCCATCGACGCAGAGATCCTCGACCGGCTCTTTGGCGAGGAGGTGCGCGCCGGGATTATTCCCCATCCGATGGACATCAGCGACGTATGGAAGAACTCTTACAGCGAGAATACCAGCCGGAAGGTTTGGACGGCCAAGTATGTGGCCCGCCATCCCAACCTGATCGCGCTGGAGCTGTCGAGCTTCAAGTGCGGCCACGATGCCCCCATTTACACGGTGGTGGAAGAGATTGTGGAGAAGTCCGGGACTCCCTACTTCGCCTTCAAGGACATCGACGAGAACAAGCCTACCGGTTCCATCAAGATCCGTGTGGAAACCATCGGCTACTTCCTGAAGCGGTACCGCGAAGATATGGTGCGGGAGAAGCAGAAGAAGCAGGGGCTGGACGCCCAGTTGAGGGAATTCGAAGCCCGCCTGCGCCGGGAGATGGCAGATATGCCGCTTCAGAAGATGGCGGAGATGCCGCTGGCGGAGACCCTCGATTTGGAGCAACCCGTCTCCGGCGATTAACGGCTCAGGCCGGGGTTCTGACCCCGAACAATATGGAAGGAGGCAGCAGGCAGTTGCTGCCTCCTTTTTTATTTTGCGGAAGTCTCCGGCGGATCAAGGGGGGCTTTCGTTTGGTATAATCCAGTGGAAGGCTGAAGAAAAGATCGCTACGCCTGGTGGCCCAAGACAGGGGATGCCTGGCGAACGGCGGGTTGAGGAGTCAAACGACAATGGAGTCCGATCAGGTGATGTTTGAGATTTATCGCGAGACGGCGTACTCCGGAAAATACAAGGTCGTTTATTTCACGGAGCTGCAGGATCACAACAAGGAGTATGAAATCAGCCGCGCCCTCAGCGGGGAACACTTCTACGACGGCTTCATCAAAAACTACCGCAAGGACCAAGCCAAGACCCTAATCCAGGGGATTGTGGAACGGTTGAATGGAGGGGAGAAACTCGGGCCGGAGGACATCGAGACGGCACTGGCTGGGTTTATTCCGGCCTCTGAGGAACACAGCTCTTAGGGTCCCAGCGCTTTTTCCGAATAAATAGCGGATGCAGGAAATATTTTCCAGAGAGGCTCTCTCGGAGCCGGAATATCTTGGCTGCCTGGCGGCTTTTGTCGATTCGTTTTCCGGCCACCTCACGCAGACAAGAAGCTATCTGGCGCGTTTGGAAGGAAAGAAGAAGGGCTCCTTTTTCGGCTGGGAGATGGCTCTGGATCAGGCGCGTTACGGCGCGTTGATTGTGCTGGAGCGATGGAAGGATCTGAACGAGCGGTTCAGCCGGAGTATCGACGGTTTGCCGGGAAGTTTGCCTTCCGGTTCGAGCATCGCGCGGGCCGGGCAGGCCTGCCAGGAACTGGTCGGCTGGAACGAGCGGCTGGACGGGGCAGAGCGCTACGACCTCGTTCTGATTGAATGTTACGGCGCGGCCTTGCTGAACCTGCTGGACGGCATTGCCCAGGAGCAGCAAGCAGCACGGTCGGCGCACGCTCGCTTTGATCAAACGGCGGCGGGACGTGCAGCAGCATCCGCGGCTGGCCCCCCGTCCGAATTGAAGGTGCTGAACGTTCTCGGCAGCGACACAAGCCCGGAATCGTCCGAATCTGGAATTTTTCATCAAACCCGCCAGACTTTCCTCAACGACCTCAGCCGCCGCTGATATGCTTTTCCACTGAGCCAGTCAGGGTTGGGATGGTTTCATGAAGAAGAAAACCGTGCAGAAGGGATTCTTTCGCGAAGAAGTTATTGAGCCTGCTCTCGATCACGAAACCGGACGGCACATTCGGGAGCAACAGAAGGCCATCGAGGCCGACCCGGCCGCTGCCAAACCCCATCACAACCTGGGAGTGCTTTACCGTTTGCAGGGGAAGGCGGCGGAAGCAGAGGAACAGTTCCGGAAAGCTTTATCGCTGGACCCGCGTCTGGCGGAGAGCCACATCCAACTGGGACAGATGTGCGCCGTGCGGGGAGATTACGAACAGGCTCGGCGACATGCGAAAGCAGCCGCCGACCTGGGCGATCCCCAATTGCTGAGGCTGCTCGATCGCTATCCTGACGTTACCAAACCGACCCCATAGCAGGGTCTGGGCTTGGAGCATTTCAAGAAACAGTTCAGCCGGGAAGGGCCGGGACGGGGTTGCTTGCCTGAACGATGTTCACGGGAGCCGGATAAACCTCACCAAGCCCGTTGGCGTCTATATAGGCCGGGAGCTGGAACGCAAGTCGTCTCAGAATCTGTTGATGTCGGGGCGTTGGCGCAGGAGTCGCGAAAAATTCTCCGTCAATCAACTCATAATGTTTACCTTCCTCGGGGAGGAGGCAATGGGGAGGAGGCAATGTTGATCGTAGGTCATCTTGGCGGCAGCCGGCTTCATGCCCAAATTTTTAGCACAGCCTCCGGCGGGTAAAGCTGCCAGTCTCAGTCTGGACGGTTGTTCCGGGCAGCTTCCGTTGCGTTTCAGGTCCGCGACACACCCAGTTTTTGGAGCAATCGCGGCAGGCGGGCCACCAGCGCCTGTTGTTCCAGATGCTCGCGAATAGGCCGGGCCGGGGTGCCCCAGACGGTTTGGCCCGCGCGGATGGTTTTGTGAGGAAGAACACCGCACTGCCCCCCTAGAATTGCGCCCTTCTGCACCCTCGCATGTTCGCCGAGGCCCACCTGCCCGGCGATAACTACGTTGTCTTCAATCACAGAGCTTCCGGAGATGCCCGTCTGGGACGCCACCACGCAGTTTGCCCCTAATTGCACGCTGTGGCCCACCTGAACCAAATTGTCGATTTTCGTTCCACGGCCAATTCGCGTGTTTTCCAAAGCTCCCCGGTCCACGGTGCTGTTGGCGCCGATCTCCACGTCGTCGGCAATCTCCACGCCGCCGGTCTGCGGGAATTTGTGATACCGCCCTGCCTCGAACACATAGCCGAATCCGTCGCTTCCCACCACGCAGCCGCTGTGCAGGATCACCCGGCAGCCGAGCCGCGTGCCAGCGTATAGGGTGACGCGGGGATACAATACGCAGTCTTCTCCCAAAACGATGTTTTCTCCCAGGACGCAACCGGCGCCGATGGAACACCGCGCACCCATCCTGGTTCCTGCGCCGATCACCGCATAGGGGCCGACCTCGATTCCGGCTTCCAGCGTAACGTTGTCGCCGATCTGGGCGGTCGGATGGATTCCAGGCTGCCGGAGCGGTGGAGGGAAAAATATCCGCATGATCCGGGCAAACCCGTAACGAGGATTGCGAACCCGAATGGTTGTTTTTCCCGGAAGGTCCAAACCCGGCGGAGCTACCAAGCACCCCGCGCGAGAGGTGATGGCTTGCTTAAGCTTCCTATCCGACTCCAGGAAGGAAGCGTCTGCTTCTCCTGCGCTTTCGAGCGGCGCAACTCCGGAAATCACCCTGGTGGTTGCGCCTTCCGCTTCTCCTCCCACCAAACGGGCCAAATCGTTCACGGTTTTTTCTATTGTCATTAGCGAGCCTCTTAGAGTAAGCCTTTCGATAGTCAAAATGTTCGGCGTCACGCGAGTTTTTGCATACAATGGTTTCCTGGTCCGTTTTGGGAACCGCAAGAATCTCGATGCTACCTTCGTGCTGTCTCTTGGCGGAGTATAACGCGAGAGAGTGCAGCCGGGGGCACGGAACCTTCCGGCCAACTATGGAAATTTCGAGCAGCGCAATTGTCAGTCCTCAGGCTCGCTTGGCGGAAGACGTCTATGTAGGGCCATTCTGCATCATTGAGGATGAGGTGGAGATCGGCGCGGGAACGCGCCTGGATTCCCACGTAGTCATCAAAAACTACACGACCATCGGAGAGAACAATCATTTGCACGCGGGGGTCCTGTTGGGAAGCGACCCGGAGGACAAGAACTTTACGGGCGAACGTTCCTACCTGCGGATCGGCAACCGCAATATCTTGCGGGAGAACTTTACAGCCAGCCGGGGCACGCCGCCGGAATCGACAACCGTAATCGGTGACGACAACTACATCATGATCGGGACGCACGCGGCTCACAACTGCCGGTTGGGAAACAACATCGTTGTTTGCAACTTTTGTTCGCTGGCGGGCTATGTCCAAATCGAAGACGGCGCCTTTCTCTCCGGCGGGGTTCTGGTGCAGCAGTTTACCCGCATCGGAAGGTTGGCGATGATCAGCGGCAACACGCGAGTCACCCGCGACGTGCCGCCGTTTTTGCTGGCCTCTGAGTTCGACGTCACCGCCATTGGTCTCAACCGCGTGGGGCTGAAGCGGGCCGGAATCGGCCCGGAGGCAATTCGAGGGTTGAAACAAGCCTATCGGATCCTCTACCGCTCTGGCGCGCCTTTGCAGCAGGCTCTGGAGCGGATTGAACGGGAAGTTCCCACGGAAGAAGCTCGTCAGTTCGTCCAGTTCATCCGGAGTTCCGAGCGGGGAATTTGCCGGGAGGCTCCGCGAAGAAAATCTCGCAGAGAAATATCCAATGAGGACGACTCGGACGATTCTTCGGAGTAAAAAAGGGGAATTATATACTTGACACCACTAGAACTCCGCCGCCAGGGGATAAAATACGTGGCATAGCGGGCAATTCTGGAAGGGGCTGAATCAAATGAAAGCCATCACCCTGCATCAGCCGTGGGCATCGTTGATTGCAGAGGGGCGAAAGAAATTCGAGACTCGCTCTTGGCCTCCGCCAGAAAAATTAATCGGAGAAAGAATCGCCATCCACGCCGGAAAGCAGGTGCATTGGGAACTCGTTTACAAATGGTTTGGCGAGGGAACGAAAGATTTACCGGCTGGGGCGGTTATTTGTACCGCTGTAATAATTCGCGCATTTCAGATAGCTAACAAAAAGATTGTCAACATCAAAGGTCCACCGGTTTCCCCGCGCACAAGACCGCCCTTGGATGATTATGGTGATTATAGCCCTGGGCGTTGGGTGTGGCAGCTCGGCAAAGTGGCAGCTCTGGCGGAACCTGTTAGAGCAAGGGGGCAGCAGAAGTTCTGGGCGTGGCAACCCCCAACTCGGCCTCGCCGCCCAATCGCAGGATGACCTAAAAAATGGCCTCTGCCCCCATCAACCTCTCCAAACCGCAGATTCGGTAGGCTGGGAAATCAACTACTACACCCCTAAGGCTTCGCTGATAACGCTCTTTCACAAAGTTCCGCATCGCGCCGGATGAGGTTTGCAGGCTCTACATGAAGAAAGAACGGATTTGTTGATTCAAGTATATGAGTCCCTAAAAAAGGTTTTCCTGGAGAATCTGAGAGTTGTGATCTCGCATTAACTTTCCAGAAGCGAACAGGGGCCGCAGGCCTCATGAATAAAGAGAAGGCTCGCCTGGGGGGCGGGTTTTCCATCGCCGGTGAATCCACAGCCACTGATCGGGGTACCGCCGCACAAAACGCTCGATGACGCTAGCCATCTGCTGGGTTGCCGCGCGGATGTCTGCTTGCGAGTCTCCGGAGGTTTCCAGCCGCAGGGGCGGATCAAAACAGATACGGAACCGCGAGGTCTCCGCATCATAGATGCAGAAAGCCGGAACCACGGCGGCTCCGCTGCGCAACGCAATCTTGGCGATGCCGGCCGTCGTGCAAGCCGGAATCCCAAAGAAGTTTACAAACACTCCTTCCTCCAGGACTGCGTTCTGGTCGGCCAGAATTCCCACCGTTTCGTTATGGGCCAGGGCGGTCAGGATGCCGCGGGCAAAGTCTTTTTTTTCGATCAGCCGGTTTCCGCAGAGCGTCCGGTAGCGGTTGATCAACCGGTTGAGAAAGAGATTGTCCAGCGGGCGGTGGACAATGTGGAGCCGGTACCCGTTCAGGCCATGCGCAAAGGCTCCCAGTTCCCATGCACCTAAATGAGCGGTCAGGAACAGAACTCCCTTTTTTTGAGCGAGGGCGGCTTGGTAATTGTCGAGGCCTTCGTAGGAGACCACGTGGTGGACGTTCCCTGGGTTCAGCCGCGGGAATTGTGAAAACTCCACCAGCAGGCGACCCAGGCTCCGGTACGTTTCCCAGCAGAGAGCGGATCGCTCGGCGGCGGGCAACTCCGGCAGCGCCATCTGCAGATTTGTCTCGGCGGTCCGGCGGAGGCGCGGCGTGGTCCAATAGAACAGGCGGGCCGGAAGAACGGCTAGCTGACGTGCGGCAGGGCGGGGCAGCAGGCCCAGAACTTTCAGAACGATCCAAGCAACGATATATTCAATCGAGTGGCGCATCGGCAAAGGCAACGGCAGCAGGTCACCTCTGCGGGACAAACTCAGGTTCCTGCAAGACGCGCCTGAGAGAGGACGCCCCCTCTTGTTTTCGAGCCGGGCAGTGACAGAGGACTTTTCTTTAAAGCGCCTTTTTGCTTTTTTCTCCAGAGTAGCGGGAAAGCATCTGGATCAAGGTGCCGGCGCTCGGCGGAGCAGCCACGTTGCCCGTGAGCAACAAGTCCCTGGGGTCGATCTCCCTGCCGTAGAGTGACTTGTTGTCGCCGCCGGAGGGTTTCAGCACGGCGCCCTCCAGAGCCAGGCCGGCAAACAGGCCCTTGCTGCGAGAGTAGCCGAGAATCTTGGCGGTCATTTGCGCGTCGGTTGCGGCCTCCGCCGTGCGTCCTACCGGGCCGGCAGCTACGGCGGCGTCGGCTCCGAGCATGAATTTATCCGACAGAAGCTTGTCCACGCCGTCCACATTCATAAACAGCAGCACGTAGTCTGTGGCCGAAAACCCCAGTTGCAGTCCGAAGCTGCCGCCCGATATGGAAAAACCGGAGGGCGGTCCCCAAGCTCCCGTGCCCCGGTTCTTGCGGCACAGAACGAATCCGGCGCCGTGACGGCCTCCGAAGCCGAGGGCAAACTTCTTGACGCTGGGAATGATGCCGATACAAGCGGCGCGCACCAGCAAATCAGCCGGGATCCCTTTGTCCGGAGTGTCCATGATTTGCTGCAACACTTCTGCGGATTTCGCAAGCCGCTCCTCTTGTTTGCTGGCGCCCCAGGCCGTGCTCAGTTGGCCTGCCAGGAGCAAAGCTATAACCGTGGTTAGCAAGATGCGCATCTTTCACCTCCAGCTCAATCTTTCTATCCTGGCTATCCGGGTTTTTAATACTGACTGTCCCATTCGCTTCAAGGTCTAGCCGGTTTTGATGCTGAAATCTAATTATAGATGAGGCGCGGAGCAGTTTCCAGATTCGTATTTCTTTTTGGAAGCTACTGGCTGGCACCGGCGTCCGTGGCAGATTCCGGGGTGGAAATCTCTTCACTGAACGGCGCTGGCGCTGCGGGATGTTGGAGAGATTCAGGGACACGCCGGCGTTCGAGCGGCTCCACTTTCAAAGCCCATTCCAAAGGAAGCGTCTGGGGCAAATAGCATATTTTGTCGTCGCAGGCTTGGTAGCGAAACCGGCCGCTGATTTTGATCTCCCGGCTTCCGGCAAGGATTGATTTCAGGGCTCCTGGGCCCTTCAGTCGGACATCTTGAGTCACCCGGAAGGTTCCATGATAAACCGGAACGGTCTCCTTGATGGCGGGCAGGAACAGCATTTCCGAGGCGGGGTACTCTGCCGGAAACGTCACGCTGTATGGCGTTTCGTCCAGCGCAAATTGGATCGGGATGTAGTTTTCGACAGTCGGCGCATAGACGTGCAGTTTTGGCCCTAATTGCACATCCGCCACCAAGGTGATCCGGGCACCCGGCCGGACCACGTCCCGGCTTGAATAGTATTTCAAGCTCAGATGATCCGTCTGCACTACGGTTTCCCGCGTGCCAAGATCGGACCCAAACTCTCGCAGTAAAATGGTAGGAGCAGTATAGCGGTCTGCTTGTCTGGTCTCGAAATACTTGGACTGGATAACGCCTTCCCGATTCACAAGGTAAGTTCCCGGATACGGGATGCCGAATACCAAAGTGCCGGAGGAGCTGTAGGGTGGGGTGGAGGTGTTCAATATCCCGAACCGCTGGATTATTTGGGACCCGCGATCCGACAGAAGGGGAAAGGAAATGCCGTGCCGTTCGGTGAAATCCTTCAGGATAGAAACCGGATCGTAACTGATTGCCACGACCCCAATTCCCTGTTTCCGGAAATCTTCGGCGTACTGTTCCAGCTCCACGAGCTGCGATTTGCAGAATGGTCACCAATCCGCGGACCGGAAAAAAACAATCATGGCTCCCTTGGGCCCGCGAATGGAGCTCAAGTCTTGCATTTTTTCGTACTGATCCGGGGCTTGGAAGGATGGAATCATCTCGCCGACGGCAGGACCGGTAGGAATCTCCGAGTCCGCTGCTGCAGAGCCGTCTGGGCCGGTTTGCCCCCAAAGGAGCGGGGCAAGTATCAGATACAACGCCAAAACAACCACGGCCTCTTTGTACTGAAAACCGATTTTGCGCATTTGCTTTCTCCTCACCCAGGGTCACCGGAGCGCCGCACCTGATGCCGGGCAGAAACTCCCGAATCCCGGATTTCCGGCTAGGCAGGTCGAAGCAACTTCCCGCCGCTCGATAGATACAATACCTTAACGTAATCGCTTGAAATAGGTCAAACGGCGCATTACTGTTCCGCCGGAGGCGACTTGCGCGGCTGGCGCGCTCTGCCGGTAGTCTTCCGGCTCCGCCTGCGGTAGGGCCTCTTCGGTTTTTGCGGGGCGGGCTCGGCTGGCTCGGGAGAGGGTGCTACGGCGGCTTCCGGGGAAGCTTCCACCGTATCTGCAGCACCAGGTTCGGCGGAGAGAGCGAGGGATTCGATAGCCTCCGGGATCGTGTCCCGCGTGGGAGTGAACTGCGTGCCGGGGGCGACCCGCAAAACGGACAGGTCATCCGGTTCAAGCCGGATCAGCCCCAGGTCCTGGGCATAGTTCAGCAGTTCGGCGAATTGACCGAAGCCGTAGCGCGTTTCATCAAAGTCGGGCTCCAGGCGCTCCACGTATTGCCTCACGTCCCCGAAGCCGAGCTTTCCCCAAAGGTCGTTCTCGTCAATGACCTTCAGCGCCTTGTACAGCGCCGGAAGCGCGTCCTCGCGTTTGAGGAGGGGTTGCTCGGCATCCTCTTCCTTCTCTTGCTGGGGGTCTGAAACGATGAATTGTCCGCCAACCTTCTTGGCCTGGACGATGTGCGCTTTGTGGAGCATATCCACGAATTGGCGGAACGAAGAGGTGCCGTAGTCCCTTTCCGTAAAGGAGGAATCGAGCTGGAGCATGGTGCTTTTCAGCAGTCCCAGCTGCGGTTGCACCTCCCGCCGGGCAAGCACTTCCAGAGCCCTGACAACCAGAGGAGCGACGTTCGAGAGGGGAAGGGCAGGCGACAATTTCGAAGCTCGCTGCGACCCTCGGCCCCGTCCGGAGGAAGCGGGCGCCAAAAGGCTCTCGTAACTGATAAATTCCCGGCAGTTTTTCTGCAAAATGGTGCTGGTGAAAGCTCGCCCACCCACGATGAAGACGGTTTTGTTGTATTGCTTCAGTTTTTCCACCAGGGAAATGAAGTCGCTGTCGCCGGAGACGATGGCGAAGGCGTCGATGTGCGGCTTGGTCAGCGCCATCTCCAGGGCGTCGAGCGCCAGATTGATGTCAGCGCCGTTCTTGTCGCCCCGGGGACTCGGGTGTCTTTGCACCATCTGCACGGCGTGCTGGGTCATGTTGCGGCTGAGCGAGCCCTGCCGGGTCCAGTCGGCGTAGGCAATTTTCGTCAGGATTTCGCCCCGTTCTTTCAACGCTTCCAGGACGGCGGAGACGTCAAAGTTTCTTCCCAGGGTATCTTTTACGCCGATCTCGATGTTGTCAAAATCGATAAAAACGGCTATTCGGAGTCGGTCTTCCATCTTGAAACCACTTTCTGAATGCTAGAGGCATTAGCTGATTATGATTTTCTAAGGATAGCATTTTGCTCTGCCGGGTTACAGGAGGAAACCACACTCCAGCATGACTCGTTGTGTACAGAGGGGCTGGCAATTCTGCAAAAAGAATTGAGCCGATTGAGCCCAGGCGGGATGTCTTGCGCTGCGAAAAACATTCCGGCCTGCTGCCGGCGTCGTTTCCGGCAGGTTCAGTCGACCCAATCGGCCAGAAAGATGTTTGTGTCGCCCTGCTTTTGGGCGTTACGGTTGGAAGCGAAAACCAGTTGTTTGCCGTCTGAGGTGAACATGGGAAAGCCGTCAAAGCTATCGTCGTAAGTGATCCGCTCCAGCCCCGAACCGTCCACGTTGATGAGGTAGAGGTCGAAATTTCGCCCACGGGGGTCGGCCAGGTTGCTGCTGAAGATGATTCGTTTCCCGTCGGGATGGAAAAAGGGTCCGAAATTGGCGGCGCCGTTGCGGGTCACTTGACGTTTGTTGCCGCCATCTGCATCCATGACGAACAGTTCCAGTTGGTTGGGGCGGATCAATCCTTCCTGTAACAAGGCTTGGTAATCTTCCAGTTCCTTGGGGTCGGTAGGATGATGTGCACGGTAGACAATCTGGGCACCGTCTGCTGAATAGAAGGCTCCCCCATCATAGCCCGTTTCGTGGGTCAGCCTTTTTATGCTCTTGCCGTCAGCGTCCATGCTGTAAATATCGAGGTCCCCGTTGCGCACGGAAGTGAAAACGATCTTCTTGCCGTCGCGGGAGATGGTGGCCTCGGCATCGTAGCCCGGCGTGGCGGTCAGACGTTGCAGGCCGCTGCCGTCCGGCTTAGCCGTGAAGATGTCATAGGATTTCTCCAGAGGCCAGACGTAACCGCGAGAGTAATCCGGCGGGGGAGGGCAGGCTGCGCTGCCCAAGTGGGTCGAAGCATAGAGAATGCGTTGCCCGTCGGGAAAGAAATAGGCGCAGGTGGTCCGCCCTTTGCCGGTGCTCACCATCCGTGGGCTGCCGCCCTCGCGATCCATTACGTATATCTGGTCGCAGCTCCCCTCGCCCTGGTGAGTTTGAAAGATCAGCCGGCGGTCATCAGCTGAAAAATAGGCTTCCGCGTTTTCGCCCCCGAAGGTAAGTTGACGTAGGTTGCGGAGATGGGTTTCCTGGGGATTGTCCAGCCCGGCTGGAACGGACAACACCTTCCTTCCCATCATCACGGCAAATAGCAAAAGCAACAGGATGGGAACGGCTGCTGTCAGGCGGTTTATCTTGCGCATGGATCATCTCCCCTTTTTCCAAACTCCGAGCCGGTAAATTTTATCCGCAATGGCCTGTAGAAGGGAATTGATTTCCCCTTTTGTTCAAATTGGAAGATTGGAGGAACTCGGGGCTGTATTAAAAAGGGCATTACATACCAAACTAGCCAAGCTCCGGTGTATTCTTTGACCACTCACTAGCCCCCAATCTGCAACTTCGCTTTCAGATATTCCATGCCTCGGTCGCCTTTGACCCGGTTGCAGTTGCCGCACAACAGTTGCAGATTTTCAATGTGATCCGTGCCCCCGTTGCTGCGGGAAATGATGTGATCCACTTCCAGGTGACGGGTTTCAAAATGCGTATTGCATCCGGCACAATTTCCCTCTTGGATTCCATAAAGCTTTTGACGGTTTGATTGGCTGTTATACGGAGGTAGCTTGCCGATATCGGTTCTTTTGGGGATATCCGTTCGGTGAATGATATTGCGCCATAATCCTTGCTGCGCTGTAATGCGCCGGACAACAAGTTCCGCCGCCTTTGGCGATATGTCAATTCCCAACCAGGAGCGTTTTAAGCGGTCTGCCGCCGCTAAGGTTGTTGCGCAACCGCAAAATGGGTCTAGTACAATATCGCCTTCGTTAGAACTGGCGCGGATGATTCGGTCGAGCAAGGCGACGGGCTTTTGCGTCGGATAGCCTATGCGTTCCTGCGCACGTGAATTGATCGGAGAAATGTCGTTCCAAACATCGCCCATCGGCCTGCCTCGCTGGTCGTCGAGATACCGCTTAAGCTGGGGGACGCTACCCGGCCTTCTTTGCACCACCAAGCCCGCAGCATGGGCCGCTTGCATCCTATCCCGCGTCCATCGCCAAACGCGCGTGACACCCAAGAACTCATAAGTCAGATTGGGACGATCCTTGTTCGGATTGATGAGGTTGTCGAGCCTGTAAATGCGACCGTCAGGGTCCTTGTAGCGGTACTTGGAAGCAGTCTTTTCGTCCAAGTTGACAGGGTCGTAAGGGACAAAAGCCGCATCGGAATTCCATATCGCCTGATCGGTGCGCTGATACGACAAGATCAAATCGTGATTTGTCGGAAGCCGCTTAGTCATCAAAGCCTTGGCGGGCGTCCGCCGCCAAACAATCTCATTCGCATAGCTCGACGTGCCGAATACCGCATCCATTACCAGTTTCAGGTAGTGCGACATAGTGGGATCGCAATGCAGGTAGATTGAGCCGGTCGGCTTCAGAATTCGGCGCATTTCCAATAACCGCGCAGCCATGTACACCAAATAGGACTTGTCGCTATTTGTCATTGCGGCCAGCAATACGCGGTGCAAAGCCGGATGCTTTTCCTCGATTAGATTCACCCACTCCACATCTACATCGGAAAGCTTCCAAGTGTCTTTGAAAGCGGCCCCTGCTGCCTTGCTGCCGATTGGGGCTGCATAGTCGGTTTTGGAATTGAACGGCGGATCAAGATAGATAAGATCAACGGACTCGGAGTTCATACCGCGCATGATTGGCAGGTTGTCGCCTGTCCATATAGTCTGATTTTTCCAGTTGGGTTTCACGCCGTCAAATCCTTGTAACGAAGCCGCTTGCCGACTATACCCTGAGCAAGCAATCCCATTTGATCCAAAGTGCCAAACTCGCGGATATTCTGCCGCCCCGCAAACTCTTTTACATACCGGTACAGATGCTTGAAACTCATCCGGGAACGTATTCCACAGTTGGCCAGCCATGCCTTCCGTAATCGGTTTGCTTACCCGAATAACCGATTAGGCAGAATACGAGCCGATTGAATAAACAAAGAGCAGTCCCTGTCAGGTCCAGCAGTTTCTGCAGACTGTCACCATTGAAGTCCCAGCTGCCGTGAGCAGCGGCATTACGAAGTTTCTTCCATGCCACACGGTCGTTCTCGAATATTACTCCGTCGTTCACCAACTGCCGCAACCGATCATCAGCACGAGCACCCTTCAAACCGCTGATCGAGCCCTTCGCACGTGAAATAACATGGTTATCTCCGTCCCATTTCTCCAGATGTTCAATCAAATCTTCGACAGCTTTCACATACGTAGACGCCGGTTGTCCGATGTCCTTGTAAAATTGATCCAAGACAGATTCGACTGCGACGGCAAGTGTTAGGGCTAGACCTTCCAGGGAGCTGCCGCGGGCTAGTCCTATACTGCCGACCCATCGTGATAACGGATGGGTCTGATTCTCTGTATCCCGCAGCACGTAGGCCAGGTACTTGTCAAACATTCCCCAGATCGCCCCCGTGTCATCCACGAGTTCAACCCTATAGGGAGGCCACGGTGTCGACTTCCTGAAGGGCTGCTTAGGATTCTGAAAACGTGTGACTTGGCTGCCTCCATCGGAGCAAGTGCGCATCGTCCATAGCGGCAGCGTGCCAAGAGTGAATGCGACCGCCTCCGTAATTCGTTCGGTGGCCCTCGCTGGTAATGACTGGCCCTTAAACACCGCCCAAACGGAGAGACCTTGATCGTCTTTAAAGAGAAAATCAAATCCATTCGACGTAAACTGCGCTACATTGAGGCGGCGACCACGACGTTCCTGTTGACCGATGCGAGTCGTTTCCTCAGTATGCACGTTGTAGGGGAATCGGATCGGAGCCAACGACCTTAGTGAAAGAGATGTAGAGTTCTGTTTCGACGATCTTTCGGTAAGTGCTAATTCGTTGCATGTGGCGACAACGATGTACCCGTCGCCGTGAGCGAGGCCGCTCGGTTCGGGATTAACAATCCCTTCAGCTGTCCAGCGTCTGCCGTAAATGTCAGTCGCACTCAGACGGTAGAGGTCATTCTCCTCATAAAACACCCCTGGCTTAACGGACTGGAATTCCTTGAAGAATTCGGAGATATCTACACGACCCTTTGCGTAAATCTTGATCTCGAAATCCCGCGGAACCTTTTGGCGAATGTACCCCGGTCCAATGAACTGGTTTCCATCACGAAAACGCTGAAGCTCGATGCGACTGAAATCGAGATGAAATCGCTGTTCGCAAAGGTCATCAAACAGTTGTTCCAAACTTCTCATATCTTAGCCGTAATTTCCTTTTTGCCCTTCCAACGATTGAAAATATACACCCATTTGCGTCCCACCGAGTTCAATTTTCCCTCCGAGAGGGCCGCTAGCTCAGAACCCACCTGCCAGAAGTCCTCACGACCCCTTGCAACCACTCCCGAAGGCCAGATTCGTCCGACACCGCATTGATGTGGGAGGTTAGCAGAAGATTGCAGCTGCGTTTTCAAAATGGAAATGCGGGTTTATATCTTACAAATACGGTTTTGGAGTGTTGCCCGCGCCCAGGAGTTGTGAAAAGCATCACGAGGATGGTTTTTTTTCTAGCGTCGGGTTTTGGCTGTACTGTTTGGACATTCCCTTCGGAATGCTAATCCACTTCCATTCGGCTCCGGAGAACATTCGCGCAAGCAGGACGATCTCTCCGACGTGGTATGACGAGTGGGCAAGCGATCGGGTCAGTGCCTCATGTACGGTCCATGCCCGGCCGCGAATCCGGACCGTCTTGCTCAGGTCGCTATCCGTTACGGAGCCCAGTTCTTTCTCCAGCACTGCCCATCCCCTTTCCCACAGATCATTAACCTCGCTGCGCTGGTACTCCCTGGTTTCAAATTCTGAGTCGCGATTGCGCCACGGTTTTTCTCCGTCCGTCGTTAAGAAGTCCGTAAACCGGGAGGTCAGGTTTCCACTGATATGGCGAACTAGCATCGCGATGGAGTTGCCGGAGGGGGTGACGATGCGGTTCAAAGCATCGTCGGGAACTTGAGCCATCGCTTTTTCCGCTGTAATCCTGTAGCGAAGATATTCATCGAGGAAATCTTGAATTATTTTTCTCATGCCAAATCAGCAACCTTTATGAGGGGATCACGGTTTCCATTGCTTCCTCGTCCACAAAGATACGACAGTTTCTCCTGCCGACTCAAGCCCGGATGGCATGGGATTCGTTCCTTCCAGGGCAGTTCCGGGAACGAGAAGTCGAAGACCTCACGGTTCCCGAAGTTTCTTGAACCTGCCAAGCCGCTTTCAACCGTCCTCCCGTTCGGGGCCGGCCCGGAGCACGGTTTCTCCTGTTTCGTCGAATTTTCTATAACTGCAATCCAGCCTGGATTGAACCTGCCTCCCACCTTGGTTAGAATGAGGCGACGTTTTTCTCCAGCCGTTTTCCGGATAACGGCTGGCGCCGGGATGCGTTTCCTGGACAGGTGAGAGAGGAAGCATGTGGGCACGCGGGGAGGATAAAGAGCAATCATGATTTTACCGTTGTCCCCACTGCGATTTTTGGAGCGGGCACATAGAATCTATGGAAAAAAAGCCGGCGTCGTTTGCGGGGAACATAGCTTCACTTATTCGGAATTTTTTGACAGATGCATGCGGCTGGCGGGCGCGCTTCGGAGCCAGGGGCTGCGGCCCGGCGAGCCAGTGGCATTCCTCAGCTATAACTGCCACCGGCTGCTGGAGGCCTACTACGGAGTGTTGCAAGCCGGGGGGGTGTTGCTGCCGCTGAATATCCGGCTGGCGTCTCACGAGGTCGCCTTTATCCTGCAAGATTCCGGGGCCCGGTTATTATTTTTGGACCAGGACTTTATTTCCCTGGTGGGAGGGATCAAGCAACAGTTGACGGGATTGGACAGGTTCTTTCTGCTGGAAGCGGCAGGACGGTCTTCCGAACACGCTCCCGGCTGGATTGAATCGCGGGACTACGACCAGCTATTGGCCGAAGCCTCTCCGGCTCCCTACGATTTTCTGGGGGTCGATGAGAACTCGCTTGCCGAGCTGTTTTACACCAGTGGCACCAGCGGTCAACCCAAAGGAGTCATGCTGAGCCATCGTACCGTTTACCTGCATGCGCTCAATGTCCTGGCGACGTTTCAGACTCCCGATACGGGGGTTGAACTGCACACGATTCCCCTCTTTCACGCCAACGGCTGGGGGCATGCGCATACGGTGACGGCGGCGGGCGCTACGCATGTGATCCTGAGGCGGTTCGATCCTCAGCAAGTTTGCCGTCTGGTCCAGAAGGAAAAAGTGACCACTTTTTCCTTGGTCCCCACCATGGCCGCAGCGCTGGTTCATTATCCGGAACTGGCCCGTTATGACTTGAGCAGTCTGAAGTGGCTCATGATTGGCGGCTCGGCGTCCTCGGAGGAGTTGATTCAATCGGTCGAGCAGAAACTCGGCTGCAAATGCTACGCAGGTTATGGGCTGACGGAGACATCGCCGGTGCTGACGATTGCCTATGTCAAAGACACCCTGCTGGGCGCCAGTCCCCAGGAGCAGTTGCGCCGACAGGCGATGACCGGGTTTTCAGCAGTCGGAGTAGAACTGCGGATTGTGGATGAGACGGGCCGGAACGTTCCCCGGGATGGGCAGACGGTGGGGGAAATCGTAGCCCGCAGCGACGGCGTAATGGAAGGATACTGGCGCCGTCCCGAGCAGACCCGGGCGGTTATTCGCAACGGCTGGTTTTATACGGGGGACATGGCGGTTTGGGATGAAGAAGGCTATTTGCTGATTGTGGATCGCAAGAAGGAAATCATCATCAGCGGCGGAGAGAATATCTCCTCGCTGGAAGTGGAGAAAGCCTTGTCGGCCCATCCTGGCGTCTATGAATGCGCCGTCATTGCGGTTCCGGACGAGAAGTGGGGGGAGCTGCCCAAAGCGCTGGTAGTTCTGAAAGATAATGCTTCCCCCACCAAGCAGGAGTTGACCGCCTTCCTCAGCAAGCGGCTGGCAAGGTTCAAGATTCCGCGGTCTTTCGAGTTTCTGTCGGAGTTGCCGAAAAGCGGCACGGGGAAGATTCTGAAGAAAGTGTTGCGAGAGCAATACTGGACCGGACAGACCAAACGCGTTAACTGACCCCAATCTCATTCCCGTGGGGCAAGCTGGAAAGGGAAATCGCCTGTCTTGCCCTGCCGGCGGACCGCGTGTTCGGATGCCAGCGAGCGAGGCTGGCGCGCGCTGAGTCGCAGCCGCCCGGCGGCGAGGAATCGCAGATCGGAATGCCGGAGAATTCACGTTGTCGCAACATCTTGGGCAGGTCACGGTCCATGCGGGTTGTTGATCTTTTGGTGCTCCTGTTTCCGCTTTGGGCTGTAGCCGGCGCTGCAGGGGCGCTGGCGTGGCCGGACCGCCTGACGCCGCTGAGCCCCGCGATCGTTCCGCTGCTCGGCGTGGTCATGTTCGGAATGGGCTTGACCTTGAGAGCGCGCGACTTTCTGGAAGTGGCCCGCAGGCCTGTGCTGATAGCGGGCGGCGCGGCGTTGCAGTTTGGGATCATGCCTCTTGCGGCGTGGCTCGTTGGCCATGCTTTGGGCTTGCGGCCAGAGCTTTTGGCGGGCCTCATTCTGGTGGGAGCCTGTCCGGGAGGCACCGCGTCGAATGTGATATGTTACTTGGCGCGCGGAGACGTGGCCCTTTCCATCACCATGACCACTGCCTCTACTCTGCTCGCCGTGCTGCTTACCCCGGCGCTGACCTGGTTCTATGTCGGAGAATTGGTGCCTGTCCCCGTAGCCTCCATGCTGCTGTCCATTCTGAAGGTCGTCATTATGCCGGTGTTGGCTGGGGTTACCATCAACCAGCTTTTCGGAGTGAGGCTTGCATTTCTGAGCAGAGCGTTTCCGCTGGTCTCCGTAGCAGCCATCGTGATTATCATTGCGATTGTCGTTGCCCTGAATGCCGGCCGCGAGGTAGTTCTGGCTTGGCCGGTGGTGATTGCCGTGATGCTTCACAATTGCCTGGGACTTGCAGCAGGCTATACTCTGCCAAGGCTGCTCGGCCTGGAAGCGCGTATTTCCCGGACATTCGCCATAGAAGTCGGAATGCAAAACTCCGGGCTTGGGGTCGCTCTGGCGACGCAATTCTTCCCGGCCGCAGCCGCGCTGCCCGGAGCCGTGTTCAGCGTCTGGCACAATCTCAGCGGCTCTTTGCTTGCTGCTTATTGGACGCGGCGACCGGCGCTTTAGGGCAAATTGTCCGCTCCAAACTCCAGACTTGCGCCAGCCGGTTCAAGGCGGAAGGCTGCGCGAATTGAATCATGAGCGTGCTGAATCTGATCTCTTTGCTTGGACTGCTTGGGTTGGGCTGTCTGGGGTGGGCAGCGGGAGGCTTCCGCAGGCCGCTGCCTTGGCGGCCGGTTTGCGGCTCAGGGGTGTTGATGCTGGCACTGGGGGCGCTGGTCTTCTTGCTGCCGCAGACACGCCTTCTCCTGCTGAGCATCAATGACCTGGTGGTTGCCTTGCTGGGAGCAAGCCGCACCGGGGCTGAGTTTCTTTTCGGACCTCTGGCTCTTAATCCGGGCGAGACCACCTCGGCGGGGGAACCCTCCGTGGGATTTATCCTGGCGGCGCAGGTGCTGCCCGCCGTGGTTTTCTTCGCCGCACTGATGTCGGTGTGCTACCACCTGGGCCTGATTCAGCCGGTGATCCGGCTGTTCGCGCGGTTGTTCCAAAAGACGCTGCGCCTGTCCGGGGCGGAGGCGCTGGCCGGCTCCTCGAACATCTTCGTGGGGATCGAATCCGCCACTACCATCCGGCCCTATCTGGCCGGGATGACTCGCTCGGAACTGTTGACCCTTCTTACCTGCGCCATGTCAACCGCCGCCTCCACCACTCTGGCTCTGTACGTCTTCTTTCTCCAGGATGGTTTTCCCCAGATCGCCGGGCATCTCATCTCCACCTCCGTTCTTTCCATACCGGCAGCGGTTCTGGTCTCCAAACTGATGCTTCCCGAGACGGGCAAACCGGAGACGCTAGGCGCTCTGCCTCCTCTGGCCGAGTCCCAGCTTCACGACAACAGCATGGCCGCGCTGAGCGCCGGTTCCTGGGACGGTTTAAAGCTGGCCGCAGGCATCGCCACGCTGCTGATTGCGGTCTTGGGCGTGGTTGGGATCGTGGACCTGGCGTTGGGGAAGTTGACCGCACCTTTGGAAGTTTGGTTTGGCGCGCCGCTGAGCCTGGAGCGAATTCTGGGCTGGCTGTTCACCCCGCTCGCCTGGCTGCTGGGCCTGGGAAGCAGCGGACCTGCCCCCCCAAAAACGGTCCAGTTGATAAGTTAGAGTAAAGGGTTTCAACTGGACTTGAAAAAGGGGGAAGGATGGCTAAGAAGCGGTATACGGTCGAACAGATCATCCGACATCTACGAGAGGCAGAAGTGGAACTGGCTAAGGGCCAGACAACGGGAGTGGTCTGTCGGAAGTTGGGAATCACGGAGCAGACATATTATCGATGGCGGAAGGAGTATGGGAGCTTGCGGGTTGATCAGGTGAGGCGTTTGAAGGAACTGGAACGGGAGAATGGCCGACTGAAGAAGTTGGTAGCGGATCAGGCGTTGGACCTTGCGATTCTGAAGGAGGCATCCTCGGGAAACTTCTAAGCCCGTGCCGACGGAGGCAGGCAGTGGAGCGTGTCTGTCAGACCTTGGGAGTGTCGGAGCGGCGGGCGTGTCGAGTGCTGAGGCAGTACCGATCCACCCAGCGGCATCGAACCTTGACACCACAGGATGAACCGCGACTGGTGACCCGGACGCTGCAGTTAGCCGGCGAGTACGGTCGATACGGCTACCGGCGAATCACGGCGCTGTTGCGACGGGAGGGGTGGAGGGTGAACCATAAGCGGGTGGAGAGAATCTGGAGGCAGGAGGGACTGAAAGTGCCGAAGAAACAACCCCGGAAAAGCCGCCTGTGGTTGAACGATGGGTCGTGTCTTCGGTTAAGACCGTGCTGGCGGGATCATGTCTGGGCGTACGATTTTGTGGCAGATCGAACCCAGGATGGTCGTCCCCTGAAGATGTTGACGGTGGTGGATGAGTACACGCGAGAATGTTTGGCAATCGACGTAGAACGGCGAGCTGATTCGATGAGTGTCTTGGAACGGCTGGCAGCCTTGTTTGTGGAGCGAGGAGTTCCCGATTACATTCGCTCGGATAACGGGTCCGAGTTCACAGCACGGTTGGTTCGGAACTGGCTGGAGCGGGTAGGGGTAAAGACCTTGTTCATCGAGCCGGGGAGCCCATGGGAAAACGGGTATGTAGAATCGTTGAACGGGAAGTTTCGAGACGAGTTTCTCAATGGGGAGATCTTCTACACCTTGCAGGAAGCGAAGGTGTTGATTGAGGGATGGCGGCGGGAGTATAACAAAGTTCGCCCGCACAGCGCGTTAGGCTACCGGCCGCCAGCCCCGGAAGCGATCCTGCCGTTACGGCCGGGTTCCGCTCCGCTCCACCCGGCTGCAACGGCTTATGGACTAACATAAAAAGTGGACCAACAACCGGGGGCAGGTCACAGCGATCTTCCCCTGGCTGCCCAGCTTCTCGGCAAGCGAGTCATCCTGACCGAGGTGGTGGCATACCAGCAGTTGGGAGAAATGGCCGCCGCTCAGGCCGTCTCTCCCAGGGCTTTGCTCGTCCTCTCTTATGCGCTGTGCGGGTTTGCCCATGTGGCTTCGATGGGAATCTTTGTCGGAGGCATCACCGCTCTGGTTCCCTCTCGCCGGAACGATCTCACTGCTCTGGCGTTTCGCGCGCTGGCGGGAGCTACTCTGGCCACGCTCATGACAGGCGCGCTGGCCGGACTCTTTTACCATGGCCAACCAGGAATCCTGGGTTTGTAGAAGTCAGAAAGAAGGCAGGGCGGGGCCTGAAATCCTGCACGCATCTTGATTCCCAATAGCATTTCCGTTCCCACGATTGCAGCGGGGATGGATGATTCAAAACGGGAAGGGTGATCCGATCCTTGAGCCGTAAAGACGGCTGGCGTATGCTTTGGGGCTAAGAGGAAACTCAACGCCGCATATTACCGGTTCGAATCTCCTGGCGGCGCACGTCGAAGGCAACAGGAAAGGCGGGAAGGCAATGAACAAATTTCTGCACGGATTGCCGGGTATCATTTTCTTTTTCTTTGGCTTTGCTTATACGCTTCTGGGAGGCGCTACAGAACTGCTTGGGCAGCAAATGCCTTCATCCCCGGAGACGCTCCGTCTGAAACAACACCCGGTGCAGTTCGATCAGGCTTTGGGAGCGGGCACCGCGATCATTGGCGAAGGACGTCTTCGGCAAGTCGATACGACTCTAGTAGAGATCCCGCCCGGAGGGGCGCTGGCCCCGCACCGGCACTTGGCCGAAGAGATGATTTACATCGTTTCGGGCAATGGCTATTCGCTGATGTGGAACCGCACGGAAGGGAAGAAGGAACGGTACGAATGGGCCGAGGGGGATTTGCTGTCGCCCGCCCTGAATTCCTGGCATCAACACTTCAACGGCTCTTCGGACACCCCCGCCCGCTACCTGTCAATCACCACCACGCCTCTGACGGAAAATGTTTTTCACAATAGCGCCTTCCTTTCCTCTTCCGATTTCAGCTTTGAGGAGCGATGGGGAAAGGCAGTTGGACAGAGGCCGGAATATGTGGGTAACGCAACGGAAGGTCCGGATACGGTTCGAATGAATGTTGGCCACATATTGCCGAATCTCAGGAACCGGGAAATGAAGGACCGCGGGGAAAGAATGCTGGGCATCACCATCAATCCGTCAGGAGATATGGCTGACAATCGGCTGTTGGAAATGGAAGTGCGGGAATTCGTCGGAATGGAAGCAACGACCCCCTCGCACCGGCACCTTTGGGAGGTCGTTTACTATATCCTGAGCGGAGAAGGATATGTCTTGCTGCAGCGCGAAGGGGAAGCGGAAAGGAGGGTGGATTGGAAAGAAGGTGATTTGTTTATCGTCGAAGCCAATGAATATCATAACCTGCGCCCTCTTGCGGACGCCGGCGTGCGGTTTCTTCAAATCAAGGCGTCCGGATACTTTCGGCGTGTTGGGATTGATCCGTATTTAATGCAAAACAAGCCACTCGAATAAGAGGTGGCGCAAGCCAACGTCGTCCTGAACTGGTTTGAAGATTTGAGGCGCGCGGCTTGAAGCGCCGCATC
Source organism: Terriglobia bacterium (assembly GCA_965222345.1). Taxonomy (GTDB): domain Bacteria; phylum Acidobacteriota; class Terriglobia; order 2-12-FULL-54-10; family 2-12-FULL-54-10; genus JADFGZ01. The sequence continues at coordinate 85,363 of CBDCTS010000007.1, read as the reverse complement.
AAGTGGCGTAATATCTGGCCTCAGGGCAAGACGGAAAATCCAAAAATCTCTACAATTCCACCCTTGCAGAGAAGGGGGAGGGTTTTATGAAAGTAGTCTCTCAGAGCATGGCGAGGTATTCCGGCGGAGTCCGAACAGCGTTGCTGCTGTCGGCAGTATTTCTGTTTTCTTTGGTTCCTGCACAAAGCCAGCAGGGTCCCTCATCGGAGCAAAGCGCATTGCCCGAAGGCGCTGGCAAGCATCTTGTCGAGGTGGCTTGCAGGGAGTGCCACGGACTCAACCTGATAACCCGGCCGAGCGGCCATACGCCGGAGGAATGGCAATCGATTATGAACAGCATGGTCGAGCTGGGCATTCCCCTGACGGAAGAGCAGGTCGGCGTTGTGACCGCGTATTTGATCAGCAATTTTCCGGACACGGCCCCCAAGGCGGTGGTGATTCCAGGCAGCGTCGAAGTCTCCATCCAGGAGTGGACCGTGCCGACACCCGGCGCGCGGCCTCACGATCCTCTCGTTGCGCCGGACGGTTCCATCTGGTACACGGGTCAGAGGAAAAATTTGCTGGGGCGGTTTGATCCCACCACCGGCCAGTTCAAGCAATATCCCCTGAAGACTCCCGATTCAGCGCCGCATGGCCTGGTTGCCGACAAAGAAGGCAACATTTGGTTCACGGCCATTGATGGAGCTTACGTCGGCAAGCTCGACCCAAAAACAGGCGAGATAGCCGAATACCGCATGCCGGACCCCGAAGCCCGCCGCGCTCATACGCCCATCTTCGACCAAAAGGGAACTCTTTGGTTCACCATGTCCGGGTCCAACAGGATAGGAAGAATCATCCCTGAGACCGGCGAGGTGAAGGTGGCCACTCCGCCCACGGCGGGATCGAATCCCTACGGCATCGTGGTGAACTCCAAGGGCGTTCCTTTCTTCACCGAGTTCCGCACCAACAAGCTGGCCAGCATCGATCCGGACACCATGGAGATTCGGGAATACGTCTTGCCGAATCCGGACGCGCGTCCGCGACGTATCGCCGTCACGCCGGATGACGTGCTCTGGTACACCGACTATGCGCGCGGCGCCCTGGGCCGGTACGACCCCAAGACGGGCCAAGCCACCGAGTGGCCCTCTCCCGGCGGGCCGAAGTCCGCGCCTTACGGCATCACCACGTTCGGCAACAAGCTGTGGTACAGCGAATCGGGCGTGAAGCCGAATACGGTGGTGTTGTTTGATCCCCAGGCGGAGAAATTCCAAACCTGGCTGATCCCGTCGGGCGGAGGCGTGGTGCGCCATATGGTAGCAGCACCGGACGGCAACCTGTGGCTCGCCACAAGCGGTGTCAACGGGATTGCCAAGGTCGAGGTGAAGAGCAACTAGAGCATTTCACCTAGTGGAAATAGGGCAGGCATTCTTGACCTGCCCTTAGCGTACAGGCCTTGGATGCATGTGCGCGCAGAAGCACAGGCCTGGAGCCCTGTCGCTACCTTACAGACAGGAATGCCTGTCGCTACCTGTTTCGGGATTCTCGGAATGCTCGGCAGATTCGGAATCCTCGGAAGAATTTTGTTGCTCCCGGAATTTGGGCGAGGGACAATCGGGCCGGAGGGCGTTTGGGAGGTTTAAGGCCTCCTTCTTTCGCACCATCCGGGGCTGATCCAGAGTGGTCTTTCCCACCCACGGCTGGCGCCGTGGGCTAGACTCTTGCGCCCCGCTGGGACTTCACGGGCGTTGTGGGGAGCTATAGACCGACTGTCAAAACCCTCCGGGGGGAGGGGAGCGGGAGAAAAAAGCTTTTTTTGCAAAACGAAGCCATTGCAAAACTTCTGATATCCAGATAACCAATTGTAATAAAAAGAGTTATGAGATATACAGAAGATCGGGCAATGGTTTTGTTATTGGGTTTGATTGGGTTTGTTTGGCTAAAAAAGCCACTGGAAAGCCATTGATCGGTGGGGCAGGCAGGAATGCCTGTCGCTACGTAATGGCGGCAGAAAGGCCTCAGCCGACGCCTCGGAGTTGCTCCTCTTCCAGGGCGCTGAGGCCCTTATTCTTTGGCAGCTTTTGTGAACGGCTCTAAAGGATCTCTGCGGTGAATTGGCGGACGCGCTCCCAGATTACTTGCAGCACATTCTGCAGTTGGTGGTCCGAGTCATAAAGGACCAGCTCGGCGTTTGGGCGGCCTTCGGCGAACCGGACCGAAAGGCGGTGATCCACTGTCTCATCGGCGCGTCCGTGGACAACCAGCACAGGTTGCCGCAGGTCGGGGAAGGCCTCGTACTGGAGGGCGTCTTCCAAAAGGCTGTAGGAAAGATTGCGGATTTGTTTTTCTCCCCAGTGGTACACCTGGCGCTGGCCCCGCTGGCGCCACTCACGCACGGCATCTTCGCCGAGCGAAGCAGCCACGTTTCGCGCCAAGTCGAAGGCCGGCGCCAGCAGGACCACGCCCGGCGCCCGCTTGGGATGCCTTGCCGCAAACAGCGCCGCCAGGTAAGCTCCCATGCTGGAGCCTATCAAAACGGCAGGAGCTGTTCCCACCAGCCGGTCCAGCAACGCCAGTTGCCGTGAGAGCGTTGTGTTTTCAAAGTCGCCTTCGGTCAAATCCGGCAGCTTGAGTTCGTAGCCCAGCTCGGCGAACCGCTGGAGGAAGAACTGTCCCTTGCTCGAATCCGGACCGGAAGCAAATCCATGCAGATAGAATAGGGAGGTGTGGCCGCTTGGCAAGCAGAAGTTTCCTCGTTCACCCCGGCATGGATGTCTTCAGGTCACAACGGTGATCCCCTGCCGGGGGAGTTTGATCGGCTAGTCATCCTAGCCTTTTTGGCCGGATGCGTAAAGAGCGCCGTGGCGGCCAAATCGAGGACAAGAGGAGGTTGGCAAATGGGGAAATATCAACGGAGTGCTGCAACGGATGCTTCCCTTGCCCCGGTCCTGCGCGGACTGGGCAGCCAAGTGCAGTGCGGTATTTCAACAGGAATCGGCAACTGAAATTAAGTCAACCGGGCTACCCTTGCAGTGTCCAAAGCCCTCTCCTACTGTTGTTAGCAAGTTAAAATGTCCGGTATATGTAGCAAGTGAAATGTCCGCTTTCATGATTCTACCGAAAGTGATTTGGCGCTGACCGAAGGAGCCCGTAGGGCGACGGAGGTGAGCGCCAAATGGTGTTGTCGGGAAGCCACAGGGCTCCGCCGCCGACCGCCGCACCGGATCGCCACCCCCTCGGAGGAGTAGCGGCCCACCGTGTGCGGCCCATAGCCAATGCTTAACGTCCCATCCAGGTGTTCATAGACGGTCACCCGGCAGCCCGCCAGAGTCCCGCGCCAAGGAGTTTTCTCGATCTGGAGGAGGCGGTTCTCCAGACTGACCGTATTGTCCCGATTCACTATCCGCTGGTGCTGGATCGAGAAGATTCGCTCTAACTCCCGCCTGGCTGACGGCAAAAAGGCGCTGCCTGGTTGGGTGGCCGGCACGGCAAAGCGCCGGTTGAACTCCCCGATATAGCCCTCCCGCAGGAACCGATTCGCTGCCTCTAGCGTGATGATTCCCCGCAGGCGCAGTTCCTGCGGCAGCCGCCCTTGCCAGGTCCCGAAGTTCCGCTCGCTGCGTCCCCGCGCCTGCGGCGAATAGGCCGGAATCATCTGAATGCCCAGCTCCCGCAGGGCGCGGCCCACCTGGGTCAGCCGTTGCCGATCCACCGGCTCGCCCGCCTTCCGGGTCAGGAAGAAATGACTGGCCCGGTCGCTATAAAGGGCGCAAAAGATCCCCTGCTGCTCGACCACCTCCCGCAGGGCAGCCAGCACCGTCCGCGTCGATTCCTGCTCTACCAGTTGCGCATAGTAAATCTCGCTGCTGGCATCATCCAGGACCACCAGCAGGTCATACCAGCGATCATCGACAAACCACCGATGCTGGCTCCCATCCAGATGCAGCAGCATTCCCGGCAACGGCCGCCGGGGCCGCCTCTGGCGGTGCAGGCCCCGCTTCCGCCTCCTGTTCACTAGCCCCGCCCCTTGCAATGCCAGCTTCACCCAGGTGTAGCTCAGCCGGAGGCCGTGCTCTTCCCGCAGCTTTTCGTGAAAGTGCCGCACGTTGAAGTCAAAGTACTTCTCCTGATACAGCCCCAACACCTTCTCCACCGTCCCCAGGGGTACCCGCCGCGGACTCGGCTTTCCCCGCCGCCGGTCAAACAGCCCGTCGTAGCCGTACTGCTCGTACCGGCTGCGCCACCGCCTCATCTGCCGGTCGCTGATCCCGATGATCTCGGCTGCCTGCCACCAGTTGATCCGCTTCCCTATCGCTCGCAAAATTACTTCTTGTATCTTCATCGCCCGCTCCATCGCAGCTTCCGAGTAGAACTTCATGCCACCTCCTGGCAAAAAGCCCTACCCTACGCCGCTCAAAGCGGACATTTCACATGTTAATTAGACCGGACATATCATGTGCTAACGACACAAAGCCCTCTCCTACTTGACAATTTGGGTTTGCTTCACTAATCTGATTGTTCTGTAACATTGTTGAGGCGGTGGTAGAGGTGTCAACTTATTTCCCCTCAAAGGGGGAAGTGCAACTAAAATGGTATTGCGTGGACGCGAAGGGGCAGGTCTTGGGCCGGCTGGCAACGCAGGTGGCCACTTTGCTGCGAGGCAAGCATAAAGCGGAATTTACTCCTTTCCTGAATCTCGGGGATCACGTCATTGTAATCAATGCGGCCAAGGTGCGCCTGACGGGCAACAAGCTGGCGCAAAAGATGTACCGCCATCATACGGGTTATCCCGGCGGGCTGGTGGAGATCAGTGCGCAGAAAATGTTTGAGCGAAAGCCGGAAAACATGGTGCGCGCGGCAGTGCTCGGAATGTTGCCCAAGAACAAGCTGGGCAAGGCGATGGGGAGAAAGTTGATGATTTATCGGGATGACAATCATCCTCATCAGGCGCAGAAGCCGCAGACTTACCCGCTACGCCCGGCCAAGTAGTTATTTACACAAGTCTGGAAGGAAAAAATGGGAGATCAGCCCACAGGGCAAATCGAGCAATATTACGGGACTGGAAGGCGCAAGTGCAGCGTGGCACGCGTCTTTTTGCGTCCCGGCAAGGGAGACTTCCGGGTGAATGGCCGTCCGATGGGCGCCTATTTCCTGGCGGAGTCGCAGCGGGTAGTGGTTCAGCATCCCTTGCAAGTTGTGGAATTGCTGGGAAAGTTCGATGTCCTCATCAATGTAAAAGGTGGCGGCGTCGTGGCACAGGCCGGGGCGGCCCGGCTGGGGATAACGCGCGCCCTGTTGGTTTATGATGCCGAATTGCGGGGGAATCTCAAAAAAATGGGTTTTATAACTCGCGATGCGCGGATCAAGGAACGCAAGAAATACGGCCAGAAGGGCGCCCGAAAACGGTTCCAGTTTTCCAAGCGCTGATGCAACGGATGCAACAGCCGTGCTAATCCGGTTTCAGCTTTTCAGCCAAACAAAGCAGGTAAGGGGCGGCTGGAGAAGCCGGAAATAGGGGAAATCTCAGGCTCGGGAAGCGACTGCGAAACGGAGAACCCGGGCAGAAACGCAGTAAATCCGTAAAGAGGAGGGTTTTTGGCGGCAATTACAATGAAAGAGTTGTTGGAGGCTGGCGTTCACTTTGGTCACCAGACCAGGCGCTGGAATCCGAAAATGAAGGAGTATATTTTCGGGCAACGCAATGGCATCCATATTATTGACTTGCAGAAGACCCTCAAGATGTTTAAGGAAGCCACTCGGTTTGTGGTGGAGTTGGCCAAGGAGGGGAAGACTCTCCTGTTTGTAGGAACCAAGCGGCAGGCGCAGGAAGCTATCGTCGAAGAGGCCCGGCGATGTTCCATGTTTTTTGTTAACCAGCGATGGCTGGGCGGGTTGCTGACCAATTTCGAGACCATTCGGAAGTCGATTCAGAGGCTCAAAGATCTGGATGAGATGTCCGAGGACGGCCGCTACGAGTTGCTGCCCAAAAAAGAAGTCATCAAGCTGGAGCGTGAACGGAAGCATCTGGAGCAAAACCTCTCCGGCATCAAGGATATGCCCGGCCTTCCGGACGCCGTTTTTGTAATTGATTCCCACAAAGAAGAGATTGCGGTTCACGAGGCGCGCAAGCTGGAAATCCCGGTAGTGGGAGTAGTGGACACCAATTGCGATCCGGATAAGGTGACATACATCATTCCCGGTAATGATGACGCCTTGCGGGCCATCCGTCTATTCGCCTCCAAAGTGGCCGATGCAGTCCTGGAAGGAAGAAAAATCGCTGCTGAGAATGCCTTGGAGGAAGAGCGCAGAGCCTCCGAGGAGGCCGCCGAAAGCCAGGATACTGCACCGTACGTGGAAGAAGAAAGTTCGCTGCCGTATTCCGAGTTGCGAAAAGGGCCAGCGGTTGAACCGGCAGGGAAGCAAGATTTGCCCGCCAATACCCCTAACGTGGCGGCCCCGGGGAGCGTCCAGTAGGACTACTACGCTAGCCCGGATATTGTGACATTCTTCACCGCTTGGCTGTTTGGTTCTCAGCCAGTTCTGCAATCGCAAAAGGTTATCCGGAAGCAGGACTTGCATGCGGGCAGGTTGAGGGGAGCGAACGGGGAAGTTCCGCTGTTCCCCTCTGGAGTACTGGAGTAAAGGTTCCGCAAAAAACATCGCTGGAACTAGGCGGCAAAAGCGATTCCGATAGCAGGTCATCCCAAAATTATGGAAACCAAGAGCAACATTTCAGCACAAACTGTGAAGCAACTTCGAGAGCGGACCGGCGCCCCCTGGTCGGATTGCAAAGCGGCGCTCACCGAGTCCAAAGGAGACCTGGACGGAGCGGAATTGGTTCTGCGCAAGAGAGGTCTCGCCGCAGCGCAAAAGAAGGCAGGACGCGCCACGCTGGAGGGGTTGGTCGGCTCCTACATTCACGCCGGCTCAAAGATCGGAGTATTGGTGGAGCTGAACTGCGAAACCGACTTTGTGGCCCGCACCGCAGAGTTTCAGCAACTGGCGCACGATCTTGCAATGCACATCGCCGCCTCGGACCCGCGTTTCATCCGCAAGGAAGAAGTGACCCCGGAGATTCTGGAAAAGGAGAAAGAGATTTACCGGGTGCAGGCTCAGGCGTTGGGCAAGCCGGAAAAAGTGCTGGACCGCATTGTGCAAGGCAAGATGGAGAAGTTCTATGAAGAGGTTTGTCTTCTGGAGCAGCACTTTGTCAAGGACCCGGGACAGACGGTAGGCCAGATCATCGCCTCCGCGATCGGAAAGCTCAGGGAAAATATCAGCGTGCAGCGCTTTGTCCGTTTTAAGGTTGGCGAGAGTACGGAGAGGACCTCCAACGCGAGCTAAGAGCTCCTTCCTCCATGTCCCCTAAACCCGTTTTCAATCGTGTTTTGCTGAAGCTGAGCGGAGAGGCGCTAGCTGGCGCCTCCGGATACGGCATCGGTGCGGCCCGCTTCCGGGAAATCGCGCAGCAGGTCTGCGAGATCACCCATCTGGGCGTTCAAACGGCCCTGGTCATCGGAGGAGGAAACATCTTCCGGGGATTTGCCGGAGCGGCCCGGGACATGGACCGGGTGGCCGCGGACCACATGGGCATGCTGGCAACCCTGATCAACGGCATCGCTTTGCAGGATGCGCTGGAAAAACAAGGAGTCCAGACGCGGCTGATGACCGCCATGGCGATGCATCAGGTCGCGGAGCCTTACATTCGCCGTCGCGCCCTCCGCCATCTGGAAAAGGGCCGCGTGGTGATCTTTGCTGCGGGCACGGGGAATCCTTTTTTTTCCACCGATACGGCAGCCGCCTTGCGCGCCATGGAGATTCGGGCCGAGGTGATCTTAAAAGCCACTAAAGTGGACGGCATATACGATGCGGACCCGGTCAAGGTCAAGGACGCCAAGATGTTTTCGGAAATCTCTTATCTGGAAATGATCTCCCAGAATTTGGCCGTCATGGATTCTACGGCACTTTCGCTGTGCCGCGACCACGGCCTGCCCATCGTTGTCTTCAACCTCAATGAGCCAGGAAATATCGTGCGTGTCATTCTGGGGGAAAAGGTGGGTTCGCTGGTAAGCGGCTGATCTTGATTCCAGCGGACCCGGAAAACCAGCTTGGGAACAGCTCATGACAAAAGATGCTCTCACCGCAGCAAAGCGGCGAATGGAGAAAGTAAGCGAAGACCTGCGCTCGGAACTAGCTACCCTACGTACTGGCCGGGCCTCCGTCACCCTGCTCGATCATACGAAGGTGGATTATTACGGCACCCCTACGCCCGTCAATCAATTGGCCACCCTTTCCGTGCCGGAACCCACCACAATTTTGGTGCAGGCCTGGGATCCGACGGCGATGCCGCTGATTGAAAAGGCAATTCGCAGCGCTGATCTCGGCTTGAACCCGCTCAACGACGGGAAGGTGATTCGCGTTCCCATTCCTCCGCTGACCGAGGAGCGCCGGAAGCATCTGGTGAAACATCTTCACAAGGTGCTGGAGTCGCACCGCACGGCTGTGAGGAACGCCCGGCGCGAGGCCAACGAGGCCATTAAAAAGTTGCTCAAGGATAAAACGATCGGCGAGGATGAGGAGCGGCGCGCTCATGACGAGGCGCAGAAATTAACCGACCAGTGGATTGCCCGGCTGGATGAGATGGGCAGGAACAAGGAAACAGAAATTATGATGGTCTAGAAATATCCTGCTGCCGCACCGGCAAACCAGCCTCATACCAAGCAACAAAATCACATCGACGGTTCCGCTTTAGGTGATGGCGGCAGGGCTTGTGGCGTCACTCGCCGCGAGTCTGTTTTTCGGCATTTGAGCTGCCATCGAAACCTCCAACCTGGAGCCGGTCGATGCCCTGATCGGTCTGTTGCGGAAGCGTCCGATCCGGCAAGATCCGAAAGTCTTGACCTGACGCCGGGGAATCCAGTAGCATAAATTTGCGTAACGGGCAGGAAGGCTTCCAGCGGCGCTATCGTCTAGGGGTTAGGACGTGAGATTCTCAATCTCAAAACCCGGGTTCGATTCCCGGTAGCGCTACCATTTTCATCATCAATCAAGTGGCTTTCGCGGGGCGAAGCAGCACGGACACGGACGGCGCGAGGTACGCTGTACGCCCGGGGCAGGAAAGAATGCCTGCCCTGCCCGGTTCAACACCCTACGCAGGTCCTTCGGTAGCTGCCCCTTCCTATCGAGCCGTCGCTTTGAACGTAGGATCAGTTCCAGCAAAGCCCCCTGCTCGCCGCTGACTTCCCAGCGTACATGCACGACGTTGGTTTGGCGTCACAAACGCCAGAACTGCTTTCGTTTGCCCTGTCCCCTCTGCTCTGCAACCCTCTTTCTTTTCTTCCGGTTGCCAAAGAACTATTCTTGAGACCAACTCTAACTCGCATTTGTGTTGCAAATCGTAAACAGCAAGCTATAATAGGCAAGATTTTGGTTTAACAGACTAATATTTTTTCCTGCTTGAGTATCATTCAACTTGTCCCAGAAACGGGCGGTCAATTTAGCAATTATTCATCAAAGGGAAAGCCTTGTTCGTTAAGAGACATTGGACCTAATTCCTAAGGAGGACGCATGAGCATTCTGCAACGATTTCAGTTAGTGGTTCTGACGATGATGATCCTGCCGGGGCTGGCGGCAGCCCAGGTAACAACGGGGACTATATCGGGGACTGTGCGGGACACAACGGGAGCGGTTATCCCCGGCGCGGAGGTCACGATCAACCATGAGGAGATCGGGAGTGTCCAGCAAATCATGACGGATTCTCGCGGCCGATACCTGGTTCCGAATCTTGCCCTCGGGCAATACAGTCTGCAGGCAACGTCCGGAGGATTCCAGACCGTATCCCGGACGGGCGTGCGGCTTACACTGGGACAGCAGGCCGTCATCAACTTCACGCTGAATCCCGGCGCGGTAGCCGAAACGGTTACGGTGGTTGGAGAAGCGCCGCTGGTGGATACTACAACATCGGCGGTGGGGAACCTGGTAGCTGAAGAGCAGATCAGCGAGCTGCCGCTGAATGGCCGCGATTATGTGCAGCTTGTTCTGCTGCAGCCGGGTGTGGTGCAGTACCGCGAGCAGAATGCTGAGTTGAACCGCGGAATGGGCATACGGATGTCGATTGGCGGAGCCCGCGCAAATCAGGTAAGTTACCGGCTGAATGGTCTGGACATTGCCGACGGCGCCGGCACGACGCCCGGCAGCGTGACGGGAAACAACCTGGGCGTGGACGCGATTCAGGAGTTTCAGGTTCTGACCAATACCTACTCGTCCGAGTATGGCAAATCGGCCGGCGGGGTCATCAACGTAGTGCACAAATCGGGAACGAACCAGCTACACGGGTCGGCATTCGAGTTTTTGCGAAACGACAACTTCGATGCAAACCGGTGGGAGAACAACCGCTTCGCGGGTGGATTCAAGCCGGAGTTCAAGAGGAACCAGTTTGGCGGTTCGGCCGGCGGCCCTATATTGCGGGATCGTTTGTTCTTCTTCGGCGCCTATGAGGGGTTGCGGGACCGGTCCGCTGCGACAACAGTAGCCAACGTCCTGAGTCCGCAGGCCCGTATGGGATATCTGGGCGGGAGGTTCATTGGAGTGGAGCCTGTAGTGCAACCGTATATCGATTCCATACCGCTGCCGAACGTGGCCGGAAGCGAGAACGAGAGCCGCGGGAGCGCCCAGATCGCTCATACGTTTGCCACCAGCGCTGACGAAAACTATATCGTGGGCAAGATGGATCATACGTTGTCCGACTCCGATATGCTTTCAGGCAGCTATACGTTTAATCAGGGTGTAATAGTCAATCCGGCGCCCAGGGGTGGAATGCCTACGTTTGAAACCAACCAAAAATCGCGGGCTCAATATGTAACGCTGCGGTACACGCACAGCTTTACTCCCACGACTCTGAATACCTTCAATGCCGGCTTCAATCGAAGCAAGGGTCTGGAACTGCATATCCCACTCTATGATTTTCCTCAGAGCCTTGCCTTTCTTCCCGGGGCCGAGTGGCAAACCTTTGATATAAGCGGATTGGGCCGTCTGGAATATAACTTTACCGAAAGCTCCACCTCCGGCCGCGATCTGGTTCTGAATACTTGGCAGTTTTCCGATAACCTGACGGTTGTTAGAGGCAGCCACACTTTGAAATTCGGATTTGAGGCCTACCGGTTTGGATTCCGTTACGTGACGGATGGGCGCACCGGCGGCGGCGGCCGATTCCGATTCAGGGGGATCCGTCAATTTCTCCAGGCCGATACCCAGCGCTGGGAGGTACAGGACCCGCAGGCTCTGGGCCGCCGCGCGAGCATCTTCCAGGAGATGTACGGCGCATACGTGCAAGATGATATCCGCGCGACTCCCAATTTGACGTTGAACCTTGGAATGCGGTATGAAATCGTTACCACGCCTCGAGATCAGCTGCCCCATCAGTCCACGCTGCGGAACCTGACCGATCCTGAGTTGACGACGGGCCATACGTGGTGGTCCAGAAATCCCACCTTCAAGAACTTTGCGCCGCGAGTTGGCTTTGCCTGGGACGTCACCGGCACGCAGCGAACGGCGGTTCGCGGCGGCTTTGGACTGTTTATGGATCCTCTGACGACCTACTATCACCTTCCCACCATCCAGAACAATCCACCGTTCCGACTGGCGCGGCGCATCAACGGCGCAGTATTTCCGGGGTCGATTGAGCAAGTTCTGGCCACAGCGAACCGGCCTTTTGATTTGACTCTATCGGAGGCGGAGATCGACCAGCCCTACCGAATCCAGTACAACATGGGTTTCCAGCATGAAATCATGCCGAATACGTCCCTGGGAATGTGGTACGTGGGAGCACAGGGAGTACATACATCGCAGATGTATTTGAATGCGAATACCCGGATTCCGTCGTTCGACAGCAGCGGTCGGATCTTCTTCGATGAGGATGCTCATCCGGGCGATCCGGAAGGGCGTGTGAATCCGAACTTTGGGACCATGCAGTACCGTGCAACGGGGGGGCACAGCTCCTACAATTCGCTTCAGTTACAACTGCAGCGCCGTTCGGGAGGGTTGCAATTCCAGTCCTCCTACACGTGGTCGAAGAGCATCGACAACGGAAGCATCTTCACATACAGCTCGGAAGGTGGAAACACGGTTTCGCTTCAGAACCTCTACCAGCCTCATACGGAGAGGGGACTGTCTGCCTTTGACGCACGGCACGTCTTCACGTCGAACGCGAACTACAACCTGCCTGAGTTGGCGGACACGAATGCAATGGCCAGGAATGTGCTGGGAGGCTGGCAATTGGGCGGAATCTTCACCGTCTCCACGGGACATCCATTCACGCCTTACATGGAATTCGACAATGCGAATATGCTGACTCGCAGCGGCGGAGACAGTCTGAGGCCGAATGTGAAGCCTGGCGTGAACCTGCGCAATGCGGTGAATCCCAATAATCCGGAGCAGTACTTCGACGCGGCCGCGCTGTTCGAATTGCCGCCAGAAGGATACCTCGGAAACATGAGCCGTACCGCGCTGGTGGGTCCGGGGAATTTTGTATTCGACTTCACTCTGAAGAAACGTTTTGCCGTTGGAGAGTCAAAGAGTCTGGAGTTCCGGTCGGAGTTCTTCAATCTGTTCAACCGGCCGAATTTCCGCGCTCCGGAAGACGACGAGAGGAACGTGTTTGACGACCGCGGCGACGATGGTCTAGGAGAAATTCCCAACTCCGCAGGGCAGATCACTTCGACGACCGGCTCGGCGCGGCAGATTCAGTTCGGTCTGCGTTTCGAGTTCTAACGGATCGTTTATATTGAAGAGAAACCCCCGTTCGCGGAAGAATGTGAGCGGGGGTGTTTCTTAGCGGACGCCGGGTGGCCATGGAGAATGATAGGATGGCGGTGGCTCACGGGACCGCTTGCAGCCGGATCGGTCGATGATAGCCAGGGCGCCACGCGCTCAAGCAACATGAGAGCGAGTATTCTTTATCAATAAGTTAGATGTGTAACTAAGGATGAATTCCCGCTTGACCGCAGAATGGGCGGGGCATAGAATGACGTCCACGGGCGGCGATCAGCCGCTTGTATTTACGCGCGAAGAACGACAGGGAGAGCCTGCTTCGATGAGACTACGGCTCCTGACCTGGATCGCATTAGCAATTTTCAGTGGGGGATACGTACATCCCATCACTGCCCCCGCTCAGGAAACATCCTCTCAACAAGCTTTGCTGAACCGGTACTGCGTTACCTGCCACAATGAGAAGCTGCGTACTGCGGAGCTGCTGCTGGACAAGGCTGACCTGGGAAACGCGGGCGCGAAAGCAGAGATATGGGAAAAAGTGGTGCGCAAGCTGCGAGGCCGCGCCATGCCGCCACCGGGCGTTCCGAGGCCGGATGAAGCCGAGTACGATTCGCTCGTTACATACCTGGAGACAGCGCTTGACCGGGCTGCGGCGGCAAGCCCGAATCCCGGCAGGACGGTGGATTTCCACCGGCTGAATCGTTCCGAGTACACCAATGCCGTTCGAGACCTGCTGGCCGTGGAGATTGACGGGGCCGCAATGCTTCCCGACGATGACGCGGACTACGGATTCGACAACGTGGGCGATGCGCTATCGGTTTCGCCACTGCTGATGGAGCGATATCTGGCTGTGGCGGAACGAATCAGCCAGCTGGCGGTGGGAGACCCGGAAATCGGCGTGGACAGCGAAACATACAACATACCGGTCACGTTCATGCAGGATGACCGGATGGGTGAGAATATGCCACTGGGATCGCGCGGCGGATTCGCTGTGCAGCATAATTTTTCGCTTGACGGCGAGTATGCAATAAACATTCGGCTGCAGAGAAACCAGGATGGATATATCCGCGGTCTGCTGGATCAGGTGCATCCGCTGGAAGTGCGAGTGGATGGAAAGAGAATCGCGCAATTTCCGGTAGGCGGAGTGCGTAAAGGCACGACCGGACCGATCCACTCGCGCATCGGGGGGCAGTATCGGTTCGATCCCGAGCAGATGGAGCATGAGATCGTTGGCGCGGATGCGGGACTGGAGGTGCGGTTTCCGGCCAAGGCCGGCAATCATCTGGTGCAGGTGTTTTTCCTGAAGAGAAATATTTCGGGAGAGGGGCTGTTGGAATATTTTCCTGTGCGACCGATGGAGGCGGACTTTATTGATTTCAAAGGAGGCGAGCCGCGTGTCAAATTGTTCACTATTTCCGGGCCGTTCGACCCGACAGGCCCAGGGAATACGCTAAGCCGCCGGAGGATCTTTGTTTGCCACCCGGGCAGCGGTGATGCGGGAATGGACGGCGGCGGCAGTGAGGCCAGCGAGCAGGAGTTGACCTGCGCGCGGAAGATTATCGGAAGACTGGCGCGCCGGGCATACCGTCGGCCAGTGGGCGACAGGGAGATTCAGCCGTTGCTCAGACTCTATTCGCTCGGCCGCGCCGGAGGAGGGCTTCAGATGGGTGTTCAGCGGGCGCTGCAGGGCATACTGGTAAGCCCGCAGTTCCTGTTCCGGGCCGAGCGCGATCCAGAAGGAGTGTCCCCGGACACGCCGTACGAGGTGAGCGATCTTGATCTGGCCTCGCGCCTCTCCTTTTTCCTGTGGAGCAGCATTCCCGATGAAAAACTTCTCGAGCTGGCTGAGAGCGGCAAGCTGAGGAAGCCAGCGGTTCTGGAGCGGCAGGTGCGGCGGATGCTGGCGGATCCGAAGTCCGAGACGCTCATATCCAATTTCGCGGCGCAGTGGCTGTACCTGCGCAATCTGAATCATCACTTTCCGGATGGGCGTGCTTTTCCCGATTTTGACGACGAACTGCGCCAAGCCTTCCAGCAGGAAACGGAACTGTTCCTGAAAAGCATGCTCCGGGAGGACCGGCCCGCGACGGAACTGCTGGATGCGGACTATACGTTCGTCAACGAGCGTCTGGCCCTGCATTACGGGATTCCGGATATCTATGGCAGCAACTTCCGCCGGTTATCGGTCAGCGATGAAAACCGGCGCGGACTGCTCGGGCAGGGCAGCATTCTTACGTTGACTTCCCGTCCCAATCGAACCTCTCCGGTTCTGCGTGGCAAGTGGGTGCTGAACAACCTGTTCGGCACGCCTCCCCCGGCCCCTCCACCGAATATCCCGACCCTTCCCGAGAATTCCCGCAACGCGAAGCCAACGACGGTGCGGCAACGGCTGGAGGAGCATCGAGTCAATCCGGTATGCTCAAGTTGCCACGCGCAGATGGATCCGATCGGGTTTGCGTTGGAAAACTTCGACGCCACGGGCCGGTGGCGGAACGATGACGGCGGAGCGCCGATCGACGCCTCGGGTACGCTGCCGAGCGGCTCGAAGTTCATAGGCCCCGGCGAGCTGCGAGAGATATTGTTGAGCCGACCGGAACTGTTCGTTCACAATGTTACGGAAAAACTTCTGACATACGCCCTGGGCCGAGGAGTCCAACATTACGACCAGCCGGCGATCCGCGGGATTCTGCGGGATGCCGCCGCGGACGACTACCGCTGGTCGTCGCTGATATTGGGCATCGTAAAGAGCACGCCATTTCAGATGAGGAGGTCGCGACCGTTATGATGATATTCAAAAAGGCTATTCCACGACGGACATTTCTGCGCGGAGTGGGAGGGGCGCTGGCACTGCCGCTGCTGGATGGGATGGTCCCGGCCTTCGCATCTTCCGGGAAGGTGGCCGAGCAGACGCCGCTGCGGGTGTCGTTCCTCTACGGCCCCAACGGAAAAATCCTCAATAAGTGGACTCCGCAAACGGTGGGAACCGGCTATGAAATGACCCCGTCGCTGGAGCCGCTGGCTGCCTTCCGTGACCAGATGATGGTTGTGAGCGGGCTGAATATCAAGGCCGCCGATATGCGTCCAGGCGAGGGCGGCTCCGGACACGCCCGAGCCAGCGCGGCGTATCTCACCGGCATACATCCGAAACCCAATGGTGCGCTGGGTCCCTCGGCCGACCAGATCATTGCGAGGGAGTTCGGCAAGCATACGCAGCTCGGATCGCTGGAGCTCGGAATGGAAGCACCGGACCTGGACGGCAGGGCGGACGGCTCATACAAAGAATCCTACACGAACACGGTCTGCTGGCGATCGGGCACTCAGCCGCTTCCAATCGAGAACAATCCTCGTAAGGTATTCGACCGCCTTCTCGGTAACAGCCGAAGCACCGATCCGGAAGTCCGGCTGCGCAATATTCAGATGAACCGCAGCATTCTGGATTTCATCCGCGAAGAGACGGCGCGGTTTACTGCTGCGCTGGGCTCGTCAGACAAGCGAAAGTTGAGCGAATATCTCGATTCTGTCCGCGATATCGAACGGCGCATTCAGCTGGCCGAACAGCAGGTCTCGCGCAAGCTTCCGGATATCGACCGGCCGACCGGCCTGCCCACCAATTATTCCGAACAAGCAAAGCTGCTTTTCGATCTGCAGGTATTGGCCCTGCAGACGGACCTGACCCGTATGATCACCTTCATGTTCGGGCTCGAGTCGGGTGAGGGGGACTATCGCGAACTGGGCATATCGGAAGGACACCACGCCCTGTCGCACCACAGCAACTATGCCGAGCCGATCGCTGCCTGCGAGAGGATCGACATTTTTCATTCCCAACTGTTCGCCTACTATCTGGAGAAGCTGCAGCTCGCCTCGGATGGTGACGGTTCGCTGCTGGACCACACGCTGGTCGTCAACGGTTGCGGCCTGAATGACGGAATGCTGCATACGCACAACGACGTGCCGTTGCTGGTATTGGGCGCAAAGGGGAAGATCCGAACAGGACGCCACGTCAGGTATCAGGGGCTGCCGCTGTCGAACCTCTGGCTGACCGTGTTTGACATGGCCGGAGTACCAGACGACGGCTACCGGGATAACGAGGACAGCGACGCAACGGGCAAGCTGGAAGGAATTGTGCTGTAGCACGCGGGACAACGAAAGCCCGGAAGGAGTGCCCCGGAGAAGCGACTATGGTGAGCAGGAAGAAAATAGCCGGTCTGTGCCGGATCAGCATTGTTTCACTGCTGATCCTGGAAGGCTTTTCCGGGATCGGGCGATCTCAGAGTCTGGTAGAGGCGGTCAGAAACCAGGACTTGGCGGCTGTCGGGTCTCTCATCGAGCAAAGCGTCGACATAAATGAGGCGGAAGGAGACGGCACGACCGCGCTGGCCTGGGCGGTTCATTGGAACGACGTGGAAACCGCCGACCTACTGATCCGCGCCGGCGCAGACGTGAACCTGGCGAACGATTACGGGCACACTCCCCTTTCGCAGGCCTGCAGCAACGGCAATTCTTTTCTGGTGGAAAGATTGCTGAATAAGGGTGCAGATCCTAATGCCGCTCTTTGGACTGGAGAAACCGTTCTGATGACATGCTCCCGTACGGGAGCCGCGGATGGAGCAAAGGCCCTGCTGGAGCATGGAGCGGACGTCCACGCGGCAGAGCAGGAGCGCGGGCAGACGGCTCTGATGTGGGCCGCGGCGCAGGGGCATCCGGAGGTCATAAAGGTTCTGCTGGAGCATGGGGCGGATCTTCATCCGAGGTCGCGCACTGTGGACCTCTACGAACCGCTGATGGCGGTTAGCTACAGCAAGAATGTTTACCTGCCCAAGGTAAAAGGAGGATTTACCCCGCTTATGTTCGCGGCCCAGTCGGGCGATCTGGAGTCGGTGCAGGTCCTGGTTGATGCGGGTGGAGATGTGAATGATGCCACACCGGATGATGGCAGCGCACTGGTGCTGGCCGCCACCAACGGTCATGAAAAGGTGGGGCTGTATCTGCTGGAAAAGGGTGCGGACCCAACTGCCGCCGATGGCTACGGGGTCACTGCTTTGCACTGGACGATGCAAAGGGGAATCGCGTTTCTTTACAGCAGGCCTTATAGAACGGACCGGTTCTGGAATCACCGCAACTCACCCGAGCTGGCCAAAGCGCTCTTATTGCGGGGAGCGGATCCCAACGCCCGAATCGTGAAGGACTTCCTGCCGTGGGATATTCACCGCTATGCCCGCACGCTGAGCAACGAACTGCCGCAGGCTGATTTTGCCGGATCGACGCCGTTCCTATTGGCGGCTGCTTCCGGGGATGCCCAGACGATGCGTTTCATGCTGGAGGCGAAAGCGAATCCGGGTATAGCGACGCTGGAGGGGCTGACACCGCTGATGGTGGCGGCCGGCGTGGGGCGCGAGCGGGGTGCAGCGACGAACGAGGAACGGAAGGGCTATCTGGAAGCTCTGAAGCTGGCGCTGGACCTGGGTGGCGATGTAAACGCCAAAGGTCCCGGCGGCCGGTCGGCGGTGCATGGAGCGGCGATTCTAGGAGAAACCGAAGCGCTGCGGATTCTGACCGAAAACGGCGCTGACCTGGAGTCCGAGGACAAGTACGGCCAGACGGCGATGTCGATCGCATTGGGCGACCCGGGTCAGTTCTCCTACAAGCCGCTTCCCGGCGGCGAAACTGACCGCAGATTCCGCGAACTCGCCCCACTGAAAGAGGTCGCCGACTTTCTGCTCGATTTGGGCGCCGCCCCTTATACGGGTCCCGTGGCGGATCGTTCCGGGCAATAAAACAGTCTCTTTGGCAAGCGGCCGGAAAAATAAAGACCTTGCTTTGATTCGGATTTCACAGATACAGGACGTTATTCCTGTAACTGAAGCGGCAGAGTCGGGCACATCTCATTGACGAAAATTGGGGTGAGTATTTGAGCGCCTGCGGAAGCCTTTCCACTGTGGCCCAGTTGGCAATCTCAGGGGTAATCGCTTGACTGACAGGAAGTGAAAGTGTTGGAAAGAAACTGGCGTCTAAAATCACTAGCCGGCCTGCTCTTCATGGCAGCTCTGGCGGTACAGAATATCCAGACCATCCGGGCACAGACGGGGTCTGCTAGAGCCACGACCATCCTGCACTACGCGAAGGTTTTGACGGTGGACGAGGATTTTTCCGTTGCGGAAGCTGTTGCTGTTGCCGGGAACAGAATCATCGCTGTCGGCACCAACGAGGAAGTCCTCCCCCATGCCTGGCCGGATACGATCCTGTTGGATCTCAAAGGCCGTACAGTAGTGCCCGGCATGATCGATACCCATATCAACAACTGGAACGATCCAGGTCCGTACCGGGCACAGCTGCCCGAAGACGATTACTGGGACATGCATCTGGATTGGCGTGCTGTTGCGAGCAAAGAGGACGTGCTGGGACAGATCCGGCAACTGATAGAGAAGCACCGCCCTCCTGCCGGGCGCTGGCTGCTGTTTCACAATGAACCTCGCTCCGTGGCGCATAACAAGATTCTGCTGGATGACATGGACCGTTACGACCTGGATGAAGTCACGCCGGACAACCCCGCCGTTCTGACACTGGGCCTGCCGGCAGAGAACATGATCTTTGTGAACAGCAAGGCGATCGATCAGGTGTGGGGAGATTACGGAGATTTCATCGGCAAGTATGGAAGGTACTGGCTGGGCAGCGATGGCAAGCCGGATGGACACCTGGAAGCGCCGGCGACCCGTATCATCCTGAATCGCTACCTGCCCCGTGCCACGCCGGAGGTGATGGCGCCCGGATACAAGAAGGTCATGGAGGAGTTGAACGCACAGGGGATCACGACCATCTCCAACAAAATGCTGCTGCATGGAATCGAGGCCTACAGGAAACTGGAGAGCAGCGGGGAGCAGACCGTCCGGCTTGCCTACGGACTGGGGTGGGAGTATTTCGGCAACATCACCGATCCGAAGGAACTCGAGCAGTTTCAGGGCAAGATCGGTTCGGGCACGGACATGATCTGGATGAACTCCGTTGCGCCGTCATCGATCGACGGCAGCGGCACGCGAGCCTGCACGA
Organism: Terriglobia bacterium; assembly: GCA_965222345.1. Taxonomy (GTDB): domain Bacteria; phylum Acidobacteriota; class Terriglobia; order 2-12-FULL-54-10; family 2-12-FULL-54-10; genus JADFGZ01. The sequence continues at coordinate 65,575 of CBDCTS010000007.1, read as the reverse complement.
ACCAGAAGCGATCCGAGGCCTACGGGGAACTCAACACCTGGTTTCCCACCGGCCAGTGCCTCACCGACGATGAATACCGGGGCGGCAGCGGGCGCGCGGCTCAGATCAGCGGAAACTACTTCAAGGAATGGATCATGGCGATGGGAGACTACGGTCTCCGACTGGCCAATGACCATGTGGCCGGAGACCGGACGGCGACCAATCTGCTAACGATGATCGAAGAGATTCAGCAGCGACATGGGCCTGAGGCGACGCGCGACTGGGCCTTTGATCACTGCACCTTCATGGACCCGGACGACATCGGCCGGGCGGTCCGGCTCGGAGTGTCTTTCAGTTGTGCTCCAAAATACATTCTGGGAGGCCTATCGGCTTCAGCGTCCTACGGCGGGGAGATGGCGAACACGTTTATCGTCCCGATCAAGAGCATGATCGACGCGGGGGCGAAGGTGGCCTATGAATCCGGAACGGGCGCTTATATCTGGGCAGACCTGCAGTTGATGATTACTCGCAAGGATGCACAGGGAAGGGTCTGGGGGCCGCAGGAGCGGGTTGACCGGGCGACGGCGCTCCGAACGGCTACTCAATGGGCGGCTGACTATGTTCTCAAAGGAGACCGGCTGGGGTCGATTGTCGTGGGGAAATTGGCCGACATGGTCGTGCTGGACAAAGATTATATGTCGATTCCCGAAGAGGAGCTGGGCGGGATCAAGCCGCTGATGACGATGGTGGATGGACGGGTCGTATTCGTCCACAATGATTTCTCGGGCGAGTACAGCCTTCAGCCTGACGGAGCCGTCATCAGTACCTATGAGGACCTGACGGAACGACGCGGCACGGCTGCCCGGGCCGGTGAAGGTCTGCGCTGATTGCAAGAATAGCAACCGCTTTCTCCTTCCTCCTCTCAGGAGAGAGAGGTCTTTTTGACTCTTCTAGATGAGAGCGGATAGGCAATGAGGTCCGCTGTGTTTCAACTGACTCGTAAACGGTTCAGGATTGCATCGGGGATCTCCCCTGCAGGCTGGATTGTCTTCCTTACCATACTGATTGGAATTGTTGTCGTTGCCGGGAACCGGGAACGGCTCGGTGGGCCGAGGCTAGTTTCTACCACTCCGCTAATGTCAGAGATAGGGGAGATGTGCCAGTGGATGACGCCCGCAAATACGACAACCTTCATGGCTTCTGGATGGCAGGAGGAGACAAGAGGGTTGGGCCCGGCGAGCCAGGGCAATGCAGCGCGAACGTCCGAATCGCTGATCCGTCCCCCGTTACGCAACATCAGCGATCCATATCCCACCTATAGCGCCGTTGCGCTGGACTTGGCGAACGATGAAATCGTTCTCCAGGACGAAAATCTTTTTCAGATCATGGTGTATGACCGGCTGGACAATACACCCCCTTCCGCCACGATGACGGAGCCGAAGCGGATTATCGGCGGACATCATACAAAGATCGAGTTCAACTGTGCTCTGTACGTCGATCCGCAATCGGGTGACATCTATTCGGTGAACAACGACACCATCAACACGATGGTCATCTTCAGCCGGGACGTTCAGGGTGACACACCTCCAACGCGCGAATTACGGACACCGCATGGTTCCTTCGGAATAGCGGTGGACGAGCAAGCCGAGGAGATGTTTCTGACCATCCAGCACGACAATGCAGTTGTTGTCTTCGATAAGTACGCAAAGGACGACGATCCTCCGATTCGTCTTCTGCAGGGAGCCGGGACACAACTCGCTGATCCTCACGGGATAGCCGTGGATCCGGCGAACCGCCTGATGTTTGTCGGGAACTATGGGAATTACCATGAGAAGAAGGCGCTGGAGGATCCGGCACGAGGAGGCCAAGCCAAGGCGAACTGGCCGATCCGGAGTGAGATTCCCGGATCGGGACGATACCATCCGCCCTCCATTACCATCTATCCGTTGGACGCAAGCGGTGAATCCCCACCCTTGCGGACGATCCAAGGGCCCAGGACACAGCTGAACTGGCCGGCGCACATCTCGCTCGACCAGGAAATGCAGGAACTTTTTGTCGCCAACGACGGCGGCCATTCCATCCTGGTATTCGACGCCGCGTCGGATGGCGACGTCGCTCCTAAACGGGTGATTCAGGGCTCCCGGACACAGATCAAGAATCCGACCGGCGTTTTTGTGGACAAGGCAAACAACGAACTGGTCATTGCGAATATGGGGAATCATTCCGCGACCGTGTTTCCGCTGGATGCCTCCGGGAACGTTCGGCCGAAGCGAATCATCCGAGGCGGGCCGCTGGGGCGCACGGCGCAACAGATCGGAAATCCGGGGGCCGTTGGATACGACACACGGCGGAATGAGATTCTCGTGCCCAACTGAGTGGCTCATCCGCAGATTGCGATCTTTGCCAGGATGGCCAAGGGCGGCGATGCTCCCAACAGAGTGATTTTCGGTCAGGACACCAAACTCAGCAGGACGATGCACGACATTCGCTACAGCGAAAAAAGGGATGAGATCTATGTGGCGAATCCCTTTGCACAGGCGGTCCTCACCTTCCGCGGCTCGGCGACCGGCGAGGAGGCTCCCATTCGCGTCATTCAGGGGCCGCGTACGCGGCTGACGAATCCCGACATGATCGCCGTGGATGATATAAACGAGGAGATGGTCATAACAGGCGCCAATGAAATTCTGGTGTTTCCGTTGCTGGCCAGCGGAGATGTGGCTCCCAAGAGAATGATTCAGGGCGGCAGGGACGTTGGATGGTATACGTCCTATCCATCCGGTTCGGTGATCGACCCGGTACGCAATCTAATCGTCGCCGATGGGGGTGTGTATGATGCGGAAGGTCGACGGGGTGGGACGAGGGACAGCTTGCTCATCTTCGACCGTACAGCCGAAGGGAAGGTGCAACCCTTACGGATCATACGGGGGCCGAACACGGGCATCAAAGGTATTCGGCAAATGGACATCAATCCGGCGACCGGCTGGATCGTCGTTGCACAGATCACATCCGGCAGCATCGCAGAACCGGAAGGCACTTTCGTAGGCGTTTGGCACGTTACCGATCAAGGCGATGTTCCGCCGCGGTGGAGAATTGACGGGACTCCTGAAAATGGAATGAAGAAGCCGCGCGGCGTGGCATTGAATCCCAATCACAAGGAATTAATCGTCAGCGACATGCGGATGAATGCCGTCCTGACCTTCCACTTTCCGGAGATCTTTTGAACCGCTGAGCTGAATTTCTAGATGAATCGGGCAGGAGACTATGCTGGCCCCGAACTTCTGATGCTATCGGTTCTCCTCTTGTCAAGCGGAGCGCGGTGCAGCTTGCGCAAGGGCCTGTTCGGTAAGTCAGGAGGCTGCAAAATGTTTCTGACTACCCGGCGGCGGTTCCACCGTTGAGAACACATCCGAACCCTTAATTCTTCAACCCGTTGACGGACAGATCCGCCGTTACGGTCCGTCGGCAATTCCAATCAGCAAGGTGAGGTGAGGAAAAATGAAGGAGCAAGATCAGCAACGGAGAAAATTTCTGAAGCAGACTACCCTGTTCGGAGGAATCGTGGCAGGTTCCGTGATCGCTGGCCGGAGTCAGGAAACAAGCTCCGGGGAGGAGACGGAGAACAAGCCCGATCTGAGGGAGTACGGGCGGCGCTCGCGGTTCGAGAAATCGGTTCGTACGCGGACACGTACCGGAGGGCCGAGCACCTATACGCCCTTACAGGATTTGGCCGGCATCATCACACCTTCGGCTCTGCATTACGTGTTCACCAGGGATGCAAAACCTCCCGACATCGACCCGAGCCGGCATCGGTTGATGATTCACGGAATGGTGGAGAGGCCATTGATGCTAACGATGGAGGAGTTGAAGAGACTTCCCTCCGTCTCGAGAATCCACTTTGTGGAGTGCGTATCGAACACCAATCCCACTCGTGGACGGCATGCAGCGGAAACCGTACAGGAACGCCACGGCAAGACGAGTTGCAGTGAATGGACCGGTGTGCTGCTGTCGCTGGTACTACGGGAAGCCGGGTTGAAGCCGAATGCCAGCTGGCTGGTGGCCGAGTCTGCGGATCGAGTCAAGCATGCGATGAGCATTCCACTCGAAAAGGCGATGGACGATGTGTTACTGGCCTATGGGCAGAACGGAGAGATGATCCGGCCCGACCAGGGGTATCCGTTGCGGCTATTGGTGCCGGGTTGGGAGGGAGTGCGGAACGTGAAATGGCTCCGACGCATCAAGGTCGGCGACCGTCCCTTCATGACGCATACGGAGAGCAGCAACAACCCGAGCCTGCGAGGCGACGGCAAGGCAAGATGGTTCAACTTCGAGATGGGGCCGAAATCCGTCATCACGTTTCCGTCCGGCGGGCAGGAACTCACTCACAAGGGTTTCCATGAAATCACCGGGCTGGCCTGGTCCGGGCTGGGAACGATTCGCAGGGTGGAGGTTTCCGTGGATGGCGGGTCAAATTGGCAGGATGCCGAACTGCAGAATCCGATTCTGCCGAAAGCGCATGTGAGATTCCGCTTCCCATGGAATTGGGAAGGACAGGAGGTAATGCTGCTCTCTCGGTGCACGGATGACCAGGGTGTCCGGCAACCGTCGCTGCTTGAGTTCGCGGAAATGTGGGGAGTAACGCCGGACTATTTCCGTACAACCACGAATACGGTTATCCATTTCAATCCGATTCAGCCATGGAGGATTACTCGCAATGGGAAAGTTCAAAATGCGGTTTGGGACGTTTAGTGGAGTTGCGGTCATCCTCGCACTGAGTGGTGTTTCTCATGTCAATGCGCAGATGCCGACCTATGGCGTCGGGAGAGCACCGACGCCGCAGGAGGCGCGGGCTTGGGATATCTCCATCGGTCCGGAAGGAAAAGAATTGCCTCCAGGCAAAGGAACGGCGGAGCAGGGTGCTCCGCTGTATGCCCAGAAGTGCGCCGTTTGCCATGGCCCGACGGGGAAGGAAGTTGTTCCAGGTGGACCGAGGGTTCCTCTTGTGGGTGGAGACGGAACTTTCACTACGCCACATCCAGTCCGTTCCGCAGGACGTTACTGGGCATTTGCTACAACCATCTGGGACGTCATCAATCGTGGAATGCCAAGGGGCCAGGAAGGAACGCTTAAACCGGATGAGGTGTATTCATTGACTGCCCTCATCCTCTATTGGAACGGGATTTTGAAGGAAGACGAAGAGCTGAACAGAGAGCGCCTGCCGAAGATCAATATGCCGAACCGAGATGGATTTGTACCCACGAAGCTGGAAGATATCAACCGGCTGCGCTGCCAAACCGGGACCTGCCCATAGGGAGTCTATGCCGCTGGAGCGTAGGATCATGGTTGCCAAACCGGAGGTTGAGCGGGAGATGGGAAGCGCCGGCAAGATCATCATTCTGACAGCACTAACCTTCTCCCTGCTCTGGCTAACCAGCGCCGGGACAGCAGGGCAATCTTCCGGTGAGGCCGCGGACCTGTCCTATGCCCATCCCTCCTCCAAGCTAGCCGAAGAAGTATACGACAACATCGAAGTATTTCGGGGCGTTCCGTATGGAGAACTGATTCCCACGATGCAGCTAGTGTCAGAGATGCTAGGTGTGCAGTGCGAATTTTGCCATGCAGAAGATAACCGGGCTGTGGAGGGCATTCCTCAGAAGCAGATTTCGCGGAGAATGTTTCAAATGGTCGCGACAATCAACCGGGAATCCTTTGGAGGCCGGACTGTAGTAACCTGTTACACCTGCCACCGTGGTGTGCCGTTGACGGAAACGATGCCGGACTGGGAAAGCGTACTTGGAAGAAGCCGCGGTGATGCGGTCCAGCAGGCCGATGGCGTTGCCGTGCGGTCGGATTCCGCCCCGTCGGACCGTAAACCCGATGAGACACCCCTGCCAACTGTGGATGAAGTGCTCGCGCGTTACATAGAGGCCTTGGGGGGAGCCGATGCGCTGGGGGAGATCAAAACCCGCATAGAACGTGGAACAGTCACATCGACTCGTCCGAATCAGCCGCCCGTCACCCTTCCCATTGAGGCAATTGCAGTTTCTCCTGACAAGAGATATACGAAATCATATTCCGTCTCGCATCTTGGAAACAGTTCCCGTGCTTACGGTGTTTACAACGGGGACGCAGGGTGGATGCGCGAGGGTTCCGGCCCCACAAGGATCATGTTTGGATGGCGGCGAGACGCAGCAAGATTGGAGGACACGCTCAATTTCCCGATGAACGTAAAAAAGTTCATCCGCCAACTCCGGGTGAACCGAGCAACCTCGATCGATGGCGAGGATGTGTATGTGGTCTCCGGCAGTACGGAATACCTTCCCGAGGTTGAACTGTATTTCGGAAAGAATACAGCCCTGCTGCAGCGAATCGAGTATTACACGAATACGGTGGTAGGGATATTTCCCAGCCGGATTGACTATTCAGACTACAGAGATGTGGAAGGAGTGCTGATTCCTCACCAATGGGATGTAGCAGTTGTGAGAGGAGTGCGAGCCCGCTATCAAATCAATGATGTGCGACAGAACGGAGAGGTTCCGGAGACGAATTTTCTCCTTCCAACTCCTCTTCCTTCACTGTACCGCTAGTTGCGTGCCGTTTGGGCAGATTAGTTTCTTTCCGGATTCAATCCTTCACTTTCGAATATGGCTGGTCGAGCACTGAGCGAAACGACAAGGCCAGTTGAGAATTGGATAAAGAGGTTTGCTCAATTCAGATTTTGGCTGCTACCGCGTCCGAGATACTGTTCGGTCTGACAACGGGCTGCTGAATGGATGTAAGCTTCGGGTGCCGCAATAGGCATTGCTGCGAATGAGAAGACTTCAGTGGAGCATTTGCCGCGTCGGAAAAAGGATGCTGTCGGAGACAATGTGCAGAGAGAATCCGTGCTGATGGAAGATTCTATTTTGGTTTAAGGAGGAAATGATCTTGTCAAAACAGAATCGCGTGCAATGGAGGAAAGGAAGGGCAGGCGTTTTGTGTCTGGCTATTCTGCTGACGTTCGCCTGCCAGTCAGGGTCGGATGGTGATGGTCCCATTATTTCAGGGATCGTCCGGGATGCTGACGGGCAAGCAATTGCAGGAGCTGTGGTGCGGGTCGAGAGCGAGGATTCCGGCTTGTCGTTTCTCGTTGTCAGCAAGGAAGGTGGTGATTTTGCGACGCCGAGGTTGTTGGCAGGAACTTACAAGGCACAGGGGTTTGGGGAGGGTTTTGAAAGCCGTGTTTCTGACGCGTTCGCGGTACGGGCAGACTCCGCTCCGCTGATCGACATTACACTGGATATTCCAAGAGCGATCCCGGAACCAGAAGCCCGAATGAGTTTGCAGGATTACGCAAGACTGATGCCGGAGGCCGAAGGGAGAGAAGCAAATGGCCGCGAGTTGATTATGACCCGTTGCGTCCTCTGCCATCATCTGGACAGGATCGCACCGACGCGGCACAACAGACAGACCTGGGAGAAGTCTGTGGACCGAATGGTTTGGTTCCTGAACGAACGGCCGGATTTGCTGGAGGAGTTCCGGTTGCAGCCCATTTTCAAGCAGGAAAGGGATGATATGGTTGCTTACCTGTCTACACACAACGGGATGGAGGTGCCTCCGATTCCCGCGCAGGAAAGCGACAGCGGTCCGAATACCCATATCCCGATGGATCTGTTCGACGAAAAGTTTATCGTGATGGAATTTGCGCCGCCGAACGGATCCGGGGAGTACGAAATCGGGGTGGATGCCGAGGGTAATGCATGGATCACGGAAGGTAGAACAGACAGGTTTGGTTTCTTTGATCCCGATTCGTTAACGTACACAAAAATCAAGGTGCCGGAAGGCAGTGTCCCAAGAATTCTGGCTCAGATCGCAGTCGATCCGAACGGAGACGTCTGGATTCTGGACAATGGGCCCACGCCGGATGCGGCCCTGCTTCGATACAGTACGACGACAGAAGAATTTCGCGAATATCCGATCAAGGCGCCGGACCTGTTGAGGGCCCCCATCAACACCATTCGATTCCTGAACGGGTACGTCTGGGGTACGGGGAATGCATCGACCCGGGTGATCCGGCTCGACCCGGCCAGCGGTGAGATCACAGAATATCCGGCACCGAAGGGCTCGCATCCCTACGGGATCGCGATCGGGTCGGATCAGGCGGTCTGGTACACGGGGAACTACGACAATGCCATTGTACGGATCGATCCGTTGACAGGTGAGACGAAAACGCATAAAACTCGGCGAGGATCTGGAATACGCCGGATGGGAGGAGATGCGGTTGGCAACATGTGGATTGGTGCTCAGAATACGGGCAAACTGATCAAGCTCCACATGGAGAGTGGTGAAATGTCTGAATACGATGTGCCCACGCCAAATGCAGGGCCGTATTCCGTGGACGTGGATACAGTCCACAATCTGGTTTGGTTCAGCGAACGTGACGGAGACAAGTTAGGCCGGTTCGACCCCTCAACGGAGTCTTTTACTGAATTTCCGCTGGTACACAGGGCTTCAGAGGCTCGAAGGGTTCTGGTGGACCCGTCCAACCCAAACCGAGTGTGGTGGGGATGTTCGGATGGAGGGTTCGGCTATATTGATATTCTTGAATAGGTCCACTGAAACGACTGGCGAGTCCATCGAATGACAGTCATTCACAGCCCTGGGCTGGATGCAGAAGCCCTTGACGCAGAGCTATTGCCTCCGGCCACTCGCCTTCAACTGGATGCGGAATATGGAGCCATGTGCAGTCATGAAGAGTGTCTTGCCGTCGGCACCCCCAAAGGTCAGGTTCGTGATGCGGTCGGGCGCAAGGATTGTGCCCATATGCTTGCCGTTGGGCGAGATGATCCACACTCCGCCGGGGCCGCTGCTGTAAAGATTTCCGTTTCGATCCGTCCGCATGCCGTCGTTGGCGCCGGGCTCCTCGCGGCCACTCATGTCGACAAAGAGCCGGCCATTGGCAACTGAACCGTCCGGCTGGACTTCGTAGCGATACAATTTTCGCGGACGAATGTCGTTCACGTAAAGCACCGTGCCATCGGGCGAAAGGGTAATGCCGTTAGGGCTTGTCAGATCTGTGATCAGCGGGGTCAGATCGCCGTCCTTCAGCAGATAAACCGTGGGTGGCATCTGCCTCGTCTCCTCGCGGGCATTGTCGGTGAAGTAGATCGACCCGTCGGCGCTGATCGTTAGATCATTGGGATTATCGAGCCGCTTGCCGTCGTAGGATTCCGCCAGAATCGTCGGCGTGCCATTCTTCTCAATGCGTACTACGGCGTGTCTGCCGGAGGAGCAAAACACCACACGCCTTTGCGGGTCGATGGCCAAGCCACTCGAAGATGATCGGGCCGGGTCAAGTTCGCCCAGCATCTCCTGGAGATCGTATGCTCCGGTCAATCCAGCGCGGGTGCTCCACTTGGCGAGTCGAGAGCGCCGTGAGTCGGTGAACAGGAAATAGCCTCCGTCAGGCTCCTCGCTGCTGTCGATCCAGACAGGTCCTTCCGTGGAAGGTCGGGAGGTGTGCGGGAAATCATCGGAAAGCAATTCCAGTTTCGCTTCAAGGTCCACAATCGTGTCCAGCGCCGGGTCCAGTTGAACGACGCTTTTCTCACTCGTCCCGCCCGGTTCCTGTTCAGCTTGCATCGCCAGCCAAGCTAATACAGCTAAAACGATAACACCCCCCCCGAAAAACAGCCCCGATAATGGTTTAATCATCTCGATACTCCTCATAGAAGCCACTGCGCTCAATGGTCAAAAAACCCACTAAAATCAGTCTTGGAACCCGCTGGGTTCAGGATTTCATAATCACCGTCACACTGGAAATCTCCATGAAAATAATTCTTTCTCGCTTGCATAAAGACTGCGGGTGGCCTCAGTGTCATAAGTGATCGGACCTGGAATGTATTGCCGCTCAACATCGAGTCCATCATATCAAACTGATTATACTTTCCAGCCCGTTGCATAAATCGCATTGAAATGCTTCAATGCACCTTCAGCACATGCGATTATATACCCGGCTGCCGTTAAGAGAGATATTGTCAAAAGTGGTGTGCTTGATCAACCGTGAATCCCGGTGGTTGCGAAAACACCCGGCCAATCACGCCAGCGGTCCGATCCGCTTTTCCACTTCCGCAACAGCAAATCCCCCGGCGTCGTAGGTGATGTTTCATCCGCCGAATCGGGCCTTCACTTTGCATTGAACGAGTCCGTGAAATTCCAATGTGGCCTAGTTACCTCCTGTAGTCATAAGGGTCGCCTCCGTTTAGTTTGTTAGACGTTCTTGTTAAACGCCTTTACCAAACAGGGCGGCCTTATCTCTGGTCCTTCTGGTGAATTATGCGGGTTAGTTGGATAGGAGGATGACTGCAAAGCAGGATGTGCCGCTCGCTCTGGTGGAATGTCTCCATCTGAAAATACAGCCCAGGCTCGTTTCTCAAAATTCCGGAGATGAGGTGGGCTGGGCGAACACAGAGTCATCGATCGGGATATTCTGCTCCACTTCTTGTATTTGATATATCAATCGACGATTCCTGATCAGGGCCACGGTCCAGCGGAAGGGGACCTTTATACCATCCACCTCCCGATAATCGGAATACTCCACCACAGTCGGATAGGAGCCAACCAGCGTCGCCGTGAAATATTCCAGCCGGGTCAGTAAGCCGGAGGCCTGATCAAAGTGAAGTTTGACGAGGGGTAAAATCTGGGTCCGGCCGGAAAGTACGTATGTTTCCCGATCGCCGACCTTTTCCGTACCCTCAAAAACCAGTTGGTTGACAATCCGTTCCACACCCCTGGAGAGGGTTAGCGTATCTTCCAGTTTGGCAGCATCGAGTCGCGATCGGTACATAACGCGCACGGGGCCATCCGACTCTCGGAGCCAGCCTTCCTCCCCGTCATAGATTCCGAAAGCTGGTTCGAGATTTCCAATGTGGGCTACCGAGAAACCCCTGGTCGACCGTGACCTGCCCCCGGTTGTTGGTCCACTTTTTATGTTAGTCCATAAGCCGTTGCAGCCGGGTGGAGCGGAGCGGAACCCGGCCGTAACGGCAGGATCGCTTCCGGGGCTGGCGGCCGGTAGCCTAACGCGCTGTGCGGGCGAACTTTGTTATACTCCCGCCGCCATCCCTCAATCAACACCTTCGCTTCCTGCAAGGTGTAGAAGATCTCCCCATTGAGAAACTCGTCTCGAAACTTCCCGTTCAACGATTCTACATACCCGTTTTCCCATGGGCTCCCCGGCTCGATGAACAAGGTCTTTACCCCTACCCGCTCCAGCCAGTTCCGAACCAACCGTGCTGTGAACTCGGACCCGTTATCCGAGCGAATGTAATCGGGAACTCCTCGCTCCACAAACAAGGCTGCCAGCCGTTCCAAGACACTCATCGAATCAGCTCGCCGTTCTACGTCGATTGCCAAACATTCTCGCGTGTACTCATCCACCACCGTCAACATCTTCAGGGGACGACCATCCTGGGTTCGATCTGCCACAAAATCGTACGCCCAGACATGATCCCGCCAGCACGGTCTTAACCGAAGACACGACCCATCGTTCAACCACAGGCGGCTTTTCCGGGGTTGTTTCTTCGGCACTTTCAGTCCCTCCTGCCTCCAGATTCTCTCCCGCTTATGGTTCACCCTCCACCCCTCCCGTCGCAACAGCGCCGTGATTCGCCGGTAGCCGTATCGACCGTACTCGCCGGCTAACTGCAGCGTCCGGGTCACCAGTCGCGGTTCATCCTGTGGTGTCAAGGTTCGATGCCGCTGGGTGGATCGGTACTGCCTCAGCACTCGACACGCCCGCCGCTCCGACACTCCCAAGGTCTGACAGACACGCTCCACTGCCTGCCTCCGTCGGCACGGGCTTAGAAGTTTCCCGAGGATGCCTCCTTCAGAATCGCAAGGTCCAACGCCTGATCCGCTACCAACTTCTTCAGTCGGCCATTCTCCCGTTCCAGTTCCTTCAAACGCCTCACCTGATCAACCCGCAAGCTCCCATACTCCTTCCGCCATCGATAATATGTCTGCTCCGTGATTCCCAACTTCCGACAGACCACTCCCGTTGTCTGGCCCTTAGCCAGTTCCACTTCTGCCTCTCGTAGATGTCGGATGATCTGTTCGACCGTATACCGCTTCTTAGCCATCCTTCCCCCTTTTTCAAGTCCAGTTGAAACCCTTTACTCTAACTTATCAACTGGACCGTTTTTGGGGGGGCAGGTCCACCGTTTGTCCGGAAACTTGGAATAGATTTCCACCGCAACCGTCTCGGGTCGGTCGGTCCTGCGCTCGGTAACAACACCCCTTTCCACGCGGGTGGAAATCTTCTCAAGAGCGGCTGCCCCGCCAAGTGCGGTTGTGTAAGTGTCGAGAACTTGATCCACCGTGAGCTCCAATTCCGAATCGATATCCCCGGCTCGATTCGATTCGGCGGAGAGTATCTCCAGAGGCTCACCGGCGAGAATCTGTTGATCGACCGGCTTGGGGCGCCCACGATGGCACATTTGACAAGTGATCTTGGGATTTCCACCGAAGTTGTTCTGGTTGATGGTATTGACCATCCGCAGCATTTCTTTTGCGGTCTGTTTGGCAGGCTTCACGTCCAAATGCCGCATCCTGCTTGGGGCGTGGCAATAGTCGCATTCTACGCCAAGTGACTCCGAGAACAGATACATTGTGGGAATCACCAGACTATAGGGCACACCTTTTAGGACATCGATATTTTCGTAGACCTCTTCAGCCAGGGGAGGAGGGGAGTCCGCTACTGCCGATTGGGAGGAAGCGGACCGGAGCCCTGCGCTGCCCACTAGCAGGGTCACTGCCAAGACCAGACTTACGAACGAAAACAGCGCTTTGCTTGTTATCCCTTTCATCTGACTTCTATTCGCCTCCCAATTTTAAGGGCCATTCCTCCGCCTCGATAGTCATGTCATCCAGATGTCTTACTGTCGAAAGGGAAGGTAGGCTCCCTCTTCTTATTCCACGACCTCAATGTAGCCTATCCGCTGGCCTGTAAACCAGATCCGGTTGGGGTTGCTTTTGTCTACCAGAATCCTTCGGGACTCCGTTCCTGCAGTTACCAGAGGAAACTCGACAAAAGTGTTGCTGGCCGGATCAAACCGGCCGATTCTGTCTGCTTCCCGCTCGACGAACCAGATCAGGTTATGTTCCTTGTCCACGTCTGCGGTGTAAACGCCGGAATATTTTGTGGGTACCGTGTACTCGGTAGCCTCGCCTGTTCGAGGATCAACCTTAACCAGTTTGTCAATGTTCTGGGCCCCTACCCAGAGGTTTCCTTCAGCGTCGGCCCCCATCCGACGCAGTCCGGATTTCCGGGTTGGCACTCTGAATGGTGTTAGCTGGCCGGTCTTCGGGTCCAGTCGAACAACTTCGTCGTCATACATGGCAACGTAATAAACCATCTTATCTGGGCCGACATCGATCCCGTACGGGTGTGAACCTTTGGGAACAGGGTACAGACTCACTTCTCCGGTACTCGGGTCCAGCTTCACGATCCGATTGGATACGTTTCCCGGTCCCCAGACATCCCCATCCAGGAATCGGAGTGTGTTGAGGGGAGCGTAACCGAATACCGGGGGAGCGGGAATCTCATAGATATTAAACTCCTCGGTCTTGGGATCGTACTCCAGTAACTCGGCCTTCGGACGGAGGCCGTTGTCCAGAATCCATACATGGTCGCGTGGATCGACCCCGATTTGAGCCACCAAGCGAGGAACCTGGCCCGGGGGAGTAGAAAGACGGGTATAGGTAAACGTCTCTGGGTGGAAACGACCGAACATGCTGGTCTCTCTTTCGCTGATCCAGGCAGTACCCTTGGAATCTATGGCGACCTCATATTCATCCCGATTGCTCGGCAGTTCCAACTCCATGGCGATGAACTTAGCTTCGGCGCCCTGAAGCAAGGTGTTGGAGAAATGTTGGTTGGGATCGGGCGGTCCCTTCCGGGGAAGGCGGGGCTTGTCCATGCCGAAATTATCGGCCAGATAATCCCGGACCAAATCCCATTCCTGATCCGACAGGGGCCCGCGATTGATTCGCTTTTGAAGGTCGCTGCGTTCATTAATAAACGCCCGCATGCGGTCCACGGTATGTTGCCACTGTTCCCTGGTATGCCTCGTGGGAACAACCCGATCCAGGCCATGGCAGAGAACACATTGGGTTCGAACAAGTTGTTTGCCGTCTCCCTCCGGCATGAGCTTGGCGAAGTCGGTGTCTGTCATCTTCTTTCCTGGTGCAACCGTCTTATGAGGGTTACTCAACTCCAGATTCGCTTTCCCCTGCTGGTCTTCGCTGAGCTCGACTGGACCCGACTGAGAGCTTTGGTAACCACCTCCGAAACCCTGGACCATGTAGCTGCCGGGAGGAAGGATCGGGGTGATGAATCGGCCTTGCACCTGGCTCACGACCATGAAGGTGAGGCCGGCATCTGAGTTCTTGACTTTGACAAGAGCTCCGGCTACCGGCTGCCCGGAAGCGTCTTGGACAACACCCGTCAGGGTGCTGTTCTGAGCTTGCAAGCGGTCGGAGCCCATCATGGCCAAAGCCATCATCAGCATCACCGCTCCTCGACTTGTCTTAGGCATACTGATCTTGGTTAGCACGGCCTTTTCCTCCAGCAATCCATGTTCCGGCCCTCAAATTTGCATAGTCCAAGGCGAGGAAGGAAACAGATCGTTTGAAACCAACGCCCCGGTATTCTTCACCTCAGGCGCTCGATGCACTGAACCTCTAAGCCTTCATGGCAAGAAAGCTGAAGCCTCTGCTCTTCGAAGATCGGAGAGTTCCGTTAGCCAGCGTGCTTCAAGGACAAGGTCCTTGGCGGCAACGCCATCGACTGAGTTTTTCCACCGGCGGGACGAATCCATTTCTGTTCGGCATGCGGACTTCTGGAAGACTCTTGGCGTCGATGACGTCGCTCTCCTGGATGATGCCGTTTCGATAAAGCAGTAACGCGGTCAATGCATAGACCTCGTCGGCAGTGAGGGATCCCACTTGGTCCGCTGGCATAGCGCGGTTGATATAGTCCCATACCGTCGTTGCGTAAGGCCAGTAACTCCCGATACTCTTCACAGGGTGAATACTGGTGAGGGTGCCTTGGCCTCCCACCAAGGGGGCACGTGATCTGCGAGTCGTTGAACGAGACGGGCCACGGGCCTCCGCACCGGTTGATCCATGGCAGGCCGCGCACTTTTGGGCATAGATCGGCGCGCCTTGTTCGGCGGTTCCGCTGCCCGGAGGCAGTTCCTTCCCTTCGGGTCCGATGGAGATGTCCCAGGCCCGGATTTCTTCAGCACTCGGGGTTCTGCCCAGATTATAGGTTGGCGTCTGCGCTACTGCCACGACACAGGTAGCTAGAACCATCGCTGGTGCCAGAACCTTAGAACTCCCATAACGCATTTTGAACGTTACCTTCACGGGTTACCCTCCAGGGTTGAATGGGATTGAACCTCCCGACGCTATTGGTTGTGGTTTGGAAATAGTCCAGGCTCACACCCCAGACGTTAGCAACCTCGGTTATCGAGGGCTGGACGGTCCCCTGATCGTCGGTGCAGCGGGACTGCAACACCGCCTCTTCTCCGTTCCAATTCCAAGTGAAGCGAAACCGGGTATGTGCCAATCGCAGCACCGGCTCCTGAAGCTGCGCATCTTTCCAGTCTCGGCCCCCGTTGGTGGAGACTTCCACCCTTCGGATGGTACCTCCACCCGACCAAGCTAATCCGGTGATCTCGTAAAATCCGGGGCCAGGCAATCGCTGTCCGCCCGAGGGTCTGGTGACGACCGACTTCGGCCCTAATTCGAACATGAACCAACGCGCTTTGCCGTCCGGTCCCAGGTGGGTGTGCTGGGCGGTTTCGTTCTTGGTCCCGTAGGGCCGGTCCACCACCTTGATTCGCCTCAGCCACTTCACGCTATTGATCCCTTCAAAGCCGGGGACCAACAGACGCAAGGGGTGGCCATTCTCAGGACGCAACGGCTCGCCATTTTGCGCGTAGGCCAGCATCGCGTCGTCCATGGCCTTCTCCAGCGGAATGCTTATCGCAAGCCTAGCCGCCTCTGCCCCTTCCGCAACCAGCCAACTGGCCCCTGGCTGCAGGCCTGCCTCCTTGAGCAGCATGGACAGCTTTACCCCCGTCCATTCGCTGCAACTGGTGCGCCCGTGCGATAGCTGGACCGTCTCATGGCCCCGATAACTTGGGGTGGTATTGGAGGCAGGGCCGACAGGAACCCGATGGGTTGGGTTGGTGTTGGAGTAGCACTCGAGAAAGTGAATCCGGGATACGGAGGGCAGGCGTTTCAGCTCCTCCAGGGTGAAGATCAATTGACGGTCGACCAAGCCGTGGAGCAGAAAACGATGCTTCCGGTGGTCGATGGCCAAGGCAGAATTAATATTCCCGTGCGACACCACGTAGTGGAGTGGGGATGGAGTGATGATCCCCTCCAAATCCTGATGCGGAGTCAATAACGCACCGCTGCTGAGATTACCGCTTTCGGTAACACGCCCCAAGTCGTCGAAGCTTGAGCGCTTGCCATAAGCGCGGGATTCTTCGGGCCATACTTTGGGTGTCTGGGCCCCAGTTGTCTGACCTCTGGCCGAGCCTATTCCACCCATGGCGAGAACCGGCAGCGCAACTCCCTCCTTCAGGAATCGCCTGCGACTAGGTTTCTTGTTATCCACTTGTTCTCCCTCCTCTCGATGGATGCTTGATCTAGCAGATCCTGGAGCCGAAACTTGGACCTCTTCCTGCTCTACCCCGGAGTGCGATCAAAATTCCAGCCGCAGGCCAAACTGTATCTGGCGAGCGGTGGTCACCGTGTTACTAATTCGTCCAACCGACCCGCGTAGCTTGCCGCGACTGTTGAAAAGCCTCTTTGCCGGCGCTCCAAAGTTCGGCCTATTGAACAGGTTGAAAAACTCGGACCGGAACTGAAGCCCGAACCTTTCCGAGAGGGGAAAAGCTTTGACCAGGGAAAAATCAAAAGTCACCAACCCCGGCATGATCAGAGTGTTCCGGCCCAGATTGCCGTGAAAGCCGGCCCCCGGGAAAAGGAAGTCTTGGAAATCAAAGTATTCATCCGGACCCCCTAACACGGGATTCGTGTCCCCTCCCGGCACCAGATCCGGCCGGTCAACGACGGAGGATTCCCCATTTTGAGACCGGTTAGTCCCGACTTCAACTCCTGCCGGGTGGCCGGTATTCCCCGTCAGAATCCCATTGATGGACCAGTCATTGAGCAGCGTGGCTCCGAACCCACCACCCGAATAAAACCGTGGGAGCCCGTAGCCGAAATTGAACGTCACGTTGTGGCGGAGATCGAAGTTGGAAAGCGCCTTTTCTCTCTCGAGATCGAATGAGTCCAGTGGTCGCGATCGACCGTTGCGTGCCGCGCTGTTCTGGTTGACTGAATGGTGATCAATGGATTTGGCAAAGGTGTAAGCCCACTTGAAGCGAAGATTCTCCAGCGTCCCCCCGCCACTGCCAAACCGCTTCTCCAGTTCAACCCGGAGGGAGTTGTACCAAGAATTAGAATTGGCGTTCAAGATATTTACGGCGCCCAAGATGGGGTTGGCGAATGGCCCGCGCCTATTGGGCCAATGTTTTCTCCCATCAGGAAGAATTACCGCTGGCCGGAGATTCGCGCTGATCTGATTGCTCAGATGATACCCTTTCGATCCCGCGTACGCAACCTTCAGGGCCAGGTCTGTCGTTAGCACATGATATGTCCGGTCTAATTAACATGTGAAATGTCCGCTTTGAGCGGCGTAGGGTAGGGCTTTTTGCCAGGAGGTGGCATGAAGTTCTACTCGGAAGCTGCGATGGAGCGGGCGATGAAGATACAAGAAGTAATTTTGCGAGCGATAGGGAAGCGGATCAACTGGTGGCAGGCAGCCGAGATCATCGGGATCAGCGACCGGCAGATGAGGCGGTGGCGCAGCCGGTACGAGCAGTACGGCTACGACGGGCTGTTTGACCGGCGGCGGGGAAAGCCGAGTCCGCGGCGGGTACCCCTGGGGACGGTGGAGAAGGTGTTGGGGCTGTATCAGGAGAAGTACTTTGACTTCAACGTGCGGCACTTTCACGAAAAGCTGCGGGAAGAGCACGGCCTCCGGCTGAGCTACACCTGGGTGAAGCTGGCATTGCAAGGGGCGGGGCTAGTGAACAGGAGGCGGAAGCGGGGCCTGCACCGCCAGAGGCGGCCCCGGCGGCCGTTACCGGGAATGCTGCTGCATCTGGATGGGAGCCAGCATCGGTGGTTTGTCGATGATCGCTGGTATGACCTGCTGGTGGTCCTGGATGATGCCAGCAGCGAGATTTACTATGCGCAACTGGTAGAGCAGGAATCGACGCGGACGGTGCTGGCTGCCCTGCGGGAGGTGGTCGAGCAGCAGGGGATCTTTTGCGCCCTTTATAGCGACCGGGCCAGTCATTTCTTCCTGACCCGGAAGGCGGGCGAGCCGGTGGATCGGCAACGGCTGACCCAGGTGGGCCGCGCCCTGCGGGAGCTGGGCATTCAGATGATTCCGGCCTATTCGCCGCAGGCGCGGGGACGCAGCGAGCGGAACTTCGGGACCTGGCAAGGGCGGCTGCCGCAGGAACTGCGCCTGCGGGGAATCATCACGCTAGAGGCAGCGAATCGGTTCCTGCGGGAGGGCTATATCGGGGAGTTCAACCGGCGCTTTGCCGTGCCGGCCACCCAACCAGGCAGCGCCTTTTTGCCGTCAGCCAGGCGGGAGTTAGAGCGAATCTTCTCGATCCAGCACCAGCGGATAGTGAATCGGGACAATACGGTCAGTCTGGAGAACCGCCTCCTCCAGATCGAGAAAACTCCTTGGCGCGGGACTCTGGCGGGCTGCCGGGTGACCGTCTATGAACACCTGGATGGGACGTTAAGCATTGGCTATGGGCCGCACACGGTGGGCCGCTACTCCTCCGAGGGGGTGGCGATCCGGTGCGGCGGTCGGCGGCGGAGCCCTGTGGCTTCCCGACAACACCATTTGGCGCTCACCTCCGTCGCCCTACGGGCTCCTTCGGTCAGCGCCAAATCACTTTCGGTAGAATCATGAAAGCGGACATTTCACTTGCTACATATACCGGACATTTTAACTTGCTAACAACAGAAAATAGCGATGGCTTGTTCTTAGCACATGATATGTCCGGTCTAATTAACATGTGAAATGTCCGCTTTGAGCGGCGTAGGGTAGGGCTTTTTGCCAGGAGGTGGCATGAAGTTCTACTCGGAAGCTGCGATGGAGCGGGCGATGAAGATACAAGAAGTAATTTTGCGAGCGATAGGGAAGCGGATCAACTGGTGGCAGGCAGCCGAGATCATCGGGATCAGCGACCGGCAGATGAGGCGGTGGCGCAGCCGGTACGAGCAGTACGGCTACGACGGGCTGTTTGACCGGCGGCGGGGAAAGCCGAGTCCGCGGCGGGTACCCCTGGGGACGGTGGAGAAGGTGTTGGGGCTGTATCAGGAGAAGTACTTTGACTTCAACGTGCGGCACTTTCACGAAAAGCTGCGGGAAGAGCACGGCCTCCGGCTGAGCTACACCTGGGTGAAGCTGGCATTGCAAGGGGCGGGGCTAGTGAACAGGAGGCGGAAGCGGGGCCTGCACCGCCAGAGGCGGCCCCGGCGGCCGTTGCCGGGAATGCTGCTGCATCTGGATGGGAGCCAGCATCGGTGGTTTGTCGATGATCGCTGGTATGACCTGCTGGTGGTCCTGGATGATGCCAGCAGCGAGATTTACTATGCGCAACTGGTAGAGCAGGAATCGACGCGGACGGTGCTGGCTGCCCTGCGGGAGGTGGTCGAGCAGCAGGGGATCTTTTGCGCCCTTTATAGCGACCGGGCCAGTCATTTCTTCCTGACCCGGAAGGCGGGCGAGCCGGTGGATCGGCAACGGCTGACCCAGGTGGGCCGCGCCCTGCGGGAGCTGGGCATTCAGATGATTCCGGCCTATTCGCCGCAGGCGCGGGGACGCAGCGAGCGGAACTTCGGGACCTGGCAAGGGCGGCTGCCGCAGGAACTGCGCCTGCGGGGAATCATCACGCTAGAGGCAGCGAATCGGTTCCTGCGGGAGGGCTATATCGGGGAGTTCAACCGGCGCTTTGCCGTGCCGGCCACCCAACCAGGCAGCGCCTTTTTGCCGTCAGCCAGGCGGGAGTTAGAGCGAATCTTCTCGATCCAGCACCAGCGGATAGTGAATCGGGACAATACGGTCAGTCTGGAGAACCGCCTCCTCCAGATCGAGAAAACTCCTTGGCGCGGGACTCTGGCGGGCTGCCGGGTGACCGTCTATGAACACCTGGATGGGACGTTAAGCATTGGCTATGGGCCGCACACGGTGGGCCGCTACTCCTCCGAGGGGGTGGCGATCCGGTGCGGCGGTCGGCGGCGGAGCCCTGTGGCTTCCCGACAACACCATTTGGCGCTCACCTCCGTCGCCCTACGGGCTCCTTCGGTCAGCGCCAAATCACTTTCGGTAGAATCATGAAAGCGGACATTTCACTTGCTACATATACCGGACATTTTAACTTGCTAACAACACCTTCAGGGCCAGGTCTGAAAACAGCTCCTGTTGCACGCCCAGGTTGTAGTGAAACACCGTCGCCTTTTCGGCGTTGGGATCCACCCCCCGACCCTCAATGGTTAATTCACTCGCATCCCTTCCTTCAAAGGGCCTTGGAAAGGGGACATCCCCTTCCCCGCTAAACTGCGCCCGGGCCGTAAACGGGGGAGAGGCGTCCATGAAAAACCGAAACTTGTTGTCCAACTGCTCAAAAAACATCCCCCCACCTACCCGAATGACCGTCCTGCCGTCTCCCCTCGGATCCCACGCAAGTCCCAGGCGCGGACCCAAGCCTGTGGAGGTGTGATCGAAGACCGGCTTTCCAAGCACCGGAGTCGTCTGGAGAAACAGGCCCTCCGGCACCAACTTGTCCACAAGCCATCGGTGAGTTTTGCCATCCACTTCGTCCGGAGCCGTTGCGAATTCAAACCGCAGACCCGCATCGACGGAAAAAGTCGGTGTCGCTTTCCAGGAATCCTGCACATAGAAGCCCCCGTAGGTTTGGCGCCAGCCTTTCCTGAAATTCGGCTGCGCCACCAGGCCCAGGTTCAGAGTTGCTCCACGGACATCACCGGGTATGATACCGGTAAAGCGATTGGGTTCGCCGGCGAGAAAATCCTCCAGGGACCCAAAGCGATGAGTTCCCCGCTGACGAAGCGTTGGAATCTCATTTCTCCGAATTCGCTGAATCTGCCACCCCGCCTTCAAACTGTGAGACCCAGTGCTGTAAAGGAATCGTTCAGAGAACTGGAACGTATTGTTTGTGATCTCATTGAGAGCGTTCACCTGCCCCAACGTTGTAATGTTGGTCTGAAAGTCAATCTCTCCAAACCCCGCACCCGGGGTAAAGTCGAGCGAAGGGTCGAGAGCGCTCTGCGGGCGGCCTTCGTTAAGGAAGAATGCGCGGTCGAAACCCACCCCAGCCACATGCAGCAACCTTGGCGAAAAGATGTGCGTCCATTCCAGGCTCGCCGTGTAGTTTCGGGTTTCTGTATTGTCGGCGAAGAGGGGCAGATCCTCAGGCGCCACCAACTTCGCGGCACTGGTAGTCAAGCTCAGAAAGAAGGAATCACTCTCTGAGATATTGGAATCGAATCGTCCCATCAAGAAGTCTTCGGTGGTAGCCCTCGACGCCGGGCTTGCCACTTCTGCTGTTCCGTCGTCAAAATTCTGACCCGTAGGCAGAGGATACAGTGCCAGATAGGGCACTACAACTGGATTGACGGGGATAGGATCATCCACGCCAGGTAGTATGCCCATTCGCGCATTCTCATCTGGAACAATGGCAATCTGGTTAGTCCCTAAGCGCTCCCGCACCCCTTCATAGTTAGTGAAGAAAAACATCTTGTCCTGCTTGAGCGCACCCCCCACCGACCCACCGAAGTTATTTCGCTTGAATTCGGGCTTCACCCCGCCGCCACGGGCAGTATCCTCCCACTTGGCCGCATCCAGATTGTCATTGCGGTGGAAGGCAAAGGCACTGCCATGAATTTGGTTGGTCCCACTTTTGGTGACCGTAACAACGGCGGCGCCGGCCTTTTTCCCATACTCGGCGCTGTAGTTGTTCGTTAGCAATCGAAATTCCCGGATGGCGTCTACCCCCAGCTGAAGGCCTGAGGCGGACCCAGGCGTGTCGCCCCCTTTGGCCGCACCCAGCCTTTCCATCCCATCCTGGTAAAACTTGTTGGATTCCCACCGCATACCGCCCACCGTAAACTTCTGGCCAAATCCATGCCCGGTACCCTGGCTGGTGAAGCCGGTGAAGTTGGCCGCTGCGGAATCCAGAGTAATCAACTGATCGAAGCTCCGCCCGTTCAACGGTAAGTCCGTCATCTCTTGCTCTCCGACCAATCCAGATATAGTCGCCCCCGTTGTCTCCACCAGAGGGGCTTCTCCAGTGACGAAGACCTCCTTGGTCACCTCTCCAACCTTTAACTCCAGATTGACCATAATGTCGCGCCCGACTGTCAAAGTAACCCCTGAGCGAACAAAGGTGCTGAAGCCGGGTAGCTCGGCTCGGAGGGTATAACGACCCGCCGGCATATTGGGAGCCGTATAGCGACCGGCCCCGCCGGTAATGGCAGTTCGAGCTGCCCCCGTTTCCTCATTGGTGATGATAATGGTGACACCGGGGACTACACCCCCACCCTCATCGATGACCCTTCCGGTAATAGAACTGGCTCCCGTCTGGGCCGAAAGCCATACGGAGGTCACCACTACCCAGAATCCCACAACGGTTGTCAATCTGAGAAATCTAGAAGCCATATGACCCTCCCAATATCGACGGATACTTGACGGTGCCCGGGATTCCAAAGGAAACTCCGACTAACCAGGGTGTGTAGAAGTCCTCAGGCGTGACCTGCCCCCCCAAAAACGGTCCAGTTGATAAGTTAGAGTAAAGGGTTTCAACTGGACTTGAAAAAGGGGGAAGGATGGCTAAGAAGCGGTATACGGTCGAACAGATCATCCGACATCTACGAGAGGCAGAAGTGGAACTGGCTAAGGGCCAGACAACGGGAGTGGTCTGTCGGAAGTTGGGAATCACGGAGCAGACATATTATCGATGGCGGAAGGAGTATGGGAGCTTGCGGGTTGATCAGGTGAGGCGTTTGAAGGAACTGGAACGGGAGAATGGCCGACTGAAGAAGTTGGTAGCGGATCAGGCGTTGGACCTTGCGATTCTGAAGGAGGCATCCTCGGGAAACTTCTAAGCCCGTGCCGACGGAGGCAGGCAGTGGAGCGTGTCTGTCAGACCTTGGGAGTGTCGGAGCGGCGGGCGTGTCGAGTGCTGAGGCAGTACCGATCCACCCAGCGGCATCGAACCTTGACACCACAGGATGAACCGCGACTGGTGACCCGGACGCTGCAGTTAGCCGGCGAGTACGGTCGATACGGCTACCGGCGAATCACGGCGCTGTTGCGACGGGAGGGGTGGAGGGTGAACCATAAGCGGGTGGAGAGAATCTGGAGGCAGGAGGGACTGAAAGTGCCGAAGAAACAACCCCGGAAAAGCCGCCTGTGGTTGAACGATGGGTCGTGTCTTCGGTTAAGACCGTGCTGGCGGGATCATGTCTGGGCGTACGATTTTGTGGCAGATCGAACCCAGGATGGTCGTCCCCTGAAGATGTTGACGGTGGTGGATGAGTACACGCGAGAATGTTTGGCAATCGACGTAGAACGGCGAGCTGATTCGATGAGTGTCTTGGAACGGCTGGCAGCCTTGTTTGTGGAGCGAGGAGTTCCCGATTACATTCGCTCGGATAACGGGTCCGAGTTCACAGCACGGTTGGTTCGGAACTGGCTGGAGCGGGTAGGGGTAAAGACCTTGTTCATCGAGCCGGGGAGCCCATGGGAAAACGGGTATGTAGAATCGTTGAACGGGAAGTTTCGAGACGAGTTTCTCAATGGGGAGATCTTCTACACCTTGCAGGAAGCGAAGGTGTTGATTGAGGGATGGCGGCGGGAGTATAACAAAGTTCGCCCGCACAGCGCGTTAGGCTACCGGCCGCCAGCCCCGGAAGCGATCCTGCCGTTACGGCCGGGTTCCGCTCCGCTCCACCCGGCTGCAACGGCTTATGGACTAACATAAAAAGTGGACCAACAACCGGGGGCAGGTCAACAACAGAAAATCACATGTATGTCGTTAGCACATGATATGTCCGGTCTAATTAACATGTGAAATGTCCGCTTTGAGCGGCGTAGGGTAGGGCTTTTTGCCAGGAGGTGGCATGAAGTTCTACTCGGAAGCTGCGATGGAGCGGGCGATGAAGATACAAGAAGTAATTTTGCGAGCGATAGGGAAGCGGATCAACTGGTGGCAGGCAGCCGAGATCATCGGGATCAGCGACCGGCAGATGAGGCGGTGGCGCAGCCGGTACGAGCAGTACGGCTACGACGGGCTGTTTGACCGGCGGCGGGGAAAGCCGAGTCCGCGGCGGGTACCCCTGGGGACGGTGGAGAAGGTGTTGGGGCTGTATCAGGAGAAGTACTTTGACTTCAACGTGCGGCACTTTCACGAAAAGCTGCGGGAAGAGCACGGCCTCCGGCTGAGCTACACCTGGGTGAAGCTGGCATTGCAAGGGGCGGGGCTAGTGAACAGGAGGCGGAAGCGGGGCCTGCACCGCCAGAGGCGGCCCCGGCGGCCGTTGCCGGGAATGCTGCTGCATCTGGATGGGAGCCAGCATCGGTGGTTTGTCGATGATCGCTGGTATGACCTGCTGGTGGTCCTGGATGATGCCAGCAGCGAGATTTACTATGCGCAACTGGTAGAGCAGGAATCGACGCGGACGGTGCTGGCTGCCCTGCGGGAGGTGGTCGAGCAGCAGGGGATCTTTTGCGCCCTTTATAGCGACCGGGCCAGTCATTTCTTCCTGACCCGGAAGGCGGGCGAGCCGGTGGATCGGCAACGGCTGACCCAGGTGGGCCGCGCCCTGCGGGAGCTGGGCATTCAGATGATTCCGGCCTATTCGCCGCAGGCGCGGGGACGCAGCGAGCGGAACTTCGGGACCTGGCAAGGGCGGCTGCCGCAGGAACTGCGCCTGCGGGGAATCATCACGCTAGAGGCAGCGAATCGGTTCCTGCGGGAGGGCTATATCGGGGAGTTCAACCGGCGCTTTGCCGTGCCGGCCACCCAACCAGGCAGCGCCTTTTTGCCGTCAGCCAGGCGGGAGTTAGAGCGAATCTTCTCGATCCAGCACCAGCGGATAGTGAATCGGGACAATACGGTCAGTCTGGAGAACCGCCTCCTCCAGATCGAGAAAACTCCTTGGCGCGGGACTCTGGCGGGCTGCCGGGTGACCGTCTATGAACACCTGGATGGGACGTTAAGCATTGGCTATGGGCCGCACACGGTGGGCCGCTACTCCTCCGAGGGGGTGGCGATCCGGTGCGGCGGTCGGCGGCGGAGCCCTGTGGCTTCCCGACAACACCATTTGGCGCTCACCTCCGTCGCCCTACGGGCTCCTTCGGTCAGCGCCAAATCACTTTCGGTAGAATCATGAAAGCGGACATTTCACTTGCTACATATACCGGACATTTTAACTTGCTAACAACACAGAAAATCACATGTATTACCTAAACGGAACACCACCCAAAGCACTGTTCCCAGGTTGACAATTGCCGCTGCGTCTCTCCATGCTGCTTCGTAATGACGCGCAGGGTTGGATTTCTAGTGGGGGGGGTGCTGGGTTCGGATTTATGTGTCCGCTGGGCAGTCGTGCTGCAGCCATATGTAGGCGCTGGCGTTGTTCGGGACAATCCTCTCAGGCGGGCTCAAAGCGGCCTGATGTGCACGTTGCGAAACCGCACGATACCCGCGCCGTACTGAAGCGCGATGGGACCTGAGGCAAATTTCTCATCCTCGATATCGACGGTCAGTATGCCGTTCAGCCTAACTACCAGACGCGAGCCTTCGGCTGAAATCTCATACGTGTTCCACTGGTCGGCCGCATCGATCTGTTCCATCGGCGAAGCCACATTGACGATACCGCCGGTGCGGTATGCCGGGTCGGGACGCTTGTCGTAGATGTTCACCTCGTAGGCATTGGCCGCTCCCACCTCATTCGGGTCCGAGCAACGGATGAAGATGCCGCTGTTCGCATCCGGATCCGTCCAGAACTCAAGCGTGAGATGAAAGTCGCCGTAGTTATCGGGCGTGACGAGAAAACCATCGCCGCTATTGGCTTCCACGTAGTCGTCGACGATGTGCCAGTTCGCATCGCCGAGCACACGCCAGCCTTCGAGGCTCGAGCCGTCGAATAGTTTCACCTCCTGACTGGCCGGGCTCGCTGGCGCCTCCATGCCTCCTGAAAACGTCTCTTCCTCGGAACCCGTGTCGTTCACGCCCTGACAACCGGCGACCGCAATCGCCAAGAGCATTGCTAAACTCATCGCTGTGCGCTTCATGCCGACCCCCTAATGTTTGTCTTCGCTCCTGTTTGCTTCATCCTGTTCCGCACTCGCCACAACATGGAATCCGGAAGCTGCGAATTCCGTTGTTGCTGGAGCGGCCAATTTCACTCCACGGAAAAAGCCAGGAGGACATTTCCGGGTATGACGCCGCTGTGGTGGGAGTAGCCTGCGTTACTAAAAACTATTCCTCCCACGACGGCCGGACCACCGTTACTGAGCGAGCCTCCCTTGGCTTGTACTCCGTTGACGGTGGTAAATTCGCGGACGGTGTCATAATCCCAGAGGATTTCGCCGTCCCGAGTGGAATAGGCGCGCAGATGCCCGTCCACGGAGCCGGAAAACACGACGCCGGGAATTGCGGTGACCGCGGCTGCCTGGGCCGGGCTGCAAGGTCTTCTGTCTCCGCAGCCTGGAGGCGGGGTGTACCAAAGCTGCTGCCCGCTGCCCAGACCGACCGCGACTATGCCGCCGCCGACATCGGGATCAGGCACGCGGCCGGTCAGACGCGTGAAGTCGGAGATCGCTGCATATACGTTTTCACTATCTGTGGCGGAGCCAAACAATATGCCGCCTTGCGTCCCGCCTTTGGCCACCCGCAACTCCCAAATGGTTTTTCCTTTCTGGTCCGGATCGAGAGCATAAATCAATCCCGACTTCTGGGTCGCAATCAGCATTTCACGTCCGTCCGGCAGTTTCACGAGAATGGGAGATGCGGGGAAGTCGAAGTCCGGAGCGTCCACGTCGGGGCATACAGCCGGGTCGGGGTCTGGCTGGCGGCAGCCGCTGCTCCAAATGTCATTCTCTACTATTTGTCGCACCCACTGGATTGCCCCTGTATCCATATCGAAGGCAATGATCGAGTCCGAGGTGCTGGTCGAGGGAGGCGAGTAGTCATTTCCGGTGCCGACATACAGGACGTTGCGCTTCACGTCGAGGGTAGGCGAGACCCAGATCGCTACACCGGCTGGCCCCCAGATTTGGGTTCCAATCCGATTTTTACTGGTTCGGCGCGCCGGCTGGGAAATCGTATAAGTTTTCCATAGCTGCCGTCCGGTAGCGGCGTCCAGCGCCACCATACTGCCCCGGAACCGGCAGCAAGAGTACCTTGAATTTCCCACCCGTGACTCTTCGCGGGAGGAGACCGGAACATACAACCGTCCGTCATATAGCGTGGGTGATCCTGTAACGCGGGCCAAGGGGTAATCGTCAACTTTCACCTTCCACAACTGCTTTCCGGATTCCGCATCCAACGCGTAGACATTGGCTGCCAGGTCCCCGAAGTATACTGTAAGGCTGTCGCTACTCGCCTTGCCGATGCTGACGGCGCTCCGAACGCCGGATTCGGTTTCAACCATCCAGTGAATACAGCCCGTCTGCACGTCCAGGGAATAGACATCACCCACCCAGCTGCCGATGTAGACACGGCCCCCTAGAACCACGGGCTGGGCGCTTGCGCTGGTGGCGCCGGGAAAGCCAAATGCCCATTTCAACTTGAGCCGGGGAACCTCGGCTGGTGATATTCCCGCAGCCGCTCCCGGCTGGAAGCGAGTGTTGGTGATCTCAACCCCCCAGCCGTTCCAGGCCGACCCAGCCAGAGAGCTTTGGAATGAACTCGCCGAGCTATCGCAAAACGCAGACCGGGGAATGGGGTTCACGGGCTCAACCCCGAAGGGCTTTTCGGAAAGGAACTCGGCCAGGGTGCGCTGCTCGGCACGGCTGCGCTCCGAACCCTGACTGCTCATCACGCCCCTGTCGAGCGCCGCCAGAATCTGCTCCGGCGACATCTGTCGCAACTGCTCGCGGCTCGGAGCGGGTGATTCACCGCCCGTTTCATGACAAATCGCGCAATGCGTTCTGTAAAGAACCTCTCCGTCCTGCGCCAGCAGAGGCATGCAAGCCAAGCCAGTGCAGAGACCAATCAAAGCCAGCCAAAAACCCAAAAGTTTCATGTTCTCCTCGCTATGAAATTTCGCCCGTCAACTCCAGCTTCCAACTTCCTATCCAGATGAGCTTGTTCACCACCATGATCCGCACGCAAGGCCCGATTCGGAACGAGGCAAGGCACTTATTTATCCCCGTACGGGTATGGGACGGCCCGGGCCTTCTTCCGTCCGAATGCGACGGAGAACTTCGGCGCTTAACATTAGTGTTAAACAACAGCTTTGAACAACACAGGAAAAGAGTGTGCCCACCGATGGGTACGATGTCCAGTATTTTTTGTTATGGGCAGAATCGAAGCGAACGTTTTTCACTTCAATCCGCCAGCGCCTTTCGCTTCCACAGTTCCCAGGCCCGCTGGAACTTGTCCGCATCCCGGGATTCCTGCGAAATACGGGCCTCCTCGGGGTCCAGGAAAGTAACGGGTCCGCCGAGGGCCATCGCCTGGGCCTGGAGCTGCGCATTCAGCACGAGGTAGACTGCGCGTCCGACCATGTGCGAAAGCGACAATCCGGCCACGACGGTCCCGTGGCCGCGCATCAGGACCGCGGGCCGGTCCCCTAAAGTCTGCGCTAAGGCGCTGCCGAGATGAGGTGTCTTGACCAGTAGATCGGTCATGCCCGCCGTCCTGCGAATCTCGAAGACCGGAATTCCTCCTCTGATGAATGATGCCATGTGATAAATCGGCTGGAGCGGCACGGTGCTCGCGCCGAACGGGATAAGGGCCGGAGAATGATGGTGAACAATGGCTTGGACGTCTGGCCGTGCCTTATATATCTCGCCATGGATGAACCGTTCTCGATAGGAAGTGCGGCCCTGGGCGTCCACCGGATTGCTGTCGAGGTCGTACTCCATGATGTCCTCGGCGGTAACCAGTTCCGGAGCCCGGGACCGGGAGAGAAGATAGCGGTTCGGGTCACGATCGTGCCGCACGCTCACGTGTCCGTAGCCATCGAGTATGCCCTGATCTGCCAAAATGCGGTTGGCAGCAACAAGGTCCTCAATCAGTTGCGGCGAGGCCGGCTCTGCCGAAGCCGAAGCTTGTTGGGCCGCAACAGGCGTCGCGCTGAGCAGGATGCCCATCAGGACGACGTTCCAGGCAGGCAGGAAATTTCGCTGCAGAATGTTACGCACCGGCAATTCAATCCGGTTCATTACGTGCATTGCACACCACCTTCGTGAGGATGTTTTTCCGGAGGGGACAGCCGCGTGGTTGTTCCCGCCGGAAAGCAATTTCAGGGGAAGAAATTATACGGCATTACGGGGCAAAGTAATTGGCGCCAGCAGTTGCTACCTGGTCGCGACGGAAATTGGCGGAAATGTGCCGCTCTGGCGAAACGGTGGCGCAGGTGTTCTAGCGTTCACATCCGTGACCAGGATTCAAGGCCCGGCAGCAAGACCAAGTTTTCGGAGAATTACATCCTACCGAGCAGCCTCTTCCGGCCCTATCCACTTCGCCTGTACTCTCAATAGAATTCGGTTGGAGAGCCCGCCTTCCGGAGGTCCGTTAAAGACGGTAATCGGGACGGTTCGGTCTCCGAATACGCCGACATTTTGCGCCGGCCCCGGTGCATCGAATGGATTCGGCCGGGCTTGATTCACCGTGTTGGCGGGAACCCGGGCCTTCAATCTGCGCGGACTGACAAAGGTTGTGGAAACGGAAACGCCATTTATCCGGACGACGGAGTTGCCGACAAAACCCACTCCTTCCACAATTATCTCGAATTCCGGAGTCCCTTCCGCAACTGAGTGCGGCGTGATGGCGCTGATTCCCGGAACCGGAGTCGCCATGGCAATGCTGCGAGCAGGCTGGGTGAAGCTGAAAAAAGCGGGATCATAACCTAACTCGATAAACATTCCGCCTTTCATCACGCGTTCCACCTTCTTGGTGTTGCCGATCTCGTCCAAGGGATTCGCTGCCAGTACCACCAAGTCGGCAAAAACGCCCTCCGCGATCACACCGACCTCAGGACTGCCGAGAACACCGCCTTTTCCGGAGAGCATTTCGGCGGACCACAGCGTAGCCGACTGCAACGCTTGCATTGGTGTCAGCCCGGCTTCCACAAACAACTCCATCTCCTGGTGGAGGCTCAGTCCAGGAGAGCCTCCGGAAAGGGTGTCTGTTCCGGCCTGGAGCTTGCCGCCAGCCTGTACGAACCGTTTTAGGAATTCTCCTGCGAGGCGGTACCCTTGCTTGAATTCTTCCAGCTCTTCCGGAGCCAATCTGGAGATCAAAACCAGGTTCTCGTATTTTCCCGAAAAACTGCGGATCTGCCGATGCTTTTGTAGAAGCGACTCAGCGACGTTTTTCGGGTAGTAGGCCATCAGGCGGGGATTGCTGTACAGCAGGTAATCCTCCTGCTCGTGCTGTGCCGCCAAGGCGCTTAGCGAGCCCAGCTCATAAAGGAAAGTAGGATTGATATACGCTCCCCGATCCACCGCTTCCCGGATCATCTGATCCAGTCGCGGCCAATCCCTGAAAAAAGGGGCCCAGTGCAGATGCCGGCCCCGCTGGAATTCATCCAGCTCCTGGGGAGACATCTGGGCCTGTACAAAACCCCAGATGTGCTCTACAGAGTCTTGTCCGGCCCGGATGGATTCGGGAGCGTTTTCGGTATGTCCAAAAACCAGTAGTCCGGCTCGGTGTATCTCCTCGGCCGCCCATTGGTAGATTTGCCTGCCGCGGTCATCAAAGAAAGAACGCAGCCTGGCAAAATCCGGCTTTCCTTTCAACCATTGTTGAACTGCGTCGCGGACCTGCTCTTGCGTAAAGGAAGAGGACAAGCGCGGGTCGCCGGCCGTATCATAAATCCTCGGCGTCCGGGCCGTGTTCTGGTGGGATGCTTCTTTTTTCTCGCCGAACCTTCCGCCTACGGCCAGGACAGACGTCACGCCATGATTTAGGAACACTTCTCCCATCCACTCTCCATAGTGAGCGTGTGACTCGATCAAGCCGGGAATAATGAATTTTCCGGAAAGGTCCACCACGGTCGCGCCGGCGGGGACATTCGTTCCCTTTGCACCGACCGATTGGATTCTGTCTCCCTCGATTTGGATAACTGCTTCCGAAATGGGATTGCCTCCCCGTCCGTCGATGACGGTGGCTCCTTGCAGAACCAGCAGCCTGCTTTCTTGTGACAAGCCGTTCGGACAGTTAGCGACAAAAGCCAGCAAGGTAATGAAAACGAAAGTCTTGCAGGACACAGTGACCGAAGATTTCATCATAATCACATACCTCCGTAATGGAGTCCCTCCTCGCTGGTGCACGCGGCCCGGTTAGCCGGCAAAAGGGATTTTCAAAGAGTTCATAGTTCTTTCCGCTTCCTTTTCTTCTTCCAGCAGCGGTTCGGAGTCAACCCTGTATAGGAACATACAGGTACCCTCTGAATCTACTGCTGGAGTTTTTCTAAAAAGAACTCTACACGAAAACTGTTCTTGTTCAGCAAACAGAATTTTCTTGACACCTTGCCCCGAATCCGACAAAAGTGTGCGTTTCGGTATGGCCTGGGTGTCAGAGCCCGCGCGACGGAGGATAACCATGAAAAAAGACGTCCGAGAGATGGAGAAGAAAGTTTTGATGCAGACCTACGCTCGTTTTCCGCTCATCATCGAGCGCGGGAAAGGATGCTGGGTTTGGGACACCAAGGGCAAGAAATATCTGGATTTTGTTTCCGGGCTGGGAGTCAACGCACTCGGACACGCCCATCCGAGAATTCTCAAGGCGCTTCGGGAACAGGCTGGCAAGGTGATTCATGTCTCCAATCTTTACTATCATTCCTACCAGGCTCCGCTGGCGGCGGCACTGGCCAAGATTACAGGTATGGACCGCGTCTTTTTTTGCAACAGCGGAACGGAGGCGGTAGAAGGTGCCATCAAGCTGGCGCGGCTTTATGCCAGCCGCCAGGGCAAGGAAAAGTTCGAAGTGGTAGCGCTCAAAAATTCCTTTCATGGCAGAACCTTCGGAGCGCTGTCGGCCACGGGCCAGGAGAAGTACCGCAAGGAGTTCGAGCCGCTGGTGCCGGGCTTTCGCTTTGCGCGCTACAACGACGTGGAAAATCTGGCGGCCTGCATCAACGAAAATACCTGCGCGGTGCTGGTGGAGCCGATCCAGGGCGAGGGCGGCATTTTCGAGATGAGCCGGGAGTTCATGGAAGCCGCCGCGAGCTTGGCGCGCCGCAACCGCGCCGTTCTAATCTGCGACGAAATCCAGTGCGGCCTGGGACGGACCGGCGATTACCTGGCCTCGCAAGCTTACCGGTTGCGCCCGGACATTGTTTTGCTGGCCAAGCCTCTGGCAGGCGGCCTGCCGCTGGGAGCCTTCCTGGCGCGGGAGGAGATTGGCGCTTTGTTCCAGCCGGGGATGCATGGCAGCACATTCGGAGGTGGCCCGCTGGCCTGCCGGGTGGCTCTGGAGTTCCTGGCGGTCCTCGAAAAAGAAAAGGTGCTGAAAAACGTCCGCAATACGGGCGAGTATTTCCGCCGCCGCCTGCTGGAGCTGGCCAGCAAATACCCTTTCATCCGCGAGGTGCGCGGACGGGGGTTGATGCTGGCTCTGGATCTGACAATTCCCAGCCGGCCTTTCGTGCAGCTGGCGATGGACCGGGGGTTCATTATCAACAACACTCACGATACCGTGCTGCGTTTTCTGCCTCCGTTGATTGTGGAGAAAAAGCACGTGGATGCTCTCTGTAAAGCCCTGGATGAAATTTTTGCGAATACACTGTGGGAACCTGCTACAAAGGAATGAGGGTGAGTAAGAACAGGTAACGGAGACAGGTATAGGGAGCGGTCGGCGAGCGGCTTGGAATGCCGATTCTTCAGAAAAAAGGGAAGCCATGTGGCTTCCCTTTTTCATTTATCCAATGGCCGAATAAGGCCGGTTGAAAAGCGATACGACCGTGATTATACAACCTTTATGAAAATAATCACGAAGGTATAAAGGGCAAGCGATTCAATGAAAGCCAGACCCAAGATGAGCGCCAGCCGGATGGCTGCCGTGGCCCCCGGATTTCGGGCCATACCTTCGGCAGCGGCGGCAGTGGCTTTTCCTTGGGCGAGGCCGCAAAACGCAGAGGCAATGGCCATAGCAAATCCGGAGGTGAGAGCCACCCAGTTCGTTGCGGCGGCGGCACCTTCCGGCGCTTGCGCAAAGGCCGGGGTGGCGGTTACAAACAGAATGAACCCTGTCAGATACCAGAAAAGTTTTTTCATGTATGCTCCTTTCGTTTTTTTTGAAGTGAGCCCCAGTGGGTGGTTGCTCCACATCCCTCGTGCAGTGGAGCCTCACGCTGCGGGCTGCATCCAGTCACCGAAGTAAGAAAGATGCCGAAAACTAATGTTCTTCGGATACGGCTCCAGCCAAGTAAACCATGGTCAGCAAGACAAAGATATATGCCTGGAGCGTACCGACAAAAATATGCAGTCCTTCGAATAGAACCGGAGCGCCGAGCGGGACCAGGGAGAAGAAGATCAGGGTAATGTTATGCCCCGCCGTCATATTGGCAAATAATCGCACAGAAAGAGAAAGCAAGCGAGCCAGGTGGCTGACCAGTTCAATCACGAACATCAAGGGAGCCAAGGGCCAGACCGGTCCCATAAAAGTTCGCGCATAGCGGAACAATCCGTGGTGGCGCAAACCATGATAGTTGTAATACACAAAGGCCACCAGGGCGCACCCCGCCGTGACATAGATCTGATCTGTGGGTGTCTCAAAGGTGGGGATGATTCCCAAAGTATTGCAGAGGAAGATAAACATCCCCAGGGTAAAGACCAGAGGTAGAAACCGGGGACCGTCATGGCCGACGATCTCCTCGCTCTGTGAGCCCAAAGCTTCGGTGGCCATTTCCAGCATCTGCTGCACATTCCCCGGACGGTCCACCGAAAGGCGGCTGCGCAGCCAGCCCAGCAGGCCCATGATGATCAACGCCACCACAATCTGCATGGCCAGATGGTTCGAGATCAGATGGGAAGAAGGATCAGAATGCAGGCCGACCACACCCAGCAGATTGTTCAGCAGCGCCGTAAACCAAAGTTCTTGATGTTCCATCGCCTCGTTAAGCTTTGCGGAAGGCTGAATAAACCTGATAGAGGATTTCCGCCAGTATCGCCGCCAAAAAAAGAAACAGCCCCGCGAAAAAAGCTCCCAGGCTGATAAAAGGGCTTTTAAATATAACATAGGCCGCCACCCCGATCAACGCGAAGCGCAATACGAAACGGGTCACCACGCGGGCGGTTTTCGGCTGGCGGGGCGGTTCGCCGGCAGCCTCCTGGACAGCTTGGAGGGAAGCAAGATCAGCCAGGGCTCCGACTGCTCCCTTCATCCAGTGAAAGTTCAAAGCTGAGAGAATGGCGCCGACTGTGAACCCAACACCCCACTGCAGTCCTCCCCAGAGGCAGCAAACCCCAATCCCCGCAATTCCCAGAACCCAGATTCCTCTGGCAATGCGTTGTTCGGCGCCTACTAGGAGAGCCTGTTCTGCTGCGGGGATCTGTGAAGAACTTTCTTCCACTATTTCCTGATCAGGCATTTTTGGTGACGATGCGGATAAGTTCCACAAACCCGGCTACAATGCCGAGGATCAGGAACACAATCCGCAAAAAAGTCGTGTGGAACAGATGGTCCAGTCCCAGGCCCATCAGATAGCCGACTACGGTGCAAGCCGGCAGCATGAAGCCCAGCGAGGAGTAATTTCCGATTTGGACCCAGACGTTTTTCTGTTTGGGAGGAGCCATCAGGACACTGCGGGCCAAATCTGAAAGCAGCCTGCGTCTCCACCGTTTCTACCGGGCTTTTTCACAGGGCCTCTCGACAGAGGAGGAGGCTAACGCGTCATCTCATCATCTCAAAAGCGAAAGGACAGAGCCGCTGGCAAGCTGTATGAAAGGCTCCGGATAGAGGCCGATGAGCAGTGTCATGGCGGCGGTGACGCCCAGGGCCCAGCGAATTCCCAGCGAGATGCTGGGCAGTTGCTGGTCTGCGGGCTCACCCATGAACATGACGGCGACGATCCGGAAGTAGTAATAGAGAGCCACCGCCACATAGAGCACAGCGATCACTGCCAGGACGGTGTGTCCGGTCTCGATCAGAGAAAGAAAGATAAAGTATTTCCCCAGGAATCCTGCCGTGGGGGGGATTCCGGCCAGAGAGAGTAGGAAGATCACCGCCAGAAACGCCGTTACGGGACTCTTGTGGATCAATCCGGTCAGGTCATTGATCTCATCCCCAATCAAGTCGCGGCGGCGCATGGCCACGACCACCGTGAAGATGCCCAGATTCATAAAGACATACACCAGCAGGTAGATGGAGATGCCCGTCAGTCCCGTCTCGTTACCCGACACCAGTCCCAGCAGGATGTAGCCGACGTGGGAGATAGCCGAGTAGCCGAGCAGGCGCTTGATGTTGGACTGGCTGATGGCGGCCAGATTGCCCAGCGTCATCGTAGCCACCGCGACCCCGATCAAAATGGGCTCCCACTCGGCCCGGAGCGAGCCCAGCGGCTCCAGGAACAGCCGCAGCAAAAGCGCAAAGGCGGCCACCTTCGGTCCCACGGACATGAACGCCGTAATCGAGTGGGGAGCGCCCTCGTAAACATCAGGCAGCCACTGATGGAAGGGCACGGCGCCGATCTTAAAGAAAAGCCCTGTTGCTATGGTGACTACAGCCATGATGACCAGGGGGTCCCCCGCCGGTCTCTGAGCCAGCGCCGAGCCGATCTCTCGCAGATTGGTGGAGTTGCTCATCCCGTAGAGCAGCGACATGCCATAGATCAGGATGCCCGAGGAGAAGGCTCCGAGCAGCAGGTATTTCAATGCCGCTTCGTTGGAACGCCGGTCGCCTCGCAAGAACCCGGTCAGGATATAAATGGAGATCACCATCAACTCCAGACCGATAAACAGGGTAATCAGGTCCATCCCGACGGCGAGGAAGATCATCCCTACGGTTGCGAACAGCATGAGGGCGTAATACTCGCCGTGGTGCTCGTTTTCAATTTCCATGTAGCGGACGGAGATCAGGATGACAATGGCGGTGGATATGAGAAAAATCCAGATGAAGAAGATTCCCAGCCCGTCCAGAATGATGGCGCCGCGGAAGGCCTCTACCGCGCTCACTCCGGCTTCCCGCATCTGGGATTGGATCCGCAACATCTGCACGGCTGCGAATCCGATTCCCACCAGAGCGGTAAGCGCGTTGAAATGCTTGCTGCGCTCGTCCAGCAGAAGGTCCGTCAGCATGACGCCGATCCCAAAGATAGTCAGCAGGATGGCCGGCTTCAGGAGCAGGAAATCTACAGCCGAGAAGTATTCACTGAGCATTTGTTATCTTCTATCTTCGCAGTTTTATCTTCTTTCCTCGGCCCTGTTCTGTTCGGAACGAACTGCGGCTGTCGCTGTTTTCCGGGAAGCCGGAGGCCGGGCCGCCGCCTTGAGCCGGGCAGGCGCGCCGAAAGCGTCCGGGTGGGCGGCGTAATAAGAGGGCCGCACGCGCTCGACGATCTTTTGCACCGGTTGTTCCAGCACCCGGAAGAACGGCTTGGGATACAGCCCGATCCAGAACGCCAGGATGATGAGCGGCACCAGGGTCATCACTTCACGAAAATTCAGGTCCTTCAAGTGCTTGTTCTTGGGGTTATCGAGCTTTCCGAACATGGTCCGTTGATAGAGCCACAGCAGGTAAGCTGCGGCCAGAATAATGCCTGTCACACCGAAGGCGGCCCAGACCCAGTTTTCCTCGAAGGCCCCTTGCAGGATTACAAACTCCCCGATGAACCCGTTCAGGGTGGGAAGCCCCAGCGAGGACATTGCCACGATCAGAAACATCGTCGCGTAGACGGGCATCACGTTCGAGAGGCCGCCGAATTCGGATATCTCCCTGGTGTGCCGCCTTTCATAAATCAATCCCACGATCAAGAAGAGCGCCCCGGTGGAGATTCCATGATTGATCTGCTGGAGGATGCCGCCGGCGAGGCCGTTCGGGTTCAGAGCGAAAATTCCCAGGGTGATGAATCCCATGTGGCTGACTGAGGAATACGCCACCAGTTTTTTCCAGTCCTTCTGCATCAGGGAAACCAGCCCTCCATAGATAATGGCGACGATGGAAAGCGTAATCATTAAGTTCACCACAACCGGGTGACTGGATGCGTCGGGAAGCATAGGCAGCGAGAAGCGGACAAATCCGTAGGTGCCCATCTTCAGCAGGACCCCGGCCAGGATCACCGACCCTGCCGTGGGAGCCTCGACGTGGGCGTCCGGCAGCCACGTGTGGAAGGGGAACATGGGAACCTTGATGGCGAATCCCACGAAGAAGGCGAAAAAGATCCATAGTTGCAGGTTCTCCGGGAGGTTGAGGTTCTGCAAGGCCACAATGTCGAAGGTGGCCTCTCCGGTTTGGGCCCGGTTCGTGAAGTAGAGGGCCAGGATACCGAGCAGCATCAGCACGGAGCCGACCAGCGTGTAGAGGAAGAACTTGATGGCGGCGTAGAGCTTGCGGCTCCCTCCCCAGATTCCGATGAGGAAGTACATGGGAACCAGCATCACTTCCCAAAAGACGTAGAAGAGGAAGAAGTCGAGCGTCATGAATACGCCCAGCATCCCCGTCTGCAACAGCAGCAAGAAAGCGTAGTATT
Organism: Terriglobia bacterium; assembly: GCA_965222345.1. Lineage (GTDB taxonomy): Bacteria > Acidobacteriota > Terriglobia > 2-12-FULL-54-10 > 2-12-FULL-54-10 > JADFGZ01. Next base: position 27,565 of record CBDCTS010000007.1, on the reverse strand, counting down.
CCTTGACCCGCTCCCCAACCGCCGTCCAGGAGGAAAGGATGGCGAGGAATCCCAATAGCGTAGTCAGTATCACCAGCAGGAGGCTGATGCCGTCAATGCCGAGCGAGTAGCTGGCTCCGATGGAGGGAATCCACTCTACCTTTTCGACAAACTGGAAATCGCCGACCGAGCTGTCAAACCAGAAAAACAACGGCACCGAAACCAGGAAGCCGAGGAAGGCGGTTAGGTTCGCCGCCCAGCGGACCCCGTTTTTGTTCTCCTTGGGCAGGAACATGATCAGGATTGCTCCAGCCAAGGGCAGGAAAAGCACAACGGTCAAAATATGATCGTGAATCCAAGTCATTTTCTTTTTCTTTCAGTCCTTGTTCGGATTTAGCTGCCTTCTGGAGCCGCGCCCAGTTCTCCCTGCTTCAGCGCAGCAGGTAATAGCTAAAAAAGATCAATACTCCGAGCACAATAAACAAAGCGTATGCTTGCACCAGCCCCGTTTGCAGGAGGCGCACCGGGTAAGAAAGCATCTTCACGATGAAAGCGCTCAGCCGGACCGCTCCGTCAATCACCCAGGTGTCCCACCAGATCGAGATGCTGGAGGTAAACCGTGTCAGCCAAGCGGAGCCATTGACGGCTCCATCCACCACCGAAGCATCAAATTTTCCCAAGCCGGTGCCGCCTGCTTTTGCAAATCCGTCCACAAAAACCGCGTTGTAAACCTCGTCAATGTAATATTTGTTCTGGAGCACGCGGTGAACGCCGCCTGTGGCCTGAACCAAACGGTCCGCAGCCTCCCGGCGCTGAATGACGAAATAATAAGCCGCATAGACTCCCGAGGCGGCGATCCCCACCGAGAGCCCCATCAGGAGCCACTCCTGAAAGGCGGAGTGTGCCGCTTCATGAGCGGCGCCGCCGGCCATCACCTCTGCGGCGTGGCCAAAGACCGGCTCCAACCAGTGCTCGAAGTGGTTGCTGCCTCCCAGGAATTGAGGCCACCCGATCCAGCCGCCGGCCAGCGAGAGTCCAGCCAGCACCATCAGCGGGACCGTCATCGAGCGGGGCGATTCGTGGACGTGGCTGGCTACCTCCGGGTCCAGGCGCGATTCGCCGAAGAAAGTCAGAAAGACCAGCCGCCAGATGTACAGGGCCGTCAGACCGGCCGTCACGAACGCCACCACCCAGAGGATCGGAGAGCTGGAGAATGCCAGCCAGAGAATTTCATCCTTGCTGAAAAAGCCCGAAAACAGCGGCGCCCCGATGATTGCCAGGGAGGCGAAAAGAAACGTCCAGTAGGTGATGGGTATCTTGTGGCGCAGGCCCCCCATCTTGCGCATGTCCTGCTCCCCGGAGAGGGAATGGATCACGCTGCCCGCTCCCAGAAACAGAAGGGCCTTGAAGTAAGCATGCGTCGAGAGGTGGAACACTCCGGCCCCGAAAGCGCCGACGCCGCAAGCCATCACCATGTAGCCCAACTGGCTGACCGTGGAGTAGGCCAGCACTCGCTTGATGTCGTTTTGGGCCAGTCCGATGGTGGCTGCGAAGATGGCGGTAAATGCGCCGACCCCGGCCACAACGGCCATGGTGGTGGGCGCCAGAACAAACAACATGTTCGAGCGGGCTACCATATAAACCCCGGCGGTGACCATGGTGGCGGCGTGAATCAAGGCGCTGACCGGCGTGGGTCCTTCCATGGCGTCCGGCAGCCAGATGTGGAGCGGAACCTGCGCGGACTTCCCTACGGCGCCCACAAAGAGCAGCAGGGTCATCGCCATCAGAATCGGATCGCCAACGGCAAAGTCGCCGCTGGCCGCCGACTCATTTACGGACAGGAAGTGGATGGAGCCGAACGTGTACAGCATGAAGAACATGCCGAGGATAAAGCCGGCATCTCCCACGCGGTTGACGATGAATGCCTTCTGGCCCGCGTCGGAGGCCGACTTCCTATGGAAGTAAAATCCGATCAACAAATAAGAGCAGAGCCCCACTCCCTCCCATCCCACAAACAGGAGCAGGTAATTGTTGGCAAGCACCAGCGTGAGCATGGAGAACATGAACAGGTTCATGTATCCGAAGAAGCGGTAGAAGCCGCCCTCGTGGCCCATATAGCCGACCGAGTAGACGTGAATCAGGAAGCCGACCCCGGTGACCACCAGCACCATGACGGCCGAGAGCGGATCGAGCAGAAAACCCCAGTCGGCCTGAAGCTGCGACTCCTGGCCGTTTGACATGTGAAACAGGGCTCCCGGAACCCAGGTGTAAACGACCTTTTCGAATCGATGTTCCGCAAGGGAAGCAAGCTGCCATACGGCGCCGAGGGAAACTAGAAAAGAGACCAGGACCGTTCCGGGGCAGATCAAGCTGACCAGCTTGTTGGGCAGCCTTTTGCCAAAAAACAGCATCAACAAGGCGCCGCTCAGCGGAAACAATGGGATCAGCCAGATGGAATCGAGGAAGTTCATCTCTCTATTTCTCTACCATTTCATCAAATCGATTTCGTCGGCGTGGACGGTTTCCTTGTTCCGAAACAGGGCTATGATGATGCCCAGCCCCACCGCCGCCTCCGCCGCCGCGGCCACGATTACAAAGATTGCGAAGGTCTGTCCCGTTACGGAAGCGAGCTGGTGGGAAAAGGCCACCAAGTTGATGTTGACGGCATTAAAGATCAGCTCAATGGAGATCAGGATGATAATCACATTCCGCCGCGTGAGCACGCCGATCACTCCGATGGTGAAAAGGGCCATGCTCAAGAATAAATAATGTGCTGGACCGATTGGCGGCATTTGGTTGCTCTTGATCTATATCTGTTTTTTTGCCATGACCACTGCCCCGACAATCGCCACCAGCAGCAGCAGCGAAGCGATCTCAAATGGAAGCAGATAGTCGCGGTACAAGGACAAGGCGATCTCCTGCGTATTGTTTTGGGACAGGACTCCGGAAGTTTCGGCAAAAGAGAAAGAGAAAAAATCTTTGCCCTGATACAGGAAGTATCCCAGCTCCGCCACCAAAAGAAGCACGCATCCCAAAGCGAGACCCCACTGGCGGTTGAACTGCCGCTGCCGCGCAGCCTCGTCCAGGTTCACCAGCATGATGACGAAGAGGAAGAGCACCGTGATGCCCCCAATGTAGAGAAACACCTGCACGGCGGCCAAGAACTCAGCCTGCAGGTGCAGAAACAATCCCGCAACTCCGATCAGCGTCAGCACCAGAAAGATAGCGCTGTGGACGGCGTTCCGCCGCGTGATGGTCAATATCCCGCCGCCCAGGATGATGACGGCCAGGATATAAAAAAATAAATCGTTTAAAACCATTGCGTATAACCGATCTCTTTATTGCGCCTGCCTCTGCTTAAAGCACCATGACAATACCGGTGACAATCACGTTCGCGATGGCCAGGGGAATCAGCCAGTGCCACCCGAGCTTCATGAGCTGGTCATAGCGATAGCGCGGGAACGTAAACCGAACCCAGATAAATCCATATACGATCAAGAAAACCTTCAGCAGAAACCAGAACAAGCCTTGAACGGCGGCGAGCACAGGGGGCAGAAGAAACAATAATCCCAGAAGGACGCAAACGGCTCCCAGCCCGCCCATTCCCACCTTTTCGATCTGCCGCTTCTCCCGCAAAACTGCTAGAAAGCTCATGCCTGCGATGGTAAATATTGCCGCGACAGGGCAGTAGTTCAGGAAATCCAGCCATTCCACGTTGGGGAAGGGGCGAAGCCACCCTCCCAGGAAGAGCGTGACGGCGATGGAAGAGACAATCACTATATTGGTGTACTCCGCCAAAAAGTATAGGGAAAACCGGAAGCCGCTGTACTCGGTGTGATACCCGGCAACGATCTCTGATTCCGCCTCCGGCAGGTCGAAAGGGGAGCGGTTGGTCTCGGCCATGGCCGCCACCGCATAAATGAAAAACGCCAGCGGCTGGTAAAAAATAAACCAGATTTGTTGCTCCTGCTGCGCTCGAACGATTTCTTGCATGCTCAGCGTGCCGGCGACCATTATGCCGCCGATAATCGCAAATCCGAGTGCTACCTCATAGCTGACCATCTGGGCAGTGGAACGTAACGCTCCCAGCAGTGGGTAGTTGCTGTTGGAACTCCACCCGCCCAGGATGATTCCCAGAATCCCCACCGAGGAGATCGATAGAATGAAGAGCAAGCCGATATTCGTGTCGGTGATAAAGAACCAGTCGCTGAAAGGAACCACCGAAAAGGCCACCAGGGCCGTTACCACCGAGATAACGGGCGCCAGCCAGAACAGCAGCCAGTCAGCCTTGGCCGGGATGATGTCTTCTTTGAGAAGCAGTTTCACAGCGTCAGCGAGCGGTTGCAGTAGGCCGTGTGGCCCGACCCGCATGGGGCCCAACCGGGCCTGGATATCGGCCATCACCTTGCGTTCCAATAGCACGATATATCCGGCTATTAAAGGAAATACAGCAATGATGATGAGGATATACAAGGTCGGCAGCACGTACGGAAGCTGCAAATAGGATTCGATAGCCTCTAGCAACTCTGCCAACTGTACGGGTCTCCTCAATTCACGGGATTAAACGGGAAGTCACAGCGAACAAACGCCATCTGGATGTAAGCCAGCAAATCCCGTCTCTGCACAACTGTTTCTGGCAGGAAGTGCCCCGGATGCTACCGGTCGACCTCCCCCAAGACAATGTCAATCGTTCCGATGATCGCCACCACGTCCGCCACCAAGTGCCCCCGGACCATCCGGTCGAGCGCCTGCAAGTTGACGAAAGAGGGTGGCCGAATCCGCACGCGGTAGGGCTGCGTGCTGCCGTCGCTAACCACGAAATACCCCAGCTCACCCTTGGGCGCCTCGATGGAGTGATACACCTCGCCGGCCGGGGGCTTCAGGATTTTGGAAACTCTGGCCATCACAGGGCCTTCGGGAATACGGCTCACCGCCTGCTCGATAATGCGCAAGGATTGGCGCATTTCCTCCATGCGGACCACGTACCGGTCGAAGGTGTCACCGTTTTCTCCCACCGGAATATCAAAGTCAAATTCCTCATATGCCGCGTAGGGCTGCGCCTTGCGGATGTCCCATTTCAAGCCGCTGGCCCGCAGCACCGGCCCCGTAACCCCCATCTCGATGGCCTCGACGGTGTTCAGCACGCCCACGCCTTTTGTACGGCCCAGCCAGATGCGGTTGCCGGTGAGCAAGGCTTCATATTCGCCGAGCTTGGCCGGGAAAGTGTTGCAGAACGCCTTCACTTGTTCTTCGAATCCGTCATAGGTCTCATATAGTAGCCCGCCGATCCGAAAAGCGTGAGTGGTCAGCCGGGCACCGCAATAAGCCTCGAAGATTTTCAGGATCTCTTCTCTCTCGCGGAAGGTGTAAAACAGAGGAGTGATGGCTCCGATGTCGAGCGCGTGCGTCCCCAGCCAGAGCAGGTGACTGGAGATGCGGTTCAGTTCCGTGAGAATCGTCCGCACATATCTGGCGCGGGGAGGAGCCTGGACGTTGAGCAGTTTCTCCACGGCCTCGCAGTAGCCCAGGCCATTGGAAACGGCGGCTACGTAGTCCATGCGGTCCACGTAGGGGTTGAACATGGCGTAGGTACGGTTCTCGGCGATCTTTTCGACTCCCCGGTGCAGGTAGCCGATGATGCAATCGGTGCCGAGCACCTTCTCGCCGTCGAGTTTCAGAACGACCCGCAACACCCCATGAGTCGAGGGATGCTGCGGTCCCATGTTGATGACAATCTCGTTGGCGTCCAGAAAAGTTTTTTCCGGTGTCGTTTGCATCAGGTCCTTGTGGCCCATCCTTTCCCGCTGGGTCCGGGTTTGCGGATTCGGTGCCCTGCTTCGCTCATTGGCCGCTCTCAATGTGAAGATTTTCCTGCACCCACTTCACGTCTTGCTGGAGGATGCCATAGTCCTTGCGCAGCGGATATCCCTGCCACTCTTCCGGCAGCAGGATACGCTTCAGATTTGGGTGGTTGGCAAAGCGGATGCCAAACATGTCAAAGACTTCGCGCTCCAACCAGTCTGCTGTGCTCCACAGGGAAATCACGCTCTCCACCGATTCTGCCTCACCGATGGATACTTTTAAGCGAAGCCTCTCATTTCTGGAGAAGGAATAGAGTTGGTAGATTATCTCAAAGCGCTTCTCCCGTTTTGGGTAGTCAACGGCGGTCAGGTCGGTCAGCATATCAAAACCGCACTCTGATTTCAGATATCCCCCCGCGGAGAGGATGCTTTCCGGCGGCAGGACGAAGAAGTTTTGCCCTAAATAGCTCAGGGCTTCTATGGAGACATCGCCGAAATGATCCTGCAGCGCCTTCGCCAACTCGGAGTTCCAAGGCTCGGGAGCGGGCCCGGCCGGCACTTTCCGAGGGGCTGGTGGTGGGGCTTTCGTTGTTGCTTTTGGGGTTTCCGCTGCAGGCTTGGATGGACCCGGCGGCTGTGGTGCGCCGCCTTCCTTCTTGTCTTTTTGCTGATCGTCAGCCATCAAATCCCATCCTGATTCCGCTTCTTCCGCTGAAAACTCCGCATCCCGGATCACAATAAGGGCCTATGATTTCTAACACAGCGTCAAAATCAGTGTCAATGTCCAAAACGAAACGTTCAATGGGACTTTGGCAATTTCCTCGGACCGGGAGGCCGGGAAGACCTGCGGAAGGTATTCTCCGCCGAGCGTTGCGGCCCGGCAGGACGCAGGGACGATTATGCGGATTTCCGTTTGCCTGCTGTCCCTCTCCAACGCATCGAAGGAACAATTTCAGGAAACCGGGCTGACGGTTGGCGTTATGGTAAGCTACATAACTATCGCTCATGAAAAATGAAACGGCTTCATTGGATTATTGATCCAACGGGAGGCAGAGGTGGCAGCGGTAGAGGTGCGATGCCTTTGAGGTGTTGAATGAAACTTCTTGTATCCGGCGGGGCAGGTTTTATTGGTTCCAACTTCATTCGGCACTGGTTGCTGAAGCACGCGGGAGACCGCATCATAAACCTCGATAAGCTGACCTATGCTGGAAACCGCGCCAATCTCGAAGGGATGCCGCCGGGCGGGGAATTGGTCTGCCGGGACATCTGCGACGCAGGTCTCGACGACCTGATGGAGGGAGTGGACGCAGTAGTTCACTTTGCGGCGGAGTCCCATGTGGACCGCAGCATAGATTCCTCGGAAATCTTTATTCAGACCAACGTTCTCGGAACGCAACGGCTGTTGGAGGCGGCGCGGCGCAAGCGCGTCTCGCGTTTCTTACATATCAGCACCGATGAAGTGTACGGGGCCCTCGAAGCCGAGGGGGTGTTTACGGAAAGCAGCCCCTTGTGGCCGAACAGCCCTTATGCCGCCAGCAAGGCTGGCAGCGACCTGCTGGCCCGGGCCTATTTTCAAACCTACCGTTTTCCGGTTATTCTCACCCGCGCCAGCAACAATTACGGGCCCTATCAACACCCGGAGAAACTTATTCCTCTGATGACGATCAATGCGCTGGAGGGTCTCCCGCTGCCGGTATACGGAAAGGGAGATCAGGTCCGGGAGTGGTTGCACGTGTGGGATCATTGCCGGGCTTTGGAGCTGGCCCTGGAGCGAGGACGGCCCGGCGAGGTGTATAACCTGGGCAGCGAACAGCGGCGAACGAACCTCCAGGTGGTGCAAACTATTTTAAAGTTGCTGGACAAGCCGCAGAGCTTGATTCAGTTTGTGGCGGATCGTCCGGCTCACGATTTCCGCTATGCGCTCGATGCGAGCAAAGCTCGCCGGGAGCTTCAGTGGGAGCCGGAAATTGATTTTGAGAGCGGCCTGGGGAGAACCCTCTGCTGGTACCGGCAGAACCCGGCCTGGGTCGAAACTGCCAGGGGACCTTCCTATAAAAAATACTATTCCCGGATGTATGACAACAGAGAGAAGCACCTCAGCGAGATGTAGGCCGGATAGCGATGCCTGCCGTGGGGTTCTCAGGAGGCTTCCTGCCAGAGAAATGGCATATCTCAACATCGTCGCTTCTGCATCATCACATCCGCAGTACCCCTTGCCTGTGTGCCGCAGGAGCGAAGGATGGATGCTTGAATGCTTGGAGGCACATCCTTAAGGTGCCGGAAAGCAGCCACCACGTGACTGTTTTGCTATAATTGAAGGCAGAGGCGCCAATGAAACATCTGCTCACAGCAATTCTGGCTGTTTTGTTCAGTGGCAACAGTGTATTTGCCCAGTTTGACGTCGGGATTGTTCTGCCGTTTGAGAATCACACCCGAGATTCCAACCTGGATTGGGTCGGCGAAAGTTTTGCTCAGGTCTTGTCGTCGAATCTAGCCTCGCCCCGCTTCATGATGCTCGACCGGAGAGAGCGGGCGGCGGCATTTGACAGCCTGGGAGTTCCCCCTACGAGCATTCTGACTTACGCCACGGTCTATAAGGTCGCGGAGGCTCTGGATGCGGATAAATTGATTTTGGGGAGCTATGAATACCGTGACGGGCTGATACAGGCCACCGCCCAGGTGCTCGATTTGGAAGGGCCCAGTCTAAGCCGGAAGTTCGCCGAATCGGCGCCACTCGAAGAGTTGATGGAATTGCAAGAAGTCCTGGCTTGGCAGATCCTGCGGTTCGTGAGGCCGGCTTGGACGGTTCCCCGGGATGAGTTCCTCGAAGACCGTCGCAGACCCAGCCTGGAAGCTTTTGAAAATTATGTGCGGGGCTTGCTCGCCAGAAACCGCAACGATCAGATTCGCTACTACCGGACCGCTCAGCGGCTGGAGCCCCAATTCGGCAAGCCAGCATTTGAATTGGGAATGATCTACTTCCACGATCAGGACTACTCGACTAGTATCCTCTGGCTGTCGAAACTGCGCCACGGGGATGAGGACTATCTGGAAGCCAATTATTTTCTCGGCTTGGCCTACTTGTATCTGGAGCAATACGAGCGGTCTGCGACGGCCTTCCGGGCGGTGGCGCAGCAACTCCCGCTGAACGAAGTGTATAACAATCTGGGAATAGCCCTGATGCGCCAAGCGCTTCCCGGAGCTGTTTCCTATTTTGAAAGGGCGGTGAAAAGCAATCCGACGGACCCGGATTTTCAGTTCAACCTCGGCTACGCCTACTGGAAGCGGGGAAGCTACGAAGCTGCGATTCCGCACATACGCGCGGCTCTCGATGAGGCTGACCATCCGGCTTGGCGCGTCCTGTATATCAAATGCCTGGAAAAAACGGGCCAGGCGGAACAGGGCGCAGTCCAGGCAAAGATACTCAAGCAGCAATCTCCTGACTTTTCGCCTGCAATGGACGACCGGCAGTTGGAAAAGCTCGAACGTGCCAAGGACGATTATGACGGCACCAGCTTTCGCCAGTTGCGGTTGCTAGTGCGGCTCCAGACGGAATTAGAGCACGCGAAGCTCACGCTGGGAGAGCACGTCGCACTGCATTTCGAACGAGCGCAACAGCTCTTGGAAGAAGGTATGGACCGAGAAGCTACCGAGGAACTGCTGCACGTGATCGACTATGATCCGGATTATGCAGAGGCCTACCGGGAGCTTGCAGGAGTTTTCCTGCGGGCGGAACAGTGGGAGAAATCCTCAAAAGCCGCCATCAGGTTTCTGGAGCGGCGGACGAGCGCTGAGGGATATTTACTCCTGGCCAAGATCTACATGGAGCAAGGGAAATTGGAAGAGGCTCAGGAACAACTGGATGCCGCTGTGCGATTGGAGCCGGCCAACCCGTCTGCGGCAGCCTTGATGGAGGAGTTGAATTCCAAAAGCGTCTCTCGGCAATGAAGTCTCGGTTCGGGAGGAGAACGGTTTGAAATTATTCACATTGCAGTTCGTTACTTCCGCAGCCGTTTGTTGCGCCCTGTTTTTGCTGGTCGCGGAAGTTCCCGCCCAGGCTCCCGCGGAAGTTCCCGCGCGGACTCCCCAGGTTGTCCAGATACAGCTGGATGGCATCGTTCACCCGGTCTCGGCCGAGTTCATCACGGCGGGCATGGAGCAAGCTATCCAGCAGAGAGCCGACGCCATTCTTCTTCAGATCAGCACGCCGGGGGGGCTGGATAGTTCCATGCGGAACATTATCGAAAAGATCATCGCCAGTCCCGTGCCCGTGATCGTGTACGTCGCCCCCAGCGGCAGCCGCGCCGCCTCGGCAGGTTTTTTTATTCTGCTCTCGGCGGACGTGGCCGCCATGGCTCCGGGAACCAACACCGGCGCAGCCCACCCGGTATTTATGGGGGGGCAGCAGATGGACGAGGTGATGAAGCAGAAGGTGGAGAACGATGCAGCGGCATACCTGCGTAGCATCGTCAGCAAGCGAGGCCGCAACGTCGAGCTGGCCGAAACGGGCGTCACCGAGAGCAAGTCGTTCACCGACGCCGAGGCTCTGGAAGGGAACTTGGTGGAGTTGGTGGCTGCCGACAGAGCGGAGTTATTACAGCAGCTCGAAGGGTACGAGGTCACCCGGTTTGACGGAGAAACGCAGGTCCTTCATTTGGAGGGCGCCCAGATCGAGATCTATGCTCCCAGTTTCCGGCAGACATTCCTGTCCAGGATATTGGACCCGAACATTGCCTTCATCCTTATGGCGCTGGGGATTCTGGGCCTTTATGTGGAATTCTCGAATCCCGGACTGATCTTTCCGGGCGTGGCTGGGGGCATTGCTCTGATCCTGGCTCTGTTCGCTCTGTCGCTGCTCCCCATTAACTGGGCAGGGGCCGCGCTGATCCTGCTGGCGATCACCTTTTTCGTTCTGGAGGCAAAGTTCGCCACTGGCGGGGTGCTGGCGGCCGGTGGAGTTCTCTCGATGGTCCTGGGAGCCTTGATGCTGATCAACACGCGGATGCCCGGCATCAGCATTTCACTGATGACCGCCTTGTCGGTGGCATTGCCCTTTGGCCTGATTACGGTTTTCCTGTTGCGCTTGGTGATCAAATCACACCACGCCAAGGTCACCACCGGAAGAATCGGCCTAGTCGGCGAAATCGGCAAAGTCGGGAGCATCGAAGCACATGAGGGAAAAATCAGAGTTTACGTCCACGGGGAATTGTGGGACGCTGTCAGCCGGGGCGTGGTTTCCGCCGGAGGCCAGGTACGGGTCGAAGCAGTGGACGGCCTCACGCTGCGGGTGGAACCGGTTGCTGATCCGTATTCCGGAATAGCCGTGCCGGAGCCAAATTCCGAACCCAAGAAGGAAGCTTCCAAAGGAGCATAATATATGCCGTTGTCTTTTTCCCTGCCTACCGTCGTGTTGGTAATTGTCGGTATCTACCTTCTTTCAGTCATCAAAATTCTCTCCGAATATGAGCGGGGCGTAATCTTTCGGCTGGGGCGCCTGCTGCCAAACTCCAAAGGTCCCGGATTGATCCTGGTCTTTGCGCCGATTGATCGCATGATGCGTGTCTCGCTGCGGGTCATCACCATGGAGGTCCCCCCGCAGGAGACCATCACGCGGGACAACGTCACCGTGAAGGTGAATGCGGTCATCTACTTCCGGGTGATTGATCCGAACAAGGCGATCGTCGAGGTGGAGAACTACCTCTATGCCACCGGCCAGCTGGCCCAAACCACGCTGCGCAGCGTTCTGGGAGAGGTGGAACTCGATGACCTGCTCAGCCAACGGGAAAAGCTGAACTCCCGTCTGCAATCCATCCTGGACCAGCATACAGGCCCATGGGGGGTCAAGGTCTCCAAGGTGGAGGTCAAGCAGGTGGAGATTCCCGAGCAGATGGTCCGCGCCATCTCGAAACAGGCGGAGGCCGAGCGCGAGAAACGGGCCAAAATTATTCACGCCGACGGGGAACTGTCCGCGTCTTCGAAACTGGCGGAGGCTTCCTCCATTCTGGCCACTGAGCCCGTTTCCATTCAGTTGCGCTACTTGCAAACGCTGACCGAGATCGGGATCGAGAAGAACACCACCATCGTATTCCCCTTGCCGGTGGATATCTTCACGAAGCTGGGAGCTGCCGGAGGCCAGCCGGACGGCGACAGCGGCGGCGGAGCTGCCCCCGATGGTAAAAAGCCGGCCTGATTGGCCGGATTAAAGATAAAAGGGAGAAGCCGTCGAGGCTGCTCCTTCCGGGTAGCGCACAGCAGAACAATCCAGGTGGTGGCAGCCCCAAGGCCGCAGGGTGAAGGAGAGCCAATATGGGCAAGAACCGAGATGGGCAGATCGAATTGATTCTGGAGAACCGGCAGGTCCTGCTGATTTTCTTTGTGATCGTGGCTTTGTGTGGAGTGTTTTTTTCGTTGGGCTACCTCATCGGCCATAACACGCTCTCTTCCTCTACTGTCGTGGCCCAGGCTGCTCCCGAAGCAGCCGGGGACGCAGAAAAGCCAAGCCCCATGCCTCCCCCTGCCTACCTGCAACAGGGGCAGCGGCTAGCCAGCAACATTCCGGAGTCTCCGCCATCCACCACGGAGCTGAGTTTCTACGAAAGTGTGGAAGAGGAATCCCCTCAGACCACGCTCCTTCCTTCCGATGTTCCCGCCGCCAACCCCGGAGACCCCCTGCAGCTTCCGCAGCAGGAAGATGCTGTCGTGCCGCTACCGCCGCCGGGCATCCTGGTTCAGGTTTCGGCGCTCACTCGCCGGGAAGACGCCGAAGCGCTCCTCACCCTGCTCCAGGAGAGAGATCTTCCCGTTCTGGTAACCTCCAGCAGAACCGATCCGCTTTTCCACGTGGTAGTCGGCCCTTACGATAATGAACAAGACGCTCAGGAAGCCAAGGTTCTGTTGGAGTACGATGGTTTCCGCCCGATTATCAAACGGTGAAAAATTGTCAGGATAGTTTTGCCGGACCCGTGCGAAATAATAAGGGTAATGGGTCTATCCGGGTAGGGCGCTATACGACCTGCAAGCGCTGACATTGGGGCTGAGAGCCATTGCTAAACACTTGACGACTTCGCAGGATCAATTTTTCCGAAGTGCAATAACGTGCCGAATGAACTGAGCAGAGGCGCTTGTCTGCTTTGCCGACTATTAATCCAACTGGCCGTGTAGCGGCGGGTTAGGCTAACTCTTCAACTGATATAGCGTCCCGTCAATGATCTCCTGCAAGTGAAGTTCCGAGACTTCCTAGGAATAAATGGAGCCTCATAAGCCGATGTCAACCGTTGAAACGACATCTCCGCTGAGTTGTCGACGCAATGGCGTGCATCCGCACGGGCGCGTGCAGTTCGTAAAACTGTTCTAGTAAGTAGTCCGGGTTTGGGCGATGGCTAGCGCCTGGAGTTGGGAGAAGGTCTCTTTCGATTGTCTTTCGGAATCCTCTATTGATCCGGATGTATCAATGACGTAGTCCGCCAGCCGCTTTTTTTCCTCACCGGGCATCTGGGCCGCCATACGCCGCTGGATGTCCTCCACCGAAATGCGGGATTTGGCCACGTATCTTTCTACTTGCTGGTCCGGACGGCACCAAACCACTACCATCTTGTCAAAGCGGCGGTTCTGTCCCGCTTCGAACAAGACGGCCGACTCCACCAAGATGACTGCGTTCGGGTCTTTCCAGCGAGTCAACTGCATCTGGCGGTCGATTTCTCGGAGCACCGGGGCGTGAACAATGGCGTTCAGGTGCTTTAATTTTTCCAAATTGTGGAAGACAATGTCGGCCAGCTTGGCGCGGTCCAACTGACCGTTGGAATCTACCACTTCGGACCCGAACCCGCTGACGATCCGGTCATACACGACGCCGCCGGGTTGCATCAGCGTTCTGCCGATGTCGTCAGAGTTCACCATAACGGCTCCGAGGGAGGCAAACATCCCTGCTACGGTGGATTTGCCGCACCCGATTCCTCCTGTGAGACCTACCGAAATCATTTAAGATGCCCCTCGTTTGGAAAAAGTGAACAAGACTTCTGCCAGCAAAAGCCCCATAACAAGGCGACATTGTATCATGCTACGATAGGCGAGGAATGGTTTATCGCTTGGCGCGCCAAGCGGGCTGCCGAACCGGCAGGATTAATGAATCGAATGAGGAGATGATCTCCATTACCAGAGCGACCCGGTTTTGATCACGCAGGAGCAGAGGCAGTTTCCTGTCCTGGTGATGATGAGACACATCCTTCGAAACCACCGGTTTCAGGGCATGCTGGCGGTCCTGGTCGATCCGCAGTTCCTGATAGATAACCTGCGTTCCCACAGTGCCGGGAGAATGGGGGCCTTTGTAGTGAGCAATATTGGCCGTCGGGGTTCCTTACAGAACAGCCGCAACCGTCACCTGCGGCTCCGGCAATAGAAAGCGGGGGGTTCCGTCCGGATGAAAGACAGTTCCTACAGCAAGAGCGCCAAGCAGCGGCAGGGCAGTACTCTGACTGCTGGGGTGGTGAAGCCTTCCCAGCGTTCCGCTGAGATACACTACGCCATACGTAACATCCACCTAGCCCAGGCAGCCGGCAAGAAGCTGTTGTTCCTCAACATTGGCGATCCCTTGCAGTTCGACTTCAGTACCCCATCTCACATTGTTGAGGCCACCTATCAAGCTATGCTTGCTGGCAAAACCGGGTATGCTCCTTCTTCCGGGGTGGAGGAGGCGACGCAAGCGATCCGTGACGAAGCCGGCCGGCAGGGCATTCAAAATGTGCAGGATGTGTTCCTCGCTTCCGGAGTCAGCGAGGCGATTGAAATAGCCCTGGCCAGCTTGATCAATCCGGGTGAAAATCTTCTGATTCCTTCGCCGGGATACCCGCTGTATCAAGCGGTGCTCACCAAATTCGGTGCGGAAGCGGTCCCTTACTATCTGGACGAGAGCAACGGCTGGCAGCCGGACCCGGACGAAATCGCCCGCCGCATAAATTCCAGAACTCGGGGCATCGTGGTCATCAATCCTAACAACCCTACCGGTGCGGTCTACAGCAGGGAGGTGCTGTCGGCCATCCTCGATCTGGCTGCCCGGCACGGGTTGGTCGCCTTCTCCGATGAAATCTACAGCAAGCTGGTGCTGGACCCGGTGTCGCATGTCTCGCTGGCATCTCTGGCGCCGGAGTTGCCTGTAATCACCTTCAACGGGCTCTCCAAGGCGTACTTGGTTCCGGGCTTTCGAATTGGCTGGGGAATCCTCAGTGGAGAAGGGAGTAGTGTTGCCGATTATCAAAAGGCCATCGGCAAAATGCTTCGTTTGCGCCTGTGCGCCAACCACCCGGAACAGTTCGCCATCCGGCCGGCGCTCGAAGCAGACCAGAGCCACATCTCGGAGATGATCGCGAAGCTGCGGCGGCGGCGGGATCTCATCGATTCCTTGCTGAATTCGATTCCCGGAATTAGCTGTGTCCGTCCCCAGGCGGCGTTCTATGCCTTTCCCAGGCTTGAGATTTCAGGGTCCGACCAGGAGTTTGTCTCCAGTCTGATCCGCGAGACGGGTGTAGTGGTTGTTCCCGGCAGTGGTTTCGGCCAGCAGCCCGGAACCAAGCACTTTCGCCTGGTATTTCTCCCGCCCGAAGAGACTCTAGGACAGGCCTTGCAGCATATCGGAGATTTTCTGAGGAGCAGGCGGTAGCAAGCTTCGACTCGGCTCCTTGACGGATTTGGGACGGTTTTGTGTTACCTTCCGCTCCTGTGTCCGCCAGTCAGACGGTAGCGCAGCGGACCGTCGCGTTCCACCTGTCCCAAGCTTTCTAACTCGATCAAGTGAGCCTCCACGGAAAGGCCTGCCGCCCCGTGCAGTCCGGGCGCGACTCCAGCATAGATAGCCGCGACCATCTCCGGAATGGTTGCAGCCCCTTTGGCGAGCCGGTGCAGGATCGCTGTGCTTCGTTCCTGCCGGTGTTCGATAAAGGCGCGGACGTGCTGTTTGGGATCGGGAATGGCTGGGCCATGGGTAGGCATATAGACCATGTCGTTCCGGCCGAGCAACTTTTCCAGAGAGCGCATATACGCTCCCATGTCTCCATCCGGCGGGATGATCACGCTGGTTGACCAGCCCATCACGTGGTCGCCGGAGAACAACACCTGCTCCTCGGAAAACGCAAAAGAAAGATGGTCTGAGGTGTGTCCCGGCGTGTGCACTGCCGCAATCTGCCAACCGGGTCCGTCCAGCACGTCACCGTCCCGCATTGTCTGGTCCGGGAGGAAGCCGTAGTCCACGCCGCGCCCGCCAGACTTATCGCGGTCGGCTCCAAAGCCGTAGGTCCGCGCCCCGGTCGCCTGTTGGATCGCCGGAGTAGCCGGCCAATGGTCCGGATGGGTGTGCGTGATGAGGATGTGCTCGATGGTTTCGCCGCGCAGGGCATCGAGCATCGCCTTGACGTGGCTGGAAAGCGCTGGCCCCGGATCAATGAGAGCCACCCGCCCGTGGCCGATGATAAAGGTCGCCGTGCCGGGACCTGTGAAGGGCCCTGGATTCCTGGCGACGATCCGCCGGATCAGCGGCGAAACGGTTTCGAGAACGGCGTATTCAAACGTGAAATCGTGGTGGAAGCGGATGTCTGCCATAGTCGAATAATAATCAGAGTATATCAGAATACTTGTCAGCCCTTCCTTCTGTATGTCCTGCGCTCGACGTACGCCACGCGCCTGAGCGCCGAGCTGTGGCGAACGAATGGGTCACGCAACTGCTGTGCCAAGGTGCTTAAGAAATACTCGCAAGTGAAGCTGTAGAGGAAGCGCGAGGCGCTCGAAAAACTGGATCGTCTCACTAACGAGACGAATCACGGTCATGCTACAGTTTGGCCGAAAAGGGGGGTGATCTCAACGGGTCGATGCAACACTTTACCCTAAAGGAGAAGGTGAAGTGTATGCGGAAGAAACAAAAGAGGCAGCGGCGAAGTTTGACAGTAACGGAGCTGGTGGAGGTCTGGGATCGGTGGCAGCAGGGTGAGTCTTCCAAAGCGATCGGACGTGTGCTTGGGAGAGAACCGTCATCTGTGTACGCCGTGCTTTTGCGCCACGGGGGTATCCGTCCCCGCTCCCGATGCCGCTCACGCCGGGTGCTGACTTTGGCCGAGCGGGAGGAGATTTCCAGAGGCATTGCGGCGAAGCGATCGATCCGATCGATTGCCGTGTTGTTGGGTCGTTCCCCGTCGACCCTCAGCCGGGAGGTGGGTCGCAATGGAGGCTATGCCAGCTATCGGGCGTCGGAGGCCGATCAGCGGGCCTGGGATCGGGCTCGCCGCCCGAAATCATGTCGACTGGTCCGTTGTCCGCGGTTGCGTCAGCTTGTGGAAGAGAAGCTGCGAGAGGTCTGGTCGCCCGAGCAGATCGCCGGCTGGATGAAGCGCACGTATCCAGAGGATAAGTCGGTTCAGGTATCTCACGAAACGATCTATCGTAGCCTTTTTATTCAGGCCCGCGGGGCTCTGAAGAAAGAGCTGGCTCAGTATCTGCGGTCCAGGCGAACGATTCGCCGGTCCCGGCATGCCAGCCGGAAAGGCCATGGGAAGGGACAGATCGCCGACATCGTATCGATCCGGGAGCGCCCGGTTGCAGTGGAAGATCGTGCGGTGCCGGGTCACTGGGAAGGCGATCTAATCGCCGGATCGACAAACAGCTACATTGCGACTCTGGTGGAACGTCATTCGCGTTACGTGATGTTGGCGAAAGTGGCCAGCAAGGAAACAGAAACCGTTGTGTCCACGCTGATCCAACAGGCCAGGCAACTACCGACGGAACTTTACAAATCGCTGACCTGGGATCGGGGTCTGGAAATGGCGGATCACAAGCGGTTCACATTGGCGACCGACATTGACGTCTACTTCTGCGATCCGAAAAGTCCATGGCAGCGCGGATCGAACGAGAACACCAATGGACTGCTCCGATATTATTTCCCCAAACGGACGGACTTGTCGGTACACTCCCAGGAGTATCTGGATCAGATTGCGCGCCAGCTCAACGAACGGCCCCGCAAGACGCTGGAGTTTGAAACTCCAGCCGAACGATTCAATGCATGTGTTGCATCGACCCGTTGAGCTGGCAGGTGTTTCTGAGCGGGACTGAGGTTTGGAAATAGGTTAGAATGAACGTACGTGCCGGTAGCTTAGTTGGTAGAGCATCTGCCTTTTAAGTGGCTATCTCTCCTCTTCTCCTTTCACCCGGAATTAGTTTTTTGGCCCTCCGACTCGTGAGTATAAACCCGTTGGCCTTCAACTGAGCACTTCCAGCCCAATATTTTCTCCGAGATACTGCCAGCGGCTTCCAGCCGCTCTTTCCGAGTCCCCAAAAACCCATCGCCTCGGCTTCCAGAACCAGCTTTTTCAGACACCCCTCCATTCCCGGGGGATATCGGAATCATTTTATTGGGTGCCGCAGGCTAGGCTATCCCGACGGAAGCGACAGCCCATTTATCCGCCCCAGCATGCTGGCAAACAGCCGCCGAGTCAGATGGCTCTCTGCCAGCAATAGCCAATAGTAGCGGGCATGCTTAATCAGGCGTCCTCCGGTTTTCACCAACCGCTGCTGCAAGCTCGTCAAGGACCAGTTCCCGATTCTCTGTGGCAGCACCAGTCGCCGCCACAGATTTCCCAGATTATAGGCAATGATGGTCAGCCACAGCCGTACCTCGTTGGACCGGAACCGATGGCAACTGAGCCGCGTCATCTTCACCGCCTGCTTGCCTTCCTTAATCCACTGCTCTGCTGTCCCTCGCTTATTATAGAACCGCACCACCGCTCGACTCGGAAGCGTCAGGTTCGTCACAATGAACCCCACTCGCGGGAACAACTCCCCCGGATGATGTTCTACCTTGGCTACCACCCGTCGGGCCGTCTTCCAACTCTCGGCTTGGTACAGAAACCCCTTGTACTCCACCAACGGCTTCTGGCCCGGCCTTCCTACCGGACGTTTCAGCAACTCCTCGATGTCCCGCTGGAGGTTCTCGTTGGAAGGGATGCGGATGGCATACTTCACACCCCGCTTCTCCAACGCCTCGTAAATCTCCGGCTTCGCAAAGGCCGCGTCGGCACGAAATACCACCTCCTTGCCCCGCTTCTGCTGCCGCTCGATCTCCGGCAGGAGAAGTTCTTCCCATTCCTCGGCGCTGTGGACGTTGCCCGGTCGCAATTTGGCAGCCAGACAGTCGCCGTCTCGATTGAATAACAGCAGGGGGTGATAGCAGGTGGACTCGAAGTGCCCGTTGTAGGCGCTATTCTCCTGCTCCCCGTAGACCGGAATCTCGGTCGAATCCATGTCCAGCACAGTTCGGTAGTGCGAATGGATTGCTTCTGCTCTGCCGATCAGTTCCCGGTTCACCCGTGCCAGCCCTGCGAAGTTCCCTTCCTCAGCCAGCATCTCCGTCTCGAAGGTCTGCAACCGAGAAGTCAGAGCCGCCCCTCGATCCCAAATCTTCTCCGAACCGATCAGCCGCAACGCCGGGTCCTGAGATAGCCGCTCGGCATCGTTCACATCCTCGTATCCAGCCAGACGGCTGTAGACCGACTGTCGAAGTAGGTCCGCAAAAGACAACCGCGCATTGTTTGCCCGAGAGTCGGTCAAGTGCTGTTCGACGAGTTCATCGAATCCCAATCGCTCGTCCAGCTCTCGCACCAGAATCAGCCCACCGTTGGATGTCACTCGCGATCCTTGAAAGGCAACCCGCAAAAACCGGTTGAATGACAGTTGAAATGCCTGTTTTTGGCTCTCACCCATTAGGTATACACCTCCGGAATGCAATGTTGATGCTGGAACCCGCATCAATATTGATGTTGGAGGTTAGTCGAGGGTTGCTTCTACGATTTCAAACGGGAAATGCGGGTTCACTCTCTCCTTCTTTTCCATAGCTTTACACCCATTCAGGGATTTTGCTTTCGCTCAGCACAGAACCCTTTTGGCTGCTTGACCTGCATTTCTGACACATTTTTGGCACAGCGGGAGTGAAAGAGCTTTCCGATCAAAATATCTACGGAGTTTTCTCCGGAAAAAACCCGGGCATCCGCCGCTAGGCTAGCGCTGCGGGGAACCTGAGGCGTAGTGGCGCGCGAGGGCTACGGAAACCAGCAGTTTTCTGGGTGAGATCGAATGCGAGGTCGGTAATCACCTCCCGGTGCCGGGAGCCCTGGCTGATCAGCAGAGGCTCCATAAGGGAGGTCTGCTAGTAACCCAACTGGGCGAGACGTGGATGGGACAGGCTTTCGCGCGGACGGGTTTTTCCCACTTTCCCGATCTCCATCTCGGACCAGATCAGGCTCGTGAATTGTTCTAAGCGGTTCCTCTGTTTATAGGCAGGCCATTGAGCGCTGGGTACCTGTGGGTTTTTTCCTGGCCCTGGCGTATCGGTTCGGCCATTCCCCTGATCGGGGTGAGCGTTCTTCTGGTGGTGCCAGCGATCTTTCGTGTCAAACGGGTTTTTTAAGCTTGGCTTTCTACCTGCTAGAGCAAATGTGAACTTTTTTCAATTCCGGCCAAGCCGGGGAATAGAAGGGGAGAAAAACAAGATGGAGAACTCAGGTTTCTTAGAGCCACATCGTATTTGCGAGTACTGCGGGGCGCCGTTGTCGGACGAGTCTGCAAGGCGCTATCCGGCTTCCGATACCGGCTATTGCCAAGTTTGCACGGCGCTTGCTTCCACCATCTTGCATTCGGCTTGGTTTACCCACGTTTACCTGGAGTGGCTGCGGAAAAAGCAATTCTCAAAGTAGCGAATCCACTCCATATAATCCGGCGTTCGGTAGTGGGACAGTCCGAGTTGCCGACTTTACGTCCACGTGGTGCCGGATCAATGAACACTACGCCGTTACTCTGGATGAATCAAGACGCGCAGCCGTTGCGATTCGGGGTAGCAAATCAATGACGTTGCATAGATGAAATCTCCAAACGGAGAGTCGTCTCCATTGGCTGCATTGGCCGCAACATGAAAGGCCACCGGACCACCGGTCGAGTCCGGCGCAGCCCAGTGGATGGTCCATCCTTCCTGACCCGGATGATTTCCGGTCGCCGTGTGAACTGCGTATTGAATTAAATGGCCAGCTGATGATTCAGAGGTTTCTGAATCGTTCACAGCCTGGATTACCTTCACTTGATCCCCCGTGGCGCTCAATCGGCCTGCCTGAACTCCGGCCCTAGCTCCTTCTGCAAAACGGACCGAAAGTTCGAACCCAGCTGATGCTGCCGGCGGGTTGAAACGTATCGTCAATGGATAGATATTGCCAGGTTGGTAGCTCGTCGGAATTCCCTCAAGCGACAGTGTACGCTTGGGGTCGTTCAAAGGACTGCCGAAGTGACACTCCTGACAGTCTGCTTCTCCAAATCCACCCGTGACGGCGGGCGGCGGGCCGTCCGCGTACCCAAGAAGGATAACAGGGAGGAGAAGCAACAGGGCGGACACGCATACGAGCAAACCGAGTCCGCGTTGCTGTTTGTCTGTGACCATCAACTTGGCTGGCCCTATGGAATCTCAGCTTTTCCGATGGTATTCGCATCGGTACCGAACCAGATGCTGCGAGTCTTCGGATCGAATACCATGTTCCGGATAGACCCCCCGCCGCTCGGAATCTTGGTGACGCTGAACATGGTCTCGGTCTTTGGATCAAAGCCTACGAACTGAACCGGGTCCACTCCTGTTTCAGTAAACCACAAGCGCCCCTTATCATCGGCTGCCAGAGCGTAGGGCCGCGACTCCTCTTCAGAAGGAGCAGGCCATTCCTTCACCTCACCGGTTTCCGGGGCGAGTCGTGCTAAGTAACCGCGGGCATGGTCCGTATACCAGATGTAGCCATCGGGGGTGCGGGCGATCCGCCGGTCGCGCGCATCCTCGTTTGGCAGGATATAGTTCTTAACCTCTAGGCTGGCTGGTTCCATGCGACCGACCTTGTTAGTGCCAAGCTGGTTGAACCACGCGAACCCTTCCTGGTCAACCAGAATGCCGTAGGGGCGCGCTCCCTTGGTGGTCATCTTCACAAGG
Source organism: Terriglobia bacterium (assembly GCA_965222345.1). GTDB lineage: Bacteria > Acidobacteriota > Terriglobia > 2-12-FULL-54-10 > 2-12-FULL-54-10 > JADFGZ01. Next base: position 5,800 of record CBDCTS010000007.1, on the reverse strand, counting down.
CGGATGTCCCCGGTGTCGGTGTCCAGTTTGCCCACGAAGTTCCCACCTTGAACAGTGAAGAAGATATTGCCATTCTCATCCAGCGCAAGGGTATGTGGGTCCCGAGCTTCAGGATTGGGCATAGGGTATTTCTTAATCTCGCCGGTCTTGGGATCGAGCCGCCCAATGTAAGCTTTGCGATTCCCGGCGATCCAAACATTGCCCTTGTCATCAAGAATTTGCGTGTGGGGACCTGTCCCCTCCTCTAGATCAAACTTCTTGAACTCTCCCGTGGCAGGGTTCAGATTGGCAACATAATTCCCTCGTTGGCCGACGAACCAGATCGTTCCATCCTGGGCCACTGATGGATCGCGCGGCCGGGTCTCCTGCCAGGGAACTTCCCATTCCGTAATCTTCACTTCCGCCGGTTCGGCAGCCGGCAGAAGAGACGCGAGCATGGTGATAACGAATACAATGCCGAGTAACCTCTTAGCCATATTCCCCCCTAGTTTGGTGTGCTTTCCGCCTGAAGATGGGTCGCCATTCGTTGACGGCGTGTTTTGTCGGGCTCCAGCTTGGTATCCTGAGCACGACACACCTCGCCCATACCGCCCTGACCGATCAACTCCTGGATCTCGTAGTGGCACAGTTTTGTACCAGCCGCCAGACCCATCAGAACACGCTTCTGCAAATCGAAATACTGGGGTTAGAGTACATGGATCGGGCGGTGGTACGCAAGGGGGAAAAACATCTGAGGGATCGTTTCGGCGACGCCTATAGAGAATCAAGACTCGAGTGTCGCGCTGGCTCTAAGAAAATGAAAGGTCGGTCTCGCTGAACTACTTCTTGTAGTATCCGTTCTGAATGGCCTCCCACCAGGTCTCGGACACGGCTGGGAAGGTTCCCATGGGCAGGCCGGACTCGGGTCTGGAATAGCCATGGGTCCCGGCCTTGAACTCGACCAGCCGGACCTTGGGCGGAGGATCCATGGCAGCAAACATCGGGAGCGTGACCTCCCGGTACCTTTCAGCCATATGGTCGGCACTTGCCAGCGCTACCCCGAAGATCACCGGTGGTACCGGCTTGACGTTGAGACCACGCAGCTCCCGGGAGTAGCCCACATACTGCTCGATCAGCTCCTGCGTCTCCTTGACAGACAGTTTCAAGCGCTTGGCGGTGGCCCGGGCTGCTTGCGATAGCTGGTGTACGCTTCCAAAGTGTATGGGGCCTTCGGCTTTGAAGTTGGGACGGCTCTTGGACCTCTCCCAACTCTCGAAAACCTCTTCGATCAGGGTGGGCAGCTGCATGAGCGCCTCCGGTCCTTCCTGCATGAGGGCCTCTGGCCCGGCGTAGCGAGCTGTGTCGCGCCAAGTCCGTACATGCAGGCAGTTGAAGGGAAGATCTCCATACTGTTTCCCTGTGGAGTTGCCCGAGGACCGGGTCTGAACTCGGAAGATGTATCCGAAGGGGGAGCTTTCCATGCCGATGACCCCGACGATGTTCTCCACGCGCTGGGTGAACATGAAGGAAAAGGGCCCGCCGGTGGAGTGACCGTGGATGTAGATGGAATACTCTCCCAGCGGCAGGTTACGGCGCATCAGGTTCTTGCCGGCGGCTTCGAAGGCCACTGGCCAGCCGGCCATGCGGTTGTAAAACTCCATTCCTTCCTTCCCGCAGGCCAGGGTCAGGGTGCCATACTTCGCCTGCAGCGACTTGTCCTCCCGGACCTCGTACTGGTCCTGGGTAATGGGTTTCTCCCGGTCCCAGATGGGGGTGCGAACAGAGCCATCCGCCTTGATGGTGTCACCCGGCCACTCCCGGCTGGGATCATTCAAGTATAGACGGCCCGGATAGGTCATGGTCACCACCTTGACCCCATACTTGCTGACCAGGAAACGGGCCTCCGTGTCCTTGGATCGGTGATCTCCCGCTCCGCCATGGATCAGGAAGTAGCTGATCTTTTTTCCATCCGGTCCGACAGGAATCCGGGAAGGGTCCTCGGGCTCATAAACCATCCCCCCCGCGTCCCAGTACAGCTCCAATGCACGGAAGCGGAAGATGTCCTCCCGTGTCTTGTAGGGGATGTCAGGGCGATTCAGCACGCGCTCGGAGATCTTGACCATCTGCTCACGGGACAACTCGGCCGGGGGCTCCCATTGAGCCCAGGCAGCGGGTGCTGTAAAGAGCAGTGCGGCAATGCCGGTCATCGAAAGCACGACAGTTCTTAGCATGGTAGTCTCCTTCTTTCCCGGGGACCCCACGGCCACAGGGGATCAATCCCGTCAGTACTGGATGGTGAAGCCACCCCGATAGGTCCCTGAAAGCGTAGCGAGAGATCGAGATGAATGTCAAGGAAAGCGACGCCGGCAAGCGAGTATTTGTTCCCGGTGCCACGCCAAAAATCCAGCAGGCCATACATCCGATCACTGAAGAATATTTGGGCCGCGACACTGCGGCGTGCTGGCGTGCCGCATTTCCCTATATACGAGTTGCGCCATACGTTTGCGACCCGGCTGCGCGCCGGGGGAGTGGCGGACCATTTTGTCACCCAGCTGCGGTGACCTGACCGGCCCTTTTTGTACCAAGTGGAAAGAGAGAGAATCCACTTGAGGAGGAAGACAGCTCATGCCGATCAAGAAATACAAACCAGAGCAGATCGTAACGATCCTACGGCAGATTGAGGTACAGATGGCGAACGGGAAGACCGCGCCGCAGGCCTGCAAGGAAGCGGAGATACACACGCAGACCTACTACCGCTGGCGGAAGGAATACGGCGGGTTGAAACGGGAGCAAGCGAAACGGCTGAAGGAGTTGGAGAAGGAGAACGGGCGGCTGAAGCGGCTGGCAGCTGAGCTGTCGCTGGAGAAGCAAGTTTTGAAGGACGTAGCGGAGGGAAACTTCTAAGCTCTGAGCAGCGGCGTGGTGCGGGGGGCATGCACGGCAACGACACGGGTTGTCGGAACGGCAGGCCTGATGATCGATAGAAACCCTTGCTATAGATCATAAATATAAATTATCATGAGCGATAGAAGAAACTTCTATCGCTCATGCCGTGGAACTGGCAAAAACCGGACTGGCCCGTCTTCTCCTGGGATCACTCCCTCCTGAGAAAGGCGGAAGAGCACTTCCTGATAGGAAGCGGCATGTTCGTAGGTACGATCAAGCACCTCGACGCGATAGATCAAGAGCGGCTCACCATTGAGGCTATCAGCCTGGAAGCGCTGACCACTTCAGAAATCGAAGGGGAGATTCTGGACAGGGCCAGCGTTCAATCATCGGTTCGAAAAGAGCTTGGCGTGGCTACCGATGACCGGCCGGTGGGAGCGGCGGAGCAAGGCATCGCAGAGATGATGGTGGATCTCTACCGATCGTTCGCGGAACCTCTTTCCGACGAAAAGTTGTTCCGGTGGCATCAGATGTTGCTCAAAGGCCGCAAGGATCTGAAAGACCCTGGACGTTATCGCAGGAGCGATGAGGCAATGCAGGTAGTTTCAGGCGCACCCTATGCGCCCAAGGTGCATTTCGAGGCCCCGCCCTCGGCAAGAGTGCCGGAAGAAATGACGCAGTTCTTGGTCTGGTTCAACCGCACAGCTCCAGACGGCGCCGACCCTCTACCCGCTTTGACGAGAGCCGGGATTGCACATTTATACTTCGTGTCCATTCATCCTTTCGAGGATGGCAACGGACGGATCGGCCGTGCTATTTCTGAGAAAGCATTGGCACAGTGCCTGGGCCAGCCGACGCTCACCGCTTTGGCGGCAACGATTCTGATCAGGCGAACCACCTACTACGATGCTCTCGAAGCTGCGAACAAAGACACCGAAGTCACATCCTGGCTCTCGTGGTTCGCCGGCATTGCTATTGAGGCACAGCATCGCACTGCAGCGCGCGTCGAATTCCTGCTCGACAAGACTCGGTTGCTTGACCGGCTTCGCGACCGGCTCAATGAACGGCAAGAGAAGGCACTACTGCGTATGTTGCGTGAAGGGCCGGAAGGATTCAAAGGCGGCCTGAGCGCGGGCAACTATATCCGCATCACCGGGACATCTTCAGCCACAGCGACGCGCGACCTTGCTGACATGGTCGCCAAAGGTGCCTTGTCCCGTGTCGGCGAACGTCGTCATGTGCGCTACCACCTTGCCCTTCCGTTAAGGCCGGTGCCACCCGTAACAATCGGCGAAGATGGGGCGGTGCGGTAGGGAGGCAACGGACGTGCAGGAAAGCTGAATCAGGGGAATATTTTGGTTCACCAGAATGGTGTAATGTGGTCAAGGCCATTCTGTGAGGCTCAGAAGATGCGAGAGAATAAGGTAAGCAGCATGAAGTCTCAGAACGTATCTTCGGTGCGTGCGTCGATCAGCTTCCCGCCCGATCTCTACGAGGCTCTCGAAGGCATAGCCAAAGTCAAAAAAGTGTCGCTGGCGTGGGTCGTGCGGGACGCAGCGGAACTGTATGTGGCGAACGAAGGATAGAAGCTTCGGCTCATCGGCCAATCCCGGCATTGGCAGGGAGAGCCGGATCTGCTTGCTAGGGGGTCAGCAACGGCATGTCCGCATCGTCGAACGATAGCGGCCGAGCGGATCCGCCTGATCCCGGCTCCGAGCAGCGTCTCCTGAATCGGGTGCGGCGGGGCAGCTCCTCGGCCGTGGGCGCGCTGTTCGAGCGCTATGCGCCCTGGCTGCGGAGACGAGCCCGCGGCCGCCTGCCGCAGTGGGCACGCAGCGGGGTTGCGACCAGCGATCTGGTGCAGGACGTGCTGCATCACGCCTTCGCACGGCTCAACTGGTTCGAGTCGAAGCACGTCAGCGCCTTGCGCGCCTATCTCCGGCGCGCCGTGGAGAACCGCGTCCAGGACGAGCTGCGACGGGCCATCCGCCGTCTGAACATCGCCCGCCTGGCCCCGGGGGAGGAACCCCTGCGGCCCTTCGAGGATGCTGCGCCGCAGTATCAGCAACTTCTGCAGGATGAAATGTGGGGGCGTTACCGGGAGGGCCTGAAGCGCCTGAAGGTCCGCGATCGCCGGCTGATCGTAGGCCGGGCGGAACTGGGGTACAACTACGCGCAGCTGGCGGCCATCGAACGCCTGCCGAGTCCGGACGCCGCGCGCAAGGCGCTCAAGCGGGCCGTAATTCGGCTGAGCGCGGTCATGCCGCTGGCCTCCGGAAGGTAACGTCCAGCTCGCCGGCGCGCCCGGGAGCGCGTCCTCGCCGACAACCCACCTTGCGGAAACCGTCCGGTTCCGGCCATTCAGACGTCATAGGTAAATAGAGGAGATAAGTATCCGCTGGCCGAGCGCCGTGCGCGAGGGCTTGCGTTGTGCGCCTGCGGGTGGGATGCCGGATTTGTGATGAACACCGACGACCGTGACGATCTGGTAGGCGACGTGGCAGACGCGCTCACGCTGGACCAGCAGGTGCAGTGGGAGCGCTGCTCGCGGCTGGCCGCGGGCGCCGATCGCGAGAAGATCGAGAACCTGCGCGTCATCGAGCGTGTGCTGGCGAGCCGCCCGGTCGCGGGACAGGCGTCGGAGACCGCCGAGGCGACCCGCCCCTACGGCGGCGCGGTCCTCGGCCGCGTCGTCCACGTGCTCATCGCCATCGCAACCATCGAGGTGGCGGCCACGCTGCTGCTGCTGCCCTGGGCCTGGGGCGACTACCTTCGCAAGCACGGTGAGGTGGCCGTCTTCTTGACGACCAAGTTCGTCGGGCATGCCGCCGGCGCCGGCCTGTTGCTGTGGGCCGGTCGCGGGGACTGGCGGACCTGGCTGCTGGGGGTCTATTGCCTCCTCATGGCCACCCAAGCGCCGCTGCTCATGCTCCAG